>NZ_JADYWL010000001.1 GCF_015864825.1 Psychrobacter sp. NZS113
CGGCTTATCCTATTTAGCGAGCTGACTATCATATCATGTTTTAATAGTCTGTCAACTTCTTTTTTTATCTCGTTTCAGTAAGTTAACCACGTTATTTCAGTGTAATTATACACTTCCTAACTGCTAGTTCCCCCTAATGAGGTGCGTATTATATAGAGTTCTCACCCTGTGTCAACACCTAAACCAAAGGTTTTTTATCTAATTTCACTGCACTTTTAATAATCGATACTTTTCAATGGGTTAGGGATAGAAATGCTTAAACCGCATTTTAAGAAAGTCTTTTCACTGCTATTTTTTGTTGATTTGAAGGCTCATTTCTATTATCTAGCCTTTCATTACGAACTTATTATAGTCATTGATATGGGATTTAACGTTACCTATATTCATCACTATTGATATTGGTACAAAGTGCACCTATATAAAGTGCACCTATATATAGAGGCAGACCTGACCCCTTGCTATCTAGTGTTAATAAGCAGTTTTTGCTATAATAGCCGCTTTTATGACATTGCCTAATAGCCGTTCTGCTTTATCGTACGAGAAGGTAGTTCGTTTCACCTTATATAGCGTTGATTATAGCTTGTTAAATGGCGCTTAGTCATCATGCTATATAAGGTAAAAGACAGTGCTATTAAGTCGTGCTTATCTCTTACAACATATCATAGTAGTTAGATATAATTGACGTGGTCTTACGGTTATATGATTGATGGTTGCAATCATCACTGCCAACGGATCCAAAAACAGGTGAATAGATTATGGTAGCGATTACTTTACCCGATGGTAGCGTAAAAAACTTCGAAGGCAATACTACGGTCATGGAAGTGGCGCAAAGTATAGGGACAGGACTGGCGAAAGCAACAGTTGCTGGACGTGTAGATGGGCATTTGGTAGATGCGCATGATCCTATCATTGCTGATGCTAAAGTCGAAATCGTGACACCAAAAGACGACGACGGTGTCGATATCATTCGTCACTCATGTGCGCATTTGCTAGGTCATGCAGTCAAGCAACTGTACCCTGATGTGAAGATGGTCATCGGTCCAGTAATCGAAGATGGCTTTTATTATGACATCTATAGTGAGACGCCATTTACCCCTGAGCATATGGAAGCTATTGAGAAGCGCATGATGCAGCTGATCAAGCAAGATTATGACGTTGTTAAAAAGATGACACCACGTGCAGAAGCGATTGAGATATTTGAGTCACGTAACGAAGATTATAAGCTTAAGTTAATCAATGATATGCCAGGCGAAGAAGCCTTTGGTCTGTATCATCATCAAGAATACGTCGATATGTGCCGTGGCCCACACGTGCCAAACACACGATTCCTAAAAGTATTTAAACTGACCAAAATGTCTGGTGCTTACTGGCGCGGTGATGCGAAAAACGAGCAGTTGCAACGTATTTATGGCACCGCTTGGGCAGATAAGAAACAGTTAAAAGCCTATATCCAACGTATTGAAGAAGCAGAAAAACGTGACCATCGTAAGATTGGTAAAGCGTTGAATCTGTTCCATATGCAAGAGCAAGCACCCGGTATGGTGTTTTGGCATGCAAACGGTTGGACGATTTATCAAGTACTTGAACAATATATGCGTAAAGTGCAGCATGATAATGGCTATGAAGAAATCAAAACACCACAAATCGTCGATCGTAGCTTGTGGGAGCGTTCTGGACATTGGGGCAACTATGCCACCAATATGTTCACGACCTCTAGTGAAAACCGTGATTATGCTGTAAAGCCGATGAACTGCCCTTGCCATGTGCAAGTATTTAACCAAGGCCTAAAATCTTACCGTGACCTGCCTTTGCGTATGGCAGAATTTGGTTCTTGTCATCGTAACGAACCATCAGGTTCATTGCATGGCTTGATGCGTGTTCGTGGCTTTACCCAAGATGACGCGCATATCTTCTGTACCCAAGCGCAAATTCAACAAGAAGTGGCTGATTTTATTAAGCTGACGCTTGCAGTCTATGAAGATTTCGGTTTCGATAACATTATCATGAAACTCTCAACCCGTCCTGAAAAACGTGTTGGTAGTGATGAATCATGGGATTTTGCAGAGAAAGCCTTGTCAGATGCACTTGATAGCTCAGGTCTTGACTGGGATTATTTACCAGGCGAAGGCGCATTCTATGGTCCAAAGATTGAATTCAGTCTAAAAGATTCATTAGGTCGTGTATGGCAGTGCGGTACCATTCAGGTTGATCCAAACATGCCTGAGCGTTTAGATGCTGAATTCGTCAATGAGCAGAATGAGCGCGAAGTACCTGTTATGTTGCACCGTGCTATATTGGGTTCATTTGAGCGTTTCATTGGTATATTGATTGAAAACTATGCGGGTTGGATGCCAGTATGGCTAGCACCACAGCAAGTAGTTGTCATGAATATCACCGATAAACAAGGCGAAGCTTGTGAAAACGTCGTCAGTGAACTAAAAAATGCAGGTTTGCGAGCTATTAGTGACTTGCGTAACGAAAAGATTGGATTTAAGATACGAGAGAAAACATTAGAACGTATTCCCTATATGCTAGTATTAGGGGATAAAGAAGTCGAATCGGGCAGTGTCAACGTCCGTACGCGTGAAGGTGAAAACCTTGGCGTAATGAGTGTTTCTGAATTTATTACATTAGTACAGACCGCTGTCAGTAAAAAAGGCCGACAGACCCCAAAAACAGATGAGGAGTAATACCTATTAAACAGTCGAACCGTTTGAACATCAACGAAGATATCAGTGCCAAAGAAGTCCGTCTCGTTAAAGAAGATGGCGAACAAATGGGCGTGGTCGATATCGCAACCGCGATGAAAGCGGCACGTGAAGACAGTCTAGATTTGGTTGAATTAGTTCCTGAAGCTAAGCCGCCAGTATGTAAGATCATGGATTATAAGCATTTCCTCTATGATCAAAAACAAAAGGCAAAAGAAGCTAAGAAGAACCAAAAACAGACTCAGCTCAAAGAGATGAAGCTACGTCCTAGTACCGAAGAGGCCGATTATCAGGTTAAACTGAGAAAAATCGTGAGCTTTTTGGAAGATCAAGACAAAGTTAAAATTAGCATCCGTTTCCGCGGACGTGAAATGGCACACCAAGAAATCGGTCGCAAACAACTTGATCGTATCATCGAAGACACCGCTGACATCTCAAACGTCGAACAGTATCCTAAGATGGAAGGTCGTCAGATGGGTATGCTGCTTGGACCAACCAAAAAGAAATAATCGATTTTTAAGGTTATTTTGAGCGGGCACTGTCAACTGACATAGATATTTATCACTATGACCATCAATATGCTGCGGGATATTGATGGTTTTTTAATATTCAGGCCTATGAATAGCCATTTTTTAATATAATAAGTCGACGCTACTTTACAAAATCTATCTTCTCAACCTTTTCATTACCAGTTAGTCTAAAGGTCTGCTGTACGACATTTATACCATTCAAATAAGTACAATCGAGTGTATAAAAATATCCATTTACTGCTAACGTGTTTTACGATTACCGTCTTTTGTAGCTATTGACCAAAAATACTGTCCATTTCAGATATTATAGGAAACTTCATGCAAGAATTGACTCCACCAGAAAACGCAACAACTCCAAGTATTTCTTTGACTCCGCCTGAACCTGTGAAAGAAATACAAAAAAGTGAAGCAGATCAGATGGTCAAGTTGGATGAAAGCCAGATTCCAGAGCTCGATGCCAAAGTTGACGCTTTTGTAGATCACGTTATCACTAACTCTGTGCATAGCGATGAGTTTAGACAAAACGTGCAGTCTATTCATAACTTGGGTACGAAAGAGATTCGTGAATCGGCACAAGTATCTAACCGTATGTTGGATTTACCAGCGAAAAGTCTCAATGATAGCTTGTTTGACAACTCCCCTATTGCTAAGTCGTTGACTGAATTACGCGGTATCGTAGAAGACTTAGATCCGAGTAAAAAAGAACTGACTAGCTCACGCAAGCTGTTCGGTCTCATCCCATTTGGCAACAAAGTGCAAGACTACTTTCGCCAATATGAGTCAGCACAGTCACACATCAATGCAGTGGTAACCAGTCTTTATAATGGTAAAGATGAGCTGCTCAAAGACAATGCGATGATTGAGCAAGAAAAAGTCAATATGTGGGAGCTGATGCAATCTATTCGTCAATATGTCTATGTCGGCAAAAAAATTGACGAGCAGTTGGAACACAAAATCTATGCAATCGAAGCAACGGACCCTGAAAAAGCTCGCATTATCAAAGAAGAAATGCTGTTCTATGTGCGTCAAAAGAATACAGATTTCTTGACCCAATTAGCTGTCAATGTACAAGGTTATTTGGCGCTTGATACTATTCGTCGTAATAATTTAGAGCTAATCAAAGGCGTAGATCGTGCAACAACGACAACCGTCTCAGCATTACGTACAGCTGTCGTTGTCGCTCAAGCAATGACCAATCAGAAGCTAGTACTTGATCAAATCACTGCGTTGAATAAAACTACCAGTAGCTTGATTGAATCAACCTCAGCGATGCTAAAACGTCAATCAGGTGAAATTCATGAACAAGCCACTAGCAGCAGTATCGAGCTTGATAAACTGCAAAACGCCTTTAATAATGTCTATGACACGATGGATATGATTAGCAATTATAAGATCGAAGCACTAGAAAACATGAAGCAGACGGTCAATACCTTGACTACTGAAGTAGATAAAGCACAAAAGTACCTCGATAAGTCTAATCAAACAACCGTGCTAGAAGTATCGAAAGAAATTGACAGTAAAAAGATAACCAATAAATCAAGTAAGGTCGATGTTGATATTTGATTTATCACGATAGTTGTTACCAATTGAAAGCAACAACTCCTTGCTACTGAACACACATAAGACAATTGACGCAAGATATTGCCACGTTGTTCGTGTTAAGATAGCCCCTATTAATAATTTTAAAAATAGATACGGTAATTTATGAGTTGGAATGATCCAAACGCCTCAAGCGAGGCAAAAAGATATGACAATCCCATCCCTAGTCGTGAGCTAATACTTAGCACGATTACTGAGCATGGTGAAGTCACTCATCAGCAATTGGCAAAAGCCTTTAATATTGATGATCCGGACCAGTTTGATGCTTTGGGCAATCGCCTAAAAGCAATGGCGCGTGATGGACAAGTAAACCGCGACGGTCGTCCTTATCGCTATCGCACAGTGACTCAGCAAGATGTTGTCACTGGTACAGTGTCTGCGCATCCTAAAGGTTTTGGTTTTGTACTTTTAAGCGATATGCCAGATTTGTTTTTGCATGAAAAGCAAATGCGTTGGGTATTCAATGGCGATACCGTCGAAGCGGTTGGCACGTCAACAGACAATCGCGGCCGTACTGAAGGGCGTATCGTCGATGTCGTCGAACGTCGCCAAAATAACTTCATCGGTACATTGTCTCGTGATGATGACGGCTACTGTGTCGAGCTTGGCAGTCCAAACAACCATCAGCCGATTACAGTCACTGAAGACAATGTACAAGCGTTTAACGCCAAACAAGGCTCTCCTGTCAAAGTCGATATTATCGATTGGCCAAACCAGCATGAGTTTGCTACTGGTAAAATAACGGAACTGCTGTCTGATGATAATGATCGTGAACTGATCATTGAAACCACGCTACTCAACTATGACATCCCTTCAGACTTCAGTGAAGCCACACTCAAACAAGCTGATGGCTATCAAGAGCCGACTGAAAAAGATATCAAAGGTCGCACAGACTTACGTCATTTACCACTCGTCACGATCGATGGTGAAGATGCACGTGACTTTGATGATGCCGTATTCGCTGAAAAACGCTCTGGTGGTAACTATCGCGTTTTAGTAGCGATTGCTGACGTTAGTTATTACGTGACACCAAATTCAGCACTTGACCAAGATGCTTACGAACGTGGTACCTCAGTATACTTCCCGCATCGAGTGATTCCGATGTTGCCAGAAGTGCTTTCTAATGGTCTGTGTTCATTGAACCCTAATCTTGATCGTCTGTGTATGGTTGCTGATATTAAGATATCACGCGCTGGCAAGGTTACTGGGTATGAGTTTTATCCTGCGGTCATGCATTCACAAGCACGTTTAACCTATAATCAAGTAAATGATTATCTGGTAAATCCTACTGATAAGCGCTTACCTGAATCATTAACAGGTAATAAAGACGTTAAAAAATCTATCGACACGTTACATCAGCTTTATGAGCTACTGCTTAAAAAGCGTGAAGAACGTCATGCGATGGAATTTGAAACTGTTGAAACGTATATCAAGTTCAACGAAAAAGGCGGCATCGAGGCTATTCTGCCACGTACTCGTGGTGATTCTCAGAAGCTCATCGAAGAATGTATGCTACTGGCCAATACCTGTGCAGCGAACTTTGCGCTCAAGCATGAACTGCCTGTCTTATATCGTAACCATGATAAGCCTGATGGCGAAAAATCGATGCGTATTCATGAATACGCAAAGAACTTTGGCCTATCGTTCCCAGAAGAGAACCCAACGCAAGCCGATTATCAGCGCATTATTGAAGCAACCAAAGACAGACCTGATGCGATTAGCATCCATAGCATGTTATTGCGCTCAATGATGCAAGCAAACTATGCACCGGACAATATCGGTCACTTTGGTCTAGCATATGACGAATATAGCCACTTTACGTCCCCTATTCGTCGTTATCCTGATCTGATGCTGCATCGTGCTATTAAAGCAAAAGTGACTAATAGCCAACAGCCTGCCATGGACTTTTCTCTTGAAGGTGCTGGTACGCAAACGTCAGATACAGAACGCCGTGCAGAAAAAGCCTCTCGCTATGTAGAGTCTTGGCTCAAATGTCATTACATGAAAGACCATGTCGGCGAAGAGTTCGAAGGTGTGGTGACTACCGTTACCAGCTTCGGTCTATTTGTGACATTGACCGACTTATATATCGATGGTTTGGTTCATATCTCAAACGTTGGCGATGACTTTTTTGTCTATGATGAACAGCAGCAACAACTGATCGGTAAAGACAAAGGTACTTTGTTTGGACTTGGTGATTCGGTCAAAGTCAAAGTTGCTGGTGTGAACATGGATCTCCTGCAAATTGACTTTGATTTAAAAGCCAAACTGCAATCTAGTGAAATGAATCAGACAAAAAAAGTACCTGCTAAAAAGAGCCCAGCCAAGAGAAGTAGCAGTCGTAGTAAAGGCGCTAATAAGAAAGGCTAGTTTTGGTTAGACGCTCGAAATATAAAAAAGGCTAACGTCATCGTTAGCCTTTTTTTATGTCTCACTATTCATATAAATGCGTGGTACTTGCTTAATAAGCACTGACTACTGTGCAGTGTTATCCATCTCTTCTAGATTTTTCTGTTCTGCTTGTTGAGCTTGATCTATTTGAGTCGTGGCACTGTCAAGGATGGCTTTAGGCTGCTCACCCAAAGGCTTGCTAGTGATAGCATCAGAGCTGCTTGCTTCGATATGAGTCTCAGGTATTTCTGTGTTGATACTACTCTGCTGTGACGCTGCACTACTGACGAGCGCTTCTCTATTTTTATCACGTTGACTACCATTAATAAGGTTAAAGCCAAGTAAGGCTACCATGCCAACTAGTGCGAATATAATCAGATGTTTCATTTGCATAGAAAATGTCTCGTATTTGAATAATTATCAGATATACGTTTCGTTGCATTTTCTATGCCTATTTTAAAATTGGTTTATATATATTACTCTTGCGGGCTATTATTGTTCAATAAATCAGTCTCATCTGAACGTTCTGCAATCTCCTGCTCGACCTTTTTCATTAGCTTGTCATCTGAACGCGCACTGAGAACCTCATCCGCATTGTCATCTTGTAATATAAGCTTGGCACGTGCTTTTGCTTGTTTTTTGTCGTTATTATCAGTAGGGCTACTATTACCATTCGTAGTAGTCTCAGACACGGTCGGTTTAACCATTACATTAGATGTATCGTTTAAATGACTGCTTTGCATATGTTCAAAGGCTTTTTCTAAATCACGATTAAAACGCAATCGATAAATAGGTTCAGGTAGGCTGAAACCTTCATCCTCTAATGCATGCTTGGTCTCACGAATGGCAATACTGCGTGCTTTTGAAAAGTCCGTCTCTGATTGATCTACCCAAACTTGAAACTCTAAGACGATGTTAGAATCGCCAACATTATTAATAACAGCGATCGCTTTTGGCTCATCTAACACGAACGCCAAACTATGTATTGCGTCCAATCCAACCTTGATAGCAGCTAACGGATCATCATTAGCATCAACACCCAACTCAAAGGTGAATCGACGTTCGGGGTTTTTGGTGTAATTGAGGATAGTACCTTTGAAGACTTCAGAATTAGGAATACGCAATTGATTACCATCTAGTGTCATCAATATCGTCGCGCGTGAGGTCAAGCGCACTACTATACCCTCTTGCCCATTAATCACAATGTGGTCACGTGCGCGAAATGGTTGGCGAATACTTAACATTAACGATGCGATATAGTTTTCAATGGTATCTTTGACTGCAAAACCAACCGCAATACCGATGACGCCAGCACCACCAAGCAATGTGCTTAAGATGGTCTCTGCTCCTATCAAGCTTAGCGCTAAGATAAGGCCAAATATAATAAAGATGACTTTGACAGTTTGTGACAGTAGCTCAGCGACAAATGGATTGGGTGTCAACCGTTGCCACATTCTTTTGCGATTAGACAACCAGCTGCCAAACCAGCTTACCAGTATAAACAGAATGATACCGACCAATAATAGTGGTAAGGCTTTGACCAGATTTTTGGCTTGTACTTTGAGACCTTGATAGACAGTAGTGACGTTATCTTGCACATCTAGAGTACGATCAATCTGATCCGAAACGGTGACCACATCTGTCAAACGATTGGTCAAATTAATGGCCTGCTGTGCTTTTTTTTCGTTTGGGGTCTCTCCCGTTAAGGTAACAACACCTTGGGCGACACTCACATTGACAGCTTGCAAACCATCAATTTCTGAAAAGATACCTTTGATACGTTGACGAATGTCATTGTCTTTTTGCGGGGTCGGTGTGGTTTCAATTTGGGCGTTATTAGTACTTTCACTGACGATTACCGGTGAGGGAGTTGGCTCAGGTTCAGATGACTGCGTAGGAAGCTCGACAATGTCAGCTTCTAGTTCCGCAATATCATTTGATACAACGCTTTCTGCACGCTCTATTTCTGATATTTCGGCTATATCAGTCGTTTCTTCACCAACAGCATAAACCGGAAGAGAACAAAGGAGGCTTAATAGCAACCATATCTGACACCACGCTTTTGGACAACTGCGTATCCTTGGAAGGTCTAAACGAGTTGCCATAAGCATCCTTTGCTAGCTTTACTGATTTTTATTGCTAATTTTCACTACCAAATTGTGTCTTATTTACGATCTAGATAAATCTGCGCCTCACTTAGGCTTAGTGTACCTTCATAAATAGCACGGCCAGTAATAATGCCCTCGATACAGTCACCATAAGGCTTTAATAGCTCGATATCTTTCATATTGGTCACGCCACCTGACGCAATCACTGGTAAGCCACCTTCACGAGCTAAGTTAACCGTTTGCTCGACATTGACGCCTTGCATCATGCCATCACGGGCAATATCAGTATAGACGATTGAAGAGACACCTACATCAGCAAAACGCTTGGCAAGCTCAGTCGCTTTGGTATCAGTAACATTCGCCCAACCATGGGTTGCGACCATGCCGTCTTTTGCATCGATACCTACAATGATATGACCCGGAAATTCGCGGCAAGCTTCTGCGACAAACTCAGGGTTTTCGACTGCTTTTGTACCGATAATAATATAAGTTAAACCTGCAGTGATATATTGTTCAATGGTGTTCATGTTACGCACACCACCGCCCAACTGAATAGGCAAATTCGGATAAGCTTTGGTAATATCATTGACTACTTGTCTATGAACAGGTACACCATCAAAGGCACCATTCAAATCAACCAAATGCAGTCGGCGCGCACCTTCCTCTACCCAGCGCGCTGCCATCGCCACTGGATCATCAGAGAATACCGTATCATCTTCCATACGGCCTTGTTTTAAGCGTACACATTTACCATCTTTTAAATCAATCGCCGGGATAATGACAGGCACAGCACACATATCGCATTCCTTATAAAACAAAATATTGAATAAATTTGAAAAACTAAACTTTGAATATTATGGTGTATTGAGTTCTTAACACACGCTAAATAATGATAAAAAATATTGCTCAAAACTGTATTCATGACAATAAAACTAAAAGTGATAACTATAAGTTTTTATAATTACAGCCATTGAAAACATTAGGTAAATTGAATTCCTGACTGGCAATTTTAGGTCAATTTAGCGTATAATCCTAGGTAAATTTTATTTGTTTCTATGTGATAGTAACCATACGTTATATTTTTATTAGGTCATTCACGACTAAAAAAAGATTAGCGGTCAGGATGAATCGAGTAAGAGCTAAATACATTTACATGATATTGGCTGACTTCTTGCTAAGAAAGGTTATATTAGAAATCTCAACTGGTCGATCGAAACAGATTACCCTGCAGTATTACACACTCTAATTAAATACCTTTCCTAACGTTTTCATATTGTCTTTATCACTGGTCAACGATACTAAAATAGCTATTATTGGCTTTATAGCAATATTATACGATAAGTGCACACTGCTTGTTAATTGCTTAGCCAGTTTGTCTTTTTACCAGTTTATCATCTATCTCAATAGATCGTTATTTGGCTACATACTTATTCAATTAAGTATCTTTTCTAGGATACTGAACTCATAAGTGGGGTCTACAATACTGGTATTAAGAATTTTAATTTTCAATGAAACGTATGATAAAGCTGTTTATCTTAAGAACTGTCACTTTTAGCTAACTGCTTTAGCGATGGTTTTTAATTGGATGGTTTTAATATACACCTTGGTAGCCAGTCGCCACTTTGGTAATTCGAATAAGACATTAACGTGTTGTTAAGGAGTCTAAGGTCAGCGTTAATACTCTTAATAGTAGTTATGATCATGCTTTATTTTTAGAGAACTCTATCACCATCCTATTATAGGAATAGGTGAGTGAGTGCTTTATTAAATGATGCATATGTTCATGCTACCGATGTACCAAACAGGAAGTCTGGTATCGTTTTAGACTATGGACTAAGTTTTCGCTTATGATTACCATCAAAAAAGGTTTGGATTTGCCCATCACCGGCGAACCCTCCCGCGAGATATCTGAGCACCAACCGACACACGTAGCCCTTATTGGCTATGATTATATCGGTATGAAGCCCACGATGAATGTCAAAGAAGGTGACATCGTAGCAAAAGGTCAGCCCGTTTTTGAAGATAAAAAACGTGCAGGCGTTATCTACACTGCCCCTGCTGCTGGTAAAGTTGTCGCGATTAAACGCGGTGACCGTCGTGTGTTTGAGAGCCTCGTTATTGCGGTCGACCCAAAAGGTGAAGAAGTAGACTTCGAGCGCTATGACTCCCAGCAACTGGCTGACCTAGACTCTGAAGTTGTCGAAACCCAATTACTTGCCTCTGGCGAATGGACTGCGTTTCGCACGCGCCCCTTTAGCCGTACGCCAGAAATCGGTGCCCGTCCTCATGCCATCTTTGTCACTGCTATAGATACCAGTCCCCTAGCGTTTGATCCGATGCTGCTGATCAATGAGCAGCTACAAGCGTTCAATGATGGTCTTGCTGTGTTGTCGACACTCAGCCCAAAGACGTTTGTCTGCCATCATGGTAATGCTCAGCTGACACCAGTCGCAAAAACTGCTGCGAATAACGTCACTGAGTATCATGGTTTTGCTGGTAAGCATCCAGCTGGTCTGGCAGGTACGCACATTCACTTTTTACACCCAATCATGCGTGGCGTGAGTGTCTGGACAATTGGCTATCAAGATGTGATTGCGATTGGTAAGCTATTTACCACCGGCCGTCTATACACACCTCGCTTGATTAGCTTAGCAGGCCCTTCTGTCAGTAACCCACACTTAGTTATGACTGAGCGCGGTGCTGATATTACTGCCTTGACCAAAGGTCAGCTAGCAGCTGGCGAGAACCGTATCATTTCAGGTTCGGTATTATCTGGTCGCAAAGTGTTTAGCAATATTGCCTATCTTGGTCGTTTTCACAATCAGATCAGTGTGCTAACGGAAGGTCATGAGCGCCCAGCGTTCCACTTCTTTACGCCAGGTAAAAACCGTTTCTCAAAACTGCCTATCTATATCTCGCAGTTTTTTGGTGGCAAAAAGTACAACTTTACCACCACGAGTAACGGCTCACCGCGAGCGATGGTGCCAATTGGTGTCTATGAAGAGGTCATGCCTCAAGATTATCTGCCAACCCAACTGCTACGGGCATTGATTGTCGAAGACATGTTGGTCGCCGTTGATTTAGGCGTACTTGAGTTGGATGAAGAAGATTTGGCACTATGCACCTTTGTATCTCCTGGCAAATATGAATTCGGTGATATCTTGCGTGATAACTTAACGCGCATCGAACTGGAGGGCTAACCACGATGAAATTTTTACACAATATGTTCGATCGTATGGAGCCATCTTTTACCAAAGGCGGCAAACACGAAAAATACTATGCCATCTTTGAGATGTTTGATACGTTTTTGCGTCAACCAGACTCAACCACATACGCGTCATCACACGTACGCGACGGGATTGATCTAAAGCGCATTATGATTACTGTATGGCTATGTACTTTCCCAGCGATGTTTTGGGGTATGTACAATATCGGTCATCAAGCGCTAACGGCGGTTGCTCAGCTTGGCTTGCAGCCTGAAGGTTGGCGTACGGTTATCACTAGCATGGCAGGCTATAATCCAGACAGTGTCTGGGCAAGTTTTGTCTACGGTGCGATGCAGTTCCTACCTATTTACCTTGTGACATTTGCCGTTGGTATTCTCTGTGAGATTATCTTTGCTGTTGTCCGTGGGCATGAAGTCAACGAAGGCTTCTTTGTGACCTCGGTACTATTTGCACTATGTCTACCACCAGATATTCCTTTATGGCAAGTTGCCTTGGGTATTATCTTTGGTGTGGTCGTAGCCAAAGAAGTATTCGGTGGTACAGGTAAAAACTTCCTTAACCCTGCCCTATCGGGTCGTGCATTCCTATACTTTGCTTATCCAGCCTATATGTCTGGTGACTCTGTATGGACAGCGGTTGATGGTTTTTCAGGAGCAACGCCTCTAGGTCTTGCTGCACTTGGTGTCTCTCCTCAAGATTTCGTCGATGTCTATGGCAATGCGATCACGTGGAGTGATGCATTCTTAGGTAACATGCAAGGCAGTATCGGTGAAGTATCAACACTAGCAATCTTAATGGGTGCCGCTGTTCTATTATGGACGCGTATTGCCTCATGGCGCATCATGGCAGGTTGTGTGATTGGTCTTGTGGCTACCTCGCTTATCTTCAACATGATTGGCTCTAAAGACAATATGATGATGAACTTGCCGTTCTATTGGCACTTAGTCATCGGTGGTTTTGCCTTCGGTGCGGTGTTTATGGCAACCGATCCAGTCTCAGCTGCACATACCAATAAAGGCCGTTGGGCTTATGGTATCTTGATTGGTTTTATGACGGTATTGATTCGTGTCATCAACCCAGCTTTTCCAGAAGGCATCATGCTGGCTATTCTATTCGCCAACTTATTTGCGCCATTGTTTGATTATTTTGTGACCCAAGCAAACATCAAACGCCAAACAGCTCGGAGGGTTCGTTATGTCCAAGCCCAAAAGTAATAATGCGAAAACCATTAGTGTGGCATTGACGCTATGCTTGGTGTGTTCAGTATTGGTCTCAGCAGTTGCGGTTGGCCTAAAGCCAGCTCAGCTTGAAAACGCGCGTTTAGACCGTAACAAAAACATCTTGGTCGCGGCTGACATGTACGATGCTGAGTCTGACACACAAGACGATGTCGCCGAACGATTCAAAGACTTTGATGTCGAGATTATTGACTTAAACAAAGGCAACTATGTCGATGATGCAACGCTAGCAGACGCGGGTATCCCTGATCGCAATGCTTATGACGCTAGTCAAGCGACTAAGAATCAAGCATTGAGTGACGACCTAGGTAACGATGATCCTGCGGGTATCGGTCGTAAGCCTAAATATGCCAAAGTCTATGTCAAAAAAGACGATGCGGGTCAACCTGAAGTAGTCGTATTGCCTATTCAAGGTTACGGACTATGGGGTACTATCTATGGTTTCTTGACGCTTGAAAGCGACATGAATACTATCAAAGGTATCAGCTTTTATGAGCATAAAGAAACCCCAGGTTTGGGTGCTCGTATCGAAGAGCCAGAGTGGCGTGCCAAGTGGACCGGTATCCAGTCTTATGATGAAAACGGTGAAGTTGCCACTGGTGTAACCAAAGCAGGTAATCCAAAAGACAACTGGGTTGATGGTATCAGTGGTGCGACATTGACTAGCCGCGGTGTCAGTAACATGATTCAGTTTTGGTTAGGCGAGCAAGGTTATAAGCCTTATCTAGATATGCTGCGCAAAGAGGGTGGTCAGACAGTTGATAATGCAGAAACACAAGCAAATCAATCAAAGAAAACCGCTCAACCTAAAACCGAACTGGCAGCGAAACTACCAGTAGCAAACGGCAAGGAGGCTTAACATGGCTGACACTAAAAGTATTTTAACCTCGCCTGTCTTTGATAATAATCCTATTGCCCTACAGATCTTAGGTATCTGTTCGGCACTAGCGGTCACCACGAGCATGGCAAATGCCATGGTTATGTGTGTAGCATTGACACTGGTAACGGCATTTTCGAGCTTCTTTATCTCGATTATTCGTAAACAAATTCCATCAAGTATTCGTATCATCGTGCAGATGACCATCATTGCCTCATTGGTTATCTTGGTCGATCAGGTTCTAAAAGCTGTCGCTTACGATGTGAGTAAGGGCTTGTCAGTTTTCGTTGGTCTGATTATCACTAACTGTATCGTAATGGGCCGTGCTGAAGCGTTTGCTATGAGCAACCCACCAGTACCGAGCTTTTTAGATGGTATTGGTAATGGTCTTGGCTACTCTGCGGTACTACTGTTCGTTGCCACTATCCGTGAGCTATTAGGCGCAGGTACTTGGTTCGGTATCACTATTCTACAACCAGTGACTGACGGCGGTTGGTACATACCAAACGGCCTATTATTATTGCCACCGTCAGCATTCTTTATTATTGCTTTGTTCATTGTCATCGTCCGTATTTGGAAACCAGAACAGGTTGAAGAAGCTGAATTTGTAATGAAGCCGCAGTCTAAAGGCATGGCACATGGAGGCGGTCACTAATGGGACATTATGTTAGTTTATTTATAACCTCAGTCTTTATTGAGAATATGGCGCTTGCCTACTTCCTAGGTATGTGTACTTTCTTGGCAGTATCAAAGAAGGTTTCAACCGCTATCGGTCTTGGTGTTGCTGTAGTCGTCGTCATGGCGATTACGGTTCCATTAAACAACTTACTATTTCAGTTCATCCTAAAAGATGGTGCACTGGCATGGGCAGGTTTCCCTGATATCGATTTAAGCTTCTTAGGTTTGCTTAGTTATATTGGTCTTATTGCCGCTACCGTACAGATTCTAGAAATGTTCTTGGATAAGTTCGTTCCTAGTCTATACAACGCCCTTGGTGTTTTCTTACCACTCATCACTGTAAACTGCGCCATCTTAGGTGGTGTACTATTTATGGTTGAGCGTGACTATAACTTCGGCGAATCAGTCGTTTATGGTGTGGGTGCAGGTTTTGGTTGGGCATTAGCGATTACCGCATTGGCTGGTATCCGTGAAAAACTGAAATACTCAGATATCCCAGCACCGCTGCGTGGTCTTGGTATTACGTTTATCACCGTTGGTCTGATGTCACTTGGCTTTATGTCTTTCGGCGGTATGTCAATTTAGACCGCTAAGCTTAAACACTTATTTAGCGATTTGACCTATTTAATTCATTTATTCGGTAGGGGTTCAGAAAAACGTTATGACGTTACTTCGCTCCCCTACTCCATAGATTAAGGATACCTACCATGGATTACGCTACGGCGATTGGTGGCGTTGCTATGTTTACCTTGATCATCATGGGCCTTGTCGCCATTATTTTGGCGGCGCGCTCAAGACTGGTCAGTTCAGGCGATGTTACCATCCATATCAATGATAATTCCGATAATGACGTCGTGACACCAGCGGGCGGTAAACTACTGCAAACACTTGCGAGCGAAGGTATTTTCTTATCTTCAGCATGTGGTGGTGGTGGTACCTGTGCGCAGTGTCGTTGCCGCGTTATTGAAGGCGGCGGTTCTATCTTGCCGACTGAAGAAGGCTATTTTACTCAAGGCGAAATCCGCAATCACATGCGCTTAGCTTGTCAGGTAGCTGTTAAGCAAGACATGAAAATCGAGATTGACCCTGAGTTTTTTGATGTACAAAAATGGGAGTGCGAGGTTGTCTCTAACGATAACGTTGCCACTTTCATTAAAGAGCTGGTACTAAAAATTCCTGAAGGTGAAGAAGTTAACTTCCGCGCTGGTGGTTATGTACAGTTAGAAGCGCCACCGCATGAAGTGCACTATAAAGACTTTGATGTTGCAGAAGAGTACCGCGAAGATTGGGAAAAATTTGGTATCTTCAACTATGTATCAAAAGTTGATGAGCCAGTTATCCGTGCTTATTCAATGGCCAACTACCCTGAAGAAAAAGGTCTTATCAAGTTCAACATTCGTATCGCAAGTCCACCACCACGTGGCCCAGACGGTATCCCACCAGGTAAGATGTCTTCTTGGACATTTAGCTTAAAACCTGGTGATAAAGTAACGGTATCAGGTCCTTACGGTGAATTCTTTGCTAAGAAAACTGAAGCTGAAATGATCTTCGTCGGCGGTGGTGCAGGTATGGCACCAATGCGCTCGCACATTTTCGATCAGCTTAAGCGTTTGAATACAGACCGTAAAATCAGTTTTTGGTATGGTGCACGTTCTATTCGCGAGATGTTCTACGTTGAAGACTATGATCAACTTCAAGAAGATTTTTCTAACTTTGAGTGGCATGTGGCACTATCAGATCCACTTCCTGAAGACAACTGGACAGGCTACACCGGCTTTATCCATAACGTCTTACTAGAAGAATACCTGAAAGGTCATCCAAACCCAGAAGACTGTGAATATTACATGTGTGGGCCACCGATGATGAATGCTGCGGTCATCGACATGCTACATAGTATGGGTGTTGAAGATGAAAACATCATGCTTGATGACTTTGGTGGTTAAACCTACTGGTTAGGAATTACGATTAAATCCATACTATAAAAAAGAGTCTCAATTGAGGCTCTTTTTTTGGCTCTGATTAAATAGCAAAGATAATTTTTGTTAGTAATAGCTCTGATAGACTAAATAAGTTTGAGGCCGCTAATCGTATTTTTTGGATGTAGTGTAAGGCTACAAATTTAACTAGTCGCTAGCACTTATCATCCTATATTATGACCTATTCACATGTGAAGAAAGGACTCTTATGAAAACCAACGTTAAAAAATTAACCATTTGGATCACTGGTGCCTCTAGTGGTATTGGTCAAGCACTTGCTATTTCTTTCGCCAAGCGAGGCGCCAGAATTATATTGAGTGGTCGTGATCAAGAGAAACTAGAAGCGGTCAGAAAAAGCTGTAAAGGTAGTAAAAACCATATCGTCATCCCATTTGATATTGGTGACACCGATCAGACAAAAATAGCATACGAGTCAGCTATTCAGCAGGCAGGTAAAATCGATTGGCTAATTAATAATGCTGGCATCAGTCAACGCTCATTAATCATGGACACCGCAGAAGACGTCGAACGGCAATTGATGGAAATAGATTACTTCGCACAAACACGTCTGACCAGACTGGTATTACCAAAGATGATCGCACAAGGCGGTGGTAAAATAGTCATGATATCGAGTATCGCAGGTCTACTAGGTACTCAGTATCGCGGTGCTTACAGTGCTGCCAAAGCTGCTATTCATATGTGGGCGAACAGTTTGCGTGCTGAATTACATGATCAAGGCATAGAAGTTGCCACCATATTCCCAGGTTTTATCCAAACTAATGTGTCTATCAATGCGTTGACTGGAGATGGTAGCGCGCAGGGTACGATGGATGAGGCTACTAAGAAAGGTTTGACTGCTACTGCATTTGCCAAACAAGCCGTTAAAGCGCTATTAAAAGAAGAAGAGTATATTGTTATTTCCGGTCAAAAAGAGAAGTTCGCTACCAAGGTCAATCGCATATCTCCACCTAAGCTATATAAACTCATTCGTGAGTCAAAAGTGACTTAGGCAAAATGCCATCCTCATCCTATAGCGTTAGCTATGAATACATAGAGCAAAAATGTTGTTTACGCTTAAAGCGATTGGCGTTATTGCTAGCAAGAGGTGTAAAATAAGCACAGTTTATTTTATGCCTCTCTCACTCCTCTGCTATAGCAAAAAGCTTATGAAAACGATAATACTTTCTACTAAGACAACTCGCACAGGCTACGGCATCATCGCTCTTGTCGGTGCGCTTAGCCTCACCGCTTGCCAGCAAACGCCAGATTACGATTATCTGGCTGGTGAGACAATGGGTACTAGCTATCACATTAGCTATCAGCTACCCGATGATGCGGATGAAACGGCGATACAAGCTTCGATAGATGAGCGTCTAAAGCAAATCAATGACAGTATGTCTACCTACCAAACAGACTCAACTATCTCTAAATTTAATCAGTTAGATAAAGAGACACCCATAACTATCGATGCAGATTTTAGTCGTGTGCTCGACGTCTCACGTATCGTGTACGAACAATCTGGCGGGGCATTTGATCCGACTGTGATGCCATTAGTAGAAACGTGGGGCTTTGGTAGTACTATGACCGTTGATCGGTTACAAAGCCCGCCAACGGCCTTAGAAATTGCTCAAGCTAAAGCGTTAGTAGATTTTGACAGTATCATACAGAAAGACAAAACCGTCTATAAAACCAAAGAGGGTGTCGAACTTGATTTTTCAGCAGTGGCAAAAGGCTATGGCGTCGATGTCATCGCTGACGTATTGAGAGAAGACTATAAGATTCGCAATTATATGGTCGAGATTGGGGGTGAGATTTCTACCGCTGGTGTCAATAACCAAAAGCAGCCATGGCAAATTGCAATCGATGCGCCTATTGAAGGTAGCACGGTGAGCGAGCGCGAAACGATATCGGTCATTCGCCAACCAATCAATACGCATAATAAAATGCATTTAGCGACGTCTGGCAACTATCGTAACTCCGTCATATTCGATGGTAAACGTTATAGCCATACGATTGATCCCACCACTGGGGAGCCTATCGCTGGTGGCGCACCTTCTGTCACCGTAGCAGCTGACTCAGTTGCACTGGCTGATGCCTGGGCCACCGCGCTCACTGCGATGCCTTATCAGAAAGCCTTAGAAGTTGCTAAAGAACAAAACCTAGCTGCTATGTTTGTCGTCTTGACTGACGATGCAAAAAAGAACAATACCGACGATAGCATTGATGATTGGCAAGTGATAGAAACACCTGCCATGCAAGCCCTACGTGCTGATAAAAAGTCTTAGGTGCTAGGGCGTGTTGAGCACTCAACCATAGCACTGACAGAGACTATTTTTTAGACAGTTCGACGTTAAAAATAGTAAGTTTAGTCATTCTAAGCGTCTATATTTTAACAATGAAATGGCAAAAAATAGTCCTGTCTCCTTCTGTTGGTATTGGAGCTGATGCTAAAACTGCCCCATACTGCATTGTAAATCTCGTTAAGGCATGAGCATTACCGTCGTTTTACGCCTTGTCTGGAACCGTTTTAGCGATCAGCAGTGCCTATCTGTGAATATTCAACACGCCCTAATAATACATGAACTAACACGATAGGTATAAACGAGCGAAACAAAAATTTGCTATACTATTATGTAGATAATGTTGAAGATATATCGTTATCATAAAGATAACTACCCTATTTTGAGAACTGAGGTGCCCACTATGCTTAGCCAATTGCTTCCCATGCTCGCTATTACTTTTACTGTATTCGTCCTATTTTTTATCTTTATGGGTATTGGCTATATGGTAAAAAAGACACCACTTAGAGGGTCTTGTGGCGGTGTCGCTAAACTGATGGGCAATGAGAAGTGCTCATACTGCGGTGATGATCCTAATAAGTGCGATTCTATTATTGCTGAACAACAAGAGAATGCACTTAAAGCCGCTCAATTAGGCAAGTCGGTATAAATTAGATTTTTATATACACCGCGTTTGTTACCATACGCTGGTAGTATTTGCCTGACATCTGTTCTTATAATAGCGCTAGTTCTTTGAAAAGGACTGGCGCTATTTTTATTATATTATTCAAATAATATCGCTTAGGTTATAACGCTTAGGTCATATAGTTCTTTTCAAAGTCACGACTCATATTTTGTACTCTGCACGTATTTTTAATTTGCGATTCTGTTTTACTATCCTGATTTGCCATATTAGTCACCCTCTAGGTGCTTTTTCTTTGGTGTTGTTTACAAGCGACGATTCTTCGGCGCGGTTTAACGACGTGTTCTTTTTCTTACTCTAATAATAGTCGTCCTGTTATGCCTACCTCTTCTCACTCTCAATCGGATGTGTCATCACAGCCTCATTTGGATAGCGCCTCACCATTGAAGCTGCCTTCTTCGCGCTTCACGTTTTGGCTCATATTATGTGCCATGATTCTACTTGCCAGCAATATGCGAGCGCCTATCGTGGCGCTAGGCTCTATTGCGCCAGTGGTAAAAGACGCACTCAATATCTCCGAGACACAAATTGGCTGGCTAGGGGCAGTACCTATGCTAGGGTTTGCCATTGGTGCACTGATCTCACCTGCCATCGGTAAGCGCTTCGGTCTAGAAAACACACTCATTGCGATGATTGCGCTATTAACCGCCGGTATGATTATTCGCAGTATTGTGCCGACGTGGAATTGGTTTTTGGTTGGTACGTTATTACTGACATTGGCTATCGGTTTTGCCAATACCTTAGCAGCACCCATCATCAAACAGCGTACACCCAAACATATTCCGCTAATAACAGGACTGTTTAGTCTGACTATGACGGCGACAGCAGGAGTTGTCTCGGGAGTGGTATTGCCATTGTCTGAGCAAGTAGGCTGGCAATGGGCACTAGGTGGCTGGGCAATTTTGGGTATCTTTGCGATTATTCTTTGGATTTTTCTGCGCTTGCGCCTTGGCTCATCCAGCCATCAAACAGCCGTCTTATCCTCGTCAGCTTCTTCCGACACATCTAGCAAATCTATATGGCGTTTGTCTTTTGCTTGGCAAATCGCCATCTTTATGGGTTTGCAATCATTGCTATTTTATACTGTCGCCAGCTTCTTACCCTCTATTTGGATCGGTAAAGGGTTATCCGCTGTTCGGGCAGGACATATGGCTTCGGTGTTCCAATTTATGGCGCCGATATCTATCTTAAGCTTAACGTGGCTGATCAACCGTGGTCGCCCTATTCAAGCATTGGCAGTATTTGCGTCGGTACTAAATGTCATCGGAGTATTAGGCGTCAGTTACTTATCACCGAATTTGGCTTGGCTATGGTCAGGTATGATGGGCATTGGTTGCTCAGCGATTTTCACCCTAAGTATGATGCTATTCTCGTTACGGACTTATACCACCAATCAATCAAGTGAGCTGTCTGGGATGGCACAAGCCGTCGGGTACTTGATTGCGTTTTTTGGTCCATTGGGTACTGGTTGGCTACATGAAGCGACGGGTAGCTGGGATTTACCTCTACTACTTATCTTAGTGTTAATGGTGATGAACGTGGTGATTGCGTGGCTAGTCAGTCGTCCTATTATGGTCGATGGTAAAAAGTTTTAATAGTTACGATTAGATAAAGTAACCTTCGGATAATACTGGTATCTGTCTTATTTTGCTACACTGTTTCGATTGCATATAAGACAGAATAACTATCATGAAAGTATTTCCTCATTTCTCTCGACGCTTGCCAGCAATGGCAGTGCTGACTATCGCCGTGGCTATCAGTGGTTGCCAAAAAGACGCTGAACCAACTGACGCGACCGATTCGCAAAATACCAGCTCGCAAAACACTGATGTCCAAGCCGTTAATACTCAAAATGACACCAGTGAAGTAATGACTGACGCGCCCGTATCTGCCGACCAACAAATCGACTCTCCATTGACGATATTAGCGCTTGGCGACTCATTGACTGAAGGGCTGGGGGTTGAGAGTGATGCCAATTATCCTGCTCAGTTAGAAGCTAGCTTAAAAGAGCTAGGCTATACCAATGCCAAAGTCATCAACTCAGGCTTAAGTGGTGAAACCAGTACTGGCTTAGTTAATCGTCTAGACTGGGTAGCGCAGACCAAACCTGACATTACCATCTTAACGATTGGTGCCAACGATGCCATGCGCGGCTTAGATGTAGCGACGATTGAAGCCAATATCCGTACTGCGGTCAAAACGCTGCAAGACAATGGTAGTCACGTGATCTTAGGGGGTATGTCGATCTATGACAATCTTGGTAATGACTATGTGTCCGCGTTTTCAGACATCTATCCTCGTGTGGCAAAAGACATGAATGTGCCCCTTATCCCTTTCTTTTTAGAAGGCGTGGGCGGTGACCCTGAGCTGAATCAAGCCGATGCAATTCATCCGACCAAAGAAGGCTATCAGATTATCGTCAAAGACAATATCTTGCCTATCTTAAAGCCTGAGATTGAAAAATTAAAAGCCAGTAATAGCACTAATACGACAGCATCAAACACGCCTAATGAACTAGCATCAAACAACACGCCAACTGAGACCACGCAATGACATCATCACCTTCAGCTGACACAGTGACGACGCCTACCGCTACAACAAAAGCATTACTGACCGCCTCGCATTTAAACAAAACCGTACAAGTCGGCGAACAAACCCTATCTATTATTAAAGACGTGAACGTTCATATTAATGCGGGCGAGTTTGTGGTCATTATGGGCAAGTCTGGCTCTGGTAAATCGACGTTATTGGGATTGCTAGCAGCACTCGACTACCCTGATAGTGGCACTGTTGAGCTGGCAGACCAAATGCTCAGCAGCCTTGATGAAGATGCACTCGCAGCCATCCGTCAGCGTGACATGGGTTTTGTGTTTCAGTCATTTCACTTGCTGCCAACGCTAACCGTGGCAGAAAACATTGCCTTCCCGCTAGATATTGCGAGGCAGCCAAACCCTGCACGAGTCGATGAATTAATCGAAGCCGTTGGACTCGGACATAGACGTGACAGCTTGCCCAACCAATTATCAGGCGGTGAGCAGCAACGTACGGCTGTCGCCCGCGCATTGGTTTCGCATCCAAAAATCGTATTCGCTGATGAACCTACGGGGAACTTGGATGAGCAAAACGCCGACCAAGTTATGCAGCTATTGTTGGATTTAAGACATCAAGTCGGTTCGGCATTGGTCGTCGTGACCCATGACCCCGCACTGGCTGAGATGGCAGACCGAGTCATTACCATGCATGACGGTATGATAGACGGGTCAGCTGCCAATGGATAAGCCTTCTATAGATGCCAATGGCAACGATGCCGATGTGAAACAAAGCAAAAGTAGCAATCCCTTCACTGCGCGTACTTTAGGTGCGAAAGCGTTGTCTCGTAGTTGGTGGCGACGCTGGGTATATCCCCTGCTCTTTTTGCTAACACTGATGCTATCGCTTGCCACTTATCTGACCTTGGACTCTATCCAACAGTCAGTAAATACCTATGTCAATGACAATCAGCTGGCACTCGTTGGCGGTGATTTAATATTAGAAAGCAATCAAGCATGGCCTGAGGAAGTATTGGCGCAAGTCCAGACGTTGCCTGATAGCCAAACGGTTTATGATTATCAATTCAATGCTATGTTGGTTGCAGCAGACCAGACACTGTTGGCTCGTATCAAAGGCGTTACTGCTGCTTATCCTTTATACGGTGAGGTTGAACTGGCATCAGGCAAACCCTTGTCCGAACAGCTGAGTGCGACCAACGTGGTGGTCGCGCCTGAAGTTCTTAGAAGTCTAAACGTCGCTATCGGTGACAGTATCAATATCGGTGAGGGAAAATTCACCATCAGTGATGAGCTCGTCAAAGAACCAGATCGCCCATTAACGGCATTCGGTTTTGGTGGTCGCGTCATGATGCAGCAAGACGCTTTAGAATCGACCAATCTAATTGGTCAGCGCAGTCGAGTCAGTTATCAAATCGAGATAGCAGGCACGCCAGAAGTTATTGCCACTCAGCGTGAGCAGCTGACACAGATGCTGGTGAATTATCCTGAGATTGAGCTGTCTGACCCTACCTCAGAGGAGACGTCTGTCTCACGTATCTCTGACAATGTCCTGATGTTCCTTAAATTGCTAGTCATCGCCGTTCTATTATTATCTGCGGTTGCCATGTATGGGGTCATCACTGCGTTTGTGACCAAACAGCAATCCAACGATGCCATACGCATGGCTTTGGGTGAGACCAATCGTTCGATTAAGCGTAGCTATTACTGGCTCCTATTAATCATGTCTGTCTTGGCCTGCGTCGCCGCCGTATCGCTCAGCCTTGTGTTACTCAAGATTGGTCAACCGTATCTGACGGCTATTTTACCGTCAGATTTAGGATTGGCCATTAACCCGATTAGTATCTTCAAAACCATCGTCATAGCCCTTGTCATGACGCTGCTGATTACCCAGCGTAGTCTGCGTGCGCTTGATGGCACGAAACCTGCGGCACTGCTCAATCAAAGCACAGGGCAATCATCAAAACGTTTGCCTTGGCAGCAGCGGATGCCATTCTTGCGCTATGGTTTATTATTCATCGGGCTGTATGCCTTCCTTGCTTACGAAGTGCAATCTTTAGCGTTGGGCGCACAGATACTGGTTGGATTGATTGTATTCATTGCGATATTTTGGGCATTGGCACGCGGTTGGCTCTGGTTGTTGGCGCGCATCGCCACTGGCAAAAAAATCAGCTGGATGCAGCGTATTGCGATTCATAATCTGGCACGTAAAGGCAATCAGTCGGCGTTGTTCTTTGTGACATTGTCATTATCCGTCGCGGTATTGACCCTTATCACGTCGATTAACCATAGTATCAATGAGCAGTTTATCAATGCCTATCCTGAAGATGCGCCAAATCTATTTTTGTTAGATGTACAAACCGAGCAGCACGATAAGATAGACAGTATTCTCAAAGAACCTGTCACGTATTATCCAGTGATTCGAGCACGTATCGGTACGGCTAATGGTGTCGAACCCAAAGATATCGACGCGCCTGAAGGCGAAGACGACCCTACTCGCGTGTTCAATTTAAGTTATTCCGATAGCATCATGGACACAGAGTTTATTACCGAGTCGCTGACTGACGATGCGCTTTATACGCCCATTGAAAATCAGGATGCGAGTGCCTCTGCGATCTCGCAAGTGCAGCCGTTGTCTATTTTGGACACGGCAGCCGAGATGCTAAATGTCGGCATGGGTGATCAAATCAGCTTTAATATTCAAGGTATCGAGTTGATTGGCGAGATTACCAGTATTCGCTCACGTTTCGAGCGTGGCCCTAGCCCGTTTTTCTACTTCTTGTTTGAGCCTGAGATACTGGCGAGCGCACCGCAAATTCAATTTGCGACGGCGCATGTCTCTGCCGATGATATTCCTGACCTGCAAGGTGAGCTGGTACGCGAATTCCCAGCGGTGACCAGTATTGACGGTACGATTATCGCGGAGCAAGTCCAAGGGTTGGTCGCGCAGATGAGCCGCTTGGTGTATATCTTTACTTTGCTTGCCCTGCTTACGGGCATCATGGTGCTCATCAGCTCGCTACTCTCTACGTCACAAGATCGTATGAAAGAGAGTGCTTCGTTTAGACTACTCGGTATGCAAAAGCGTGACTTGTATATGCTCAATATTTTAGAGCTGGGTGTGCTTGGGATTAGTGCGGCGACATTTGCGGTGATTATCGCCACTGGTGGTGCTTGGCTGGCGGTTACTCAGTGGTTCAATCTGCGCTTTAGTGTGCCGTGGGCAAACTTAGGACTTGGCGGTATTGCGTTAGTTGCCTTGCTGTTTGCCATTGCCATTATTTATGTGAGATTGGTGATTGGTCGCGGGATTATGGCGCGGGTAAGGGCTATGGTTTAGATACGTAAAGGAACTTGCGGTCTATAAAAATACAAAGTATTTCTTCAAATTTTAATTAGTAACATTCCTAAAATCCTTATAGTACGTGGTACGATAATAGGTAATATAAGTTTGATAATCTAAAGTAATATTATTATATAGTGTCAGGAAATAGGTTCAGATTAACCAATAGAGTTTGTTTTTTACACATATAACTTTTTACTGAACATACAACTTCAAAATAAGGATATAAAATGAAAAAATTAAATTATAAAGGTTTTCATAATTGTGAATCTTCTTGTCATTATGTAATTGGTGAAATTGATGATAAACAAGCTTTAATATTTTATACTGACAAGATTCGAGGGACTAGCGTAACAAACTTAATTGAAGATGTAACCACTCAAGTCTTAGCGTCTGATCTACCAGAGGTTTCTCCTAAAGACATAAGAGTATTTGAACACTATAGCCCTCAACTTGATCCTATTTGGGAATGGAGGGAAGTTATATTTGAAGACTTCTCAGGAGGTAAGCAGAAAGGAGGTCTTATAAAAAGAATTAAAAATAAGGTGTTTTCGATTCATACGGATGAAAGTTATTATGTGTATAGTCCTCATTGGAAACCTGTATCAAAAATAGATATCGAGAATCTTTCAAGACTAATTGGTTAACTAGATATATGTTATGCAAAATAATTAACCTGTTAGTTTAATAATAGCTCAGTTACTGTCAAAGCATTTTGTTCTATGTAGTAGCAAGGTGCTCTGCATGATTTAGAGCGCCCTTAGTTATGTAACTTCTAAACTCATCTTCTGACATTTTATTATGTCTTCCGTCATAAGTAGCTGATGTAAGATTGTAAATTGAACGTGTGCTAAATATTACAAATGAACCACCAACATACCTACATATTAGGTTTGCAGAGTCTGGCAAATCCTCACCATTGTATTCATTATAATCCCAGTGAACTCTTTCAATATACAACGTCGGCTCAATTTCAACAACTTCTTCAAATAAGTAAGTAGAGCAGGAATTATCATACACGCCTGTATATGAAGATATTTCAGCCTCTAACCTAAAGTAGTTCCATTGAGCATCTACACCGAAAGATTCATAAGTAAGCTTTTTCGGTTTGAAAATATAGTATAGCTTTGAAGATATCTTTATAGCTATAAAACCTTTTTCATTGGCCATCTTTGCACCAATAAACGTATTACCTCCTCCATCAGGTAAGAACATGTGGTTCAAACTTTTAACCTGTGCAATTTGATTTAATATAATTAAAATATCATCTTTATCAACCCAAGTTACCGATTTCGGTGCTCCAGCAGGAAATATACTACGTTGTAAATCAAACCATTCTGTTAAGTTTTTCAAATGGAAGTCGTCATTAAGTTCTATCCACTCTTTTAATCTTTTGACAACCTCTATCATTTTTGGTCGTTTTTTTGGAGAATGTTCAGTGCATTCTGTTAATAGAACATCAAGTGGTTTAGAGTACATCCCTTCACAATATTTATTTAAGCTTACAGTTGATAAAACATTATACTGTCCATCAAAGCATTGAATATCACCAGTAATTGCAATCCAAAGAGTCTTAGCAAATGAATATATATCCGCCAATTCACCATCTGCTATATTTGCATTACGTCTCATTTCTGGAGCCATAGTGAACTTAGGACCTACATCCTTACCTTCTTCAGTAAAGTTGTTACTACTAGGATATTTAACGAGCCCAAAATCTGCTAAATACAATCTGTCGTTTAAAAATAAAATATTTGCAGGCTTAATATCACGATGATAATATTTTCCATTGTGCAAATTCTTTAAAGTTTCTCCTAAAGCCAATATGTGTTTAAGAACCTCCAAGATGTTCTTATTTTTTCTCCATTCGGTAAATCGAATACCTACTGGCATCACGAACCACGGTAAACTTTCTTTGATATCGCTAGGTAAATGGTATTCAGTGATCTTAATAACCCCACCAATACTCTGATTAGCGAGAATGGCATTAACTTCACTTTTAAAACGTGCATACGTGCTTTCTCTAGGGTATTTTAAGACTTTAATGGCACCTACTTTCCCATTCTTAGTTGCATGCCATACTTCTGCATTCCCCCCATGACCTAATCTTTCTACAAATATCCAGCCACCAACCATAGTGTTCTTTTTATATCTTTTTCTACTAGACATCTAAATACCTTCAATTTTTTAGAAATAATATGTAATAGTATTAATTATTAGCATGCTAACTATATTTGAATATACTAGTAAAATAGTATTAAATATATTCCCCAACATGTTAAACATTAGAATACCAAAATTATTTAGTTTGTTTTTTAATACTTTAGATTTTGTATTACTCAATACTTAACAAAGCTTTTCAATAGTCGCGTTAGAAATGCGAATGGCGAGATTAGCTCCAAAACCTCACCCCCCTAAGGCCTCAAACCAAAACGCCTTCTACTCACCTAGAAGGCGTTTTTTTACTTCACAACCTGTATAGACATATAAGTCGATATCCACCCTGCACTTTGCTTATTTTATACTTCCCATTTGCTATACTAGCCTAACTTTTATCAATCAAATTCCTTCTTACAACATCCTCCAAAACAGCATGGTAGTCTTATGAAATTCTCAAAGTTCGGTCAAAAATTTACCCAGCCTACTGGCATCTCACAATTGATGGACGATCTAGGCGACGCGCTAAAAAGCGATCAGCCGGTCAACATGCTGGGCGGTGGTAACCCTGCCAAAATTGATGCCGTCAATGAGCTGTTTTTGGAGACGTATAAAGCACTGGGCACTGATAACGACGCAGGCGTACCCAATAGTAGCGCGATTATTAGCATGGCCAATTACTCTAATCCGCAAGGTGATTCGGCCTTTATTGATGCCTTGGTTGGCTTCTTTAACCGTCATTATGATTGGAATCTAACCTCAGAAAATATTGCCCTGACCAATGGCTCACAGAATGCGTTTTTCTATCTGTTCAATCTATTCGGTGGTGCTTTCGCTGATGAAAAGAATGGAGCTGTAGACAAATCCATTCTACTGCCATTAACCCCTGAATATATCGGCTATAGTGACGTGCATGTCGAAGGTCAGCATTTCGCAGCGGTATTGCCACATATCGATGAAGTGACTCATGATGGTGAGGAAGGCTTCTTTAAATATCGTGTCGATTTTGACGCATTAGAGAACTTGCCAGCGCTAAAGGAAGGCCGTATCGGCGCGATTTGCTGCTCACGCCCGACCAACCCGACTGGCAACGTGCTGACCGATGACGAAATGGCGCATTTGGCCGAGATTGCCAAACGTTATGACATACCGCTTATCATCGATAATGCCTACGGTATACCCTTCCCTAACATTATTTATTCAGACGCGCATTTGACGTGGGATGACAATACGATTCTATGCTTTAGCCTGTCTAAGATTGGCCTGCCCGGTATGCGTACAGGTATTATCGTGGCCGATGCAAAAGTAATCGAAGCGGTCAGCGCGATGAATGCTGTAGTAAATCTAGCACCGACACGCTTTGGTGCAGCGATTGCCACGCCATTGGTAGAAAATGACCGTATCAAGCAGTTAGCCGATAATGAGATTAAGCCGTTTTATCAAAAGCAGGCCACTCTTGCCGTGAAGCTGTTAAAAGAAGCATTGGGTGATTATCCGTTGATGATTCATAAGCCTGAAGGCGCGATTTTCTTATGGTTGTGGTTTAAAGACTTACCGATTAGTACGCTTGAGCTATACGAGCGCCTCAAAGAAAAAGGCACGCTTATTGTGCCAAGCGAATACTTTTTCCCCGGTGTCGATGTTAGCGATTATCAGCATGCACACGAGTGTATTCGTATGAGCATCGCGGCTGACGAGCAGACGCTGACTGATGGTATTAGAGTGATTGGTGAAGTGGTGCGCGAGTTGTATAATCAGAAATAGGTTTCTAAAGGTCTTGGTGGCGTCTTCTCTATAGAGCCACCTTTATCCTAATATATTGAAACTCATCATTGATATGCCCGTCTTCTTTCCAAAAGGCGGCGCTATGATTAACCGCTAGGTATAGATAGCCGTCTCTTGCCCAAAATATATTTTCTGGTTCAACAGTAGACATCCAATGCATAAAGCCTGCACCCATAATCTGGATGATGTCTGTTCCCTCAATTTTATACAGCTCTAGATCAGTGTATTGCTCATATGGGTTGGTATAGGCTGAGATGATATATTTTTTATTAGGAGAGATATGAGGGTAATCTATAAACGTCTGCGTCATCTCACCTGAATTTTTATCAATCATCTTGTAGTTCGAGCTTTCCCAGTAGTTTCCTTCTATTACATGTTGGTTTAAAAAATCGATACTACCGATGTAATCAAAACGCTCATCGCCGTCATCACCATTATCTTTATCAACAAACTTCACTGGTTTTTTTGCAGTTGGAATGGATATCACACCATTTCTCTTTTTGATACTTTCATCTTTTGATAAAAAATCAACGGCAAGTGGGCGTTTTTTCTCAAAAAAAGCCTTGTCAATTAGCTCTATTTTCAGGTAGTCGTTAAGTGCTTTCCCATCTTCAAAAGACTCGTACTCTTCGCCGACGGATAGATACGCTAGTATATTTAAATCTTTGGACGTTAGCGAGGCAGGCATAGTAGAACCCGTTTGCTCTTTTTTCACAAAGACCTTTTCCCATTTGACAATATGAGTCTCTACAATGCCATCATTGTTCTCATCATATTCTCTACGAATTCTGTCTTGCACCGCATACCAATCTTTTTGCTCTTCAATGACTTCTAATTTCTCACCAAACGCATAGCTCTTAACGCTTCTAGCAGCGCCACTTGGCAGTTGACGCGCTACTATACCGTCTTTGGCAGTCACATATACTTGCTTCAATACAGTCGTATCATCGTAGTCAATCTCGATACCATCACGATTGTACTGTGCCAAAAGTGCTGCCGATATGGGTTTATTTAGGTCAATGATGACGTTTTGATTTGCCATTGCTGAATGATAGCTAAACGTCGTTAGGCATAGAATAGTAGAAGAAAAAATGTAAGTAGGTATTTTAAATGAAGGCATAATATGGACTGCTATATATTTTATATTATGAATTTTACACCATAAAATCCTACTTAAGTTCACTTTATTAACATCTGAAATAAAATCACTTCGGAATATTAGCGTTGCTTTAGTAGCTTAGTTGAGGGGTTGGACGCATGAAAGATTTTCGTCCACTTATTCAACGCATAAAGCACATAAGACAGCAAGCACGTATTGATCAAATCGCGGATACTGGCAGTAATCTGATCACGGCTTAGACCTGCCATGCCTAGCGACTCAATCGTCTCTCGATTGTCCAAATACTCACCCAATAACGCAATGCAAGTCACTATTACTAAAGCGACAAAAGACCTGACACCTTGCTTCTTAAAAATAGGACGCAGCAGTACCAAACACAGCAAATAGACACCAATACCGACATAAATGTGCAAAGCATCTTTGGCCAGCCCTGTTGTCTCGATAATATTCATTTTAAAGGCAGTAAAATCCACTATATATTCCAAATATAAGCCAGTAGAAAACAACTGAGGGTATTACTATAGCCATCCCACTATAAAAGTATTACAGCGTTAACCTCGCTTGAAGTATTTGATATACATCTACACTCGGTTGCCTTGTACTACTTTTAAATTGAATCGACTATAAACAATATGACTAAAAAGTAGTCGCTAAAAAATCGATAGCTGAGAACAAAAAAGGCAGATTATACAATGGATAATCTACCTTACTGCTGAATCAAATATTCAATTCACATTTATCGTCTATTTATATATCCCACTCGACGAAGTTCTTTAACAGTTGCAAGCCAGCGGTATGGCTTTTCTCTGGATGGAACTGGGTCGCAAATAAGTTATCTTGGATAACACTAGCACAAAACGGCTGACCATAATCACAAATAGCAGCCACTTGTGAGGGATTGGCAGGCTCGCAGTAATAGCTGTGCACAAAGTAAAAATGCGCATTGTCTTGAATGCCATTCCACAATGGATGATCAAAGTCCATGCCACTGATGGTATTCCAGCCCATATGCGGTACTTTGATAGTTGCGCCTTGCTTGTCTTTCCACGTAGGGTCAAATGCTTCTACCGTGCCTTTTAAGATGCCAAGACAGTCTGTACCACCATTTTCAACTGACTGTTCAAACAATGCCTGCATGCCTATACAGATGGCCATGACGGGCTTATTAAATATCGCCTGACGTATGACATCATCAATCCCAGCATCATGCATGCCAGCGATACAGTCGCGCATGGCACCGACACCGGGGAAGACGATTTTATCTGCTGCAGCAACGACTTTGGGGTCGTTGGTGATAGAGACGTCTGCCCCGACCACTGACAACGCTTTACTGGCGGAATGCAAATTACCCATACCATAATCTAGTAGTGCTACTTTAGTCATCGATTGGTTCTCATTTTTAAATATTTTGACTACTGTACTATTTATATCGTTAGCCATTTATATTGTTGGCTATTACCAAGGTGTAGATAAGGTTTTGCTACAAGGAAGTCAAGCGCAGGCTGTACAGCTAGTACGCCAAGCTTGACTGACTCTCTTAACTGACCTTGTAGAAGAGCCTTAAATGCGCCTTAGAAAGCCTCTTTGGTCGATGGTAGTGTATTTAACGCACGCTCATCATACTCACAAGCCATACGTAGGGCGCGAGCAAAAGCCTTAAAGGTCGACTCAATTTGGTGATGGCTGTTTTTGCCTTTAAGATTGTCCAAATGCACGGTCATCCAAGAATGGTTAACGAAACCGTAGAAAAACTCACTGAACAAATCAACATCGAAACGGCCCACGTGCGAGCGAGTAAAAGGGATGTCCATGTGCAGACCAGGACGACCTGATAGGTCGACAACAGCACGAGTCAATGCTTCATCGAGCGGCGCATAAAAATGCCCGTAACGACGGATGCCTTTTTTGTCGCCCAATGCTTTGTTAAATGCTTGGCCAAGGGTAATACCAGTGTCTTCAACGCTATGGTGATCATCAATAAAGGTATCGCCGTTGCATTTGATATCCAAATCAAACAAACCGTGACGCTTGATTTGATCAATCATATGATCCAAAAAAGGTACGCCAGTGTCTACCCTGCCTTGACCAGTCCCATCCAGATTGACGGTACAAGTAATTTGCGTTTCGGCAGTGATACGCTCAACGGTCGCAATACGCTCAGGGCGACCGTGTAAGTTTGCATTTTTTGGTGCATTTTGCTCAGTGGCATTGGCTGTCATGGCTACTCTCTATCAGTTTTTTATCAGTGAAAAGCGGTCAATAAAATAGGACGAAAACACGCCTAAAATATTTTACTAGTGTCTGAGTCAGACCTTAGCGAAAAAGGTATTAGAAAGTGATATATACAAAAGATATCAAGATATTAGGCGTTATACGTACTACATATTATTTAGTCTCATCATAGCAAACCCTAACATTTACTGCTATGTCCAAGCCGTAAACCACGCACAAATTTACGTCATTCTGCTAAAATAGTGTGTTCAGTATTATCAATCATGACGCACGCTAATGCTATAACACGATAATTTGCGACATCACACTCTATGACATTATGATGTCTCACATCATAGAAACCCTCTGTTTATAGGAACTGCTATGCCTTTAGAAGCGATCGCCATCAATAGTTTGGATGCACCACTGATTAAAAAACCTGCACGCGAAAACGAGCTAGCAGAACGCTTGCAGTCTTTATATGACAGCGATGATACTCAGCCTAGTGGTGCCGATGTACTCAGTCTCGTTGAGCAAGGTTTTAAACGTGGGCAGTATCTCTATGTCGGTATGTTCAATGACAAGCCTATCGCTGCTGTCGCCTGTTTTGATGATGGTCAGACCAATGCTAAACGCTTGCAGTATTTAACAGTGCATGCACAAAATCGCGGCCGAGCCATTGATGCCAAGTTTATTAAACTGGTCTATGATGCCGAAGTAAAAAAAGGCGTGCGTGAGTTTGTTCCTGCAGATACTGATATTCATCGTATTATGAGCGAGTACGAACTACTGCGTGTTAAAGACTAAACTGAGAATTAGAATGTTTAATTTTGCCCATATCTGACTATTTATCGTCTTTTATCAGATATAATGCAAAAACTGCTTGACAGCAGTGCGTATATTTAGTTTAATAGCGCCTCAACGAAGACGGCTCGATAGCTCAGTCGGTAGAGCAACGGATTGAAAATCCGTGTGTCGGCAGTTCGAACCTGCCTCGAGCCACCATCTCGTTTAAGAATTCTAAAAAGCCCCAAACATTTATGTTTGGGGCTTTTTTTATGTTTAAGTTTTTATGTTTAAGTTTTTATGTTTAAGTTTTTATGTTTAAGTTTTTATGTTTAAGTTTTTATGTTTAAGTTTTTATGTTTAAGTTTTTATGTTTAAGTTTTTATGTTTAAGTTTTTATGTTTAGGTAGCATGCTTAGATTTATTTAATATCCCTGTTATATAGTCGATTCAATTTAAAAGTAGTACAAGGCAACCGAGTGTAGATGTATATTAAATACTTCAAGCAAGGTTAACGCAGTAAGATTTTATAGCGAAATGACTATAAGCGCTTTCTTACTTATCACAAACGCTTTCTTAACAATAACTCACATCGCTCATTCGCGTCTAAATCATAAACCGTCGCACGGTAGTCAATACCATGACGCCCTTCAAAAAATATCACTCGATCACCCACTGCTAAAAAACAAGACGTGCGCGCATCATAAATAAATCCATCAATCACAAATGCCACATCACGATCTATCTCGCGTACCGTGTACATCTCTCCTTTGGGAATCAAACGCTCAAACCAAGCGCTATTAGCTGCATTGGTCGTTAGTACGCTCATTAGTACTGTCGTTACCATGAGTACATTTTTTAATGGCTTCACGAAAGTCAAAACGAAAGTCAAATAAGTGATGGGTGTTCTATTCATGATGATTGGCTTCCTAATAGTCACAGCTGAACAACATTTCTAAGCTGTTTTTTCAACAACTTGGCTCAGTATACTAAACATCGATATCTTAATCAGGTGAGGTTATGAGAGAGTTTGATTACGACTTGGATTATAAGCATTTAGATTTGCGTGCACAGCCAGAATTGTATCGCGTCGGACGTGGCGAACAAGGCGTGTTACTGGTTGAGCCATACAAATCTGAAATACTGCCCCACTGGCGCTTTGCTACTCCTGATATAGCGACAGAAAGTAGCGACACTATTTATCAGATGTTTTTAGACTATCTGGCTGCCGATGACTTTGTCGGTGCGGATATGGCGCGCAAATTTATTCAAATGGGCTATACCCGTGCCCGTCGCTACGCCAATCATAAAGGTGGCAAAAAATACAAAGGCGCCGTCCCTGATGATAAAAAAGGCCAAAGCGGTGCACATGGGCGAGAAGAGCTGCCACGACAAGAGGAAGACCATATCAAGGCCGAATCTGCACGTATATTTAAACAGAAATGGGATCTGTGCCGCGAAAACGAAGATTATTTAAGAATGAAAAAAGAGCATCGCGAACGTTATAAAGAGGTTGAGTAGACTTAAAGTATTATCAACAACCCATAAATATCACGTAAACAAATGGCCGTTCATAATAAATGGTCATAATTTCTGTTTATAATGATCGTTTATCGTTACTGGTGACAAAAAATTAGACTTAAAGACTCGCTATGCTAAGGTAATAAAAACTGTAGCCAGCAATTCAAAAAAGTACACACTTAATAGCATGGATAAATAATAATGACCGTAAAAACGAAGCAACTTTTGATTTTTGATTTCGATGGTACATTGATCGATAGCGTACCAGATTTGGCTGATGCAACCAATGCCATACTAACTACCCTTGGCAAAGAGACTTACCCTATCGAGACGATTCGCAACTGGATAGGCAATGGCTCACGCTTGCTCGTTGAGCGTGCGCTAGTGGGCAAGGTAGAAGTGCTGGAAGGTGAGTTGACGGTCGAGGAAGCTGATCACGCGGAGCAAATATTTTTTGATGCTTATAAGAAACTCAGCGGCAGCAAAACCGTCGCTTATCCAAATGTGGACAGTGGACTAAAACAACTGAAAGCTGCAGGGTATACACTGGCATTAGTGACCAATAAACCCATTCGTTTTGTACCGAAGATATTGCAGTCATTTGGCTGGCAGGACTTATTCAGTGAAGTGCTGGGCGGTGATAGTCTCTTAACCAAAAAGCCTGATCCTGCACCGCTACTACATGTCTGTGAAGCGTTGAACGTCGCTCCAGAACAAGCCGTTATGATTGGTGATTCTAGAAACGATATTTTAGCCGGAAAAAACGCCAATATGGACACGATTGGACTGTCTTATGGTTATAACTACGGGCAAGATATTCGTGAGTTAAATCCGACCGAAGCGTTTGATGGTTTCGCTGATTTGGTGACTTGGATTATGAGAAACAATGCTTAACCCATACTTTATCTCTCATGCGTCATATTTCATGCATCATCTTTACCGTATGGTAGTAGTAAACACTGGCTTAGATAAGTAGGATTATTTACTGCGATAACTAAGTGCCTCAGATACATGGACGCTCGTTATATCTATACTATCAGAAAGGTCGGCGATGGTACGCGCTACTCTCAGTACTCTATGATACCCACGAGCGGATAAATTCAGGCGCTGCTGAGCAAGCTGTAATAGCTGCTGCTCGCTCTCTCCTAGTTGGATATATTTATCAATCTCGCTAGGACTCAGCTCATTATTGACCTTTTGTTGCCGCTGCATCTGATTTTTATGAGCGGCGGCTACCCTTACCCTCACCTGTTCGGAGGTTTCTCCAGCCTGAGCATTTTGTAAGTCAGCAATCGGTAAAGCGGGCACAGTGATATGCAAATCAATGCGATCTAATAGTGGTCCTGATAGTTTATCTTGATAGCGTTTAATCTGCTCGGGGCGACAGCGGCAACGCCCTGATGTATCGCCATCATAACCGCATGGACAAGGGTTCATAGCAGCGACCAATTGAAAATTTGCGGGAAAAGTCATTTGTGAGTTGGCACGGCTAATCGTTATTTGCTTGGCTTCCAATGGCTGCCGCAATACCTCTAACACCGTACGATCAAACTCTGGCAATTCATCAAGAAATAACACACCTTTATTCGCAAGAGTAATCTCACCAGGTTTTGGGCGTGAACCACCACCCACCAATGCCACGGCTGATATCGTATGATGAACTTGCCTAAATGGCCGTGTACCATAGTCATAATCGCTGTCTGCGACTGAATACGTACTGGCTACTTCTAACGCATCTTCGTCACTGAGGTCAGGCAAAATAGTCGGTAGACGCGATGCCATCAATGTCTTGCCTGAACCGGGCGGCCCTGTAAATAATATCGAGTGACCACCTGCAGCGGCAATCTCTAATGCACGCCGAGCATGATGCTGACCTTTGACATCGGCCAAGTCCACTTGATAACCCACATGCTGCGGTGCTGGGCTAGGTGTGACGACTGCCAAACTCTCATTGGGTATGCTTGGATTCGCTAGCGACTGTAGATGGTCGCAAACGGCTTTGAGACTCTGAGCGCCTAATACCTCTACTCCCTCGACACGGCTGGCTTCTGCCCCATTATCCATTGGCACGATTAATTTGACTGATGTTAGCTCTGCTGCTGGCTGCTGCTCATCTAGTCGTCGCTCATTACTACTTGATGACTTCACAGCCAATCGCTCCGCTTTAATTGCTCGTGCCACTGCCAAGCTGCCTGTCACTTGCCGCAAGTTTCCGTTTAGCGCCAATTCACCGATGAACTCAAACCCTGATAGCACGTCTGGGTCAAGCTGATCGCTGGCTGCCAAGATACCGATAGCAATCGGTAAATCTAGCCTTGCGCCATCTTTGGGCAAATCAGCAGGGGCCAAATTGATAGTGAGACGGCGATTGGGAAACTGAAATCCAGAATTCAATATCGCAGAACGGACTCTGTCTTTACTCTCACGTACCGCAGCTTCTGGTAGACCGACAATGGTGAGTGCAGGCAAACCTTGCGACAAGTGCACCTCAATAATAACCTTAGGTGCATGCAAACCGACGACTGAACGGGTATAGACTTGAGCAAACGACATGAGTGTTTCCTATAAAGAGGCTCTCTCGATAATAGAGGATTACACATAGGTACGCAAATGTCGTGTTTTGAGTCATAAAACCTCATGTGATTGATGATTCAATCATGAGCTTATTATCTTAATAAGTTTTGCCTAAGAGCACTCGCTATTCACCCCACTATTAACAAGGATTTGTTATACTAGCCACTGTCTATTTAGACATAAATATTGCTAGAAAGGTGATCATAAATGAACGATTTCAATTGCTACCCTTGAACCACATAAACTCTAGCAATATATATGGTCAAAACGAGGAATATCGCATGACAGAACATTCAGAACAAAACAATTCTAACAGTGCTGACCATATTGAGCAGCCTTACAATCGCGCCGGAGAGCAGCCGACCACGACACGTCCTGTCATGCAACCAGACAATCCTTATGCCAGTACACGCGGCAGTATTACGAGCAAACATCTACCCGCCTTTGATGAAGCGATCATCAATAAGTACAATCGTTCTGGGCCACGATATACCTCTTATCCAACGGCTTTAGAGTTCGCACCAATCGCTGACAGTCTTGAGACCAAAATTCTGCAGAACCGTGAAGCGCGTGCACCACTGTCTCTATATTTTCATATTCCGTTCTGTCGTCACCTTTGCTACTACTGTGCTTGCAATAAAATTATTACCAAAAAAAATAGCGACTCGGGCGATTATTTACAGTACTTAATTGCCGAAATTAAGCATAAGCGTCGCTTATTATCGGCACCCGAAGGCAGTAGCAAACCATTGGTCAAGCAGCTACATTTGGGCGGTGGTACACCCACATTTTTGCGTGATGAAGAGATGGTTCAGCTGTGGGAGTTTTTACAGACGCAGTTTGAATTTTTACCTGAAGATGAAGGTGATTACTCTATTGAGATTGACCCGCGTGAGCTGAGCAAAGACACACTAAAAGTATTGCGTGGTCTTGGTTTCAACCGTATTAGCTTAGGTGTGCAAGATTTAGATGAGACCGTACAAATCGCTGTCAATCGTGTGCATTCAGCAGAATTGATTGAAAATGTGTTAAATGAAGCTCGCGAACTCGGCTTTCACTCTATTAACATCGACTTGATTTATGGCCTACCACATCAAACGCCTGATACCTTTAACCAAACGGTACAGCGCATCATAGAGATGTCACCAGATCGTTTGTCGGTATTTAACTATGCGCATCTGCCAGAACGCTTTAAAGCGCAACGTCAGATTAAAGATGAAGATCTACCAAATCCAGCAGCGAAGCTTACGATGCTTGGTAATACCATCAATATGTTGAGCGAAGCAGGCTATCAATACATCGGTATTGATCACTTTGCAAAGCCTGACGATGAACTCGCTATCGCACAGCGCGAGGGCAAATTACATCGTAACTTTCAGGGTTACACCATCATGGGTGACTGCGACCTATTAGGATTCGGTGTCTCTTCTATCAGTCAAATTGCCAATGCCAGTACCCGCTATATCCTACAAAATGATACGGACCTGCAAGCCTACCAATCCAATATTGATATGGCGAAAATTAACCCCAATGTTATGCCTGCGGCAAAAGTCATTAAGACATCAATCAAAGATCGTCTGCGTGAATACGTGATTATGAATTTACTCTGTCATGACTATGTCGACTTTAAAGATGTGAATCAGAAATTCGGTATCGATGCGATTACCTATTTTATCGATGAAATAGCACAGCTCGGCGCCATGCAAGACGATAAGCTCATCGATATGGATGCCGCTGGTATTCGTGTTTTACCACGGGGACGCTTATTGGGTCGAAACGTTGCGATGGTCTTTGATGAGTATCTTGAGACAAAGCATAAAGATCGCTTTTCCAAAGTGATTTAAAGCAACTTTAAGAAGCAATGTTAAAAAACAACTTGAGAAAGCAACTCTGAATTTATGGCACAAAAAAGACCTCGTTTGAGGTCTTTTTTTATCTGAAATAATAGTTATCTATTACACTTTTAACTTATCACCCACCATACCTTTTACGGTACTTAAAATATCAGCAGGTAACACTACCATTTTTGAGTTATCAGATTCAGCCAGTTCACGGATTGCCTTAATATACTGCTCACCAAGTAAGTAAACAATCGGCATCTCTTCTGTGCCCATGGCGTTGGTAATCAAACGAATCGACTCTTCTGAGCCCCTCGCTAGCACTACCTGCGCTTCAGCATCACGACGTGAGGCCTCTAGACGCCCATCGGCTTCTAAGATAGCTGCTTGCTTTTGACCATCAGCACGGGTCACTGTGGCACGGCGTAGACGCTCTGCCGCCGCCTGCTCTTCCATTGATGCCTGCATGGTTTGCGACGGGTTAATATCTTGAATCTCTACTGTCTTTAGGGTGATACCCCAATCAGCGATATCTTCTGAGATTGCATGCTTTAGCTTCATCTTGATTTCGTCACGACTAGACAAGGCACTATCCAGATCCATCTCACCGATGATTGAACGCAGTGAGGTCTGCACCAGATTACGGATACCGTATTCATAATCTTCGATGCCATACACTGCTTTATCAGGGCGCACGATATTAATATAAGCCACTGCATTGGCGATAATTACCACGTTGTCTCGAGTAATGACTTCTTGTGATGGAATATCAAGGACGATGTCTTTAGTTGTCACTTTATAGGCGACATCATCAACGAAAGGAATAATCAGATTTAACCCAGGCTCTAGCGTTTGGCTGTATTTACCCAAGCGCTGCACCACCCATTTGTAACCTTGTGGAACGATACGAACACCCTTAAACACCGTAAATACGACCAGTGCCACCAAGACTAACATTACAATACTAAAGCTTCCCATAACCCACCCCTATTATTATACTTGCGTATTTTTATTAATCGCTACCTGCGATTTCATACTACTCACAATCAGCTCATTGCCAACGATATCGGTCACTACGACTCTATCACCGACTGCTACTTGTTCCCCTCTCGTCCGGCATACCCACTCAGCAGCACCAACAATAGGTACACTAAATCTGACGGTACCTGTCCTATCTGGCTGCGGCTGTACGATAATCATGCCAGTTTCACCAATGATAACGCTGCCACCTAGCCCTGCTTTAGTTCGGTCTACCGATAACGGCTTAATAAATTTGAACCAAGCCAATAAAAATATCGCTGACAATACCAGCCAAATAAGAATTTGGACGAAAACTGAAATAGGTAGTAACCACGACAGGGCTGCAACTATAATAGCCGCAGCACCAAACCAAAGGCTGGCAAACGTGGGTGCAAACATCTCAACAATCAATAAGATGAAGCCTAGTACTAGCCAATGCCAAGGTTCAATCATCCAAAGTATGTCCATCGCTGCGATACCTCTTATTTTTAATATTCTAGCTTTTAATGTAACACATTTTCAGTATCAACAATCTCTTAAAAATCATCAATATATGATGTATTTATCTTAATAAATATTAGAGAAATTATAAAAATTCAACGTATAAAAAAACGCACCCCAAAGGATGCGTTTTTTATTTATTGTTTGATTAGAACTTAAAGTGAGCACCTAAAGTAACGCCGCTCACATCAATATCAGCTAATCCATCTTCAATTTTAGGATAAATGTTATACATAGCTTCAATAGAAGCTGTAGAACTAATGTTATAACCAAGACCTAATCCACCAGCCACGCCTGTATCAGAATAGCTAAAGCTTTCATTTTCGCTAGAGTCTAATTTATCTGTATAGTCTACATCGATTTCATTTTTTGCAACACCCAAACGACCTTTTGCGTAAAGTCCAGTGTTTGGAAAAGTATAATCATATGTTGCATAAAGGCCTAACACATCGGCACTGTATTCAGATTTCTCGAAACGTTCATTGAATGCATCAGCATCACCAGTGGTTAAGTACTCGGCTTCCACACCAAATTCTGGAGTAAACTTATAACCACCGTAAACACCATATGACACTGCATCATCATCTACGTCGTCTGGACTATACTGACCAATTTTAACACCAACGTAAGGCTGACCTGCATAGTTAACAGCCGCTTGTGCGCTAACACTTATTAAAGAACCAACTGATAATGCGATCAAAGCTTTTTGTAAGGTATTCATATATCTTCCTGTTGAATGAAAATAAAGTGTAGTCTGAATGGACATAACAGAGCATACAATTTAGCCAAACTATTGTTGGATGCAGGATTCTAACAGAACCGTATTTTTAATGCACTATTTTTTGGTTATTATCATATTGTTTTTATAGCACACAAAAAAACGCACCCCAAAGGATGCGTTTTTTGTTTATGATGCGACTTGCTAAAAACTTAGAACTTGATGTTTGCACCAACAGTCATAAGATCTGTATCGCTACCTAGCATGTCGTATTCTGCTTCTACGTTGAAGTTAGGCGTTACTGAATAACCAAGACCTACACCACCAGCTAAGCTAGTATCTTTATCTTCGCCATTGTAAAGTCCACCAAGATCCGTATTTCTTGCTTCCACTTCAGTTCTTGCCACACCGACCTTACCTTTTGCGTATACACCAGTATCAGCGAAAGCATAACGATAAGTACCATAAGCACCATAAGACTTAGCATCGATATCACCACCACGGTAATCAGCATCGTCTGAACCGACATATTCTGCTTCGATACCAAAGTTAGGATCAAAGTTATAACCAGCATAAACACCGTAAGCAGTTGGGTCATCAGCGTTATTGGTATCTAAATCAAATTGACCAACTTTAGCACCGACGTACGGTTGACCAGTATAGCCATTACCATAAGATACAGCAGCTTGTGCGCCTACGCTTAATAAAGAACCAGCTACTACTGCCATTAGAGTTTTTTGTAGAGTTTTCATTTTATTTCCTTAAAATTACGTTTTGATTGGTTATATATTATCTGTATGAGAAAAGCCCACCAGATAAGCCTTCAACAAAAAGGTTTAAAAAAGTATTTATAATTTCAGCTGTGCACCAACAGTCAATAGTTTGGCATCAACATCGCTATCCATCATGTCGTATTCAGCTTCGATACCAAAATTATGATTGACTGATAATGTAAGTAATACTTTTTGTATGTTTTTCATCATTAGCTCCTTAACATCAACTCGAACAAGCAAGTTATTTCTAATGTTTTTATAACCGCGTTACCTTGCTTGCTTGCTTGCGATGAATGTAATAGTAACAAACTATTTCACGGCGTCTGTCAGTGTTTGATAGCATGAGAGTTAAGATTTGAAAGCATTCATCATTGGGCGGGTTACAAAGGCTAGAAAATGAAATCTTTTGTTACATCCAGCCTATTTATGCAATAATCCATACTCATTTCACCGTCTTCCTACTAAAAAACTAAGCTTAAAATACTCAAAAAGATATCGAATAATAAAGATTAAGGAAGAAAGTATGACCAATCTCATCACTGATCGCTTGCAAGTAGCGCTTGAAGATCTCAAAACAAGCCAACAATATCGTCAATTACTAAACCTGCAACATAATGGACAGTACGTCATGAGCAATGGCAAAGCTTTGCTTAACATTGCGAGCAATGACTATCTTGGCTTGGGTGGTGATATCAAGCTACAAACTGAATTTCTCAATCAAATAGAACAGCTACCTACTGCACAGACCCCTAAAATGAGTGCAACCTCTTCACGGCTCCTCACAGGCAACGATATACAGTTGCAATCATTAGAAGCTGAATTGCAAAGCTGGTATCAGAATGCTGTGAATCAACAAACCGCTGCGACTGAAAAATCTGTACTGGTGCTAAATAGTGGCTATCACGCCAATCTTGGTATATTGCCAGCATTGACGACTTTACCAGTCAAGACACTTATTTTGGCTGATAAGCTAGTACATGCCAGTATTATCGATGGGTTGCGTCTGAGCCAAAGCAAACTTGTCACCTATCGTCGTTACCGTCACAACGATTACGAGCACTTGGCTAGGTTTATCGAGCAAGCAGATGAAACGGTTGAGCGCATCATTATTGTCACTGAGAGTATTTTTAGTATGGATGGTGACCGCGCCAACTTACCTCAGCTGGTGCAATTAAAAGCAAATGACGCTCGTATTGAGCTATATGTCGATGAAGCACATGCCGTCGGTGTTTTAGGTGATACAGGATTGGGTCTAGCAGAAGAAACAGATACGCTGTCCGATATTGACTATTTGGTGGGGACGTTTGGGAAAGCGTTTGCTTCAGTTGGTGCTTATATCATGTGTGATAAGGTCGTCAAACAATGGCTGATTAATACGATGCGCCCACTTATTTTTAGTACGGCATTACCCCCTATCAATCATGCCTGGACACGCTTTATCTTAGCAAAAATGCCGATGTTGACTGAGCAACGTACGCATTTAGCGCAGCTGTCTATCACACTTAGCCAGGCCATCGCCCCACAACACCGTGTATCATCTACTGCTCAACATACCAGTTATGACTCTCCTATCATTCCTTATATATTGGGCGATAATGCACGTGCGCTTGCTAAAGCACAGCAGTTACAGACAGCAGGATTTTACGCGCTACCTATCAGGCCACCCACCGTTCCTGAAAACACCGCTCGTATTCGCTTAGTTATGAATGCCAAGCTGACCAATGAAGACTGCGAACGGCTAATACAACAGTTATAATTCCACTCTCTAACAGGGACAATAATCCTACTATAGTCGATTCAATTTAAAAGTAGTACAAGGCAACCAAACGTAGATGTATATCTAATACTTCAAGCGAGGTTAACGCTGTAATACTTTTATAGTGGAATGACTATATCGATTAATAACTGGCTCAATTGGATGTAATGCACTCTATGAAAAAACTCGACATACCTGATGACCTCAGTGCTAGAAAGCAAACCATCGCTCGTCATTTTGCGAGTGCTGGTGACTATGACCAACATGCCCATATTCAGCAGACAGTCTGTCAGTATTTACTAGAAAACATTGCTCAGTCCAAGCAAAGCAGTGTGCTAGAAGTGGGTGCAGGCACAGGTCAAATGACGCGCCTACTCGCTGAGCATATACAGAGCGAGTATTGGGTCATTAATGAATTATGTAATGAGCAAGCTGCTACATTGCAATCCATACTACCAACTGCTGATATCGTCATTGGTGATGCTGAGACCATAGATTTAGAGTCAAATCATAGTTTAATCGTCAGTGCCAATGCAGTGCAGTGGTTTGATAATCCATTAAGTTTTGTCACGCAGTCGGCTCGCAGCCTACAAACTGGAGGGCAACTGATATTCAGTACCTTTACCCCAAATAACTTTTTGCAAATTAAGACGCTAACAGGTCAAGGACTCTACTATCCAGATATCGACGAATGGCAATCTGCATTGGTTGATACAGGTTTTGAGAATATCGAACTCTCAACTCAGCGCTTTGATCTACCCTTCCCTACCCCCTACGCTATCCTAAAACATATGAAACTGACTGGCGTATCGACCAATCAGACACAAGTACAATCAAATAATACCCAGACTTTTATGTGGACAAAATCGCGTCTACAGCAGTTTGAGTCAGACTATTGGCAACACTTCTCAGCACAAGATGAAGGAGGACAGCCTTGTGTGAATTTAACGTATGAGGTGCTAACAGTGAGTGTGTTTAAAACTTAAACCCTCAACTTATATAGTCGGTGAAATACTAAACGGCTATGGCGTTACCCTCCTTAGATGTACTACTTGTACAATCTGCAGTCGGCTGCCTTGTACCCATTTTAGAGTTCTTTGACTATAGTAGAAGTAATGACAACTCGTAGAAATATTAGCCACAAAAAAAACGCATCCCGAAGGATGCGTTTTTTAATTTAACTAGTTAGTAGATTAGCAGTATTACTTTTTGTCTTCGTCTACTTCAGTAAACTCAGCATCAACAACGTCGTCATCGGCTTGGCTGCTATCTGCTGCACCGTCAGCACCTTGTTGGAACTGGCTTGGATCCATACCTTCTGCACCAGCGCCTGCATCAGCATAAATCTTCTGGCTAACTGGTAAGAAAGCATTATCTAACGCTTCAAGCTTGGCTTTGATGTCATCATGATCATCTTCTTTAGCTGCTGCTTCAAGCTCAGTGATAGCAGTCTCAACTGAAGATTTTTCTTCATCAGACACTTTATCTGCTGCTTCTTTTAGTGCTTTTTGCACAGCATGAATACGACCATCTGCTTCATTACGTACTTGCGCTAGGTTAGCGAACTTCTCATCTTCAGCAGCATTGGCTTCTGCATCACGAACCATTTGTTCAACTTCTTCGTCCGACAAGCCAGAATCCGCTTTAATTTGGATGCTTTGTGCTTTACCAGTACCTTTGTCAGTTGCTGAGATGTTCATGATACCATCAGCATTGATGTCAAAAGTTACTTCGATTTGTGGCAGACCACGTGGTGCTGGTGGAATATCAGTCAAATCAAAACGACCAAGCTGTTTGTTTTGGTTAGCGATTTTACGCTCACCTTGATACACCTGAATCGTTACTGCTGGTTGGTTGTCTTCAGCAGTTGAGAATACCTGTGATTTCTTAGTAGGAATCATCGTGTTTTTCTCGATAACTGGCGTCATTACACCACCCATCGTTTCGATACCTAGTGTCAGTGGCGTCACATCAAGTAGCAATACGTCAGTTTTGTCACCAGACAATACAGCACCTTGAATAGCTGCACCAGCTGCTACCGCTTCATCAGGGTTCACGTCTTTACGTGGCTCTTGACCGAAGAATTCTTGTACTTTTTGCTGTACTAGTGGCATACGAGTCTGACCACCAACTAGGATAACGTCATCGATATCACCAATTTTTAGACCAGCATCTTCAAGAGCAATTTTACAAGGGCCCATAGTACGCTGTACTAGTTCTTCCGTTAGGCTTTCTAGTTTTGAGCGGCTGATAGTAACAACCAAATGCTTAGGACCACTGCTATCAGCAGTAATATAAGGCAGGTTCACTTCAGTACTTTGAGCGCTTGATAGCTCGATTTTTGCTTTTTCTGCGGCTTCTTTTAGACGCTGCATCGCAAGAGAATCACCTTTTAGGTTAACGTCTTGGTCTTTTTTGAACTCGTCAACTAAGAAGTCAATCAATGCTGAGTCAAAGTCTTCGCCACCAAGGAAAGTATCACCGTTGGTTGCAAGTACTTCGAACTGCTGCTCGCCATCAACGTCAGCGATTTCGATGATTGATACGTCAAAAGTACCACCACCCAAATCATATACAGCAACAGTGCTATCGCCTTGCTTCTTGTCCATACCATAGGCAAGAGCAGCAGCAGTTGGTTCGTTGATGATACGTTTTACATCAAGACCAGCGATTTTACCTGCATCTTTAGTTGCTTGACGCTGTGAGTCATTGAAGTAAGCAGGTACCGTTACAACCGCTTCAGTCACGCTCTCACCAAGATAATCTTCTGCTGTTTTTTTCATTTTTTTCAAGATTTCAGCAGAAACCTGTGGTGGCGCTAATTTTTTGCCGTTGATTTCTACCCATGCATCACCGTTATCTGCTTTAGCGATTTTGTAAGGCACCATACCGATGTCTTTTTGCACAACTTTGTCATCAAAACGACGACCGATCAAACGCTTGATTGCAAACAAAGTGTTGTTTGGGTTCGTTACCGCTTGGCGCTTAGCTGACTGACCAACGAGGATTTCGTCATCTTTGTAGGCGACGATCGATGGTGTAGTGCGAGTGCCTTCAGCATTTTCGATGACTTTAACTTTATCACCTTCCATTACTGCAACACATGAGTTCGTTGTACCTAGATCAATACCAATTACTTTACCCATAATCAAATGCTCCTAATTTATTTTCAATATAAATACTTATATGTTCAGACCATAGTCGGTCACTTGTTGCTATATATCGGTTTACTTATTAATTTTTTCAAGTCAAAAGCCACGCAAAAACTGCCTTTTATGTGACTTTTTGTGAAAACCCTTACTAATAACGAGGTTTAGCACAATTAGAGACTGATTGTTTGCTGCTTATATAATGAAGTCATAACTTCAAACACTACTGCTTCAGACAATGTCAGCTTAAATACTATTGACCGACGCGTACCATTGCTGGGCGCAACAGACGACCATTCAAGCTATAGCCTTTTTGTAGTACGGTTCCAACGGTATCAGCTTCAGCGTCTGCATCAATACCAACGGCTTCATGAAAATCAGCGTTAAATTTTTCGCCTTGTGGATCAACTGCTTCTACGCCGTTCTTAGTGAGTAGTGCTAATAGCGCTTTATGCGTCAATTGCACACCTTCAGCTACTGGATCGTTGGCGTTGGCATTTTCCATGGCACGCTCTAAGTTATCAACGATATCTAGCAGCTCTTTAGCAAATTTTTGTAGAGCGAATTTTTTGCTCTTGTCAGCTTCTTGCTCCATGCGTTTTTGTGCATTGTAAGCTTCTGCATTGGCGCGGGCAGTTGTTTCTTTGGCTTGCTTAACTTCGCCTTCTAACTCAGCGATGCGCGCTTTAAAAGTATCAAGATCGATATCGTTTTCGATAGTCATCTCTTCGCCTGAATTATTTTGTGGATCAAACTCTTTCATCGTTTCTTCTAGAATACTGTCAGTATGGCCGATGTTGTCATGCACCACAGTTTGCTCAGCAGATTCGTGATTGGTATTTTGCTCGCTCATGATAGCTCCTTAGAATGTAATAATGACGATTCATATAGAATGCAATAGATAGGCTCATCGCCAGTCATACTGCGACCTTATTAGATACTTAAAACATTTTGCTCATTGTTTTTATTAATGCGCTTTACTAGCTGCTTGATAAAGGTGATGAGTATAAATTTCAAGCCTAAGAAGAGGATTTTTTTACTTTAATGCGAAGAATTTCTAACAACTGCTTTTAATAGCTATTTTATCACCTTGAGCCACAAACTATTGATAGTATGAGTAGTGACGCTGTAAACAACATTATATAAACAGCAACACTCTTATTCTGCTGTATTGCTGCTAGTAGCTCGCATATAAGTAACGTACAGCGGCTTATGAATACAACCACTTATTGTTCAAATTATATTTTGACAGCGGTATTTTGCTAGATGTACTTTAACAGTAATGCGTTTAAGCCTGTACCAACCATCTAATTCAGTTAGGACCCTTATGCCCATACTAACTTTACCTGTATCACGCTACCGTCGACACGCCTTGTACTATGCGTTAAAAAGCTTGGGCTACTTGCCAGCTCCATTATTAGAGCGACTGAACCGGTCTCTAAATTCGCCCACCGTGGCACAGTATCCACATGCTGACGGGCATTTGCGTGCCATTATTGGTGCCAATAAGAAAATGAAGCAGCCCATAAAAGTATCTCAGCTCACTCAGATGCGCAAAAAGTTTGCTGTAGATGCGGTATCCATGCAATCGCCAAACGTTTGGCAGACGCAACCGAATAGCGCACGGGTGCAAGCTAAAAATCCGCAAGCTAAAAGCCTGCAAACTAAGAAAACAGCTAGTCAGCAAGTAACTTGGCAAGACAAAACGATTGCTAATGCCGATGGCGAAGACATGCAGATACGCTGCTATGGGACAGGGCAACATAGCAATCCTGATAAAGTCGTGATGCTATTTATTCATGGTGGTGGGTTTTGTATCGGTGATATTGATACGCATCATGAATTTTGCCATACCGTCTGCCAGCAAACTGGCTGGGCAGTTGCGAGTGTCGACTATCGATTGGCTCCTGAACATACTGCTCCAACGGCCCTCAGAGATTGTTTAGCCGCTTACTTATGGCTATCAGAGCATTGTCATACGATGGGTGCGTTACCCTCTCGTATTGTTTTATCGGGAGACAGTGCAGGTGGTTGCCTTGCAACACTAGTGGCACAGCAAGTGATTTCACCTGACGAGGCACAGTGGCAGCAATTGAAAATACATAGCGTAACCGACATACAAACAGTCCAGCGCTTGCCGCATCCATTGGCGCAGCTACCGCTTTATCCTGTGATCGACATTACCGCCGAACACCCTAGTTGGGCACTGTACGGTGAAGGGCTATTTTTAGATCATAATGATGCTGAAGTGTTTGACGCCGCTTATGTGGTGCATAGTACCATCCCGCCAGAGCATGGCTTTGTCTCGGTGGCACGTGGTGATAGCACAGACATGTGCCCAAGCTATATCGTGGCAGCAGAGCTTGATATTTTGCGCGATGAAGCGCTTGATTATGCCGAGCGGCTAAAAGCAAAAGGATATCCAGTTAAAGTCCATACAGTACTGGGCGCACCGCATGGCTTTATTCATTTGATGAGTATTCATAGTGGTCTAAACCACGAGGTCCATCACATCATCAGTGATTTTGCTAAATGGGTACACACGCTGTGTCAGACTGCTGACTGAACAGTGATAAGCCATACCTCAGACCGTGAACCCAATCGAAAAGGAATACCCCAAAAGCCATAGCCTGATGACACCACAAAGTGCCCAAGCCCAATGGCCTCGTAACCGTAACCCAAACGGTTGATGGCTCGCACAATAAAATTGGCGGGAAATATTTGCCCATCATGTGTGTGACCTGATACCTGTAAATCAATAGGTAGCTTACTGTGTTCTATAATATCACTCGGTCTATGATCTAGCAGTATCACGGGCACAGTGGTATCCACTTGCGATAACAGCTCGGTGGTTGCGACTCGCTCACGCTTATGATTGTCAAAACGTCCAATCAACCAAACTGGTTGATCTTGATGGTTAATACACAGCACATCATCATTCAATAAATGCACGCCAGCACTGCGTAACGAGTCACTAATCGGCCGCTCATGCCCGTACAAGTCGTGATTACCTAGCGTGGCATACACACCTAAGGGCAATTGATTGCAAAGTTTGGTCAGGTTGGTCTGCATATCATATGCTGCATAGGCATGCGTATTATCATCCATGATATCGCCCGGCATCAACAACATATCAGCGCGCTGCTCAACAAGCACACGACCTAATCTATCAATCGCACGACTCCCAAACAAGCGGCCCAAATGTAAATCACTGGCCACTGCAATACGCAATTGTCCCTGCATAGACTTATTGATATGAATGGTGCGTTTCCTTACCACTGGCACATAAGCACTATGTAAGGCGTAAACAAACAGCCCAATAAATAAGACAAAGGCAAATACGCGAAGGCCAAAAGCGATGGTTTCTGGTTGACTGATTATACTGCCAAATACCATTGTGCTTAATAAATAACTGCCATATACCGCACCGGTAAATCCAGCGGTAAGTATTATAAAATGCATCACTAGCATCCAACCACTCACCCATCGGTAGCTATTTGCGAGCAGTTTGCTGACGCTTAGCAGCAATAAACCATTACTGATTATAAAAACCGTTATCATAACCGCTGTTTGTAATGCGGAGGTTGTCCAAGGCTGTAACCACCACTGTAGGCTTAGTGCAGCGCCCAAGCTAAATAGTTGCAGCAAACCAATGATAACTGCAAAAAATACGTAGCGCATGGGCGTTCCTCTTTTGTTTTATCTTATTGTTATATAGTTGATTCAGTTAAAAGAGAGTCAAGGTAATCGAGTGCAGATGTATATGTGATACTTCAAGCGAGGTTAACGCTGTCACTCTTTTATAGAGAGTTAACTATAGTGTGGTGGCGTGGTACACAGTGCTATTAAGTGTATGTTTTACAATAATACTAAAGCTAGAATCATTGTCTTCATAGCCGCTGTTTTTATAGCTTCTGTTTTGGGGCACTACCTCCTTATTACTATGTTCATAAAACCAATAAAGTAATAATTCTTACTTTGCTGACTGTAACGTAATCATCCAAATCTCTGAACGTGTGCCTAATCTAAAAGGCACTGCTCCTATACCATAACCTGACGTCACCAAAAACTGCGTACTCTCTATTGTTTTGGTGCCATAGTTTAGCGGTGAGAACCAATTCATCAGTATCGTTAATGGAAAAATTTGTCCGCCATGGGTATGACCAGACAGGTGCAAATCCACTGGCAACTCTTTTATCTCTTCCATCATAGATGGAGGATGCTCTAAAAACACCACAGGCTTATCAGTATCAACTTGAGTCAATAACTCATCCGCTGACAACCTAGTCTGGTCGACATCATCTGAACGCCCAACCAACCATACTGAATCATTGAGCAGCACACTCTCATTATCAAGCGCTTTGATCCCTGCTGCTTCAACAGCTTGAGCGATCTCTTCATCGTAACCTCGATAGTCATGATTGCCTAAAGTAGCATAAACCCCAAGTGGCGCCTTCAGCTTTGATAAATGCTCATGCATATTGGTATTGTCATAAGCAATCGTCGTGTCATGCATGATATCTCCTGCTATGACGACCACATCAGGGTGTTGGGCATCGACCAAATCTACCAACTTATCTATCTGGTGGTTTCCAAACCATCTACCCCAATGAGTATCAGACACTAATGCTATGCTCATAGGCTTATTGAGCGGCTTATCTGTCGTAACCGTCAAACGGTGTACCACAGGCGAATACGCATTAAATACAGCTAAGCTGACAATAAATGCATAAGTAGTCAAGGCAAACACGCGTAACAATTTAGGGCGCGGCTGCCGCTTCAAAACCTTATAAAAAATAAGTGCTAAGACAGCAACTATCACACCAGCATAGAACATAAAGCCTTGTAAGATACCGCTGACCAGATAAACATTAAAACGCTCACCCCAAAAATCGCTTAGACCGTACAGTAGAAAGCCATTATTAACGATAAAAACACTGAGTACCAAACGCACCTTCACACTCTGGCGTTTTGGTTTAATAAACCACCAAAGCAATAGACAAGTCATGATAGAGAGCAGTTGCGTGAAACCAATAAAAAGCCACATAGTAAAATCTACTCAGATAAAAATGAGATTATCTTACTTTAAAAACAGCTTATTATTGGCACTTAGACTATATTCCATATTTTTTACATAAAGCTTTATAAGATAAAATCGTATGATTTATCGTAAGAATCGTACAGACAACAAAGGTGAAAAGATGAATAAACGCTGGGGTTTTTGGACACTTTGGGTTTGTATTAGTGCAGTAGCAGGTTTTGTATGGGGAGTTGCATTAAACGATAATTCTGGGTTATCTATAGCTGGCATGGCGTCAGGAATTGGCTGCTTTATTATCTTCTATACGTTGCTTGATGATTTTTCACGTAAAAATCAGTGGCATCGGTCTATAGCAGCATTACAGAAAGGCGTCTACGTAAAAGCAGGACTACAGATTTTGAATCTGGCCATGCCTATTTTTCCTTTTATATCACCAGAGATTTTGGCAGGGGTAGCGGCTAGCTATATCGTTGAACTGTTAGGGTTGGGTTTTCACCAGTCCTTCTTATCAAGTTTTGCCATGACGTTAATAACTGGTACTTTATTGTCATTATGCGTCGGGGTTATCAGTCTTATTATTCTTTTGATATCAAATAAGGAAGCACGTACTATTACGACAAACAACGTGTCATAAAGCTGCTTGCCGTAGAATCGTCTTAATTGTTTTTGATAGAACTGCCCTAACGTTTATCTGGTGCTATTTTACAGACGCCGTTTTCACACGCTTGCAGGACTGCTGTGCCATACACCATCTTGGTCACCCAGTTTGGAATTCGATAGCGATTGCGAGCGACATACGGATAAGCAAAGTTACCCAGTTGTTTGACCACTGGCAAAAACAACAACGGTGACCATTTAACGCCGCCTGTCTTATATAGCAGCCGTACAGCATCCATATGTGTATACCAATTGCCATAACTGTCTTTCATACACATATAAGTCATCGCATCCTCACGGCTGAATCCTGCGGCCGCCAGCTCATCTAGCCCCTCCTCTACAGGAACTAAGCGTATTTTCTCTGGTTGACGTTTTTTCATATTATGCGCCTCAGTGCTGCATATCACGCACGCATCGTCATAGTACATCGTGATGGATAAATTTGCTTGCTCTCTGTAGCTGTTGATATGGTTCTGGATAATCATGTTAGGACTCCTTTATGAGTGATACCTCAGTATCAAGACTATTAGATTTTTTATTCATGTTAACTACGGGATACTTATTGACTGGTGCTAAAAAAGGAATGACGGGTTGCTGCGTCCACTGCGGTGCGGCGGCATCTAAGCGCTTAGCCAGTACTGGTAGGTGATTAGTCGGCACTGCTGGAAATAGATGGTGCTCGATGTGATAGAGCAAGTTAAAAGTCAGTAGATTAATCAACGGATGGCGCTCACTACGGGCGTATACCACGTCATCACAACCATGATGTACACTCCATACGGCAAAGAATCCCACCATCGTATTGGCCAATATCATCACCAATACGTGATAGATCAATATTGGGTGCATCGTGATAAAACCAGTGGCAATCACTGCGAAAATGAGCAACATATCACAGGCAACCAGAATGCGATTGTGACGACTACCATGCGTCAAGCCAAACCACTGAATCGCAATCGAAAAAATCCCGCCGCCCAATATCGCCTGATACCACGGTAGGCGTGCCCAGTTACCTTCGACATCGCTATCGCCAAGCGGATCTTGATGATGATTGAGATGTGTGTGCCGAATAGCGTGTGTGCTACAGAGCATCGTGATACTAAGTAAAAAAAGCATGAGCCCAGTGGCAAGCCTCCCTACTCCCAACGTTCGATGATAACAATCATGCGCTTGTCTCAGTGCAGCGGTGAAAAAGAAAAAAGTCGCCACAAGCGCAAGTAACCACCACCCTTGCCACGCGCTCCACCATGACAGCAATAGAAAAGGTAATGATAAAAAAATATTATAAATATTCTCGCTCAGACTAAGCTGACGCAAATCTTGCCATTCAATATTGGCTAACGAAGGATGACGCATGATGTTCTCCTTACTTAGTGATAAGCAATAGCTGTCTTACTGGCGCGACCACTTAATTTAATTGGCTTAGTATTATTTATTTTATTTCTGTCAAAAATGAAATTCATAGACAAATTTTATTGATGTTTAGGTAATGCGATCAGACCCGTGACTATGGCACTTGCGCCACCAACACAGCAAATTAGCATGATATTTACTACGGAATCTATCGAATCCGACTTTAACATAAACCAAACTATACATAGAAACGTGCTCATAAAACCAACAGTAAATAAAGGCAGTACCTTTCTCATAGAATCAAAATAAATCTCAAGTTTGTATGCGCTATAGCCAGTCAATAATGCAGGCAACAAACCCAAAGGGAAACCAAAAACCGTACCAACTGCTAGTATTTTTATAAAGTCTGGTATTTCTTGTAGAGAAACACTTCCCTCAATTACAGAAAATACAATTATAAAAGAAGTAGCAATTAGACCTCCTATCGCACCACCTAAGAGCCCATAGATGCCTATTACTTTACCTTTCGGATAATTGGAGACACTAACTGTAACGCTGCTCTCAATGTCGCTCATAAATACCTCTACGTAGGTTTCACATGAAACAATTCGACCTATAAGTAAGTCCTTTATTTTAAATAAAAAACTAGTCAATTTAAGACTTAGGAATAGTTAATCCACCTATGATAATAGCGCTAAATAATCCCGACAAGCCCACTAATATAGCTAAGAGAAATAGTTCAAGATCCATTGATCCAACCATCGTCATAGCTATTAGACTAAATGGAATAGTTACAACAAAACCAAGTAAGCCTAAGGCGAGCCAGTCTCTAAACGTTCTAAGGTACAGTTTTATATAAATGACAATACCTGCAGTTATTAAGGCAGGAAGTAGACCTATTGTCACCTTAACAACAAGACCTTCAAATATATTCTCTATAAAGTACTGAAAGTCAAAGCCTTGCCATGGTCCTCGTAGAAAGCTCTCAAATAAAAAGAGCGTAAAAACTATGACATTAGCCCCTACCCACCCACCGAGTAGACCGAATCCTATAAGCACTTTTAACCAAGGGTAAGGCTTATTAATACTTTTCTTTTTTAGCATTAAATTTAAATTTTTATCACTTTTAGAAACCATATTTTTATCGTCTTAATACTTTGATGTAAGCAAATCGTTATGCTTTAGGAAATAATAATCTGTAAGAATTAGAATAAATTAACTTCCTTGTTTCACATGAAACCTATTTTAAAATATTCAATACTTCTGCTCTGCTAACGCTTGCTCTAGCGTCGGCTGCTTGAACTCATAACCTGCATCCTGTAATGCTTGTGGTAATACTTTTTGACCATCTATCAATAGTGTCGACATCTCACCAAACATCAATTTTAGTAAAAAGTTAGGTAAAGTAAAAAAAGTTGGACGATGCAGCCATGCTCCAAGCGTTTTGGTAAAAGTATGATTGTTTACTGGGTTTGGCGACGTTAAGTTATACACAAACGCTGGTGTATCATTAGTAGTCTGCAATGAATTATCATCTATAGTGTTAGCAGCACTAGCGTGCTTACCAGCAAGATGCTGCTCAATGATAAATATCGTTGTTCCTACCCAGTCTTGACGACTGATCCAGCTCATGATCTGCTGACCATTACCCAACTGACCACCGACACCCATTTTAAACGGTGTCAAAAGCTTACCAACCATTCCGCCCTCAGGATGAATAACTACACCAGTTCGCACGATAGCCACAGGTACAGCATATTCTGTTGCTGTCAAAGCCAGTTGTTCCCATTGCTCACATAACTGATGTGAAAAGTCGGTCTCAAAACCACTGCTTTCGGTTAATGGTTTATCACCTTGCGTGCCGTACCAACCAATCGCTGAACCACTGACTAGCAGCTTCGGCTTGACAGTGGTGCGAGCAATAAATGCGAGTATGGATTCGGTCGGTTTGATGCGACTGGCGAGCAACTGCTCTTTGCGCTCATCACTCCAACGCGAGTCGGCAATACCTGCGCCTGCTAGGTTTAAGATAACATCAAAGGTATTTTCTGTTTTTGATAGCTCATCATAAGTCATCATTGCAATATTATTGGGATGTGCTTGGCTATCATCACGTGTCAGCCAAGTGACGTGTATATCTCTATTATCCTGTTGATAATGCTGTTGAATCTCTTCGCTGAACGCACTACCCAAAAACCCTGAACCGCCACTGATTAGAATATTCATACCTTACTCCCGATGTGTATTATTTTTCAGTAAAACGTAACCCGTTATAGTTATCGTCTTCTTTTTTAGCCTTTATATCAAAACGACTTTTACATACTTTTGGTAAAGCAATGCAGCTAGCGATCGCTGAGTTGATCGCACCAAATACCCCTATAGCAAACATAAATGCCAATAGCACGCCAATCTCTATCAATGAATTTATGCCTAAATATAAAACGATTGCGCCCATATAACATGCTGATGTTACGAACCCAACTAAAAATGTCGTGCGTAAACTCTTATAATCACCGCGCCATATCTGTTGACTTGCAACGATCATACCCGTTAATAAAGCAGGAATAAAACCAAGTAATCCAACATACAATAATGGCTGATAACCAATTTGAGCAAAATCAGCATCTCTAAAGATAAATAATAAAAACAGCTGCGCTACCAGCCCACCAACCAAGCTACCAATCCCTGCAAACAGAACAACCACTTGTACATAAGGATACGCACCTAACTTATTATTCGTTTTCATTCTATTTATTCCATTAACATTCGTCGTTAATTTAGTATAAATATGGCGTTGGCAAAGCCCATGAAATTACTGTGGATAATTGATGATTAATTATGTAACTTATCTCCGTGAATCATACCTTTGGTAAGACAAACAACCCTGTGAAATATCCACTAGAACTTCCAATCAAGGTAGCAAAGATACAAGCAGCAAATGAAAAAGGGATATCGTTAAAAACCATGAGTAGAAAAGTACAGATAACCGTCGATATTGTACCGATGATAGCTGAATACGATAAACCTTTATGATTGCGGTATAACTTCAAACTCGCGACTAAACAACCAGTCAATGTTGCAGGGATCAGACCTATCATGAAACCAAAGAATGCACAGATAGGTACTGCTAATACAGCTAGCACTATTGATCTAACGATATTCTGCAAGACATCACTTTGCAAGACAGCCTCTAAGACCATCAGCATAGCTATTATTAATCCTATTAAGCTGCCACCAATGGCTCCACCAAAGAATAAATAGGATGCTATGACATTTGCTTTTGAATAATTTTCATGACCTTTGTTAGAATCTGAACCCATGACGATATCCTTAGAGACAGTTTTTTAGCTATTTTTCCAGTCGATTAGCTCAAGCATTCAACATTTTCTTCTAAAGTAGGTAATGCTGACATGCCTGCTAACACAGCACTTATACCTCCCGTTAAACCAATCCCTAACAAATAAGGGATACCTGCTATAGAACTTAAAAAAAGAACATAGAATATAGTCGTGACAATATAGCCAACTAAGAAAGTCTGTATCCACCATCCTTTTTTGATAAATCGCTTTTTACTGACGTGCCAAGCACTAATGATAGACATCATACTCATCCCAAGTAGCCCACCACCTATGATATATACTGGAAAAAACAAGATAACCAATAAACCTATGCTTTCATCAAAGGTGAATAAAATCGCTATAAATGGAAATAAGATTAGCTGAAATAAAGTACCCGAAAGTATGAACGTTCTATGCACTTTCTTCTCAGGGTAAATATTCAAACTATTACTTGGCTGAGTCGATGATATTTGCATACAACTATCCTTTTATTTGACTACCCAATTTGATAACCACACTAAGCAAAACGCTTACGAATAGGACATTCACTATCATTACTATTTTGATCTTTGTCTTTTAACTTACTTGCATAATGATTTATAAATTCCATTATAGTAGCCATATTTGGCAATACATGTGCCTTAGTCAGATATGGTGCTGCTGCATCTAAACGCTTAGCAAGCTCAGGTAAATGATTGGATGGCACAGCAGGAAATAGATGATGCTCTACGTGATAAAGTAAATTAAAGGTCAGTAAGTTGACCAAAGGATTGCGCTCGGTGCGAGCAACTGTCTCATCACAATCGTGATGCACGCCCCACACAGCGATGATACCAACGCTGGCATTGGCCAACATCATCGTCAGTAGGTGATATATCAGCACTTGCGCCAACGTTGCAATAGCAGGAACAGCCACAGGAAGCACAGTCAGTACCAGCGCCGTGATAATAACAAGGAAAATCAAGCCAAATTCCAACCATGCAATATGTTGGTTACGACGGCTGCTAAGAAGCAGTCCTTGGCGATAAATATCCAATCGATACGCTATTCCGCCAAGCAGCGCTTGCCACCATGAACCTTTTGCCAAACGGCCTTCGATATCACTGTCACCCAATGGATTGCGGTGATGTTCCATATGGGTGGCTCGGATACTATGCAAACTGGTCATCGATAGTACGCTGAGCAATAATAGTATGCCGGTAACGGTACGTTTGCTCACGCCCAAGCTATGGTGATAACCGTCGTGCGCTTGGCGAAAAGCAGCAGCGAAAAACAAATAAGAGGCGCCACATGCCAACACATACCAAGACTGACTGGCGAACCACCAAGACAACAGTAAAAATGGATAAGGCAAAATGAGGTTATAAGCAATTTGAGCGCGCGTTAGTTGGCGCAAATCCTGCCACTCAACTGAAGCCATTACATTTTTAATGGCTGGTTCTTTATTAGCGTGTGTCTTATTTGCGTTCATTTTACACGTCCATTTGTCGTTGCTGTTTCTTGCTGCTACTTTGACTGAAACTCGCATCATTTAAACTTGGCTAGTCTTTATATTTCTTACATAAATTTCTGTCTAAACAGAAATAATTACTCAAATTTTTTATTTTAGATAACACATATCACTATCAACGTAGAATTTTTTTAATACTCGCACCCAGTTTAAGGACTTTTTTGAGAATACTGGTAGGTAGCTTGAGCATCTCAGCTGACCAAGTGGTTAGCGTACTAACGAACTCTTGGGTGTCACGGATGCGTGCTTTTACGTCACTATTCTCATGTTCGAATTCAGGACTGTCCATCAGTTCTTGTAAGAATTGCACCGTTGGCTCTAACTCGCGCTTTTGTCGTTCGACCACAATGATGCGTGCTAACTCCCAAACATCGGTATTGGTTGTGAAATGATCGCGACGATCGCCCAATATGGATACCTTTTGTACCAAGCCCCAGTGCTGCAATTCTTTAATACTGTTTGAGACGTTAGAGCGAGCAACGCCAAGTGTTTCGGTAATTTCCTCAGCATTTAACGGCTTACCAATGATGAATAACAATGCATGAATCTGTGACATAGTGCGATTGACGCCCCACTGCGAGCCCATTTCACCCCAATGTAAGATAAATTTTTCGGTCACAGGATTTAGTTTCATAATAGTTATTCACTTAATATTTTATAAGATATAGGTAATCCTTTAGCTCATCTTGCGCCATTCTTTTATTTCTGTCAATAGTGAAATATAAAAACAATACTTATCATTTATATAGTGACGCTTACTCATTATGTTTAGATGACTGCTACTGTTTAGCGAATAACTAAGCCAGTGATTGCATCACGAATTTGACTCGGCAAGGTATAGCCCAGCGTTTCAGCTTGTAAGTAACTGATGTGCTCGCCAAAATAGGCATAAGCATCGTCGAAGGACATGGCTGGCTGCTGTCCTGATGGATTGCAGCTGGTAGAGACCAATAGCCCAAATGGATTGTGTGCGCTGACCAATTGCTGGCACAACTGACGAATAATAGGATGAGCAATGACCCTTACTGCGACTGTCTGATGCTGCCCCGTTATCCAAGGAGGAATAGTAGTAGCCAGTGTCTGCGGGATAGGCAGCAACCATGTATGTGCTTGCTTATATTGCAAACCATCATCGTTATTATGACCACTATCTATCTGCCAACTCTTTAGAATAGGGTTGCGCTGTTCATCCGTTAAAGAAGACAGCAAAGGAGCCAAACGTTCTGCGCTGTCCGTAATGACAATCATGCCTTTGGATTGTGGACGCTGCTTAATATCTAGAATACGTTGAACAGCTTGTTGATTATAAGCATCACAACCAATGCCCCACACGCTCTCGGTAGGATACGCGAGCAACTGCCCTTCTTTGAGGCTGTGAGCTGCTTGTGAGATAGAATCGGTGATAAAAGGTGTGAGATGGTTCATGGCTGAAATGGTTTAGACTAGTAAAAGATTAGGTACTAATCATAACACAGGAAAAAGTTGGGCTCAGACAACAAATTTCAAAAGTTGCCAATTTTTTATTGAAATTAATGACCTAAAGACTAGAATGCTGAAAAGCTTCAAGTAAGGTAAATATAGTGTTAAACGCGTAAATAACGCCCGCCCTGTACACTGATAATACCCAGTAACTCAAGCTCCATCAACTGTCCAATCAATTGTGGTGGTGCAAGCGTAGTTGCTACGATAAGCGCATCTAAATCCTGCCCATGCCAATCAAGCTGCTCATAAATAAGCGTTAAATGCTCAGGTACGACGATAGCGCTAGGAGGAGTTTTGATATTAGAGGGTGATGAAGTAACATGGCTAGCTGCTACTTCGCTTCTATCCGTACCTATCGTTTTTTGAGATGAACTGTCATTCGATTGCGATACACTTGTTGTTTTATAAGAACCACGGTCATAGTTCAACTGACCGCTGACATCTTCTAATACTTGCTGAGGATGATAAATCAATGTAGCGCCTTCACGTATCAAGTGATGACAGCCCTCAGCATTGCTATTGTCAATATGACTGGGAATCGCAAAGACTTGCTTACCCTGCTCAGAGGTTAGGCGTGCAGTAATGAGTGATCCGCTTTGAATAGTCGCTTCTGTCACGATTGTCGCTAGTCCAAGTCCAGCGACCAAACGGTTGCGACGTGGGAAAGTATGTTTGTGCGGCTGCGTATGAGGCAAGAGCTCACTGATAATACAGCCACCTTGATCGATAATTTGAGCAAACAACTTATCATGATGGTTAGGATAATTAACATCAATACCCGTACCCATCACCCCAACTGTTCGACCTTGGTATTCAGCGTCCGCTTGAGCCAACGCACCTAAATGCGCTCGTTTATCCACACCCATAGCTAAACCACTGGTGATGATATAGCCTGCCTGCGCCAAATATTGAGCGATATCAAAAGTGATTTTCTGTGCATGTGCGGTGGGTTTTCGGCTGCCGACGATAGCGATTTGTGCTTGATGTAGACGTGCGTGATTGCCACGATAAAATAACAACGGTGGTGGATCATAAATTTGTAAGAGTTGGGCGGGATAGTCGGACTCATCAGCAAATAGTAGGCCGTAACATCCCTCTATAAGAGCTTGCTGAATTTTATCAATATTGGCAAGTGTTTGCTCTGGCTGTTCATGACGTTTGAGATGAGTATGGTGAATCCCTGCTTGCCGCCATGCTTCTACTTTGGCTTGCCAAGCAAGTTCTGCATTTCCAAAAGAAGTAAGGAGCTTATGGTAAGCAGATAATGACGCATTCACTTCATACCACAGCGCCAGTACGGCGCGCTGATCGTCTGTTAAAGAAGAAGTGACTGCTGTCATAGTCATTTATCTCTTATAGGCGGATTTGGAATGGCTAGCCTTCCAGTAATCCTTTTACTTCCTTATAGATAAGGAGGTGGTAGTAACTGATCACCGACACTAAGCGGCAGCTCAGAACTAAGTACATAAGCATAGCTAATATGATCAAAAGTATTAAAGACCATCACCATACCCGTTTGTTCATTTGGCAGACGTACAGGCGTATCTTCATCTTTGATATCACGTACCAAAGCGCCTTTTTGATAGACCGTCAGTACATCACCAGGCTTAGCACCTTCTATACTGCCTAGATTAATAGCGACCACACTACCCTTCGCCGCTGAACTGATTGAATCCATCACACGTACAATCATACCACCACGAGTAGTACTAGCAGGCGTTGGATAAAACACAGGTGGAATGGAGTTATTCAATTCAACAAATACGCGGTCACCTTCACGCACTTCTTTACCATAGCTGTCTGTCAGCTGTAAGCTGGTAACGCCATTGGTTTCAGTAGAAGTAACCAAGCCTGTTGCCACTTGCGTGACCTCTAAACCAATAATCTCTTTGGTCGTAGAATCTGTATATAACTCACCCTCACGATAGATACCATAACGCTGTCCGACGATAAGCGGCACACCCTTGGCATATATCTTGTCACCAGCTGCAGTGATTAGGTTGCCTTTTTTGGAGGCAAGTATATAAGGAGTCGTATTAAAATCTTGTTGATTGACAATAACTGTCTTGTCTAGCCAATGTTGAATAGCAGACTGAGGAATAGAAGGAATGCTGTTGGCAGTTGAAGTAACCGTTACTCTATTGGCAACCACATTGCCCGTAAGCTGCTTTTCAACCCCAGCACAACCTTCACCTGTATCTACACCAATGAGCGTCTGACCTTTAATCACACACAAGATAAGAATGTCATTAGGATAGATAAGATTGGGGTTTTTGATTTGCTTATTGGTCGCCCAAATCTCTTTCCAGCGCCATGGACTGTCTAGATAGCGCCCTGAGATATCCCACAACGTATCACCCTTTTTGACAGTGTAGCGATTGGGTGCATCTGCTTTGAGAGTGGGTGGTGGATTGTTAGCGTGGGCAGTGCTCATCAGCATTGCACTGCTAAATGTCGTCAGTAACAGTGCTTTTGCTATCTTTTTTAAGCTCATCTTCATTGTTATATCCACAATATGTACCGCTATTGTCGCCATTAAAATCGCATTAGAGTCTATTATTCTGAAGGCTCTTTTTTTGATGCCTAAGCGAATAAGCCAGCATCAAGATCCAAAAAAACTATAGACTTAACTTTACGTTTGTTGTGACGCCTAGAGGGCAGCTGTTCAGTGTAGTTGACTGGTTTTATTCCTAAAAAAGCGCCTAGCACAATGATCACTCGCCGACGCTGTTCCTAATATTACAATTATATCTACCATAACACAATCATAAACACTTTATTACAATAGTGTAACCTTTATGTGGATACTTTCTTTACTTTTTCTGTTGGATATAAGCTCACCATTAACAGTGGACTATGCAGGGTTTGGCGTGACATGCTGACGAATTTGCTCCGCGACCAGTTCAGCATTGTTGTCTAGCACGACTACATACTGCGGTAAACTCTCTAACCCTTCAGTATGAGCGGGGCGAGCGATATTTATCTGACCAATAGCCTCAACGATGGTATCTGCAAACTTAACGGGTAATGCTGTCTCTGCACAAATAATGATTTCACCCTCTTTCTGCAACTCTTTAGCGACCTTGATACCATCAGCAGTGTGTGGATCAACCAGTTCACCATGTTGCTCATACAGTGCTTTGATGGTCTGCAAGCGATCGTTGTGAGTCGATTTACCAGCAGCAAACCCATAGCGAGTATTAACCGCTTCCATTAACTCAGATAAATCAAAACCTTGACCAGATTTTACGCCGTCAAATAACTCATGAACACGCGCGCTATCTTTTTCTAATAGTAGATAAACAAAACGCTCAAAATTAGAGGCTTTTGAGATATCCATCGACGGGCTTGAGGTGATATAGGTTTTTTCAGTTGGACGCGGCTGATAAGCACCTTGATTAAAAAAGTCATTCAGTACGTCGTTTTCATTGGTTGCGACAATCAAACGGTCGATTGGCAGACCCATTTCACGAGCGATGTGACCGGCACAGATGTTACCGAAGTTACCTGATGGTACGCTAAAGCTGACTTTTTCATCATTGCTCGTCGTAACCGCAAAGTAAGCTTTAAAGTAGTAAACAATCTGCGCTAGGATACGGCCCCAGTTGATAGAGTTTACCGTGCCTAGGTTATAAGCCGCTTTAAACTCAGCGTCTTGCTGTAGCGCTTTAACGATGTCCTGACAATCATCAAACATACCATCGATAGCAATGTTATGAATATTATCATCGGTCAAACTATACATCTGCGCACGTTGGAATTCACTCATCTTGCCATGCGGTGATAGCATAAACACTTCGACATTTTCTTTACCGCGCAGTGCATACTCTGCTGCACTACCCGTGTCGCCACTGGTCGCACCAATGATCGTAATACGCGCATCTTTTTTCTTGAGTACATATTCAAAGGCATTACCCAAAAACTGCATGGCAACATCTTTAAATGCCAATGTCGGACCGTTTGATAACCCTAGAATATATAAATTATCTTCAAGCTTGCGGACAGGAACAATCTCGTCAGAGCCAAACACCTCAGTGGTATAAGTGCGCTCAATGAGGTCTTGCAAATCAGCCACAGGAATATCTGTCGCAAAACGCTGCATAATCGCCATCGCAAGCTGTGGATAGCTGAGCGTACGCCACTCATCGAGGGTTGCACTATCGATGTTCGGATAATGCTCAGGCAACATTAAACCACCATCTGGGGCAAGACCCATCAAAAGCACATCACTAAAATCCATCGGAGCTGTCTGACCACGGGTACTGATATATTTCATGGTTTATCCTATATAAGCTTAGTTTTATATGACTTCAGTCTGTATAAGTATCAACTGATACAAAATTTCGTTGGGAAATCAATATCTGCAAATTCATCTCGGTGTTGATAAGCTTCAGTGAATTCTTTCATAAACTGACTGAACACTTTTTCAAAATCATCTTTAGCAAACGTTAATTCAGGTACAGTAACAAACCAATCAATAGCTTCTGAATTTTGCCTCTGAATTAGACCTGTAAGTAGTCCGAAACGCTTCCATACCACTTTATCATCCATAACATATTGCTCAGTTACAACGACGGTACAAGACAAATCATTGTCTTCAGGGCAGACTAATAGTGGTACATAGCTAACATTACCATCATCTAACTGCCCTAAATAGTGCCAAACAATCTTAGTATCGGAATATAAATCTAGATTCAAACTTAACCCTAGCTCTTTGACACCTAATTTTTTTAACTGAGTACTTTTATCTATATATTTAGCAAGCCACTCACTAAGTAATACACCATCAACTATAAGCTCTGAATAAAATACTTCAGGGTTATATTCTTGCTGAATATTAATCATAGAAAGGTTGTTCATGCTATTACATTAACTCTTCATCAACAACGCATAATAGAAACCATCGCCGCTTGCGCTATCAATCGGTAAGCACTGACGACCGATGGCTTGTTCGATACCCCAACTGCATTCCTCGGTAAACTCAATCGCTACTGCATCATTATGATGAGTGATAAAGTCCTGCATTTGCTCGACGTTCTCTTGCTTTAAGATAGAACATGTCACGTACAGCAGATAACCACCAGCTTTGAGTTGTGGCCATAAGTTATGCAAGATATCTGCTTGCAACAGTGCCGTTTGCTCGATGTCTTCTTCGGTACGCAGGATACTGATATCAGGATGACGACGGATCACGCCCGTCGCGGTACAAGGAGAATCTAATAATATCGCATCAAATACGGGTTCATTTGTCGCCGCTTTTTTATTCTTGCCATACTGCCATCTGGTGGCATCTGCACAGACGATATTCAATGCGATGCTGTTATCTACTTGCTGCAAATCATGCTGACTCAGATTTAGACGCTGTAAATTCTCACGAATACGCTCGATACGTGGTGCTTCATTATCGATAGCCGTTACCTTGATATCAGCAGTCACAAGTGACGTTTCAGCATCATCTTGTTTCACGTGAAACAACGATGATTCGTCATTAGCGCTTATGAGCTCTAACCAGTGAGCCAATTTACCACCAGGTGCCGCACAAGCATCTAAAATGTGTAGCTCATTATTATTACTTTCATCACTGTCGCTGTCAGTATTCGCACTTTGAGCAATGAGCTTAGCCATCAATGCTTGATTAATAATCGGTGCCGCTAGCTGGGCATGCAGGTCTTGGACGCTAGCCGTTCCTAAAGCGAAATCAGGCAAAGCGTTAACGGCAGTGCTTTGATGTAGTCTAAGGCCTTTGGTTGATAGCGTGGTAGCAGCGGCAGACTCTGACGAGCTCGCTACCTTAAAACCAGTCGTTAGCTCAACGATGTCTGCATCAATTTCTGCCCCATCCAATGCATGCTGATAATCCTCTACCGACGTAACCGCAGAGTTCACTCGTAAAAACATCGGTGCTGGTTGGCGCAAGCCTTGTGTCAGCTCATCATACTGCTCGCTCCAGTCTTGCTTAAGCTGATAAGCGAGCCAATTCGGTAGACTATGCTTTTTATCGCACTTCTTACGGAATTTGCTTGAATTCTTCGCGACTTTACGCAAAATAGCATTTACTAAACCAGTCGAATGAGCAAACTCAATCTCTTTGGCAGCTTCAACGGTTTCATGAATTGCAGCATGGTCAGCCACTTCTAAATACAGCAACTGTACTAAACCTACTTGAATGGTGGTACGTACCTCAACTTCGTCGATAGGGTTGTCTGCTAAGCTGTCGAGCAAACGTGCCAGCGCATGCCACTGACGCAATGTCGTGAGCAGTAAGGCATGGGCAAAGCCTTTGTCGCCATCATGCAAACTGTTTAGTAACGGATCAAGGACGCTTGAGAGCGACTGGCCATTTTGAATAGCCAGTAAGGTGCGAATCACACGCACGCGTACGCTACCATTCATAATAAGGTTGCTTGATGGTTTGAGCTTATTGTTTCTAGGCGCAGTACTGTTTTGTCTCATTAAATTTCATTTCCTTGACGTATCATCGATAGCGTCTTGTGCAAGTAGGTTAAATATAAGTAAAAATTATTTTGATTCTGTCGTAAATTGATCACCGTCATTTAATTGGTTGCCGTGGCAAACTTGTTCAGCAGTCATTGGCTTACCGCCGGCAAACTGTAAGTGAGTAATGGCTAAAGTGGTGGCTGATGATTCAGTTTCACTCTTTTTACCACAAGCGACTAAAATCGCTTTACGTCCGACACTGATCACAGTTCCAGCAGGTTCATTAGTTTGCTGAGATGTATTCACAGGTAAGCTAGCCAAGACTTTGACACGTTGCCCTGCCAAAAAAGTATAAGCGCCCGGCCATGGGGTCAGCCCTCGGATTTGGCGTTCAATAGCGGCAGCAGACTGCGACCAGTTAACTTCGCCTTCCGTTTTGACTAATTTCTCAGCATAGTTGGCTTGACTATCATCTTGAGCGATAGCTTGCGCTTGATAGGTAGATAAGTCTTTTAGCACCGTACTGATGGCTGTTGCACCAAGCGTAGCCATTTTATCGTGTAGACTGGCAGCAGTATCAATAGGATCAATACTAGCGCTGACTTTATAAATCATGTCGCCTGTATCCAATCCTTTGTCCATCTGCATAATAGTAATACCCGTCTCATCATCTCCTGCCAAGAGTGCGCGATGGATAGGTGCAGCACCACGCCAGCGTGGCAACAGTGAGGCATGGATATTTAAGCAACCATGAGTAGGCGTCTCTAATACACCGATAGGCAAAATCAATCCGTAAGCGGCGACGATCATGACATCAGGCTGGTAAGTGCGCAGAGTTTGCCTAGCGGCCAATCCTTCGGTGCTGGATTTTTTAAAGGTGAGCGGTTGCTCTACAGGGATATCGTTTGCGAGGGCAACCTCTTTTACCGCAGAAGCCGCCAGCTTTTGGCCGCGACCTGCCTTGCGATCAGGCTGTGTGTACACCGCGACAATCTCTATATTTAGTACGTCTTGCTGACTGATTAGTGACTCAAGACTAATCGCTGCAAACTCAGGAGTTCCAGCAAATACTACCCTCAATCGGCCAGTAGATAGAGGATTATGGGGAATAGATGGCGTAGATAGGTCTGAGGTAGAAGCAATTATAGTCATAATCATGCATTATATAAGGTTAAGTTGCTCATTATAGGTGAGTTTACAACGTTGTGCCATGATTGTAACCGTAGCAATGGGACGTTACTAATGACACCGTTTGTCTTTATAATAGCTAAAGAACTTAAAACCATAAGGAATTAAGCAAACCAACTACTGATTTAAACTTATAATTCACTCACTATGTTTTTTCGTGTCGATATAGGACCACGTTTTCATGCAACAATTTCAGTCCTTAAAACGCCTACTCATATTTTATGCACTGACGTTGCTAGTGATGCTAGTGCTGTATTACTTCTCGCTCTTTCACGAGATAAAAACAAACAGTGAACAACAAAGTATCGATACTTTTTACTCATTACAACATGAAATTACTGAGCATACGGGCCCACTAAACCCTGAAATTGACAGATTTTTGAAGCAGCTTGCTTTTGAAGGTACTAGCTATCAATTGGTATTTATGATGCCATCTGGTCAGACTTACATTCACCGCTATACCCGTCCAAATGAGCGTGCCTTCCCTACCGTCAGCTTTCCTACTATTACATCATCACCTCCTGATAACAGTAGTCATAGTGCCTATAAGTTGAACAGCCGTAACTTGACAGGTACCATCAAGCTTAAAAGTGGGCATCAAATTTATATTATATTGCGCCATAGACCATTTATTATTGACTGGATATCTTACCGCTATTGGTTACCGCTAATGACAGCGATTATACTTTTTATCATCGCTTTGCTTTACATGCTCAATCGTCGCATCAACTGGGAACAGCTATTAAGTTATACCGACAACTTGAACAGTCATAAACAAGAAGTTTATAGCACACCACCTTTCTTATATAAAAAATCCACGCCTGAGTTTTTGCGTTTGGGGCATACTCTGAGCCGTGTCAGCTACCAACTACACAGCAACCATCGCCGTATAAAAACCCTCACACATCGTCTTGAACGTTTGGTAAACCAAGCACCATTGCCGATGATCATGATTATGCGTCACGGTCAGATTAGTTTTTGTAATCAACGTTTTGACCAAGTATTTATTTGCCCTGATGAAAGTGAAAAAGATTATGAGCTAACAGATTTCGTCGCAGGTAAAGACGAATCTACTCAACTACTATTACACTCATTATCTAATTTGCGTGTCACTCGTACATTGACTGTCTATGGATTAGAGGATAAACAAGCCTATCAATTAAATATTACGCCATGGTTTGGTGAACACGGACAAGTTCACGGCTTTACAGTGATTTTTAACAACATTAATGAAATCGTTAAGCAAAACGAGCAATTGCAGCAACAAAATGAACAGCTGCAACACAAACTTGATGAATTCTATAAGCTTCGTCTTGTTATCGGTCATAAGCTACGTATACCGATAGAGGCAATGATCGACACTCTTGAGCCAATCGATCCCAACAATTTGGATGCTAGGCAGAATAAGACGTTAGACACTCTGATAAGAACCAGCCAAGACATGCTAACCGTCCTCAATGATACGCTGCATATTGGTAATATTGAAGTTAGGAAAAGTCGACTGAGTATTGAACGTGTTGATATTTATAAACTGAGTAAAGAAATTAATAATCTAGTCGTCAATGACATAAGACAGCAGGGGTTGGAATTGATTTATTTCTTTGCCCCAGACTGCCCGCGTTACATTGATACTGATGAAGTTCGTCTACGCCACATCCTATTAGATTTATTGAAAAATGCCATAAAATTTACAACTTCAGGCTATGTCGCACTTACTATAGACCGCGTCACAGAAGAGCAAATCAAACACATAAATAGTGACCGTGTACTTGCTACCCATAATGCTATGGCACCTACTCACGCTTCCCACTGGGTTCATTTCAGTATAAAAGATACAGGGGTAGGCATCGATACTGATAAAAAAAATCAGCTCATCACTGTTTTTAATCAAAAAGACAATCAAAATAATAGCGAATCAAGTCAAGATACTGGGCCGGCAGGTGCAGGATTAAATAATGCCAATAGCTTTGCACAATTATTGGGCGGTTTCATCCAATTGCAGAGCACGATAGGTAAGGAGAGTATATTTAATCTGTACCTCCCTTGTCGCCGCCCTAACTATCAATCGGTATACCATCATAGTTCGCATTTGAGTGGTATTCATCTTATCGCTGTCATCGATCAACCGCTGGTTGCTGAAAACTTACAGCGCTTGTGCACGCACTTAGCTATATCGATGACTATTTATAGCACTTTAGATTTGGCCACATTAAGACAGCTAACAGATACATTGGTACAGAACGAGCAGATGCTCACGCCTATACTACTACTGGATTATGAGTACTATAAAACCATTACATTAACTAACGACGACAACTCTCAAAAGATAGAAGTAGATATATTAGAGAAGCAAATAGAGTCGAAAGATAAAACACTCAATAATGACGATAAGCTTCACGCTTTAAACGACTTACTAGCGACACCTTCGTTACCAAAGATATTGTTTAGTATGAAGCCCGAACGTCATATTCCGTCTGTATTATTAGACAAATATGATGGCTTTCTAACCAAACCGTTAGATGCTAATTTACTGATTTCTGAATTGCTGCGCTTAACGGTATCCGCTAGGCAGAAGCTTGCGGCATCTGTAGGTTCCGAAGACCGTAGTTGTCAGCAGTTGGTAGATATAGATGAACCAAAAGACGAAACCCTATCGCCACTTATTTTGGTAGCAGAAGACAGTCCGACCAATCAGAAAATAACTTGCAAGATACTAAGCAAACTTGGTTATCGTAGTGTTGTCGCAGAAGATGGTCAGCAAGCATTACACAAACTGAAAGAGCAGCGTCAAGATATTTCCCTTATCTTGATGGATTGTAGAATGCCTATCATGGACGGGTTACAGGCTACTCGGGCTATCCGTGCACAAGATGACGATATTCCTATCGTGGCGCTGACAGCAAACAATGCACAAGAAGATCGTGATGCATGTATGCAGGTAGGAATGGATGATTTTTTATCTAAACCGATTAACAAGAAAGAATTGGAAGCCGTATTAGAACGCTTGATAGAAGCATAAAAATCACGCTAATTGCAACTGAGTAGCATGGTTATTAGACAGCTACTCAGTTGCTCAATCAGCTATTTTATATAATTAGCGATTACTTCATAAAGCCATTATCTGCTAAGAAAGCTTCTGTAATCTGACTTTGTGGATTTGGCGCATTCATACTGCTAGCTTGCGACTTGTTTAATAGACGCTCTAAATAACGTGCAACAATATCCACTTCGACATTAACTTTGTTTCCAACCAGCCAATGTTTAGCGATATTGGTTACTTGTGATGTATGTGGAATAATATTTAAAGAAACAATGTTGTCACGTACAAGGTTGGTCGTCAGGCTAATACCATCAATCGTAATAGAGCCTTTCGTCGCTGTGTAATGTGCCAGCTCTTGTGGTATTTCGATTTCAATATAGATAGAGCGTGCATCTTGCTGGAGCTTGCTGACTACCCCGACGCCATCTACGTGACCAGCCACAATGTGGCCACCAAAACGTGTTGTTGGTAACATGGCTTTTTCTAGATTGACAACATGTCCTGGTTTTAATGTCTCTAACGCTGTACGAGCGATTGTCTCACGTGAAACATCGACAGAATAATGATTGCTACCGAACTCTACCACCGTCAAACAAATGCCATTTGAGGCAATCGAATCTCCCAGCTTTACATCACTGAAATCCAAATCATTAGATTCTACTGTCAAACGTATATCACCGCCCGTAGGCTGCATAGATTTTACTTTTCCGACACTCTCTATAATTCCAGTAAACATATTGGCCTCATCTCTTTGTAATATTGCCGTTATCGACAATATATTTTAATTCATTCATATTTTAGCGGTATTTATCCACACTAGGTTTTTAGTGAAACCTAAGCTAATTCTATGCTCATTATGGGATAACTTGTGGATAAGTAATGATAAATCAACCCTTAGCAAGCCAAAACCCCTCGATAATATCAAGTTATCCACAGGAAAGTAAAAATTGAGACTAGGATTAAAAAGTTAGGATTGATAGTTAAGTTATTGATTTTAATAAAATTAAAACTATTATCACACAGAGAAAGAAATAATAAGTTCCATGTGAAACGAAGTTATACACAGTTTCATGTGAAACCTGAGCTATATAGCGTTACTTATCCACATTTAGCCCACATCAGATATAAATTATGGATAAACCCTTTATACTCAATGGCTTATAGAGGTAACAGCGTTAACTTAAGATCAGAGCCTACCTGTTCATGGCTACTAACACTAAAACGTAGCTGCTCTGCTAAAGACAGCGGATTGAACTCGACCATAGGTTTGGCCTGTGCGCCTAATAAACAGGGAGCTTGATAGACGATTAATTCATCCACTAACTGTTGGCTTAGAAAGCTGCCAGCGACGCTAGCACCAGCTTCTACCAATACGTCGTAACACTGATATTCACTCACTAAAGTTTTTAATAACGTAGTCAGATCATCTGTACGCCAATATAGCGTACTTGGAAGACGACATAACTGATGACTAGACTCTGGATTATGCGCTAGCCGTTGACGTCTATCGAGTACTACTACGAAAGGTGGTGGCACTTGTTCAGGTAAAATCCCTAATTGTCCAGAACGTACATTGAGCTGTGGATTATCAGCAATGACCGTTTCACTACCCGTAATAATTGCGCCACTTTGGGCACGTAGCTTTTGCACATCTTCACGGGCAGCTGTTGAGGTAATCCATTTTGACTCACCAGATGCCATCGCTGTGCGACCGTCCAGACTAGTAGCAATCTTAAGACGTACATAAGGCATCTGAGTACGCATCGCCTTTAAAAACCCACGATTCAATGCTTCTGCTTGCTCTGTCAGTACACCAACGACAACCTCAATACCAGCCTGCTCTAACAACACTACACCGCGTCCAGCAACCTGTGGATTGGGGTCAAGACCCGCAATCACAACACGCTTTATACCCACATCGATGAGACCCAATGCACAAGGTGGTGTGCGCCCCGTATGACTACAAGGCTCTAAGGTCACATAAGCAGTTGCCCCTACAGCTTTCATACCTGCTTCTTTGAGCGCAAATACTTCTGCGTGAGGCTCACCTGCTTTGGGATGAAACCCTTGACCAACCACTTCTGTTGCTTGGACAATGACACAACCCACTGCAGGGTTGGGTCTTGTGGTATACAAACCTTGCTTAGCCTGTTCAATAGCAAGCATCATAAAGTAGCAATCTTGGGCATCTTGAGCATGGTTCTGAATAGACATAGCGGTAAACTTAATCAATGATTGAGGGTTCTATATAGAAGAACACAGACTTGAGATCTGACCAATAATTGGGGGTTACTAATCAGTTTCGTTCGATTGTTTTTCATTTGGGCGGATATTCGCAATTTCTTGATGAAAAGCATCAATGTCTTGGAAGTCTCGATAGACACTAGCAAAACGCACATAAGCGACATCATCTAGCGTTTTGAGCTCACTCATGATGATTTCACCTAAGACCTTACTGCTGATTTCGCGCTCACCCATTTGTCTAACACGTTTCTCAATTCGGCTAATCATCGCCTCTTGCTCATCAATTGTGATGGGACGCTTTTGTAGAGGCAATAAAATAGAACGACGTAATTTTTCATTATCATAAGGCTCAATCTTACCACTTGACTTGATAATTCTTGGCATCACGACTTCGACCATCTCAAAGGTAGTGAAACGCTCTTGGCAGCTATTGCATGAGCGGCGGCGGCGAACTTGTGCACCTTCCGCAGCAAGACGCGAGTCAATAACTTTAGTCTCTGACGCATTACAATACGGGCAGTGCATCGCATTTTCCTTGTTTTAATATTGAGAGTAAAAGTCTTTATTTATGAGACCCATGCTAGACTAATACATCATAGTATTACTTTATTATTTGCCAATACAAAAGCTACCAAAAATCTTACCTAGTAAGTCATCCGCACTAAACTCACCCGTAATCTCGCCTAGACTGCGCTGTGCTTGACGTAAGCTATCAGCGACTAATTCTCCTGCTTGAAAGACCGTTAACTGTTCGTGTGCTTCGCCCAAATAATCAGCCGTCCGCCTAAGGGCATCTAAATGTCTTGTACGAGCAATGAGACTGTTTTCTGGTGGATGAAAACCCACTTTAGCACACAATGTTTCGACCAGATTATCGATACCAATACCTGTTTCACATGAAACGTTCACTTGTTCATAGCCACGACTTTCTATTTCAGCTTGCGAAGTGGAAGTAGCTCGCTCGCGCTTACTGTCGTTTAATAAGTCGCTTTTATTAGCAATGATTAATAAGCGTTTAGCCTCTGGCAACTCGCCAAATAATTGCTCTGCAAGCTGTAGCGGTGTACTTTCTTCCTCAAGATCACGGGTGACATCATAGACCATGAGTAGCATATCAGCCTGAGTAATGGCCGTGCGTGCACGCTCAATACCAATACGCTCTACTGTGTCTTCTGTGTCACGTAGACCTGCTGTATCAGTCAAATGAAGCGTGAGCCCATTGAGAACTACTGTCTCTTGCAGCGTATCACGAGTAGTCCCTGCTACGTCAGTAACGATAGCCCTCTCCTGACCTGCTAGACGATTGAGCAGGCTTGATTTCCCTGCATTTGGTCTACCTGCTAGTACCACATGAATACCATCACGTAGCAGCTGGCCTTGTTTTGCCGTTGCCAGTACTTGCTGTATTTTTTCTTGTGTTTGCTCAAGCTTATTTTGTATCACACCATCAGATAAAAAGTCGACGTCCTCTTCATCAGGAAAATCAATAGCCGCTTCAACGTGCAAGCGCAGATGAATAAGTTGCTCTAACAATTGATTAATTTTTTGTGAAAACTCACCGCTGAGAGAGCGAATAGCACTACTAGCTGCCGCCGCACTGGTCGCATCGATCGCATCAGCGATAGCCTCTGCTTGAACCAAATCTAATTTGTCATTATCAAAAGCTCTATAAGAGAACTCCCCTGCACTGGCTTGTTTTGCACCCAACTCAAACACACGGGCTAGCAATTGGTTTTGCAAAATCATTCCACCATGCCCTTGCAGCTCAATCACATCTTCGCCAGTGAATGAATGTGGGCCTTTGAAATACAGTACCAAACCTTCATCAATCACTGTGCCGTCAGCCTGATAAAATCGGCAAAAACTGGCCATACGTGGCGTAAAGGCAGACTTACCTGTTAAGGCACAGGCCATATCATACGCACGCGCACCTGACAAACGTATAATGCCGACACCACCACGGCCAAGCGGTGTTGCAATGGCTGCAATCGTAGCCAATCCAGCCGAGCTAGGTTTATTAGATGAGTGATGCGAGGTTGACACGTTTTCTAGGGAATCCACTATAACTCTCAATAACTAAAAACCCCATTATAGACGCCTCAGCGCAGACTGACAAAGCAAACTTTACATAGTGATACTTTGAGCATGTGGCACGTTTCTTTTATTTTTTATTGAGAATAATTTAAAGGCGATAGATATGTGCCACGCATAAAAAAACCACCGCCGTAGCGATGGTTTTCTATCAATTCATAAGCTAGAGCTAGTTAGTCCAGTACTTTCACAGTACGGCGCTTTTGCTCTTCTTCAACTTTTTTATTGACGATATATTGCTGAGTCATACTAAACAAGTTGTTCACAGTCCAGTATAGAACCAAACCCGCTGGGAAGAACAGCATGAATGCAGTAAAGATAATCGGTAAGAACTTCATAACCTTTGCTTGCATTGGATCAGCTGGTTGTGGATTAAGCTGTTGCTGAATAAACATGGATGCGCCCATTAGCAGCGGCAAAATGAACCATGGATCCATCGATGACAAATCCTGAATCCACAAGATCCAAGGAGCGTGACGCAGCTCAACACTTTCGACCAATACCCAATATAACGCCAAGAAGATTGGCATTTGCATCAGAATAGGCAAACAACCCGCCATTGGATTGACTTTCTCTTCTTTATAAATGGCCATCATCTCTTGCGACATCTTCATACGATCATCGCCATGCTCTTCTTTGAGCGCTTTGAGTTTCGGTCCGATAGCTCGCATTTTCGCCATTGAGTAATAGCTCTTGTTAGAGAACCACATCAAAGCAATTTTAACTAAAACCGTCAATAGAATAATTGACCAACCCCAATTACCAATGATTTTGTGGATACCATCCAAGATAGCAAACAAGATCTTAGATATTGGCCATAACAGACCATAATCGACCGTTTTGTTGAGGCCTACCGAAACTTCTTTTAATTCAGACTGTACTTTTGGACCAGCATATAACGTGGCATTCAACGTCAACTGCTTGTTTGGTGCTACATTAATAGGCTGACTATTAAAACCAATAAAGTAATCATCACCCGTTTCGCGGCTGAAGAAATTACCGGTAAAGTTTTCAGGCGTCCATGCAGATACAAAGTAATGCTGCACGATACCAACCCAACCTTTATCACTGGTAGTCGTCAACTCGCCATCACTAAAGTCACCAAATTTCAGCTTATTATAAGGATCGTCAGGAGTACCCCAAGCGCCGCCCAAATAAGTAGCCATGCTCAATGCGCCTTTGTCAGACGTACCAGGGTCTTTACTGTCATCACGCTTTAACTGCGCAAACATCTGACCTTGCCAAGCATTAGTAGAGGTGTTTTGAATTTGATAGCTAATATCAATCGGATACTTACTTTCAGTAAAGGTGAATGTCTTGGTAATTGTCACGCCATCTTTTTTGTAAGTTAGCGGTACAGACAGTGTTTGCTGCCCTTCTTCCATTACATAATTATTGGCAGTATGACTGTAATTGGCACGACCTTCTGCCGTATCAATACCATCTTGACCAATTAAACCAGACTGAGCCACGTATACACGATTGCTATTATTTTCTAGCAATACGAAAGGCTTATCGCTATCGAGCTTCGCGTTATATTGCTTAAGAGCAGCATAAACAATATCGCCGCCTTCTGGATTGATTTTTATATCATAACGATCGGTCGTAACCGTGATTAGACCTGTGTCTTTAGCAGGAGCAGGGGTCGCAGTCACTGTGTCGCTATCGACAGGTTGTGTCTGTGCCGGAATATCACCTGCTGCACCGGTCGAAGATGGAATATCAGCACCCACTGAAGTGGTCGTTTCTGGCAGCACATCTACCGCTGGTGCATCGGCATAATCATCTCGCCATGCCAAAATCAGCAGATAAGCGGTGATTAGCATCGCAATGATGATCATCACCCGAAATATCTTTTGCATAAACCTTTCCTAGATTAAAAAATTAGGGAATGAAAAATTAGGGCATGTGTCATGACTCTACAGCACGGCTGTTCTCATATTCAACAACAGTATTGCGAGTCATTTACATAAAATGTGCATTATTTTACTAAAAATTAGCCTCAAATGATACCAAGAGTGTGGATAACTTGTGGGTAACTTCTTGGTCTCTATATGAAAGCAGACCGACACTCACTTTGATTCTAACGTCATCAAATGATTAAGACGTGGAACATAGCTTTTGCTATCTCGATAAACACCCAGTCCTTGAACATTTATATTATGAGGTAAGCATGCAGAAGATACATAATTATATTGATAAGAGGCTAAAGGTAACGGCACGAAATCAATACCATGTCCACCTAAAGGGTGACATCTACTGATACGTTTTAAGAGTAGCCAACTGCCAGATCGGACACCATGCCACATCAAGGCATGTTTGCCATAATTAGAACAAGTTGGATAATATCTACAACGAGCAGGTATCATTGGGCTAACTATTTTTTGATAAAGAATAATTAATTTAAATAAAAATATATAAATAATTTTTTTATTTAAATTTATAAAAAAATTCATTTTATTTTATTTCTATTTTTTTAAAAATGTTATTTATTTGATTTTTTAATTCTTTTCTATCTATATCTTTTATTGATTTCTTAACGATAAACACAATATCTTTATTTTCTATTTTAAAAGCCTTTGATCGAAACTGTTCACGTATTTGTCGTTTGATTAAATTTCGAGCGACTGCAGTAGGTACTTTTCGCTTTGTAATAGCCATACCGACTCTCGGTTTATCATGAGTATTGGTACGTATAAAGGCCATCAAATGGCTCTGATGAATCTTACGTTCAGGCGCATCAAAAACCTCGCGAAAAGCCGCTGGAGTTAGCAGGCGCTGCTCTTTAGTAAAATTGGCAGCAGGTGTAGCTGAAACAGTATGTGGCATATTAAGACCTAGTATAAGAGCTAATAGCAGGATTAGAAATAATAGTAAAATATAAAGACAAAAAAAGCGCCTATTTGGGCGCTTTTAATATATGGCTAAGTGTCAGTTGTGATGATTGACTATCGCAATCTATGCATAATATAGACACAACAAGCACAATTAGCCATGCTTATCGCAATCTACTGATTATACAGTAAGGCGATGACGTCCTTTAGCGCGGCGACGAGCTAAGACCTGGCGGCCTTTTTTAGTTGCCATACGAGCACGGAAACCGTGAGTACGTTTACGCTTGATCACGCTTGGTTGGAATGTACGTTTCATAACTCACCTATCAAAATAATGGACTAAATTCGTAATAACGGAGGATTATACCACCAGATATTGTCTTGGTCAACGAACTAATTTAATTCATGTTTGTACAAGTAGAAATCACTATTGTCAAATAGCAAGTTTTTAGTAGCTGTTTTCTGATAAGTAGAAATATACCGCGTTAATTTAACTGCTCAGTAAACCTAATTTTTGAAACTAATATTAAAAAGTTATCCACAGTTTCTGTCGAACTCTATAATAATTAACTATTAATATATATAAGTATTGTTGTTATTGGGAGCCCTATTATCTGTGGTTAACTAAGATTTTCCTTTTACAATCAAAATACTAGGCTATGGGTAAACTTGTGGATAACCTGTGGGTTAAATATGGATAACTCAAGGTATGAAGTTGTCCACAAAACTATCCACAGTCTTATCCCCAAAAAACAAGGTTTTATCCACAGGGTAACTGTGTTAAATTAGCACCCTACTCGACGTCTAGTTTTACTCGATCTACGGGGACTGTCTTTGGTTTAGCGATCAGACACTGTATTAGTGTTTAATAGCAATTTATACCGTTGATATATATCTATTGTTTCAAATTATAGGGTTAGTATTTTTCATGATAGACACTGCAAATATTTGGGATAAATGTTTAAACGATTTACGCTATAACGTAAAAGACAATGTATTTACTATGTGGTTGAGACCTTTATCAGCCCATCAGGAGGCTCAAACCCTTATCATACTTGCTCCTAACGATTATTTTGTCACTTATATTAAAAAAAACCATTTGCAAGATATTCAGCAATTGGTTGCTAAGCATAGCCAAGGAAGTATTGAAGAGGTTATCGTACGTGTTGATAATGTGGGTCGTGATACTGATGATAACCAACCACAGTCAGGATCTTTATTTGCAGAAGATAAGCCCTCCCCTCCCCCAGTGGAACATAATTTTGAAACGATCCATCATAACAATGCGAAAGCGGATATTGATGCCAACATGCGTCATGCAGAACTAGTTGATTCTGCTGATGCTAAGTCACTTAGCTATCTCAATCCTGAGTTTACTTTTGAGACATTCGTGACAGGCAAATCTAATAACCTTGCTTACAAAGCCTGTTATGAGCTTGGTAAGCGCCAGTCGAAAAATCGCCACAATCCTCTTTTTATATATGGACCTTCTGGTTTGGGGAAAACGCATTTAATGCATTCTGTAGCACACCGCTATTTAAAAAATAATCAAAGTTTTTACTATTTCACTTCTGAAAAATTTATTAATCAATTAGTTTATTCATTAAGAAATAATAAAATAGAAGATTTTAAAAAGAAAATTAAAAAAGTAGATTTATTAATTGTAGATGATATTCATGTATTAGCAGGAAAGACTAAAAGTAGTAATGAGTTTTTGACGTTGTTTGCAGATTTTACTAGCGGTGACAAACAACTTATTTTGGCCTCTGATCGTCATCCATCACAAATGACTGAGTTTGACGAGCGCTTTAGATCAAGATTCTCTTGGGGTTTGACCGTAGCAGTTGATCCACCTGAGATTGACACTCGTGTTCAAATTTTGCAGAAAAAAGCAGCATCATATGGAATGGTGTTACCTAAAGAATGCGCCCTATTTATCGCACAAAATGTGGTATCAAATGTTAGGCGATTAGAAGGTGCGCTAAATCAAGTCTTTGCCAATGCGAATTTAACAGGGGCACAGATAACGCTTGAAATGGTGCAATATGCGCTAAAAGATATTGTCGCGATGCGTGTACAAGCCGTTAACATGGATAATATTCGTAAAGTAGTCGCTGAATACTATGATGTAACTATCAAAGATATGATGGGTCGTAAGCGCACGCGTAGTATTGCTAGACCTCGTCAAATTGCGATGGCACTATCACGTGAATTGACGGGAGATAGTTTTCCTGAGATTGGCCAGTCATTTGGTGGACGTGATCACACAACGGTGATGCATGCCTGTGATAAGGTCAATGAACTGCGAGCCGCAGACCCCGCATTTGATAAGGATTACAAGACCCTAGCGTTGATGCTGCAAGCGGGTTAGCAGGCCGCAGTATCACTATGTTTTAGTAGGATGATATGGTTTATAATATTGACAATATACGCACACAGATAGCTAATGGATTATAGTCCGTAGACAAGGTATTATTAAGCAGCCTAAGCCATTGTTCTGAATTGATAAAAATACAGTCATTTAAATAAGAGTAACTAAGCATGCAATTATCGATTAATCGAGAGTCGTTACTGAAAGCCATTAACTTGATCGCCAAGGCTGCTGATAAACGCCATAATATGGTTATTTTGGGCAATATTAAGCTACAGCTGTCTGAATCAGCACTTATTTTAACTGCCTCTGATTTGGAAGTAGAGTTGACGTCGACGTTGAAATTGCCTGCAGGTGCTTGTGTTGAAGCTGGAACAACCACCTTACCTGCGACGAAGCTGAAAGATATTTGCAAATCATTACCAGCACAAGCACAAGTTAATCTGGCAACTCAAGCGAATGAACGTTGCCTACTGACTAGCGGTAAGAGTCGCTTTACATTAGGTACATTGCCAGCCGAAGACTATCCAAGCTTGGGTAACCCAGAAAACATCACACCATTAATTATCAGCCGTAGCCGCCTTACTGATTTGATCCATAAAACTCAGTTTGCGATGGCGATTCAGGATGTGCGTTACTATCTAACCGGCATGTTGTTTGATGTATCACAGCAGCAGCTAACCACGGTTGCAACTGATGGACATAGATTGGCTTTAGCGCGTAGTGTCATCGATGTGAGTGCTGATCTGAATATGCAGGCTATCTTGCCACGCAAAGCTGTCATTGAGCTTGAGCGTTTGGCTTCTGAGCTTGGTAAAATGCTTGGTGATAAAGATAATCCAGTTACCTTAAGTTTTGGTCGTGAGTTTCTGCAAGTCAGCTTACCGTTTGGTGATGTTGATAGTGTAGGGCAGGTGAGTGATAATTTAATGGTCACTTTTACGGCACGCCTGATCGATGGTAAGTTCCCAGATTATCGCCGTGTCATGCCAAGTAATACGGATAAATTGGCTTTGTTCAACCAAGAAAAAATGACTGATGTGCTACGTCGTGTTGCGATTTTGAGTAATGAAAAATCTCGCGGTGTGGTTTTTAACTTTGCCAGTGACGGTATGGTAGAAGTACGTGCTAATAATGCTGAGCAAGACGAAGCGGTGGAAATGATACAAGCTAAGTATCAAGGTGAGCCAATGGAGCTATCGTTTAACGCTGCTTACTTACAAGATGTATTGGGCGTTATTCAAGGTGATTTGCAAATGCATATGAGCCAATCAAATGCTTCAGTGCTGGTTAACCAGCTGAATGATGAATTTCATCAGTATGTCATTATGCCAATGCGAATATAGTGATATTCATTTTATAAGGGTGGCAGAGTTGGATGTTGGAGCTTTATTTAAGTGCAAATTTACTCTTAGAGTGGATTTGCATTTTTAGAGTTTAGCCTCCTATATTTATATTTTATTCAACTTATGCCTGCTTTTTATATGCTATTTTAATAGGCGGTTATCGGTATTATGATTGAACGTCTGCAAATATCACACCTTCGAAACCTAACGCAAGTCAATCTACAGTCCGCTGCCTGTAACGTCATTATCGGCGCGAATGGTAGCGGAAAAACATCCTTACTTGAAGCCATATTCTTGCTGTCTAGAGGCAAAAGCTTCCGTCATCATCAGCCCAAGCGTTATATTCAACATTATCAAAATACCGTTACTGTACATGCTAATCTTAATGATAGCAGTACATTAGCTATCCAAAAACAAGCTGATGCTACCACACTCTTGCGTCTTAATCAGACGACTGTCTACAACCAAAGTATCTTAACTGAGCAACTGCCAACACTACTGATAGATCCTTCAACGATGGATATGTTAGAGCAGGGTAGCGCCAGTCGTAGACAGCTATTGGATTGGCTAGTGTTTCACATGAAACAGGGTTTTCACCCGCAGTGGGTTGCTTATCAGCGATTGCTAAAACAGCGCAATAGTTTACTAAAAAAATCGCGTCATTTGACTCAGGTGCAGCTTGCTGAGTTGAAATCATGGGATAAGGGCTTGAGTAGTCATGCAGCACTTATTCATCATTATCGCGAGCGGATATTTGCCGAATGGCAGCCTTATTTTGCTGAAAGCATTGAGCAGTTACTACCATCTTATGCTGAACAGTTGAGCTTAAGCTACAATGCTGGCTACGATACGAGTATTGCATTAGATGTGCAGCTTAACGAGCGACTAGAGCAGGATCTGCAGCTGGGATACACTCGTATTGGTAACCACCGAGCTGATGTTCATGTGCATTGGCATTCTGATGATTCAGTAGAGATGAATAGTGAGTATGCAAGTGCAGCGCTAAAAAAGGATGTTAGTGCTAAATTGCCGACTCTAAAAGAACAGGCCGCTAATGTACTGTCTCGTGGTGAAAAGAAGCTACTAATCACTGCACTACGGTTGTCTCAGTTACCGCTATTGCTCAATGCTGAACAGGATATTGATTCACAGAGAGACGGATTTAATACTAGAGCTACGCCAGTCGTATTGCTAGACGATATAACGGCAGAGCTTGATGGTAGGGCAATAGAGATTTTATTATCAACTTTATCGCAGTTACCCTGTCAGGTATTTATGAGCAGTTTGACCGATGATATCGTACCATTGGTCAAAGAATTATGGTCGAACCCTAATATGTTTCATGTGAAACAAGGCAACATTCAACCTCTTTAGTAATGTTCCTATACTACCTATTTCACCCTCACTTATTACCTCGTAACTCCTTTGTACCTACCATTACTTTCCTACAATACCGTTTATTTTTTGAGAGTCACTCATACTAAGAAAACTGTCAGTAAACAGTGACTTAGAAGCAAAAAAATGCTAAAATTAGGCTTTATTTTTATCCTGTTTTCAGCAAGTTGTTTAATAGCGTTATGTAGATATTTTTTATTATCTATAGGTTTCTAAGTGTTTGATAAGTATGTGTTTAATTGATTCTGCTAGCTTTAATAATGTTTAAAAAAAAGAAGCTGATTGTGAAGTTATAATGCACTGACTTTGTGTTCTCTGAGTCAATATCATCTCTGACGAAATTTTGGTTAATTATGTTTTAGCCAATGATGCGTATCGAAGATTTTTACTACAACAGTTGAGTCTAAAATAACGTTATGAGGCATCATCGTAGTGGTGAGTCCATAGCAAACGGCTGATTATGGCTAGATTAAGGAAGACACATGAGTGATTCATTACCTACCGACCACGAGCAACTGACATCAGATAGTATTGCTGCAACGACGGTGCCAGCTGTGGCGCCTGGAGTATTGCCCTCTGATTATAGCTCTAAAGATATTCGCGTATTACGTGGGCTAGAAGCGGTACGTGTACGTCCTGGTATGTATATCGGTGATACCGATGATGGTACAGGCCTCCACCACATGGTCTTTGAGGTAGTGGATAACTCTATTGACGAAGCGCTTGCAGGCCACTGTGATCAGATTGACATCATTATCCATGAAGACGAATCTGTCAGTGTGATGGACAACGGTCGCGGTGTGCCTGTCGATATCCATCCAGAAGAGGGTGTATCTGCAGCACAGGTCATTATGACGGTACTGCATGCGGGTGGTAAGTTCGATGACAATAGCTATAAAGTGTCAGGTGGTCTGCATGGCGTAGGCATTTCAGTGGTCAATGCCTTATCTAGAAAGCTAGAGATGAATATCTGGCGTGAAGGCTATCATTACAATCAGACTTATACTGATGGCGTACCAGATAGCGATATTCAACAGATGGAAGCGACGAATCAAACAGGTACGCAAATCCGTTTTTACCCTAGCAGTGATGTGTTCACTGGTACTATTTTTGAATATGACATTTTGGCAAAACGCTTACGTGAGCTATCATTTTTGAACTCTGGTGTGCGTATTGTATTGACTGATGAGCGCATTGATAAGCGTCATGAGTTTGAACATAAAGGTGGGTTGCTCGAGTTCGTTAGTTATATTAATGCTGGCAAAGACGGCGTCAACGAAGTCTTCCATTTTACCAGTCAACAAGACGACGGTATCAGCGTTGAAGTTGCACTTCAATGGACAGACACTTATAACGAAAAAGTACTGTGTTTCACCAACAACATCCCTCAAAAGGATGGTGGTACTCACTTATCAGGTTTCCGTTCAGCATTGACGCGCTGCCTGAATAGCTATATGGATCGTGAAAATTTATTCAAAAAAGAAAAAGTAGCTGCAACTGGTGATGATGCCCGTGAAGGTCTGACGGCTATCGTTTCTGTAAAAGTACCGGATCCAAAATTCTCTAGTCAGACCAAAGACAAGCTAGTATCAAGCGAAGTAAAATCAGCTGTTGAATCAGCGATGCATGATAAGTTTAATGATTATCTACTAGAAAACCCAAGTGCAGGTAAAGCGATTGCGAGTAAGATTATCGATGCGGCACGTGCACGTGACGCTGCTCGTAAAGCGCGTGAGATGACGCGTCGCAAGACGACTTTGGATATCGCAGGCTTGCCGGGTAAATTGGCTGATTGCCAAGAAAAAGACCCAGTATTATCAGAGCTATATATTGTGGAGGGTGACTCTGCAGGTGGTTCAGCCAAACAGGGTCGTAGCCGTAAAACCCAAGCTATTTTGCCATTAAAAGGTAAAATCTTGAACGTTGAGCGTGCTCGTTTTGACAAGATGCTATCTTCTGCTGAAGTAGGTAATCTGATTACGGCACTTGGTTGTGGTATTGGCCCTGATGAATATAATCCTGATAAAGTACGCTATCATAAAATCATTATCATGACCGATGCCGATGTTGATGGATCACACATTCGTACGTTGCTGTTGACTTTCTTCTTCCGTCAAACGCCTGAATTAATCGAGCGTGGTTATGTTTATATCGCTCAGCCACCGCTATATAAAGTGAAAAAAGGTCGTCAAGAGCTATACCTAAAAGACGATGAAGCACTTAAAGCGTATCTACTGTCATCGACAATTGACAATACTAAGCTACATATCAGTGCTGATGCGCCTGCGATCACTGGTCAAGCGCTTGAGACACTACTGAATGACTATAACCAAACGCAGCTGATCAAAGCCCGTTTACAGATTCGTTTCCCAGCGGTGCTTTTGGATGCATTGACGCATACACCAAAGCTGACCACGGATATGACTAACGATAAATCTGCTATGCAAGCATGGAAAGACGCTATGCAAACGCAGCTAGACCATTTCGGTAGTGATCTAAGTCCTGAGATTGAACTGATCAATATCCATGCACCGCAGCCAAAAAATATGGACGCGGCAGCAGCTGATTTACTGGGTATGAAGCCAGAAGTAGTAGAAGAAACTATCGACGGTGAAGCGTTATCTACCAAAGCACAGTGGCTACCACGTATCACGGTCTATGTGCATCAGTTGGCTCATCATTATCTACTGGATGCGAGTTTCATTAGTTCAGGTGAATACAGCAAGCTGTTGCGCTTGTCTGCTGAATGGAACACGTTGCTTGAGAGTGATGCCTTTATCCGCCGTGAAGCAACAGCGAGTACGACTAAAGACATCCCAGTACGTGACTTCGATTATCTCTGGCAGCAAATGATGGTTGATGCACGTCGTGGTCTAGCCATTCAGCGCTATAAAGGGCTAGGGGAGATGAACGCCGATCAGCTTTGGGACACAACGATGGATCCTGAAAACCGTCGTATGCTGCGCGTCACTATCGAAGATGCGATCGCCGCTGACCATATGTTTACGTGCCTAATGGGCGATCATGTTGAGCCGCGCCGTATCTTCATCGAAGAGAATGCACTGACAGTGTCAAACCTAGATATCTAAGTCTCAGACTATCATTAATGATATATAAAACACCGCTTCGATACTCGAAGCGGTGTTTTTGTTTCACGTGGAACAAAAAAACTGACTATTTTATGAGAAAAACAAAATGATTGAAGTCGTACTACTCGCTATCGCATTGGCAATGGATGCATTCGCTGTGGCTATTGGACTGGGTGCTAAGTCACAAAAACAGAGTAAGTCGTATTTACTACTATTAGGTATTTATGCAGCATTATATTTTGGAATCGCGCAGGGCGTAATGCCGCTTATAGGTTACTTGTTAGGTGCAGCATTATTAGGTTGGTTGGCAGCAGCTGCACCTTGGATTGGTGGATTTATTCTGATCGCTCTCGGCGGAAAGATGCTTTACGAAGTATTTACTGCGGATGAGGAGGATGCTGTTGATAGTGCACTTCACACAAAGGGCGATGCTATAAATGCTGATAGTGAGGCAATGTCAGTTAGTCATAACGGTCATAAAACTATCAATCACCGCACCTTATTTACGCTCGCCATTGCGACGAGTATTGATGCGATGGCAGCAGGATTTACACTTAATTTGTTAGAACTAAATGCATGGTTAGCTTGTTTAATCATAGCGTTGATCACTGCTGGATTTAGTTTGTTTGGTGTTTATTTAGGCTGGCGATCTGGTACATGGCTAGAGGATAAAGCAGAAGCGCTAGGTGGGTTGGTACTTATATTAATTGGGTTAAAGGTGATGTTTTTTAGTTAATATAGTCAAAGAATTACTAAATTGCTACGGCGTTACCCTCCTTAGATGTACGAATTGTACTATCTGCAGTCGGCTGCCTTGTATCTATTTTAGATTTCTTTGACTATCAGTTGTTTTCCAAATTTATTATTCTCAATAAAAAGCACCGCTCTAAACTGTAGAGCGGTGCTTTTTTGTTTCACGTGAAACTTAAGTAGATAAGCTTCTAACGGTTACTCTTCGTCAGTGTTAAAGCGCCATGCCAATACACGGGTGCTCTTTTGACCCTGACTCATCTCGATAATACGCATTTGAGCGACATCAAGTTGCTTTAATAATAGCTGTAGAGGCTTTACGTTTTCAGACTTTGATACTAGGGTCGTAAACCAACCGACATGCTCTGCAAAATCTTGGCTCTCTTTTGCCATTTTGGTCAAAAAGGCAATCTCGCCACCTTCACTCCATAGCTCTTTATGCTGACCACCGAAGTTTAGGTTTTGTGCCGCATTACCTGTCTTCGACGAACTGCGGCTTATTTGCTCGTTTTCATTTTTGCCGCGATGTCTTTGCAAGTTATGCTGCTTGCGGCTGTTGGATTCCATCGCTTCTTCTAATGAGGCATGGAATGGAGGGTTACAGACCACCACATCGAAGTAGTCTTGACGACCGATGATGCCTGCGAACATATGCTTAGGATTGGTTTGCAGTTTTACTTTTACCGCACCTTTTAGCTTTGGATTGGCATCGCAAATCAGCGCGGCGGTATTGACCGAAATTGGATCAATATCGCTGGCAGTAAAGCGCCAACCGTAGCTTTGGCTACCAATAATTGGATAGATAGCACTGGCACCCGTTCCAATATCTAAGGCGTGGATTTCTTTACCTGTCGGCGGTGTGTTATCTGCATTCACATGAGTGGTTTGCGCAAGCAAATCAGCGATATAGTGAATATAATCAGCACGTCCTGGGATAGGCGGACACAAATAGCCTTCTGGAATGTCCCAAAACTTCACGCCATAATAATGGGCCAATAGCGCCTGATTGAGAACACGTACAGCTTGGTGATCCGAGAAGTTAATCGTCGGCTCGCCTTTAGGGTTGGTAATAGTATGATTGGCAAGCTCAGGCAACGCGCGAGTCAATACCGCAAAGTCATAACGACCTTGATGCGGGTTACGCGGATGTAGCTGACCGAGTTTTTTGGCGGTCGCCGGCGATCTGTTTCTGTGTGTACTATTTGCTGGAATACGGGTCATAGTGTGTGGCTTTGATGTTTGAATATAATCAACCATTTTAGCAGATTTCACGAGTAACGAATGTCTTATCGACTACGTAAAATCAGATTTAATCCCAATACTATCATCGCTGTACCCAATATGCGGTCGATCCAATGCTCAAAACGTTGAAAGCGGCGATGAATAGCAGGAATAGAAAGAAGCATCACGACCGTACTAAACCATGCCATTTGTAAGACCATCATCCATACGCCATAAATGGCCAACTGCCACAGCGGTATATCAGGTGACAATACGAGTGTGAATATCGCGACGAAATATACGGGCGCTTTTGGATTAAAGACATTGCAAAAAAATCCACGACGCAACGTAGCAAAGGTGGATTCGCTATTGCTTGGTAACTTTTGGGTAGAGATATCTTTAGTTAGAGGTATGGTTTGGCTAGTAAGCGCATCCTGTGAAACGTGAGCGCTTGAACTTACTTCTGAATCTGCTGCATTTGTTAAGTTGGCTAAATCTGATGGCTTTTTAGGCTTGGCTTGTATGCCCTGCCAACCAAGATAAATCAGATAACCACCGCCCAACCATTTGATAGTAGTCAATAGTGGCTGCGAATGTGCGATGACCGTCGCCAGTCCCAACACTGAATAGATAATGTGTACGGCAAGACCCAAGGTAATACCGAGACTACAGATCAAACCTGTGCGTCGACCCTTTGCCAACGTCTGCTGCGATACCAAGACAAAGTCAGGTCCCGGGGAGGCTGCAGCCAGTAAGTGGACTGTAGTAATCAGCAAAAAACCGTGCCAAAATTCCATAGAATGCTCTGAGTAATGCCTATATTTTCCTTATGGTTACACTTAACATGAATTGGGTCAACTGATATTGATATGAGCTTTATTCGTAGCAGTTCTACTGCTTGTGTTATCGCGCGAGGATGTCTATATTAAAAGTGGGTTTATCGACAAATTTCTATGAATCTATTGCCGAATTATCATCTTCATTGGCAAGACCTGTATTGGTAAGAACTGTATGGAAGATAAATGATCGCTGTGACTGAGGATATATCAAGGCTATCAAGGATATCGAGGCGCAACGACATAACCACCCATTACATAATAATGATTATTTCAATAAGGACAGAACCATGACTACGGACAGCAACGCAACAGAAAACCGCATCACTTATAACACGCAAGGCCATGTTTGCCTTGTCGGACTCAATCGCGCCAATAAACGTAACGCCTTTGACAGTCATATGATTGGCCAGTTGTCTGATGCGATGACACGCTACGAGCAAGACGACAACTTACGCTGCGCATTGATATTTGCGCATGGTGATCACTTTACCGCTGGGCTGGATTTGGTCGAGCTACAAGATAAGCTAAACGATGGTGTGTTTGAATTTGATGGTAACCAAATTGACCCATGGGGCATCAGTGGAAAACTGCGTACTAAGCCAGTAGTGGTCGCGGTAAAAGGCACATGCTTCACCGTGGCTATTGAGCTAATGCTAAATAGTGATGTGGTCATCGCTAGTGACAACTGCAACTTTGCACAAATGGAAGTCCAGCGCGGCATCATGCCTTTTGGCGGGGCGACGGTACGCTTTGTCGCGGCAGCAGGCTGGCAAAAAGCCATGCCGTATCTACTCACTGGGAAAGCATTCGATGCGCAAACGGCTGATAGGTTAAATTTAGTCAGCGAAGTGGTAGCCAATGGTACTGAATATGAGCGTGCATTGACGTTGGCGCAAGAGATCTGCAAAGCCGCGCCTTTGGGTGTGAGAGGGGCCTTGTCTTCAGCACAAGATGCTAGCCGTAATGGGGCAGCGACTGCATTGGCTAATATTCATAGCTATCTGCCACCGCTCTTTCATTCAGAAGATGCGAAAGAAGGTGTAATGGCGATGGTTGAGAGACGTGAGGCTGAGTTTAAGGGGTGTTAGACTTAATAATATAAGGTCAACTATGATGAAAGGATTATTTCTATCAGTAGGTTTGTTTTTGTGGATATCATCAGGGCATGCATATATTCAAATGCATGAGAAAAATCATGCCCAAACGAAAGTACAAAGCTGCGACATGATCGACGCTTATGATGACCATCTCCATGAGAGATATAATGCTCCAGAACCAGATATAGAAATCCAAGGGATGATTGAGGCATGTCAACAATCCGTATTAGAAAACCCTAATAATCCGTATTATATCTATCAACTGGCACAAGCTTATTATAATCATAAAGATTATGCCCAAGCCTACTCTTATTACCTGAAAGCAGCGCAGCAAGGTTATGCACCTGCTGAGCAAAGTGTAGGTAAGCTTTATAGAATGGGCAGAGGGGTTGCTCAATCTGATACTGAAGCGGCTAAATGGTTTTTAAAAGCAGCAAAGCAAGGAGATACCCATGCGCAGTCTGATTTAGGTGGAATGTATTATCAAGGTCGTGGTGTGGTGCAATCTCATGAACAAGCGCTAAAGTGGACGCTGTTAGCCGCTGAACAGGGCGATTCTTATGCTCAGTATAATGTGGGGCTAATCTATGAGACGGGTAGAGGGGTTGCTCAGTCATACGAGAAAGCCATAGAGTGGTATCAAAAATCTGCTGATCAAGGTAATGCTTCTGCACAATCCAAACTGGACTACCTACAACGCTAGGTTTATGTATCTCGCACTTGTATACACTCTTATCAGCCAAAAATTCATCATACAAACTAGCTATACCAACCAAAAAAACCTCGCAATCGCGAGGTTTTTGTTTTATCTATTATGACTGGCTATAACGTCAGTGTTAACCACTCAACTACAATCATTTAGCTTTTTGGTAGTAATCAACCATCATAGTGCCTAAAGTGCCGTTGTCATCGATCGTGACTATTCTAACGGTACCTGATTGTGCTGCTGTACTTGATTGTACTTGTCCGGCACTACCTAAGACAACTTGGTTGTTTTTAGCTGCCTTTGCCTCGTTACCGATAGCGATGCTATTCATGCCAGCTGCCATAGATTTATTACCGACCGCGACCGAGTTTGCACCTTGTGCTGCTGCCGCTTCACCGACTGCCGTAGCACGAACGCCACTAGCGTCAGCCAAATGACCGAACGCTTGTGCACGCTCGTTTGTGGCTTTAGATTTCCAGCCGATAGACGTTGAGCCTAGACCAGCAGCGTTTGCTTCGCCACCCACAGCCGTTGCTGAGTTTAGACCTGCATTGGCTTTGTTACCGACAGCGACTGTATCGTTAGTACCACCAGCCATGGCTGCTTCACCAACTGCGGTAGAGCGTACACCGCTAGCATTGGCTAGATGACCGAACGCTTGCGCGCGTTCAGCGGTGGCTTTTGATTGCCAACCGATAGAGGTTGAGCCTAGCCCTGCTGCATTGGCTTGACCACCGACAGCCGTTGCTGAGTTTAGACCTGCATTGGCCTGACTACCGATAGCGACGGTATCATTAGTGCCGCTAGTCGTGGCAGCGTTGCCAAGAGTGATGGCGGTACTGCTAGTCGCAGTTGCAGTGATTGGAGCGTCTGACATTTTATGCTCAGCACCTGTTGCCATTGTCGTGCATGCCGTGGTTGCGGCGATAGCTAAAGTAAGGGCGCTAATCTTGAGTGCTGTACTCTTAAGTGCTACGTTTGATAGAAAGTCCATTTTCATTATGCATCGTCCTGTAAAAAAGCCATAGAGACTTTATGGTGGGGTTATAGGTGACTTGGAATCATCAGGTTGTTAGTATTAATATACTGTGATGACATGAGTTCCAATCGGTACGTAAAATTAACTATACGACTTTCACATTAACTTATAATGACAATTCAATCAATAAATGCTTTATACCCTTTATATGCTCAAAGAGTGGTCAAGCGGAGAATAGATAGTTATGCTCTAAAGGCACGCTAAAAAGGCATGCTAACTATTCGTCTATTGATACAAATACAATAAAGTATATCGGTAACGTAGTACATATACGGCACTGTATTTTTTTTACCCAAAACCATTATTTTTATAATTAAGAAGAAGTCCAATGCAATACAACTTTGATGAGATAATCGACAGACGTGATACAGGCTCACTTAAATGGCATTATACCGATGACACGATTCCGTTGTGGGTCGCAGACATGGACTTTAAAGCCGCCCAACCCATCTTAGATGCCGTTGAGAAGGTCGTGCAGCACGGCATATTGGGTTATACCAAACCCACCGATGCCTTATATGACTCAATCATTAAATGGCATGGCAGTCGTTATGATTTGCAGCTTACCAAGCAAAATATTTTATTCTCTCCCGGTGTCGTCCCAAGTTTAGCGCTAATGATGACTGTCTTTACCGAAGTAGGCGAAGCAGTATTAGTGAATGATCCTATTTATACACCTTTTATGAGCAAAGTTGAGCAAAATGGTCGCAAGCTTGTGCTCTCTGCATTAAAGGAAGTCGAGGGTAAATATCATTTAGACTTGGCTGATATCGAAGCCAAAATTATCGAGCATGATGTTAAGCTTTATCTACTCTGTAATCCACACAATCCGGGTGGGCGCGTGTGGACGATTGATGAGCTTGAAGCATTACTTTCTATTTGTAAAAAGCATAACGTAGCGATTGTCAGTGATGAAATCCATCAAGACTTGACCTTGAACGGTCACACATTTATACCGTTTCTAACGCTAGCAAAAGGCTATGAGCACAACGTGGTTAGCCTGACATCAATGACCAAAACCTTTAACATCGCAGGCATCAAAGGCTCGATGATATTTGCGACAGATAAGGCATTAGTCAAAAAAATTAGCCAGCAGCAGCACTTAAATGATGAATACGAGCTAAATTTATTTGCTTATACGGCCATGCGTGTGGCTTATGAGCAGGGCGATGAGTGGTTGGCGCAGGCGCTGAGCTATATCGAAGCCAATATTGATTTAACGGTGCAGTTTTTAGAAGAGAAGTTGCCTAAGATTAAGGTCATGCGCCCAGAGGCCTCATACTTAATTTGGGTAGATTGCTCAGCATATGCTAAAGACGATCAAGTGCTTTATGACACGCTTAGAGAAGCTAAAATTGAGCTGAGTGCGGGATTTAAATATGGTGAGGAAGGGCATCTTAAAATGCGTATTAACGTCGCATGTCCTAGGGCATTGCTGCTAGAAGGGCTCAATCGTATGCATGCAGCGTTGGCTGATGTTGTTAAACCCTGAGTGATAGCGTCAAGCTTTTATAAAGTGGCTATATAACAAAAAATCTAGATAACAAAAAAGGCTGGACTATCAAGGTAGTCCAGCCTTTTCCTTACTTTAAAACAAGGTTAATGGTGATTTTATTAGTAATAATTAATCATCATTTTTCGCGTTCTCAGCATTTTCATTATCCTCACGCATTTGCTCCCACTCTTCATGTTGATGCATAACCGAGCCTTCGAGTGATTCTGAGGTTTTGCCTACTTCCCACGGCGCATTATCTGGTAGCTCTTCGATATGGATGGTTTTTAGACCATAATCAGGCTGATAAGCCAGATCATATCGAGCGGCTTTGATCACAGATATCATCATCATACACAGAATGACAATGAGCGGTGCCCCCGCGATAATAGAAGCCGTCTGCAAGGTTTGCAGATCTCCTAAAAACATCAAAATGGCGGGTAATAAACACAAAGTAAATGCCCAAAACAGGCGATTCCAGCGATGCGGCTCATCATCTACTTCTATCTGTACGACAGATGCCAAGATATAAGAGATTGAGTCAAAGGTTGTGGCAGTAAAGATAACGGCCAAAAAGGTAAACACAGCGATGACTAAATAAGACATCGGTAAGCTGTTTAATATCGCAAAGATGGCAGCCGTTGGAGATTCATTATTGAGTACTGCAACCACATCGACCGTACCTGTCAGCTGTAGATACAAACCATAGTTACCTAAGATAATCATAAACATGGCACAGCCAAGCGAGCCATAGAACATGGACCCCAAGACCATATTGCGTATGGTGCGTCCTCTAGAGATTTTGGCAATAAATAGACCGATAGTTGGTGCAAATACTAGCCACCATGCCCAATAGAAAACCGTCCAATCTTGTGGAAAGGTCGTGTGCTCAAAACCGAACTCTGGGAAGTCTTTAAAGGGTTCGATATAGGTCATCATGCGCGGCATTTCAGTGATAGAACGCCCTAGCGCTTCTAAGCCCGTATTCAAAATAAAGACGGTTGGCCCGACAATTAGAATAAATAATAAGAAGGCGACCGCTAAGTAAAAGTTAATGTTGGAGAGTTTTTGAATACCGCCTTTTAACCCTTGATAGGCGCTATAAGCGAAAATCATGGTAGTCACTAACAACACGACAATCTGCATCGTGGTGTTACGTGGCAGACCAAACAGGTTGTGTAAGCCTTCATTGATAAGCGGAGAGGCCAGACCTAGCGTCGTCGCGCCACCACCAACCATACCGAAGACAAATAGTACATCAAGCATCTTGGCCCAGTTACTGCCAGCCAGCTTTTCACCCAACAATGGCATGAGTGTTTGGCTAACTTTGAGTATGGGTGTCTGACGCACGTAATAAAAATAAGCGATAGGCACAGCAGGTACTAGGTAGATGGCCCAAGCAACAGGACCCCAGTGAAAGATACCGTAGGTAGTCGCCCAGCGGATGGCGTCTGGTGAGCCGCCCGGTAGATTAAAAGGAGGGCCTTGATAATAATAAGCCCACTCAATCAGTCCCCAATACAGGATACTGGCACCAATACCGCCGCAAAATAACATGGACGCCCAAGAAGAATCTGAAAACTCAGGAGTTTCTTCTGGGCGGCCTAGTTTGATCTTACCGATGTCAGATATCACGATGTAAATGACAAACATCATGGCGAGCGCACCGAATGCTAGATAAGCGAAGCCAAAGTTATCAACCACAAAGCTTCGTGCTATTCCTACCCAAGCTTTGCCTTGTTCGGGGAATAATATCAAAGGTATGGCGATACTGAAAAGGATGGCCAGCACCATAAAAAACGTGAATTTGTCGATACGGGTGTCAGGTACGTGGTCAGGTCGCCACTGTGGTACCGACATCCCGACATCGAAGGTGCCTAGGTGTGGAGGTTTGTGGTGCTTTGATCGTGCTTTTACATAATCTGGAAGGTATTCTTTTGAAGATTTATTCATGCCCTTATCTGGTTTCTGACGATTTTGCTCGTTATCAAAGTTACTCATTTCATTGTCTCTTTATATTGCTCTTTGTATTTGATGTTACTGTCTATCACCTACTATTTATCACTTATTCAGTTTTTAAATCTAGAATTCCTTTTTCTCGTGGTTGATATATTTCCTGCAATTAATGTTTGGATATTCTAAAGTACTAATCAATTTTCCAAGACTACTCACTAGGTAGCCTTCATCTTCATTACTACTACTATGTGTATTATATTTTTATCGTAATGGTCAGTATGGTAGATATAAGCCTACCTTCTATGAGCATAACCACTACGACTATAACTACTATGAGCATAGTAGCGGTAAATACATGGTTTTGTTTGTTTAATTGCAATACTCCCGTAATGAACTGGTTTTGATTTTCTTTATTATTTACTTTAGGTCGGGTTGTTTTCGAGCACTTACCTTCTAAAAATTCAAATATTTATGCATAACTGTTAATAATCGAACATCTAATAGCCAATAGAGGGCGTAAACTTGTTAAAATAGGGCACCAATTTATCTATTGATGGACATCGATTTATGACCACTGCCGCTGCCACTCCTACCATTAAAGAAGACCGCATCTTAATTCTCGATTTTGGCTCGCAGTATAGCCAGCTGATCGCTCGCCGTGTACGTGATTCTGGCGTATTTTGTGAGATGTTCCCTTATGATATCGACGCTCAACGCATCATCGATTTTGGCGCAAAAGGCGTTATCTTATCGGGTGGCCCTGAGAGCGTCCATGCTGAAAACAGCCCACGTATCAACGACGCTGTGTTTGATTTGGGCGTACCAGTACTAGGTATTTGCTACGGTATGCAGGCGATGGCAGATCGTTTCGGCGGGCAGGTTCATGCCAGTGATATCCATGAATTTGGCGCAGCGACTATCAATATCAATGGTACCTCTACCTTGATCGATGGTATCGAAGATGCGGCTGGCACGCTCAATGTCTGGATGAGTCATGGTGACAAAGTGGTAGATGCACCAGCTGGCTTTGATATTGTGGCCAGCACACCAAGTTGCCCAATTGCAATTATGGCCAATGATGACAAGCAATATTATGGTCTACAGTTCCACCCAGAAGTGACGCATACTCTACAAGGTCAAGCATTGCTTGGTCGTTTCGTCCATCAGATTTGCGAGTGCGCTGGTGAGTGGACGCCAGACAATATCGCTGATATGCGTATCGCACAGTTAAAAGAGCAAATCGGTGACAAGCAGGTATTGCTGGGTCTATCAGGCGGTGTCGATAGCTCAGTAGTAGCCGCGCTATTGCACAAAGCGATTGGTGATCAGCTTACCTGCGTATTTGTAGACAACGGCTTACTTCGTTTGAACGAAGGCGACCAAGTGATGCAAATCTTTGCAGAAAACATGGGCGTAAAAGTCATTCGTGTTGATGCCGAAGATTTGTTCTTAAACGCACTAGCAGGCGAGTCTGATCCAGAGAAGAAACGTAAAATCATCGGCAAAACCTTCATCGACGTATTCGCTGATAGTGCGCGTCAAGTGAGCGAGCAGAGCGATGGTAAAGTCGTTGAGTTCTTAGCACAGGGTACGATTTACCCAGACGTCATCGAATCTGCTAAGTCACATCAAGGCAAAGCACACGTCATTAAAAGCCATCATAACGTAGGTGGTTTGCCAGACGACTTAGCATTCAAGCTGATTGAGCCATTACGTGATTTGTTCAAAGACGAAGTGCGCAAGCTTGGTATCACTTTGGGCCTACCAGCCAAAATGATCTATCGTCATCCGTTCCCAGGTCCAGGTTTGGGCGTGCGTATCCTTGGTGAAGTGAAAAAAGAATACGCTGATATCCTGCGTTTGGCTGATGCCATCTTTATGGCAGAGCTAGAAAAATCAGGCTGGTACGATAAGACTGCACAGGCCTTTGCCGTATTCCAACCCATCAAATCAGTCGGCGTGGTTGGCGATGGTCGCCGCTATGCGTGGGTAATCGCGCTGCGTGCCGTTGAAACCGTAGACTTCATGACGGCTCGCTTTGCGCATCTGCCGTATGATTTGATTGAGACGGTATCGAACCGCATTATGAATGAAATCGCTGAAGTATCACGCGTGACTTATGATGTTTCGAGCAAGCCACCTGCGACAATTGAGTGGGAATAAATCGTTTAAGTATTCTAAACGGTAACGGTGTTAACCTCGCTAGATGTACAAACACGTACTATCTGCGCTCGGTTGCCTTGTTACCACCTTAGACTACGTAAACTTATCTAAATAGCTTTTCAACTCAGGTTTTTTGAATTGATATACAGCTTGTCGTCAACAAAAAATCACTCAACTTGATTGGGTGTTTTTTTTGGTTTGAATAAACAGGCAACTAAGAATGCTTTAGTTTTTTATTGAACATTTGTTTTTATTATCTATAATATAGCCAACTTTAATTGGCTATTGATTATTGAAGTCGAGATAAGACAACTAACCGTTCAGTATTTATTAAAACTAAGGGATAAGATGCTTTGTAATAATTGTGGTCAAGAAAACTCAAGTGAAGCAGGATTTTGTTCGAAATGTGGGCATCAGCTGTCTAATACTCAAGCACAAACACCACCACCGCTCACTGCCGTAAATATCTCAAAAGATGCGCAAAGCCCACAAAACACAGTATCTTCTGACTCTGAGACAGCGGACACTTTACTGGCGGCCTTCGTTGGTGAAAAGTATGATGGTTTTTACCGTGATAAATGGTTTAAGGACAGTGAGCCACGCCTAGAAGTTAATAACGATGGTTCGAGCATTCACAGTTTTAATATTGTCGGACTTCTCTTGGGAACATCATGGTTGTGTTATCGCAAGATGTACCTAGTAGCCCTATGTATTGTAGTTAGTATAAATACGGTCGATTTGATTTTAATGTATACGCTCGGTATGGAAACGTATAACTCTCTTGGTCAAACCAGTTTTTTTATCGCATGGGCAGTATTGACGGGTATGTTAGGTAATTATTTTTACTTTAGTCATAGCGTTAAAAATATTAAAACAGCCATGAGTGGCACAGCAGATCCAGTTACGCTTAAACAAACATTAGCGGAAAAAGGTGGTACATCATGGGTTGGCGCAATCGTGGGTAGTATATTGGCGGTGTTGCTATCAATGGGTATGTCCTACTTTTTTGCCCCTGATTGGTATTGGTTGGTGTAGCTTGTATGATATAGATAGTGCTAAATTAAAAAATGGATAATTAATGATGGAAGCGTTAACACAAGCATTCGATTTGGAACTAACGGACAAAGATCATGGGCAAGGCTGGGCCTTTGGTCATCCTGTTGGTATTGCCACTAATCAATGGCCACGAAGTAGAATAAATGGTCTACCAATGGCGCACTTATGGACGATATTAGTACCTGAAGCGTATCGCGTAAAAGGAAGGGCTCTGGTGGCAATATCATTTTTTCAAGCGGATGATGCCTTTGAAGATAGGGTTGATGGTGTCGAGGAAATGATTACTAACCTCACTGAGATGAATAATATAGACGCTAAGGATTTTTGGGCGTCATTGAGTCATTACGCCAACCATCGCCATCCACAAGAAACTTATCTGGAAGATATTATTGGTGGTGGCTGGGCATTGATTTGGCTAACGGAAGCAGAGTTCTCTGGTGGGTCCACACCGATGCCCAATAAAGAAAATACTATATGTCCAAGCTATGAAGTAGAAGAGTGGAGTAGTACTTGCTTTGTCAAAGATGCACCTGCTCAGTTTATTAAGCACGTTATCCGAATAGATGATCCTAATATTGGCAAGATGCTCGATGAGTGGCCAGATGAAGATGAAGATGATGAGAATGCTTATATTTCGATGTTCCCTGAAAAAGGTGAAACGTTAGGGCTTGATAGGTTTCATGCAAAAAATCATTTTGGTGGTACGGCCAATCCCATTCAGGGCATGCCAGAATTTAGTCCATTTTATATTGAGTTTGAAGAAATGCTTGGTGATGCCAATATGGGCGGTGGTAATGGGCAAATTGATTTGCTGAATGATCAGTTTGACTGGGCGTGTGGCTAGTTTTTGATTGGATTAGGATGGTCATGTCAGCTCAATATAGCAATAAAAAGCACTCAACTTGTTTGGGTGTTTTTTTATTACTTATCTTCGGTAAAGTCCTTTAATTATTTGTACTGACTTTTCAAAGTCACTATTATAAAAATAAGCATTATTTTTGTTATTATTAATTTTCCATTGATTAAACTCAGCTCTATCATTATCGAAACCGAAGTATGTTACTTTAGCTTTTGAGTTGCCAAGTATGCTCCAAATATGCTTGTCTATTTCATGAACGCGTACACCTACTACAAAAATGTTAGACGATTTATTAACTTGTTCTTTCCACATCTCATATTGGTTTCGAACGTAATCAGGACTAATTCTTACAGCTTTTCCTTCAGCAAACATTGCAATGGCAGGAGCAACACTGTCTTCTTGCTCACATTTATTAAGAGTATCAATTTGATTTAATGGTCTAATAGGGCAAACTATATCAGCTATACCGCTACCAGAAAAGTTGCAATTACTAAAACTTCCCGTAGGAATGTCAGGCCAAAAGTTACTTGAACCATGAATCTTTAGAAGTCTGACGCCTCCCTGATGGTATTCAGATGAATAAGTCGTAAACAAACCTAGTTTGGCTGCTGACAATTCAAAAAGAAGGTCGTAGTTTAAACTGCTATAAACAACTCTCTGGCAACCTAACTCTCTTATAAGTCTCAAATATACGTTAAATTCTGTTGGTTTAAAGTGAGCTAAATAGTAGGCCAATTCTCTTTGAAATGACATTATGTTCTTATTGGAATACTTGAAATATTCTGCCATTCCATCTTCAAAGTTATTCTCAAAAAGATGCTTTATATATTCTGGTAAAGTCGCCGCCACTCCACCCCTTTTTACTAAATCATTAAACAAGCCATTACCGAGAGGCGGTGTATAAGGTTCGACACCGACACTACCAAAACTAGCACCTGCCCCTAATAATACAACTACAGCCATTAAAACCTCCTTAGAAGATAATCTTTTTTATCAATTTAGGAAATCATTATAGTTGATGCTAAAAAGGTTATGTTATCTTACTGATAAGCTTTGATATAATTTCTTTCAAATTAAAAAAGGCAGCACCTCAAAAGAGATGCTGCCTTTTTATAATGTTCAACCGCTAAGCTAAAATTCTAACCCTTCACATTCACCACATAACGCCCAACCACTTTGCTCGACATAAAGCGATCTAAGTATTCTGGCGTTTGCTCTAGCGTAATCTCTTCACCATAGCTCTCAAGATTAGGCAGCTTCATATCGGTGGCAACACGTTTCCAAATGGCTTCTTTATCAGCCAGTGGAATATAGACCGAATCGATACCCAATAATGACACCGCGCGGGTGATAAAAGGTATTACCGACATCGAAAAATCAGCGCCACTGGCTAGGCCGCAACTGGTCACTGCACCGCCCGCTTTAGTTTGCTTTAGTAGGTTGGGTAAGTAGTCACCACCAATGGTATCAATGGCGTTTGCCCATAGCTCACGGCCGACAGGTTTGTTACCAATTTCATTGATGGTATCGCGATGACGTACTTCGCTCGCGCCCAATGCTTTTAGATGCTCGCTTTGCTCAGGCTTACCTGAGAACGCAATCACCTCATAGCCGAGCTGCTTTAGGATAGCGATACTGATCGTACCGACGCCACCTGTTGCGCCAGTCACAGCGACTGGACCATCACTTGGTTTTGCGCCCATTTTCTCTAGCTTTTGCACACTCAGCGCTGCGGTCAATCCGCCAGTACCATAAGTCATTGCTTCTTTTAGCGTGAGCGTTTCTGGACAAGCCAGTGCCCAATCTGTTGGGATTGAGATCATCTGACCCAGACCACCATCTGTATCCATACCGAGATCATAGCCGAATACCAATACTTCTTGCCCTACGGTAAACGTGCCTGATTTGTCACTGACGACCACGCCTGCTGCATCGATACCAGGGGTATGTGGATACTGTTTGGTGATTCGTTTATTACCCGATGCCGACATTGCATCTTTAAAATTCAATGATGAGTAATGTACTTCGATGAGCAAATCGTTTTCTGGTAGGTCACTGATTTTGCGTTCTTGAATGCTTTTTTTAAATTCGCCATCGCTGGTTTCTTCAACGACTAAGGCTTTGAAAGTTGTATCGTTTGACATGGTTATATCCCTATTCAGTTTTATTATTTGTGTTCATTAACTTAGCGATATTAGTACTGCAGAATGGTTAAAAAAAGCCCATCGTATCTTATTGTTCATACACATGGGCTTTCTTATTTTTTCTAATACCGCTAGTTTTTGCACTCATTACGAGATTAAGAGACGAGTGCAGGAATTAAGGTTTTAAAAGAACTTTGCCTTTTTTACCTGATTGCACTTTTCCAGACACTGCGGTGGCGATATCGTCCAGACTATAGATAGCTTCGATTGGTAGTTTTAGATCGCCATTCGTTGCGCGTTCTAGTAGCTCATCGATCAGACGTTGTTTGTTGTCTAGATCCATTTCTTGGCTGGTTTTGCTGCCCCAGAATCCTTTTACAGTCGCTTGCTTAAAGATTAAGCTGCCAGCGTCCAGTGCCATTGGCTTGCCTGACATGATACCAAATGAGACCAGCGTTCCTTTGCTACCAAGTAATGATAGTAGCTCGTTGCTCGACTCACCACCGACCGAGTCAACGGCTGCTGTAATCTTGTCATCACCAATGATGGCGCGAACTTGGTCTTTCCAGTCATCGTCAGCTGTGACGACATTGTTTTTGATATCAAGTGAGGTCAGCTCTTCTATCGCGTCTTTACTACGTACGAGGTTAATCGTATTTACACCGCGCGCTGCTGCTAGCATCGCAAGGGTTTTACCGACAGCACCGTTTGCCGCGTTGTGGATGATCCATTGACCGCTACTCACTTCTAAGAATTCTAATAACATTAAGGCAGATAGTGGCATAGCAATCAGCTGTGCAGCCAGTTCGTCTTCGATGCTATCAGGCATGTTAAATACCATACTAGCAGGGGCGACAAAATACTCCGCCCACGTCTCATGCACACTGGCACACGCCACACGCTGACCAACACTAAATTCTGTCACATCATCGCCTACGGCATCGATAATGCCTAGCGCTTCACTACCGCCGATGGCTGGCATCTCAGGCTTATAGCCATATTGTCCACTCACTGTCAGCATGTCATGGTTGTGAATAGGTGAGAGGATAGTTTTGATACGGACTTCGTTGGCAGCAGGCTGCGGCATAGGACTGTCGCCCACGCTCAATACGTCAGAAGGTTTGCCAAAGCTGTTATGAATAGCACTACGCATAATAATTTCCTTTATGTATTTATGATTTGGTTTATTTATAAGTGTATGAATAACCGACTATAAATATCATGTTATCAAGGTCATTCACCAATGTATTTTTTCTTCTAGTAGAAACGATACCATGATAATGATGCTTATAGGTTATCGACTCACAAAGACACTATACTTAAAAATAGACTGGTCGTCTAGACGTTGGATACATTTGCGCTAACGGGATTTTATTATAGAAAGCTTGGCTTACATCGGTAGTATTCTTGGCGATACCGTTAGTATGGATGTAAAGCCGTTTATAGTATTTGATTATGGGCTTCAGCAAGATTCTGTAGTTAGTATGACCTTTGGAAAAGAAACTAAAAAGAAAAATTATTGGTAACATGACTCAATAAATTATGGCGAATATAGCAATTAATTACTTATGTTAATTAACCACCATGCTACTCGCGGTCGCATTAGAAATTGTTACATTACGTGACATGAGCAGTCTTCGATATGATTCTCTAAATTCTCAGATGTCTTACACTCGATAGCATATCACTACTTCAAACATTAATTCGTCAGCACTATAAAGTTTCAAATAGATGTCAGCTACAATTTATCACAACAGAATAATATTTTAATGAGTGATGGGTTTTTATGAAAAAAATGTATAAATCCTTGTAAAATTCTATGAATGAGTATGTTTTTCGTTCGTTTCTACTCATTATTAGTACATGCAGATGTTTGACTATATTTACATTTCTTCTATGAACTGAAAAATTGTTGACATAGATGGCTTTTTTGATTATTACTATTACTAATAACTTTATAACGTTCATTATTCACAGATGTTAGTCATCAGAAATTTAGATATTCGAAATGTCTGATTAATCATCGCTATGAGGTTAGTGGTCAGAATATGACCCCTAACTACGTAATAATGAATATGAAAACGATAAACTTTCAACTTTAATGGATTTATGAACAGGTTGATTAATCTGTTCGCCATCTGCCCGCTAGGACGCCATATGACCCACAACCCTGTCTCATTCCGTACTGCTATCTTTTTACCCACTTCCCTTGTACTTGCTATGTTTATGACCGGTTGTAGTGACGATACGGCAAACAATAATGCCAGCTCATCAGCTGATATTGATCCAAGCGTACTGGCAGAGACTCAGGAAATGGTCATCAATAACGGGACGGAACCTGAGTCGCTAGATCCTCATAAGGTGTCTGGTGTACCTGAGTCTAATATTGGTCGCCAATTATTTGAAGGATTGACCAATACCGATGCAGACGGCAAAACCATTCCAGGAATGGCAACTGAGTGGGAGAGTCCAGACAACAAAGTCTGGACGTTCAAACTGCGTGACGCTAAGTGGTCAAACGGCGATCCTGTGACGGCGCAAGATTTTGTCTATAGTATGCGCCGATTGGTCGATCCAGATACCGCATCCCCTTATTCAAGCTATTTGGTTGATGCAAAGGTCGTCGGCGCTGACAAAATCGTCGAAGGCGCTGCTGGCATCGAGACGCTTGGGGTAAAAGCAATCGATGACAAAATATTGCAAATCACGTTGTCAGAGCCCGTACCTTATTTTCCAGATATGCTGATTCACAACTCCGTCAAACCTGTGCATCAAAAAACCATCGAAGCATTCGGTGATAAATGGACAGATCCTGCCAACATCGTCGTCAATGGTCCTTACAAAGTCAGTAAGTGGAAGATCAACGATGAACTCGTTTTGACACGTAATCCTTCTTATTATGACGATGCCAATACGACGCTGAACACCATCACGATACTACCGATTCCTTCTAGCACCACCGATGTTGCGCGCTATCAGGCTGGTGAAGTGGATGTCACTTATAACGAGATTCCAACCGAGCAGTTCGCTTCCTTAAAAGAGAGCAATGGTGATGAGCTTAGAGTCTCTCCTTATCTTTGTACGTATTACTATGAATTTAATACGGTCAAACCGCCTTTTGATAATCCAAAAGTACGTCGCGCGTTAGCCTTGGCATTGGATCGCGACACTATTGCAGATAAGGTGATCGGTCAAGGACAAACGGCGGCTTATCAGCTCACGCCTACCGCCGCGAATGGAGATGTGGCTAATACACCAGAATGGTCTACTTGGGATAAAGAAAAGCGTATCGCTGAGGCTAAAAAACTCTTGAATGAAGCCGGCTACAACGAGAGTAATCCACTCGCGTTTGAGCTGCTGTATAACACCAATGACAACCATAAAAAGGTCGCAGTTGCTGCCACTTCGTTATGGACGCAAGCACTTGGTTTTGTTGATGTGACATTGACGAATAAAGAGTGGAAAACCTATCTGGATACGCGCCGCAACGGTAACTATCAAATCGCTCGTGCTGGCTGGTGTGCGGATTATAACGAACCTTCAGCCTTTTTGAATATTGCCAAATCTGACAATAGCGGTAACTACGGTAAGTATGCTAATGCCAATTTTGATAGCTTAATGGCTCAAACGTTAAAAGCGGGTGTCACACCTGAGCAGCGTGCAAGCTTGTATCAAAAAGCTGAGGCACAGTTAGATCAAGATATGGGGCTACTCAATATCTATCATTACGTCAGCCCTCGTTTGGTAAAACCTTACGTCATCGGCTTTTCAAAGAACGATCCTCTAGATAATTGGCAAGGTAAAGATATCTCTATCGCCAAGCACTGATCATTAAGCACTGATCATCAAAGAATGACCATCCAATAGTCTTATCAGCAGGCGCTATGAAAAGGAGTAATTCCGATTGATAGCGTCGGTCTGCTATGGATTAGAGAAAATCTGAAAGCAGCGTAAATACTCAAAACGAGCATTTTAAAATCAGGCATCGTTGTACAGGTAATATTATAAAGAGGCATTATGCTAAAGCTTATTTTTCGGCGGATTTTAGAAGCCATTCCGACCATGTTTGTGTTGATAACCGTGTCCTTTTTTATGATGCGGTTAGCACCGGGCAGTCCTTTTAGTAGTGAGCGCAGCTTGTCGCCAGCGGTATTGGCCAATATCGAAGCCAAATACAATCTTAACGATCCTATGTGGCTGCAATATATCCACTATCTACAGCAGCTGGCAGTAGGCGATTTTGGCCCGTCTTTTAAATATAAAGACTATACGGTCAATGAGCTATTGTCGCAGTCGTTTCCAGTGTCTATGGAACTGGGTATGTACGCTTTTATATTGGCACTGGTGTTAGGACTTATCCTTGGTGTGATAGCGGCGCTCAAGCAAAACTCGTGGATGGATTATGTACTGATGGCGTTTGCCATGACAGGTGTTGTGATTCCAAGCTTTGTGAAAGCCCCACTATTGGTACTTATTTTTGCCATTATTTTGCAGTGGCTGCCAGCAGGTGGCTGGAACGATGGGGCCGTGCGAAATTTGATATTGCCCGTCACCGCCTTGGCATTGGCTTATGTCGCCAGTATCGCGCGTATCATGCGTGGCTCTATGATTGAGGTGATGAACAGCCAGTACATTCGCACGGCCCGGTCTAAAGGCTTGCCGATGCGACAAATCGTGATGAAGCATGCGCTCAGACCAGCTTTATTACCCGTCATCTCTTATCTAGGTCCTGCTTTCGTGGGTATTATTACCGGCTCTATCGTGATCGAGACTATTTTTGGTTTGCCGGGTATCGGACAGTTATTTGTGAATGGAGCGCTCAATCGTGATTATGGGGTCGTGCTCAGTTTGACCATTTTGGTTGGTGTATTAACGATCGCCTTTAACGCCATCGTCGATATTTTATACGCCATCATTGATCCGAAAATCCAGTATTGATATTAATATTGATGGCCGCTTAAAACACACCGTATAAATGCCAATCATCGCTTAAAAATAAATATCAGATTTTCAATTAGACCCTCAATTAGATAAGTAAAAGGACGACTATGAGCCTGACCGTAGACCAGCCAACCGAGCTTATGGATACGCCTGTTAAAGAGATTAAAGGTCGTAGCCTGTGGCAAGATGCGTGGCGACGTTTTTATCAAAACAAAGCAGCAGTGACGAGCTTTTTTATCTTATTACTCGTCGGTATGTTTGTCATCTTTGTGCCCATGCTAGCGCCTTTTGGTTATGCAGATACCGACTGGAACTTTATGCAGTCTGCACCCTCGATTGAAAACAAGCATTATTTTGGTACGGACTCGCTGGGTCGAGATTTGCTCGTGCGCACAGCAGTCGGCGGGCGAATATCTCTATTGGTGGGTATCGCTGGTGCAACGGTGGCGGTACTGGTTGGTACGGTATATGGTGCAACATCAGGCTATCTGGGCGGCAAAGTCGACATGATTATGATGCGCTTTTTAGAAATCCTTAGCGCCTTTCCTTTTATGTTCTTTGTGATTTTGCTCGTGACGATATTTGGTCGTAACCTTATTTTAATTTTCGTCGCTATCGGATTGGTCTCTTGGCTAGATGTCGCTCGTATCGTCCGTGGTCAGACGCTCAGTCTAAAAAGCAAAGAGTTTATTGAAGCGGCACACGTCGGCGGGGTATCCGGCTTTAATATTATCCTGCGTCATATCGTGCCCAACGTGCTTGGCGTGGTGGTGGTTTATGCTTCGTTACTGGTGCCAACGATGATTTTGTTTGAGTCGTTTTTGAGCTTCTTAGGACTTGGTGTACAAGAGCCTATGACCAGTTGGGGTGCGCTACTCCAAGAGGGCTCACAAACGATGCAAGTCGCCCCTTGGCAGATTTTGATTCCCTCGGCTTTTTTGGTCATTACTTTATTTTGCTTTAACTTTATTGGCGATGGTCTACGTGATGCATTCGACCCCAAAGACCGCTAGGCTCAAGCTCGCTAGGAGAACAACATCATGGCAACTCAAGATATTAATAGTGCACCTAAAAAAATAGATTCTACTGTCCGTAAGATAGGCGCTGAGTCAGAGCTCAATAATCAGGGCAATCCAGCCAGCCAAGCCAATCAAGAAAGCAGCTTGTTGGCGGTCAAAGATTTATCTGTGCAATTCACGACCGAAGATGGACTTGTGACCGCCGTGAATGGTTTAAATTTTAACCTGCATGAGGGTGAGACGTTGGGCATCGTCGGCGAATCAGGCTCTGGCAAGTCGCAGACGGCGTTTGCCATCATGGGTTTGCTAGCAAAGAATGGCCGTACCAAAGGTTCCGTAAAATTTGAAGGCAATGAGTTGCTGGGCTTATCACAAAAGGCACTGAATAAAATTCGCGCTGAGCAAATCGCTATGATCTTCCAAGATCCAATGACCTCACTCAACCCATATATGAAAATAGGCGATCAGCTTGCCGAAGTGTTGATCCTGCATAAAGGTATGAGCAAAAAAGACGCATGGGCAGAGTCGATACGTATGCTCGATGCGGTCAAAATCCCTGAGGCAAAAAACCGTATTGGCATGTATCCGCATGAGTTTTCAGGTGGTATGCGTCAGCGGGTCATGATTGCTATGGCGCTGCTGTGTCGGCCTAAACTACTGATTGCCGATGAGCCAACGACCGCACTTGATGTGACCGTACAAGCACAGATTATGGTGCTATTGAATGAGCTAAAGCGTGATTTTGGCACCACTATTGTCATGATTACGCATGATTTGGGTGTGGTGGCAGGTATCTGTGATCGGGTGCTTGTGATGTATGCTGGTCGTACCATGGCATATGGTGAGACGGAAGAGATTTTTTATACGCCGACGCATCCTTATACTATCGGGCTATTAAAAGCCATTCCGCGTCTGGATGATGATAAAGGTAAGCTTGAGACTATTCCTGGCAGTCCGCCTAATCTACTTAACCTGCCGACTGGCTGTCCTTTTCATGAGCGCTGTACGCATGCGATGGATATCTGCCGTGATGTACCGCCGCCACTTGAGTTTCTGCCTAATGAGCGTCAACGCGCTTGTCATTGGCAGCCTGAGATGCAAGTCGATAAGTCAGCAGATATTAAAGAGAGTGTTTCAGCAGACACCGATACTGATACGGGCACCAAAAATCCATCAACGCTGGAGGGCTAGAGCATGACACTATCAAATACAGAGATGGTCAAAAACAGCAGCCAAGCCCCGCTATTACAAGTACAAAATGTGCATACGACATTCAATATTAAGCAAAAAGGCACGTACTTTTGGCAAAAGCCCGATACCTTAAAAGCCGTCAATGGCGTCTCGTTTGAGCTATTCGCTGGCGAGACTTTGGGCGTGGTAGGTGAGTCGGGATGCGGTAAGTCGACGCTGGCAAGAACGATCATCGGCCTCATACAAGCCAATTCCGGCAGTATTAAATTCGGTGATGAAGAGATCGTGGGCGCTTCCAAAAAAACCATGAGAATGAAGCGCAAAGACATTCAAATGATATTCCAAGATCCGCTAGCCTCGCTCAATCCGCGTATGACCGTAGGGGATATCATCGCAGAACCGCTGCGGACGTATTATCCAAACATGAAAAAAGCAGAGGTGCAGGATGAAGTACGTGCCCTGATGAAAAAGGTTGGCCTGCTGTCCAATCAGATTAACCGCTATCCGCATGAGTTCTCTGGTGGTCAGTGTCAGCGCATTGGTATTGCTCGTGCATTGATACTAAAGCCTAAAATCATTATCTGTGATGAGCCAGTCTCCGCCCTTGACGTCTCTATTCAAGCGCAGGTCATTAATTTATTGCAAGACATACAGCAAGAGATGGGATTGGCGCTGATTTTTATCGCTCATGATCTGTCAGTGATTAAGCATATCGCCGATCGGGTACTGGTCATGTATTTAGGTCATGCGGTTGAGCTAGGGGTAGACAAGGCCGTGTATAGCAATCCGACGCATCCATATACCCAAGCGCTGATGTCTGCGGTGCCATTACCTGATCCTATCGCCGAACGTAATAAAACCATTCAGTTGTTAGAAGGGGATTTGCCAAGTCCGATCAATCCACCGTCAGGCTGCGTATTCCGTACTCGCTGCCCGATCGCTGACAGCGAGTGTGCCCAAATCAAACCTGAGTTAGAAGGTACGTTGAACCATAGAGTCGCTTGTCTAAAGAATAAAGTTGCGTCTTAGTCCATTCACAGCTATAGCAATATCCACAATGATATTGATACGAGAAAAACGCGCGCAAGCGATACATCAGTACGGCTTGCGAAGTTAACGCTATAGCGGTTTGATAATGGTTAAATTGCGTCTCAATAAAACTCTATTCTACTCAACACATGCTCTTGTACCAGATAAGCACAAATATAAGCGCTTGGCCAAGCAAAACCAAAGGCCAAAACCCAAGAATGCATCAGCTCCATAAAGAAGCCATCGATAAAGCCTTGTTTGACCACCAATAACGCTGTTGAGATGATAAGCGACATCATCAACGCCATGATGCCAGTAAAGATCAGTCGGTAGTATTTACGGCGAGTGCGGAGTTTGATAGCGGTAAGTTTTGCCATAGGTTTATGTCCTCCTACATAGTAATCGTCATGCCCCATGGGCAGTATTTCTGATACGATAAATGAGAATTAAAAAATAATAAATAGGATAAATAGCATGGGTTACCAAAAACAACGAACACTAGGTATTATTGGCGGCATGAGCTGGGAAAGTACAGAAAGCTATTATCGACTAATTAATGAAGGTGTCAAGAATAAGCTTGGCGGCTTACATTCAGCTGACTTGTTCATCCATAGTGTGGAATTTGCTTTAATCAATGAGCTACAAGAGCAGGGAATGTGGGACGAGTTGGGTGTATTGATGGCAAGTAGTGCACAGCGTTTGCAAGCTGCTGGCGTAGACGGGCTAATGATTGCTTCTAATACGATGCATAAGTTGGTTGATGATGTTCAGGCAGTCATCCATGTACCTCTCATACATATCGCTGATGCGACTACGGACACCATTAAGAAGAATAACCTAACTAAGATAGCCTTATTAGGTACGCAGTTTACGATGACACAAGACTTTTATAAACAGCGTCTTATTGATGCAGGTTTGCAAGTATTGATACCAGTAGAGGATGCGCGTGCAGAGATACATCGCATCATCAAAAAAGAGCTATGCGTTGGTCAGTTTAAAGACAGCTCACGAGAGTATTATAGCCAAGTGATCAAAGACTTGGCGGAGCAAGGTGCTGAGGGCGTGATATTAGGCTGTACCGAGATAGGCTTACTCATTAGCCAAGCCGATAGTGTGATTCCTATCTTTGATACCACGGCTATTCATGCTGAAGCTGCGGTAGCGTTTTTGCTGGATGAAGACTAACGCGCTTCATCCATTCGCTCATTTAAAACACCATCAATTGCATAGGGTGTTGTCGATCGAATAAAGTAGATACCCTGATATTCTCGTTGTTGTAAAAACACTGACTTACGCGTAATCACAAATCAATTTGCCCTAAATAGGCTTGTGCTAAGATTATCTATTCAAGTTGTTTTGCCAACCATAAATGAGGATGTTTTGATGGTATTACTGCGCACGAGTTTGGCTGCTCTACTGGCTCTTTCTGTCGTGGGATGTACGACGCCCAACACCTTTACCATCGCTACGACCCAAAAGCTAGTGCAGTACGAACGCAACAAGTCAGACCTTGAGGCCAAATCATTAACGCTGGCATCTGGCGATCAAATGACGTATTTAGAAGGCGGCAACTTAGCTGGTGAACCCTTACTATTGATTCATGGTTTTGGTGGCAATAAAGACAACTTTACTCGTATTGCAGATAAGTTAGGCGATTATCATCTGATCGTTCCTGACCTGCTAGGTTTTGGTAATTCTAGCAAACCACCAGAGGCGGACTACCGCGCTGATGCCCAAGCAAAGCGTTTGCATGAACTATTACAAGCGAAAAAAATGGCCTCGGGTATTCATGTCGGTGGCAACTCAATGGGCGGGGCTATCAGTGTCGCCTATGCAGCGATGTATCCTGATAGTGTCAAAAGCTTGTGGTTACTCGATAGTGGTGGGTTTTGGTCAGCTGAAACACAACGAGAGTTTAAAGCATTAGACCTTGATAACAGTCCTTTGTTAATTGACAACACTGAAGCATATTTTACGATGTATAAGACGGTCATGTACAAGCCACCTTATGTTCCAAAGACGATACAAGCTGTTTTTGCCCAAGAGAGTATCGCTAATCGGGCACTGAATACTAAAATACTCAAACAGATCATCGAAGACAATGTAGAAGAGCGTGCAAAAATTATCGCACAATATAATATTCCAACGCTGATCGTTTGGGGAGAAGAGGACAAGGTCATAAAACCTGAGACTGCCGAAATAATGAGCGAGCTGATGCCACAAGCACAGGTCATCATGATGTCGGAAGTGGGTCATGTACCGATGGTAGAGGCGGTAAAAGATACGGCCGAGGATTATAAAAAATTTCGTGCAACGCTAAAAGATGAATAAATCTATAACTCTTTTACCAACCGCTCAAGCAGTCTAAGCGTGCTCTCTTGTTTGACTAAGGCAACCCCTTGTCCTGCCCACAAAGAGAGGTGTTCTGCATCAGAGTTCTTACTAGCATGAGCTCGCATAAATTTCGTCATGGCATTTAAATGCGGGTAGGGCGGTAGCTTATCAGCGCTTTCAAATTGGGCAAAGTCACGTAGATAATCATTCAATAAACCACGAGCGAGCTTACCTGAGAATAATCGAGTTAGTCGCGTTTCTGAGCTGCGCTTATCTTGACTGGCATCGAGTAAAGCTTGTTTATAAATGTCATTGATGCCGCATTTGTCTGTTGTCAAAAACGCTGTTCCTATTTGAGCCAGCTCGGCACCAGCTGCCTGAATAGCTTTGATGGCTTGACTATTCATAATGCCGCCTGCTGCAATCAAAGGAATATCGGTACAGGCGCGCGTTTGGCTCATTAGTGTCAATAGCCCCAATGGATCGCTTTCACTTTGCGGCAGCCAACCACCGCGATGTCCGCCAGCTTCGACCCCTTGTACACATACCGCATCAGCACCAATATCTGCCCATGCTTTTGCTTCTAATGGATGATTAGCGGTGCCGATGACGCGCGTACCGAGACTTTGCAGACGTTGGACTTGCTCGGCACTGATAATGCCAAAGGTAAAACTGGCGACAGGAACAGGATTGTCAAAGAGCACTTGTAGCTGATCTTCGAAACTTTGAGCAGGGCGTTCAGGTAGTGCAAATTCGATATTGTTGTCTTGATAGTATTGACTTAGCCAAGCGGGTATTGCGGTATCAAAGGTCATACAGTCCTGTTCAGAGAGCACCATCAGATTGATCATAAAAGGTCGGTCAGTGAGCGATTTAATGGTATCAATTTGGCTAGTCAAAGTATCTGGTGCCGTCATGCCAGATCCTAATGAGCCCAGTCCGCCAAAGTTACTCACCGTCGCCGCCAGTTCAGGTGTGGTTGCACCTGCCATGGGAGCTTGGACGATAGGGTAGGAGAGATTCAGGGTATCAAGTAAGGTCATGACTGACTGCCTTTTTAGTAGGGTGTTTGCATGACTTACTTTAACAGAGCTGAGTACAGAGTATGTGAGATAGCGTTTATTTAGTTAGGAAATAGAAGGGGTGGGTTTTTATTAATCGGTGTTTTAGAGGATTTTAGTTTCGCTTCAAAACGCTGTGTAATGCCTTAGATTTCCTGATCTTTATCACTTCCATGGAATAGCAGCACGTATTTTTTCGCTCATTATGAAGGTTTTTATTAAGAGTAAATCCTTTTGTGTTTGCGCAACGATTGTTTTATATAACTCAATTGTTTCATTATCAGTAGATGGAATAGGCTGTTGATCAACAAAGTGCGTTAAAATTTCATGATAAGTCAAGTTATTTAACTTGAAGTTATCTGAGCCTACTTGTGATAAATAGTCGGTTATTATTTTTTCAGTTTGATAGATATTGCTATATATTTTGTCAGTATAAAAATATTGTTTATTGCGCATGCTCACCATTGAAGGCGACGAATAAATCACTGTTAATTTTCTTTCAAGGGCATCTTCTATCCAGTCAGGCTCTGAATCTAAGTGCGCCATTGAAACACCATCTAACTGTTTCATAGAACTCATGTTATTCAGGTCTTCTTTAATTTCACCAGATAAAAATTCCGCAATATCGATATTTACATTTTTACCGACAAATTGTGTTGTTTCTCCAATGAAATACCCCCAAGAATATCCTGAAAAATCATTATTAATGTAGGCGTAAGAGTTATTCAGTCTGCCTATTGTCATTGGGTGTTCTAAGTAGCTTTGCTTTATTTCAGAAAGCATTTCATCATAAGATATTAATTCAGTATCATATACAATATATACCTCTTGAATGATATTTTTGCTGTCAGCAAACACGCCAATTTCTTCTATATTTGCATCTTCAGTTGGAAACAGATCGGTGGATAGGCTATAAAATCTGTATCCCAACGGGCGATACCCGAATGCTTCACTATTCCAATCCTGTAAGGTCGGTTCAAAGCTTGGATGTTTTTGCATTGCCACGTCAATAGAGTCTTCACCAACTGTAATACCCAGCGGACTGGCAATTGCTAAATCATTACGATTAATATCGCTAAGTTTGCTAGCAACTGAAGGAGAATCTATATTGGTCGTAACTCTCTCATCAGCATGACTAAATGCGGTCGTAAGAAACCCAATGCTCAAGATAGATAAAAATAGTTTACAGTTCATTGAAATCCCTATGTAAATGAATAATTAAATACCCACCATCTTATAATGATAAGAGCTACTCAATTTATAATAATCAGCAAGCCAAATAACGATTATCCGAACATAAAAAAAGCGAGTGTTCCCCCTGTGCTTTGCTAAGTATATCCGCTCCAATCAGGGTTAGACCACTCCCCAAATCTACCTTTACTACTTTTAATAGAGTCAACTACAAAACCGTAGTCAAAATATTTGACTACGGTTTCTTCAGTATAGATCACTAGTTATTATCGATGTTACTACTTCGTCTATTATTTTTTCCGAATTCTTAGTGGTAGTGGAAATGAAGAGTTGTAAGGATAAGGTTTTGTACTAGGCTGATTGGTAATAAAGTTGACTAAAGTTTCTAAAACGTCTTCAGTAGTGTCTTCAGATAGTATTTTTACTCTACGACCCTCATTATTACGGATAGATATTGGTATCTTCTTAAAGAGATACATCATCTTGTTTTGTTTGTCCTCATCAAAGTTTGTATCAAGTTTCTGATATAACCTGTTATTTTGCCACTCTGGTTGTCCGATAAGTTTAAAAACCGACCATGAAAACATCGTTGTATTTCCCAAAATCTCATATTTATTTAAGTTTATACGCTCATTATTCTCAATCTTAGAAACAATTTTGCTAGCTCGACTAAAATTTTCATATGTATATGTACCCAAACATAAATATAAAGAAACAATATAGGTAATTAGCTCATTACGATTTTTTATTGGACTTTTTTTCGATAGGTTTTTGCTTTGAGTCTTAGTTTGGCGATTATAGTTATATGCGTCTTGTATCCTAAGAGCATCATCTAAGCATTTATTAACTTCGGATAATGGGCTGTAAAGGTCGAAATCAATAATAGAAACAATAGTCGACGGTATTTGGTCTACCTTCCTAAATAACCCAATAGAGTTCTCTGTATACCATTCGCTTAATATAGTTAATGCATCCTCATTATTAATCTTTGTCTCATGTTTATTTTCTACATAAGGTATTGCTAATATTCCAACATTTTCGTTTGCGGTACGCTCTTTAGACTCAAAACTAGCCTTTAACGCAATTTTAATATTGTCCATTAATTGTTCTAGTTGATTAAGCTTATAGATGTCCTCTAAAGGTGCTCTATCAACCGTTATAGTTACGTGACTACTGTTTCTATTATTAGCTATGTTAAAAAAATTCGTTTCCTTTGTACCATATAATATGTTTGATGAATAATTGTCGTCATGAATATAACGAAATACATCGTGTGCCCACGCACCTAGATTAATAGCTATATCTGCTCTAAGGTCTTGTATAAATATCTTTTTATCTAAATTTCCGTAATTTTTGACCAGCTCTGCATAGTGCTCTTTCCTTAGAAGATTTAATATTTTTTTCTTCTCATCCGATAGACTATATTCACTAATCCATCGCTCATGATCATCTCTAAAATCCTTTATATTTGATTCTAACTTTATTTTTTCAAATAAGGCTATCTTAATGGTGCTTTTATCATATACAGGGCTGTTGAGGAACTTCTGAAAAATAGTCATTGTATATTTGAGCGAGGCATACATCTCGTAATATGTATATTGTTTTTCACTACCTTTTAAATCTGGTTCTACACCATGAATATTATCAAGAGGAGCAAAGGCAATTTGTGCATTTTGTATAGATAATAATATTTTATCAATAGCATCAGTTTTAGTTTTATCCTTTAAAAGCAGTAACTCTAGGACGACATCATTACTGCCTTTATTAGCCTCCATCATTTGTAATATGTCACTTCTAACCTTTGAAATCTCACTTCTGTTAGATGAATCCTCGACGCTAAACACAATATCAATAAGCTTTAATCTAGCTTTAACATTTGCACCATTTTTAGGGTGCAACATCAGCTGTCTTGTGTATAGCATCACTAAAAATACTTGCTCAAACACCATCTTTGTAACATTTTTAGTCTCTTTGACAATACTATCAATATCCTTATCTCGTACTCCTAGTACTTCCAGATTTAAATCGATTAGCTTTTCATCGTATTTTTTGTAACTTGAGTTCATTAGTAATTTCCTAAATATAGTCTTATTTTTAGTTAGTTGGGGATACTGTCTGTAAGTAATTAATATGTTGAATATTCTTATAAATAATATTTGGACAGCACTAAGGTATAGGTCTACTGTTTTTTTATAAAAAAGATACGATTATTTTATATTAAAATAAAAATCGTATCTTAATAGTAATTTATTAATTTAAAATTAGATGATAATATTTTTTACCATATCTATATTACATTTTATTTATCCTACTATTATAGTATTATTTAACTCTCGATATAACAATGGTCTATAGATAGGAGGTGTTTATGAGAGTTACAACCCATATGGCACAGCGGATGAATAATCGTGGCATTGTCCAAAGCATGGTTGATTTGACTCTAGAGATAGGGATTATTAAGGGAGACAGATATATAACTGACCGTCGATGTTTGAATGACTATTTAAACGAGTTAGACACTAAATTAGTAGACTGCCGTTCAATGTATAAGAAATATAAGCACTATAGAGCTTCAAATATTATAGCTAAGGCAATAAATAATCTAATACAACTCAGGGGTTTGGTGCTCAAGATGATGAACAAAGGAGGGGTTACGGTAGTGGTTTGTGAAAACAATTTGGTGACTACCTACAATACGGATAGCCATCATCAATATAAATCATACTAATAGAGACATGAATATGCATAATACATTTGAGCTCGTTATAAATTGGCATTTTACAGAAGCTTGCAACTACGCTTGCGATTTCTGTTTCGCAAAGTGGGATAAACAAGGCAGAAAAGAGCTGTTTCATGATGAATACTTGACAGATAAACTGTTAGACGAAGTTTTTGAGTTGAAGACTATACTGGAAGGCGAACAAAATACTAAATTTGATGGTGTTAGATTAAACTTAGTTGGTGGCGAGATATTTTTATATAAAGCCAAAGCTATTCATATAATAAAGCGTGCTAAAAGTTATGGCTTTCGTGTGTCCGCTATCACAAATGGCAGTCGTCTAGATACTGAATTGCTCTCACTAATAGCTGAAAATCTAGACTGGATAGGTTTCAGTGTGGATTCTACAAACCATAAAACTAATTTGATTATCGGGAGATCTGAGAAGAACAAGGTAATGGATACTGACAAAGTTCGTAGCGATATTCATGCTTTGCGAAAGCTAAACACTGAGATAGATATCAAAATCAATACAGTAGTTAATAGTAATAATTTTAATGAAGATCTGTCGGGCTTTATTAGAGATGTTAATCCTTCTAAATGGAAAGTATTTAAGGTATTGCCCAGCCAGGGCTATACTTCAACGATTACAGACACAATGTTTAGTGTATTTTTAGATAAGCATTCAGATTTTAAAAGCATCATAGCATCAGAGGACAACAACGAGATGATGGATTCATACATTATGGTAGACCCATTAGGTCGTTTCTTCCAAAACTCTAATTTAACTGATGGTTATGTTTATAGTCATCCTATTGTCGAGATTGGAGTTAAAAAGGCACTTAGTCAAATAAACTTTAGTTTTGATAAGTTTTTAGGTCGTTATAATATTAATGAAAAGCTTATCGATACTGTTCCAAGGTTTACGTAATATTAATGCAAATTAGATTACTATTAATAAGCTCCTTGAACATAGTTATTAGCTATACTAGCTCAGACCTAATCTGATATCTTGCTTAATTAAAATAATATAAAAAATTGGTGCGCTGGGCGCACCTACTCAAAATTTCAATCTATGTGGAAAATTTATTCATTACAAAAAAAGAGCCAGCCTTCAAATCATCCAAAACGATGATTAAGAAAACTGACCCATTCTTATAATTTTACTTTTGAACGCTTGCTACTAATTCAACTGCAACGACCCCTTCGCATTCATCAACAGCTCAACCACATCATCACCACTGATGACTGTGAAGCGCTTGTCGATAGCTGACTCTCCGATACCATTGTGCTTCATACATGCACTACAGATCAAGACTTGGCCACCTTTTTCGATAAAGGCTTCTAGTAACTCGCCAGCAGGTTCAAACGGTGCGCCGATATCCACTTTTGCCAACGCGTTGGGCAATGCCAAGTGCACCGCATCTACCATCAATATAACTGAGGCAGAGTGTCCTTTTTTGAGTGCCACACCTGCCATAGTAAAAGCCAAGGTGATTTTGCTTGGGTTTGATTCGCTATTGTCGAATAGAGTACCGACGTAATCCGTATTATTAATCATATTATTTTCCTTATGAGACTATTTTTAATTAGATAGTATTTGGTTGAGTGTCAAACTCACTACTATCCTAACAATTTAATATATGTATTTATATAATGTATTGTTGTGCAATAGTAGCCATAAGGTGGCTTGTTTGTGACGTGCTTTCAATAAATGCTTAGTAAGAGTTGTTTTAAGTTGAAATTTCTAGCCACTACTCCGTTGGTGGCCATGGGCGGTCGGCATCACTCTCTATCCATTCGGCGACGTAGCCAGTTGGCGGCAGATCCCAATCAGACTGTCCCAATGCAGCCAGTACTTGAGCCGTATCGATCACTCTGCCGCCTTTTGTCACACCCGTACGCAGTAGTCCAGATGAGCAGGGCTGTCCTTTGACCCACATAGATTGCTCGATATAGAGCCAGCGTGCATCGATACCGACGATTTTTGTCTTTAGCGTGACTTTTTGAAAGGCGCGAATACGCTTACGGTATTGGATGGTGCTGCCCGCGATGACCAAACCCCAACGCTGTTTTAACAGTTGCTTGCCAAGTCCAGTGCGTACCGCAAAATCCATACGCCCCAAATCATACAACGTGAATACGCGGCCGTTATTCATCTCTAAAAAGTTATCGATATCAGATAAGCGACAGCGAAACTGAATCTCACTGGTGTCTTTAAGCGTCAATGTATCGCCCTTTTTCGTTTTTAGGGCGGCACGAGCGATGGTGCTGGCATAACGGATAAATGGGTACATAGAACTCTCTCAAAAAGGTTAAAGGATAAAGGTAGGGTTTACCAGATGATTATTGGTGCTCTTTATTAGACGGTACGCCAATATAATTAAAATAAGCACTGACGGTCTCGGGTATCCAGTTGATATCGAATTTTGAGGTCTTTGTTTTTTTACCATTGGTGCTAGATTGCTCAACGCTAGATTTATTATCAGTAGATTGACCATCTACTGAATGGGTGTCTGCGCTATTCTTTGGATGATTGTCGGAGCGATAACGCAGATAACCGATATGACCACCGTGCGGGGTATCTAAAATGGTGACACTATCAGAGACATCATTTGGCGTCGCGGTAAAGCCAATAAAAGGATCGTCCTTTGCACTAATCAGTAGCAGAGGCTTAGTTACGTTGATCAAATAAGGTAGGGCAGAAGAAGAGTGATAATAGTGATTGTTGGAGCGGTAGCCATGACGCGGGGCGGTGAAGATATCATCAAAGTCGCTGATACGATTGACGGCTTTGATAGCATCAATTTCTTCTTTGGTAATATCGTTCGCCAACGCTTTTTTGATAATTGGATTGAGCAAATAAGGCGTATAGATACGATGACTCAAAAAGCTGTGCATGGTAATGGCCGCTGACGACATATCGACGGGAGCAGAGATGACCGCAGCGCCTTTGCAGATGGCTTCGTCACCATACTCGCCCATGTACTTCGCTAGTGCATTACCACCGAGTGACACGCCAGCCGCATAGATATTGGCATACTGCGCACGTAAGTTCTGTAGCGCGTGATGCACCTCGGCAGTATCACCCGCATTATAAAAAACTCGACCATTAGCTGGAATACCGCCACAACTACGAAAGTGCACCACCACAAAATGCCAGCCTTGCGCATGCATTTGATATGCCAGCGCGCGAGCATAATGGCTATCGCTGCTGCCTTCCATACCATGAAATAGCACAATCAATGGCGTTTGCTCAAGCTCACCAGCTTTTGATGCCTCTACAGAATGCGCATCATAAAAGTCGTAAGCAATATCGGTTTCACTTAAGGAATCTTGCATCACCACGCGGCGATAGGTTGGTGCTTTGGGTGCAAAGAACTTGGGCAAGATGCTTTGTAGATGGGGATTGGTTAACCAAAATGGTGGCTTAAAAGGGGCTGGAGAGAATGGCTTGTTCGATTTGGAAACAGACATAAATGGCTCTTATTTAATTATTGTTAAAAAGCAATGGCTTATCATACCGATGGCAATGGGCAAAACCAATGACTTTCAGTGAACGCATGGTTACTGAATATCAGACACTTAAAACAACCACTGCAAAGTAGACGCTAAAAAAAGTCCTTCAAAAGTAGATACCTAAAAGCAATCAATTAGCATCATGTATCATTTAGTGCTTATCCAACACCCGCCCATCCATCGCAAGGCGTTCTTTTAAACTATCGATATCGACTTCAGCAAGCGTCACAGTCAGTGTTACTTGCTTACTATAAGCGACATCATCGATGCTGCCGTTCAGGCTATCGACGACGTAACGACATTGGGCTTCGGTGGCAAACTCTGCCAATATCTGTACTTTTGCCATTGGGACATAAGGGCTTAATGTCATCTGATCGACGGCCGCTTGTGCTGAGCCTGCATACGCACGGGTTAGACCGCCTGCGCCTAACTTAATGCCACCGAAATAACGCACCACGATGATAATGACATTGCCGATAGACTTGTGCTGCAATACATTTAATATTGGACGTCCTGCCGTGCCATTTGGCTCACCATCATCATCGAAACCAGCACTGGTGGTGTTATTTGGATCGCCAATGATATAGGCCCAGCAGTGATGACGGGCATCGGGATACTTTTCTCGTAGCTGTTCCACGTGAAACATTGCGTCCTCGCGTGACGCTACGGGATAAGCATAAGCAATAAACTCAGATTTCTTGATTTCTAAGCGAGCAGTGACGGTACGTTTTAGCGTTTGATAGCTCATATTTCATCAGGTCTAGGTTGGATATGGTAAACTGGTCTTACTTTCACTGTCGTCCATATTTGGCGCAGTGTTTATTTAATTTTTATTATAGTACCACTTCTTACCCGTGAAGATAGCGATGCAAGCTCAATGTGAGTGCCCGCGTTGCTGCTATAGTCGGTTCAAGGTAACTTAGAGACAAGAATGGTGAGTGAAAGGACTACAAACAGTAGACGACACTAGCCTGACATCCTCTCTAATTTAGATAGAACTGAATATGCTGAGGTAAAGTAGGTATCATAAAACGGATGGTAGTAAATAGTATGCGTCTAGATAAATTTATTAGTAAAGCCACTGAGCTGTCACGTAAAGAATCCAAAAAAATCATGCACGCCGGTGAGATTATGGTGAACGAGCAGGTCGTCAAGGATCCTGGTTTGCATGTCGATATCGTTAATGACGAAGTGATGTGGGGCGGTGAACCACTCTCGGTCGCGGCTGGCAGTCGTTATATTTTACTTCATAAACCTGAAGGGTTTGAATGTACGCTAAAGGCCAAAGAATACCCAATCGTCACTGAGCTGATAGCCGTGCCAGAGCTTGGTAGCTTACGCATTGCTGGTCGCTTAGATGTCGATACCACTGGCGCACTGCTGATCAGTGATGACGGTGGTTGGCTACATCGTGTGACCAGTCCTAAGCACGAGCATGCCAAAACATATGAGCTGACCTTAGCGGATGCGATGGACAGCGATGCTCAAGCCAATGCAGTCAAAGAAGTAGCGGAAGGTATCTTGTTAGAAGGTGATCACGAAGAAACCAAGCCTGCGGTTCTTGAGTTCATCGATGCAACACATGCGCGCCTGACGTTAGAGCAAGGTAAATATCATCAAGTTAAACGTATGATGGGTTATTTTGGCAATAGAGTAACTGATTTACATCGTGCCAGCATTGGTCATATTAACTTAGAAGGATTGGAGAAAGGCGATAGTCGTTTCTTAACACCAGAAGAAGTTGCTAAGTTTTAAGTCGTTGCTTTCTTTCGTTTTAAGATAACTTCGCTTTAAAATGATTTCGCTTTAAAATAACTCGCAAACATATTATCTAAAATGAGCAGCCACTAAACAGTGTGCTGCTTTTTTTCTTTTATTTTCAGGGCAGTATGTGTTGCCTATCTCTTAAAGCTAAGTAGCAATTTTGCAAAATTGAGCCTTTAACACTTTGCAAATATTATCCTTGTGCTAAAGTCTTCTCACCTCTTTAATCTCTATATTTACATAATATGTTACTTGCTATGCCACGTGGCTAGCATGAACAATGTCGTTCTTAAACACTATCGTTATTAAATACTGTCATTATTACAAATCAGATAGGACTGTCTCTGTGAAATTATCCGTATTAAAATCTGCTGGTCTAATCAGTACCATACTGTTGGCAACGACTGCATGTGCTGAGCCTAGTGCCAATGATGCTACCAGTAAGAATGTCAGTCAAAGTGCCCAAAGCCCTCAAGGTGCTGGCACAGTAAGTAAATCTATTGACAGTCGCTTGCGCCAACTGTTGGCTCAGGCAGGTATCAAAACGCAAATCACCTCTATTGTGCCATCCAACTTGCCCAATATGTATCAAGTCAATTTGGCGGGGCAGTTACCTTTGCACATCACTGAAGATGGCAGATATGTCATCCAAGGTGAGCTACAAAAGAACCCAAGCAAGCGGGTAGTGACCAAAACCCCAGCACGCAGCACGAGTGCGCAGGTAGGCAAACCTGTCAGTGCTAGCGTCAAATCTGACATGCTAGCAAATATGGCAGCGCTGAAAAATATGAGTGCTAAAACACCATTTTTCTATACTGCCGTACCTGGTGTTATTTGGGGTGCGACGTTAGAAGGCGTGCCTTTCTTATTATCAGATGATGCGCAGTACATCACCGATGGTGAGATATCTGTCATCGAAAATGGTCAGTTTATTGGGCTCGACGAAGAGTTTGAATCGCTGAAAAATCAGTCTGTGTTTGCGACGTTGGATAAGAGCCAAGTGATTACTTACACAGCGACCAGCAAAGAGCGCGCTGTCATCTATGTGGCTGATGATGTGAATTGTCCGTACTGCCGCCGATTGCATCAACAGATACCCATGCTCAATACAAAAGGTGTCACCGTCAACGTTATCGGCTATCCGATATATGAGGCATCACCTGCACAAATGCGTGGTATCTGGTGTCAAGCTGATGAAAGCAGTCGTCGCAAAGCTTTTGATAAAGCAATGCTAGCGGGTCAGATGACGCCTGCACCAGCTAACTGTAACACCGATCATATAACGCCGAACCGTGAAAAGGCAGCTGGTCTGGCCGTGATGGCGACGCCTGCTATTTACCGTGAGGATGGCGTACTCTATCAAGCCAGCTTTGAGAGCCCTGAATTCTTGGAGTTTTTGGGCGTAGACTAAACCACGCCACTAGCGATACTACTAAGATATCGTTATCTATCGGTTAGATGCTGCGCGAGTCGTTCGATATGCTCAACACCAATCCCGCAGCAACCGCCAATAATATTTGCACCCGAGGCTTGCCAAAGCTCGGCCCACGTTAGGTAATGCTCAGGTGTGGTGTCTTCACGTATGTCGCGCAGTTGTGCATTGGCTTGTTTATGGACTTGCTTTGAGACAAAAGCATTGGCATAGACGCCCAGTTGCATAGGGTGCGATGCTTTATCAGTCAGCTCTTTCGCAGTTTGCAATGCTGCATTCATGACCTCGGGCTGACTACAGTTAAACAGTACGGCATCGACATTCAATGCCATCATCGCCTGTACAGCCTCGGCTACTGATTCACCAGAGCGCAACGTCGGTGTGCTCACAGCACGATTGGAATCAGCACTGCTATTAAGGTCATCGGCAGCAATATCTAACTGACTGTCATCTAGCGTAAATGCAATCCAAATGGGTTTAGATACAGCTTCTTTTTGAGTCGCTGTAAATTCAGTAATTAGCTGATGCCACGTTTGTGCTTCAACGATACTGCTTTGTGTCTCCACCAACCACATATCCACATAATCTATCTGTGCAGACAATAACGGACGCGCAATCGTAGGGGCTTGCTTGGCATCGAACAAGTCAGGACGGTAAGAGCCGAATAGTGGCGGTAGACAGCCAGCGATTTGTACGCTTGCTGCGTGGTTAGGATTTTCGCTTTCTTGCTTTTCATTCTCTTGTACGGCCTCGAATGCGAGCTGCGCTGCAGTCCTGATGAGCTGCTCACCCTCACTAAAAAAGCTGTCTCCCAAATGATAAGGAGTGACTGCATAGCTGTTGACAGTGATAACAGTCGCACCTGCTTTTATGTAGTCCAAATGGACATCACAAACACTATCGGGCGCTAGGCTCAATGATAGCGCTGACCATTCAGGTTGGCGAAAAGGAGCGCCGCGTCGTTCAAGCTCACGTCCCATACCGCCATCTAGTATGGTGATTGGTGGTAGAGAGTTAGGCGCTGGCGTGGTAAACGAGTCATTAGGTTGAGCAGACGTTACTGTATCTGTCACTGGAGAGGTTGTTTGAGTGTGCATCGTACGCTCACTTATAAATTGGTTTAATGTAGGGCGTATCATCAACTAGCATATTAATACATTTAGTGGCCTTAAAATGGCTAAATTTTTCTCATTTTAAGCCCACAATCTAATTGATGACACGGCCTCGTTGATTCAAAAAACAGCCAAGGCAACCTTGCTAAGAATATAGGTGATATTCCTAGCGAGGTTCGCGCTGTGACTTTTTATAACGGATTATAATAGGTGCTTTTATTATAGATAATTAGCGATAGCGCAAAATTCGCAACCGCAGCGTCTTGTACTATGGCAACACTATATCGACGATTTTCCAGTTAATCAGACCCTCACGTTGCATCTCTATGGTGAGTGGATAGCCTTTAACTTGTCCGCTGATAGTGAAGCAATTGATGCCACAATAACTCAGCTTAGGTTTGTCACTATCAGAGCCTTGAGCCACTTGCTTCTCAAGTTCAGCGGCTTGTTTTGTCATGATTTCCTGCATTTGGCTTTTGACCACCGCATCGACATCACCGCGCTGGATAATGAGGTTTTGAATCAAGTTTTTCAGATTGACTTGGTTACTCGCGATAGCCCATGCCGCTGCTAACTCTTTGGTTGCTGTATTAGCCTGACCTTGCGTGTTAATAACTTTTTCAATATTCTGCGGTGTGATGGCACCATTAACTGCTTTTGCAATAAAACTATTGGCAGCCTCGGTCAAAGGCTCGCCACCCAGCTGAGAAACTAACGGATATTGGGTCATCGTCGCCGTAAACTGACTGGTTAATTGGTTTTGCACACTAGGCCTTACTTGATCATAGTCAATGGCCGCTGCAATGGTGGCACCGTCTTTGTCATCGTAGGCATTTTTGAGTTGATATGCACTGTAATAAGGCGAACCTGCATAGACGGCGACTACGATGATGATTAATAAAACAATCAGCTTCTTCATAAAAAACGATACCTTGTCGCAAACTTAGGGTCTGTTGAACATTCAAATGTGGTGCTGGCAATCACTATTTTTTAGACAATAGGCATTGAAATTTTTGATGCCTAGTCATTCTAGGTGAAACAATTTCGCCATATATTGGCAAAAAATAGTATTGCCCTCCACTCGAGCACAGCTCTTGCCTTGCGAACGGGCAAAGCAGTGCTTTGCTCGATCCGTTCTCAAGGCTGATGCTAAAATCCCCCCAAACGTTGTTGCAAACCTAGCTAAGGTCTCGACATTATCGTCGGTTTGCGCCTAGTTTGATGCAATTTTAGCAATCAGCAGCCCTAATATTTGAATGTTCAACAGACCCTAATAATTTTAAGATAAATGGCTATAAACTTGGCGATAAATACTAGCACGGCTCAATTGTATTAAGGTATGAAAAACTTTGTTCGTTCCTTAATAAAACCTTTTTGTAGTGACGAAATACTCTTAAACGATACTTTCCATCGCTGAGAGCTTGATAAATCATTATGCCATCTCCATAAATAGCGCAAACTTTTAATAATTGATTTGGCTAAGCAGCATCCCGCCGTATTCACTTGTAAGATTCTTAACATTATCATCTCTTTTTCTTCACTATTCATTGTGTTTCATGTGAAACCTTTAAGTGAGAAAACGAGTAGCAATAATATAATGATTGATAAGGGTTACTGAATCGACCGGCCGGTGGACTGTAAAGACGATAGGAGAGCCCATGAGTAAGCGTGATTTTTATGAAATATTAGGTGTCAGTAAGACCGCTGATAGCAAGGAAATTAAGCGAGCTTACCGCAAGCTGGCCATGAAATACCATCCAGATCGTAACTCTGACGACCCTGATGCTGAAGACAAGTTCAAAGAAGCATCAATGGCTTATGAAGTACTGAGCAGCGAAGAAAAACGCTCAGCCTACGATCGTATGGGTCATTCAGCGTTTGAAAACGGCATGGGCGGCGGTGGCTTTGGCGGCGGCGGTGGCGGTAATTTCCAAGATATCTTCGGTGATATCTTCGGCAACTTCGGTGATATCTTCGGTCAGCAGCGTGGTGGCGGCGGTGGCGGGCGTTCACGCCGTGGTTCTGATTTGCGTTACGTCATTGAGCTGACACTAGAAGAAGCGGTACGTGGCTGCAAAAAAGAAATTAGCTTTACAGCACCTGCACCTTGCGACACTTGTGATGGCAAAGGCGCAAAAAATGCCTCTGACGTTGTAACTTGTCAGACGTGTCATGGTCAAGGCCAAGTCCGTATGCAGCAGGGTTTCTTTGCTGTTCAGCAAGCCTGCCCACATTGCGGCGGCACTGGTAAGCAAATCAAAAACCCATGCTCTGACTGTCATGGTAATGGCGTCAAAGACAAATCACGTACGCTAGAAGTGTCTATCCCAGCGGGTGTCGATGATGGTGATCGCGTTCGTCTCGCAGGTGAAGGTGAAGCGGGCGGTGCTGGTGTCCAAAATGGCGACCTATACGTCGAAGTGCGTGTTAAACAGCACAATGTCTTCACGCGTCAAGGCGCTGATCTCTATATGGATGTGCCAGTGAGTATCACTGATGCAGCATTAGGTAAAGAAGTTGAAATCCCAACGTTAGATGGTAAAGTAAAAATCAAGGTTGCTGAAGGCACGCAAAGTGGTAAGTTGCTACGTGTCCGCGGTAAAGGCGTGACGCCAGTTCGCACGACCATGAAAGGTGATTTGATTTGTCGTGTTGTCATCGAGACGCCAGTCAATCTAACGCGTGAGCAAAAAGACTTGTTGCGTGAATTCCAAGATACATTAGATGGTGATAGCAAGCATCAACAGTCACCACATAAAAAGTCATTCTTCAAAAAGATTGGTGAGCTGTTTGACTGATAGTTTTACTTAACTAAACAATGTCATTATTTTGAGCCCAATAGTTTCACGTGAAACTATTGGGCTTTTTGCTGAGCGTATAAAAAGCCACTCAAGTGGGGATATTTGTTAAACTTACGATAAATAGTATTTCAAAACACCTTTATTAAAAACAAAGTATTTAGGACAAAAATATGAGTCAACAAGTAAAAGAACAAACCATCAAAGTTGGTGTCATTGGAGCGGGTGGTCGTATGGGCCGTATGCTTATCGAAGCGGTAAAAGACAACACGCAAACGACATTGAGCGCAGCGATCGAGCGTCAAGGATCGAGCCTAGTAGGTGCTGATGCGGGTGAAGTGGCTGCTATCGGGCGCTTAGATGTGCAGATTGTCGATGATCTAAAGGCAGTCGTAGACGACATCGACGTGCTGATTGATTTTAGCTTACCTGATGCGACTGAAAAAAATATGCAAATTTGTGCTGAGCATAATGTTGCGATGGTCATCGGTACGACAGGATTCAACGAGCAGCAAGAGCAAGTATTGGCAAAGGCGAGTGAGCAGATTGCGATTGTTTATGCAGGTAACTATTCGACGGGCGTGAATCTGTCATTGAAGCTATTAGGTATGGCAGCAAAAGCATTTGGCAATGACGCAGATGTAGAAGTCATCGAAGCACATCATAAGCACAAAATCGATGCGCCATCAGGTACCGCTTATATGATGGCAGAAGCTGTGGCAGAAGCTCGTGGACAGAACCTAAAAGACGTCGCTGTTTATGGCCGCGAAGGACAAACGGGTGAACGCGAAGCAGGTACGATTGGTATCCATGCGATTCGTGGTGGTGAAATCATCGGCGATCATACCGTGATGTTCATCGCTGACGGCGAGGTAGTCGAGATTACGCATCGTGCCCGTGCGCGCATGACTTTTGCCGCTGGTGCTGTACGCGCTGCAACTTGGATTATTCAGCAAGAAGTAGGGCAGTATAATATGCAAGATGTGTTAGGACTAAATGACTAGGGCATGTCTTCAACATGCTCTAAATCTTAATAAATGATAAGTCGCTGCTAGGAGCCAAATATGAATACGTTTAGACGGAGTTTGATAAAGGTGCTTAGCAGCGCTATTACTGCTAGTAAAAATGTTGGCTATGCAGGTCAAACAGTCTTGGCAATCAGTCTGGTGGCTTTGCCTATCGTTGCACAGGCTGCGACCTATGACACTTATGTTATTCATACTTATGGCGGTGACACATTATTGCCAGCAGTACGTCAGCAGTTAGACAGCAGTCGTGATGGTGGTACAGTCACAACTTATCAAGACAAATTAGTACTGAACACCACAGCGGCTAATTATCAAGCAGTGCAGCAGCTCTTGACTCAAATAGATGGCCAACCACAAGCGTTAACCATCTCAGTACGCGTCGGCAATGATAGCAGCGCTCAGAATAGTATCCAGAAAAGTCAGGTCATTATTACCAATCGTGGTATCCAAGGGTCAGGTATCATTAATCAAAGCAATAGCCAGCAGCAGGGCAGTAATTCATACCAAATAAAAACCTTATCTGGCAGTGCAGCGAGCATTAGTACTGGCACGCTCTATTCGCTGACTCAGAGTTATAGTGCCAATCGCTATGCAACCAACTATAACCTAAAGCCACAGATTATTATTCAGCAGCAAGTTTTGTTACCAACGACACAGGGAATTGCGGTTACGCCAAGATTGTTGCCTTCAGGTCAAGTCGAAGTACAGCTGTCTCAAGTGGAAGAAAAACTGGTGCGATCCAATTCGCCTTATAATCGAAGCGGTTCTGTTAATAATGCTATTCAAGGTCAAAGTCTGAACAGTACAATTATCGTGCCTCGCGGACAATGGGTGACTATCGGAGAAATTTCTCAAAACAGTCAAAACCAAAGTACCAGCTATGGCAGTCATCAGGCAGTCAATAGTAATAACAGTGTGCCTATTTCACTCTTGGTACAGTAGCCAGTTATCAATGACACTGCTAAACAAGCATAAAAAAGCGCGACACTGTGATGAACAGTGCCGCGCTTTTTTATGGATGACTATCTGTATATATAAAGCTAATCAATATAAATAACTTCTAATGGTGGGAAACCATTGAATTCAACTGATGAGTAAGAATTGGTATATGCACCAGTGGTTAGCCAATAGATTTTATCACCAATCTCTAGCTCTTCTGGTAACTGATAACCCGCTTCTTCATACATGATATCAGTTGAGTCACACGTTGGACCAGCCAATACCACAGTACCTTCGCTGGTTGATGTTTCCATCTTAGGCGTATAGATAGGATACTTGATGGCTTCCCCTAAGGTTTCGATTAAGCCTTGGAATAGACCCACATCCGTATAGACCCAACGGGTTAAATCGGTATGAGATTTACGAGAAATCAAAACGATGTCGCTGACTAGAACGCCTGAACCGCCGACCAATGAACGGCCTGGCTCAAGAATAATCTCAGGCATGTCCTCTTCGTTATAGTCATCTGTCAGATAACGCGTAATCTCTTCAGCGTAAACCTTGATAGGGTTTACTTCGCTGATATAGTTGGCTGGGAAACCACCACCCAAATTGATCATTTGTAGCTTGATGTCTTCTTCATTTTTCATCCAGTCAAACATATATTTGACCTTGGCTAAGGCATCATCCCAAGCGGCAACGTCTTTTTGCTGACTGCCAACATGGAACGAAATACCATAAGGCACTAAGCCCAAATCTCGGGCTTGAATCAATAGCTCAATCGCCATATTAGGGTGACAACCGAACTTACGTGATAGTGGCCATTCAGCAGTCTCTGAACCCTGAACCAAAATACGAACGAACACTTTAGAGCCAGGCGCATGCTTCGCGATATTTTTTAAATCGGCTTCTGAGTCAGTCGCATATAGATCGACACCTTTCTCAAAGGCATATTTGACATGATCTGCTTTTTTAATTGTATTACCATAAGAGATACGTGATGGCTCAACACCGCAATCAAGCACACGGTCAAGCTCGTAAATTGACGCACAGTCAAAGTTTGAACCCAGCTCAGCCAGTAGATTGATGACCTGAACAGCAGGACTGGCCTTCATGGCATAATGGATTTTGGCATTAGGAAAAAACCCAACCATCTCATGATACTTGGTCTTAATACGGCTAAGGTCCACCATCAAAAACGGTGTCTCACGACCTTCAGCAGCTTTGGTGAATTTCTGCCAGTTGGCAGGGTCAAAATATTGGTCAATTTTGATCATGGTCATGGTAAGGAACCTTTAGTATAGACAACACGTGTTAGAGGGTAAAAACGAGTATCATAATATTGTCATCTAGCCATTAGTAACACTTAGCTGATGTGACAAAAAATTCATACGACAATCAATCTGTATGATGAGTCATTAAGAGTTGGTAGGCTGTGGCTCAGCAGTTTGCTCGCCTTGTTTTTCGCGTATTTTGACGATTTTACGTACTTTATCACGAGCACGGGTCTGTTTTAGACGTGATAAATAATCGACAAATATGACGCCATTTAGGTGATCCATTTCATGTTGGATACATACCGCAAGCAAGCCTTCTACTTCTTCGTCAATTTTTTCGCCATTCTCGTCCAAGGCTTCAATACGTACTTTGTTTGGACGTTCTACGCTATCATAAACCTCAGGAACTGACAAACAACCTTCTTCATACGGTTGCTTCTCTTCTACCAGTGGTGTCACCTTTGGGTTAATGAAAACTCTAGGACTATTTTTATCTTCTGATAAATCCATGACAATCAGTTGAATATGGCGATCCACTTGGCTGGCAGCCAAACCAATACCTTGAGCATCATACATTGTCTCAATCATATCCGCGATTAAGGTTTTTATTTCAGCAGTCACTTCCTTGACAGGCTTGGCAAGTGTGCGCAGGCGTGGATCTGGATAATTTAGGATAGGGAGTAAAGCCATAACGCTTACCTCAATGATAAGGATAAAATAGGGTTGATATTATAAGATAAATGGGGACAAAAGTAATGCTTATCAATACTTTCCCGCAACTATCACTTATTCCTAATATCAAATAGCGAAGATACGAACTTATACCATAACAAACAAAAAGGCCTCGCAATCAGCAAGGCCTTTTTTGTGTATCGTCATTGCTGCATTACAATCAATACGGCAATCGATTATACGCGGCGTTTGTTAGTAATCATCTCATATGCAAACAGTAGTATGATTGCACCGATAACTGAGAAGATTAGACCAGTGAAACCGCCATCAGCGTTAATACCGACTAGTCCAGCTAAGAAACCACCGACCAAAGCACCGACGATACCCAATACGATAGTCATTATCCAACCCATAGGGTCACTGCCTGGCTTAATAGCTCGTGCCAATAAACCTGCGACCAGTCCTACAATAATCATCCAAATAAAGCTCATAGTATTCTCCTAACTTATTATCATTTATAGTAATTTTCTCGTTTTGATAGGTACATTGTAAGCATTGCATCGGCGTAAAGGTAAGCGCAAAATGTTACCAGTGTATGAGCTATGTGAGGAAATCCGTGTATTTGCTAATATGAAGGTAGGATAGGTAAATGAAAGGTTACAAAGGTAGTGAAGTCGCAAACATTAGCCGTAATCTATGATTAACAATACTACTCATAACTAAGCGAATCGTAGACGTCCAAGCATAGGTATTTAAAAAAAGCGTGGCTCGTCAATAACGATGCCACGCTTTTACTTTAATAATATTTATCCAGCTTAGCTATTTATTACGTAGAGCCGTTAATAGACGCTGATGAATACCTTCAAAGCCGCCATTAGACATGATGACAATCGCATCACCTGCTTGTGCATGCGTACTGATATGCTCAATGATGGCATCAGTACTAGACAGCACTTGTTGGTTGCCCATATTAGGGTTTGCAGCATTAGCGCGTTCGATGACTTCTCTTAGACCCCATTCAAGACCTGTAGGCTCATACCATAGCGTATGGTCAGCGAGTGCAGCTGATTCGGCTAGGCTGTCTTGATGAATACCCATTTTCATCGTATTGCTGCGCGGTTCGATAATGGCCCAGATGCGTCTTTCAGACAGTTTCTTTTTGGCACCATCTAACGTTGTAGTAATGGCGGTTGGATGATGGGCGAAATCATCGAAGACCAAGACATCATTGACGTCACCGATCAGCTCCATACGACGCTTGATACCAGCAAAGGCTGATAGTGCTTCACAAGCAGTAGAGACGCTGACACCCACATTGTAAGCGGCAGCTACCGCAACCAAAGCGTTATTAACATTATGGATGCCACTCATTGCCCAATTGACGGTGGCGGTAGAATCAAGGTCTTTGCTGAATCTTACTTTAAATTGGCTACCATCTTCGCTAATAAGCTCAGCTTGCCACTCGCTATCATTTACAAGGTTGTCAGCTGCGCTCTTATCAACCACTGATGTACGCCAAACAGGCGTCCAAACGCCTTTCGCCAACGTATCCTCTAAACTGGCAGTCGCTGCTGGCATGATAATTTTACCAGTGCTTGGAATCATACGTACCATATGATGAAATTGAGTCTGAATCGCATTGAGATCTGCAAAGATATCAGCATGATCAAATTCAAGGTTATTCAAAATAGCCGTGCGCGGGCGATAATGCACAAACTTTGAACGCTTATCAAAAAATGCAGAGTCATACTCATCAGCTTCAATGACAAAATAGCCAGTATCTGAGCTATCATCACTCGCTCTTTCTGCGCCCAAATAGCTGCTGTGTGCAAAGACTTGCTGTAGATGCTCATCAGTCGTATCGACTAATGGCACGCCACCAATCAAAAACCCAGTATCGATACCAGCATAGTGCAATATCCAAGCGAGCATAGTAGTCGTGGTGGTCTTGCCATGAGTACCCGCCACTGCTATCACGTGGCGCGATTGCAACACTTCCTCAGATAAAAACTGTGGCCCTGACGTATAACGTAGCCCTGTGTCCAACATATATTCGATCACGTCCATGCCGCGCTTCATCGCGTTACCGACGACGACCAAGTCTGGTGCTGGCTGCAAATGCTCTATCAGGTAGCCTGCTTCAATAGTGACGCCTGCATTTTCTAATTGGGTGGACATAGGCGGATACACATTGGCATCAGAGCCAGTCACGGTGTGCCCAAGTTCTCGCGCTAGTAAGGCCAACGAGCCCATAAAAGTACCACAAATACCAAGAATATGAATGTGCATAGACGTTCCGTATGAGCGTAAATTGAAAGAATGAAAACGTGAAATTATTTGTAATATCAGCAGAATAAACAGCTGATTATTATAGGTCGAACCCCGCCTAAATATCACCCGTACCAATGACCTCTATTGCAGAATGAGCAAGCAGTCATCAAAGTATCAACAGGGCAAACAGCCACTCATTGTAAAGTAAACACTATTAGATGACCAATAAAAAACGCCTTAAAAATAGGCGCTGTTTAGTGTATTGGCTTAGGTGTTTATTTGAACTTATTGATATCTGATGGTCTAGGTACTGTCTTATTTACGCGACAAGGTGTAGTCATTATTAGGACTTTCATTTTCGTCCATTAAGACAAGATGGTTGTCTTGAATACTATAAGTCTCAATCTGTTTTTGCTGGTAGACAATCGTAATCTTATTATTGTCTTGACGATAGATGCCAGACTCAAGAAGCGGTGCACGTGGCGTCTTAGGATTATTATAAATACTAGTCTTAAGTACTGAGCCATCAGCGAATAAATTCAATGTGACATCGATATTATCACAAGATGCACAGGGCACCATACCACCATAATCACCCATCAGCGTCGCTTGTAATGCGCTGCTATGTGACTTTGAATCTGTCTGTGTTTGGTATGCGTTGGACTCATTGCTCGGTTGCGCGGAAGTAATCAGCGACTGGCCTTCTGCGTTATCTTGCTCACTATCCCTATCACTATCAGAGCCTTGTGAACCGTCACTATTGTCTGACAAGCTATTTGCAAGGTCAGCTGACGCTGAGCTATCAATAGGGATAACTTCATTTATCATACCCTGATCCGTATTAGATGAAGCATTGTCACAGCTGATAAGTACGACGCAAAAAGGGAGTGCCAGCAAAAAACGGCCATAGCGTCTGATGGCAGTCAATGTAATAGAGCGAACAGGCGCAAAATATATCATGGTCACACCAAAAACAGTTTTTAAATAATATTTCTGCAGATTACCCATACTATGAGCAATGTGATTCTATCGTCAAAAATGAGAGATAGTGGGAAATATAAGCGTTGAAAGAGTCTTATTTGAGGTTTTGGTGTCAGAAGATATGATACGCAGCAGACAGAACATTAGCTAAAAACGAAGGTCAGAGTGAAAGCTATCTAAGTCATATCGACCAATCAAAAAATAAAATAAGCAAGGTCAAGATACCAAAGATTAAATATATCTCTGTAGAATTTTTGTTATGGAGTACTTGAAAGGAGAATGTGGTTTCAGCAATGGTGGCTTTGGATAAGAAGGCGTAGCAAAGGCAGTTGATGGTTCAGCAATGCTTAGTGGGAAAGCGGTCTTCATCTAAATAAATATCAAGTCATATCGCTTGTATATCTATTTAGATGAAGGATTGTAGCGTAAAGGAGGTCTGAGATTTACGTACTTGTTAAGCAGTGCGGCTAGGGGTGATAGGTCGTAAGATACGCCATAATATCAGCACATGTACCAATAACAGCACGGTAAATAGAATCAAAGACTGCTCAGGAATACTTAATCCCATAAATGTCCAGTCAACTGAAGCGCATTCACCAGAGCCTGCAAAAACTTCTTTAAATACCTGCAACACAGGTAGGGTGTCTATCCAATAGTTCAATCCTGGGCCGCAAGAAGGAACTAGGTCGGCAGGTAAGTGCTGTAACCAGACATGGCGTACTGCGACTGCCGTAGACCAGCCAATGCCTATCAAGCTACCGAGCCATAATAGCAGTCTCATCCCTTTAGACTTGGGATTAAATACTGCCGATATCAGGGCGAAACTGCCCATGACAATCAAGCCAACACGTTGAAAAATACAAAGTGGGCAAGGAGATAGCCCTAGATGACGCTGCAAAAACAACAGCGCAAAACTCATACCGATGACGGACATGATGACCAAAAACACTTGCAGAGAGCGGTAGGTGGCTAGCTTTAGCATTGGACAGTTACTCTTATAAAATAGTCAGCTATAAATGTTAAATGGTGATCAGAATTTAGCGGTACTGTTGCAAAAATTCCATAAAATCTTCTGTTTCCGCTTTTTCGATATCCGCTTGCTGCATTATCGATTTTTCTGCTAGCACTTCATACTTAGCTTGGGTATTTGGGCTGAGCGTTTGCTGTAGTAACGAGTCACGATGCTGCTGCGCTAACGTAAAGCCAAGCTGCCATAGGCTACCCAAACGCTGACTATCAGAATTGACTTGTGCTGAGATGGTTGATTCAGAGTGTCCTGCTTTGCCTTGCATCAATGCAACTGCTGCACGGTAATCATTGCCGCCATAATGAGCATCAAGTAACGCGGCAAGTGGCTGCATACGCTCTAAATGTGTCAGCATCCAGCTCTCAAGCAATTGCTCTTCGCCGTTATTGATAATGTGTAGATCATCACGGCGACCTTCGTTTACCACACGTTCAAGGTTGATAGCCAGTGCTTCTTCTTCCTCAGGTAGCAAGTCAGGAGAGTCATTGAACAGACAATACAGCGCCATCACTTCTAGGAAGCAAGCACTAGACAGACGAATACCGACATCACTATAAGGGTCAAGATCAATGGCACGGAATTCAACATATGCAATACCGCGACGCTCAAGCGCTTCAGTTGGCGTCTCGCCACTCATCGCGATTTGCTTCGGTCGGATAGGACTATAATATTCATTTTCTATTTGCAAAATATGGTTATTGATCTGAATAGGATTACCTTCAGCATCTTCTAAACCGAGTTTAGCAAAGCTCTCATGTGGCGTTTGAATCGCACGGCGCAATCCTTCGACATATTCTGGCAAGTAGTTATAACGAATATCGAGCTGCTCTTGCACACTGTTGGTATAGCCAAGCTTGCCCATACGTAGGCTAGTGGCAGTCGGCTTATAATAGGTTGAGTTGTTTAGCAGTTCTAAATCATGCTCGCGACCCGCTAAGAAACAAGGACAAACGCTTGGGCTGGCCCCCAATAGATAGAGAACCAAGCTGGTTAGGCGCTTGAAGTTCCGGATAAGCCCAAGGTATTTCTCATTTTTGAATTCTGTTGGCGTTTGGTTTTGCGCGGTAGGTGTTTGAGCTTGCCAAACGTCAAAAAGTCCATCGCCAAAAGACAAGTTATAATGCAAACCAGCAATCGTCTGCATACGGCGGCCATAACGAATGCCCAAGCCACTACGATACAAAGTCTTGAGTTTACCAGTATTAGAGCTACCATAATCCGCTAGTGGGATATCTTCATCTTTTGATGATAGCATACATGGCATAGACAGTGGCCACATCAGCTCACCTTCAGGCATGGCTTGATAGACCAATACATGTAACTGACGCAGCATGTTTAGCGTTTCTTTTGGCGAAGTCTTGGGATCAGTAATGAGCTCAAGTAGGCTTTCTGAATAATCAGTGGTGATAAATGGATGGGTAAGTTTTGATCCAAGTTTTGCTGGGTGCGGTGTTTGGGCCAGATACCCGTCAGGTCTAACACGTAGCCCTTCTTTTTCGATACCACGTAACATGCCCGCTAAATGCTTGCTGTCAAACCAGTTAGGGATTTCAAAGTTCACAAAGCTACTCGCAAAATTACTCATAATAGTCATCTATTGTTATTTATTATGGCGGATCAAAACACGACTAGCGTTCGACCATAAAAGAGGTAAATATTGGATTAAGAATCCCGTCAGTTTAGCTCAAAGCTGCCTTGAAAACCACGGACGATTACAAATACGATAAGCTTTACAATGGCTTATCTGTCTGACTATCAGCGGATATTTAGGCCACACTGTTTTTGAACAATGTGTCATTCAAGCGCTATAAAACCAAGTGAATAAAAAGCACCTACCTAGCAGATAGATGCTTTTGATAGACGACATCAAGCTATTTATCATCGCTGTAGCTAATAACTAACGCATCTGAATGAACACTCACACATACCGCTAATTTAGATTGAGAAAGACGAGCCACAGCCACAAGTGGTTGTTGCATTCGGGTTGGTCACGATAAAGCGTGCGCCTTCTAACCCTTCAGTATAGTCAACAGTAGAACCTTGCAAATACTGGTAGCTTAGCGAATCGACAACTAAAGTCACATCTTCATTGTCAAAGTTGGCATCATCTTCATTCAACTCATTGGCGAAATTAAAGCCATAAGAAAAACCTGAGCAGCCACCGCCAGTCACATAGACGCGTAGCATAAGGTCGCTATCACCTTCTTCTTCGCGCAGACGACGTACTTTTTGTGCAGCACTATCGGTTAGGCTTAAGACCGTTGGATCTACTGGCTGGCTCGAGCTTGGACTAAATTGGTTGGCTGATTCGTTCATATCTACCTCAGTTGCTAGGATCAAATGCGGTCGTCATCCTGTTTGGGTTTGCAATGAAATGGTTGCAAATAAAGATACGCACGGCGTTTGATTTAATTGGGTGCTGTTATTAGGATAAATCTATTGGAGCAATATAAGCTGTTTGTGCCATATCAAGCTAGTATTTGTGCCATCCAAATGGTTGAGCATATAGTTGGCACTTATTTTATAGCAGTATATCATAATGGGGGTCGCGAATCGTTTGTCAAGAGTGACGCGGCTAATCGAATTTATCGTATCCAATATGAGCCTTTATTGCCCTGATAATTGTCTATAAGGTGAAAGGCTTTTTAGCTTAATAAATACTTAGTTTTGAAATAGTTATTTAATCGTTTGCCTATCGGGCAAGCGTTTGAAATAATAGCCGCCAGTTAGCATGCCAGATGTGTGTTTTTATTGCCTTATTTTTTATATTACTGTTGAGATGAAGAAATTATATGATCGAATTTAAAGACGTTGGTGTTCGCCGTGATGGTCGTGAATTGTTTGCAGGTGCGAGCTTCCAGCTACATCCGGGTCACAAGGTTGGCTTAACAGGCAATAATGGCACAGGCAAATCTACTTTGTTCGCTTTATTACTAACGCGAATGGGTACGGGTGATACTGAAGTTACCCTTGATAAGGGCGAAGTGAGCATTCCTGATAGCTGGCATGTGGCACATATGGCGCAGGAAGTTGGCGCGACTAAGCAGACGGCCATTGATTATGTATTAAGTGGTGATGAGCAGTGGTATGAGATTAATGCTTCACTAAATGATTTGAGTAGTGTCAGTGATGAGCAGATTGGCATATTGCATCAGCAGTTTGATGAAATTGACGGCTATCGTACGCCCACCAAAGCTGCGCAAATTATGGCGGGTTTGGGTTTCAATACCAATCAGCATGAGCTACCAGTAGAAGGTTTTTCGGGTGGTTGGCGTATGCGTCTAAACCTTGCCAAAACTTTGATGAGCCGTGCGGATCTTATGTTACTCGATGAGCCAACCAACCATTTGGATTTGGATGCGATCCTTTGGCTAGAGACTTGGATCAATGCTTTTATGGGTCTCGTGATTGTTATCTCGCATGACCAAGCATTTTTGGATGCGACGGTTGGTCATATTCTTCATGTAGAACAACAAAAAATCACCCTGTATACAGGTAACTATCAGCAGTTCATTCGTACTCGTCATGAGCGTATGGCACAGCAGCAGCAAGCGTTTGAGAAGCAAGAAGCGACCAAAGCACATTTGGATGACTTTATTCGTCGTTTCCGTGCCAAAGCCAGTAAAGCTAAACAGGCTCAGAGCCGTATCAAGCAACTTGAGCGTATGGCAGAGTTGTCACCAATGATGGCGGACAACCCGTTCTCATTCCGCTTCTACGAGCCAGCCAATATGAGCTCACCGCTGATTGAGCTGACAAAAGCAGATATTGGTTATAGTGACGTACCACTGCTGCATAATGCCAATGTACAGGTGACGCCAGATACGCGTCTTGGCCTGCTGGGTATGAATGGTGCAGGTAAGTCAACACTGATTAAGGCATTGGTTGGCGAGCTTGGTGTATTAACCGGCACGTATCGTATGTCTGATACGCTGAAACTGGGCTATTTTAACCAGCATCAAATGGACATCTTAGATGCCAAGGCAACACCGATAGAGATGCTGCGTCGTCTAGCAGGCAAGACGTCTGATGCGATGCTACGTTCATTTTTAGGTAGCTTTGACTTCCGTGGTGATCGTATTGACACCCCAAGCGAGCTGTTCTCAGGTGGTGAGCGTGCACGTTTGACGCTAGCGTTGATTGTCTGGCAGCGCCCGAACGTGCTGGTTCTAGATGAGCCAACCAACCATTTAGATTTGCAAATGCGTCAAGCACTGACCATCGCACTACAAGGCTTTGAAGGGGCAGTGGTCTTGGTCTCGCATGATCGTGAATTGATAGCTAACGTTTGCGATGAGCTGTATTTGGTACATGACGGTATTATCGAAGAGTTCGATGGTGATATCGGTGACTATGGCAAATGGTTAGCAGAAAAGCGTAAGCAAGAGAATTCATCAGATAAAAACACTGGTAAGAAAAAAAGTAAAAAAGAGAGCAAGAAGTTCGTTTCACGTGAAACAAATACCAGTCAAGCGAATAACAGTACGTCTACTACTTCATCAAAGAGTAAAGCTGCTGAACCTACACTAAGTAAAGAAGAGCAGCGTAAGTTAGCGGCTGAACAACGCAAACTTACTGCTCCTATTCGCCGTGAGATAGAAGATACAGAAAAGCTATTGGCTAAAATTGATAAGCAGCTTGTGACGCTAGAAGAGAAGCTTGCTGATACCACGCTTTATGAAGAAAAGCGAAAGTCAGACTTGCTTGTTCTGCTTAATGAGCAAACAGCACTACAACAGCAGCATAGTAATAACGAAGAGAAACTATTGCTATCGATGACGACGTTAGAGGAAATAGAATCTGCTGCCAAGTAGAGGAGGTTATATATATAGAACTGCAACCAGAAGGTTTAAGTGTTTGCTCAGCAGTTTTTAAATTATATAAGCAGGCATAAAAAAGGGAGAGCTAACGCTCTCCCTTTTTATTACATTATTCCTTACGGTATTTACCATCACCATAAGAGAGTATTTCCATTGTCGTCGTGCACAATTGACAGTTTATTTGACCAGCAGCAGCTTTTGATAAATCAAGAATACGGCCTCGAATAAAAGGTCCTCTATCAGTGATTTTTACGATGACGCTCTGCTTTGTCTTTTGATTGGTTACTTGTACCTTCGTGCCGAACGGTAACGTGCGATGTGCAGCGGTCAATGAGTTCATGTTGAAGATACTACCACTAGCCGTACGTTTCCCATGAAACTTGCTGCCGTAATAACTGGTGTTGCCAGCGAAAACAGTGGTACTAAGCAGTAGTGATAAAGCGATAACCAAAGACTTGATTAAATAAGACATTTAATACCTTTAAGCAATTAATAAAATAGACAGATACTCTTGCCTACGTTATCTATACTCCCTATGAGTATGAATAATAGAGGGATTTTACAAGAGGGAGCTTGTCATATTATTACTGCCGTGTAAAAAACTCATCAGGTCAAATACCTGTTTTTTAAAGAGAAATACATATTTTTCAGCAGAAATAACGACGATATAAGAGCTGAAAAGAACCTTATGAAGAGTGATTCTCATAAAGAAGCCGACAAAGTATTGGAAAACCACTAATACAATATTAATAGGTAATATATAAAGACTAAATCTATCGATATAGCATAATTAACGTTATGGAAGTCTGAATAAAAATAACTAATATAATGTAAATAAACATTGCTATATTATTACTGCTTTGTATATCGTGAAAAATTAAACAATATTCTGGAATATCTATCAAAAATACTCAAAATAAATTTTATTGTACTATTGGTCAGCGTATCTTCTACCATTTTCTATCCGGCATTATAGGGCACTGAAGAACTACTTGTTTGATAGCAAAAAAGAGGTAGGTATTATTCGATGTGATAAATTCTACTCATGCTTGTGATTACTAAGTTACCATTGTAAAAGATAATGAAAAATTTACTTACAAATGTGTTGCACTATAGTTGGTTTGACAGTATTATCTGCACCAAACAAATATCAGTCATTGAGATCATGTATGAAGAAAATAGTTGCTGTGGCACTTCTCGCTGTTCTGACATCAGGATGTGCAACCCAAAATTATCTTGTGTCATCATCAGAAGCACCAAGTGCTTCAGTAAAACCATCTGCTGAAAAAATGCAGACGTTTTTCGTGAGTGGCTTAGGACAAGAAAAAGAGATTGACGCTGCCCAAGTCTGCCAAGGACAACAAAATGTTGCCAGTATCCAGACACAATCCAACTTTATTAACGTTGTACTAGGTTTTGTCTCTAATGGCATTTATACCCCTCGTCAAGTCCGTGTTTACTGCAAGTAAGGAATAACTATGAAAAAACTATTAACAACGGCATTGATGGGTTCAGTATTGTTGGCATCAGGTTGTGCGACTCAAACAGGTCTTATCCAACCAACCCAAAAGATTGTCCCAGAGTATACTAAGTCACAGACTTTCTTTATTGGTGGTATTGGGCAAGCGCAAACTGTCAATGCTGGTGAAGTATGCGGCGGCGCTCAAAACGTTGCCAAAGTACAAACTGTACAAGAGGCTAAAGACATCGCGCTAGGCTTAGTGACTTTTGGTATTTATACGCCTCGTACTGCCAAAGTTTTCTGCCGATAAGATAACGTATCAGTATATTGCTAATACTGCTTATGTATTAGTTAACGAATAATTAAGCCTTTGATAAAAAGAGCAAACAGCGACTGTTTGCTCTTTTTTATGTCCAAATAGTCAAACAATTGCTTAAAGCAAGCTAACATTTCATCAATAATGATCAATATCAATGATGCTAGAATCAAAGTAGAGTATGCTTATATACATACAATGAGTTATTTCTATAATGGGCAGGCAGTACCTAAATGCTAATTCGATTTGAGTACTTTCTATTGTGTACATAACATAAGAGCTGAGATGGTAAGGACTAATAACATGGCAGAGAAAAACTACTATGACATTTTAGGGGTCAAAAAAGACGCCTCAGACGCCGATATCAAAAAAAAATACCGCAAGCTCGTTCGTCAATATCACCCTGATGTCAGCGATCATCCAGATGCTGATAACAAGATTGCGGAGATTAATAATGCTTACGAGACCATCAGAGACAAAGACAAGCGTGCTGAATATGACGCCATGCTAGACAATCCTTTTGCAGGTCAAGCTGGTGCTGGTGGCTTCGGTGGTCAATCTACAAGTGGTGGTCAGGGTGGATTCCGTTGGGAAGATGTCAAAGACCAGTTCGGTGATGGTGAAGCCTATGGCGATGGTGGTTTTCGCTTCGATGATATTTTTTCAGCATTTGGTCATGGCGCGCGTGGCTCAACTAATGGTCAAACTGGTGGACAATCACAACGTGGCGGTTTTGGGTCGCAAGATAGCAAAGGTCAAGACCAACATGCAGAGATTACGGTTGATTTGGCCTCGGTCTATAATGGTGACGATTACAGTATCAAATTAAACGTACCAGTTCGTCAGACTAATGGCAGCGTAGATTATGATAATAAAACGCTCAAAATTAAAATTCCTAAAGGCATCACTGATGGCAAACAGATTCGCCTAGCAGGACAGGGTGCGGCGGGTGCTGGTCGTGGTAAAAATGGTGATTTGTTCCTAAAAGTCAAAATTCTGCATGCAGACAATATCAGGATAGAAGGTGCTGATGTCTATCAGACTGTCAATATAGCGCCATGGGAAGCAGCTTTGGGCGAAAAAATAACGGTCACTACGCCTGCAGGTAAGCTTGGCGTGACCATTCCTAAAAACAGTAAATCTGGCAGCAATCTACGATTAAAAGGTAAAGGTATTCCAGCCAAGCAAGTAGGTGATTTATATTTGACCCTGAATATTGTTAATCCTGATATCAATACTGAGGCGGCTAGCCAAGCTTATGAGCAATTAAAACAAGCCTTTGCCGAGACGACTATAGAGCGCTAATGGCGATGCTTGGTAATAGCGCTTAGTAACAGTGCTTAGTAACAGTGCTTAGTAACAGTGCTTAGTAACAATCAGACACCACTGCAATAGAGATGAAGACCATACGATAACGATGAAATAAAGCGCAAACGAGGATAATAGCTATGAAACACTCGCCTGAATTGACCGACATTATCATGAGCTTAGATGAGCTAGTATCTGCCTGTGGCCAAGAGCGCCAATGGGTCATCGAATTGATTGAAGAAAATATTATTGAATATGATGTGCCAGAACGTGAGCAGTTTACTGGTTATCAGCTGACGACCGTGCGCCGTGCCTCACGACTTAGCCGCGACTTTGAAGCCAGTGTCCCTGCGATTGGTTTAATACTTGAGCTGTTAGATGAAGTGGAGCAGTTACGCCAATTAAAACGCCAACTAGATCTGCAAGCACCAGTGATTGAAGTGGATATTCACCATCTAAAGTAGTCGAATTAATAGTAAAAAATAGCCGATAAAACAGAGCCAATAAAAAAGGGCCTCAATGATAAATTGGGCCCTTTTTATTTTCTCTATTTATAGCGTTTGGTTTTCTATAAATTAACGAGAATACGTCGGATCAGCTGCTGCTGTGAATAGTACATCTGTTGACGAGTTCAGTGCTGTTTCTGCCGAATCTTGTATTACCCCGATGATAAAGCCAATCGCAACTACTTGCATAGCGATGTCATTTGGAATGTTGAATAAGCTAGCAGCTAGTGGAATCAGTAGCAATGAGCCACCAGCGACACCAGAGGCTCCGCAAGCACTGATGGTTGCGACCAGGCTCAGTAGCAGCGCTGATGCAAAGCTCACTTCGATACCTAAAGTATGCGCCGCTGCAAGCGTTAAGACGTTAATCGTAATCGCTGCACCTGCCATATTGATAGTGGCACCTAGTGGAATAGTCACAGAGTAAGTGTCTTCATGCAGACCTAATTTGCGAGCAAGGTTCATATTCACTGGAATATTGGCTGCTGAACTGCGAGTGAAGAAAGCCGTAATACCTGATTCACGTAGGCATCTAAATACTAGTGGATAAGGGTTTTTACCCGTTTTGACCAGCACGATAAGAGGGTTGGCGACCAACGCAATAAATAGCATACAGCCGATGAGCACCATCAAGATACGTGCATAACCTGCCAAAGAAGCAAAGCCTGTTTCAGCGACGGTATTTGCGACCAAACCCAAGATACCGAAAGGTGCTAGCGCAATGATCCATTTGACCACTTGCGAGATCGCATCAGAAAAGTCACTGACCACTGTCCGCGCAGTATCACTGGCTTGACGTAGCGCAAAACCGATGATGATGGCCCATGCCAGAATACCAATATAATTGGCTTCAGCGATGGCATTGATAGGATTGGCCACCAAGTTCATCAGTAAGTTGGTCAATACGGCTTCTAAGTTGGCTGGTGGTACTTGCTCAATCGTCGCATTTATTAAGACTAAGTTAGTCGGGAATAAAAAGCTGGCACCTACCGCGGTCAGTGCAGCCAAAAAAGTGCCGAACATATACATGATAAGTACGGGTTTGACATAAACTTTGTTACCGCTACGGTGTTGGCTGATAGCAGCCATGACCAAAATAAATACCAGTATCGGAGCAACGGCTTTTAGCGCGCCTACAAACAGCGTACCCAATAATCCCAATGCAATACCGATTCCTGGTGCTAGCCAACCAATCAATACTCCTAGAATTAAACCAATAATAATGAGCGGCACTAGCCCTATACGCTGGTACATCGCAATTAGTGAACGCATCTATACATCCTCGATTTAGTCAATACTCCAAATTATTTATAAACAGTTACCGCATTAACCTTGCTTGAAATACGCAGTGTACGCTCGGCTGCTTGGCCGCCATTTTGAAATAATTCGACTGTAAATAAGACGTTTATAGTGAAAACAGAAAAATAATCGAAGGATGGTAGCATTTTTTAGGATAAGCGCCTACCTTTACCACGAACTGGCATAGGCGAAACAGGTGAAGGTAGAGACTTAATATGAGTCAAATTAACGCATATTCTCTGATGAGAAGTCACATTTTTATAAGAAATGAGGAGGTGTTAGGGCGCAGGCTGCAACTTAAACTTTGAAATGAGTCAGCTCATAGCCTAATTGTTGATAGGCTTTATACTTATTACGACCTTCTTGAACACTGGTCGCATCAGGTTTTATCAGCTCAAGCACTCGAGTTGGTTGCGCATTACTGGTCGCTGCCATAAAGGTATTCACGGGACGTATCGTAGTATTGAGTACGATTCCCTTAAAATCGGCTGGCATATAATTGCCAAGTAGCACAGGTGCTAGCGATTGGTTATCAGTGTTGGCAATAGCAGCATCCACATCGGTGCCTTCAGGGTCAGTACCTTGCGTACCCGTATCCAAAAGACACTGATGTGGTATAAAGCTCGTGGCCTCTTGTGCCCATAGCGCCTCATCAAGCATCGACAGTAACGCATCATCTTCGACAAGAATCAGCAGTGACTGCGTGCTTTTATTGAGCGCCGTTTGGGTCAATTGACAAATAAAGCCCAAGAAATCTTGGGCTTTATTCTCGCTTAATACATAAAAGCTAATCTTCATAAAACGCTTATACTCTAGCTGCGCTATTTTTTAGATATTGCATAAATAGTGGTACTGGACGACCAGTTGCAGCTTTGTCTTTACCTGAGTTCCATGCCGTGCCAGCGATGTCTAAATGTGCCCATGCTTGACCTTCTTCTACAAAGCGAGACAAGAAGCAAGCAGCAGTGACAGCACCTGCACCTTTACCACCGATGTTTTGCATATCAGCGATAGGCGATTCGAGCTGCGCTTGATATTCATCATCTAACGGCATATGCCAAATGAGATCACCTGATAAGTTACTGGCATTTTCTAAGTCAAACAACACGTCTTCATCATTACTAAAGACGGCCGAGCGAACACTACCGAGTGCAACCACACAAGCGCCGGTCAAGGTTGCAACATCAATAATTGCTTTTGGCTGATAACGCTGTACGTAGCATAAAGTATCTGCCAATACTAAGCGACCTTCGGCATCAGTATTCAAAATTTCAACCGATAGACCATTCATTGCTTTGACGATATCGCCTGGACGCGTCGCATCACCTGATGGCATGTTTTCAGCACAGGCTAGCGCGCCGACTACGTTGATTGGTAGACGCGCTTCACACAAGGCTTTGATTGTGCCGAGTACTGAGGCTGAGCCACCCATATCAAACTTCATCTCATCCATTGCCGCACCGGGCTTGATAGAGATACCGCCTGAATCAAACGTTACGCCTTTACCGACCAATACGATAGGGGCATCATCATTTGCTGCTTGCACATTCGCATCGTTGTTTTTAGCCGCTTTCTTGGTTGGTAGTTTATCAGCCAATGCTTTTAGACCACCGCTGACTTTAGCACTGCTAGTCGTTGCTTTGGTAGAGCCAGCATCACTACTGAAGTTAGACTTACCACGGTACTCCATGAGTACGAGCTTGCCTTCTTTGGTAGAGCCTTGCGCGACTGCTAAGAAGCAATGCATACCTAGCGCTGACATTTCATCTTCGCCTAGTACCTTAACCGTTAGTAGATCAGGATAGGTCGCTGCAAGTTCTTGGGCTTTTTCTGCCATGTAAGCTGGGAAGCAGATGTTACCTGGTTCATTGGCTACATCTCGAGTCAGACTCTGACCTGCAAACACTGATTGTGCAAATGCTAGTGCAGGCTGTAATGCAGCATCAGCAACTAGGTAGATATCAGTTAGTACAGGCGTGGCTTGCTCAGATTTATATTTATCAAAGCGGTAGCTCGCTGCCAACAGATTAAGAGCAAATTGACCGAAGTGATTTTCTTCTAGAGCATCACCCAACGCAACAGTGATAGAAGACACCCGCTTTTGCGTACTGCTATAAATAGTGTTAGCAATTTTCTGCAGGACAGTATTGTTAAACTTATCCGTATTGCCCACACCGACTAGTAATAGTTGTACAGGGTTTTGCTTGGTGGTTTTTTTGTCGCCTGCCAATGCATAATCGACAACTGTTTCACCAGCCTTACCTTTAAAGTGTGACACGTCAATCAATTGCTCAATACGTGAAGTGTAATCAGTCAGAGCAGATTCAGCTAAGATGTTTTTCTTGTCATCGACTAAAACAACTAGGCAAGCTTCATCTTTGCTCTTTGCTTCTTTTTTTAGAATTTTTTGTGTATGAGTCTTTGGTAGGTGCTGAGATAATTTAATATTCATATAGTTATCCTTATTAGAGTTATGAAAATTGCAGGATTTGTGTGATTGCTTTTACCTGTCAGATTATTAGATTATTTGGTCTATCGAGCAACCACAATAGTGTAGCATATTGCGATGACAGTGCGCAGTTAGCAAGTCTTGGGTAATGAGTTTGAACCATTCTGCTGTACCAATTTACACAATCATTTAATACTGTATCAATGGTTTATGGTGAGTGATATTAAGTAAGATATTAAACTAGGGTGTGTCCTCATTTCAAAAATGGAGATAAAAATGAGATAAATTGCCGTCAAACGAGAAAAATAGTGTAGATAATATCGAGATATTAACTAGCTATTTGACGATGTTTGGCAAAATTTAGCCATTTTTAACCCAGTTAGATGACTATCGCTTGAATTGAGGATATGCCCTAACCGTTAACCAATTCATCCGTTGTTACTAATGCGCTAAATCTATCTTGTAGCGCTGCCATTGCTGTGTCATGCATGACGTCGGCGCTTATCGTTTCTTTTGTGGCGCTAGGTAGGTCACGAGTGGCACAGGCATCATGGCACACAAAGTTTTGAAAACCCAGATCAAATGCGGCGCGGGCGGTTGAGCTGACACACATATGGCTCATAAAGCCAGCAAAGATAATCTGCTGCTTTCGTGCTGATGAAATCAATGATTGTAGCTGTGTATCATAAAAGGCATTTGGATGCTTTTTGGTAATCACTGTCTCGCCATCATGTGGCTTTAATGGCTCAACAATCTCGATATTGGGTGATAAAGGATCAAAGACATTGCCATTCTCTGGACCGTGATGCATGATATGGAAGACAGGGATGTCTTGCTGACGGGCTTTGTCCAGCAGTAGGCGGGCATTTGCGATAGCTTTAGCACCAGCTTGTCCTAATGGCATAGCACCATCAACATATTCATTCTGATAATCGATAAGGACGATAGCGCAATTGGACCAATCAAGCGTATCGAATGAGCCGCCTGCGAGCTCAAGTAGAGTAGAGGGTATGGATGTGGTTTTATTCACAAGTTTTATTCTCCGTATGGCATAAACATATTTTTTGAATATTCAACAGATGTCATTCAGTCTAGCAATTAATCTCAGTCATCCGCATTTCATGATACGAATGACAAACAAACCTTTCTAAAATAAATAAAGCAAAACATCACAACAGAAGCGCGGACAACTTAAGCATTGCTACAAGCCTCACTGTTAATATGATTAATACCGAATATATTTTTCATTTGCTGCTCTATGGTCTATCATCTGCTGTATGTGATGGGTAGTCAGCAATAAGAATGTAATGTTTCCAAACACATTTCACCGCCATTTTTAGGCAAAACATGCTAGCATTAGCGGTTATCTTTATCGCCAGTATTTATAGGGTGTCGCTAACAAGTGACGCTGTTATTTTTATACCTGCTTAAGTCTCTGACTGAGCGGTGCTGTCCCTATAATACGCAATTATCGCGCTTGAATTTGTCAGTACTCTGTCAATAATTGTGTAATTAATGAGTGCGAATACCAACCCTTTTTAAGAGTGCCTATTGTGATATTACGCCGCTACATGACCCAACAAGTTGCCTCAACCACTGCTCTGGTATTGGGGTTTTTAGTGGTGATGATGCTTGGCGGTCGTTTGATACGTTACTTTGGCATTGCAGCAGAAGGTAATCTAGATGTCAGCTTATTATTTACCATCATTGGTTATAATTTGCCGTACTTTTTAGAGTTGATTCTACCTTTAGCGTTTTTTATCGCACTCATGCTAGTGTTTGGGCGCCTGTACGTCGATCAAGAGATGGCAGTTATCAATGCCAGTGGCGTCTCGCGTGGCAAGCTTGCCCGCTTGATAACGCCCTTGATATTGGCGTTGTTTGTTGGTGAAGCCGCGCTTTCAATTGTTGGAAAACCGTGGGGCGTACGCTCTTCTGAGAGTGTTTGGCAGCAGCAAGCGTTGACCAGTGCTTTTGATTTGATACGTCCGAATGAATTTATCAGTAGTGGCAATTATCATTTGTATGTGGGCAGCTTGAGTGATGATAAAAAACAATTACAGAACGTGATCCTTATTCAGTCCGAACCTGAAGCAAAGGGTAGTGCTGCTAAAAATGCAGCGGTTGATACCAGTAACAGTATCGACCCAGAAACGGCAGAATCATTAGATATACCAGACCTGCCAGCCGCCGTTATAAATGCTAATATCAGCAAAGACACCATCACACTCGCCAATCGTGCTGAACAAGTAGACACGGGAGATAGCGGCGTGACCCAGTTAGATTTATTCCAAGGTCGCCGTTATGAGGTTGGTGCAGGCAGTCTGAAATACAATCAAGTGGGCTTTGATCGTTACCGCATCACGTTGACTGAATCATCCAAAGAAGCGGTAACCGAAGACAATATCGAAACGCAAGCGATAGGGCCACTATGGCAAGCGGCGACTGGTAGCGGGCAAGTTGGCAATACCAGTGCACTACGAGCAGCACAAGGTGAGCTTGGATATCGTTTTGCTTTACCGTGGTTGATGATTATCGCGCCTATGCTAGCCGTACCGCTCGCACAAGTACGTCCGCGTCAAGGTCGTTGGCTGCGTTTGTTCCCTTCTATTCTATTATTTGTCAGCTGCGCACTGGGTATTATTTCACTCAAAAATGCCGTAAGTAAAGGCAGTGTGAGTGTATGGGCTAATGCATGGCTGGTGCTTGGATTTATGGCACTAGCGCTTTATCTGAACTGGGGCAGCCGTGTGCAGCATCGATTACGCTTTCGCAAACAAGAGAATAAGCCATTAACGGTTATTGATAGTCAGAGCAATGGCTCACTAGGAGGACAACCTTAATGAGTGCTTTATTCTCTAAATCTCAGGATGCTAAGTCTCAAAATACTAATGCTTCAAACACTGGCCCTCAAAACCCTAAAGCTAAGTTTGCCAAAAGACCTGCCAATCTAAAAGTCCTTAGTCGCTACGTCAAACTCAATGCATTGCTCGCGATTATCGGCGCAGTTTTAGGTCTGTGGGCTTTGCAGCTGGTGTTCTCTTATTTGTCAGAGCTTGATTCATTAGATGACAGTTATACGATGGGTCAGGCGATTAAGTATATTTTTTATCGCTCGCCTTACTTTTTAGAGCAGTTTATTCCAACAGGTGCATTACTCGGTGCTGTAGTAGGCTTGGGATTACTCGCTAACAAAAGCGAGCTAGTGGTGATGCGTGCTGCTGGTGTGAGTGTGTATCGCATCGTCGGCTGGGTGCTACAGCCTGCAATGATTTTTGTGTTAATTGCATTGGCGATTAATCAGTTTGTCTTACCTTCTTCTAATCAATTGGCAAAAGAGATCAACGATGCAGATAGCCGTTCGTTGGTCACATCAGTACGCGGTTATTGGACAGTGCAGCCCCGTTTTGATAGCGCAGAGGATGGCAGTACAACGCCTGATGGTAGCGACGTTCTGTATATTGATTATGCTGATGTGCAAGGTAATATCGGTGAGGTAAAGCGTTGGCATTTGGATAATAAGGGTAGCTTACAAACGGCTGTTCATGCTGAAGATGGACAATATATCGGTCGCGAACCACTTGATACCACTACTGATGAACCAAGCGAGCAGTATCGTTACGAGTGGCAGCTGAATAATATGACCAAACTGAATATCGGTCAGGGTTTTGATAGTAGCCAAGCCATCTCGCCGTCGGATACTTTAAGTCTGCCATTTGCCCCTGAATCTGTGTATTTACTCACTCGTAAGGCAGAGGATTTATCTCTGACCCAGTTGTATGAGCATCGTCAGTTTATGGGCCAGCAAGGCACACGCTCCTTAAGTCATGAGCTGGCATTTTGGCAAAAGCTGCTATCACCGTTGTCTATTTTATCATTGGTGATCGTCGCCTGCTCATTCGTTTTTGGCTCATTGCGTACGCATAGCTTAGGCTTGCGTATTGTGGTGGCGCTATTGTTTGGCCTGCTGTTTAGTTATGTGCAAGATTTGGTGGGTTTTGTCTCGCTCGCGACAGGATTTTCGCCATTATTGATGGTGCTGCTACCGATCATCGCTAGTGCGATATTGGGCGGCTATTTGCTCAAACGGCAGATGTAGCCAGATATCATTTGCCATAAAGAAGCCCGCTAAAACACTACGTTTTAGCGGGCTTCTTATTTGTGCAGCTTTCAAAAATTTATACTATTCACAAAAATTAGAGTAGCAAGGAAAAAAAGTGCAAGTACTACATATTGTAGGCTAAGCGATTTTGACACAGCTAATCGTATTCTTGGCGGTTGGTATTAGTCTTTGGTCGCCATGGTAATGGTGTATGTTTTACCTTGCTTGACCTTATCGCTATTGCCAAACACTTCGGTAAACGAGCGCTTCACAAACTGGCGCAAACCATTGATGGTCACTACATAAAAACGGCCGCCTTTACGCATGCGAGCATACGCATCGAGGAAGTATAAATAATGCTGTTCTTTACCCACTTTGGCTGGCAAGTTCGACATCACGAGACTAAAATCTTTGTCTTTTGCCACATGGTTAAAGCCATTTGATAAATGCACATCGACATTTTTCAGACCGTTTTTCTCACAGTTATGGCGCGCATATTCTACTGCCATAAAGTCTTTATCAATCAAAGTATGCAGACCATTTGGACATTCACGTGCTGCTGTCATACCAAGCACACCATAGCCACAACCCAAATCGATCGAGTCATCGTCAGCTTCAAAGTCAATATAATCAAGCAGCATCAGACTACCATCATCAAGCTTTTGTGGTGAAAAAATACCCCATGTGGTCGCAAAATCAAATGGTTTGCCAAGCACATCTTGGCGAAAGTTAATGTCTTCGCGCCAGTGTTGGGCGTTTTTTAATAGGTCAGCAGGTGGTCTATGGCTCATGAGATTCTCGGATAATGGATAGGTAAAAGGTGGTGCGTTGCTCAGTTATGCAGCGTGCACATCATACGCGTATTGTAGCGAGAAAAGGGTAGGTTTGCAGCATCGTATTGCGGGAATTGTTCTAGCAGCTAATTTTTCTATGTAGAAAAAACTTATCAGAAAAAGATATCGGAAACATTAGGTAAGAGGTATAGCCTAAGATAGAATCTAGTTTAACCTGATAGTTTCTAAGTATTATTTATGTCAGACATTCTATTTGTATCTAAAGTCGACTTTTGGATTGCATCAGTTTTGTGGCTTGGTAGTTTGTCACTTATCCTGATTCCATTATGGGAATGGCGATGGGGCAAAAGCGATTCGCGCATGCGAAACATACTGCTTATGGCTATCCTACTGCCTTTCGCAGCACTCATGCTCATGCCTTTTTTTGGGACTAAATATACACTAACCGATAGCCAGCTACACGTGGATAGCGGTCTTTCTACTCAAAAAATAGAGCTGACAGATATCAGGTATATTACGCCAACCCGAAGCATGAGTTCTGCGCCAGCACTGTCATTGGATAGACTTAAAATAGCCTATCGAAATCAAGAAGTATTGATATCACCAAAAGACAAGTCGCGCTTTTATCAAGAGATACAGGCACGTAATCCTAAAATAGTGATAGAGACAGCAGGCGAATAGAGTGGCAATATAGTTAGCCGCACTCAGCTATACATCGTTCCTGATATTAAATTTTTCTTGAAATTACTTTCCCAACCGCTTCTTTAACACATAATCAAAAATAAATGGCCCCAAGGGTAAAAACGAGCCAAGCACACCAGCAGGTAGTGCCCATAGCGGCATTTTTATTTTGCTCGCTGTGATGATCAGCACTATGATATAGGCAACGAATAGTATCCCATGCAATGGGCCGACATAACTCACTGCTTCAGGCATACCCAGTATATATTTTAATAGCATGGCGATACCCAGCAACAGTAGAAAAGACGTGCCTTCTAAATAACCCATGATGGTTAATTTCTTGAGAGCAAAAATTTGTTTTTTAGTTAGGGCAGGTAGGGAAGATGGTTGAGCTTGCAACACGGTTTAGTCCTCTAACGATCATCAATAAAAATTAAATCCTAGCCTCGCGGATGATGCTCGGCATGCAATTTCTGCAATCTCGCCGTCGCTACGTGAGTATAGATTTGCGTCGTTGATAAATCACTGTGTCCAAGCAATAACTGCACGCTACGCAAGTCTGCGCCATGATTCAGCAAATGCGTGGCAAAAGCGTGACGTAGGGTATGCGGTGATAATTCTTTATCTATACTGGCAACCTTAGCGTACTTTTTAAGCAAATACCAAAAATTCTGCCGTGTCATATATCCACCTTGCGCCGTTAAAAATACCGCTTGGCAGTTTCCTGATTTCAAGTGTGCAATCAAATCACCACGAGCATGCGTTAGATAGTCTTCTAGTGCATCGCTGGCATATTCACCCAATGGCACCAGTCGAGTTTTATTACCTTTCCCCGTGATTTGTAGCCAGCCAGCGTTTAGATTTACTTGCTCTAATGAGAGATTAATCAATTCACTCACTCGTAGCCCGCAGGCATATAGCACCTCTAGCATGGCTTTATCACGCAGTCCGAGTGCAGTGCTGGTATCAGGCGAGGCAAGTAGATTATCGACATCAGCCTCGGCCAAGTCTTTCGGTAATGGACGACCCAGCTTTGGGCTTTTGATGCGCTCGCAAGGATTGTCTTCACGCAGATTACTGGCAATCATCCACAGATAAAACTGACGCAAGCTTGAGAGCATGCGTGCTTGGGTACGTGGGGTTTTGCCTTCTTGAGTCAGGGTTGATAAGCAGTGCAGTACATCGTCAGGCTGCCAGCGTGTCAGGGCAATAGGATTGGTCAGCTCGCAGGAACGCAGGTCGCGGACATACGCATTACGAGTACGAGTCGCTAAACCACGTGCCAGCATGGCTTGACGAAACTCAGTCATATAACTGGGTTCGTCATCTACTGCCAGCGCCTTGGGTTGGCGCTGTTGCACGGCACGATCACGGCTCATAATTCAATACTCGACGGTTGACTGTTAGATAAGCGTTAAACACCATAACGAAGTGACTTCAGCACTGCGCGCGACATGTAGAGGGTCGGTATCATCTTGGCTGCGACCATGCTTCGGTTTTGTATTGAGACGGTATTTTACTGCCAATCCAGCATCGGCAAACAAGTTTAATAGCTCATCACGGGTACGTAGCTGTAAATGCTCAGCTAAGTCCGACATTATCAACCAAAGCTCTCCGTGCTCAGCTAAGTGCTGTTTGGCGCCCTGCAACATCCCACGCAACATCGCGCTATTGGCATCATAGACTGCATATTCGAGCGGTGAGCTTGGCTTAGTAGGTAACCAAGGAGGATTGCAGACAATGAGGTTAGCGAGTGGCGCATCAGTTGGATACAAATCCGCTTGCTGTAACTGTACGTTAGATAACGTCAAACGCGCAAAGTTCTCGCTAGCACAGGCCAAAGAACGCGGATTTAAGTCAGTGGCAATCACTTGCGGAACACCACGCTGCGCTAAGATAATGGCCAATAAACCCGTGCCGGTACCGATGTCATAGGCGACATCATGAGTCGCTGGTAGCGGTGCATCGAGCAACAGTTGTACATACTCATGACGAGTTGGCGCAAACACACCATAATGCGGGAAAATCGATAACCCTAAGCTGTCTATTGGGACGCCTTTTTCGCGCCATCCTGCTGCGCCAAGTGCGCCTTGCATATCACGAAATGATAATACGCATGGCTCATCGATTGCACCAAAGGCTGCTGTACAGGCCGCACTGACATCAGGGGCGCGGCGTAGTTGGCTGACGTAACTGGCATCAAGCTCTAGTAGTAAACGGCTTAATATGCGTGAGCGTTGGGCTTGTAATTGGCGCTGCTGATGAAATAAGTTGGGAATGCCTTTAACCTTTGCTGTGTTAGGTTTATTCGCCGCTTTCTTAACCTTACGCTGTTCAGAGCGCTCATTAGTGCGATCTATACGACGACCAAGTGCTTGTAGCAGTTGTCGTGCATTATGAAAGTCACCGCGCCATAGCAGTGATGTGCCTTCGCAAGCTAAACGGTAAGCGTCGTCTGCGGTCGTTGTATCATCAACCAATACAACGCGCGCAGGTGGCATATGATTGCTTTCAGACAACCAAAGAGCATTACGTAGAGTTTCGTTTTCTTGCCATTGTACATACTGCTTTTCTGTTTGTAACACGTAGTAGCCTACCTTTTGTGAAAGATATATCTCGTACAAATCAAAGATATCTTTATATTGTTTGTTGCGCTGTCAATGTTTTGCTGTGATTAGAGCTTTGCTGCGGTAACTTGAGTGCATTTAAGCGCTTTTTTTCTTAACCAAATAGCGATAAAGCGTCACACTCATGGGTGCAGTATCATCACTATCAACCTTGATTTCATCAGGGTCAGTATCTAAGCTCACGTTCTCAGCCAGCGTCTCTTGAGTCAATAATTCGTGACCCAAATGACGACAGAAATTAGGAATATCACGAGTGGTAGCAGGGTCGGTGGCCAGTATTTCAATCACCTCGCCACTGTCTGCTTTGCGAATGACTCGATGTAGCATCATCACAGGCTCAGGGCAAATAAGCCCCTGCGTGTCCAGATGATGGCTGATAGAGGTATCTGTTATTGAAGTTGTCATAATTGTTTTAATAAACCTAAGAGATAAGTTTGATAATGGAGAGTTTGTTTACGCGTCTATCAGGAGTCAGGAAGTGCTTTCTGAGTTTTCTACAATATCTGTCTCTAGCGCTTCGTCAGTATCAGGCAAGTCAGCCACTTCTAAAAAGTTAAAAAATCGCTTAAAGCTCACTTTAAATAAAAAGGCCACTCCTAACCAACAGGACAATCCTAACCATGCAGTATCAGCGAATAATAGCCCACCAATTAATATGATGGTCGATACGCCGATACTCATTGCAATCATCGAAGGTTGGTTCAAACGATAACGATAAACGACTAAGGCATCATAAAGCGTAATGGGAATCGTGAGCGCAACCAAGGCGTATGGCAAATTATAAAATAGTTGGTAAAGCAGCTGGTTGTCATGAAAGGCTTTAATACTAGCAATGGTGCCAAAAACCATGAACGCAAAGATAGCAGCATAAATGAGATAAATCGCCACTTGGTTTATCCGTTGTGCGCCTTTGATACGAGCAATAGCAAGCGGAGAAAAACCATGTTGCGATTTATTCTGCGTGGATTGGTCTGAAACAGTAGTCATAATAATCAGTCATTTATCCGTTGAGATGATATGGTCAATCCACTATATAGCAGAAATTATTGGCATAGGAGTGGCAAGCTGATTTCTAAGCTAATCTGCTTTGATTGCATCAATGGCGATACTGCTATTCGGATCAGCAAAGTAAGTCGACATCAGGATACAAGCAGAAATATCATCAATAGGGTCGCGCTCATTCTTAATCCAGCCATTGTCCCAAGCGATTTCTCGTGCTGCGACAGAGGTCAGGCGCTCATCACAGAGTGACACGACCACTGGCAGATGCTGTTCCATAACTCTATGCGCTAGGCGACGAGCGAATTTATGCGCACGCTTAGACAGCATCGAGCTACTACCATCCATATTGAGCGGTAGGCCGATGACCACTTTTGACACGCCCCACACCTTAATAATACCGAGTAAATTATCCCAGTCAGGTTGACCATTATTCATCGCTAAGATATCAAAGGCACGCGCTGTCTCGGTAATGGTATTACCAAGTGCCATGCCCATTTTTTTGACGCCATAGTCTAAAGCTAAGACAAGATGTGGCTTAACGGTCGCTTCAGCAACGCCAGTATCAGTCTCTATTGTATTGGTGCTATCTTTTATAAGAGTGCTATCTACCATAGTAACGGATGTATCCTGTTTTGATTTTTTATTTCTGCATTCATGGAACATCTGAGGTTAAGCGTGACCGATATCACTGCTTAGGTAATCAAAGTTGATTCCGATTTTATCAGCGGCTATTTGCCAGCGCTCTTCAAATGGCGTATCAAACAATAAGTTTAGATCTGCAGGGCAGACCAACCAATCACCATTATTCAATTCTTGGTCTAGCTGTTTTTTGCCCCAGCTGGCATGACCTAAGCACAATTGATAGTGTCCAACGCCTTGACCAGCAGCGATACGCTTAAGGATATCTTGACTGGTCGTGATGCAGACATTCTCTGAGATAGCAAAAGAAGACGCCCATTCCGGCTGACCAGTATGCAGCACAAAGCCAACCTCAGGATACATAGGGCCGCCTTCTAATGCCAAGTCTTCCATCACCTGTGGATCAGTGACTTCAATATCTAAATCTTCTAGCAGCTTACCCACATGTGATTGCTCTAATGGACGATTGATGACCAAGCCGAGTGCACCGTGCTTATCATGACGGCAGATATAAATTAGCGCCTGCTCAAACCTTGGGTCTGACAGCTCTGGCGCCGCGATTAAGAAATGATGAGTCAAATTGGTTTTAGACATAGAGACAAGCAAAACCTAATAATGAAGGTGAAAGACCACTATATGGCGATAGTGAGTAAAAAATCAACTAAAGCAAATATTTAGCCGTGATGTAGAGCTAATCACAAACCCAAAACGTTTATTTAACATCCGTCAATAAACTACGAGCATGATCACGGGTAACATCAGTAATAATCACACCACCGGACATACGTGCTAGCTCATCGACCTGCGCACTATCGGTCAATATCAACAGCTCACTCTCAGTTTGTTCCTGATGGTGCTTTTGTACCAAAATATGCTGATGCGCTTGCGCCGCTACTTGTGCTTGGTGAGTAATGGCCAATAATTGCTGTGTACGGCCAAGCTCACGTAATAACTCGCCGACGACTTGCGCCGTGCCTCCACTGATACCAACATCGACTTCATCAAATACTAGCATTGGCTTGGCAGCGTTATTGTCCGCATTGGTTGCTTGCAATACTTGCATGACTAAAGCCATTCTTGACAGCTCGCCACCTGACGCAATCTTGTGCAGTGGCTGCATTGGCATACCGACGTTGGCGCTGAATAACAGATCAATATCAAAACAACCTTGCGCACTATACTGGCTAGGATCTGCTTTTTTGGTAAAGACAAACTCACAGCGGGCATTGGGTAGGGCAAGTGGTTGTAGTTGCTTAATCAGTTGTTTACTGACAATTGGTGCAGCTTTAGTGCGTTCTTCATTTAGCTGAGTGGCTAGTGTTAAATATTCTTGCAAAGCCTGTTCAATTTGTGCCGCCATCGCATCGCTACTTGGCTCATTTTCTAATTGCTCTAATTGTGTTTCCCAGCCTTTTGCTTCCTCAATTAAATCACTGGCTGGCAAGCTATGCTTTCGTGATAAACGGTGCCCTAAGCTGATAAGACTGTCTAGTGTCTGCAAGCGCTCAGGATCAGGCAGTTGTTGCTCGGCATAATCTGATAATAGGCCAGTCACTTCAGTGATTTGCTGCTGCGCTAAATGTAGCTGTTCAGACGCTTGCTCAAAGGTTTGGCTAACACTCATTTGGTTGTCACAGAGCTTGATAGCTTGTCCTAGTAAGGTCATGACATCTGGCTCATCCGTATCATTATCGAGCAGATGTAAGCCGTGGCTGGCCTCTTGCATCAGTGCTTCTATATTAGACAGCTCTTCATGCTCTGCTTCGACCTCTGCATAATCGACGGCTAGTAATGGGGCAATGTCTGCTAGTTGGCTTTGTAAAAGTTGGATACGATCTTGACGCTGAGCTTCACGACTAGCGATATCATCAGCACGGCGTTTGAGCTGCTGGTAGGTTTGATAGCTACTGGATGTTTGTAAGGCTAGAGGTGTGATTTGCGCCATCTCGTCCAACCATTTCACCACAAATTGTGGTTTAAGCAATGCTTGCTGAGCATGTTGGCTGTGAATATTGACTAATAATGTACCGAGACTTTTTAGCTCGGCCAAACTAACTGGCACACCATTTAACCATGCCTTTGAGCGGCCGTTATTACTTAGCTGACGGCGAATTAAGACTTCCGGCTCTTCTAGCGCTCTATCATTTTTAGCGAACCACTCAGCAATGATATGGTTGTCTTCTACATCGAACTGCGCATAAATATCTGCATGTGCAGCACCATGTCTGACCATCGCACTGTCTGCACGCTCACCCGCACACAATGATAGCGCATCAAGCAAAAGTGATTTCCCAGCTCCAGTCTCGCCAGTGATGACATTGAAGCCTTCAGCCACACTCAGCTCATGCTGAGCGATCAACGCAAACTGATGTAAAGTTAATGATACTAGCATCAACGCCTCTCATGATAGACAGTGAGCTTCACTTATAAAACAGTAAAGCCATATCTAAAATAGAATAAATAAGTTAAATCGTTCAGGTACTAACACTAGGGCGTGTCTTCATTTTAAAAATAGTGATAAAAGTGAGATAAATAGCCGTCAAACAAGAAAAATAGCGCAGATAATATCGGGATATTAACTAGCTATTTGACGTAGTTTGGCAAGATTTAGCCATTTTTAGCCCATTTAGATAAATATCGAGTGAATTGAAGACACGCCCTAGCTAGATAACGATAATTAGCAAATATTATGGTGTTAAATGTGGCCAAATACAAATTTTAATAGCATTGAATACAATAAAATGAGGAAAAAGTATTATCACAAAATTTACAGAAGCTAATGGTTTATCGTTATTATTCGATGACCAATATTAGCTATAAATTGAATAAGTTAATCAAATCCTAGTGATATATTAGCATTAAATGTTCAGCCGAAAAGACATTCTAGAATGGGCATTAGATAAAATTTTCCTAACCGCTTTAACAAACTTTATAGATATAATGTGGTAGCATAATCTAACATAATGATAAACTCTTACTGGCTAGCTTTCATGCCTCATGTTACATGACAACGAGTCACAATACTTTCAAATTAAGCAGGTATAGTATTAAAGGTAAGAAATTCAGCTATGATGTTATAGAGTAATAGAAAACATAGAGCACAATCTATATTTTCTAAAATATACAATTTAAACAGTACTTTACCCAGTTACTTATTTTTTAGTTTTGCAATAATTATTTGATAAGGAAGCCACTATGACAGCGGCGCAATTTACTAATGTAACAGTCAATGCTCAAGCAACGATATCTTATGATGGTCGTTGTTCTAGCCACACTATTATGTTCGAAGATGGTCGACATAAGACATTGGGTGTTATTTTGCCTTGTGATAACTTGGTTGAGCATTATCATTTTAGCACCAACACCTCTGAGCGTATCGAAATCATCGGTGGTGAGTGTGAAGTCAAAACAAATGGTGAAGAAGAGTTCAGTTACTATCGTGCAGGTCAGTCATTCGTGGTTGAAGGCAATAGTGGTTTTAACTTACGTACCGAAGAAATCGTACAGTATGTTTGTCACCTAGAAGGCTAATCTGATTGGCAGGTTTTGATCGAAACCTGCTGGTTAAAATCATAGTTTAGTGGCTTACCATTTATCATGCCAAACACTTCTCATTCAAAAGAAATAAACAATACTAAATTGGCATTGTTTATTTCTTTTTCAATTGTCACACCCCTTTATTCACAGTGACTTGCTACAATCACCTCTCTATTCTTTTTCTGTTTTATCGCATTAGGCGTTGACCACCTTACAAACAATCACTTCATAATTAGTAGGACTACTACTATGGCAAAACCTATTTATTTCTATGGTATTCATGCAATTGATGCCTTACTCGAACATCGTCCTCTTGATGGGCTTAGCTTATTTGTACAGCAAGGCCGCGAGACTGATAGCCACGTACAAGCGATTATGGCACAGGCAAGCGCAAATGGTATCAGTATTCAGCCAACGCAAAAAGACAATCTCACGCAGTTATGTGGCAGCCCACAACATCAAGGCGTCGTGCTAAATGCTCGTCCATTAGGCTTTGCTAATGAAGGGTTGCTGGATACGATTGTTGGACGTGATCAATGCTTGCTATTAGTCTTAGATCAAATCACTGATGCGCATAATTTTGGTGCTTGTTTGCGTACTGCTGTGGCGATGGGCGTAGATGCAGTGGTTTGTCCAAAGCACCATGCAGCAAGCCTAACACCAACGGTTGCCAAAGTATCTGTTGGCGCAGCTGAGATGATGCCGATTATCAGTGTAACCAATCTGGCTCGCACACTGTCACAAATAAAAAGTGCAGGTGTTTTTGTCTTTGGGACTGCGCTCAATGCGGATGCCAAGCCCATACATGCGGCTGACTTAACGGGTAAGACAGCCATTATTATGGGTTCAGAAGGGGAAGGGATGCGTCGTCTGACTATGGAGAGCTGCGATGAGCTGGTTTATATTCCGATGTCAGGGAATGAATATGGCAACCTACAGAGTTTAAATGTGAGTGTTGCCACTGGTATGGCGTTATACGAAGTTAATCGGCAGCGAACTTTAGCTGCTGGGCCAGTATAAGATATTCTTGATGTAGTGGTTCTAATTGCGAGTATAGATCTACAAGATTACTTTCATTTAGCACCACATTATCAGCATGACGATTGCGCTCTTCGCGGCTCAACTGATTGACCATAATGGCTTTAATCTTTTGCACGCTTTGCTCGTCACGCTGACTGGCACGTGCAAGCTGTGTGTCTTCAGTAGCGTCCATTACTAGAACGCGCTGGCATAGATTCGCCAACCCTGCTTCTGCAGCTTCGATGAGTAGCGGTGCTGACAACACTATATAAGGTGTAGTACTAGCCGCTAACTGAGCTTTTGCTGTCTCGCGTATCGCAGGATGAGTGATTGCTTCTAACTCAATTAATGCATCAGGGTGTGTGAATACGTGCGTTCTTACGGCTGCTCGATCCATTGATCCATCACCATTCAATACCCAATCACCAAACTTCTTCTGAATTTTACGCAAGGTTGAGCTGCCTTTGGCGACGATTTCATGGGCAATGACATCGGCATCTATAATATCAATACCTTGCTCAGCGAACCAAGCGCTAGCAGCAGACTTCCCACTGCCGATACCACCCGTCAAACCGACTACTAACGTCTTATTTTTAGTTTGTGGGCTTTGCGATTGATGTGAGTAAGGTGAAGGAACGTTTGTGTGTTTTAACATAATGATGACTTATTTGGTTGGTATCGTAATGGTAGCAATTGCCAATTGAAAATATAGCTTTCAAGTATGACAGTTAAAAGCTGATAGTTTGCTGTCACAACCTATTTTTACTGTTATAAATTATTAAGGGTACATGCCAAGATACCAGCTAACAATCTCTGAGCCATATAATAAAGCCACGATACCTGCAATAGCGATATAAGGACCAAAGGCGAACGGTTTACTCTCACCTTGCTTTTTCATTAGGATAATCCCAACAATTGACCCTAGCAAAGAAGATAGTAAGATAATCAACGGTAACATCATAGGACCGAGCCAAGCTCCTAATACTGCTAAGAGCTTAAAATCTCCTTGTCCCATACCATGTTTTTTAGTGATAAGAAAAAAGACCTTAACCACTATCCACAGTGATAAAAATCCAAGTAATAAACCCCAAATTGATTGAGTTGGCGAGACAAACCAGCCTTGGGAGTTCACGGCCAATCCTAAACCTGCTAAAGGGAAGGTTAAGCGATCTGGTAGCAACTGAGTATCAAAATCAATTCCTGTTAAAGCAATAAGTGTCCACACCAAAAGTAGCGCTGACAATCCCGCAGCACTGACCCCAAACTGATAAATCACTAATACTGACAGTAGCGCAGTGACCAACTCAACGATAGGATAGCGTAGACCAATAGAGGCTTTACAATCTGAGCAGCGTCCGCGTAGTACCAACCAACTAATTAAAGGTATGTTTTCATACCACTTGATTTTATGGCTACAATGAGGGCAGCGTGAGGCAGGGCGACTCAAGGTAATAGGTTGGTCAGCGGCTACGATATTTTTTAGAGGTAGAGTATGTTCATGTGGCAAGTCTGCTTGCTCAGACATAAACTGGCTGCATTCTTGTCGCCAACCATAAAGCATCATTAGTGGAATACGGTGAACCACCACATTTAAAAAGCTGCCAACACAAAGACCTAGTAGACCAAATATGACCAAAGCCATAGCCGTATTATCTTGTAGTAACTGTATAAATTGCATGAAATAGCAGTCCTTTAATTCGCTTTTAACCTACCACTGCGCCCATTTGGAAGATTGGCAAGTACATTGCAATCACCAAACCGCCGATTAATACCCCTAGGACCGACATAATTAGAGGCTCCATTAGGCTGGTCAACCCATCAACCGCATTATCAACTTCGTTTTCGTAATAGACAGCCACTTTATCGAGCATCTCTTCTAAGCTACCAGACTCTTCACCAATACCGACCATTTGAATGGCTAAGCTTGGGAAAAGGTTGGTTGAGCGTATGGAGAACTGCAATTGTTGGCCAGTGGATACATCATTTTTGATTTGTTGAGTGGCGTTATAAAAGACAACATTATTGGTAGCGCCGGCAGTAGAGTCTAGAGCATCAATAAGCGGTACACCTGCAGCAAAGGTAGTTGATAACGTACGTGAAAAACGCGCAATAATTGCCTGATAAGCAATGTTGCCAAAGATTGGTGCTTTCAACGTAGCACGATCTAAAAAATCACGGAATTTTTTAGATCGTTTTTTGGCCTCTGAGAAACTAATGATTGTACCACCAATAATGATGATTAAAGCGAACCACCATGCTTGCATCCACTCGGACATGGCAACCACCATTTGCGTGAATGCAGGCAGTTCTGCACCAAAAGATTCAAATAGTCCAGAAAATACGGGTACTACTTTAACTAGCAAAATAATAGTAACAATAATAGCAACCACAATAACGGCAATCGGATATTTCATGGCTTTTTTGATTTTTGCTTTGAGTAATTCACTTTTTTCTTTATAGGTCGCAACTCGTTCAAGCATGGTTTCAAGGGAACCTGACTGTTCACCCGAGTCGACCAAGGAACAAAATAGGTCATCAAAGTAGCGTGGATGGTTGCGTAATGCAGAGGCAAAAGTACCACCCGCTTCGATATCAGATTTTATCTTTAAGACCAGTTCTTTCATACTAGGATTATCAAGTGAGTCTGCGACAATCTCAAAAGATTGTGTCAGTGGTACACCTGCTTTCATCATCGTTGCTAATTGACGAGCAAAAATGGCGATATCGATAGCCTTAATAGACTTTTTGAAGGTATAAAGAGGCTTAGGTTTTTTCTTAATACCTTTGACAGAGATGCCTTGTTTCCGCAAGGTTGCTTTCGCAAGCTCCAAACTACGACTAGTGGTTTCACCTTTCACTTTTTGTCCGCGTCGGTTCACCCCGTCATAGACAAAGTCTAACAGCATGTCGGTCTTCGCTTTTGCCATGATACTACCCTCAAATATTGTCTGATATAGATATTGCAAAGATGTAAAACGATGCCTGACTCACTATTCAAAAACGGCATACTTTATTTTAACGCAAAAAACCAGTATATATCTGTTTTATATTTAAGTATATCTGGTAGGTAATATTGCTGGTTTATAAAAGTCTCAGCTAATGAACCCAAGACTTATGATAACTAGAATATTTAAGTGCTAAAAATAGCTATTCCGAGGTAACACGCATCATTTCTTGAATGCTGGTCACGCCTTGTAATACCTTTAAAATACCAGAGCGGCGTAAGTCTCGAAAACCATTTTTTATAGCGGCATCTTTGATATCTATCGCATTACCATCTTCCATGATAATTCGTGAAATATCTGGACTAACTTTCATTACCTCATAAACACCTACACGGCCTTTATAGCCTTCACGGCACTCATTACAGCCTACGGGCTCATAAATGATATTGTCTGTATCATCTAAGTCTGTATCAGTAAAGCCGATCTCAAGTAGACTTTGTCTTGGAATATTAATAGGTTTTTTACAGTTTTTACATAAACGCCGTGCCAATCGCTGAGCAATGACTAGATTGACTGATGTTGCGATATTAAACGAAGCCACACCCATGTTACGCAATCGAGTCAATGTCTCGGGTGCTGAGTTAGTATGCAAAGTCGAGAGTACCATGTGGCCCGTTTGTGCTGCTTTAATTGCAATCTCAGCAGTTTCAAGGTCACGAATCTCACCAACCATTACAATATCGGGATCTTGACGTAAAAAAGATTTGAGCGCATTGGCAAAAGTTAACCCTACTTTAGAATTGACGTTGACCTGATTGATACCTTCTAGGTTAATCTCGACTGGATCTTCAGCCGTGGAGATATTGGTTGCCCCAGTATTTAAAATATTGATACCTGTATAGAGAGAGACTGTTTTACCAGAGCCAGTAGGTCCCGTAATAAGTAACATGCCTTGTGGTTTATTAAGCGCTTCCAAAAACATCTCTTTTTGGTCGGGCTCATAGCCCAAAGCCTCAATACCGAGCATGGCAGATGAAGGATCTAAAATACGTAAGACAATTTTTTCGCCAAATAAGGTTGGTAAAGAGTTTACCCGAAAATCAATGGCCTTGTTTTTAGACAGTTTTAGTTTAATACGTCCATCTTGCGGTACACGCCGCTCTGATATGTCCATTTGCGACATGACTTTTAAGCGTGCTGCAATTTTACCTGCCAACTGTACAGGAGGGTTAGCCATGCTTTGCATCACACCATCGACACGAAATCGCACACGATATGTTTTTTCATATGGTTCAAAATGTAAGTCAGAGGCTCCCATTCTAATAGCATCAACCAGCATCTTATTAACAAATTTTACAACAGGTGCTTCATCAACACTATCAGTGAGCTTAGTTTCCCCATCACTTTCATCATCTTCACCATCGTCAAATCCAACGTTCAAATCGCTGTCATTGAAGCTATCAAAATTTTGCATGGTATCAGCGTAAAGACTTTCAATACGCTTTTTTAGCTTATCTTCTTCAACGACGATAGTTTCGATAGACAGACGCGAATTAAAGGCAATGGCATCAATGGCATCGATACGAGTGGGGTCGCTTAGTGCAACAAATAATCGTTGACCTCGCTTAAATAGTGGCAAGGCATTAAATTTACGAACGATTTTTTCGTCTACTAAATCTTTTGGAACGACATCGTTGCTTAATGCATCAAGATCAAAGAGAGGGTCGCCAAATGCTTGTGATAGCATCTTAGCAAGATGATAAGCATCCGCTAGTTTGTGATCTACTAAATAAGATACTAGCCCTATTTGTTGCTGTTGCGACTCAGACTGTGCGGTTTTCATGTTTGCTTCGCTAACAATACCTTCGCTGATTAGCTGATGTGCTAAACCACCATACTTATTAGATGTGATAGACATTACGACCTCTCCTTGATACCAAGTATTCTGTATATTTGCCTGAAATTTAGATACTATTTATAGTCTTTGACAGACACATTTTATCAGTCATCATTGCCCCTTGGGCTGTTGCTAATGAAAATTGATGAAAAGGTGTCTTTGTAAGAGGTTTAATAGATAGTTGTCTTTAATAGTATATGTCACCATCGGCTCAATACATCAGATGACTAATCATAGTCTTTTATATTTAGATGCAATAGTATAGAACTTTACTTTAGTTTAAAAACTTTATATAGAGTATTAAGCGACTAGCCCGTAAAAAACGTCACTTATAATAGTGTCGTTTTAGTATTTGCCTTAATAGCCTGTTTCTTTGCGGATAGCAGCATACTATAGCACTTGGAAATTATTTGTTATACTGGCGCGCATATCAGCCGAATTGGCAGGAATACATGAGACAGGGTAGATGAGTATGAAAGCTTGGGTAATAGGTAATTGGAAACAAAATCCAGCCGCGAGTCACGAGGTCGATACGTTGTTAGAGAACTTATTGACAGCAATAGATAGTGGAGCAGAGGCTGGTACTGAGCTTTCAAATAGTCATTGCAACTTAATGGTGGCACCAAGCTGTATTCATTTAGCAGCTGTCAGTGCTCGTCTGAAAGGTACTCCTATATTGTGTGCTGCACAAAATATTAGTGCTCATAGTGCAAGTACTGGTGCATATACGGGTGATTGTTCTGCACAACAAGTGGCTGACACTGGTGCCATGTGGACATTGCTTGGTCATTCTGAGCGCCGTCAGTATCATCAAGAGTCTAATGAGTGCTTATTGCAAAAAATGAATCACGCATTAACGCAAGATCTGGGTGTGGTACTTTGTATCGGTGAAACCCAAACGCAATATGATGCGAAGCAAACGCTAGAAGTTATTGATGCCCAGTTATCAGTCATTAAAGACTTATTGGCCCAGCAACCAGATATAGCTGCTTCATTATCTGATCGTCTGATCATTGCTTATGAGCCTGTCTGGGCGATTGGTACGGGCAAAGTACCGACCGTGATGGAGGTCAGTAAAACTCATCAGCATATAAAGCAGACAGTTGCAGGTTTTGCGGATGGATTGAATGAAATGACTGTCTTATATGGTGGTAGTGTCAATGCCGATAATGCAGATAGCTTCGCTGCCGACTCTATGATCAATGGTGCATTGGTTGGCGGCGCTTCATTGAAAGCAGAGAGTTTTTTGGCGATTGCCAATGCATTTAGTCGTGCTAACACTTAGGCCTCAATATAGCCTTTATATATAAAGCTCACTATCTGTATGTAAAGTGTCTTTATCAGTTGGCAAAAGTAGGTTTAACAGTGCCCTTGCAATCGTGTACAATGCGCCTTATTTATATAATCGATTTGGCGTGATTATACGTCCTACTAAACTTAAGATTTATTTTCTGTTATCAGTCGTCATTATGCGGCAAAAGAGGCCACCATGTTTACGTTTATATTAGCCCTGCACATTATTGTGGCGATTGCCATGATCGGCTTGATTTTGATACAGCATGGTAAAGGGGCAGACGCTGGAGCTTCTTTTGGTGCTGGCTCGTCAGGTACCGTGTTTGGTGCAGCGGGCACTGCCAACTTTTTGACGCGCGCTACCGCTGTGTTGACGGTGATATTTTTTATCACTAGTATGACGCTTGCTGTTCATGCTCGTAAGCAAGCTGAAGATCAGTTTCGTCTAGATGCACCCGTTTCAGTACCACAAACACCGCGTCCTTTGACTCAAGACCCTGAGTAAGTATCTTTTAAACATGCAGCCCTTGCTATTTTGATGCGTTAGATTTACAATGCGTTTCTGTTTTCAGAACTACCACTCTATGGATGCCTACCTTAAGCATCTTTTATAGTAGACTGGATATGAAGAAACAGAGTAGTAAAATGCGATTGTGGTGGAATGGTAGACACGCCATCTTGAGGGGGTGGTGGCGCAAGCTGTGGGGGTTCAAGTCCCCCCAATCGCACCAAGTTTTATTACGCAGCACAGCGTAAGGTTATGTTTTATAATCATCAATTGTTTTATTTGAAATTATTTTAAAATAAACGTTGACACTTCTATCAAACCTACCTATAATGTGCGTTCTAGATTGATGCGGGGTGGAGCAGTCTGGTAGCTCGTCGGGCTCATAACCCGAAGGTCGTTGGTTCAAATCCAGCCCCCGCTACCACTTTTTATACTGATGTTTTGTACACTAAATTTGTCAGTAACGATTAGCCCACCATTATGTTTGTGGGTTTTTTTGTATCTGACTGTCAGCGTTATCGCGGTCTCTATCCTACTTATGTTAAGCTCTAACTCTATAGAGTACGATAACATCTACTGTAGCTTGTCGTGACTCACCGTGATTAGAGTGATGCTTCTTAAGCACACTATCTTTATATTCCTCACTCTTTTATCGATAGTATTGCTTTATAAATAATAAAGGCATGTGTGGCTGAGCTTGATGTTTTTTATGCTTATCCCTATATAAAGGCATAGCGCACAAACAATATGCTTGTGATTTAAAACAATATGATGACCGTGTCTCCTACTATATAAGTGCATACTACTAAGTAAGAGATGAATGAAAAATTCAATACGGTTTACTAAGTATGATAGATACGTGAATAGGAAAAGATAAATAGATTATGAAGCTTTCGACTAAAGTTACAGAACTGACCAATATTATTGCCCCTGCCGTCGCTGCTTGCGATGTAGCACTATGGGGTATCGAGTTTGCACCACAAGGTAACCGCTCGTTATTACGCATTTATATTGAGGCATTGCCAGAAGAGCAAGCCCAAGATAAGCAAGTAACGATTGAAAACTGTGCTGCAGTAAATCATCAGGTAAGCGGTATTCTTGAAGTTCATGACCCGATTGCCGGTGAGTTTATTTTAGAAGTTTCTTCACCAGGTTTTGACCGCGCATTCTTCTCAGATGAGCAGATGCATGGCTATGTTGGTCAAACCGTTAGCTTACGCTTGATACAAGCAATTGGTGAAGGTGATCAAAAGCGTCGTAAAGCGACAGGTACTTTAGACAGTATCGACGCAACCTCGCTAAAATTGACATCAAGTGATGGTCAGCAGTTTGAGATTGCACTGAGTAATATAGACAAAGCCAATTTGATTTACGAAGACGCATAATCAGCTAGAGTATTCATCTTATGAATGTATCTAGTTTGATCTAATAAGCAGCTCATTATAAATCAAGATTTGAATCTCCAAATAGCCTTATAGCTAATGGTGAAAATATAATATCAGTACATAAATTATAAAATTTAAGTCAATTAAAAAATGATAGGACAGGTATAGCATGAGTCGTGAAATCTTAACGGTAGTAGAAACTGTCAGTAATGAAAAGGGCTTAAATCCTGAAGATATCTTTGAAGCGATTGAAGACGCTTTAGTGGTATCTACCAAGAAAAAAGTATACACCGAACAGCCAGAAGTGGAGGTACGGGTTGCCATCGATCGTGCAACTGGCGATTATGATACTTATCGTTATTGGACAGTGGTTGCAGATGAAGACCATGAAATGCCTGCTTGTCAGCTAGCCATTACTGATCTTGATCAAGAAGAATGGTCGATTGGCGATATAAAAGAAGAGCAGATTGAATCGATTGAGTTCGGTCGTATTGCTGCCACGCAAGCGAAGCAAGTCATTATCCAAAAAATCCGTGAAGCTGAGCGCGCGCTAGTCGCTGACGCTTTTGAGCCACGTATTGGTGAGATGATGTATGGCGAAGTCAAAAAACAGACTCGCGATGGTTATATCATCGATTTGGGCGACAATGCTGAAGGTTACTTGTCACGTGATCAGATGTTGCCACGTGAGCAGCTACGTGCAAAGTCACGTATCAACGCTATTTTATATCATGTAAACCGTGAAAACCGCGGTGCACAGTTATTGCTCTCTCGTACTCATCCTGAAATGCTTTCAGCATTGATGCAAAAAGAAGTACCTGAGATTGCTGAACAAATTATTGAAATTCGCAACGTCGCGCGTTTGCCAGGTACTCGTGCTAAAATAGCAGTGAAGACCAATGACCATCGCATTGACCCTGTAGGTGCTTGTATCGGTATGCGTGGTACGCGTATCCAAGCAGTACAGCAAGAGCTTGATGGTGAGCGTATTGATGTGGTGGTTTGGTCAGATGATCCTGCCCAATTTATCATTAGCTCTTTAGAGCCTGCCGATGTTAGCAGTATTATTTTAGACGAAGATACTCAGACTGCTGATATTATCTTTAGCACTAACGATCAGTTAGCACGTGCTATTGGCTCACAAGGCCAAAACGTACGTTTGGCATCTGAATTGACAGGCTATAAGCTCAATATGATGCTAGAAGAAGAGTATCAGCAACGTCAACAAAACGAATCTAAAGCGTTTATCGAATTATTCTATGAACGCCTAGAAGTGGATAAAGACTTAGCCCAAGCGCTTGTCGATATCGGCTTTACCAGTATTGAAGAAGTGGCTTACGTACCAGTTGAAACCTTCTATGATATCGAAGGTCTAGACGATGACGCGATTGAGATGATTCAAGAGCGTGCTAAAGAAGTGGTCATTGCTGATGAACTGGTCAAACAACAGAACATGAAAGAGCCAAGTCAAGAGCTACAAGAGCTTGAAGGTATGACCGTTAGTTGGGCTTATAAAATGGCACAGCAAGACATCATTACCGTTGATGATTTGGCAGAACAAGCAGTCTTCGATCTCGAAGATATCGAAGGTTTAGACTCTGAAACCGCAGGAAAACTCATCATGAAAGCTCGGGAATCTTGGTTCAATGAATAAGCGGTAACTGCATATCGCTGTCTTTTGGTGATATGCTATCGATAATAAAGTGCTGGTATGACTGCAACACAAATACCAGCCTTACCCCAATCATTTGTAGCCAACAACTGAATTGAACATATAGCAAATAATAGACAGTAGGTGATAATAAATGGCAGATAAGACCGTCAAAGAACTGGCAGATATGGTAGGCAAAACTGCAAGTGCTGTAAAACAGCAATTAGTAGATGCTGGACTACCTGCTCGTGCAGAGGATGACCTAGTCTCAGAAGTTGAGCAAGAGAAATTGGTGACGTATTTAAAGCAAAGTCACGGTCAGCAAGAGAAGCGTCGTATTAGTCTCAAGTCTAAAACGACTAGCACTGCGCGCGTGACTGGCTCTTCGGGTAAATCTAAGAGCGTCAATGTTGAAGTACGTAAAAAGAAAGTATTCGAAAAGCCTGATCCAGAAAAGATGGCTGAAGAATTGGCTGCGCGTGAGCAAGCGATGATTGAGTCGCAAGAACGTGCTACTAAGGATGCTGAAGAGCGTGCTGCTACTAAGAAAAAATCTGAAGAACGTCAAGCAGCAACCTTAGCTGCGATGCGTGCAAGTTTGGGTTCTAGCAAAAAATCTGATGACAAGAACGACGATATTTCAACGTCAGTTGTTGTTAAGAAAGGCGGTAAAACGACTGTTGAAGTCAAGCCTAAAGAACAACCGAAGAAAAAAGTCGCTGCTACGAAACCAAAAGTTGAAACAGCAGTAGAGCGTAAAGCTCGTGAAGCACGTGAAAAAGAAGAAGCACGTTTACGCGAAATTGAAACAGAAACACGTCGTGTTCAAGCTGAAGAAGCGCAAAAGCGTACACTTGAGCAAATGCGTAAAATGGCTGGTAAATATACGGATCAGCCTGCTGCTGAAGTTCGTAAAGATGAGCCATTGGCTGAAGGTCTAGTCGGTGACGCATTAGAAGAATCATTTGAAAAAGAACGTCGCGAAATCAAGCGCGGTGCAAGCAGCACTGGTGCTCGTGGTCGTCGTCGTAAGAATCAAGATGAACGTGAGATCAAAAACCGTAAAAACGGTTTGCGCTCAACGCAAGCGTCACAGCATAAATTTGAAAAACCTGTTGAAAAAATCGTTTATGACGTTGAGATCAGTGAGCAAATTACAGTAGCCGATCTTGCTCAGCGTATGGCAGTTAAAGCTCGCGAAGTGACCAAACTGCTTATGAAAATGGGTGAAATGGCTCGTGAGTCAGACACTATTGACCAAGCGACAGCAAGTCTACTTGTTGAAGAAATGGGTCACAACCCTGTTCCAGTCAGTGATACTAAAGTTGAAGATGACTTACAGTATGCGGTTGATGAACGTAGTAGCAACGTGCAAACGCGTCCACCAGTCGTAACCATCATGGGTCACGTCGACCATGGTAAGACGTCACTACTAGATAAAATTCGTGAAACGAAAGTTGCGAATGGTGAAGCTGGTGGTATTACACAGCATATCGGTGCTTACCATGTAAAAACTGAGCGCGGTGTTATTACCTTCCTTGACACACCAGGTCACGCAGCCTTTAGTGCTATGCGTTCACGTGGTGCTCAGGCGACTGATATTGTTGTACTTGTCGTTGCAGCTGACGATGGTATGATGCCTCAAACGGCAGAAGCCATTGATCATGCACGTGCTGCTGGTACGCCGATTATTGTTGCTATTAACAAAATGGATAAGCCAGGTGCTGATCCTGACCGCGTTCTTAATGAGTTGACGACGAAAGAAGTCGTATCAGAAGAATGGGGTGGTGATACACCAATGGCGCGTATCTCAGCCAAAACAGGCGAAGGTATCGACAACTTGCTAGAATTCATTAGCTTACAAGCTGAGCTAATGGAACTAGAAGCACCTGTAGATGGCGCTGCACAGGGTGTCGTTATTGAATCAAGACTTGAAAAAGGTCGTGGTCCTGTTGTTAGTGTCCTAGTTAAAAAAGGTACATTGAAGCAAGGCGACTTGGTTCTAGCTGGTGAGCATTATGGTAAAGTCCGTGCGCTAACAGATGAGCATGGTCAACGTATTCAATCAGCCGGTCCTTCTATCCCTGTAGAGATTTTAGGTCTGCCTGAAACGCCAGCCGCTGGTAGTGAATTCTTAGTCGTCACGGATGAGAAAAAAGCTCGTGAAGTTGCTGACTTTAGAACCAACCGTGAGCGTGAGCGTCAACTTGAACGTCAAAACGCCATGCGTTTAGAGAGTATGTTCGATCAGATGGAACAAGGCGATGTGTCATTCTTGAATATCGTATTGAAAACTGATGTTCGTGGTTCACTTGAAGCATTGCTTTCTGCACTAAATGAGTTGTCAACTGACGAAGTTAAAGTCAGAGTGATTAGTTCAGGCGTTGGTCCTATCTCTGAGTCTGACGTAACACTTGCAGAGTCTAGCGAAGCAGTATTACTAGGTTTCAACGTTCGTGCGGATGCTACAGCACGTCGTAAATCAGATTCTGCCAACATGGATATTCGCTACTATAGTGTTATCTATGGCTTGATTGACGATGTGAAATCAGCAATGAGCGGCATGCTTGCTCCTGAACATCGTGAGAAAATCCTTGGTGTTGCAGATGTCCGTGAAGTATTCCGCTCTAGTAAGTTCGGTGCGGCTGCTGGTTGTATGGTGGTTGAAGGTACAATCTATCGCAACAAACCTATCCGCGTATTGCGTGCTGATCAAGTTATCTTTACTGGTCAATTGCAATCATTGCGTCGTTACAAAGAAGACGTCAATGAAGTACGTACTGGTATGGAATGTGGCCTAGCGGTACGTGGTTACGATGTCGAAGCTGGTGATAAGATCGAAGTCTTCGAAATTCAAGAGTTCGCACGTACTATCTAAAGTCACTGTTCGATATAAAGGTTTCTAATAATGCAATACGCTTAATCCGCTGAGCATATTAGTATACCCTTCATATCTAGCTGTACTTAGGCCTAACAGGTACATCCTGCTAGGCCTTTTTTAATAAATATCAGCCCTTAAATGTATTAATAAGCAAATGGGCTAATCCATGACAATAAGCCCTACCAAATTAAGGTAATAAAATGAACCAACGTTTACAACGCTTATCCGATCAAATTCAGCGTGAGCTTGCTGTCCTTATTCGTGATGAAGTTAATGACCCGCGCTTGACTGGTTTTGTCACTATTTCTAGTGTCAAGGTTAGCCCGGATTTAGGGTATGCCGATGTCTATGTCACTATCATGGAGCCTGGGCTCAATGATGCGATGACCAAGACCAATCACGAAGAGAGCGTCACCGTACTGAATAAAGCAGCGGGTTTCTTACGTACTGAGCTCAGTCACAGTTTAAAGACACGTACTACACCGCGCTTGCGTTTTCATTATGATGAAGTGACCGCTCGTGGTAATTATATGATGGATCTGATTAGCCAGGCCGTCACTAAGACAGAACAAAATGAGAATGACGAGTAATTTTATATTATGTCTATATCACCCAAGCAATCCGATAAAATAAAAGTCTCAGGGGTTATCTTAGTAGATAAACCCAAAGGTATGACCTCGCAGCAAGTGGTGTCAAAGGTGAAATATCTGTTTAAATCACCGAATCATGACAGCAAAAAAGCGGGACATACGGGTACGCTTGATCCAATGGCAACGGGTCTATTACCGATTTGTATGGGTGAAGCAACGAAGTTTAGTCACTATCAGCTTGATGCTGACAAATCCTATGAAGCAGTTATTTTGCTTGGTGGTCAGACCGATACCGGCGACGCAGATGGTCAAATCGTTGAGCAAGCACCTATTCCAACATTTAATACTGTAATGTTAGAGCAAGTTGCTCAGAAATTCTCAGGCGCTCAGCAGCAGATACCGCCGATGTATTCTGCGCTAAAAAAAGACGGTAAAAAACTCTACGAATATGCCCGTGCCGGTATTGAAGTAGAGCGAGCACCTAGAGATATCGTCATTAAAGCGATTGATTTGAAAGCACTGGATCATGCGCAGATCCAATTGACAGTGACTTGTACTAAAGGCACTTATGTACGTGTTCTCGGTGAAGATATTGCCAAAGCATTAGGCACATTAGGGCATTTGACAGCATTACGACGTACGCAAGTTGGTGATTTTAACATTGATAATGCGATAACTTTGCCAGAGTTAGAAGCGTTAGATGGCCGACAAGAGCAGCTGATGCCAGTGGATGCTTGTATCAATATCGACGCTGAAATGATATTAACAGCCGAACAGTGTACTCGTATACATATGGGTCAACGTTTAAATGTGTTTGAGCAACTCACAGATGATGTCAGAGACTATATAGCAGACAATATTGATAGTGAATCATGGGCTAGTCAAGATATAGCTGTTCGTCAGCAAGCGGTTTCTGAGACAGATAATAACGATCAGTTTACTGATACGAAGCCATTGAAGCATGAAGTACCTGTGGATATTCGCTTGGTAAACGAAGATGGCCAGTTTTTAGGTTTAGGTGCAGTCAGTCTAAATGGTCGATTACAGCCAAAAAAATTGATTCAGCGTTAGTTTTATTCCTGTTAAACAAATCGCTGTAAAGCTTCTTTGGCTTACTAACAGTTTACACTAATCACATATCGTCACATTTTATTGCAGGTTTCACCTATGGTGGAACCTGTTTTTTTTGTACATTAGATATGTCAGCTAGGGAAAGCCAGACGAAATAATTAATATAATAAAACGATAAAAACAAAAAGTAAGAAAAACAAAAAGCAGGTTAATAATAAAAACTCACAACAATAAAAAACTAGTATGGAATAGTTCTAACAAGGAAGGTTTTACGGTTCAAGGCTCGACACTTAATAAAAATAACTCGACGCTCAATAAAAATAAGAGGCACCAATAACAAGAAAAATAGGCAAATCAATAATAAATTTTCTTATATAAAATCACAAATATAAAGACAGGAAGTATTATGAAAACTATCGCTTTTTTACTACACAATAACTTTGAACAAGCAGAGTATGAAGATGTTAATAACCAATTGAAAGACAAAGGTTATAAGACAGTTCTTATTACTACTAACGAAGACAAAGAAGTTCAAGCGATGAAGCAAGATGTCGACAAAGGTGATACTTTCACCGCTGACATTTTTGCAAGTGAGGTTAAAGTCGCTGATTACGATGCGTTGGTACTGCCAGGCGGTACCGTAAATGCAGATACCATTCGAGGCAATAAACAAGCTCATGAAATAATCAACGCCATCAATGACGCAGGTAAACCCTTGGCTGTTATCTGTCATGCCCCTTGGATACTTATTAATACAGGCATCGCTAAAGGTAAAACATTGACTGCTTATCCTACGCTTCAGACAGATCTAGAAAATGCTGGTGCAAACTATGTAGATAAAACAGTACAAGTTGAGGGCAACTTGATCACCTCGCGTAATCCAGATGATATAACTAATTTCGTTGATGCTATTGATAAAGCCTTATCTTAAAGCTTTTGCTATTTAATTATAAAAAGATTACTAATATATTTTAATCATTCATAACCATAACTAAGGAAAATATTATGTCAAATTCTAATCCAAATGATACTAAGCTTGAGCAACAACGTTCTGATGCAGCTACTGCAGCGCTCAAAGACCAGACTGAAAACAATTACGCAGCAGACACTGAAGCAGCTGCAGACCGTATTGCCGATAATGTAGAGAATACCAAAGAAGATAAGTAATTCATCCGACATGCCATTTACAGTAAGTAGGACTCTCTAATACGTTTATAGTTTGCACGTTTTAATATTGATAAGTGCAACCATAGTTAGTCCAAAATAATAATAATTCAGGAGCTAATATGAGTAATTCACCGAACAATATGGACGAGCAAGAAAAAGAGATTGAAAAGCTCGCAGAAGAGGTTAATCCTAGCGAGCATAATGTTCCAGATAGCTTAGCGGAAGTCACTACGGCGGCACCGCTCGGAGATGATGAGCTTGGTGGTAATGCTACTGAGAGCGATATCAAAAAATAAATGGTACTGTCCGATGACCAGTATAGTGTTTTTGGTAGATGCCAATTTAGCCATAAAACTAATGTGAAAAACTGCTGCGAGTTCAGCAGTTTTTTGTTATAATCAGCGTCACATTTAAATTTAGTTTAGATGGGATATTTTATTTAGTGAACTATTCATATTGGATGGTTATATTAAATGCTATCTCATAGACGCTTAATATAAATGATTGTTATAACCTATTGAGCTTGTCGTACACTAGGTCAACTCTAGTAATGCAGGGTTGTCCTGAATGACGTGCAAGTTACTTTATTTACTATTCTACTGCTTTCAAAATGACTCAAATTAGAGTGTATTTTTAAGCTTTTAGCATTGCCGGAGATATTTATGCTAACTAATACTGATCGCGAACAAATTATTGCTCAATACCAACGTGGCGAAAGCGACACTGGTTCACCAGAAGTTCAAGTAGCTTTGCTAAGTGCTCGTATCAACGATCTACAGAACCATTTTAAAGCGCATAAAGCGGATCATCATAGCCGTCGCGGTCTTATCCGTATGGTTAACACCCGCCGTAAATTGCTTGATTACCTAAAAGGTAAAGATCTTGGTCGTTATACCACCCTTATTAGCCAGTTAGGTCTACGTCGTTAATCTAGCGACAACAGTGCGAGTGGCTGCCAAATCAAAAAGTGCCCATATGTGGCATTACTTTAAAGGTTTTGCTAAGCCGCTTAGCATTTGCTCGCTAATATCGATAAAATAGATTTTTCTAAAAACGGTGTGGAATAGTTTCACGCCGTTTTTTTATGCTTATCAGTATGTGTTATTAAGATTTATTGTCTCAACTGATTGATATAGCCATCTGAGAGTAAGTAATAGATACCTGATTAGCGACAATATTGATTCTTTAATCAGAATCGAAGTGCGAACTGGCAAGATACGCGCCGTTTTGCAATTCATTGGTCAATGACTATAAATCACTGTAAAATAATGCCTAGTAAGTTTTATCATATGGCTGCTAGTTATATAGCGATTATTTACAGAGTGATTGGCTGTAGTCTAGACACTATAAATATAAATACTTAAAGAATACAGAAAATATCATGTATGGTAGTTTTGATCACTGATGCCTTTTGTATGAAGGCCTTTGATAGTATTTATAGTACAACCAAATTTGAACGATCAAATATACGTAAGTGTACGATGTCTATCATAGACATATATATGAGATAAATAGGTAGCGATATTGGCCATAGTTGACATCATCCTACAAAAGGAGGCTTGTCAGTAAACGGTTATATACAAAGAATTTTAATGACAGATATCAGATTTTTATAGCACTGATATTATTTTTGTCAGTCAACATTAGGAATATTATATGACAATGTTTAACACTATTAAGCGTGAATTCCAATACGGTAACCAGCAAGTTGTTATTGAAACTGGTCGCGTAGCACGTCAGGCAAACTCTATTTTAGTTCACATGGGCGGCGTTACTGTACTAGTCGCAGCAGTCGTAAAATCAGAAGCCAAAGCAGGTCAAAACTTCTTTCCGCTAACGGTAAATTATCAAGAAAAAATGTATGCAGCGGGTAAAATTCCGGGTGCTTACGGCAAACGTGAAGGCCGTGCAAGCGAGTTTGAAACATTAACTTCGCGCTTAATCGATCGTCCAATTCGTCCGCTATTTCCTGAAGGCTATGTTAACGAAATTCAGATCACTGCGACAGTCGTTTCATCAGATAAGACTCAGTCTGCTGATATCGCTGCACTAATTGGTGCTTCAGCAGCATTGGCTATTTCTGATGCGCCATTCAATGGTCCAGTTGCAGCGGCACGTGTTGGTTTTATCAACGGTGAATACGTTCTGAACCCAACCATTGAGCAGCTCAAAGAGAGTGATCTTGATTTGGTTGTTGCTGGTACGAAGTCTGCAGTATTGATGGTTGAATCTGAAGCGGCAGAGCTTTCAGAAGATCAGATGCTAGGCGCAGTATTATACGGTCATCAACAACAGCAAATCGTTATTGATAACATTGCGTCAATGGCAGAAGAAATCGGTACTGCTAAGCAACAGTATAGTGCCCCTGAACGCGATCAAGCGCTTACCAGCAGCATGAAAGAGCAGTTCGGTGAGCAAGTGGCAGACGCTTACACTACCACAGATAAGCAAGAACGTTACGCTAAGCTTGACGAAATCAAGCAGTCAATTATTGATGCGCTTGCTGGTGATGCTGAGTCAGAAAGTTATGCTGATACCGTAACTGAACTTAAAGAAATCTATAACGATCTTAAGTATCGCACGGTTCGTGACAATATCTTGTCAGGTAAGCCACGTATCGATGGTCGTGATCTTGAGACCGTTCGCGCGCTTGACGTACAAGTTGGTGTATTGCCATTCACGCATGGTTCAGCACTATTCACTCGTGGTGAGACGCAAGCATTGGTTACGACCACATTGGGTAACAGTCGTGACGTCAACATGATTGACTCGCTAGGTGGCACTATCCGTGACCATTTCATGCTGCATTACAACTTCCCGCATTTCTCAGTAGGTGAAACGGGTCGTGAAGGTATTCCAAAACGTCGTGAAATCGGTCATGGCCGTTTAGCACGTCGCGGTGTGCAAGCAATGCTTCCAGATAGCGAACGCTTCCCATATGTCATCCGTGTGGTATCAGAGATTACTGAATCAAATGGTTCATCTTCTATGGCGTCTGTTTGTGGTGCAAGCTTGGCATTGATGGATGCAGGTGTTCCACTAAAAGCGCCTGTTGCTGGTATCGCGATGGGTCTGGTTAAAGAAGGCGAGCGTTTCGCTGTACTATCAGACATCTTAGGTGATGAAGATCATCTTGGCGATATGGACTTTAAAGTTGCTGGTTCTAAAGATGGTATTACTGCGCTGCAGATGGATATCAAAATCGAAGGTATTACACCTGACATCATGGAGCAAGCACTTAAACAAGCCCATGCTGGTCGTATCCACATCTTAGATGCAATGAACAAAGTATTGCCTGAGAGCCGTACTGAAATTAATGCTCATGCGCCTAACTATGCGGTTATCGAAATCAATCCGGACAAAATCCGTGACGTAATCGGTAAAGGCGGCGCGATGATTCGTCAGCTAACTGAAGAAACTGGCGCCGTTATCGATATCGATGATGGTGGCACGATTCGTATCTTTGGTGAAAACAAAGCAGCGACTAAAGCAGCTATTGGTAAAATCGAAGCATTGACTGCTGAAGTTGAAGTCGGTAAAACTTATGAAGGTACAGTTGCTCGTATTGTTGACTTCGGTGCATTCGTTAACGTATTGCCAAACACTGATGGTCTAGTACATATTTCACAAATCGCAGAAGAGCGCGTAGAAAATGTATCAGATTACTTGAAAGAAGGTCAGGTCGTTAAAGTCTTCGTTCAAGACGTTGATAACCGTGGTCGCATCAAGCTGACTATGAAAGGTATTGAACAGAACTAATTTTTAACAATTAGTTTGGTTTAATTTAGTACAAAAAAACCGCTTTGAGCTACTCGTCATGAGTATTCAAGGCGGTTTTTTTATGGGTATTATTCTTAGATTGTATAATATTGGACGAGGTTATAACGTTGAACGAGCAAGGATGAGCTTTTCACTCACTGAGGCTCATCACTGCTAATAATGGTGCTTTTTGGTGCTATATTGTCTTAACCATTTCGGCTTATTCCATTTTAAAATTCAATATTTCTAGGTACATGTACGTCGATACGTAACTTAGGTAAATCTTGTAGTTTCTTAATCAGTAACGGCAAAATATCAGTATCCCAATCTAAAGGAAGTGAGTTTGCTGAATTGCGTGTATCCGTCTCATTATCCCGCGTATTACTGTAAATAAGCGGACGCGCAAGTAGGGAAATCCTACGAATACCTTGATAGCGTATCAAAGGTATGAGCTGCTGCTGAAACTCAGTCAATGCTTCAGTCACCCAACGCATGCGCGCTGGGTGATAAGGATGATCTGATATCACAAGGTTGGCGATATAGCTTGGTTGATTGCCATTACTGCTTATGCCAAGTCCAGCTTGCTCGAGTGCACGTTTATGGAGCATGCAACTGCCTACGTTTAGACTGCCATCACGGCACGCGCGATAGTAACGCTGGTAATTATCAGGAAATAAAGTTTTAGATTTTGTGAGTACAGGATCTAGAAAAATACCCGCCGTATTGACTGGCAGAATAAGTAGCTGCGCGCTACTCGTAAGAATAGGGGCGTGTGTTAATTGTAGAGTCGCCATTACCAGCCCCTTTATAATAGGTATAAATATAAATTTATTTGACCTCAGTCTTAACAGTACCATCCGCTTCTAGTTGAGCTATCTGTTGTTCAACCAATGTAATTTGCTCAGCTTTCATGTCAGCCAACTGCTTGTTCATGGCCAGCTGTTCAGCCAGCAACTTCTCTTGCTCAATTAAGCGGTTAGTCTCGTCATCGAGACGATCACTCTCTTCTTTAGCCAGACTGTCTGTTTTTGGTAAAGGCGCGCTTAAAACAGCATCGAGATCAAGTGATTGATTATTGGATAATACAGATGCGTCTGTATTATCCGAGTCACTCGTTACACTATCAAGTTGCGTAGGAATAGACTCTGTCGCTTCGATTTGTTTGGTGACTGGTAGAGAGGCGCTTGTATCAGACAAAGCTCCTTTCCAAATTAAATAACCAATAAACAAGGTTGCTAATATTAATGCCAGAAACCATTTTTTCCAAGGCTTATTCGGGCTTTCTTCTGATAGCTTGGTTGATAGAGGACGCATTTTTTGGCTTTTCATATTGTGGTCTATTTATGTTAGAAATATAGATAGCCATACTATAGCAAACTCAAAATAAAAAGCCTATCTATTGATAGATAGGCCAGTAGCGATTAGGACTTGACGCTTGATATTAGATACTTAGGATTTGAACTTCACTGTACCACTCGTACCTGTGGCCATTGCATCACGAGCCAGTTGATCTTCGAGATGGTTTTTTGCGCTGATGGCGTCAGGGTCAGGGCGATGCTCGGTATGCCCACACAGAGTACACTCGATGTATTCATCAGGTGCTGGAGCTACAATATTAACCTGTACTACCGCGTCTACTGCTTGGCATTTTGGACAGCGAACACCTGCTAAAAACCGGCGTTTAGGGCTTGATGATTGGTAGCGCATTTAAATCACCTCATGAGTCGTTTGAGCATTGGCAGCATTGACGTTTTTAGAATTATCAAAACCACTATGACGTAATAGCGCATCGATACTGGCACTACGACCACGGAAGTTCTCAAAATTGATTTTGGCTGGAAAGCTACCACCAACGGATAGGATAGTTTCGCGGAAAGCTTTACCTGTAGCTGGGTTGAAAATACCATCTTCTTCAAACTTACTAAAAGCATCTGCGGATAACAGCTCCGCCCATTTATAAGAGTAATAGCCAGCCGCATAACCTCCTGCAAAGATATGACTAAAACCATTGGCAAAGCGGTTGTAATCAGGCGTTTGCATGATAGAGATATCGCTGCGCACTGTGTTCAGAGTTGCTAAAACACCATCATAATCAAGTGCTGGCGAATGCCCATGAATCAACAGGTCAAACAGGGCGAATTCGATTTGACGCAGTGTTTGCATACCGCTTTGGAAGTTTTTAACGGCCAATAGAGCATCAAGTTTATCTTTAGGTAACGGCTCACCGGTCTCGACATGACTACTAATTAGCGCAATACCTTCCGCATCCCATGCCCAGTTTTCCATAAACTGGCTTGGTAGTTCAACTGCGTCCCACTCGACGCCATTGACACCCGCGACATCACCGACAGTCACTTGGGTTAATAGGTGATGCAAACCATGGCCGAACTCATGGAATAAAGTCAATACTTCGTCATGAGTCAATAAGCTTGGCTTGCCCGCAAGTGCAGGGGTGAAGTTACCGACCATAAAGCAAACAGGTAACTGTTGGTGATCTTGCTCGTCATAAGTATAACGCGACTGAAAACCATTCATCCACGCACCGCCTCGCTTGCCACTACGTGCAAACAAATCGAAATAGAAGCCGCCAAGTAAGTGGTCATCAGCATCAAACAACTGATAAAAACGCACATCATCATGCCAGCGTGACACAGACTCACTCTGCTCTTGTACTTTAATCCCGTACAAGCGCTCAACGATAGCAAATAGACCGCCAATCACTTTTGGCAATGGGAAGTAAGGTCGTATTTCTTCTTGTGACAAGCTGAATTCGCTTTGTTTTACTTTTTCAGCGATATAGGCACTGTCCCATGATTGTAAGTCATCGATACTATGGTTCTTTGCATATGCCTGCAATTGTTCTAGGTCTTGCTTAGCGGTAGGCGTTGCTTGCTCTGCTAGGTCACGTAAGAATGCTTCAACTTCTGCCACGTTGTCAGCCATTTTGGTCGATAGTGAGACCTCTGCATAATTATCGAAACCTAATAGCTTTGCCTTTTGCTCACGCAAACTCAGAATTTGACTCATAATATCAGCGTTGTTTAGCGACTCACCTTTGGCATTGGTATGCTCATCAAATTCAGATGCACGGGTGACGTAAGCGCGGTACATAGTCTCACGCAAATCGCGATCATCAGCATGAGTCATGATAGCGAGATAGACAGGAATGTTTAAACTCGCCACATAATAAGGCGTTGATAGCGCTTCAATATCAGCTTGCGTGAGTACACCGCTGGCAAGCTGACTGGCTTTATATTGCTCACCTGCATCTGCCAATAATGCCAAACCACTTTCGGTCAAACCTGCTAACTGATTGTCTTGTAAAGGCAGAGCAAATGCTTGTGTGGCATCTAAAACATGATCAGAGAAAGTTGCTGATAAGGTGGATAGTTTGCTTTGAATGGCCGCAAATCTTTCCTGCTCAGCTTTAGGTAATGCGACTCCTGATAGCTCAAAGCTTCGTAGCGCAAGCTCAATGGCACGTGAGCGTGCAGGTTCAAGCGCCGCAAAAAATGCTGTGTCATTCACGATAGTTTGATAACGATTAAACAGCGGTTGATGTTGTCCGACACGAGTGCCATAAGCCGATAGTTTGGGTAGCAGTTCATGATGTACATGACGGGTTTCATCATCACTCATCACGCTATTAAGATGCGATAGGACACCCCAACTACGATCTAGCGCGAGATTAATATGATCAAAAGTCATCACATCCTCTAGGGCAGCAGTACTATTATCTATGCTGTCTGTCATGGCATCTAAAAATGCATTGGCACTATCGATAGCATTGATAACTTGGCTTTGTAACATACTCGGCGTAGCAGTGGCAAAATCAACAAGCCGTAAATCTGAAGAAATAGAGGTCATAAAAGTATCCGATATTAGTAAATGAATTATTATTAATTAAGCGTGGTGTGATAAAAAATATCAATTGACCAAAAATGTAGTGCGTTTAATTTTTAATATCTTGTGATTTCATATGTAAGTTATATAAAAGATGGGTTCGTTTGATAAAAATACAACCTGATTACTCATAATATAAAGAGTAAAAGAATGAAGTTAGCGAGATACAGACTATATGGAACAAAAAATCTCAACGTCTATAGGGATATAGATTGCTCTATTTACAAAGAACCATCATTTGATTGCAAATCAGTCGTATAGATAGGATAGTCTTGCTGTTAGCATCAAAGTAATAGCACAAAAAAATAATCGTTAATACATTGATATACAAGGTATTAAGATTTTATATAAAATATTAAGTTTCTGTGTATGTAATGTCGACTACCCATACTGATATGAACGTATGTATGGGTTCGAAAGTAAAGCAATGGAGTATTAATCAAAGAGGATGTGACTAAATTCCCTGATACGCAACAGCAGGTATTTATAAGGCCTCTATTTTTTATCAGTTTTAAAAGCGTACATTGCATAAGTGGTTGGTTATTAATAACTAACACCTAGAAAATCTACAACGTTAAGAGTAAATGATAATAAAACAAGGAGCAATATATGAAAGCAACTCTCAAAAGCTTACGCGAGACCAAAGCCAATCCTGCGGTCAGTATTTTTGTCAAGACTCATCGCGAGCATCCTGCTAACGAACAAGATTCAATCGCTCTAAAAAACCAATTAAAAATCGTCGAAGAACGTTTAACCAATGAATATGACAAGCGCACAGCGACTACCATTCTAGATAATATTCATGCCAAAACCAAAGAGCTAAATCACAACCTAAATCTCGATACTCTAGCTATTTTTGCCAGTACTGACGATGTGCAAGTGATCCGTATGCCGATCGATACCACTGAACGTGTCATGATCTCACATCGTTTTGCGACCCGAGATTTGGTACGTGATATGGCAAGTGCGGTTCATTATTATACGGTAGTGCTAACCCGTGATAGTGCACGCTTGATCGAAGCGTCTAACGATCGAGTCATTAGAGAGTTAGATAAAGAAGATGACTTGCAAAACAATATGGAGAACATCCCTTTCCCGATTGAAAATAATGGCCTGTACACAACGGGAGATGGCGGCACAGATCGTTCATCGAATAATGAAAGTAGCTATTTAAAAGAGTTCTTTAACCAAGTGGACAAGAGTGTGCAAGAGCTATGGGGCGAACATAAAATGCCGCTCGTGGTTGTGGGCGATGCCAAAAATATCGGTTACTACAAAGAAGTATGCGATCGACCAGACAACATCATTGCCACAGTATCAAATGCTACCAACTTAGAAGACGGTAGCGCTCAGCATATCGTCGATAGTGTACAAGAAGCCGTAGAAGAGTACCGTACGTCATTGCATAAAGCTGCTATGGGTGATATCGATAAGGCTCGCGGTGCCAATATGCTGCAGACTGACTTACAAGAAGTGTATCGTAGCGCGTTCCAAGGGGTGGGTGAGACACTTTACGTGCGCCGTCGATACATCCAGTCGGCTAAAATTGACGAGCAAGCGCAGACATTGAGTATCGTAGATGATGCTGCCACCGAAGGCGTCACTGATGACGCAGTGGGCGAAATCATTGAGCATGTTATCCACAATGGTGGTAAAGCAGTATTTTTACCAGAAGATATCATGGGTGCCGATCAGCCGATTGCTTTGGTAACTCGATATTAGATTGGTAGTGACAGCTACTAGTGATGCTTATTTATCAATGAGCTATTGATAGTACGCAATCATGATATAGAGCATTGGTTCAATATGAGCCAGTGCTCTTTTTTTATCTAACTTTAATATGTGCTTAATACGTATTGGAAGAGGTTTTTTCTTTTCTCAGATCTAATCCTTAATGGATTGAGCACATATTACTTTTCAGACACACAAAAAGGACTGGTTCATATAGAACCAGTCCTTTTTCATGCTAAATATATTTATATCGTTCAAAAAATGAACAATACCTAGTAGCTTTCAGACGGTTCAGAATAGAGCAGTATTTATCATTATGGTGCACAGTGTTCCACTATAGTGCATTTTTTAATTTGTTTATAAATCAATTTATACCTTAGCTTATTTACTGTCGAAACCGTGTTTGCTCTCTATTGTTGAGATAGTATTAAACTTATTCTCATTCGATATGGCCTATATATATCAAGCTATAAGCGTACTTAGAAGAGAAGTTGTTTTGGAAGAATGCAACTGATACAGCCAGTGTTTTTAGGTCGCTAATCTTACTTTTAGCGAAAAACTAGAGACAAGTTGATAGCGGTGGATGACGGCTGGCACACCGCTTGCATTGTTAATAGTACACGGTTAACTACCGTATATCATCAATCTAAGAGCTAAAAAAATGCCGTCTAGGGTTCCGATATAGTAGAGGAAAGTTTTCTAAAACTATATGACTGGTCCGAGAGATGGCGGTTCGAAAGAACTACACGGAGGGATAAAAGCCCGGGAGACTCTAAGTGACACTGATCACTTAAGCTCATAACTGTGGAGTTTTTTATGTCATCCGTTTCAATCACTACTTCCGATAGTTCGTATTCAGATCGTTTCACCACGCCTCTACCAGGTGGCCACCATTGGTGTGGACGTATCAATAAAAACACTGTATTAACGCTCAAATCACTGGCAGCCAATGCCAATGCTAGCCTATATGTGGTCAATGCTGATGAGAAGCTTGAACGCTTCAACATGCCAGATAGTCTAAAAGCACAACACACCTTATACCTATCTGAAGGTCACGTACTCTACTCCGATATGGGCCGAGTGCTGGCCTCTATTATCAGCGATGACCATGGCTGGAACGATGCTATTTGTGGCCCTAGCACCGCTGCTATGATTCGCTCACAATATGGCAAAAAAACCTTCCAAGATGCTCGTAACGAGCGCTATCAAAACGGTCTTGACGGACTATTAACAGAGATGTCGAAGTTTGCGCTAAATGAGCGCGATCTTACGGCAACGGTCAATTTATTCTCCAAAGTCACCCCCGATCTACAAGGGCAGCTGTCCTATATCGCTGCTGACAACACCAACCAATCTATCGCCCTACGGTTTGAGATGAATTGCTTAGTATTCATCTGTAACGCCCCGCACCCACTTGAACCATCAGATATCTATGATCCAGCTGATATTGAGCTAACCATTCAGCAGGCAGCGCCTATAGTGCCAAAGGCAGGGTTTGATATTTGCCGTGACTCTTGCTCGCAAAACCAACGCGGGTTTGAGAATAATGCACGCTATTTTGGCGACTATACGAACGCCTAACGAAAGGCAGTGTTCGATAGGCGAAAGCAGCTATTAAATGCTTATCAATTAAGTGGCATTAAATACTAATCAAGTGGTTATCAATTTCTAATTTTTGACTGACAAAACGAGTTTTATAGGCTCATTCACATAACATTTATGCCTATAACGTTTACAACCAGTCATATCAACTAAGAGAGCAGACTCATGACAACTAACAATGATACTAAAAATAAAGATCAAGCTATTCAAAATCCAGCATCAACAACTTTAGAGTCAATCGATTCCAAGACGATCAAGCTACGTGAGGTTTGTGCTGCTGGAGAGGGGTGGATGGCAGAGGTTAAGAAAAACCAGACCTTGCGTATTATAGATACCGAAGGCAATCAAGCGGTCGATACCTTGTTTATAAGCTGTGCCGATATTGCTGAACGTTATAGTGCCACGGATACATTGGCACAAAATCAAAAGCTGTTTTTAGAGATGGGTAGTCAGCTATTCACTAATAGAGGGCGCGTCATTGCCACTATCACAGATGACACTTGCGGTCGTCATGATACGTTGGGCGGTGCATGCTCATGTGAGAGTAATACCGTGCGTTACGCTCATGATACTTATCCTATGCATAGCTGCCGAAACAACTTTATGCATACCCTAGCAACGCATTCAGTTGCTCAAAAATATGATCTGAACCTACGTCATGTCGGACCAAACATCAATTTCTTTATGAACGTGCCTATTACGCCTGATGGTAGTTTGGCGTTTGATGATGGCATCTCAGCCCCTGGCAAATACGTCGATATCACTGCACAAATGGACATGATTGTCCTGATATCGAACTGTCCTCAGCTCAACAATCCCTGCAACGGTTATAACCCCACGCCTATTGAGCTGGTGATTTATGAGTAAGTAAGCGATTTTCGAACAAGACGATACTGCCTATTAATGAGAATGCTGAGGAAGTTGTGATGTTTAAAAAAGTATTGATTGCCAATCGCGGTGCTATTGCTTGCCGAATTATACGTACTTTAAAGCAAATGGGTGTCGGCTCGGTCGTTGTCTATACCGATGTAGATCGAGGCTCACTACATGTCAGTCAGGCTGATGAAGCCATCAACATTGGCTCTGGTCCTGCCAGTGATAGCTACCTGAATATGGATAAAGTATTGCAAGCAGCGATCGATTCAGGTGCAGAAGCAATTCATCCTGGTTATGGGTTTTTATCAGAAAACGCGGCGTTCTGTGATCGCTGTACAGCAGCTGGTATTGCTTTTATTGGGCCAACCTCTGAGCAGCTGCTGAGCTTTGGGCTCAAGCATACGGCACGTAAGCTCGCCATTGACAGCCAAGTGCCATTGTTACCTGGTAGCGAACTGCTACAAGATGTGGACGAAGCATTATGTGAGGCCAAACGTATTGGTTACCCTGTCATGCTCAAAAGCACTGCAGGCGGTGGTGGTATCGGGATGCGTCTGGTATGGAACGAGATCGAACTAAAAGATGCTTACGAGTCTGTGCATCATTTGGCACAAAGCAACTTCAGTGATGCAGGGCTATATCTCGAAAAATTTGTAGAGCATGCTCGCCATATCGAGGTACAAGTATTTGGTGACGGGGCAGGTAATATCATCACCTTAGGAGAGCGTGACTGTTCTATCCAGCGTCGTAATCAAAAGGTGATTGAAGAAACACCAGCGCCTTTACTATCAGATGCACAAAGACAAAATCTACAAGAGGTGGCGACTAAGTTGATGCAACAAGTCAACTATCGCTCTGCTGGTACCGTTGAGTTTGTGATGAATGTGTCGACGCAAGACTTCTATTTCTTGGAAGTGAACACACGCTTGCAAGTTGAGCATGGTGTCACAGAAGAAATCTATCAAGTGGATTTAGTACGCTGGATGATTGAGCTGGCTGCAGGCGAGTTCGTGTTGCCAGAGCTGCCGCTGCACGCTTCAGGACATTCTATTCAAGTGCGTCTGTATGCTGAAGATCCTGTCAAAAGCTTTCAGCCAAGCACGGGGATTTTAACGGATGCCTATTTTGATACAGCGGCTCGTGTCGAGACCTGGATAGAAACGGGCAGTGAGATATCAGCCTTTTATGACCCGATGCTAGCAAAAATCATCGTGACGGCACCTGACCGCAAGCAAGCACTGGAGAAAATGAGCCAAAGTTTGGCCGTGTCACGTATGGCAGGTCTTGAAACCAATCTTGAGTATTTGCAGCAGATAGTGGCCTCAGAGACGTTTTATCAAGGCGAGCAGACTACAAGGTTTTTGAACACTTTTACATGGCTCAGTCAAAAAATTGAAGTGTTGCAGTCGGGCGTACAGACGGCCGTGCAAGATGTACTTGGCCGAGAAGGCTACTGGGATGTGGGCGTACCACCATCAGGGGCAATAGATGGTCTGAGTCTCAATACGGGTAATCAGCTGTTGGGCAATCCATTTAACACCGCAGGTCTTGAATGCGTGGTTACAGGACCGACCTTATTGTTCCATTGCGACAGTCAGATTGCCATTACTGGCGGTAACATGGCTTGTACCTTGGATGGTGTAGAGCAGCCGATGTGGCAAACCATTCCTATACGTAAAGGTCAAAAACTTATTTGTGGCAATATTACCTCAGGCTGCCGAAGCTATATCGCCATCAAAGGTGGCATAGATGTTCCTGAGTATTTGGGTAGTCAAGCGACCTTTAGTTTAGGCCAGTTTGGTGGTCATGCTGGTCGTAACTTACTTATCGGCGACATGCTACCGGTTGTACAGTGCGATACGTCTATTGCTACTAAAACCTTATCTGCTGCACAGCAACCAACGTTTAATGGACTATGGCAAATCGCGGTCATGTATGGACCACACGGCGCGCCAGATTTCTTTACGGACGCTGATGTGACGCAGTTCTTTGAACATGAATGGGACGTTCATCACAATTCTAGCCGTACTGGTATACGTCTGGTCGGACCTAAACCTGAATGGGCGCGTGAAGACGGCGGCGAGGCAGGACTACATCCCTCAAATATCCATGACAATGCATATGCTGTTGGTGCGATTGACTTCACAGGTGACATGCCGATCATTTTAGGGCCTGATGGGCCAAGCCTCGGTGGCTTTGTCTGCTTGAGCGTCATCGTCGCAGGTGAGCGCTGGAAAATGGGACAGCTCAAAGCAGGTGATCGAGTGCAGTTTGTCCCTGTCAGCTATGATCAAGCCGCACAACTACATCAGAACTACGATGACATGCTACGGGCTGATGACTGTTATTTGGTGGATTATGATTTACCTATTCATACAGAAAACGCGACTTTGCAGACAGCCATATTAGACACCTTACCCATCCATAATGACCAACCAAAAGTGGTGTATCGTCCTGCTGGAGACAGCTATATATTGATTGAGTATGGCGAGCAGGTGCTTGATTTGCAATTGCGCTTCCGCGTTCAGGCGTTGATGGAGTGCCTACAAGCACAGCATATCGATGCCATCATCGACATGACACCAGGTATCCGCTCGTTATTAGTGCATTACCATTCATTAAAATTGCCACAGGCAGCACTGCTGGCAATCCTCAAGCAAGCAGAAAGTGCATTGCCCGATATTAAGCATATGCAAGTGCCGTCCAGAATTGTTCATCTACCTATGGCGTGGGCTGACTCTCAGACTAAGCTAGCAACTGAGAAGTATCAGCAACTTGTCTATCCTGACGCACCTTGGTGCCCCGATAATATCGAGTTTATCAGACGTATCAATGGCTTGGCCTCTGCCCAAGCGGTAAAAGACATTGTCTATGATGCCAGCTACTTGGTCATGGGACTGGGTGATGTCTATTTGGGTGCGCCTGTTGCCACACCACTCGATCCAAGACATCGTTTGGTCACCACCAAATACAATCCTGCCAGAACATGGACACCAGAGAATGCGGTGGGTATCGGCGGCGCTTACATGTGCATCTACGGTATGGAAGGCCCAGGCGGCTATCAGTTCGTCGGTAGGACGCTACAAATCTGGAACCGCTATCGCTCGCATCCAAGCTTTGAAGCTGAAAAACCATGGTTACTACGATTCTTTGATCAAATTCGCTTTTATGAAGTCAGTGAAGAAGAGCTGTTATCGATGCGAACTGCCTTTAAGGCAGGTGAGCTATCGATTGAGGTTGAAGATAGTGTGTTAAACCTCGCTGAGTATTACGAGATGTTGCATGAAAACAAGGACAGTATTCAGACGTTCAAAGATCAGCAGCAAGCCAACTTTGATGCTGAGCGACAACGCTGGAAGCAGCAAGGTCTTGATCAGTATGTGGGCGAAGATATCGACGCGGTAGAAGTATCATCAGAAGTTTCTGTACCTGAGGGCGGGGTAGTCGTCAAAGCTCATATGATGGGCAGTGTCTGGAAGATTTCTTGCGCGGTAGGTGATGTGGTCGATGAGGGGCAGACCCTAGCAATCATAGAAGCCATGAAAATTGAGATACCAATTGTCTCACCCGTTACGATGCAGGTCGTGAGTATTGAAATTGAAATTGGTACTACAGTGAAACCCGAGCAACCTTTATTTGTACTTGCACCCATTACTGCTCACGAGACATTGGTGGCAGACTCAAACGCACACGAAGAAAGCTGATGCTGTACGGACTCATCTAGCCGATAGTGAGATAGCAAAACAACGATAAAAATGGCGAAGGATAATAGAGAGAGCAACTATGCAAAAGAATTGGACAATCAAAGATTGGCAAAGCGCTTATGCCAAAGGAACTACCCAGCTAAGTGATCTACTGGATTATGTGGCGGGTATTAGCAATGATAATAATGCTTGGATTGAGGTTGCTACTCCTGAGCAGCTGACCGCCCAGATTGACAGTATCGCCACGCAAAACCCCCAAGACTTACCGCTATACGGTATACCGTTTGCGGTAAAAGACAACATTGATGTGGCAGGGTTTCATACCACGGCAGGATGTACAGCTCCTTTGTATTTGGCTGACAAAGACGCACATGTGATTGCCAAGCTCAAGTCGGCAGGCGCTATCGTCATCGGCAAAACCAATCTTGACCAGTTCGCGACAGGACTGGTAGGTACGCGCTCACCTTATGGGGCGGTGGCCAACAGTTTCAATCCTGACTATATCAGTGGTGGCTCAAGCTCAGGCTCTGCGGTCAGTGTGGCAAATGGCATCGTTCCTTTTGCATTAGGAACGGATACAGCAGGCTCTGGACGTGTGCCTGCGGGTCACAACAATATCGTAGGTTTGAAGCCAACAAAAGGCTGGTTCTCCAGTACGGGTCTCATTCCCGCTTGTCGATTACATGATGTTATTTCTATTTTTGCGCTGGGTGTTGATGATGCGTGGCATGTAGCTCAGCTAATGAAAGGCTACGATAAAGAAGACGATTACAGTCGTATCCATCCTGCCACTGCTCCAGTCGCCTTTAGTCTTGGCAAAATCGCTATCCCTAATAGCTTAGAGTTTTACGGTGATACCGAATCAGAGCAGGCTTTTGAGATAGCCATCACGCAGTTACAAACGATGGGCTATGAGATCACACCGATAGACTTTACGGTCTTTAATGAGTTAGCAGATGCGCTCTATAACGATAGCTGGGTCAGTGAACGCACCTTTGCCATCGATCAGCTCGTCGAGCGTGATGAGCTGCTGCCTGTCACTCGCCAAATCATCAGTCAAGCTGAGAACTACAATGCGGTTGATGCAATGAGTGCTGAGTATTCGCGCGCTGCACTAAGTCGCCTTATTCAACAAATGCTATCTGAATTTGACGCATTAATGGTGCCAACCGCACCAACCATCTATACCATCGATGCGGTCAATGCTGACCCGTTAACGAAAAACAGCCATATGGGTGCTTATACTAATTTTGTGAATCTAGCGGACTTGTCGGCGTTGGCGTTGCCGAATCTAATCGCTAGAGATGGCCTGCCACGCGGTGTGACCTTTATCGCTATGGGCTGGCATGACGAAGCTTTAGCCAATTTTGGTCATCAGTGGCAGACCGCTCTGGATATACCAATGGGAACCTCTAACCATCGTTATCACTCCGGCACCTCTCAAACACAAACAGCTCAATCTGAACAACCGCAATCGCTTATTCCACTAAGTACAGATGACAGTGATAGTAGCGTGGCGTTAGCCGTGGTTGGTGCGCATTTGAGTGGTATGCCGCTCAATTATCAGCTGACCGATAGAGGCGGTGTGTTGTCCGAACAAACCCAAACGGCAGCAGCTTATCAGCTCTTTGCATTGGCAGGATCGACACCTGCCAAACCGGGACTGAAACGCCATGATGAAGGACGCTCTATTGCGGTAGAAGTTTGGAGAATTCCTAGAGCGAGATTTGGCGAAATCGTCAACGAGGTGCCATCACCATTAGGAATTGGCAATGTTGAATTGGCAGACGGACGCTGGGTCAAGAGCTTCATTTGTGAAGAATATGGGTTTAAAGGCGGTACAGATGTGACCGCGTTCGGTGGTTGGAAAGCTTATATAGCCAAGCAGTCAGAGCCCGTAACTTAGACTGACTCAATTGAATTACGATCCAAAAATAGTAGCGCCAGTAATATTCTCTCTCGTGGTATTGCAAACAATAATCAACGGACATTCCCATAATGGGCTTGTCTTTATTCAAGGAGCAAAACTCATGAATCGACGCTTATTTACTTTTGCGGTTCTCTCAAGCTTTATGTTATTTGGTTGTGACAATACGGCTACCGTCTCAGCACCTGAGGGCGAGGCAACATCAGAAAAAGTTACTGCCTCAAATGATGAACCGATTTCTATCGGTTATAGCGATTGGCCAGGTTTTGTTGCTTGGCAAATTGCTATCGAAAAAGGTTGGTTTGATGAGGAAGGAGTTAATGTTGAGTTTAAGTGGTTTGATTACTCTGCCTCGTTATCTGCTTTTGCATCTAGCCAGTTGGATGCTATTTCTGTTACCAATGGCGACAACCTAGTCAACGCTGCAAGTGGTAGTGAGGGCATCATTATCTTGGTCAACGACTACTCAGCAGGTAATGATCAAATCATCGCTAAACCTCCTATCAATAGCATAGCCGATCTAAAAGGTAAATCAATTGGCGTTGAGAAAGGGTTGGTAGATCACTTGATGCTTAATAGTGCGCTGGCTGCGAATGGATTGACAGAGGCTGATGTAACATTAGTGAACGCTACTACAAACGAGCTACCGCAAGTCTTCAAAAATGACAGTATTGATGCCATTGCTATCTGGCAGCCTAATGCCAACCAAGCACTGAAAAACGTGCCAAGTGCAAAAGCCATCTATACCTCAGCGGATGAGCCAGGTCTTATTTATGACACGTTAGCCGTCAGTCCAGCCAGTCTGTCTGCGCACAAGGCAGAGTACGCCAAGATCATTCAGGTGTGGGGCAAGGTCGTCAACTATATCAATGATCCAGCGACTAGAGATGATGCGATTAGCATTATGTCTAACAAGGTAAATGTGTCTGCTGACCAGTATAGTGCCTTCTTAAATGGGACAAAACTGATGAGCATTGAGGACAATAAAAGAATCTTTGCAAAATCTGATGAGCTGAGTTCTATTTATGGCTCTAGCTATCATGTCAACCAGTTCAATATTGATAATCAGATTTATGATCAGAAGCTCGATATAGATAAGTTGATCTATCCTGATTTGATTAATCAGTAAGGATAGTTGCCGTTTTATTTATTACAAAGGCAGTGGTTGTCGAGTCTTTATCATCGTTTTAGAGGGTAGTCTATGAGTCATATTAATACATATCTAACCAAGAAAACCACGCTTGGGCTCAATGTACTCTCATTTTTGATTCCAATCTTAATATGGTGTGCGGTTAGCTACCTTCCTTTTATTTGGCATCCGCAAGTTGAGATTACTGATGCAGGCGCGAGTACCTACCTACAAGAAGGCAGCCGCATCGATAAAGAGGTATTTTATCGAGAAGCACAGGATGCGATGGCCTCTGATGCAGTACCGCCGCAAGGAAAGCTGGTCAACCCTGTCTACCTGCCAGCACCTGATGAGGTAGCCACAGCGATGGTCACTGCGTTTGTTACCCCGCCTACACAAGTTGATGGTCCTTGGTTACATGAGAGTCTCTGGCAGAGTATCCGTACGGTATTTATCGCTTTTTTTATCTCATCTATCGTCGGTATACCACTAGGTCTGCTGTGCGGGTTCTCTCAGAAAATCGCACAAATCACTCAGCCTTTCGTAGAGTTCTTTCGCTATCTACCAGCGCCAGCATTTGGACCTTTGGCCGTGGCGGTGCTTGGTATCTACGATGGACCAAAAATTGCCATCATCGTGATTGGGACTCTATTTCAACAGATTCTAATCATTGCAAATACCACGCGTACCATGGATCTTGGTTTGATTGAGGCAGGCTACACGCTAGGCACGACCAAACTAAAAAGCTTCTTTTATGTACTGCTGCCTGCAGTCTTGCCTGACGTCTATAGAGACTTACGAGTCCTATTGGGCTGGGCATGGACGTATTTGATTGTCGCTGAACTGATAGGGACGACGTCAGGTATTACATGGTTTATTGTGCAACAAGCCCGCTATCAGCATTTTGATAACGTCTATGCAGGTATTCTACTCATTGGGTTTATCGGTTTAGGTACAGATATCTTGTTGTACCAGCTCGGTAAAAAACTATTCAAATGGAAAGCGAGTATTTAAATGATAAATAACGATATGGTCTCTTCCGTCCCTACAGATAGTGCACGCAACACCCATAGCGGTGCCACTGATGATTATTTCAAAGCGCTTTATCAGCGAAATGTGGTGCTGCAAGTTGATCAACTGACACAATCGTTTGATCAAGGTGGTAGCCAAAAAGTGATATTAAAAGATGTCAGCCTAAAAATCTATGAGCGTGAGTTTGTGTGTGTGATTGGTCCATCGGGTTGTGGTAAATCAACATTGGGGCGTATCGTTGCAGGATTAGATGCTTATCCCAGTGGAGAAGTAATCGTTGACAAAGAAAAAGTCAAAGGCCCAAGCGCCAGTCGTGGCATGGTTTTTCAAGGTTATACGTTATTTCCTTGGAAGACGGTGAAAGAAAATGTCATGTTTGGCCCTATCATGGGTGGCCGCAGCAAGTCGAGTGCAGAGCGTAGCGCTCGTGAGTGGCTTGATGTGGTCGGACTGACTAAGTACGAAAACCACTATCCGCATCAACTGTCTGGCGGTATGAAGCAGCGTGTTGCGATTGCGCGAGCGCTGGTCAATGAGCCAAAGGTATTGATCATGGATGAACCGTTTGGCGCACTTGATCCTTACACACGTCAAAAAATGCAAAAGCACTTGCTGGATTTGTGGCGCAATATTGATATTACTATCGTATTTATTACGCATGATATGGATGAGGCAGTATTACTGTCAGATCGTATCGTTGTACTCAAAGCCAATCCAGGAGAGGTACAAGAGATTATTGAAGTGCCGCTCGCACGTCCTCGTTCTCCCGATATTGTGACAGACAGTCATTTTTTACAACTAAAAGCTCGTATCAATAGTATCGTTCACAATCCACAGCCTATTATTGATCCTGCGTTGACAGATATGCCTGATATCCCACGTATGACGCCTTTAGACACACACAAATCAGCAACATAGCCATTTATCTTAAATTATCAGTGGCATCACCTAGTATTAATTTTAACCAGCATGATTGTTGTTAGCCATACGGCGCACAGTTGCTCTTTGTTGTATTGAGTCACAAAGACTATGATCTATTTATCAGTTTCTCTTAGCAATACTACTACGAGTTACCTATGATTAACTGCTGCTGATAAATACGACTGCTGTTATACTCAGTAGCGTATTCATCTGCTTGCTGATCTTTTTATGACGAACGAATTTATGACTACCACCTCTTTTGTGCTAACCAGCTACAATATTCACAAAGGCATGTCACCACTGAACCGCCAAGTAAAAATGCAAGGTATTGCTAAAGCACTGGAAGCTGCGGGTGCGGATATACTGTGCTTGCAAGAAGTGCAAGGACAAAACCTCAAGCGCAACATACAATATAACGAATACCCAGATCAGTCGCAGCACGAATGGTTTGGCGAGTTTTTAGATCTAGAAAACAGCTATGGTAAAAACTCAGAGTACGAGAACGGCCATCATGGTAATGCTGTATTGAGCCGATTCCCGTTAGATCCAAAGCACAATGTCAATATTACCGTCAATAAGCTCGAGCAACGCGGTGTCTTACACTGTGAGGTACAGCCTATCGGTTGGGAGCGACCTATTGTTGTATTATGTGCGCATCTCAATTTATTTGAGCGTGATCGTATTAAGCAGTATGAAGCCATTACTAACTATATATGTCATGAGATTTCTGATGATCAGCCATTGATTTTGGCAGGTGATTTTAATGACTGGAAAAAAATGTCTTGCGATAAACTGGCGCATGATCTTGGTATGACCGAAGCCTTTAAACATTGCCATGGCAAGCTAATGCCAACGTTCCCAGCCAAGTTACCCGTACTCAGTTTAGACCGTATTTATGTGCGCAATCTAAAGATAAAAGATGCGTGGGTACACACTGGTAAGCCTTGGTCAACACTATCAGATCATCTGCCGATTAGCGCAGAATTGGCTTTGCTATAAAATAGCGATAAAGTACTAAAAAAATAATGAGAAAAGTTCTATAAAATTAAGCTTGTATAAAATGCAGCCTTTATCAAATAAAGTGTCAATCAAAAAATGGGTGCAAAATAAATCGCCCGATAACATATAAGGATATATAACGATGACTAATAGTCAAATACCAAATACTCAGCATGCGGTGCTCATACGTGAATTTGGCGAGCCTGAGGTGATGCAATATCAAGATGGTGTAGCGATGCCAGAACTGGCTGACGACCAAGTATTGATAAAAATTGCCTACGCTGGTATCAATCCTGTGGACTATAAGACACGTCAAGGTAAGGGTTGGGGAGCGGCTGCCATCCAAACAGAAAAATTCGATAACGACCAGCCTGCAATTTTAGGTTTTGATGTAGCAGGCGAAGTAGTCAGCAGTAATAACGACGAGTTTGCCATCGGCGATAGAGTGGCCGCTTTGAGCTTTAGTGGTTGCGGCTATGCACAATATGCGGCAGTAGATGCCAAGTTGCTTGCAAAAGTACCAGAAAATGTCACGTTGGAGCAAGCGGGGGCATTGCCTTGTATTGGTCAAACGGCGTTACAGTTTGTAGATTTTGCAGATATAAAAGCAGATGAGCATGTGGTGATTAATGCGCCAGCAGGCGGCGTCGGACATTTATTGATTCAATTGCTCATGAATAAAGTGGCGCAAGATAATATCAAGGTGACGGTAATTTGCTCACCAGAAAAATACGCCAAGCTTGATGAATTGATAGATGTATCTAAGCTGACTGGCTGGATTGATTATACTAAGGATGAGGCATTCCCTGAGCTGCAAGCGGATGTACTGTTAGATTTGGTCGGCGGTGAGGCAGGTATACGAGCGCTTAGCGTGATCAAGCCTGAAGGTCATGTTTATGTGCTACCCACCATTTGGGTAGATAAGCTCAAAGAAGCGGGTAGTCAAAAGAACTTAAATGTGGCCGGTTATAAGTCGCAACGTAATGGTGAAGATATGGCGCGTGTTTTACAGCAAGTCGCTGATGGCAAGCTGACGCTAAAGATTCAAGAAATCTATCCATTATCTGAAGTCGTTGCCGCTCACCATGAGCTACAAAAGGGTGATGCCTTTGGCAAGATAGTTTTGAAGGCTGACTAGCTCAAAGCCATTTTTCGAAACGTCAGACTAATACGTCCTTCTGAGACTGTTTTAGTCTTAGTGATACTGTGCTTCCAAAATTTTTGCGTATCACCATGCATGACTACCAATTGACCAGACTCAAGATAAAGCTCAACTTTATCTTGGGTTTTTTTGTGCTTCAAGACAAACTTACGCGTCGCACCAAGAGATAGCGAAGCGATAACTGGCTGAGCACCTAGCTCTTTTTCATCATCTGCATGATAGCCCATACCGTCAGAGCCAGAAGGGTAATAGTTAAGCAAGCAAGTATTAAAATTAGCAGTAACACCAATTTTTGCTAAAGCCTGCTCAATATGCTGTTTCACGTGGAACACTGTGCTTGACCATGGCACTGTCTGCCGAACATGCCCTGAATATTGATAGTCTGCCTCTGTATCTCCCATCCAAACGATTTGTCGAGTCGTCACGTGAGTCTTACCAAATAACGTTACGATATCTGATTGCCAAGGAAGGTCGGTGAGTAAGGTGTTATACAAAATATCGGCGTCATCGATAATCACCCCTATATCGTTCACCTTACCATCGTAGGGTAGTAGATTATCCGTGGGTGCAGGGGCAAAGAGATCGGTCATGGGTCTGTCGTCGTAAATCCTTATTTGCTACTTTGATAGTTTTCAATGATGATTTGAGCACATAATTCAGGTGCTTCCATTGGCAACAGATGACCATATTCTAATAAGGATATTATGCGGTTGTCCGGTACGAATTTGCGCCACTGCTTGCGCACTTTATCATTGATAAACAAAGTAGGCTTGCCAGTAATCAGCGTATAAGGACATTTGAGCTGCTTCAGTGCGCTGTCAATATGAGGGGCACCAAAATAGTTGGCGAGCTCTTGCTCAGGCGCGAATATCAAGGTATAGCTGCCATCAGGATTTTTGATCAAGCTTTGCTCAGCGAATATCCGTAAGTGTGCATCGCTGATACGTCGATAGGCAGATTGCGCGCGCAAATGCTCATAATAATCATTGACATTTGACCATATGGTTTGTTTGATCAGCGTGCTTTTAAACGGCTCACGGTTCAGCAGAAACCTACGTGGCAAGAGATTATATAGTCTGGCTTGTCTTTTAATAAACGTCACAGGTTCTATTAGATATAGCTGTGAAAACAGTTCTGGGCGCTTGGCTGCTGCGATTGCAGTGGCAGTGGCTCCTTGCGAATGACCAATACCAACGACGGGCTTGTCTTGTGTTCTTTCTAGGAATTCAATAAGTATTTCGGCATCTTGCTCGCGCGTCAGACGACGACGTTGTGGTTTGTCATACCAATAGCCGCGTAAGGCGAGGGATCTGATATCAAAGTCAGTTGCCAAAGCACTTAGTAGTGGTAAGTAGGTGCCAACAGTGAAGCTATTGCCACCATAAAAATGTGCCGGTACACGTGAGGCAGTGTTTGTGTTTGTTTTTGATGGTGCCGATGGCGCAAGCCGACTAAGATTATAGTAGCGCGCTTGTTTTCCACTAATATTAATACTTTTTGCAAATGCTTTCATAAGGTAAACACCTCCTTGTGTCTGATTTTTAATGAGAATTAACCACTTTTAGCCTATTGCGATGACTATAGAGTGAATCGAAGACACGCCTTAGCTGTCTTCACCTAAGAAGCCACCACTTTGACGATGCCACAACCGTGCATAGACGCCGTGTAGAGCCAATAGCTCGTCATGACTGCCTTGCTCAATGATTCGACCTTTATCCATAACGACCAGTCGATCAAGTGCGGCAATGGTAGAGAGGCGATGGGCGATGGCAATGACTGTTTTGCCTGTCATAATGTCATTCAAGCTTTCGGTAATAGCAAATTCAATCTCAGAGTCAAGTGCACTGGTTGCTTCGTCTAATAGTAAGATCGGCGCGTTTTTTAGCATAACACGTGAGATGGCAATACGTTGACGTTGTCCGCCAGAGAGTTTGACACCACGTTCACCGACTTGGGTATCAAGACCGACATTGCCTTTATCATCATACAAGTCTTTGATGAAGTCCCACGCTTGGGCTTGCTTGGTAGCGGTAATGATTTCTTCATCGGTCGCATCAGGACGACCGTAAGCGATGTTTTCACGTACAGTACGATGTAATAAAGAAGTGTCTTGGGTGACCATACCGATTTGTTGGCGTAAGGACTCCTGAGTAACCGCATCAATCGCTTGACCATCGATTAGGATTTTACCGCTATCAACATCGAAAAAGCGTAATAGTAAATTCACCAACGTTGATTTACCCGCCCCCGAGCGACCAACCAAACCTATCTTCTCACCTGGTGCGATGTCCAAATAAAAGTTATCGAGGAGCTTGATAGTAGACGTTGCTGGTACTTTTGCTTCGTCTAAATTTTTGCCATCGATATCATCGGCATTGTTATTACTTTCATAGCTAAAATCTACGTCATCGAACACGATACGACCTTTAGATACGTCTAAAGCGGGCGCGCTTGGCTGATCGACAATGGTTTGTGGGGCCGATAGTGTGCGCATGCCATCTTGTACCGTACCGATACTTTCAAATAAACTGGCAGTTTGCCACATAATCCACCGTGTCAGACCATTCAAACGTAGTGCCATCGCAGTCGCAGCCGCAAACGCGCCCACACCGACGTCTCCTTGCTGCCATAGATATAGACCAATACCCGCAGTGCTGCTGACTAAGATAACACTGATAAGGTGAGTTGAGACTTCTAGATAACTGACCCAGCGCATCTGTGCATGGACAGTGCCCAAAAACTGACCCATGGCATTTTTAGCATAACCAAGCTCACGGCGCGAATGGCTAAATAGCTTGACGGTCATGATATTGGCATAAGCATCAGTAATGCGTCCAACCATCAATGCACGGGCATCTGCCTGAACAATGGCAGTGTGTTTTAATTTAGGAATAAAGTACCAAATACTCAGAGCAACCAAGACAAACCAGATGATAAAAGGAATTAATAGTAAGCTGTCTAAGTTGAATAAAATAATGCCCGAGGTGATAAAGTAGACAGAGACATACATGAACATGTCAGTAACGGTCATAACTGTATCACGCACAGCCAGTGCCGTTTGCATGACCTTTGCTGAGACGCGTCCTGAAAACTCATCTTGATAAAACTGCATTGATTGTCCAAGCATACGCTGATGGAAACGCCAGCGCATTTGCATAGGAAACACACCTTGCAAGGTCTGAAAATGAATGAACGATGATAAGGCAATCCACAATGGGCTGATTATCATGACTGCTAGCATCATCAGCAGCATATCGCCTTTTTCTAACCATAAATTCTGCGGGGTATACACGCCGAGCCAGTCGACAATATTGCCAATCCAAGCAAACAGCATCGCTTCATAAATACCAATACCTGCTGACAAAAGCATAAACAGCAGTAGCCAACCGCGTAGACCTTTGGTACACACCCATAGGAATTTGAGCATGCCATCACGAGGGGAAGGCAGCGGCATAGGGGAATCGGGGAAGGCAGGCAGGCGGTTTTCAAAAAAGCGAAATAGAGTATTCATAGGTAGTCATAAAACATCAATAGCAGTACGCCAAAATCAACGATATCACTCGTTATTTTGAATCTTTACTTTAGTTATTAGGATTGCTTGCTATTTTAGCAAACTTCACAATTAGACCTGCATGCTAATTGTAATTTGAACGGTATAGGTCAATTAGTTATTAGGGCTGTCATCAATTCAATCGATAGCTACGAAAAAATATTTTGTTACATGTTATTATTCTACTCTTTTGGGCAGTCCAAGTTTCATATGCAAACTTTCTGGTTTTTGAATTTGCTGTTTTTTTGAACTCTCTAGTTTTTTGAAAAGTCATCACGCAAAAATTGTCGTTTAACAAGGTAAAAGCTCATGGTGTACTTAACGATAGCGGTGTTTTGTAGCGTCGCTGTTTCAGTGTTATTAAAGATATTACGACAAAAAAACATAGACATACGTCAGACCATCGTTGCTGGTTATCCCGTGGCTTGTTTATTGACTTGGCTTTTGTTAAAACCAGATACAAGCGGGATGAGCACCCTTGGTAGTGCGTGGGGTGTGATTGTTGCTCTCGGTATAATGCTGCCCGCCGTGTTCATTATACTTGGCCGCGCAATTGAATCGGTGGGTATGGTTGCGACCGATGCAGCGCAACGTCTGTCATTAATCATTCCTATCGTGGCATCTTTTCTATTGTTTGGTGAGCTGATTACAGGTACGCATATATTGGGATTGGCATTAGGATTTCTAGCATTAGCAGCTTTGGTCTATCGTCCACAGCATGCTGAGATTAGTCAGCATGCCAAACGCACGCCACTTTGGTTGTTTGGTGTATGGGCAGGCTATGGCATTATTGATATCTTATTCAAACAGGTCGCCAAACAAGGTACTGCTTTTCCACTCACGCTATTTGTCAGCTTTGGGTTAGCAGGTTTATTACTGCTGATTTATTTACTGGTTACTCGTGTGCGCTGGCAAGGAAATGCGCTTGCAGCAGGATTGCTGTTAGGTACGCTCAATACGGGTAATATCTATGCTTATGTGCGTGCGCATCAAGTAATGCATGACTCTCCTAGTATCGTCTTTACTGGTATGAATGTTGGCGTTATCGCAGTTGCTACTTTGATTGGTGTTGGAGTCTTTAAGGAGCAGCTTAATCGTATTAATGTATTGGGTTTATTATTAGCGATTTGCTGCGTGGCGCTACTGTTTTTAGCATAATGATTTATTCTAAAGACGAGAGTGTGGTGACGACCTTATGAAAGCGTTAACCTATCAGATATAGGCGTACACAGCGTCTTATGTTAAGGTTGTCTACAGACAGCAAGACTGATATAAGTTGACAAAAAGCAGTTATTTTTGTGACACTTGACCTTAATCAATAAAAATAGGATGCACTCTCAATGGAATACGAAAAACAATTACAGCGTGTAAAAACCAGTTCAGGTTTCATCGCAGCACTTGATCAAAGTGGTGGTAGCACACCAAAGGCGCTAGAAAACTATGGTGTCACAAGTGATGATTATGACAATGACGAAGCTATGTTCGACTTAGTACATGAGATGCGTGCCCGTATGATGACTTGCACCGCTTTCGATAATGAGCGTGTACTTGGCGCAATTTTATTTGAAGATACCATGGAGCGTGAGGTCAACGGTAAGTCAACGGCCCATTATTTATGGGAAGATAAGAATATCGTGCCATTTTTAAAAGTGGATAAAGGGTTGGCTGAGCAAATGGATGGCGTGCAAGTTATGAAGCCAATGCCGAACTTAGACCTATTATTAGACAAAGCAAAAAATTATCCCGTATTTGGTACTAAGATGCGCTCAGTCATCTACGAGCTAAGTGTGGATGGTATCGAGCTGGTTGTACAGCAGCAGTTTGATGTCGCAAAGCAAGTTATTTCAAAAGGTTTGATGCCAATTGTTGAGCCTGAAGTAGATATTAATAGTAGCAAAAAGCATGAATGCGAAGTCATACTCAAGACAAGTATTTTGCATAATCTAGATCGTTTGAACGACGAGCAGCAAGTCATGCTAAAACTGACATTACCAGAGGAATCTGGTTTTTATCAAGAGCTGATCGATCATCCAAAAGTATTAAAAGTCGTGGCATTGTCGGGTGGTTATAGCCGTAGTGATGCTTGTGACAAGCTGAAGCAAAACCCAGGTATGATCGCGAGCTTCTCACGTGCCTTTACTGAAGGCTTGAGTAAGCAACAGAGTGATGAAGAATTCACCAGTGTCATTGATGCGTCAATCGAAGAGATTTATGAGGCGTCGAAGGGTTAGAGTTTAAAAACTAGAGTCGAATTTATAATCCCAGTAAATGTTATGTTTGCTGGGATTATTTTATAGTTTTTATTATGAATTAATATTAAACTTGTGTTTGTTTTTTACTGAGGTTTGGAGAGATTGTGTTTCGCTTTATCATCATAGGATTGTTATTGCTAAATTGGGCTGTTTCTAGCCAAGCTATGGAACCAGTCACCTATTCAGGAACTTGGGCAAGTGCTGCTTATTTCAATAAGAGTATTGATGTCATATCAGAGTCAGTCGACATTGATATTATAGAAGATACTAATAATGATAGTTATACGGTAACCTATGAGCTATATAACAATCGTGAAGGTCTGCAATTTCCATTAGTGCTTGAGGTGTTCGATGGTTTGGATAGTTTTGAGCAAAGTGGTGATTTCGAAATCTCTATAGATGGTCAATCAGTGCCTGTTGAAGTACTTGCCGAAGATGATACTGTGCTTGATACGGCTGACTTTTATTACTTGCCTACAGATACAGACGGTCAAACGTTTAGAGCAGAATCTAAATATATCAACGTAAATTTATCACAAGGGTTGCACACTGTTATAGCTACTTATGATGCCCATCCACACTATTATGGTAGTGATTGGACGGCAAGATATACCTACTCATATAGCTTAAAGCCTATGCAGCAGAGTGATAAAAAAAGCCAGCTATTTCAAGGTTCAACGGTCACTCTAAATTTTGATGGTGATACTAACCATGTCACTGTCAATATCAATAATGAAGAAGCGGAATTATCTGTGAATCAACCATTATATTTCAAAGATAATCTTGTGAAAGAGATTGATTTTATTATTCAGAAACCACTGAGTCCATTGGCTAAGGTTTTAACGGCGGCCTCGCCATTTATAGCTTTCATTGCGTTGTTTGCGCTAGGTATATTACATTTACGCATGATGAGTCGACGTGAAGAAACTCAGCCTGAGAATCGTTGGGTGGTTATACTGACTGGCGGATTCCTAGTCCCTTTTCTTAGTTTGATAGCCTACTATATCTTTCTACTGGTAACGGACATAGTCATTGGTAAAGGTTCAACGGGAGAAAATCGAGCTTTATTCTCTATTTGGGTCCTGCCATTAGGTTATATAGTGTTGACACCTATCTATCTGGTAATTAGCTTTGTGGCTTTTATAGAGATTAAAAGGAAGAATATAAAAAAAGCTTGAACCCAGTGGATGGATTCAAGCTTTTTAAGTTAGTCAGCTTTCAGTAAATAAAGTACTACATCTCTTTATACAACTGACGTCCTTCACTATTATACTTTTCGGTCATCTCTGACATACCTTTATGGATCTCATCTAAACTGCCTTCACCAACTTGATGAACCAGCTCGGTATCCACTTCTTTAATCATATGACCTGCATCGGTTAGGTCACCCGTTTGCGGGGTTACCTTTTTATCCGCGGCAGCCTTATCCAAACCTGCTGCATACTCACGCACGTTTTGAGTGATTTTCATTGAGCAGAATTTCGGCCCACACATAGAGCAAAAGTGCGCTGACTTGTGAGCGTCTTTTGGCAACGTTTCGTCATGGAACTCACGAGCGGTATCAGGGTCGAGCGCCAGATTGAACTGATCGTCCCAGCGGAATTCAAAACGGGCTTTGGATAACGCATTATCACGAGATTGCGCACCTGGATGACCTTTGGCTAGATCAGCTGCGTGAGCCGCGATTTTGTAAGTAATGATGCCGTCTTTCACATCTTTTTTATTTGGTAGACCTAAATGCTCTTTTGGCGTGACATAGCAGAGCATGGCAGTACCAAACCAGCCAATCATCGCTGCACCAATGGCGCTAGTGATATGGTCATAGCCCGGTGCAATATCAGTGGTCAATGGCCCTAACGTATAAAATGGGGCATCTGCGCATATCTCAAGCTGCAAATCCATATTTTCTTTAATACGGTTCATTGCCACGTGACCAGGACCTTCAATCATTACTTGTACATCATGCTTCCACGCGACCTGTGTCAGCTCGCCAAGGGTACGCAATTCACCAAACTGTGCTTCATCATTGGCGTCCTGCAAGCAGCCTGGACGCAAGCCATCACCTAAACTAAAGGCCACATCGTATTGTTTCATGATTTCGCAGATGTCTTCAAAATGCGTATACAAAAAGCTTTCTTTATGATGGGCGAGACACCACTGCGCCATGATAGAGCCACCACGTGAGACGATACCCGTCAAGCGATTGGCAGTGAGTGGCACATAACGTAGTAAGACGCCTGCATGGATAGTGAAGTAATCGACACCTTGTTCTGCTTGTTCAATGAGTGTATCGCGGAATATCTCCCACGTGAGATCTTCTGCCACGCCGTCGACTTTTTCTAATGCTTGATAAATAGGTACGGTACCAATGGGTACTGGCGAGTTACGAATTAACCATTCACGGGTTTCGTGAATATGGTTGCCAGTAGATAAATCCATGATGTTATCCGCACCCCAACGCGTGGCCCATGTCATTTTTGACACTTCTTCATCAATAGAAGAACCCAGCGCTGAGTTACCAATATTGGCATTTATTTTTACTAAAAAATTGCGCCCGATAATCATCGGCTCAGATTCTGGATGGTTGATGTTGTTTGGAATAATCGCGCGACCTGCAGCTACTTCGCTACGTACAAATTCAGGGGTAATAACAGTAGGCGTATTGGCGCCAAAGTTCTCACCATCGTGCTGACGCATATCGGTCAGCTCATGCTGCTTTTGCGTTTCGCGAATGGCGATATATTCCATTTCTGGGGTAATGATACCACGACGTGCGTAGTACATTTGCGTGACGTTGCCAGCTTTGCCGTCGACGTCTTTGGCGCGGCGCGGTTTATCAATGTGAGCAAATCTAAGGTTGGCAGTACTGATATCGCGGGCGCGTGCCTGTCCGTATGAACTAGACAATCCATTTAATTGTTCGGTATCACCACGCTCAGCAATCCAGCCTTCACGCAGCTTTGGCAAGCCTTTCGTCAAATCAATCTCGACATTGGGATCGGTATAAACGCCTGAGGTGTCATAAACATAAAAAGGTGGGTTTTGCTCCCAATCGGCTTCATCGACGCCCTGTATAGGAGTAGGGTCAAGTGTGATTTCGCGCATGGGTACTTGAATATCAGGGCGTGAGCCTTCGATATATACTTTACGAGAGGCAGGGAGTATACGGTGCAAGTCGCGAGCGTCTTCTTCGAATCGCGCATCACTTGCTGTGCGGTGAGCAGGTGTTTTTAGTGCATCAGCTTTTTTATCGGCTTTGCTGTCAGTCGTGTTGAATGACGCATTGGCTGGGATATGAGTTTGTGCAGTGTTGGGTTTTGAAATGGTATCTGAGATATTCATATGCTGTCCTAGCGTGTTGGTTTTCGAATAAAAGCAACACCGCCAGTAGCTGCGGGGGTAGCATCTGTAATTTGGGCAAGTTCAGCTCATGAGCATCATTCGCAACTAAAACTGAATGTTATAGTCGTGAATAATGCTCATTAAACGTTAGACGCAGCTTTGTATCATTCTTCACTATTTAGTAGTACATCACGCACACTAAGATAGTAATGAAGATAAAAAGGCATTTCTGCACGTCCCTTGCTATAAATAACAAAGTGCTTAAGACTTCCCTGCGTCGGTACTAACCGCATCAGGTTCGGCGGGTGATCTCTCAGCGAATGTATTAGGGCGACTGATTTAATAACGCAAGTTTAATAAATCAGGCCAATAATACACCGCACCCCGAGTCTGTCAGTGTTGTGAATCTTCTTCATACTAACAAAAATAATCATAGACGGCTAATGATATTTGGAGGCACAGCTTCTGTATTACGCTCGCCGTTCAATATCTTTGTGGATAGATGATTTCAATATTAACAGGAGCAACCAATTGGTACTACTAGGCTGTAGGTAGGTCACCTAAATATTATGTAAAGCGAATGAAAGATTGTGACAGCTGTCATTAAACTGTCATAAAAACTTGTCAAGATAGCACGCATATCACAAACAATGCTTTTTTGTATCGTTGTTAAACTTTAGGAGTCTTATATGCGTTATTCGTTATTAGCAGTGGCCGTCAGTTGTACATTAGTACTTACGGCGTGTAATAAGTCAACAGATACGGCAGAGCCAGCTGCTGATACTACCAGTAGCGCTGCCACCACGGCTGAAACAACCACTCAGACTCAAGGTACGCCTTCTGCTGATACAGGTTTTAAATCTGCTGAGAATATCGCAATGAATATCACAGGTGCAGGCGCATCGTTCCCGCAGCCTATCTATGCCAAATGGTCTTACGACTACAATGGTGCGACTGGCGGTCAAGTTAATTACCAATCAATTGGTTCATCTGGTGGTATCAAACAGATTCAATCAAAAACTGTCGATTTCGGCGCTTCTGATGCACCGATGACGCCTGAAGAGTTAGACGAAGCAGGTTTGATTCAGTTCCCAACGGTTATCGGTGGTGTCGTACCTATCGTAAACATCGATGGTGTTGAGCCTGGTCAATTACAGTTAGACGGTACAACGTTAGCAGACATCTATTTGGGCAAAATTAGCAACTGGAATGATCCGGCTATCAAAGCAATGAACCCAGATTTGACCTTGCCTGATGCTGCTATCACCACAGTATTCCGCTCAGATGGTTCAGGAACAACGTTTAACTTCACTGATTATTTGGCAAAAGTTTCCACAGACTGGAAAGACAGTGTTGGCGTTGATAAGACTGTGAAATGGCCAACCTCTGCTACTGGTGCAGGCGGTAAAGGTAACGAAGGCGTATCAAGCTACGTAAACCGTATGAAAAACTCTATCGGCTACGTTGAGTATGCTTATGCCAAGCAAAACAAAATGTCACACACAGCACTGAAAAACGCTGCTGGTAACTTCGTGCAACCTTCTGCAGAAACCTTTGCAGCGGCTGGTGACATTGACTGGTCACAGCAAGAAGGCTTCTATAAAGTTATCACCAACTCTGAGACTGAGCAAGCATGGCCTATCGCTGCTGCAACCTTTATCTTAGTACACAAGCAACCAGAAAATCCTCAGCAAGTGGCTGGCGTGTTGAACTTCTTTGATTGGGCCTATACCCAAGGCGACGATGATGCCATGGCACTAGATTACGTTCCATTCTCTGATACGGCTGTTGCCTTATTCAAAGCCAAATGGAATGACGTAAAAGGCAGTGATGGACAACCAGTCTACAAGCCAGCTCAGTAACTGTTATCTACTGGATACGCTTTAAGAGTTACCCTCTCGAATAACTATTCTCCGGTAGTTATTTGAGAGGTTTTATCACAGTAAGTTTGATCCTAAGCTTCCTGTGATAAAACCCAATAAAGATTTCTAATATTTTGACTCAACCCTATTCAATGCTGAGACACTTATGAATGATTTAAGGTCCCAATTGGCTAAACAAAAACGTTACGATTTTTTGTTTGTTAATGCAACCAAAGCTTTTGCCATTCTTGTCCTAATGTCTTTAGGTGGTATTTTAGTTTCTTTAATCGTCGGCGCATGGCCGAGCATTCAAGCATTTGGTTTGGGCTTTTATACCAGCAATAACTGGGATACAGTTGCTAATGAGTACGGTGCATTAGCGCCTATTTATGGCACGTTGGTGACATCATTTATCGCTATCTTAATTGCAGTTCCAGTCAGTTTTGGTATTGCCATATTTTTAACCGAAATGTGCCCAAAGTTCTTAAAAAAACCACTTGGTATCGCTATTGAGCTATTGGCTGGTATCCCTTCTATCATTTACGGTATGTGGGGATTGTTTGTATTTGCACCTTTCTTTGGCGATCACATTCAGCCATGGTTCATTGAGCACATTGGTCCACTACCTATCATCGGTAAGCTATTTACAGGTGCACCAATGGGGTTAGGTATGTTTACCGCCTCATTGGTATTGGCCATCATGATTATTCCATTCATTGCTGCCACCATGCGTGATGTTTTTTCTGTCGTGCCAGATCTGCTTAAAGAGTCCGCTTATGGGATGGGTGCGACGACTTGGGAAGTCATGTTCAAGATTATCTTACCGTACACTAAAGCGGGTGTGGTAGGCGGTGTTATCTTGGGATTGGGTCGTGCATTGGGCGAGACCATGGCAGTGACCTTCCTGATTGGTAACGCCTTTAATATCAGTCCAAGTCTCTTTACGTCAGGTGTTACGATTACGTCGGCCTTGGCAAATGAATTTGCAGAAGCGTCGAGTGAGCTACATTTGGCTTCCTTATTACATCTGGGCTTAATCTTATTTGTCATTACCTTCATCGTATTATCGCTTGCTAAGCTGATGCTCATGAGTATGGACAAAAAAGCAGGTAATCGTTAGTCGTTAGATTGCCTTAGTTTTATTGAGGCAGTTCGATGCAATCAATCAGTTAAGTGTCGATGGTTATTGGTATTGATAAAAATACGGGAAACACATTTTATGCCTTCTAACAATGCTACCAACGCAATCAATGCACCGTCACCGCTGAACACGGGTTTTGAAGGGCGCTATAACAGAAGCTTATATAATAAGCGCCGCTGGGCCAATAAAGTAGGCCTTGGGTTTGCCATGACGGCAATGGTTTTTGGTTTGTTTTGGCTGTTTTGGATTTTGCTTACGCTCTTTGTTGAAGGCTTCCAAGGCATGGTGCAGCTGCCTATCTTTACTGCTGATACGCCACCGCCTATGAGTGCAGGCGGTTTACGCAACGCGATTGTCGGTTCAGTCATGTTAGCGTTTTCAGGATTGTTTATCGGGGCACCTATCGGATTGATGACCGGTATTTATTTATCCGAGTTTTCTCAAGGCAGTATGCTTGGCAAGGTCACGCGATTCCTAAATGATATTTTGTTGTCAGCACCATCTATTGTTATCGGCCTGTTTATTTATGCGCTAATGGTAAAAGGTCAAAGTTTCTCTGGTTGGGCGGGCGCATTAGCCTTGGCATTAATCGTGATTCCTGTGGTCGTACGTACGACTGAGAATATGCTGAATCTGGTTCCTAATAGCATTCGCGAAGCCGCCTATGCACTAGGTACACCCAAGTGGAAGATGGTGACGCAAGTAACGATTAAAGCTGCTAGAGCTGGACTGACCACAGGGGTGTTATTGGCCTTTGCGAGAATCACGGGTGAGACGGCACCATTGCTATTTACCGCGCTTAACAACCAGTATTTCAGCACAGATATGGGTCAACCCCTTGCCAACTTACCAAATACGATCTACCAGTTTGCGATGAGTCCTTATGAAAACTGGCATACTTTAGCGTGGGCAGCGGCGCTCCTTATTACTACCTCTGTCTTAGTACTAAATATTTTGGCGAGATTCATTGGTAGTAGAGGTCAGGTTAAATAAATACTGTTAGCGAATTAGAGTAAAGTAAGCATGTACATACATCTGTAGCATTTTCAAAAATTAGAGTAGCAACAAAACGAAAGCGAGTACTACGTTTAGTAGACTAAGCAAGTTTGATACCGCTAATCATGTTTTTTGAGATTGATACTATATGAATTTTAATTGAGCCAGGTTGGATAACATTATGAATGACGTCGTAAGCAAAAAACGTGTAGAAAAGACTGCTGATAAGTTTAATACGACAACAGGCAATCTACTAAACAGGTCGATGTCCACTAGCACGCAAATGGAACAGCCAAATGTTGCCAGCCTGACCAAACAAACGCTTCATGATCTCCCAAAAAACATGCCGCCAGCAAAAATGCAGATTCGTGATCTAAGTTTTTACTATGGTGATTTTGAAGCTTTAAAAAACATCAATATTGATATCCCTGACAAAAAAGTGACAGCTTTTATCGGTCCTTCAGGCTGCGGGAAGTCTACGTTATTACGTACCTTCAACCGCATGTATGACCTATATCCAGGTATGCGTGCTGAAGGAAGTATCAAACTAGATGGCAATAATATATTGGGTAAAGACGTCGATGTGAATTTGCTACGTGCCCAAGTCGGTATGGTCTTTCAAAAACCAACCCCATTCCCAATGTCGATTTATGACAACGTTGCTTTTGGGGTACGCCTTTATGAGAAATTGAGTAAGGCTGAGTTAGACAATCGCGTGGAATGGGCACTCAAAAAATCTGCATTATGGCCAGAAGTGAAAGACAAATTAAAGGCTTCTGGATTGTCTTTATCAGGTGGACAACAGCAGCGCTTATGTATCGCACGAAGTGTCGCGACTAAGCCTGAAGTATTACTACTCGATGAGCCGACATCTGCGTTAGATCCTATCTCGACGGGTGCAATTGAAGATCTGATTGAAGATCTAAAAAACGACTATACCATCGCTATCGTCACTCACAACATGCAACAAGCTGCACGTGTATCAGACTATACAGTTTATATGTATTTAGGCGATATGATTGAGATGGGTGAGACGGACCAAGTATTTACTAAGCCTGTGCAAAAAGCGACAGAAGACTATATTACAGGTCGTTATGGCTAACACTGAGCATCAATAATCGAAAAAGTAAAAAATACTCGATACGTTTGATAATGTCTCGTGAGCCAATTCGTTTAACCTAAAAATCTCATCGCGTTACCAATATACAGATTTCAGGGAATACCTCTTATGCAAAGTGATAAGCATATCTCTAAAAGTTTCGACCAAGATCTTGACGAAGCCATTCGGTTGTTTTTGTACATGGGGGATAGAGCTGCTGATCAAGTGGCCAAAGCCATTCATGCACTTATCGATAAAAATGAGACATTGGCACAAGAGGTCATCGATCTGGATTTTGAAATCAATCGAATGGAAGTAGAGTTGGACGAGCATATTTTGTTGTTGGTCGCAAAACGCCAGCCCGCTGCCAGTGATTTACGTTTGGTCATGTCTATCAGCAAAGGTGTGGTTGACTTGGAACGTATTGGTGATGAAGCCGTAAAAATTGCCCAAATGGCAAACAAAATCGCAGCTCAAGGTAAGTTATCGTACGGCTACTCAGAAGTACAGCATCTCAGTAATCAAGTTCGCCTCATGCTACACAATTCGTTAGAGGCTTTTAGTCAATCGAATGCGGAGCAAGCATTTGAGGTCATGCGTAATGACAATGTGGTCAACGATGAATACCAATCTGCTATTCGCGCGTTGATGACTTACATTATGGAAGACTCACGCCATGTCTCAAAAGTGATTAATATTATGTGGGTATTGCGTGCGCTTGAGCGTATTGGCGATCATGCACAGAATGTCGCTGAGCTAGTGATTAACTATATTAGTGGTCAAGATGTTCGTCATTCTGACTATACACTGGTCGAAAAAGCCGTACAAGAAGCCAATGAACGTATGGCGGCGCGCCAAGTTAGCCCAATGTCAGTTTCTGAGCTGGATGCTTCAGACAGTGATGATGAATAATAGAAGCTGTTTGAACAGTATTTGATCATAAAAAACGCGCTATTGAAATAGCGCGTTTTTTGATGGTTATCAGAAAGCGAGGCAAGATTAGCTTTCTGGTGTCCAACCTTGCGCACGTTCGTAATCTTCATTATCCAAAAACTTATCACGTTGTTCGGTTAAGAACTTTTTGGCAGCAGGATCCATCATGCTTAAATGGTTTTCGTTGATCAGCATGGTTTGGTGTTCGATCCACTCTTTCCACGCTTTGTCAGATACGGTTTCTTGCAGCTCTTGACCTTTTTTATTAGGGAAAGGCGGGTGTGGCATCTTTGGCAAATTTTGCTTATATTTACGGCAAAATACAGTGTTGGCTTGAGGGTTAAAAGTCTCAGTCATAAGGCGTTCCTTATTATGTATGGGTCTTTATAGATATATTTTAAATGACGTTACCTGCTTATGGTAACAAAAACACCCGCTACTTAGGCGGGTGTTTTTCAATTATTAGAGTAATAAACTACTTGGTTATAAATTGGCTTTAAGCAAAAACTTTCAAACGAGCACGGCCATTTATTACGGCCTTTTTTACTTGATTCGGCGCAGTGCCACCTAAATGGTCACGGGCTGCTAATGAGCCTTCTAGCGTTAGATAATCAAATACATCTTCACCGATAGCATCGCTAAACTGCTGTAGCTGTGCCAATGATAAATCACTCAAATCAACGCCTTCTTTGATACCTAAAGCAACGGCATTACCGACCACTTCATGGGCATCACGGAACGCAACACCTTGGCGTACCAGATAATCTGCAAGGTCAGTGGCAGTCGCGTAGCCTTTCATAGTGGCAGCACGCATGTTTTCTTTATTAGGCGTGATGTTAGGTAGCATATCACCAAAAGCCAATAAACAGCCGGTAAGGGTATCGACGCAATCAAAGAGTGGCTCTTTGTCTTCTTGGTTGTCTTTGTTATAGGCCAGCGGCTGACTCTTCATCAGGCTAAGCAGTGTCATGAGTTGACCAAAGACACGTGCCGCTTTACCGCGTACCAATTCAGGCACATCAGGGTTTTTCTTTTGCGGCATGATAGATGAGCCAGTACAGAAGCGATCTGGAATCTGCACGAAGTTAAACTGCGCTGACATCCACAGGATAATCTCTTCACTCATGCGTGACATATGCATCATGAGAATAGATGCTGCAGAGGTAAACTCAATCGCAAAATCACGATCAGAAACCGCATCTAGCGAGTTTTGGCAAATACCTTCAAAACCAAGCAACTCAGCAGTAATCGTACGATCGATTGGGAACGTTGTACCAGCGAGCGCTGCGCTACCAAGTGGCATTTGATTAATACGGCGACGCGCATCGACTAGACGTTCAGTATCGCGATACAACATCTCAAACCATGCCATCACATGATGACCAAAGCTGACGGGCTGTGCCGTTTGCAAATGAGTAAAGCCTGGCATGATAGTATCGGTATGTTGCTCAGCCAAATCTAGCAAGCCACTTTGCAAGCGTACTAGCAGGGCGATGATATTATCCGTTTCTTCACGTAACCAAAGACGAATATCGGTGGCTACTTGATCATTACGGCTACGGCCAGTATGGAGCTTTTTACCAACCGCACCTATAATGTCAGTCAGACGTGATTCGACGTTCATGTGTACGTCTTCGAGCGCGATTGACCAATTAAACTCACCGGCTTCAATTTCGCGCAACACTTGCTGCAAGCCATCGATGATAGTGGCCACTTCGTCAGCAGTTAGAATGTCACATTCTTTGAGCATGGTCGCATGAGCGATTGAGCCTTGAATATCGTGACGCGCAAAACGTTGGTCGAAGCCGACAGATGCGGTAAAGGCAGCAACGAAGCTGTCTGTCGCTTCACTAAAGCGACCGCCCCACATTTGCTGACCCTGACTGCTTGCAGGGCTATTATTTGTTGTAGAGGCATCTGTGCTAGAATCAGAGATAGATGCAGTTACATTTGATTCGGGATTACTAAGGTTTGAAGAATTGGCGTTCATATCGGTACAAGACAAGTCAAGAGAATGAGAACTCGAGTATAGCAAAGGATGAGGTAGCCTTGCTAGCGGAGCGCTTAGAGTTTTTTATGCCCAAGCTCATGGATGTCATGAAAGCTTGGCAGTGGCTGTTATATGTCTTTTTTTGGTCGATATTCGTGACGGTGACGCATCGTTACGAGATCGCCACTTGGGCAGATTTTTTAATGCAACTCTCGAGTAGGCTACTTCAAAATACGTTAAGCATCATACCATCGCTGTATATCATCGACTATCTGCGCCATATCTTCAAAAGCATGAGCATCCCTAAAGTTACGGTATATGTAGTCAGTATACTAATGACTACCTATGCCATTTCGATGACTTTAATCAGTCTTATTATGATTAATATGGGTTGGATTGAATACAATCCTCGGACGTTCATTCCAGATATATTAGTTGATACCGTGAGTGCTGGTGGTTTTGCTTTGATATTTTTACTGTATTTTTTACGCCGCTATCGCGAGATGAACGCCCTCAAGCAATCATTTGAACACAAACTAAGTGCTCAGAACGATATAATCAAAGCACGTCTCTCCCCGCATTTTTTCTTTAATACCCTTAACACGCTTGTATCACTTATCGAAACCAATCCACCACGAGCTGCTGCCTTACTACAGAACGTTTCTGCATTATTCCGTGCCAGCTTTAATGGGGCGCGCGAGATTAGCTTTGAAGAAGAGATCGCGCTATGTGAGCATTATTTGGCGATTGAAGCCAGCCGTTTGGCAGATAAGCTTGAGGTGACATGGGATCTACCTGACGAAGATGTCATGTATGACATGGTTATCAACGCCTTAACCTTGCAGAGTATATTGGAACGAATGCTGTTAAATGTGGTTGAGATGACCACTGAAATTATCTGTATCAATATTAAAGTAACGTGGCAACAGCATCAGGTTATGATTGTGATTGGTGTCGACCTTCCCAAAAAGACGCTAATTATTAATCATGATTTGCGCCAAAACATGAGTTTTTATATCCAAGCTGAGCGTTTGCGTTCCTATTTTGGACAAAGTGCTGATATTAAAAGCACAGTGACGAACACTCAAATCATTACTGTTATTGACTATCCGCTACAAGACGTCAGTCTATGATGATTTTTTCATTACTTATTTTTATTTTTCCTGCAAATAAACCAGCATGGCATACATATTGCACCGTATCTTATATCTATATTATTGTTTTACTTTATATTTAGTAATGATTAAGAATAATTATTACTAACGGTGAACAAATAAACATAAAAAATGAGATACAAAAAATAGCCTCGTATTAAATTTATTATTGGCCCTAATTTATCGGTTATTATAGGCTTTTTTATTTGTGGTTTTATCAAATATTTTTCTGCTAAGCGAATGATAATTAGTAATAGTAAGTTTGCAGTGTCTATTAAAAGTACTAAGTTTGTCTAGGGATGGGAGTTTACATGCGTATTGTAGTTTGTGATGATGAACCGCTAGCGCGTGAGCGTTTGGTCCGAATAGTACAAGAGTCAGGTCATCAAGTAGTGGCTCAAGCAACAACAGGCAAAGAAGCTATCATGGCTGTTAAAACGCAGCAGCCAGATATCATATTGTTAGACATCCGTATGCCTGAAATGGATGGTGTGCGCTGTGCTCAAGAGCTTTCACAACTTGATCACCCACCAGCGATTATATTTGTCACCGCTTATGACCATTATGCAATTGCTGCCTTAAAAGCCAATGCGATTGGCTACTTATTGAAGCCTGCAAATAAAGATGAGCTATTAGAGGCGCTGAATAAAGCAAAAAACCTGAATGCTGCTCAGTTAAATGAAATTCGTAAGCTAGAAGATCCCACCGCGCGACCAGTACGTGAGCATATTGCAGCTCGTACTCACCGAGGTGTAGAGCTGATTAAGCTCAAGGATATCTACTATTTTACGGCTGATCAAAAGTACGTCAAAGTACGTCACAAAGATGGCATTGTACTCATTGATGAAACGCTAAAAGAGCTTGAGCAAGAGTTTGAAGATCGGCTATTTCGTGTGCATCGTAACGCGATTATTAATCTCAGCTTCTTGGATTACTTAGAAACGTTAGATGCAGGGCAGTATCAGATACGTTTTAAAGGTATTGATGAGACACTAGCCGTCAGTCGTCGTCACCTGCCAGCACTACGTGACAAGATTCAAAGTATGTAACTTAAATTATGCAACTTAAAATATGTAACTTGCTGTTTTAGTAGCGAAATAATCATCCCATATCATCAAACCCTTATTTATGCTTAAATAGGGGTATTTTTTTTGCGTCAGTATTCACTATAACTGGTTTATACCGCCCGTTGCCTGTGGCAGGTTTCCTCATCGTTTAGCACGGACGTCATGTTATACAGATATTATGTCGTACAGATACGAGTAGCACTGACAGCACAGCCCAACATCACAGCACTAACATAATAATACCGAACTTATTGAGGCCCTTTATGAGCAATTCGCAGCAAACTGCATTGACCACTTTAAACATCGCTACACGTCAGAGTCCTTTAGCACTATGGCAAGCTGAGCATATTCGTGCACGGCTATTAGAGCTGTATCCTGAATTGACGATTAACTTACTCAAAATTGTCACTAAGGGTGACAAGATATTAGATACACCGTTGGCCAAAATTGGCGGCAAGGGTTTGTTTGTCAAAGAGCTTGAGCAAGCATTGTATGACAAGCAAGCAGACATTGCAGTCCATTCATTAAAGGATGTGCCAATGCAGCTGCCTGAAGGGTTGATGCTTGGTGTCTATTGTAAACGCGCTTCGCCGACTGATGCTTTTGTCTCTAATACTTATAGTAGTATCGATGAGTTGCCACAAGGCGCGGTAGTGGGAACGTCCAGTTTGCGCCGTCAGTGTCAGATCAAAGCCTATCGCTCAGACTTACAAATCAAAACCTTGCGCGGTAATGTCGGCACTCGGTTAGGTAAGCTAGATGCGGGCGAGTATGATGCTATTATCCTAGCGACCAGTGGCTTACAGCGTATTGAGCTGGATGATCGCATACGCGGCGAGCTTGAGATTGATGCCTGCTTGCCTGCAGTTGGGCAAGGTGCGCTAGCAATTGAATGCCGTGAAGGAGACGACGAAGTATTAAAGCTGCTGGCCCCGCTTAATGATGATAAAGCCCGTATTCGTCTTATTGCAGAGCGAGCGCTAAATCGTCATCTAGAGGGTGGTTGCCAAGTGCCGATTGCGGCCTATGCTGTCTTGCAAATGGCTAATGAAACAGATGCCAATAACGATGACAATGGCGATAACGGTAATAACGACAATGGCAATGTATTGTGGCTCCGAGGTCGAGTAGGTCAAGCCGATGGTAGCAAGCTATTAAAGGCAGAAAAGCGGGTCACATTAGTGGGCACGCAAGAGAAACAAGAAATACAGGCCAATCAGCTTGGTATTGATGTTGCAAACTTACTGCTTGCCGATGGCGCTGGTGATATCTTATCAGCGATTTATCATCCTGAATAACACGTCAGTATTTTTATTGGCTGAACCATCACGCCCTCACTGTAGATGTTGATGGGTGGTCAAGCCAACTTTATCAGTCTTTTGTCATGGTACGTCTATGTCATCGTCAATGTACGTCAAATCTATGCATAACGACCAAACAACGGATGACTGTTCGTTGCTACCACAAGTCGTCATCAATACCCGCCCAGTAGAGCGGTCGACACCACTGACTCAGCACTTACAATCGGCAGGGTTGAGCGTGGTTGAGATACCAATGTTGGCGCTACAGTCGCGCCCAACGACTGATGATGAGATTATGTTGATGCAGCAGTGGCTAGCAGGGGCTTATAAGGCACTTGTTGTCGTTAGCCCAACGGCTGCTGCTGCAGGTTTAGCTGTCTTGCAAATGCTTGAGCATGAGAATCAGGTACAACATGACGAAAATGACCAAATAGAGGCATCTTTACAACCGCCGAACCACATTATCGCAGTGGGCGAAGCGACTGCATCCGTATTAAATAATAGCCCTGCAGATGAGCTAAAATATCAGGTGCGACAGCCTGAAATTGCCAATAACGAAGGTATGCTGGCAATGCCTGAAATAGAGAGTTTGCAAGCAGGTGATAAGCTGTTGGTATGGCGTGGACTTGGTGGGCGACGACTATTGGTTGATGCATTACAGGCGCGTGGTGTCCATGTCGATAGCATTGCTTGGTATGAGCGTAAGATGCCTTTAGAGGCAAGGGCTCAGTATCAGCAATGGCTACAAGATTTTCTGATGCTTTGTTCGAAGCAAGATATAGCATTATCAGAGCGGCCAAAGCCAATCGTGGTGATCAGTAGTGGTGCGGCTTTTGAGCATTGGGGAACCATCGTTAGCGCTGAGGCAGAGAAGGGCCTAGAATCAACTGCTAATAAAGCGACGACAGTTATTCAACCGCTTGAGCTAGCAGATTTTGCGTATGTGGTACTAGGAGAGCGCTTGGCCAATATGGTTGCAGACCAGCAGCTGTATTATTGGCGTGTGGAAGATTTGGCGCCAAAAACTATTCTCGCTGCGATCAGATCTAAACATTAATATTTTGAATTCTTAATTTTAACTATATTTAAACCTACCAATAACGGCGTTGCCTTATGTCAATTAATTCTGAATCGTTACCTAAGGAACCTTCGGCTGTTCAACAACGCCGGCAAGCAAATATGTTGTTGGTGCGACTGCAATGGTTCGTTATTTTACTATTGGTCGCCGCGTTATTGTGGCTTTATATTAGCCAACAGCGTTTTCAACATAACGTCAATGATCGTTTACAAAGCAATGAGCAAATCACCAGTCGTCTCAATGAGATGGATGATCGCTTATTTTCGATGAGTCAACAGACGTTACCGAAACCTAGTGCCGCTGTTAGCAGTCAAGCTCAAAACCAGTTAGATTTATTACGTATTCAGATACAAGCCGCTGATAGGTTGTTGATAGATAATAACGATAGTGCAGCGATTGAGTTGTTGCGAGGATTACATTGGCAGCTCTCACAGAGTAGTAATGAGATTGCGCCAGCGCTGACCATCGTTATCAAACAAAGCTTGATGAAAGATATCGAGCGTTTACAAGCCAGAAGCTCACAACCCAGCCCTTGGCAACTACAAAACTTAGCCATTCAAAATATTCAAGATTTTTTGCACAGTCATGAACGTGTGACTAATGTAGCGCCGCAGACAAAAACCACTGATAATAGTACAGGTCTAACACGTAGACAGCTCATGATTCATGAAGTCATCATGACATTGAATCTAGCAAGTCAAGCCAGTAATATGCGTGAACAGGATCAATTTATCAGTTATTTGACACAAGCACGAAAGCAATTGCAGAGCCTAGTTCCACAAAACTCAGAGCCAAAAAACTCAGACAAGCAAGCATTTGAAAGTACAAAAAAAGCAGCTAACAAAACCAATGTACAAACCAAATCAGCGCCTGCGAATATTTCAGAAGTTATAGATTGGTTAGACCGATTGATAGCCAATGCACCAAAACCGACACCGTTGTTAACGACTCAGATTTTGGATCAGCCAACGCGTTAATGGTTAGGGTTTTTTGAACATTCAAAGGTGGTGCTGGCAGTACTAATATTTGAATGTTTAACAAACCCTATTATGCCAAAGATTTATTAATACGAAGAATAAGAGAAATGACGTTATGGACAGTTTGAATCAAGAAGCATGTACAGCCTCTAATATCGCGGATAATCATCCTGACGAATTGTCGCATTACCCAGTAATTCATCATCAACCCATTCATTGGGGTGAAATGGATGCCTTTAATCATTTAAACAATGTTGTTTATTATCGCTATGCTGAGTCAGCACGTATTGGGTATTTGCAGGCATTAGGAATGTTTGATGGCAGTATGGTCACAGTCTTGGCGCAATCGAGCTGTCAGTATTTACGACCAGTGACTTATCCAGATACTCTATTATTAGGCGTGCGTTGTCAGCGCTTGGGTAGGACCAGCATCGTAATGGAGTACAGTTACTATAGTACGGCACAACAGGCAGTCGTTGCGACGGCTGAGGCAGTTGTGGTGCGTTTAGATAGTAGTGCGAAAGACAAGTTACCATGGACAACCGAGGAGCGTGAACGGCTCTTAGCATTAGAGGCGAAAGCTAGTCATACACCTGAGTTTTAAAAGCTAAAAGGATTGCTCTATATAAGTGAGTAAATTGAAAGAATAAGTAAAATCATCGAACACAAAAAAGGCACGCTAACATTGGAGTAGCGTACCTTTTTTAAGCTTAACTTTTCAACTCAATAACGCAAGCAGATATTAGTCTTGTTGCGGTGCTTGAACAAAATCGACCACGTTTAGCTCAAAACCTGATAACGCATAAAACTTCATTGGCGATGATAAAAGACGCATATCACGGACACCTAAGTGACGTAATATCTGCGCACCCACACCAACGCTACGATACGGCTGTTGGGTGAGCGTTGATTGCGATTCATTGTCTGCGGCTTTATCTAACGCATCCCCTAAATCAACGGGTTGGTTGCTACCAATCCAAACCAATACACCACGGTCTGAGGCGCTAATTTCTTTTAATGCCGCTTGTACACTCCAACCACTACGGCCAGTCATGTCATTTTTAGCCGCAAATAAATCACGTAATGGATGGAAGCCATGAACACGTACCGTACTGACGCCTTCGCTGACATCACCTTTGACTAATGCTAAATGGGTTTCATCAGCACCAAACTCACGGAAGCGATGCAAAGTGAACGTACCATGTTCAGTCTCAAATGGATGTGATTCTACTTCTTCTACTGTTTGCTCATTGGCTATACGATAGTTGATAAGATCAGCAATCGTACCTATTTTTAGATCGTGCTCTTTAGCAAATATTTCTAGATCATCACGGCGTGCCATCGTACCATCAGCATTGATAATTTCAACTAGCACAGATGCTGGCTCAAGACCGGCTAAGCGAGATAAGTCACAACCTGCTTCTGTGTGGCCAGCGCGATGCAATACGCCGCCATCTTGCGCGATGATAGGAAAGATATGGCCAGGCTGTACAATATCTTCAGCTTTAGCAGTAGCAGAAACGGCTGCTTGAATGGTACGAGCGCGATCGGCAGCAGAAATACCAGTCGTAACACCTTCAGCGGCTTCAATTGATACGGTAAAGTTAGTGCTAAATTTGGCTTCGTTACGTTCAGACATCAATGGCAAAGACAGCTGATGCGCACGAGCTTGCGAGATGGTTAAGCAGACTAAGCCGCGCGCATGGGTAATCATAAAGTTGATATCTTCAGGGCGCACATGGGTCGCTGCCATGATGATATCACCTTCGTTTTCGCGGTCTTCATCATCCATCAAGACGACCATCTTTCCAGCACGAATGTCTTCGATAATCTCAGGAATCGTATTTAAACTCATAGTAAATCTCAATATTTTATTATTTATAGATAGGTGTGATTTGGAATCTAAAGCATTATCTGTCTATTAGAGCAGTAGATAATACAAAGCGCTGTTACGGTCAAGCAAAGCGCTATTACGGTCAAGCAAAGCGCGCTATAAGCAATATCATTTGATATAAAGGTGACTCACTTAATTGCTTGTATGGTTCATTATGAGGTTATTTTAACGCTTTTCAGCGCAACGTGCTGTGTCATCTTCCCACTATATCGTTCAGTATGTCAAAAATAGTCATAAGTATTATCAATAATCGCTACTATTCAGGCATTAAAGAGCACGTTACATAATAAGATGGCACGTCTATACGTGGTTAGTCATTACTTGCTGCTTGGGTTTTTAGCCAATCCATAAATTGTTTGCTATGTTGTTCTCGCTGATTGTCTGCAAACTCGTAAAAGCGTGTGCCGATTAAATTTTCTGGTAAATAAGACTGCGGATAATAATGGTTGGGGTAGTCATGAGGATATACATAGTTCTGACCATAGCCTTGATGTCGCATCAGCTTAGTAACGCCATTGCGTAGATGTAGTGGCACAGGAGAGGAATCATTTTCTGCCAACATCATCGCAGCATTGATTGCTTTATAGGTGCTATTACTTTTGGCACTGGTCGCCAGATAAACCACCACTTGACCCAAAATAATACGCGCTTCGGGCATGCCGATTGATTGCACACTGCGTAATGCTGCATCAGCAAGGAGTAGGGCGTTAGGGTTGGCATTACCGATATCTTCGCTGGCCAAAATGACCAAGCGCCGCGCGATGAAGTCAGCAGATTCGCCGCCTACCAACATCCGTGCCATCCAATATAAGGCTGCATCAGGGTCAGATCCACGGACGGATTTTATCATTGCTGAGACGATATCGTAATGCTGATCACCATCTTTGTCATAGCGGATCAGTGCAGTCTGTGCTACCCGAGCGACCAATGCATCATCGACGATAATCGGTGATTGCTTAGCGTCAGCCGTTTGAATGGCAAGCTCTAATAAGTTCAACGCCTTTCTAGCATCACCATGTGCCAGTTGGCTGATAGTGTCTTTTGCTTGCAAGTCGACGGTTAGTTTTTTAAGCACGTTGTCTTCGGACAGTGCTCGCTGTAGCACTGCGCCTATCTGCTCCGGTGTTAGAGGCTCTAAGCGATACACTTGGCAACGTGACAGCAGGGCATTGTTGACACTAAATGAGGGGTTTTCTGTCGTTGCACCAATCAAGGTAATATCGCCAGACTCTACCGCGCCCAGTAGTGCATCTTGCTGTGCCTTATTAAAACGATGAATCTCGTCGATAAATACCACAGGTGATTCAAATACCAGTGAGTCCTTATTGTCTAATACTTCGCGTAGCTGTTTGACTCCAGTATTCAACGCGGACAGCGCATGAAAAGGTCGACCAACAGCGTCTGCTAGCAGCATAGCAATCGTTGTTTTACCGATACCTGCTTCCCCATGCAAAATAATCGAGGGTAAATGTCCTTGTTCGACCAAACGTCGTAGCGGTGCACCAGCGGCCAGTAAATGCTCTTGACCAATAATATCGGTAAGAGAAGTAGGGCGCATACGCTGAGCAAGTGGGGTATCGGGATGAAAACTAGGCGGCATAGGGCTCTCTATTATCAATGTAAACAGCTATCAATTGATGCGTCATAACAGTGGTTGATAGATTTTTTATAGTTGCATCTAAGCAATTACACTTCATGCTACATATATTATTCTTGTTGGAAATAAGCATTCCTACCTGTTTGGCACGATTTTCGCATTAGTAAACATTAGACCTTAGCAATATATATAGGCTAATTTATAAAAATGCTATAGTCGATTTAATTTAAAAGTAGTACAAGGCAACCGAGTATAGATGTATATGTGATACTTCAAGCGAGGTGAACGCTGTCATACTTTCATAGTGGAATGACTATATTTAGTATGTACCTACACGATAGGCTAACGCAGACTTATGTTAATGAAAGCTAGCTAAGTGTATAGCTTATGTCCTGTTCACTTTGGTTTTCAGACTTCATCCCTATTAACAGTTCAGTCATATCGATGAGCAGTATTAATATGACTGGTTAACCAAGCATGATTTATTAGAAGTTGCCTATCAAGCATAAGGTATTACAGTGATGAAGTCTCAATCGATATTTAAGCGTTTTTCGAATCGATATTTATATGGCGGCGCACAGCAGAAATCACGAATACTCACCGTCAGTGAATTAGCACTGGCACGCTCAGTATTCGGTAACAGTATCAACCTTGATGAGGTTCAGCTTAAGACTGCTTGGTGGGTGCTAAAAAATTATGCTGTTAGTCCTAATGGCAATATTTATTTTAATCCCGCAGATTGGATTACAGATTTTAGCGACGCTTCATTGAGCAAGCAAAGTTGGCTCATACATGAGCTGACTCATGTATGGCAGTTACAGCAGGGTTTAAAAGTAGTGCGTGGTGCAGTTATCGATCGTCGTTATGATTATATGCTTGAGGTAGGGAAACCCTTTTTTAAGTATGGTATCGAGCAGCAAGCACGCATGGTACAGGATTACTTTATTCTTCATCGGCGCGGGCAAGACTGCCAAGCTTTGGAAGCCTGTATTCCGTTTTTGGTCACAAGCTCTATCGACGAAACAAAAAATACAGATAGCTCGTTCACAATTTAATTTTCTTATAGAGACAAATAGTGACTATAGCTGATTCAATTTAAAAGTAGTACAAGGCAACCGAATGCAGATGTATATTTAATACTTCAAGTGAGGTCAAAGCAGTGATACTTTTATAGTGGAATGACTATATGATAAGAATTAGTATAAAGCATGCTTTGTGCTTTACAAGGTCACGATAACTCTGAGAAAAGTAAATTAGCAAAGGATTGCTAGGATAACTATAGCTTTTAATATTTGTGCTTCAACAAGGATATTTACACTCATGTTTAAATTTTTGCCAGTAAAGCTCGCTCTGAGTGCTAGCCATAAAGCGAACAACCGTTTGGCTTATGATAACTCTCTAAGTGAGAGTGTTCAGCCACGCCGCTCGTCCTCAACATTGCTGGCAGCAACACTGACTGGCATAATTTTATTGACAGGTTGTCAGCAGCAGTCAGAGACACAGCCTGTAGTTGATGCTAGTCAGACCAGTGATCCAGAAACTTTTAAAGACAGTGAGCCCATGGCGCAAAGCGAAGCAGCCGCTGCTCGTATAGAGCAATTCCAGCCTATTTACGTCACACAGATGCAAGGGTTACAGCGCCGCTTACAAGCAGAGTATGAGTCACTACAGGCTGCTGATACCTCAGAAAATGCAGACTCGCTACTTGGTACTGATATCAAGCCTGCTGACACTGACGATATCATTGATGGCAGTGATAAAAATGCAGCTGGTATCACGCCTTCAATCACAGCATCTACTAATTCGACAGATACTGCTACTACTACTACCGCCGTAGATAGTGATAGTGACTCTACTGCCGATATCAATACCAGTACAGAAGTAGGCGAGCGTGATCTGACCGTCTTAAAACGTATCAGTCTCGAGCCACGCAAACCGACTATGATGACCGAAGATCAAATCATTGACAGTTATCAGCAAGCGATGGATGCCCTTTATCAGCCTGTGACGTCTCCGCTTAATGCAGAAGATATCAATACTTTAATTAATATAGCGACATTGGCGCCACAGTTGTTTGAAAGCGCAGAAATTGCTGGGAGAGTCAGTGCAAAGAGTCCAGCGCTGGCACGGTTGATAATACAGCATCAAGTTTGGGAGCAAATAGAAGCTCAACAAGTCATTGATATGCAGCAGATGAAAATTGATCAACAAAAAGAGTTTGAGTCGCTTATGTCTAAGTTCAACGAAACGATTGAAGGATATGATGAACAGATTGCCAAGTATGAACAGACATTAGAATCGTTTAAATAAATATTTTTAGCAATTAAGACAATTTTTACTCAATAAAAAATCCCGCACAATGGCGGGATTTTTTTATTAGTTAAAGACCGTACTTAATTATTTACGGTTTTCAACTTTAACGAAGTCACGATGCGTTTCGCCCGTGTATAACTGGCGTGGGCGACCGATTTTGAACGGTGCGCTGTGCATTTCTAACCAATGGCTGATCCAACCAGAAGTACGAGCTAATGCAAAGATTACGGTAAACATTGACGTTGGGATACCGATGGCTTTTAAGATGATACCAGAGTAAAAATCAACGTTTGGATACAGGTTACGCTCAACGAAGAACGGGTCTTCTAAAGCAATTTTCTCTAACGCCATAGCCAATTCAAGTTTAGGATCGTTGATGCCAAGAGCAGCAAGTACTTCATCACAAGTTTCTTTCATTACTTGTGCGCGTGGGTCGAAGTTTTTATAAACACGGTGACCAAAGCCCATTAGCTTCACTTCACGGCTCTTCACTTTTTCCATGAATGCAGGTACGTTTTCAACTGAACCGATTTCGTCTAGCATCTCAAGAACAGCTTCGTTCGCGCCGCCATGTGATGGACCCCAAAGGGCTGCGATACCAGCAGCGATACAGGCATAAGGGTTTGCACCAGTAGAACCAGCCAAACGTACAGTAGACGTTGACGCGTTTTGCTCATGGTCAGCATGCAAAGTAAAGATTTTGTCCATTGCACGAGTGATAACGTCGTTGGTTTTATAATCAATATCAGCAGGCGTAGCAAACATCATGTACAAGAAGTTTTCTGCGTAGTTAAAGTCGTTACGCGGATACATGAACGGTTCGCCTTGTGAGTATTTATAACTCATCGCAGCAAGTGTCGGCATTTTAGCAATCAGACGGATAGCCGTGATTTCACGATGGTCTTCGTTGCTGACGTCTAGGTCTTCATGATAAAACGCTGATAAGGCACCAACGACACCAACCATAATGGCCATTGGATGCGCGTCACGGCGGAAGCCTTCAAAGAACTTGCGCAATTGGTCATGAACACCCGTATGCTTACGGATTTTTTCAAAGAAATCAGCTTTTTGCTCAGCGTTCGGTAGGTCGCCATGAATCAGTGCATAAGCAACTTCTAAGTATTCAGCGTTGTTTGCTAACTGATCGATAGGGTAGCCGCGGTGTAATAGCTCGCCTTTACCACCATCAATATAAGTAATCTTTGATTCGACAGGGGCGGTTACTTTAAAACCAGGGTCATAAGACCAAAAGCCTGAGTCTTGTAGAGCAGCAATATCGATAACTGGGCGCCCTAAAGTACCTTTGATGATAGGAAGTTCGTACTCTTCACCATTTACGGTTAGTTTGGCATTAGTGTCAGCCATAAATTGCTCTCCATTGTTTTAGCTTGTTAGAATAAAATTATTGCAGACGCATACCCTCGCGTCATCGATTATTACAGGCGCATACCCTTGCGCCATCATCAGTTAAATGCTTGAAATACATATAACTCATTTAATACGCAGAGTATATTAGCAGCAATTACTTATGATTTGAAAAGACTTTTACCGTCGATGTTGTCAATTAGTATGGTTTCGACGTGTTTATTCACTGTAATTTTTGTATCAAAATATGTCTGATAAGTAATTTGTCTTTTAAACCCCTTTTTTATAGAAAGTAATGATTATCATTAACGTTATAATATTAAAGCGTTTTTAGCAAGATTATAAGTTTAACGGTTCAGTCATATTAACTATAAAACAGACAGAGTATGAACAAACGACCATTTGATTTGAATTTATGGCTCGTTGGGGCTGGGTAATACTAATGAATTAATATTGCAAATAGCCAGCTTTTTGTTAATTAATCTCTAATAACCAATATTTAGGGGATAAATTTGTAATTAGCGCCCAGTCATTTTATAATTGGAGGGATTTAACTGGCACTAGCTTTGCGCATATTGAGCGATCATCTTAGTGGAATAATCAGTGAAGCATTGCTTTACTCATATTTTGTTACGATTGGACGACCAGTTTATAGACCAAAACCTAGCTTATCGTTTGAATATTCTTGTTAACTGTTCTATTTTTAGATAGCCAACAGTGAAGTTTACCTTAATAAATTGATCGTATAGAGATGACACAATGGCGTTATCTTTTTTTGTTAATGGGAATCAGTAAAAATAGAATAGTTAATCGATTGATCCCATGCTTCGTACTTATTGTCATAACGTAAATTGTCATAACGTAAGTAGAAGGCTCGTTAATAAAGGGTGTATCAATTCAACGAGTCAGGTTTGATAGTCTATAATGATCGTATAAGACATATTTGCCTTTTAACTTTAGCGCAAATTAAACTACGTCAGCTAGCCCTTCCTTACTTTATTCGTCTCATGTGTTGCTCGTCGCTGTTGTATAGCATTTATACAAAGCGTGGATAGCAGATACAGGAGTATAACCGCAAAAAGGATGCCCGCTGTGAAAAGCAACCGACCTATTGATCTGCCTTTAAGCCAAGTGATTAGCGTTAATCGCTCACCGATTGCAATTGCCTCAATTTTGCATCGTATATCTGGCATTATTTTATTCTTACTTATTCCTGTCATGTTGTGGTTATTACAGAATTCTTTGGCGTCGCCTGAGAGTTTTGCAACCGTATTTGACAACGTACTCGTGCGCTTTTTAGCATGGATATTTGTTGCCGCGATCGCTTATCACTTTGTGATGGGCATCAAGCACTTATTTGCTGATATGGGCATGAACGAAGAGCTGAAATCTGGACGTGCCGCTTCTAATATCAGTTTTGTGATTGCAGCGATTCTAATTGTCGCGTCATTTGTATGGGTGATGTTCTAATGATTAAAAATGATTCAGGAATAAAAAGTGCTACTGGTCTGACCGGCTCAGGCTCACGTGATTGGATTATCCAGCGTATCAGCGCTGTTGTTTTAGCCGTTTATAGTGTGGTGTTGCTGGGTTTCTTTTTGACCCATGGCGACGTCACTTATCTTGAGTGGTCATCATTCATGACTAGCTTGCCTATGCGTTTATTTAGCTTAGTAGCCGTACTTGCGCTAGCAGGTCATGCTTGGGTTGGAATGTGGACAGTGTTTACTGATTACATTACTACTGGCAAATTAGGCTCAAGCGCAGCAGGTTTACGTTTAGTGCTACAGTCATTGATGATTATCGCTATTTTAGTATTTCTATTTTGGGGTATCATGATTTTTTGGGGTAGTGGCTTCAGTGTTGTTGCCGTTTAACCAATAATTTATACCTTTACTATCTATAAATAATAACGGATGCACTTAGCAGCACTATTGGCTGCTGAATGACTCCAAAGCCGTCCGTTATAGCCGATAATAGTCATAGCATTGGGCAGTTTCTGACTTAAGCAGTCATTTAAAGATAGCTGAGTTAATTTGAAAGTAAACGAAATTAGCCCAATATAACGATAGATATGCAAATTAAGTGGTTAAAGGTTGTTTGCGTCACCGTCTTAAATAATTGCGTTCAATGGCCGAATAAATATGACATTTGGTCCTGCAATAAGATGACGATTAATACAGCTTTTTTATTTAATTCTAAGCATTAACAGGCATTAGGAAAACCGTAATGGCAACTAGACAAGATAATACCATTAGTAATATTAAGACCCTCAACTACGATGCAGTCATCGTTGGTGGTGGCGGCTCAGGTATGCGTGCTTCACTACATTTGGCTGAAGCAGGTATGAAGGTTGCAGTCCTTACCAAAGTATTCCCAACGCGTTCGCACACAGTTGCGGCGCAGGGTGGTATCGGTGCAAGTTTGGGTAACATGAGTAACGATAACTGGCACTTTCACTTTTATGATACCGTCAAAGGGTCAGATTGGTTAGGTGATCAAGACGCTATCGAATATATGTGCCGTGAAGCGCCAAAAGTCGTCTATGAGCTTGAGCACATGGGCATGCCGTTTGACCGCAATGAGGATGGCACGATTTATCAGCGTCCGTTTGGTGGTCATACGTCTAACTATGGCGAAAAAGCCGTTCAACGTGCTTGTGCTGCTGCTGACCGTACAGGCCATGCGTTGCTACATACGTTATATCAAAAAAACCTAGAGCAAGGTACTGAGTTTTTCATCGAGTGGATTGCTCTAGATTTGATCAAAGATGAAGCTGGTAACATTAATGGCGTCATCGCACTTGAGCAAGAGACCGGTACTATTGCTGTATTCCAGTCACCAATTACTGTCCTAGCGACAGGTGGTGCAGGCCGTATCTTTGCGGCTTCCACCAATGCTTATATCAATACTGGTGACGGTATTGGCATGGCGGTTCGTGCAGGTATTCCATTACAAGATATGGAATTCTGGCAGTTCCACCCGACGGGCGTTCATGGTGCAGGCGTACTATTGACCGAGGGTTGCCGTGGAGAAGGCGCTATCTTGCGTAATAAAGATGGCGAAGCATTCATGGAGCGTTATGCGCCAACCGTAAAAGACTTGGCACCACGTGATCTAGTATCACGCTCTATGGATCAAGAAATCAAAGAAGGCCGTGGTTGTGGTCCTAATGCCGACCATATCGTTATGGATATGACGCATTTGGGTGTTGAAACTATCATGAAGCGTCTGCCATCAGTATTCGAGATTGGCAAAAACTTCGCCAACGTAGACATCACTAAAGAGCCGATTCCAGTTATCCCAACCATTCACTATATGATGGGCGGTATTCCAACAACGATTCATGGTCAAGTAATCACGCCTGATCTAGAAGCGGGCACGGATGAAGACGGTTTGTATGCTAACGGCACTGTCGTTAAAGGTCTTTACGCTATCGGCGAATGTGCTTGTGTCAGTGTCCATGGTGCCAACCGGCTAGGTACGAACTCACTACTTGATCTATTGGTATTCGGCCGTGCTGCTGGTAAGCATATCGTTGATGAATTCCATCACGCTGACCATAACTACAAGCCACTTGATCCTCGTGTGCTTGATTACACTATGCGTCGTTTGGACAAGTTGCAGCAGTCTACTGAAGGTTACAATGCTCAAGACGTCGCTGATGAGATTCGTGCAGCTATGCAGATGCATGCTAGCGTATTCCGTACCCAAGCAATGATGGACGAAGGCGTTGAGAAAATTTTAGCGCTAGGCGACAAAATTGACCAGATTCATTTGGCTGATAAATCACAAGTCTTTAACACTGCGCGTATCGAAGCTTTCGAAGTTGCCAACTTGTATGAAGTGGCCAAAGCGACGATGATCTCAGCAGCGATGCGTCATGAAAGTCGCGGCGCCCACAGTGTCTCTGACTACGATCGTCCAGAAGATGATGACTATGCACCAAACGGCCGTAATGACCACGATTGGATGAAGCATACCTTATGGTATTCTGAAGGCAACCGCATTATTTATAAGCCAGTTCGCAAAGTTCCATTGACGGTTGATTATATCGAGCCAAAAGTTCGCGTCTATTAATCTTAGATGTTGCGCCTGATATATAGCAGCAGCGTTAATGTTTTATCCTTTATTAATTTATTAAAAAGGTGACCGCCAGCTACATGCACCTGACAGCGCTAGCACACTATTAATCGGTATTTGATATTGTTTATCAGTATCGATTAATAGTTAGCGTTATCCTGTTGCAATCTTTGTATGCCCGCCATCACCTACGTGTGGAGTTTAGCATTATGAGCCGAGGTACTCGCACCATCGAAATCTATCGCTACGATCCTGATCTGGACGCAGCGCCACGCATGCAAACGTATACGGTTGAGTTGTTAGACTCAGATCGTATGTTGCTTGACGTGTTATTACGCCTAAAAAAGGAAGATGAAACACTGACCTTCCGTCGCTCTTGCCGTGAAGGCATCTGTGGCTCTGATGGCATGAACATCAATGGCAAAAATGGTCTAGCATGTCTAATCAACATGAATACTTTGCCAGAAAAAGTAACCGTCCGTCCGTTACCTGGACTGCCAGTTGTTCGTGATTTGGTCGTCGATATGAACCAATTCTACGAGCAATATGAAAAAGTGCATCCGTACTTAATCAATGATCAGCCAGCACCGCCAACAGAGCGCCTACAATCGCCTGAGCAGCGTGAAAAACTGAATGGTTTGTACGAATGTATCCTATGTGCTTGCTGTTCAACCAGCTGCCCATCATTCTGGTGGAACCCTGATAAGTTCTTAGGTCCATCAGCATTGTTGCATGCCTATCGCTTTGTCGCTGATAGCCGTGATGGGGATACTCAAGCACGTTTGGCTCGTTTGGACGATCCATTTAGCCTGTTCCGTTGCCGCGGTATCATGAACTGTGTATCAGTTTGTCCAAAAGGCCTGAATCCAACCAAAGCAATTGGTCATTTACGTAATATGTTGATTGACCAAGCCGGTTAATCGTTTATAATTGCATGGTTTTTTTGCAGATTATAGTACGAAAAACACCACCTAATATATTAGGTGGTGTTTTTTATGATTTAGGCTCTGAGAGAGAGTTTAGCTTTTCCTTAAGATGCAAATAAGCTGTAGCGATGAGGAAAACGACCGATAATCAAAGGTAAGGCTGTGCTAACAATACGTTGGCCGTATGTAAGAAAGCATGATATATGCACAAGCAATCTATATAATTGGCAGTAGTAAAAAGCATTCATCGAGAGATATTGGCCAAGTTAAATGCTAGAATAGTGCATAGTTGTATTGTTAGGATATTGTGAGGAGCAAATATCAGTTAGCGATAGTTTGCGTTACTGGTAATATACCAACAAGATATCCTATTGAGACAGAATAGGATCAATATGAGGTGCCTAAGGTGAGAATAGTTATTCATTACCTAAATACCTAGTATTGAACAAACAAACTATGGCCTAAAATATAGGCGTGCTACTCTATACAGCAGTGTATGTTTGGCTGAAAAGCTGTAATATGTCAGAATTAACAAAAAATTGTAGTGAAAATTCTCAGTCAAAATGTTGATATTTTATTGATTATTTTTCACCAACAAATTGGTTATGGCTAATAGTAGTATATATAAATTAATTTTGTGAAACGAGCCAGATAAGAAAACTGGACGTTCACAAATAATTGTATTTCTAATATAAACATTGCAGGCGACAGCACTTAACGTACGACAGATTACACAATAATAAGCACGATTCCATTCATTTATCTATCAAATAGACGATTATTATGAATAGTATAACTAAAGAAGCAAAAGGCTCGGGACATACAGAACTGGCCGCTGATAACGCCCAGTATATAGAAGCTCTTTATGAGCAATACCTGAATGATCCTAGTAGCGTCGATACCGAGTGGCAAACGTATTTTGCACAATACAAATCGCCAAATGATGCACCGCATAACGCTATCAAAGACCAGTTTTTATTGCTTGCTCGCAATCAAACTGCAGGTAAGATTAGCGACCAAGCGACCAGCTCAGCCTCCAATGCTTTAGTAGATGGTGGTAACCCAAAGAAAATGGGTGTACAGCAGCTGATTTCAGCCTATCGCCGCCGTGGTCATCGCCGTGCTAGTCTCGATCCATTAAATCTAGAATCACGTGCAGAAGTAGAAGATTTAACCCTCGCTTACCATAACCTTTCAGAAGCTGACCTTGATACCGTATTCCCTACCAATGATTTAAGTATCGCTAAAGACTCAGCACCTTTACGTGAAATCATTGAGATTATGGAGCGTGTTTATTGCCGCCACATTGGTGTCGAATACATGCACGTAACCACCAGTGTAGAAAAACGCTGGATGGAAAAATATCTAGAAAGCAACTTAGGTCATATCAAATTTGATACAGAAAAACGTATCTCTATTCTTAAGCGTCTTACAGCAGCTGAAGGCCTAGAAAAGTATTTAGCACGTAAATATACGGGTGTGAAACGTTTCGGTCTAGAAGGTGGTGAAAGCTTTATCCCTGCTATCAATGAAATCATCCAACGTGCCGGCAGTTATGGTACCAAAGAGATGGTCATTGGTATGGCTCACCGCGGACGCCTAAACCTATTAGTAAACATCTTAGGTAAAAACCCTGCGGACTTGTTTGACGAGTTTGATGGTAAAGTACAGCCAGAAAAAGGCTCAGGCGACGTTAAGTACCATAATGGTTTCTCATCTAATGTGATGACACCAGGTGGCGAAGCTCATTTGGCTTTGGCCTTTAACCCGTCACATCTTGAAATCGTTGCGCCAGTATTGCAAGGTTCAGTACGTGCCCGTCAGGTGCGTCGTAATGACCAACCTCTTTTAGATAATAAAGGTGGTAATTCAGTCCTACCAATCGTCATCCATGGTGATGCCGCTTTTGCTGGTCAGGGCGTGGTTCAAGAAACCTTCCAGATGTCACAAACCCGTGCTTATACCACTGGTGGTACCGTACATATTGTTATCAACAACCAAGTAGGCTTTACCACTAGCCGTCAAGAAGATGTTCGTTCAACTGAATATTGTACTGACGTGGCGAAAATGGTACATGCGCCTATCTTGCACGTGAACGGTGATGATCCAGAATCAGTCGTATTCGCAGCTCAATTGGCGTTAGATTATCGTCGTGAGTTTGAGAAAGACATCATCATTGATCTATTCTGCTATCGTCGTAATGGTCATAACGAAGCTGATGAACCATCAGCGACGCAGCCACTTATGTATGCTGTCATCAAAAAGCTACCAACCACTCGTACGCTTTATGCACAGCAGCTTATCAAAGACGGTATTCTGAATGCCGAGCAAGAAAAGCAGTATGAAGATGAATATCGCGAGTCTTTAGACCGTGGTGACTATGTTGCTAGCTCGTTGGTTAATGAGCCTAACGAAGAGCTGTTTGTAGATTGGGCGCCTTATCTGGGTCATGACTTGGTAGATGATTGGGATACCAGTGTCGATATCGAAGTCTTAAAAGGCTACGGACGCCGTATGGCCGAAATGCCAGAAGGTTACAAGCTACAACGTCAAGTTCAAAAAGTAGTCGAGCAACGCTTGGCCATGCAAACTGGCGAAGAGGCATTGAACTGGGGTGCCGCTGAAACATTGGCTTATGCTTCATTGGTTGATAACGATAAAGTATTGGTACGTATTACTGGTGAAGATGTAGGGCGTGGTACGTTCTCGCATCGTCATAGTGAAATATATAATATCAATGATGGCAGCATGTATGTGCCATTGGCTCATATGAGTGAAGACCAAGCTCGTTTTGCAACTTATAACTCATTGTTATCAGAAGAAGCAGTGCTAGCCTTTGAATATGGTTACGCAACGACTGTCCCTAACGCATTGGTCGTTTGGGAAGCGCAGTTTGGTGATTTCGTCAACGGTGCACAGGTTGTTATCGACCAATTTATTTCAAGTGGTGAAACCAAGTGGCAGCGTGTTTGTGGTCTGACTATGCTGTTACCGCATGGCTTTGAAGGTCAAGGCCCTGAGCATTCATCTGCGCGTCTTGAACGTTTCTTACAGCTATGTGCTGAAGACAACATGCAAGTCATCACGCCGACGACTCCAGCACAGATCTATCACGCACTACGTCGTCAAGCGGTACGTCCTATTCGTAAGCCGTTGATCGTTATGTCACCGAAGAGCTTGCTACGTCATAAATTAGCAACTTCAAATCTGGAAGAGCTTGCCAATGGTAAGTTTGAAACTGTCATTTCAGAGATGGACGATCACAACGCAGACAAAGTGACTCGTATGGTGCTATGTGGCGGCAAGGTTTATTATGACTTGCTTGAGCAGCGCCGCGCATTAGGTCTCGATCATGTGGTTATCGTTCGTATCGAACAGCTTTATCCGTTGCCAGAGCAGCGTTTAATGGCTGAGATTGAAAAATATAGCAACTTGGCTGAGATCGTATGGACGCAAGAAGAGCCGCTCAACCAAGGCGCTTGGTACTACCTAGCACCGCATATGTACCGTATTGTCGTACCGCATCCAACCAAGGCGAAAGTCATGGAGCCGGTGGCACGTCCTTCTAGTGCAGCACCTGCAACAGGTTCACCAAAATTACACGCTCAACAACAGCAAGCATTAATCGCTGGCGGTCTTGGTATCAGTGTTGATGAGTTGTCTAAGTAACAGATTATTGAATGCAAATGAATCAGGCGATAACAGTCAGTAAGCTGTAATAAAATCTAGATAGTATTATCTAAGATGGCTATACAAGATGTCACTGACTGTTTATCACGACTTAATAACAAATATGAATATCCAAATCTAAGGAGTATATCGATGGCTGATATCAAAGCCCCCGTTTTTCCAGAATCGGTTGCCGACGGTACAATCGTTGAGTGGCATGTTACTGAAGGTCAGCAAGTTAACCGTGATGACCTATTGGCTGAAATCGAAACTGATAAAGTCGTATTAGAAGTTGTGGCGCCTGACAACGGTGTTGTGACCAAAATCGTCAAGCAAGTTGATGATACTGTTTTGTCTGATGAGCTTATCGCTCAGTTTGAAGCGGGTGCAAGCGCCAGTGCAGATACTGCTACAGAAGCACCAGCAGAGCCAGCACAAGCAGCAGATGGCGGCGAGCCAGTACAAGCAGCTGCTAAAAGCGACAGCAATGATGCGGATCATAAAGACCAAAGCCCAGCAGTTCGCAAAGCAGCGAAAGAAAGCGGCGTAGATCCTAAAGAAGTTGAAGGCAGTGGTCGTGGCGGTCGTGTGACCAAAACTGACATGGCTAACCCAACACTAAAATCTGACAGCAGCATTAAGTCTGACAGCGGTCGTCCAGTTGCTGAATCAACGGGTGAGCGTACTGAAAAACGTGTTCCAATGACGCGTCTACGTAAAACAGTAGCGAATCGTCTATTGTCAGCATCACAAGATACTGCGATGCTAACAACGTTCAACGAAGTGAATATGAAGCCGTTGATGGACATGCGTGCTAAGTATAAAGACCAGTTCGAAAAACGTCATGGCGTACGTTTGGGCTTTATGTCATTGTTCGTAAAAGCAGCAACAGAAGCACTCAAACGCTTCCCAGCTGTAAATGCTTCATTAGATGGCGATGATATCGTTTATCATGGTTATTATGATATCGGTGTAGCAGTCTCTTCAGATCGCGGCTTGGTTGTTCCAGTATTACGTGATACAGATCGCATGAGCATGGCTGATGTCGAAAGCCGTATTCGTGAGCTTGGAGGCCTTGCTCAAAAAGGTAAACTTGGTCTGAATGACATGACTGGCGGTACTTTCACTATCTCAAACGGTGGTGTATTTGGTTCATTGATGTCTACACCTATTTTGAACCCACCACAAACTGCTATCCTAGGTATGCATGCTATCAATGACCGCCCAATGGCAGTTGATGGTAAAGTTGAAATCTTGCCGATGATGTATCTAGCCCTATCTTATGACCATCGTATGATTGATGGTAAAGAAGCAGTACAGTTCTTAGTAACCATCAAAGAATTGGTTGAAGATCCAGCCATGCTTCTACTAGACCTGTAAGCTTCTAAGCTTGTATTGGCAACCGCTGATACAAGCTTTTTAACTTTAGTCTAGACAGTGGTAATAGTTGTTTGTTAATAAATAAGAATGTTTCGCTGACATGGTGTATTAACCATTAAGCAGAAGCATACTGAGTAAAAACATCGCTTATTTATTAACGAGATAATCCTCAGTTAAATGATATTTACAATTAGAATGATAATTAAAAATAGGAACGTACTATGAAAGACAATTATGATTTAGTCGTCATCGGCGGCGGTCCTGGTGGTTATGAAGCCGCTATCCGTGCAGGTCAGTTAGGTATGAGCGTTGCTTGTATCGAAAAACGTGTTTATAAAGGTGAGCCAGCGCTTGGTGGTACTTGCTTGAACGTTGGTTGTATCCCATCAAAAGCATTGCTTGATAGCTCACATCGCTACGAAGCGACCAAGCACGATCTTGCTGAGCATGGTATCAGCACTAGCGACGTAGCCATCGATATCGAAAAAATGATTGCTCGTAAAGAAGGCATCGTTAAGCAATTGACTGGTGGTGTTGCCGCTTTGCTAAAAGGCAATGGTGTTGATTGGCTGCAAGGCTGGGGCACATTGGTTGACGGTAAAGGCGCTGACAAGCAAATCAAATTCACTGCACTTGCAGATGAAAGCGAAACCACAATCACTGCAAAAAACGTTATCTTAGCAGCAGGTTCTGTTCCTATCGATATCCCTGTGGCCAAAACTGACGGCGATCGTATCGTTGACTCTACTGGCGCACTTGATTTCACTGAAGTTCCTAAGCGTCTAGGCGTTATTGGTGCTGGTGTTATCGGTCTTGAGCTTGGTTCAGTATGGCGTCGTTTAGGTGCTGAAGTTGTTGTCTATGAAGCGCTTCCAAGTTTCTTAGCAGCTGCTGACAAAGACATCGCAAAAGAAGCTGGCAAAATGCTGAAGAAGCAAGGTCTTGATATCCGTGTTGATACCAAAGTAACCAATGCTGAAGTTAAAGGCGATCAAGTCGTCGTTACTAGCGATACTAAAGGCGAGTCATCTGAAGAAAGCTTCGACAAACTTATCGTTTGTGTAGGCCGCCGCGCATATTCTGAAAAATTACTTGGTGATGACAGTGGTATCACATTGACTGAACGTGGTCTTATCGACGTAAACGATCAGTGTAAAACTAACCTCGATGGCGTCTATGCTATCGGTGACTTAGTCCGTGGCCCTATGCTTGCGCATAAAGCAATGGAAGAGGGCATGATGGCTGTTGAGCGTATTCATGGCGAAAAAGCTCAGGTTAATTATGATACTATCATCAACGTCATTTATACGCATCCAGAAATCGCATGGGTTGGTTTAACTGAGCAGGAAGCTGAAGCAGCTGGCTATGAAGTTAAAACTGGTTCATTCAACTTAGCAGCTAACGGCCGTGCACTTGCTCAAAGTGAAGCGGAAGGCTCTGTGAAAGTTGTTGCTGATGCCAAAACAGATCGCTTGTTAGGTATGCATGCTATCTCTGCTGGTGCTGGTGATATCGTCCATCAAGGTATGATCGCGATGGAATTTGTTTCTAGTATTGAAGATCTGCAATTGATGACGTTTGCTCATCCAACTATTTCAGAAGCTGTGCATGAAGCTGCTCTGTCTGCTGATGGCCGTGCTATTCACGCCATTCAGCGCAAAAAGCGTAAGAAATAAGTAGTTAGTTTGATAAGTAATGACTTATAACCTGACTGTAGTGTCGCTGTCAAAGCTGTCGCTACAGTCATGAGTGCGCCAGACGGATGTCTAATATATATGCGCACTCATTTTCACTTTTTATTAATTGTAAAAAATAAAGGATACAATCAATGAATTTACATGAGTATCAAGCAAAAGAGCTATTAAAAAGCTATGGTTTGCCGATTCAAGAAGGCATCATCGCCCATAACGGCGACGAAGCTGCTGCTGCTTTTGATAAAACGCCAACTGACATTGCGGTTATTAAAGCGCAAGTACATGCTGGTGGTCGCGGTAAAGCTGGTGGTGTAAAGCTGGTTAAAACTCGTGAAGAAGCTAAGCAAGTTGCTGAAGAGCTTATCGGTACCAATTTGGTTACTTTCCAAACTGACGCTGATGGTCAACCAGTTAACTTCGTATTGGTTGCAGAAGACATGTATCCAGTACAAACTGAGCTATATCTTGGTGCAGTCGTTGATCGTGCGACTCGTCGCGTAACTTTCATGGCATCAACCGAAGGTGGTGTTGATATCGAAGAAGTTGCACACAGCACCCCAGAAAAAATCTTTAAAGTACATGTTGATCCTTTAGTTGGTCTAATGCCTTTCCAAGCGCGCGATGTGGCGTTCAAACTTGGTCTAGAAGGCAAGCAAATCAATCAGTTCGTTAAATTGATGACTGGCGCTTATAAAGCATTCGTTGAAAACGACTTTGCTCTAATGGAAATCAACCCATTAGCCGTTCGTGAAAATGGCGAAATCGTTTGTGTTGATGGCAAAATCGGTATCGATTCAAACGCACTATATCGTCTGCCTAAAATTGCAGCACTACAAGACAAAACTCAAGAAAACGAGCGTGAGCTTAAAGCTGCTGAGTTTGACCTAAACTATGTTGCTCTAGAAGGTAACATCGGTTGTATGGTTAACGGTGCTGGTCTTGCAATGGCGACCATGGATATCATCAAATTGTATGGCGGCAAGCCTGCTAACTTCTTGGACGTTGGCGGCGGCGCAACTAAAGATCGCGTTGTTGAAGCATTCAAGATCATTCTTGAAGACAGCAGCGTTGAAGGTGTTCTAATCAACATCTTCGGTGGTATCGTACGTTGTGACATGATTGCAGAAGCTATTATCGCTGCTGTTAAAGAAGTCGATGTACAAGTACCTGTGGTTGTACGTCTAGAAGGTAATAATGCTGAAAAAGGCTTACAAATTTTAGAAGAGTCTGGTCTTAAATTGACTACAGCTCAAGGCCTAGCAGATGCCGCTCAAAAAATTGTCGATGCTGTTAAAGCTTAAGTCTTTAATGATTGGTGTTTAGCAATAAATACTAAAGCATAGTAGTCAACGCGTGATAGTGGCTTTTATATAAAAATTGACCATTAACATTAAATAAAAATGGTGTTGAGAGTCGCTATTACAAGACAACCGAATACAAGGAATAAATAATGAGTGTATTAATCGATAAAGATACCAAAGTATTGGTACAAGGTTTCACTGGTAAAAATGGTACGTTCCACTCTGAGCAAGCGATCGAATACGGTACTAAAGTAGTCGGCGGCGTAACGCCAGGTAAAGGTGGTCAAACGCATCTAGGCCTACCAGTATTTAATACTATGGCAGAAGCTATGGAAGCCACTCAAGCTGATGCTTCTGTTATCTATGTACCTGCACCATTCGTACTAGATTCTATCGTTGAAGCAATCGATGCTGGCGTTAAGTTGATCGTTGTGATCACTGAAGGCGTACCAACTATCGATATGCTAAAAGCAAAACGCTATCTTGAAGAAGCTGGCGACGTGCGTCTAGTTGGTCCTAACTGCCCAGGCGTTATCACTCCAGGTCAGTGCAAAATCGGCATCATGCCGGGCCATATCCATCAGCCAGGTAAAGTGGGCATCATCTCACGCTCTGGTACTTTGACTTATGAAGCCGTAGCTCAGACAACTAAGCTTGGTTTTGGTCAGTCAACTTGTATCGGTATCGGTGGTGATCCTATCCCTGGTATGAACCAGATTGATGCATTGAAATTGTTCGAAGCTGATCCACAAACTGAAGCTATCATCCTAATCGGTGAGATCGGTGGTACTGCTGAAGAAGAAGCGGCTGCTTATATCAAAGACCATGTGACTAAACCAGTTGTTGGTTATATCGCTGGTGTTACGGCTCCAGAAGGCAAGCGTATGGGTCATGCTGGCGCTATCATCTCTGGTGGTCAAGGTACTGCTGAAGAGAAATTCAAAGCTTTTGAAGATGCTGGTATCGCTTATACGCGCGACCCGTCTAAGCTTGGTGAGAAGCTAAAAGAAGTTACTGGTTGGTAATATAGACATTAGTCTACAGTGTAACTACCAAAACTACATTGAAATAGCAGAAAGACACCCCTACAATGGGGTGTCTTTTTTTATCTTTGAAAACCTTATGAAGAACAAGATACTAGTCACTGGCGGTGCTGGATATATTGGTACACACACCTGTATTGCATTGCATGAAGCAGGTTATGATATCGTCATATACGATAACTTATCTAATAGTAGCTGTGCAGCGATCAAACGTGTCTCTACGCTAATTGGACAGCCTCTTGAATTTATCGAAGGTGACATCCGTGATGCTGAGACACTTAGACAAGCATTTGTTGACCATCAATTTTTTGGTGTGATTCATTTTTCTGGGTTGAAAGCGGTCGGAGAATCAGTTACTAAACCGTTACTATATTATAATAATAATGTTAGCGGCACTATAACCTTATTAGAAGTAATGAGACAATATAATGTCAAAAACCTAATATTTTCCTCATCTGCTACTGTTTACGGCGATCCTAAATTCTTACCAATTGATGAGAGTTCATCGCGCTCTTGTACCAATCCTTATGGACAAAGTAAACTTATAGTCGAATATATCCTAGAGGACTTAGCTTTATCGGATGACAGTTGGAACTTAATTGCTCTCAGATATTTTAATCCAGTAGGGGCGCATCCATCAGGACAGATTGGTGAAGATCCGAATGATATTCCTAATAATTTGATGCCCTATATTTCACAAGTAGCAGTTGGCAAGCTTGAAAAGCTCAGTATTTTTGGTAATGATTATCCTACCGTAGACGGAACAGGTGTGCGTGACTTTATTCATGTCACTGATTTAGCGCAAGGTCATGTTGCCGCATTGAATTATTTACAGCAACAAGTCGATTTACAAAGAAGCAACTCAAAACGAAGCAGTTCAAAATCTAGCTCAGTGGGGTTTTTACCTATTAACCTAGGAACAGGTAAAGGTACCTCTGTTTTAGAATTGGTGTCTGCATTTTCTAGTATATCCGGGCAGGCTATACCTTATCAGTTTACTTCCCGACGTGTTGGTGATATTGCCAGTTGCTACGCTAGTTCTGATAAGGCGAAAAATGTATTAGGCTGGGAAGCTAAGCTTTCTATTACTGAGATGTGTCAAGATACGTGGCGTTGGCAGAGCATAAATCCTACTGGCTATGATTAGTAAGTTTACTATCGATTAATACTATGTTTTAGGTAGTATGTTTTCTAATAGGGGACCAGCTTTTATCGTTCTTGATGGTTGAAACTATAGTATGATAGTACGATCTAGATTTTTAAGGATCAGGCATTTTTAAATAAGCATAGCTAATAACTTAAATAATATTTTTTACGTGTTATGTTTTCAAAACTGTTTTTTAAAATAATTACACTCATCATTTTTAATTTTAAATTTCTTATAATATTTATCAGGAGTTCCATTGTGTACTTCTTAGAATACTTTAATAATATTAAGAAACTATTCTTTTAACTAACAGGTATTGTAGAATTATTATGGCAAAAAAAATACTAGTAACTGGTGGTGCAGGCTTTATTGGTTCTGCAGTAGTTCGTCATATCATTAATAGCACAAATGATTATGTTTTGAACTTGGATAAACTTACCTATGCGGGTTGCCTAGCGTCACTAAATGATATTGATAAGTCGCCTCGTTATAAGTTTGTAAAAGCCGATATATGTAATTTAGAACAATGTAAGTTGATTATTACTGAGTTTCAACCGGATATCATTATGCATTTGGCTGCGGAGAGTCATGTAGACAGATCTATTGATGGTCCGAAAGAGTTTATAGATACTAATATTATTGGTACTTATAATTTGCTAGAAGTCTCTAGAGAATATTATCAAAGTTTAAATGCGGACAGAAAAAATCAGTTTAGGTTTCACCATATATCTACAGACGAAGTCTATGGAGACCTAGAAGGAACTAGTGATTTATTTACAGAGGAGACAGCCTATGCTCCTAGCAGCCCGTATTCAGCTAGTAAAGCTTCTTCTGATCATTTAGTACGTGCATGGCAGCGTACTTTTAATCTACCAACCGTGATAACCAATTGCTCTAATAATTACGGTCCATATCATTTTCCTGAAAAACTCATACCTCTTACAATTCTAAATGCTCTGAAAGGAAAACCATTACCGATATATGGTGATGGTAAACAAATTAGAGATTGGTTGTTTGTAGAAGATCATGCACGTGCCTTATTGTTAGTAGCGACCACAGGCAAAACTGGTGAAACTTATAACATTGGTGGTCACAATGAGAAACAAAATATTGAAGTAGTAAAGACTATATGCAAGCACTTAGAAGAACTGGCGCCTGATAAACCTAAAGATATCTCAATGTATGCTGATCTTATTACCTATGTGACTGATAGAGCAGGTCATGATGTACGTTATGCAATTGACGCATCTAAAATTGAGAAAGAACTGGGTTGGAAACCAGAGGAGACGTTCGATTCAGGTTTGAGAAAGACTGTACAATGGTACTTAGATCATCCTAGCTGGTGGCAATCTATCTTGGATGGGTCTTATCAAGAAACTAACCAGCAATTAGTGAGTCAGTTATGAGTAGAAAAATTGTATTGCTTGCTTCTACAGGACAGGTAGGATTTGAATTGAACCGCCAACTTCAATCTTTTGGAGAGGTAGTTACAGTCACTCGTGAAAATGTCAATTTCTTAGATTTAGAAGCCGTCTATCAATATATCAATAAAATATCTCCTGATATTATTGTGAATGCTGCTGCCTATACGGCAGTGGATAAAGCCGAATCAGACATAGCTAGTACTTTTACTTTAAATCGAGATTTGCCTCGTGTTTTGGCCGAATTAAGTATTGTGCATGATGCATGGTTAGTACATTATTCATCAGATTATGTTTATCCTGGTAATGGAGATACTTCTTGGATAGAAAGTGACGCACCTGGCCCATTAAATGTTTATGGTCAATCTAAACTTGAGGGTGATTTGGCTATTGAGAGTATTGCTAGTAAATATTTAATATTTCGTACAAGTTGGGTATATGCAGCACGAGGTAATAATTTTTTACTAAGCATGTTGAGGCTAGGAAAGGAGCGTGACAGTTTAAATATTGTTAATGATCAAATTGGCGCGCCTACACCTGCTAGTCTAATTGCTACAGTAAGTACGTTATGTTTACAAAAGGTTATTAGTTTAGATTCAGCACAGTCATTCAGTGGTGTATATCATCTTGCTTCTAGAGGGCACACTAACTGGTATGATTTTGCATCGAAAATATTTGATGAGGCTCGTATTCGAGGCTTAAGCTTGGCTTTGAAAAAAGGTGGCTTAGGTCAGATATCTTCTACTGAATATCCTACACCTGCGAAAAGACCACAAAACTCCCGATTAAATTTGGATAAAATTGAATCTAAATTCGGAGTTATAATGCCTACTTGGGAAAGCCAACTTTCTCTGACGATGGAAGAGTGGTTAGATGCTAATGGCAGTGTTTAAAGACGCTGATTAGCTATAATTTTTGACTATATAATTCAATGAGGTTAAGTTCTAATGACAAAAGGTATTGTTCTCGCTGGAGGATCAGGTACTCGGCTTCATCCTATCACTATGGGAGTGTCTAAGCAGCTTTTACCTGTTTATGACAAGCCCATGATTTATTATCCAATTTCTGTATTGATGTTGGCTGGAATATCTGAAATTCTTATTATATCCACGCCTGATGATTTGCCAGCTTACAAAAAGCTTTTAGGGTGTGGAGAACAGTTTGGTATCAAACTAAGCTATGCTATACAGCCAAGTCCAGATGGTTTAGCTCAAGCATTTATTATAGGAGAGGAGTTTATAGGAGATGATTCGGTATGCTTGGTGCTAGGAGATAATATCTTTCATGGGCAACACTTCTCGGTTCAACTAAATCAAGCCATTCAAAGAACTACAGGGGCTACTGTATTTGGCTATTTAGTTAATGACCCTGAACGTTTTGGTGTAGTTGAGTTTGATGAACTTGGCAAGGCAATCTCAATAGAAGAAAAGCCTGAGTCCCCAAAATCAAGCTATGCAGTAACTGGCTTATATTTTTATGACAATGATGTAATATCTATTGCTAAGTCTGTGAAACCATCAGAACGCGGTGAGCTAGAGATTACCTCAATCAATAATGCTTATCTTGAGCGAGGTGATCTACATGTAGAAAGACTTGGCCGAGGTTTTGCTTGGCTTGATACAGGTACTCATGACTCTTTACTTCAAGCAAGTAGTTATGTTCAGACAGTAGAACAACGTCAAGGATTAAAAATTGCAAGTTTGCAGGAAATAGCATGGAGAAATGGCTGGATTGATGATCAAAAACTAGAAGAGGAAGGTAATAAGTTTAGAAAAACTCAATATGGGCAATATTTGTTAAAGTTACTCGGCCATTAACAATAGTATATATTAGATAAAATATTTATATATTTATAACGGAGTAGTTTCATGACACATATTAAGAAAGTGAGTTTTGATAAAAAATATTCCAAAAACTCAAAGAATGATTCTGAGACTGAGATAGTCTCTAAAAATATCAGTATGAATATCCAGAGTTCTATTTTAGAGTTGATAGCGGAAAATGATAAGCTCAAGAAATATTCTTCTAATTTAGAAGATGAGTTACTAGTCTCAGAGCAGAAATCTAGTTTATTAAATAACTCATTACTTAAATGTTTACATGATACTCAAGAGCAACTACTGTTTTATAGATTGAAAATTGATAGTAAAGATATAGAAACCTTTGAAGAATCTATTAGTAAAAAAGGTAATAAAGAATACTACGAAAATATCAGTAAAGAATATTATGGAGCACGCCAAAGAGTAGAGGATGATCTCCCTTACAAATTAGGACGCGTTATTATTAATTACTCTGATACCCCTCAAAATATAGCTAAAATACCTAAGCTATTATTTGAACAATACAAAGATTTTTTGCAAAACCCTGATCAATCTCGATTACCTCCAATTGAAGAATATGTTGATTATGAGGAGTCTGAGAAAATTAAGCAGCATTTAACCTACAAAGTTGGATTGATAGCCGCTGAAAGTATCAAGTCTCCAAAAAATATAATTAAGATGCCTTTTGAGATAACAAAACAGGTTCTTCTATTCAAGAAAAAAAAGTAGAACTATTAAGTGTTTCATCCTAACAAACTTATTTTTTAAGTATTATTCGAGTATATCTTTATGGAATATAAGAAATTATCAATACCTGACGTTGTATTAATGACTCCAAAAGTATTTGAAGATGAACGTGGTTTCTTTATGGAAACCTTTCGTGAGGTAGATTTCAAAAAGTATTGTGGTAATTATCACTTTGTACAGGATAACCATAGTAGTTCATCTTATGGAATATTAAGAGGATTACACTATCAGCATGAGAAACCTCAGGGCAAATTGATTAGAGTAGTGAGAGGTGAGGTCTTTGATGTTGCTGTAGATATGAGAGTGGATTCTTCTACGTATGGGCACTGGATAGGTGAATATCTCAGTGAAGAGAACAAGAGAATGTTGTGGGTACCACCTGGTTTTGCTCATGGTTTTGTTGTGCTTAGTGAGCAGGCTGAGTTCGTATATAAATGCACGGACGTCTATAACCCTGGTGATGAATATTCGCTACTCTGGAATGACGAGCATGTCGGGATTGAGTGGCCTATTGCAACTAATGATGTTGTGCTTTCTAATAAAGATGAGGAAGGTCTAAGCTTTTCTGAAGCACCAAAATTTTAGGGTTTTAAAACTATATAACGTAACCAAAGAGGTAGCAATTACTCAATGAGCACAAGTATAAGTAATGATTTTAGTATTGCTATTGTTATTCATGCCTTCTATATAGAGCAGTTTGTCACTATTGTTGAGATGGTAAAAAAAATATACGATGACAATAGGTTAAATATTAATATTGATATACATATAACGTTGAGTGAAGCCTCTGATCCAAGGATCAAAAACTATATTGATAGTGATAGATATTTGAATAAAGCTATCATTCATAGTTTTCCTAACTATGGAATGGATTTATTACCTTTTTTCCAAATTATGCCCAGTCTACAAAAATATGACTGGGTTCTTAAGTTACACACTAAAAATTGCCATGATTCATTTAGTCGAGTTTGGTTCGAAAGTCTTTGTAACGGATTAATAGCAACACCCGAAATATTTTTTGAGACACTTAACTACATTCGTTCTAACCATAAATGGAATATGGCAGGGTTAATGCCTTTTTTTGTTTCCTCTAAACACTTAATGTTTAACAATGAGCTTGATGTTGAAAAACTTGCCAAATTGTGGGATGTAAGTATTGAAGATGACTGGGGTTTTTTTGCGGGTAGTTTTTTTTGGTTAAGACCACGCTGCTATCTAGAAGCGTCAGAGAAGCTATTGGATAACAAGACTTGGTTCACTAATGCTTTTGCTAAAGATGGTCAAATGGCTCATGCAGTCGAAAGAGTTTTGACTAGAGTTGCTCAGAAATCAGGGGAGGTAGGATTGATACTTCCTTCGTTTAATAAAGAGGGTTTGTGCGATGCCCCTCTTTTCTACTCTGACAAGCATCCAATGGCAATAAATAGAGTATTCACTAAACAACTAATAGGTGGCTATAAAACGCTATCCAACGATATTCATGTATTAAACACTGTACCGCTTTTAGATGTAAAAGCATATTCTAAAGATACTAACATCAATTTCATAGAAAACATGCAGGCGTATGAACACTTTCTACTTATAGGACAGTTTAATGGTTTTTCCAAGAGCGTGAAGCCGATAGATCTTAGAGTATCAGAGTCTAAAATATTAAACTGGCAAATACAATCTCAAAAATATAGGAAAGAAACATTAGTTTCTATCATAATTCCAGTAGTCAATAATTTCAAATTGACGATAGCATGCTTAGAATCCATAAAACGACATAGTCATGATATAAACTATGAAGTAATTGTTGTTGACAATGGTAGTGACAAGATAAAGTCCATAGGGATGGATATCTATTCAAAGCTTAACAGTCATGTACGTGTTTTCCATCTACCCAATAATTTGAACTTCTCTATTGCTTGTAATTATGGGTTTAGTAAAAGTGATGGACAAACAGTAGTTTTTTTAAATAACGATACGAAAGTTACTAAAGGCTGGCTACCACCTATCCAAAAAGCAGTATCTCAGCCGAAAATTATCGCAGTACAGCCTAAATTATTGTATTTAGACGACACTATACAATGTGCGGGTGTTGATTTTGGGGATGATGGTTTTGGCATATGTAGATACGAAGGTTATGACAAAGATAATAATGAAGCTAATATCTCCCAATCATGTCCAGCTTTGACAGCGGCATGTTTAGCTATGAAAGCGAAAGATTTTGTCGCACTAAAAGGTTTTGATACATGGTATATCAACGGACAAGAAGATATGGACTTGTGCATTAGAATGCGACAAGCATTTCCTTCTCATATTCTTTGGTATGAGGCCAAAAGTAGTGTATATCATTACACTTCCAAGACTACAGGGCGTAAGTTACATATAGATCAAAATCGTGCAATCTTTAAAGCAAAATGGCACCATCAGTCCTCTTTAAATTTATTTAAAATAAAGAAAGCTAAATAATAGGGTGAAAACAGCATTATGTATCCAACTTCTCAGATTGTTAAACAGTATAACTATTTTTATCAAGCGAATGCTGCATTTAGAGAAGGCTATTATAGTTTAGCATTGCAATTATATACTCAGGCATTTCATAAATACCCAATGATTAAGGATATGATAGTTTCTAACTTACGTATTTTATTGATCAAGAAAGATGGTTATTTTTCTGAAGAAATGCTTAAGAGGATTTTGTTAAAAACCAAAGAGCAAAAGAGCATATTAAACCCTTATAAAGATTATGTCTTACTAAAAGAACATAATTTTAACTTGACGAATGTAGGCCAAAAAGACGGTATATATGTCGCTAATGACGATGATCCTCACGTCACCTTTAATACTAACTTTGAGGGTTATAACGCGGGATTTTATGGGTGGTCTTTTTACATATTTGCTAACACTGAGCTGATTGGTCAACAAGGCAGGATATATATAGATTATGGAGAGGGGTTTTCAGAAGAAAACTCAATAAGCATATTTATATTATCAGGGCTAAATGAGCGTGTCATTTTCTTGGAAAGACCGCCTATAAATATACGTTTCGACCCGTTAGAAATTCAAACTGAATTCAGTATACTTGATTTTGAAATCACTACTATTAATGAAGTTACTATAAAGCAATACTTTCAAAAGGTGCTATTAAAAGACAAGCAGCCACTTAGTAATGATGATCAACCAATTTTAGCGCTTTATGAGCAATATCAGGAACTAATCCTAAATCCTAGTCAAAACGTTGGAAAGTATGAAAAGTGGATAGCTGTAAATGAATTAGAAAATGATACTTTGTATTATGAATCAAAAAGCTTAGAACGTCATTTTGATACGAGTATTTTATTCTCAATAATAATACCAACTTACAACACTGAAGAAAAATATTTGCGAGCTTGTATTGACTCTTTACTGAATCAAAGTTTTAGCAACTTTGAGGTTTGTATTGCAGATGACTGTTCAACAGATATACGAGTCAAACAAGTCCTGAAAGAATATGAAGCTCAGGATGAACGGATTAAAGTTGTCTATAGATCGAAAAATGGTCATATATCAAAAGCCAGTAATTCAGCGATTGATATAGCTGTTGGTCGCTATCTTGTATTGGTAGATCATGATGACACATTATCATCCAATGCTTTATATTACTGTGCCAAAGCAATTTATGATAATGCAGACCTTAAAATTATTTATTCTGATGAGGATAAAATTGATGAGAATGGTGTAAGGTCGAATCCTCACTTCAAAAGTGATTGGAATCCTGATTTACTCTTTTCTCAAAACTACGTCTCTCATTTAGGTGTGTATAGTGCTTCTTTGATCGATTCAATTGGAGGATTTAGAGCAGGAGTAGAAGGCAGTCAAGACTATGACTTATTGCTTCGATGCTTGCCCAAGATAGAGTCATCACAAATTGCCCATATACCTAAAGTCTTATATCACTGGCGTGCTATCGCTGGATCGACAGCTACCGATGCTGGTGAGAAAACTTATACCACAGATGCTGGAATTAAGTCGCTTCGCGATTACTTTTCTATCAATGGTCCAAGAGGCGTAGCGGTAAAAATGGGCCAAGTACCCAATACTTATAAAGTTGACTGGCCTATTCCTCGTAAGGCTCCGAAAGTAAGTATGCTAATTCCTACTCGTGATGGGAAACAAATAACAGAGCAAGCTGTTAGAAGTATCTTGGATAAAACGACCTATCCTAACTACGATATTCTAATTATAGATAATGGTAGTGAAAAAGCGGAAACATTTGATTTCTTTGAACAAATTCAAAATGAAGACAGTCGAGTATCCGTGATAAGGTATGACCAGCCATTCAACTACTCAGCAATCAATAATTTCGGTGTCAAGCATACAGATGGTGAGATCATTGGGTTAATCAATAATGATGTTGAAGTCATTAATCCAGAATGGTTGACAGAAATGGTTATGCATGCGATTCGTCCAGAGATTGGATGTGTAGGTGCCAAGCTATACTATGCAAATGGGCAAATACAACATGCGGGCGTGATCACTAGTCTCGGTGGAGTAGCAGGGCACTCGCATAAATACTTTCCGCGTAAAGCAGTGGGGTATTTTCATAGACTTGTACTCGTACAGAATCTTACAGCAGTTACAGCGGCTTGTTTATTGGTTAAACGTAATATATATGAAGAAGTAAATGGATTAAACGAAAAAGATCTTACTGTGGCATTCAATGATGTGGATTTTTGTTTGAGAGTTTATACTGCAGGTTATCGTAATCTGTGGACACCGTATGCTGAGTTGTACCATCATGAATCTATTAGTCGTGGTGCTGAAGACAGTCCAGAAAAAATTGCACGCTTCAATAAAGAGGTTAATTATATGAAATTAACTTGGAAGCAGTTATTAGATAGAGATCCTCATTATAGCCCTAACTTAACTAAGGCTAGAGAAGATTTTTCTATAAATCAATAGTGTCAAATAAGAAGATTCTAATGGAACAACAAAATACGAGAATAAAACTGTTTGCTATAGCAAAAGATGAAGCTGCATATATTCCTCAATGGGTGCATCATCACTTTTATTTTGGCTTTGATGAGATAGAGATTTGGCTTAACAACATAGAGGACAACTCTATAGAAGTATGTGAACGTTTGTCTGACACCTATGAGAACTTTAGTTATAAGGTTGCTGATGATATTTTAGAAGAATGTAAAGAAAAGAGAATTCATTTTCAAGAATACTCTTACAATGAAGTATATAAACGTGAGTTAGCAGATAAGAATTTTACTCATATTTTTTATTTAGATTTGGATGAGATGTGGACGCCAAAAGACTTTAGTACCAATATAAAAGAATATCTAAGCTTATATCCAGATAAAGACAGTATTTCGTTCCTTTGGTATTTTGATGACGCAGGCTATGATAGATTATTATTTAGTAATGCATTTGAAACAAAGCAAAATTTATATAAAAATCAGCACGTAAAAAGCTTGCTTAAAATTACAGAAAAAGTAAGTAGAGTAGGTATTCATAATCATTCTATAACTGACGGTGATTATATTTTACAAAATGGCGATAGGTTTGATGTACATGATCCTAAATCTTTAGATGGAGCTATAGTTCCTGCAGAGTTATTTAACAAAATAAGTGATAACCTAGATTCTTCTTTTATATACCATACGGTATTTAGGTCTCAATTAGAGTACGTATCCACTTTGCTTAGAGGTAGAAAGCACGCGACTATAAAGTCAGCTTTCAAGGATAATAGGTGGGGCTATAAAAACCAAGGAAAAGGGTTTTATCTAGATATTAATGAAAGTCTTATGGAATATAACAAAAGTTATATAAAATTTTTAGATAGAAATAATATTTTCAAAGAAGTAATGAAGGCGCAAAGTTTTTTAGTGGATAGATTCTATAAAGCGAAGAACTTGATAGAGTTGGGTAATGATAAAGACCATGTACTATTCAGTAAGATACTTGATGGAGTATGCTTATCGGGGATGGAGCAATATGGATGTTTTGATTTTAGAATAGATAACGTGAAAAACGATAATAAAGTGCTCTCTATTACAGGGTGGATTGTCAAAAAAAATTCAACGAAAGATGACTTAATAGATATTAAGTTTTACTCTATGGTTAGTGGTCAAAAAAATGAAATTAGCGGGCTTTTTATACGAAAAAATCGACCAGATGTGGTTGAGAAAATAAATAAAAATGCCCCACTACTAAGTGGCTTTAGTTTTAGCTTTGAACTGAATGACCTAAATATATTTAGCAGTGATTCAAATATTAACTTGATTGATTTTAATGGTTTTAAGAACATAGCTAGTTTTTTAATAGAATGAAATAGTAATTTAAAAATTATTTTTGGATAATTTATATGAAATATAGCTTAGATTTTAGCAATAAGAACTTATCAGGTTGGGTAGCTACAAACCTGCATGATACTAGTATAGATATCGTAGATAGCTCAAATAATAATTTTATTACTGGTTTAGATAAAGTCAGAAAGGATGTTGTTTCAAAAGGCATCTGTGATAATGAAAGATGTGGGTTTTCTTTCAGTAATATATTAAAGAAAAATATAGAAGGAGACATATTTTCTTTCAATATACATAATGCTGAGATAAATATTATAGGTTCTAAGTTTTGCGGTGATAAAGAAAAATGGCGTCTAATTTTTGATGATTTTCAAGTAAGTGATAGAAATGACTTTACTATACAAGACTGTAGTATGGGAGAGTTATTCAATAGTCATCCAGATATTATAGCATTCAAAATACTTATGATTAGACTCAGGAGAGGAAAAAGATCTTTTTCATATAGAGGTGAGTTTAAAGGGCACGAATATCCCTTGATGCAGAGTGATTGGGAGTTTTTCAAGAGTTATTACATTAAGCATTTTGACTCCTTAAGTAAAATACTATCAGTACGTAGTTTATGGTCAGTTATTGACACTTTTGTTGACTTCGGTTCACCCATTGAAAAGTCTTGTGCATTAGCAATTTCTAACTATATGTATCAAGAGCGTTTCGCTCAAACCTATGCGCAAGTTTTCGAGATGGTACCTTTACAAGAAGCTAAAATGAAAGGTCAGGCTCCTTATTGGGGTGGAATGCTTTCTAATAATTTAACAAGAGATGATGCATACGATGTTTTCATGACAAAAAATATTGAAGTGTTAGAGTATGCACCTATCATAAAGAAAACTTTTGCTGTAATTTTCCTAGAAGCTATTAATAATAGTTACTCTATAATCTCAATGAATTCGTCAAATAGTATGTATTTTAAAGCTGCTTTTAAATTTTACAAAAATTATTTCTCTGATTATCTTATTAAATAGTAGTGAATTCCTTATATAAATGGCATTTTAACGATTTATGCTAAAGCACATCTAAGAAATATAGAAAATCTTACATTTTAAATTAGGTAGTATTTATGAAAATATTAGATTGTACGTTACGTGATGGCGGTTATTATAATTCTTGGGACTTCTCACAAGAGCTAGTAGAGCAATATTTAGAAGCTATGTCAGCAGCAGGTGTTAATATCGTGGAATTGGGATTGCGTTCTCTAAAAAATAGCGGTTTTAAAGGGGCTGCTGCTTTTACTACTGACGATTTTATCCGTAGTCTACCGATTCCCGAAGGGTTGACAGTAGGTGTTATGCTCAATGCTTCTGAGCTAGTGGATCTTACGACTCAAACAGAAGTTCTAGAGACATTGTTTCCAGTATCGGCTCAAGAGTCACCTGTAGAATTAGTTCGTATTGCGAGTCATGTTTATGAATTTGAAGCTGCTTTGCAGGCTGTAAACTGGTTGACCAGTAAAGGATATCGAGTCGGTTTTAACCTGATGCAGATTGCTGATCGCACCGAAGAAGAAGTTATTAATTTGGCTAGGTTGGCAAAAGAATATCCATTGGATGCTTTATATTTTGCAGATAGTATGGGAAGTATGTATCCAGAAGACGTCTCTAAAATCATCGGTTGGTTGCGTACGCACTGGCAAGGTGCTTTAGGTATACATACACACGATAACATGAGTCTGGCATTGTCCAATACCAAACGTGCAATTCGTGAAGGCGTTACGTGGGTAGATGCTACTGTGACCGGCATGGGTAGAGGTCCAGGTAATGCACGTACAGAAGAACTCGTGATTGAAGTTGCTGAGTTACGGGGTGAAACAGTTAATCTAGTACCTTTGATGAGTGTTATCCGCAAATACTTCAAGCCGATGCAAATTAAATATGGATGGGGAACCAACCCCTATTACTTTTTATCTGGTAAATATGGTATTCACCCGTCTTACATTCAGTCTATGATGAGTGATACTCGCTATGATGATGAAGATTTGCTGGCAGTCATAGATTATTTGCGAGAAGAAGGTGGCAAGAAGTTTAGTGATGAAATTCTGAACTCAGCTCGACAATTCTATACTTCGGAACCTACTGGTGATTGGTCACCATCCGAAGTCTTTGCTGACCGTGAAGTTTTATTATTGGGTAGTGGCCCAGGTGTCCAACGCCATCGTGATGCTTTAGAAAGATATATCAGGAAACAAAAACCTGTCGTGTTGGCATTAAACACACAAGCGAATATTGATGCTGAGTTAATTGACTACCGTATAGCATGTCATCCAGTTCGTCTCTTAGCTGATGTAGAAGAACATACCAAGCTGTCTCAGCCTTTAATCACACCTTATTCTATGTTGCCAAATTCTATTAAAGAACATCTTGGTAATAAAGAAGTAAAAGATTTCGGAATAAATATTGAAAATGATAAGTTTGCTTTCGGCAATAATTTTTGTACTACGCCATCGTCATTAGTTATGGCTTATGCTTTTGCAACTGTAGCTAGTGGTAGTGCTAAACGATTACTGTTAGCAGGATTTGATGGTTATCCTGGTAAGGATCCACGTAACGAGGAGATGAACAACATCGTATTAGAATTCCGTAGTTCAGATTCTAAGGTAGAAGTGTTAGCTGTGACACCTTCTCAATATGATGTTGAAAAACGAAGTGTTTACGGGATGGTATAATGTCAAAGAAAATTACTTGCTTTCTTCCTTGTCGTCAAGGAAGTGAAAGGGTTCCTAGGAAAAACATAAAGCCTTTCGCTGGATATGAGTTTGGTCTCATTCAAATCAAAATCAAACAGCTATTAAATGCTCGTTTAATTGATGAAATTGTCATTAGTACTGATGATAAAAGTATCATTGATTATGCGGAAAGTATCGAAGATGCTCGTTTAATTATACACAATAGAGATGTTCGTTTGGCATCAAGCACAACCAGTACAGATGATTTAGTGGCTCATGCGTTAGAGCTGATTCCTGAAGGTCATATTTTATGGACTCATGTAACCTCGCCTTTCATTAATAGTGCAAAATATGATGAAATTATTGAATCATATTTTGCTCAGTTAGGAAGTGGTTTCGACTCTTTAATGACAACTACCTTAATACATAGTTTTTTATGGCAACATGGGCAACCATTAAACTATGATAGATTAAAAGAAAAATGGCCGAGGTCTCAGACTTTAGAAGCTGTAGATGAAGTAAATAGTGGAGCCTTCCTTGCTTCATCAAATATATATCGCGAACATAACGACAGAATTGGAAAGGCAGTCTATTTACATCATCTTGATAAATTGGTAAGTCATGATATAGATTGGCCAGCAGACTTTATCATTGCAGAATGTTTAGCTGAGAAGAGATTAGTTGCGCTATGAACTTTCTGAAAAGTATATCCGATTATGACACTTTAGTTTTCGACTGTGATGGGGTTATTCTTAACTCAAATCGAGTAAAAACAGAAGCGTTTTATGTAGCGGCTTTAGCTTACGGAGAAGCTGCTGCAAACGCGCTAAAGAACTATCATGTATTGAATGGTGGCATTTCTAGATACAAGAAGTTTCACTATTTTCTACAAGAAATAGTCCCTAAGTATGCACCAAGTATCGAAGGTCCTAACTATGAAACATTATTAGAAGTTTTTTCTAAATATGTTCATGAAAGTTTATTGCGTTGTGAGGTAGCTGAAGGTCTTAGAGAGTTGAGAGAAATAACCAGTAATACCAACTGGTTAATTGTTTCGGGTGGTGATCAGGTCGAGTTGAACGAGATATTTTCATTACGTGGCTTAGACACGATGTTTGATGGCGGAATATTTGGAAGTCCAGATACCAAGGAGCTGATTCTAGCTCGAGAGTACGCAAAAGGAAATATTGGCCATAGAGCTTTGTTTTTAGGCGATAGCAAGTATGATTATGAAGCAGCAAAGTCTGGCAATTTGGACTTTATTTTCTTATATAAGTGGACGGAATTTGTCGACTACAAACATTTCTTTATAGACAAACCCGTGATTACTCATAAAGACATTCAGTCTTTACTTTAATAAACATAAAGTCGTATACACTACTTTTCGTAATAACTTTAAGTGATAAGTATGAAAAAAATAACTATAGTAGGAACAGGATATGTTGGATTATCTAATGCAATGTTGCTTGCTCAATATAATCAAGTAATAGCCTTAGATATAGACCCTAAGCGTGTCAGTATGCTTAACCAAGGCAAATCTCCTATAGAAGATGACTTTATTGTAGAATTTCTACTCAGTAAAGATATAACGTTTAAAGCAACGCTAGACAAAAGCGAAGCATATTTAGATGCAGATTATATTATAATCGCTACTCCTACAAACTATGACTCAGATACCAACTATTTTGATACAAGTAGTGTAGAGAACGTTATAAAAGAAGCAATGGAGTTAAACCCTAATGCTTTAATCATTATTAAATCTACAGTGCCTGTAGGATTTACCAAGCGTATAAAAGAAAGCTTGGGTATTAGCAATCTGATTTTTTCACCAGAGTTCTTGCGTGAAGGTTATGCTTTATATGACAACTTATATCCTTCAAGAGTGGTTATAGGTGAACAGTCAATAAGGGCTGAAGGCTTCTCCGAATTGATGCTGGAAGGTGCCAAAAAAGAAAATGTAGATGTGCTATTTACTGATAATACCGAAGCTGAAGCCATTAAACTATTTGCAAATACGTTTCTCGCTATGAGGGTGGCTTTTTTCAATGAACTAGATACATATGCGACTGTTCATGATCTGACTACAAAGCAGATTATAGATGGAGTATGTCTCGATCCTAGAATTGGGGACTATTATAATAATCCATCATTTGGGTATGGTGGGTACTGTTTACCAAAAGATACTAAGCAATTATTAGCTAACTATCAGGACGTACCTCAGACTCTTATAAGAGCTATAGTAGAGTCGAACCGAACTCGTAAAGACTTCATCGCTGATGATATCTTGAAGCTTGAGCCGCAGGTTGTGGGTATATATCGCCTAGTCATGAAAGCAGGATCTGATAATTTTAGAGCATCTGCTATTCAAGGTATAATGAAGCGTCTAAAATCTAAAGGCATTAGGGTTGTTATATATGAGCCTGTATCTTCTGAAAGTGAGTTCTTTAATTCACCAATAATCCATAGCTTGGATGAGTTTAAAAGTATTAGTGATGTTATTATTGCAAATCGTGTCACTGATGAATTGGAAGATGTTACTGCTAAAGTCTATACAAGAGATATATTTCGAAGCGACAAATAACACGATATAGGTTCACGTCTTGAATATAATTAGTATTAGGATAAAATCCTATAAATATTTTTTGTACTCATTGTTTTATTTTGCAAGAAAAAATAAGCAATTAGCTAAAAACTATTACCTTCTATCACTTACGAATCAAGGCACACGCAATTTTTCTCTAGAAAATAAATTGGATAACTTTTATTCTAAGAAAGATAAGAAAATTAAAATTGCTGTTTCTGGGTGGGAGCTTTCGCATAATGCTGCTGGTAGAGCTATTACATTGGCAGAGTTATATCACTATGCTGGTTTCAATGATGTGGAAATGATAGGGTCTATAATAAATAGCAAGAGTAAGCAAGCAAGAAAAATTTGGCAACCATTGCTTTCGCATCATATTCCAGTTAATTATTTTTCTATAGGTAGGAATGATATAGATGCGATTGTTTCTAAAACTATGGAGTTTGTCGTTCAAAATCCATACGATATAGTACATTTATCAAAACCACGAATAACTAATATCGTTATAGGATTGATGTATAAACTAATCTGGGGTTCTACGGTTATTATAGACATAGATGATGAAGAGTTGGCATTCGGTACTAGTAATATTAATCACTTGAAAAGTACGGATGATAGTCTAAAAGAAAATATTAGAGATGTATTCTGGACTAAGAAAGCAATACAACTAATAGAAAACTTTGATTTAGTAAGCGTATCTAATCCAGCATTACAAAAAAAATATGGTGGCTTTATTATACCTCATGTTAGAAATGAAAATATTTTTGTTCCTTCTGATAATCGAAAAAATTCAATACGAAAAAAATTTAATATACCAGTCGATAAAATCGTTGTTATATTTTTCGGTACCCCTAAACGTCATAAAGGCATCATAGAAACTGCAAAAGTACTGGCAGCGCTGAATGACGATCGTATTCTTTACACGATAGTAGGTGATTTTCAAGATAAAAGTTTGAAGCATGAGTTAGAAAGCATTTCTGGTATTAATATTTGTTTTCTTCCCAATCAAAGATTTGATGAAGCAGCAGATATAGTCTCTATGGGTGATATATGTATTCTTTTACAAGAAAAAAATAACGATATAAGTAAATATCAGTTACCAGCAAAGCTTGTAGATGCTTTAGGAATGGGTTTAAAAATATTTATACAAAAAACTGAGGCTACAGCTAACTTATCAGAAGGTAGTCAAATAGAATTTGTGGATTTAGATAATTTAGAATACTGTCTCAAAAATTATCTTGAAAATGAACATGGTAAAGGTAATGAGATATTGAGTCAGAGAGAGTATTTTCTTGAGAATTTTAGTATGAGTTCTGCGGTTGATGACATTAATTACATTATAAAAAATTACGAAGATAAAAATAATATGTCAGGTGTTAATTATGAAAATATAACCTATTACTCTAAACTTAATCTGTTTAGTTTAATTAAAAAGTGCAGATTTTAATTTTATATGTATTTTTTAATGATAGACAGTTGTATATAGATTAATAACTATCTAATGTCAGTCCAAACCTATATATATAATCACTTCAATCCAAAGTCTCAGTGTGCTTGATTTCTTGCTTTAACTGTGCCTCCTCAAAATTTAAAAACATCTTTACTAATTATTATTACTTTATTTCCATATTAACTATACTATAATTATTTAGGTTGCTTTTTGAAATATTTTTCTTACATAAATAAAAAGAAATTCATTCATGCTCTTGCTATCCTGTCACCTAAGGTACGGTACTGCACTGCAAAACGGCGCTGGTTTGCTATGCGCTTAGGATTATACCAAACTGTATTAAGACATAGAAGTAGATGTTTTTTCAAATCGAGACGTAGTATCTTAGTAAATACTATAGCCGAAATTAAACGCCAAGATCTAAATTATTTACAGGCTAAATATAGAATAAACTATATTCTTTGTAGGAAGAGATATAGAAGATTTCAGAGAGAGTTAATTAAAGAAGTTATCACTATCTATCCAGAAATAGTCTTTGATTTTTTAGAAGATAATATAAAACATCTTAATGAAAGTGACTATCAAGGGCTATATATTGCGCTTCAGCACAAATTTAATAAAGAAAATGTTCTGAATGGAAAAGTTTTTCACGATTTCTTTGGTGAAAATCAAACTGATTTCATAAACAAAAAGTGCTTATCAAATAATATTTTACTTCATAATAATATTACTAAGTTGAATAATTTAAACGAAATTTTTACTTGTCAGAACCTTTCGGTTGTTGGTCTAATAAATGATGACGAACCCTTTACGGTAACCAACCTTAAACCAATCACCGCCGTAGATAAACATAAAGTATATAACGATACTTGTGAGGAGTATAAGGTTACAGTTATTGTCACCTCTTATAATGCTAGTAAAACTATCACTAGTTGTATTAATAGCTTATTGAAGCAAACATGGCCCAATTTAGAAATCATAGTTGTAGATGATGCCAGCACTGATGATACACTCAAAATATTGAAAGAACTGAAAAAGCAATGTAGTTTTCTGAAAGTTATTTCTTTAGCTCACAACGTAGGAACATTTGTTGCTAAAAATATTGGTGCTGAGTATGCTGAGGGTACGTTCTTGACATGTCAAGATTCTGATGATTGGGCGCACCCGCAAAAAATAGCAGAGCAAGTGATGCCACTAATAAGAGACTCTAATATCATTGCGACTACATCACAATGGTTGAGGCTAGATGGTTATGGTCAGTATTATATTCGTCAAATGTACCCGTTTGTCAGGCAGAATCCAGCATCTCCTATGTTTCGTCTGAATATTGTTAGACAAGATATAGGGCTATGGCATGCAGTGAGAACTGGGGCTGATAGTGAATTTTATGAGCGTCTAAAATTAGGTTATGGTAAAAAAAGTATAATAATCATTGAGAAAATTCTAACTATTGCTAGTCATTGTTTAAGCTCTTTGATGAACTCGGAGGAGTTCGGTACGAGTAATCGTACAAGTGCTTTAGCACGTTTAGATTATTGGGAGTCATGGCGATTATGGCATATAAGCTTATTGCATCATAGCGCGGTTCCCTATATGCCTACACTATATCAACAGGCAGAAGCTGAGAAATCGATATTTGAGAATATACCAGATAGTATTAGGATCGATAGATTAGATTTGAAGCGTATTTTAGAAAATAATAAACCACTGAATATAAATTAATTTGTAGCCTTGTTTTGGCAAAGGTAATGACAATAGAAATCATAGTTAAGTAAAAAATATCCATTAATACGTTTTTATTTCTTCATTGATCGATGGTAGGTTTCAGCTGTGCTCAGCTAATGATATCCATTCTAATGATATTTAGATCATGTTTTGGATATTAGCCCAAATAAACTTTAGTAAATCAACATGTAGTATTAAAAAATGTCTTGATTTTAATCAAATAGGATTCCTTTAAAAATGCGAAAGATAACCCATGCTGTTATTCCTGTTGCAGGTTTTGGCACTCGTATGTTACCGCTGTCTAAATCAGTACCTAAAGAGCTACTACCACTCGGTAATCGCCCTGCTATTCATTATGTAGTAGAAGAAGCTATCGCAGCGGGTATTAAACATATTGTGTTGGTTAGCCACTCTCAAAAAGGTGCAATTGAGAACTATTTTGATATAAATATTGAGATAGATAACCAATTGCGTGAGAAGGGTAAAGATGAAGTAGCAGACAGCCTAAATTGGCTACCTAGTGACGTCACAGTTTCAATGATACGTCAAGGAAGGGCATTAGGTTTGGGGCATGCAGTATTGGCTGCAAAACCAATCATTGGAAATGATGATTTTGTAGTGTTGTTGCCTGATGTGGTACTTGATCCCTTTACTACGAATATGTCTACTGATAATTTAGCCTTTATGATCGATGAATTTACCAAAGATGGACATTCACAAATTTTGGTTGATACGGTTGCAGATAAAGATGTACACAAATATGGTATCGCTAAACTGAGAGATTCTATTGAGATTGATTGTGAAGCGAGTAGCAGAAATAGTAATGCTAGCTTTAAAGTCGCAGGTTTTGTAGAAAAGCCTAGTTTGGCTGAAGCACCTTCAAGATTAGCAGTGGTAGGGCGATATGTATTTAGCAATAAAATTTTTGATTATTTGTCTAGCACTACAGCCTCAGTTGGTGGTGAAATTCAGCTGACGGATGCTATTGATGCTTTGATTAGCGAATACGGTGTGAGTGTGACGACTATGCGTGGTAGCAGCTATGATGCAGGCGATATGCGCTCTTATATGCATGCGTTTATCTATTTTGCTCAGCAGCAATTAATAGAAGGTAAGTAATTGACTGATGGCAAATTTAATGGATGACAAAATAAAGGATCCTATGGCTTACCGAAATGCACGTTGCTCTCCGTACTGGCAAGAGCTGAAAAATCTTGCCACTCAAACATGGTCTTTGGCAGCCTTGTTCGAGCAAGACAATAGCCGTGCTATGCGCTTCAGTATCCAAGCTGGCGCTTTATATATGGACTACAGTAAACAGTGTATAGACGAGCAAGTGCTAGAAACACTCTTACAGTTAGCCGAGAGTTGTGATTTATCGCTACGAATCGACTCCCTTATGCAAGGCGCTATGGTGAATACTAGTGAGCAACGTGCGGCATTACACACCGCGCTACGTTTACCAGAAACAGCAACGCTAGATGTTAATGGTCAAAATATAGTTAATGATGTGCATAGTAGTTTGACACAAGTAGCAAGATTGTCCGAACGTGTGCGTAATGGTACATGGCGTGGGTTCTCTGGTAAAGCTATTACCGATGTTATTAATATTGGCGTTGGTGGTTCTGATTTAGGTCCGTTAATGGCTACAACTTCACTTGATGAATGGGCCGATACAAATATCAAAGTGCATTTTGTTTCTAATATGGATGGTACTCATCTGGATAATTTACTGAAACATCTAAATCCTGAAACAACTTTGTTTATAATTTCATCCAAATCTTTTAGTACAGTTGATACCTTATCCAATGCTAAAACAGCATTATCGTGGCTATTGGCGACAGCTAAACTGCGTGCAGGTACAGAAGATAGCGTCCTACGTCGTCACTTTATTGGCATCTCTGCCAACAATGAAAAAATGAGTATATGGGGCATTCATCCAGAGCATCAACTGCAGCTTTGGGAATGGGTCGGTGGTCGATTCTCTTTATGGTCAGCTATTGGATTGGCCATTGCTATTCGTGTTGGCATGCCTAGATTTAGAGAGTTATTAAGCGGTGCTCATAGTATGGATGAGCACTTTGCACAGGCTGGATTTTCACAAAACCTACCTGTCTTATTGGGTTTACTTGCTGTTTGGAACAGTACTTTTCTACAAGTAAATGCTCATACCGTATTACCTTACGACGGCCGTCTCAGTTACTTACCTAGCTATTTGACCCAGCTTGAAATGGAAAGTAACGGTAAGTCGGTTACTCAGCATGGTGAACGTATTGACTACGGTACTTGTCCCATTCTATGGGGTGAAATTGGCTCAAACGCTCAGCATGCATTCTATCAGTTACTGCATCAAGGTACACAGCAAGTTTCTTGCGACTTTATTGCCTGCGTGCGCCGTTATAGTGATGAGGTAAAAAATGCTTCATTACAACAGCAGCATGAACTGTCTTTAGCCAACTGCTTGGCACAAAGTCGTGTATTAGCTTTTGGTAACGCTGCCATTACTGATACAGTACGATCTAGCCCATCGGATAAGTATAAGCATTACCGTGGTAATCAGCCATCAACCACGCTGCTGATCGATGAACTGACGCCACATAGTTTAGGAGCACTAATTGCGCTCTATGAACATAAAGTCTATGTTATGGCCAGTATTTGGGATATCAATCCGTTTGATCAGTGGGGTGTTGAGATGGGTAAGCAAATGGCAGAGTCGGTGCATCATGCTATGCAGCACGAGATTGCAGGACTATTCGATACCTCTACTGACCAGCTGTTACAGCATATTAAACAGCTACCCTAATGGTACGACTGATACGTTAACAATATTAAAAGGTAAGTTCATGAAGATTGCTGCCCAAATTCAAGATAGCTCTGAATACAAGAATAAATGTGAAACAATGCAGTCTAATAATCCTACCGTTTGTGTACTTGTCGGTCATTGTGTCGAAGCTATTACTAGTGCAGTAGTGCTAGCAAGCTTAGGGCAGTATGTGCATTTGTATGCAGATGTAGACTTATTAGCACAGCAGTTACAGCAGTATGGTTTTGAGCATCATTTACAATCACTTTGGCAAATGTATGAGCAGAAAAAAACTATTATTATCCATACGTTGCCAGATAGCGCTGACAAGCTAATACAGAGCTATGAAAAAATAAGCAGTGGTATTGATAATGATATCGAAGAAGTTTGTCATACTGGTGAAAGTAATAATGCTGCCCTATACTGGTTATTTTTAGATAGTATTAAGCCAATATGGGTAGAAAACAACTGGCTTACAGCATTTAATCGTAGTAGTCAGCAAGCATTACCAGTAATTATAAGCGGTATTGAACAGCTGGGAAAAGTTTCAGAGCTGGCTAAACGTTTACAGCGCCCTTGGGTGTACTATGTGCCTTTCGTTTTTTTACAAGATGGCGATGCTTACAGTTCAATGTTAAATCCTTCGCTATGGTTACTTGGTGAAAAAAATCCAAATAGTAGTCAGCACTTATACATGTTGAAGCCTATAATGCAACATGCTAGCGCCACTCATTATGCTGATATAGCATTAATAGAATTTGCTCGTAGTAGTATTATGCTTATGTTGGCGACGCGGGTGAGCTTCATGAATGAGCTCTCTCGTTTGGCGGATAGCCATCATATAGATATTCAGCAGGTTGGTCATATCATGGGACTTGACGATCGCGTGAGTAGTAGTTATTTGCAAGCAGGTTGGGGATTTGGAGGCAAAGCCTTACCTGCTGAGCTGCTACAATTACAACAATCGAACAAAGAGCACAGTTTAGAGATGCCATTGTTAGAATCTGTTATTCATATCAATAAAGATCAAAAAGAACTGATATTTCGTAAATTTTGGCAGTATTTTGATGGTTTTATTGATAATAAGACAGTTATGATCTGGGGTGGAAGTTACAAATCAGGTTCAGGGCGTACGATAGGCTCAGCCATTCACCCATTACTGTCTTTACTGTGGTCTTATAATATTCGTACTATAGTTTATAGTGATAAAGCACAGGCCGAACTGGCCGTGCTCTATGAGCAGCAACCCTTACTTGAGTTAATTGATAATCCTTATGAAAAACTTCGTGACGCTCAGGCCATTTTTATTGTTAGTTGGTCACCACGAGACCAATTAGATATTGCCAAAATTAATCAACAAGCTATGCCGGTATTTGATGCGCAAAATATTTTCACTCGTTTGCAGATAGACAGCTTAGTGGGTGATTACATGGGTATTGGTCGTTCCAAGTAGGTGCTTTCAAGATCTTTTATCATTAAAAAAGCTCGCTAATAACCCTTAGCGAGCTTTTTTGATTAATAACCAAACTGTTTTTGTTCAAAATTATAGTCTTATGCTAGCCTCGCTCCTTGGGCCGCTAACCATTCATTTATTTCTTGTATCTTAATATCTAATAACTCTCTATCACCGCGACTTTCAATGTTTAATCTGATCAACGGCTCTGTGTTAGATGCTCGCAAATTAAAGCGCCACTCTCCAAAGTTCAGACTCAAGCCATCAAGCGTTGATTTGACTGGATTTTGCACGCTAAATTTTTCTTCAATGGCACTGATGATAGTGGGTGCATCGTGAGTGGTGAGGTGAAAGTTTAATTCGCCTGAGCTAGGGTATGCTTGGATATAGCATGTGACCAATTCTGATAAGGTTTTACCTGTGATAGACAGTAGCTCAATGGTTAGTAACCAAGGAATCATGCCGCTATCGCAATAGAAAAAATCACGGAAATAGTGATGGGCAGACATTTCACCACCATAAACAGCCCCAGAGTCACGCATAACTTGCTTAATAAATGAGTGTCCAGACTTACTGATGACGGTCTTGCCATTATGGTCTTTAATTACTGCTTCAGTATTGTATATCACTCGTGGATCGTAAACGATTGACTCGTTTGGGTATTTATTTAAAAACGCTTGCGCAAGCATACCAACAATGTAGCTACCATCGATAAATTCACCGCTTTCATCGAATAAAAAGCAACGGTCGAAATCCCCATCAAAGGCAATGCCAAGATCGGCATTATGTTCTAAAACAGCTTGCTGGGTAGCCACTCTATTGGCTTCAATCATAGGATTGGGAATGCCATTAGGGAAGCTGCCATCAGGAGCATGATGTAATTTAATCACTTCAACAGGCGCATTAGCTTGTGCTAACTTCTCAATCAATAAGTCCACCACTGGCCCAGCACTACCATTGCCTGAATTAATGACCAGCTTGAGCGGCTTTAACTTATCAGTATCGATAAAGGTCATGACATGATCAACATAAGCGCTTTTATCGGTCAGTAATTGTAGTTTTCCTGATGGATTGTCAGTCGTAAATTGCCCGGATTCTGCTAACGCCTGAATCTCTGCAAGACCGTCATCGGCACTGATTGGTTTTGAATGTTCTTTGACCAGTTTCAAGCCATTATAATTAATAGGATTGTGACTGGCTGTGACTTCGATACCGCCCAATGCCTGATAATGACTGGTGGCAAAATATACTTCCTCAGTACCAGTCATACCTAAATCAATCACATCAACCCCAGCATCCATAATACCTGCTATAGTGGCTTGTTTAAGCTGTTCACTAGAATGACGAATGTCGCTGCCGATGACAATGGCAGGTTTTAGATTTGTCATATCATTGTCACGAGTCTCACTTACTGTACTATTGCGCTGATATAGAATCTGCGCAAAGGCGCGCCCGATACGGTAAGCAATCTCTTCATCCAGATTAACGCCAAGCTCACCGCGTATATCGTAAGCTTTAAATGAGCTGATCATAATAGGATTGAATTCAGTTTTTGGCTGATAGCTAATGGTCGCAGAAGTAGACATAATGGTAAAAATTCCTTGCGCGTAAGCAATGGTAAAATAATAGAGTAGATGGCACAATTATAAGCTAATAAGCGTTCAATGCTACACTATCGTCAACTTATTACAAAAGAGTGAAAACGTTAACCTGGCGTGAAATGGCATGTATACAGCTGCATTTGATTGCTTTATTCCCTTTGAACATTGAATCAATCACAACTATTACATTAAGCAAAAATAAGAGCCTCCTTTATGAATACTCTCGACAATAAAATCACAGCGCCTGCACCAGTACAAGGAACACCAGAAGCCACAGGCCAGCTTAATGATCTCTTGGCATTGATGGCGCGGCTGCGAGTTGATTGTCCGTGGGACAAAAAGCAAAGCAATCATAGCCTCATTCCTTATGCCATCGAAGAATCTTATGAGCTAGGCGAAGCGGTACAAGGCGATGATGATGAAGATATCAAAGGCGAGCTGGGCGATGTGCTATTGCAAGTTGTGTTTCATTGTCAGATGTATGCTGAGCAAGGGCGCTTTGACATGAGTGACGTTATTACTACTCTACAAGAGAAGCTGATTCGTCGTCATCCTCATGTGTTTGAAGCCGAAACTCTAACAGACGATGCAGCGGTCAAAGTACGCTGGGATGAGATTAAAGCGGAGGAGCAGCAAGCACGCGAGGCACGCGGTAAACCAAAGCGACATTTGGATAATACCAAAGCGGGTAGTGCGCTCATGCAAGCACAAGATGTACAGAAACAAGCCTCAAAGTTGGGGTTTGATTGGAAAGGCATTGCAGGGGCAGTGGATAAGCTAGATGAAGAGATTGCCGAACTAAAAAATGAGTTGACGGATAAATCTAAAGAAGCTGCTAAATATGATATAAGCAAAGCTAATATTAGAGAGGTTGAAAAGGAATTGGGTGATTGTATGTTTGCCCTAGTTAATGTCGCACGCAAGTTAAACCTTGATGCAGAAACAGCAACGCTGACGTGTGTGCATAAGTTTAAGTCACGTTTTGGTTATATTGAAGCGCAATTAGATGCAGCTGGCAAGCTTTTGGAAGACAGCGACATAACAGAGATGGATGCATTATGGGAAGCGGCGAAACAACATGAACGCTCATCCTAAAATCTCGTTTGCTAGCCTAGCCAAAACTGCTATTTTAGGTTGTGTTTTGGCTATTCTGATGCTTGATAATACTAATGCTGCGCCCTGTTTTGATAATCCTCAAAGCGCCTATGAGTACCTGTTGTCACAAGAAAATGCAAAAACTCAAGCGCGTGAGCAATATACCGTGAATATCAATCGTGCCGGCGAAGGTGAGTTGGTTTCACTCAATGGTATCGGTAGTAGCAAAGCCCAAGCGATTATTTTATATCGTGAGATGTTTGGCAACTTTAAGACAGTTGATGAGTTAGCAAAGGTCAAAGGTATTGGTGCAAAAACCGTTGAGAAAAATCGAGGACGTTTAAGCGTACAAGATTAAGGGCATTATTTTGCTTTAATTAACCCCGATATTGACAAAATAGCACGTAAGTAAATGTCATAACACACCTACTGCGTCCAAAATTTGTTAAACTAGTGGGTACATCCGCCTGATAAACGCTGTGTTCATCAGGGGTGGTCAAAGAATACCGGCGAGGAGTAGATGCATGGCCGAGCGTGCCGCCAAGCAGTTAGAACTGAATAAATCTGAATTACCCAATTCCATTACTGAAGTAATTGCCACTTTAACCCGAGCTGGGTTTGACGCATATATCGTCGGTGGTGGTGTGCGTGACACCTTATTGGGTCTGCGTCCAAAAGACTTTGATGCGGTCACTGATGCCAAACCGCATGAAATCAAAGACGTCTTTGGTAAGCGCTGCCGTATTATCGGTCGCCGCTTTCAGTTGGCGCACGTGTATTCAGGCAGAGAACTGATTGAGGTTGCTACCTTCCGTGGTCCGCCAACGAGTGATGCTAATACCAATCAAGATGGCATGATTCTGCGTGATAATGTTTGGGGTGATATCAAACAGGACTTCTCTCGTCGTGATTTTTCTATCAATGCACTCTATTATCAACCGCTTAAAGGTGTGGTTCATGATTTTTGTGGTGCGCTTGAAGATATTGATAACAAAATCATTCGACTGCTTGGCCATGCGCCCGTTCGTATAGAAGAAGACCCCGTACGGTTATTACGTGCCTTACGTTTTAAGGCCAAGCTTGGTTTTGAATTTGATGAGGCATTATCTGATCAATTTCATGATGGTAATTGGGCGTTGCTTGAGCAAATATCACCGCATCGCCTCTATGATGAAACGCAGAAGATGTTTACGGGTGGCTATCTAGTGCCATTGCTGCCGTTATTGTTTGAATCAGGTGCAATAGACAGCTTAATTATTTATCCACCGTCTGAGCCAAGTGCGCTCGTCAAACAAGTGGCTATCAATACGGACAAACGTATTGCAGCGGGCAAAAGTATCAATCCTGCGTTCTTTTATGCTGCGCTATTGTGGGAAAACTACCTCCATCAATTGGCAAAAGCTAAAAAGCGTAATATGCCATTTGCTGAAGCGCAAATGCATGCTGCTGGTAAAGTAATTGATCGTCAACGTATTAAGACCGCGATTCCTAAGTTTGCAGAGCAGTTTATCCGTGATATTTGGGTATTACAGCCAAAACTTGCCGCCCCACGTAGCAAGCAAATCGTCCAGCTCTCTGAGCATCCACGCTTCCGTGCGGGTTTTGACTTTTTGTTATTGCGCGAGCAATGCGGTGATGCGGAGCATCCGTTGTCAGAGTCAACTAATGGTATGGGTGACTGGTGGCAGACGTATCAGACATTGTCTGAGCAAGACCAAGAGCAAGCTGTAGATGAGTTTGATGAAAATATTCGTCGTGGTGCCTATAAGCAGCAAGGGCAGCGTGGTCGCGGGCGCAATCGTCAAAAACCAGAGTCAAATAGTGCTGATAATACAGTCTCTCATCAAAAAAATACCAAGCAAAGCAAAGCGAGTAACAGTGCCGAGCAGGGTGGGAATGTGCAGACAATGGTAAATGATGCGTCAAATATTCCAGCACGCCGTCGCCGCGCTGCCAGTCAATCAGCTCCTGCTAAGCAGTCTGGTGGCAACAAGAATAATAGCCAAGAGTTTCAGCAAGCAAAGCAGGACAGTATTGAGCTTGCCCAGTTACAGCAGTTATCTCTTGCCAATACTAGCAGCCAAACTGCAAATAAACGCCATCATTCTAAGCCTGCACCGCTATTTGTTATAGAGCATGAGAAAGTCGTGCCACCATTGCAAAAGCAACTGTCAGGTAATGATAAGTCTAAACGTTCTAATGAACCTGTGCAGCAAAAAGCAGCAACTCAGAACACGTCGACTAAGACGGCGGAGCGAGTAGAAGGTACACGTCCGGCTCGTTCAAATAGTGTTCCATCGTCTAAAGCTAAACCATCAGAGACTCAGCCTGTATCTACAACACATATTACTCGTTCGGTGGCCAGATCGCCTGCACTAGTAAGTATGAATAATGAGCCGATACCGCATAAGCGCCGTCGTCGCGAGCCTACTGTAGACAATGCAACGCCTCAGATAGCGGCTAATAACGAGCAAGCTACTGCTAGTGCTAAGTACGCGAAAAAAGCACCTAAGCCAGCAGTTCAGTCCGCTGATAAAGCAGACACTAAAGCCAAAAATCCGCCCGAGCGTAAGCCAGTAGCGAAAGTTACGGCTCCTGCAAAAGCTAGAAAGTCAGCGAAAGCGACAGAAAGTCAGGCTGCTAAAACCAGTCAAGCGGCTCATAGCAAGGTTACTGCTAATAATGTGAGTGACAATAAAGGACCTGTGCCATCGAAGCGTCGCCGTCGCCAGCCAAGTATTGAAAATGCCTAATATGGATAACAATACGGATAATATCAGTTGGGTTACCTGCTATGTAGGCTTGGGTAGCAATCTCGCTAATGAGCTGGGTTCGCCAGCAGAGCATTTGCAGCAAGCAGTGGCAATAATGCGAGAACATGAGCAAATACGTGAAATTCAAGTATCCTCATTTTATGCATCGGCTCCTATGGGACCGCAGGATCAGTCTGATTTTGTCAATGCAGTTGTTGGTTTTGAGACGACGTTACCCGCGCTTGAGCTGCTTGCATTTTGCCAGCAACTAGAATCGCAAGCCATGCGTGCCCGCATACGACACTGGGGCGAGCGTAGTCTCGATGTCGATATTTTATTGTACGGTGACGTGCATATTACAGAACCGCAATTAAGCGTACCGCATGTTGGATTGACTGAGCGTAATTTCGTATTGATACCGCTCAGGGAGCTGTCTCCAAACTTGATAATCACAGGAATGGCGATCAGCGATTATCCACAAAGTAAAGATTGGACAGGTCTAAAACTATTATCAAGCGGCGACTAGTTTTTCTAGTGATAGGCAAGATGATAGGTATTGGTAATTGAAACATCATTAACTAAAAGCATTGAGTATTAATCGAGGGTCATATGACGACGCTATCTACTTTAAATAAATTCAAAAAAGAGGGTGCTAAGTTCACTTGCTTGACGTGCTATGACTCTATGTTTGCACGGATGATGGACAAGGTAAAGATTGATACCATTTTGATTGGTGATAGTTTGGGCATGGTCGTGCAAGGTCATGACTCAACGCTGCCCGTGACAGTCGATGATATGGCTTATCATACAGCCAATATCGCCCGTAGTAACAGCCATGCACTCATTTTATCTGATCTGCCGTTTATGAGTTATGTGACACTGCCAGAAGCGATTGCTAATAGCCGTAAGCTGATGCAAGCGGGCGCGCACGTGATCAAAATTGAGGGCGGTAGCGAGCTCTGTGAGTTGGTCACGACATTAGCACAAGCAGGCACACCCACTTGTGTGCATCTTGGTCTGACTCCGCAATCAGTCAATGTATTTGGCGGCTATAAAATTCAAGGTCGCGGTGATGAAGCGGCTGATAAACTGCTTGCTGATGCCAAAGCAGTGGTTGACGCTGGTGCTGCACTGCTAGTATTAGAATGTGTACCTGCTGAGCTTGCAAAAGCCGTGACAGATGCGGTTGCCGTGCCAGTCATTGGCATTGGTGCTGGTGCAGATACTGACGGTCAAGTCTTGGTTATGCATGACATGCTAGGTATGGCTCATGGCCGTGTGCCACGCTTTGTTCACGATTTTCTTACAGATGAGCGTAATACTGCGCACAGCATTGAAGGGGCATTTGCCCTTTATCAACAGTCGGTACGTGAAGGTAACTTCCCTACTGAACAGCATCAATTCAATTAATAGTTAGTTTTACGATTATAAATAGAAGAATATTTAATCATGCCTATTATCCATCATCATATCTCAGCACTGCGTGCCGCTTTACAGTCTTATCGTGGTCAAAAAAATGAGAATCAAAATAGCCAGCCACGCATCGCGTTAGTGCCGACGATGGGCAATTTGCATGATGGTCATCTTGAATTAGTGAAAATTGCCAAGCAATATGCGGATATCGTGGTGGTTAGTATTTTCGTCAATCCTACTCAGTTTGGAGAAGGAGAGGACTTTGAGAGCTATCCTCGCACGCTCGATGAGGATGTGGCTAAGCTTGCGACAGTGGGTACAGATTACGTGTTTGCTCCTAGTATCGAGGAGATGTACCCAGTATTACCGCCACCGACCTCCGTTCTTGCTGGTGCTATTACGACTCAGTTATGTGGACAATCGCGTCCAGGACATTTTGATGGCGTTGGTATTGTCGTCTCTAAATTGTTTAATATCGTACAACCAGATATTGCTGTTTTTGGACAAAAAGACTATCAGCAATTAGCAATTATTAAGCAGTTGGTACGTGATCTAAGTTACCCCATTCATATTATCGGTGCACCTATTGTGCGTGCTGTTGATGGTTTGGCACTATCATCGCGGAACCAATACTTAAGCGCTGCTGAGCGTCAAGTAGCACCTATATTACATCAAGCGTTGCAGTATTTAGCAATGCAGTTAGAGAGTGGTGAGCAGAGCCAGCAGGGCGTTCAATTATTGCTAGTAGAAACGCAGCAGCGTATTACTGACGCTGGTTTCACAATTGATTATTTAGAAATAAAAACTGACACGCTAGACTCGGTTGTTAGTGAGACTGCCATTTTTAATGTAGAAAATAAAAACTTGATTATTCTGGTTGCTGCTTGGCTAGGACGTGCGCGTTTGTTGGACAATCAATTAGTGACAGTAGGTTAACGCTGTAATTCCTTTATAGTGGATTGAGTATACAAGGCGATTTGTTAGGTGCAATGGACTAAGGTAAGCGGATTATGGATATAAATCAAGGCGAAAACAACAATCAATCTGAGTCGGTAGCAGGTAAAGTAGCCACTGACAAGCTCAGTATTTTAGTTGTATCAGGTCGTTCAGGATCAGGTAAAACCTCGGTATTGAATATCTTAGAAGATTTGGGATATTACTCTATTGATAATCTACCGTTATCGCTATTGCCTAATGCCGCGCATAAGTTGGTGAACGAAAGTGGTATTCGCCGTATTGCACTCGGTGTCGATATCCGAACGCCGCGTGCCGATCTGTCCAATTTTGCAGAGACGTACGCATCGCTAAAAGAAATATATGGAACACAAGCAGTAAAAGTCGTTTATGTGACTGCACAAGAAAGCACATTGATAGCACGTTTTAATGCGACTCGACGGGTACATCCTCTGATGTCGCAGGATATTGATAGTGATAATGCAAAGCATATCGCTTTTAATTTGCCAGCGGCTATCAAAAAAGAAGTTGAGTTATTAGAGCCAATTGCGGGTCATGCCGATATTAGAATTGATACCAGCACGCTGAATATCCATCAATTAAAAGACAGTTTGCGCGAGCATACTGGTGTCGATAATCAGATAGTCATTAATTTGCTGTCTTTCGGTTTTAAATACGGCAGTCCTATTGATGCTGATTTTGTATTCGATGTGAGAATTTTGCCGAATCCCCATTGGAGCCCTGAACTACGTACATCGACAGGTTTGGATGCTGAAGTGGCAGCGTTCTTTGCAGATTATCCAGAAGTCGCCGAGATGACCAATGATCTCGAAAAGTTCTTAACACGTTGGCTACCAGATTTTTTACACAATAACCGCCATACGGTGACAGTGGCGATTGGCTGCACTGGTGGCAAGCACCGTTCAGTATTTATCACTGATAATTTACAGCGTCGTCTTGCTGATGTTATGCCGAAAGGCGTAAAGGTGCTGGCTAAACATCGCGAAAAAAGTCGCTGGTAATAGCAGCAGACACTATTCATTTTATTATTTATTATTTTGGAAAGCTTTTATGATCGACTGGAAAGAACAGGATATGCGCGTCTCGCGCACAGAACTCAAAAAAGCCCATGAGCGCTTGCAGCAGTTATCGATACCACTTGCTAGTTTGTCAAAAAAACAGCTAAAAGCCTTGCCTGCCAGTGATTATTTTATGGCAGAGCTGATGGCACTAGCTGATATCACTAGCGCCAATGCTCGTAATCGTCAGACTAAACGAGTTGGCAAGCTTATGATTGAAGAAAATCGCCATGAGCTGATTAAGGCACTATTCGATTCATACTTTCCTAAAGAGCAAGTTTCTAAGATAGAGAGCTGGTATGAGCGTCTAAACATCAATGATGAAGGTACGCTCAAGCAGTTTGTCAAACAATACAAAGCTTCTGAGCATCATAGTATGTATCAGTTATTGCTTTGGATTGAGTATGCTAAACATACAAATGATGATGAGCTAATGTCAGAGTCAAAAGCAGATTTGGCCAGTTATATTCGTGAAGTGGCTATACTGTCACAGCTAAAAAAATAACGAACGTATAAACTTGATAGTCAGGCTTAGTTTATAGACACTACAGCCTTTATAGAGCTAAAGGCTAGACAAAATACTTAATCAGCAGTATTGAAATGCAAAAAAGCCAATCATTATATGATTGGCTTTTTTATGTATTGCTTAATTTATGTCTCTCTCTCTTATCTATAATAGATAGAAGTTATATTATTTTTTCTTTTCAGCACGAACTTTATCAACTAAAAAGTCAACGATCTTAGGTACAGTAGCGTCTTGGCCACTGATGACATATTTACCTTGTACCACAACCGTTGGTACACCTGATACTTGATAGCGTTTAGCACCAGCTTGTGAGCGACCAATTTTTGTACCGACAGCGAATGAGTTATAAAGGCTGTTGAATTTTTTCTCGTCAACACCTTGTGAACCATACCATTTGCTTATTGACTGTTGGTCAAACAGTTTTTTACCATCTTTGTGAATTGCATCAAACATGGCATCATGTGTTTTGCTTTCGAATCCTAATAACTGCGCTGCATAGAAACCACGAGCATTGGTTTCCCAAACAGGATTCATTGCTGCTGGGGTTTTGAAGAAGGCAACGTCTTTGTCTTTGTTCTTTGCCCATTTTTCCATATGTGGATTCAATGCGTTACAATGCGGGCAACCGTACCAAAAAAACTCACGAACAATGATAGCATCACCGCTAATTTTTTCTGGATTATCTAGCACGCGATAGTCTTTTCCAGCGACATAGTCGGCGGCTTGTGCGCCTGTAGTGGCAAGACCAATAGCCATGGCCAAACCAGTCAATGTGATGACACGTTTCATACTTTATCCTTGAGATGTAGAGACTTAGGGTGTGTTAGAGGGCTTCTATAGCTATAGTTTTGAGTATATAAACGATATAGCGTCGAGTATAATCGAACTATAATAGCGTATCGACCATGATAATGTAAAATGTGTGTACTTGTGAATCTGATTCTTAACCAATGGTTGTAAAGCTGTGAGCTATTATTTAAGGTATATTGCTAATCATTTTTTACATTCGTTGTTATTTAATCTTATGATTTTTGGTCTTGTTTTTTAGAGTATGACTGCCTGAATCGTATGCTGCTTGAACCAATTATTGAATATTGCTATTTGAAGTTATCAAAGTACATTCATCTATTATATAAGCTTTGAGAGCTTATGATTCAAAATAGTAAATTGCCAAAGTTTGTGAAGACATTTCACAATCGGTGACGATGTCCTCACAACAAAATTGCTGCTCGCATGCTAATATTAAACACATAATTGCATACTGTACATGATAATGACAATAAAGGAAAAACGCTATGAGTTCAGCTTTATCTTCCCAGCCTTTTTTAAATGAGCAAGTGAATACCACTGCCGATGACATCCATGCTAATGCTATCAATGTCGATCCTAGCGAAGTCGAAAAATTTAATAAATTGGCTAGCGAATGGTGGAGCAATACGGGCGCGTTTGCAACTTTACATGAAATCAATCCATTGCGTTTAAATTGGATAGAAGAAAACGTTAAACGCAGTTATCAAAGCAATAATGCCAACAAAGCAGCTGAGACAGGATTAGTGGGTAAAAAAGTGTTGGATGTCGGTTGTGGCGGCGGTATATTGTCTGAATCAATGGCACGGCGTGGCGCTGACGTAACTGGTGTCGATCTAGGTACTGAAAACCTAAAAGCGGCAGCGTTACATGCAGAGCAGAGCGGCTTAGAGGATACTCTACGCTATCAGCATATCCCAGTAGAGACCTTAGCAAAAACTCACGCAGGTCAATTTGATGTGGTGAGTTGTATGGAAATGCTGGAGCATGTTCCCGATCCAAGCTCGATTGTGCAGGCGTGTTTTGATCTGCTAGCACCAGGCGGGGTTTGTGTGCTTTCAACCATTAACCGTAATCCCAAGTCATACTTGTTTGCCATTGTTGGAGCAGAGTATGTACTGCGCTTACTCGATCGCGGTACTCATGATTATGCCAAGTTTATTACCCCAGCTGAATTAGATAAAATGGCAAGCAATGCTGGATTTGTGCGTAAAGATATCATTGGGCTACATTATAATCCATTGACCAAGCGCTATTGGTTGGCACAAAACGTCGATGTTAACTATATGATAGCTGTGCAAAAGCCAATGGTTTAGAACTCTGACACTGTATTCGGTTGCGTTTGTGACATCAGATTTTATTAATTTTGTTATTCAATTTAAGAGTATTTGCTATGGCCCAATTTGTAAAAGCAGTTTTGTTTGACCTCGATGGGACCTTAATTGATACTGCTGCTGACTTTGTCCGTATCATCGGTAAGATGAGCATCGAAAATAATTGGCAAGCACCACCTGAGACGGAGATACGTGAGCAGGTCTCTGCAGGTGCCTCAGCGATGGTACAGTTAATGTTACGACATAATGAGCAACTCGATGTCAGTGAAGAAACTTTGCTTGATTTTCGTCAGCAGTTTTTGGATGATTATGAAGCGGATATATGTGTTGATAGCTGTGTATTCGCTGAGTTAGAGGAAGTACTTACAGACCTCGAAGCGAAAAGTGTGCCATGGGGCATTGTGACCAACAAGCCGCGTTATTTGGCAGAGAAGCTATTAAGTACCATGCAGTTGGACGAACGCTGTGCCGTCTTGGTATGTCCTGAGGATGTGTCTCGCTCAAAACCTGATCCAGAGCCTATGTATATGGCGCTAGAAAAGCTAGGTATACCTCGTGGTGCATCTGGCTGTGTGATTTATGTTGGCGATCATATACGGGATATCGAATCTGGTAACGCCGCTGGCATGCCAACTATTTTGGCAGCATATGGTTATATCCCGCCTGAAGATCAAAAAAATCTAAAAAAATGGGGCGCAGATTACATTACCGAGACACCTGAGCAGTTGAATAAATTGCTGCTGTCATCTGGTAAATTTGATTATTTATAATTGATCCAACATCCAGAAAATACACGGATATAAGTGATATCTAATAGATAACTTTGAATCAGACAATGCAAGTACATATCCCAACCTATTAAACGATAAGCAGTGAGCAATTACATGAGCGTAAATATCGATCAGTCGTCTGACCAAAAAGAGATGCAAAACACCAATCAACCTTTAACTCATGATGATATTCGTCGTTTTGTGCCATCTGATAACTGTTTAGATGGTAAGACTATTTTGGTGACGGGTGCCGGTGATGGTATTGGTCGCGTCGCTGCATTGACCTACGCTCGTTATGGTGCAACAGTGCTGCTCCTAGGGCGTACCAGTAGCAAGCTTGAATATGTGTATGATGAGATTGAGAGCCTTGGTGGTAAACAACCGGCGATGCTACCGATGAATCTAGAGGGCGCAACTTATGCTGAAATGCAGCAGCTCGAAGGGTTGATTGATAAAGAAATCGGTAAACTGGACGGTATATTGCACAATGCAGGTCTGCTTGGACAGCTGACGCCGCTTGAGATGTATGACGTCGATACCTTTGCTCAAGTGATGAAAGTCAACTTTACATCGACGTTTATGCTCACCCAAGCGCTACTACCACTACTTAAAGATGCGGATAATGGCTCTATTGTCTTTACCTCTAGCACAGTTGGTACACATCCTCGTGCATTCTGGGGCGCTTACGCACTTTCAAAGCAGGCGGTAGAAGGTATGAGCGATATCTTTACTCAGGAGACGCAAAACACCACGAATCTGCGTTTTAACTGTATCAATCCTGGCGGTACACGTACCAACATGCGAGCCCATGCTTATCCAGGAGAAAGTCCAATGAGTCTAAAAACACCGGAAGACATCATGGCAGGCTATGTCTGTCTAATGAGTGATGAGAGTATTGGCGTACGCGGGCAAGTGGTCGAGCTGCAACCAAAAGATTAGCAGGGTGATTTTTGCTCGGGAATGTGGTTATTTAACACTTTTATACATGACTTTTGAACCTAGTAGTAGGTTGTAATCAATTATAAACAACCCCATCTATCTGTTATTAAAGTGATTTATAATATCTAATGATAATAAATAGGATGGAGTTATGGCAGGTGGTTGGTCAAGAGATGGTGCTGAGCACGAACAGATGGATGCGACCGTTAATGATGCATTAGAACGGGCACGACGTTCGTTGCCAACGGGTGTTAGTGCAGAGCTTTGTGATGAATGTGGCAATCCCATTCCAGAGGCAAGACGGTTAGCAGTACCTGGTATCCAACACTGCGTAGGTTGTCAGACAGAACTTGAACAAGAGGCTCATGCTGCTGAGATATTCAATCGGCGTGGTAGTAAAGACAGTCAATTACGTTAGTAAAAAAGACCCTGCTATATAAAATAGCAGGGCCTTTTTTTGTATATATAATTTGATCTAATTACGTATTCTATTGCTATGAGCTATACAACCATAGCCATCAGCTCGTGATCACAGGTATCCCAATCTATAGCGGTTGCTGATAATTCAGGTTTGTATTTAATCGCTACATCTTCTCTAGCTGTATTATCATTTTCGTCTAACTGCAAAATTATTTCTATTCGACTATCAATCTGCACGCTGGCTGTGCTGGTCGTCAGACTATCAGGGGTGAAGTTGATCTGTAGCCAACCCTCAGTAGTATTGACAACTCCTTTGATACGTAGCCAGTTGGGTAACTTTAATAACCAATTATGCAAGTTATCGGCGTTTAGCCTATAGTGTGCGGGTAATCGCCAACCTGCCAGTAGTATGTCTTGTTGCTTTTCATGATAGCGGTAAGGCTGCTCGATATCTATGTTGCTCTGATCTTCGTCGCTTTCGCTTGAAAGCTCAGATAACGGTGACGTCGATATAGATCCGCTACGAGGCTGCAAGCCCATAACAGATTTTTGGGGTTGAGCGATATTTACTTTGCGTTGTTTGGAAATTGTTTGGCTAGAATTGCTCAGTTGATCGTTCAATGCCAATAGGTAAGTGTTTTTAATATCAAATGTAGCTTGCTCAGACGGTACCCAGATAATATTTACTTGCGAATTTAGCTTGGCTATCCACTCCACTAAGGCGTGTCTGTCGCTATCCTGCAATTGATCATAGCGATTAATCACTAGTGCATCTGCATCATGGACATGCGCTTGAAACCCATCATTATTGCGATATTTATCTTGTTGCCATTGGCTGCCACTGAGTACAGTTATCACCGCTTGCATTTTCAGCGCTGTCTGCCAATGCGGAGCACTGAGTTGCATGATAAGCTCACGTGGATGGGCAAGTCCTGTCGGCTCAATGAGCAGGCGCTGTGGATGGTGCTCACTGAGTAGGCGGCTGATAGCTATTTGTAAAGGCAGTTGACTGGTACAGCAAATACAGCCACCGCTGACCTCACGAATGGCAATCTTTTGTTGTTCAAGATTGCTATCTTGTGAGCTGGCTAGCAATGCACCATCAATACCGATACGACCAAATTCATTAATCAGTAATGCCCAGCGTTCATCGGTAGGCTTTGTAGCGAGGAGCTGATTAACGACCGTGGTTTTGCCAGCACCCAAAAACCCTGTCACCAAAGTGCAGGGTATGTTTTGAAAGATAATAGGGTTTTTCACAGATATGCTCATCATATTGGCACGTGTTTGTGAACAACCAAACACGGCCTATATTAAAAAAAATGACATCAGCCAAAGGTTATTCACTCTTAATGGCTTCTACTTCAGCTTCATCAGGGACGAACACATAGCCCACGCCCCAAACCGTTTGTATGTAGCGTGCTTGAGAAGGGTTATCTTCGATCAAGCGACGTAAACGTGATACCTGTACATCGATAGAGCGCTCCATCGCACCCCATTCACGACCACGCGCAAGGTTCATCAATTTGTCACGGGTCAAAGGCTCACGTGGATGCTGTACTAAAGCTTTTAGTACCGAAAACTCACCTGTTGTTAAAGTAACAACGTTGCCGTCACGTTTGAGCGTACGGGTCGATAGATCTAGTGTCCATGGCCCAAATTCAACCACTTCAAGCTGATGGCTTGGTGCACCAGGTAGCTCGCGGTTTTGGCGACGCAGTACTGCTTTGATACGGGCCAATAGCTCTTTTGGATTAAATGGCTTAGGCAGATAATCATCAGCACCCGCTTCGAGTCCTGCAATGCGATCTGCATCGCCACCTTTAGCGGTCAGCATAATGATAGGGATGTCGCCATTGTCTTCGCGCAGACGTTGGCAGATACTAATACCGTCTTCGCCTGGTAGCATCAAATCTAGTACGACTAAAGAAAACAGTTCGCGCTGCATTAACTTATCCATCTGACTGCCATCATGAGCAGTACGAACGACAAAACCGTCGTCTTCCAGAAAGCGTTGTAACAACGAGCGCAGACGTGCATCGTCATCGACGACTAAAATACGCTGGGTTAAAGTATCAGGGCTGGTATTATCAGGCATACAGGCATCCTCTTATAAAAATTATTATTAGCAGAAAATATACATAAAAACATGTGTAAAAAATTATGAATAAAGCAGTATCATTATCTAACTCCTGGTAAGGAGCAATATTTTCATTTAATTGAAAACTATTGTTCAATGTACCAGAACATACCGATATTTTAGTTATTGATACTTTAGTGTATAAGATTGCACAACTAATTGCATCACTCATAAGGACAAATGCTGTATGCGTTTGTTTAACAAGGCGACAGAACCTATGATATTAGGCGATTTCTGCTATAAAACACGTGATAAATAACGAAAAGATAAAAAGGATTTTTATTCATGCAGCTTTTGCTATAATGCAAAACTACATTTCTCAACGATTGATACGTATATGAGTAGCACTGATACCTTAACGCCATCTCAAACCTCGACAAATGCAAAGGTTTTGGATGCAACCACACACGCGAATATTCACGACAAGCTTGCTCGCGCGCTTGGCATTAAGACTGCTCAAGTCAATGCGTTTGTCAAACTTTACGATGAAGGCGCGACTGTTCCGTTTATTGCCCGTTACCGCAAAGAGAAGACTCAGGATCTTGATGATGCTCAATTGCGAGCGTTAGAGAAGTCTCTCAATTACGAGCGTGACATGGCCACTCGTCGCCTAAAAATTACTGAGCTGCTCAGCACACAAGGTAATTTAACCGACGAGTTGCAGATGCGTATCGATAATGCGACGTCTAAACTTGAGCTAGAAGACATTTACCTACCATATCGTCCACGTCGCCGTTCACCTGCTGCTAAAGCACGTGCTGCTGGTCTCGATGTTGCTGCCCAAGCGGTGCTAACACAAGAGATTACCCCAACAGATGCACTAGCAGACTATCAAGTACAATCCAGCATTACCGATGACAGTGGTAATGAGATTGACGTTGATTTCAGCGATATCGAAAAACAATTGGCTGGTGTACAAGCCATCATCGTTGATGAATGGACGCAAGCGCTAGATTTGCTAGACAACTTGCGCAGTGGTTTTGCCAAGACGGCCAGTATCGTGACGAGCGTTGCCAGTGAAGAAAAGCGTGAAGTCGGTGAAAAATTCAAAGATTACTTTGAGCACAGCGAAAGCCTAGCTCGCCTGCCTAATCATCGCCTATTAGCGATGTTACGTGGTCGTCAAGAAAACGTCTTGGGTCTGAAAATTGAAGGCGAAGACGCACCCTTTATCGAAAAAGCTATTAGCCATTTCAATGTTGATGCTACTGCACCAGCAGCTCGCCGTGAGTTTTTAACAGAAGCGGCTAGCAGCCTATGGAAAGACAAATGGCGTCCGCATATTGAACATCGCTTATTGACTGAAAAACGTCTGACTGCTGAAGCGGATGCCATCGATGTGTTTGCAAATAACCTGCAGCACTTATTAATGTCAGCGCCTGCTGGTCGCAAAGTTATTTTAGGTGTCGATCCTGGTATTCGCCATGGTGTCAAAATGTCGATTGTCGATGCTCAAGGCCATGTCATGCTAGACAGCGAAGACAAGCCTGTTGTTTCGACCGTCTATCCGTTTGCACCTGACAATAAAATGGGTGAAGCCAAAAAAGTCATTGATGAATTATTAAGTACTTATAATGTCGATTTAGTGGCTATCGGAAATGGTACGGCGAGTCGTGAAACAGACGCGATGATTAAAGAGATTTTAGCAGCCAATTCTGAGCTAAAAGCCAAAGCAGTTATCGTTAACGAGTCGGGTGCATCTGTCTATTCAGCCAGTGAGCTGGCCAGTGATGAGCTTGGCAATATGGACGTTTCTGTACGTGGCGCGGTATCTATCGCTCGCCGCTTGCAAGATCCGTTGTCAGAGCTCGTTAAGGTTGATCCAAAAGCTATTGGTGTTGGTCAATATCAGCATGATGTGAATCAGACTCAATTAGCAGATAGTCTAGACAAAGTAACTCAAGATAGCGTAAACGCGGTTGGTGTCGACGTGAACACTGCTAGCCCTGCTATTTTGGCACATATCGCTGGTCTGAATCGCAATGTCGCTCAACAAATCGTCACCTATCGTAAAGAACACGGTGCATTCGACAGTCGTGAATCATTGAAGAATGTCCCACGCTTGGGTGCTAAGACCTTTGAACAAGCAGCAGGCTTCTTACGTATCCATGATGGTAGTAATCCACTTGACGCTACCGGTGTGCATCCAGAAAGCTATGTATTGGTCGATAGCTTACTGGCACAAACAGGTAAAACATTGCCAGAAATCATTGGTAATGATGGAATACTAAACACTATCGATACCACTGCAGTTGCTGCTAATGATGACAATATCAGCATAAAAGCAATCTTAGATGAACTGGCTAAGCCAGCACGTGATCCACGTCCTGAGTTTAAGACAGCTAATTTCCGTGATGACGTAAATAGCATTAAAGACTTAGAAGAAGGCATGCAGCTTGAAGGCGTAGTAACCAACGTGACTGCCTTTGGTTGTTTCGTTGATGTTGGTGTTCACCAAGACGGTTTGGTTCATATTTCACAGATGGCCAATGATTTCGTTGCTGATCCTATGAACCGTGTCAAGCCGGGTGATATCGTGTCAGTACGTGTCATCTCTATTGATGAAAAACGTGGTCGTATTGGTTTTAGCATGAAGCCTGAATCTGAAAAACTAGCACGCTCAGCAGCAAAATCTACTCCCAAAGAAACTGGATCTGATGAGAAAGTCAGTCGTCCTCGTAGCAGTCGCCCAAATAGTAGCCGTCCCGCTGCTGACAAACGACCAAACAAGCCACGTGGTGATCGTCAGGATAAAGGTAGTGCTAGCAGTAATCGTAGCAAAGCGCCAAGAGCTGAGAAAACTGAAGCGCCTAGCAAATTGGGTACACTTGGGGCCTTACTGCAAGAAGCTGGCGTGACCAAAACTAAGAAATAAAACATCAAGATTTTTGCAAAACAAAAAAGGCAGCCTGATGGCTGCCTTTTTTGTTTTGCAAAAATATCATATTCGAAGAATATTTTAACATCAGCTATCAAGTAATAACTGCTTGTCAGTAGCGGCTGTCTTATTATCTAATAATAGGCTGCATATCGTTTGGTTGTTGCATGCCATTTTGTGATTGTGACGTATCTTTTGATGACTGTTGCGTGCCGTTTGACGACTGTTGCGTGCCATTTTGTGATTGTGGCATATCTTTTGATGACTGCTGCGTGCTGTTTGATGACTGTTGCGAGCCGTTTGACGATTTTTGCATGCCATTTGACGACTGTTGCATGCCGTTTTGTGATTGTGACATATCTTTTGATGACTGCTGCGTGCCATTTGACGACTGTTGCATGACGTTTGATGATTGCTGTCTATTATTTACTTGTGAAGCCATATCTGCGCTGCCGTTTGTTCTGGCAACTGAGATAGTCTTTGTTTCGCTAATTTTGAACGGGTTTGCTTGACTAGTATTTTGTTGACCTTGCGCACTTCCGAGTTCAGTTTGAAGATCTCTGTCAGCCATTGATGCTTGTTTATCTACTGATTGATGGTTAGCAGGTGCTGCCATTGCCAAACTTGGAAGAGTAAGCGCTGCACCAATCAATAATGATAAAGGTAAAGTACGTTTTTTCATGATTTAATTCCTTGAGTTACAAATTTAATGTGCCAGTTAAAAGTAGTGTTTTTTAAAACTCTTAAACTAACCAGTGTTCAATAGTATTTCGTACAACTTGTCACGTATGACATAGAGATGTTTATAATTTTAAATATATATATTTATTATGTTTAATAAATGATACATAGACAAAATAAAATCATGATAACGGCTACGTTGGCTATCATGATTGAATAAGATGATATTATTAACTGACTATTAACCAGTCATAAACTCTGTAGAGGAGAATACCAATTAAGCTCACATTAATTCAGTAGTACATAAATTAATAGTCTCACAGCTTGATGTTTTCATGTGACATCGTGCAATGACTGTATTTGTGTTGTTGTAATGGAGCATTTATTGGTAGTTGCGATGTATTTTTCTCTTCCTTAGCATCGTTATTAAATCCTAATACTAAGAAACCGTACCTTGATATCAAGATACGGTTAGAAGAGTACTGAAAATCAAATTGCTCATTAGCTATTGTTGTGCCAATAGAATTTAGGTACAAGGAAACTAAGTAGAATTGCTATACTTGCTAACTTGAGTAAAGGTCACTCTATATCTGGTTGATATAGGATGGCCTCTATTAATGGTCAACGACTTCGAAACTTAGTCCTGCATGCTCTTCTAAACGCGTAAGTAACTGATCACCCATCGCAGATGCTGGTGTCCAAAAACCACCACCAACAGTCTCTTTACTGACATCTTGCGCCAAACACAGTGCCGCTTGAGCCAGCATACGTGAGGTGCTACCGTAGCCAGGATCTTTATCACCTGTGACTTTGGTGTTGATCGTGTGTTTCTTGGTGGTTTGACCAAAGAGACGAATATCAAAATAGCCATTTTTCTGCTCTTCTTTAGAAGGGCCAGAACCTGATTTGGGCAATACGTGTTTGGATAATAACTCACGGCTCGGCGTAATCATCATGGCCGTGGCAAATCCAAACAACCCTGCGCTCAAGGCATAGCTTGATAGCTGACCCTTCACCCCATCTTTCATCCACATCGCTTCGTCATATTTAAAGCCACGGCCATATTCATAGCCGAGCAGCTGGTTGCTACGATGAACGATACGAGTATTGATACTTGCCATCACAAAAGGCGCCAACCAGCGCTTATGCTCACTATCGTATTCTGGTTTGCTGACATTATCTTGGCGCACGTTTGGCGCATCTGTATCATCATTAAGCAAATAAGGGTTTGCTACCTGTTTACGACGTGATTTGTCTTTCCCAACTTCTTCAAATATAGTCGCCATAGAGGCAATGGTACCGCCCGATAGACCACCTTTTGCCGCTTTTACACGCATATGAATCACATCACATGCTTCACCGAACTTTTCTTTTGCTTTGGTTTGCGTAAAGTACACACCCAAGTCTGATGGAATTGAATCAAAGCCACACGAATTGACGATACGAGCACCACTTTGTTTTGCTGCATCTTGATATTTATCCATCATATCTTTGATAAAGATAGCTTCACCCGTGAGGTCGACATAGTCCGTACCATTAGCGCTACAAGATTTAATCAGCGTTTCACCATACTTAAGATAGGGGCCGACGGTAGAGATAATGACTTTGGTCTGTTTGGTCATTTCATCGAGGCTCGCCGAATCATTACTATTAGCAATAATAATATCTACTTTGCTTTCCAGCTCCGACTGTAGCTCATTCAGTTTTGCTTCATCACGACCTGCTATGGCCCACGTGACGTTAGCCCCATTTGCATCTTTAGCATTGGACAAAAACTCTGTTAGATAATGTGCCGTAATTTCCCCAACGAAGCTGGTTGCACCATACAGAACAACCGCGTAAGGACGGCTTTCACTGCTGCTTTGTAGCGTGTTATTTGAGGTTTCCGTATTGGTATCCATATTTATTATCCTTAATAGGTTATTTGGTGAGTCACTTTAAAATGAATGGTTTCTTGATGAATGACTTAGTACAACTAAGACTAAGCCAAACTATCCATAGAAGTTAAATGTTTATCTGACTATGGCTATCATAATTGGCATTTGTGTTTTGCAAAAAACGGTTTTTGGGAGTAATGATGACGAATGAAAGGTATTTGCTACTTACTGTTTATAGCAGATTATATGATGAAAGTGGTAGCGGATAAAAAGCCACTCACCCTCTCTATACACAAGACCTATAAATCTAGGAAAAAATGCCAAAATGCTAAGGTTTGCTACAAAGATTACATAACTTGCCGTTTTTATTACCAAAGTGAACGTTTTTTGAAGAGGAATATTGCTAATCTATGGTCATAAGCAGTTATCACTAATACTAAAAATATCATTAATACTAAAAACAAAAAAGGGAATATCAGATATAGCAGGACGAATATGAATAATAGCTATTGATTGTACTGGTCGATATTAGCCAGTTTTAATTGATACTTATCTTATGAGTCTTATGTCTGATTTTTCAATAATTATTTAAGGAGAAGATTATGTTTCGCTGGGCTATTATTTTTGCTGTAATCGCATTGTTGGCAAGTTTCTTAGGTTTTGGCGGCGTCGCTGGACTGTCTGCTAATTTGGCATACATTTTCTTGGCTGTGGCTGTGATTTTATTCATTGTCGCGTTCGTCAGTCGCAAGATGTAATAAATCATCACAGCATATTAAATAAACACAGTTTACTAAACAAAAAAGTCCTCATAAATTATGAGGACTTTTTTATTTCCAGTTTTCTTTGAACTGTTTATTTAAATATCAAAAATTATTCACACATCACTATAGGCGTTTGGGTTGAATAATATGTTCCATACGTTTGGCCAGACGGATATCATGGCTCGTAATGCCGCCTGTATCATCTGTGGTCAATCGTACCTCTACCACGTTGTAAGTATTACGCCACTCAGGGTGATGCTCAAGTGCTTCAGCATGGAATGCCGCTTGATTCATAAAGCTCATAGCTTCAATAAAATCGCTAAAGTGATATGTTTTCACGATAGCATCGCCATCACGCTGCCAGCCCGGTAAATCTTCTAACTGCAAATCCACTTGTTTATCAGATAGACTACTCATATTAATAACCTTTATTGTTATGTTGAATTGGTTTATTAAAAATTATATTAGATAATATTTTATACAGTGTAATTGACGATATAGAATAAATTTAAGAGTGACTTATTCTATCAATCATTATAAGACATAAACCGTTATTATATTTGTCATCTTGCCATATATTTAAAGATAAATATACGAGCGCAGACAACAAATAAAAAGAAGATTAGGTTGGATTCTTACTCAAAATATACATGCTAATACTGGGTTGTATAGTCAGTTTAATATGATTACGATACAGCTAGATCAATCATGGATGACGATGTAGCGGGTTTATATGAATTTGACTACAGCAGGTCTTTATATTCAGGATGCTTATTGATGTATGACGATACAAATGAGCATTGCGGTACCACTTTCTTATCATTCTCACGTGCATAATTGAGTGCGTGCTTGACCAGTGCTGATCCGACACCGCGTCCGCCTAAAGCTTGCGGTACGATAGTGTGATCATAGACCAGTTTGCCATTTTGCTCTTGATAGCTGATATAACCAATATGACCGTCGATAGCGGTCTCAAATCGTTTGGCCTCTATATCGTGGCTAATTTTCATAGGTTGTTCAGCAGTTTGATTACTCATAGCTACTCTCCATTATTATTAAGTGTCATTATTGTCAGTTATCGTTTGTGTCTATATTTCTACTTCTTATTATGCGTATTTTGTCATTTAATCTATAGTTCTTTACCGTAAGGGTAGATAGGGTAAATGTTAAGAGTCATTAGAATGACTGGTTATGTATGTCTATATTGGTCATGTCTTACAAGTAAAACAATGCTTGGCGCATGACAGGTGGAAGGTATTTCCCTAATCCACGGATAACTGGAGCATCGTCTTGTTTTTCTTTGGCAACCTGAGTCAATTCAGTAGCTTGCGATTGTAAATATACCTGCCATTCCTCGGCACTCGGTTTGCTAAAGTGACGTATACGACCAATGACCTGACGAAGCTGGCGACCAAAACGCCCAGTGTTGTAGGGTAGGTCGTATTTTCGGCATATGTCCTGTACTTGCGGTGATATGCGAGCGTAGTGGTTGGCTGGCATATCAGGAAAAATATGATGCTCAATCTGATGTGATAAATTGCCCGTCAAAATATGGAATAACTTGCTACCTTGGATATTACTAGAGCCGAGAATTTGCCGTATATACCAGTCACCCTTGCTTTCATTGGTATCAAGCTCAGTATAAATATGTGCTTGCTCCGTAAAATGCCCACAAAATATCACTGCCCAGGTCCATAAATTACGCGCCATATTTGCAGTGATATTACCGCTCAGTGTGGTCATCGCGCTACGTCGACCTAGTGCCAACCATGCTAGGGCAGGAAATGCAATATGGTCTTTGCCGACTTGCCTTGCAATTTTGGCAAATAATCCACGAGATTTGGGCCGCATGATCTCTGTGAGCTGCGGCGAATCAGCATATTCATCAGCACTAATTTGAATATCATGAAAGGCGACTGCCCACTCAAACCCCAAGGCCAATACCATGGTACTGAACAGATTATAGCGGTCGCTTGGTGTCCACGGCTGCTCGTCAGTCACGCGAATCAAATGATAGCCGACGTCATGATCACGGCCAACGATATTGGTAAACGTGTGATGCAAGTAATTGTGCGAATGCTGCCATAGCGGTGCAGGGCAAACGATGTCCCAATCAAATTTTTGACTGTTGAGATAGGGATGTTGTATCCAGTCATATTGCCCGTGCATGACATTGTGCCCAAGCTCCATATTGTTCAAGATTTTGCTGAAGCTCAGTAAAGAAGTACCAAGTAACCAAGTAGCGACCAGACTTCGTTTCGATGGCATGCGCCCAGCCGCTGCGAGTAAACCACGAGAGATAATTTCGCTATAGACCACGGTGGCATGTACACGTTGAATATAACGGGCATCATCGCTACCCAATGAATTCATGACACTTTGATATAGCGTGTTCAACTCATCGGCTAGCGCATCACTTTGATCTTTTGGTAATTGTGCACCCGTTAATGTTGGATATCGCTTTTGTTTCGATTGCATATTCGTGTCTGTCGAAAATGCAGATACGGCAGATTGAGCAGTGAACATAGGCGGTAATAAACGCATGGAAACTCCTTAACTAAGGCTATTAATATCAAATGTTATAGGGCTAGTTTCATCAGGTGTCTACGTACTATTGGACTATCTGACTCATGTTTTTTAATGATCTTAGATATCTAATACTACGTCCGTCATGGCAATATTGATACAAGTTTGAATCGATTCATAGCCATTGCTACTTATTTTTCCCGTCTCAATATTTTTGACTACGCCGCTGGCTTTGTTACAGCGACATAGCTGACAAATACCTTGCCTACACCCATAACTGAGAGTGATACCTGCTTGCTCAGCACCGATGAGTAACGTGGTATTGGTATCGAACTGTCGCTGTCGACCGCGTAAGTAGACCGTTTGTTTTGCTATATCATCTTTTGCGTTGTCTGTATTATGACTATTGTCATCGATAGCAAGCTCATGTGACAGATTACCAAAGCGCTCGAATATAATATTATCGCGTAACGAGCATTTATCTTTCAGTGAGTCCATATCTAACGATGTTATTGTTTGAACGGCGTCATATAGTCCTGCTAATAATGCTTGCGATCCACAAACAAATATCTGTGTATTTTCTAATGGCAAATTAAGTGCTAACAAGCTTTCTACACTTAAATGTCGCGTACCTACCAAATAACTATCAGGGTCTTCTGTATCGATAAAGTGATAAGTGAAGTTTGGATAACTGTCTTTTAATTGCTGCCAATGCTTTAAAAAAGGTGTCTCTGCCAGTGGCATGCGACTGTAATATAATAAGGTGACCGTATGGCTTTGCGATAAGGCTTGTGTGATAAGGCCTAGCATTGGGGTAATGCCACTACCTCCTGCTATAAACAGTAGCGATGAGGGTGTAGAGGACAAGTGGTTAGCACCTTGTGTATCAAGCTTTGCCTGTGCCAAGGTGAAATCGCCATCAGGCAAACTACTATCAAATATAGTACCCAGTGGTGCTTGCTGTGTTAGATAGTTGGAGACCAATCCTTGAGGTTTGATGGCAATGGTAACGATATTCGATTGTGATTGCTTGTTTTCACTATTCTCACTATTTTCACTATTGTCAATGTCTGATTGCAAATAGAAGGGTTGTTTTGGTAAGCCTACCAACGAGTAATAGCGCTGATGGTAAATGGCGTCAATAACGACCGTTAAATTTATATGTTGACCACCATGCCAACCGCCGTCTGAATCAAGTGCTTGCCGTTTAAAAGCATGATTGCCTTCGAACTGAACCGCAACCAAGTCATCATTAAGAACCTGCCGTGCAATCAACCGTAATTTAGGGCGGGTCAACGACCAAAACGGATGCAAACGTGATCCAATGAAGTCAACAAACGCACGTTGTATAATTTCAGGGCGATAGCCAGTGGCCATAAACTCATTACCTTGTATGATGCTATTTAGAGATGAATGTCACATGTTTTATTGTCAGGTCTAATTGTTCATATTTATTTAGAGGTATCGTACTGAGTGTATCTCAAATTAAATGACGTTACCTTATTAAGGTAAACTAATATTCTAAAGGCTATTCATTAAGTTTTCGAAAGGTTTGATGCTATTTTTTGTGGTCTTTATAAAGCAGTAATGAGTCAAAATGTTAAACGAGGCGTTTTGACAGTAGGTTTCCATAGCCACTTTTAGGGAGAAAGCGTCATGCTAAATGCCGAAAGCCGCAAAACAAACGCTAAAACAATCTGTTGGCTTGCAGGGTATGCGCCACAATGCGATAATGGCTCATAATTTGTAACCCTGATTTTGAGGTGCGGCGCGCTTGGCATCATTGCCAAGTATGATTTGCTCGCCTCTTCTATGCAGTCTATCGGAGTGTTAATGGCTCAATATATCTACACGATGAACAACGTGTCAAAACTTGTTCCACCTAAGCGTGAAATTCTAAAAAATATTAACCTATCGTTTTTCCCAGGTGCCAAGATTGGTGTATTGGGTATCAATGGTTCAGGTAAATCGACCTTGCTACGTATCATGGCAGGCGTTGACACTGAATTTAGCGGCGAAGCACGTGCGCAGACAGGTACCAAGATCGGTTATTTGCCGCAGGAACCACAGCTTGATGATAGCAAAGATGTACGCGGTAACGTTGAAGATGGTATGCGTGAAGCGTTAGATGCACTGGCTCGTCTAGATGCCATTTATGCTGAATACGCTGAGCCTGATGCTGATTTTGATAAGCTTGCTGAAGAGCAGGGCAAGATGGAAGACATCATCCAATCGTGGGATGCACATAACTTAAACAATCAGCTAGAAAAAGCGGCCGATGCGCTACGTCTGCCACCATGGGATGCGGATGTTAGTAAATTATCTGGTGGTGAAAAACGCCGTGTGGCACTATGTCGTCTATTATTGTCGCGCCCTGATATGCTGTTACTTGACGAACCGACCAACCATTTGGACGCCGAGTCCGTCGCATGGCTAGAGCAGTTCTTACAGAACTACAGCGGTACTATCGTTGCTATTACCCATGATCGCTATTTCTTGGACAATGTCGCTCAGTGGATTTTAGAGCTTGACCGTGGCCATGGCTATCCGTATGAAGGTAACTATACCGAGTGGCTAGAGCAAAAGAACACGCGTCTAGAGCAGCAGAACAAGCAAGAAGAATCGTTTGCTAAAGCACTGAAAAAAGAGCTTGAGTGGATTCGTAAAAACCAGAAGGGCCAACAAGCCAAGTCTAAATCTCGTGTACAGCGTTTTGAAGAGTTGAACTCAACAGAGTTCCAACAGCGTAATGAGACGGCTGAAATTTACATTCCACCTGGTCCACGTTTGGGTAACAAGGTTATTGAGATTAACGACATCTCGAAATCATTTGGCGATCGTCTGCTGTATGAAAACCTAAGCTTCAACGTGCCAGCAGGTGCTATCGTAGGTATCATTGGTCCAAATGGTGCGGGTAAAACCACGCTATTTAACATGATTACTGAACGCGATACGCCAGATACTGGCACTGTTGATTTGGGTGAAAGTGTTAAAGTTGCCTATGTCGGTCAGGTACGTGATCACTTAGATGATAGCAAAACCGTATGGGAAGAAGTATCTGACGGCCTTGATATCATTACTGTCGGCGATTACACCACGCCAAGCCGTGCATATATCGGTCGCTTTAACTTTAAAGGCTCAGACCAGCAAAAACGTGTTGGTCAGTTGTCAGGTGGTGAGCGTAACCGTCTGCAATTAGCAAAAACCCTAAAGCAAGGCGCGAACGTACTATTACTCGATGAACCATCAAACGATTTGGATATCGAAACCTTACGTGCACTAGAGGATGCGATTCAAGTATTCCCAGGTACGGTAATGGTTGTATCGCATGATCGCTGGTTCCTTGATCGTATCGCTACTCATATCTTGGCATTCGAAGAAGAAGGCCCAGTTTGGTTCGACGGTAACTACTCTGAGTTTGAAACCTATCGCAAAAAGACCATGGGTGATGATGCCAGTCCTAAACGTGCGAAGTATAAGAAGATTACGAACTAGAGGGAATTCAATAAAAACCCATAGATAGTCCATTATGGTTGCACAAAAAAGGCATAACTTAGGTTATGCCTTTTTTATTGTTTAAGAGATAAGTTATGGAAAAAACACTCGAAATACTAAGATTGTTGTCTATATTTGCAACGATATTGTTACCTATTGTGATGGTCTATAAACATCAGTTTTCAAAAAAATCTCGTCTGGCTTCTTGGCAAATATTTTTTATTGGCATAGTTGTGGTTTGGTTGTTGGTTCAAATAGGTGTTTATTTTACCGATGCTTATCTACAAGCCAAGCTTGATGTTTTTGATTTAGATGGCAATGGTTTTTTTACGGCGGATGAAAGAAGTGAGGCACAGCATCAGGCTATGATGAGAGTGACGTCAGACACAGGTAGGGTATTTGCTCCTATTACTGGTGCCATATTTGCCTTTGGCTACATGTCGATACTTATCATATTTTTTAAGCTGGTAGGTTTTTTCACGAAAAAAGAGCCGAGCTCAAAAGCCTGACTCTTTTATGATAATCGCTAAACCCATTTACAATGCTTAACTGTTGCAGTTACAGCAAAAAAGAAGTGGTTAATAAAAAAGGGACTGAATGCAGTCCCTTACTATTATTAAAACTTCTATTTGATGAATAAGCTTTATCTTGTCGTCAAAACCTAACGCTTCCGCCCAAATTTACGCTGCTTTTTATTACTAATTTCAGTAATGGCATGGTTGATTTCATTCTCGTCTAAGGTAGCGACTTGCTTCAAGATTTGCATCATGTCAGGCGTTAGGACGTACTTAGCATGATGGGCAATGTCATTGATACGGTGATCAAATGTCAGAACGCCAGTCTCTTCATCTTTCTGTAAATAATCAAGACGCGTCAGAGCACCAATGAAACTGGTGAATAAAGCACGGTCAAAGAAGTCAGGAATATCGTCTGCATATAGCACAGATAAGCGCTGACCAAGTAGATGACACAAATCAACGACTTCGTTTTCGGTCAAGTTGCCCGAGCCTTGTTGAGCGAGTAACGCAAGCGTCATAAAGTAACGCTCAAGACTTTGGCCAACTGGAGTCGCCAGTACTTGTAGCTGTTGATAGGACTTGCTATTTGACTCAGGAACGCTAAGTATGCCGTCGCCCAACTCTACGATTAGCCCATGAGAGAGTAGGCTATCGACCTTTTTATTGAGTGTATCTGCTAAGCCGTGAGCTGGATAATATAAGAATAGCTCACTTTGTAAGAACGGATACAGCTGCTCAGCGATGCTATCCAAACGACTGCGTTTGATGCGACCATTGCGTGCAACTAGCGCTGACAAAAATGACAGCAGAATGAAGACATGCAAGATGTTATTACGGAAATAACTGAGTAAGGCAGCCTGCTTGCCGACGACCTGAATGATATCGCCTAGGATATGCGGTGTTCGCTCTATCAGCTTGAGTTTAATACCGTAATCAATGATTTGCTGCGGGGTCATGTCTGTGATGACGGTATCATCTGAATAAGCAAGCTGCTTAGCCAAACCTTGATAAAGCTCGATTTGCTCTCTGCAGCTGTTTTCATCCAGTGCCGCTTTGGGCGCTGACAATAACACCAGTGACAACAGTGATACAGGTGTGACCACGGCGGCTTTATTGATATGCTGCATGATTTTCACGCCGATATTATCGACCATCGCACTGGCTTTCTCATCGAGTGGGGTATCGGTACGGTCAGAAGGTAAACTGTCTGCAGACACGTCAAACTTTGTCATAAATTCTGTAAGATGTAGTGGCGTACCAAAGCTTAAGTGTACGTTACCGAAGATACGCTCAATTTTTCGACCTACCTTGAGCAGACCAAGCAAAGATTCTGATTCTTTTGGCTTGCCCTTCAGCTCACCAACATACGTGCCGCCTTCCATAATACGCTCGTAGCCGATGTAAGTAGGAATGAACACGACAGGCTTATTGGTTTTGCGTAATTGACTGTGTACTGTCATCGCAAGCATACCCATTTTCGGCGGTAGCAGGCGACCTGAGCGTGAGCGACCACCTTCGATAAAGTATTCGATAGGCGTATTGCGTGTGATTAATGTGTGCATGTATTCACGTAATACAGAGGTGTATAATGCATTACCACGGAAACTACGACGGATAAAGAACGCCACTGCACCGCGTAACATAGGGCCTAATACTGGTACATCAAGGTTATCACCTGCGGCAACATAAGGAATGCTCAAACCGCGTTTATAAATAACATAAGACAGTAATAGGTAGTCAACATGGCTACGATGGCACGGCACATAGATGATTTCGTAGTCAGTCGCTATCTCTCGTACTCGCTCAAAATGATGTACTTCTACGCCATCATACAACTGCGTCCACAACCACGTCAAAAAGCGGTCGAATACTCGAATGATAGGATAAGAGTAATCATTTACCATCTCGTTGGCATAGCCTTTTGCTAAGCTTCGGGCTTCACGGGTAGTAGTGCCGCTTTCTGCAGCTTCTGTCTCTATCGCATGCTTGATCGCTGGCGAGTACACCAGTTTGTCTACCAAATTGCGTCTGTCTGACAAATCAGGGCCGAGCATGCTGGCACGTTGCTTGTCTAAATAAATAGAGAGCTGTTGCTGCAATATGCGCACCAGTTCGCGATTACTATCGGTAGTTGCTACCAACGCGTAACTTGGGGCGTCGTCAGTAGCTTCTACATTACTGTTATCGTCTAATTGGCTATCTTTTGCAGGACTTTCTTTTGCAAGACTGTCCTCTATAGAAGTACTTTTTATATATACCTCTTTGACTGAGCTATCTTGTAAGTCAGTGGCTAGCGAATCAAAAATAGAAGGCCCTTCCACATCGCCTTTGAGGCTATTGTCGATAAGAGTGCGCAAATCTTGTGGTGGATGAAACTGTACAAAGGTATCGCGTCCCATTACCCCGATATTAAATAACTGCTTAGTAATGCTTGGGTCTTCCCAGTTATCAGTAGTCAACAGCTTAAACAGCGAATCCTCTTTTTCTGGCGCGCGTCCCCATAGGATGGAGACAGGTACCAAACGCACTTTTAGTTCTGGGTACTGTAGTACAGCCGATACCAAGCGTGACAGGCGTGGTGATAATTGACTGTCTTTGGCACTTGGGTGATTCAAAAAGATGATGGCCGCATTTTCTTTAATATTATGCTCGGCATCTTGCACCCCAACCAATGCTGGCGGTAAATTGTGCTCTTGCGTCTGCAAATCAATCAAAATACTGTTGGAACGGGAATAGTCTTGTAAGACATAGAATCTTAATGTCTGATCGTCAGCATCAAACTCAGGTAACTCACCTAAAAGTTTAGGTTTGACAGCAACGTCGAGCATGTGACCCGATAGCTTGCGATATAGCTGATTAATCGGAGCACTCGAATAGGACTTGGCGGCGATTGGACTGACGTCAGTATTAGAGCCGCTGTCAGTAGTGACGGGCGCTTTAAAAATCCGTTTTTTTAGAAACTTATTCTTTAAGAAGCTGGGTATCATAATCAGTATCAAAAGTAGTTAAATATATTGCGCTTATGATGCCATAAAAGCCATCAAAGCGATATATAGTGTCTGTATATACTGCTAATATTCATACGGGCTGTTTACCAGCTGGTGATTTACCGACATACTGGATGTACTTAATTGTTTGAAAGTTAAGGTCTTTAGCATAGTAATATAGTGGTATAAAATACGATAAATACTATCTCTCTCTACTCAAAAACTTCACTTAACGATATGAAAATATTATGACTCCAGCGATCAATCTTGCTAAAAAACGTGGCCTTGACTACCAATTACATGAATATACTCATGACAGTAATGCGGTCTCTTTTGGCTTAGAAGCTGCCGAAAAACTCGGTGTAGATGTAGCACAAGTTTTCAAGACCTTGGTAGTAGCGACCGAAATAGGTACGCTAGCTGTTGCTATTTTGCCAGTAGACAAGACTTTAAACTTTAAAAAAATGGCCAAAGCTTTATCCTCTAATAAAGTACTGCCCTGCAAAAAAGTACAAATGGCAGATCCCAAGCAAGTAGAGCGTAGCACAGGCTATGTACTGGGCGGTGTCAGCCCACTAGGACAAAAGAAACGCTTAGCGACTATCATAGATAGCTCGGCTGAAGCGCATACAACGATGTATGTGAGTGGCGGTCGCCGTGGTTTGGAGATTGAGCTGCCACCTCTGCAATTGGCTGCCACTCTATCGGCACTTTTTAGTAACATTACTGATGATTAAAAAGCATTGTCGCTGATATCAAATAAGTTTATCCTTTTGAATGTTCAACAGACTCTGATCATTTAAGTCCTACCTTTACCCATACTCTATAAGGATATATTCATGCCACATTTAACTCTGCAAGTGACACCCAATGTCAGTGTTCCTCACGAAGAATCATTGCTTAAATCTTTGAATAAAGCCCTATGGGATACCGGACATTTTGGTAAACCAACAGATATCAAAGCTCGCATCGTACCTATTAAGACGTTTCTAGTGGGAGTTGAGGATGATGAGCAAGCAAATGGCATGGTTTATGCGAATCTGAAAATGATGGCTGGTCGTGATATTGCTACGCGCAATCAACTTGCTGAGCTATTGATGACAACGATAGAGGAGCAGCTAAGCGCAGAGCAGTCAGGGCGAGCAGCACTGCAAGTGTGTGTGGAAGTGGAAGAGCTTAGTGCGGTATATCACAAAAAAATGCTAGGTAGCTAGAAATTGGCTATCGGTTAATTTTTTTTAGTTTGAGAGCACTGATTTTCATCAACCACAAAAAAAGCGCCTATATCTAGGCGCTTTTTTATGTGTCATCTATTAACTTTTTAATCTTAATCTAGGAAAGCAAAGCTTTCGATTGGCATTGTCATCATGCTTTCGCTTGGTGCAACCATACCTTCGGCGTGACCTGAGGTACGTGGTAACAGCTTATCAAAGTAGAATTCTGCCGTTTGGATTTTGGCTTTATAGAACTCTGGGGCTTCTACGCCGCCGTTTTTGAGTTTGTCATGAGCCACTGCTGCCATACGTGCCCAGTGGTAACCCATCATTACATAGCCTGAGTACATTAAGAAATCGTCCGATGCTGCAGAGATGATTTCACGATCTTTACGTGCCATTAGCATTAAGCGTACGGTCAAAGTATTCCACTCAGCACATAGCTTGGTTAGTGCCCAAACAAATTTACGCATGTCTTTGTCTAGCGCATATTCACCACACCATTTCATAATGCTAGATGTGTAGTCGCGAATAATTTTACCTTTTGACTGCAAAATCACTTTACGGCCTAACAAATCTAACGCCTGAATACCGGTGGTGCCTTCATACATGGTGGCAATACGGGCATCACGAGCAATCAGCTCCATACCCCATTCTTTAATATAGCCGTGACCACCGTAAATTTGCTGACCATGTTTGGCTGCTTCAATACCAAGCTCAGTCAAAAAGCCTTTTAGAATTGGCGTGTAGAAGCCAAGCTTGTCATCCCATTTTTCGAACTCTTCGTCATCACCATTAATGATGCCTTGCGCCATTTTGTCCGCATAGCGTGCTGAATGATAAATCATTGAGCGGCCGCCTTCGGCAAAGGCTTTTTGAGTCAATAGCATGCGGCGTACATCGGCATGATTGATAATGGCATCAGCCACTTTTTCAGGCTCTTTAGTGCCTGATAGCGCACGCATAGAACGGCGATCTATTGCATAAGGTAGGGCGTTTTGGAATGACAGTTCAGTATGTGCCAAACCTTGGATACCAGTACCGATACGTGCCGTGTTCATAAAGGTGAACATGGCTTTCAGGCCTTTGTTCGGCTCACCAATTAGGTAACCGACCGCATCATCAAAGTTTAGGACACACGTTGCTGATGAGTTGATACCCATTTTGTGTTCAATAGAACCACAAGTGACGCCATTACGCTCGCCAATCTCGCCTTCTGCATTTGGCAAGAATTTTGGTACGATAAATAGTGAGATACCGCGAGTACCTTCTGGTGCATTTGGTAGGCGCGCTAGTACAATATGCACAATGTTTTCTGTTAAATCATGCTCACCGCTTGAGATAAAGATTTTGGTGCCGCCAAGCTTATAAGTACCGTCTTCTTGCGGAATAGCTTTAGACTTAACCTGACCCAAATCGGTACCACATTGTGGCTCAGTCAAGCACATGGTGCCAGCCCAAGAGCCTTCAACCAATTTATGCAAGTAGGTCTCTTTTTGCTCATCAGTACCGTACTGCAATATGGTGTTGATACAACCTGTTGATAGACCAGGATACATTGCCCAAGGCCAATTAGCCGTACCAATCATTTCAGCTTTAATTAGGTTTAACGACGTTGGTAAGTTCATACCACCGTATTCTTCTGGGTAAGAAATACCTTGCCAGCCGCCTTCGACGAACTGGTCATAGGCATCTTTAAAACCTTTAGGCGTAGTCACCACACCATTATCAAAATGACAGCCTTCTGCATCAGCCGGTTGATAAAGAGGGGCAAGTACGTTTTCGGCAAAGTCAGCCATGCCTTGCAAAATCATATCGATTGTTTCAGGGTCAGCATTTTCGCCATTGTCTAAATCTTTATAATGCGTTTGAAAGTCAAAAACATCATTTATCAAAAACTTGATATCACGTAAAGGCGCTTTGTAAGTTAACATAGGTGCTCTCTTTAATTTGTTGATGTCGATTTATAAGTGAGATATGCGTTAAATATAAGTGTGTTCAGAAATGGGTTGGTTAAGGCGGTTTCTTTGATGCTGTTATTAGCTGATATGTTCTATTTAATAATGGGCAGTGGTGTATAATTTTTCTTATTATAAATCTTCTTTAGCAATAAATATATGTTTCATAACTAATATTCATAAATAATAAAAATTAATATAAAAATTAGTTATTGATATAAAGGATTTGTTTAAGGTTAATCAAGTATTTCCTATATGTTTATACATTTAATATTTTGTTAGATGTTCAGAATTACCAACACTCAGATTTACCAGCATTAAGAATATCATCACATACTTATTAACCGCCATTGTGTTAATAACGTTACGTTATTTTGTAAGGACAGGGTCTTATGGTTGACTCCAAACCAATGTCGTCGCTCAAGCGATGGTTCGCTATTTTTAAAGTTTTTATTGCGAACTTTATTAACAGTGAGCTAACACACTTAACGACAGTCAATAAAAGCCGTCGGCCGTGGCACATCCCGCTTTTTTCTGCGACTACCATCAGTTTTCCTGTCTTTGTCAGCGCTTATTTTGATGCATTGTCTGCAGGAATTATCAGCTCCTTAGGTGCAATGGTGATTCTGAATTTGCCCTTAGTTGGCAAGCTGCCATATCGTTTGGTCACTGTGATGGCTTGGGGCTTTGGTATGTCGCTATGCTTTGCGCTCGGTCTGATGGCGCAGCAGATTCCTATTTTGATATTCCCCATCTTTGTACTGATATCTTTGAGTGTGGTTCTGTTTAGCCGCTATTATCAGCAGCCACCACCGGGTGGGCTATTTATTATGATGGCAGGCGCTATCGCGTTATTTATGCCTATCACACTTGCTCAGCTACCACATACCATTGGTCTTATCATGCTCGGTAGTGCATTCGCAGTGCTGATGGCATTGCCATACTCTTTGTTTTTATTACTGACACGTGAGTGTAAACCTGCGCCAATCTATACTTATCAGGAAGATACCATTAGTGAAAGTGTGATTGTGGCAGGGTTTGTGACGTTGTCTTTGTCCATTGCAGTGATGCTGAATATGTCTCACCCTTATTGGGCGGCAGTTAGTTGTTTTATTATTATTCAAGGCATTCATCTGCGTACGATATGGATTAAGCAAGCACACCGTTTGCTTGGGACATTGGTGGGTGCAGGGCTGGCCAGCTGGATGATGTCGTGGGGGTTGTCGGTATGGGGCGTGGCTGCTTCAGTGTTGATGATGATTCTGTGTATTGAATCCTTGGTTGACCGTCATTATGGTTTAGCCGTGATATTTATCACACCGCTGACCATATTTATTGCTGAATATGGCAGTGGTGTACCGCTAGTGGAGCAGGCGTATAAACATGTGACCTACGTACGTTTGGTGGATACCGCCATTGGTTGTATGGTGGCTCTGGCTGGCGGCGTGGTGATGCATTCTACCAATTTACGTGTGCCATTACGGCGTATGGAAAACTGGCTACTGGCACGTTTTGGATAAGAGCTAGATAAGAACTCGATAAGAGAAAGGCGTATAAATTGAATTTATACGCCTTTTTTACTGGTAGAGCCTGTGTCTGTTAGCTTAACGACCATTTAGGGCCTTTGTGGCTTGCGTCACATCAACGGTATGACCCGTCCAACGCTCAAAGCTTAAGGCGGCTTGCCCAATCAGCATGCCATAACCCTCTGATATCTGCGCGTCACGTGCCGCAAAATGCTGTAAGAATGGTAGCGTGCGACCGTACATCATGTCGTAAGCATAATGGCAGTTTAAGTCATTATCTAGTGGCAAGGTATCACCTGACAGACCGATAGAAGTGGCATTAATAATGATATCAAATTGTCCGGTCAATTCACTGGTCGCACAAGTTTCGATACTATGTTTACCGATAGTTTCACTCGCGGTACTTAGCTCATCTACTAAATTGGTCGCCTTACTCAGTGTACGATTAGCAATGGTTAATGCCCCGATACCTGCTTGAATCAATGGCAATACCACGCCTCGCGCCGCACCGCCTGCACCAATGAGTGCCACACGCGCACCTTTTAATGGCCAGCCTAAGCTCGTGATATGATTGACGAGACCTTGACCATCAGTATTGTCACCATAGAGTGCATCAGCGATTGGTGTACCACTCTCTAATAATGCTTTATTCAACAGTAGCGTATTGACTGCACCTGCAACTTTGGCATGCTCAGACAGACCGCCACGCGCCACGCAGCAGTCATAAGCGATTTGCTTAAATGGCACCGTCACGTTGGCACCGACACCGCCACCATGAAAAAACGCTTCGACCACTGCGGTAAAACTGGCAGCATCGTCAGGGCAATACTGGCGTTGGTAGCTGATATCAATAGCTGCTTGCTCTGCAAATAGCGTATGGATTTCAGGGGATTTACTGTGGGCAATAGGATTGCCAATAACGATAAAATGCTGGGTCATATATGGTCCGCGAGCTATAAGAGGCAAAAAAGCATTAATAAGAGAGTCGTTGGAGCGCTATTATCATAAGGGATAACACGAAGTTTGACAAACCGAGGCTTTCGTGAATAAATGCTTGAATAGATGGCATTTTTTTATGCGTTAGGTATTTAACAAATATGTACTCTCTAGGAGTGTTATCCGTAACGTAAAGGGTAGTCAAGTATCAAGCAGTTGGGTAAACTATATGACACGCCCTATATAGTCATTCCACTATAAAAGTATGACAGCGTTAACCTCGCTTGAAGTATCACATATATATCTACACTCGTTTGCCTTGTACTACTTTTAAATTGAATCGACTATAGTGGTTATTACATTATAAAAAATTGGCTTTGAAAACGTGAAGCCATAAAAAAACATTATTCATTAGCAGCGGCATATTTGCTTGCTCGCTAATATTCTTTTGAGATCAATCTGAAAGTGTGAGTAAATTGCCCATGTGGAATAATAGCCTACAGACCTTTTTGGCCAGTACGATAATGGCAGTTGGTGTGTCGTTGAGTGGCTGTAATAGCAATACAGATAATGACCAAAGTGTCGATGCAGGAGCCAGTGAGCAGGCAGTCACTGATACGACTTCAGCAGATGATAGCGCTGCAACGAATACTGAGGTAGAAGCTGGAACAGCTCAGCAAGGCACACAAGTAAAGTATGACGTCTCGGCATGGGGCAACGAAAGTGTCAAATCAATCAACGTCGGTGACTTGGATGGTATCCAGTCGACCTTTGGTAAAGTTTTGAGCACTGATGAAAACAGCTTGGACTATGCCAGTAATCCGGCTGCCAAGTATCGTTTTATGGATACTGAAGCGCCTTACTTAGACATCATTGATTCTGAAAAGTATCTGGAGCTGGGTTGGTATTTTGCGAATCCTACCGACTCTGATGAAGAAAAAGAGCTGAGTCAAAATCATGCCAAAAAAGCGTATCAGCTTGCACGCAAGTTGATGGGTGATGAGGGCGGTAATCTCGTGGCTGATATGCTAAATGTACAAATTATCAAAAACAAAACCATCGGTGGTCAGAAAGTAGAGCTGGCAAAATGTGAGTTCTATAGTTGTATGCTGGTCATCAATAAAGCAGATGCCCAAACAGATAATAGCTAACTCATGATAGATACGACGTCAGTGCCGAACGGCTGGGTATGTCTATACCCACAAGACAATAAGGTGATCGAAGATAATAGGGCGATTGACCCAACGGTAACGATGTCTCTAGATAATCGCGGACTGGCATACGCTGATGGGTTCTTTACTACTATGGGCGTCATCGATGGGCAAATATTGTGGTCAGACTATCATTATCAGCGGCTTGTCTCTCATGCTAATGCGTTGCAGCTAAATATAAATAGCGAAGAGCTATTAGCAGTACTGCAATTGTACGCCCAGCAATTACAGCAAGGGATGCTCAAACTGGTAGTAACCCGCGCTACGCAGGATGTGCGCGGTTATGGTTATACACCTAGTGCAAATGGCAGCGACTGTGAGATGTGGCTAAAGGCTACGACCATGAGAGTCACTACGGCGCTGCAATTGTCTTTGCCCGATGGGAGCTTGGTACCCATCCAACCTAATGCCTCTGCAATATGTTTGTCCTCTCAGATTGCTTGCTTACCGCCACCGCTGGCAGGTCTCAAAAGCCTCAGTCGTTTAGATAATGTCCTCGCTAGTGGTGAGCTACAGCGTATAAAATCTGAGCCATTGGCATCTAAAATTGCTTCAAAACTTAGTGAAGGACTGCTGCGCGATATGAGCGGGCAGTGGGTTGAGGGTACGATGAGCAATGTATTCTATCAATTGTCAGAAGCACCACTATCAGAATCCGAAACCACTTCTAGCGCTCATAAAGATAATGAAAATTACCTAATCACTGGCCAGTGGTATACGCCGTCTATGGCTCAATCGGGCGTTGCTGGCGTTATGCGGCAAGTGATTATCGATGCTTTATCAAATACGGAATATCCAGTTGTGACAAGGTCGCTACAAGATGAAGACTTACCCAAACTAACGCAGGTTTTCTTTTGCAATGCATTACGTGGCATCATGCCAATGAATAGTCTGACATTATTATCTAGTGAGGTTGTGGATTTTCAATCCGTTTAGCTATTATTGAAAAATATTAACTTTGGTATCGATAAAATCATCAGAATATAAAACCACTTGCTCATTTCTATACATCTCTTGCGCTTTCAAAAGCGCACTTTGTTTATCTTCTGCAACCACTTCTATAAGAGCACTCATCGTCTCAACAATCTCTATTTGAAATTTTCGCGCTGCTTTCTCATCTTTTTTCATCGTATTCACTTTCATTTCTCACAAATAACTTCAGTTATCAATGCCAACTAGATTAGCAAAAGTGCTCAAAAGAAGTGATCGTCTTTTGTTACGTGGTCTTGTGTCTTAAAGCAAATCGATCAATGATCCGGTTTTTTAAAAGGATAAAATCGCATGCGCTCAGTCTATGAAGAAACTAGGATTCCGCTACAAATTCGTCGCTTGATGGTTTTTGATGAAATTTGCCAACTGGCTAAAAGTAAGCCTGATGAAATTGTGCATTTATCACCTTATACCCAATTATCATTTGGTGTGATGTATTTACTAGACTTTAAAAGGTTTTTAGCCTTTGGTGGTATGTTCGAGTATGCGTACACGCGAGAGGAGGTTATTGAGCAGCGTATTTCAGTTATCCCTAATGATGAGCTAGTGATGTGTGCATTGACAGTCAACTTAAAAGCTTTTACCAAGCCTGCTCGCAATGCAGTTGGGCTTTTATGGCAGTGGAATGATTATGTGAAAAATAGAATGCATGCTTACGTTGATTATAGTGAAGAGCATTTTTTCAAAATTAATGATGAGACTGATTGGAATTACCCAGCGCATAAGTTTCATCAGCGCCTTGTTGCCACTGCAAGATTACCGCTATGGGATGATAGAGATGAGCTAATTGCCGATGTATACCGTGATAAAAAAGGAAAGCCGAGACCTGAGCGCTACAACGAGAAGCGATTAGTATAACTTTCGATAATGACCACGGCTCACAAATTCAATAATGCCTTTATCACGTAGTATCTGTAGCTGCTGACGGATTTTATCTGGAATATATTTGTTTTCGGGATGTTTAAATTTTAACTCGTCAGCAAAACCATAAACTTGCTTTAGCGAAAAATTAGTATCGAGTCTATCGATACATTGCCAGATATCTAGTGTCCAACCACGAGACGCAACAGACTGTTTTCGTAAAAACAAGGTTTTTTGAAATTGCTGGCTGACATCTTCGCGTGGTATGACTTGCTGATTTTTGACCAAAAACACTTTGCCTGATTCTGGTACTTGGCGCAAGTCGATATTACAGCCGACCCAACCTGCGCGTTTGGCAGTCGCTGATAACGGCTTACGCTTGATAATAATATCTGGCTTAAAGAACTGCTTAGGAATAATTAGAAAGTTATTGACGGTATATTCTTTTGAGTACGTCAGGAAGAAAAAATTGGGATTGTCTGCACTATTGATGCGTTCAATCATCGTCTTATAAGCACCATCGTTAATGATGTTACTTAATTTGGATTTTTTACTTTTTAGCTCATATTGCTCACTACAATGTGCACAATAAAAATCAGCGACAGGTTTGCCGTTCGTAAATTCTGATAATGGTTGGGTATTACAGTTAGGGCAGTAGCTATTGGTTGCGACCCAGTTTTCACTTAATACCCGAATTATTTGACTAGGTGATTTATAATTTTTGGCAAGACTTTGATTAAAATGTAGGTTCATAGGATGTTTTCATTCTTGATAGATAAGCTCAGAATACTGAAAAAAGGGTATGAGTATTAAGCCATATAAATGAGCATCAATAGCAAGATAATTCATAAGCTAAGCAAATACCATTGAAAATCGCACGGTTCAGTGCTAAATTCTAGCAAACATCTGCCTCGCGAGTTGCCATGAGCACACCTACACCTGAAACGCCTCCTGAACGTCCTAATAATGAGCCATCTAATAAAAAAGATAGCAGCGTTGAGGAGCGTGTCGATACCACACTACCAGACTCGCAGCCGGTAGTGGATAAGGTGGAGGATAAGCCCGCGACCAATGTCTCACTGATCAGCGGAGAGAGTAAGCCGCGCCAATATAGAGTGGACAATCAATCGTTCTTTATGCAGCGTGGTTATCAGGTATTGCTCGTGCTTGGGCTGATTGCTGCTTTTTTCTTAGTGATGGTCTATCAGACATTGTTTGGACGTATCGAGCAGCCCGCAAAAAAGGTCACGATTGAGCAGGGTCAGACCTACTATGGTCTACTGCCGCAGTGGCAACAGCAGATTCCGCTGTTTTCTGCCAGTGTGGCCAAGCTTTATATCAAGTCGCAAGTCGATGCACCATTACATTCGGGCATTTACCAGTTACCAGAAAATCCTACTATTGCCGAAGCGTTGCAAGTGCTAGCACAAGGTGCAAAAGCAGCGATGGTAAAGGTACAAATCATCGAAGGCAAAACCTCTAAAGACCTATATCAGACACTACGTGATAATAATGGTATCAAAAAAGAAGTACTGACTGCTGATAGCGACAATGCCAGTATTGCCAAAGCGTTGGAGTTAGATGGCATCTTGCCAGCATCGGTCATCAATGACAGTGATCCTATCGTCAATCACAATCTCGAAGGGTGGTTTGCCCCTGATACTTATTATTATGGTGAGGATACCACTGATAAGCAGGTACTGACGGATTTGTATAAGCGTCAGCAGCAAGCGTTGACCGAAGCGTGGGAAGGTCGCGCGCCTAACTTACCTTATAGCACACCTTATGAGGCGTTGGTGATGGCTTCTATTATCGAAAAAGAAACCAGCGTGGCAGAAGAGCGTCCGTTGGTGTCGGCGGTATTTAGAAACCGTCTGAATCAAGGCATGCGTATGCAAACTGATCCGACCATTATCTACGGTATGGGCAGTCGCTATGACGGCAATATTCGCCGCAAAGACATCAATGAAAAAACGTCTTATAATACCTATCAAATTGATGGCCTGCCACCAACACCAATCGCGCTACCATCAGCGGCTTCTATCGAAGCAACTTTGCACCCTGCAGACAGCGAAGCATTATATTTTGTAGCGACTGGTACAGGTGGGCACAAATTCACCAATAGTCTGGCGGCACACAATCAAGCGGTAAAAGACTATCTAAAAGTCATGCGCGAAAAGAAAGCACAAGCAGCATCACAGTAAATTAGTCCGTCTCTCTTTTAAAACCTATCATTTACTGAGCGCTATGTAATTATCTACATAACGCTCATCAATGACACAAGGTCATATCATGTCAGCACCTATGCAAGACCATCTATCTCAAACAACCTCATCCAACGAAATCCATGACACCATGCCCAATCAAGGACGTTTTATCAGTTTTGAAGGTACAGAGGGTGTAGGGAAAACCACAGCAATTGAACAACTCTGCCTGCGATTAGAGGACAGTGGCATCCAGTATCTGCGCACCCGTGAGCCAGGTGGCAGTCCATTTGCAGAGCGTTTACGAGAGATATTATTAGATCCTGCGACCGATATTAATGATGATACAGAGCTGTTGCTACTATTTGCCGCCCGATGTGATCATCTACAGCAAGTGATTATACCCGCGCTACAACGTGGCACATGGGTGATATGTGACCGTTTTACTGATTCAACCATTGCGTATCAAGGCTTTGGTCGTGCGCATGGCGATGAGGCAGTACGAGCCAAGATTGATGCGCTCATCGAGCAGTTTGTGCCACAACTGCCCGAGCTAACATTATGGTTGGACTTACCAGTATTAGAGGGTATGGCACGCGCCAACAAGCGCAGCGCTGCAGATCGTTTTGAGCAGCAAGCGACCGATTTTTTTACTTGGGTACATACAGGTTTTGATGGACTTGCCACCCAGTATCCTGAGCGCATACAGCGTATTGATGCATCAGGCAATGCCGATGAAGTAGGTGTGCGAATATGGATGACGGTACAAGATAAGTTGGATATTAAATAGCCGTCCGATTAAGAAAATTCTGAGATTCCAGATTTTGACGATTGACCACAGTAGGGCGATTATCAAAATCGTCACCATAAAAAGCCCCAACATTACGTTGGGGCTTTTGTTTTTTTTGAACCATTAATACAGTCGGTAAATAGCCACGCAAAAAGTGGTCATCATTACTTATTTACTGGCTATTTTCTAACTATTTACTATTACTTCTCTTTATTATTTACTTCGTTATCTACCTTGCTTTCTAAACTCGTCGATTTTGCATCCTGAGCAGTGTCGATGTCAGAACTGTTGGCATTGTCTTGACCAGAGTCAGGTAAGCGACTTGGATCAAGCGCGCCTTTCTTGGTCTTAGGTGCATTACCATTACCGTTGGTATTGCTACTGGTAGATGTCTTAGTTTTGGAGATAGCGGTTGAGTTCGCTGACATTACCCCTTTATTAGCAGACTCGTCTTTTGGTTCGACAATTTTGTCATTAGTCGTTGCTGGCGACGTTGAAGAGTCTTTAGATTCAGCATCGTTGCTTGAATGACTTGATGAATCGCTCATGGTGTTTTGCTCAGTGCTTTTCTGCTCAGCGCCTTTTTCTTTGTCGTTATCCGTCGCTTGCTCGGCTGCATCAGTATTCTCATCGCTCAGCTCTTTTTCCTTGCGTTTTTCTGGTGCTTTTGAGCTGGACTCAAAGTTGGCATCTGCTGCCATACGCGCTTGCTCTTGCTTAGGTGTCACATCTACTGGCTTTGGCTGCACTTCATCCTCTACCACTAGTGAGATAAGCTTACGATCGCGCGGTACGATGCCATCGAACTTATCGGTAATGACGTGCAACTTGCCTTCTTTGTCTATGGTATAGAGCGGGACAAATTGCTTGTTATCCGCTTTATATTGTTCAAAGGTATAGCTATCCGTGATGTTGGTAATCTTGATACGTGCCTTTTTCGACAGCATGCTGGCAAGCTTGGTATAAGTCGCATCTTTGCCAAACAGCCACTGTGACTGAAAGCTCGACTGCTTGTCTTCACGTTCGCTTTTGACTTTTTCATCACTGAATTTGAGACGGTACAATTTACGCTCACCGAATTCATGACGATAATGAATCTCGGACAAGGTATTCATTTCTTTATCCATACTCATGGCAAATAGACGACCAATACCGATAAGATCAAGGTTATGATCGGCATGGTCAGAGATGGGATTGCCAAAATAAGTACGCAAACCGCTCATGCGTGCACGGGCAATATTGGTATAGTTATTATGCGCAACGATGACATCAAAGCCTTGGTCTTTTAGCGACGTGGCTATCAATAGTGCGATAGGGTTTGAACCAACGATAAGAATACCGTTGGTCTCAGGCTCACGGACGCCAAGCAAGTTGCCGACCACTTTTGAGCCCAAGCCCTGAATCATAACGGTACCTATGATGACCATAAATACCAAGGGCACGAGTAGCTCAACACCTTGAATATCATACTCTTGCAAACGAATGGCAAACAGTGAGGAGATAGCCGCCGCGACGATACCACGTGGGCCAATCCAACTGATCATCAGCTTTTCATTTGTCTTGAGGTTTGAGCCGATAGCCGATGCCCAAACAGACAATGGGCGCGCCACGAACATCACGATGGCGAGCAGCAGCAAACCTGCAAAGCCCACACTCATTAAGCTTGCCAGTTCTACCCGTGCCGCAAGAATAATAAAGAGCACCGAAATCAGTAGAATAGTTAAAGATTCATTGAATTCTAGAATGGTCTCACGTGGGAATTTTGGCCAGTTTGCCAATGCCACGCCTAATACCGTAACGGTCAATAGACCAGACTCATGCTCTAAATGGTTCGATATTGAGAACAGAACCAAGACAAAGGCAAGGGTAAAGACATTGCGTAAAAACTCAGGAATCATATGGCGGCGCATGAGGAACGCGAGTACCCAAGCACCCGCCATACCCATTGCAGTCGCTAATACGACGATTTTAGCAAACAATAATATACTGCTGGCTTCACCGCCAGAGATAATATATTCATAGACCAATACCACCGCAATGGCGCCGATTGGATCAATGATGATACCTTCCCATTTCAGAATGTTAGATATCGTCTTATTCGGGCGCACACTACGCAGTAACGGCATGATGACCGTTGGGCCAGTTACGCAAACCAGCGCACCGAATAGCAAGGCGATCAGTGGATCGACGTCAAATAATAGATATGTCGATAACGCGACGATAGCGATGGTAATAAGCACGCCGACCGATACCAGCATTTGTACAACGGTACCGTGTTGTTTAATCTCATCGAACTCTAAAGTCAGTGACCCTTCAAAGAGAATAATCGCCACGCCCAAAGAGATGAAAGGGAACATCAGCTCCCCCAATACCAAATCGGGATCGAAGATGCCTAGCACTGGGCCGACGATAATACCAATCAGTAATAAAAATAAAATGGACGGCTGCTTTAAATACCAAGCCAACCATTGGGCGGCAATGCCAATCCCAACCACGCCAGATAATAATAGGGCGGTATCCATAAATTGATCCTTTTATAATCTTGTCATATTTTATATCTATCAATCGCTTTTTAGCGCTTGCCCATAGAGTAACTGCCATAAGACAGTGTCATAAATAGTTTGATGCCATACTCTATAGAGGCACGTTTTACAAAATCTGAGCGACAACAATGGCTAAGTGACAATAATGACAACGATGGTAATAATGACAGTCATCATGAATCACAACGTGAGCCAGATATGATATATATACTATAAAGTAATAAAGACAAACGCATTCCTAGACGAATAACACCCATTCCAAGAAATACAATTAGCAGTGTCGACAGTGCTTATTCTACAAGCTTAGCTTACTAGCGGTAGTACTTACCCTTGTTTTGCTGCTATGCAAATTTTTAGAAATGGTATAAGCGCCTCTAGATATGCAAAAGATGAAAAATAAGGGTGATGATAGCCAATGCTATAAATATATAGTCCGTAATGATTATGGCTATTAACCTGCGTTTTTTATAAAGTTATTAGGCTTGCCATCATAACATGGTTTTATTTCCTACTTACTAGGACCGACCTTATCACGATACAGTTTACCCATTATGAAACGGTTACATCTTCAACTTTGCTGACTATATAGAGGTATTGCTTGTATTCGGCTATCTTGTATCGATATTATAGTGGGTTGATTATAATAGTGAGCAGCCACAATAGGGTGCAGAACCATTATGAAATAACCTTACATTGGGTTATCCTGAATTATCAGAGCGATGGCAAGATAATGTGATGGTTTATTAATCATACAGTAGCGGCATTTATCGTGCACGTAGCTTGTATCGCGAATCTACTATAAAAAGTTGCAGCAATGATTGCAATACAGAGGCAGCAACATATACATATACGCACAAGCTAAAAAACACCAAGATGACCTGAGCTCAAGTCACATTTTTCACCTGTCTAGTAATAGCTTTAGAGAATAACCAGAACAAATTTATTAACGTTGACAATAATAACAATCATGATCACTCATATGGAGGATGGTATGCCTACAGATATGTTTACAGCACAATCTAAATTGAATTTGCAACATTGGTTGCAGCGTAGTGCGTTGGCGCTCGCTGTCAGTACATCGCTAGTCGTTGGTATGACTGCCACGACTATGACGAGTGCTCAAGCCGCGGTTACTACAGCAGACTTCTCCGATTTAGTGCAACAAGTGACCCCAGCAGTCGCCCGTGTGAACGTCACAAAAACGATCAGTGAGGCTGAACTTGCCAAGGCGCAGACAGCTGAGCTGCTACGTCAGTTTTTTGGAGACCGCCTAAGTATCCCTGAACAGGCTACCATGCCAGCGATTGAGCATGCTTATGGCACGGCTTTTTTTGTCACCTCTGATGGTTATATGCTGACCAACCATCACGTGGTGGAAGGCGCTGATAAAATCACGGTGACGCTCAATGATAGAACCGAGTTAGATGCGGTTTTAGTCGGTAGTGATGAGCGTTCAGATGTGGCAGTGTTGAAAGTCGTGGGTAATAAATTCCCACCTCTACCTATCGGTGATTCAAATGCTCTGAGAGTAGGAGAGCCTGTACTAGCAATTGGTTCACCATTTGGTTTTGATTATTCGGCATCCGCTGGTATTGTCAGTGCCAAGTCACGCAGTTTTTCGCGTGAGACCAGTGTGCCATTTATTCAAACAGATGTGGCATTGAACCCCGGTAACTCAGGTGGTCCATTATTCAACCAGCGCGGTGAAGTTATTGGTATCAACTCGCGTATCTTTAGTGGTACCGGTGGTTATATGGGTCTATCGTTCTCGATACCGATCGATGCGGCAATGGATATCTATCAGCAGTTAAAAACAGATGGCGAAGTGGTGCGTGCTTATCTAGGTATTTATCCACAAGATATCGATCGCAATTTGGCTGAGGCTTATAAGCTGGCTCGCCCTCAAGGTGCCTTATTAACACGTGTGTCACCAGACTCACCAGCACAAAAAGCCGGTCTAAAATCTGGTGACATTATTTTGCAATATAACAATGTGCAGATTATGCAGGCATCAGATTTATTGAATCTGCTCAATAGAGCCAAACCAAGTGATGCTTTCCGTGCGCAGATTCAGCGTAATGGTAAGCAGATGATGGTCAGCGGCCAGCTTGCTTATGCACCCGATGATGTTAGAGCTCAAGGCGGGGATCAACAGAATGACGATGTACAGTTGGGCTTGCGTCTACGTAATTTGACCGTTGATGAGCAAGCCGAAATCGCCGTAGACAATAAAACAGGCATTTTGGTGACTACGGTTGACCCTACTGGGCTTGCTGCACGTTCGGGTATATTGGCGGGGGATGTGATTACCAATTTTCATCAAAAACCGATTAAGGAAGTGACTGACTTTTCAGATGCTATTTCATCGCTACCTGAAAAGGGCGTGGTGACTATGGAGGTTATCCGTCAAGGCATCCCTGCGATTATCGGGTTAAGAATTGAGTAGTTAGGAAGGTAGTGATCATCAATGCATTATAAAAGAGAGGTCACGTTAACCTTGCTTGAAGTTGTGCCTATACAGCTGTACTTGGTATCTTGACCCTTTTTGACATTGATTCAACGACACGAGAGATACTATTAAAAATAGTATGAGTGAACAAATTGTGATAGTAGGCGTCAACAATTATACTTGTCTATCGTAGAGGCTGACCTCTATAATGGCTGATTTTTTTATCCCATGATTAAAGGTTTGTCTTTAGCGAGATAGAAGATTGCTTCAATAGATGATCGTTTTGATGGGTTAAATGCTCCATTTTTATGATTGTTATTACAATCGAAACACGCCCTCATAAATTATTACAACCTATGATAAACGTATTCATGGAGTGATTTATTTAGCACTCCATACACTCTAATATAGGATTGACTATAAGCTGTTTGATAGGCTCATACCGTTACACAACCATCAGGTAATTATGACTGACCATGTTTTATATATACTAGGTATCTCTACGTCAGCAGCATTGCTAGCGTACATCGTACTGTGGTCAATATTACAAACGTTTAATGCGAACCCTACTAAGCGTTTTTTGCGTATCTGGATTAAATTAGTATTGTATTACGCAGCCTATACCATGCCCGTTTGGATCGTATTGATGGTGATAGGTTGGTCGCAGAATGTGTTGCCAGTGCTGGCGCAATTATCCGTACCATCATTGCTTTTAGCCATGTTCGCAATGGGCCTGTACTTTTATACTGTGGTGGTACAGCCTAATTGTTTACGAGTAGAGCATCATGCTGTTGATTTAAATTTATCAAAACCACTTACTGTCGCTGTGCTGGCTGATTTACGTATGGGGATATATAGCGGTAAACCACGACATATTCGCAAGCTTGTTGCCACTATCAATGCTCTGACAGCCGATGCTGTACTGATTACAGGTGACTGGCTGTATTACCCAAGTGCAGATTTGGTGGGGCAGCTTATGCTGTTTAAAGCGGTTAATAAACCTGTCTATACGGTGATGAGCACGTCAGATTTGTGCTATCAATCGATTAATACAACTAAGCAAGGTCAGCCGCTACTGGAAGATACGTTGGCCAGTACTTTTGATGTACTCGATATCAGTTATATTGGTCAGCAGTGTACCTCGTTGCCGCTTAAGTGTATGAGCCCTGTGAGTAGTCGACCGTTTAACCAAGATACTCTTAAACAGCAAGACTTGAATGCCAACTCAATAGTCGCAGCGCTCTGCGGCTGGCAAGATACTCCTCAGAGATTCACTGATACTGAGAACTTGAATACTACTGCAAAAATAGCACTTGGTCTTGAAATCGCTAACGCTATTAACCCTGTTATCATTTTGGCTTCACGATTTGATAGTCTCAGCGACTTACCCAAATCTCTACAGCCGAGACCGCTATTGATTACGGGTGCTGATAAAGCCATTCAAGGAAACAGTTGGTGGGGGCAAAAAAATCCAGATGTACAACAGAGCGATGAGCAGTCGACATTGTCAAATAACGGTCGTGTGGGTAAGCAGCGAGGTTTATATCAACATGCCAGTGCGCAGATATTTGTCAGTAGTGGTATAGGCACACGAGGACTACCTTTTCGGTTGTATCGCCCCACTATCGATGTGTTGACAATTCGTTAATATGTGCCAAAAGCCTTATAAGTGCTTATCCATTGCGCTAAACTGACTGTTTAATAATAATGTTATTATTAACACGCTTTTTTAGGCCCTACATTGGCAGTATATGATGAGAGAAGCGGCGTGTTATTTGCTGCATAATAACCATATTGACCGTTAATTGATTGATAGCGGTCAAATCAAAATATGCTACACTAGCAGGCGTTTTTATCATTAAATTTCTATTGTCGAATAAGCCCTGTCAGTCATTGGCAAAAACAATGTCAATGCAGATCTGAGCACATCATTATTTATGTGGTGGACGCTTTTGCAGTAGAAAAATATTTGTTTTAGAAATACACTTAGCACTACCATCAGGCAAGACATTGCTAATTGCGTTTATGGTTATACATATTGTTATGTACTACCATAAGTATGAGAATTGGCTCTTGCAAACGACCTATCATGTGACAGCTTTGACAAAAGCTAGGATAATACAGTAAGGCACGGTTATGAGCACAGCATACGACGAGATCAAAACCCGACTACAAGGCTCAATGGTAGCTTTGGTAACGCCCATGCATCCTGACGGCAAGGTTGATTATAAACGTCTGGCAGATCTCATAGATTGGCAGATTGAACAGGGCACCCATTGCTTAGTTGCTGTCGGTACCACTGGTGAGTCAGCGACATTGTCTATGCAAGAGCATAGCGATGTGATTCGCTACTTTGTACAGCATGTCAAAGGTCGTGTACCGGTCATTGCTGGTACAGGGGCCAACAATACAATGGAAGCCATCAAGCTGACTCAAGATGCAGCCGATGCTGGTGCAGACTGCGCATTGCTCGTAGCACCTTACTATAACAAGCCACCTCAAGAAGGTTTGTTCCAACATTATAAAGCCATTGCTGAAGCGGTAAATATCCCGCAGATGCTTTATAACGTACCAGGACGCACAGTCGTCGATATCGCCCAAGATACCGTTGAGCGTTTATGTGATATTGACAATATTGTGGCTATTAAAGATGCGACCGGATCTGTCAGCCGCGGTGAGCAATTGATTAAAGCCGTTGGTGATAGAATTGTTGTGCTGTCAGGTGATGACGGCACTGCGCTAGAGTTGATGAAATTCGGCGGCAAAGGTAACATCTCAGTGACGGCCAACGTTGCACCGCAAGCGATGAGCAAGACGTTTACGGCTGCGCTCCGCGGTGACTTTGACGCTGCCAATAAAGTACACGATATCGTTAAACACTTACATCGTGATTTGTTTATCGAATCAAGCCCTATCCCAGCTAAGTACGCCTTGCATAAAATGGGCATAATCGATAAGGGCATTCGTCTGCCATTGGTTTGGCTAGCGGAGCAACATCATGCGACTATTGATGAAGCCTTGGTTCGTGCTAACTTAATATAGATTTGTGTGAACTTATATAACATCGAGTATTATAAATGCTAAGTCAGTCATCAGTGACATAGGCTTAGCAAATTCTATATGACCTCATACACACGATAAGCCAAATAAGCAATCATTGCTAACTCAGAGAGATAATATGATGAACAGCTCATCAACGACCACAAAAATATTCCCTGCGATGCTGACTTTGATACTAGGAAGTACCCTAGTATTGAGCGGCTGCCAAGCGACTAAAAACCTACTTGGTAAGCGTGACAACGGTAGCTTAGAGTATCAGCAAAGCAAAAAGCTTGCGCCAATAGAACTGCCAGCTGCTACAGAAGCAGCACCTTTTGTGCCTTTATATGCCACACCTGATGCAGGTACAAATACGCTAAAACTAGAGAACGAATCTGGTAGCCAGTATAAATTACCACAGCCTCAGCGTGCTGTAAGCGGTCTTTCCAATTAAACATATTTCCCTATTTATACCGTTGGTTTTTTATACTCGTTAATTTAATTATGAACGCTGTTATAAAAAAACTAGCGGTAGCTGCGCGTTTTTACCACATAAGCTTGAACGAACAGGAACTCTCATAATGCAAAAGCAACAACTGCTGTATAAAGGCAAAGCCAAATCTGTCTATGAAACAGAAGACAATGATCTTTTAATTTTACATTTCCGTGATGATACATCAGCGCTTGATGGTAAGCGTATCGAGCAGTTAGCACGTAAAGGTGTGGTCAATAACCGTTTCAATGCTTTTATCATGCAAAAGCTCGCTGATGCTGGTATCGAAACGCATTTTGAAAAGCAATTGTCTGAAGACGAAGTATTGGTAAAACGTCTAGATATGATTCCGGTTGAGTGTGTAGTACGTAACTTTGCTGCTGGTAGCTTGGTTCGTCGTTTGGGTTTAGAAGAAGGCCAAGCATTGACGCCATCTACTTATGAGCTGTTTTATAAAGACGATGCGCTTGGTGATCCAATGGTTAATACGTCACTGTCTGTTTCTCTTGGTTGGGCAACTGAAGCACAATTGGCAAGAATGAAAGAGCTGACTCATCAAGTAAACGATGTACTAAAAGCACTGTTCGATGCAGGCGATTTGATACTGGTTGATTTCAAGCTGGAGTTTGGTGTATTCCATGATCGCATCGTTTTAGGTGATGAGTTCTCACCAGATGGTTGCCGTATTTGGGATAAAATCACCAAAAAGAAACTTGACAAAGATCGTTTCCGCCAATCATTAGGCGATGTGATCGAAGCTTATGAAGAAGTGGCCAACCGTATTGGTGTGCCATTAAGCTAAGCGATTAAGTTTCATAACATACAATAAAAGACTGAGCCATGTGCTCAGTTTTTTTATGGCATTATATTAATGTCGGTTCCTCGTAAGGACTCGAATCTTTGGCTGTAGGCTAATGGTATCAATAGTTTGAGTTATTTAGGTAGTCGCGGTGTACTTGGTAATATACATGTAGTGAGCCTTTGTATCGTTATTTTTGTTTACAATAAGGGCTGTGAGATTTCTTAGACAGCTATTTGACTTATATTATTGTTCGTATTTCTCATCATCATATTATAGTGTGAGATATGACCTGTCTTTTCGAACACAGCCTCAAAAATTCTATTATATTCGTCTATAGATGCAAATTGCCCATCAATAAATAGATCATCTGGAATACAGTGAGATCCGTCATTGACCCAACATATGAGGGATTTACAAATTAACTGCTCATTCGGACATGTGAATTTATTTAGAATATCATCATCCCCCATACTGCCAAGAATTTTAAAATAATTCTCAATTATTCGTCGCATAGAGTTCTGAATAGCTATTGGAGACCTCATATTTTCTTGTAACTCTCGCCACAACATCTCATAAGAACTGTATATCGGATTCTTATTTTGATAATTGATAATACTTGTCTTATTTTCTGATTTTCTCAATTTCCAGAAATTAACTGTATTCTCCGACTGTGCTTGACCGTTCACAAATGATATTTCTTTATGGAAATAAATATTATGGGTCAATATTATTAATTGTTTAAATTGATGATTATCATCAGTTTTTACGTTTTTTATTATGTCTTTAACCAAGCTATTAACAACGAACAGGATATTACTATCTAAACTTGATATTGGATCATCAATTACAATCACCCGATCGGTATTTATTGAAAATTCAGTTCGCCCTCCTTTACATAGGTGATAAAAATAAAGAAAAGTTATGAATGTTACTTCACCTTCACTTAAAGTATCCCTAGCAAGAGTACCGTCACTTCTATGTAGCTGATATTTATTTTCAGCAACAGGTTGTATAGTAAACCCAGTAAAACCGAAAGATAATAACGAAGCGTTTATGCCATGAACTGTTGATAAAGTATTAGTTGGTATCTGCGAAAGATCTACTAGCACTTCCTCAATACCCGCAATTCTTGAGTTCGCAATACCAATTGCCTTTCTAAGAGCTGTTATAGCTCTACCTAGCTTGATTTTTTTGGAGTTATATTCGTCGAGTATGGTTTTATTGGAAGCGACTGTGTAGTGCCATACTTGCTGTTTCAAGAGATTTTTTGAGGTACTTAAGGTGGTAACTAAATTATTATGAACTTGAATAGCACCGTTCGAATTAGCAATAATTTCCTGTAATTTCTCGAACTCGTCTGAAGTAGTGTGAATATCTAAATCACGACTCAACTCATGTGATTTCTCACGCATAATATTAATGTTTAACTCGAATTTTATTTTAAGTTGAGTAGAAATTTGCTTGAATAGGTCTATGTCAAAGCTATAAGGAGTAGGCTGCTCATGTATACCGATTATATGATCTAATGATGATTCTATAGCTCTGGCTTCGGTAACGTAATGAGTAAGCAACGTCTTTACTAGAGTGGCGTTTTCTTTGTAAGTATCATCAAAATAATTTTCTATACTCTCTCTAAACCCATCGTCGATTGTCTCTTTTTGACAAAATGGGCATGTGCTATTATCTTCTTGAATATATGCTATACCAGTGCTTACCCAATCACTAATTCTCAAATGCTCTATTAGATTTGATATGCCAACGTTATTTTTACCTATTATTATTTCTTTCCAAATAGTGTTGTTTTCTATTCTGGACAGAGTTTCTGGTGATATATTGTGTATGTTAGATATTGCAGATGTGTCGTCATAAAAAAGAGACGTTGCAGTGGCTTCTAATTCTTCCAATGTTAAAATTGGCGTATTATCGCTTAACCCTTGTAGATTCCTAGTGAAAAAAGAACTTTTTTTTGCCTAGGAAACCTGATAAAGAACTCCTGAGGAGATCATGGTTTATTAGCGCACTGTTATTCCACACAGCCTCTACTTTTTCTTCTTCTAATGCTGTTAATAAATCTTGTTGAGCTTTTAATGTAACTGTATACCGTCTAATATTATCTATCAGTTTATCTAATTTAACCTTTTCTTCTATGATTTTTCTTTCGTTATCTATATCTTCTTCACCAATTGTAAAAACACCTTTAAGACTACTATTAAGAATATTTTTTTCTTTAAAATCTTTATTATATACAAGAGTTTCAAGTGTACGGTTATCTAACCAGTTAATCGTACAGTTAGATTGTGGGTTATTTAGTAGCTTAGAGATTGTAGTCTTTCCACTACCATTAGCTCCATAAATAAAATTAACTTTTTCTAAGTTATCACAGCTTATTCCTGCTGCATCGTATGTACCAATATTTCTAATTTGGAAGCTCTGAATCATACCTATAACCAAAGTAAAGAGTATTTTCGCTTGTAGAAAACACTAAGAAAGAGGAAAGACACAACTAATATTGATAAATGTCATATTTGCACATCATATGTTACTTATGAGAGTAAAATCAAAATTAAATAACATTTCCACTCAGATAGTATCTATCATTTATGAGTATACCCCAGCGGAACCAATTATTTTACCTTTTAAACCTATTAACAAACCACTTAAAACAGCCTATATTTGTGGAACTACTCAAAACAGACTACGGTGTTTATCTATTTATTAATAATGCTTAATGACGAAATCCTCTTTATCCATAAGTATCGATGCTTACTACGCACTATCGATATTAGCCTTTTGGACACAGATTTATAGTCTAACTCGTATAAAAAATCAAACATAGCATAAACATTGTTCTCAATACCTTATTTTAATTTTGTGCTAATTTATTAATACTGGTTTATTAGTATTTGGTCATGTCAATTAGATGATAAAAATAAGAAAAGGTTTCGCTAATGTCTACTGCTTCTTCAACTGTTTTAGCACCTGACTGGTTTACTCGTCCTACTTGTGTGGTCGCCGCCGATTTAGTTGGCAAAGTGCTCTGTAGAAAATTGATAGATACCGATGGCACGGTGAAAGTATTGCGCATGCGTATCTCAGAGACTGAGGCCTATATCGGTGAAAGTGATCCTGCCTGTCATTCCCATGCAGGCACACGAACCTCACGTACTGAAATCATGTATGAGCAAGGCGGTGTGTTCTATGTCTATTTGACCTACGGCATACATCATATGCTTAACTTAATCAGTGGTGCTGCAGAGTCGCCAGAGTCGGTGTTGATACGGGCTGGGTTTTTGACAGAGGATAGTGATCGTCTAGTTGACGAGCAGTTGCTTAGCTCAGACAAACAACTTAACCATCCCAAGCAGTTTGCCGGCCCTGGAAAATTAACCAAGCGATTGCAAATTGATCGAGATTTATATGGCAAAGTGATTGGTTCAGCGTCAGCTGTTTGGGTAGAAGATGATGGATGTCAGCCACCAATATCGCTGCGCCCACGTATTGGTATTGACTATGCAGGTGAAGCGAAAGACTGGTTATTACGTTATGTTTGGACTGACCATCCTTCTTTATCCAAAAAATAGTATCGCCTGTAGATTAGACAGTTTATCTTGAATGTATTTTATGAGATTAATGTAGAGAGGATGGACGATATGTATAAGCTCACGGTTTTTATCCCAGAATCTGCTTTAGAGCAAGTGAAGTCTGCATTGTTTGCGGCCGGTGCAGGTACCATTGGTAATTATGAGCAGTGCTGTTGGCAAGTGAGAGGTATGGGGCAGTTTATGCCGTTGGCAGGCAGTAATCCAAATATCGGCGTGCACAATAGACTCGAAGCTGTTGAGGAATGGCGAGTTGAGATGGTCGTTGCTGAAGGGGTTATTGGAACTGTCATCGCTGCGTTAAAAGAAGCTCATCCGTATGAGACACCAGCTTACGATGTAATAAAGGTCTTAGATTTTTAGTATTGGGATTGAGGGGACGCTCTAGTTGTACGTAATAAAACGAAAAAAAGGTCAAATATACCAAGAGCTGGTTTATTTGACCACAGGCATCAAGAAGTTAATGATGCCAAAAGTTTATACTCGTATCTGTGTTGTAAAATACGAATGTCATAAATAGTCGTGCTATAGAAAATCAGTCTTTTTTAACTTGAATGACATTTAGATTAGGATAGCCAAGTAGTATTTCATAATCTTGTGAGCCACGTCTTGCTTCGATTTCAAACACACCGCGATTATTCTTTTCTTCAAGCTCAATATCTTTTACACGGTAGCCCATTGCGCTAACTTTTCTGACGGCTTGTTGTTTGATAGCTGGATAGCGTGCTTCTCTTATAATACTGTCTTCGACATCATCGTTTTTATGATGCTTACTGTTTTTATGCTTACCGTTGTCTTTATATTTGTCCTCTTTACCATTAGATGACCATGATTTTTTGTCTGAACTGATAAGCCTCAAGGCAGGATACGTATACTTAAGCTCATAGGCTTGTTTACCTTTAGTAGCATAAGCAGTAAGTATTTGATTCCCTCGATAATTGCTAGCTTGAATGTCTCTGACATCATAACCATTGCGGCGTAAGTCTTGACGTAGCTGCTGACTAACGCGGTTGACGTTATTGTTACTCGTATTGCTATCACGGTATACAGGGCGATTGTCATAAGGGGAAGCGATAGTGGTACAGCCGACCATCGTGCCCAACAAAGCAACTGAAAGTCCTGATGAAAGAATCGTCTTTACGGTAGAGCGTTGTAGTGTTCTCATAATGAATCTTCCTATTGTTTGGTAGGGCACAGCGACTGTATATTTTTAACTATGTATTCTTAATTTGGTATGCGTAATTTGACATCTAATATATTGGTATTTACTAACGTGCTGTCGAAAATACCTTACCTAGCAACTGCATCCTAATTGTTTAGCTAGTAATGAAATATTTACTTACATTATCAATCATAAGGTATAAAACTTGGTGTTAGATGTCATTTACGTTAAGAAGTTGTAAATGAGTAGAATTTGGATACATTGTTGATGGGTTCAAAGCTAAGCTGTTGAGCGATATCAGCCAAAGACAATAAATTAATAAGATACTCAACCAACAATAAGGAAAAAAATGCCACTCAAACTTATTTTGTTTTCAGGATTTGCAGGTGCAACGGTATTTATCGGTGGACTATTAGCCAATATGTTTGACCATCATATTAAAGACAGTCCGGTTAAATCACAGTTGGTTCACACGTTAATGTCCTTTGGCGCAGGTATTATTTTGTCTGCACTGGCATTGGTATTAGTACCCAAAGGCATGGATGAATTGAGCGTTTGGGGAGTGATGGGATCATTTTCATTTGGTGCTATCTTATTTATGTTGATAGACCGAAAGCTAGCATCGTCAGGCAGTCAGCAGGCAACGTTGTTAGCGATGATGATGGATTTTGTGCCAGAGTCTATTGCTTTAGGTGCTGTTTTCGCAATCGAGCCACAAATGGCATTGCTATTGGCTATTTTTATTGGTTTACAGAATCTGCCTGAATCCTTTAATTCGTTTCGTGATTTAGTGCGCAGCGGTTTCAGTGTGGGAAAGACATTGACCATATTTTTTGGTTTAAGCTTTTTTGGGGTTATATCTGCCTTAGTCGGGCATTTTTTGCTGAGTCAGCATCCTAATATTACTGCACATTTAATGACGTTTGCGAGTGGTGGCATCCTTTATTTACTGATTCAAGACATCATTCCTGAAAGTAAATTAGATAATAATTATCTGACGTCATTGGGTGCATCACTAGGGTTTTTGGTCGGCGTGGTCGGTGAAATGGTCATTTAGCCATACAAAAGCAAGAAAAATTGGCTTGTTATTAAAAAGCGTGTAAGCATATGCTTACACTCAATGACGCTTATGCGACTTAACATCAGGTTAGGAATTGGGCATTATAGTCACACGGCATTAGGAAATGTGACTCAAGGATTGAGTTGACCGCATTAAGGATAATGACTGACTTATTGGCATCAGGATGATAATAATAAGTGAGGTAAGGACACATAACCTTTGCTGATAGCAGTAGTTAATGCTGTAGACGTAGTAAATAGGGCAGGATGCCCAGTATCACAATATGCTGAAGACTATGCAAGGATGTATAGAAACGGTCGTGATAGGTAACATGGATAGTTAACAATAAAACCGCATAACAATTAATTGCTATGCGGTTTTATCGTGTCTGGACATTAAGAAAAGTATGTCAATTCAAACGGCGAACAGCTCTCTACCTATCAGCTCGTACTCAATATATTTATCCATTACTATAGAAACCATTATCCAATAAAAAGCCGCATAGTTTGTATGCGGCTTTTTGTTTTTTATAATTAAAATGAATTAATATTTATTTTCACGGCGCCAGTCATCTACTTCACGCTCAGCGTCGTCTTTGGCATGGCCATAACGCTCTTGTACACGGCCAACCAACTTGTCACGGCTGCCTTCAATGTGCGTTAAATCGTCGTCAGTTAGTTCAGCCCATTTTTGCTTTGCTGAGCCTTTTAGCTGATTCCATTCACCTTTTAGCGTATGTTCATTCATTATTTTCTTCCTTATTTTATTGGACGTTTTTGATTACTTTTTGATTACATCGTGTTTTTAACTAATCTTATTATTGGTTATTTTTATAATTATCTAATCACAAAAGCAGTTGGTTTTTATTAGTATTGACTGCCTTGTGGTAATAAATATAATCAGTTTTAACAGTGGTGTCTGTACATCCAATGTTTATAGTGTTGCTTAATTATAATGAATGGCATAGGTCTGTTACCTGTACCATCATTGTGTCAAAATCGCGCTCACTTGTGTTTGCAATACGTAGTAGCTACCAAGCATTTTTCCATGAAATTATAATTTCAAAGCCATTTAAATTTATAAAACCACTCTGCTGCATGCTACATAATTAGAAGAATGTAGATGGTAAGGCAGCTACAATGCGGTCAAACTTATAAATAACTTTTAACGTTGATATTACGGCGTAGGATTTTTTAAAGTGGCCAAATATGTGTGATAGCGTTTGGTTAGCTTTTTTAATCGAATGCGATCAGCAATGAGTGAGAATATCGGTGAAGCATCGGGTTTAGGTAGCTTGCCTTTACCCATGCGCTGCAGTTGGCGCTTGATCACTGCCATAGTAGCAACAGCGCTCAAGGTTTTATCACGCCATTGCACGACTGGATTATGAGCGCTAGTAGTTTCATATTTTTTCCAATCATTGAGTAATGAAGGGTTCATGGCAAGAGCGGTTCCCATACCAACGATATCAATCCCTTGCGCGAGTACATTTTCTGCAACGGCCAAGCGTCTAACACCACCTGTGGTCATCACTGGCATGGTAGCTACCTGCGCAATCTCTTTTGCAAAATCTAAAAAATAGGCTTCTCGTTGTAGCGTTCTGCCGTCTGCCGTACTACCTTGCATAGCAGGACTTTCGTAACTGCCACCAGACAGCTCAACCAAATCTACCGCCAATTCATTCATAGCTAAAACAACCACTTTTGCATCGTCTGCATCAAACCCACCACGTTGAAAATCTGCTGAATTTATTTTGACCCCAACGGCAAAACTGGGTGACACTTCAGCACGAACCGCTTTAATGACTGCAATCAATAGTCGCATACGGTTTTCAATTGAGCCGCCATATTCATCTTGGCGCTTATTGGTCAGTGGTGATAAAAACTGAGAAATGAGATAACCGTGAGCGGCATGAATTTGTACGCCATCAAACCCCGCCTGTTCGGCTCTGACTGCTGTGTCTACGAAGCGTTGAATGAGCTGTTCAATATCTTGTAGCGTCATGGCTCGGGGTTGGCTAAATAAACCAGAGTGCTTACCCAAGTCAATGGCCACATCAGAAGGCGACAACACATCCCCGCCCATGGCAGCATACACTTGACGGCCAGGATGGTTGAGTTGCATCCAAACGTGCGTATTGTTTTGTTTGGCAGCCTGCGCCCATGCTGTGAAAGGAGCCATGTCGCTGTATTTATCTAATACGATGCCACCAGGCCCAGTCATTGCGCGACCATCGACCATGACATTACCTGTAATCAATAATCCTGTACCGCCATTGGCCCAGTGCTGATATAAGAGCAGTAGATCAGTGCCAGGAATTTGTCCTTCATCCGCCATGTTTTCTTCCATAGCAGCTTTAGCCAAGCGGTTAGGAAGGGTAGCGCCACAAGGCAATGTGAAAGGGAAAAAAACAGATGATGTCATGATGGCAACCTAAAAATTTCGTTTTGTGAAGCACGAGTTCTACTATGGATTTCACTATAGACTTATGGTTTAAATGACTATAACCTTATAGTTGAAACAATAGTTATCGGCGTGTGGCCGTCATCATCACATTTTTTCGGCACAATAGCACTCAAGGTAAATTACTGGTGTGTCGATTTAATTATTTATCGAGTAAGTAAATAAAGAAGGATGCTTTTTCATTGACTGTACTAGCGCAACATTTGGTTGTACCAACAGAGTCTAAACGCGAGATGGCGAAAGCCAAAACACGCCGTGCATTACTAAAAAGTGCATTAAGACTGTACAGCTTAGAGGGCGCTCAGGGCATGAGTATGAATAAAGTGGCCAAAGGCGCTGGTATTGCACAGCCCAGTTTTTATAACCATTTTGATAGCCTAGACGCGCTGCAAAATGAATTGAGCACCCAGTTAAAGGATAATTACTTATCGCCCATGCGACTGGCCTGGGTCGATATGCTCAAAGATTATGATGTATTGAGTAAAGTGCAGTTCAATGAGCGCTGTCAGCAATGTTTGGTGATGATCTTTGATTCGGCCTTTCAAAATATTGCACTGTTTCAGCATTTGTTAGAAGATCGCCCTCGGTTTACTGCCAATATAGAAAACCAATCTTCGTTAAACAACGGATTGGGTAATCTGGTCACCGAGATACAAGAAGAGTGGACAGAGATATTTATTCAAGGATTGCAGCTATCCAATCGTTCTTGTGAACGCAGTGCTGTCAATCTTTGTGTTGATATTGCTGCTGCACAAGTACATGAGCTCATATTAGGCTGTCATCAGCAGCGCTACTCAAGGCAGCAAGCGATTGATACGTTAAGCAGCAGCTTTGATGCACTGTTCGCCAATTTTTTGCACGGAAGCAATAGTAGTGAATAACGATAATAAGCGACAACTATTATCGTAAAAACTAGGATTAATCAAACACAACAAGGAGAGTTATTATGGCCACAACCATGGCTACACCAACGTTAGGCGAAGCGCAAACGCATTTTAGAACTTGTACATTGTGCGAGGCCATGTGCGGTGTTGAGATAAAGCATGATGGTGAACAAGTATTATCGATTAAAGGCGATAAAAACGACCCTTTTTCTCAAGGGTATATTTGTCCAAAAGCAACGGCTTTACAGGATTTGCATGAAGATCCTGACCGTCTGCGTCAGCCTGTCGAAAGAACGGCCGATGGCTGGAAAACCATCAGTTGGCCCGAAGCGTTGGATAAAGTGGCCGCTGGTATTCAATCAGTACAGCAAAAGTATGGCCAAAATGCATTGGGGGTCTATCTTGGCAACCCTAACGTGCATAACATGGGCGGTATGCTGACCATCAAACAGCTGCTCACTAGCTTAAAAACGCGCAGTCGATTTTCTGCCACTTCAATTGACCAACTGCCGCACCATATCGTCAGTATGCACTTATTTGGCCATATGCTACGCATTCCAGTTCCTGATGTGAATCACACTCAGTATATGCTCATTATCGGCGGTAATCCGCTGGCCTCTAACGGCAGTATCATGACCGCCCCAAACATGCGCCAAAAACTAAAAGACATCAAAGCCCGTGATGGCAAAGTGGTGGTGATTGACCCAAGACGTACAGAAACTGCTGACATTGCCAGCGAACACCATTTTATTCGTCCTGCAACAGATGTATTGCTGTTACTGGCGATGCTCAATGAGATCTATGCACAAGGCTATGCTAAGTTAGATACTAGAGTGGCTGCCTTGGCACCAGAGATTGATCGACTTGCTTTGTTTGCCAAAGAGTACACGGCTGAATCTGTAGCAGACATTACGGGTATTACGGCTGCTGAAATCAAACGTATTGTCAAAGAATTCTGCGAAGCGGAAAGCTCAGTCTGCTACGGCCGAATGGGTATTTCGGTGCAAGAGTTTGGCCTACTGAGTCAGTACCTGTCTATGGTCATTAATATCGTCACAGGACGCTTAGACGAAGTGGGCGGGCTGATGTTCCCTAATCCTGCAATGGACGTTGTGAACAGCTCAGGCCCAGGCTATTTGGGTAAACGCCACAGCCGAGTGAGCAACTTGCCTGATTTTAATGGCGAGTATCCTGTGGTCGCCATGGCAGATGAGATGTTGGTCGAGGGCGAGGGGCAATTAAAAGGATTCGTCACCGTTGCGGGTAACCCTGTGCTCAGTACCCCAAATGGTGAAAAGCTAGACGAAGCGCTGTCAAAACTAGAGTTTATGGTGTCACTCGATTACTTTGTGACCGAGACCAGTCGTCATGCCAATATTATCTTGCCGCCTGTATCGCCACTAGAGCGTGACCATTATGATGTTACGTTTAACGGTTTTGCTGTCCATAATGTCGCCAAATACTCGCCCGCCTTGTTTGAGAGATCAGAAGAGACGAGACATGATTGGGAGATTTATTTAGAGCTCGCAGCGCGCTTGGATAAAGATGCGCCAGAAGCAACGCAAAAAGAGCGTGCAGCGATAAAAGCATTTGGGCCGAAATTTGTTTTAGAGCAAGGTCTAAAGTATGGGCCTTATAAAGAGGTCACGTTAGATGTGCTCATGGAAAACCCGCATGGTATCGATTTAGGGCCTCTACATAGTATGTTGCCAGACGCTATTAAGCACGCAGACAAGCAGATTCATCTTCATGTCGATTTTTATCAAGCAGATTTAGCACGGGTGAGAGAGATGGTACAGCAGTATAACGATAATGAGATTTTGCTCATTGGCCGTCGTCATGTGCGTAGCAACAACTCATGGTTGCACAACAGCCATCGATTGGTAAAAGGCAAATCTCGTTGTACATTGATGCTGCATCCTGACACAGCGGCACAGCATGGCATTGTTGATGGTCAATCTGTAAAAGTCACCTCACGGATTAGCAGTGTGATCATTGCAGCAGAAGTGACCGACGAGCTGATGCCAGGCGTGGTGAGTATTCCGCATGGCTTTGGTCACGGCCGTAAAGGGGTCAAGCAAAAAATCGCCCAAGCAAATGCAGGGGTGAGTGTGAACGATTTGACTGATGACACTTTGATTGACCAGTTAAGTGGTAATGCGGCAGTTAACGGTGTACCGGTACAATTGGAAGCCCTTGAATCAGTAACAGATGACGCATTGGCTACCGCATCATAAACCTTGATGGATAACGCAATCACTTAAGAATTGTCCTAAATTTAAAGTAAAAAGAAGGCGCTTACCTACAATAAGCGTCTTCTTTTTTTGCATGAAACTTTAATCTATTGCTTATATGATCAAGTGCTCATACCGACAAAGTCAAAATCAACGTTAGGGGTTTCGCCTTGGATTAATAAACTAAGGGCTTTTGCAGAACCACAAGAATGCGTCCAACCCAGCGTACCATGCCCAGTATTGAGCCATAAGTTGTCAAAAGTCGCTGAGGCATTATGGCTGCCGTGTTTGACTTGACCGCAGTGTGCGCGACCAATAAGGGGCACGTTCGATGGGGTCATCGGGCGCAGTCCTGTCCAATATTGCACAGAGTTTGCAATGATACCTTTCGGAAATAATTGCTGCACGCGGCGAGTAATGGCTTCACAGCGCGTAGCATTTAGGTCTAGGTTATAGCCATTGAATTCAGCCGTACCAGCCACCCGTAATTTGTCACCCAGTCGTGAGGTGACTAGCTTAAACTCATCATCAATTAAGCTCACAAAAGGCGCTAAATGTGGAGCGCGCGGGTTGACGGTATAGGTGGCAGAGTAGCCTTTTGCTGGAAATATTGGCGCGTGTATGCCCAAAGGTTTTAACAATGACACGCTATAGCTGCCAAGCGCCAACACATAAGTACCTGCAGTAAAGGTCTGGGCATTTTCACCTGCTGGGCGAATGGTAATACTGTGTACGTGCGGACGCGAAGAGTCTGTATCGGTATTGAGTGCTAAAATCTCAGTATCATATAAAAACTGTACACCAGCATCGATGCAGCGCTGCGCTAACCGCTGCGTAAATAGATGGGCATTGCCAGATTCATCACGACTGGTATAGGTTGCCCCAGTGAGTTTGTGAGCAATTGGGTAAAGCGCTGGCTCTAAATTGACGGCGTTATTGATATCAATCACGTAACGCTCACAACCGAGCGCTTGCATGCGTTCAGTTGGTTCAATGGCGGCATCAAACTCTGCCTGATTGGTATAAAAATGCATGATGCCGCGTGTTTGCTGTTCGTAATCAATACCGATATCCGCACGCAGCTGCTGCAAAGCGTCTCTGGAATACAGACCCAAACGTACCATTTGCACTAGATTGGCATCGGCTTTGTCAGCGCGGCATTCTTGCAGAAATTGCATCGCCCATTTTAATTGAGCTTTGTCAGCCCGCAAGCGATACAGTAGCGGGGCATCTTCTTTAAACAACCATTTGAGTGCTTTCATCGGAGTCGCAGGGTTGGCCCAAGGCGTGGCATGCGACACCGATATTTGGCCACCATTTGCAAATGAGGTTTGCAAGCCTGCTGCGGGTTCACGCTCAATCACAGTCACATCATAGCCTGCTTGACGAAGATACCATGCGGTGGTCACACCGACCACGCCTGCTCCAAGTACTGCAACATGTGTCATAGGGTTCTCTACTGTGATTGTCTAATGGCCTGACAGCAATGGGTTAAACTTTTAACACCATTTATAGGGCAAATTTTATTTGGCGCGGGCCACATCAGCTTGCAGCGCGGCTGGCAAGTCTAGTGGTGTTAGTGCGCTATCAACAAGGTATTCTGGACGAGTAATGACCAATGCTTCAAAACCTTCAGCATTAGCAATCGCATTGACCACTTGAATTTTATCGATTTTATCACCCGCAGATGGTAGCTCACCAACGCCTTTTACATAGTGCAAAAATGCTTTGGGTGCTGATTTAAAATAAATACGAGCGATGACTTCTTGACCCAGATAGCAGCCTTTGTCGTAGTCCATGCCGCCGCGCTGATGTAGGCGCAGCTCTTGCGGTTGGAATTCACCTTGAGTGGCAGCTACGATCCAATAGTTGCCAGTGGCAATACTGCATTGCGTCCAAGCTTGTGTATCCTCAGTCGTATTATGGTCATCTTTATGGCTAAAAGTTGGTACATTATCAAGGACACAAGGATAAATTGGCGTTGGCGCGCTGGTTTCAAATTTAGAAAATGCACCATACTTTTTGAGGTGGGCTTGTAGAGCATCCGCGCAGTCAGCACTAATGACCACATCATATTGCTTTTCTGCTTGCTTCTTAATCCAAATACCAAATTCAATACGGCCTTTCAAGTTACCAATGGCAGCAGCTTGATAGCTAAGCCCGAGCTTGGTGACATCACAGGTCAGCTGTCCTTGAAAGAATTTTTCGGCATCCTCACCTTGAATGGTTAATTGGGCAAACTTTGGTAATATCGATGCATTTGAAATTTGAGTCATTATTATTATCCTTTTAATGTCAGTTTATTCATTAAAGATATCGGTTTGGGAGTTAATTGATAAACGTACATGCACATAAAACTAAATGAAGCTAAGAAGAGTACCACAAAAAACACGGTCATAAAAAAGCTCGTGGTTAAGTGGTGAGTTAAGCGTTAAATTGGGCTCAGTACCCAGTTTTCAACCGTACAAATTGGTTAAAATTGTCGAGTTACGGTACAATGTTAGCTCTAGAATAAACTTAATTTACAATGGCTGCCGAGGAAATTATGAGCTTACCCAATTGCCCAAAATGTGATGCTGAATATACGTATGAAGATGGTGCGTTACTGGTATGTCCGATGTGTGCTCATGAATGGACGGCGGCAGAGTCTGATGCTGCGCAAGCTGAAGAGCAAGATGCAGTTATTCGTGATGCAGTGGGTAATGAGCTACAAGATGGCGATGCCGTGACTGTAATCAAAGACTTAAAAGTCAAAGGCTCTTCAATCGTGATTAAAGTAGGTACCAAGGCGAAAAGTATTCGTCTATTGCCGGATGCGACCGATGGTCATGATATCGACTGCAAACTCGATGGCTATGGCCCGATGAAGCTCAAGTCTTCTGTCGTTAAAAAAGCCTAGCATTTCAGATATGCTTGAAAGATTAGATAATAAACAAATATAAAATCAACGACAGTCAAAAAATACAGAAGCTATTAAGACATAGAATTTATAAAACATAGAACCTATAAGTAGAGAATAACTATGAGTACTAAAAACGAACAGCTCTTTGCACAAGCCAGCAAGCATATTCCAGGTGGTGTCAACTCGCCAGTCCGCGCCTTTGCGGGAGTCGGTGGTACGCCTATCTTTATGCACCGTGCCAATGGCAGCAAGATTTATGACACCGAAGACAATGCCTATATCGATTATGTTGGCTCTTGGGGCCCGATGATTTTGGGTCATGCGCATCCAAAAGTTATTGATGCGGTTAAAAAAGCCGCTGATGATGGTCTTAGCTTTGGTACACCAACGCCGTTCGAGACGACAGTTGCCGATAAGATTTGCGAAATAGTACCTAGTGTTGAAATGATTCGTATGACCAGCTCTGGTACCGAAGCAACCATGAGTGCGATTCGTCTAGCACGTGGTTATACTCAGCGTGACAAAATCGTTAAATTTGAAGGTTGCTACCATGGGCATTCAGACAGCTTGTTGGTAAAAGCAGGTTCGGGCATGCTTGATATTGGTGAGCCAACCTCAAAAGGCGTACCTGCTGATTTTGCTAAGCACACGATTACGATTCCTTATAATGATCCTCAAGCGATTAAAGACTGTTTTGAGAAATGGGGCGAAGAAGTCGCATGCGTTATCTTAGAGCCGATCGCTGGCAACATGAACATGGTCATCCCTACACAAGAATTCCATGATACGTTGCGTGCCGAGTGTACTGCTAATGGCGCGGTATTAATCTTTGATGAAGTCATGACAGGCTTTCGCGTTGGTCTTGGCGGCGCACAGGCGCACTTCGGTATCGACCCTGATTTAACTTGCTTTGGCAAAATCATCGGTGCAGGTCTACCCGTGGGCGCTTTCGGCGGTAAAAAAGAAGTCATGTCTTGTATCGCGCCACTTGGTGGTGTCTATCAAGCGGGTACGTTATCAGGTAACCCACTAGCGATGCGTGCTGGTATTGCGATGTTTGAAGATTTAACGGCAGACGGTTTTTATGATGAATTGGCAGCGAAAGTTGATCGTTTAGTAGACGGTTTCCAAGCGGCGGCTGACAAGCATGGTATTAACCTTCGTACCAATAAATTGGGCGGCATGTTTGGTATGTTCTTCGTTAGAGACAACGAGACCACTGTGCCTCAGAACTTTGATGATGTGACAGAGTGTGACATGACTGTGTTTAATACTTTCTTCCACGGTATGCTAGATCGTGGTATCTACCTTGCACCGTCGGCTTATGAAGCAGGCTTTATGTCTATCAAGCATAGCGATGAAGACATCGACGCATCAATCAAAGCGGCTGATGAGATATTTGCAAAAATGGCAAAAGCGTAATTTAGCTAGAGCTATTTTTTGGCTTAATAAAAAAACCAGTACCTTAAGAGGTGCTGGTTTTTTTATGCTCATTTATTTATTTTTGATGCTTTTAATATCGGCGTCCAACTGTACGCGTCGTTGTTGTGTATAAGTGGTCAAACAACTATTGAGCACCATTGGATAAATACTACCGCCACGAACCGAACTGGCAGAAAACTGGCAAGCTTTGTCTCTAAAATTAATCCATGCCAATTGCACCGTTTTTAATTGCTTTTTCTCAGAGCTATTAAGTAAGCGCTGAAAATCACGGTAAGATTGGTTTAGCTTTTGGTCTTCTACGGCCAACTTAGCTGCAGCACACTTATTCATATCTGTTTGAGTATAGGCATTGTCGCAGGTGTTTTCTGCAGACGCTTGAGCATTGACAAATAGCCCTGTTGACAGTAAAGCAAGACAGCCGACTTTTTTAATATGGCTCATAATAAACATGTAATCTCGTTATTTGTGTGAAATGGCATTTAGCATAACATGGCTATATTTCGGCTATATCTCAAATATATAAGGGGTTTAGTAAATGTGCGTACGGAATTGAACCTATAGTCGATTCAATTCAAAAGTAGTACAAGGCAACCGAGTATAGATGTATATCAAATACTTCAAGCGAGGTTAACGCAGTAACACTTTTTTAGTGGAATGACTATATAGTTTTAAGCTGATCGAGCTAAGTTTTTGTCCTGTATCTTGGTCATAAAAAGCGATATATAGCCCAAAAGTATGGTCAGTGACAGACTTAGCAAAGTGACTCAGCCGCTTAAAAAATCATGATTAGAGTGTGCTATGCTGAGAAAAACACACTCAGCAGGGACGCTAACTCATGACTACCAGCACTAACGATATGCCTAGCAGCAATACGCCACCGTTATGGCAAGCCTCGTATGAGAAACATGGACTAAGAAATAATCTAGATGTGTTAGAGGGCAAGCACAACCTGCTAGATTTATTGCAACCGAAGATAAATCAACATAGTGATTCTGTAGCTTTTAGTATGGGGCCCGCTACGCTTACCTTTGCACAATTGGATATTGCCAGTCGCCGCTTTGCTGCTTTTTTACAAGCAAAAGGAATCAACAAGGGCGATCGTGTCGCGGTACAACTACCCAATATATTACAGTATGCAGTCGTGCTGCTTGGTTGCCTGCGCTCAGGCACGGTACTGGTGAACGTCAATCCGATGTATACCCATTATGAATTGGCACACCAACTGACGGATGCTCAAGCCAGTGTGTTGATTGTCCTTGATGGGATGACAGCCGCTTTCGATCAATTAGACGATGCAGTGAAATCGCAGCTGTCACTGGTCGTACATTGTTCTGTCAATCCGAATGCTGTACCTACTGATAACGATATTACCTTACTTACTCAACTTGAGCTGTCGACCGATACAACTCGCCAATCTAGTCAATCCAACCAAACCACAACCGATAATGCTGCAAACAATATCTCAGAGCAGAATGTAAGCTTTGCGCATATTATAAATACATACCACGCTGGGCAATATCAGTCTGTGACTATCAAGCGTGAGGATTTGGCGTTATTACAATATACAGGCGGCACGACTGGTAAGCCAAAAGGCGCCATGCTGACACACTATAATGTCATGGCTAATATCTGTCAGTGTTATGCGATGTTTGGCAAGGCGATAGAGGCTGGTCGTAGCGAGCAGATCAAGATACTGAATCCTTTACCGCTTTATCATATCTTCTCATTTACCGTTTGCGGTCTGCTCGGTATATATGGTGGGTGGGAGGATATCTTGGTTACTAATCCACGTGACATTGATGGGCTAGTCAATACCATCGAACAGCATCGTCCGCATGTCATTCCTTCTGTGAATACCTTGTTTATTGGTATGCTCAATCATCCAAAATTTTCTGGCCTTGATTTTAGTCGATTGGCCTTATCTATCGGTGGTGGCACTGCCATCATCAAAGCTGTATCTGATCAGTGGCAACAAGTGACTGGTATGATGATTCATGAAGGTTATGGGATGTCTGAAACAGCACCGGTAATCTCGTTCAACCCACCAGGGATTACGACTTTTAATGGTAGCGTTGGTCTGCCGTTAGCAATGATGAATATCAAAATCATTGACGATAATGGATCTTCGTGTGCGATTGGAACACCTGGAGAAGTTGGCATCAAAGGGCCACAAGTAATGCAAGGCTATTGGCAAAAAGATAATACAGATACCTTTACTAAAGATGGCTATTTTAAATCAGGCGATATTGGCGTCATGGACAGAGATGGTTTTTTGACACTCGTGGATCGTAAAAAAGACATGATACTGGTTTCAGGATTTAATGTTTATCCTAATGAAGTAGAGGCTGCACTAACTGAACATCCAAAAGTGCTAGAAGTTGCTGTCATTGGGGTTGAAGACAAGCATAGCGGTGAAGTACCGAAAGCTTTTGTGGTCAAAAAAGACCCAAGTTTAACGGCTGATGAACTGGCGGCTTTTGCCATTGAGCGTCTGACTGGCTATAAGCGTCCGCAGTCTTATGTGTTTATCGATGAGTTGCCGAAAACGGCAGTAGGTAAAATATTACGTAAGTCTTTGCGATAAATGAATACGTCATTTCATTGATTAGAATGAAATAACACGAATAAAATTCTCTAAACGAACAAAAAACTGGGCTGCTATTTTTAGCAACCCAGTTTTTTAATGCGTGCTGTATACAACGATTGAATCTTATCGTGCTTTATCAAATTTGCGATCCTTCAGGCTCAAGTTACCGCGCACCACATCGCCATACATTCGGAAATCACTGACAAAACTCTTTAGAGGAGATTTAAAAGAGGCTGGTTTGTTTTTTTCAAAGAAAAAATGTCCGACCCATGCGCAAGCATATCCAGCAGCAATACCTTTGAGCAATGGTTTGGGCGAACGGGTTTTGACAGATTTGGCCAATCCTAATAATCCAAAACTGCTACCGGCGAAATGCAAGCGACGGCAAGCCATGTTTTGATGCTCATCCAAATAGAAATCATAAAATTTCTGCTCAGTTGGCGTATTGTTTTTAACGACTTCTTTCTTGGCATTGCTGTTTATCTGCGTATCAGCAGTTTTGGTCATGTTCTGTGTGGCAGTTTCTTTCATTTTTAGCTTCCTTGCTAGTGGTGTATGCCATATAAAATTAAGGCAGACTTTAACATTGGTGAGTAAGTTGCTTTCTATTTAGATGCGGATTATAGGTGATAGTCTATTTATAAACAGACACCAAGTCACTGTTATTTATTATAATATTAGTGGCTTTCAATGTAGCAAACCAATATTATTAACACAAGCAATAGATGCTAACTGTGCCTCCATTACTGTATATATGGTGTCATAACACGTTCACTGTGGTTTTGCGTCGCTTGCCAGTGTTTGGCATAAATGCTTTAATGGCAAAAATACCGTCTATTCATATGGATAGATTTATTTATGCATCTGTATTTTTGTACAGATCAGCCTCCTGATTTTAGTAAGTATTCTTTTTCCTTTATCTAACATGGTAACGACCCCTCTTATGCCTATTGACTACCTTACGAATCCACCGCTTGCTGATGACGAAATGATGGCAGCCATTGATATTGGCTCCAACAGCTTTCACCTAGCCATTGCGCGTCTCGATCATGGTGAGGTGCGAAAAGTAGTGTCTATGTCTGAAAAGGTTCAGCTGGCCGCCGGATTAGATGAAAATAAGATCCTAAGTGCAGCAGCTGAAAAACGTGGCCTTGAATGCCTGAGTCGCTTTGTGGCGCGCTTGGATTCGGTACCACCTGAGCGTATCCGTATCGTCGCGACCAATGCGCTGCGACAAGCCAAAAACGCAAACGACTTTATTGCACGTGCCAATAAGATTTTGCCTAAGCCTATTGAAATCATTGCAGGACGCGAAGAGGCTCGATTGATCTATTTGGGTGTCTCGCATACCAATGCCAGTAGTGATAAACGCTTGGTGATGGATATCGGTGGTGGTTCGACAGAGTTCATTATTGGTCAAGAGTTCGATCCACTATTGACTGAAAGCCTACAGATGGGCTGTGTGTCTTTTACGCAAAAGTATTTTTCTGACGGATTGATTACCAAAGAAGCCTTTAATAATGCCATCTTGGATGCCCGCAAAGCAGTGTTGGCGATTAATGGGCGTTATCAAAAGACGGGTTGGAGTAGCGTGGTTGGCTCCAGTGGGACGATAAAAGCGGTGCGTAACGTCCTTGTGTCCAAAGGCTGGGCTGATGAGCAAGAGTGCATCACTTATAAAGGTGTCAAAAAACTAGAAAAGCTACTGCTTAAAATTGGCAACGTTGATGATATTGACTTAGAAGGTGTTAAAGAACACCGTAAAGCGGTATTCCCAGCAGGAGTAGCTGTGCTGCTTGCTATCATGGATGTGCTGGGTGTAGAGAGTATCACTTACTCAGATGGTGCACTACGTGAAGGAGTGATGTACGACATGCTCGGCCGCTTTGTGAGCGAAGATGTACGTGATCGCAGTGTGATGGCATTGATTAAACGTTATTCAGGCGACAAAAAGCAAGCCAAACAAGTGGTCAAGACCAGCCGTCATTTATTTGAGCAAGTAAAAGACAAGCTTACGCTGACCAACGATGACTGTGATTTGCTCAGACGTGCAGCCTTCTTGCACGAGATAGGACTAGCGATCAGTCACAGCAGCTATCATAAACACAGTGCGTATCTGCTCGAATATTCAGATATTCCAGGGTTTTCGCAAGTCGATCAAAAGCGTATGGCGCAGTTGATGCTCAATCATCGTCGTAAGCTTAAGGCGGATATGCTTGAGCAGACGTGTACTATCGGTGGTGATCAGCTCGTCTATCTCTGTTTGCTATTACGTCTGGCAGTATTGGCGCATCATAGCCGCAGCGATTATGAGTTACCCGAATTAGAATTGAAGGTCATGGATGATAACTGTTGGCAAATCACCGTCATCGATAGCAGTGAGCACTATGCTTTCTTATTGTCTGATCTCCGTACTGAAGCGGATCAGTTCGCCAAGTGGGGCGTGAAGCTGAGCGTGGTTGAAGCTTAGCGCTGATAGAAATTACGGTTGTAATTATTAAGCTAAAGATTCGCGTAACAAAAGCTGCTCTGTCGGTAATGTTATGCGATTTAAGATGTGCTACTATAGCCTCTATTGAGTTTACAACTGTACTTTCATTAGCTGTAAACCGATAACGATGCCATTGTTAAATATAATTATTAAAGGGAAAGGTCTATGAGCACTGTCTGGGATAGTGTGCAGCTTGCACGACACGCCAAGCGTCCATTATTTATGGACTATGTTAATCAGCTGTTTACCGAATTTGATGAATTGCATGGCGACCGTGCTTATGCCGATGACAAAGCCATACTTGGTGGCTTGGCTCGTTTTGACGGTCAGCCTGTGATGGTAATTGGCCAACATCGCGGTCGCAGTACTCGCGAGCGTATTGCTCATAACTTTGGTATGGCCAATCCTGAAGGTTATCGTAAAGTTATTCGTCTGGTCAAAATGGCTGAGCGTTTTAATATTCCGGTGATGACCTTTGTAGATACCCAAGGTGCATATCCTGGCATCGGTGCAGAAGAGCGTGGACAAGCGCAAGCCATTGCAGAGAGTATCGCAGTCTTTTCTAGTCTAAAAGTACCTATCATTGTCACGATTATCGGCGAAGGTGGTTCAGGTGGCGCATTAGCCATCGGTGTGGGTGATAAAGTAAACATGCTGCAAAACAGTATTTACTCAGTCATCTCTCCTGAAGGGTGTGCGTCTATCTTATGGAAAACGGCTGAAAAAGCACAAGATGCTAGTGAAGCATTGAAATTAAATGCCATTAACCTATATCAAATGGGCTTAATTGATGCAGTCATTGAAGAGGGCGAAGGTGCTCACGTGCAACCGCAGCCAGTCATGACCGCATTGAAAGCACTTATTGCTGAACAGTTAGATGAGCTTAAAGATTTGGATGCGCATGATCGTTGCGAGCTACGCTATGAAAAGCTAAAAACGTTTAACTCTGAAGTGATGTTGCCTGCCTAGTCAGCTAATACTGTACTAACCTAATATTAAACGTCATGAATACGTGGCTTTTCATATTAGAGTCTGAGTCTTAGTGCTAAAATAAAAACGTGTCATTTAATGGCGCGTTTTTTTGTGGCTGTTACTATATAAAGCATCTAACGTAACTGAAAATAAGGCTGACTATGACCAGCAGTGCAATCCTTTCTTACTCTATTGAGCCAATCGATGAGTTACCCGCTGATAATAAGCTAGCCGCAGCATTATTGAACAGTTTGGCTGAGTATGGTGAACAGCTGCATGGTCGACGACTTTGGCTGGCATGTAGTGGTGGGCGCGATTCACTGGCATTAGCAGCGTTATGTGTGCAGCTCTATCGACAAGGAAAATTGCCGTTTTTACCGCAGCTCTTACATGTAAATCACGGTCTGCAAGCGGATAGTAACGCTTGGGCATCACATGTCGCTGATTGGGCAGCGGCTCAAACGATACCGTGTCATATATTACGTGCGCAAGTAAACGGTCATGATGAACAGGCAGCACGGCAAGCTCGCTATGACGTCATGCGCGCACATATCAATCAAGGTGATGTTTTGCTACTGGGCCATCATGCTGACGACCAAGCAGAAACCGTATTGATGCGATTGATTCAAGGCGCTGGCGTGAATGGTCTATCGGGCATGCAGCCGTGGCGCGTACAAAGACAAGGCGGGCAGCACAATATACTATGGCGACCTTGGCTAACTATTCAGCGTGCCCGCATTAGCGCCTATGCTCAGCGTCTACAACTGCCCTATATTGATGATCCCACCAATGACACAGGTGATAACGTGCGTAGTGGATTACGCCGTGACATCATGCCAGTATTGGCGAGATATAATCCCAACGTCATTGATAATATTGCTCGTAGCGCGCAGCTATTGAGTGAAGCGCAGGCAAGTATCAGTGCACAAGCAGATGCGGATTTACAGCAGACAGCAGTTGCTTCATTACAATTGCCATCTGTACAGCAAGTCCTGAGTATTGATGAATTGCACAATCTGCCACTGTATCGCCAACGTCAATTATTACATTATTGGTTGGGTCAAGATGAGCCATTACCGCCGGCTAAGCAGCTCGTAGATGATGTATTACTTCTAAGTCAACGTGATGACCATGATCATCAAACGGAAATTTTTTGGCAAGGTCGTCAGCAGTCTTATACTATCCGTCGTTATCGGCAGCAGCTTTATCGTCTAAGCAATGAGTGGCTGACTTGGCTGAAATTGCCACTTATTGAACAGAGACGAATACTAACTCAAAGACCTTCTCCTGATATCGCTGTTGAGCCACACGACTTCATTACTTTGCGTAGTAGTCAACGTGCTATCTGGCAGTTGCAGATTCCGACGGATGCGTTTGTGCGATTTTTACTAGACGGTGATAAAGATGAAGCAGTACACGATACAGTATCTCCTATCTTACAAATCGCCCCATTGCACCGCAATCAACGCCTGAAGACAGCGTTGGCATCGCGTCCACAATCTGGCAAGAAGCTTTATCAAACACTGGGAATACCATTATGGCTGCGTGAAAGTTTGATCGTGGTTAGTATTATTTGGCCAAATGAAAAAGATGAGCTGCCTATAGAATTACCCTTGTTACTAGTCTCTCCTTTTGATAGTTGGACATTGAGTAGTGATAACTTAAGCAATAAGTATTTGAGTATTGCAGATAAAGTTATCCAGTTGTCTAAACTGGTAAAAAGCAGTGTGAATATAAAAGAGATGCTGTAGAAATGCGACAAAACTTGTTCTAAATATGGGATGAAGGTCTTTCAATTTATTGGGTTTTTTAGAGTCTGGTTCCTATGCTGACTTGTTCAATTTGTCAAACAGCCCTAGTGGCAGTATGGTAAACTGAATGTCATTTTGCATAAGCTTATGTTAGTTTGAGTATCTTTGAATTTTTGAGCAGGAGACACATATGTCAGTATTAGATAATAAAAAAATCAGCTTTATCGGCGGCGGAAACATGGCACAAGCGCTTATTAGCGGGCTTGTGGGCTGCGGCATCAAACCAAATCTAATCACAGTCGCTGATCCTAGCAGCGATGCACGTGAGCAATTAACTGCCAAAGGTCTAAACACTGTGGATCCAATGGCTGATCCTAAATCTGCTGTAATCGATGCTGATATCGTGGTACTAGCAGTAAAACCACAGATGATGAAAGTGGTCGTTAGTGCCTTCGCAGATATATTAGACACTCAATTAGTCATTTCAGTAGCGGCAGGCTTGTCGACTGATCTTTTGTCAAATATGCTAGGTGGCTATAGCAATATCGTCCGTGCGATGCCAAACACGCCTTCTATGATTCAAATGGGTGCTACTGGCCTTTATGGTACAGCTAATATCTCAGCAGAACAAAAAGAATTGGCAACTGCTGTTATGGAAGCCTCAGGCTTAGTTATGTGGGTTGATGATGAAGCGCAGATGCATGCTGTAACAGCGGTATCAGGTTCAGCGCCAGCCTACATGTTCTACTTCCTCGAATCGATGATTGATGGCGCAGTGGCGTTAGGGTTAGACAAAGAACAAGCTTCAGCACTTGCTATGCAAACCATGATAGGTGCTGCAAAGATGGCGATGGAAAGTGATGATGCGCCTGCTGAATTACGCCGCAAGGTTACCTCACCGAATGGCACGACCCAAGCTGCGGTTGAGTCAATGCAAGCCAATGAAATTGGTCGTCAAATCAGCGAAGCCATGAAAGCCTGCTCTGATCGCAGCCAAGCGCTTAGTGAAGAGATGAGTAAATAGTTAGACAACACCCAAAAATACGATTGCTGGTGTCAAAATCGTTTTAGTCTGCAAGATGTAGTATTGATATTCGCATCACTGGCTAATTTTATTTTTGGGCATGATATTACCTATATGTCAGGTGCTTATTTTTCCAAAGTTAATAACGCATATGACTGGTAATATAGTCGGCTCCATATAATTTGGATACAAGTCAGGCGAGTGAAAGTACTACAAGTAGTAGGCTAAGCGAGTCTGACACCGTATCCAACTTATAGAGGGTTGACTATACTAAGCATCTGATAATGACATTCATCATCCTCTAACCTGTTAATAACGCCACATTGAGTAGCACTTCATGAACAACATGTTATTTCAAATCTTTGATTTGGTCACCACCTTTGCAATGATGTTGGTATTTATTCGCTTTATGCTACAGTTTGCGGGTATGGATGCGAGCAATCCAATGATAGCCCCTGCTTATAAAGCGACCCATATTGTCGATGTTTTTGGACGTATTTTTCCAACGGTTGGTCAAGGTCGTATCAGTATTGCAGCGATTGTACTGATGTTTTTGATTCGTCTGATTGATATCTCTGGAAAGGCAGCACTGACCCATAAAGGCATTGCACCCGTACCGTTATTTTTCACTGGTACTATCAGCTTGATTTTAGATTTTTTGCGTATGTGTCGCTACTTGGTTATTGGTTCAATTATCGTCAGCTGGATTGTCGTTTTTACGCAATCTCAGCATCCGATTATTGGCATCATTATGAATCTTGCGGAGCCAATCTTGGAACCATTCCGCCGTATCACGCCAAACATGGGTATGCTTGATTTATCACCGATGATAGCCTTTGTTGCTTTTATTCTGCTAGAGATGTTTATTGGCGGTTTGGCAGCGAGCTTCTTGCCGATGTTAGGCTAAGCCAAATTTATTAAGCTAAAAGCTACATTGTCGAAAATACAATACATAAAAAAGGCGCTCTATAAGACATAGAGCGCCTTTTTTTGTCACTGATAAAAGTTATCAGTATATAAAGACATCAATCAGTTGCAATCAGATGAAACGATTGGGTATCAACTGGGCTTGAGCATTATCAGGGTGCGGCGCATCAGCATCACGCAGCGTTTGGGTAATCCAGCTATCGGCTGCCTTGACTGCATCAACAAGTAAATCTTCCATTGCTAAGCGTCCAGCGATAAAGCTGGCTAGTGAGCAGCCTGAGCCGTGAAATTCGCCTTCTAGACGCGGCAAAATGCTTTGGTGTACCATTTCACCTTTTATATATAGATACTGCTCAATATCACCGCTATCAAAGTCATGTGACGTTTTTACCAATACGGCATGGGTACCTTGTGCACATAGCTTCTGCGCGCCGATATGCAAGTCTTGCTCACCGCTTAATGCACGTAGCTCATGCGTATTCGGTGTGATTAGAGTGGCGTAGGGGAGAAGCGCTTTAAATGCAGCTACCAAGGTCTGCTCATCGCCTAGGCTACCACCGCTATTGGCGACCAATACTGGATCTAATACAAAAGGTGTCTCAGCAGCGATAACCTGCTCAGCAAACAGTTGGGTCAACATCGCGATATTATCAGTCGTACCAAGCATACCTGATTTGATGACGCTAACAGGCAGATCATCGAGCACCGCTGTGGCTTGGTTCTTCACCAAGCTAGCGGCACACGCTTCAAAGCCAAATACCTGTTGCGAGTTTTGTACGGTGATGGCAGTACAGGCAATGGCGGCATGAGCACCTGCTTGGCCAACGGCTTCAATATCGGCTTGTAACCCAGCACCACCGGAGGGATCCAATCCTGAAAAGCAAAGAACCACTGGTCGCATAACACTTCCTTTGATATATTTTAAATATGAATAATAAATACTATAGCCATCCACTGCTGAAAAAGCCATAGTAGGTGAGAGATTGTATCGTTGAGTTCAAATAATTTCGATACAAGGAAACCGAGTGTAAGCTATACATTGGTATAGTTAGCGAGGATGACGATGTAGCGAATTTATATGGGTTTGACTATATATTGAAAATTAGTGCATCGATCAAATGTACTGATAAATAGTAATTAATCGCATATTGATTGGCTTAGACCTCATTCTTTCTGGTTTTTAGAGATACTTTACTCGTTAAAAAAGGCATAAGACCATATAAACAAATAAATATCATAAAAATTGCATTAAATAGTTAGACAATGCTTGCAATTCTTTTTGGTTTTGCTATAATCATCGCCCACGGGATAAGACGTATTATCAGCAATAATACTATTTTTTAGAACTTAAAAAGTCTTACGTCGTTTGGTGAAGTGGGTGAGTGGCTGAAACCAGTTCCCTGCTAAGGAACCATACGTTTGCGCGTATCGAGGGTTCGAATCCCTCCTTCACCTCCATTTATAGTGTTGTTTTTAGAGTAGCATCGCAAAAATTAGTTGTTAGTCTTTATAAGTTAAAAATTAATTATATTTTAATGAATAAAGATGTTGACACAAGCGATATTATCTATATAATGACCAACCTAATTTACTGTAATTGTTATTAACAATGCAGTGGATAACGTGCAAAATACGCGCCTGTAGCTCAGTTGGATAGAGCACTTGGCTACGAACTAAGGGGTCGGGAGTTCGAATCTCTCCAGGCGCACCATTTGCATACTAGCTTATTTTAAGCTAAAAAATTAAATCAATCGCCTGTCTTATGACAATTTGGCGGTTTTTTTATGTCTGTTACTTTTGTCTTAATACTTCCTGCCTTGATTACAGGCATGACCAGATAGCATCTGAGGATAATGTACGATACAACCGTGAATTACGGTACAATGGAGCCATTATTCACTGCTTGCTATGAGCTTGTACCATGTCAAAAAGTTTATCTAAACGCACATCTAAAGCAACCACAAAATCAAAGCCGCAACGTAATGCTCCTATGCAGCAAATACCTGATGAAGAGCCAACGATCGCTAAGCCTACCACACGTGTCGTGGCGGTACTCTACGACGGCATGTTGATTTTGGCATTGTTATTCTTAGTGGGAACGATGCTGACCGTGATTGGTACATTGCTGACCATGAATACAGGTACAGACTCCTCTCAAGCCCAGTCGTTGCCAACTTGGTATCAAAACGTCATTATGACGCCGTCTTTTGTACTGACGCTTGTGGCGTTCTACGGATTGTTTTGGCGTCGTGGTGGACAGACACTGGGTATGCAAACTTGGCGATTAAAAACCGTGAATAACTCAGGTCATTTATTGACGTGGGGGCAGTCGTTTAAGCGTATTTTGGCAGCATGTTTGATGCCATTACTATTCGGTATTATCGGCAGCTTAATTGGTGGGTCGCGTGCGATATTATTGACCAGCGCCTTATTAGGTTGGGTCTTTAATTACGCCTTTTGTTTGTTTAATCGTCGCGGTTTAGCAGTGCAAGACATGTTATCCAACACCATAACCCTAAAAATGCCAAAAGTAGCGCACGAAGGGTTATGGCGTGGTTTCAGGAATCGTAAGCAGTCGCAAAACAAACCGTAATATATAACCATAATATATATAGCTACGTATTACTCACTATGTATTGGTACGTGCGAACAATCACGTCAACACTTTATAAGTTGACGGTTTGAATCAGCCATCCAGTATAGCCCACAAAAAACAGCATTAACATGGCACCAGAGGTTCGTCCAAATGGTCGATTGGTGACAAAAGCAAATCCACAAAGTATTACTAGTAATACCGTAATCAGACCCATTGCCATCACGTCACGTGAAAAAATCACTGGGTTTACAGTGATAGGGGCAATGACGGTTGCCAAGCCTACAACGGCGAGGGTATTAAAAATATTAGAGCCAATAATATTACCTAGTGCCATGTCATGTTCACCTTTGCGAGCAGCAGACAAGCTAGAGACCAGCTCAGGTAATGAAGTGCCGACTGCAACAATCGTCAATCCAATGATCAACTCACTTAATCCCCAAAATGTTGCGACCTCAACTGCGCCCCAAACAATGGCTCTTGAACTGGCAACCAACATCAACATACCCAAAAACAAACTGCCCAAGCCTCTTATGACGCTAGGTTCTTCATGGTTGGTACTCGCATCATCGTCAGCTATGACATCGTTATCATGTTCATGGTTGCCTTCTCGGATGCTCAATACGATTTGAGTGGCCAATACCAATACTAACAATACTAATAGCACGATACCATCTGCTTGGCTGAGTGAGCCGTCACGTAACTGCCATGCTGCAACTGCCGTAATCATTAGTAAGATAGGCAAGTCGCGCTTGACGATGGCCTTACGGATGATAATGGGGCTTATTATTACGGTTGCGCCCAGTACCAAAGCAATATTGATAATATTAGAGCCATAAGCGTTGCCAAGTGCCAACTCAGGGCTGCCTTCTAATGCAGCTAGTACCGATACCACCATCTCAGGTGCTGATGTACCAATACCCAGAATAAGCACACCAATTAAAAAGCTGGGTACTCGAAATTTTTGTGCCAATGCTGTTGCGCCATCAATAAAAACATCAGCGCTCCAAACCAAAATTGCTAGACCAATCAAAATTGCAATGACTGCCAACCACATTTAGATAACTCCTTCGTTAGGGATAAAAATAGATATTGGGTTTTGAATAAGCTTACATCATATAAAAGTGGCATAAAAAAAAGCTGAATCACAATCTGGATTCAGCTTCGATATAAGTACAAGTATTTTAATGGGATTTTGACAACCACAGCAACTGTATGACGACGTATTTACTCATACTTTATGTAACAAGCTCTTAAATGATTTTCTTAAGCCACTTGTACAGGAATGATGTTTGCTGTGTCTCTTACGGTGTTGTCTTCATTACAATAAACCAGTTTTGGCTGATAAGTTTCTGCTTCAACCTCATCAAAATGAGCGTAAGCACAAATAATCACGATATCGCCCAAATCAGCCATATGAGCTGCAGCGCCGTTTAGTGAGATGATGCCTGAACCTGCTTCAGCACGAATCGCATAAGTGCGAAATCGTTTGCCATTGGTAACGTTATAGATGTCGATAGATTCATTTTCGCGCAGACCTGCAAGGTCTAATAAATCGCCATCAATACCGCAAGAGCCTTCATAATGAAGCTCTGCATGTGTGACGCGGGCACGGTGCAATTTGCATTTAAGCATATTAAGTAGCATGGATTGCTTCCTTAGCGTGATGAAAGTAATAAGTTAATGGGGGCAAATCTACCCAAAAAAAGGCAGTATCGCCCAAACCCTTAGCTGAATGAGCAGTGTTGGGTAAGTTATTGATTAACTGGGCAGAATTGGGATAAAAATACATCTGCCAGAGTAGGCGGTATCATACCGTGTTATTCGGGTAGTTTGAAACCATTTATCTGAGAACGCGCGCGTTCAATATCGCCATCTAGCAATAATGGTAATGCTTCAAAAGCTGCAGTTAAGGCGCTATCGATACCAATTTGCTCATCAGGAGAAGCTTTTGAGAGGACATGTCCACTAACTTTAGATTTATGACCAGGATGACCAATACCCACGCGTAGACGATGAAAATCGCTACCAATATGCGGTGTAATATCACGCAAGCCATTGTGACCACCGTGACCACCACCTGTTTTTAATTTAATGCTGCCAGCTGGAATATCGAGCTCGTCATGAGCAATGAGCAACTGGTCGTTATCAATACCATAAAAATTGACCATCGGCACAACCGACTCACCAGACTTATTCATAAAGGTGAGAGGCATTAGTAAGCGCACATCATGCCCATGAATTTGTCCACGCCCTGTCACTCCATGGAATTTTTTATCAGGAGAGAGAGTAATATTGAACTGTTGGGCCAAATGATGGACAAACCAAAATCCTGCATTATGACGCGTAAACATATACTGCTGACCAGGATTACCAAGACCGACAATAAGCTTTATGGCCATAAAAACACCCTGCTTGAATTTAATAAATGAGTGGTAACGTCCGAACGCATAAACGTTGAATAAATAATATCCGTATTATGCTCAAATCCTACTTACAAAAACAGCAGGAGATATTCATCACCTGCTGTTTTTTGACTAAAAGAATCGAGAATTATATAGCAGATAATAGATCGCTATATAGAAGTCGATTATTACTCGCCGTCTTTGCTGTCTTCGCTTTGCTCACTAGCAGGTACGTCAGCTGCGTCAACTTCTTCAGCATCTGCATCAACTTCTTCAACTGTTGGTGGCTGCATGTTAACGATAGTACGGTCATGGCCGTCTTCTAGCTCAAGCTCATGAATTACAACGCCTTCAGGAAGTGTAATGTCTGATAAACGGAACAAATCACCGATTTCCATACCAGATACGTCTACTTCTAAATATTCAGGAAGTAGTGATGGGATACAGATGATTTCGATATCAGATACTAGTGTAGATAGAACACCAGCAGCAGCAGTACCTGGAGCATCTTCACGACCAGTGAAATGCACAGGAACATTCATGTGGATTTTTTGACCTTTTACAATGCGCTGAAAGTCAGCATGCATTGGGAAGCCTTTGGCTGGATGACGTTGCAAGTCTTTGATAACTGCTTGATGCTCTACGCCGTCAACATTGATAGTCAAAATGTGTGAGAAGAACGCTTCAAATTCAAGCGATTTTACCAACTCGTTGATTTTGATAGAGATAGAGGTAGGCTCTTCGTTGCCACCATAAATAATAGCAGGAACTAGATTCTGCTTACGTAGGCGGCGGCTCGCACCTTTACCTTGTTGTTCAGCAGAACGATCAACTGCGTTTAGCTCAAAATGGTTAATGCTCATGGATATAATCCTATAAAAAGAATGATGAAGTGTCTGGTCATAAAAAAGTGGATTTGCGACCAATCCACTAATACGTGATGATAGCTAAGCATTGTCAGTGATAGTTACTACCAAAAACTCTAAGCTTAGCCATTTGCTTGTCATAACGATTTTTATGATAGTTATTATCATGGTCGTCGTTACTTCACAGCATGATCAGCACTTTCGATAATACCAACCTGATTGAATAAAACAAACGGGCGGCACAGGCGCGCATTATACGTGATTTTGTAGTAATAATAAAGACCTACGAAAAATGGCTATGTAAAATTATTAAGCAAAAAAAAGCGCCAAGTAATGAAACTTGACGCTATTTTTATGACGAGCAACACTGTTAAGTGTTAGCCATCAAACATTGCGCTAATAGATTCTTCGTTATTAATACGGCGTAGACTTTCAGCCAGCATTGGCGCGATGCTTACTTGGCGAATTTTGCTACATGCTTTTGCCGCATCAGACAGTGGAATCGTATCAGTCACAACCAGTTCATCTAACGCAGATTCACTGATGTTTTTCAGTGCATTACCCGATAGAACAGGGTGAGTAATGTAAGCTAAGACGCGACGTGCGCCGTTGGCTTTCAGTGCTTCAGCGGCTTTACATAGTGTGCCTGCAGTATCGACCATATCATCAACGATAACGCAATCACGGTCACGAACGTCGCCGATGATATGCATCACTTGTGATTCGTTGGCACGAGCACGGCGCTTGTCAATAATTGCCATATCGGTATCACCCAACTGCTTGGCCATGGCGCGTGCACGCACAACACCACCAACATCAGGTGAAACAACCATGATGTTGTCATAATCTTGTTTTTGTAGGTCGTTCAATAGCACAGGCGTGCCGTAGATGTTGTCTACAGGAATATCAAAGAAACCTTGAATTTGATCTGAGTGCAAATCAACCGTCATTACGCGATCGATGCTAACGATGTTTAGCATATCAGCGACGACTTTAGCAGAGATAGGTACACGAGCTGAGCGTGGACGACGATCTTGACGAGCATAACCAAAGTAAGGCATGACAGCAGTGATGCGACCAGCACTAGAGCGACGCAAGGCGTCAGCCATCATCATGATTTCCATCAAGTTGTCATTGGTCGGTGCACAAGTAGGCTGCATGATAAACACGTCTTTACCGCGCACGTGCTCTTTGATTTCCACGGCAATTTCGCCATCAGAAAAACGCGTGATGTCAGCTTTACCAAGAGGTATGTGAAGATGATCGGCTACGGTTTTTGCTAATTCTGGGTGGGCATTGCCCGTAAAAATCGCCAAATAAGGCATGACAGAAGTCCTATTGATTGACTCAAGCAGAGACCGCTAAGCAGTGTCAAACTGCTCAAATTCAGAAAAGAGTGGTGAAAAGTTTTGATGACTGCTATTACAGTAAAAAATGGCAGGGGTAGCTGGACTCGAACCAACGGATGTCAGGATCAAAACCTGATGCCTTACCAACTTGGCTATACCCCTGTAATGTCTAGGCTGTGTACGTCCGATTTCTAGCAGTAACTTTTAATAATTGTCACTTCTAAAATGGCGTTACGACCTTTCAGTTATCTACAAAACGGATAAACCGTTTAATATCTAACTTTCCCCTAGCGGCGTTCATTGCGAACTATACCGAAACTGGGATGGCGTTGTCAATGGTAATACCATAAGTGACGATTTATAATTCACTTATAATGTATACATATCAAACACTTCGAACTTAAAAATGGCAGGGGTAGCTGGACTCGAACCAACGGATGTCAGGATCAAAACCTGATGCCTTACCAACTTGGCTATACCCCTATTTAGGCGACCTATTATAAGTAATTTTTCAGATTTTGCAAGTCATTTGCGCCTTTTTATGGCTTTTATTCGTAATGAGGTGATTTTGGTAAGTAAGTGCCGAAAATTGAAGTGTTAATCAAAGTGATTATAGGGTTGTGTAAATGGATTTCAGCAGGGTGAGTCTGATGCGTAATTCTTGATATATATGTACTTTTGGCGTAATGGAAATACTTTAAGGGTGTCATATATAATGTGATTTAGGAAAAATCTCTAAACTCAAGTTCTATAATTTCCAAGATAGCTTACAATAGAAAGTAACTAAATATAGTTATGTAAATAGCCAGTGAGGAATGTTTTTTTGGATATAAAACAGTGGTTTATTCAACCAACACCGAAGCAATTTTTTTATACAAGTTTAATTTACGCAATAGTGTTTCCAGTGATAGGTATTTTGAGTGCTAACTCTATAGTTTCAGCTTTTATGCTTTTCTTTTTAGCTTTATCTGCTTTAATAACGCGAAACTACCTTAAGCCTAGTATTTCGAGCAAAGGATATAACATTGTCACTATTCTTGTACCTTTTATTATAGTTATTGGACTTATTGGATCTTGCCTTACCTCCAGTATATTTTTTACAAAAATTGTTGAAGATAAAACTAGTCTAGAACAAGTGAGTGGCACTATTCCAGATGAGCCATTTGACAGTCGAGTAGGTAAACACACTTCATCATCATTACTCATTAGAGATACAAGGCTACATTGTAAACATCATGACCGTGATAATTGTAGTAAAGTTTATGATTACTCTGGACAAACTGCGGATATTCTTTATCAGCCAGGCATCTGGATCGGTAATGTTGTATATGAAATCAGTATTGATGGCAAAAAACTATACAAATACGAAAATCAGCGCGCTGATTTTAAAACAAAACAGCGCACAGATCATCGTCAATGGTTTTTAACGTTTATGTTATTTGGCATTCCTAGTTACTGGTTTTATAAGCATGATAAGCGACTCAGAAAAGCCACACCTAAAATATCTATTGAAGAAGAGCAAGCATTAAAAAAACATCAAGAATTGGCTAGTAACGAAATGGGTTGTGCAGGTGCAGTTGGTTTTTTTATATTCTTTCCTATAGTAATTTTTGCTGGCTTGGCAGGCATAATGCATTTCGCTATTCAGAAATTTGGTTTATCGATGATATACTTTGGTATAGCTGGGATGTGTTGGTATGTGATAGGTATTTTATCGAAACCAAGCTCAGAGTTGTAAATAATAACTAGCTACAAGCTCCCAACCAAGTACCCATTACAAGGTGCTTCCGCAATCCACTTGGCTAAAAGTGCTTTGTCAGTAGTCACGCTTGCATCCAAAGGTAAAAACACTGCGCTACCAGAGCCAGTCATGCGTGCTGTACCCAGTACTTGCACCTCTAACCCTTGCAAATAATTAAAAGCCTCTTCAACAGCAGTTGCGAGGCTCGTCACCACTGGCGTAAAAACATTGTGATAGGGCGCAATAAGAGCCTGCAAATAATCATTGGACTGGTTTTTAATGGTTTCAGTCGATAGGTGCGTGATGTCTCGCTGTAGTTTTGGGTGCGCGAAAAGTTTGGCGGTATTCACATGAGCAGCAGGCGTTAAGATTAAATACTGCTGCTTTGGCAAATCAATCGCTGTCAGTTCTTCACCGATACCCATCGCAATCGCATCCTGACCAAAGATAAAGATTGGTACATCTGCGCCAATAGAGGTAGCAATGTTGATAAGGTCATGCTGATTAAAATTAAGCTGCCAAATCTCATTTAATGCCAATAAGGTAGTGGCAGCATTGGAAGAGCCGCCACCTAATCCTGCGCCCATTGGTAAATGCTTATCTACAGTGACAGCTACTTGTGCCAACTGCTTGGGCAAATGATTCGACTGCATGGCAGCAGAGAGCAATGCGTGTGCTGCTTTAAAAATGAGATTGTCTTCTATGCTGGTCGTTATCGCTTCTGCGCCAGTTAATGTCAGTAGTTGATGGCAAAGCTTCGTAGCTTCTAACGCGTTATCGCTAGTATCAATGACCACATCACTGTCTACTGAAAAATGTAAATAATCGCCCCAATCGAGCAGACGAAAGACTGTTTGCAAATTATGATAGCCATCAGCACGCTTACCAGTAATATGCAAAAATAAATTAATCTTTGCAGGTGATAAGCGGGTGATAGTAGAGGCAGACGATGCGGCTATATTTTTAATCATAATGTACAGTCATAAAGTTTTCAGCCATAAACGGCTATCTTAATAAGCAATGGTGGCTTGATGGGTAATTGCTCTCATTAGTAAGTGATTAGCGATTGATAATTTAGTGATTGATTGTCATCACGACCTTGTTACCTTGAGGCTGCACAGCGCTGATTTTACTCGGTAGTTTGTCAGTACCCTTGTAAGTGAAGCTTGCTGTCCATTCACCATTAACTGAGCTGATTAAGCGCTTTTGGGCATCCATTTCTGGTGCACTATCTGAAGGTGCTGGGTGGCCAGATATCCAATAAGGCATTTGTGAGATAGGAGCCTGCCAGCCGGTTGCTTTTTTCAATAGAGTCTCAGGATCGTTGGCTGTCAATGACCCTGTTTTTTCACTGACTAGCGTGGCGGTTTGACCATCATATTCGATATTGGTTTTACCGATACCTAGCGCGCCAATCAGCTCGATAGCAAAGCGGTCTTCTTGTTGTCCCCACGCATAAAAGGCACTGCCACCTTGAGCACCTGTGGTGTCATTAGCAGGCATCGTTACACCAATTTTGCCAGTAATATTAAAGGTTTCAAGCTTTTGTGGTTGCTCTTGTATAGTCGTAGTTGGTTGGTTGGTAGTCGCACTCGCTGTTTTTAACGACTGGCAACCAGACGTTATCACGAGCGCCGCCGCCATGGCTGTGAATAGAGTGACTTTATTAAGCTTATAAGAAGTGGCTACTGCTGACATGATGTTTCCCCAATAATGAACAAATTTACAAAGATATTAGCTTAAATGTTATTTGTTACTCAGTTATGCGTGGCTGTTAGCTTCTTATAAGTGCCTTGTAATTAAGTGCTCTGCAATCGTAGAACTGCTATGCCTACTATCAAAATGATTTGTTGACCATGCATCTAATACAGCTGTATGCGGTCATTGATATTATGCTGTCCGAATGAAAAGCGTTTCTGCAAATCTGTGAGTAGTGTCTCGACTCTGGCATTATTGCCTAGGCCTTGATACGCACGCAGCAGTAAAGCACCTGAACGTAGCGTAGGCAATACGTCATAAGGCGTTTGTAGGTAGTCGATCACTTGCTGGTAGTTTTTGTTAGCCAGCGCATTGCTTGCTAGGATATTGAGTGCTTGTAGATGTAGCTCATTATCGTAACGTGGGTCATCATAGTGAATTTTAATGATAGCTGTCGCAAGCGCAAGACCTTGCTCTGAGCTGCGTTCGTTAGCCAGTAGTAGCTGTGCATAACTGAGCTTATAAGATAGATTGCTAGGATCTAAAGCCTGTAAGTGGTTGAGTAGGGGCCGTTTTACGATATAGTCTTCTTTGTCATCGAGGAGCTGGGCGCGTGCAAACAAGAGCATTTCATTATCGGGATAATTACGCGATGCTTTAGTTAGCAGGCTCAGGGCTTCGTCAGGTTTGTTTTGCTGCCATAAGATATCGGCTTGCATCACAAACGTGTCAGGTGCAAATACTTCAAAATCTTTACGCAGCTTTTCTAAGACTGACATTGCCGCCTTAGTATTGTTATTGAGTAATTCAAATGCGACGACTTTTCTACGAGCTTCTAGCACCAAGTCTTCTTGCATGACGCCATTGAGATAGTATTTGGCTTGTTCAAATTTCTGCTGGCGCTCGGCACTGATACCAAGGTAGTAATAAGCCTGATTAAGATAAGCGGGTGTCTTTGCCAGCATATTGAGTAACTGATCGGCACTATCATATTTTTCGATATCCAAGCTTACTAATGCTGCTAGCAAGGTAATCTCGGCATCATCATTGAAATGCTTATGCGCTTCAATCAGTAACTCCCACGCTTTTTGGCTTTGCTTTAGGTCCAACAAATAGCGGATTTCATACAAGTATAAGTTCTTACTGTCTGGGTTACGCAGCCGTGCTTGGCTGACATAATTGATCACTGTCTCAGCAGTGACGATTTTGCGCAATATATCAGCCTTTAAAGTAATAAAGGGCACATAATCAGGTTGGCGTTCTAAAGCGCGATTGATATGGACAATGGCATTTTCAGGCTCATTAAACTGGTAAAGCAAGCCTGCTTTTAATACGGACAATGAGGCGTTTTGCTCACTATCTAACGGCTGTAGCGCGGCAAGTAATTCGCGCTTATCTTCATCATCGTTTGGATAGATACCGATAAGGATTTCGCTTAGGTCTGCTCGAGGATCGTAACGCAAGATACGATTCAATGTCTCGCCAGCTAGCAAATAGTCGTGTGCTCGTAGCGCCAAATGCGCCACATAAAACCAAGCAGGCACGTGATCGGGGTTTTGGTCTTGCCATGTCTTGGCAAATTGTAATGAATCCTCAACCCGCTCATTACGTAAGGACAAACTCAGTGCTCGCTCAAACACTGCCGTTGCATCTTCTTTAAAAGATTGCTGCTTGTAGATAGTAATCGCGCGTCTCTTGTCATCACGATCTGCTGCAAACTCGGCATCTAGCAGCGCATATAAACTTGGCTCTTCGAGATCAGATTGCCATAAGCTTGCTGGGGCTAAGCCATTAATATTGGCAACCTTGCCTGTGGGCTGTATGCTTGTCTGAATAGTTGTTGTAGTATGACTCGTCGCATGGTTATTCGATGCATTGTTGCTGTATGCATTGTCGTCTACGATAGCTGCTGATACGCTGGGTCCAGTAGTCTGCAATAAGACGTTAGAAGAGTTTGCGTATACAGAAGAAGATCCTAGGCACAGACAGACGGCCAACGATAATGTTAGCTTATAGTGTTGCCATAGACGTTCAATAATGTCATGCCATAAAGCATGAAGGGTAGATTGGGCGTCATGCGCAAGTTTTGATCGAAGTAATGACCCGAAAAAAATCATAGATAACCGTATTTGCCCGTTATTTATCTATATCGATAAGTAAGCTATTTTTTAATTATTTTAAACTAAATATTGGTAACGAGTACCCATAGCAAACATTATAAGAGTAGATAGCTGGTATAAACAATAGTGACCGTGTTACTCAGGTAGTGGCATTAACTATTCTATTGATAGCTATTCAGGAAAGCATGGCTCTTTGACTGTCTATGTCGATAATCCGTTATCAATATTAGTCAGAATATTATGGAAATATAACAAGTTAATACAAAGTAAGCGAATGATTTGTGAGCATTTTTTAAACATTTGCTCAAATTCAAACATTGGCTTTACCAATCGTATGAGCAGTTGATTTGTGACAGGTGTGCCCAGATACAAGCAAATAGTTATCATCGGTAGGCGAGTGTTAATTAAAGCTGGCAATAATGATATAATAAACGGTTTTCAGATTATTTCTTTTAACGCTGTCACCCAAAACTGTCTTTTACAAATAATAAGATAGAGCGGCTGGCAGATGAGCATCATTTTTATGGTCTATCAATAATGAGATTAGTGGTCATTGGGGTCAATCACAAAACTGCACCAGTCGCTCTACGAGAGCGCTTGGCGCTAGTAGGTGACGATGTGAATGTCGCGCTCAAACAGTTAGAAGCATTCACAGATGGTAGTGTGATTGTCTCTACCTGTAACCGGACCGAGATTTATGCTCTTGTACCACAAACCTTAGTACCACAAACAGCATCGCAAAATCCGATCTTACCGTCGTTAGGTTCATCATCGTCAGAATCCCAAACAGATGAACCTACTGGGCAGGAAGTGGCTAGTAATGCTTTTACCAGCAGTAGCAAGCTCTCATCTGCCGCTATCAGTGCTCATATTATCAAAATTAAAAGTTGGCTGGCTACTTTCAAGCAGCTGTCACTGTCTGAGATTGACTCGTATCTCTATGTGCATCGTGATACGCATGCTCTGACCCATTGGCTCAGGGTCGCCGCAGGGCTAGATTCTATGATATTAGGTGAGCCGCAGATACTCGGTCAAATCAAGCGCTCGGTACACCTCGCACAAGAGCAAAAAGTATTGAGTAATCAGCTCGGCTGGGTCGTCGATCAAGTATTTGCGGCTGCTAAGCGTGTGCGTAACGAGACCAAAGTAGGTGCACAAGCGGTATCGCTCAGCTTTGCAGCGGCCAAACTCGTCACGCAAATATTTGATGATTTGCCTAGCCGCACTCTATTGGTCGTGGCAGCAGGCGAGATGAATAGATTGGTCGCGACACACATTGCTGGGCTTGGGGTCGGGCGGGTTATCATTTGCAATCGTAATCCTGAACGAGCGGAAGCGTTAGCGGCTGAGCTGCGCAATCCTAATCGCCGTGTGGAAGTCAGAACATTGCAAGAGCTACCGCAAGTGTTGGCAGAGGCTGATATTGTCAGTAGCTGTAGCGGCAGTATGGATTTGTTGATTGATAAAACCATGACGTTGCAGGCGCTCAAGCGCCGCCGCTATCAGCCAATGTTGATGATTGACTTAGCAGTGCCCCGCGATATTGACTCTACCATTAGCCGCATAGATGACATCTATCTGTATTCTGTCGACGATCTGCAGCACGTGATTGCTGGTAACATCGAGCAGCGCAGACAAGCAGCGGTAGATGCGGAGCTACTGGTCAGCCAACTGGTCGTTGAGATGGATCGTAGTTTTCAAGTGCGCCAAGTCGGTAAAGACATAGAGCAGTACCGTGCACGTACTCAGGATCAAGTAGACAAACTACTGCATGACTCTATCGCTCAGCTACAGCAGAGTGATGCCAGTCCTGAAGATATCCTCACCGAGCTGTCACGCCGTCTGACCCAGAAACTCACACATGCACCATCGAAGCTGATGCGTAAAGCTGCTCGTGAAGGTGACAGCGAGCTGTTAGACTTTGTGGTAGCAGGCTTGAACGAGTCACATCGCGGCCGTCGATAGTAGCCATTCCTTTATCAAAAAATCATAGATTCGCCAGTGCACGCATTGCGCGAACATATCGTTGTCAACCTGCATTATCAGTGCTAATATCGAGCTGTCATAAGCATGTTAAGCGATGATAATCTGTCGGGATACGCTAGCCGCTATTCTATAAAAACCTTAGCGCATTTATGCTGGCTCAGTATCTATTTATGTCATTCATCATCCGAGACCACTATAATTAGTCTACCACTGCGTAGCATTTATATTGGTGCATATGTTTTGTACGGTTTTGTCTCAAGTTAATAAAATAAATGCATGCAAGACACAATCATCAACGGCAATAGCACTAGGATAAAGCGCTATATCGTCAACCCTGCGTCGTACTCTCGATTATTACTCGATATTATATCCAAATGAATATTAGCTATAGTAGTCTCTAGCAACATTGCTATTTCACTATAAAAGTATTACTGCTTTAACCTCGCTTGAAGTATTAAACATACATCTACACTCGGTTGCCTTGTACTACTTTTAAATTGAATCAACTATAGTCTCTAGCAATAGTGCTATTTCACTATAAATAGTATTTGGCTAGGGTGGCATTTAGATTTTTGCACTTAGACTTTAGTATCTGCATTCTAATATTGAGGTTTTAGTGTCTGGAGCTTGCTGTAGCTACAGCTTAAGAATTATTAAATCATCTAACAATAAACTAGGAGCGCCCTATGACTGCATTACGTCAAGATATTGATCCAAACGGCTTATTAGAATACTCAGTGGTCTATACTGACCGCGCCCTCAATCACATGTCAAAAGTCTTTCAACAAGTGATAAATGACCTATCTAGCGACCTAAAATCAGTTTATAACGCTGATGCAGTCGTGATTGTTCCGGGTGCTGGTACTTATGGTATGGAAGCGGTTGCGCGTCAGTTGGCAAACGATGAAGATTGCCTCATTATCCGTAACGGTTGGTTTAGCTATCGTTGGTCGCAAATCCTAGAAAAAGGCAAAATTGCCAAATCGACTACGGTCTTGACTGCTCATCGTGCAGAAGGCGATTCTCCAAAGCCGTTTTCACCTGTCGATATCGATGAAGCAGTGGCAAAGATTAAAGCAGAAAAACCAGCAGTGGTATTTGCTCCGCATGTCGAAACCTCATCAGGGATTATTCTATCAGCGGACTATATCAAAGCCTTGAGCGCGGCCGTGCATAGTGTTGGTGGTTTACTGGTTATTGACTGTATTGCCTCAGGTTGTGTCTGGTTGGATATGCAAGATTTGGGGATTGATGTCCTTATTAGTGCCCCGCAAAAAGGCTGGAGTAGTACGCCATGCGCTGGCCTAGTCATGCTCAGCGATGCTGCTATCAAAAAAGTAGACAGTACAGAGTCTGATAGCTTCAGCTTAGATTTGAAGCAGTGGTTAAACATCATGCGTGCCTATGAGAATGGCGGTCACGCCTATCACGCGACTATGCCAACCGACAGCTTACGCCAGTTCCGCGATACCATTCTGGAGGCTAAAAAAATCGGCTTCGATACATTGTGTGATGCACAATGGGAGCTGGGCAATCGCATCCGTCAGGTCTTTGCTGATAAAGGTATCGAGAGCGTGGCAGCTAAGGGTTTTGAAGCACCAGGTGTTGTCGTAGCTTACACCGATCGTGATGACATGCATAAAGGCAGTGCTTTTGCGGAAGCCGGTATGCAAATCGCCTCTGGTGTACCGCTTAAAGTAGGTGAACCGGATAACTTTAAGACCTTTCGTTTGGGCCTATTTGGTCTAGATAAATTGACTGACGTTGATGGCGCAGTGACGCGTTTTGAGTCAGCACTCGATAAAGTATTGGCTAAATAAGCCCAAATAATACGTTGTTTTTCAGATAAGAAAAATACTGAGCTACAGGATAATACTGGGTTCAGTATTTTTTTACCTTTTTATTATATTTTATAATATAATGTATTTATGTAAAATAAAATATAAAACTGGGTAAGCAATATGAGTATACAAATTGACTGGCAGGCCTTTACACCAATCTCTTTAGTGGGTGGCCTAATACTAGGTCTGGCAACGGTCATACTGCTACTGGGTATTGGACGTATTGCGGGTATTAGCGGCATATTCTCAAGCCTGCTAAAGCCCAAGCGTGTAGAGATGTGGCAGGTATTATTTATCATTGGTCTGGTCGTCTCGCCAGTGTTGTACAGTCTGGGAAAGCCACTACCTGATATAGAAATCAGCACTTCTTTGCCATTGTTGATTGGTGCGGGGTTATTGGTCGGTTTTGGGACGCGCTTGGGATCGGGCTGTACCAGTGGTCACGGTATCTGTGGCAATGCACGCTTGTCTCCACGCTCGATGGCAGCGACAGCGACCTTTATGTTCTTTGGTATTGTGACGGTTTATATGGGTCGGCATGTTTTAGGTTTGATTTAAACAAATCGTTGATAAGACGGCGTTGAGTACTATTTATAGTAGCTTGAATTAACATATTAGATGCGAGAAAAAAACATGCTAAAAAATATAATTGGATTGCTGGCAGGATTATTATTTGGTTTTGGGCTGTTGATATCTGGCATGACCGATCCTGTAAAAGTCCAAGGATTTTTGGATGTCTTTGGTGCATGGGATATTTCCCTCGCATTGGTCATGGGTGGTGGATTAATCGTGGCAATCGTTGGTGTGCAATTGGCCAAGCGTCAGCAGACCAGCTTGATTGGCACATTGATAGAGATGCCAAGCAAAACCGTTATTAATAAAAAACTCCTTATCGGCGCGATGCTCTTTGGTATTGGTTGGGGTTTGGTTGGTATTTGTCCAGGACCAGGAATCGTACTGCTCGGAACAGGACAATGGCAAGCATATGTATTCATCCCTGCCATGATAGTCGGTATGTTGGTCTATCAATGGCTTGAGCCGAAGCTTGGCTGATATAGTTAGCTCTCTATAAATTGGATACGGTGTCAGCCTCGCTTAGTTTACTAGCTGTAGTATTTTTACTCGGCTTCCTTGTTTCCAAATTACATTGAACCAACTACAGTATAAATAAGCTAGTACTCAAAAAATGGTCAGCCTAATTCAATTAAGCTAACCTTTTCTATATTTCTATAAAAGACGTTTCACGTTATAAAAAAATTTGACGCTGTCAAAGCCCTATTTCGCACTGACCGTGACTTTTGGGGTTTCGTGTGCCAATGATTTGGCCGCTTGTCGCAGCTCAAATTTCTGAACTTTGCCCGTACTGGTCTTTGGTATTTCAGCAAAGATAATATATTTGGGTACTTTAAATCCCGCTAAGTGCTGCTTGCAATGCGCCATCACGGTATCGCGCTGCAAGGTGCTACCAGCATGAATCTCGATAAAGGCAACGGGTACTTCGCCCCATTTTTCATGCGGTGCAGCGACCACAGCGCAGCTTTGAATCTCAGGCATTTTATACAGGATGTTTTCGACCTCGATACTAGAGATATTTTCACCACCTGAGATGATGATGTCTTTAAGCCTGTCCATGATTTTGATATAACCATCAGCGTATTTGACGCCCAAATCACCTGTGCGAAACCAGCCATTAGCAAAGGCTGCTTCGGTGGCTTTACGACTTTTGAGATAGCCTTTCATCACCATATTACCGCGTAATGCCAGCTCGCCCATCTCTTCACCATCGGCCGCGACAGGTTCAGTCGTACCTTGCTTAAACACTTCAAACCCAGTCATCAAGTGTGAAGTCACACCTTGTCGTGATTTCTTTTGCGCACGTACAGTGACATCCATCTCATCCCATTCTGTTTGCTCGGCACAGACTGTCACTGGTCCATATACTTCAGTAAGACCATAAACATGAGAGATGTGAAAACCCATGGCTTCCATTGCTGCCAGCATAGTCTCAGAGGGCGGTGCACCAGCGACCCAACCTTTGACCGTATGGGTGATGGCTTCCTTATATTCAGACTTACCGCCTGCAATCATATTGTGTACCACAGGCGCTGAGCAATAATGGCTGACTTTGTACTTCGCAATCAGCTGCAAAATCAAATCAGCATCAATGTTACGCAAGCAGACATTAATACCGGCACGCTCCGTGATGGTCCACGGAAAGCACCAACCGTTACAGTGAAACAACGGCAGCGTCCAGAGATACATAGGGTGCTTCGGCAGGTCCCAATCTAAAATATTGGATACCGCGTTGAGCGTGGCGCCGCGATGGTGGTAGACCACACCTTTGGGTTTACCTGTGGTGCCAGAGGTATAGTTCAGCGCAATCGCATCCCATTCATCTGATGGTTTTTCCCAGTTATCCAAACTTTCTGAGCTGGCAACCAATTCTTCATAGCTCATCTGCCCAAATCTATCGACTTTGAGTGCCGCATCTGTTGAGTGAATAACAATTAGGTTGGGAAAGGTTTCGTCGATAATCTCGGCATATTCAGCAAACTCACTGTCTAAAATGAGCACTTTGGCTTCGGAATGTTGCAGACAAAAGGTGAGGGCGTTGATATCGAGTCGGGTATTCAATGTACAGAGTACACCACCTGACATCGGCACACCAAAGGCGCATTCAATCATCGCTGGCGTATTCGGCATCATCACTGCCACGGTATCGTTTTTATCAATGCCCAGTTTGCGCAGCCCATCAGCCAAATGCCTGCAACGATCATAGGTCTGTTGCCACGTTTGGGTAAAGTTATTGTATTCTAGGTCGTCATAGATGATGGCGGTCTTGTCAGGGTATACCTGCGCACTGCGAATGATAAAATCAATAGGAGTGAGCGGTTGATGGTTGGCTGCATTTTTGCCAAGACCAGTATGGAAGTCTGTCATTGCGATAATCCTTTATCGTATGTTTGAGCTTTTCTGAAATAATACTTTAGCCGATCGACTTTATCAGGGCATACCATCAATTGAAAGTCTTTGTATTTTTGTCTACATAATCTAATCGATTAATCCAATCGATACTAAGTCCTAGTAACTAATTATTATAGACAGTCGTCATTGATAAATGGACTGGTTTTGTCGTGTTTATTTAACCAAATATTATGTCGTCACTTACTAAGTAGAGTCATTTGGTATGGTAATTAATAAATGTCCACTCATCAGTCGTTTGTCTGCATAGCTGATGATAATAGCGGTGTGGTACGATACCAGTAACGTTAAACCCCGCAAGCCATTCATAAGGAAAATGATATGACCGCCAGCCGCACTGCCGCGCCGATTGAAACTGCCACTACCAATGAACATTACCCGCATTTATTTGAGCCACTCGATTTGGGTTTTACCACGCTCAAAAACCGTCTAGTGATGGGCTCTATGCATACGGGTCTTGAAGATCGTTTTTATAATTACGGCAAGTTGGCGGCATATTTCGAAGAGCGTGCCAAAGGCGGTGTAGCGATGATGATCACTGGCGGTATCTCGCCCAATCGTGAAGGGTGGTTGCTTCCTGCGGGCGGTACGATGAATACAAAGGCCGATGTCATCAATCACCAACGCGTGACCCGTGCTGTGCATAAACATGACAGCAAACTCATCATGCAAATCTTGCACAGTGGTCGTTACGGTTATCATCCTTTTGTGCTGTCATCAAGCCCGATTAAATCGCCAATCTCACCATTTAAACCGCGCAAGATGAGTATTAAAAACATCGAGCAAACGGTAAAAGATTATGCCCGCTCAGCCAAGCTTGCCAAGCAGGCAGGATATGACGGTGTCGAAATCATGGGGTCAGAAGGGTACTTGCTGAACCAGTTTTTATCGCGTCATGTCAACAAGCGTAAAGACATTTATGGTGGTGACATCGAAGGCCGTATGAAGTTTGCCGTTGATGTGGTTAAAGCGGTTCGTGCTGCTGCTGGCGAAGATTTCATTATTTTGTTCCGCTTATCAGTGATCGATTTGGTCAAAGACGGTAACGTTATGGATGAAGTCATCACTGTCGCAAAAGCACTAGAAGAAGCGGGCGTGACCATCATGAATACGGGCATCGGCTGGCATGAAGCACGTGTGCCGACTATCGTTACCAGTGTGCCACGAGCAGCTTTTGTTGATTTCACCGCTGAGATCAAAAAGCACATCAATATCCCAATGATGGCCGCCAACCGTATCAACATGCCAGAAACAGCAGAAGAGATCGTCGCCAATGGTCAAGCGGACATGATTCAGATGGCGCGTCCGTTCTTGGCTGATGCACACTGGGTCAATAAAGCCAAAAACGGTCAGACAGATCGCATCAATACCTGTATCGCCTGTAACCAAGCTTGCCTCGATCATACGTTTGAAAATAAACGCTCGACTTGTTTGGTGAACCCACAAGCCTGTTATGAGACTGAGTTGGTCTATAAGAAAGCGAAAAAACCCAAGAAAGTTGCCGTCATCGGTGGCGGTGTCGCTGGTATGTCAGCGGCGCATGTGGCAGCACTGCGCGGTCATGAAGTGACATTGTTCGAAGCAAAAGACGTGTTGGGCGGTCAGTTCAACTATGCCAAAGTTATCCCTGGTAAAGAAGAATTCTTTGAAACCATTCGCTACTATATCAATGAGCTTGAGCACTTGGGTGTCGACGTAAAACTGAATACCAAAGTCGATAAAGACATGCTTGAGAAAGCCAAATTTCACCATGTCATCGTCGCAACGGGTGTCGTGCCTAGAAGCCTAGCAGGAAAGCTTGAAGGTGCTGATCTACCACAAGTGATGAGCTATGCTGAGCTGCTATCTGGTGAGAAATCAGTTGGTAATACCGTTGCCGTCATCGGTGCTGGCGGTATCGGTTTTGATGTCAGTGAATATCTCACCGCCAACCACGGTAAATCGCTTGATGAGATCGGTCCTGATGGGCTAAAAGATCCAAGCTATCGTCCTGAACCGCAGTCTATCAGCGAGTGGCGTGAGGAGTGGGGCGTGACCAATGAGGTTGACTATCAGAGTGAGGGTGGTTTGGTTAAGCCTGAAGCCATTAAACCTATTCGCCAAGTCTATCTCATGCAGCGCAGCAAAGGTCGCTTGGGTAGTGGATTGAATAAAACCTCTGGTTGGGTGCATCGTGCTCATATCAAATCACATGGCGTCATCCAAGTCGCTGGCGTGCAATATGACAAAATCACCAACGAAGGTATCTGGGTGACCAATGGTCAAGGTCAAAGCCAGCTACTACGTGTTGATAGCGTCGTCGTCTGTGCAGGCCAAGAGTCAGTCGTTGAGCTAATGCCAAATGTCGGTGATGCACCAGATGCTCAATATCATTTAATCGGTGGAGCAAAACTGGCCGCTGAATTGGATGCCAAACGTGCGATTCGTGATGGGGCTGAGGTTGCAGTGCAGATTTAAACGATTGATTTAAAATCAGTGTCTGAGACTAGAAGACGGCAGGGGAGTGATCTCCTGCTGTTTTTTTTATTTAGAGCTTAAGTATCGCTCAAGGTTTTTATTTCAATTGAGATAAAATTCAGCCTATTGTTGCTTAGATGTTTGAAAACCTACCTCACCTCACGCTCTAATATAATACCGTCAAAATACCCTCGCATACCACAATGCAGCCTTCTATATTGATCATCCATATCTCTTAATAATAATTGAGTCTGGCCTTTATAAAGTGCTGGATATAAACGCAGCTCAACCGTTTTATCTGGCTGATCATCATTGATGACCCAATGATTTTCTGACCATATGGCTTTACTCTCTCCCAAATCACAGGTATGAGCATTGGTAAAAATCAAAACGCCATCGATAATGGAAAGATAAGGCTTATTAGCGACACTATGAATCGATACCGTGTTTGTTGCCTCTCCTGAATCCTCCCAACGCTGAGTACCTGAATTGTATATTGAGATTTGAGATTTTTGAGAAAATTTACCAAAGGCGTTTTTGCTTGGTAAATCAGAAGGACTTAACTCATCTGAAAAATTCCAAGACACACTGTAATTGGTTTGCTCTTCGGAATACTCTTTATACTCACGTATCAGACATTCTTCACTTTTACAGGTATCACGCTGAAAATTTAGCCATGTGCGTTGATTGGCAATGAGCCTATCTTTAAAAGCTTTGCTGTCTTCATAGTCAGAAGAAGTGACTAGATTGCTTTTGTACTTTTCTGCCATGGCGTCATCAAGCTTAGAAAGCTCAGGGCTTTCGCAAACGGTTTTTTCTACCCAGCTAACCGTTTTTTTGCAATCAAAACTTGCTGCATTTGCATAAGTGGAGAGTAGGCAAGTGCCTAAAATACTGATTGTAGTGATGCATAACTTTTTCATATTACCCTCATTTTTTAGAGCTTGATTGTACTTTAAGAAAGCTATAATTGTGATATACGTGCAATCATCACTTTCTGCAAAAAACAAATCAGCCTAGTCAGCCTCACTTACTTACCAACTGCCAATATTTTTCATCGAAATCCAGGGCTCAATAGGTTCTAAGTCTTCGCCATTTTGTAGCAGCTCAATTGAGATATTATTAGGGTCTTTAACAAAAGCCATATGTCCATCTCTAGGTGGTCTTAATATTTCGACCCCTGCCTGTATAAAGGTGTCGCACTGCGCGTATATGTTGTCGACTCTAAAGGCAAAGTGCCCAAAATTATCGCCATTGGTATACTCTTTTTCATCCCAGTTGTGTGTCACTTCAATCTCTGGTGCACCCTCATGCGTTGCTAAAAAATATAAGCTGAATCTGCCTGATTCAGAGTCTCTCTTTCTTAGCAGTTGTAAGCCCATAAGGTCACAATAGAAAGATAACGTTTCTTCTAGTTTGTTGGTTCTAATCATTGCATGTAAGTACTTCATAAAAATACCTTAATATTGATTATTCATAAAAAATGGAGTAATGGTAGGGTGCTTGTCATGCATCATTCATATATAAAATCTCAAATGGTGTCTGTATGATATCAATCCCATTAACTGTATAAAGCGTATTTGTGTCAGTAATTTTTTATCAAGTATTGCAAGCAGCATGCCTTGCAATACTTACTAGATTGCATCTGACGTCGCAAAATCTAACCTTCCATCTCGCTAGTCAACCACTCAGACACGTCATTCACTTGCGCTGCTACATCAGGATGCGCTATGCCTAGTTCATCGAGCTTAGTTTTTACGTCATTGCGATTATATTTGCTATCAGTCAGAGTCTCTTTTAACAGCTCAATCAATTCAACATTTAGTGCATCAGAGAAGATAACAACTTCACGAATCACCGCTTGCTTTACATCAAGGTGCAAATCGATAATGCCCCAATCAAAGCGTGTCTCAATATGATGGGTAAACTCCGGGGTCTTGCCAAAACGCCAATCCCAATTCGCCATCTGCTGATAGTATTTATTCAAACTAGGCTGCTTGGATAGACTGGCTTCATCTAGCGCTTCTACTGGTGCAGTGTCGCCGTAATACTCACAAAACGCCTCGATAATCGCATCAGACAGCGTGTCATGATTGATGTTTTTATTAAACTCAACCAAGTTAGCGACGCGAGCACGGACGGACTTAATACCTTTGGCTTTTAGCTTAAGTGGATGCGGGTTGAGATAATCGCCCAGCTTTTGCATGTTGGCATTGACGAGTAATGTCCCGTGATGAAAGCTGCGATCCGCTGAATGCTTAAAGGCACTACCTGAGATTTTTTTATCACCTACTTGCATATCATTACGCCCAGATAAATCAGCATCTATGCCTAACTTTTTCAGAGCATTAATGATGATGGTAAAGTTTGCTTCTTGGTCGTAGTCGTCTTTAGGTGATAAAAAGGTAAAGTTGGTATTGCCCAAGTCATGAAACACTGCACCGCCGCCACTCTGACGCCGCGCCAAAAACACATCATCGGCTTCCATCTTATCGATTTTGCATTCTACCCACGGATTCTGCGAGCGTCCGATAACTACGGTCTCAGAGTTACGCCATAGAAACAGCGTGTGCGAGTCGGGATTGAGGGTATTAAATATCCAATCCTCGGTCGCGAGGTTAAACCAAGGGTTGGTCACGGCAGATTTTAAGATACGCAGTTTCATTGTTTATCCTTTTGAGTAGAAGGTTATTTATTAGGTTTTATGAATTGGCTTTTATAAATAAGTATTATCATTCTTACCGATGCGAATTTTGAATTCAACGGGTGAGTAAAGAATGTATGGACTTCATTTTAGATAAGGTAAATTTATAAACAAAAGTGAGTGATGAGTATAGAAAAATAATCCCTTTTAAGCGATTAAAAAGTTATCATCGTGGTATTTTTTTACGATATAACCTTTTTAACGACTGAGACCTTTTATAACGGTACATTTATCATAAATGACCATTTTTTATAAATAGAAAACAGCCGTCCCATGCTTGATAGGATTTTTTCATGACTAACCGCGACCTCATTATTTTCATCACGCTGTCCTTTATGTGGTCGCTGTCTTTTATATTTTATCGCGTGGGCGTGCCGGAGTTTGGCTCGTTGACCTTTGCCAGTTTACGGGTCATATTTGCTGGATTGGTCATGCTGATTTTTGTATTAATTAGCAAGAAAAACAGAGAAGGTATCCGCGAAAATTGGAAAGTGTTGGCGCTTGTTGGATTATTCTCCGCTGCCGTGCCGTTTATACTGTTTTCTTTTTCTGCACGTTCGGTGAATGCAGGTGTCTTGGCAGTGCTCAATGCTTCTGTACCGATGCTGAGTGGATTTATCGCCAGTACGTTCTTTAAAGACAGACTGTCAAAAAAGCAAATTTTGGGCCTCATTATTGGTGTTATCGGCGTGGTAATTTTGATGAGTGAGAGTTTGTTTGGTGGGCAGGATTCGACGTCGGGTTCGAGTCTGTTGCCGATGGGTTATGGGTTATTGGCCTGTGTTGGTTATGCGCTAGGGGCGAACATTACTAGGAATTACTTGAATGATGTCTCTCCAGTGGCGATTACCGCCGGGTCACTCATCATTGCCAGTGTGATTATGCTGCCAGTTGCAATATATGAGTTCCCTTATGGCAAGAGTATCAGTGCTCAGGCTTGGGTTTCTGTTATCTGTATTGGTGTGTTTTCTACCGCCATTGCGCTGATTTTTATGAATCAATTAATCAAAAGTATCGGCCCTATGAGAGCGACGAGTATTACGCTAGTGATTCCCATTTTTGCGATTATTTTGGGTTATTTATTACTGGGTGAAGCGTTGGATACACCAGCCATTATCGGTTCGGTAGTGATATTGTTTGGGACATATTTGTCTTTAGAGTTGTCTGTTACTAGGATGATAAAGTCGTAAATTATGTACGGAATAATGTGTGTATTTTGGCTTTATTGAGCATTGTCATCCACACAAATAATGCCATTCAAACAATTTCTATTTTGAGTGACGGTCCATGGCGATGATAGCTCTAATGCTTTATGCAATTGATAAGGTGTGATATTTCGCTCGTCTATTTTACGACCGTTTTCATCTTTGTCAGGTATAGGGTATCGCTTAAGGCGTTCGGTATCGGACTGATCCATAAATATCAAAAACTCTTGCACATTTTTAGCCAGTTTACTATCAGAGCGTTGAGACAGTTGCACCATCAGTTGCTCGTTATCTGAGTCATAGAATTCGCGCATTTCTTCATCTGTCCACTGAGTATTCTCTGAGCCAAAGAACAGTAGATAACGATATACATTGAATAATGATTCGGCATCGTTATAAAAGATACTCTGTGGATACTGGTGCATGAAATCTTCCCAAAAGACAGTACGTTCAACTAAATCCTCAAAAGAAAAGGCAATCGCTGCATCAAACCAAAATATTCCTTGGTTGTCTTGAGCCAGTCGTTGGATAAAGGCCGCTTGATCCTCAGGTAAGTATGGAATGAATATATCTGCCATGGCCGTTAAGTCGTGATGAAACTCATAATCACCTTCACCCAAATAGCGCACGCTAACGTCAGACTTACTCCGTATTAAACTCACCAAATATCGTACATGAGGGTTCACTGCTTTTAATTGCGCTACAGTGATGGTTTGCCCTTGTTCAATAGTGCGCATTAAGGCATAAAATGCGCTGTCGTCTATAGCGCTATCAACGCTCAGAAAACGGGTATACATCGCCTGATACTCTGCCAGCCATTGCAATATTTCAGCGTTATTGGCCACTGGCAAGCAAGCGGTTAACTGGTGCTGAACCGCATGAATGTCTTCGATTTCATTTTTATTGTTGATAGCATCTATCGTGTCATTCAGCTTGCTACAAATCAGTCGCTCTTTTAATGTTTCTTCCGATAGCTCCACCAATGCCTTAGTGAGTTCTTTCGGCGTCTTTGCTTCTGCGACAGGCTGTGTGCTTTGGATGGTCGTTGATTGTGCTTCTGATGAGGTGGCTTTATCAGAAGGAGGCTGGCACGCCGTCATACCGAACAGTAGACTCGAACTTATAATAAGCGGTAGTTTTTTGTTTTGGATAAGTGATAACGACTTCATTTTTTATTTCTATACCTGTAGCAGGAAAGAGTGAGTAGGGCATGCCCTAACAGTCTAACAGACCCTAATAAATCAGCCATCTTGTATTTTATTTTAGGGCAAGCTCACAGTCTTCTAAACTCTCATAGACATTTTTGTATACATCTCTGTTGCTATAAATATCAATATTTGGGTTCTGGTGCCAATCAATGCTGAGGTTACATTCAAACTGCGAATACGCTTTTAGATTTGAAGGTTTGCAGCTTGACGCTTGCTCGGTAGACTCGGTGTCGAGTTCCCAAACTTGCAAGTCGCCTTCAAGCTGCATCGCTCCCTGCATAGCAGAAGGGCAGGCATAAGCGAAATCTGATGAGACGTCTAGGCTATCAAGGTCTATCTGGTCAGTGCAAGAAATACCATTTAGGCAATCTCTATCATGCCGCACATCCCAAGGAGAGGGTATTTGTAATACTTGGTGTAATTGATAACGCACTTTGGACCAATCATGTATTTCATAACCATCTTCATCTGTGCTAGGTACAGGATATTTAGTCTGTCGTTCGCTATCGGGTAACGCCAAGAAGCCAAGAAAAAGCTGAGCATTTTTGGCTAGTATACTGTTGGGACGCTTGGCTAAATCAAGCATGATTTTTTTATAATTAGGTTCCATAAACTGATGTATAGCGTCATCTGTCCACTGTGTATTGTCTGCGCCATAGAAAAGCACATAGCGATATAAGTTTAATAACGACTTGGCATCTTTTACAGCGTAGCCATTTGGATACTGCTGTATATAATGCTCCCAAAATGTTGCACGTTCGACCAACTCTTGAAAAGTAGTAGTCACCGATGCATCCATCCAAAAACTCTCTTGATTGTCCTGTGCCATACGCTGGATAAATGCTGCTTGGTCATTCCGTAGATAAGGTATAAATATGTTTACCATCGCTAGCATATCATGATCAAATGAAAATAGACCTTCTCCCAAGTCACGGAATCTCACATCGGCACCACTTTGTATTAGCCCAATCAAGTATTGTGCACGTGGGCTTAGGGTCGCTAGCTGCTTTGATGTTACGTTTCCTTCATAATATAAGTCATAGACAATGCTGTTAAAGTTTTCATCGTCTATATCAATATCACCTACTAAAAACTGTTTATACATTGACTCATAATTGCTCAATAATTCCATTACTTCAGCATTGCTGGCCGTCGGTAAGCAAGCATCGAGTTGCTTTTGAATGGCGTAAATATCTTCAATCTTGCTAGTGCCATCCACTGTTTGCATTGTCTGATTCAGCTGTACACAAGTTTTTGCATCTACGCCTAAGCTCTTTTTACTAGGCTCAAGTTTCTCTACGACCGTTGGTGTGTTTGATTCTTCAACAGCTTGTGTTTGATCTGATGGGATATTCGAGGTTGGCTGGCATGCAGTAACAGTGATAACGAGCAGTAAGCTTGCAACTATGATGAATGACACTTGATTCTTTTGCACAGACTACATCCTCTTAACATGCCGTAAAATATAAATATTTATAGTTTAAAATAAGTTCTCATAGACAAATAATAGAACTATTGTTTGCTTATGGTGATTTTACCCTTTAATAGGCTGTCGAGATAGTAGGTATTGTCCTTTATTAAATAAATATAAAGCAGTGTTTCTGTTTGTAAAGTTTACTTGAATAATAACGGACACTCCCTATAAAGATAACGGTCGTTCAATATGCATCTTTGCTTAGCGAATAGGCAATAATATATTCTATTGACCCATTACTATTGATTCAATAGCTCGCAATTTTTCACAGTTCTAAGCCAGTTATTTGCGAGCACTTTAACTAATAGTTGAGAACTCTAATGAATAGTCGAGCACTTTAATTAATAGTAATGAACCTCATAATAAATTACACCAACTTATAACGACAAACATAATAAGGCATAACATGGCACACGATAATTTATTTGAACCCGTAAAAATGGGCACGCAAACGCTAAAAAACCGCATCATTATGGCGCCATTGACGCGCCTGCGTTCAGTAGAGCCTGGTGATGTACCTACTGTACTTGCTAGCGAGTATTATTCACAGCGTGCTAGCTCAGGCCTTGTGATTACTGAAGCGACGCAAGTTTCTTTTCAAGCGAAAGGCTATGCAGGTGCACCTGGCGTTCATACCCAAGACCAAATCACCGCATGGAAAGCCATCGTTGATAATGTCCATGCCAAGGGTGGCAAGATTGTGGTACAGCTATGGCATACCGGTCTGGTCTCGCATGAGAGCGTACAGCCGGATGGCAAAGCACCAATCTCTGCCTCTGATGTCCATGTCGGTATACGTACCTCGTTGCGTGATAGCAATAACCAAGCTATCCGTGTTGAAGCAACGACGCCACGCCCAGCCACACTTGATGAAATCAAGCAAGTCATCGCTGACTTTGCACAAGCGACCAAAAATGCCAAAGAAGCGGGCTTTGATGGGGTTGAGATTCATGGTGCCCATGGTTATCTATTGCATCAATTCTGGGTTGAGCAAACCAACCAGCGTACTGACGAATATGGAGGTAGCCGTGAGAACCGTGCACGCCTAACACTAGATGTCATCGACGCCTGTGTAGATGCTTGGGATGCAGATCATGTCGGTATTCGTATTTCACCGCTTGGTACATTTAATAATGTAGAGGCTGGCTATAATGAAGACGAAAATATCTGGTTGATCGAGCAGATTAACAAACGCGGCATCATGTATTTGCATCTATCAGAGCCTGACTGGGCTGGTGGTACGCCTTATAGCGATGGATTCCGTCAGCGCGTCCGTGCGGCTTTTGATAACTTGATTATCGCTGCTGGTGGTTATACTGCCGAAAAAGCAGAGAAAAACGTTAAAGCAGGCTACATCGATGCTGTTGCTTTTGGTCGTGACTATATTGCCAATCCTGACTTGGTTGAGCGTATCCGTGAAGGCGCTGCGCTAAATGAGCAGCATCCTGACAGCTTTTATGGCGGCGGTGCTGAAGGTTATACCGACTATCCGTTCTTAAACCAAGCGTAGTGTTTTATTAGTTAGATAAAAATAAGATCTGCAAAAAAGCCACCAGACAATTATTGTTTGGTGGCTTTTTTTGTGAATCGTGATAAATGAATTTCGGCTACTTGAGCTATTTAATAAAATTACCCGTCTGATAATCTCGAAACGTTTGGCGCAGCTCTTCTTGCGTATTCATGACAAAAGGCCCATAGCCAGCCACTGGCTCACCAATAGGCTCACCGCTGAATAGCAAAAGCTTGATAGGATTTAATGTCGGTTCTTCAGAGATGGTAATAGAGCAGTGCAGCTCAATGGTATCAGTATCAGGCGCTTGCTCATCTTGCATATCAGCACGATGTTGCGTAGGTGCCTCAAACTGAATCAAACTGCCTGCGCTCACAGGCATATTATTTACCCGTAGTTCGCCTTCTTGCACTAGCAGCAGTGTATTGTGCGTATTGGGTATTTGTAGCGTCGTTGAACCAGAGGCATACAGCTCGATATTCCAGACATTAATGGGCGTAAAAGTACTGGCTGAACCTGTTACTCCTTGCCATTCGCCAGCGATGATGGCGGCTTTGCCAATAGTAGTTTGATTATCACCATCACTGTCGTCACTGTTATCTATCAAGTCAACGAGAGGTATCTCCGTCCGTTTGATACTTTGGTATTTTGGTTGGGTTAGTTTGTCTGCGCTCGGAAGATTGACCCACATCTGCACCATACTAAAGACGCCGCCACGCTGTCCAAATGCTGCTGAATGAAACTCCTCATGCATGATGCCCCGTCCTGCGGTCATCCATTGCACATCACCTTCTAAAATATCACCGCATCCACCGGTCGAGTCTGCATGACTGATTTCGCCTGAGTAGGCGATGGTGACCGTCTCAAAGCCTTTATGTGGATGCTCTCCAATACCATGTGGCTGTGACTTATAGTCAGGGTTTGGCTCAAAAACGGTGGGCACGCCATAATCGAATAACAAAAACGGGTCGGTATGCGTATAGTTAAAGTCGGCATTGTCATCGAGGTGGTTAATTAAGGTTTTTACATAGAAGCCATCACCCACCCAATACGGTGCTTTTTTACCATGAACGTTCTCAATCGGACGCATGTATTACCTCGTAAGACGAAATATATTTTTACTACTTGTGAAGCAGTAATACCCAGCGATAGAATTATTACCTATTTTTATTCTAGCAGTTATTGAACCTTTATTGAGTTAAAAGGCAACTTAAGTAGAATAAAAAATAAAGTCGTAATAATGCTGGCGTGTTCAGCAGGTTCTAAAAACATGCTCTAATACATGATAAAAAATATTGAACACGACTGATTGTTAAACCGATTAATAGTCAAACAAATGAGTTGCTAAAAAATGAATCGTTAGACAATCTCGCCACTGACGAAGCCGCTCGCCCACGCCCATTGGAAATTATAACCACCAAGCCAGCCTGTGACATCGAGCACCTCACCGATGAAATACAGACCATCTTGCAAGTTACTCTGCATAGTCTTTGAGGATACTTCGTCTGTTTTGACACCGCCGCGCGTGACTTCAGCGGTACGATAGCCCTCGGTACCAGACGGCTTAAGTTGCCAACCATTTAGACTCGCACCAAGCTCTGCCAAACGCTCATCTTTAATATTAGCAAGCTCGGTATCTTTTATATCTTCCCACAGGTGAGTCTGTAGCGCAGTCAGTAGCTTTTTTGGTAATGCATTATCTGTATAGTCCGCCAACACCGTACGAATCAGCTGTTTGGGGTGTGATTTTTTATGGGTCAATAGGAGCGCTGTCGTATCTGTCTCTGGTAGCAGGTTAATGCTGATGGTTTCACCCGTATGCCAATAGTTGGATAGTTGCAGCATAGAAGGACCGGACAGTCCACGATGAGTGAACAGCAACGGTAATTTAAAGGAGGTACGCTCGTTGCTAGCAATGACTGGCAAGCTAATACCTGACAATGCTCGAATTAGCTCACCTGTTTTATCAGTGAAGGTGAAAGGCACGAGACTGGCATCAGTCGGTATGAGTGTATGCCCAAACTGCTGTGCTAACTCGTAGCCCAAGCCGCTAGCGCCCATCGTTGGGATAGATAGTCCGCCAGTAGCGACGACTAGTGACTCACAGCGGTAGCCTGTCTGTGGCAGCTTGGTTTGATTTGCCGCCTCTTTTCTCTCTTGCTTTTCTTTTTTACTGAGTTGCTTGGTGGTCAATAATTGAAAACGAGCATTTTTATCGTGTTCGATGGTTTGCACACTTTCAATTTGAGCATTCAGCTTTACTTGCACGCCTGCTGCTGCACACTCATCAAGGAGCATGCTCAAGATATCTTGAGCAGAGTCATCGCAAAACAGCTGACCGTGCTCACGCTCATGGTAAGGAATTTTATGCGCCTCAACCATACCGATAAACTCCCAACTGGGATAACGGCTGAGGGCTGATTTGCAGAAATGCTGATTAGCACCAAGGAAGTGCTCAGGCTCGACGAAGTAATTGGTAAAGTTACAGCGGCCACCACCTGACATGAGGATTTTTTTGCCCGCTTTATTGGCATGATCTAATACCAGTACGCGGCGACCACGGCGACCCGCAGTGAGCGCACAGTATAACCCTGACGCGCCAGCACCGATAATAATGACATCGTAGTGGGCGTATTGTGATGTATTGCGTTGATTGCTCATTGTGGTCTCATAAAATGATACAGCCTGTCCACTATAAAATCGCTACAGGTATCAACCTCGCTCACTATCCAACGGTATAGCGGGCACTCAGTTTGTTGTATCGATAATAGGGTGAATTGACTATAGATATAAAATAGTAAAAATAAAGCCGATTGCTTGTATTTAATAAAATCGTGCTTTAAAAACTGTGCTTTAAAAGAGTCAGTCGCTCTTAGCGTTCGCTTTAGAGTAGCTATTGTCCATATTTTATTTAAGGTTACAAGGATTAAATAGCTTATTGCCCTGTCCATAAATTTTATCATGTATGACCAATTATGCAGCTGTACAGTGATATTGTTATGAATGGCAGTCGATGCCTTGCAACCATCCGGCTTATTTGTCAAACTAACCTTACGTGTCACGCATTATGGAAGATGGCTCTTATTACCTGTACAGGCGGTCTTTATTGACGATTGGTACAGGTTATAATAATTAAAAAGGATGACTATTATGACTCAGAAATCATTTCCTCTTGCAGCTGAGTTCATCGCTGCTGCCAATACGACAGCTGAACAATATCGCACCGACTACCAGCAGTCTATCGAATCTCATGATGCCTTTTGGGCGAAGCGTGCAGAGCTGATTGATTGGATAAAAAAACCCACCAAAATCAGCGACGTTAATTATGATTTAGAGGATTTTCGAATCAAGTGGTTCGAAGATGGCGAGCTGAACATTTCTGTCAATTGCCTAGACCGACACCTACAAAATAATCCTTACAAGCCAGCGATTATTTGGGAAGGCGATCATCCTTCCTTACATAAAATCATCTCCTTTAAAGAGCTGCACGAATCGGTCTGCCGCTTGGGCAACGCCATGCGTAAGCTTGGGGTCAAAAAAGGCGATCGCGTCACCTTATATATGCCGATGATACCGGAAGCGATGGTAGCGATGCTGGCATGTACGCGTATCGGTGCCGTGCATTCAGTGGTCTTCGGTGGGTTTTCTGCTGAGAGCTTGGGCAATCGTTTGATAGACAGTCGCTCAAAACTGGTTATCACTGCTGATGAAGGTTTACGCGGTAACAAACGCACGCCGCTCAAGGCGAATGTCGACCGTGCACTCGATATGGATGGCACTGATAGTGTGACCAACGTCATCGTCGTCCATCGTACTGGTAACTCTGTACCAATGAGTGGTCGCCGCGACCTTTGGTATCATAGTTTAGTGGATGGTGAATCGCAGTATTGCGAGCCTGAAGTGATGAATGCCGAAGACCCGCTGTTTTTACTCTATACATCTGGCTCAACTGGTAAGCCTAAAGGCGTGTTGCATACGACTGGTGGCTATATCACTTATGCGCTCTCTACGTTTCGAGATGTTTTCGATATCAAGGACGATGATGTCTACTGGTGTACAGCCGATGTAGGCTGGATTACGGGTCATACTTATTCAACTTATGCACCGCTCGCCAATGGCACAACGACAGTGATGTTCGAGGGTGTACCAGAATACCCAACGTGGGCACGCATCGGTCATATCATTGATAAACACAATGTGACGATCTTATATACCGCGCCGACAGCGATTCGAGCGATGATGAAGGAGGGGGATGCCTTTGTACGTGAGTCTAATCGTTCTAGCTTGCGCTTGCTCGGAACCGTTGGGGAGCCGATCAATCCAGAAGCATGGGACTGGTACTATCATGTCGTCGGTGATAGCAAATGTCCAATCGTTGATACGTGGTGGCAGACGGAGACTGGCGGTATCTTAATGGCGCCGATACCAGGGGCGGACGCACTCAAACCGGGTGCAGCGATGAACCCTCTATACGGTATAAAACCAGAAATCGTCGATAGGGATGACACTATATTAGAAGGCTCTGCTGAAGGTAATTTGTTAATTAATAGTAGCTGGCCAGGACAAATGCGGACGATTTACAATGACCATGAACGCTTTTTAGCGACCTATTTTAGCGATTATCCAGGCTATTATTTCACCGGTGATGGTGCGCAGCGCGACGAGGACGGACATTACTGGATTACGGGGCGTGTCGATGATGTGCTCAATGTTTCAGGGCATCGTCTAGGCACAGCCGAGATTGAAAGCGCCGTGGTCGCACATCCTGCCACGGCTGAGGCTGCGATTGTCGGTATGCCACATGAGATTCGAGGCACGGGTATTTGCGCCTTTATCATTCTAAAGTCAGGTGAGAAAGAGACAGAGTCACTGAAGGCTGAATTGAATCGACACGTGCGCTCTGAGATTGGCCCCATTGCCAATTTGGATACGATTCATATCGTCAATGTGTTACCAAAAACGCGCTCAGGTAAAATCATGCGCCGTATCTTGCGTAATTTAGCCGCAGGACAGTATGTCGGTTTAGGTGATTTATCCACCCTTGCAGACAGTTCTGTAATTAATCAGTTGGTCGAAGTGGTCAAAGCTGAGCGCGGAGCATAGTTACTCTACTATAAAAGTGTTACTGCGTTAACCTCGCTTGAAGTATTACATATAGATCTACACTATCCTCGTTAGGCAATTAAAAAGAAGCCATGTTATAGAAATAGCATGGCTTTTTTACGTAGACGATATTGATATGAATAGATTTTAAAGGTTCAATGCTATTTAGCCGTGCATCGACTAATAACAAACTGTTATTTTTATAAATACTATTTTCTGAACACATACCCTATAAGGCTTATTGTCATTATGACTCATCATCCTTTAAACCGTACCGATACTACTTCACCTAAAATCGCTATCATCGGCGGTGGTTTGACAGGGCTGTTTACTGCCACATTGTTGGAGCGTGCTTTTAGCCAAGATAATGATAAAACACTAGTCCCTAATATTACGATTTTTGAAAAGTCGCGAAGCGTTGGACGTTTAGCTACTCGTTATCGTACCGACAGTCAAACGGGTAAAAACTGGCAATGGGCATTTGGGGCACAGTTTTTTACGGCTAAAACAGCCAGTTTTCAGCAATTCATTGCGCCTTGGCTAGAGACAGATTTACTGCAGCCATGGTGTGCACAAGTAGTCAACCTAATGCCCGCCAACAATAGTATTGAGTCATCCGACATCCACAGCAAAGAGCAATGGAATACCACGCAAGCACGCTATATCAGTACGCCAAAAATGACCAGTTGGGGACGTGAATTAGCTAATGAATTGCAGCACACTACTATAAAGTTTAAAACCCGCGTTGCACCGTTGGCTCAATATGATGGTTCTATAACGGAAAAAGTTGATAAAAAAACGGAGTTATTTGACGATACTGGCGCGAGTCTCGGTTACTTTGATTGGGTGATTTGTACCGCACCTAATGGTCAGGCAGCCGAGCTGATGGCAGATAGCAACTTTGCTGCGCAATCAAGAATTACTGAGCCACAGATGCAGGCGTGTTATACGTTGATGTTGGGGTGGAGTGATATTGCTGCCTTACCAAAAGCGCTAAGTAAAGATGTTCAACCAGAATGGGATGTCGCTTATTTGAGTAACTCCATTCTCGATAGAATATTCATCGAGCATCAAAAACCTGCTCATGATGATCTACTACCCAGTGTTACCATTCATGCCAGCAATCATTGGTCAGAGCAGCATGTCGATGATGATATCGAAACCGTCCAAGCACAATTGCTACAAGCGGCACAGCAAGCATTAAACTGGAATGAAGCAAATGCACCTAGCCAAATAGACAGTCATCGCTGGCGTTATGCGGCAACGGTGATTAATGACAGCGCTGATAAAGAGGCACCAAGCATCTTAGTCGATGAGCCACATCAATGGATTATCAGTGGTGACTGGTGTGCACAGGGTAATATTGAAAGCTGTTATCAAATGGCACAACAGACGGTTGAGGCTATTTATAATCTTCGTAAAGTACTATAAGAGTAAAGGAGTTGCTCATTGACTAGTGAGGTCTCTTGGCAGATTCAAGATATTCAATAGGCATTTAAATGATCTAAACGCATTCGATAGAACTAATAGACCAACTCATGACGAGATGGGTAAAGTCATAAGAGATTGATGAGTGTTTCATTACTAAAATTATGTATATTAAAATTAATCCTTAAATTAAAAATAATGCTATTAAAACCTCTAATAAACAGATATATTTACCTATGGTAATATATGGAATGGTATAAAGCTAGAGGTGAATAAAGTGCTGATAGGAAGTGATTTAACCCGCGTGATGCTCGAAAATGGTTGTCAGGATATATGGTGTGCGGTAGATGATAATAGCGATGAAGATGCTATGAGAGATCAAATCGAGAATGATTTTACAGCGAGAATTGTATCTTATGACAATGAAAAATTCTACTGTACGGCAGGTATGGCATGGTTATGTGCCGTGCCAATCAAAGTGTTGCCGATGACGTTAAGTGATGTGAAATTCGAAATATCGTAATGTATGTTGTATCAGCTCAACAGGTTTATAACCTGTATTAAGAACCCACCGTTAAGTGGGTTTTTTAATTTAGGGCAGAGAAGATTCTGATAGGAATTTTATAACCAAAATGCTCAGATGGTTATAAAAGGGCACTATATGGATATAAACAATAAAAATTTTATTAATAAATAAATGTAGACAAAAAAGAGCCCACAAAGGAGGAACTGTGGGCTGAGGAAAACTGAGCGTGTAGTAATAACTATGATGACTACAAGGGCAGTGATTGGGCGTTGTTGTTATTATAAAATTTCTACTATTGCTCTCTAAGATTAGAGTAGTAGTGGTTAATTCAATAGGCAGATGTAGTTACTTACCTATTTAAGTGTACAAGTGTTTTATTGGAATGACTATCATAGCGTAAACAGTCACAGTTTGGCTGTTTTAGTTACATGATATTACGTTTAAAAAGACATTTAGAAGAGGTATTTGATAGAACATATACGTTAGTATAATGCGAATAAACATGAATGATTTTGTGGTTTTATGCGCATTACTAATAAATAATGTGAATACTTCATAGTTATATGATGATTACGGATGGATTTTAATATAATTGGTAACTTAGTAGCTAAAGAGATGGCATGACGACTTGCCCGAAAAATGCTAAGCTATCTGCCATTATTATGTCTATATGAAACTGGGTTTGCCATGACTGAAAATACGCATTTGCATACGCAGGAGCCATCAAGTACGCAAAATACCAAGAGTATTTTTAACTTGCCCAATAATCTGACTATTGCGCGAATATTAATGATTCCGCTATTTGTCGCCATTGCTTATTGGCCACCTTCCATGGGCATCGGTATGCCAGCCATCTCAGATAATGTGATTGCGCGAGTAGGCATGAGTGAGTTTAGCGATAGCTTGGTACGTCATTTATTATTGACGGGCGTTTTTATTATCGCTGCGATTACCGATTGGTTAGATGGCTATTTTGCGCGTAAGCTCAATGTGATGTCAGCCTTTGGACGGTTTTTGGATCCCGTCGCTGATAAACTGATGGTCGCGGTAGCGCTTATCATCTTAGTACAGTGGCATCCCAATATCATAATGGCGATCGCTGCCATCGTGATTATCTCGCGTGAAATCGCGGTATCTGCGTTGCGTGAGTGGATGGCAGAGTTGGGTAAAAGTACCAGTGTGGCTGTGTCTTATGTGGGTAAGCTTAAGACAACATTCCAGATGGTGGCAATTACCGTGCTATTGCTCAATTGGGAATCACTTGAAACCATTGGCTATGTATTGATGGTAGCAGCTGTTGTTCTGACCTTATGGTCGATGATGATTTATCTAAGAGCTGCTTGGCCATATCTCAAGCAGAGTGGTTAAGCCATACTATTGATTGTAGTATCATAAAATTTAGATAAAAACGCCAGTTGCATTAGCCACTGGCGTTTTTTGTTGTCTAGTATTCGCTTATGGGGCGATTGATTTATTTTACTCTTTGATTGTACATACTGTTGATATATACTCAAAATTAGTAAACAAAATACAAGAGAATTGGCCGAAGTATGATGAGAGGTCATTCAAATAAGGAAATAGGCATGACATCACATCAGAAAAAGTCGGGCGCTGCCGTATTACTATTGGCATTATTGACAGGGTGCTCTTCGGGCTCAAATATGCAAGAGCAGTCCACTTCAACCATTCAGCAAGAAAAATCCATTCAAACAGACTCTGTTGCAGAACGTTCTACTCAGGATGCTGCTGAATCAGAACGCTTAGGTACCAAATGGGGCGATGATGTTAACTCAGAGGTCACTACTGTTGATTTGCGCCGTACCAATCCTGAGCCTATTGAGCAAATGCAGGTTCGTTATGCAGACAAATCCTATACTGGCCGTGCTGTAAATAGCATGTCATTACTGGCTGGTAAGGTGGAGTTTTCGGCGGCAACCGATGCTGGAAAATTATCGCTCTATCGTAATGCTGGCAACTACTACCTTCAAGGTCAGGCGGGTCAGGCCTATCGTTTGGTATATCATAACAACAGTGCCAACACTTATGAAATCGTTGCCAGTGTCGATGGTCTAAATGTACTGGATGGCAGTGCTGCCAGTCGTTATGACAGTGGATATGTATTAGAGCCAAATGACGATTTGGTGATTGAGGGCTTCCGTAAGAGTCAGAGTTCAGTGGCATCCTTTATTTTTAGCAAGCCAGAGAGTGCCTATGCTGCCAATACCAGCTCGGGCTCTATCAGTAATACGGGTGTAATTGGGACGGCCATTTATGAGTTGTATGATCCTACTAAGCCAAAGCCTCAACAGCCACAAGCCTATCCAGCTGACAATGGCTATGCAAAACCGCCGCAATAATTATAGCTTTTATTTTACTGTGAAATAAGAGACAAACTACCAAACATAAAAAACGCCAGTCGCATTAGCCACTGGCGTTTTTGTATTCTGCTATTTTGCTTTTAAATAACGGTTTCTTATAACGTTACTAACTTTTATAAAGTCACAGAGTTGTTTTCACCCAAATTAGTCGCTTTTTTACCATCCATTACCGCAGCGGTGGTCATCTTGAACATGTTAACCACTGAGCTACCGCTTAGCCAGTATTCTGCACCATGTGGTACGACTTTAATTAATTGTATATTTGGATCTTCTTTACCTTGCTCATAAAACGCATTGTAGATCGGTGACCACAGCTCATCTAGCTTTTCTTGGTCTTCGACCAATTCTGCCTTACCGTTGATAGAGACATAATTTTTGGCATCTTGACTGACGTAGGCCAAGTTGACTTGCGGATTTCTTTCGATATCTTTAACCGTTTCAGTGGTCTTATCACCGATGAACCAAATTTCTTTTGCGCCAATACTTGTCTCACTGGTAGTCATTGGGCAAGCATGTAGGTGGTCTTCGTGAGTGCGGGTGGTCATCATGGCAAATTTAATGTCTTTTACCAGTTCTTGCACTTTATCGATATGGTCTTGTCTACTCATAGTAAATTTCCTTTTCTTTATAGTATTCAGTTAATAGTTATGAAGTTTTTGTTAGGTAAATTTTTATTTATTAATTTTTAGCTTTTTGACAATTCGTATTTAGAATACCGACAACCAGTAGTCTATTTATATAGGTTGCCAGTAATACGATGTGAGAGTTTGTAAGGAGTATAAGGGTTAAGTAAAAATTGTGACGTTATACTCATTTCACTACAAGAGTGTTACTGCGTTAACTTCGCTTGAGGTATTTAATGTACAGCTACACTCAGTTGCCTTTCACTACTTTTAAATTGAATCGACTGTATGCGCCCACCCAAGTTTGCTGCTCTGAAAAAACGGTATGCAATATGATGTCTAAGATAGAAGCTTATAGAGTAGATCAGGGAGAAGGTCAAAGGGAAGAACAAGGCAATTATTTGCTAACCGTTTGTGAGTTCAATAAATGTGCTTTTCGGCAATTTATCTTGGTTTAGACCTGCTTATTACAGGGCTTCTTGTTATAATACGCAGACCATTTACTTAGCATGGCAGAGATGCCTTGATCTTACGGATTATGCCTTTATGATGACCATCGCCGGACAACCGTTTCTTACCGATTTTCAGACGCAGCAACTCATCAGTCAGTTTCAGCAAAAAACCGAGCTCAATGTCAGTCAAATAAGTACCCAGCAAGTGTATGTGCTATCACGCAAGCTCGAAGGTGATGAACATAAAAAGGCGTTAGACCTACTCGCTGTTGACAGTGCGACAGTGCTCGCCGACCCACAGGACCATCAATTACAAGTCATCGTTGGTCCACGTTTTGGCACGATTTCGCCATGGGCAAGTAAAGCGACTGATATTTTTAATAACTGTGAAATTGAAATCAATCGTGTTGAGCGTGTGGTTGTTTATACATTAACAATTGATAGTGAAGCAGGCGAAAAACTACCAGTAGACGCTGAGCAGTTGTTGTTTGACCGTATGACGCAGAGCTTGGTCTATGATTTGAACGATTTGAACAAATTGTTTGATGATGAGCAACCAGCATCATTGAATCATATTGATGTCATCGGACAAGGTCAGTCAGCATTAGAGTCTGCCAATACCCAGTTTGGCTTTGCGTTATCAAGTGAAGACATTGATTATTTGATGAATGCGTATGTCAATGAGCTAAAGCGCAATCCAACTGACGTTGAGCTGATGATGTTTGCACAGGCCAACTCAGAGCATTGCCGTCATAAGATTTTTAACGCTGAGTGGACAGTTGATGGTGCAGTACAGCCAAAGTCACTGTTCCAAATGATTAAAAATACCTACCAGTCGAACCCACAAGGTATCTTGTCTGCCTATAAAGACAACGCTGCTGTGATGGCAGGGTCTGACGGTATGCGCTTTTACCCAATTCCAACTGATGCGATGGATGCAAACTCTGCCCATCCTTATGACTTCCATCAAGAAGCAATCGACATTCTGATGAAAGTCGAAACGCATAACCATCCAACGGCGATCGCCCCGTATGCGGGTGCAGCGACGGGTGCTGGTGGTGAGATTCGTGATGAAGGCGCAACAGGTCGTGGCGGTAAGCCAAAAGCAGGTCTAACAGGCTTTCACGTATCACACCTACATATCCCAGAGCTCGCTGAGAAATGGGAGCAGTCAGGTCAATTGAGTACTCAGGCTTATGGCACGCCAGATCGTATGGCAACCAGTCTTGAGATCATGACTGAAGCACCACTCGGTTCAGCCAACTTCTCAAACGAGTTTGGTCGTCCTAACCTATGCGGTTATTTCCGTAGTTTCCAGTTGGATACGTCAGCGGCAAAAGACGGCAGCGAGATGCGCGGCTATCACAAGCCAATCATGCTGGCAGGTGGTTACGGCAATATCAAACGCAACCTCATTGAAAAAAACGCCATTCAACAAGGTGATTTATTAATCGTCCTTGGTGGCCCTGCCATGCAGATTGGTCTGGGCGGTGGAGCGGCATCTTCAGTCGATAGTGGTTCACTCGATGAAGGCTTAGATTTTGCCTCAGTTCAGCGTGACAATGCTGAAATGGAGCGTCGTTGCCAAGAAGTGATGGATCGCTGCTGGGCACTAGCCGGTAATGATGTCGATGCGAGCAACAATGGCAAAGACGGCAACCCTATCGTGTCATTGCATGATGTGGGCGCGGGCGGTATCTCTAATGCAATGCCAGAGTTGGTCAATGACCACGAGATGGGCGCGGTACTAAACCTGCGTAAAATCCCATCGTTAGAAGCTGGCATGTCACCAATGGCCATCTGGTCAAACGAAGCGCAAGAGCGTTATGTCCTCGCGATTCGCCCAGAAAGCGAAGCCCAATTCAATGCGATCTGTGCGCGTGAGCGTTGCCCGTATGCCATCTTGGGATCAGCCACGGATGTGCGTCAGCTAGTCGTTGATGATACATTGCTCGCTGAGCAGCCTGTCGATATGCCGATGCAAGTACTGCTCGGTGGCACACCAAAGATGAAGCGTAGCTTTGAGCGTTCTGAGAGCACGTTGCCAGCACTAGAGCTTGGCGATGTTAATTTAGCCGAGTCTATTACTGATGTATTACGTCACCCAACGGTCGCTAGCAAGTCATTCTTGATCAGCATTGGTGACCGCTCTATCACTGGTATGGTCGTGCGTGATCAGTATGTTGGTCGCTATCAAGTGCCTGTATCGGATTGTGCAGTGACGGCATCAGGTTTGATCGCGCTAGATGGTCAGGTGATGAGCGGTGAAGCGATGAGTATCGGTGAGCGTACACCAGTTGCGCTAATCAGCCCACAAGCGTCAGCACGACTTGCAATTGGCGAAGCGATTACCAACATCGCTGGTGCGCGCATTGCTCAGTTGTCTGATATCACAATGTCAGCGAACTGGATGGCTGCCTGTGGTGATGATGCGGAAGATGCCGCATTATTCGACGCGGTCTATACAGTCGGTGAAGAGCTGTGCCCAGCACTCGGTATCGCGATTCCAGTCGGTAAAGATTCGCTATCTATGCGTGCTAACTGGACAGACAGCAGTGACGCAGGTGAGACGGATAAATCAGTCGTTTCACCAATGAGCTTGGTGATTACTGCCTTTGCTCCTGTGGTTGATGTGGCAAAAACGCTAACCCCTGAGCTAATCAATGGCGACAGCGCGTTCTACCGTATTGATTTGTCTAAAGGCAAATTGCGTCTAGGCGGTTCAATCCTTGCGCAAACGCTTAGCCAATTGGGTAACGATTGCCCAGATTTGGCTCAGCCAAGCGACTTGGTCGACTTCTTTAACTTTGTCCAAGCGGGCAATGCACAAGGCGTCATCAGCGCGTATCACGATATCGGTGATGGCGGTCTACTAGCGACCATCGCTGAGATGCAGTTCACTAGCCGTCAAGGTATCAAGCTGTCATTGACCGATGATAACTTACTCGGTCAACTGTTCAGTGAAGAGCTGGGCGCAGTCATCCAAGTATTGCCAGAAAACGTCGCGGCTTTAATGCAATTGGCAGAAGAGTTTAACGTTGCTGATATGCTGAGCCTCGTCGGTCAAAGCTCGGAAGAAGATAGTCTGCTTATCCAAACGCCAACGCTCATGGGTGAAGAAACCTTACGCTTTAGCCGTACTGAATTACAGCAAGCGTGGACTCAGGTCAGCTATCAAATCGCTCGTCGCCGTGATAATCCAGCATGCGTACAGCAAGAGTATGACTTGATTGCTGATGCTAGCCATAAAGGCCTCATCGCTGCGCCGAACTTTGATCTAAATCAGAAAGTTGAAGAGCCATATGTAAACAGTCGTGCCGATTCTGATAACAGCAAACCAAGAGTCGCTATCTTGCGCGAGCAAGGCGTCAACGGTCAGACAGAAATGGCAGCAGGCTTTACCCAAGCAGGCTTTGAAGCGGTTGATGTACACATGAGCGATCTACTCAGTGGTCGTATCAATCTACGTGACTTCGACGGTCTGGTTGCTTGTGGTGGCTTTAGTTATGGTGACGTACTCGGCGCTGGCTCTGGCTGGGCGAACTCTATCTTGTTCCATGACGAGCTACGCATGCAGTTTGTCCGCTTCTTTGCCCGTCCTGATACCTTCTCACTAGGTGTCTGTAACGGTTGTCAGATGATGGCTCAGTTAAAAGACCTTATCCCAGGTGCAGACAATTTCCCACGCTTCATCGCTAACAAATCAGCTCGTTTTGAAGCGCGTACGGTCAACGTAAAAGTCGAGCGTACCAAGTCTATCCTGTTCAAAGGCATGCAAGACAGCATCTTGCCAATCGCTGTGGCGCATGGTGAAGGCTATGCCACACTAGACAATACCCAAATCGACGGTATGGCAAAACACGGTCAGCTTGCGATGCGTTATGTCGATAGCCAAGGTCATCCAACTGAGACGTATCCGCTCAATCCAAACGGTTCGGTCGGCGGTGTCACAGGTCTGTGTAGCACTGATGGTCGTGTGACGATTATGATGCCACATCCTGAGCGTAACCTAAAAGCCTACAACCACAGCTGGAAACCAGAAGAGTGGGATGAGGACGGTGCGTGGATGCGTATGTTCCGTAACGCCCGTGCTTGGTTTAGATAGGCTAAGTTGGTTTAGAGTATTGTTGCAAATATAAAAAAGGTGAGCGTAATGCTCACCTTTTTTGTGTCTGGAATTTCTGATATTTTTAAAGATAAAAATTTTGACCTGATATATGAATGTTATCTGTTAATCTAAGCCATTAATCACTAGGGCGTGTCTTCAATTCAGCTGACAATGAACGATAGTACACGCCAGATAAAGCATTGACTTAAAGTTACGAGCTAACTTTTCATAGCGAGTGGCGATACTACGAAAGTGTTTGAGCCTTGCAAACATACTCTCTACCAAATGGCGCAGTTTGTATAAGTAGCTATCGAATTCTGGATTAGGCGCTTTAGCATTGCTCCTTTTGGGAATTATAGGAATCATGTCATGCATACAAGCTTTAATAGACGCGGTATTGTAACTATTATTTATGGCTTATCCAATTGAAGATATGCCCTAATCAGGGAGTTGTTATAGGTTTAACAATTGATGTACAGTAAGTTTTAGTTGCAAACTTATCCATCTGATAATCATATTTATAAATAAGCCATTATTAATATATTTTTGCAACAAAGCTGGTTATAGATAACCTTTATTCTACAAATATTTAGGATGTGAATATGACAAATTTGCCTGAAGAAGGTGATAGCCAAAGAATTGGACGACTAGCGAAAAAAGCTTTGACTAATCATATGCCACTTGATTGGATAGAGAAAGAACAAGATGGTGATTCAGACTATGGAATTGACTACTTGATACAGTTGAAAAATGACAGTAGTCAAGTCGAGTTTAGCTTCTATCTACAGCTCAAAGGTACTATGTCGCCAACATATAATAAAACTCATACATCCATCTCTTACGATTTCAAAACCACTACATTAGCATATTATCACCGACAAGAACCTCTTGTAATGGTAGCGGTTGTAGATATTCGAGATGAGAAAAAGTTTTATGAGTGTCCTATTTATTATTTTTGGCTTGATGAGAAATGGTTTGATGAAAATGCTAAAAAGTTGGATAGTCAAAAAACTATTTCGATAAACATTCCTACTACAAACCTGCTAAATCAGGATTTAGATATATATAGTTTTTATGCGAATAGATTTCAAGAAAAGCTAGCATTCTCCGAGATTAGAAAAGGTATTAACGGATTAGAAAGATCTGTATTGGATACTTTGAGTCTAATCGCAAAAAATATCGATGAAAAGCCTATTTTTTTAAAATCGATTGAACTGAAAAATGAAGCCCCTTGGATTGATAATCCTAAGGATGAATTTTCAACTGATTTAAAGGTGTGTTCAGATTATTTATCAAATAATCGCATACAGGCTGCAAAAGTAGTATTAGACAAACTAAATACTAAAAAAGATAACTTTAATACCCATGAAATGGCAGAGTTTTACTATCAAAAAGGTAATATTCTGTCTCATGAAGGATTTCGTGATGATGCGGAAAAATACTTTAAGTTAGCACAAGAGAAGAGTTGCAAAGATCGATATCGTTTGGCGTACTTAGAGTCAAAATTTAAACTACACTCAACACTTTCACCAGATGAGCTCGAAGAATCACTTGACACACTAGGGAGTAGTAGTCTTCCAGAATGTGCACTAAAAGCTAAAATTTTAGCAATGCTTAAGAGACCTACAGAGGCTCTTCAACTGCTAAAACAACATTACCCCACTGAAACTACGATACAAATGGTTATATGTACTATAGGATATCTTCATGAAGAACTAGATTTCATCATTGAAGAAAATTTAGGTCATGAATTTGAGGATGATAGAAAAACCTATATTTTTAATGCACTAGCTGCTAGAAGATTCTTCCAGAAATCTTCAAATGATGTGGGAATATCTGGAGAGATTCTTCCTATTGAGGGGAGACCTGATTACGATCTAGAAGGCATGAAGCAAGCATTTAGTTCATTACAGAAAGCATGGGTTGCAGCTAAAAAGCTAGGATATCCAAATGATATCACTGTGCTTATAGATATCAGTGCATTAATTTACGGATATTTTAACAAATTAGAAGAGCTTACCTGTTATTTTGATGAAATTTTAAGTGAAAGAACCTCACATTCAGAATTTATACGATCATATGTTCGTATATTATTTAATTGTGGGCAATATACAAAAGTGATCGAATTACTTGAAAAGCTAGAATTACTAGATAGTGATGAATGTGGTATACATATCCTCTCATATTATAACTTAAATAAATCTAAATTATGTTTATCGTTAATTCAAAAATATGAAAGTATTTTATTGAGTTCTTCTAGAGAAAATATTCCTGCTATCTTTTGTATTGGGGCTGAAATCGCTGACTCAATGTTCGACAAAATATTATCTGATCGATATGAGGAAATTGTAAAGTCGCTCCCAGACGGTGAAGCATTCATTGCGATTCAAGATTTTGTCAATAAGTCTAACCAAGATAAAAGTAGACATAAGGAGTTTACCCAAAACTTATATCAAAAGTATATAGATTTAGATAAGCCTTTAGTTATTGCTGTACAACTGATTAAATATTTAAATCCTCGGGACAGTATGACTGCTAATCAATTAATTGAGTTAGCAGAGAGTATATTAGAAACAAGAGAGTTGAGTAAAAATAGATATTTAGACCTAGCCCAAGCTTTTATCACTACAGAGCGCTGGGCTGATGCAGAAAGATTAGCAGAAAAAAATATTGCTAAAGGCGTAGCTGCTTCAAAATGGAAACTGGTACAAGCGGCAGCTTTACAAAATCAAGGTAAGGTTGGAGTTGCCTATCAGATTATTGCAGATGTAATTAAGTTAGAAGACATAGGAAAGCAAGAAAAAGATTTTTTTATCAATCTCTCTCTTTCATTAGGCTTAATTGATAATGTAGTCGAACTGCTTGAAGAGAATTTAGCAAATTCGTCTAATATAGAAGATAAAATCTTTATTATTAGACAACTTATTAGTATTTATCCGAATAGAGCTGAACATGCGGAAAAAACAAAGACTGCGGTTTTAAGATATGGAACACTTGTAGATCAAAATAACTGTGATCAGGAAGGTGATTATTTACAGTTGTGCATGCTTCTATGCCCATTTGAAAATGACAAACAGTTTACAGATTATACAGAAAGACAAAATGAATATACCAAAAAATTTCCTAACTCTAAAGTTTTTAAGGTAGGGAATATCAATATAGATGAAGGTGCTGAAGGATTATTAGAATCTTTGAGAGATATGGCAGGCATTACTCCAGAACAGATTGAATTATGGGAAAGTAACAAGCAAAAGCTTAGGAGTGGTGAATTACCTATACCTTTTTTTATGAGAGGATTATGTTTACAGGATACTAGAGATATTTTTACTACTTGGTTTTTATCGAAATTTTCTACAGATCAAGAGTTAGAATTTAAAATTATACATTCTCCTCAGTTAAATAAAAATGATTTTAAAGACCTTATAGATACGTCTGATGTTTTGTTAATAGAGGAAACTTCAATACTGGTTCTTAATGAATTAGAGGTTCTTGATAGCTTTTTGGAGTCCTTACCAAGATTTTCTATATTGGAAACGTTCTTTAAAAAAATTAACCTTACAGCTCATACTCTACTTTCCCCTTATAATAATATTGCAGAAGAAATTTTAAAAGCTATACAGGATAATCTGACTAAGTTGGATTTGATACACATAGATGAGGAAGGTTTATTACAGTATGACCAGCCGTTAAAGAATAAAAAAGGACTTTTAATTACTGACGATTTATACCTAAAGAGATGGATTTCTGTAGAAAATCATAATACTCAGCAGACTGGTAATATATTTAATGTCTTAGAGTATTTATATGATAAAGGTGTGTTAGACAAGAGTGTTTTACAAGAAAAAATAGTTAGTGCCAGTAAATTAGGTATTGTAGATTTAAATATGAGATTAGATTTTTTAGGTGATTCAATAGATTACTTTTTGGCAAGACCGGAAATTCTAGATTATAAAGATACAGATTTTCAATATATTTTTGACAAGATAATGCTGTTTCATACAGATTTCAAAATAAAATATAAGTTATTTTTAGATATTTTCCTTTATGTTGATGTGCAGAAAATTAGTCCACAGACTTTACTAACTCTAGTCTATAAACTCATTGAGAGTGAAGATAGTTACGAACCGCAGGCAGTTATTACGACGTGGTTAATCCACTCTGGGCTTGGAAGGAAATGTGAGAAAGGCATGGAAAATAACTTTAGTACTGAACATTTAATCTTGTGGAATAAATATACATCAGTTATGGGAATATTAGATTCTGAAAGTTCTTCAATTATATCTTTATTAGAGAAGGTGGTATCTGTAATACTGAAATTAGAACCAGAAATTAAAAGTATAGCGTTTAACAACTTAAAAAGTGGATTTTCTTCAGATTCAATAGAATATAGTAACTTAAAAAGATTAGATCGTTTTTTCAATCTATAAAGGTTGTGACTTGACCACGATGATGGGTTTGATGATTAAAAAAATGCTGTGGAAGCATCCAAAAGGATTTACTAAATATCTTATTTTTGGTGTTTCGGTAGCTTAGATTCTTTAAATAGTCGCTTTCGTCTGATTCCTCAATAAACCTGATGATCATCTGATCTAGGTTTTGTCTATTTGCGCTAAAGTCCTGCTTATCATCATATAAAATTTGATTGAGCGTGGCAGGTGCTGGGAAGTCTTTGAGTGATGTCAACGCCTCAAATCCTGATGGGTAACTGGGGTGTTGGTTGAGGTGACTTACCCAAAACAAACGGCACTGAAATCAGTGCCGTTTTATAAGTCATGTGAGGGTAAAAGCTAGCTACGATTCCTCAAATGCTGAATCGCTAAAATCAATCCCAGCTTAAAATCACCTTACCGCATTGTCCACTTTCCATGATATCAAAGCCTTCTTGAAAGTCATCAATGTGCATGCGATGGGTAATGATAGGCGACAGATCAATACCGCTAATCAGCATTTGCTCCATCTGATACCACGTCTCCCACATCTCACGGCCATAGATACCTTTTAGGGTTAACGCCTTAAAAATAATCTTGCTCCAATCCACCGTAGTAGTGTTAGGCAAAATGCCCAAGAGCGCAATTTTAGAGCCGTTATACATATTACTAATCATCGAATCAAAGGCCTGAGGCGAGCCTGACATCTCAAGCCCAATATCAAAGCCGTGCATTTTTAACTCAGCGATGGCGCCTTCGATGGTTTCACCTTTGGCTGGGTTGATGGTCATCGTCGCGCCCATTTTTTTGGCAAGCGCCAAGCGATAATCACTGATATCGCTGACCACAATATTACGTGCCCCTGCGAAGCGGCAAATCGCTGTCGCCATGGAACCAATCAGCCCCGCACCCGTAATCAGTACATCTTCACCGAGGACAGGAAATGAAAGGGCGGTATGAGTGGCATTGCCAAAGGGATCCATGATGGCTGCCATCTCATCGCTGATACGCTCATCGAGTTTGATGACATTATCAGCAGGTATCACCAAATATTCGGCAAATGCGCCATCGCGGTCGACGCCCACGCCGATGGTGTTTTCACACACATGCAGCTTACCACGGCGGCAGTTACGGCAATGCCCGCAAGCGATATGTCCTTCGCCTGTGACTCGGTCACCCACTTCAAAATGCTTCACACCATCGCCCATTTCGCTAATGATACCGACGTATTCGTGTCCGATGATCATCGGCGTCTTGATGGTTCTTTCTGACCACTCATCCCACTTATAAATGTGCAAATCTGTCCCGCAAATGGCGGTTTTTTTAATTTTAATTTTAACGTCATTGATGCCAACAGTAGGTTCTGGCATGTCTTGCATCCAGATGCCTTTTTTGGCATGGGCTTTAACCAGTGCTTTCATACTTTTCTCTTATTTAACGGTGTTGTACTTAATGGTTGAATCTAGCGAGTGAATACCGAACAAATACCGAACGACGCTTAATCAATCACTTTCATTTGCTTAGCAACTTTGATAAAAGCGGCGATACACTGGTCGAGCTGCTCGCGGGTATGGGCGGCAGAGAGCTGGACACGGATGCGAGCCTCGTCTTTGGGTACGACAGGGTAGAAGAAGCCAATCACATAAATGCCTTCTTTTAACAGCTCATCCGCCATTTGCTGAGAGACATTGGCGTCATAAAGCATCACTGCACAAATGGCTGATGCGGTGGGCTTGATATCGAAGCCCGCATCTTGCATTTTCTTCACAAAATAGGCGGTATTTTCATGCAATTTATCTTGTAGGGTATTGTCTTGCGATAGCATTTCAAACGCTTTTACCCCAGCGGCAGCTACCATAGGAGGAATAGAGTTTGAAAACAGATACGGGCGTGAGCGTTGACGCAGCATCTCAACGATTTCTTTTTTACCCGTGGTAAAGCCGCCAATAGCACCGCCAAATGCCTTGCCCAAGGTACCAGTGATCAGCTCAATATCACCACGTAGATCAAACAATTCAGTCACGCCGCCACCAGTGTGACCGACCACGCCTGCTGAATGCGACTCGTCAATCATCACCATGGCATCATATTTTTGTGCCAACGCATAAATCTCATCCATTGGCGCGACATTACCATCCATTGAAAACACACCATCGGTGACAATCAAACGAAAACGCTGTGCTTGCGCCGCTTGCAATTGAGTTTCTAAATCTTGCATATCTGCATTGGCATAGCGATAACGCGCGGCTTTACATAGGCGCACACCATCAATGATTGAGGCATGATTTAACGAATCAGAAATAATGGCATCGTCAGCGGTCAGTAGTGGCTCAAAAGCACCACCATTGGCATCGAAACAGGCCGCATAAAGAATCGTATCTTCAGTATTAAAAAACTTAGAAATTGCCGCTTCTAATTGCTTATGCAAATCTTGCGTCCCACAGATAAAACGCACAGATGACATGCCATAACCTGAGTCTTCGATGGCTTTGATCGCCGCCTTTTTAATCTCAGGATGGTCAGACAGTCCAAGGTAGTTATTGGCACAGAAGTTAAGCATCTCACGACCATCGGCGATCTTGATTAGCGCATCTTGCGGAGAGGTGATAACGCGCTCGTTTTTATACAGGCCTGCTGCGCGTATGTCACTGATTTCTTGTTGTAGGTGCTTCTGAAAGTCTTGATACATAAAGATTCCTTTTTTTAATATTATTAGCGTTTGTATTGATAATGCAGATATTAGGACTGCTGATAGAACCGAACTGTAGTCATTTTAAAATAAAATTGATACGCCAATATTGCCGTGCTACTGGTATAAATTTTACTTGCTTGCTGTGTCTACGCTGACAGAGGCTGCATAAAATATATCCCAGCATCACCGCATCGAGTGTAAAGTGAATAAACTATTTGCTTATCAATACGGGTTAAGCACAGATGTCTAAATACTGACGCACCACATTATCCATGCCTTGCTCTAGCGACTCAATCGTAAAGGCATGACCAATCGACACCTCAGCGATATCACTAAGGGCGAGTAGATCAGCTAAATTATCCAAATTCAAATCATGACCCGCATTGACGCGGATACCGTTTTGATTGGCTAGGGTGATACAATCGCTAAAGCGTTGCTTGACCTCATCGAATTCAATATTGTCATCGCTCTTACTATTACTGTAAGCACGCGCCCATTCTTCGGTATACATCTCTATCGTTTGTACATCACTCTCGATGACCGCTTTGATTTGTTCGATATCAGGGTCGATGAATACCGCACAGCGCGTACCGAATGCTTGCAGCTCTTTGCTTAACGTTGATAAAAACTCATGATGAGTGATGATATCAAAGCCATGATCAGAGGTAAGCTGATCGTCACTGTCTGGCACGAGCGTGCATTGATGCGGCTTTACTTCACGGATAATCTTTAAAAACTGCTCGTTTGGATTGCCTTCGATATTGAACTCAATCTCTGGATAATCCTTTAAGAATGCACTGATATCATAGACATCTTGGTATCTGATATGACGCTCATCAGGTCGCGGATGCACGGTAAAGCCTTTGACGCCCAGATCAATCAGCTTCTTCACAAAATACAACAGGTTAGGGTAGTCAGTACCGCGAGAGTTACGGATCAAAGCCAATTTATTCAAATTTACGCTAAACAATGTGCTCATAGTATTTCCTTTTTCATTGTTGTTATGGATAGATTTTTGGTTGTTAATGGCTAATAAAAATCGTTGGTATCAGCATACTTCTTATTCAATGCCTTTAAAATAGCATAAGTTTCTAAATCTACTTCGCCTGTTGGATTCAGAGGTCGGAAGTGCAGCTGAAAGGCATAGATGACATCGCGACTGGCTTTGTCCCACTCGTCGCTACTGTTAATCTGATAGCCATAATCACGAAACTGCTGCTTAATCTCAGGTATCGTGGCCGCTGCAAATGTGTCTGCATCCATGAAAGCAAGCTTATCAGCGTCATCATACCAAGCGCCGATGCCATATTGCTTATACAGCTGCTGCCAAGGGAACTTTGCACCGGGATCTATCTTACGAGAGGGTGCCATATCAGAATGACCGATGATATTCTTTGGTGAGATGTCATATCTGGCGGTGATATCTTGCACCAGCTCCGCGACTTTTTTAATCTGTAACTCGTCAAAAGCCACATAATGCTCATAAGGATGATACGCCAGCTGGCCGTCTTTTAGGGCATTTTGATACTCAGGCGCAATGCCTATATTGACGATTTCTATGCCGATAGAGGTATCGTTTAAGATGGTTCTACCTGCAAAACCGCCATCACCCGCATGCCAAGCGCGCTCGTTTTCTGGTACGAGGTTATAAATTTTATCATCGTCATTATCTAACACTAGATAGTGGGCACTGACCTTGCCTGTGGTCAGTGTGTTGATAGATCGGTCATCGTCTGAAACCGTATAGTGCAGCACAATGGTTTTGATACGTTCGCTTTTGCCAGTAGCTTGATAGGTTTTACTATCTACGATGTAGCTTTCGGTGGTCGCTACTGGGGAGGTCGTGGTCACGCAGCCTGATAAAAATATCATGCCAAGAACAGTAGTAAGAAAGACGGTATTTTTTATCATATAATGTTTTGCTTAGAATAAATGACTTCATACATTTTAATATCAGCCATCATGATGACTAAGGTGTGGTATTAAATCATAGTAGATTTTTGAATCGACAATATCTGCTACAAAAAATCCGCTAGGACTATAATCCGAGCGGAAACCATGATAAATCATTTTAAGTAGTTTGAGTGATGCGATAAATGAAAAAAGTGCTCGATACACGTAGGCTTATCTTCTTCTAAGAGTACCATCTGCACCTTTCGATCCATCTCTATCATACCAAGCAAAGCTTACCGTGTTGGTACCAGTCTTAGTAATGACTGTATCGCCATTGTCTACACATGGGCCATAGGTTATCTTTTCTTTAAACTCCATTTTATTGGCAGTTGTATTCAACAGCGTCAATACTCCGCCACATTGCAATGATGGATAGTCAATTTTATATTCACCTCCGACTATTGCAAGCTTGATAGTCCAACTTTCCTCAATGTCGTATTGGTAACCTTGACCTTCCCATATACCTTGAAAGCTATTGGTAGCTGATGAAGCCTGTAGATTTGAGTTCGCCTTAACCTTAGCAGTGTCGGACATCGCGAATTGGCTACAAGCGCTTAATGCCAAGATGGGGATGGTCAGTAATAGTTTTCTATTAAACACTGATGGCTCCATAATAATGTTGACGTTATATACAAATAATAATGAAACCACTAGCAGTTGTATATCAATAATATTTTGTCATCATTTATAAAATGAAAGCGTGGTCGCATTCTTTGGGGTCAAGTTTTACTACTTCTGGATCTTCTTAGCCAATACCTTTTTCCAACTCTCTTCCAAACACTCAATCGCGAGCCACGGCTCGATCACACCAGCATCGTATTTCTCTTTAGAGTTAGACAGTTGCCATAACTTTTCAAGTGTCGCAAACGGATAGGGGCGTTCTATCAAGTAAACTGGTAAATCCGCATTAATCAGACCATCACGTACGACTTGAAAGTACCAGCCAAAGATGCCTTGCTTGCTGACCCATGCAGCAATATTCGGCACTTTGGTAAACTGTCCGATTTGATCATTGATCTTGTAGCAGGGGCGTCGTGGTTGAACGATGCGTAGCTGGACACTATCATCATTACTATTGTCTTGACCGTTCTCAAAATGTCCACCATATTGAAAAACGTCACCAATGCAAACCGTAGATTCAGTCATTTCAGGTAGACCGTTGACGGCTTCGGTCGTGAGATTTTCGCCCAATGTACCGACGCGTACCTTTAGACTGAACGCTGCATTGATTTTTTCATAAGTCGCAGGTGCTAGTTGATGCACCGCTTTTAGCGGGCCACCATGATGTTTGCGATCGGCTTGCTCATCAGTGGTCAATCCCATGAAGTTGACCGCAACAGGCGCTTTGATGGGTGCTTTATCAATGGCGCTCATTTCTTCGCGCGCAAATGGCATAGCTTTACCAGCGCGGACGCAGGTTAAGTTGGCGATATGTAGTGGCAAGTCTTGGTTAAAGTCTGGCTTGCTTTGTGCCGTTGCTGGTAGCGTAGATATCATCGGTTCTGTGCTCATAAGCCGCTCTGATGGTTGGTTGTTTTTTGAGGCAGTAATGCTGACTGGTTGCTGATATCTTAGCGTAATCTTGAACCATTTTCAGAATATTTATCAGTGCGTGTACTAGGCACAGAACCGCTTATTTTTACATAAAAAAAGACCAGAATAAGCATCTGGTCTTTTTGGTAGTGCATGTTTCAATGTTAAACGGATATCGTAATCAACAATCTTATTTGTTTTTGTTACGACGACCGGCAGTTTTCTTCTCACGTGGCACAGCGACCAGCTCAGCCAATTGCTCAGGTGATGACCATAGGCCTTCTAAGTCATAGAACTCACGTGCTTGTGGTGTCATCATATGGACAACAACAGCACCCAAATCGATCAACGTCCAATCAGAGTCGATACCGCCTTCACGGCCAAGTGGCATAAAGCCAGCTTGCTTAGCTTCAGCGCCGACACTGTCAGCCATCGCGCGTACATGACGCTTAGACGTACCATCAGCGATGATGATGCGCTCTGTTACGTCAGTCAACTCTTCTACATTCATTACAGTGATGTTCTTTGCTTTCATATCATCTAGAGCGCTTTGTACAATGGTCAAACATTCTGTTAGGCGTTCTTCAGTCATGGTGTTGGTCATAAATTTTAATCTCTTGAATCGTAAATATTTAAAATAAAAGGGTCAATCATCAATTTGCATTGGTTGTCATTGTCCAACGGAGCATATGTAGCCAGTCACGTATACAGACATGGTGGGCAAAATGACAAAGATAAGGCGATTTTAACGGAATTGAGCAGCAGAATATAGCTGATGGGCGATAATATATTGATAAACAGCAGGATTTAGCCATTTAGCTAATGGATTAAGTTCAGTATTGCACATGATATCATTTATTGGTTGCAAAGATGTGATTTGCGTTTCGGCAGTGTGCTTTATATTTAATACGTGAGGAATTTTCTGAAGTTTTTGACGTACTTGTGTGCTTGATACGGCTGTCACAGGGCGCGGGTCTATATAAATGTGGCCTTGATAGTTGTTTTTTAGAGCGCTGTTATTTATCTGTGTTTGAACGTTGGGCATTATCAATTCAGTCGGTGAACCGATTACAAGACATTGTAGCGCCGTGGGTAGTTGTGACTGCAATTCAGTCACATTTTGCGTTATGTGATTTTCGTCCACGAGATTTGGCGTATTTTCAGAGAGATTATGATCATTAATATTGGTTTTAGTATCAACATTAATATCAGGCAGGCTATCACGATTAAAAATCCACAGATTAACATAGTCAGTCAGCCCAAGCCCTTCTTTCCATTTGGTCAAACTCAGTGCACTGTCCATGCCAATGATGAATATCAAACGGTCATGCGGATAGCGCTGTCGTAACGTACGCACGCTATCGATGGTATAGACAGGTGGCGCTTGCCACAGTTCAAGTTCATCTATCTGTATCGGTGTATTGGTTGTTGCCAGTTTTAACATAGCCAAACGATGCTTGGGATCGGTGCTTTGTTTTTTAAAAGGTGAGCGAGCATTGGGCAACAATGACACATGTAACTCATGGTTTAGCTGTTTCGCCATCGGCAATAAATGTTGATAAACGTACATCGCTATTTGCAAATGACCTTTATGCACAGGATCAAACGAGCCACCAAGATAAGCACGGATGGCAGGCGCAGGATATTGAGTCTGTTTATGGTTAGTCATATTAAGCATAAATTATCGGTCATATTAGGTATAAATAACGAGGTCAAATGGCTGGCAAGAAAAACGTGATGGTGGATTCAAAAGAAACGATAGCGCTATTGTAGTGGGCAAGCAGGTATATGTCACTACAAGCGCTCAAAGACCAGAAAATTATAAGTTCTAAAAATTCATAAAATAGGCTTAATAAAAAACCGACTATCACGAGGATAATCGGCTCTATAAAATATGTCTTACCTAATTTGCTTAAACAATTAGATCAAATCGCTATGTGCCTGAATAGCAGTCAGTGCAATGGTGTAGACAATATCGTCAACCAATGCACCACGTGACAAATCGTTTACTGGTTTATTCAAGCCCTGTAGCATCGGCCCAACACTGATGACGTTGGCACTACGTTGTACCGCTTTATACGTGGTGTTACCCGTATTAAGATCTGGGAAGATAAAGACGTTGGCTTGTCCGGCAACGGGTGAGTCAGGCGCTTTTTGTTTACCCACACTCATGACCGATGCGGCGTCATACTGTAATGGTCCATCAACGGCAAGCGTTGGCTCACGTTCGCGCACGATTTGGGTCGCTCGGATGACTTTTTCGACATCCGCGCCTGTACCTGATGAGCCAGTAGAGTAGCTGATCATTGCTACTTTTGGTTCGATACCAAACGCTGCCGCCGACTGGGCAGATTGGATAGCGATTTCAGCCAGCTCTTCAGCTGTTGGATCAGGGTTGATGGCGCAATCACCATACACTACGACTTGCTCAGGTAGCAGCATAAAGAAGATAGAAGATACCAATGAGTACTGCGGTGCCGTCTTAATTAACTGGAATGCTGGGCGTACGGTGTTGGCAGTGGTATGTATGGCGCCAGAGACCAATCCATCCACTTCACCCATCTGTAGCATGATAGTACCTAAGAACACGGTATCTTCAAGCTGTTCAGCAGCGACCAATTCGGTCGTTTTGCCTTTACGACGTTCAACCACAGCAGCGATATATTTGCTCATATCAAGCGTGTCAGGATCCATAATCTCAATGCCTTCTGGCAAGATTAAATCGCGATTTTTGACAACTTGTTCCACTTCGCTGCGTTTTGCGAGCAGTACGCAATCAGCGATGCCGCGGCTTTGACAGATACAGGCAGCTTCTACCGTACGTGGCTCAGCACCTTCTGGCAATACGATGCGTTTTTTGGCGGCTTGTGCTTTTTTGACCACTTGATGACGGAAAGCAGCAGGCGATAGGCGCGGCTGATGGTCATTACTAAAGTATTCTTTAATCCAGCTTAGATTTAAGTGCGCTGCCACATAACGTGTGACTTCTTGTGCACGTTCGATATCATCGTTTGGAATCTCAGCACTCATGTGCATCAAGCTCTGTACGGTCTCAAAGCTATCTGTTTCGACACTCATGACAGGAATACCTGTTTTGAGCGCAGATTGCCATAGCTCAGCGACGGTTGAATTGGGCGAGACACCACCAGTCAGCACTAGGCCTGCTAGCGGAATACCATTGATACAGGCCAATGCTGCGGCGAGTAATAAGTCATCACGATCGCCAGGTACGACAATGAGTGTACCACGTTTGAATACTTCATCAACGCGCGCGACTGAACGAGCTGTCAAACTAATATGATTGATACGGCGTGTCTTTGCTTCACCGACATTTAACCAAGTGGCATCTAGCTCTGCGGCGATATCCCACGTACGCGGTACTGATAGTGAATCGCTAAAAGGTACCACGCCGATTAGACGGAATCGATCGGTATCAAAATGCGGTGACAGACGTTGCACTTCTTGCATGAAGCCAGCGTCCAAGCTGACCATGGCCTCGCCTGGTGCTACTGGCTGAGTATCAAAGGTATTTGGCACATCATGCACACGCATCAAGATGCAGCCTAAAGTACGCTCATGCGCGATACCACCAAATTCACGAGCATGCACATCCAGCTTATCGGCTAAATGGGCTGGGTTTTTGGTATCGACCGTACTCACAAAGATGATTTTGGCATCTAAAGCATGGGCAATAGCACGGTTGATTTGTGAGGCATAAGAGGCTTCGGTGGTAGGTACCAAACCTTCACAAATAACGACGTCTTGATCGCCACCGATGCTATGGAAGTTTTCGATCACTTCTTCCATTAATTCATCAAGATTGCCATCACCAATCATACGCTCAACGCGCTGACGGTTGATAGATTTAGGCGGTGTTAGACCGAATGCGTGCATGGTTAATGCGCTTGAGCTGTCTAGGCTGTTTTGTTTATCGAGCGTATCATCTTGCAGAAACGGCTTCATAAAACCGGCTTTTACGCCGTTATAATCGAGCGCACGAATGAGACCGAGCGCTGCTGATGTCAGGCCGATACCGCGACTAATGGGCACAAGTAAAATGGTTTGCATAGTATATCCTACTATTTATTTTATTATATCCGTGAGAGAGGTGTTGCTGACTGGCTAAAATGATGGCTGCTGCTTTCGCTTGTAGTGATTGGTCAGTAGCGCCGTTACTTAAAGACTTATGTCATATAAAATCTTTATACGACATAAGCCCTCAAATAAGCATCACTGTCATAGCCGAGCTATTTTCTATTTTAGACCTAATGCTTGGCAGGTTTCTTTAGCGATTTGGCATTCTTCATCAGTTGGGATAACCCACAGCTCGATGCTACTACCTTCGTCTTGGAAGCTGCCTTCTGCGCCGCCGACCAAATCATCATTCTTTTCAGCATTAAACTTGATACCGAAATGACGCATGACGTCTAAGATGCGAGCACGTGTGGTGGCTGAGTTTTCACCAATACCACCAGTAAAGACGATGCCAGTAAAGTCAGGTAGGGCACAGCTTAGGCTGGCTAGGTATTTACCGACACGATAGCAGAACATCTCGATTGCGAGTTGAGCGTCTTTATGGCCTTCATTCGCTGCTTGTTCGATCGTACGCAAGTCATTAGATAGACCTGAGATACCCAATAAGCCACTTTCACTATTAAGCATAGTATCGATTTCTTCTAGGCTCATACCCAGTTTACGCTTGAGATGGATGTGCAAGCTAGGATCGACGTCACCACTACGCGTACCCATCATCAAGCCTTCAAGCGGTGTCAGACCCATACTGGTATCCAAGCTCTCACCGTTATAGACGGCAGTCGCTGAGCAACCATTACCTAGATGAGCGGTCAGCCAACCATGTGGACCTTTAGCGTCTGTAATTTCGCTGGCACGCTCTGATACATAGGCATGTGAGGTGCCATGGAAGCCATAACGGCGGATTTTTTCTTCTTCGTATAGGGCTTTTGGAATGGGATAGCGATAGGCAACTGGTGGCATGGTTTGGTGAAATGCAGTATCGAAAACGACCACTTGTGGAATATCAGGATAAATGGCTTCAACTGCTTCAATACCCAAAGCATTGGCAGGGTTGTGTAGAGGCGCTAGGATTTTTAAGCGTTTTACTTCATCAAGTACATGTTGGTCTACACGGACAGCTTTCGAATATTCACGGCCACCATGAACCACACGATGTCCTACAGCGACAAAATGATATTGCTCAAGTAGCGCTAGGATTTTTTGAAGAGCCAATTCATGACGACCACCAGGGATGGTAATCTCAAGTTTTTCGCCGTTTAAAGTAGTATGTTTGATACGAGCGGTATCAAGCCCCAAGTTTTCGGCAAGACCGGTAATACGAGTGGATTCGTCTTCGCTGATTAGTGCATATTTGATGGAAGATGAACCGCAGTTGAGAACCAACGTAGGGTTGATAAGTTTTGATTTGCCGGTATTACGATCATTAAAGACGGGGGTGCTATCGCTCATGCTCTATCCTTAGATTATGTTTTTTGATAAGTGGTGAATCATAGCGGATTAATTTCCGCCGAACAAACAAAAATCAGCAGACCTTTCATAAAAATGAAATAAGCGATATCACGCCTACAAGTCTACCAATAAATCCCTACTCGTCACTTTGTTTGGTTGCTTCTAGCAGTCCATCAAAGCGATATTTTCGGAGTATAATGTAACACAATTAATATCTTATACCACAGTAACTATAAGGTTTAAGATTGAACATCGTCAAGCGTTGTTACACCTGTACACCGAATATGGCTATCAAATCGTAAGTGCTATAAAGGCAAGATTGCCCGCAATAAAAATTGTAAGAAAGTTTTTCAAAATGTGTTTAGCGGTGTTTTGCACCATAAAACAGCATTCCACAAACCATAATTGTCCCATAAAATGCGTAAATTTCTCAGAATTCGTCAAGTAATATGCACCAATCATTATCGTCATAAGCTGTATTTACACATGATAAAGTTAGCAAAATTATTGGTCAATCGCCCTCAAGAGGCTTACCGCCTGACTGATACAATGCTATGCTTACATAGATTATAATATTTTGAATATTTCAGTCGTAAACGTCCTGTTTTCAATCATATTCACACTGCTGCAAGGTTATTGCCCTATGCTTACTATACGCCGCGTTTCAAACACTGAGTGCAATTCTCATTTATCTATTAACACCAGTCGCCGTGCTGTCTCCGCATTGATTATCGGTAGTGCGCTCATGTTAGGGTTAACTGGCTGCGGGCAAAAGGGCGACCTCTATCTAGCCAATTCCAACAGCTCAAAGGCGGCAGGGTCAGAGATGTTGTCTAATGCTGGCGAGTCACAAAGTACAGTATCAGCGAGTAATGATGAACAGAACGCTCGCTATTTAGAGCAAGTGCTATCAGATGTGAACGAAGACCCTAACGATTATTAATCGTTTAAGAGCATCAATGATTCCGAATAAATTTACCTGATTTAATGAGAGACATAACCACAATGACTACAGTAACGACCCAAACAGAACAAGGGTTATATATTAACCCTGAAGCCTTGACCGCTCATTTGCCTGCGCTGAATTATCGCAACGACGCTCTACATATGGAGCAGGTCAGTATGACTGAGTTGGTCGATTGCTATGATACGCCATGTTATGTCTACTCAAAGCAGGCGATACTGGACGTTTATCAGGCTTACACCGATAGCTTTGCTAGTCTAAAGCATCAGGTCTGCTATGCTGTTAAAGCCAACTCTAATCTTGCTGTGCTTGGCGTGTTGGCTCAGGCGGGTGCAGGGTTCGATATTGTCTCACGTGGTGAGTTGATGCGAGTATTGGCGGCAGGCGGCGATGCTGCTCGCGTTGTATTCTCAGGCGTTGGTAAAACTTATAGCGATATCGAGTATGCACTCACCCAAGGCATCGGTTGCTTTAACGTCGAGTCTATTAGCGAGCTGGCTTTAATCAATGAAGTGGCACAGCAACTCGATAAGTCAGCACCGATATCTTTACGAGTTAACCCTAATGTCGATGCCAAGACTCATCCTTATATCTCTACTGGCTTAAAAGACAATAAGTTCGGTATCACTCACGAAGACGCTATCGCTGTCTACGAGCAAGCCGCTGCGTTGTCGCATATCGATATCGTTGGTATCGACTGCCATATTGGCTCGCAGTTGACGGAAGTAGAGCCATTCGTTGCTGCATTAGACAAAGTAATTGAGTTGATACACGCCCTTCGTGAAAAAGGTATTGAGCTGCGTCATATAGATTTAGGTGGTGGCTTAGGGGTGCGCTATATCGATGAGACGCCTGTGTCTATGGACGAGTTTGCTGCTGCGTTATTACCAAAACTAAGCGAGCTTGGACTGACGGTATTCTTTGAGCCGGGCCGCAGTATCGTTGCCAATGCTGGCGTATTATTAACGCGTGTTGACGTATTAAAGCCTACTGAACACAAAAACTTCGCTATCGTCGATGCGGCCATGAACGACTTGATTCGTCCTGCACTGTATCAAGCAGAAATGGCAGTGATTCCAAGCGTGTTACCTAGCGAGGGTATCGATACGGAGGGTACGCAACCGTGGGATATCGTTGGAGCGATTTGTGAGACGGGAGATTTCTTAGCAAAAGGTCGCTTGTTAGCGTTGGAAACGGGAGATACATTGGCCATCACTGGTGCTGGCGCTTATGGCTTTACCATGAGTAGCAATTATAATTCGCGTCCACGTGCTAGCGAAGTCATGGTGTCTGATAACCATCATCAGTTGATTCGTCCGCGTGAAACGATTGAATCATTATATGAAAATGAAAAATTGTGGCAGGCGCAGTAAGGTTATTAAAGACGAGCCAAAACTGTTGTAGCATTTAATGATTGAAGAGAACCCATTGTGATAATGACAATGGGTTTTTTTATGACTCGATTTTGAGGAAGGTATTTTTTAATTAAAGCTGTCTCTTAATTGAAGGCATGCCTGTAGTTGAAAGTAACACCATTCACAAAAATTAGAGTAACAAGGAAAAAGAGTGCAAGTACTACTCACTGTAGACTAAACAAGTTTGACACTGCTAATCGTACTTTTTGGGATTGGTATTATTATGATTGTATCTGACAGCGTGCTAAGATAAGCCATACATAAAAATAGGATAGGATATCAAGGATATGCTAATAGAATTTACTAAGATGCATGGTCTGGGCAATGATTTTATGGTCATCGATTTGGTGACTCAGCGCTTAGAATTAACCAAGGATTTGGTACAGTTATTGGGTGATCGTCATTTGGGTATTGGTTTTGATCAATTGCTAGTGGTTGAGCCACCGATGCGTCCGGATGTTGATTTTAGCTATCGTATTTTTAATACCGATGGCACAGAGGTCGAGCAGTGCGGTAACGGCGCACGCTGTTTCGCCCGTTTCGTACAGGCACGCAAACTGTCATTTAAACAGCGCCTACGTGTTGAGACTGGGAGTGGGATTATCACGCTGACCACAGACCGCTATGGCTGGGTAGAAGTCGATATGGGCAAACCTAAGTTTGAGCCAGACGAGATCCCGTTTAGCCCAAGAGCCACTACCAAAATCCAAAACGCCTACCATTTAGATGTTAATGGAACACCTGTACAGCTCTATGTCGCCAATATGGGCAATCCACATGCGGTCATCAAAGTTGATGATGTGCTCGATGCTGAAGTCGAAACGTTAGGTAAAGCCATTGAATCACATCCTGCGTTTCCAGATCGCGTCAATGTCGGCTTTATGCAGGTGATGAATCAACGTCATATTCGTCTACGGGTATTCGAGCGCGGTGTCGGTGAGACGCAAGCCTGTGGTACGGGTGCATGTGCTGCAGTGGCGGTTGGCATACGTGAAGGCTGGTTGGATGAAGGCGAAGAAGTGCGCGCGCAGCTATATGGCGGTAGTATGATTATCAAATGGCAGCCGGGTTATTCAGTCATGATGACCGGTCCAACGGCCTTTGTTTATGAAGGCGTGTTTAGCCCAGACGGACTAATGGCACAAGCGGGTATCAAGCCTAATTCTGAGGGCTAAACTCGGATGGCGAATGGGTAAAAACTATGGTCATCTCTAATAGGGCTATGTCCAATAACAACAGTCAGGTAGTGGCAACGTCGGGTTCAGAAGTACAATCAGCAGCTTGGCTGTCAGACACACTGGCAGCCACGATAGAGTCGGACACAGCATTACGTGAGCTGTTAGCACCAGTGCATCGTTGGTTAAATACTTTATCGGTACGTAACCACTCGCCGCATACCCTAACGGCTTATTTTGCTGGCTTGAACCAACTGGCGCTATTTTTACGTGGCAAACGGCTAACATGGACGCGTTGTGACAAGCGTCAGTTAGCGCAGCATATCGGTCAGCGTATCGATGAAGACAAGCTTGCACTTGCTAGCGTCCAGCAGGAGCTGTCGGCGATTCGTCATTTTTATGGATGGCTGATTGAAGAAGGGCTAGCACGCATTAATCCTACTACTGGCTACCAGCTTAAGCGTAGTCCTAGGCCATTACCGTCTATCGCGGATGTAGATTTACTCACTCAATTGCTTGACCAAGAAATTCCTGATATTCCAGAGCAAGCGCGCCTATGGTTACGGGATAAAGCCATGTTTGAGTTGCTCTACAGTAGTGGTTTGCGTGTGGGTGAGCTGGTCGCGTTAGATATGGCGGACGTAGATTTATCTGACTTACGCGTACGTGTGACGGGTAAAGGCAATAAAACACGATTAATACCATTAGGGATAAAAGCAGCAGAGGCGATTACGCGCTATCTACCGCATCGTAATCTATGGGTAGAGCAAATGGACACGGCATTATTTATCAGTGAAAAGTTGGGTACGCGCTTATCAACACGGGCAGTGCAGCAACGTCTAAAAGTTGCTGCTACTCGGGCTGGTATTTCACAAAATATGTATCCACATTTATTGCGGCATTGCTTTGCGTCACACATGCTGTCAGGTAGTGGTGACTTGCGCGCTGTACAAGAAATGCTGGGTCATAGTGACATCAGTACCACGCAAATTTATACCCATGTTGATTTTGCCAAATTGACTCAAGTCTATGATCGTGCCCACCCGCGAGCCACTCATGCTCAACGCGACGATGACTCAAATCAAAAATAGTGTGTGTTGAATGTTCAACACACACTAATCATCATTTATGCTAAACGATGACAGTCAAAGATAGGCATTTTTTGGCGTCCTTGCTGTTGGGCGTGCTGATCTAATGATGCTAATACCATGGCATAGTGCTTGCTGTCTTCCTGATTAGTAGCTTCATTCAATACACTATCATCGTAATGGCTGATAACTGTACCATCATAAGCGGTAATCGCTGTATGTCCCCACGTCTGACGTATATCACCATTCTTGTAAGTATGGTCGCCACCTTGTGCCGCCCCAATGACCATACACTGGCTGTCCAACGCACGTGCCCGTAATAAAAGTGACCAATGGGCTTGCCCCGTTAGATAGGTAAATGCTGACGGTGCGCTCAGTATGTCTGCACCTGCTTGACGTAGACGCTGTGCCAATGCAGGAAAACGCAAATCAAAGCAAACCATCATGCCCAATTGATAGACTGTATCATTTGCTTCGATTGGTGTAATCACGGTTTGCGTTCCTGGCTCGAAAGTGGCTGCTTCATTATAGCTGCCGTGCTTATCCGCTACAGTGGCTGTGAACAGATGAATCTTGTCATAACGTGCCACTCGCGTGCCATTAGGCGCAAACAACTGACAGACTTGGCGTAGTCTGCCATCAGGGACGACAATACCATCAGGTCGATAAGGGCAGGGTAGCGAGCCTGCTAGTACGTAGACACCATAAGTGCTGGCATAGTCTGCTATCGTCGCTGATAGGTCATCAAAGCGCTCTGCAGTAGCAAACTGCTCGCCCATGCTACAGCAGTTCTCTGGTAGTACGACCAGCTGAGCTCCTTGCGCACTTGCATTAATAATGGCAGCTTTTATAGTAGCTAAGTTTTGCTCAATATTTTGTTGGCTGTTCATTTGAATGGCGGCAGTGGTCAATTGATTATTCTGTTTACTATTCATGGTTGCAGTCTCAGTTAATTTTTAAGTTAGTTCAGTTTAACTATCTTTCAGTCGTGTATTTCATAACTTTTCTTATAAAATTCATATGATGATAAACCGATTTTTGATATTAATTATTTAGCAGTTAATGCTGAAATGCTAATATTTATAGGCTTTAATAAGAAAAGCGTAACAATTGTATCTGGCCAGAGTGTAAATTATCATAGCAAAATTGCGTCAAAAAATGCTATCGTCATGTCCTAATAACGTTAAACCACTGGTTTGACCAAAAATATTTGTAGAATATTATCACTACCGGAGTGTAATAAGCCGCCCATGAGTATGTCGTTCGGATTGGCGACCACGCTAAGCACCTCACAGAAACTGACACCGCAGATGCAGCAAGCCATTAAATTGCTGCAGCTCTCTAGTCTTGAGCTCGCGCAAGAGGTTCAGATCAAGCTGGATAGTAATCCACTGCTTGAACGTATCGAAGATGATGACGATGAATACGAGCATAGCGGTGACGATATCATAGACGAGCTGAGTGATTCGCTGACATTGGATAGCTGGAATCAAAGTGCTGGCACTGAGTCATTTACTGCCAAATCTGACAGCAATACGACTACCTCTGACTATGATAATGAACTTAGTGATAGCTTTGATAAGTTACAGCAAGCAAATATCGATGATGGTGCCATAGATAGTTATACGATGGATAGTGACGATTATAGTAGCTTTGATAATAGTGCTGATAGCAGTAACTATGCATCTGCGGCTACCAGTTCAGGAAGCAAAGGTGACGATGACTTCGATAGCTATCAAGGTGGCACGTCTGCCACTATCCAAGATCATGTACGTTGGCAGCTAAACTTTAAACATCTATCAGAAGCAGATATGTTGATTGCCACTTATCTGATGGACTCTATGGATGATATGGGTTTTGTTCGGCTTGATATCGATGAGTTGTTGCAGAGCTTTGAGACCATGGCGAGCTTTTATCAATGGGATGAGTCTGTTGAGCAAGATGAAGTACTGGCCGTATTGCGTATTATTCAATCTTGCGATCCACTCGGTGTTGGGGCACGGAATCTTAGTGAATGTCTAGCGATTCAGCTGTCCAAGCTCGATACGAATACTGAATCTTTAAAAGAAGCACAAGCACTTCTATCTGCTAGTGAATACTTAGTCAGTAATAATATTAAAGCACTGACCGAGCAGACTGGACTTGCAGCTGAGAAGATCACACCTGCACTAAACCTACTACGAAGCTTAAATCCTTCACCAGGCTTATTATTCCATAGTAGTCAACCGGATTACGCACGGGAGCCAGACAGCTACGACATTCCTGATGTGCTGGTCACGCCTGTCCGTCGCCAAAGTGGTAATACCACTGCAGGGACTGATACGCAAGAGGATGGCTGGCAGGTACGGCTCAATCCTGATACCTTGCCGAAGCTACGAGTCAACCAAGAGTATGCCAACTTAGTCAAACGGGGTGATGATAGCCCTGACAATCAGTATCTGCGTGAAAACCTTACGGATGCTCGCTTGTTTATTCGTAGTATCGAAGAGCGCAATCAGAACCTACTAAAAGTCGCCACCAGTATTGTGCGCTATCAGCAAGAGTTCTTACAACATGGTGCGACTGCCATGCAACCACTTATCTTAAAGGTCATTGCAGAAGAAGTTGATTTGCATGAATCCACTGTGTCACGTCTGACCACTAGCAAAACCATCCTGACACCCCAAGGGTTGTTTTCGCTAAAGCATTTCTTCTCATCACATGTTAGTAGTACAGATGGTGATGTCTCGTCAACCGCTATCAGTGCCATGATTAAGCAACTTATCGCCGATGAAAATCCGAAAAAGCCATTATCAGACAGTCGTATAAAAGACAGTTTATTAGTTGAAGGCATCGATATTGCCAGAAGAACCGTCGCCAAATATCGCGAAGCAATGAATATCGGATCATCTACCCAGCGCAAACAAAAATATTAAACGATGGAATTCAATAAGTTATAAGTACGCTCATATATTGACGACTATATTTCAGATGGAATATAAAAAATAAAATTTTTTGATTATATAGAAACATGATGGAAACAACAGGTATTGTTACACTTAATTACAATTTAATGGCTTGCTACTATCCTAATTTCATGACAAATTAGAGTCATACCAACAACGAAATCTAAGTGTCGATTTAGCGCATTTATAGTAGCAATCAGAAGATAATGAAAGGATATATCGGCATTTTACTGGGTGTACTGGCTATAAAAGATAGTAGAGCGATTGTTGGTAAAGCAGGGTGATAAGAGCAGGAATGCTACTTCATCTGTTGACTGTAAGTACAATCAAAAGGACAATAATATGAATGTTTCTATCAGTGGTCACCATATCAGCGTTACTGAAGCTATGGACATGGCAGTTCGTGAAAAGCTTGAGAAAGTAGAGCGTCACTTTGATCAGATACAAAGCATTAAGGTGATATTATCGTTAGACAACAGCGGTGCTAGTGATGGCGGTAAAAAAAGCCATAAAGCTGAAGCGATACTGCGAGTCTCAGGTCAAGAAATGTTTGTTCAAGCGTGTGAAGATGATATGTACAAAGCCATCAACGAAATGGCAGACAAACTTGATAGACAAGTGCGTAAATATAAAACTCGTCAAGAGCGTAAAAAGACTCAGGGTGCTGGACGTGATGAACGCTATGAAGACTTCATGGTCGATGATGTAGCACCAGCCGTTTAATTCGATGAGGTTTGGTAGATATCGTATTTAATAAGTATTGGCTGACCAAATAATAATAAATAGTATAGATAGCCAATAGTATAGACAGTCATATGAGTTACATTTGATTCTACTAAACTGAAGTCAGAATACACAAAAAGGAAAAAGGCCTCAAACGTATCATGCGTTGAGGCCTTTTTTAGTACTAATATCAAGAAATAAGAGTATCAGTAAGTCTATTCATTAATCAAAACTACTGATAGTCTTTTTGAAAGTTTGGTTATAAGCCAAATGAAACCAGTATTTTATTCAACAAACTAAGCGAATTACACTCAGTCTATTTAATCTACGATAAGTAAACTGCAGTGACTAGCCGCCACCAACTGCTTGTACTACTTCAATGTTCATGCCCTCAACGATACGTAGCTGACTCAGTTCGCTCTTTGGAATAAGCTCACCCTCTACTTCTACAGCATAGCGACCTTGGCTAAGTCCAAGCTCATTGATGACCAGTTGTACGGTCTGATGAGTGGTCTGTAGTTTTTTGCCATTGACACTAATGTTGCTCATTATATGCTCCTAAATGATGTAAAATTATTTTGGACAGCATAAGTACCAACCGCATTACATTTGCTGTTTATATTATTTTTGAGTGTTTGTTTTGAATGCTGATAGCGCCAGACACAACCATCCTGCGATCATTAGCACACCACCGATAGGCGTAATCGCTCCAAACCAAAGTGGTGCGCCAAGTGTCATAGCATACAGACTACCGGAAAATATTATAATGCCAATCTGTAATAGCCATGCAGTCGTTTGAGTGACGTATTTGAGGCGTATTAACAGACCCACCAGTAACAAGCCGAGCGCATGTACTAACAAATACAATGTTGCCGTATGCCACCACTCGAGTTGCTGAGGACTAGCTATGTTTTTCAGACCATGCGCCCCAAATGCACCTAACGCAACGGCGATAGCCATATTAATCGCCGCAATACCTACCCAATTTAACATGGCATACTCATATTATTTAAAAACGGTCGCTACTACAAAATAACGGCTATTGAATATCATCCGGCAAGATAACGCTATCGATAGTCATTGCATCACGAATTTTATCCATGGCGTTCTTCTCAATCTGGCGAACGCGTTCTGCCGAGATAGAGTAGACGGCTGCTAACTCATGCAAGGTTGATTTTTGCTCAGAGAGCCAGCGTTGCTCAACGATATCACGTGATCGATCGTCTAAGGTTCCCATTGCCGCTATTAATGCTGAAGAATTGTTTTCTTCCCAGTCAGCTTCTTCCAATTGTTCAGCAGGATCAATACCATCTTCTAAGAACAACTGCGGTGCATAGCGCCCGTCGTCATCATCGCTCGATTGCGCTTCAAACGAGGCATCATAGGAGGTAAGTCGTGATTCCATCTCTAACACTTGCTTACGCGTGACATTCAAGTCATTTGCAATCGCATCTGCTTCTTCTAGCGTTAGCTGATTGTTTGTCTTTTTGAGACTACGTAAATTAAAGAATAGTTTACGGTGTGCTTTAGTAGTCGCTACCTTCACGATACGCCAGTTGCGAATGACAAACTCGTGAATTTCCGCTTTAATCCAATGCACCGCAAACGATACCAAGCGAACGCCTTTATTGGGATCAAAGCGTTTTACTGCTTTCATTAGTCCCAAATTACCTTCTTGAATTAAATCGGCTTGTGGCAGACCATAGCCTGAGTAACTGCGGGCAATGTGAATCACAAAACGCAGATGTGACATGACGAGCAGACGTGCCGCCTCCACATCACCTTCGTCATAATAACGATGCGCCAGCTCTTGCTCTTGTACTGGCGTCAAAATTGGAATTTGATGGACGGTATTGATGTACGCACCTAGATTAACCCCAGGCGCTGAAAGATGCGTTGGCATTGCCGGTACCAAATCACGAGTACTGGTATCAACTAGCGCTTCCGCGTCATAAGGTGGTCGCTGTGCCGCAGCTTTTAATGCTGCATCACGTGCTTCGTTTTTTACAGGTGCTGCATCGTCTTTTTTACTCGTTTTTGCAGCATCATTAGCAGTGTTAGCCATATTCTTGACCTTGATTAAATAGTGACGCAAATAGTAAGATAAAAATATTTATAGTTGTAATTGTAAAGGATAGCGACGCTTAGTTGCTATCAGTTTTGGTAATGATGAAGTGATATATTGTATCGAAACGCTGTGATGGTGTGCTATCAGTTGCCTGTTGACTGGTAACGCTATTGATGGTCAGTAGCAGTCGATTGGTCGTGTCTGTTTGCTTACTTTGTCGACAGAAAGCAGCGATATCTGCTTGTGAGTTGGCATCAGTTGCGACCACATATAACGATTCACCAGTTGCGACATCTCGTAATGCTACTTTGGTTTTTAAAAGCGGCATTGGACAAGCAAGCCCACGTCCATCGACGAAACGTACAATGTTAATAGAAGATTGCTTAGCATCTGCTTCGTTATTTGAATCAATATCGTTCGCCGATAGCAATGCTAGTAGGTTATTAATATTTTGTTGCTCAGCACCAGAGAGTTTTTCTGATAAGTTTATGAAATCAGGCGCATGGGTGATGGTGGACTGGCTATCAACAGACATAAAACAACCCTTATAAATACCAATACTTTGGTTTGTAATACTATTTGTATTCTCAATAGTTGGCTTTCAAGCATTGTTGATTTTAAGACTTTTTTATTGAATACCTTATGCTTGATAGCGACGTAAACCTATTGTTGTAACTGCCATTATAGCAAAAAGCTGGGGTGCAATTGAGTTGAATATAGTCAACTCAACATTCGGTTCATTAGAATTACACAGTCATGTTGCGCAATAGTGACACGCCGCTTAGTTATTGGTAGTCATATATATACTAGAATTGACCTTATATGTACAAGCTCGTATAGTCGAGAAGATGTTGTCATCACTTAACTGCATAGGATAAGCATTTGTATCACTCTAATAGACAATCGATGCTTGATAGCGCAGCCATGAATCACTCAAATAAGCATGTGGTCGCCGCACCTTCGTTTGGGCGGGTGTCGTTGTTGTGCGAGCGAAAAAAGAGCGCTCTGTCTATAGCGGTATCGAGCATGTTTATATTAGGGATTTCAACAGCCTTATTGATGGCCACAACGGTTGCCAATAGTAGTGAATGGAACAGTAGTAATAATAGTAGTGGCCAAACGTCACAATACAATTATAACTCATGGCAATCCACGGACTCCAAAGATTTAGACTTGCCTAACTTGCGAGGTCAGGGCTTGAGCTTCGCTGAGCAGTATCAAAATAAGCTACTAGGCGAATGGTCACTACGAAATATCAATGGTGGCGTTAAGATGGAGCACGATCCTTGGATTCAGGAAACGCTCAAAGACATGACTTGGCGTCTGAATGCTCAAGCACGGCAGCAAGCATTAATGGGCTTGGTAATTATCGATAATCCGAGTATCAACGCTTTTGCAGCTCCAGGTGGTGTTATCGGTCTAAATACAGGCACAATATTAGCCGCCAGTAGTATGGACGAGCTTGCTAGTGTGGTAGCGCATGAAGTGGCACACATTAGCCAGCATCATTATGAGAGCGGCACTGATGAGCGCAGCAAAGCATTGCTCATGCAAGTAGGTGGCATGCTAGCAGCAATTGCTGCATCAGCAATCGATGGTGATGCAGCGACAGCTGTTTTGATGGGTAGTCAAACCGCTACGATGAACAGTAGCATGGCATTTAGCCGCAGTAATGAGCGCGAGGCTGATCGAATAGGGATGCAAATCATGACCCAAGCCGGTTATGACCCAAGAGCGATGCCACGGTTTTTTGCCACCATGAATCAACGAAGTCAGCTCAATAAAGTTGAAAACCAGTTTTTGCCAAGTTTTGTTATGTCCCATCCACTGAGTAATGAGCGTTTGAGTGATTCACAAAGTCGCGCGCAGAGTTATCCTTCACTATCGCTAAACCAGCAGCAACGACATCAAGCATTGTTTGATTTGCTCTATTGGCGTGTGCAGATTACTGGTAAGCATGCTTCTGAGACCGTATTGACGACTGCTGCAAAGAATAGTGTCGGTGCCAAATTGGCTTTGATGCACTGGTATAGTGAACAGCAACGTTTTACAGATGCTAACAAGCTACTGGCTGAAATCGATGCATTATCAGCGACACAGCGTCAAACACTAGAGCCTTTATTGTCAATTACCCACAGCTATATGCTAACGGAACAAGGTAAGTGGTCAGAAGCTGCACAAATTTTAGAAAGCCAGCAGCTACTTTATCCTGAGCGTCGCGACTTACGACTCTACTTAGCGGAAGCACTCACCAATAGTAACCAGCCGACACAAGCACAAGCATTGCTCAAACCACTAACCGAGCAGCAGCCAAGCGATCGTTATGCTTGGCAAAGTCTACAACTGGCCAACGAAAAGTTGGCTAAAACCACGACTTCACCGCAGTTGGCCAATATTGCCACTATCAATGCATTACGTTACCGCAGTCAAGATCAGCTATGGAGTAATCGCTACGAAAGTGCGCTCATATCGCTGACACAAGCCAAGCAACTGACGGAACAATTGCAGAATACACCGCAAGCCAATAGTGCTCGGCCGCTTTTAGCTAATATTAATGCAGAACTCAAAGCAGTAAAAACCGCCAAAGACTTTAAGCCTTAGGCGGTTATTTTTACTTTTACAGACAGACAGACAAACCTACCAATCAACAGCAGATGCTAACCTTGTAGGGCGTCTTTTACCAGTTTAGAGATGAGAGCTGGATCTGCACGGCCTGCAGTTTTGTTCTTTAGTACACCCATTACGCTACCCATATCACGCATAGATGTTGCACCTTGCTCAGCGATTTCAGCGTTGACTAAAGCAGCCACTTCATCATCGTTCATTTGTTTGGGCATAAACCCATTGATAATATCAATCTCAAACTGCTCTTTGGTCGCTAAGTCATCACGGTTGTTTTCTGTAAAGATAGTGAGTGACTCTTGACGCTGTTTCAATTGCTTTTGTAATACCTCTAATACTTGTGCGTCATCTAGCTCTATCCGGCGGTCAATCTCAATTTGCTTGATGACTGCTTGTACGTTACGCAATACTTTAACGCGCTCAAGCTCACGCGCTTTCATAGATACTTTGATGCTGTCTGATAAAGTTTGTTTGAGTTGACTCATTGTTATTATCCTTATTCGTTAAGAGTTATTTATTCAAATTTTGAGCAATAATAAAAATTGTAGCATAAAAAACGCCACTGATATCAATGGATAACAGTGGCGTTAATGTAGCACTTGTACTTAACTAATCTTATTATGGATTAGTACATACGAGTAGTACGAATAGTTTCGCGTTGTAATTTCTTTTTATAACGCTTTACGGCAGCAGCTTTCTTACGCTTGCGTACTTGCGTTGGTTTTTCATAAAACTCACGCTTACGTACGTCTGACAATACACCAGCTTTTTCACATGAACGTTTGAAACGACGGATAGCGATATCTACTGGTTCGTTTTCTTTAACCTTAACTGCAGGCATGAAGACTCCTTGATTAGGATGAGATATAAAGGCATTAGTTTGGCTGTGTATTAGTATTTAGTCGTAATATCTCAAGATTACAGACATCAGCTCAAACTAGGATAATCTTGTACATGAGCACAAGGGCAGGTATTTTAATAAAAAATAGCAAGTAAGTCAATGAATTTGTTGTATTAATCCATATTTATCATTAAGTTGCAGGGTTTTTTGTTGATATAGAGTCAGTTTATTAGACAGCATTAATGGTTTTAGTTAAATAAGAGTGACTATATAAGTTTGCTACAGAACATCATTATAAATAAAAAACCCTACTGTCTATAACGGTTTAGGTGGAGTTTATGCTATGATAATTCCCATATTATAGTAAGCCTATGAACCGTTTTGTGTGTATTTTATTGAGGATGTTTGAATGAAAAAGACAGTATTAAATACAGCGTTAAGCAGCGCATTTATCGTCGCTTTTAGCTTTGGTGTTAGTGCTTGTGGTGGCGAAGAGCATGAAGAAGTAATGGCAGTAGATCGCGTTGATGAAGCGGCTGCACTTGCGATTGAAAATGCACCGGAAGCTGAAGACATGAAGTTTCCAGAAACAGCAGCGATGCCTGCGGCTGATGCAACTGCTACGGAAGCTGATGGCACGGCCACTGCTGAAGAAGGAACGGATGCTACTGCTATGGTAGAAACAGCGATGGCAGACACAGCGACTGCAGCGGATAGCGCCGATGCTGACGCAGCAGCTACTGACAGTGCCGAACCTGAAGCTGCCACCGCTGAATAAGTATTGATTCAATGATCATTTGGGCTGCCAAAAGTGATAAATAAGCTTTATCAGCAGCCACCAATATAAAATATAGTATAGAGGTGTGATCATGATGAATAAACGTCAGCGTATAAGCAAGCTTATGGCCTCTGTTATAGGTATTAGCGCATTATTAGCACTGAGTGCTTGTAGTGGTGAGAATACGAGTACAGAAGAGGCATCTACTGCCAATGAACCTGCTGATACCACTGTAGCGGTCGCTGACACACCAGTTGCTGAATCTGAAGTGACTAAGTCTGAAATTGCTGCGCCTGCACCAGAGACTAAATTAGAACCTGTCGAAGGGCCTGTTACTTCAGAAGAGTCGGTAGCAGAAGTTACTGCTGAGCCTGAAGTATTGGCTGCTGATGCAGGCGCTAAGTTGTACGAGACAAACTGCAAAGCTTGTCATGAGGCTGGTTTACTCGATGCGCCAAAGTATGGTGATAAAGCCGCATGGGCAGCGCGCCTTACCAAAGGCAAAGATACGCTACACTTGCACTCTGCTAAAGGCTTTAATAAAATGCCAGCGCAAGTCACTGATAAGGTAAGTGAAGCACAGGTTTATGCGGCTGTAGATTACATGATTGCAGCGGTTAGCTGATATTGACCATTGAAATTTGCTAAACTGACCGTCATTGTGACTGACAATGGCGGTTTTTTTGTGCATGTTTTTTCGCACATAAGCTCAGGCGAAAAACGCTGCAAAAGATGACACGCAGACAAAAGTATAAAGGCAAACATATGAAAGTGTTGGGTTTAGAGACCTCTTGTGATGAGACTGGTCTAGCGATTTTTGATAGTGAGCAGATTTCAAGTGACAATCAAGGTTTAGTTGGTCAAGTGCTGTATTCACAAATAGAGCTACATGCCCTATATGGTGGTGTGGTGCCTGAGCTCGCTAGTCGCGATCATATTCGCAAACTGGTGCCTTTGCTTAATGAGCTGTTAGATCAGTGTGACATGGAAAAAAGCGAGATTGACGCGATTGCCTATACCAAAGGGCCAGGGCTTATTGGCGCATTGATGACGGGTGCATTATTTGGGCGTAGCTTGGCTTATGGCTTAGATATCCCTGCGATTGGCATCCACCATATGGAAGGCCATTTGTTGGCACCGCTGATGGGTGCAAACCCTCCGGCATTTCCTTTTGTGTCATTGCTCGTCTCTGGTGGACATACTTTGCTTATTGCTGCACGTGGGGTTGGGCAGTATGAGATATTGGGTGAGTCGATAGACGATGCTGCGGGTGAGTGCTTTGATAAAGCAGCTAAAATGCTGGGCTTGCCATATCCTGGTGGTCCCAATATCGCTAAATTGGCTGAGACAGGCAATCAAAACGCGTATAGCTTGCCCAGACCTATGCTACATCGTGGTTTGGACTTTTCCTTTAGCGGTATGAAAACAGCCGTGCATAACCTTATCAAGGATACCCCACACTCAGGAGGCTCAGGAAATAGTGCCGAGAGTAATCCACAAGTACGCGCTGATATTGCCGCTAGCTTTCAACATGCAGTGGTCGATACACTAGTAAAAAAATGCGTCAAAGCACTCAAGCGAGTAGATATGAGCCGCTTAGTCATTGCTGGCGGCGTCAGTGCCAATACTCATCTACGTGAAACGTTAGAAGCTGAGCTGGCCAAAATAAATGCAACGGTGCACTATGCACCGCCTGCATTATGTACCGATAATGGGGCAATGATTGCTTATGCCGGTTACGAGCGCTTGCAAGCAGGGCAGTCAGATGATTTGGCTGTTAGCTGTGTGCCACGTTGGCCGATGACAGAGTTGCCTGCGGTATAAAGATGCTATTGATTGGGGCTTATGCCCATGTTTGTGCCCATGTTCATGCTCATGAAATCTATCTGAAGTAAGGATACCGCTATGCAGTGGATTGCGATTGGTTTGGGCGCCGCATTTGGCGCGTGTTTGCGAGGGTGGCTTGCGCGCTTTAATCCGTTGCACCATTGGATACCGCTCGGTACATTGGGCGCGAATGTCTTGGGTGGGTTACTGATAGGGCTAGCGCTAGTATGGTTCGGACGAATGGGTACTGGCTTATCTGACAATGTGAGACTATTCGTCATCACTGGATTTTTAGGCGGATTGACGACGTTTAGCACTTTTAGCGCGGAGGTCTTTACCTTCGTCAATGACGGCCGTTTGCTGGCAGGATTGGCGCTTATCGGTTTACATGTGGGACTCACATTGCTAGCAACCGCGCTGGGATTTTACTTCTTTAAGTTGGTTTTGTAGCCGTTGATAGATATTAATCGTTTGATGGTCTGTTATAGGTGGTTCCATGATAGCAGTCTAGTTTAAGTGGTCTGTTAATACGTTTGAGGGGTGAAATAGCTGGTTCCGCTAGGGTATACCTTTTTATTAACTAACGTCGTATTTGCTGATCAGTTTCAATCAACTGTGGACTATCTGGATCCACTACAAAAAGTGTATAAAAGGAATATATAGGGTTAGTAGTACTGTTTATAGTCACACTGTTTTTGTCAGGATGTTCTATAGATTCTTGTGCGAAACTTTCAATGTACAAGCTACTTTCGAGGTTATCTGTCAACTCGATTTGAAAACGTAAGCTACCATCCGCATTATAAACAGCTGCATTATTAGGATATTTAAAAAACCACGGATAACTGGTAGCTTCACTAAACTTACTTGGATGTTCCTTATAAATAACTACAACTCCTGTTCGATCAGGTAATAGCTCTATGATGTTGGAAACTGGAATAAAAATTTCTTGATCATCTCCTAGCTTAATAAAATATTTAGATGAAATTACTTTATGACCTTTACTTAAGTGCGTATACAATTCGGAGCCTTCATTCTGATCTGCACTACTCTCTATAAATAATCGTCCATCATCGCATGTGCTTTTAATTAAAATTTCTTTAATCAATGTTTTTTTCATTTCAATACCTTTTACCATAACGTCCGTTGTGGGAAAACGTTCGACTCCTGTATAGCGCACCAAACTAGAGTTAGTGCAAAATCAGTCCAATCGTCAGAAAATCTTAGGCATTGAAACTGCCTGTCTGATTAAGGTGTGTAATTAATCCCAGCTAATCCCATATTTCTTTTGCTGTTCCGAGTGCATCATTACGTAAAACAGTTCAATAACCTGATTTGGTTCATATGAATAATCAACTAAGTAATCAGTACCAATCTCCACAGGTACACACTCATCATTGTCTTTGTAAACTAAATAATGACTATCAGCATAGAAATCTAAGTCATACTTATCAGATAATTTATCTAGCCTATCGCTGATTCTAAGCTCATTAAATAATGCACCTGTATAAGCTCCTGAAACTATAATTCCGTATAATACTTTTTTAGGGCATCCATCAAATTGTAAGGTAACATCGTTATTCCAACGGCAAGAGTAAGAATCATAATGTTTACCTAAGATATTAACCCCTTTTAAATGCACTACATACCACAAATTGTCAGTATTTGAGAGACTACTGAACTCCTGTTCACTGACCATTTTATGAGATGAGTATTTGATGAAGTCATCAAAAATTAAGCCAATCTCAATACCTGCAGCACTCTGTAAAGGCACAATATCAGCTTTTAAATCAGGTATAAATTTTTTCACATCCTAAGCCTTTCGCTATTTCGATTAATCAATTACCTATTTTAGAGTGAGATAATCAAATCACATTAAGTATCTCAATATGTACACTGTGAAGTAAACTACAATGAAATAAATAATCAAAACTATTGATACTATTAGCCCACAGCCAAAGGTTCAAGTCCTCACTAGGGAACCATTATTTACCATAACATTCGTTACGATATGAAAAAGTGACTAATATTTTATAACTATAAGAAAGTAATTAGTAATGAAACTACAACGGCTTCACTATCCCTTCCAATAAATTCGCAAACCCTTGCATATAAGCCATGTCTTGGCTTGAGGTACGCGTTGCTGCATACAGCTGACAATGCACACCTGCACCTAACTTCCGCGACACGACCCAACCTTTTTTCTCATATTCCGCCACAACCCAATCAGGCAATGCAGCAACTCCGCGCTCACTAGCGACTAGCTGAATAAGCATCGCTGTCAGCTCTGTAGTACGCACATTCTCAAAACTTACCTGCGCAGGCGTCATAAAGTTGGCGATAATATCGAGACGCTTGGCCTCTACTGGATAAGCAATCAAGGTTTCTTCAGTCAAATCATTGGGTTCAATAAATTCTTGTGCTGCCAAATCATGCGTGGGCGATAGTACCAAGCGACTCTCGTACTCAAACAGCGGCTGATAGCTGATACCGTCTATCGGTAAATCACTGGTGGTAATCAACAAGTCAATGTCACCTTCCATGAGCAGGTGATGCGGCTCAGGTTCAAACCCTGTGGCAAAGTCTAGCTCGACATCTGACCACTCACGGCGATAATGATTGAGTATCGGCATCAGCCAATCAAAGCAACTATGACACTCGGATGCTAGGCGTAATCTGCCCGCTTGACCATGTGCTAGGCGCTTCAGGTTGGACTTGGTGCGGGTAACTTGTGGCATTATGTTATCTGCCAACGCCAGTACTGTCTTGCCAGCAGGAGTAAAGGTGAGCGGGCGTGTACGACGATTGACCAAACTGATATCGTAGTAATTCTCTAGCTCTTTCAACTGATGCGAGACCGCAGAAGCTGTGACATGCAGCTCATCGGCAGCAGCAGCGAGTGAACCATGCGCCCGTAGCGCGGTTAGGGTATTGAGGTGACGGAGCTCTAACATAAGGTAACCTAACCGCTCAGATGAGAAAAATTCATTATAATAGATATAGCGCTGACTTTCATTCAAAGCTTACTATTAATAAGCAGTGTCAATAATAAGCAGTGCCAAACTAGCGATGTCAGATTGGCAACGGCAAACTAGCGTCGACGTAGTAGCAGCTGCGAGATGATAACCAAGATTAAAGAAGCAGCCAGTAGCAATGTACCGATAGCGTTGACTTCTGGTTTGAGTCCTACTCGTACCATAGAATAAATCCGTAACGGTAAAATCTCATAGCTTGGACCGGTGACAAAGGTTGAAACCACCACATCATCCAATGACAACGTAAAGGCGAGTAACCAACCTGCCATTACTGCTGGTAAAATAACAGGAATAAGCACTGTGCGTACCATCGTTGACTCGTTAGCACCCAAGTCGCGTGCCGCTTCCATCAATTTCTCATCTAGACTGCTTAATCGTGCAAATACAGTGATGACCACAAACGGTAGACAAAAGGTAATGTGTGCTAATAACAGCGAGACAAATCCTAATTGCAGACCAATTAATAAGAATAGCGCTAATAATGAGATGGCCAATACAATTTCGGGCGACATCATCAATACGAACAGCAGCCCATTTAGCAAGCCTTTACCACGGAAATTATAACGGTGTAGTGCCAAAGCGGTGAGCGTACCTATCAATGTTGAGACGGTCGCAGCGACCAATCCTAATACAATGGAGTGCCAAAACGCATCTAGCATGGCTTGGTTATTAAATAGCGATTCGTACCACTTTAGGCTAAAGCCGCCCCAGTTGTAGCCAATTTTTGATTTGTTAAATGACATTACTACCAAAACAATAATAGGCAGATATAACAAGGCATAAATCAGCCCAAGATATCCCTTGGCGGCGATACTGCCAATCTTGAGCGGACGAGTTTTTTTGGTTGGTGAGCTGTAAGACATTAGGCCACCTCACTGAAATCGGTCTTGCCAATGCGGCGACTACTGGCGCGATAGGCCAGTAACAGCACGGCCATAGCGAGGGTTAATAACACGCTAGCTGCGGCACCAAATGGCCAATCGCGCGCATCCAAAAACTGGTTTTTGATTATATTTCCCACCAGTAAGTTGCGTGAGCCACCCAAGATATCAGCAACGTAAAACATCCCCATTGCTGGCAGCAAGACTAAGAGCACTCCTGAGATAATACCCGGCGTCGTCAATGGTAGTACGATATGCCAAAAAGTCTGCGTCTTGGATGCGCCCAAATCTTGTGATGCCAGTAGCATGTCCTGACGCAAGTCAGTAAACACGGCATATAACGGCAATACCATAAATGGGAATAGTAAATACGTCAGACCAGCTATCACTGCACCTTGCGTATATAGGATATCGATAGGGGTATCGATGACGCCTATCGCAAGCAGTGATTTATTAATCAAACCATTATTGGCAAACAGCAACTTGAGTGCATAAGTACGCACCAGAGAGTTGGTCCAAAACGGTAGTATTAACAGCATCATCAGCAGTGGCTGCCAACGGGGTTTGGCCCTAGATATCAGCCATGCAAAAGGGTAGCCAAGTAACAAGCAGATGATGGTCGTGATGCCTGCCATCCATAACGAATGGATAAATACGCCAAAATAGAGCGGATCAATCATGCGTGCATAGCTGTCGATACTGACCGGAAAACTAATAAAAGCACTACTATCGCGGGTCAAGAAGCTGACAGCGATGACCAAAATATTTGGCAGTAGCGCGAATATCAGTAACCAACCCCAAATGAGCCATAGCGTTGCGGTACGAAAAGGACTTTTGCTGCCTAAGCTGTGACCTGCCATTAGCTGGCATCCTTTTGCACGGTTGTATGGTCTTCACCTTTATTTGGCTCAGTAGAGTCTTCTGGCAATACCCACTCCCAGCCGTCTACCCATGAGACTTTAACAGCTTCATTCAGCTTATAGTCAAAGCTTGGATCGTCTTCGTCAAAGAATTCTGAGGCTTTAATAATATGGCCGTTTGCTAGCTCAATAATCGAGTCGAGCGTGCTACCTTTATAGTTACTTTCAATCACGCGGCCAAACAGTCCAGCATGCTCGTCATCTTTTGGGTCGTAAATTCTTAAGTCTTCTGGGCGCAGGAGTAAGTTTACGATGTCGCCGACTTGCACATCATTGGCAAAATTAGGCCGACGTAAATTACGCAAACTGGTTGGGCCATCTTGAGCTTGTGCCTCGCAAACTTCTACCTCAATACGTCCGTTGGTGACTTTACCATCACGATCTGGCTGATTGGGATAGACACCTTTTACTTCTGCTTTAAATAGATTGGTCTCACCGATGAATTTAGCTGTGAACAAGTTCGCAGGCGTTTCATAAATCTCGATAGGCGTACCGATTTGCTGAAACGTGCCGTCTTTCATCACTGCGATACGGTCCGACATCGAGAGTGCTTCTTCTTGATCGTGGGTGACAAAGACAAAAGTGATGCCCAGCTCACGTTGTAGACGCTTAAGCTCAGATTGCATTTGCAAACGCAGTTTGTGATCGAGCGCAGATAATGGCTCATCGAGTAACAGCAGTTTAGGACGATTAATCACGGCGCGTGCAATCGCAACACGCTGCTGCTGACCACCCGACAAATCTTGCGGTTTACGATTGGCCAAATGTTCTAGCTGCACCATCGCGAGCATCTCGCGTACTCGTGTCTGAATCTCATCTTTCGGTATTTTTTTAAGCTTTAGGCCATAAGCTACGTTTTGGGCGACGGTCATATGAGGAAACAACGCATACTGTTGAAACACTGTATTGACCGGACGCTTATCCGCAGGTAACCCTGCCATCTGTACGCCATCTAAATGAATAGCACCAGCATTTGGCTGCTCAAAGCCCGCAATCAAGCGTAGTAGGGTTGTCTTACCGCAGCCTGAAGGACCAAGCAGTGTCAAAAACTCACCATGCTGAATATCGAGGTTGATGTCTTTTAATACTTCAGTTTGATCGTAGGTTTTTTTTAGACCAGTCAGTTGCAGCAGCACCTGATCATCATGAGGTGATGCAGAAGTTTTGTGCGTATTGGGTGGTGGGGTGGTCATAATATTTTTCCTAAGCATCTAACATTTCAGTATGGCCAGTCATTTAGGATACTGTGGTCAAAGACATTTGATATGGGTATAAGCTATGGGGATGAAAGTAGTCTGGTTGCCACCTATTATAACAAACCCTTGATATAAATTAGTGCAAGTTCGTCATAAGTTACGTGAGTGACACGGTGGTGATATCGAAAAACTTTTATTTTTAGCTTTTCAGTTCTATTTGCTGGCGAGCCTATTTAGGACATTTGGTAAGGGTTTCTACTTCTATGGTTTAGGGCAGTTAGCAATAATTGCGTCATATAGCGACATTAAAACAAAGTTTTTTATCATTTTTTAGGCGGTATTCCTATACAATCACTCTGTGTCAGATCAATATAATTGGCTTGTCAGTACTTAATAATGACTAGTCAGTTATTTAGTCGATTTGTGTTTGAATATAGCCAGTTAAATACGATTTGGATACTAGAGAAGCGAGCAAAAGTGCGACAGATAGTAGACTGAGTGAGCCTAACTCTAGATCCGATTTAAACAGCTTATAACTCTAATATTATTGATGATAAAGGATATCTTATGCCGAATAATACGCGCCCAAAAACAGGTCAAGAAGCCCTTGAGCTTTTGAAAGAAGGAAATGCACGCTACATTGATAGCTTGAGTAATACTGATCCGATGATGCAAAGGCGTCCGGAGTTGGTTAAAGACCAAGACCCTTTGGCTATTATTTTGGGTTGTTCGGACGCACGGGTACCGGTTGAGATTGTATTTGATCAAGGCTTGGGTGATTTGTTCGTGATTCGAGTCGCTGGAAACGTGGTCGCACCATCACAGATTGGCTCGATTGAATTTGCGGCCGAAAAATTCGGTACCAAGTTGGTGGTCGTACTCGGACATTCCCATTGCGGTGCGGTTACGGCCTGCGTAGAAACACTCATCAATCCTGAAACAAACTACTCGCCCAATTTGCAGTCCATCGTAGATCGCATCCGTCCAAGTGTTTATAACCTGCATGAATTGGCAACTGCCAATGGTCAAGACGTCGATGCCGACGAGCTAGTTGATCGCTCAATCCGTGCCAACGTGCGCATGTCGGTTAGCCAGCTTAAGCATGGATCGCGCGCACTGGAAGACTTGACCAATAGCGGTCAGTTACTAGTTGTTGGTGCAGAGTATGATTTAGAGACAGGAAAGGTACGGTTCTTAGACAGCTAATAAATCGTCTAAATCGGCCGTATCATATAAGCACTATTACAAAATCCTCTCAATCCTTTCGTGATTTTTTATTATGATAAGAGAGTCAAGCGCGTGAAAAGCCTTTACGCGCTTGTTTTTTTAACTCTATATTTTGTCAATATTAGGATAATTATGTCTATATCAAATAATGGCTCAGCCACCAATAATAATAACGAATCACTTATAGCCCAGCCGACTAGTAGCGTAAATACCGATGGTGTTCAGCCTATTTCGGCTCAGACGACTGGCTTTACATTCAACCATACGATGCTACGGGTAAAAGATCCTGCCAAGTCGCTAGCGTTCTACACAGGTGTCCTTGGTATGACGTTGCTGGCGGTAAAGAAATTCCCTGATATGGGTTTTGATCTATACTTTTTAGCCAAGCTTACTGAGAGCGAACGAGAGAACCTACCTGCTGGTGATGATTTAGAAATCTTTGCATTTCGTCAGCGCGGTATCTTAGAGTTGACTCATAACTACGGTACCGAAACCAAAGCTGATTTTAGCTATCATGATGGTAACCAAGATCCACAGGGTTTTGGTCATATTTGCTTTAGCGTGCCGAGTCTGGATGAAGCGGTGGCGTGGTTTGATAAAAATAACGTCGAATTTAAGAAACGTCCAGAAGATGGTAGCATGAAAAATATTGCCTTTATTAAAGATGTCGATGGCTACTGGATTGAGATTGTACAAGCTGACTTGATGCGCTAGGTTTTGATTCTTTGCATAAACGATCGTTGCTTATGTAAAGAAGTGATGGCTATTAAAAAAATGAGTAAATCAGCGAACCCATTGATCAAAGGAGTGACACCTAGATGCCGACCTCTGAGGCAGCAACACCTGATGCACTGACCTACCAAAGTATTATTGATTCAGCAAATGGAATATTGGTTGGTTTTCTTGAGCGTATTCCGTATTTTGTGGCATCAATCATCGTTATTCTTATTTTTTGGTTTTTATCAATTGCTTTTAAAAAAGTAGTCTATAAAATTTTAGGCAGTCGTAGACGGCACCAAAATTTGGTTAAGGTCTTTCAGCGAGTGGGCGGTGCACTCATTATATTTATTGGCATCATGATAGCCATGGTGATTACGGTACCAGGCTTTACGCCTGCGAAGTTGATCGGCGCCCTTGGTATCGGTTCAGTGGCTATTGGTTTTGCCTTTAAAGATATTTTTCAAAACTTATTATCTGGTATTTTATTACTCATCTCAGAGCCATTTCGTATCGGAGATCAGATTGTTTCAGGTGAATATGAAGGCACAGTAGAAGATATTAAAATTCGTGCAACCACTATCAAAACTTATGATGGTCGGCAAGTCGTTATTCCCAATTCTGATTTGTATACCTCAGCATTGACGGTTAATACAGCCTACAAGCAGCGCCGGTTACAACTGGCGGTGGGTATTGGTTATGAAGATGATATCGAAGCGGCAAAAGTTGAAATCTTGCGAGCATTAGATAGGGCAGATAGCGTGTCAAAGAAAGCTGAGCCGAGCGTGATTGCGACAGGTTTTGGAGACTCAACGATTGATTTGATGGTGCGTTGGTTTATTGAGGATGGTACGCAAGCTCACAAAGTCGCCTCTATTCATCAAGTATTTGTAGAGATTAAACTCGCGCTAGATGCAGCAGGTGTAAATATTCCATTCCCGATTAGAACGATAGACTTGAGTGACTCATCAGTGATGACGATTGTCGATAAACTTAATGAGCAAAAAACCATCAATGTGGAAAAGACAGCAGTAGAATAATCAAGCCATTATTCATATTGTCTCTTAATTTCAACCATAAAAAACCGCCACATCAAACAACGTGGCGGTTTTTTTATGCTTATCTACTGGCTATTAGGGCATGTTGAACATTCACAAATAGGCACTGCTGATGACTAAAACTGTTCCAGACAAGGCGTAAAATGATGGTAATGCTCATGCCTTAACAAAGTTTACAACACAGTATGGGGCGGTTTTAGCATCAGCTCGCAGAGACAGCACTATTTTTTGCTATTTCATGGTTAAAAGTAGACGCTTAGAATGACTAAACTTACTATTTTTAACAGTCGAACTGTCTAAAAAATAGTCGCTGTCAGTGCCATGGTCGAATATTCAACACGGCCTAGTATAAAGATTTATTCATCTTTTGCTCTAAAGTCTGTATGGCATGACTTACAGCTAGCACCAACTTGACCGAAGGCAGGTTTGATGTCATCCATGCTAGTAGCTGTTTGAGCAGCAGCATTTAGTTCAGCGGTAACTTTTTGGAAGTTATCAGCTTCTGCACGGAAACCATCAGCATTAGACCAAACTGCTTCAGTGGCATTACCCATCTCTTCTTGGTTTTCAAAATGACTCCAAGGAGTTGTAGAGTCTTCTGCTAAGAATGCAGCTTGCTCTTTAACGACATCAGCGTCAAAGGTATCTGGTGCTTTGGCCATATCACCCATGACGCCCATTGCATCACCCCAGTTTTTCATGCTGTCTTGACGGGCTTGTATATCAGGGCTAGAGTCAGACTCGGTTGCAGTACTACAGGCTGTTAGACCTAAGGCGGCTGCCATTAATGTGATACCGAAGATAGATTTCAATGATTTGTTAGAATGAACCTGTGCCATATAGATTACTCCTTTAAATTTGGCTAATAGTATGCGTATTTGCAAACGATGGCTTTGATACTGTTGTAAAAATCAACTCATAATTACTTAAAAGTATGTCTGCTTATCAGTGATTTTTTGGAAATTTAATCTGTATTGTAACCATTATTTGAGTAGCTATGGTTAAAATAGTTGTTATAGCATCGTAATATTCACAGTGACGATAATTATCTAAACCATATCATTGGGTTGGCTTATGTACGATTAATCAATGACACTACCTTTAAATAAATGGCAGTCTATATCTCTGTGAAGGTGATAAGCCCCATATGATAAAGGTCAGCTGTTATAGCTGACCTTTATTTGAATCTACTAGATTGTTGTCTAGTATATATTCCTAATCTTTATTGTATTCACATCGGCTATAGAGTCAACCACTCACGCGGCTTTAGATAAACGTCAGTTAACTCAAACTCCGGTGAGCCTTCAGTAGGCTCGAAGCGATAGTGCCAACTGGCCAGTGGCGGCATACTTACTAAGATAGACTCAATACGGCCATTACTCTGTAGTCCAAATAGCGTGCCGCGATCGTAGACCAAGTTGTATTCAACGTAGCGGCCACGGCGATACAGTTGGAATTCACGCTGCTGTTCGGTATAAGGCGTGTCTTTACGCTGCTCGAAGATAGGTGTGATACCGTCAAGATAACCATTACCCACTGCTTTCATAAAATCAAAGCAAGTCTCAAAATCCCAGCCGCGGCTTTCAGTATTGACATCATCATAGAATAAGCCGCCGATACCTCGTTGCTCATCACGATGACGTAGGTGAAAGTACTCATCACACCATTGTTTAAAGTCAGGATAAACAGTATCACCGAAAGGTGCGCACAGATCATGGCAAACTTGATGCCAGTGGACGCAGTCAGCAAGTACGGGGTAAAACGGTGTCAAATCAAACCCACCACCAAACCACCAAATAGGCGCTTCGCCCTCAGCTTCAGCAACGAACAAACGGACATTGGCATGGCTGGTCGGGACGTTAGGGTTTTTGGGGTGCACGACCAGTGACACGCCCATGGCTTGAGCCTTTCGGCCAGCGATATTGGGATGGCGCGCCGTAGCTGAAGCTGGCAGGTTGTGTACATGAATGTGGCTAAACATCACACCAGCTTTTTCAATCACGTCGCCATCTGCTAGTACGCACGAGCGTCCACCACCACCTTCAGGGCGTTCCCAGTTATCAGGGACGAAGGTTGCATTGCCGCCACCATCGTGCTCTTGCGCTTCTAGTGCTTGACAGATACGTGCCTGCAAATCGACTAAAAACTCACGCACTCGGGTGATGTCATTATTGGTCGGTGTTACCACTGATTCTGACAGGTCTGATTTATTATCTATATTTGAAATACTCATAAAATATCTATTTATTCAGGTGTATTGCAGTATTGAAGTCTTTGTCCAATAGATGTCCCATGCGGTCACGCTTGGTCGCGAGGTATTCAGCATTCATATCATTGACGCCTACCAATAATGGTACACGTTCCACAACATCGATACCATGCTCAGTAAGATAAGCAATTTTGTTAGGGTTATTAGTAATGAGTCTGACCGCATCAACACCGATATGAGCGAGCATCGGCCCACACATGTCATAAATACGCGCATCTGCAGGCAAGCCCAACATCAGATTGGCGTCTAACGTATCATGACCTTGATCTTGAAGGGCATAAGCACGAATCTTATTGGTGAGACCAATACCGCGACCTTCTTGGCGCAGATATAAAATCGCACCACAGCCAGCCTCTTGTACGGCTTGCATCGCCGAATTAAGCTGCGGGCCACAGTCGCACTTCAATGAGCTAAAAGCATCGCCAGTGAGGCACTCAGAGTGTATACGAATCAAGGGAGCCGGTCGCTCTGATGGCGTAGCTGTATTTTGGTCGACCACAGGCAGCCCGACGGTCAGCATTACATGCTCTTGACCATCTTCGTTTTCAAAGATATGAATATCAAACTCGCCATGACGAGTCGGTAGTTTGGCACTAGTAATAAATTGATATGACATTAATGTCCTGCATAAGCCGGTAGTTGTGGCAGTAAGGTCTGTATTAGCAGTAATAACGCAGCGATGTCATCCTAGCTGTATCATTATAGTTAGGATAATAGCAGTATAATCTGTTCGTAAAACATGCGTGCTGATTGTCTTTATTATAAAAACACACAAAGTTCACAGACGATGCACGATGATTAAAGCGACCATTAAAAAAAAATGCTATTATGCCATACTATTTTGACGGATACAGTGACAAGTCTTTACCCTTACATTACTATGTCGTCACGAACATTCGATATTGATGCAAAATAATAAGGCATAATATCAACCCCTAGTATGGAAGCGCTGTCTATTATGACGGCGCGTTTGTTGTTAGGCGCCGCGTAGGTATAGATACGTAGGCGATGCATGAATAATTATATGGTCAGTTACATCAATAATGATGTAGATATTATTGACGTCGCTTAGCTATAGTTATCTTTATACTCTAAAGCACGTCTTGTCAGCAGATTGGTAGGTATCGTACGGTTTATGCAGCAGTCACCTCATTCCCCACAGTCTCAGTTCGTATCTGCGTCAGCCATTAAACCTGCTGCCCAGCTGTCAAATTTGCAGCAGACTTATGCTGTCATTCCGCGTGTGCGTCCAAATACGCCACTACTTGATAGCATCGATGCGCCGTCTGATCTAAACGCGTTTACCACCACTCAGCTTATTACCTTGGCGGACGAACTACGACTGTTTCTGCTGTATTCAGCTGGTCAGAGTGGTGGGCATTTTGGTGCCAATTTGGGCGTGGTCGAATTGACCATTGCGCTACATTATTTATTAGATACGCCGCAAGATCAGATTGTTTGGGACGTAGGCCATCAAGCCTATGCTCATAAAGTATTGACTGGTCGTCGTGAGCAGTTAGGCACTATTAGATCGAAAGATGGCTTAACGGCTTTTCCAGAGCGTGCGGAGTCTGTATACGATACCTTTGGCGTTGGTCATTCATCGACTTCAATCTCAGCGGGTCTAGGCATGAGCTTAGCGCTGCGCTATCAAGGCCGTGCACAAACAGTGGCCTGTATCATCGGCGATGGTGCGATGACAGGCGGCATGGCGTTTGAGGCCATGAATGATGCAGTACAGCAAGACGCTGATTTGCTAGTTATCTTGAACGACAATGATATGTCGATATCTTGTTCTATCGGTGGGTTTTCGCGGCATTTAGCCATGCTGTGGGAGTCAGGATATCAGGTTGATATCTCTGAGGCAGGCGAGCCTGTTCTCTGTCATCGTCCTGATATGCAAGGGTTTGATCGCCGTAAGCGCCACAAAGAGATGCGCGACGTCCCGCAGTTAGAAGACAACTTATTTAAAGCGATTGGGTTTACCTATTTTGGTCCGTTTGATGGTCATAATATTCCTGAGCTACTGCGAGTATTATCACTTGCCAAGCAAGTATCAGGTCCAGTATTGGTTCATATTTATACCACTAAAGGCAAAGGCTTTGCGCCAGCTGAATTAGATCCAGTCGGTTATCATGCCATTAGCAAACTGCCTGTCGAAGATGACGAAGCGAAGACCAAGGTAGCTGATACTTCAGTAGCTAACGTTCCAAAAAACAAGCCAGCGTTAAAATACTCGCAAGTGTTCGGACAGTTTTTGTGTGATAAAGCCGCTGAAGATGACAAACTGCTTGCCATTACTCCTGCTATGGAAGAAGGCTCCGGAATGATCGACTTTGCTCGTCATTTTCCAGAACGTTTTTTTGATGTGGCGATTGCCGAGCAACATGCAGTCACACTAGCAGCTGGCATGGCGACTCAAGGCGTCAAACCGATTGTCGCGATTTATTCAACGTTTTTACAGCGTGGCTATGATCAGTTGATTCATGATGTTGCATTGCAGAATTTAGACGTAACATTCGCTATTGACCGAGCAGGCTTAGTCGGTGAAGATGGCGCAACCCATGCTGGCGTATTTGATTTTGCATTTTTACGTTGTGTGCCTAACATGGTAATTGCAGCGCCAAAAGATGAAAATGAATGTTACCATCTGCTCAATACTTGTTATGACTATCAAGGATGTACAGCAGTACGCTATCCACGTGGTGTGGGTACGGGCGCGACTATCGAACAGCCAGCACAAAATTATAAAATCGGCGAAGCTGTGGTAGAGTCAGTATTAGGCTCTAATGATGCGCCGAAAAAGCTCGCATTATTGGTATTTGGTACGATGATGACCACGGCTCAGCACGCAGCAGACACTATCGTCAGTGGTGATACAGAATCAGAGTATCAAGTGCATGTGGTGAATATGCGCTGGGTAAAACCTTTAGACACTAGCCTATTAGAAGCGCTCTTGGCAAAAGGCATTACTCATATCGCGACCCTAGAAGAGCATGTCATTACTGGCGGCGCGGGTAGTGCGGTCAATGAATATTTGCTCAATGAGTCAGCTGCTTTTAAGCGTACTCGTCCAGTTATTGCTAATATGGGCATCCCTGATCGCTTCATTGCGCACGGTTCCCAATCTGAGCAACTGGCTGATTGCGGTTTGAGTGTCGACGGTGTGAGTAAGCAGCTTCGACAGTTATTATCATAAGCCGGGTTGTTATAAATAGTATGGTCGAAATTGATTTAAAATTAATAATGTTAGTTTGAACAGATAAAGGCTCGATAGATAGAGCTAACGCCTGCTTAGCCGTAGGTGCTGACTTTTTTACAACTTGCGCAGTTTGTGATGACCACCAAAATAGGGGTTGGTTTGGCGAACGTAATGGTTTTTTCGTTTTTATCGAATAATTTTAGTATAATGCGGTTGTCGTTTATAAGTTTTCATCTATAAAAGATACGTTTTTTTAATCGCATAGATGTGGTGTGATGCGGCTAGTCTAATCGGCATGTTGTGGGCACAAAGTTAGTCTTATTTTTTTATTCATTCATCAAGCAAATAGGTTATTTATGGAACCCATGGTCGTCATCGCAGCGCGTACTGCTGAAAAAGTTGGTAAAGAGATTTTATATGCGCATCAGAACCGCCACAAAATTGAATTGGACATCGAGTCGAAAGGACTTGATGGATTGGTCACACGTATTGATCGTTTCAGTGAAGAGCTGACGATTGAGACGCTAAAAGCCAGCTATCCGAATCATTCGTTTTTGGGCGAAGAGTTTGGTATGCAAGAAGGTCGCGGCGAAGACGCTGACTGGTGCTGGATTATCGATCCGCTAGATGGCACCAAAAACTTCGTTCATGGTGTGCCGCAGTTCTGCGTATCGATTGCTGTACAGCATAAAGGCGTTACTCAACATGGCGTGGTCTATGATCCAGTCCGTGACGAGATGTTCTCTGCTAGCCGCGGTAAAGGCGCGCGCTTGAACAATCGCCGTATGCAAGTGAGCGAACGAAAAACGCTTGATGGTGGCCTATTTACTACGGGTCATCCGCTTGAGCGTAAGCGCAATGGTGAAGTGATTTCTTATGCGAAAGAGCATTTTGAAAGCCTACAGAAAGTCTCTGAAGCGGGTGGTCAAATTCGTCGTTTAGGGTCTGCAGCATTGGATTTATGCTATGTAGCTGCTGGTCGTTTCGATGGTTATTTCGAGATGTCTATCAAGCCGTGGGATATCGCTGCTGGTGAGCTTATTGTCACTGAGGCACGTGGTGTGGTTGTCGATCATACAGGCGCGCACAACTCGATGACTTCAGGTTCTATTTTTGCTTGTAACATCAAACTGTTAAAGCCATTGATGCAAGTAGTCGTTCCGAGTTGGGGCGAGGCTGTATAAGTAGCAATACTTAAAAGTATTGATAATAAAAAGCTGGTTCCGTTAAGGAGCCAGCTTTTTTGTTGCTTTATCACTTTCACTGCCAACGGTTATACCCTGAAATTCAAGCGTCTTACTGGTCGTTTCTAGCAGTGTTAATTCTTCTTCTATCAGCGCGAGCATGTCTTGTACGTGAGGCAATGCCTTACTGCAAGCCGCAATACCAAACTCAATTTTATCCAAATAACTGGCTAACGTAATATTCATCGCTTGTCCGTTGAATACGATAGAAGCCGGATATAGAGATTGCAAGCGCGCACCATTCCAATATAGAGGTTTTTCAGAACCAGGTACGTGGGAGATAATGAGGTTAAAGGCTTGTTTTTTCGGGAATAAACCGGTTGCTAGATTGATACCTTCCCAAGCGTAGGCGATAACACTGTAGTTGATAACTTGTGCTTGGTTCATACGGCGGAAGCGGCGCTTACCACTGTTCATACTACGATGGATGAGCTGTATCCGACGTAATGGATCATCTAAATGTGTGCCTAGGTTGGCCAGTACAAATGACAGCTGATTACCCGATACGCTATTATCTGTACGCAGTGACATCGGTACAAAGGCAATTAGTGGCTTACTAGGCAACGCATCCATCGATATCAAATAGCGACGGATGGCACCAGCGCAAACTGCCAGTACCACATCATTTCTACTGATTTTTAATCTGTCGGCAATATCATTAAAGCGCTGAATATCATAAGACTGCGCTGCAATACGCCGTGATGCAGAGATACGCTTGTTCAAAATACTCATGGGCGCATCAAAAGTGCCGACATAGCCATCATCTCCAGAATTTTTGAGATTGTCTAGCAATTCTGTAAACACAGGCTTGATGGTAGATATCTGCTCTTTAATAATGCGTCTGATAGATCTTTTCGAAGGAAGTATGGCGTTGACGTGGTTACGATGACGTGCCATTAAAGACCAGATTGGCAGGGTTACGGGTTCAGTAGGTGACTGCGATAAAGATTTTTGAACGAGGCGCATGGCAGCAATGCCATCTACCAAAGAATGATGAATTTTGAAATATAAAGCAAAACGTTCAGGATCGCCTTCATTTTCTGGCTGAATGCCTTCAATCACGTGACATTCCCATAAAGGCATCGCGCGATCCAAGAGACGTCCATGCTCTCTTGAGACATACATGAGCAGTTCGCGTACCCGTGCAGGTTTTGGTAGTGCGACATGATGAAGGTGATGCTCGACATCAAAGTTTTTGTCATTTTGCCAAAACGCCATATGCTCCAATACTTGATTAAACGGGAAGCTTGGCGGTACATCAGAGTCTTGCATCTGTTTGACTAGCTGATAGACAAAGTCGCTATCAGCCGCATCTGGTACTTCAAATAAAAATAAACCACCTACATGCATAGGTTGTTTACGCGACTCAAGAAGCAAAAATAATTGGTCGACTGCTGTGAGAAGTCGCATAATAAATCCTTTTATGACGATGTGGTTGATTCGATCTAAAAGTGGGACAAGGCGATCAAGTATAAGTGTATAGGTAATACTTCACGTAAGGTTAACGCTGTCATACTTTTATTGTGAATTGATATACGTCGAATGAGAGACTGTCATTGGTAGGTATTCAATTAAGCCAAGTATTTAATGAAGCTTGGTGTTCAATGAAACAGTGACTAGGTTATGTTGAACATCTACCACTAGTCGCTGCCAATAGTAGAGTGTTCAAAATCCCTAAGTGCTTATTTACGCCTGACGTCATTTTTTCTTATTGTTTTATCACAGACTTTTAGACGTGTTGCTAGATGTTTTACTGAAAAAAGTATCCAGTTTGTGGCGAGCTAGCAGTTGCCATTTTACGTACCGGCATACGCCCTGCTAAGAATGCTGCGCGACCAGCCCACATGGCATGCTTCATAGCATGTGCCATCATGACTGGGTTTTGAGCATTGGCAATCGCAGAGTTCATCAATACACCATCACAGCCGAGCTCCATCGCAAGCGCTGCATCAGAGGCAGTGCCGACGCCAGCATCTACCAGTACGGGTACTTTAGCGTTTTCAATAATCAAGCTAAGCGTATGACGATTGAGCAGACCAAGACCTGAACCAATCAAGCTACCTAGTGGCATAATAGCGACACAGCCCATGCTTTCTAATTCTTGTGCGACGATAGGATCATCTGACGTATAAACCATCACCTCAAAGCCATCATCAATCAATACTTTGGCGGCTTTTAACGTTTCCATTACGTTTGGATAAAGCGTTTTTTCATCGCCCAATACTTCAAGCTTAACTAAGTTATGCCCACCCAATAGCTCACGAGCCAGCTTGCAAGTACGAACGGCAGTTTCGGCATCAAAGCAGCCTGCAGTGTTGGGCAATATGGTGTACTTATCAGGTGAAATTACATCCAGCAAGTTCGGCTCATTACTGTTCTGACCGATATTGACTCGGCGAATAGCAACCGTGACAATCTCTGCTGCTGAAGCCGCAATAGCAGCACCAGTTTCGGTCATGTCTTTATACTTACCAGTGCCAACCAACAATCGTGAAGAAAATGTACGACTGCCTACAGTAAACGTATCTTGTGAAAGTGGCGTAGGGCTGGTAGTAGAAATAGCGGCTTGTTGTGACATAAGGATAATCCTAATAGCGGGCGAACAAAGGTGACAAACGAAGAGTTAGTTCAATAGTAAAAGTTATTCATCGTAGGCAGTAATTTTATGGCAGGCGGCAGCTTCTAATCATGATGGTGAAGACCAGATAGGCAGCGTCCAAAATTGGAGCCTTGCTACTCACGAAAAACAAAATGTTATTATAACAAACTCATGCGCGCTTACAGACAATCTTTACCCAGTTTAACGATTTAAGCAACCCGTCTTTTTTATTATTGGTTTCATTAGGGTATACGACAATATGTACAGCGGCATCTATAGCAGTGGTATATATAGGTGGTACTTATGATTCATACGTTACGACAGACTATGCGCTGTAATACTATTGAGTAGGCGTTAGAAGGGTGTACATGTCAGAAGGCCTCAGCGATAGGTGCTGATGGGCTACACAATATTATAGTTGAAGATAAACGTTAGAAGCGGATAAGACGTTAGATATTTACACAGAGAGTATTGTTGCTGGTTATATAAGTGCTAACCTTAATCAACTACTGAAACGATGCGCTATACAAATATAAAAAGTGTATAGCGCATCATGTCTCATTGAGTCGGGATGAACTATTGGCTATTTAGCGGCTTCGTCATTTATCACTGGTTGACTGCTTTGCTCAGTATCTGTTTCTGCCGGAGACACTGTAGCAACTTCTGCAGCCTTTTCATTCGCTTTGCCTTGACGACGGGCCTCTAGCTCAGATTTAGGTATCCAAGCCCATGTCATCTCAACCACGATTGGGTCACGGTCGCTGTCAGACTCACGGTCATGAATCACGCAAGGTATAACCATTTCACCTTTTGGCGTATTTAAGATATTTAAGCGCTGCTCATCAGATAAACTTGCCACCGCAGCAATTTGACCTTTTTTGATGGGGCGATAAAAGTTAACCGAATAAGACTTAATTAATAGCACTCGGTCAGAGGGTAGGTTTAAACCCAAGATAAATCCGGTGGCCGTTTCAGCCAATAAGGTAATGGCCACTGCATGAATGGAACCAATGTGATTCTGTACAGACTTGGTGTTATTTAAACTGACAACCACCTGATTGGGGTTGACCGTTTCATAATAGACGCCTGTCGTGCCGACATATGGCACGACTTTGCCAAAGGCTTTGGACAAGATGCTCGATCGTGCACCGGCAGGCAAGTACTTAGTCACTGATAACAGTTTGGTGAATTGGTTGCTGATTGGCTTAAGTGTGCTGGTTGGCTTGTCGACTGGCAATCTTGTGTTGTCAGATATTTTAGCTGGCAATTTATTGGTCAGCTTGGTGGGGAGTTTTTTTAATAAACCTGACATACAAAATTCCTTAACTTAGATGCGTTGAATGAGATTTTGAGTAGTAGCGTGTATCATCATAGCGGAAAAATACGGAGTATTATGCAAGCCGCTATACTCACTATGTTACATTAACTACCGCTGTCCGACCATTATTAGAATGAACTGATGCGCTTATAAAACAACACTGATATGGTGATGTCTTGGACACTAGAAACAGTTTGGCTAGCAGCAGTGTTGTGCAAAATAATGCTGCTAGATGTCATGTGAAGCGTCACGCTATAATGATGCCGTTTTAGCATACTTTATTTATTTTTCTCACGTACACCTTATCTGCTGGATAACGCTATGCCTGACATATCACCTCATAAGCCTACTAATATTATTTATACAGGTGTGGCTGGTACGGGTAAAACCTATCGATTGCTACAAATTGCTAAGCAATATACCGACTACCTACCTCGAGCCAATTCTAATGATTTATTAGTACAGCTGTTGCAAGCGCTCAGCTGGCGAGATGTCGTCTGTCTAGTATTTTTAGATTTACAATCCAAAAATCAAGAATTGGTCAAGGTGCCTGAAATTGTCAATCATGAGTTTTTTGTCGCCAAGGCATCGCAGAATGAGCGAGAGAAACACTTAAGTAATACGGCATGGTCTGTGCTGCAAATGCATACTCCTACTAGCTCAGACACCGTAAGTTATAAAAATCGTGCTGGCCAAGCTTACTTTGATAAAGACAACAGTGGTGCATGGTATTTATTACCAGAAAGCATGGCGTTATTAACGGATTTATCGCAGCAACTAGAAGAGTTTCAGCAGGCAAAGCAAGACAATAATACTAGCCAAAATCAAGCTTTCAGTCAGCAGCATTTTAGCATGGTGAGCTTCCATCAGGCTTATGGCTATGAAGAGTTCGTTGAAGGCATTCGTCCTGTGATGGTGGCTTCTGGTCAGTCAAATAATGCTAATAACGGCCCATCTCAAATGAGTTATGCCATTCAAGATGGGGCATTTTTAAAGTTATGTCAGCGCGCGGCAAACAATCCCAAACAGCGTTATGCCATGCTGATTGATGAAATCAACCGTGCCAACGTGTCACGAGTATTTGGCGAACTACTCAGTCTGATCGAACCCGATAAACGCACAGGTATGACAAATGCGATGACGGTGAATCTGGCTTATTCTGGACGTACTTTTAGTGTCCCTGACAATGTCGATATTTATGCGACCATGAATACCCAAGACCACTCTTTAGCACCACTAGACATGGCACTACGCCGACGTTTTCGGTTTATTGACTGTCCACCACAGCCGGAGCTATTACCAATTATCAGTCTTAGTAAAGGCTCAGAAACGTCTAGTACAGCAGAACATAATGAAGCAGAAACCATAGATTTAGCTAAACTATTAACAGGTTTAAATCATCGCATTATTCAGACGCTAGGTGTGGATGCGCAATTGGGTCATGCGTTCTTATTTTCAGTGACGACCCTTGAGCAGCTACAAGGCGTACTAGTCGAACAAATTATCCCGCAGTTGGCGCAAGCGACTGGAGGACAAATTACTATGCTGCAGTATATTTTTAAAGATGAGCAGCAGCCAATGAGCGCACAGTTTATTCAGGACAGCCAAGCATTGATGACAAACGAGTTAAATGCTCAGATCGCCAATCAAAATAATCTAGCTGCACAAAATCAGATGTTTTCAGGGCATCACTTATTTCTCGATCAGTCAGTCAATGCAGGTAGCTATAGGGTTAATAGCGACCTAATTGCCAAGATAGGCGAGTTTATAAAACCTGCTGTCTACCAGCGTTTATATTAATTGGGTTATTAAAAATTGATAAATAACGATGGAAGAAATCAGAGTATCACCAGCAATAGTATCAATCGTAGTGGTATGGGCGAGCCTGATACGAACGTTATCACTGTATTTGAGCATCAACGCCTAACGGCTGATAGTTTCTTACAGATAGCTGATTTTCATTGGTTGATGGCACAAGAGTTCTCGGTGTTCAGCATCAAACGTCAGCAAGGGCAGTGGCAGCTGAAAGTCGGGCACTATATCGGTATCATTCTCCTGCCTAGCGGCATGGTATTAGAGATATTGCCAAAGCTTAACCCGTCTATTCAAGACAGCGATCTCGCACAAACCCGTCAATGGGTGCAAGGTATGATGTCTGATTTGATTGGTAATCGTGATCGAACCTACAATAAACTGCCTCATACAAAAAATTTAGGCCAGATCAGTACTCAGCTTACGTCACTACCGATAGCCGCATTGCCTTTATCAGATTGGCTGGTCACGCAGTTTTTGCAGCGATTGGCACAGCATCAACCGACCAAGCATTATCAATCGCAAACCCACAACCAAGCATCGCTACAAGGTCGACTACTCATCAAAGAGCAGCTGCGCCATAACAGCATGCAGCCGTATAAGTTCGTCTGTGAGAGTAGTGTGCTGAGCCAAGACATGCTAGGCAATCGATTGATTAAAAGTGCTTTGATGATATTAAGCCCACTATTAAAACAATCCACTACACCTAAATCTCTGCAAGCGTGGCAATCAATATCTATGCTAAGCCAGCATGAGATGCAGCGTCTTGAATCTATATATCATCAAGCAAAGCAACAGCTAGTCGGTCTGCCACTTCACGTGCAAAAATTACAGGCTATACAACAGTTGGTGGACTTGGCTTATTGGTTATTGCAACAGTCCAATACCGAAACGGGTCACATGATTGATCCGAATAAAGCATCTAAACACAAACAAACATCACCACGATTGTGCCTATTGATTGACATGAATCAAGCCTTTGAGCAATGGGTCAGCCAGCGTATCGCCTCAATGTTTAGCCAAGTAAGTCCGAATTATAGACCCCTATATCAAGCGCAGAGTGTCTGGCTAAGTGATACAGAAGGGCAGGCCTGCTTGTCTATACGACCTGATTTACTTATATATAAGACAGCAATTAATACTGACACTCATGCCGATACCCATGCCCACCAAGATCAGGACAATATAGAAGCAGCTTCTCACATTAACGCGTCAGGCAGTTATAGTCATGTCATCGATATTAAATGGAAGTATTTATCCCACGCAGCGAGCATTAGTGCCAGTGACGCTTATCAATTGACCAGTTATGCGCAGGCTTACCAAGCAGGTCAGGTCTGGTTGGTCTATCCTGTACAAGGTGATGAGAGACAACCGATAGCACTTAGTCAGCGGTCTCTGAATGGTCAAGATATTGATAATAATATGAATTCTGCTCAGTTATGGCTCATGCCATTTAATGTCTTTACTGGAACGATAAACGAGCGCTTGTGTTCGGCCTTGAATCGAGTATAATAGCGCTACCGATGGTTAGCGCCGTTGTAGGAAAGACTTTTTGTTTAAGCTGTTTTGATGAAAAGTAGGTGTTTTTGAAATAATTTAGAAATTTTTTAAATTAATTAAAAATAAGTGTTGACACTACCACCGTTTCCGCTTAATATGTGCACCTCGATAGCGAGGAACATTAACGAGTTAGCAGTATTTCTGATAACAAGTTAAGCAACAAACTATCGTGATAATAGAAATTTTCGGAGTGTGGCGCAGTTTGGTAGCGCATCTGGTTTGGGACCAGAGGGTCGTAGGTTCGAATCCTATCACTCCGACCATCTATTTTTAAGAGCCTTACAGGCTTTTTTTTATGTATAATGGTTTAGTTTCTGGTATATTTAGAACTGACTTTAATGTATAAAAGTCCTCTAAGAGCGCCTGTAGCTCAGCTGGATAGAGCATCTCCCTTCTAAGGAGGTGGCCGCAGGTTCGAATCCTGCCAGGCGCACCATTTAGCCTGCAAATTTTGCCTCATCAGGCAATAGTTATGGCGGTTGTAGCTCAGTTGGTAGAGCCCCGGGTTGTGATCTCGGTTGTCGTGGGTTCGAGTCCCATCAGTCGCCCCAATTTTTTCTGCATTACCTCTCTTTAGTATTTCTAGCTTTACCTCATTATAAACCCCCCATATAAATAATTAACATATGCCACTTTTGGCGATTTTTTGCGTCTATACGATTTGTTTTGATGACAAGTCTTCTGTATAAGCGACCTGTCTCTGTGCCTTCTTCATTATTCCTTAATGGCTCTTATATAAGCCAATAAAGATAAGCTTTTAAGTTGTGCATTATGATAAGGTTTTAAAGACAGTTGGTGTATACGACGCGACTGATTTTATATTATTGAAGGGGTAACTGATGGATGCATTGAGTGTACTGTTACAAAACGTACATTTGTTTGAAACCAAATATTATCGCCTGAATGGTACTGGCAATTGGTCTTATTCCATCACTCGGCAAGATACAATTTTGTTTTACTTGGTTATGTCTGGTAGCTTTTGCATTGATGTCGGTAATGGTATGCGGCAGGCACATACTGGTGATATGATTATGATTCCGAACGCGCATAGACATGTTAGCTATGCGTTGAACCATCATGGTGATGCTGCAGAATCGTTGGATGATCTACTACCTAGTTGTAAAAGTAATACGCTTGAAATCAATGGCAATGGTGACCCCAATTCATCTTTGATATTGATTGAATGCAAATACGATAAAGAAATGATTCGTCCTTTATTATCTGTACTGCCTCCGATTTTGCCTGAAATAAATGATGCCTCTGATGGTAGGTTCGAAGTCATCGACGTCGAGATTAAACTCTTAACACTAGAAGCTGAACGTGAACGCATGGGCAAGACTGCGGTCATCAATCATTGGGCAAGTATTATGATGATTGAGTGCTTACGTGTGTATATCGAAAGCCTGCCTGAGGCCACAGAAAACTGGCTAAAGGCGATGAAAGATCCATTTCTGACCAAAGCATTGGCCGCTATGCATGAAGACCCAAGTCAAAGCTGGACAATTCATAATCTCGCCGAGGTAGCCGGTATGTCACGCTCAAGCTTTGCACAACGTTTCAAAGATACAGTTGGGATGCCACCGTTGACCTATCTGATCGATTATCGCCTGCGCTTGGCTGCACGTTATTTGCGACTACAGCAAAACAGTATCAGCCGTATTAGTGAGCTGGTTGGCTATGCGTCAGACTCAACCTTTAGTCAGGCATTCAAGCGCGTTTATGGGGTATCACCTAAAGCATATCGTCAGCAGTATCAAAAAAGAATACTGGCTTAGCTTGCGATTACCGTACTCATTTTTGTTAAAAGCGTTAAGGGCACCACTGTGCCTTTAGCGCTTTTTTTATGTTTAACTATGATGAATGAGATGTCGATAGAGACTTTTTATCTGACTGTTACGCCTGATGTTTTGACGATGTATGGCTGACAATGTGCTCATGTTCAGGTACTATGGAGTAATGAATTATCTAGGCACATGTGCTTATTTTTAGCGTACTATATTTCACTGTATGGTAGGAATATCGTATGGTCTAGATGATGTTTATTTTTGCTGCTGATGGTATGTTATGACTGAACCGACCGCAAAGCCAAGCGCACAAGCCAATAACCAAAAAGGCTCTGCTGCCTCTGCTAAAAAACAAAGCAATATAAGTACAAGTAACGCTACGGACAAGGTTGAGGATAACCCATGCCTAGTAGAAAGTACGGAACAAGACAACATAGTCGAGCCACTTGATAAGGCAACATTGCTAGCGCTGTTTACGTTACCAAATTCAGAAGAGATGGTGGCTGAAGGGGTAGGGATTGAAGTAACGTCTAAAACTTCATCTACTGGATTGGCTCATAGCCATTCGACGACGCAAAAACCTGCTGATAACCAGAATAATATCGCTGAACAACGAGTGGCGCTTTATCGGGCTCAGCACGAGCGTACTCGTCTGTTATATATGGCTTCTGCCAGCACACGTCCGACTTATCTGGTACAAACGCTCAAGCTACAGTTTGCAGAGCATCAGCAGTATTTACTCGCTCAACAGCTTGATAAGCGTGGTCTGATGGATACGGATGGGTTAGAGCGTCTTTGGCAGCAGTTACATGTGGTTGACGACATCATTGCCGATATTATCCGTCATATGCCAGCCCAACAACCAGCAGGGTGGCAGCTGACTACCCAAGATGGTCGCAACCCGTTATGTTTTGCAACTGTGGGCAAGCTAAAATATGGTAAACCTATCCTTGATCAAGGCAGTCTCAATAGCTATGTGCTTGGCCACTTTGGTGTGAGTAGCTTTACCTATGACCGCGGCTATTATATTGGGCATGTCGTTGGTTACTTATTTAGCTGTTATTTCTGTGCTCATTTGTCTATCAGCTACGGTGTTACGGCACTGGGTCAGTCGGTCGTTGCAGATTATGATTATGCCAGTCTCGAGACTCCGCATATGGTGAGACTGTTGCAAGGGTTGGATGGCTATTGTAAAAAACGTATCTATCAATTGGCGGTTATTTGTGCGCGATTAAGTGTGTTTGCCAGTGAGAAGCGCATCGAAAGAATGTTGATTGCAGAGGTAAATGATTTCGACAAAAAACTGCAACAACAGCATTTAGATGTTCTGCTATTGCAAGGCATAATGCCAGATAGCAGCGACTCTACGCCACTTCTTTAAGTTTTGACTCTCTCAAATTTATCGTTAGATATTATTATTGAATATGGCTGTATTATCCTTTGGCGCTTTATTTTAACTGAAATTGCCAAAGACTTTGACTGGTTAGTGCGAGCGTTAAGGCTGTACATTTAAGCCATTCTTTGATTATAGGATATCTACTATAGCTGCTTCTCTAAACCTTACCTTAGCTTTCTTAATATTTGCTTACTGTTGTATATTATTGACTGAGTCACATTTTTACTATGGTAAAACCAGTCATCAAGCTATAGTGAGCTTTCTTTAAACAACCATCATTATCCAAAAGTTATTGTTATAGAAATTAGCCATTATGCTACTTACTCTTATTGAAAGTATCAGCACAGAGGTATACTAGAAAAATAACGTATAGACGGGGTGTTTGACTGTTTAAATGAGTTATCGCTCAAAATCAATCAATAAGACAATTATTGGTTGATATTTTTTATCAAGAGATAAAATAAAAGCCGCTCTATACCGTTTTTACATTATAGAGTTTTGTATGAGACAGTCGTTTTCTAATAATTTGAGTACAAGAAAGCTGGTTTAGGTTTTCCCCATCAGTCATTAAAAGTAGCAATCAAAGGTAGCCATTCATGTCAATCCAAACGTCAACATCAGCCGCAATACTAAAGCGTCCGGCTAACAAATATTATGTGCTTGCATTTACCGTTATGGGTGCTTCGTTAATGGCTGGGTTGTCAATGACATCCATGAGTGCGCAGGCCGCTAGCTTAGGTGAGCTGTTCAGTAACAGTAATAACAAATCAAAGTTTTTGCCCGTTGATAAAGCCTTTCAAGTAGTGAGTAGCACTAAGGCGACATCTAAAGGTACGCAGTTGTCAATTAATTTTGACATTACACCAGGCTACTATGTCTATAAGAATAAATTAACCTTAAGTTTTCCTAAAGGCGTGAGCGCCTCACCATTTAATTTTAGTCAGTCTCCTGTCTCAATTGATGATCCAACCTTTGGTAAAGTACCTGTGTTTACGCAAAGAAATATGGTGGCCACCACGATGCTGACCACGAATAATGGTAAAGGTGCCAAGAATGTGCCGGTTGTGATTGGATGGCAAGGCTGCGCCACTGCAGGTTTGTGCTATCCACCAGAAAAGGTAAAAACCACGGTCGATATCGCTGTTAGATAGTGAGTAAGTCGATTTAACTCTTGGTCGTAAACATAGTCATAAACATAGTCATAAACATAGTCAAATCCATATAAATCCGCTACATCGTCATCCTCGCTAAGCATACTAACGTATAACTTGCACTCGGTTTTCTTGTATCGAAATTATTTGAATTCAACTATAGAATATTGGTCATAAATAGGTAGCCATTCATGTCGATTAAGGCAAAAGAAAACCTCTCATCGCTAACGCTAAGTCGTCCTGCTAAGAAGTCCTACCTACTAGCATTTGCGATAAGCAGTAGCTCATTATTTGCAGGACTGTTACCTACAGGTGTAGTGGCTACTGGGTTGGCAGCGACGTCCATGACGACGCAAGCAGCTGGATTGGGTGACTTGTTTGGCAATAGTAAGAGTGCGGCGCAGCCAAAATTCCTCCCAGTCGATGAAGCATTTCAGGTCATTACGGATACTACTGCCACGGGTAGTGGTACACGCTTAGCTATTAATTTCGATATCACGCCTGCGCATTATGTTTATAAAGATAAAATCAAGCTAATGCTGCCTGATGGAGTGACAGCAGCACCGTTCACCTTTAGTCAGAAGCCCGTCTTGATTGATGATCCCACCTTCGGAAAGGTACCAGTATTTGATCAGATCAATATGGTCGCAACCACAACTCTGACGAATAAGAGTGGAAAAAGCGTAGACAATGCCGCTGTCGTCATTGGTTGGCAAGGGTGTGCCAAGGCAGGACTATGCTATCCACCCGAAAAAATTAACACGACTATCAATATCGCTGCTACAACGTCGCAGTCTGTAGAAAGTAACACCAATACTTCTAATACTGACGTAGCAACTAACGCTAGTCTAGCAGCTGGTTCACAGGTGTCTGAAAATGATATTGATATAGACAATGCTGATGCAGGGCAAGTACAGGCAGATGATGAGGTTATTGATTATGCCTTGTTAGATGAAGGCTCTCTAGACAGTGAGCTGATGACTACTAATGCAATTTCTGGAGCAGATGGAGAGAGCACGGCTAACGCTGCGCAAAGTGATACGGTAGCGGCTGCCAATAGTGTCGTCGATAGCGATCCTTTTGGCTTAGGAACGCATCCTGGCTTAGCACTGATTTTACTGTTTTTAGCAGGTCTTGGTTTGGCTTTGACACCATGTGTATTACCCATGCTGCCTATCGTCGCCAATATTGTCGCTCGTGAAGAGAACCCAACGGTTAAACGTGGCGTTATCTTAACCACCAGTTATGCCATCGGCGTAGCGACAGCATATGGTATTTTGGGCGCTGTCATTGCGGTGTTCGGTGAGTCATTGGGCATTATTGGTTGGCTACAAAATCCCATTATCCTAATCAGTTTTGCGATCGTCTTCGTTTTACTAGCGCTCTATATGCTAGGGATGTTTAGTATCCGATTGCCACGAGCCATCAGTAGCAAAATGCAAGGGTTGAGCCAAGCAGGTGATAGTAAGCTTGGTAGTACAGGTGGTAGTTTGGTTGCTGGTTTCTTGTCCGCCTTAGTGGTATCGCCTTGTGTCTCTGCACCATTATTCGGTGCGCTGCTAGCGGTGTCTACTATTGGTAGTCCGTTGCTCGGTTTCGCTGCCTTATTTATGCTTGGGTTTGGTTTGTCGGCTCCGCTTATTCTAATCGGTGCAACCCAAGGAAAAATCATGCCGAAAGCTGGCGAGTGGATGAATTGGGTCAAGCAAGGTTTTGCCTTATTACTCTTTGCCGTGGCGTTATTATTAATTGAACGTGTCTTTATATCGCCAGTGATGCTAATAGTGTGGGCACTATGGTTTATGGTAGTAGCGACTTGGGCGTGGAGCTGGTTAGGTAAAGGCCGAATGCTCACACAAGCATTAGGTTTGCTCGCAGGTATTTGGGCGGCTTGTTTGATGGTAGGTGCAGCGTTAGGTAACGATGATAGTCTACATCCGCTTGCGTCATTGAGTGCGGCACCGATGACACAATCAACGACGAGTCAGCCAGCTGCTAATAATGTGACGGATCAGACTGTCACTACGTTGGCTGAGTTAGATGTCATTATCGCTGCCAATCCAAAAGTTATAGTAGATGTCACTGCTGAGTGGTGCATAGAATGCCGTATTATGGACAAGAACTTGTTTCATAATCGTCCTGTGCAGATGCAGGATTGGCAATTAGTCAAACTTGACATTACGGAGACTACTGACGACTCTAAAGCTATTTTAGGGCGCTATAAACTATTTGGCCCACCTGCTTTACTGTATTATCAAGATGGTCAACTGGTCAATCAACAAGTGGGTGAAATTGGTCGTTCAGAGTTTGAGCAAACATTGACGATGCTTAATAACTGATAATTAATAACTCTCAGTTAATGGCGCGCAATTAATAACCTTCAATTAACAATACTGGCAAGTCTTTTGATAAGACTTAATAATCTGAAAAAGCCAACATACTATCATCATAGTATGTTGGCTTTTTTAATGCTGTTAACAACTATCTATCATTGTAGGACTAAGCGCTTGGTTTAACGTCTTTTATTCACATCTACATTTGTATTATGCAGCGATAACGCTAGTATAATATCCATATTTTCATTACAATAAAGCAACAATGCTGAAGAAGCGTATTCAATGATAATTTCGGACTTTTATATCCGAATATTATTGGTCATATTCTATTTTAGCGATGACGCTAATGGTCATATTCATTACTTCATATACTTGCTGGCGATGATGCCAGTGAGACAAAGGATACTTATGTTTCCCAATATCATTGTACAGCGCCCATCTATACCTCTTATCAAAGCGAGAAAAAATATCTTACTTCAAACAGAGAAACATCATTTGAACATTGCTATCGGTATAGCGTTAACCTGCTTAACAGTGCAAGTGCATGCTGCCGACAATACGCAGACTTACAATGAGTTGCCAATACCAGAGACGGCATTTGAATATGAAGATTACGAAAAGCCACAAGTTATGGATGAGCAGTCAAAAACTTCAAATACGGCTGAGCAAAATCGCAAAGTAGTGAGCAAAGAGTTTGTTGCTGAGCAGGCGAAGTTGTTTTTTGATTGTACTCAAGTGCAGAATAGTGCCGCACGTTTGGCCTGTTTCGATAAAGTGGCTGACCAAGGTAAGACACCGAGTTACACCACGACCAAACAGCCATTAGATTTGGCAAAAACTTTTCAAAGTACGATTTCAGGCAATCCACAAGTGGTATTTGCTGAGAATGAAACGGCTATGAGTGGTACGACAGTTGAAGATGCGGATACTATTTTAGTCAGCAATCAGCGACTCGCAAAAAGTAAATTAGAAGAAAATAGCAACACCGAAACGAATAGTGAAACCCAAACTGAAGCGCAGATTTTAGAAAATATTGGTGTCACTCAAACGGATATCGAAAAATACTCGCCACTCAGTCTTGCTTATGACCTAGATCAAAACAGTGAGCGTGGTACATGGACTATTAGACCACATAACCCTAACTATCTCTTGCCAGTATTTTATACCGCTGATCCTAATTTGAGTCCAAGCTCACCATCACAAGATTCAGTCGAATTTACGTCTAACGATAGACGTGAAACGGAGCTCAAATTTCAGCTGTCTTTGAAAACCAAAGTCGCTGAAGATTTGTTCGATACCAATGCTGATTTATGGTTTGGTTATACGCAAGAGTCGCATTGGCAAGTGTACAACGAAGACAACTCACGACCATTCCGGGCTACTGATTATCAGCCTGAAATGTTTTTGACGCAACCGGTAGCTGCTAACTTACCCTTTGGTGGCCATTTACGCATGCTAGGCGCAGGTGCAGTCCATCAGTCAAATGGACAGGATGATCCTTTGTCTCGTTCATGGAATCGTATTTATTTGATGGCTGGTGCTGAGTGGGGCAACTTCTCAGTCGTACCTCGTTTGTGGGCACGCATCAATGATGATGAAGATCAAGATGATAACCCAGACATCGAAGATTATATGGGCTATGGCGATATCAAATTCTTGTATGATTTGCCAGATCAACAAAGTATCAGTGGTACCTTGCGCTATAATCCAGATACCAATAAAGGCGCGGCTCAAATTGACTACGTCTATCCGCTAAGCAAAAACGTTAATGGTTACGTACAGTTGTTCCAAGGGTATGGCGAATCTCTTATCGATTATAATGACGAAACTACCGCTATTGGTATTGGTGTTATTCTCAATGATTGGAAAGGATTCTAGTAGCATGGGCATTAATGGTCATTTATGTGGCGATTAGCGCCCTATCAAACTGGACTATGGCTGGCAGAGTATCTAGATATACGCTGTCAGTTATGTCGTATTTATCGTAGCTCACCACAGTCTCAGCTATTACAAAGTCAATCAGCGCTCAATAGTAACAATTCACTAAATACCAATGCAGTATTTAGACTATCAAATAATAAATCCCTCTCTGCTAAATTTTATAATCAAGTTTATAGTCGCTTAAATAGAGGACTACTGTGTGCACACTGTCATCATAGTATTATGTGGCTGCCAAAGCCTTTCGAGGTTGATATTTCTGATGGCACCTCATTGTCTATTCAGGCCGCTACCTATTATGATTATCCGATACGTCAAGCCATTAGAGCCTTTAAACATCACGAAGACATAACCAAACTACCAATACTACTCCATGCCATACGTCAGTTACCACGGCCACATGGTTGTCATCATGGTAATAGCGTGATGGTTGCGATGCCAACGACCAATCAACGACTGGTCAAACGTGGGTTCGATCCAGTGAGTGTTTTATCGGCACAACTGTCCAAGCATTGGCGGATACCATTGTGGCAAGGCATCATGCGAGTGGACGATACCATTAGTCAGCAAGGACTCACGCGTGCTGAGCGCTTAAGTAATTTAGACAATGCCTTTAAGTTAATAAAAAATCCACCAGTCAAACGTTTATTGCTGTTTGACGATGTTGCGACCACAGGGGCCAGCTTACAAGCGCTAGGGCGTGTACTGTCTGTACCAAAAGCAACCACGTTAAATAAACAGAGTAATAATAACTATTATTCCCTGTCCGCCTATGCTTTAGCACATGGAAGCCAACCTTAATAGCTACTTTCAGCCACTCGAAATATACTAATATGTTGCTAATTTGTTACCTTAGCGCTATATTATGAAAACTGTATATATTAATTTGTTAGCGATTAACAAAATATTTCTCTTATCATTGAATTAAACTATATAACAAAAAATGACAAGTTCTAGAGAGCTTGTACTATTAACGTATCTGCTATTAATTCATTATTAGTTAGTAACTAACCATTATGGAATAAAAATTGCAGGTTTTATGTTATATAGACATAAAGACTTTAGCAAAAATACTATAAAAATATGAGTCTATGATTAATGCTTTCAGCGGAACTTAGCATCGCTATCAGACAGACAACGGCCGTTATAAATAGGGATTTGATGTGAACGCATCTACAAATAGTCTACCAATCAGTTTACGAATGAACAGCTCCGGATTTACGTTAATTGAGCTGATGGTAACAATTGCTGTGCTTGCCATTATCGTTAGTATTGCCACGCCTAATATCACTGCCCAAATTGCTAATCAGAGAGTTAAATCTACCACGGCGACGTTGCTCAATGCTTTGAAAGAAGCCAAGGCTGAAAGTATGATTCGTCGCCAAGAAATAACACTGTCTTATGACAATGATGGCACTAACGCGGGCAGTATAGAAATAGAAAATGACAATGAGGTTATTGATACTTATCAATATGATGCTGAAAGCACTATCTCATCGACTGCTACCCAAATTGAATTTAAGCCAAGCAAAGTTGCGGATGCGATGATTTATACTATTTGTGATAGCAATGATTCTGCATCACCCAGACAAGTCATTATAACTGCGGTTGCCAATATTAGTAGCCAGCTAGGAGGCTCTTGCCCATGAAGGTTTTAACTTATCAGCGTGGTGTGGGTCTAGTTGAGGTCTTAGTTGCCGTCTTATTGCTATCTATTGCCGTACTAGGCTTCAGCGCGCTTCAGATGCGGGCAATTACAGCGACAGATGAGAGTTTGGTTAGGACCAAGTCTTTAACAGTCGTTCGTAATTTAGCTGAAGTCATGCGTGCTTATCCTGAAGCCTATGTGACGGGCAGTGGGACTTCTTTTAGTGATGCAGAGCCATCAGATACTGGTGCAGAGCCAACGGTTCAAGCGATCATTAGTAGCACTGCGAGTCAAACAGTGACGGTTGGTGGTGATAGTATCAGTATCCTGGCAAGTGGTAATAATTGCCTATCGACAGAGATCGTGACCACAGGTAGTGATAGTACCCCAAAGCAGCCTTGTTCTATTAACCAGCTAGCGGCCCGTGACACATTGATGATCAAGAAAATGGCAACAGATGAAGAAATAACGGTTGCTGTCACTATGTGTCCAGGTACTTCCGTTCAAGCCATTCAGCAGCAGATGTGTGTGATTACTGCATGGAATGACACCAAAGCACTACTGGATGATAGTGATGCTGATGCATGTGCAGATAGTAATGGAGTCTATAAAACGGGTAGCCACTGCTTGATATCGGAGGCTTACTAATGAGCTGCAATCACAATATCGTTCATCATAAAAACGAGCTTAAAATGAGTATTGTTAATAGGTCACAGGGCTTTACACTCATTGAACTGATGATATCTTTAGTATTGGGTTTGCTTATATCAGCTGCAGTGATGCAAGTTTATATAATCAACATGCGTACGCTGACTGTACAGCAGAGTGCTTCAGAAGTACAAGACAGTACTATCTTCGCTTTGCAGGGTATTGAAAACCATGTCCGTATCGCTAACTTAGGTAACTCTGTTATTGAAATTACTGATGGTACTAGTCATGGTGGTATCGTGCTAACGACGACAAACCTAGGAGCTAGCAATGCTACAGATAGTAAGTATCTGACTAGTAGCGAGGGCACCACAGGATGGGTTGGGTTATCAAATGTTGATAGCGTCGCTAGTGATCAGTTGACGATTCAATATAATAATATCACAGAAAATTCTTTATACGATTGTGAAGGAACGGAAGTAGCCTCTGGTACTGATGATTGGGTTGTTGAACGTTATTTTATACGTGAAGACTCAGGTTCCAATGATTTGGTGTTGGCTTGTGATGCTGGTCGAGTAACTGATGCTGGTGTGGTGTCAGAAGACTTCTATGGTAATGGTGCTGTTGTTGCACCGGGAGTGGATCAATTTAAAGTTTTATTAGGGGCGCAGACAGATATAAGTAATTTGACTTATTTACCAGCAGCAACTTATGCACAGCTGACTGAGAAGCCTGCCATTACGACTGTAAAAATTGGATTCATTGTTCGTAGTGAGACGCCATTGGTAAACACAGATGACAAGCTGACTTTTACGGTATTAGGAACAGATCAAACTTTGAAAACTGATGCGACGCGTGCTCAGTACTATCGCCGCAGTTATGAGTCAACCATCTTGCTACGTAACGCTCGTGTTATGTCAGTGACGGGTCTTTAATATCATAGAGTGTCACTATCAGAAGAGGCAATATGTCAAATATTCAGCAGTATCAATATCCTAAAGTATCTCCATCCTCACAACACGGTGCTGTGCTCATTGTAGTATTGCTGTTTTTGGTTTTGATCATATTAGCTGGGGTGATTGCTGTTAAGCAAAGTACGACTGATTTACGACTGGCAACCAGTGATCAAATCAATGCATTGCTATTACAGTCAGCAGATAATGCAAATCAAAGCATCGAGCAAAGTATCAACGGTAGCAGTGACGATGATATCTATGATGACATGCTGTCAATAACTGGGCCTTTCGGGCACTTTATTTTGGATCCTGACAGTTCTGATCATGAATATGTCTTTTGTTTTCGTCCACGAGATAGATTCTTTAATATTAGTAGAACGACAATCTTAGCGTCAACTGGCACAGTACTTGGTAGCGATAATGGTTATTGTGACCCCTCTGAACCAGATGATTATGTTAGTAACCGTAACGCCAGTATGACCCAAGTAAATATATCATTAACACCTACCACTGCTGATACTGAAGCATTTAGTAGCTATACCATCGGACAAGATAGTAGTTCGGTTTCTAGTCAAGCATATATATTTGACATCAACGATACAGCTGTACTACCCGCGTATGCAGACACGGAAATAGGTAGTAAAAACTGTTTTGCACAAACCAGCCGAGTAGATACGGTTACTGATAGTGAAGATACTATTGGCGGTTGTATGGCTGCTGCTGGTGTGCCTAGTACTGTTATTTATGAAAAAGCCAGTGTAGAAAACCTGTCAGAAGGTACCGAATGTGTCAAATTTGGAACAGGTACGGGTCTACTTTGTACATTACCATCAAGCTGATATTTTAACTATTCTGTCCCAGTTTACGATATTGGATAGCGTCACTGCTATAAAGTATGGTTAGCGAGTCGCACCAATTATCATAAGGAAATACGTCATGACACCCCTAAATAATAAGAGATTCAATCAGCAACCATTGCGTGTGAAGGCATTGGCAGTTGCTGTATTGCTAGGACTTGGTGGTACATTGTCTCAAGCGGCTACGACAAGTAGAAATCCTGTTGGCGATTTAGAGATTTATACAGCGGCCACACCAGGTACTGCTACTATTTTTATGATGTTGGATACATCAGGTAGTATGGGTAGTGGTAGTATTAGTAACGATTACGGTTCATGTAAAACTAGCTATACTTCTCAGACATCAGAGAGAATCCGGGCCGTTGTTTATAATCGTCAAACTGATACGTCGGCTTCAGATGGTTTGTTGAGAGACGATAGTGGCAATACCGTTAAAAATTTGAGCAGTATTAAAAGTGAACTAACCTTTACCCCTATTGGTTGTAAAGTTGGAAGTGCCAATACGATACGTTACTCTCGATTAACCCGCTTACAAATGGCGCTTATCGAGCTATTGGCTGATGAAGTTTACGATGTAAGTAGTAAATTGAAAGATTCAGGGTCACTATCAGATGACTATGAGATAGGTTTTGGTAACTATAGTTATAGTGGTAATGGTAGAACAGGGGTGGTTTTAGTGCCGACTAAGGCACTAACTGCATTGCAGCGCCAAACGTTAATTGCCGCTGCAAATGGATTGAGCGCAACAGGTAATACGCCAACTGCCCACGCGCTGGCAGAGTCTGGCGCTTATATGATGGGCACTACCTCTAAGGGTAGTTACAGTTATTACAGTGGGTTTGATGACTCGGTCAGCACTTCTAAGTCTGGTAGCAAATATATCTCTCCACTGAGTGAAAAAGAGTGTAGTGGCAATGGTATTTACCTATTGACCGATGGTGAGCCTAACAGTAGTAGTTATACTGTATCTAGATCACTCATGAATACCACTTTATCAGGATCTAGTCCGGCATTATCAATCAATAGCTGTGAGAGTTTAACAGGTGATACCTCGTCTAGGTCATGGGGTTGTATGGCTAGCTATGCATCACTTTTGCGTAATACTGCCAACAATCCGCTTAATTTGCCCATTAAAACTGCAACAGTTGGTTTCGGCGCTTCGTTTGCCGGTCTTACTGGTACACGTACCATTACAGTTGACGGTGCATCAAAAGAGGTGACTGACTGTGATAGCGGCAGTGCAGATAATGACACGCGTAACTTGTGTAGACTAGGTGAGCGTAGGGGCGATGACGAGACCAAAACCTATGGTGATGGTGGTTTCTACTACACAGAAGAATCTTCTGATATTGCAGATAGTATTGTCGATTTTGCCGCTGGACTCGTACAAACCATCAGTACAGCTCCATCGGGTACTATTACGATTCCTGATGACCCGTACCTCGCTTCAAACCAATTGGCATATGCTTTTTTGCCCATGCTTGACCCTGATGTTGCTTCATCTGCAAGTACCTGGGGTGGTAACCTGAAAAAGTACAATTTGGATGAAGGTACACTTTATGGTAAGAATGACAGACTATTATATGAAGATGTGGCAGGTAATCTAGATTCAGATACTCAAGACATATGGCAGACCTCTAACTTTACAGTAGATGGCAGTAATGCCAATAATGAGATTACAGCAGGTGGTGTCTATGCACAGTTAAAAGCACCAGACTCTGGGCTGAGTAGTGTGCGTACACTATATGTAGAAGATTACACCTCATCGAGTAATACCACACCAATATTACGTAAGTTAAGTGTTAATGGAAGTGGTAAGCCACAAGGTTTTGGTAATTTGGTAGATACGGCTACTTATACTCAACTTAACAAGCGTCGCCTATTGAGTTTCTTAGGCTTCAATTCTTTACTTACGGCTGATGGGCAGGTCACAAGCACCACAGATGTTGAAAATCTAACGCTTTCTATACCTACTACTGAGATTAAAGTATTAGGCGGTGTCGTGCACTCAAAGCCTACAGCCATCTCATACGGTGCGGATTTAGATACCAATGGTAATATCACTGATGATCGTGATGATTATGTGTTATTTGGTTCTATGGACGGTGCGCTACACTTGGTGAACTCTGACGACGGTAAAGAAGAAGTTGCCATTATTCCTAAGTATATGGTGGAGGCACAGCCAGAAGCCTTGGTAGACGACTCAACGATAGATAAGATAGGTCAGCCTTACTTCGGTGTCGATGCACCATGGTTGGTGACTACAGATTACACTTATGATTTAGATCTTACTAACCCTAAGGTGACTATTGACACTTCAGCAGGCAAAGGTATGTTTGCTTATGGTGGCCTACGTATGGGTGGTTCAGCTTTTTACGGTATGGATATTTCTGACGTAACTACGCCTGAGATGTTGTTTACAATTACACCAGATGGCTTGCGTTCTACCACTTCTTCTAAATCTACTACAACAGGTTTCAGTCGTTTAGGTCAGATTTGGAGTAAGCCAACCGCTGCTAAAATTCGTCTAACTAGAGACGCTGATGCCACGGATGTACTGGTATTTGGTGGTGGTTACGACACTGGCTACGAAGAAGATAGCTATGTACCAACGTCGAGCGCCCCAGCGCAAGGTAATGCTATATATATAGTGGATGCTGCGACAGGTGAGCTGATATGGTCAACCAGTGGCGAAGCGGGTAGTACAAAAAACCTTAAAACCAGCACTATGATTAATAGTATGGTTGGTGGTATCACCATACTGGATAGAGACAATGATGGCTTAATGGATCATTTATATGCGGCAGATTTAGGTGGCCAAGTATTCCGTGCCGATTTTGAAAATGCTCGCCCTGCGGCAAATGGCTATACTGAAGTCAGTAGTTTTTCTAACAAACGCGTAACACGAGTGCTCAATGTAGCGCCAAGCAGCACATCATACAAAAAATATGCTTACCGCTTTTACGAACGTCCAGTTGTGAGTTTTTATCGTAATGAAGGGATTACAGGTGAAAGTATCGCTAACAATGGTCAAATATTTGCGTTAGTAAACGTTATCTCTGGTAACCGTAGTGCCCCTTTGTCGACCATGCGTAATGACAACAGCTATGCTAACCGCGTTTATGGCCTGATCGATACTGATATCATCTCGACAGATATATATGAAAGTACATTTACGCCCACTATCCAAAACTTAACAGAAAGTAACTTAACTGAGTTATCGACTGCGCTTGGGACTGCTCCGACAACAGCCATCAAAACCGCGGCAAAAGCAGACATGATCAGAGGTACTAAAAATGGTTGGTATTATCCTTTGACTCGATTCGATGGCTATAACAACGTTAGGTACAATAAGGGCGTGGGTGATAGTGCTGTGATCAATAACTTGCTATATACCACAGTATATAATCCTGATAAGCAATATGATGGCACAACAGCCAGCTGTGCAGCACAGATATCAGGTGGTTCAGAGCGTCAGCTTTATTGCTTACCTTATGGTGTGTGTATGGAGGATACCTCAGTGACAGGTACTGGTGGTTATATTCCTGCTGGACAAGGTATTCAAGAGCTAACGCTTGGTGCTTATAACGAAGACAATACGGATGTAAAAGTACTTATCGGTACTACCACACTGACAGAGCGTATCGAAGTGGCAAACCGTGCAGGTTATGGTAGTGATAGCGTTAAGGACAGTAGCAATATCAAAGATCTATATTCAGGCGAAACCAACTCTGCTACTACAACGGGTGGTGATGGTAGCGCGGCTGAGTATATCTTTAATGAGCGTTATACTTTACAACCGCGTGCATGGTACGAGCGAAAGCAGTAAGCAGTACGAAGGCTAAAAATATAGGCAGTGAGGATTGTTTCTGAAGCTATTCACTGAAGCATCATTCACTGCCAATACTGCGGGTGCTGCCAAATAATAGCAATGAATGGTGATTCTAATAGTATTCCTAATAGGGCGCGGTATATGACCAAGTCGTATCAAAATAAGACAGTAAGCATGACAACGTATCGCGGCGCACGTGGTTTTACGCTCATAGAGCTAATGGTTATTGTGGTGATTATCAGTATCCTTGCTGCTATAGCCATCCCCACTTATCGTCAGTATGCAGTGAGAAATGCTGAAAACGAGGCACAGGCAAAAATGCTCCAGCTACAGGTGGAGCTAGAGCGTTGGCGGTCAAAAGCGTTGAGCTATCAAGGGTTCCAACCAAAAGTCATCAATAGTACAACCAACGCTGTTGCCTATAGCTATGATGAATCAGATAACACTACCATCTATGTACCAGATGGTAGTGATGCAGCCAACTATCGCTATTTAATTACCCTAGTAGATGGTAACAATACTGCCAGCTCATTGGTTCCTGCTGCCAGCACTAGTGTTGATAGTGCTACTGGGCGTACATGGAAAATGCTAGCGATACCGAACCCTACAGGCATTACCGCCAATGCCAATGAAATTATGGTAACCAGTACAGGTTTGCGCTGTCGGAGTAAATATAACAGCATTGCCATCGCAGACAGTGATTGTGGGACAGGAGAGGAGGAGTGGTAATGCCTATCATGTTAGATCGACCGACAACTTCATCGCAACAGGGTATAACATTAGTTGAGATAATGATTGTCGTGGCCATCATCGGTGTATTAGCTGCTATTGCTTATCCAGGCTATCAAAGCTACATCATAAAGTCTAAACGTACCGATATGATGAGTGAAATGCAGAATATCGCCACTCAAATCCAAACCAACAAGCTGTCACAAGGTAGTTATAGTAATGATTTGGTGACAGGACTGGGTGGCAACTATCCTGCTCAGGGTACTACTCTGTATCAAGTGACGTTCACCCCTGATCCACTTACCTCTAATTGGACTATCATTGCCACGCCAGAAGCAGGAGCACAGATAGCAACAGATGGTACGCTAAGCCTAGACTATCAAGGTACTAAATGCCGATCGACTACCTGTAGCACTGGTGATGACTGGAATGAGTAAGGCTTTTAGCTGAACCAAATGAAATAAGCGTACACTACTAAAAAAGAGCCACCCTAGATAAATAAACAACCTAGGATGGCTCTTTTTTAGTAGTGTATTAGTAGAATGATAATCATTATCTGACAAAAAGTGTCATGCTCATTTACCTGATACACTTAAATGTCACTTAAACTGACAATTTTCAGCAAGTTAATAGCAACATTAGTCAATAGACAAAAATTGTCATTGGCCGATATATGCAGATCTAACGAAAGCATGAGCGGTTTCTAATATCTCTACAAACCAGAGAAATCTTATCCAATGCCTTTACTACCAATGATTAATATATTGTTAACCATTACTTCATAAGACAGATTTAGGTAGGTAAGCTTGAGTAGCGACTGTATTATTAGTATAAGTCATAAGATTGGTATAGAGAATATTAGTATTAATCAAAAAGTTGGCACGCTACCTGCAACATTATTAATAAGACAGTTAGGCGAGTGAGTCACTCATACTAACAAACCATTATTTATAATAGATGGCAGATAGTGATACGGAATAGCGTATCAATACGATTTGTTATCACCTTACTCTAAAGGACATACTATGAACGCTAATATCCAGAAAGGTTTTACCCTAATCGAATTAATGATCGTTGTTGCGATCATCGGTATCCTAGCTGCTATCGCTATTCCTCAGTACCAGAACTATATCGCTAAGTCACAAGTTAGCCGTGTTGTCGCTGAGACAGGTTCACTGAAAACTGCTTACGAGACTTGCCTAAACGATGGTCAAACTGATGTTGATGCATGTGACCTTGGTTTCACTGGCTCGAACCTATTTGATCTAGATGCTCCAGCAGATATTAATGCTGATACTCCACCAACAGCTGCCGTAACGAACGAAGTAGCGCTTAGCTCTACAGGTACAATTGTAGGTACTTTCGCAGGAGCAGCATCAGCAGCGCTAACCGATACAGCTACTACTATTACTTGGTCACGTTCTGATCTAGGTACTTGGACTTGTGAATCATCAGCAGATCCTAAATACAATGCTACTGCCTGCCCAGCACCTTAGTAATAGACTATTTATCTAAAGCATATACTGTTTAGATAATTATAAAAAAAGCCAAGCATATTGCTTGGCTTTTTTGTTTCTGATTTTCATAATTGATGTATATTTGTTTTAAGGATCACCGTAGTAAAAGTAGTGACTCGAGTTTATTCTATCCAATAATATACTTAGATAATGTTATGTCATGTTGAGTGATTCAAGGCAGGTGGCATAAAGCGTGCACCTATAAAGGTACTATTATAAATCTGGCTACTGCTATGTTATTTACCAAAAATCGTCACATGACTGTTCAACTTGGGTTTACGCTAATTGAGCTAATGATAGTTGTGGCCATCGTTGGCGTATTAGCAGCCATTGCCATTCCTCAATATCAAATATATATAGGTAAAACCCAAGCCACACGAGTGATTAATGAGTTGGGTCAATTACGCTTAACCGTAGAAGAATGCTTGCAGACAGGGAGGACGGTGATTGGAGTCGGCACTACCGAGTGTGACCCACGTGCATCCGGTTCTAATCTGATAGTAGGCAGCTCACAGGTGGGCGTTACTCTGTCTAATGGTATGGGAGTGGCACAGATGACCAGTCCACTGACAGTAACAACTAGCATTACTGCTGTTGTATCCGACCAAGTCAACCCAAGGTTAGCAGGTAAAGATATTGAGTGGATACGTACCAGTAATGGCTCATGGAGTTGTAGCAGTAACATTGAAGCGTTGTACCTGCCAAACTCTTGCAGCTATAATGCTAACTTATAGTTTTGTGCGACAATAGAGTCGTTATTCTTTATACAACGAAAAACCACCTAACAGCCCTTCTTGTCTGATGGCCATTAGGTGGTTTTTTATTAGCTCAAGACAGATTAGACTGTCTTAAAGAGTTATTCTATTTCTCTAAATACTGAATTTTACCTTCTACGCCATCCCACTTTGCAGCTTCTGGCAACTGATCTTTCATCTCAGTGATATTCGGCCACTTTTGCGCCAACTCTTCATTAAGCTGGGTAAACATCTCTTGGCTTTTTGGTACTTCATCTTCTGAAAATATGGCGTTGGCAGGACATTCAGGCTCGCATAGCGCGCAGTCGATGCACTCATCAGGATCGATGACGAGGAAGTTTGGACCTTCATAAAAGCAGTCCACAGGACAGACTTCTACACAGTCGGTGTATTTGCAAAGGATGCAGTTATCTGTAACGACAAAGGTCATAGTAATGTCTACCTGTTATTGGCTTAGGGCTAAATAGAATAGATTAAAATAAAGCGTATTTTAACGCCTTTACGCCTAATTGACAATTCCCTTTAATGACTAATGATTTTCTTTAGATGATACAGTAAATCATGAGCTTGCTTGGGTGTCAGACTGTCAGGATCAATGGCATGCAGTTCATCTTGCAAGCTAAATAACTGATTTTGTTGTGGAATAATTTCTATGCTTTTAGTTTGTATGTCTAGCTTGTCGACTTCGGCACTATCAATACTATTGTAATGCTGTTCACGTTTATCCTTTACTGACTTAGCTAATTCATTTTTATCATCAATAGGTTGCTCGTTTTCCACTTTTAGATTATCTAACTTTACATTATCTGCCGTTAAGTTATCTAATAAGTAGCGTTTAGCGTCATTCAGTACTTGAGTGGGGATGCCAGCCATCTTTGCCACATGCAGTCCAAAGCTAGAGCTTGCTGCGCCCTCCTTGATTTGATGCAGTAGTAGCAACTGACCATCGATCTCACTGGCCGCGACGTGGACGTTACGAATGCTAGCTTGAAGGTTTTCATTATTTTGCGCCAATTGCGTTAGCTCAAAGTAATGAGTGGCAAATAATGTCAGGCAACCAATCTCTATCAATCGATTGACACAAGCATGGGCGATGGCAAGTCCATCAGTGGTAGCAGTACCGCGTCCCACTTCATCCATTAATACCAACGACTTATCCGTTGCTTGATTGAGGATGTTAGCCGTCTCAATCATCTCTACCATAAAGGTTGACTTACCGCCCGCCAAATCATCCGCCGAGCCAATACGCGTAAAGATACGATCGATATCACCGATATGAGCACTCGCTGCTGGGACGAAGCTACCGCAATGAGCGAGTAGGACTATCAGTGCGGTTTGGCGCATGTAAGTAGATTTTCCGCCCATATTAGGGCCAGTAATCATTAATAGCCGCTCAGCGCTTTCATTGCTGCCTACTGTTTGACCAAGAATACAATCATTGGCAACGAACTGGGTAGTGTGTTTTGCCTTACTTTGAGTAACGCTATTCATTGGCTGTAAGGCTGCTTCAACGACGACATGGCGACCTTGTTTGATATTGATACTGGTCTGATTGCTAGTATTTATAGTGTGTTCTGAGTCGTTACTCATCACTGGACGCTGCCAGTTATAATCCAAAGCGAGCTGTGCCCAATTACATAGCACATCTATCTGCGCGATGGCGGCGCTAAGCTGTTGCAGTTCGGCTAAATGACTGCTCAAGACGGTTAATAGCTCTTGATACAACTGCTTTTCCTGAGTTAATGCTAACGTCTGTGCGCTTAGATATTCGGTTTCGACTTCTTTTAGTTCATCTGTGATAAAGCGTTCGCTACTCTTGAGCGTTTGCCGACGGATAAAATGTGCTGGTGCATTTTTCGCCTGCATTTTGGGCAATTCAAAATAAAATCCGCTAACTTTATTAAAGCCAACTTTTAGACTCGGTAGTTGGCTATCTTGACGGGCGCGCTCGACCATGTCATCCAAAGTCACTTGGATGTTGTCATGTAAATGAGTCAGGCGATCAAACTCTTCGTCATAGCCAGCAGCAAGCATACCACCATCACGAATATGGGCAGGTGGTTCTATGACAATGGCTCGCTCAATCAGCTCGGCTACGGATTGTATAGCAGGTAACTGAGCTGGCAGTTGCTGCATAAGCATAGGTAATAGTCCAGCATGCTCATGGCTAATGCCTGATTCGTTGAGTAAGGTAATCAGTTGGTTGCTACTGGCAATGCCATCGGCAAGTTTACGTAAATCGCGAGGTTTGGCACTCATCAGACCGATGCGACTACTGATTCGCTCAACATCACCAATGGCATGTAGCGTTTCGCGTATGCTCGTGACTAGTGTGCTCTTTGTTTCGCTATTTACTAATGTTTGCTCAGAGCGATTTGGCGAATGTTCTGTATTTAAGAGACTTGTGATTGCATCTAGGCGTAAGTTGATACGTGAATGTTGACGAAGTGGGCGTTTCATTTGTTGTACCAGCAATCGTCTTCCCATTGGAGTCTGGCAGTGATTTAATACGGATATCAATGAAGTACCGTTACTGCTAACAGGCGCAAACAGCTCAAGATTCTGTTGGCTATTGGCATCAATAATCAGATAGTCGTCGTTGTACTCTACGATTAGCTGATTGACTTGTGGCACGTGGCGTTGCTGCGTTTGCCGTGCATAGTGAATCAGCGCTGCACAGCTAGATTGAGCCAGTGGTGCATCACTAATACCCAATCCATCGAGACGTTGTACCTCAAATTGCTGGCATAAGGTCGAGCTGGCATGCTCAGGATGAAAGTCATTGGCAGCGACTTCTATAATGGGGCAATCAAGATTTTGACGTAACCACAATATCCACGCTGTATCAGTATCGCCAATACTATCGCTGAGCGCTTCACTAATGATGCATTCACTAGGAGCGAAGCGTGCGAGTACCGTCAGCATTTGAGTTTGCAAACCTTCGATATCATCGTGATCCGCACTGAGGGTTTGCGTGGTCAACGTTCCAGCAGCCAAGTCCATTTGGCTAATGGCAGCTTGCAGAGGCTGTTTGCTATTCGCTCTAGGTGTGGCAATATCAATGGCGACGACCGTAGGCGTATGATTTGGCGCAATTAATGCATCATCTGTAATCGTCCCTGCTGTCAAAGTCTTAACCACTTCACGGCGCATGATACCGCCAGCAGCAGATTTACTTTTGTCTTTCTTTTGCTTATCGCCTATCGTAGGGGCATTGGATTTGCTACTCGTACTGTCAGTGGTTGATTCGTCAATTTGCTCACAGACAACGACTGTCTGCCCAGCAGCGATTAATCGTGCCATATAGCTATCGGCAGCATGGAACGGCACACCTGCCATGGCAATCGTGTTGCCCGCTTTATCCGTACCACGGCGAGTGAGCGTGATATCTAATATGTGTGCTGCGCGCTTGGCATCATCAAAGAACAGCTCATAAAAATCACCCATGCGGTATAGCAGCAGCGCTTGTGGATAGTTGGCTTTCATGGTTAGATATTGCACCATCATCGGCGTATGATCGGCCAAGTTATAAACGCTATCGCCTATCATTAAATGGTCAGCAGTTAATGGCTCAGAGCTATGTTGAGCGCTAACTCTTTTTGACGTGGCATCTATTGATGGATTAGATTTTGAGGTATTAGAGTTTTGAGCGGATGGTTTAACGGTCATGCAGAGTCTCTTATAGTTTTAAATACAAATGGTGCTTAAACATTAAATGAATTTTTATTGATGATTTTCAGTAAATGGGCATTAGATAAGCAGGGTTAAATATTAAATCTAGGTATTGAATCAAAGAATAAATGAGAAAAGTATTAGATAATGAGTTCTTATGATTTTGGTTGAATCGTACTAAAAATCTTCGTTTATAATAGGTCATAACAGGTGAATTACACCCTAATAAATTCGATAGATTTGAGTATGCAAGCATCATTTTAACACGTCCTACTGAGCTTTTATGTTGGCAAATATCTACTCGTTGCCCTTGTATCCATCAGCAGCATAACCATATATAATGGCGTCACACTTAATTGGGCAATACTTCATTAGGCGATACTTCATTGAGTGGTATAGTCAGAGAACTACTAATCAGAGAACTACTAAATAGCTACGGCGTTACCCTACTTAGATGTACGACTTGTACTATCTGCAGTAGGCTGCCTTGTAGCTGTTTTAGACTTCTTTGACTATAGTTAGCCGGATAATGACAAGGCAGCGAGCTAATCGTTGGCTAATGCGCACTAATTATCGAATATTTCCATAGGTCAAAAAATTATGTTATCAAAGATTATAGGCAGTGTCGTTGGCACTAAAAACGAGCGTGAATTAAAACGCATGCGTAAAGTGGTCAGCAAAATCAACGCACGAGAGGCCGAAATACAAGCCCTGTCTGATGAGCAATTACAGCAAAAAACCGCAGAGTTTAAAGCACGTCATCAAAATGGTGAAAGCTTAGATGCATTATTGCCAGAAGCTTTTGCCGTCTGCCGCGAAGCATCATTACGTGTCAATGGTATGCGTCACTACGATGTGCAGCTGATCGGTGGTATAACCTTGCACGAAGGCAAAATCGCTGAGATGAAGACCGGCGAGGGTAAAACCTTGATGGGTACCTTGGCTATGTACCTAAATGCGATCAGTGGTAAAGGTGTACATCTGGTCACGGTCAATGATTACTTGGCCGCGCGTGATGCTGAATTAAACCGTCCGTTGTTCGGATTTTTGGGCATGACGGTTGGCGTTATTTATTCGCAGCAGCCGCCACAAGAAAAAATCGCTGCTTACCAAGCCGATATTACTTATGGTACCAATAACGAATATGGTTTTGATTACCTACGCGATAACATGGTCTTTAAGTTAGAAGAGAAAAAACAGCGCGCCTTAAACTTCTGTATTATTGATGAAATTGATTCTATCTTAATTGATGAAGCACGTACGCCGTTGATTATCTCAGGCCAAGCCGAAGATTCGTCACGTATGTATGCGCTGATTAATACAATTATTCCTGTGCTAATCCGTTCAAAAGATGAAGAAGCCAATAAGAATAACGAAGAAGAAGATTTCTGGATTGATGAAAAGAATCGTCAGATTGAAATTAGCGAAAAAGGCTATGAAAAAATTGAGCGTTTCTTAATCGAAGTCGGTGAGCTGGGCGAAAATGAAAGCTTATATAGCCCAAGTCGTTTGCCACTATTGGCTCACGTACAGGCAGCTATTCGTGCGCATCATGTGTTTGTCAAAAACGTTCATTACATCGTTGATGAAGGCGAAGTGGTCATCGTTGATGAAAATACCGGTCGTACGATGCCTGGTCGTCGCTGGTCAGAAGGTCTGCATCAAGCGGTAGAAGCCAAAGAAAACACCGAGATTCAAGCAGAAAATCAAACGCTTGCGACCACTACATTCCAGAACTATTTCCGTCTGTATGAAAAGCTATCAGGTATGACTGGTACGGCTGATACCGAAGCGGCAGAATTTAAATCTACGTATGACTTAGATGTCATCGTCATTCCAACGCATGAGCCGATTGCTCGTATTGATATGGATGACCAAATTTTCTTAACCAAGTTAGGAAAATACAAAGGCATCATCCGCGAAATTAAAGAGATTCAAGCCAAAGGTGCGCCAGTATTGGTTGGTACGGCGACGATTGAAGCCAGTGAAGAATTGTCTTATTTATTGGATCAAGAAAACGTCAAGCATAACGTCTTGAATGCCAAGCAGCATGAGCGTGAAGCTGAGATTATCGCACAGGCAGGTAGCCCAAAATCTGTCACCATCGCGACCAATATGGCAGGTCGTGGTACCGATATTATCCTTGGTGGTAACTGGCAGTCGTTTATTGAAGATATTGATTCTGTCAGTCCTGAAGAAATGCAGCGTCTAAAAGCCCAGTGGCAAATCAAGCATGACCAAGTGGTAGCAGCGGGTGGCTTGCATATTATTGGTTCTGAGCGTCATGAGTCACGCCGTATTGACAATCAGCTACGTGGCCGTGCTGGTCGTCAGGGTGACCCTGGTATGTCGCGCTTCTTCTTATCGTTAGAAGATGATCTCATGCGTATCTTCGCAGGCGATCGCGTGGTCAATATGATGCGTGCGATGGGTCTCAAAGAAGATGAAGCCATCGAACATAAAATGGTTTCTAAATCGATTGAGAACGCGCAAGGCAAAGTAGAGAGTCGCGATTTCGATGCCCGTAAAAACTTGCTGAAATATGATGATGTTGCCAATGAGCAGCGTAAAGTTATCTATGGTCAGCGTGATGATTTACTGGCAGAAATGGATTTGCTTGATGCTCTCGAAGTGATGCATCGCGAAGTCTACAACGCGATGATAAACCAATTTATTCCGCCGGGTTCTATCGATGACCAATGGAATGTCGATGGGTTAGAGGATGAGCTAGAAGACGAGTTCAAAATCTCGATGCCGATTAATGATTGGCTTGATGAAGATCGCCGCTTAGATGAAGAAGGGCTGCGTGAAAAAATCGTCCAAACGGCACTAGAGCGTTATCATGGTCGCCGTGATCAGATGGGTGAGCAAGACGCAGCTCAGCTTGAGCGCCACTTTATGCTCCAGAGCTTAGATAAGCATTGGAAAGAGCATTTGACACAGATGGATCAGCTCCGTAAAGGTATTCATCTACGTGGTTATGCACAGAAAAACCCTGAGCAAGAATATAAGCGTGAGTCGTTTGAGTTATTCCAAATGATGCTTGGTGCTATTAAGTCTGAGACCGTACAAGATTTATCACGTGTCCATATTCCAACCAAAGAAGAGTTAGAAGCGTTAGAGATTCAGCAACGTGAAAATGCTGCTCATATGCAAATGCAGTTCGAGCATGATGGTGTTGATAACTTAGATAGTAATGGAAATAGTAACGAAAATAGAGCTGCTGGTCAGGCGCAAGCACAAAGCAGTGCTCTAGGTGGCGGCGTTGCAGCGGCTGGTGTAAGTGGCGCTATAGCGGGCAATGTTGATGGTGAACCAAATCCATATGCTGGCTCAAACATCAGTCGTAACGCACTTTGTCCTTGTGGTTCAGGCCTCAAGTACAAACAATGTCATGGTAAAATATAGTCTTCAATTATCCATAAATATATATTGAAACTGGATATTTGAGCATTAGTAGTGATGTATTAGTCGCGTATTATGAAAGGCCCTTATCTAAAGTGGATAGGGGTTTTTTCGTAGTGGCTAGTGTCATTCTATAATTTTTCGATAGTAAGGCTGACTCGGTTAAAATTCTCAGTTATGCTGTATTGATTGCTTACAAATTCGGCATAGGCGTGAATTTACCGAAAGGCTATAGTGTTTAACATGTTTATTTGGGAGTGTGTTATGAGTGTAGAGTTATTAAAACGGTTACGTGGCTCAGTAGTGTTGACCGCGCTGTTCGCAGGTGTTCTATCTATCAGTGCCTGTCAGCAAAAGTCAGAGACAGACGTCGACATGGAGCATGGTACTGATACTGAAGAAACAGTACCGATGTCTGCCGAACCTGCTGAACCTAATAATATAATTATCGATACATCAGATACGTCCGTTGATGAAGTCGAAGAGGGCACCGTTATTTCGGTAGATGAAGATAGCGATAGCGCCGTTAACTAGACATCATCATTGCAAAATAAGATAGTAATGACTGTAACGATGAGCTGTTACTATAAGTTTTTCCCAATTGCCATGCGCAAAGTCCGCTAAAGGTTTTAAAAAATTTATCCAAGAAATGCATCATGCTGTATCAAGAGCATCGACGATAGCAGTCAAAAAAAGCAACGTTATCGTTGCTTTTTTTATCTCTAATTTTTGGGAAGTTGGTTAGACATTATTTATTTTAGTACCAGATCTAGACTCATGCTCTAAAAACCCTTCTTCTGTCACATCTAATTCTTCATGCTTAAGTGCTACTTGAATAGTGTCGGTATGCTTATGCATGGTCTTGCTAATATCAACTTCTTGGATAACATAAGTATCTTTGGTAATAGTGGCTACTTGGCGAGATAAGACTATTTCGATAGGTTCATCACCAATTTCAATTTGCTTACCGTTGACAGTGACGACGGCTTTACTATCAAGTGATGGCTCAACATGACGCAGTATGTCCTGCTTATCGTAATCACCAGATAACAGATCCTGACTGGCCGCGTCATGGTATTCAGTGCGAATAGTAATATACTCTTCTACGAGCTCAATAGGTACATCAATGGTTTTGGTGCGTGCATGCTTGGTGACGGTTACTTTACCAACATCTAGGCGTTCTTTATTGATGACAGGGCGTTCTTCTAACAGCTCTAAGTAGCCATTTTTTTCTCCATTGATGAGATCTTTTTGGTTGCGGTCTTCATTAGATAATGTGGCTTGTTCTGGATAATCACTATTTTTTTGAAATCCATCATTATTATTGGTAGTCATCATAATTTCCTTATAGTTGGGCAGTATTTATAGTTATACAGTTAATGAAGAGTCAATATTAAGACATTTGGTTGATTTAACGTTATCATTAATTTTGTGAGACTCATTAGCAAAAAAAGACCAGAGACATGCTCTGATCTTGATTTATTAAGTAAATATCTTTAGTTGCTTATTACTATCGTATTTTGCTTTGGAGACACTTTTGGTAAGAGCCGAGCAAAGATACGATGGCTTTGTATATTACATACCGCGAGCACGGCGTACATCTTCTGCAGTGATACCATCACGGTCTATAATGTTACCTTCGCGGTCGACTACGTTACCGTCGCGGTCAACATCTAACTCTTCACGCTGAATGGTTTCAACGATGGTTTCAGTATGACGTTCAGTCGTTTTACCAACATTTACTTCTTCAGTGATATAAGTTTCTTTACCGACACGAGCACGTTCAGCCTGTAGCTCAACTTCTACGGTCTCATTGCCATTTACTTCACCGATACGGCGGTCTGTTGGACGATCCACATTAGTACGTTGGATGTTGGCATGCTCTTCTTCTAGCTCAACATCGACATTTCGCTCTTCAGTCACGACATGCTTACCAACTTTGACTAAGCCTGCAACGATGCGGTCTTTATTGACAGTTAAACGTTCTTCTAATAGCTCTAGTGTATTTGGTGCGTCATAAGCATGGTCTTCGATTTCCATACGTTCAGCAACAGGAACGGTATCAGCGACAAATGCCTGACGGTCTTTTTGATACTGGTCTTTGTAGCTGTATTGATAGTCATGGTCGTATACTTCCATCGCTTCAACTTGTGCTTGCGTTAAGCTATCAAAAAATACATCATCTCCAACGATACGTGCTAAACCTGCTGGTACTAACACTTCTTTTGAGCTGAACCAACCGCCTGCATCGACGATTAAATAACGAATACGGCCTGTCGTATCTTCTACTAGTGCGCCTTCGATTTTACCGATCTTTTCTTCATTGACACCGTAAGCAGTTTTACCTGTTGGGTCATAATAGTCATCACCAATAAGGTCATGGTGAGTTGCTTGAATATCTTTTAAACGAATTAGTTGGCTCATTGGTGTATTCCTTTTTTATGAGTTAATTATTAATAGTTATTGTAGAAATATCTTGTTTTCGAAAAGCTTTTTTTATAATAAAACGTGTACCAAGTCATTATGAGATGCTTCTACGTTGACTTGAAACAATCCTAACATCATGATTTTTGATGAGATATATGAGCAAGGTAGCAAAGTGTGCACTTGAAGTAATTGCGTGTAATAGGCTGTAAACGGCATAACATAGCTAGGGGTATAAATTAACGTGACTTTACAGAAAGCAATATTTCCTGCGTATTGAGAATTGATAGACACAAAAAAACCGCAGAGCAATAAGCGCTGCGGTTTTTGAATACTAATAAAATTAATAAAATTCGAAACTATCAACCTAATTTGAAAATGCTAAGTCATTAACATGCTCAAATTTCAGGTAGTTTTAAATACTAGGCAAGTTCTATTGCAACAGCAACGGCTTCACCGCCACCAATACATAGAGTAGCAACGCCTTTTTTGCCGCCTGTACGCTTTAGAGAGTTGATAAGCGTGACTAAGATACGAGCACCAGAACAGCCTACTGGATGACCCAGTGCACAAGCACCACCTTCGACGTTGACCTTAGCGTGCTCAATTTTTAGCTCGTCCATAGCAGCCATCGTTACCATGGCAAACGCTTCGTTGATTTCCCATAGATCGACATCTGCGACTGACCAACCAGCGCTGGCCAATACTTTTTCAATCGCACCAATTGGGGCAATAGTGAATTCGCTTGGATGACGAGAGTTAGAAGCAGTCGCGATGATACGCGCTTGGTAATCTAGACCTTCAGCTTTTGCTTGAGACTCTTTCATGACGACAACAGCGGCAGCACCGTCAGAGATTGAGCTGGCGTTTGCAGCAGTGATAGTACCGTCTTTTGCAAAGGCAGGACGTAAGGTCGGGATACGATCAGCATTGGCAAGTGCTGGCTGCTCATCAGTATCAACGGTTTGCTCACCTTTACGGGTTTTAAAGGTAACGGCTTCGATCTCGTCTGCGAAGTGACCATCTTTGATGGCTGTTAGCGCACGATTCAGCGATTCGATAGCAAACTCATCCATTTGCTCGCGTGTATAGCCTTTTTCAATTGCCATTTCTTGAGCGAACATACCCATGAGCTTACCAGTTTCAGCATCTTCTAGACCATCTAGGAACATATGATCTTTGACTTCTTTATGACCCATACGATAGCCGCCACGCGACCCTGGCATGAGGTAAGGTGCATTGGTCATAGACTCCATGCCACCAGCAACGGCCACATTAAAGCTGCCTGCTTTGATACCGTCATGTGCTTGCATCACTGCTTTTAGACCTGAGCCGCACAGCTTATTAATAGTGACAGCACCAGTAGCATCAGACAGACCAGCTTTACGCATGGCCTGACGTGCAGGACCTTGTCCCAAACCTGCTGTTAAGATACAGCCCATGATAACTTCATCAATATTCTCAACACTCACACCTGAGCGCTCAACTGCAGCTTTGATAGCAGCAGCGCCAAGATCTGTTGCGCTCATATCTTGCAACGCGCCTTGGAAGCCGCCCATTGGTGTACGTGCGCCGTTTAGAATTACAATTGCATCATTTGACATTTTTATTATTCCTTTTTGCGTATTTTAAATGAGAGTATCTTACGTTAAGTAAAATCAAACATTTACTAATGATCAAACGCTGATAATCTAGCAGGTTTCTGACTTGCTTACGCTAGCTCATCTAAGCGAATGCGTACTACTTTATCGGTAATAGTATCTAGCTTTTCAATTTTTTCAATTGCTAGATTCATCTGACTCTCGACTACAGGCAGTGTCAAAATAATCACCGGTACTTGACCCACTTTATGCGCAGGCTTTTGTAAAATTGCATCAATATTGATGCCAGCATCACTTAAAATGCGCGTGATATCCGCGAGTACACCTGGATTGTCATTAGCATGCACACGCAAGTAATAACCAGTGGTCATCTGCTCGGCACGTAATATCGGTGTATCTGATAGCTGCTCAGGTATAAAGGCCAAATGCGGGACATGATGACCATGGTTGTTTTCATTATTACTACTTTGGTCGTCGTTATCTGTACTACCCAATACGCGAACCAAATCCATGACATCAGCCATGACTGCAGAAGCCGTCGCGCCAGCACCAGCACCATCACCACAATAGAGCGTCTGCCCAAGTGGGTGAGAGTTTACCAATACGGCATTTTTTACACCGTTGACGTTGGCCAGTAGCGCATCTTGTGGAATAAGTGTTGGGTGTACACGTAGCTCAATACCAGCGGCATTATTGTCACCTTGGCCATCACGGCGTACGGCAAATCCTAGATGCTTGATACGGTAGCCCAGCTCTTCCGCATAGTTCACATCTTGTAAGGTAATACCAGTGATGCCTTCACAGTAGACTTTATCAAACTGTAATGGGATACCAAAGGCGATAGAGGCGAGTAGGGCTAACTTGTGTGCCGCATCAATCCCTTCCACATCAAAAGTTGGATCTGCTTCAGCATAACCCAGCTCTTGCGCTTCGTTCAGTACGTCTGCAAACGGGCGACCTTTGTCACGCATTTCGGTCATGATAAAGTTGCCAGTACCGTTGATGATACCTGCAAGCCAGTCGATTTTATTGGCAGCGAGTGCTTCACGCATCACTTTGATGATGGGAATACCACCTGCCACGGCTGCTTCATAGGCAACGTGCACATTATTTGCTTCAGCAAAAGCAAAAATTTCATTGCCATACTCAGCCAACAGCGCTTTGTTTGCAGTGACCACATGCTTGCCGTTTTTAATAGCGTGCATGATGACGTCTTTGGCTAAGGTCGTACCACCGATCACTTCGATCACGATATCGACATTTTCGCTCGCAGCAATTGCCATCAAGTCACTGTTTTGAATAATATCGGGATCAATATCATCACGCTGACGGCGCGTACCGACTTCGGTAATAATAATATTGCGTCCGCTACGGCGTTTTAGCTCATCTAAGTTGTCATTAATTAGATTGATCACGCCCGTTCCGACGGTGCCCAGACCAAGTATCGCTAGTTTGATGGAATTGCTCACAGTATCCTCAAGAGGTTAAATATAATGAACCGAGTATAAAGCCATTACGAGTCAAATTCGCGAATAGTATTCAGCGCATTTTGACAGTAGTCGTATTATCGCGGCGCCATTATAGTTGAATAAAAAATGCTCAAATAAAAGTATGCTGCAGATTTTTCATAGCGCTTTATCGTATCATACCGACAAGCAGTTGTGACGTCTACACAATGTCGCCATCGTCATAGTGTCTATTCAAAATAAGTCAGACAAGTGGTTAGGTTTGTTCCGTCTACTATGTGTCGTACTTTCACTCGCCTTGCGTGTATCCGACTTATCTTGCAGCAACTATAGATATCAAAAATGCTGAAATCATCTTATAAATTTTAGTTAGCGCCTGCAGCTTCTGCCAATTGTGCTGCAGGTAGATAGCCACCAATTTGCTGTCCTGCTTCAGTAAAGATAGCGGGAGTACCACGCACACCAAGTTTTGTACCCAATATCATATGCTCTTGCACAGGATTGACACAGCTAGGTGCTTGAATGTTCGCACCTGCTTTTGCTTGATTCATGGCGGCTTTACGATCTTCACTACACCAAATCGCTTCCATCTTTGGTATGGACTCTTGGCTGCGTGGCCATGCTAAATAACGTACTTCGACACCGAGCGCATTGATGTCGTCTATCTCTGAATGCAATTTACGACAATAACCACAGTCTGCATCGGTAAAGGCATAGATAATAGCCTTCGTTTCGCCTTTCGCTGGATAGATAACCATGTCTTTTTTATCAACTGCTTTTAGGGCTTCTTGCGCTGTGTTAGCAACCAAGGCAGCACTAATATCTACAGGAGCTTCTTGACCCACTGCGATGATTTGCCCTTGGATGATGTGCTTGCCAACCTTGTCAGTGAAAAAAGGAGGTAGCCCTTCTGCTGTTACCCAATAAATCCCGTCCATATCGGTTGGTACTGCTGAAACAATTTTCTCTTCGATACCAGACGCTTTCAAATTCGCTTGCAACGCATCTACCACGGTAGCGTCGTTACCTGCTGACGTTTCAGTAGCGCTGACGTTGGTCTTTGTATTATTGACAACACTGGTATTGCTGGTTGCATCCGCTGCATTGTTTGAACAACCTGCCGCCACAACAACAAGCAATGCGCTCATCATAAAACGAGACAAGTTACTTTGAGGAAAGCGCTTACGGGCCAAGGTGTTTTTTACAAAGGGAAGTGGCATATGGGTGTCCTGTCGGCATCGAGCCTAATCGTAAATTTTTTAAGAAAGAAGGTGATAAATTATATATATGATAGTGCATGGAAAACCCCTTAAGATTTTGAATATTAAGGAGATTCAAGAAAATATTGATCATGTAGGGTAAGCGGTAATGTCGTCTATATTAACATATTTATGGTAAATAACAGCCACAGGCTATCGGTCTATAGTTGGTTCAATATAATTTCGATACAAGGAAACCGAGTGCAAGTTATACATTAGTATGCTTAGCGAGGATGACGATGTAGCGGATTCATATGAACTTGACTATATATAGATTATGATTACAGTGCTACTGATAAAGGTAAGCTCAAAAACTAAGATACATTTGTACTATTTAATATCTATGCTTGTATCGCTAGGCTATTAATATGAGTGTTTTAAGAGCGTTCAAATACAAGGAAGGCTAGTAAAAGCATCATAAATAGCAGGTTGAGCGACCCTAAAACCATATCTGTCCTATATAAGATTAACCATAGTAGTATTTAACATTGTTTTTATCAGACTCTATATAATACGCTTATCACTATTTATTTCAAAAAATTCATAATAAGGAACACACATGGCAGGCGCCAGTTTATTACTCTTACTTGATGACATAAGCCTATTGATGGATGACGTCTCCGTCATGACCAAGGTAGCTGCTAAAAAAACAGCCGGTTTGGTTGGGGATGATTTAGCACTCAACGCTGAGCAAGTAACTGGCGTTAGACCAAGTCGTGAATTGCCTGTCATCTGGGCAGTGGCCAAAGGCTCGTTCGTCAACAAGCTTATCTTAGTACCAGCAGCACTACTCATCAGTTATTTTATACCGTGGTTAATCACGCCTTTACTCATGATAGGCGGTCTATACCTGAGTTTTGAAGGGGCTGAAAAGGTTATTCATAAATTTTGGCCAAAGCTATTACCACATGATGAAGTACATGAAGCACGACGTGCGGCAAATGCGGATGATAATGTGGATATGGTCGCGTTTGAAAAAGATAAAATTAAAGGGGCTATTCGTACCGACTTTATTTTGTCAGCTGAAATCTTAGTCATCTCTTTAGGCGCAATAACTGCAGCAGGAGCAGGTATCTTAGAGAAAGGAATCGTGCTTTCTATCGTTGCTATTGTTGTGACCATTGGTATTTATGGTCTGGTTGCTGGTATTGTAAAAATTGATGATGCAGGCCTACATCTGATTGAGAAGCCAGATGCTAGCGATGGGACTCGCAAGCTTGGTCAGTTTATGCTATCTGCTGCACCAAAGCTGATGAAGTTTCTATCGATTGCTGGCACGATAGCTATGTTTTTAGTGGGTGGTGGTATTATCGCCCATGGTATTGCACCTTTAGAGCACTTTTTAGAAGGTATTGTGCATCAGATAGGGGTACTAGAAGGTTTGGTCACTATGTTGTTGCATGGCATTCTTGGATTCGTGGTTGGCGCCATTGTTTTATTTATCATCACTGTCATCAATAACGTCCGCGGTGGTAAAGAGTCTACTGCCCATTAAAATTTATAGATGCTAGGGCGTGTCCTCATTTTGAAAATGGTGCTAAAAATGAGATAAATGGCAGCTAAACAAGGAAGGTAGTACAGATAATATCGAGATATCAGCAAGCTACTTGACACAGTTTGGCAAAGATTTAGCCATTTTTAACCCATTTCACGTTTACTGTTCAGATTGGGGACACGTCCTAATTAGCAGGCAATAAAAAGCCCCGCATATAATATGTGGGGCTTTTTACGTTTAGAGTAGCTAATGACTATTAACTGTCTGAGTTATCACTATCCAACTGTTCTGCTTGCGTTGGCTTCTTATGATCTGTCTTAGGCTTACGAGTGCGAGCCTTTGGGACTTTGGGTGTGGTTAAGTTGAACATACCTGTTTGAGGTAATAGTTGCTCAGCCACATTTTCGATCATGTTTTTATAACTGGCTATCGTGGTTTTTGACTTTGCCGCCTGAATTTCTTCTTTAGTAGGTTCCTCTTTATTAGGCTCTTCTACTTTAGATTCAGGTGCTGGTTCGATAGCAGTATCAGCCGTCGCTTCATCACTTGTGCCACTAGTCTCTTCGGAATCTACGTTTTCAGTAGCCGTGTTTTCTTCAGCTGGCTGGTTGGTAGATTCTGATAAGGCTTGATCTGCCTCTAGCAGCTGTTCGCTATCAGCACTGACGTCGTCCGTCTGAGCCTGACTGGCTAGCGCATTGGCCTCTACATTATGAGCATCTACTTCGTTCTCCGCTTTTTCAGAGGCCACTTGCTCGGTACTAGTATCAGCCGCTTGTTCAGTCGGTAAACTTAACACTGCTGGCTCCTGATAATCAGGGTGCTGACCACGTGGATCATTGCTAGCACGTTTGCCGATAGCACGAGGTTCAACGTCGGTTTTACCTTGCGTGGCTGCAAACTGACTGACCGCTTGGGTCATCGTTTCGAAGCGTGCTAGATAGTCCGCTGCTAATGGCTGATAGCCGTAGTTGCTAAAGTTAAAGCTTTGAGTTGCAAGCTCGTTACTATCGATAGCGCTTACGGTTGCACCATTATCAGAGCTCTGAGCTTGCGCCATGTGCAACGCAACTGTCTCGATAAAGCAGTTGATCACGCCATCTGCTGTTAAGCGAGTCTGCGCTTCTGGCAACGTCGCACGAATGAACTCACCAACTGTACCGCGAATCGCTGGCACGCTTATAGCTGCTTGCTCGTTGACTTGAGGCTTTGGCGTCACTTGTGCCTGCTGACTAAGCACAACACGTGGATCGTTACTGGCCTGACCAAACTTCTCAGCAGTCACGTAGCGTGTCGCAAACAATGCTTCATGTGTCAGCTCAAGTGCAGAGTTACTCTTGGCGCTGTCACTATCATTGCTACCACTATTACTAGCCTCTACGCTAGGGCTAGTAGTCTGAGCGCTCGCAGCTTTCTCAGCATTGTCACTCTCATTACTGCTCTTAGTAGTTTCATCAATAGTAACTTCATCAGTAGCAGTTTCATCAGGCGTATTCGCCTCCTGAGGTTTCTCTGTTACTGGCGTGCTATCTGCTTCAGCAACTACTGGCTTCACAGTGTTAGATGCGCTGTCTTTATCACTTTTGGATACTGACTGCTCATCTACGACAGGTTTTTTGATATCAGTGTTAGCATCAGCTTTCACGACGTTGTTTTGGCCATCATGACTATCGTCTTTAGCAGTGCTATCAACCTTAGCTTCGCTGACTTCTACAGCATTATCGTCAGTTGTTTTTTCAGCCGTGACCTTAACTTCAGCATCTTTTTTATCAGCGCTTCTGCTATTAGTCTGCGGTTGAGCATTAGGCGCTTTGGCTACTTCATCTTTCGCAACGTCATTTGCTGAGCTTTGCTTTTCAGTAGGTTGAGGTTTTGCCTGTGTTGACTTGCTGTCATCTAACGACAGATGCACAACTTCTGATGGCTTAAGCGCAGCAGGTGCTTCGTTGACCTGTAGCACGACTTCGTTAGGGTTCTGATTGCGACGCGTATTGGCTTGGTTTCTATTGCCGTTATTGCTTGCCGCTGCTTGCTGATTATGTTGTTTGACATTGTCTGCCGTTAGCGTTTCACCGCGCTCTAGCTTGCCACGTGAGCCGCGTTGAGTGTGCGATTTACGTTTAGTGCGAACTTGCTCCTCTGATGCTTCGCTTTCTTTGTCATCAGTAGCGTTGCGCGCGTTTGCATTGCGGTTACTATTTTGATTATTACTGTCTTGACGATTGTTGCGATTACGATCATTCGTACGTCTATTGTCATGCTGACGTTTGTCCTGATTGCTCGACTGTTTGTCGTCAGTATTATTTGCGACATTATTTGTAGCACTATCTGACGTGTTGCTATCAGCATCGCTACTTACATTATTGCTAGTCTCATCCGTTTGATCTTTTCTTTGACGCGGCTTAGAAGATCTAGATTTACGCGGTTTACGTCTTCTTCTGTCTTCATTATTACTATCATCGGTATCGCTGTCAGAGGTATGACGATCCTGCTGACGATTAGTGTCGTTGTTTGACTGCTGCGCATCATTCTTCTGATTGCTGTTCTGCTGAGTTGCTTGCGCAGTGTTAGTTGCAGTAGTCAAAGCACTGTTATCAGTTTGTCCAAATGAGCCTAAGCTTTGTGCGCCAGTGTTTACTAGTGCTTCAATGGCTTCTGCTGCATCACTACTGCTCACGCTAGGAGTTGTTGATGCTTGGGGCGCTTGAGCAAATAGATTTGACAACCATGCTACGGCTTGTGGCTGTGCAGCTGTTTCAACATGCGCAGGAGCTGGTGCTTGAGTCGCTACTGGAGCGACAGGTGCTGCAACACTTTGGCTTTTGCTAGCTTGCGGTGCACGTGCAGATGAAACGTTCGTGGCATTTTTATTGTCGCGATGATCGTTGCTATGCTCAACGGTATTGCTTGGCTTATTATTAGGAGCCTTATTGTCTACTGCTTGACGTGGCTGGCGAGTAGGCTGTTGTTCTGGACGTTCTTTTTCAGCTGTTTGCCAGTCAACTTCATAGCCCAAATCGCTATGTTCTTGGGCGGTATCCGTAATACGCTCATAGCTCGAAGGTGCAAAACCATCACGGTTGAAGTGCAGTTTGAAGTTTGGTGATTCCAAATGCGCATGCGGCAAAATGGTAATACGCGTACCACTATCTTGCTCAAGATAGACTAGGCTGTCACGTTTTTCATTTAACAAGAATGCTGCGATGTCAGTCGGGACTTCTGCTTGTACTTCACCTTGACGCTCTTTAAGAGCAATTTGCTCAATTTGACGCATGATAGATAGTGACAATGAGCGCAAATCACGAATCATACCGTTACCATGGCAGCGTGGGCAGATGTAGCCAGTTGATTCTTCTAGTGAAGGACGTAGACGCTGACGGCTCATTTCCATGAGACCAAATTTAGAAATATCACCGAATTGAACGCGTGCACGGTCATATTTAGTGGCATCAATCAGACGTTTTTCTACTTCTTTTTGATGCTTATTATCATTCATGTCAATGAAATCAATGACAATCAAACCACCCATATCACGCAAACGTAGCTGACGAGCAATCTCATCGGCTGCTTCTAGGTTAGTGTGGTAAGCGGTCTCAGCGACATCTGAACCTTTGGTAGATTTTGCTGAGTTGATATCGATAGAGACCAATGCTTCCGTTTGGTCAATAACGATTGAGCCACCTGAAGGCAAACGAACTTCACGTTGATAGGCGGTTTCGATTTGTTTTTCGATATTAAAGCGCGAAAACATCGGCTCATAATCGGTATATTTACGTAGCTTTTCAGCTTGTTTTGGCATCACTGCATCGATAAATCCTGCCGCTTCAATGTAAGCGTTTTCGTTATCGATCCAAATTTCAGCGATGTCATCACGTAGATAATCGCGAACGGCACGTGTGACAACGCCCGCTTCTTGGTGAACCAAGCGCGGCGAAGGATATTTTTGGTTTTGTTCTTGGATAGCCTGCCAGATATTGAGAAGGTGGTTCAAATCGTGTTGCAAGTCTTCTTGAGTTTTACCAATACCAGCAGTACGAATGATGACACTCATACCTTTTGGCAAATCAAGATTACTCAGCATACGCTTCATGTCTTCACGAAGTTTGCCTGAGATTTGACGTGAGATACCACCGCCACGAGGGTTGTTTGGCATCAATACCAGATAGCGACCTGCTAATGAGACATAAGTCGATAGGGCAGCGCCTTTGTTGCCACGCTCTTCTTTTTCAACTTGGACGATTAATTCATCGCCTTCTTTGATCAGTTTTTTGATATTTTCGTCACGTGGGTTACCGCTTAGATATTCAGCAGAGATTTCACGAATCGGTAAAAAACCTTGACGCTGTGAGCCATATTCGACAAACACCGCTTCTAGCGACGGCTCGACACGGGTCACATGACCTTTATAGATGTTAGATTTTTTTTGTTCACGGGTACGGTTTTCTAAGTCGAAATCGTACAGATGATTGCCTTTACATAAGGCGACACGAATTTCTTCGTTTTGAGTGGCGTTGATCAAAATGCGTTTCATATTTGTATCCTATGAGTACGCATAACAACGACGAGACGGGCTTTAGGGCGTGATAGCAAGTATGGCTAATGTGTTATTAGCATTGGTAGACGTTAGTCAACGGTAGAACGTAAATGATGTATTTAATAAAGCGCTTGGGCTTTTTTAATGGCTTATTTTTACCTAAAGCATATTAGCAGTGCTAACGTAAATATAAATCGTATAGGGTGTAAGGCTATCTATTCATATCTTATTATTGATCGGCTTGGTTTAAATGTTCATGCGTTAGCATACTATTAAATTTTCATTATCAGTAAGTTCTGTTGGTAGCGATGTCAGCACGCTTTGTAAGAGCAATCGACGGTCAGTTACTGGCTTAAAAATATTGAAAAGATATATCGCTGTTGCAGTCAATCCATCAAAGTCTAGCAATAATATCGCTGTTATGAGTCCTATTATATAAAATAGTTATTCAGCAATTATCTCTCTAGGTAAAGCAATTGGTCATTCTTTATTTATCGTTCTTTCTGGTATAACGTCAATAATATCTTGGGTGTTTTAAGGTTAGGCATCGCGGCTTTGGATATTAGCGGGGCGTACTTGGCAAACAGAAGAAATGACCAGGCTATCGGCGTGGTGCTGTATTTACATTGTTATCGTCATCTGTTTGACCACCAATACTTAGGCAGCTATCGATATACTTTTCGATCCTAATGCTAAATCACCCATACTTGCTCAGCTACGCTCGCATAAAGGACTATCAAAAAATGTCATTGTTATGCAGGTTGTGAGTCAATGTAGTGTTATTAGCGATTGATAAATAGGCATTTTGCCAAATTTATTAATGCTGAATTTATTAACACAAAGGTATTTAGTGTCACTATTTAATGTTATGGCACTGCATAAAAGTCAGTGCTGTTCTTTCAATTTATGGGCTAATATCTATAAATATCGGTAATGGATATTTTTAGACAGATAGTACACCTTAAAATTAGATGAAACGTACAATCTTGACAGGGTATACAGCTTCTACCTTGTTGCTAGCAAGTAGCAAAAATGGTGGCCAGCTATCTGAAACAACAATGATTATTGCCGCAGCCTCTGCTTAATTGTCGCTCAACATGCTAAACTATAGCAAATCTTTGTGTAAATACCTAACTAAAAATGACGAACTCAAAAATGACTGAAGACGCACCTACCCCCGAAGCTCCTGCTATCTTTAATAGCAAAACACGCCCGCAAAGCGCTGACGATGAAATCAGCAACTTTGGTAAGGTTAATTATCTTGAAGTAACACGCCATCAGCATGACCAACGCTTGGATAATTTTTTGTTGAACCGTTTAAAAGGTTTGCCAAAACCGCATATCTATAAAATGATTCGCTCTGATGAAATACGTGTCAATAACAAACGCTGCAAAGCGCACGATAGAGTACAGCGTGAAGACGTGGTGCGTATCGCGCCAGTGGTACTCGCTACTCGGGAAAAACCAATCATTAGCACCGAGTTTGCTAAAAGTTTATTAGCACGCGTGGTTTATGAAGATGAAGGGATGCTAGTGCTGAATAAGCCTTCAGGCATCGCCGTTCATGGTGGCAGTGGTTTGGATTTTGGCGTTATCGAAGCCATGCGTGAAGTTACGGGTAAAAAATACCTAGAGCTGATACATCGTATTGATAAAGATACGTCAGGTCTGTTGATGATTTCTAAAAAACGCTCAGCACTAAAAGCATTGCAACAGCATCTAGTAGACAAAACTATCCAGAAGCATTACTTGTGTATCGCAAAAGGCCAACCAGCGCTAAATGAGCAACGTATCGATGCGTCATTACTACGCTATACAGTTGCTAGTGGTGAACGCCGCGTCAAAGTAGATAAGCAAGACCCACAATCTAAAGAAAGCCAGACGGATATTGTCGTTCATGGTCGTTTTATGATTGCCGATCAGCCAGTTAGCTTGATCGAAGCCAAGCCTCTGACTGGGCGTACTCATCAAATTCGTGTGCATTTGGCTCATATTGGCCATGCTATCTTGGGTGATGATAAGTATAACGTACATGACAAATCAGGTGTTCACCGCCTGTGCTTACATGCGTGGCGCTTAGATATCCCAGGTTATGAAACTATTACCGCACCGCTACCAGATGATATGGCAGACTGGTTACCAGAGCAGATTACATTGCCTGAGTAAGTAGCACAGCTCAATAAATGCTTTACCTGTTAAGTATCCATCCTAAACGTCACGAACTCTTATTTTTTCTAATAAGCCGCCGTGACGTTTTCGTATCTACACTTTATTATCACTATTTGCTAAGGTCTATTCATGAGTGAACAATCTGTAGCCAGTATTATCACCTCTGACGAAAACGCTTCGTTATTAACCAATCATCAGCTAGCAGATAAGACGCTGATTATCTTTGATTGGGATGGTACATTGATGGACTCAATCGGTTTAATCGTTGAGTCGATGCATGTGGCAGGGCAGGCGCATGGGTTTCAGACGACAGATAAAGCCGTGCAGGACATCATTGGCCTTAGCCTAATGAATGGCATTGAGATTTTGTATCCGCAAGCAAGTGAGTCGCAGAAGCTGGCTATTCAACAAAGCTATGCAGAGTACTATATTGCCAATAGTCACAGTACACCGCTTTTTGCGCCTATAGAAGATATGTTGCAGACTTTGCAGCAGCAGGGTAAAAAACTAGCGGTCGCAACTGGTAAAAAGCGAAAAGGTTTAGATCGTGTGTTAGATGCTTCAGAGAGTCATCATTACTTTGTGATGACGCGCTGTGCCGATGAAGCAGGCTCGAAACCTGATCCACAGATGCTTATTGATATTCTGAATTATACGCAGAAGCAAATTTCTGATGCCGTATTTATCGGAGACAGCATCTATGATATTCAAATGGCGACTCAGCTAGGCATGACCAGCATAGCGGTGGATTATGGTACAGCATCTAATGCTGAGCTTGCCGCGCAGCAGCCTACTTATCAGGTTGATACACCAGAAGCACTGGCTAAACTCTTATGTGGATAATATCAATTTGAGTGGCTTAGCTATTTAATAGTGTCGCTACAATATGCTCTCTGTGACAATAAAAAAGGGTTTATCGATAATAACGATAAACCCTTTTTATGGAAAGCCATGAGAGTTATTTGCTCTCGTTTTGAGCACCTTCTTTTTCAACACTGTCTTTTTCAGCGCTATCTTTTTCAATAGCGTCTTCTAGCTCTTCGCCTTCTAGTAATGCAAAAGAGGACTCAATAATTTTGTCTGCATCAAGCTGGTACTCATACCAGTTGCCCATGATGCCAGCTAACTCATCAAGGCCTTCTTTTCTCAAAGCTGAAAATAGCTGAATAGTACAATTTAACCCCAGCTCCTTTAGCCTTTTACGAGTATTCAGTAGAGCATTCTTGGACGCGCCATATTTCAGTTTATCTGCTTTGGTTAGCAAGATATGTACTGGCAGTTCGCCATCATTTGCCCAGCGTAGCATTTGCTCATCAAAGAATTTTAATGGATGACGAATGTCAGTCATCAGTACCAAACCTGCAAGGCTTGAGCGTGATACGAGATATTCCTCTAACTCGACCTGCCATTCTTTTTTCATCTCAAGCGGTACCGCTGCATAGCCATAACCAGGCAAATCGACCAATCTTCGATCGTTATCACCGATACTAAAAAAGTTAATCATCTGCGTACGGCCAGGTGTCTTAGACGAACGTGCTAGTTGACGCTGATTGGTCAAGGCATTGATAGCAGAGGATTTACCAGCGTTTGAACGCCCGGCAAAAGCAACTTCTAACCCCATGTCAGGTGGGCAAAGACGAAAAGTAGGTGCTGACATCAAAAATTCAGTTTGCTGAATCTTTTGACGGGATTTGGTGTTGAACACCGCATGTTCGGCGGCGACATCTGTAAACGGGGTATTCATAAATGGCTCATTAATCTTAAAAATTGGATACGATTATAAAATTTGATTTAGCTGGTTGTGAAAGCGGTGCAGACGGCAAAAGACAGAGCAAAGTTTTGCATTGCTACTTTTAGTGCCCATGTGTCGTAAAAGCAGTCGTTTCAAATTACTGACCATTCTATACTATTAGTGGTCTTACTTATTGAAATAACTGCGATTAACATCATATAAGTAGCAACATAACATTAAAGTCATGAGTACAAGTAATCGCTATACCAGACACACTACCAAAACGAAACTCGATTTATCTATATTTAGGTGATATATATTGTTACAATATCAATAAGATACAGTAAATAGAAGACGTTTAATAGGAAGAGTGATTAAACGAATAAGATAGCAAAAGGGGGGGTATATGATTTCAATCACCATGATTTTTAGCCAAGCTCGCCGTGTTTTAATAGCTAGTGTCTCGACATTACTGCTAAGCACCGTCATTATGACCAACGTAAACGCTGCTGATACCGCCACGACCTATAGTAACTCATGTGCCGCCTGTCACGATAGTGGCGCGCTAAATGCGATTAAGAAAGGTGATAGTGCGAAATGGCAGCAACTCATAAAGCAAAAAAGTATGCCAACGCTGATCAATTCAGTCAAAAGCGGTATGGTTCAAATGCCTGCTGGTGGCCTCTGTGATGCTTGTAGTGATGATGATTACCGTAAGCTCATTGAATATATGAGCAAGTAACAGATGCGGGAATAAGACAAAGTCATACCAAATAAAGCGCTAGGTTTTACGACCTTTATGCGCTTTTTATTTTTTGTGAACATCTTGGTGTACTTTGTTAGAAAAACTGACCGATGTGACGATTAAGTAGGCAAATGCTACAAAGTCTTGCTATAATAATCGAAAATAAACCCTGATGTTAGTAAGTACTTTCAGATTGTTTGTGGCCAAGACCTTAAATCATATACTTGCCTTGCTAATTATAAGGCAGTTTGTATCAGGTATCTTATTAGTACACTCATTCTCAATAATACTTACACCGAGTTAGTAGGATTTGTATCAATGAAAAAGTTAATCGCTGCTGCCAGCTTATGCGTTGCAAGTTTCAGCGTACAAGCTGCTATTATTGTTCCTGAACACGACGTCAATGCTGGTAAGCAAATCGCAGAAACCGTATGTGCTGCCTGTCATGGTGCTACTGGTGTTAGTGTTGTCCCTGCGCAGCCTAACTTAGGTGGCCAAAACGTCAAATATCTTTATAAACAGCTGGTCAATTTTAAAGCGGGTTACCGCAAGAATGGCATCATGCAATCGCAAGTTGCGAACTTATCGCAGCAAGACTTGGCCAATGTGGCTGGTTACTATGCTAGCCAAGCGCCTTGGGGTGTTGGCTTCGGTAATCCTGCGACCAATCAAGCAGCTTCTAAGTTATTCTTAGGTGGTGACAAATCACGCGGCGTTATCGGCTGTGCGGGTTGTCATGGGCCAGATGCTGCTGGTAATACTTGGGCAGCATTTCCAAAGCTAGGTGGTCAGCACGCAGAATACATATCTACTCAGCTAAAACTCTTCCGTGCCGCTGGTCGTGTCGATGATATCGATAGTGATGACCAAAAGCGAGTTAACGATGCAGCGAAAGAAGGCGAGATGGGTATGATGCAGACAGTTGCGTCGAAACTATCGGATCATGATATTCGTATCTTGGCAGACTACGTCAGTGCTGTTCACTAATTTATCAATACTTTTTATGAGTACGTAGTGCATGCTTTGTAAGTACTGCTGCTGAGCTCTAAACCGTATAGCCGTCATTGTTTTATTATTAAACCCCGATTTCGGGGTTTTTTTATAACTATTCATCCCTTATATTATAGGGGCAGTATATATACAGGTACTCATCCTTGTGCCGTATAATTATAAACTATCGTTATTCACTTTATATCAAACTCAAAAAGTACGATTAGCTGTGTCAAAGTTGTTAGCCTGTGCTGCATAGCGCTTATGGTTCTCGCTACTCTAATTTTTGTGAATGATATTAGCTCGTTTGGATTTAGATTATGATGATCCGTTATGCCTCTTATTTTATCGCAGCCCTGCTACCATTACTGCTGTTCCGTTGGTTTGCACCTGCATCTGTTGGCGAGATTGATTTCTGGCTACTTTGGTTACTAGCAATGGTATTGGTATCGTTGCCAGTCGTTTATGCTGAAATAGCTTTAGCCTATCGCAGTGTTGAAGCACCATTAGCAGGAATGCAAAAGCTGACTCGTGAAGCAGATGCCAGTCCAATATGGCGTAGTTTTGGTTGGTTGGCAGCACTAGTAGCTATCATTATCGCAGCATTGGTCGTATCTGGCGCAAGCTCTGGCATATTAGGAGCACTGAGTGACCTGAATAGCACACCTGATGTACCAAGCTTTGCAGTTGCTGCAGGCTTAATGGTCATTGCTCTGTTATTAAGTTTAGTGGGCGTTGCACCTTTACCAATTGGACTGGGGTTGATGGTTGTCGGTCTAGTACTAGGTGTGGCAAATGGTCTACCTAGTATCGACTTTGCTATGACTGACATTAGCTTAAATGAATGGGCACGTGCGGTGGCGTTAGCGCTAGTGAGTGTTGGTGCAGGGACTGGCTTGTACTGGTTCGGTCAAAACCTAGTAACCAAACAGACGGCAACAGCGGTAGATGCCGACAATTATAACGCGCAAACGCCTGCTCGTAGTCGTGTGACAGCTGAGTATCGTGCAACGAAATTGGTACTACCGATTTGGATATTGCAGTTAATCGTTGGTGTGGTTGCACTATTAATTAGTGGTGTGTCATTACCACCAATTGGACAGCTGCTATATTGGGTAGGGGTGCTATTCGTCGCAAGCTATTTGCTACATTATAGTACGCAACAGTTGGCACATAAGTTTGGGCTACTGGTCAGCTTGGGATTGACGTTGGTATTAGCACTCGTGTTAGTAGTATCTATTCCAACCACGTGGTTGGTCGGTATTTTGGTCATTATTAGTAGCGTGGCAGTATTGCTGTTATCGATCTTTGCAGGGTGGCAGATGAAAATCAGCCATTTGCGTAAGTCGTTGAACTTCGGTAATGAGGCACTGTATAACTTATGGCGGATAGCGATACGTTTGGTTGTGCCACTCGCACTGCTATTAGCATTGATAGGTTGGGTGATGCAGTGGATAAGCTAACAGCTGATCAAGATAACGGTGTTAATAATAGTGACGTGCTGTCGTCAGAGCAGACCAAGTTAATGACTGTATATTTGGCATATGCTGAAGATGAAAAGCGTCAGCATTACTTAGCGTTACAAGTTAGCCGTGATACCAGTTTGTATGCTGCGCTACAGCAAGCAGGCTGGCTGGTACAGTTTCCAGATTTAGCAAGATGGTGTGATGAGGTTGCTGATATTGTTACGCCGGCTGCTAAACGTTGGCATGTAGGTATCTATGCACAAAAGCAACCGCTTAGCTATCGCTTACAGCCTTTTGACCGTATTGAAGTCTATCGCAGCTTGAGCGCTGATCCTATGTCTCAGCGCAAAAGTAAATCTCGTGGTTAAGTATTTAAGCCTATCACTATTACGAAGCTGGAAGGCTTTCTATACCTTCGATACGACTGACCAAACCATTATCATCAAAATAGATAACTAAGTGTTGGCTAGCATTTTTGACATCAGCAATACCTTTACGGCTGCCTTCTGTCCCTGCTTTATAGTCATAAATATAATCCCAGCGCTTAGGTTCTAAAGTGTCTCTAATGGCTGGGCTACCAAGGATATAAACTACTTGGTTTTGATTCATGCCTACTTGCAGATTTTGCGCTTGCGCCTGAGTTATAGCAGTGCCTTGTGGCAAATCAATCTTATAAACACTCAGTAATGAGCAGCCAGACATAGCGACAGTAGCGCTAAGCATACTGGTGATAATAATCTTGCGTAATGTGCTTGTACTGCTTAACGGACGAAAAGTTAATGTCTTTATCATGGTAAGATGACTCACAAGAAATGAATTAGGCGCGGCCAAAGTTGGTTGGTGCTGTTCTGACCGACAATCTTGGACAAATGATACGTCATTTACTTGCAATTTCCTACCACTTACGACATTATTTACCAAACGCTACCTGAGTGATGTTATCATTTATATTTTAAATTCATATACTTGCATAAGTATTTATTGAAAAATAATAGACTAATAATTCATTCGGAATAAGTAAGTTTACTGTTCTTAAAATACTTCATATATAATCAAAATAATCGTTAACGGTTATTTATCTCATATTTTTGGTTCTTTATTTGCTAAGACTGTTACAGTCAGAAGGGATATTATGGCTTCTTTTACCAATCAAGATTTACGTAAAGCCGGATTAAAGGTTACGTTACCTCGCATCAAAATTTTAGAGCTGCTAGAAAGTGCGGCGCTGCATCACATGAGTGCAGAAGAGGTCTACAAGGCGTTGATTGAACAAGGCGAAGATGTTGGCCTAGCGACTGTGTACCGAGTGCTCACGCAGTTCGAGCAAGCGGGTATCGTTGAACGTCATAACTTTGAAAATAATTTGTCAGTGTTTGAAATTACCCAAGAAGGTCATCATGACCATCTAGTTTGTGATGTTTGTGGAAAAATCGTAGAGTTTCATAATGAGGTAATCGAAGAAGAGCAGCTAAAAGTTGCAGAGAAGCATGGCTTTAAGCTATCAGGTCATTCATTGGTACTATATGGTATCTGTGATGAGCAGGAATGTCAGGATAGTATCAAATAACCATCTTTGATTTTTCAATACTCTCAACGACAAATCATTTATCACAGCTTGTAACGATCTTTGAAATAGCAAAAAAGCCCTCATTATTAATAATGAGGGCTTTTTTGCGTTAAATAGTCCATATGTTCTAGCAAAGACACCATTGCCACCTCTAGTAACTAATTCAAGTAACTAATAGCATTTAGGTAATATTTAAAGATAAACTGTCAGCACCTTCATCTAGATTACCTGTACTATTTTTGCTATTCAGCTTAATTTGAAGGCGTAAGTCGTTAGGCGAGTCAGCATGGAGAATGGCTTCTTTATACGTGATTTCTCCTTGCTCATATAAGTCAAAAAGCGCCTGATCAAAAGTCTGCATACCGCTATCACGTGAGCGTTTCATGACATCTTTAATCTCATGAACTTCACCTTTACGAATATAATCACTGATGAGCTGTGAGTTCAGCAGAATCTCAATAGCAGCACGGCGTCCCTTACCATCAGGTGTTGGAATGAGTTGCTGCGCGATGATTGCTTGCAAGTTAAGTGACAAATCCATAAATAGCTGATTGTGGCGATTTGCTTCAAAGAAGTGAATAATACGGTCAATAGCCTGGTTGGCATTGTTAGCGTGCAAAGTTGCAAAAACCAAATGACCCGTTTCTGCATATTGAATGGCGTAGCTCATGACTTCACGGTTACGAATTTCACCAATCAAGATAACATCAGGTGCTTGGCGCAATGTGTTTTTTAGACCTGCTTCAAATGAGTGGGTATCTATACCGACTTCGCGCTGGGTAATGATACATCCACGATGTTTATGGACAAACTCAATAGGGTCTTCGATAGTGATAATATGGCCGTGAGAGTGTTGATTACGATGTCCTATCATTGAGGCAAGCGTAGTAGATTTACCAGTACCGGTTGCGCCCACAAGTAAGATGATACCGCGTTTTTTCATTGCCAGCTCTTTTAGCGCTGGTGGTAAACGTAGCTCTTCGACGGTTGGGATTTTATTTTCGATTTTTCGTAAAATCATTCCTGCCATATCACGCTGTATAAAGGCACTGACACGAAAACGGGCTTGTTGTGCTTCATCTGCAATAGCAAACTGACACTCGTTGGTTTCTTCAAACTCTTTTATCTGACTGGGTGTCATGACACCTTTAACCAATCGCATGGTTTGCTCTGAGCTTAAGGGCGTTTTACCCACAGGCAGAATTTTCCCATTTACCTTCATAGAAGGTGCTACATCAGCGGTAATAAAAAGGTCAGAGCCGTTTTTATTGATCATTAACTGTAATAGTTTATCAATGTCCATATCGTACCTGCATTCGACGTAAAGCGATTAAGAGAATATCTAAAATCATGATTGAAAGATCACTAATGATGAAAAATAAAAACAATGCTACAAAAATGCATCAGGCTGTTTAGCATAAGGACGGGCAACATCTTTACTGATCGTACCTTTTGACACTAGGTTTTTAAGTGTCTGATCTAGCGTAATCATTCCATCGCCTGCACCGGTTTGGATAGCAGAATACATCTGAGCGATTTTATTTTCACGTATTAAGTTACGAATAGCAGGAGTGCCTAGCATAATCTCATGTGCTGCAACACGTCCACCTGCCTGACGGCGTAGCAGCGTTTGTGATACAACGGCTTGGAGTGATTCTGATAACATGGCACGAATCATGTCTTTTTCTGCTGCAGGAAACACATCGATGACACGGTCAATCGTTTTTGCCGCTGAGCTGGTGTGTAGTGTGCCAAACACTAAGTGACCAGTTTCTGCTGCAGTCAATGCCAAACGAATGGTCTCAAGGTCACGTAGCTCACCAACCAAAATAATATCCGGATCTTCACGCAATGCAGAACGCAGAGCAGGCTCAAACCCTAACGTGTCACGGTGAACTTCACGTTGGTTGATCAGACTCTTTTTGGATTCGTGAACAAATTCGATAGGGTCTTCAATAGTTAGGATATGCTCTTTACGACTTTCATTGATATAATCAATCATGGCCGCTAGCGTTGTTGATTTACCAGAACCTGTTGGACCAGTGACCAGTACCACGCCACGCTTTAAGTCTGAGATGCGTTTGAATACTTCGCCCATACCCAGATCTTCCATGGTCAAAACCTTGGAAGGAATGGTACGAAAAACAGCGCCAGCTCCGCGATTTTGATTAAAAGCATTTACTCGGAAACGGGCTAAATTAGGAATTTCAAAAGAGAAATCTGTCTCAAAGAATTCCTCAAAGTCAGCACGTTGCTTATCGTTCATAATGTCATAGATGAGCTGATGTACGACTTGGTGAGTCATGTCTGGCATATTAATACGTGTCATTTCACCATCGACACGAATCATGGCAGGCATACCGGCTGAAATATGTAAATCTGATGCTTTGTGCTTAACGGTAAAGCGTAGCAAATCTTCGATGCTTAAGTTGTTTTTTTCAGCCATAATCAGGTATTCCTATCAATCAATAAGGGTAGGACAAAAGAGCGTAAAGGTGCGTGGTTAATTATCGATAAAAGATCTGTCTTAGGTCTATTCTATCAGTAAAATATAATTTGGAATTTTTACCATTATTACTATATTCAGTAGTATATGTTAAACCATGTAACAATATAATAACAAGACTACTGACATTTAACCATCTACTACGCTAAGAAAATATAAATTATTCATTTACGTACTTAATCTATATATTTATAGATTTCGAATTCATCTAGATAGAAAGATGGTTGTAATCAATTCGACTATGTCCAACAAGAGCTATTGGCAAAAAATAAAAAACAACTGATTTAAAAACTGATTAAATTATCCTTGTGAGTAATATATGAACAAAACTGAAAATAATATTGATGATTCAAACCTTATTGAGAACTGGCAACAAGTCAGTCAGCAGCTACAACAAGCATGTGATAATGCTAGAAGACAATCTGATAGCGTTATATTGTTAGCTGTTTCCAAAACCAAGCCAGCCAGTATGGTTTCTGCTTTGATCCAAAAAGGACAACGTCATTTTGGTGAAAACTATCTACAAGAAGCCCTAGAAAAAATTAATGTGTTGAAATCAAAACCTGAAGGTAAGGGAATAGTTTGGCATTATATTGGCAGTATTCAACGTAACAAGACCCGCGATATTGCTGAGAGTTTTGATTGGGTGCAAACGGTTGAGCGTGACATTATTGCCAAACGTTTAAATGATCAACGTCCAGCTGAGCTACCACCACTTAATGTACTGATTCAATTAAATATCGATGATGAAGAGAGTAAATCAGGTTGCTTGCCAGAACAGCTACCTGAATTGGTAAACACTATAAAGGCATATGATCGCCTACAGTTACGTGGTTTGATGATCATTCCTGCGAAGTCAGATACCGATGCATTTGCTCGTACCAAGCAGTTATTTGAAGAGATCAAAGAAAAGTATCCAGAGCTAAATGGTTGGGATACACTGAGTATGGGTATGAGTGGTGATATGACTGAAGCCATAGCCAATGGTTCGACGATGGTGCGCGTTGGCACTGCCATATTTGGTGCACGAGCTTGATCTTAATTTACCCACGCTAGATAGTAGATAGGGTATGTCATCAATCATATGACGAAAATAAAAATGCTTTGACTGATGACATTATCCTAATTTCTTTCAGTACTATTTATCAGGTGCTATTTATTAAACAACCTCATCGATTTTGGTCACGAGCATTTGAGTGATTTTGAGATTGTCGGTTGCGATAATCTCAAATCGATAATTGGCATACTCGACAGTGTCCGTTTTCTTTGGAATTTTGCGTAGCATATACATCATAAAACCACTGAGTGTCTCATAGTTTTGACTGCGGGGCAGATTAACAATATCTAAAGCACGAACCACGTCTTCAATGGGCGTCATTCCATCGATTAACCACGAGTTATCCGTCCGTTGCACAATGGGCTGTTCTTCTAGCGTTACAAGCTCACCCATGACGATGCTCATCACATCCTTGAGCGTGATGACACCTACGACTAATCCATACTCATTGACGATTACGGCAAAGTCAGCGCCAGTAGATTTGAACATCTCTAACACTTCAAATAAAGATAGAGTATCGGGCACAAAGAGGGCAGGCATCAGTAGCTCTTTGCTCGTTAAGCTAACTTCTTGTTGGTTGAGCACTAACGCGAGAAAGCTGCGTGATTCTACATAACCCACAATATGTTCTAAATCATCGTCATGACAGACTAAGAATTTATTGTGGGGTTGATCAATCATCACCTCGACCACTTTTTCAGTACTTGTCTTGGTATCAAAATAAACAATATTTTCGCGCGGGTTCATCACTGAAGTCACCGTACGTTCTTGCATATCAAAGATGTTTTCTATCAGGTGATGTTCTTGTTTCTTAAGTACCCCTGCTTCAGCTCCTGCATCCATGACCGCATAAATATCTTCTGGTGTCATATCATCCTGACGTGTGGTTGAGACACCTAGCACTTCAAAGAGGAGGTTGGCTGCGCCATCGAATATCCAAATAACGGGTTTGAAGATGAAAATCAATAACATCATGGGTCGTACGAGTCGCACCGCGATAGTTTCAGTGTTTGACATCGCAAAACGTCTGGGCATCAAATCAGCCAGTAGAGAAAATAAGCTGGTGATTAAGATAAAGGCTATGACTGAAGCAACTGCCTCATTATTGAATAACATTAATAAGTAAGGACTGATAGCTGATTCACCCACTGCCCCAGCCAAAATAGCAACAGCGTTCAAAACCACCTGTACGACAGTGATAAAGCTACCAGGGTTGTCCTGCATTTTAAGGACATCCAAGGCACGGACATCTCCTTCTTTTGCCATGATTTGTAGCTTAATTTTGCGACCCGCTGCGATAGCAATCTCGGCAGCAGAGACAAAGGCACTTAGAGCCAGTAATAGAATAAGAAAGACACTAGCAGTTAGCAAACTCATGACATACTCGGTAAAAAAGATAGGGGTTAATAATAAAAGTGGTAATTGATGTTAAAAAAGAAGTGGTAAACATTGAAAGGAAGTAATGGTTTATAAAAACTCAACTTATAGAACCTAAAAAAGCTGGGCAAGCACCCAGCTAATCATTAATCAATTCAGTTTTTATAAAAAAGCAGGCTATCAGCGCCGCCTAACTCTTAGGTAATAGAAGTTAGGCAAATAGAGACGCTGAATGTTGTTTAGCCTTTAATTGACCATTTATTTACTAATGGATAGCGGCGTTCACGTCCAAAAGCTTTGTGGCTAATTTTAGTGCCAATCGGTGATTGCAAACGTTTGTACTCGCTATTGTCTACCATTTGAATGACCTTTGTGACCATCTCAGCATCAAAGCCTTTATCAATAATATCTTGATAGCCCATGTCCTCATCGATATATGACATAAGGATACTGTCTAGGACATCATAGTCAGGTAAGCTGTCTTGATCTTTTTGATCTGGACGCAATTCAGCAGATGGTGGACGAGTAATAACGCGCTCAGGAATAACAGGGGTATCTTCTAAGCGGTTGCGATAGCTGGCTAATTTATAGACCTGTGATTTATAAACATCTTTTAGGACGTCGAAGCCGCCTGCCATATCGCCGTATAACGTCGAGTAGCCAACTGCCAATTCAGACTTGTTACCAGTGGTGATGACCAAGTGACCAAATTTATTAGACAATGCCATCAGAACCACACCACGCGCACGTGCTTGGATGTTTTCTTCGGTGGTGTCTGCTGGTGACTTGTTAAATAGAGGTGCTAGGGTATGACGGATACCTTCGACAGCATCAAAGATAGGACAAACGGTATAAGACACATTCAAACGACGTGCCTGTGCTTGTGCATCTTCTAAGCTGATTTGAGACGTATATTCGTAAGGCATCATCACCGCGTATACCTTGTCAGCACCCAACGCGTCAACTGCGATACATAGCGTCAATGCTGAATCAATACCACCTGATAGGCCAACGATAATGCCAGAAAATCCTGAGTGGTTTACATAGTCACGTAAGCCCACGACCAATGCTTGATACATCTCTGATTCACGGCTCAATGTCAAAGGTGCTTTGGCTTGGCTATCAAACTTAGCCGTTTTGACATCTAAAGTCGCTAGCAGTAACTGATTCATAAAGCGCGGTGCTTCATGTGCGACACTACCATCAGCTTGTACGGCCATAGAGCCACCATCAAATACTAAATCGTCTTGTCCGCCAACGGCGTTGACATAAACGATAGGTAAGTTGTTTTCACGGCTGCGTTTGGCAAGCATGGTTTTACGGTTTTCTTGTTTTTCGATCTCAAAAGGTGACGCATTTAAGCTAACAACGAGATCAGCCCCTTGCTTTTTCAGCTCAGCAATTGGGCCTTTTTCCCATAGGTCTTCACAAATGAGTAGGCCGATAGTGATGCCTTTATAGTCAAACAAGACTTGATTACGACCTTTATCAAAATAACGACGCTCATCAAAAACGCCATAATTTGGTAAGATTTGCTTATGATAAAAGCCTTTCTGATGGCCGTTATGTAGGATAGCAGCAGAGTTAAACGTGCCATGATGATCGACATGGGGATAGCCAACAATCATTACGATATCGTTGATATCACTTAAGCTAGATAAAGCGCTTTTGACGCGACCCGATAAGCTTGGGCGTAGTAACAAATCTTGTGGAGGATAGCCAAGTAGTGCTAGCTCTGGAAAGATAATGACATCAGCACCTTGCTCGCGTGCTTCTAATGCTAATGTACGCATTTTTTCGGCATTGGCAGTGATATCACCAACCAAGAAATGTGATTGGGCCAAAGCAAAAGTAACGGTGTCTTGTGGTTTCTTAGTCTTGTTGGCCTCGGTTGAGGGGTTTGTATTGGGATTATCAGTGTCTTTTGACATTTTTATTGTTCCTATCGATATATTATTTAAAATTTGATGGGTCAGTATTGATTTAAAATAAAATCAAAGTAAGTCCGAAATTAACTAAAAATAGCACTTTTTCATATCGAGTTCTAATATTGAACCTATATGATGAGCTTAAATTATGCGTAGGCTTTTTATATGACGTTGGCAAAATACAGTGCTGACGAACGCTTACGCATAATATCCAAAATTATGACGCCGCTCTAAAGGTTAGATCTTATGATAGTCTATAGAAGGGCGATAAAAGAGGGTTGTGGCATATAGTTTGAAAAATACTGTGTTTGTATAACGGTCAAAATAAATAAGGCCAAACAAACTTAACTATATTGAAAAGCTTAAAATAATGACTTTAGTATAACATCAATTGTCGCGACAAATAGAACGCGCCAGTGAATTACCTTACAAGGTATTGCTTTAGAGTGTGAATGTAGAATCAGTTATTAATGTATTGTTTTTACATACTAAACCCATGTATTGGCTTCTATCTATTCGTGTCATCATCTAGTAAGCTTACGCATAGAAAGTTGTAAGTAAAGATTACAACATAGCGTTATAATAGTCATCGTATTTTGTTGCATAATAAGCGCTGATAATCGCTGTATTTTTATCTCACGTTAGTCAAAATTATAGCCAATAAGTATGCTACGGTGTCCTATGATCTAATGCTTTCAAATTAGATTCTTATCCGTATATTTATGTTGGTGATTTACAACCCTCGCTAATGAATGCAATTTATGGACAACGTCTATAATTTGCGGTTCATCTCACATTTATAAACTCGTCAGCATAATCATAATAGGTCTTTGCTGTCTGTACTTGGTTTATACGCTATGATTGAAAATTGGACAAAAGAGTTTATTATTCAGCGCTTACTGGCCATTACCTTATTGGTTGTGCTGTTTGTACTGTGTTTTCAGGTGATACAGTTTTTTATCGTGCCAGCACTGTGGGCAGCGATTTTAGCGTATGTGACTTTTCCTGTTTATAACTTTTTTTATGAAAAAGTAAAGCTGAGTCCTAATGTCAGCGCTACTATCATGACGATGAGTATCTCGTTAATGATAGGCGTACCACTTGTCATTGGTGTGTTTATCCTACAGCAAGAGGCGCTCAGTTTAATCAGTAATTTGATATATCGTATAAAGGTTGGCTATTTAGATGTGCCTGATTCTGTTAAAGATTTGCCTATCCTCGGTCAGCAAGTCAAAGATGTACTATGGAGAATCAATAAAAACCCTGAAGGGACGTTAGAGACGTTTCGCCTTTGGGTGCAGTCACATTTATATTATGGCAAAGTCGCCTTTGATGTGGTGTTTAGCGGTCTTGCCAAGTTAGGCATGGCACTGATGACGTTGTTTTTCTTTTATCGTGATGGTACCAGCTTGGTTCGCCAGATCCGTCAAGCACTGCGTAATATCATTGGCAATCGCATTGATGGTTATATTGACTCTGTGGGTACGACCACGCGTGCCGTGGTTTATGGTATTGGCTTGACAGCATTGGCACAGGCAATACTAGCAGGTGTCGGTTATTACTTCGCCAGTGCGCCAAGTCCGATTTTATTGACTATTATAACCTTTATTATCGCATTGATTCCGTTTGGTACCCCATTCGCTTGGGGCGCTGTCTCTATTTGGTTAATGAGTCAAGGTCATACGACAGAAGGTATTGGATTGGCACTATGGGGTGTATTGGTGATCAGCTGGGTTGATAACTTAATCCGTCCTATTGTGATTAGTGGTGCGACCAAAATTCCTTTTATTATTATTTTTATCGGTGTGCTAGGTGGTTTGACAGCTTTTGGTTTTGTTGGTCTGTTTATTGGGCCTGTGGTATTGGCCATAGGACTTGCCGTTTGGCGTGAATGGATATCGCAGCATAAAAACGAAATATTTGCGCCACAAGAGATAGAATTGTCTGATGACGACGCATTGCCACCAGTGAATGAGTCGCAATAAATAACAGCGATTCTACTACTAGAACCACTATTATTTGACTATGTTATAAAAACGATGAAGGGTAGGGTGAATACTATTAATCATATTACTATTTTGGCTGATAGCAATATCGCCAGTTTGGACAAGTTTTTTAACGCCTCTAGACTTGGTCAGGCATCGGAGCAGGCTGTAGATATCATCACCGTTTCTGGACGAGATATCAACGCGTCATTACTTGCAGAACTGCAACCTAATATTCTGTTGATACGTTCTGTTACTCAAGTGAATGAGGTATTGCTGGCGAATAACGACAGTGTTCAGTTTGTGGGTTCTGCAACCATCGGTACGGATCATGTCGATCAAGATTATTTAATGCAGCGCCATATCACTTTTGCCAATGCCGCTGGCTGTAGTAAGCATTCTGTCGCGCAGTATGTACTGACAGCCGCATTAACGTTGCGTCCGCAGTATTGGCAGCAATCAATCACTCTCGGTATCATCGGTCTGGGCAATATTGGTAGTACGCTTGCCCAGTATGCCAATGATTTGGGCTGGCAAGTATTGGGTTATGATCCATTATTACCAAAATCCAAGATTAATAATGCCAGTTTAGAGCAGGTACTTAGCCAAAGCGATGTAGTCAGTTTGCATGTGCCTTTAACAGACGAGAAGAATGATGTACATCCTAGAGGCAGCGAGTATCCAACACGGCATCTCATTGATGCAGATACATTGGCTATGATACCTGCTGATACAATACTGATTAATAGCTCGCGTGGGCCTGTGATTGAGGCAGATGCGCTGGTAGCAGATATTGAGCGTACTGGGCGACAAGTGGTGCTTGATGTGTTTGAGCAAGAGCCTCAAATATCTGAGCAATTATTATCCAAGCTTGCCTTTGCCACTCCGCATATCGCTGGCTACACGGTAGAAGGTAAGCTGCGTGGTACGCAAATCATTTATGATGCGCTATGTGAGAAACTGGCCGTTATACCTACCCAAACGATGCACGCGCTATTACCGCTTAATTTATTTCTATGGTCTGAATTAAAAGCACATCCTGACAGACTGATAAAGTTTTATGATATTGAGCAAGATGATGCCTCATTGAGAAGCAAAGAAATTGATGGGCAGATAAATGGTGCTGACTTTGATGGTTTGAGACGTGATTATCATTTACGTCGTGAATGGCAGTTTTAAAAAATCTAAACACCCAATTACCAAACCGATTATTTATCAATCGCAGTAGATAACAAATGACTCAAGCAAATAACATTTATTCGCAGCCGATTACTTCTAAGCCTATTAGTTCTAAGACTAGCTATGCACCGACCATGACATTGGCGATGGCGCAGCAGCGTGCGCAGTTTATGAGTAATATCCGTCAGTTTTTTGCTAAGCGACAAGTGTTAGAGGTGCAGACACCGCTACTGTCACAAGCGGGTAATACGGATACTTTTTTGCAGTCAGTCGCCGCGCAGGTCACTTATAAAGATAAACCCCAAACCTATTATTTGCATACGTCACCTGAATTCGCTATGAAGCGTTTATTGGCCAGCTGGCAGGTGCCTATTTATCAGATTTGTCCTGTTTTTCGAGACAATGAAATAGGGGTACGACACAATATCGAATTCACCATGCTCGAATGGTATCAGCCAAACTATAGCCTAGATGATATAGCGACTGAACTGGGTGAGCTATTAGAAGCGCTTTATGGTAATGCGGTCGTAATGAGCCACTACCGTTATGTTGATGCTTTTATGGATTTTGTCGGTATCCATCCACTAACCGCTAGTCTGGCCACACTACAAGCAGTAGCAGAAGATAAAGGCTTAACAGGTTTCGACTTTAATAGTGAGTTGAGCAGCGCAGTAAATACGGAAGAAGACCGTCGCCAGAGCTGGCTAGATTTGTTATTCAGTCATGCAGTTGAGCCAAATTTAGGTCATGATTTACCGACATTGATTATAGAGTATCCACTAGCGACGGCCGCATTGGCAAAAACAGCTTTGGATAAAGACGGTAATAAAATTGCTAAACGTTTTGAGCTCTATATCAATGGTATTGAGATTGCCAACGCTTATGATGAGTTGGCAGATGGGCAAGCGTTAAAAGAGCGTTTTGAGCAAGATAACCAATTGCGCCAGCGTCATAACCTGCCACAAATGCCAATCGATGAGCATCTACTAGCGGCATCTGATGATTTGATACCTTGTAGTGGTATTGCTGTCGGCGTAGATAGGCTACTAATGGTTATCACAGGAACTAGCAGCCTAGAGGAAGTGATTCCGTTTCCGAGTGGTTTGGCATAGTTACTCTTTAGAGGCTAAATATTATTATTTACTTAATAATCTATTCTCAAACGACAGCCATAAAAAAGCGAGTAAACCTTTCGGCTTACTCGCTTTTCTGCTTCAATGATTATAACTTTGCGATAGCTTCACCAATGGCTGTCTCACCATTTTGCATGCTAAAGACGGTCTTGATAGTATTGTCTGCCTTTAATACAGCTGCCAAAGTAGTGGCGACATCCTCAATCGAATTTTCGCCTGAGCTGTCATTATTAACAGTAATTTTGCCAGTGGCTTCACGCTCTTTTAGCGCGCCTGCCTGTACGATGGTGTAGTCCAAAGTGCTATTGTTGATTAACCATTGGTCAGCATAATGTTTACAGATATAGTATTCTTTTAAGTCGGCAATTTTATCCCATTTACTGGTATCTAATGAGAATACAGTGCTAAGCATAATATAGCGTTTGATGCCTTTGTCTTGTGTCGCTTGAATGGTCTTAACTGCACCATGTAAGTCTACTTCTAAGACGTCTTTGCCACCTGAGCCTGCAACAAAATAAACAGCATCAATATCTTTATCAATTTGCTTTTGAATCGCGTCTTTTTCAGCCGTAATGTCTAAATCTAACTGGCTATAATTGTCATCTTTGAATAGCTTTTCTTCCTGACGGGTAGTACCAATCACTTGATGGTCGTCAGCCAATAACTGCTTAACCAAATCAGTGCCTACTCGACCACTTGCGCCAATTACTAAAATTTTCATCGTCATTCCTATTTTTATTTACGTTATCTTTATTTAAAAACTAAACATAGAGTAACAAGAATAGGCGGTACGCTTCGTTATGAAGCGTGCCGTTTGCATAGTGTTTGGTTATATAGTGTATAGGGTTTGCAAGGAGAGAAATAAAACAGGTAGCTCTAATAATGGACGTTAGTATGGTAAAAAATCAGATGAAAAATGTCTGGTGAATGTTAGAAGTTAACGCACCAATTTATTTAATCCATCGGCAAACGCTTTTTTGTCACGATCACCGTAGGGTTTCTGTCCGCTCATCTCTTGCAGTTCTAAGACACCAGTACCACGCATGGTGTCCATAAAATCGCGCATATTGAGCTTTTGCTTGATATTATTTTTATCGTAGATCACACCGCGAGTGGTCAAAACCATGCCACCTTTGTCCAAAATATCATTGGCTAACGGTATGTCGCTGGTAATGGCCAGATCGCCTGGCTGTATTTGCTCAACGATATAATCATCGGCCTTATCAAACCCTGACGGCACCACTGTCATAGTGAGCAGTGGTGACTTGCGCAGTTTAATCGACTGATTGGCGACGAATATCGCCATGGTTTGTGTGCGTTCAGCCGTTTTGATGATCAAGTCTTTGGCTATCAATGGTACTGAATCCGCATCCACCCAAATCTGCATTATTTCTTAGCCTTTTCTGTTTTCGACTTAGCGTTGATAGCTTTATCTGAATGGCTGTCTTCAATACTGACTTCTGTATTTTCTATAGCAGTGTCAGTTTCAGTCGTGGTTAGACTCGCTTCCACTTTTGGCTGGCTATCAATCGCAGAAGGTTTTTTCTCAAGTCCCATTTTATTGGGTAGAGTCGCGACGAGCTTGGCTAAAGCAGGCTCTAAATCGGCCACATCGTTCGGCATTAGAGTAATATGCGCAATCTTACGATCGTCACGTTCTTCTTTGTGGTAGCTATGATAGTGCGCACCATCTATATCTAGCACGGTGCTGATATCAGGATATTGTCCTAAGATATTGAGCATAATCGCTGGGTGTACATTATCCGTATCACCTAGTGGTAGGTTGACGACTGCGCGAATGTGGTTTTCAAATTGACTGGTAATGGCTCCTTCAATACTCCAATGTCCAGAGTTATGTACGCGCGGCGCAATTTCATTAGCAAGTAACGCATCATTACCACGCGCGTCTTTGGTCACAAATAACTCAAGCGCCATGACACCAACATAGTCTAAGTGGTTCATGACGGTGGTAATAGCATCAGTTGCTTGCTTAAGCAAATGGCTAGTTCCAACAGCAGGGGCTTGGGTTTTGGCTAAAATGCCATGGTGATGATGGTTTTCGACCAAGTCATAGCAGCGAACCTGACCGTTTTGTGCACGTGTCGCAATCATAGATACTTCACGGCTAAAGTTAATAAAACCTTCGGCAATCAATGGTGCTGGTGTCGGTGTGAGTGAGCCTTTTCCAGTGACTGCGTCTTTGAGATCTTGCCAAGCAGCTTTAATATCACTGTCTTGTTTGATGAGGAACTGACCTTTACCATCATAACCGCCGCGGCTAGTTTTTAGAACGATAGGCAGCCCTAGTTCATTACAAGCTTGCTTTAATTCAGCTTCAGAATTGACAGCCATAAAGGGTACGGTGGCAATATCAAGCGTGTTAAACATCTGCTTTTCTTTTAAGCGATCTTGCGCAATATCAAGCGCAATCAATGGTGGAAACATGCCTTGCTTGCTACCAGACTTCGATAAGGCAGTAAGCTGCTCGACAGTTGCTGTCGGAGTGTTTTCAAACTCGAGCGTAAAAACATCAGCGGCTTCGATAAATGCTTCTAATTGCTCACTGTGAAACACGCGACCGTATAGGCTGGCAGGGCAGTCAGTGCTGTCTTCTAAAAAAACACATTGGTAGCCTAGCGGCATGGCTGCTTCGGCAAGCATCATACCAAGCTGACCACCGCCTAAAATACCGATGGTACGAATGGTTTGGGTAACAGGATAAGCGTTTGCTGTAGTCATGGCAGGCTCTTTGAATAAAAGTGAATAAGGTTTGTGTATATTAAAATATAAAAATCAATAGGTTAAAATAGGAAAAGGTGCACTGTATGCACCTTATATCTAGTAAGATTTTCTTGAAAATACAACGTGATAGCTTTTATTTTTGGGCTACCAATATTAAAGACTCTGCTATAAAAGCCAGTCAGTCTATACGCAACTAGGCATTGATAATACCTGGCGTTGGACTAGCAAGAATGGTTTCAGTTTGAGACTGTCGCATCTGATCTAGCTTAATAGCAATCGTGTCATCATGCAAGGCTAAGACTTGAATCGCAAGTAGAGCAGCATTATAAGCACCAGCTGAGCCAATTGCTAATGTCCCAACGGCGACACCTTTCGGCATTTGCACGATAGACAGTAAGCTATCCCAACCGCTGAGCATAGATGATTTTACAGGAACACCAAAGACAGGTAGTGGTGTTTGGCTGGCACACATACCAGGTAAGTGCGCCGCGCCGCCTGCACCAGCGATGATAACTTGTAAGCCGTTACCTTTTGCATTTTTGGCATAATCAAACAGTCTATCAGGCGTACGATGTGCCGAGACCACTTCGCATTCAAAAGCGATATCAAAATCTGCCAGTAATTGGGCAGCGGCGCTCATGGTCGCCCAATCAGACTGTGAGCCCATGATAATGCCAACTTTTGGTTGACCAGCAGGAGAGGTGATAGGTCCGTTTTGCTCAACAGTGTTAACAGTTGCCGATGTGGTGCTCATGCGTTGATATCCTCAAAAAGACCATCATACAAAAATTTAGCCGCCTTCGTAAAGCCAAGTTTACGGTTTAATACGATAGATGCATCAATATCGCTAATATTATGGGTTTATATGGATATTTTTATCATGGCGATATTGTATGAAGTTGCTGGCTCGTAATGGTAGCGGCTGCTCGGTATCGAACTGATAGCAAGTAAGGTAGCCACTGTCTACTGCTGCCGAATAGTCGGTACAGGCGACTTGTTGGCTCAGTGGTTCGGGCATGCCAGTTAACCAATAATGGCCGACAAATACAGGTTTATGCGTCTTTAGAGCAAAGTCGATGTTTTCGGCCATTGCATCTTTTGGTATTTGAGCCATTGCTGATGAAGGCGCACGCGAAATCTCATGCAGTGTGCGCGACTCTAACTCATCAAGCCACCAACGTACCCGCACACGTGAGCGTTCAGTACCTTCCTTATCGACCATGACCAAACCATCAGGCAGTGGGGTTTCTACACCTTTTAATACGCGCTCTAAAGCGTCGAAATGTACGGTATCTTCTTTGGCGGTGGCGATTAAGCCTTGTGGCGTTAGGCAGTTATTATCAGTCAATGATGGTTTTAGCATCGCCATACTATCTACATCCCAACAGGCATGCACAAAACAAGCGTAGTCAGTTTCAATCCATAATGGAATTTCATATAACCGCTGTAGCCAATATTGATGGCTCTCTGAACCAAATGGTAATTCGGCTAAGAATGCTTCATGTTGACGTGTATGCACCTCATTGTGCGAACGCAGATATTGAGTAGGACTATCAGGATCAGGTGTAGCAAAAGCCAGCGCATTGTATTCATGGTTGCCCATTACCGCATCAGCCACATCCGCATCTAGCATAGCAAATACAATCTCTAGTGTTGCGACTTGCTGTGAGCCACGGTCGATTAAATCACCGATGAATAGGGCTCGATGACCTGCTGGCGGTATAAAGCACTCACCATTATGAACATACCCTAACTGTAGTAGCAAGCCGACCAATTTGTCTGCGTAGCCGTGAATATCACCGATAATATCTATAATCATAATTAACTATCAAATCTTAATATATATAAAGTCGAAGAATACGAAACTGATAAGGCTAAGATAACTACTGTCTACAATAATTTCAGAAAGCTACTATCGTTAAAAGTTATGGTCGTTAAGAGCAGCCCTGTATCATTGTTATTTTATTATCTCTAATCCAAAAGCTATCTATCTAAAAACTGGGAGACAATAGCGCATTGATAAAGTGTGATAATACCCGTGGCTCTAGTACAATCGTCGCTATTACTCCAAATGCTCCACCCCACAAATGCGCCATGTGATTGATATTGGAGCCACCGCGTTTGTCTGCGTATATACTATAGGCGACATAAGCGACCGCAAATAAGATAGCAGGGATAGGAATGACCGCAAACAGATAGATTTTTTCCCAAGGTGCTAGCAAAATAAAGGCAAACAATACGGCGGATACACCACCCGAAGCACCAAGGCTTAAGTAGCTGGCATTTTTTTTATTCTTAAGGTAGCTTGGAATCATCGCAATGATGATGGCCAATATGTAGAACACCACAAAACCGTAACCGAATAAGAATGACCGATACAATCCTTCAATCGCGCGACCAAAAAAGTACAAGGTAAACATGTTGAAGAGCAGATGCATACTATCGGCATGAATAAAACCATGCGTCACAAAACGATCCCATTGACCATTATTTACCGCTGGTGGATAAAAAATAAGTCGATTGAATAACGCTTTATTTTGCCATGCTAATAAGCTGATAATAACGGTAATTATAATGATAAGGGTCGTATGATTGAACAAAGGAAAATCCTTAGGCCGCGCCTGATGTATGACAATGTTATAAATGGCAGTATTATAAATGCTGGCAGTGTTCAAAGCCTAAGCGTTACGGCTGAGTAAAAACCTACATATGACCAATAATTAATGATTAAATGTCGAATATTAATAATGAAGCCATACTAACAGTAGTTATGATGATACGAAAACTTATTGTGTGACAAATCAATGCATTTTCAGGCTGTTATAGTGAATAATATAACAATGTATCAGGCAGAATCAGTAATGCTTCGTATAATGACAGTAACTAGTGCTAATAATGATGACTGATAATAAATAGAGCGGATGGTAACAGTGCCATCAATGATAGAAATATGCTAAAAATGACGTCAGTCAGCAGACAAAACCAAAATCGACACTCAATTCTTTTACACGTATAAAGCGAAGGCCGAAAGAGGCAATAATCTATGAGTATTATCGACCAGTTAGAAAAAACCGTTACCCCAGCTGTATTAGGTCAGAGTGATAGCAAAGATAGCGTGGCGCATGTCAGTCTACTTGAGCAGTTTTATGCCATTTTAGCCGCACGCCTAGCATTGCCTCAGGTTTACTCGCAATTACTTCGCACGGATCAATTGCTGGCGACCAACAATGGCACAGAAACGACATTGTTTAAGCAGCTATGGCAAGATCATGAGATGCAGCAGACTATCATCCAAGAACTTTCTGCTACGCATCATATTGATGAGTCTATGACTAGCGAGCTACTCATCAACTCATCACCACTGGCTTATCGCGAGCTAAAAATATTGGCCAATGGACAGTTTCTACCAGCATTTTTGCAGGGTGAGCAGGCGGCGCTGCGTCAGTACTTACCGATATGGTCAGCACCTATTATTGCCGCCAGTTCAGGTCTGAACAATGAGGTAGGTTCAAAAACCATAGCGGAAGTAAGATCCGTATTAGAGACTGATACTGTTTTAGATAAATTTGATAGGCCCAATGTAGAGACAAGCGCAACAAGTGCAATGACAGAAGCCGATATAGATAGCACTGAGACAGAAAGAGCAAATGATGATCTTAGCACTAACTTGGGTGCCATCCATGCCAACCCGTCAGCACATCATTTGGCAGAAAATAGTAGCATCAAGCAAGCCAAAGTACGTACCCGTAACCAACGCAATGATTTATTGGTAAAAGTGTTTTTATTAGTCCTAGCCATTGCTGCTATGGCGTTGGCCGCTTGGGCGTTATTAATCAAGCCTAACAACGTACCACCTGTAGAGCCTATTGCGACAGTACCTGTTGTCGCAGCGCCTGCGGCACCTGTAGAAGTATTGACGCCAGTTGAGCTTATCGTGGGAATGGATAACAGCGGAGGACTCACTAGCTGTAGCGCCGTTGTTGGTGATGAAGCGCTACAGAATGCATTGCAACAAGCATTCAATACCAGTTTTGGCCAGCAAGCGAGCACTTGTGAGTTGACAGTACGGGCAGGCGTCGCTAATAGTGTGGCGAATCTACCTATGGAGATACTGCCTAATATTTTAAACATGCTCAGAGCGGTACCATTTGCACGTCTAGAATTACAGAATGATCGCCTCACGTTAGCAGCGCCAGATAGTACTTTATTACAACGTCTGGTCACGGACATTCGCACATTAGCACCAGCGATGATAATAGAAAGCAAGGAGCCACTGCCATTACCTGATAACAGCAATGGTGACAGCGTGAACGGTCTGTCAGGAATGAATGAGATGGGTGGTCAGTTTGCAAACGGTGAGGCTGCTTTAAATAATCAGTATGGTAACGGTGATAGCAACGGCGGTTCTGGAGAGTTCCAAGCAGCAGATGACAACACTGGCGATCGTATGTTGCCAGCCCCTAATAATGGTATGAACAATAATGCTATGAACGAGCCTGTTAATAATACTCGCAATATTCCCAACAATGCACCGACGAATAACCGCCCATCAGGCCCTATTTCAGAATCAGAATTAGATGATTTGGCGGGTACCTCTTTTATAGTTGAGCCTGCCCAAGTCAGAAACTAACTGGTTTGATAAGAGATGTTTGATTGTTTTTACTTTGGAATTAACAATTTAGGTGGATGAGCAATATGTGGTGGTATGAGCTTCTCGTGCCACCATTTTTTATCTAGGGTGCTGTGTGATACAGGCTATTGTGTGATATAGGTTTATATGTGACCACGGCAACATTACCTAACGTATCATTCGCACAACAACGTGTCGATTGTTAAAGCTGATTTAATACTTCTATAATAATAAAAAACTGAATACAGCAATAATGACACCGACCGTTATAGCTTTTATCTGTCATCAAAATCTTATCTAACAATATTTTTAAATGTTTTAAGCCTATAATTAGGTATTAATAAATAGGGAGTTATATTATGGATATTACCAGTCATTTGACCCGAACAGTAAGTCCAGCAGTATTGGAAGATGATCGTAGCCCAGCTAAAAAAAATCTACTGGAGCAGTTCTACGCTATTTTTGCTGCCCGATTAGCGGATAATGCTACCTATGACCGTTTTGCCAATGAAAGTGTTACTCGTGATGATCAAGAGTTCTATGATCGTGTATGGACAGACAGCTCGCAACGTGACCAAATCGCTCGTGAGCTGGCAGGTAAGCACAATGTCGATGCGACCGCCTCTCGCGGACTCATTGCTATGGCAGCGCCACTTGCTTTTCATGAGATAAAAAGCTTGGCAGGTACCACGCCTGTACCACAGTTTTTGCATGACAACCTCGCCAGCTACCAGCACCATATTCCTACTTGGGCAAGCGCTGTCTTACCAGTCAGTACTTTGGCAGCCGAGCCTGTAACAGCAGTGCCTATTTCTAATGCAGCTACTACAGAGTCATTACCACGCGAAGATGAGCCAAAAGACAGCTTCTTGAAAGCGCTACTACCAATCATTGGCTTGATTATTTTGGGAGCGTTGGCATGGGCCTTACTACGTGGCTGCCAAGAAAATCCTGAGCCTGTCGCCACACCAGCAATGGCGCAGCAAGTAGCAGGTGTCAATAATGTAGAGCTTGCTTCATTGCGTATTGCCACCGATGAAAACAGCGAACTGTATGCTTGCCGTATGAGCGTGGGTGATGAAACGTTGCAGACCAATATGATGAATGCACTCACTGCGGCATTTGGGGATGAAGCCAATAAATGTCGTGCTGATGTCGATGATAAATTTGCGATAGATATGCCAGCCACAGCTCAGCTGACAACAATTTTGCCTATTCTCAAAAATGTACCAAATGCGAGCATGCTGATCGAAGGCGATACTATCACCGTCAATACGTCTGATGTGTTGGCACTGGACAAGCTAATCGCTGATTTAAAAGCGGCAGCTCCAGCCATGAAGGTACAAGCGGAAAGACCGTTAGACTTAAAAAATGAGATAGAAAGTAGTCTATTCGCTGCAAATAATGCTATGGAAAATCTTGGTGACAATCCCGATCCAAATGATGTGGCTCGTGCCCTAAGTATTCAGGTCATTAATTTTGCTGTAGATGACGCGACACTTCCCGAAGTTAATAAAGAGTTGCTTGACCGTGCTGCGAAAATTATTAGCGAAGCACCAGATATCAAACTGATGATTGTGGGTCATACAGATGGTCAAGCATCGGACGAATATAATAATAAGTTGTCTCTTGAGCGTGCTGAATCTGTAAAACAGTACTTAGTTTCTAAAGGTGTTGATGCCAATAAATTGACAGTAAAAGGCATGGGTGAATCAGAGCCTATCGCTGACAACTCGACCGAACAAGGTCGTTTTCATAATCGCCGCATTGAGTTTGTCGTTGATGAACAGCCTAATGGTGCAAACGATGGAATGGTTATTGGTAATGATGCGCTTGACCCAGATTTGAATCCACTGGATAGTGATAACGATGACTTATTGCCTGATGGTGATGATGCGACTCAGGGTACGGCAGTAGATCCAGCCAATTAATTGATATCAGTTTGATTAAAACGCTATTGATGATTAAAAAACCGCACCTTGATAAGGTGCGGTTTTTTAATTGGTTATTTATAAATTATAGATAGCTATTTATAGTTAGTAGGGTCTTTTGGCTCATTGGTATTATTAGATGTTTGCTCATCAGCTTGAGGATTAAAAAAGGCCTGAGTCACATTTTGCTTGGCCTGTTGCCAATACTCAAACTGCTGGCAGGTAGATTCAAGGTCTCCTTGCCATACTGGTATATTGCCACACATGGTTTTGATGCGTTTTTGATTGGGATAAGGGAGGTCTTGAGCTGCTTGAGCTGCTTCATGTGCTGCGACTCGATCATTGCAAACCAGTGCAATGTCACACCCTGCCTCAATTGCCGCCTTTACACGTGCACTGACATCGCCCGCTGCTTTGGCACCTGCCATGCATAGGTCGTCAGAGAATAAAACACCATCAAAATCAAGCTGATTACGAATGATGTCTTTTAGCCAGATTTTAGAAAATCCTGCTGGCTTATCATCGACTTGTGAAAAAATAACATGGGCAGGCATTAACGCATCAAGCGATATTAGCGTTTGGGCAAAAGGCTGCATATCACTATTCATAATCTCGTCAAGACTACGTGTATCGATGGCCTCAGCCACGTGTGAATCAGGCGCAACTGCACCGTGTCCTGGGAAATGCTTGCCTGTGGTTGCCATACCTGCCGTTTTCATACCGCGCATAAACTGTGTTGCTAGAGCAGTGATTGCCTGTGGCTCATTATGAAAGCTGCGATCGCCAATGACTTGACTGATACCGTCTCTATCAAGCACTGGTGCAAAACTGAGGTCGATACCCACGGCCAATACTTCTGTCGCCATTAGATAGCCACAGTCATAAGCAAGGCTCAGCGCATGGCTAGGGTCTCGGTTGAATAATTCACCGAGCCTGCCCATCGCTGGTAAAGGAGTGAAGCCATTGCGTAGCCGCGCGACCCGACCGCCTTCTTGGTCGACGCCGATTAATATATCAGGGTTGTGGTAGCGTATGTCATCGCACAAGGTTCGCACTTGTGCAGCATCTGCTACATTTCGAGCAAATAAAATTACCCCGCCAACTTGTGCCTGTTTGAGTAAACTAACATCTTCAGCAGTCAGTGCGGTACTATCAATATCAATCATTAAGACGCCGTACATTGCGTAATCCTTATGGTGTTATATATTGTTATATGATGGGTAGGGCTAAAAGTAGCAAGTGATGAATCAGAACTGCCTTATTATGACAGCTATTATTGACTGAGCATAACGTGGCACAGGTATCGACTCAAATCAATTTTTAGACAGCCATTAGATCGGTAACAACATGTCCAAATAATGATGCACAACAAATATCATAGAAAGTTTGGTATGTGCAGGCGTAGCGTGTAATATTGCTTATACAGTTTGAGACAGTTCAACCATAATGCTCATGATAATATTGATTGATTTTGAACGCTATTTGAACATTATATTGGCAGTTTTTGACGAAATTTAGAGGCTATTATTAGGACGCTGTAATCGTAAAATGTCTAACAAGCAGTATCAGTAATAACTATTTTAATGCACAGAATAAATGAAATTTATAGGTAGCGAGATATTTAAGCACTTTTGATCTTTATAAAACAAATAATATTATTAACGCAAAATAACTAGGTATATATGATGAAAAAACAACCAGCACAGTGGTTACTCAGTGCAGCGTCAGTGGGCATCGCCGGTATTATTCTTACCCAGAGCTATGGAACGGCAGTCGCCGAAACCAACACTGAAAGCTTCATGCAAACTCCCGAACAAAAAGTCACCACTCGCCAAGTAGCGGCATTGCTGGACCGTAGTCATTATCTGAATCAGCCGCTCGACAGCAAAACGGGTAGCGAAATTCTATCCATGTATATTGACAGTCTTGATCCAAACCATACTTTGCTTTTGCAGTCTGATGTCGATGAGTTTAAGAAAAAATATGCCGATGACTTTGGTGCTCGTCTCAAGCGAGGTGATTTATCAGCTGGCGTAGATGTTTTTGAGCGCTATCGCAAACGTTCAAATGAGTATTTTGCGATGGCAAGTAAAATGCTAAAAACGAAAATCGACTTGACTGGCAATGACACCATTGTGCTCGACCGTGAAAAACTCAATCATTTCAAAACCAAAAAAGAGCAACGTGACTACTGGACGCGTCAACTAAGATTCCAATTGATGAGTATTACGCTGGGTCAAGAAGATGAAAAAGCCAAAGAAAAAGTTTTCCTAAGCAATCCCGACATCACTCGTGGACAAGACTTGGTTCGCAATGATGAGCGGACACCAAGCGAGATTTTACAGAACCGTTTGTCACGTCAGCAAGAGCAGTCAAAACGCCTTACCAACGATGAGATCATGGAAACGGTCTTGAATACAGCGATGCTGACTTATGATCCACACAGTAATTACTATGCACCCATTCAGGCGACTGAGCTACAGATTCAATCTAGTTTACAACTAGAAGGGATTGGCGTTTCTATCCGTCCAGACCGTAAAAATCCAGATTATACTCGTATTGTCACTTTAGTAGATGGCGGTCCAGCGGCTAAATCTGGACAAATCAAGCCAAATGATTTGATCGTTGGTATCGCAAAAGACGGTGAAACCATGACGGATGTGGTTGGCTGGTCAACGCGTGAGATTGTCAGTTTGATTCGTGGTAAGCGCGGAACATCAGTGACTATTAAAGTACGTCAACCTAATACCCCTGATGCTAGCGCCCGTAACGTCACAGTCGTCCGTGATATTATTCAACAAGAAGAGTCAGGTGTTACCCATCGTGTCGTAGAAGTACAGCGTCCTAACATCGATAAAACACCAAAACGCATTGGTGTCCTTGAGATTCCAAGCTTTTATCTGAACTATCAAGCCCGCCGTAACGGTGAAGACTACCGTAGCGTCAGTATCGATACTGAAAAAGCACTAAAAGCGCTCAATAAAGAAAATATTGATGGTTTAGTTGTCGATCTACGTAATAACCCAGGTGGTTCATTAGATGAAGTCGCTAGAATGCTTGGCTTCTTTATTAAGAGTGGGCCGATGGTGCAAATTCGTGACAATCGCGGCAATATTCAAGTCTACCGTGACGATGATGGTGGTGAGCAACTTTATAGTGGCGATATGACGGTCATTACCAACTTAGCATCTGCGTCAGCCAGTGAGATATTTGCGGCTGCTATTCAAGATTACGGTCGTGGTCTGGTCGTCGGTAGTACAACGACAGGTAAAGGCTCTGCTCAGATTCAACTGGATAGTTTGGCACTAGGGTCAGCCACTTTAACGCAGCGTAAATTCTACCGTATTACTGGTGGTAGTACGCAGAATAAAGGTGTAGTACCTGATGTTGAACTGGTCAATATCTACGACGATGCCACCTTTGGCGAGCGTGCACAGAAAAAAGCCTTGCCGTGGGATACTATCAAAACAGCGCCTTATAAGCCTGAAGGTAAATTTAGTGACACGACACTAGCGACACTCAATCAGCAGTCTAAAATCCGTCAAGAGCAAAATCCGCAGTTTGTTTATTTATCAGCGTTAAATAGTATTCGCGATATGGAAGATGAGAAAAAACCTATCCAGCTCGATATCAATAGTCGCCGGGCTAAAATGCAACTGATTGAAAAACGTTCGTTGGAAGCTGAGAACAAACGCCTTATAGCAACTGGTGAGCGTCCTTATGCCAATTGGAATACGTATCAAGCGGCAATGGATGCAAAATTTGAAGAGCGCAGTCGCATGAAGGCTAGTGAACGTCCAGAGTTACCTGAAGACGAAGCTTTCATCAATGAAGCCGCTTATGTCATGCTGAGCGCTCAACCGAAAGCGTTGCTTAGTCCTCAAGAGAAGCTATAAGCTACAATGCTGTGAATGACAAGAATGTATGATTCAATCCATGTAAGCATATGCTTACATGGATTGACGTTTATACCTCTTACTAACCATGGGTCAATCTGCGATTATAACTGTACGGCACGGCTGAACGAAAAGGTTCATTGGTACTAGGGATTGGTATCTTACAGGTCGCATCAAGGATAGGTGGTTTGCTGGTTAGGGATAACAGGGCTGGATGCCCGAATAGTTACAAGATGCCCCGGGATTAGGTATCTTATAACGATGACATGGATGGTTAGTGATAAAAGCCGCATAACGCTTGTCGTTATGCGGCTTTGTTACGTCTAGAGAATGGTAGTCGATAGATTTTGGCTGAAAAGCTATTGAACGGCATACAGTCTCAGCAGTATTTTCTATAAATTGTAGGTATAAAAATAAGCACAAAAAAAGGGTCAGTAGCGATGGCTACTAACCCTTTTTAGATTAAACGACAGTCACATTGGTGACTTATCGCCTCATCCTTTCTTACTATTCTCTAAAAGAGATTAGTGCTCAACGCCACCAGCACCATGTACATGGCCATGGTTCAGCTCGTCTTCAGTTGCTGCACGTACTTCTTGGATTTCAACGTCAAACGTCAAACGCTTACCAGCCAATGGATGGTTTGCATCAACGGTTACTTCTTCGTCATTTACAGCAGTAACGGTAACTAGCATTACTTGGCCACCAGCTTCTGACTGAAACTGCATACCAGGTTGGATGTCTTCAACGCCTTGGAAGTTGTCACGTGGTACGTGCTGTACTGCTTGCTCTTGATACTCGCCGTAGCCATCAGCAGGTTCAACTACTGCATTGACTCGTTCGCCAGCAGACTTACCTTCTAGCTGTTGCTCAAGGCCTGGGATGATGTTGCTATGGCCATGCAAATAAGCAAGTGGTTGACCTTCTGGTGATTGGTCAAGAATGTTGCCTTCGTCGTCTTTTAGTGTGTAATTGAATTTGACGGCGGTATCTTTTGCGATAGTAGTCATAAATTATCCTAAATATATCTGTGTAAAAAATTAAATACGGTTGCAATAAACCTAAAAAATCCAATTAGCAAGCCAAATAGCCACGTCATGAGTCAATTATCATCAGTTTATTAAAGTAACTTTAGCAGTTAGCGTCTTTAATTGAGATGACGCATATAACTTTCAAGGTAAAAACAAGAAAAAATGCCATTTAATCTTAATAAATGTCACATTTTATCAAAATAAACACTGTTTTAAGCAGTTTAGGGTGAGCTATTGGGTATTCGTGGTTTGGCGGTTGCGTTTTTGGGTAAGGGCTTCTAACATAATGATAAAAACAAGGATGAAAAAGACGATGACTTCTGTTACCAATACTGCAAATAACCAATTCATAAATAGCAATACCAACAATAATGATGTGAACAATACCAACGTAATCGCTGATATCAGTTATCGATTCAATTTTGATCGTTTCTTTGAGCATCTGATCGATGTGTCGCTGAGCTTTACGGCAACGGCCAATTCCCCTCAGCTTTGGTTGCCAGCATGGATACCGGGTAGTTATCTGATGCGTGAGTTTGCCCGCAACATCACTGCCGTTCACTATCAGGTGTTAGACAGTCAAGCAACGGATAGCAAAACAACTAGCCAAACAACAGATGGCGACACACCACTTAAGACTTATCGTGCGCAAAAAATAGACAAACATACTTGGCAGCTACCTCAAGTAGAGGCAGGGCAGACAGTAGAGGTTCACTATGAAGTGTATTGTTATGATCTATCGGTACGTACTGCCTATGTTGATCAGCAGCGCTTATACGGCAATTTTACCTCGCTTGCACTAGCAGTTGAGGGACAAGAGCATACGCCTGTCAATGTGAGCTTAATCGTTCCGGCCGCATTTTTTGCAGACAAAGAAGAAGATCGTGTTGTTCTGGCATCTGGTTTGAACTCTACCCCTCTAAAACTCGACGGTCAGCATGCTTACGGGCTACAAGCGGATAATTATCACGAGCTGATTGATTACCCTTTTGAAATCGCAGAACAAGACAAGTTTGATTTTATTATTCAAGATAACGAACATCAGACGCTACATCATAGTTTTTACCTCGCTGGTAAGCATAATGCCAATATGGGCAGGTTGCAGCAAGATATCACTCAGATTTGCCAGACGTATTTAGGCTGGCTAGGTGATGCACCTTTTAGTGATTACACGTTTATGACTTTTGCCAGTGGTCAAGATTACGGTGGCCTTGAGCATATCAACTCTACCAGCTTGATTACCCCGCGCCGTGACTTGCCAAGTATTGATGAGCCAAAGATACCAAGCGCAGATTATCAGCGCTTTTTGGGTTTATGCAGCCATGAGTATTTTCATTCATGGTGGGTTAAGACCGTACGCCCTGATGTCATGCTAGAGGTTGATTTGCGCCGTGAGGCTTTCACGCCGTTACTTTGGGTGTTTGAGGGTTTTACGTCTTATATCGATGACTTTATGTTGCAAGCATCAGGTGTGATTGACAAAACAAGCTATCTTAAGCTATTGGCTGAGCAAATCAATCGCTACTATCAAACCGATGGCCGTGCGTATCAAAGTGTCGCAGAGTCGAGTTTTGATGCTTGGATTAAGTTATATCGCAATGACGAAAATACAGGTAATGCGGGTATTAGCTATTACAATAAAGGGGCACTGGTTGCGTTATGTTTGGATTTGACGCTGCTACAAAACAGCGCTGGTCGCTATCGTCTATTTGATGTGGTCAAGGCCTTTTATACTCAAGCTAAGCAAAATGATAACCAACGTGTTGGCATCAGTAGTGCTGATATGGGTGCGGTAATCAGTCAGTTTATGCCGTTAGCGGATTGGGAGGATTTTGAGCATCGCTATGTCAACGGTGTTGAGGAGTTACCAATTGAAGCGCTGTTGGCTGCCAATGGTACTAACATGCGTACTAATAGTAAAGAGACCGCCGATAAGCATGTGCCGTGGGGTATGCGTTGTACTGAAACGCCTGCCGGACTAAAGGTTAATCGCGTACAGCGTGATAGCGTGGCTGCCATAGCTGGGATTTCAGCGCACGATGTTATTGTTGCGATTGATGGCATCAAAGCCGATAGTAAACAGTTAGCTTCGTTTAGCAATGCAGTACATAACGTTGAATGTTACTTGTTTCGCCGTGATGAGTTGATACGTGTCAATGTACTACCGAAAGCAGCTATTAAAATGCAACAGCCAGCCAGTACCGATAGTAGTACGAATGACATTAATGAAAAAGCATTTCCGCATAAAGTAAGTCTGCACTTAGCAAAAGATGATGTATCGTCAAGAGCCAGTGATGAGCACTCTCTAAATAATGCGGGCTGGCAACCATGGCTTAATGCGATAGAACGTTATCAGAATTAAGGGTATTGAGTTAAGTACACTAATTTAAGGTTATCGATTTTCGCCACTCTGCCTAAGTATTCTGTTTGGATATTTATACAAAATAAAAACCCCTGTTAAATGATTATATTTAACAGGGGTTTTGCGTTATACGCTATCGGTATATTCGGGAGTTTTCTTAAAACATCAGAAGTAACTCAGTCTCTAAGAGTCAGGTGCTTCAGCTTTTACATCTACGTCCTCTTCCCCAAGTTTATCCTCTGTACTTTCATCCGTTTGAGAGTCTGCAATCCAATTTTTCATCTGTTTGATTTCAGGTTGTTGAGTGTCGATGATATCTTGCGCCAGTTGACGCATCTCTTCATCAGTACCATATTTCAGCTGGATAGTGGCCATTTCTACTGCGCCCAGATGATGCGGTAGCATGCCGCGCGTGAATGCCATGTCAGGGATGGGATCGGCAATACCTAGTACCATATCACCATTCAAAACATCCATACTTCTAGCATAGGCTTGTTGCATAGCCTCAGTATTAGGTTTAGTTTTGGCTGTATCAGGATGGCTGGCAAGCCATTTATTCAAAATATCGATTTCAATCTGTTGAGCGTCAATAATCTCTTGAGCAAGCTGACGCACTTTTTCATCAGTACCGTATTTCAGCTGAATTTTTGCCATGTCTATCGCGCCACGATGATGCCCAAGCATGCTTTTAGCGAATGCAGTGTCAGGGTCGTTGTAACTCATACCGATCATCATTTCATCATGCATTCTGGTCATCGATTTTGTATAGTCTTTGAGCACATCAGTCATTTGGCTTTCGTCAATGATGTCTTCATTTTCCGCTAAGTCATTAGCTTCAGTTTCATCTTGAGTCTCTGCTATATCAGTCACTGGCGTGGTGATTTCTTCGTCAGAGGTCGCTTCATTATTTTCTGTTGTCGGCTGACAGGCACTCAGTATGAGCGCAGCAGAAATACTGGTGACCAACAATAAAAAACGATGAGAAGCAATCATGATGTATTCCTATTATAAAATACCAAGTAACAAACAGAGGTAACAAACAAACGTGATCGATTACGCAAAACCAATCGCGTGCTGAATCTTATCAGATAAACCTTACTCATTCGAGACACTATGATTAATAGGTCGTAACGAAACTCATTTATCGTAGGGGAGGCTGCGTGAAGCCAGAATATAATGTGTTAGACGCTGGCATGCTTGTTTTTAATCATCGCTTGCTATGTACTCATTTATTTTAGAAAATAACTGGTGTGAGGTAGCAGTATATTATCAAACTCGACAAAGAAAATATAACCTCGCTCTTTATAAAAATCTAACGCTTGCAATGATGTCGTCTCTAACCGATAGTTTATTACTCCTTCGGAGAGGAGGCCATATTCTAAATATCGTAATAATTTTGAATCAAGCTCTTTTGCACTAGCGGATTCAGATACTCATCATTATTCAACATAGAACCAGCGCCTTTTAATTTCTCCAAGAATATCGCCTACTGTCTGATTGTTCTTGTTTTTAGCAACGCACTAGCTCTCTATCGATATATTGAGCCAATGTGTTTCTCATTGAATTTGTTTAGTCCAGCTCTGACTGATACAAAAGCCGCTTTGCCTTATTTTGTATCTTTAGCCTACAGAAAAGAAGTATCAACCCGTTAAGGCGTTAGTCACGTAAGGTATATGCCTTTCCAAACTACCTTGAAAATTAGAGGTAAAGCACAGTAAAAATGTCATACGTTGTGAGTCAACCTTCAAGCTCTTATTAGACTAAAGTATTTTGAAGAAATAAACGGTTCCTTCTAGCTCTCCTGTAGAGCTACGTGCGAATTGCGGAATTTGACCCACCTCGGTGTAACCAATAGAACGATATAACGAAGATGCAACGTCACCTACACGGGTATCGAGTACAAGTAATGACAAATTGATCTCAGACGCTACAGCTTCCATTAGCGACATTAGTTTCTTACTAACACCTTTACCTCGAGCACCCGTATGAACCATGAGTTTTTCGACTTCTCCTCTATGTGAACCATTAGGCTTAGAACAGAGTGAGAGTTGGACTGCGCCTATTACGCTTCCGTCATCATATGCAAGGAACAATTTCCTAAGTCCTGATGCAAGTTCTGTTTCTACAGATGACCAATATGATTGTATTTCTTGCTCATTGACAGGTGTTAAGAAACCAACAGACGCGCCACTCTCGACACAGTCAATTAGCAATGGATGTAATTGCTCGACTAGATCTAAGGTAGTACTTATTTCCTTTATTTCCATAGAACGCTCCTGATTATTTAACGTTTTGCTATATAAAATCCTGTAACGCGCCCATCAATCATAATATCGACGAACATTTTTGGGTGTTTTATATCTATCTATGATTAATGTCTTATCATCAATATGATTTTTATCCCAACCAATCTTTTTAATAGTGTTGAAAGATTTTTCTTATATAATGCTTTAACTAGCAATTTAGCAATCCAACTATTGAGTAATACCTAACTGCTTACAGCGTTCACTATCTAAATGAATTCGTACAAACTCTCCAACAGCTAAATCACTTAACTCAAACCCTGCCACTGACCAGCGTATCAAACGTAAGCAAGGTAGCCCCACATGTGCAGTCATGCGTCTTACTTGACGATTTTTACCTTCATATATCGTCAATATCAGCCATGAGTCTGGCACGCTTTTACGCTCACGTATCGGTGGGTCACGTTGCCAGAGCGGCATTGGCAATTCATCTTTACTGACATGTTTAATCTCAGCAGGTAGGGTTTTGCCATCTTTGAGAATCACACCTTTTTGGAGCTTGCTAAGCTGCTCAGAAGTAGGAATGCCTTCAACTTGTACTAAGTACGTCTTGCCTTGTTTCCGCCCAGCATTGGCTTTGGGTGGATGGGTGATTGCTTTGTTAACTCGACCGTCATCAGTCAGAATCAGCAAACCTTCTGAGGTCGCATCAAGCCTACCAGCCACGCGCAATGATTTGTCCGTAATGTATTCAGATAGCGTGGTGTGGTTGTTATTGCTGTCATCTCTGAACTGACTTTGCACGGCATAAGGCTTATTGAATAGTACGAGACTAGAGGTCGACATAAACAGCTGTTTCCTAAATATAAATGAGTCAGTATTACTTACTATCCAAATGATGATACACCCTAACATCTAAAATAAAAATGAGCATACGCTCTAGATATACTGCGTCCTGCTACAAAAGTAAGGCAATACGAGCTAGAGGCTTCCACTTCATCTATATTTTGATAGTTTTTTCATATTTTTTGGATACTATATATTTTTCTAATTAAGATAAGCATCTATTATAAAGTGTTTTTCTACTGTTCACAGGGCCACTCATATTTTTTGCTAAGATGAATACAGGGCGTAGGCTGTATGATGGCAGCCAGAAAAGGGGTCTACAATATAATCGTTCCAATACAACTTGGATATGTTATTAAAGACCATAAAAAACACCTCAACGCCCTAAGGCAGTTGAGGTGTTTTATTTACTAAGACTTAAACTTGCTTAATCACTTCTAGATATAAAACCCAAAAGCGATTGAGCTTAACTGTCTAAGTGCGATCGCTTAGGAATTATAGCGATGCCAGTGTTTCGTTAAACAAAGCACTTGGACGCATGGCTTTCTTAGCCAATTCTTCATCGGCATAGTAGTAGCCCTTGATATCTACAGGCTTGCCTTGAGCTTGGTTAAGCTCTTTAACGATAGCATCTTCGCTGTCTTTAAGCTTTTGGGCAAATGGTGTAAATTGTGCTTTTAGCTCGCTATCTTGATCTTGTGCTGCCAGCTCTTCAGCCCAGTACATGGCCAGATAGAAGTGACTACCACGGTTGTCTAATTCACCTGTTTTGCGTGATGGTGACTTGTCATTCAACAGCAGTTTTTCTGTCGCTGTATCTAGCGTGTCAGCCAATATTTTGGCTTTAGCATTGTTATCGTTCTCTGCTAAATGCTCCAAAGATACGGTCAAGGCTAAAAACTCACCCAATGAATCCCAACGTAAATGGTTTTCTTCTACGAGCTGCTCAACGTGTTTCGGAGCTGAGCCACCTGCACCTGTTTCGAACAGACCACCACCTTTCATTAGTGGTACGACTGATAGCATTTTGGCACTGGTGCCTAGCTCTAGAATTGGGAACAAGTCAGTTAGGTAATCACGCAAGATGTTACCAGTAGCAGAGATAGTATCTAGACCACGAGCAACGCGCTCTAGCGTATAACGCATGGCACGAACTTGTGACATGATTTCAATGTGTAGACCTGTAGTGTCATGATCCTTCAAGTAAGTTTGAACTTTTTTGATCAGCTCATTCTCATGTGGACGATATGGGTCTAACCAGAAGATAACAGGTGTGTCTGATTCGCGCGCACGGCGAACAGCCAGTTTCACCCAATCTTGGATAGGATCATCTTTAACCTGACACATGCGCCAGATATCACCTTTTTCGACACGTTTTTCGAGTAATACTTCATCAGTATCTACGTCAACAATACGTGCAATACCAGCATTGCTCGACTCAAAAGTCTTGTCATGTGAGCCGTACTCTTCTGCTTTTTGCGCCATCAAGCCAACGTTAGGGACAGTACCCATTGTCGTTGGATCAAAGTTACCATGCCATTTGCAGAAGTTGATCATTTCTTGATAAATACGTGCAAAGGTAGATTCAGGCATAACGGCTTTGCAATCATATAGTTTGCCATCAGCGCCCCACATTTTACCGCCATTACGAATCATAGCAGGCATTGATGCATCTACGATAATGTCGCTTGGCGAATGGAAGTTAGTGATGCCTTTTGAAGAATCAACCATGGCCAGACGTGGGCGATGCTCTTGGCAAGCATGCAAGTCTTGTTCAATCTCTTCACGCTTTGAGGCTGGCAAAGTTGCAATTTTGTCGAACAAATCAGCCATGCCGTTGTTGACGTTAATGCCTAGCTCGTCAAACGTTGCGCCATGTTTTGCAAAGGCTTCTTTGTAGTAGATACGAACCGCGTGACCAAATACGATAGGGTGTGACACCTTCATCATAGTGGCTTTTACGTGTAGTGAGAACAGAATACCGGCTTCGCGGCAATCTTCCATTTCACGCTCATAAAAGTCTAGCAATGCCTGTTTGCTCATAACCATTAGGTCAATCACTTCTTTATCAAGCAAAGCGATCTTAGGTTTCAAGACTTTATTGGTGCCGTCATCAAGTAACAGCTCCATACGTACGGTACGAGCTTTGTCTAAAGTGATAGATTGCTCGCCATCATAGAAGTCACCGCCATGCATGTGTGACACATGCGTGCTTGACCATTGCTTCCACTCACCCATAGAATGCGGATGCTTGCGAGCATAGTTTTTGACAGCTTTAGGGGCGCGGCGATCTGAGTTACCTTCACGTAATACAGGGTTAACCGAGCTACCTAAGCTTTTACCATAACGGCGACGCAGTTCTATTTCTTCGTCAGTCTGTGGATCTTCTGGGAAATTAGGTAACGCAAAGCCTTTGCTTTGCAACTCTTTGATACAGGCTTTAAGCTGCTGTACAGAAGCACTGATGTTTGGCAGTTTAATGATATTGGTGTTTGGATCTTGTGTCAGACGACCAAGCTCAGCCAAATTGTTTGGTACGCGTTGCTCTTCTGTCAAATATTCTGGGAATTCAGCCAATACTCGCGCTGCAACAGAGATATCAGTTGTCTCAACAGCAATCCCTGCCGTTTTAGTAAACGCTTCGACAATAGGTAAGAATGAAAGGGTTGCTAGAGCAGGCGCCTCATCAGTTTTTGTATAAATAATTTTTGACATTGTAATCGGGTATCCCTTTAGTTGTCGTTAAAAATAATACGTACACATAAATTCGAATATCGTTGGATCATACTATGCAATAACGAATTATGTGGTTAGATCAAGTACATCATATGTAGTCTCAGAAATGTTGGAGACCATTTAAATTTTTCTTTTACGCACGGCTATTAGCGTTCATCAAACAGGCCTCTTAAAACAGTACGGTGCTTTGATTGTCTGTCCGAAATGACCTGAAGGGTGAACTGCTGACTTCATATTATAGTTAATCCACTATAAATCGGCTATGATGTCAATCTTGTATAATGAACTAAGTATACTGTTTTCGCTCATATCCTATGTATCTGAATTATATTAAGCTAATAACAACCTTATTCTACCAGTCATCAGCTTCGATATCATCTTTTCCATGCAACTACTGTCTTTTCATTGGCTTTTATAATGAGATGGAGAATAGGATATCAGCACCATTATAAAACATAGCCACCTCTATTATAGTAGGTGGTTTTTTATTGCATATAGATGAAATTTTGCAAATTGTGACAGCAAACTATCAAAAATTTGCTAGGCTAGGTCACTAATCAATCGGTTATCGATAAATATATAGCGATTATAATAATGACAAACAGTATGAGTTTAGAATACGCGCTGATTAATGATACCAGTTGGCAGAGCCAAGCAGACTGGCAGACACCAGATACGCCTTTTATGTCATTTGCCTTTTGGCAAGCACTGGCAGACACAGGTGCGATTGGCGAGCAAGCAGGCTGGCTACCAATATTTATTTTGGTGCACCGTGTTGCCAATTATGCTGATGGCGAAGACAGCAATGATAAAGAAGACAGCAATGGCAATGCAATAGACGGTATAGAAGGACATGCATTACATCCTGTTGCGGTATTACCCGTATTCATAAAGGGTCATCATCGCGGTGAGTTCGTGTTTGATCATGCATGGGCAGAAGCCTATGCACGCTATGGCATTGATTATTATCCGCGATTGGTCAGTAGCGTCCCTTATACACCGATTACCGGTCAGCGCTTGTGGTTGGCGACAGGCGAAACATTAAGTGAAGAAGTGATAAAAACAGCTATCGCAGGTGTTGATGATATTGCTCAGCAAGTAGGTGCATCCAGCTGGCATGGACTGTTTGTCACGCCCGAGTTGGCTTCTGTCGCGACCGCAGCGCTGCCGACAGATATCGATATAGAGCATGCGTTAGCAGCCCAAGATAATGGCTTAGAGCAAACCGCAATTGAGATGCCTATATTAGAGCGTCAAGGCTGTCAGTTCTTGTGGCAAAATAAAGACTTACTACAAAAAGGTCAGCCATTCGCAGATTTTGATGCATTTCTAATGACACTAAAAGCCAAAAAACGTAAAACCATCCGTGCTGAGCGTCGCAAAGTTGCTGAGCAAAATATCAGCTGTCAGCGTAAGTGTGGGGCGGATATTACCGATGCCGATTGGAAGGCATTTTATCACTGCTATGTGATGACGTATGCGGTGCGTGGTCAACAGCCTTATCTGACGATAGATTTTTTTATGGCATTAGCACAGAGCATGCCTGAGCATTTGATGCTCGCCCAAGCACTCAATGATGATGGCGAAATCATTGCTAGCAGTCTGTTCTTGTACGATAAACCTGATAGCGACAATGTTAATGGTGATGTTGATAATAATGCGACTTTATATGGGCGCTATTGGGGCGCGCTGGGCGAGTACGACAGTTTGCACTTTGAGCTGTGCTACTATCAGGGTATCGAGTTTGCCATTGAGCAAGGTCTGACGTATTTCGATCCAGGTACGCAAGGGGAGCATAAACTGATTCGTGGTTTTATCCCAACCACGACGCACTCGCTGCACCGTATTTATGATCCACGTTTTGTACCCGCGATTGCAGATTTTTGCCGCAAAGACCGTGAGCACATGGCGCAGTATCGTCAGCAGGCATTTGAGGCCTTGCCGTTTAATGCGGACAATATGCCAGAGTTTGATACGAACAATTAGTGCCAGCTCCTCTTATTTAATACTTCACAATTAGCCGTTAACTATGTCCAGTACTCAAACGTCCTGTTTTAGCAATCCCTCACCTCCTAGTGAGCTACTACCGTGGCTCAACGCCAAAGGCTCTCTCACTGCCATGCTGGAAGTAAAAGCTGGGCAGCCTTTGCGTGTAGAGCGCAGTTTTGAGGGCTATCGGCAGCTGTCTCTGATACAAAAGCAACAATTGGACCTGCAAGGGTCAGCGCTTAATCGTCCGATGTTGGCTTGGGTGCGTGAAGTACAGCTTTATGGTGATGATGAATTACCATGGGTACAAGCACAAAGTATCTTTCCGCTATCCAGTCTAAAAGGCCGCGCACGCCGTCTACAACAGCTCAAAGGTACTCCCATCGGTTATGTGCTATTCAAGCGCAGCCGAACACTACCTAATCAGCGATTTATTCAGCAAACGGCCACAGGTTGGCAACGGCAAACCCGTTATGATTGGTATGGTCGTACGCTAATGATCAGTGAAACGTTCCTACCTGAGTTTTTATCTAGCCACGCTTAAAAATATTTTATGCCTATATACGTGTAAAACAGCATATCGCCAAGAATTCATAGCAGGTAAATCCTTTATTTTATTGGCTATTTATCTGTGTTATATGGTCATTTAATTCCCTCATCTTAAGGTGAGGTTTTTTTGCGTTCGCAGCACAAATTTTCATGTTACACTTAATCTTTAGCGATGATATCGATGCATATGTGTATCGAATTTATTGCCGAATTGGACAACTTCATGGCTGGCCACTCGCCTGCGTTTATTCTTATTTTAATCTCAGCTAATAGACCCCATTCACAATAATGGTCATACCATAAAACAGATTGTAGAAAAACAACAGACTGCTGAAAAACAGTGCAGAGGTATCACGCGTACTTCTAGCGGCATTGACGCAGTAGTTGTTTTATTGTGGGCAAGCTATAAGCTTCTCTTAAATGACATTTTCTCAATGACAGTCACTACTTAGGACATTAAATATGTTTAAAAATATCTCTCTTCAAAGTTTTGATCCAGTACTTGCTGAAGCGATGGCCGCAGAAAGCGTTCGTCAAGAAAACCACATTGAGCTTATTGCTTCTGAAAACTACTGCTCACAAGCAGTGATGGAAGCGCAAGGTACTGACCTAACCAACAAATACGCTGAAGGCTATCCTGGTAAGCGTTATTATGGTGGTTGTGAGCATGTAGACGTCGTAGAGCAACTGGCTATTGACCGTGCTAAAGAGTTGTTCGGTGCAGAGTATGTGAACGTTCAGCCACATTCTGGTAGCCAAGCAAACTCAGCGGTATTTTTAGCATTGCTAGAAGCCAATGACACGGTATTGGGCATGAGCCTAGATGCTGGTGGTCACTTGACTCATGGCGCGCACATCAACTTTTCAGGCCTGAACTACAATGCCGTACAGTATGGATTGGTAGATGGTACTGGTCTTATTGATTATGACCAAGTAGATGCTCTAGCACGTGAGCACAAGCCTAAAATGATCATCGCTGGTTTTTCGGCATATTCACAAGTAGTCGATTGGCAGCGTTTCCGTGACATCGCGGACGAAGTAGGCGCTTACTTGTTAGTAGATATGGCTCACGTTGCAGGCCTAGTTGCTGGCGGTGTTTATCCAAGCCCAGTACCATTCGCTGATGTCGTAACTACTACTACGCACAAAACCCTACGTGGCCCACGCTCAGGTATGATTTTGTCTCGTGATGAAGTACTTGCTAAAAAACTAAATTCTGCTGTATTCCCGGGCAACCAAGGTGGCCCATTGATGCATGTTATCGCTGCGAAAGCGGTTTGTTTCAAAGAAGCATTGGAAGGCAACTTCTCTACTTATCAGCAGCAAGTGGTGAAAAATGCACAAGCGATGGCAAAAGTGGTTCAAGAGCGCGGCTATGAAGTCATCTCTGGCGGTACTGAAAACCATCTAATGCTGATCAGCCTCGTTAAGCAAGAAATGACGGGTAAAGAAGCGGACAAATGGCTTGGCGAAGCTCACATCACTGTGAACAAAAACGCTGTACCAAACGATCCAAAATCTCCGTTCGTAACGTCTGGTATCCGTATCGGTACACCAGCGATTACTACTCGCGGCTTCAACGAAGCACAAGCGGGCGAGTTGGCAGGTTGGATTTGTGACGTGCTAGACAGCCGCGGTGATGAAGCGGTTGCTACTGAAGTACGCGGTAAAGTAGAAGCGATCTGTGCAGAGTTACCAGTTTACGAAAAAAACCAGTAAGCTTAACTTTGTACTGATTTAGACGGCGCTTATTAAGCGTTGTATGATAAAAAACCGCTTAGCTTTTGCTAGGCGGTTTTTCTTTTTTAATAAAAGGATAATTCAATGACGCTACGTATTCATGCCCTATACCATGTTGATTTTGAAGAACTCAGCTATATTAAACAGTGGGCAGATAATCAAGGTCATAGCATTACTATCACTCGTTTCTACGAAAATGATTCATTGCCTTCTCAAGACAGTTTTGATTGGTTGATTATTATGGGCGGACCAATGAGCATCCATGATGAAGCTGATTTTGAATGGCTAGCTGATGAGAAGGCCTTCATTCAGCAAAGTATCGAAGAGGGAAAAACAGTCGTTGGTGTTTGCTTGGGGGCGCAGTTAATAGCGGATAGTTTGGGGGCAAAAGTTGCTCCGTCAGGTATAAAAGAGGTTGGTTGGATGCCAATTCAATTAACCAAACAAGGGCTAGAGCATCAGCTACTAAAAGATTTGCCAAAGCACGAATTTACAGTGTTTCATTGGCATGGCGATGGTTTTGAGTGTCCTCAAGGGGCGACTGCAATTGCAAAGTCAAAGGCCTGGGAGAATCAAGGTTTTATCTATCAAACGCCAAAACATAAAGAGTTAGGTACGTGGGTGCTTGGTTGGCAATGTCATTTCGAAGTGACTAAAAAGAGCATGGTGGATATGGTGATGCATGGGCAGGATTATATACAAGATGCCATGACTGACTATCCTCACACAGTTCAAGCGGTTGATGAAATCATCGGGCTAGGGGACACGTATATTGCAGATAACAATGCATGGCTTTCTACAATGCTAGATAACCTAGTGAAGTATGGTTAATGGTTTGTAGACGATAGAAGTCCGGTATAAATGAAAGGACTAAAATTTCAGAAAAGTAGATCATGTAACGCAAACCTGTGTTGATATTGTCACTGAGCTCTTTTAACGATATTTAAGTCTGTTATCTATACTAAGAGCTACTACCGACATTTTTTGATAATTATAGTGGATTTGACTGAGTTCGGCTGTCAGCTTTAAAGCGCTAAGTTGATGTTTAATTGAGAAAAATATGCAAATGTTTTTGTTTATATAAAATTATTAGTATATAGTCGACATTGAACATTTAGTAATAATACTGATACAAAGTATAATAAATAATTACACTTTGTATCCGTATCGCTGTAAATGATTATATAAATATTATTTTCACTGAAGGAATTTATATGAAAAAACAATATTTAGTCGCAACGATTCTATTACTTAGTACTACTCTTGCGCAAGCTGCAGAACAATCAGGTCTAGCAGCATTTGGTGCTGGCCTCGATGCCTTTATGGCCAATATATTTGGCTGGTTCGTCGATCTTATTTTCTTTTCAGTACCTCTTGGCGATGTAAGCTTTCCGCTAATTGTAGGTTGGTTATTAGTTGCCGCATTAGTCTTTACCTTTTACTTTGGCTTTATTCAGTTCCGTCATATAGGCTTGTCTTTAGATATTGTCAGAGGCAAATATACTGATCCAAACCCTGCTGTCAAAGAAGAAGGCGAGGTTAGCCATTTTCAAGCACTAGCCACTGCTCTGTCAGGTACGGTTGGTCTTGGTAATATTGCTGGTGTCGGTGCAGCACTCGCTATTGGTGGACCTGGTGCTACCTTTTGGATGATCATGGTTGGTCTGTTCGGTATGGCGACCAAGTTTGTAGAGTGTACGTTAGGTGTTAAATACCGTACGGTACTACCATCTGGCGTCGTATCAGGTGGACCTATGTACTACCTAAGCCGCGGTATGGCTGAACGTGGTATGGGTGGGTTTGGTAAAGTGTTAGCCGTCGGTTTTGCCCTTATGTGTATATTGGCCACTTTTGGTGCTGGTAACATGTTTCAGGGTAACCAAGCCTTTGCAGTCATGAGCTCTACTTTTAGCATTCCAACGGATTACAGTATATTCTTTGGTATTGGCTTAGCGTTTTTAGTCGGTATGGTTATCATTGGTGGTATGCCGCGCATTGCAACCGTTACCGAAAAAGTCGTACCTTTTATGGCTTTATTGTATATCACAATGAGTGTCATTGTACTGGTTGCAAACTTTAATCATATCGGCGCTGCATTTGGCGAGATTTTCACGGGTGCCTTCACTGGTGCTGGCGTGGCTGGTGGCTTTATTGGCGCGTTAATTCAAGGTTTAAAACGTGCAACTTTCTCTAACGAGGCGGGTGTTGGTTCAGCCGCTATTGCTCACTCAGCGGTAAAAACCAAAGAGCCTGCTACGGAAGGTTTAGTAGCGCTGTTAGAGCCTTTCATTGATACGGTTGTTATCTGTACTATGACGGCGCTCGTTATTACTATCTCTGGGGTGAACACTGTCGCAAACTTGCAAACCCAAGCGCTCACTGGTGTGGATCTAACCCGTGCCGCCTTTATGGAAACAGCACCAATTTTCCAGTACTTCTTAGCTGTCGCGGTATTATTGTTCGCCTTTTCAACGATGATTTCATGGTCATACTATGGTCTAAAAGCTTGGACTTACCTCTTTGGTGAAGGTAAAGGCGGCGAGATGATATACAAACTTATCTTCTTAGTCTTCGTTGTTATCGGTACCATCGTACAGTTTAGCTTTGTTATCGACTTCTCAGATGCGGCTCTGTTCGCTATGGCGATCTTTAACATCATCGGTCTATACTTCTTGATGCCAGTTGTGAAAAGAGAGGTTAATTCTTTCGTAGCTCGTGTGAAAAGTGGTGAAATTAAAAAGTATAAATAATGAGTTTGATTGAACACTCTATTGTAACTTGATAATTAAAAAAGCCCGCCAAGATTAGTCTTGGCGGGCTTTTTGATGGCAGGCATTCGTTATTTGCTAGATAGCTATTAGACTTTAGGGAGGAGCGATTTGTGCAGAATTGCCAGTTTACGCAAAAAATCAGTAAGCTTGAATCTGTACTGTTTTGGCTAGCTCTGATTACGTGCTAGTTAAACGAAAAATCGCTTAGCTTGTGCTAGTAGTTTTTTATTACTTATGTAAAATTTTTTTAAATATATATTCTGTATTTAGTAGTTGCATGCGTACACACTTAAAAAGCAGTTAGTTCTTGTTTTTCCCCCTCATTTGAGGTTAAAATAGTGGAACTAGTATTGATAAAGGAAGAAGAATGCACGCTTATAAAATTGAACATATCACCCAGTCAGGTGAGCCTAAGGATGATAGTGATTTCAAGAAAATTGGTCTTCCTTATGAAGTGTTTGCGAAGGCAGTAGATGCAGCATTTAGAGCTTACCAACGCGAAGATAATGATTTTTCTACAAAATCAGCAGCAGGATACAATGCTTGGAATTATGCTGTAAAGGAGTTAAGGCTAAAGGCGTTAGAACATGGTTGGGGGACGCCTTTCGAGAGTAATGGCATTGAAGGTATCAAAAGTCCACTGAGAAAAATTACAATTATTGTTAATTCAGGCAATAAGAATACTGGTATCAAAGATAAAGAGCCAAAGCCTAAGAATCAAAAAGGTTCGGGCTATAACATTCTGATGAGTGATAATTTGGATTTGTTCACTTCTTGTGATGACCTGTTTGACGCAAACGCTATTACTGAAGAATCTGCTGATCCAAATCAAACATGGTTGCTTCTTTTTCATATTGACGAGAAGAAGGAAGAAATTAGATTTGAATTATTACTACCTACAAAGATAGAGAATAGAATTATTTCTGGCTATAAAAAGCGAATTATTTTGTCACCTATTGATATTTCGAATAAGCCTAAACTTATATCCGTGAAAAGTGAAGAAGACACAACTGTAGGGATTGATTTTGATGTGCCTAGAAAGAGTGGATAAAGAGTTTAATCCTGATAGATTTAAAGTTGCAAGACTAAGACGCAAGATGACATATAGAAAACTTGCTGAGCGAACAGGGTTGTCTTCAAAAACTATATCTAAATACGAGAAAGATGGTATTAACAACCCGCCTTCTAGTGAGTCTTTGAAGAAAATATCGCAAGTTCTCAGTTATCCTGCACAGTTCTTCTTTGAAGATGATATTGATGAAATATCTACTGAGACGGTTTCATTTCGTGCATTAAGTAAAATGACAGCTGCACAAAGAGATGCTGCTATATCTGCTGGACGACTTAGTCTCATCGTTAATAGTTATATACAAGACAATTTTGAACTTCCTAAACAAGATTTTATAGATTTAAGAGGTTATGATCCTGAGGTAGCAGCAGAGACAATCAGAGAGCATTGGGCGCTTGGAAGTAAAAAGATAGGTAATTTGATACATCTATTGGAATCTAAAGGTGTTCGTGTCTTTTCGTTGTCAGAAAATACCTTAGATGTTGACGCTTTTTCTTTTTGGAAAGATGGCTTGCCATTTATTTTTCTTAATAATAGGAAGTCAGCAGAACGTAGTCGGTTTGATGCTGCCCACGAATTAGGACATTTACTGCTGCACAAGCATGCTTCACCTTTCGATGACCCTATTGACGTTTCATTATCTCCTAGTCGAGTTGCTGAACAGGAAGCTGATAATTTTGCTTCTGCATTTTTGATGCCAAAGGCAAGTGTTGCAAATGCTATTCCTAACTATATAACTATAGAGGATATCATTGAACTAAAAAGCAGGTGGTCAGTATCCGCTGTTAGCCTAATATTTAGACTACATAAAGTTAATCTTATTACAGAATGGCAGTATAGAAAACTTATGGAAGAAGCTTCAATAAGAGGGTATAGAAAGAAAGAGCCTCAGCCTATTCCTAGAGAAAAATCTTTAATATTTGAAAAGATAATGCCAGTGTTAGCTAAGGAAGGTTTGGGCATAAAATCCTTTGCTAAAGAATTGAAATTACCTCTAGATGAAGTAACCAATTTAATGTTTATGCCAAGTCTTATAGCGCGCTAATACACGAACAATACTCTAATTAGTATTATTATCATTGCACAAAATAAAGCCCCGATTATAGAAATATAATCAGGGCTTATTCACATCAACTCAGTCTAATTTTTTACTAAGTAGCCTACATAAACGGCAATTTCGTAAATATCTGCAAGACTGTTGCATTAACGATATCAACGAAAAATGCACCAACCATCGGTACAATCAAAAATGCCTTAGGCGAGGGCAGATAGCGATCAGTGACGGCCTGCATATTGGCAATTGCTGTTGGCGTTGCACCCATACCAAAACCGCAATGACCTGCCGATAGCACTGCAGCATCGTAGTTTTTACCCATCACTTTAAAGGTGACAAAGTAAACGTATAAAATCATCACAAAAGTCTGTACCAGCAATATAATCAGTACTGGACCTGCCAAATCTGTTAGCTCCCACAGTTTTAATGATAACAGAGCCATGGCTAAGAATAGGCTTAATGACGCATTACCAATCACATCAATCGCACGGTCAAACATATCAAAGTTAAAAATCATCGTTAATGAATTACGCAGAATCACACCGCCTGCCAATGCCCATACAAAGGTAGGTAGCTCAAATGAGGTACCTTCAGCAACGATGGTCATTAAATCAGCAAATGCTAGAGCACCAGCAAATAGTGCTAAAGTTTCGATGGTCGATGATGCGGTAATCAGGCGAATGTTATCGGGCTTTTCAAACATCTCCTGATTATCGCCAGCTTCTTTTTCACTGTGCTTGGTACTGTATAACGACTGTGCACCTGCCACTTTTTCAACATCACTTGGGTTAGCATTGGCGGGTGCGGGTTTTAGACCAAGTTTATTGATTAATCGACGTGCCACAGGACCACCAACGATACCACCTGCTACCAAGCCATAGGTAGCCACTGCAATGCCGAGGGTAGTTGCGCCCACCACACCATACTCTTGCTCTAATACAGCACCCCATGCACCGGCTGTACCATGCCCGCCCGTGAGAGCGATAGAGCCTGTGACGAGTCCGAGCAATGGGTCCAACCCTAGGGCGCTTGCCATTGTCACGCCCACCACGTCTTGCAATATAATAAAGACCGACACCACAATGGTGAAAATCAGTAATGGTGTACCACCTGCTTTCAATCGACCAAAATCAGCACTCAGACCGATAGAAGCAAAGAACATCAGCATGGTGGCTGCTTGTAACCCTTGATGAAAATTAAAGCTGTAGCCCCAAATAAAGTTAAGGGCATACACAATGACTGCAGCAATCAAACCACCTGCGACCGGTTCTGGAATATTAAAGTCTTCTAAAAACTTCACTTTTTTGACCAAAAATCGTCCAAGCAACAATACCAAGGTGGCAAAGATTAGGGTGTAATAGCCATTTAAGGTAATTTCCATAGGTTAATCCTTTCTTTAAAAATAAATTAACCTGAATTTGGGATAAATATGGCTTTATCCCGAATTCAGGCTTGTTTGATGATTTATCGGCTAGGCGTCACCCGTAGACGGCATGACTACCCATAACTGCGGCTTGCCAAAATCTGTGTAGGCATCTTCTATGATGCTTTTGAAGACATTAAAATCTTCCGTGTCTATTTTTTTCACCGATGTTAGATCTAATATCAGATGTGTTACTTCGCTATCTGTTAAGCAATCCCACGCACTATCCCAGTTGTGTGAAAAATAACTGGGAAAATCACAGGCATTGGCCAGATTTGTTAATAACGTGGTTTTATTTAGTACTTCGTCCACCGCTATGGTAACAGCCTGTGTCGGAATGCTAGCATCTAGTGCTGTAGCGTTTTGGTTACTATTCTTGTCTATATAATGTATGGCTTGGCTCATATTATTTTACGTCCAGTCTGCGAAAGCTATCATAGTGGTCAACGGTTAAGTAATAGACAGTTGGTGGGTTGCCACCTGTGACGATACGCCTTGCACCGCGATGGGAGATGCCAGGGGTCGGCACGGTATATTCACGATAGTAGCCTTTCGACTGCGTTGGTAGCTGTCCTTCACGATTATAAAAAGTCGTTCCATCTTTATTAGGGTAGGGAAATGGCCCGCCTTGCTTGATCAGCATGATGGTCTGATCTATTTGCGCATCACCCGTTACGGCAGAGTTAGATGCTGGATTTGAGTTGTCAGAGTACGTTTGAGGTATCGTTGTAGGTTCTGCGCTACCAGCAAAGAAAGTAGACTGTAAATCATCAAAGAAGTAAAACGCGACCGCGATAATGGCGATGAGACTAAACAAGGTAGACAGCGGGCTTTTTTTATTTTGACGCTGGTTTCTAGTATTGCGACCAGTATTTTTTCGGCTAGCATTATTATTATTAGAGTTGTTCTGCCTAGCGTCGTTCTGATTGGCATTGTATGACGACGTGCTCTTGGGGGTATCTGTATTTCCACTTTCTTGAATGCTGAGCGAAGCAGGAGTTACTTCGGTTGCTCTCAACTGATTTTTGTCATTACGTTCACTATTGAAGTAGACTTTTTGTCCGACCGTTATCGGCTGCGGCATTCGCGCTTTGCTAATATGAAAAAATACGTCTTCACTTTGATCGTCGACATCAATAAAGCCATAGCCTTTATCTGAATTCCAGTGTTTGATTTCACCACTCTGCATGAGTCTACTTTCCTATCGCATGTTTGTGTTATGGTGCAAACTTACGGTTGCGCCGCCTATATAACTTATTTATCCCTAATAAAAAACGCCAGCAATGGAGCTGACGTTTTTTGTGGATTATACGGTAAGTAAGCAGATAAGTGCTAGGTTAAGACGCTATCCGTTAAGCGCGCGTCTCACCGTGACCATACACGATCCATTTTTGTGAAGTTAGACCTTCTAGGCCTACAGGACCCCGAGCATGAATCTTATCCGTTGAGATACCAATTTCGGCACCCAATCCATATTCAAAACCATCGGCAAAACGGCTAGAGGCATTAATCATGACGCTGGCAGAGTCGACTTCACGAATAAAACGTTGCGACTTGGTATAGTTATCCGTAATGATGACATCAGTATGATGACTGCCATGCGTATTGATATGCTCAATCGCTTCGTCAATACCTGACAATACTTTTACCGCTAGGATAGGGGCTAGGTATTCGGTATCCCAGTCTTCGGCAGTCGCTGCAGATAGATGACCTTTAAGTGCAGCATTGTCATTTAGTATGGCTTGCGATTTGTCATCAAGACGCAGTTGCATGGCATCGTCAGCAGCGATGATAGCTTCAGCAATTTTTGGCAATAGCTCATCGGCGACTGACTCATCGACCAGTAGTGTCTCCATGGTATTACACGTACCGTAGCGATGCGTTTTTGCATTGACGCTGACTTTGATAGCGATGTCGGCATCTGCATCACTGTCAATAAAGGTGTGACAGTTACCGTCTAAATGCTTAATCACAGGCACACGGGCATCACGGCTGATACGTTCAATCAGTCCTTTGCCGCCACGTGGTACGATGACGTCGACATAGTCAGTCATGGTGATGAGCTCACCGACAGCGGCGCGATCAGTGGTTTGTAGTACCTGCACGCTATGTCCAGATAGATTGACTTTCTCTAGACCTTCTAAGATACATTTGGCGATCGCTTGGTTAGACTCAAAAGCTTCAGAGCCACCACGTAGAATAATGGCGTTTCCTGACTTTAATGCCAGTGAAGCCGCCTCTAACGTGACATTGGGACGCGACTCATAAATCATACCGACCACACCAAGTGGTACACGCATTTTACCCAAATGAATCCCTGATGGCTGATAGGTCATATCAGTGACTTCACCGATAGGGTCTGGCAACGATGCCACGTCTTTTAGACCTTGTAGCATGCCATCAAAGCGCGCATCATTTAGCTCCAGACGATCAAGCAATGCGGCATCCAAATCGTTGTTTCGACCATTGTCCATATCGATCTTATTGGCCGCTAAAATATCTGGCTTGGCGGCTTTTAATACATCATGAATGGCCATGAGGGCAGCGTTCTTATCACCAGTATTGGCAGCAGCGAGGGCGCGTGAGGCTGCGCGTGCGTGCTTGCCAACAGATTGCATGTATGCGGTAATGTCTGTGGTATTCGATTGACTCATAAATTATTTTCCTTATGGCTATAAATGTTTTAAACAGATGAAAGCGCCCAAAAAGGCGAAAGTTTGGCAAAAAGTGACATTTGAATGCTTATCCAGCATTATGCTATTTAACATAGAGCAGATGAGGTCGATAGTAAAGTTGATTTTGTGAACAGCGCCCGTTTTATAAAGCGTTTATGAGCACTGTCTTGATGCTCTTCTTATTTTATTCACATACATTTTTAACATGGCTACTGTTAAAGGTTGGTTAAAAATCAAATACATCGTTACATGGTTTTAACAGAACTGCGTTGTAAGTACTAAGGTAGCGACGATCGATCGTCAGTATAGTAAGTGCTAAGACTGGTATTTTTAAGAATATCAATACAACGCTATTAATCAGATGATTTTTATTGATAGCTAAGCATTAACTATAACGAGCGGAGCATTATTATGGCTACTACAAATGATACTATCGAAAAAAATGGAATGGCTAAAAACTGGTTAACAATAGGGCTAGTGGCAGCTGCATTGACGTTGAGTGCCTGTGGTAAAAAAGATGAGGCTCCTATGGAAACTGAGCCAGTGGCTGATGCACAGACAGCAGTAGAGGAAGATGCGGCTAGTGCAGGTAATGGTGATGATATTGCAGTTGCTAGCGCTGATGATGGCATGGCAGTGGGCGATAATGACGATGTAGCGGTAGCAACTGCCGATGATACAGAGATGTTAGACGGTACTGAAAGTGAAGAGCATGTTTCGACGTACTGATTTTTAACGTGCTAAGTTTTGGTATGCTAGGTTTTGACGTGTTAAGTTTTGACATGCTAAGTCTCGACGTACTGAGTTTGGACATACTGATTTGTGACATACTAAGCAGCTATCACTTATCCACATTAGATATTGAAAGTGGGTAAACAGATAAAACAACGCCTAGTACGTGAAAGTGATAAAATAAGGCTCAGCACTGCAAATGCAGTCTGAGCTTTTTTATGTCAGCTATTCAGTGGTTTATAAATGCTGAGTGGCAGATTGCTTAAACGCAGGATTTGCCTTTTTACTGTGTAATAAGAGACAATGTGTCACTTTTTCTCTTTGTATGACGAGTTATAAGCGTATCACGACCTTATTAGGGTTGATACTTATACTCCATACCACGATTTTTTACGTATTTTCATTCATATTTATTGGAAGTCTGCTGAACCATGCTTGATATTGAAAAAAATCCGACTCGGCCTATCGCCCTAGATTTACAAGACATCCATAAAAGCTATGGCTCATTGGCAGTGCTAAAAGGGGTGTCCCTTACCGCATATGATGGTGATGTTATCTCAATTTTGGGCTCATCTGGCTCAGGTAAATCCACCTTATTGCGCTGCATTAACTTGCTCGAAAAGCCCAATCAAGGTCGTATCATCATTGGTAACGATGAACTCATGCTAAAGCCTGCTAAGTCAGGTGAGTTGCAAGCAGCAGAAATCAAGCAATTAGAACGCTTGCGTGCGCGTGTGGGTTTTGTCTTTCAGAACTTTAACTTGTGGCCACACAAAACGATTTTGCAAAACATCATCGAGGGGCCCACACAGGTCCTAAAAATCAAAAAAGACCAAGCCATTAGCGATGCTGAAAAGCTGCTAGATAAAGTGGGTCTACTTGATAAAAAAGATGCGTATCCAGCGAACTTGTCTGGTGGTCAACGCCAACGTGTGGCTATCGCACGCGCATTGGCTATGCAGCCGCAAGTGTTACTGTTCGATGAGCCAACCTCTGCTCTAGATCCTGAATTGGTCAATGAAGTGCTCGCTGTGATGCGTGAGCTGGCAGAAGAAGGCCGCACGATGCTCATCGTCACGCATGAGATGCGCTTTGCCCGTGAAGTATCAAGCAAAGTGGTGTTTTTACATCAAGGTGTGATTGAAGAAATTGGCACCCCTGAGCAAGTCTTTGACAACCCTACCTCTGAGCGTGTCAAAGACTTTATGGCGTCACATCGTCAAAACTAAGTATTTATCAAAACTAAGCATTGAATAGTTATCGTCTCAAATAATCAGTTGCGTATATTTTTGACTTCTCACAGCCCTGATTCTTTACTCAAAATAATAGGATGGTAAGCTTCTTACCATCCTATTGTCGTTTTAAATAGAAAATTACGGATTAGTAAGTATCGTTAGCCGTTTATTACTCGTTAATGACAGTCGGTATGCAAAACGTTTGTTTTTGATATTTTACTCAGGTATTATCAAAAGGCTTACGAGTAGCTATCTATGACGGCTGCTTGTTTATTTTGCTGTCTATATTGCTTGTCTGACAGGGACGTCAGAGAACAAAATATCAGAACCCTACATTAAAAACCCATCAGAATTTAAGGAATGTATGATGTCGAATTCTCGCCTATTGTGGTCGTCGATGACCGTTACTGCAGCATTAATGTTGAGCGCTTGTGGTCAATCCTCTAACGAAGCCGCCGATACCAATGCTGACGCCCCTGCAGCAGAAACGGCTGGCAAGACCATTCGTATCGCTACCGAAGGTGCTTATCCTCCTTTTAACTATACCAACGCTGACGGCACTTTAGCAGGTTTTGATATCGATGTTGCCAATGCCTTGTGTGATCAAATGCAAGCTAAGTGTGAAATTGTGGCTCAGGATTGGGATGGTATTATTCCAGGTCTATTGGCACAAAAATATGATGCCGTTATCGCAGGTATGTCGATTACTCCTGAACGCCAAGAGAAAGTAGACTTCAGCGAGCCTTACTTTGCCAACACCATGGTATGGCTGACAGATAGTGCTGGTGGTTTCGACCCTATGTCGATCAAAGATTTAACCCTTGGTGGTCAACGTTCAACCACGCCTGGCGCTTATCTACAAGATAACTATGAAGGCAAAGACGGCAATACCGTGCAGTTATATGACAACTATGACAATGCTTACTTGGATCTAAAATCTGGTCGTAGTGATGCGGTATTGGCTGAAAAAGTTTCTGCTAAAGCATGGTTAACGGATAATGCTGAAGGCTTCGGTATCGTTGGCGATGAAATTGATAACAATGACAATATTGCCATTGCTGTCCGTAAAGATGATGCACTCAAAGCTGATTTTGATAAAGCCTTAAGTGAAATCCGTAGCAACGGTGAACTGGCTCGTCTTGAGCAGGCGAACTTTGGTCAATAAGCTTTAATGAATGAGCTTCCATACATCAGTCATGAGTGACTACCGGCTAGTAACTATATTAAGGAACAACGAGAATGACAAATTCAATGACATCATTAATGGGTAAAAAAGCATTGTGGCTGGCTCCACTAAGCGCTGCAATGCTTATGCTGGCAGGTTGTAACAATAGCTCAGCACCAGCAGAAAGTGCGGAAGCTGATACGGCTAGCGATGCGCCTTTGAATATCAAAATTGCGACAGAATCGAGCTATAAGCCATTTAGTTATACCGATGCTGATGGCAAACTGATCGGTTATGAGATTGAACTGGTCGATGCGTTATGTGCGCAAATGAAAGCTGAGTGTGAAGTTATTTCTCAAGATTGGGATGGTCTAATTCCGGGCCTAAATGCACAGAAATTTGATGCAATCATCGCTGGTATGTCCATCACGCCTGAGCGTAAAGAAGTTGTTGATTTTAGTGACCCGTATTTCCATAGCGGTATTATCCTTATTGGTAAAAAAGGTGATGATTTAAGCGTTGAGTCGCTAAAAGATCTACCAATCGCTTCACAGCGCTCAACCGTGGCGTCGCAGTATCTACAAGACGAGCATGCAGATGCTGATATCAAGCTATATGACACTCAAGACAATGCCTATCTAGACCTGACTTCGGGTCGTGTACGCGGCATGATGTCTGATAAAGTAACGGGTATCGACTGGCTAAAAACAGACGCTGGTAAAGACTATGAAGTCAAAGGTCAGGAAATCAGTACCGATGATGATGCGATGGGTATCGCGTTCCGTAAGGGCGATCCATTAGTCGCAAAATTCAATGCGGCATTGGCTGAGCTAAAAGACAATGGTACCTATGATCAGATCACAGGTAGCTATTTCGGTACTAGCTCAACGGCTGCCGCGCAAAAAGCAGTAGCAACAACTGATAGTGTCGAAGAAGCTCCAGCTGATGCGATGGCTGCTGAAGAAAAATAATTACTGAAGAAAATAATTACTAAAGAAAAACAGCCGCAAGCGACTACTGATGTGTCTCACCGTTTATCACTATCCTTAGCTGATATAAGGGTGAGGTCATAGTACTGCGAACAATAGTATCGTGAACAAATACAGTACCGTGAACAAATACAGTACCGTGAACAAATACAGTACCGTGAACAAATACAGTACCGTGAACAATAGTATCGTGAGCAATAGTATCGTGAGCAATAGTATCGTGAACAAATACAGTACCGTGAACAATAGCGCCGTGAATCGGTAGCGGTGAGCAATATTTCTATCAACAAACCCCAAGGATGATCATGAACAACCATTTTGACCAACACAATGCAGTCACGAATGCATCAGTTATCAATGGTATAAAGGCACGACGATTTTCAGTGCCTTTAGTGACGATGGCTGCGCTTTTAACTTTGGCAGGCTGTAGTAATGGTCAAGATGATGCGAATGATGATGCCACTCAAGTGACTGCTGATGCAGAAACGACGGGTGAGGTGCTACGAATTGGTACTGAGGGCGCTTACGCTCCTTTTAACTATACCAATACTGATGGTACCCTTGGCGGTTTTGATGTAGATATTGCCAATGCGCTCTGTGCCGATATGAAAATGACTTGTGAAATTACGGCGCAAGATTGGGACGGTATTATTCCTGGTCTAAAAGCGGGTAAGTATGATGCGATTGTGGCGGCTATGTCAGTCACTCCTGAGCGTGAGCAACAAGTCAGTTTTACCGAGCCATACTTTAGCAATACGTTGGTTTTTTTAGCCAAAAAAGACAGCAGTTTTGATCCTAGTAATAGCAGTGATATCAATGCAAACTCTATCGCTGCTCAGCGCTCGACTATCTCTTCGCAGTGGTTTGAAAAGGCGTATCCAGACGCTGATATGAAGCTATATGATACGCTCAGTAATGCATTTTTGGACTTGGGCTCAAACCGTGTTGATGCGATGGTGTCTGATAAATTGCCAGCGCTAGAGTGGCTTGGTTCAACATCAGGCAGTCAGTATGCGCTCAAAGGTGAAGAGATTGATATCAATGACAACTTTGCCATCGCGGTTCGCCCAGGTGACGAGCTACAAGCGAAGATAAGTCAGGCGTTGGCCAATATCAAAGCAAACGGCACTTATGATGATATCAATAACAAGTATTTTGCGGTACCAGAGACCAGCGCTACAAAAGCAACTGAGACTGATACGGTAGCAGAACCTGCCGAGCAAACTAAGTAGCTTGTTCCGTGATTTGCTCAGTGACTTGTTCAGTAACTCGCTAAATACGCTACTGAGCGCGTAGCCATAATCTGAATTAACAACCGTTTAAATGGTTATGTCTCATCAGCCAGTGTTTGATTTAATCAGTAAGAAGGGTATTACCTTAATGGTAGTACCCTTCTTTTTTTCTAAAAAATAGTTGGATATTAGCTATGTTGACTGCTTGGTTTATAAAAACAGCCCTGATTTGACTCGCTTTTAAGAAGATAAGTGCCTATTTAGGCACTGCTTTTACCTGTGAGTATTAACATAGCTTGCAGTGAATATGATAAAATCAGCCCTCATTTCTACCGTGTCAATTTTCGCAGCAGTTTTCGTATGATTTTGTCGTCAATATATGACGCAAAATGCCCATTTGGTATAAAATACGATTATTAGCAGCGCTCAGCTATTGATGCTGATTCTTTTAACTCATATTTTGCAAATTGCTAATATAAAGAGACAGAGTGGATAATTGTGTTTGATTTACAAGGATTTGGCGCGCTACTACTGAGCGGCGCTACCGTCACCATCAAGCTTGCCGTGACCAGTTTAATTATTGGTATGGCTTTGGGCTTGCTTGGTGCGACCGCTAAGCTGTCTAATGTCTGGCTGCTACGTAAGCTTGCGACGGTATATACGGCGACGATGCGTGGTATTCCTGAGTTGCTATTGGTGCTGTTCATCTATTATGGCGGCTCGATACTGCTGATGACGATTCTCAAAAAATTCGGCTATAACGAATATGTTGAGATTAGTGCTTTTTGGGGTGGCGTCATGGCGCTATCGATTGCTTTTGGCGCTTATGCGACTGAAATCTTTCGTATGTCGATTCAAGAGATTCCCATCGGTCAACGTGAAGCGGCGCAAGCGATTGGTATGCGTCCTTTTCAGACGTTTTATCGCATCACTTTGCCACAAGTTTGGCAGATTGCGTTGCCAGGATTGGGCAATTTGTTTTTGGTCTTACTCAAAGATACCGCATTGGTATCGGTCGTGGGTCTCAAGGACATTATGTATCAGTCATCACGTGCCGCTCAATCAACGCAGCAGCCCTTTACTTTTTATATGGCAGCAGCGATTATTTATTTGGGTCTGACCATGTTGATTACTGGCTTTATGATGTGGCTTGAATGGCGCGCCAATCCAGCAGCACGCTATGCTAAAAAGCTGAGCCGTCAGTCCACTCATCGTCAATCGACCATAGGATAAGGGGAGAGATACTATGGATTGGAATTGGCAGGTCATTTTCGATAATATTCCTGAGCTATTAGAAGGCGCTGTGTTGACCGCACAGCTGGTCGTTGTCTCCGGTATTATTGGCCTATTTTTTGGTTTAATTTTAGCGCAGCTACGCTTGTCCAAGAGCTGGCTGGTACAAATATTACCCTTTTCTTATATCTTCTTTTTCCGTGGTACGCCGCTACTGGTACAGATATTTTTGATTTATTATGGTTTGGGTCAGTTCGAAGCAGTACGTGAGTCGTTTTTATGGGAACCTGTACTTAGCCAAGCGTATTGGTGTGCCATTATTGCTTTCACTCTAAATACCAGTGCTTATTTGGCAGAAATCATTCGCGGTGCCATTCAGACCATTCCAGTTGGTGAATTAGAAGCCGCTGATGCGATTGGTATGTCAAAGTGGCAGAAGCTCACGCGTATTACGTTGCCTCGTGCCTTTGGGATAGTGATTCCAGCCTACAGTAACGAAGTCATCTTTATGCTCAAGGGCAGTGCATTGGCATCTACCATTGCCTTGATGGATATAACAGGTGTTGCGCGTACGATTAGTGCACGTACTTATACCTTGATGGAATTGTTCTTTGCCGCTGGTATTGTGTATCTGCTGTTGTCATGGGTGATTTTATTTAGCTTTAGATTGTTTGAAAAAAGAATGAATCGCCACACAAGTTATGTACCACCAGATGTGATGACCAGTACGATTCCATAGGTTCTAAAGTAAACTCTATATTTACTGTTTTTTGCACGTAATGGCTATTGATATCTTTGTGTGAAAGGCTTATAACTGTCAACAATAATAATTATTGTGAGAGCTATTATGAGTCAGTCATCTACTGCGATTGGTAAAGTGGTTTGCGTTGGCCGAAACTATGCCGCGCATGCCCACGAACTGGGCAACGAAGTACCTAAAACGCCTATATTATTTATGAAGCCTGCTTCATCAGTGGTGACCATTGCTCATCACTCGACCAACCAAACCGTTCTGCGTCCAAACTCCGAAACCTATGGTGATACACACTATGAGGCAGAGCTGTGTATTCAGTTATCAGCAGACCTATCTGCGGCTACTATTGAGCAAGCCAAGCAAGCGATTGGTGGTGTGACAATTGGGTTGGACTTAACGTTACGCGATTTGCAAAGTAAACTTAAAGAAAAAGGCCAGCCGTGGGAGCGCTCAAAATGCTTTGATGGTGCGTGTGTGTTAGCAGATTGGATCGACCCAGAGGCTTTCGGTGATTTCAGTCACGTAGAGTATCAGTTGTATATAAACGATACGCTGACGCAGGATGGTGACAGTGCCTTGATGCTGTTTCCAGTATATGATTTACTGGTCGAAATCAGTCATGCTTTTAGCCTACAAGCAGGCGATGTGATTATGACTGGTACCCCAAGCGGTGTTGGCATATTGCACGCAGGTGATGCATTAAAACTAAAACTCGGCGCTCATGAGTGGCAAGCAGTAGTAGAGTAACTGCCTCTTTAAAATGCAACCTTTCAATACACGCCTGCTATCAAAAAATCCCAAGTCATGACTTGGGATTTTTTGTTTTATATCATGGATAAAATATTACTATCAAATGGGATTACCGAAAATACCTGACCTATTATTCAAATTTTTTCTTCACTTTTTATTATTAAATGTTTGTGATTAGGGTCATACCATTATGACGGTGTCATCAAACCGTCATCTAATATTCAACGTATTGTCATAAATGCTGAGTAAGATAGCGGCTACTTCATGTTTTTTTGGTACCACTAACCACGGTGCCACTACTCTTTTTATGACAATCCAGCCGAATAGCAAGGTGACTGATAATGACCCTATCAAACAACAATCAAATAAATGATAAGCAAAATCTCGCTCATGAAGTCGTTGAAGATTCTAATCCTACTAATAATATGGATTTTCAAACCATTATCAGTCGTCGCTTGAACCGCCGCAGTTTATTGAAAGGCGGTACAGGATTAACCGCTGCCGCTTTCTTTGGTACATTGCCACTGGTTGGTCATACTAAAGACGCCAATAGCACCATGACTATCCGTAGTGGTGATGATGCCGCTGTACCAGCACACGGTGATCGAAGCCGCCCAGAAACATTAAAGTTCACTGCCGTGGCGCATTCGACCGCAGCAGAAATGAGCGTGGCTGACGGCTACAAGGCAGAAATGATATTGCCACTGGGCACACCGCTCATGTCAGGTATCGAGGACTGGAAAGACAACCGTGAGCAATCTGCTGAATCATTTGATTGGCGCATGGGTGACAATCATGATGGCATGTGGTTTTTTGGCAAAACAGGTAATAATTACGATGTCAAAGCCTCTGAAAGCGGCTTGCTAGTCATGAATCATGAATACGTGAACAGCGCCGAATTAAGTCCATTTGGCTATGATGTGAAAAAAGACAGCAGTGCTGAGCCTATTTTTCAAGAAGTTCGCCGTGCCACTGATGTGCGCCGCGAGGTGAATTGTCATGGGGTGGCGGTGGTTGAGATGAAGCGCCGCGCTAGTGGTAAGGGTTACGAGATGGTTCGAGACTCTAAATACAACCGCCGCATCACTAGTAGTACGCCATCACAGCTCACTGGCCCTGTTGCAGGATCTGATTTGGTCAAAACTAAATTTGACCCTACTGGCGTGAAGACACGTGGCATCAATAACAACTGCGGGGCAGGATTGTCGCCTTGGGGTACTTATTTGACCACCGAAGAGAATTTCTTAGGGGTGTTCGCGCGTGGTAAAGACGCCAGCCAATTAAGTGCTGCCCAAAATTATGGCCGCGAGCGTTATGGCGCAAAAGAAGACCATGCTACGTGGGGTTACTTGTGGCATACACCAAAAGCGGCAGAGGCTACCATGCCAGATGAATTTACACGCTGGAATATGACCGTTGCAGGTAAAACAGCCATTGATGATTACCGTAATGCGTTTAATACCTTTGGCTATATCACCGAAATCGACCCGTTTGATAAAAATTCCATGCCTCAAAAGCGTACAGCTTTGGGTCGTTTCGCTCATGAAAACTGTGCGTTTGCACCTGTTAAGCAAGGTCGCCCTGTTGTGTTTTATATGGGTGATGACTCACGTGGTGAGTATATTTATAAGTTCGTGTCAAAAGCTAAGTGGTCTAAAAGCGATATCGGTGGTGGCCTAAAAGCGGGTGACAAATACATGAACGAAGGTACGCTGTACACGGCAATCTTTAATGAAGATGGCAGTGGTACATGGCAGCCGTTGGTTTATGGTCAAAATGGATTGGACAATACCAACAGTGTATTGCCGTTTAATGGTCAAGATGACGTACTAGTCTTTGCGCGTGCAGCTGCCGATGTGTTGGGTGCTACTAAGATGGATCGCCCTGAATGGGTATCTGTCAGCCCCATTACTGGCGAAGTATATGTAACTTTGACCAATAATAAAAATCGCGGCGTCGATGACGATCAGCCTGTATCAGCCAGTAATCCTCGCAGTTATAATGTGAACGGTAAAGCCGCTGGTAATGATAATGGTCATATCATCCGCTGGGTCGAAACAAATGGCGACCATGCTGCAACCAGTTTTGAGTGGGATATCTACCTATTTGCGTCCCCTAGTGACAAGTCTGCAGAAAACTTATCTGGATTGAATGCCAATAATGATTTGTCTTCACCAGACGGTTTGTTTTTTGATCCACGCGGCGTATTGTGGATTCAAACAGATGATGGTGCATATACAGACACGACCAACTGCATGCTATTGGCAGCATTGCCAGGTAAAGTGAATGATGGATCAGTTAAAACAGCCTCGACAGGGCAACAAACTCGTATAGGATCGGCAGCGACTGATGATACTCTTAAGCGTTTCTTTGTCGGTCCTGAAGGCTGTGAGGTGACAGGCATCACCATGACCCCAGATTTTAAAACCTTATTTATTAATATTCAACATCCTGGTAATGCTTGGGGCGCTGTCAAAGGTGGTAGCACGCCACGATCTGCTACGGTTATGATTACTAAAAATGATGGTGATGTGATACTGGCAGAATCGTTCTCGTAAATCATTCGTGCCATATCGAGCTGGTGATAGACATAAATAACTAAGCGTTTTACCAAAAAAACCTCAAGCGATGGCTTGAGGTTTTTTTGTTTGGGTACAGCATAATCAAAGAACTCTAAAATGGGTACAAGGCAGCCGACTGCAGATTGTACGAGTAGTACCTCTAGAGAAGGTAACACTGTAGCGGTTTAGCAGTTTGCTGGCTATATTAAAAAAAGACAAGCAACATCAACTGTCTATCGATACTTTCCCACAATATTTCCTAACAATTAATACACTTCAAAATCCAATGATTTCTTCTATTTACGCTATTTAAAGACTAGTATAGACACTTACCTTTCTGCTGAATGTGTCAATACAATGAGTGCTATGAACAACATTATGAATAGTCCAGATGGTTTTTATAATGACCGTATGAGCCATGGCAATACCGGTAGTAACGCTCGTGTTCGTCATGAGCTCGAAGCACATTTTGCCTCAGAGAGTGATATACCAGTACACAGCCATGTGTATGAGCAGATAGATCAACTCGAAGCCATTGATGTGGATGAGTTAGTTAAGCTATTGGCAGATGAGGGGCATGAAACGACGGTAAAGCCAGTTGCTTTGGCTGAATTTTTTGAAGGATTGGCACAGCTTGCTACCACGGGTGTAGTAGAAGTGACTGATATTGTAGAAGCCATTCATCGCGAAGTTATTTTGCGACCTTTGGGTCGTTTCAATAAAAATCATATAAACAATTGGCAGCGGGGTATCACTGGGCGTATTTATGGCACGATACGGCAGGTCATGCTGATGGTGGGTAATAATCTGGCATCTGTGTTAAGAGTATATCAACACATCGTGATGCAGAAAAAAGTTCAGCCATTGCCAGATTCATTAAAAAAATTAGTGAATGTACTGAATGGCGTCATGGGTGACCATCTTGTCAATAATAAAAATCCACTGGCCGTGCCGATGATGCTATACGATAGCGAAGGTATACCGTTAGATGAAGCACTATCAGAACATGATGAGTCAAAGCATAAAGAGCTTTCGGGACGTGTCGTCATCCTGTGTCACGGTCTATGCATGAGTTATTTGAGTTGGCAATCTCAAGATTCTAATGGTTTAGGCGATGCGATCGAGAACAGCCAGCCTAATAGCACTGTGTTATATCTGGATTATAATACGGGTCGACGTATCTCGCACAGTGGTCGTAAATTTTGCCAGATACTACAAGATTTGGTCGATAGTCATCCTAATATCAGTCAGATAGATTTGGTCGGTCATAGTATGGGTGGCTTAGTCTCTCGTAGCGCGTTGTTTTATGGTGAACAAGACCATCTAGATTGGGTGAAGCGCGTTAGTAATCTCATCACGCTAGGCTCGCCACATCATGGTGCAGTGCTAGAACGTATTGGTAATTACGTGCAAGAAATTATCGGAAAACTGCCTTTTGCTGGTTCGCTTGCCAAGCTTGGTGACATGCGCAGTGCTGGTATTATTGATTTGCGCCACGGTAGTATTCGTGATGTCGATTGGAAGTCTTTAGAAGGTCGCAGTGTGTTGCCGCAAGACTTTCGCCATCCTACCGGTTTGCCCAGTGGTATCAAAACCTACTTTGTCGCCAGTGCTCTGGTCGAGACGCATTATGAGTCTAAGATGACAGATTTATTAGGTGACGGTTTGGTCTCAGTAGCCTCTGCGCTAGGTGAAGATGATAGTGAGCATGCGCTGTTTGTGCCAGATGGTCATAAAGCGGTATTTTATGGCGTAAGTCATATCAATTTAATTCATAGTAGAAGAGTACGTGAGCAAGTGGTCGCGTGGTTACTGGATAATGGACAGCGCGATTATATGGGTGAACCTCGGATATATTCTTATCCTAGGAGTTGGGATGTGGCGGTGTAAAAGATTTTGAGTTTTTTGGCTGTTATTAGCATTATGAATACCAGTATTTTGAAGACTAAGTATAAAACAAAAACCCTCAAGCATCACGCTTGAGGGTTTTTTTATAAACACTAACTTATACTCATAAAGAAAACTTACTCAGCAAATATTGCTGCCACATCATCTTTATTGAACTTATAGACTTCACCGCAGAATCCACAATCCATCTCAAACGTGCCGCCTTGCTCTTCTACGATGTCTAATGCCTCTGCTTCGCCAACTTGCTCGATGGCCATCTCACATTTTTCGCGTGAGCAGGTACAACCGAATGATAACGGCGCAGGTTCAGGTGCGACGATATTTTCTTCATGGTATAAGCGATACAAAATCTCGTTAGCATCGAGGGTTGTCAGCTCTTCTGCCTTGACCGTACGCGTTAATACAGACAGACGTATCCATAAGTCATCATCGATACCAGCATCTTCGTTTTGCTCAACTTCATAAGTCTCTGCAGCAGTACGAGGTAGCATCTGTACCAATATACCACCCGCTTGTAGGCCATCAGACGCCAAATTAATCAACGTTGGAATCTGTGCAGATTGCTTTTGGTAATGCGCCAAGCAGTCAGCCAAATTGTCATGGCTACGCTCAACGATACCTTGATACGGCTCGCCACCTTCAGGCTGAATATTAATAAACAATACGCCTTGTCCAGGTTCGCCTAGCTCAGCAAAGGCTTCCTTGGCATGGATCATATTGTCCCACGCTTGTACTTGCTCATCCGTTTCAGCTTTCCAGCTGGCAAGCGCGCGGATGACACCGTTTTGATCGCACTCTGCCATTGCCCAGTTGAGCAAGCTGTTGCTGTCTGATGACTGTAGTTGAATGGACAAACGACCATTTATTTTAACGGTACTGATGAGCAAACTGGCAGCGGTCAGCATTTCACCCAATAAGCGTTTGATGGCTTCGGGATAAGGCTTTTGTGCAATCGTGCTCGCGTAGCTGCGTGATAGGCGCACCACGTCACCACGTACGGGAGAGTCTTCGATAAAGAAGCGTTGGCGCACGTCGTTGTCATGGTGGTTGCTAGCGGCTTGGCTATCCGTATTTGGGGCTTGAGTGTCTTGTGTCATAGGTCATGTGTAGTATTAAGAAGTTGTTTGCTTTATGGGGATTCATCGTGATTTATCAATCATTTCTCCCGTACTGTTTGCATATATTTGTGGTTTGTCATCAGCTTAAATATCACCAACTCTACCCAGTTTTGTTATAAGAAAGCCACTCGTAGGTCTTATCTGTATAGCATAATGCTAGGATGAATCTGTGAAAAATTAATTGTCTTGACCAAGATGCCTATAGGTATATGAAAGCGGTGAGGTGGTAAGCACCTGCTGAAACGTACATATATGGAAAAATGAATCCTTTACTAAAAAAGTTTACTACCAGCATTAAATTTGTTGTAAAGTAACATTCAGTTGCATTGTGATAAACAACAGCAACAACTGTATGGATACATGGTAACTAGGTTAGGCAATAAGCACTATGTTGTCCAACACTCATTAAATCTCGTAATAATGTGATAAAGGATGTTCTTCATGACTTACTTCTTCTCTAAACCGTTGACTTTAGCCGCTCTAGTGGCATTAGGCCTAACAGGCTGTAATAACAGCAGTGACACTAGCACTGACGCGCCAGCAGATGATGCAGCAGCGACAGAAACCATGAATGGTACGCTACAAAAAATTAAAGACTCTGGCACTATCGTTGTCGGCTATCGTGATTCTTCCATTCCTTTTTCATATGTTGCCGATGATCCTAATCAGCCTATGGGCTACGCACATGATCTAGAAATGAAAGTGGTTGAGGGTATTAAAGAAAAACTCAACATGCCAGATCTAGAAGTTCGTTATAACCTAATTACCTCACAAACTCGTATTCCTTTGGTTCAAAACGGCACGGTCGACTTTGAGTGTGGTTCAACGACCAATAACGTCGAACGTCAAGAGCAAGTGGCTTTCTCTAATGGTTTCTTTGAGATTGGCACCCGTCTATTGACCAAAGCAGATTCTGGTATCAATGACTTTGAAGACCTAAAAGGTAAGCGTCTAGTGACTACTGCTGGTACGACTTCAGAGCGTTATATTCGTCAGTACAATGACGAGAAAAAGATGGATACCGATATCATATCTGCTAAAGATCATGGCGAAGGTTTCTTGATGTTAGAGAGCGGCCGCGCTGATGCGTTTATGATGGACGATGTATTGTTAGCAGGCGAAAAGGCCAAAGCTAAAAATCCTGATGAATGGGTCATCGTTGGTACACCGCAATCATTTGAGATTTATGGTTGTATGATGCGTAAAGACGATCCTGAATTCAAAACAGTCGTGAACGACGCGCTGAACAAAACCTTTAGCTCAGGCGAGATCAATAGCATCTATGACAAGTGGTTCTTAAACCCAATTCCACCAAAGAACGTCAACTTGAACTTTGAGATGTCAGACAACCTAAAAGCACTTATCGCCAATCCACACGATAGCGATCAGCCTAAAGTAGCAGCAGCACAGTAGTATTTGTCCTTCAATCTAGCTTGCTTACGTGTTCAGATCGGACTCATCGTCCATCTAGCACGTAAGTTTTTCAATCGCTGTTCGGAGAGACAATCATGAATTATAGCTGGAACTGGGGTGTGCTCTTTGAGCATACGGGTATTGGCAACGAGCTGTATATCCACTGGATGATTACTGGTCTTGGCTGGTTATTACTGATTGGTAGTATTGCTTGGACCATCGCTATGGTCGTTGGTACTGTCTTCGGTATTATGCGTACTTTACCTAACAAAACAGCTCGTCGCATCGGTACCGCTTATGTGACCTTTTTTCGTAATATTCCGCTGCTTGTGCAGCTATTTTTTTGGTTTTATGTGGCACCTGGTTGGTTGACGCCAGCGCTACAAGAATGGTGGTTTAGAGATCTATCGCCGAATACATCCGCGATGCTCTCAGCCAGTATTGGTTTAGGATTGTTTACAGCAGCTCGTATTGTCGAGCAAGTACGTACGGGTATCGAGTCGCTACCAAAAGGACAGATAAACGCAGCGTATGCGCTAGGCTTCACTATTCCGCAAGCTTACAAGCAAGTACTGCTACCACAAGCATTTCGTATTATCTTACCGCCGCTTAGCTCTGAGCTGACCAACTGTTTTAAGAATGCCTCTGTCGCCTCATTAGTTGGCGTCATGGAGCTCATCAGTCAAACCAAAACCATCAGCGAATACACACAGAATAGCCTTGAGATTTATACTTATGCGACGATTATCTACCTCGTCTTTAATCTCTCGCTCATCGCTATTATGGGTCTGATCGAGCGTAAATTAAGAGTACCAGGGCTTATCGCAGGGAGTCAGAAATGAATATGATGACCGAACTTGCGACCGCGTATCCAGGCTTAATGGGTGGCATGATTACCACGCTAAAAGTCCTGTTTTTGGCTATTATTGGTGGTATCAGCTTAGGTACTGTATTGGCGCTTATGCGCTTATCAGGTATCAAAGCATTAGAGATTCCCGCTAAGCTGTATGTCAATTATTTTAGATCCGTACCATTACTATTGGTGCTACTGTGGTTCTACTTTGCCGTCCCGATGATTTATTTTTGGGCAGCGGGTAAGTATCTACAACTAGATGCAGCCTTTGCCTCTTGTGTTGTCGCGTTTATGATGTTCGAAGCGGCTTACTTCTCAGAAGTCGTCCGTGCGGGTATTCAGTCTATCGGTAGTGGTCAGGTCAATGCGGCTAAAGCATTGGGCATGACTTATGGACAAACCATGCGTCTGGTGATTTTGCCACAGGCCTTTCGTAAGATGCTGCCACTCATATTGCAGCAGTGTATTATCTTATTCCAAGATACGACCTTAGTGTTCGCTATTGGTCTGACTGACTTCTTCCGAGCGGCATACGTACGTGGTGAACTAATGGGTCTATTGACGCCTTACATCTTAGGCGCAGGCGCTGTGTATTTCGTCCTAAGCTTGGCAGCTTCAGTCGGCGTACAGCGTGTACAAAAAAGGTTAAGGTTTTAATAAAGGACTGTTAAGCGTTAGAGTCGATCAATGCATGGTTATCTGAACATGGTTATCTGATCTCATTTGATAGGCTCTAATGCTTTCAAAAATTAACTGCATTTATTATTAATGTATCGTTGATTCAGTTTAAAAGAGAGACAAGGCAACCGAGTGCAGATGTATATGTAATACTTCAAGCGAGGTTAACGCGGTAACTCTTTTATAGAGGATTGACTATATTTTGACTGAATGCAATTGGGCAAGATTAAGAACAAGGCTAGGAGCCAACGATGAATAATGCTAAAACGTTTATAAATGACTTTGGTGGACTGGTCACAGACAGTGGTCATGCTAGCAATGAGATGGTCGTTGAGATAGATAGCGTTAGCAAGTGGTATGGCGACTTTCAGGTATTGACTGACTGTACCGCTCATGTCCATAAAGGTGATGTCGTCGTAGTCTGTGGTCCATCGGGTAGTGGTAAATCCACCTTGATCAAGACCGTGAATGGGCTAGAGCCTTTTCAAAAAGGCAATATTATGGTCAACGGCATCTCTGTCGGTGATCCAAAAACTAACTTACCTAAGCTACGTAGCCGCGTCGGAATGGTGTTTCAGCATTTTGAACTATTCCCTCACTTGACTATTATCGATAATTTAATGGTTGCGCAAATTAAAGTATTGGGTCGTAAAGAAGCGGAAGCCAAGCAAAAAGGCATGGCTTATTTAGATCGAGTAGGGTTGACCGTTCAAGCGAATAAATATCCTGCTGAACTATCAGGTGGTCAGCAGCAGCGAGTTGCTATTGCTCGTGCGCTAGCGATGGATCCCATAGCGATGTTGTTCGATGAGCCAACCTCAGCACTCGATCCTGAGATGATTCAAGAAGTGCTCGATGTTATGGTGGAACTGACTCGTGATGGTATGACCATGATGTGCGTGACGCACGAAATGGGTTTTGCCAGTCAGGTAGCCAATCGTATTATCTTTATGGATGAAGGTCATATCGTTGAGAACTGTAGCAAGGATGAGTTTTTTGAAGGCGCGAAAAGTGAGCGCGCACAGCAGTTCTTGTCGAAGATTTTGAATCATTAAATAGACTTTGATTTACGATTATTTATAGCGCTGTTTCTAACATAAAGACATGTTCTAAAACTTATTTTTCTTTCCACTGCTAATGGTTATACAAAGCGCCTTATTAAAGACAGTTAAACGCTATCTTTAATAGGGCGCTTTGTATTCAGTTTCTTTTGTATAGCTATTTGAAAAACGACTTGGAGCCTATGATGTTCACCCCCAAAGCATTTAAAGAGGAAGACTTTGAGGCTATAAAACCTTTTATCAAAGAGCAGCCTCAGGCTACTATCATCGTACAAACAAATACTGGATTAGAGGCTTGTCATATTCCGATGTACTGGCAAGATGATGGCAGTCAATACGGTTGTCTATATGGGCACATTGCCAAAGTAAATGCTTTGAACAATAGTGATAATATTGATGCACCATGGCTGGTTATATTTCAAGATACCGGTCATTACATCAGCCCCAATTGGTATCCAAGTAAAGCAATAACTCATAAAGAGGTGCCTACATGGAACTATCGTAGCGTGCATATCACAGGATTAGTTCACCTGATAAATGAGCCTGAAATGCTGATTGAAATCTTAACGAAGCTAACCACAGATTTTGAAGCCAATCAACCTATTCCGTGGTCACTTGATGATGCGCCAGCAAACTACATTCAAGCACTTTGTCGAGCGATTGTTGGTATTCGCATCAATATCACGGATGTTCAAGCACAGTTTAAACTTAGTCAAAATAAGTCTGCTGAAAATAGAGCAGGCATAATCGCAGGACTAGGGCGACTGCGAACGGAAAAGGCAGATAAAATGGCTAAGCTAATTGGTTAGACAAGCTTGAAAATATAGTGTTTATGATACTGATGGATGTGATTTTACTTAATGATATCAACTTAATTAGGATTGACTATGACGTTAAAGCGAACTGTTGGCATACTACTGTTTAATGAAGTAGAAGTATTAGACTTTGCAGGACCTTTTGAGGTGTTTTCGTTAGCTGAAAATGCTGCTAACAATAAGTATTTTGACGTTATCACTATAGCTGAGAACCAAGCGCCAATATCTGCTAGGAATGGTCTACAAGTTATTCCTGATTATAATTTTACCAACCATCCAGACATTGATGTATTAATAATCCCTGGTGGTTATGGTGCTGAAAAAATAGAAATACATAATAAGGTAGTGATTGACTGGATCATCACTCAAGCAAACTTGGCAGAGCTTACACTTTCAGTGTGTACAGGAGCGTTACTATTGGCAGAAGCAGGTTTACTGGCTGGTAGGTCAGCAACTACGCACTGGATGGATCTGGATAATTTAGCATCCTATCCTGATATCGATGTGATCTCTCATATTCGTTTTGTAGATGCCAGTGATGATACATGTAATATTGTCACATCCGCGGGAATAAGTGCAGGCATCCATGCAAGTCTATACTGTATCGAAAAACTAATAGATAGTGAAACCATGCGTGCAACAGCACATCGCATGGAGTTCGATATTAACTAATTAAGTGAATTATTGGATAGATGAGTGAATGGCTGTTTACTGATACAATAGCGGTCAATGTTTTGAATAATTAAAATAATTCATAAACCGTATTGGAGTTCATATGAGTGTAGAAAATCCATCAGTAGCATCATCTAAAGGTATCGTCATTATTGGAGCAGGTTTGGCAGGCTGGCATGTCATCGATGCCATTCGTGCAAAAGATAAAGACATTCCGATTACTTTGGTAACGGCCGATAATGGTGATCGTTATCACAAGCCAATGCTGACCATGGCCATTAGCCAAAAGAAAAGCGCAGCAGACTTGGTAAGAGCAACGGGTATTGATGCTGCAGAAGCTGCAAATGTTAAGCTACTTGCCAACACGCAGGTTACGGATGTTGACACGACTACTCAACAGCTGCAATTGGTCTCTGCACAGCGTTCAGATCCAGCCAACACGGATTATGCCACGATCAGTTATGGCAAGTTAGTACTGGCGATGGGTGCGCATCCTATCTTCCCAAAAAGCTTGCCAGAGGATCTCGTCTGGCACGTCAATCATATTGAGCGCTTTGGACAGCTGCAAGAAAAGCTAGCAACGGGTAGTCAGCACGTCGCTATCGTCGGTGCAGGTATGGTTGGGACGGAGATTGCAGAAGACTTACTCAAAGCAGGTCATCAGGTGACACTCATTGATTTAAACGATGCACCACTATCACAAATGCTACCACCAAAAGCGACGGCTCGTATCGCCCAAGCGGTCAAGTCGCAAGGGATTAACTTTTTAGGGGGTTATCAAGTATCTGGTATTACTCGTATCAGTGATAGCAGCAATGAGGGAAAATTACAGGTCAGTTATGAGGCAATAGCCTCAGAAAATACGACTGCTGAGCCAATCGAACCGATTATCGTAGATCATGTGGTTGCCAGTACAGGTCTGACGGTCGATGATAAGCTGCCTGCTGCTGCTGGCGTCGAGTTCAATCGTCGCACTGGTATTGTGGTGGATGCGCCAACCTTGCGTACCAGTACAGCCAATATCTATGCCATTGGTGACTGTATGTCTATCGATGGCGTGCCGTGTCGTTACGTCGCCCCATTACGCGCGCAGGCTGCTACTATTGCTGATGATGTATTGGGCCTAGAGCATAACGGCTATGAGCATAAACCGCCCATGATTCGCCTGAAAAACAAAGCAATCTCTGTCATGGTAACAGGTGTGCCAAAAGCGACTGGCAATTGGCAAGTAAAGACAGAAAGTGATGAAGAGCTGGTCATGGACTTGCTAAATGATAGTGATGACGTTAGCGCTACGTTGACCATCAAGTTGCCGCCAACCGTTAAAGCTTAATGACTGTTAAAACTAAATGGTCGTAAAATTGGGTTTATTCTAATAACTCAGTTTTTAAATCAAATGTTAATAGCAATGTTAACAGCACTGTTGATAGTAATGTTAATAGCAATTTTGATAGCAATGTTAAGAGCTAAGCCAATTGTACTAGTCATAGTATGATTGGCTTTTTTGTGTCAACAATTTGCCATATTTTTATGATAGTTTTAGCGAAGTACCTATCTTTTATAAGATAAAGTTTTAATTAAATGATACGCATTGTATTACTATGATTGACAGCTGTTTGTTTACAACGGTATAGTAGTGACAATCTATATAAGACCTATTCAAGGAAGAATAACGGGTCTACAGGCTATCAATACGTACTATTTATAAATGACCAATACGATAAAAAGTAAAACGAAAGGACTCGTTATGACGCAAACTCCTGATTTTGATGCGACTCACATTGATTTTGATACTATTCTAAATAGCATTCCTAGTATTAATATGGGCGCACGCTCAGCAAATGCACCGCTTACCCAAAGCTATGATAAAGGTCCTGATGTGCCGCTTATTGAGGCGACTATCGGTGATTTTTTTGATGCTATCGTATCCAAGTATCCAGAGCGCGAAGCTTTGGTTTCTCGCCATCAAAACATCCGCTGGACCTACCGCGAGCTGCAACAGCAAGTCAATCAGCTGGCCAGTAGCATGATCGAGATGGGGCTTGAGATTGGTGATCGTATCGGTATCTGGTCACACAACAATGCTGAATGGTTGCTCATGCAATTAGCGACGGCAAAAGTTGGTGTCATTCTCGTCAATATTAACCCTGCCTATCGTACCTTTGAGTTGCAATATGCCTTGAATAAATTGGGCTGCTCAGCGCTCGTACTTATGCGCCATTTCAAAACCAGTGATTACGCCAGTCTCATCAGTGAATTGTGTCCTGAAATTTATCATAAAGACTATACCCAGCTTGATTTGGTCGAGATTCCGACGATTGAGCGTATCATTTGGATTGATGAGCCTGACAGTGAAGAGACCTTTGGCTTTATGCAGAAATTCTCCGCATGGATGGCTGAAGGTGATGCTAACGATCCACGCGTTGCAGAGCGTCAAGCCCAGCTCAAGAACACTGATGCCATCAATGTACAGTTCACCAGTGGTACGACTGGCACGCCAAAAGGTGCAACCTTAAGCCATCGTAATATTCTTAACAATGGTTACTTCATCGGCGAGGCTATGAACCTTACCGAAGAAGATAAGCTGTGCATTCCAGTGCCTTTGTATCATTGCTTTGGTATGGTGCTTGGCAACCTAGCGATTCTCACACATGGCGGCTGTATCGTTTATCCGAACGATGGCTTCGAGCCACTGACAGTCTTGCAAGCAGTCGAAGAAGAGAAATGTACAGGTCTGCATGGCGTGCCAACGATGTTTATCGCAGAGCTTGACCATCCGGAGTTTAAAAACTTTGATTTATCGACTTTGCGTACTGGCATCATGGCAGGGTCTAGCTGTCCGATCGAAGTCATGCGCCGCGTCATTGATGAGATGCACATGAGTGAGGTCACCATTGCGTATGGTATGACAGAGACCAGTCCAGTATCTTGCCAGACCAATGAACATACGCCGCTTGATAAGCAAGTATCGACTGTTGGCCTAGTGCAGCCTGCGCTTGAAGTGAAAGTTGTCAATACAGAAACGGGTGAGACTGTAGCCTTGGGCGAAACGGGTGAATTACTGACACGCGGTTATTCAGTGATGAAAGGCTACTGGGGCAGCCGATTTAAAACTCGCGCGGCCATCCAAGATGGTTGGATGCATACGGGTGATTTGGCTACGATGGATGAGGACGGCTACGTAAAAATTGTTGGTCGTAGTAAAGACATGGTCATTCGCGGCGGAGAAAATATTTATCCTGTCGAAATTGAAAACTATCTCTATCGTCATCCAAAGATTCGTGATGTGCAAATCGTCGGTATTCCTGATAAAAAATATGGCGAAGTACTCGCGGCATGGATTATCCCTAAAGAAGCAGACAGCTTGACGGAAGAGGAAGTTCGCCAGTTTTGTAGCGAGCATATTGCGCATTATAAGGTGCCGACCTATTATCGCTTTGTCACTGAATACCCGATGACCATCACTGGAAAAATTCAGAAATATAAAATCATTGAACAAATGAAAGAAGAGTTGGGTTTGTAGAAATTTAACCATTCTAATCTGTTATTTTATGAATAAGATATATGAGTAAAAGCTAAAATAAAGCATAAAATAAAAAAGCCACTCGCATTTACGCACTAAAGAAAAGGGATGTCATGAGCGCTATCATAACCAGTAAACTGAGTCCAAACGCCGCTGAATTTCAGCAAAACAGTGCCGCAATGCAAGCGGTGGTTGATGACTTATATGGTCACTTACGTAAAGTCGTGCAAGGCGGTTCAGAGCGTGCCCGTGCCAAGCATTTAGCCCGTGGCAAACTCTTGCCTCGTGAGCGTGTTGAGCGTTTGCTCGATGTGGGTACTCCATTTTTAGAAGTGGCACCGATGGCCGCGCACGATATGTATGGTGAAGAGATTCCAGCGGCGGGCGTGATTGCGGGTATCGGCCGAATTAACGGTATTGAGTGTATGATCGTCTGTAATGATGCCACGGTAAAGGGCGGCACTTACTACCCAATGACGGTCAAAAAACATCTGCGTGCGCAAGAAATCGCGCAAGAAAATAACTTGCCTTGTGTCTATCTGGTAGATTCAGGCGGTGCTAATTTACCCAATCAAGATGACGTGTTTCCTGATAAAGAGCACTTTGGTCGCATCTTCTTTAATCAGGCCAACATGAGTGCGGCAGGTATTCCACAGATTGCCGTGGTCATGGGCAGCTGTACGGCTGGCGGGGCCTATGTACCAGCGATGAGTGATGAGTCGATTATCGTCAAAGAGCAAGGCACCATCTTTTTGGGTGGTCCGCCACTGGTAAAAGCAGCAACAGGTGAAGAAGTTACTGCAGAAGACTTGGGTGGCGGCGATGTGCATACCCGTCTGTCAGGGGTCGTCGATCACTTAGCACAGAGCGATACTCATGCGCTATCGATTGCACGCAACATCGTTAGCCATCTAAATCGTCCTGCGAAGCAAGTGCCCAATCAAATTAAACCGCGTCCACCACGCTATGATGCCAAAGAGTTATATGGCGTCATTCCAACCGATAAGCGTAAGCCATTTGATATCAAAGAAATCATTGCTCGTATCGTCGATGACAGTGCCTTTGATGAATTCAAATCACGATTTGGCACGACGCTGGTTTGCGGCTTCGCTCATATCGAAGGGATGCCAGTCGGTATCATCGCCAACAACGGTATCTTATTTAGTGAGTCAGCGCAGAAAGGCACGCACTTCATTGAGCTATGCTGTAAACGCAAAATTCCATTGGTATTCCTCCAAAACATCACAGGCTTTATGGTCGGTCGCAAATATGAAAACGAAGGCATTGCGCGTCATGGTGCCAAAATGGTCATGGCAGTCGCCAATGCAAAAGTGCCAAAGTTCACGGTCATTGTCGGTGGCTCATTCGGCGCTGGTAACTACGGCATGTGTGGCCGCGCTTATAGCCCGCGCTTCTTATGGATGTGGCCAAATGCCCGTATCTCGGTGATGGGCGGCGAGCAAGCAGCCTCAGTATTGGCAACGGTCAAGCGTGACAATTTCGACCGCAAGGGTGAAGAGTGGAGTGATGAGGACGAAGCGGCGTTTAAAGCGCCGATTCTCGATATGTATGAAAAGCAAGGTCACCCATATTATGCCACTGCACGTCTATGGGATGACGGCGTGATTGACCCTGCTGATACGCGACATGTATTGGCATTGGGGTTAAGCGCTGCCTATAACGCACCGATTGAAGAGACGACTTTTGGTGTATTTAGAATGTAAGCGCTCCAAGGTCTGCTCGCAATAAGATGGTGGTGCGACAATTTTTTTAATGTGATTATATCGCGGCATCGGGTTTTGACATCTTACTTTCTTATATGGGCATTATTATGAATGGCCCAAACGTTGGGCTAAATATTTACATAAACATTTACAAATAGGAACACAGAGAAAGCTATGAAAGAAGCGAAATTAAAAAATACTAATAATTATAAAAGCCTGTTGGTCAGCGTTGAGCAGCATGTGGCGACGGTGACATTGAATCGTCCTGAGATACGTAATGCCTTTAATGATGAAATGATAGCTGAGCTGACCGATGCATTCAGTACGCTTGGTGCTGATGATGAGGTACGTGTCATTGTACTAGCGGCTGCTGGCAAGGCATTCTGCGCAGGTGCTGATCTCAATTGGATGCGCGCCATGGCGGATTATAGCTATGAAGAAAATTTAGCAGATGCTGATAAATTGGCGCAAATGCTCAAAACTATTTACGAATGCCCGAAGCCAACAGTGGCGGCAATCCAAGGTGATGTCTATGCAGGTGGCATGGGTCTAGTCGCTGTTTGTGATGTGGCTATCGCCGTTAAGATTGCAAACTTCTGCTTAAGTGAAGTGCGTTTGGGCTTAGCCCCTGCGACTATCAGCCCTTATGTTATCCGAGCATTGGGTGCTAGAGCGTCACAGCGTTACTTCTTAAGTGCTGAAGTATTTGATGCCAAAAAGGCACGTCAGCTTGGCTTTATCCATGAGCGTGTTAGCGAAGAATGGCTGGCTGATGAGGTCGCTATATTTTGTAGCAAAGTTGTCAAAAACAGTCCTGATGCAGTCAAAACCTGCAAGCAGCTATTACACGATGTCACTGGTGTGCCCATCACTGATGAGCTGATTGCTGATACGGTCAAAGGTATCGCTGATATCCGCTCATCAAAGCAAGGCAAAGAGGGTGTACAAGCCTTTTTGCAAAAACGTAAGCCCAATTGGTTGACGGCAGATGAATAATGCACGATAGGTAAATGGACAAATAGACAAGACGTCAAATAACAACGATAACACACAGGGATAGTTATGTTTTCTAAAATTCTAATTGCCAACCGTGGTGAAATTGCCTGCCGAGTAGCCGCGACTGCTAAGCGTCTTGGCGTCAGTACCGTTGCTGTTTATTCTGATGCGGATCGTGAGGCCAAGCATGTGGCTGTCTGTGATGAGGCTATTTATTTAGGTGGTTCAGCACCGAAAGACAGCTATCTCAAAGGCGATGCGATCATTGCGATAGCGCTTGAGACTGGCGCACAAGCGATTCATCCGGGTTATGGGTTTTTAAGCGAAAATGCTGACTTTGCGCAAGCCTGTCAGGATGCAGGATTGGTCTTTATCGGTCCATCGGCTGATGCTATTCGTGCCATGGGCGGCAAGTCTGAGTCCAAGCGTTTGATGGAGATAGCTGGCGTGCCATTGATACCGGGCTATCACGGTGACAATCAAGATGCAGAATTTTTGCAGCAGCAAGCCGATAGCATTGGCTATCCTGTCTTGATTAAAGCCAGTGCAGGTGGTGGCGGTAAAGGCATGCGTATCGTTGAAAAAAGCAGCGACTTTATTGACTTGTTAGACTCATGTCGCCGTGAAGCCATTACCAGCTTTGGTGATGACAAAGTGTTGATTGAAAAATACGCCTTAAAACCGCGCCATATCGAAATCCAAGTATTTGGCGATACGCATGGCAACTATGTGCATCTGTTTGAGCGTGATTGTTCCGTACAACGCCGCCACCAAAAAGTATTAGAAGAAGCGCCTGCACCGGGTGTTGATATTGCGATGCGTGAAGCGATGGGAACTGCTGCCATCGAAGCGGCTCGTGCGGTCGATTATGTTGGCGCAGGCACGGTCGAGTTCATCGTTGAGCAGCGTGAAGACGCTATGAATTTTTATTTCATGGAGATGAATACGCGGTTGCAGGTTGAGCATCCAGTCAGTGAAGCGATCACCGGTGTCGATTTGGTCGAATGGCAGCTGTTGGTCGCGGCAGGTCAGCCATTGCCAAAAACCCAAGCAGACTTAACTATCAACGGTCATGCAATTGAAGCAAGAATCTGTGCTGAAAACCCTGACAATAGCTTCTTGCCAGCGACGGGTACGTTATTTACGTATCAAAAACCTGAACACAGCACCTTTATGATTGATAAAGACGGTAATGGCGTGCGTATCGATGATGGAGTGCGCGAAGGTGATGTGATTAGCCCGTTCTATGATTCTATGATTGCCAAGCTCATCGTTCATGCGCCAACGCGAGAGCAAGCGTTAGCCAAGCTCGATCGCGCACTTGCCCAAACGCGTATCGTGGGTTTGCCGAATAACGCGGCATTTTTACGCTATATTTTAAATACCGATTCATTTAGCCAAGCCAATCTCGATACTGCATTGATTGAACATGAGCGTGATGCGATTTTTAACCAGCAGCCTTTAGCTTTATCGACGCTGGTTGTGACCGCTATTACTCGTCAGCTTGCAAGCGAGATGGCGACGCAAGAGTCGGATATCGATCCATTTAGTAAACCTACTGGCTTCCGTGCTTATAATGATTACACTCGCTCATTCAGCTTGGTTTATGATGAGCATTCTTATATGGCCCGCATGAGCAACTGGCATAATGCGAATTGTTCTGATAGTAAAAAGGGTAGCGATAACCTCAGTAGCTTTACGCTCGTTATCGAAAAAGAAGTGGTTAACACGCAGGATAATAGTAATATCAATGTCGCTGCTCAGACCGAAACGGTTTATGAAGGTCAAGTGAGCTATGTTAGTAGTGACGAACACAATCATACGTTATGGTTAAATGGTGCACGTACTAGCGCGCAAAGCTGGGTGCATAATGAGACCGTTTATGTGTTCACAGACAGTGGTCGTGATGAGATTACGCTTGTTGATATCATGGCGAATGTAGGCGAGGAGTCTGCAGCAGTCGGTAGTTTAAAATCACCGATGCCAGGGCAGGTTGTTGCCTTTAAAGTAGCGGTTGGTGATACCGTGAAAAAAGGCGAGCCGTTAGCAGTCATCGAAGCTATGAAGATTGAGCATACCATTACTGCGCCGACGGATGGCGTGGTGGCAGAATTGCTATTTGCAGCAGGTGATTTGGTCGCTGATGGTGATGAGTTATTACGCATTGATGCTGGTGAAAATACTGAGAGCGAATAGCTGACCAAGCCTAATAAAAAAGCCTCACAGAAAGGCGAATAATAAAAAGGATGATAAGTATGAGCCATTCATATCCAAATCATGTCACCATCGTTGATGTCAGCCCGCGTGATGGCTTGCAAAACGAGTCAATGACGGTACCGACTGAGGTTAAGCAAGCGCTTATCAATGATTTGATTGCGGCAGGTGTCAAAAAGCTAGAAGCAACAAGTTTTGTTTCGCCAAAGTGGGTGCCACAAATGGGCGATAATAGCGCGCTACTTGAAGCACTTGAGAAGACACGTCAGACAGATATTTGCTACTCAGTCCTAGTGCCCAATATGCGCGGTTTTGAAAATGCTATTTTGCATCGTCCTGACGAAATTGTTATTTTCGGCTCAGCCAGTGAGACCTTTAGCCAAAAAAATATCAATTGTAGTATTGATGAGAGTATCGAGCGTTTTGCACCGGTGGCAGCCGAGGCAAAAGCGCAAGGCATCAAAGTACGTGGTGTTATCTCTTGCACGGTTGGTTGTCCTTATGAAGGCGAGATTGACCCAGGCCAAGTAGCGTATGTGACCAAGCGCTTAATTGAGATTGGTTCAGAGCAGATTGGCATTGCCGATACGATTGGTGTTGGTACGCCGCTCAAGGTACAACGAGCATTACAAGCTGCATTAGAATATGCTGATATCTCTATGCTATCGGGTCACTTTCACGATACTTATGGTCAAGCATTGAGCAATACGCTAGCCGCACTACAAATGGGTGTCAGTGAGTTTGATACCTCAGTGGCTGGTCTTGGCGGCTGTCCTTATGCCAAAGGCGCAACGGGCAATGTCGCCACCGAAGATGTGGTATATATGCTGCATGGTATGGGTATCAGTACAGGCATCGATTTGGATAAATTGGTCGTGGCAGGTGAGCGTATTAGTGAGTTCTTAAAGCGTCCAAATGGCTCGAACGTGGCACGTGCTTTAATCAATAAACGTCAGTCTTAAAAAATTATTGTAAAAATTAAATACTAAAATACAAGGAATAGTTATGAGTTTACCTGGATTGAATTTTCAGCTTGGCGAAGATATTGATGCCCTACGTGATATGGTACAGCAGTTTGCAGCCAATGAAATCGCCCCACGTGCAGCTGAGATTGATAGCAGCGACGAGTTCCCAATGGATCTGTGGCAAAAGATGGGTGATATTGGTTTGCATGGTATTACTGTTCCTGAAGAGTACGGCGGCTCTAATATGGGTTACGTCGCACATATGGTCGCGATGGAAGAGATTAGCCGTGCTTCGGCATCGGTAGCATTGAGCTATGGTGCACACTCAAACCTATGTATCAACCAAATCAAACGTAACGGCTCTGAGGCACAAAAACAAAAGTACTTACCAAAACTGGTCAGCGGTGAGTTCATCGGTGCACTGGCCATGAGTGAGACTGGTGCTGGTTCGGACGTTGTCAGTATGAAGCTCAGAGCTGAAGAAAAAGACGGCAGCTATGTGCTGAACGGCAATAAAATGTGGATTACCAATGGTCCTGATGCGGATGTGATGGTGGTCTATGCGAAGACCAATCCTGAGCTAGGCGGCAAAGGCATGACAGCCTTTATCGTTGAAAAAGGCATGGAAGGTTTCGGCACAGCACAGAAGCTAGACAAGCTTGGCATGCGTGGTAGCCATACGGGTGAGATGACCTTTAACAATGTGACTGTGCCGAGTGAAAATATCTTAGGCGGTCTCAATGAGGGCGTTAAGGTATTGATGAGTGGCCTAGATTATGAGCGTGCCGTATTGGCTGCAGGTCCTATCGGTATCATGCAAGCGGTGATGGACAATGTCGTGCCTTATATTCATGATCGTAAGCAGTTCGGTCAAGCGATCGGTGAGTTTCAGCTTATCCAAGGTAAAGTTGCCGACATGTATACGATACTGCAGGCAGGTCGCAGCTTCTTATATACCGTTGGTAAAAATCTCGACATGCTAGATCAGCGCGGTGCTGGTCATAGCCGAGAAGTGCGTAAAGACTGCGCCAGTGTGATTCTATGGTGTGCTGAAAAAGCCACATGGATGGCAGGCGAAGGTATTCAAATATTTGGTGGCAATGGCTATACCAACGAGTATCCACTTGGTCGCTACTGGCGTGATGCCAAGCTATATGAGATTGGCGCAGGAACCAGTGAAATCCGCCGTATGCTGGTCGGTCGTGAGTTGTTTAACGAGACTAAATAATACTAATAGGTATAAATAATTAGCTAATTTTTATCGAATTATGTTCACTGTAAAACTAAAAATGTGCTACGTTATGTCTTTCATAGCGTGGCACTTTTTAATGACTTAAATAAAAGACTTTTATAATGATTCGTAAACGAAATACCAAGTTCGCTCTTAATCACATAGCTTCCAACAAGACAGCTTCTCATTTTCTTACCAACATAAAATCTATCAGTACTTATGGTCTGTTAACCACTCTGTTTGCATTGTTTACGATGACAGCAAGCATAACGACTGCACAGGCAGAGCTGGTTGATTTGTCTAGTCCTGAACCTGTTATTAAGTTTGCTAGTCGTGAAGCAGATTGGTCAAAGTCACCCGTTTTTGATTTCGATTTTGATTTCAATAGGGGTTATTTCTTCTGTATAGATAAGGAAATTCGTGAAAGAACTAGATTTTTTCATGGACAAAAACTTAAGGTTTTGTTGGAATTGTTAGTCGATAGACAAGGTGAAATTGTCAAAGTGAATATTAAAGAAACCAGCGGTAATAAGTGTTTTGATCGAAGCGCTGCTCGTCAGATAAGAAGTGGTCGGATGAGGCCATTTGTGTTTGAAGGAAAAGCAATACGTGGAAAAGTTGATGTACCTATTATTTTTATAGCAGAATAGGTGATAACAAGGAATTAGGTTTGTTAAATTAGAAAAAGCAGTACGCCTCAGACGTACTGCTTTTTCTATTCTAACTTTATAAAATACGACAACACACTTCAATTATTTACTATGATCAAAATATCGTGCCAGACCATTTAATAATAAATCATCACGCAGACGTACCGGACGGTTGACGTGCTGCGAGATAATCGCTGCATCACCACCCGTCATGATAACTTCAAAGTTGGGGTGACGATGGCTAATCTCATTAATCGCACCGACGATTGATAATAGTATGCCGCGATGTACCGCATCTTGTGTGGTCACACCTTGGCTGACACTGTCGAAAGTCCCATTAGATATGGTGATTTGCTTGGTACCAGAAAACAGTGACTCACGTTGCAGGTAGATACTGGGAAAGATATAACCGCCCAAATGCTCAGCATGATCGATCAAATCAATGGTCACTGCTGTACCGCAACCAATCACACATTGACGCTTTTTCTTATCGACTGCGCCTAGCATTTGTAGCCAGCGATCACAGCCGAGCTGCTCATCGTTATATTGACTCTTCATTAGCGGGTGAGCGGCGTCGACATGGACGAATTCAAACGGAATATTTAGACGGCTTAAGGTCTCTGATACCTTGGCATTCAGCTCGTTACCTAGTACAGATGAGATACCAATAAAGTCAGGGGCAAAACGCTCAAAGCGATCCGTCAGACCCATCAGTAATTCGGCTGGTGCTTGCAAATGTTGTTTGGCATCATGTGTGACTATCTGACCGATATCATCGGTGAGCCAGTATTTCAGGCGGGTATTTCCAAGATCAAGCCAGAGCATAAAATTCCCTTTATATACAGTGAAGCAATTATCAACATCCTATCCTGATAGCTACTGCACTTTAGTGCTCGTTGATTAAACGATTAAGTCGTTTGAATAACGTCAATGCGTCCGGTGAAAAGTGCAGAAATCTTACCGTTATCTTGGCGCAATTGCAAACATCCATGTGTATCGATACCACAAGCGTAACCCGTGAGTATATTGGTTTGACCGTTATGCTCTTGGGTCACACGTAATCGCAGTTCGCTTAGTGCATCCATCGAGTCAAACTGCTTTAAAAAGCTGTCCAGATAATAACGATGTCCCGTTGGTTTTTCTATACTTAGGTGCTCAAAGCGCGTCATCGCAGCCATTAGCGCTTTACTCATTTGCTGATAAAGCACACGTAAGCTCGGTAGACTGGCAGCCTGCGCTTTTGGCTGTAGTGTCTCAACAATATCTTGTAAGCTAATCGCTTGATAACTCATGCCTTCAGAGGTTTGTGCAGTTAGCTTTGGCGTGGATTGGACATTGAGACCCACACCTATCACCAAACCAACCAGTTTGCCTGCTTGCGATACGGGTTCAATCAGAATCCCAGCAAGCTTATTAAACGGCAGTGTCTGATGATTTAATTCCGTATTATGCACATCAGCGCTATCTAAGGCAGATTGGCTTTGAGGCTGATTCTGGCTTTGATTTTGACTTTGGTAAAAGCCTAAATCATTTGCCCACTTCACGCCGATTGGTGTTAGTCCTTGCGTTTGTAATTGCTCATTTAGTACTTGGATAACGGGCATTTTTGCCAGCTCTACACCGATGATTAGTGACAGTAAGCCACTAACGGGTATGTGAACAGGATGATAGAGCGATAGGTAGACATTGCCACGCGGTGATTGCCATGAGCGCCCGTGTTGTCCGCGACCAGCGCTTTGGGTTTCAGCGGTTAGTAGATGCATCTCGGCCGCATTCAATGTGCCATTCTGTACATCAGCTATTAGCTCGCTATTGGTAGAGGCGCTACTGGTAAGATGGCTATGATTCAGCTCAGGTAAATGCTCAAGTGTTAATGACTCCGATGCAGAATCAGAGGATTGGTTATATGTCGGCATAAGTTTATTCTATTTGAGTAATGTCGCTGGGATAATTTTTGATATACTGGGCGGTTTTCGATAGATATGAAAGTTGGTTAAGTTAGATAGCATAAAGACCGGGTTGCGATTTGGCAAATGCAATTAATAGTATTGATAAGCAAGATAGAAAATAAAATTTGAAAAACAAGCGTGATAAAAGGTTAATTCGATGATGCTATATGTGTGGTTTGTGATTGCAGGGGCGTTTGCTGGCGTGAGTGCTGGATTGTTTGGCGTTGGCGGTGGCATGATTATCGTTCCGGCACTGGTATGGATTTTTACCGCATATGATTTTTCGCCAGAAGTGGTGACTCATTTGGCGATTGGTACATCACTGGCGACCATCGTTGTGACCTCGATTAGCTCACTCACTGCTCATAATAAGCGCGGCGGCGTACGCTGGGAAGTATGGCGAAAAATGGCATTGGGTTTGGTCGTCGGTAGTCTGGTGGGTGCAGGTGTTGCGGATATGATTGATGGCAAGGTACTACAAGCCATTATCGGTGTCGGTGCGCTTTTGGTTGCGATCAAGATGCTGTTTTTCTCTAATAAAGAACAGTTGGGCAAGCCATTGCCCTCGGCTGGTGTCCAGTTTGGTGCTGGTACAGGCATTGGTATGGCATCTTCTATCTTCGGAATTGGCGGTGGTAGTTTGACTGTACCGTTTTTAAACTGGGCGGGGCTACCGATGAAACAATCGGTCGGTACGTCAGCAGCTTGCGGTCTACCGATTGCATTGGCTGGCGCGGCAGGGTTTGCATGGTTCGGTCAAGACGTGGTCAACCTACCTGAGGGTACGATAGGGTTTGTGCATATCACGGGATTTTTATGCATCTCAGTGGCGAGCTTTGCCATGGCAAAAGTCGGTGCCAAGCTCGCCCATGTATTGCCTGCACTGATGCTTAAGCGTGCGTTTGGCGTGTTGTTAGTGTTTGCTGGTGGGCAATTGTTATTGAGCGGGATTGGGGTGTTATAGAAATGATGGCTCCTTATAAAAATACTATGCAAACCATGAGACATAATTAAGTATGAAAGCTGCAGAAAAATACCGCCGTGTTTTCGGCTCGATGAGTCATCTAAAAGAGCAGCTATCATGGACGAGCGGCCTCTCTAATATGGTAGAGTTTTTGGCATGGGAGCCGCAGCGTATTCTTGGGGTTAGTAAAAAGCAATATGTGCGCCAAATCATTGAGTGGGCTACCCATCCTGAGCTTGCAGGCAAAAATGTAGAGGAGATTGAGCAGTCAATCATTAAAAAGCTCAATCAAAAAATGACTGAGTCTGAGCAGCTAGAGACCTATTCAATGCAAACGATGGGTATTTGTAATGTTAGAGAGGCCGTTCGCCGAGTAAAATTCTTTTCTGAAGATTATCTGAATAAAGAGTTTGATATATTTTTGAGCTTGTGCAGTGATGTTTATCTCGATTTATTTTATCAGCAGTTTATTAGCTTTGAGCCCAATAGATCATGGTCGACACATGGTAACAGCGGCATGTTTGAAAACAGTACAGAGCTAAAAGCGATGTATATGGATAACTTAGCCTATAACCATCAAGCGAACGTGCTGGTAGCAAATGAGTTAAAGCTCGCTGGTCGGAAAAACCCAGACCAAATCCTAAAGTACTGCTTGATGTATGAGCATTTATTAGAGAAAGGCTTTATTGAGCAGGGTACAAAGTTTTTGCTACTGTTTATCGGTGGTGACGCGCTAAAGCAAAACAAGCAAACGCTCGTAGACCGAGAGCTGGCGTTATGTCATAAAAGACCGAGGAAGTATCAGCATCTACTAAGAACAGAGCTGTTAGAAATAGTCGAGCATTTAGAAGTAGCAAGTATCACATGGTCAGATCTTATCGAGTTTAACAATCGCTATTTAGCAGAAAATGACACCTGCCAAGTGGAACAAAAACTGCTGCAGGGGTTTCACCAGAGCCTTGAATCAAAATCGTTTATGCAGTTAGCTGTTTAACCCTAAAAACCCACCACAATTTCAGGTAGAATAGCCGCCTGTTTTTGCTAAGTTTACTGATTCTTCATGCGTCTAAAATCCCTAAAGCTGGCAGGCTTCAAATCCTTTGCCAATCCAACGACTTTTACCTTTCGCCATGGTATCACCGCCATTGTCGGACCGAACGGCTGTGGCAAATCCAACGTGATTGATGCCATTCGCTGGGTGCTGGGTGAGACCTCTGCCAAGCAGCTGCGTGGCGGCGCGATGAGCGATGTCATTTTTGCTGGTACGCAGGATAAAGCTGCCAAAAGTGTTGCTAGTGTCGAGCTGACGTTTGAGCATACGCAAGATGAGCATACCGGCATTCGCCATGAGTTTAATCTGTATCAAGAGCTGTCTGTTCGTCGTCAGGTCAATAAGGATGGGCGCTCAGATTACTTTATTAATGGCACACGATGTCGTCGCCGTGATGTGGTCGATGTGTTTTTGGGTACGGGACTTGGTGCGCGTAGTTATGCGGTGATTGAGCAAGGTATGATTGGGCGTATTGTCGAATCTAGCCCCATGCAGCTGCGTGAGTTTATTGAAGAAGCGGCAGGGGTGTCTCGTTATCAAGCGCGCCGCGAAGAAACGCAAAAGAAGCTAGAGAAAACACAAGAGAACCTAGCACGTCTGCATGATATGCAAAGCGAGCTGGTCAGCCAACAAAAACGCTTGTCGAAGCAAGCTGCCAGTGCACAGCGCTACGAAGAACTGGCGTTGACGCTTGCTGATATCAAGCAGCAACTGGCCATTCAGCAGCTGTACCAAGCCAAGCATACGCAGCAGCAGCAGAAAATCGCCCATGAGCGTAGCACTGCCGAAGTTGCTACATTGCAAGCCGACTATGAGACGCTAAAAGCCCAACAAGATAAGCTCGCCACGCACATTAACCAAGAGCAATGGCTTAAGGATGATGCTCAAAGCGCTCATTATCAGCAGCAGCTCGGCTATCAACAAGCTGAGCACGCGCTGAGCGATGCCAAATCACAATTGACTGTGATTGAGCAACAACTCGCAAGCTTGGATCAGCAGCGCGCGCAAGCAGTGGATGAGATTGATCGATTAAAAGCCGAGCAAGCCGAGCAGCAGAATATATTAGAGTCGTTACGCCCACAGCTCACTGAGTTGACGGGTAGACGTGACGCGCATAAACGTAATGAGCAACCGTTACAGCGTGCATGGCATGACGCGCAAAACCAGTTATCACGCTTGCAAGATAATGCGCGCATGCTTGAACAACAGCAAGCCATCAATAGCCAAGCTCAAAAACGCCATCAGCAGAACCATGACAAATGGCAGCGCCGCCAGCAAAACTGGCAAAATCTATGGCAGCAATTACAGCAGTCATTATCAACATCTAGCAATAATAAGGGCTTTGATAAGGGCTCTGATAAGCGCTCTGATGAGCAAGCGCCAACGGATGGACAAAACCTACAGCAGACGTTAGAGACGCAAGTTGCAGAGCTAAACAAACAATTGCAGCAGATAGAGCGCCAACAAGACAGCGTAGATGAGCGTCTGTCGGAACTACAACCGCAAGCGCATGATTTACAGCAGCGCTTGAATACGCAGCAGCGCGAGTTGAGTGAGTATGAGAAGCGTCACGCGGTATTGGCCAGTGAATATGATACCCTGCATCAGATATTGCATCCAAAACCTACACCGCAAAATCAACAGCAAGCCTCTGTCTCTACAGCGGATAATCTAGAAGATGGCTTGGAAAGTAATGTCGTTAATCGTTATAACGAGTTGGCTATTACCACCTTGCGCGAGCAGATTGAGCTGAGTGAAAAAGGACAGCAGCACGCGGCATTACTCGATAGTGTCTTGGCATTATGGCTAGATAGTCATGTACTGTTCTCTAACCAATCTAATCAGCAAAACGTTGATGATGTGAGCAGTGATATTGAGAAAGCGAACAGCTTATGGCAAGTACTTGAGCATGACCTATCGGATATCGTTACTTATCAAATAGCACAAAATGAGCAGGCTAATACGGAAGGAAAACCTTCAATAGAGAGTGGTCATAGCTTGTGGTTACCTGCCAAGAATGAGGGAGCTACCAAGCCATTTTCCAGTAGTTTGCCAGACAGTTTAATTGATAGAGTAATGCCATTATCACAGCTGATTAAGCAGCCAGTATTGGCGCTTTGGCAGCAGTGCTATGTATATATTGCGCAATCAGAAGCAACCAGTCAGCAGACGCTTGAAGACTTTGCTAGTATTTTAAAAGCATTACCATCGTCAGCCATTCTGCTAACAACTGACGGTTGGCTTATCAGTCGTCAGGGTACGATTAATCTGAGTAAGTTTACAGGTGAGCAAGATAGTCAAGGTGAGAGCAATAGCCAGTTTTTAACACAGCGTTTGCAGCAGCGTAGCCGCTTGCAAGCATTAGAAGACTTGCTAGATGAGTTTGAAACCAAAATACAAGCTACGCAAAAGACCATTGCAAAGAATCAACGCGACTATGATGCGTTAACGGTCAATCTAGAAGAAACGCGTGCACAAGCAGATCAGCTCACCCGTGATAAACATAAATATCAGCAGCAGCTAACGACTCAGCGTGCCAATGCTGAGCGCTTACAAGCGGATAGCCAGCGTCTTATGGCGGACAAATCTGCCCTTGAGCAAGAGCAACAAGAGTTAGAGCAAGAGGGACAAGCGCTCACTCATGAGCAGCAAGATATTCAAAGCCAGATAGTAGCGCTAACGCCGCAAATATCTGATGCCCGTGCGACCAGTCAGCAACTACAGGCTGAGCGCAGTGAGCTAAATCGCACGCGCCAAGCAGATGATGATGCATGGCAAGCATTGCAGCTGCGTATTCAACAGAGCGAGATGCGTTTGGAACATAGTGTCAGTAGCCTTGCACGAGCGACTGCGCAATATGACCAATCGCTACAGAGCGAGCAGCAGCTAAAAGCGAGTCATCAGAAGCAGCAGGATAAGCTACCAGATTTGCAAGCGGCATTACAGACGGCGCAAACAGCACGAGATAAGCAGCAGGTGCTATTGACCGAGCGTGATACGGCATTGGCTGCGCTTAAGCAAAACTATGCTCAGCAGCAGACGGCGTTAGATAGTGTGCAGAATACGCTACAAGTTCAGCAGGGTAAGCTTGCTAATCATGCTACTGAGTTGGCACTAAGCATGGCGCGTTTGGACGATGCGAGCACTCATACGCATAATGCTTTAGAAGCGTACTATAAGGTGAGCCATAAATATAAATCGGAGTCGCATTCAACACAGCACCCGCAGCATCAGCAACAAGTGATGAGCGTCTCAAACTTGCTCGCTGATTTTATCGCGCATGATCGCCGTGTGCGTCCAGATAAAATCGCAGAGTTGGAGGCTGAACGCGCCACCCTTGAGCAGCAGCTTAGCAAAATCGGCCCAGTTAATCTCGCTGCAGTGGCAGAGTTGGCTGAGGTCAATGAGCGCCTAGAGCCATTGGCGCAGCAGACAGCAGATATTGCAGCCAGTATGCAGACGTTGACGGCAGCGATTGAGTCTATTGATGAGACCACCAAGACTTTGTTTATGCAGACGCTAGATGCGGTCAATACCGAGCTTGCCAATTTATTTGCCAAAGTCTTCGGTGGTGGGCAAGCCAGTTTGACGTTGAACACAGAAGATATGCCAGCCAACATCCCTACTGACAAACACAAGTCAGAACAGTGGCGGGCAGGGCTTACCTTAATGGCACAACCAAAAGGTAAGCGTAATAGTCGCCTAGCTGTGCTGTCAGGCGGTGAAAAAACCCTCACCGCGTTGAGCTTGATTTTTGCGATATTTAAGCAGCATCCCGCACCATTCTGTGTACTCGATGAGGTCGATGCGCCGCTTGATGATGCCAACGTCGAACGCTTTACCAGTTTGATTCATGAGCTGGCAGATGATTTACAGTTTATTTTTATCAGTCATAACAAACTGACAATGCAGATTGCTGACGAGCTAAAAGGCATTACTATGCCAAGCGCAGGTGTTTCTACGCTAGTCAGTGTGTCGTTAGATGAAGCTGAGCGCTATATTACCGAGTAGCTCAAATAACTGATATAGTCGAATCTATATAAATCCGCTACATCGTTATCCTCGCTAAGCATACTAATGTGTAACTTGCACTCGGTTTCCTTGTATCGAAATTATTTAAATTCAACTATAACTGGCAGGGCACTGCTAGTGGTATAGTTGAAGTTGAGGTGGTAACGTTACGCAAGTATGTCGGGCTGACGGTAAACGATGACTATATGGTGACGAGCTTAATTAGCCATGCTAGACTATTGCCATTTGTCGCCTCTTGTGTATTCCCTTTTGTCATATATTAGGATGTATTTCTCATGACCGCTATTCAGTTTATATTGATCGCCATTGCCGCATTTATCATGCTTGCAGGGCTGTTTATGGTCATTCGTAGTTTTAAGCGCCGCAACAGCGCTGAAGCCATGGCGGTCAACTATGATAAAAACGGTATTCCCATCATACCGCGACATGAGCGTAACCTCGTGGATCAGCCAGATTTTGATGACACCGTCGCAGGCGAGACCAGTATTGCGCCTGATCGCAGCTATCTCAATGCAGTCGTTGAAGAAGAGACACTGACTCAACCGCATGCCCATTTCGATGTGAATGTCGATGCACAGCAGACGGCTGGACATAACGATATCATCAGTGAGTTAAATGACGACCACAGAGACATGGTTGAAGATGATAGCTATGCACGCTGGCAGGATGAGCAGCAGCGTAGCGAAAATACTGAATTTTCAGCAGCATCTGAGCAGATAAATGCCGAGCAAGAGCCTGATGCATTTTCCAGCTTGATGTCGGCGACAGACAGTCTGATGCCATCAATTGATACGGTAGAAGAACCGAGTTTTGATAACAATAGCCCGATTCTCGACCAGCATTTATCAGAGCCTGTTGACGAAGCGCAAAATGGTCCATTGATTAATGCTAAAGACAACATCAACATCACCATCTTGCCGCACCAATATCGTGATCGTCCAACCGCGATTATCCGTGGTCGTGATTTATTGAAATTGATTGATAAATACGGCCTACGCTATGGCGCGATGAATATGTTCCATCGTTATGAGAAAAAAGACGGCACTGGCATGCTGTGGTTCAGTATGATGGGCATCACCGATAGTGGTATCGCACCTTTTGATCCGCATAGTGTGGCGACCAATACGTATCATGGCGTGGTGGTATTCTTATCTTTACCGCATCCGCAAGCGCTGCGTAGCTTCGATAGTATGATGAGCATTGCCTATATGATGGCCAGTGATTTGGACGCGATTATGCTAGATGAAGAGAACGAACCAATCACCTCTGAATACAAGCAGCAGCTACGTAATCAAGTCCGCGACTATGAAGGTTAGAAGCTTGAAGGCTAAAGGTTACGTAAAGTAAGAGCTGGTTAATATTAGAAGTCATATAAAAGGCAAATAGCGATTGACGTTATTTGCCTTTTTTAATGCGCGTTCATTTCTGCAAAATGCTAGAGTCGGTTCAAGATATAGTTGATTCCAAATATTTTCGATACAAGGAAGCCGAGTGCAAGCTATACATTAGTATGGTTAGTGAGGATGACGATGTAGCGGATTTATATGGATTTGACTATAATTTAGATACAAGGAAGGTGAGTGAAAGTACTACACATAGTAGACTGAGCGAGCCTGACACAGTATCTGATTTATATGGGATTGACTATACCGAGTCTCTCACAAACTTGTTATCATATTGGCATCTTGAATTGCAAAGAAAAGACGCTGACTATGACTGATTCTATCGTACCGACCACTGCTCAAACTAAAACTACTCAAAATGTCACTGCGCAAATCGTTGCCCAAATGCGCACACTTATCGATGCCATTAAAACACACAACTATGCCTATTATGTACTCGATAATCCTATCTTAGAAGACAGCGAATACGATCAATTGCGTCGCTCCTTGGTCGCGTTAGAAGAGTCACATCCAGAGCTGATACAGCCGGACAGTCCCATCAATCAAGTCGGTGATATGCCGCTATCTGCCTTTACTCAAGTGACCCATGATATCCCTATGCTGTCACTGGGCAACGTCTTTGACTATGACGAATTGCATACGTTTATGCGCCGCGTCAACGACCGTCTAAATGACGCGCAAAAAAATCCTGAGTATGAGATGGAGCTAAAGCTCGATGGATTGGCCGTGTCGCTAAAATATGAGCATGGCAAGTTTGTACAAGCGGTCACGCGCGGTGATGGGCAAACGGGCGAGGATATTACCCAAAATACCAAGACTATTCGCAACTTGCCACTTTGGCTCGCGGATGCTGCTGACATCGAGTTGCTAGAAGTACGCGGTGAAGTACTGATGCCCAAGGCAGGTTTTGATCGTCTCAATCGCTTAGCAGAAGAGAGCGAAAATAAAACCTTTGCCAATCCACGTAACGCCGCTGCGGGTAGTCTGCGTCAGCTCGATCCCAGTGTGGCAGCCAGTCGTCCATTGGCATTCTATGCTTACTCAATTAATCAGGGATTGCCTGAAACCATCGAAACCCAATCAGCAGGCTTGGCATGGCTAAAAACTATTGGCTTTACTGTCAGTGCGGTAGAGGTGGTCGCAAACCCACGCGCGGCACAGACTTACTATGAGTCAGTGATAGAAGGGCGTAGCGCTCTGCCATTTGAAATCGATGGCATGGTGATAAAGGTAAATAACCTGTCATTGCAGCAGCAGCTAGGATTTCTATCGCGTGAACCGCGCTGGGCCACCGCTTATAAATTTCCTGCCGAGACCGTAATGACGCGTCTAAACGATATCGAATGGCAAGTCGGTCGTACGGGTCAAATCACACCAGTTGGTAAGCTCGAACCCGTCAAAGTCGGCGGTGTCACCGTTAGTAATGTCACTCTACATAACTTTGGTGAGATTCAGCGATTGGATGTGCGTGCAGGCGACATGGTCAGCGTTCATCGTGCTGGGGATGTCATCCCCAAAGTCACTCGCGTTTGGCATGACCAGCGCTCAGCAGATTCTACACCAGTGACACTGCCTTCTACTTGTCCTGTCTGCGACTCTTCTGTAGTGCTGCCTGAAGACGAAGCATTGGCACGCTGCACTGGTGGCCTATTTTGCCCCGCGCAGCAGCAAGAAGCGCTCATTCACTTTGTCTCGCGTCGCGCAATGGATATCGATGGGCTTGGTGCGAGTTGGCTGATTAGTTTCTTTGAGCATGGCTTGGTCAAGACGGTGGCAGACATTTATCAATTGCATAATCATACAGACGAGCTCGTCACGCTAGAAAAATTGGGTGAAAAATCGGTACAGAATATCATCAGTGCTATCGAAGCTAGTAAGCACACGACATTGGCTCGCTTCATTTATGCACTCGGTATTCGCGGTGTGGGTGAGGGCACGGCGCAAAACTTTGCACAGCAATTTGGCGACCTCGATAGCCTGATGGCAGCCAGTATCGAAACCCTGATTAAAACCCCTGATGTAGGCACTATCACTGCCGAGCTTGCTTACGAGTTTTTCCGTGCACCGCATAATATTGAAGTGATTAATTCATTGCTTGAAGCAGGTGTGTATTGGGATAAGGTCGAGCAAAAAGCTGCTGGAGACTTGCCACTTGATGGGCAGACGTGGGTGATTACGGGTGCGCTTGAAAAAATGGCACGTGATGAGGCCAAGGCCAAACTGCAAGCGCTGGGGGCAAAAGTATCGGGAAGCATCTCAGCAAAAACGACTGCGCTACTAGCAGGGGATAAGGCTGGCTCGAAGCTCACCAAAGCTGAAAAACTGGGGGTTAAAGTGGTGAGTGAGGAAGAGTTTTTGGCATTGGTTGAGGGCTGAATGTTGGCGATAGGGTGCGCCCAGCGCACCATTTGAAAGCTTAATTTGGTGAAGAACAAAAGTCAAAAGCATGGCCTCAGCATCACTTGCTTTAACAGTGGGCAACTATGCGGATCATGAGTTGTATATCTTTAATGATGCACTCGGCGCTCGTCCCTCGCGTACAGTTTTCGTCTTCAGCTTTAGCAAAGAGTTACGGTTGCTTCACTCATTCGCGCAAGAATAAGCATTTGGCACATTTTTGAGCTAAGGTAGGGTGCGCTCAGCGCACTTTTAAGAAACGGATGTCCGAGCTTAAAGTATTGTGTGATGAGTAATCGAACGTTAGATAATTTATGTAGATAATTACATTTGAGCCACTTTTTCATATTCATGCATTGGTGCGCTGGGCGCACCCTACCACTTTATTAATTAATTTAAATCTTGTATTTTGTCACCACAATTTTCATCTGTATTCAATGTGTCTTTATCATAGTAGAAGAAAATATTATCAATTCTTTTAAATATGCTACTTATATCAATCTCTGGATTCAAGTATACATGTAAAAAAAAGGCATCCATTGCACTTTTAATATACGACATTGATAAAACATCTATCAACCATATGCTACACATTCCTCTACACTGACACCTATAAACAAACTCTTTGTCAGAATCAGATATGAAACTAAAATTATAGCTACTTACTTCTTTAAGCTTTTCATAATCACCGTTTAATCTATAGAAATTATAGTTAGAATCGTATTCATAAATTTCAATTTTAGCAGCCAGTGAATCGAAATATTTATCTTTTGAAAAATAGTCTCCAAAGGATTTAATACTAGAGATAAAATTAGTCTCTATATCAAAGTACTCGTCCATGTGTTCAATACTATTACTTTCTATAAAATCTTCAATATCCATCCAGTTGCTTTTAGTGTTATTAGATTCGTAATCATGAATAGTAATAAGAAAGTTGTTATTCATTATTTATTTATCTTTTTGAATTAATATCATAACTGTTAATTATGTATTAATCCTCATATTAGTATTTCAATACCAATGACAAAGCCATCACTATCAAAATCTAAATTGATATCTAGCTCTTTTTTGAGATCTAGAATATTGGAAATGCGTACCGTTTTTGACACCTTTTTGTGTGTGCTATCTTCTATTTCATCTTAGCTTGGTAGATAAATGTAGAAGTTTTTATCCAAATTCATTGTTATGTTCATAAGAATCCCTTGTCTAGTTATCTTAGGGTGCGCTAGGCGCACCCTACAAATTAAATTACTCCACTATCTCACCATGCGCCTTCACATCACCTTTCTTACCATCTGGCACAATCACGATAGGTAGCACCAGCCCTTTCGCAAAATCATCAGAAAACACATAATCATAGCTACTGGCAGCGATGTCGGGCGTGGTATGAATGATAAGTGTCATGTCTTTACTATCGGTTAGCTCATGCGAGACATAGGTCTCACTCAGCTGATCCAAGGCTTTTGATAGTGCCTCATTACTTGCCATGCTCACCGTCAGATTATGCTGCGCCGTGGCATTATCCACTTTGAAGTAATCCGCATAGTCCTGCACATTTTGGCTATCGAGCGCAAACGGATACTGATAATTGCTGATATCAGCAGGCGCTTCACCGCTCGCGACTAGAGACCAGTCGACAGTGTTTTCAGCTACTTCTGAACTTTCTGCGGTCGTGACGGCAGCTTCAGAGGTTTGGTCAGTCGTCTCAGTATTGTTGCCACAACCTGTTAACGCCCACATACTGGCCGTCGTAATTATCAATGTACTCATTAAGCGCTTAACCATCGACGTATCCTCTTGATTGATCATCATCGTATTGTATATATGCGCTATTTTGACAGCTTTTGTTATGGTTCTCTAGAGAAATGCAGTAAACAAACGATTGTTATACCAACATCCATAAGACAGGCAGGTTATATAAATAGCCAGGTTATATAAATAGCCAGGTTGTATAAAAATGCGCACAAAAAAACAGCCACCTTATGATGACTGTTTAATGTGTACTATCGCTTTCTACTTATGATTATTTTACTAGATTTGGCAGCTGACGTTATACTCTGTACCATCTGCCCATTTGATAGCGAAGATACCTTTGTCTTCTTTCATGTGCCATGCATAGACCGCGTCTGGGCTTGAATCATTGACATAACTTGCGACATGATCTTGCGCATCACCATTTAGGATAACTGGCTGTGATGCCCATTTTACTTTAGGTAACGTCACGTTTAGCATGACTTGTTTCTTATTAATAGATTGTTTTGCCGTGATGATACTGTCATCAGTACAAGTATAAGGCGCTGGTGCCATACGATCGTAAGCAGCACTAGGCATGGTCTCTGATGCCGGTGTGTCTGACTCAGGCACGTCTGATGTATTTGGAGTAGTCGGAGCAGTAGTTGCACAAGCGCTTAATAGGGCGAGGGCAGGTAGAGCTGCGATAATTTTAGTAAGGGTATTCATGGTCTTCTCCAAAGATATAGACGGTATCATGTAATTATATTTAAGTATTCGTTAAGCTTATAGCCATATAGTACCCAAAACAAACCCAGGGAAATGTTAGAAATTGTTTGTTACATGTTTGCTTTGTCACACAATCGCTGACTAATGTAATGTCTCATTTTGAGTGTGTCGGAAGACAATTAAAGCAATAGATGATACGGGTTAAAAATGATCTCACACACATAAAAAAGCGTCTATCGATATATGAATCGATAGACGCTTTTTTGTTTTACTTAACATGCTCTGAATTGAGCATGCATTTCTATATCATGAACGCTATTTGGTTTTGCGCGGTGGCAGACCCGTATGCTGGGTTTGAAAGTTACCCTTGCTGACACGCTTTTTGGTATTTTTGCTGGCTGTGTTTTTACCCGCTGCACCCTGAGCTGATGAACCATTGCTAGAGGCGTTACTATTTGACGAGTTAGTGCTGCGCTTGACCGAATCATTACCAAGTCGACTGTTCTTTTTACGCGCTGATTGATAGCTGTCTTGCGCGGCATCGCGGCCTTCTAAACTGGCGTTAAATGGTGGAATCAAGCAACCACGATTTTTACCAATCAAGTCACTACGTCCCATGTCTTGTAGTGCTTTACGCAACATTACCCAGTTTTTTGGATCGTGATAGCGCAAGAACGCTTTATGCAGTTTACGCTGCTTGCCAGATTTGACGATATCCATGTCACCTTCATCACGACTGATCTTATGTAGCGGATCTTTATGCGTGTGATACATGGTGGTCGCCGTCGCCATCGGGCTAGGATAAAATGCCTGTACTTGGTCAGCACGGTAGCCATGACTTTTGAGCCAAATAGCAAGATTCATCATGTCTTCATCTTTGGTGCCTGGATGAGCCGCGATGAAATAAGGAATCAGATATTGCTCTTTGCCTGCTTCTTGGCTGTACTGTTCAAACATGGCTTTGAATTTATCGTAGCTGCCCATGCCAGGCTTCATCATCTTCGATAGCACGCCTTCTTCAGAATGCTCTGGCGCAATTTTTAGATAACCACCGACGTGATGACTGACCAATTCTTTGACGTATTCAGGGTCTTTAACAGCCAAGTCATAACGTAAACCAGATGCGATCAGAATCTTTTTCACGCCTTTGATGTCACGCGCTTTGCGATATAGCTTGGTTAAGTTACTGTGATCGGTAATCAGGTTTTCGCAGACGTCAGGGTATACACAAGAAGGCTTACGGCAGTTCTTCTCAATCGTCTCATCTTTACAGCTCAGACGGTACATGTTTGCCGTTGGACCACCAAGATCCGATATCACACCCGTAAAGTTAGGAGCGGTATCACGAATGGCTTCTACTTCGCGCAAGATAGAGTCTTCTGAGCGGCTTTGAATAATGCGACCTTCGTGCTCAGTGATCGAGCAGAACGTACAACCACCGAAACAACCACGCATGATATTGACCGAAAACTTAATCATGTCATAAGCAGGGATACGCGCATCGCCATAGCTTGGGTGTGGCAGACGTGCATACGGCAAGTCAAAGACGTAATCCATCTCTTCGGTTGATAGTGGCACTGGTGGCGGATTCAACCACACGTCAATTGAGGTGTGTGAGTTGCCTGCACCGCTGCTGTGACGCTGTACGAGCGCACGGGCATTACCTGGGTTGGTCTCAAGATGCAAGATACGGCTAGCATGGGCATAAAGCACTGGGTCAGATTTGACGTGCTCATAATCCGGGAGACGAATGACGGTTTTTTCACGTGGCGGCATTTTTAGCTTATGCTTGCGCGCCGTCATCGGCTTATTGTTTCTTCCCTCGGCAGTATCAAAGCCACGCATTTGTACCACTTGCGTCTCTTCATCTACTTGGTCAGCATTGATGATTTTATTGGTGACAGGCTCAGCCACAAACCCTTTGTATTGCGATGACATTGAAGACATAGCTTGGCCAACAGGCGAGTCGCTCGGTTTTTCTTGCTCAATTGAGCAGCTATCAATGTCTTCAGTCATCACATACGGATTGATAATCGGATCAACACGACCGACGGTATCGACATCGTTACTGGCGACTTCGGTCATATCGTCTTGCCAATGGCGGCGTGTTGGCGTCAATAGATATGACGTACCACGCAGCTTGCTCATTTGCTCAAAACTATAGCCTTTTGACAAACCATGCACCACATCGACGATGGCGCGCTCAGCATTACCATACAATAAAACATCGGCACGGGCATCCATCAAGATACTACGACGGACTTTATCCGACCAGTAATCATAATGAGCGATACGGCGTAGACTACCTTCGATACCGCCCAAGATGATTGGCACATCAGGATACGCTTCGCGGCAGCGCTGGCTATAGACGATAGCGGCACGGTCGGGGCGTTTATTGGCCACGTTGCCTGGTGAGTAAGCGTCATCGCTACGAATCTTGCGATCAGCGGTATAGCGATTGATCATGCTATCCATGTTGCCTGCAGTCACGCCATAAGCATAGACAGGTTTGCCCAGTTCCATAAAGGCGTCTTTGCTCTTCCAATCGGGCTGAGCAATGATACCCACGCGAAACCCTTGCGACTCTAGTAGACGACCGATGATCGCCATACCAAAGCTTGGGTGATCGACATAAGCGTCACCTGAAATGATGATGACATCACAGGCATCCCAGCCCAAATCATCCATCTCTTTGCGACTCATAGGCAGATAGGGCGCAGGCTCGTAGCAGCTCGCCCAGTGTTTGTCGTAATCGAAAAGAGGTTTTGTGCCTTGTTTAAAGGCGGTGCGGGCGATGGTATCGGCAGACATGGGCGGACCTGTTGAATAGAAAAATGGCACTAAAAAAAGCCGTTATTCATTAAAAATATTAACGGCTCATTTAAAAACGCTCATTTTAACATGAATCCAACTCACTATGCGACCTATTCTATGATGGGCGATTAATGATAAGTTATTGATAGTGTGGAATAATCTATAAGTAAAAAGGTTCCTAAATTGTTAGAAACCTTTTTGATTTGACCCGTTATTCTTGATTTACCCTGTCATAAGTACAGAAAACTGACTACTCTAATAGCTGAAACGGAAAGGTAACCACGTCGAATGCTAGGGCAAAAGGTAGCAATACAAGCTTCTGCGCCGTATTTGCACCATTACTAGATACGTGGCTCTGCGTGGTTTTTGAGTAAAAACTCACCATATAAGGCTTAGATAAAGGGCGGTAATTCGACTGGATCATGCTTAGATTACTGACCTGCGGATAGATAGCACCTTTGACAGGAACGCTGAAGCAAAAGCGTTGGGCATTGATGCGCTGATCACTGGCTGAAGTACATTCTTTACCACTGTTTTGCAAAAAGAACTGATAGTCAGAGCGTTTAAATTCGTCTTTTAACTTGGCATAAGAAAGCTTCATCTCTCCCTGAAAATACCCATCATTATTTGGCACATAAAAATTCATGTCGTTATCGACTTGGATATTTTTGGGCGTCAAGTTACCTAGTAAGCTGATCATCTCTGTCCCACCTTGGGTCAGTACATAGCTGTTCTTTTCACCGACGATAACCATGGACGCGTTTGGCATTTTTGGCAACGCTTGAGCAGGACGTCCAAAAGCAATGATTTGATCTTCAGATAACACATTCTTGGTGGTACTCGTGCTGGTATGACTGTCATTGTCTAGTAATGAGCTGGTAGCACAGCCTGAGGTCGCTAGCAACGCCGCCAATGAGGCACCCATAATCACTGCTTTTGAGTTAAATTTGATTGGTAATATAGTGTGACGCTTATCGATTTTACTGGTGCTTTCTAGTTTGTCTGCAGGTGTGCCTTTATGCTGAGTCATGCTCTATTTCCTTGTCTATGATAATTGACTATCGACTATTAATATTGGCTCTTTTTTTGATGATTATTATTAAACTTTCGTTGATATGGTACATGGTTTGGACATGCCTTATCTACTAATAATTCATATTCTATTGAACAAAATACTTGAGCCACTGTGTGTAAAGCAGAACAGAACCTAAGTATGAATAGAAGACTTAGCGTCTTACTTTTATTAGTCATTATCACAGCGTCTATCTGATAACAGATGGATAGCAGATGTATAGTTAAAGGTTTGTTTCGATTACAGATTGTACTTTTTCTACAGTGGCTACTTTATTTTTCTGATACCCAAAAGATATTGTGGCACACGCTTTGCTTTCTCTTTAGTCGGGTCTATTGATAGAGATAGGCTTATAAAAACAATATATATATAAATATTATAAAACCGATAATTGTTTGGAGAAATAAAGTGAAAGCATCCTATTTGAGTTTGGAGAAGGTATCTGTTTTATGTAAATCCTTTTGCTCTAAAGTACTGTTGATGAGCGCGGTACTGTTTGGGATTATGTCTAGCGCAACGGCTGCTGAAGAAGCGACTCTGACAGTAGCACAGTTACTTGAGTACCAGAATATTGCATGGATTATTTGGGGCGGAGTGCTAGTGTTCTTTATGCAGGCAGGATTTGCATTGTTAGAGAGCGGATCGGTACGTGCGAAGAACACTGTAAATGTCATGATGAAAAACTATACCGATATGTGTATCGGTGGTTTGGCCTTTTATCTCGTTGGTTTTGGGTTGATGATGGGCACCAATGACTCAGGATTCTTCGGTACAGATCACTTTATGCCAGTGAATTTGTCTAATATGGATTGGGCATTGATGTTTTTCCAAATGATGTTTGCTGCCACAGCCGTTACGGTAGCGAGTGGGGCAATGGCGGAGCGAGTATCCTTTGTGGGCTACGCGGTAGCTGCATGTATTATTTGCTTGTTCATTTATCCTGTCTTCGCCAGTTGGGTATGGGGTGGGTATTTTGGTGGTACGGGTTGGCTATCTGAGCTTGGTTTCATTGATTTTGCTGGCTCTACGGTGGTTCATTCTATCGGTGGTTGGTTGGCACTGGCAGGCATATTGGTCATTGGCCCAAGGTTAGGTCGTTTCGCACCTGATGGTACGCCGCGATTGATAGCAGGTCACAATATGACATTAGTTGCACTTGGTGGTTTTATATTGTGGTTTGGTTGGTTTGGGTTCAATGCGGGTTCCACACTATCTATCACTGGCAATATCGGCCTAATTGCAGTCAATACATTCGTAGCAGCGATCAGTGCGGTAGTGAGTTATATGCTCATCTCAAAAGCATTGAACAAAGCCATTTTACTCAGTGATAGTGTCAACGCCAGTTTGATTGGTTTGGTGTCCATTACTGCAGGTTGTGCGACAACGACGCCGATCTTCGCTGTTATCATCGGTGCAGTTTCCTCCGCTATTTATATCTTATCGACACAAGCATTATTGAAACTAAAAATCGATGATGTGGTGTCAGCCGTTGCAGTGCATGGTTTTGGTGGTGCATGGGGCACGCTCGCGGCTGGACTGTTTTATTCAGAGGACTTATTTAATTTATCACGTGTGGGCGTGCAAGCGCTTGGTGTGGGTGTGGCGCTAGTCTGGGGCTTGGGACTGGGACTCATCATGTATAAGTTGATTGATGTCAGCTTTGGGTTAAAAGCCAGTCGCTTGCATGAGCAGCGCGGCCTAGATTATACCGAGCACGCAGAGATTGGCTATCCAGAGTTTCAAAAGCAAATGTTTGATGCCAAAAACTTAACAGAGCGACATCTATAGGAGAAAACTGATGAATATCGACACTCAATCAGTAAATCAAACCGTGTCCGCGATGGCAGTTGTACTGGCAAGGTATCTACACCCCGAAGAGGTAAAATTACTGACAACTCAGTGGCAACAGTACTCGACGGTATCTGTAAAGATGATGCAGCAGTGCGTTTTAGATGCGACGCGACGCTATCCTGAGCTACAAGAATACAAGTCTGATATTCGTAAAGGGTTTTGGAATACGATGCAGACAGACCATCAGCAGGTGGCCAAAGAAACGAATAACGGTAACGATATTAATGAACAAAAATCTGTTTCTGAGTTGCTTCAAGCATTTTATACGGTGATGGAAGCAATTGGCCATCAGTTAGCCGAGTCAGACAAGCGCAGTTTTTTCCATATCATGCACCAAACTGTCTCGAAAGAACGCACCTTTAAAGGGCATTCTATCGACATTAATCAGTTCTTGGAAGGTGCACAGCCAGTCGTACCTGACAATGAGCATATTTTGAATAATCTGGTTCAGCTTGCTTATATTTGTTTGTGCGATATTGCTGGTCCTGTAGAAGCAGATGAAATACTATTTCAGGTCGCAGAAACTGCCAAACAAAGTCATCCAAGAGCAGTGGTCGAAAAGCTTTTTTAATGTCTTTTTGAATGAGAGCTTTGATATGAGATTGGGGCGTGTCTTTAGTCGCTTGATTCGATCTACAATCATGACATCTATTTATTAATTATGACTGATTAACCATAATTAATAAGTCATGACACGCCTTGAAATTAATCTAACGTAATCTTCGTGCCACTCTTAGTGAAGTTCATCACAAACTGACTTTTAAAGTGGCGCACGTTATTTTCATAAGTTAGCAAGCCTGTGGTGAAACGATGGTATTCGCTCATGTTTTTGGCATTGACCATCAACATAAAATCCGCATCACCTGATACCTCATAGCAGCTCATGACCTGTGGCTGCGAATGCATTAAGCGCTCAAACCGATGCTGCATCGACGTGTTTGAGCGAGCCATTTCTATCATTACGACCGCCGTCAGTCCATAGCCGACCTTATTAGGATCGACAATAGCGACCTGCTTGGTAATAACACCAGTGTTTGTTAACGCTTGGATACGGCGCTGCGCTGTAGCGATAGATACATGGACACGTTCTGCGACTGTTTTTAAAGGTAACGTGGCATCCTCTTGTAGCAAATTCAAAATAGCTTTATCAATATCATCTAAAACGTGGCTCACGGTATTTTTCTCCAAGGATTCTACAAAGAACACTGCAAAGAACGCTGCTAAAAATTCTGTTATTAAACCTATTATCACTATAATTCAAAAACCGATAAATAATTGAATTATTAATAATTTTTTAGATAATTTTACTCATATAAAGATAATTATAGAAATAATATCTCGTGAGGCATAAGTAAAATAGAACCTATCAACCAGTAGTTAGCCACGGACCATCACTGTGCTGACCATTGATTTGTTTAACGACTACTATTTTACGGTGCTGCTCATGTCTATTTCTATATTATCCAATACGTTCGCCAGTACATTGGCATCCACAGTGTCGCGCATACCTTTACCTGCGATTTGGACAGCGGGCAGCACTCAGCAACGTACGTTAATATTGGGTGTGGTGTTGGCCGTATTGTCCAATGTGTTATTCGGTATTCTTTACGCATATAGTAGCTTTTTAGCGCCGTTATCAGGTACGCAAGTTTTCATCTGGCGTATGTTAGCGATGTGGGCAGCACTGGTTGGTTATTTAGTTATTAGTGGTCGTTTAGGGTTACACATTGATAAGCTAAAGGCATTACGTACGGCAAAGCAGTGGGCTTGGCTGTTATTACCGACGCCTATATTTCTCAGTCAATTTTGGCTATTTATGTGGGCACCGGTTAATTGTCAAGGTGTGCAAACGGCCATGGGTTACTTTTTATTTCCGCTCACCATGGTGTTGTTTGGTTGCTTATTATTTGGCGAAAAGTTAAGTCGTCTACAGTGGTTAGCAGTTGGCTTTGCGGCATTAGGAGTCGGTAGCGAGATTGTACGTACGCAGAGCATATCGTGGGCGACGCTTTGGGTTTGCGGGACTTATCCTGTGTATTATATTTTGCGTCGTCTACAGGGTATCGGTGCGGTAACTGGATTATTGGTAGATTTAAGCATTTGTGCGCCATTTGCACTGGCTTACTTATTGCTTTTTGCACCGAGTAGTTTGGGGTTGGTGAGTGGTTCCGCGTTCTTTATCATGATGATTGCTGGGCTGGGTGTACTGAGTGTGTGGGCGATGAAAACCAACGTTGATGCCAGTCAAATGCTACCTGTAAATGTCTATGGCATGATGAGTTATCTGGAGCCTGCGTTATTATTTGTCTTAGCGATTACCGTATTGGGCAACCCATTTGAGTCAGCGATGATTTACAGCTATGGTTTAATTTGGGTCGGCATTGCTTGTTTGATTGCTCATGGCATTCGTCAATTACGCCAAGCTCGTAGAAATATACAATCTTTGGCAAAAGAGCCGATTACGTAAGAAAGCGAGTCATTTACTAATTAAATAGTAGATAAATAAAAAATGGACGATTCAACATAATATTGAATCGTCCATTTTTGTATTAGATTAAACTGGCTTCGTTTAAGAGAGCTATCGTTAATTCAATTAAGAGGTGGTACAAGGCAACTGAGCGCAAATGTATATAACATAATTCAAACGATGATAACGCTGTAACACCTCTATAGTGGATTTGACTGTATTAATCTAAATGTTGTTTGAAACCACGCTGCTTATCACGTTCCCAGTCACGATCTTTTAACGTTTTACGTTTGTCATGTTGTTTCTTACCGATGGCAAGACCAATCTGGCATTTCACTAGTGAGTTTTTCCAGTAGCAAGACAACGGTACGCAAGCATAACCTTTTTGGTTGATTGCCCCAGCTAGTTTTTCGATTTCACGACGATTCAGTAGCAGCTTACGAGTACGAATGCTGTCTGGGCTAACGTGCGTTGAGCTTGATAGTAGTGGTTGAATGTGCGCACCAAACAGGAAAGCTTCGTTATTGCGAAATATCACATACGCTTCGGTAATGGTCATTTTGCCAGCACGGATGGCTTTCACTTCCCATCCTTGTAGGGCAAGACCCGCTTCAAACGATTCTTCAATAAAGTATTCATGGCGTGCCTTTTTATTGGCACAAATCTGATTCTCAGGTTTTTTTGATTTCTTTGACATGGTTTCCTCGTAAGGATTTCTAAGAACAACATGGTTGTTCTCACCTATAATTCCTCATCCTAATCCGCTTGTTTGGCGTGTTTTTTATTTAAAAAATAAGCAGGATGAGTCGAACCAACCATTGTAGCAAAGCCTCTGATAAAAATGTAAGTCAGCTGTTAGGACAAATGTAGCAGATAAGTATTAAGTTTGAGCAAAATTTGCTAGCATATAGTCCAATATTACCGACTATGTTAGCCATGTTATGAGCCTTTCTGATTCCCCCAATTCCTCAAAGTTACACACCAAAATTTTATATCCAGGTACTTTTGATCCTATTACTAATGGCCATGTGGACTTAGTCACACGTGCTACCAAACTGTTTGATGAGGTCGTTATTGCAGTTGCCTCAGGACATCATAAAAAGCCATTGTTCAACTTTGAAGAACGTGTCGCTTTAGTTGAGACCGTATTCGCTGATTTACCACAAGTATCAGTGGTTGGCTTTGAAGGTTTGCTCGTCGACTTTATGCGTGTTCAAGGAGCTGCTGCTGTCTTGCGCGGTTTGCGAGCCATGTCAGATTTTGAATACGAATTCCAGTTAGCCAATATGAACCGTGAGCTTGATGAAAATTTTGAAGCGGTATTTTTGACGCCAGCACCGAATTATTCATTCATTTCATCGACCATGATTCGTGAAATTGCCAAACTTGGTGGCGACGTCACTAAATTTGTACCCACTTGTGTGTCTGATGCCTTTACAAAAAAACTGGTGATTCAAGACAGCTAGCCTTTTAATAGGCCGACAGCTGCAGCATATAGGCTAAAAACCAACCGTAAGGAGCCGTTCATGGCGCTACTGATTACTGATGAGTGCATCAACTGTGATGTGTGCGAGCCTGCGTGCCCCAATGAGGCGATATCAGAAGGGGATGATATTTATGTTATTGACCCTGACTTATGTACTGAGTGCGTCGGGCATTTTGATGAGCCGCAGTGTGTGGTTATTTGTCCGGTTGACTGCATCCCCCATGATCCCAATCATGTCGAGACAGAAAGCGATTTGTTGTCTAAATACAAACGCATTACTGGTCAATAAATAACCCATACATTATTGATGGTATTTGGGTTCGAAGCGCTTTAGGGACAATATAATGACGATAAATTCAAACCAGATAACGAGCGACTTTGATCAACAACACCTCTGGCACCCATATGCCAGTCTGCCACCTACTTATCCAAATATCGTTATTGATCGTGCCGAAGGTATTTATATCATTACCGAAGACGGCACGCGCCTTATCGATGGCATGTCGTCATGGTGGGCAAGCGTTCATGGTTATAACCATCCAAAATTGAACGCCGCTATTATCGAGCAATTGGGTAAAATGGCGCATGTGATGTTTGGTGGTTTAACCCACCAGCCTGCCATCGATTTGGGTCAGAAATTACTCGACATTGTACCTGCAGGCTTAGATGCTATTTTCTATGCTGACAGTGGCAGTATTGCGGTAGAAGTGGCGTTGAAAATGGCGCTGCAATATCAAGTGGCTGCCAAGTGCCCAGCCAAGCAGCAATTTGCCTCTACACATTCCGGTTATTATGGTGACACGTGGCATGCCATGAGTATTTGTGATCCTATTAACGGTATGCATAGCCTATATGGGAAGCAATTACCAACGCAGCATTTTGTCGCAGCACCACCGTTGGGTTTTGAGCGGGCTTTAACAGAATCTGATCGCGTTGCCCTCACAGCATTTTTTGATGAGCACAGCGATAAGCTGGCAGGCTTTATTATCGAACCGATTATTCAGGGCGCAGGCGGCATGCGTTTTTATAGTCCTGAGTATCTACAACTGCTGCGTCAGCTGTGCGATGAGCACGATGTACTATTGATTGCTGACGAAATTGCCACTGGTTTTGGTCGTAGTGGTAAGTTATTTGCGTGTGAACATGCGGCTATTAGCCCTGATATCATGACCGTTGGCAAGGCGCTGACGGGTGGCTATATGACTTTTGCCGCAACGTTATGTACCCGAAAAATTGCCAATACCATTCATAATAGCGACTATCCCGCATTGATGCATGGCCCTACGTTCATGGGCAATCCGCTGGCCTGTGCGGTTGCGTGTGCCTCGATTGATTTGATTATGTCTTATGATATTGAAGCGCGTACTGCAAACATGCAACGTACGATGGAACAGCAGCTAGCACCAGCCGCGTTATTAGAAGGTGTTGCTGAAGTACGTTGCTTGGGTGCAGTCGCCGTCATTGAGTTACATGACGCTGTGGAGATGCCCATTTTTCAGGCTTTGTTGATTGAGAATGGTATCTGGGTCAGACCATTTGGTAAATTGGTGTATATCATGCCCCCTTATGTGATTACTGATGATGAGCTTGTGACCTTATGTCAGTCGTTACTACATGTAGTGACAATTTATTTGGCGCAAGTTTCGAGTTCAGCTTTAGATATTGAAATTTAATAATAAAACTCTGTTTTATATGCCAGTCAATTTTTTATAAGGTGAGCTATGAGTGTTCTATTTGTCTCAGGTATCGATACCGATATCGGTAAAACTTATGCCACTGGCATTATTGCCAAATCGTTAATGCAGCAAAGCGTCAATGTAATCACTCAAAAGCTAGTGCAGACTGGCGTGACGATGAATACCAATACTGGCGAAATGGGCATTGCTGACGACATCATTACGCATCGTCAACTAATGGATATTCCTCTACAGCCATGTGACCTTGATTTTACCACTTGCGCTTATCGCTATAAAAAGCCAGCATCACCACACTTAGCGACTCGATTATCAGGGGAAGTACTAGATCCTGAACTGATTACTAATGCCACCAAACGATTGCAAGCTGAGTATGACTTGGTATTACTAGAAGGTGCTGGTGGCTTGCTGGTACCAATAACGGAGCAGTTATTAGTTTTGGATTATATTGCTGATCAAGGTTATCCCATTATTTTAGTCACTTCTGGTCGTTTGGGTAGTATCAATCATACGTTGCTGAGTTTAGAAGCCATAAAAGCACGTGGGTTGTCTGTACATAGCGTTGTTTATAATCATATTCATGATAATGCTGACAATACGGATGCTGAGATTGCGAATAGTACTGTGGATTTTCTACAAAATTATTTAGCTGCGAATTATCCCAAGGCTCATTGGGTACAGATACCGTCTCTAAAAAACCAAATATCTGTTAATACAGAGATGCTTAATACTGAAATGCTTAATGCCGAAACGCTGTCAGAAAATGATTATTTATCTTTGCCCAAAGGTTTTATTTAACCTATTTGTATCGATGCTAAAAATAAATCCAAAAGACGTTCGCACTCTGTCAGAAGTTTGCTATACTAGCGCGCTTGGTAGACTAGGCAATCGCCGCTGCACACTGGCAACAGACATGCAGGGGAGGAAAGTCCGGGCTACATAGGGCAGCGTGCCAGCTAACGGCTGGGCAGGGTAACTTGACGACCAGTGCAGCAGAGAGTAGACCGCCTTTGGCTTATATGAGTATCGCAAGATGTTCATGTCATCGGTAAGGGTGAAAGGGTGCGGTAAGAGCGCACCGCGTGGCTGGCAACAGTTCACGGCATGGTAAACTCCACGCGTAGCAAGACCAAATAGGCATCGGCATGGCGCGGCCCGCGTTCGATGCGGGTAGGTTGCTTGAGCGTACGAGCGATTGTACGCCTAGAGGAATGATTGTCCACGACAGAACCCGGCTTATCGGTTTACCAAACCTTTTTTAATGGCCTAAATAGTATTGAAAAGCTCACTATTGATTGTTAATGACGGTTTCTCAATATTAGGTCAAGTTTTTTGGAAAAAATGCTTATTAGGGGTTGACGACTGTCATCTGCTTAGGCATAATAGCCAACCTAAAATGGCGATGTAGCTCAGCTGGTTAGAGCGCATGACTCATAATCGTGAGGTCAAGAGTTCAAGTCTCTTCATCGCCACCATTTATAGATACTTTAATTAGTATCAACTAAAAAACCAATCTTTCAAGATTGGTTTTTTTTTGCCTAAAATAAGTGATAGATTTATCTGTCGATAGTTAGGTAAGTTGAGTTTTGACTTTCATTACTTGCTGATTTCTTACTAAATCATAGCCTTATCTGTTTAGACACAGATTAATTGTTGTAACTTATGTCGCGCTTACTTATCATAGGGGCTGTTTTCGGTAAAGTCCTGTAACGCTATGTCTGTACAATTGCCCCCTTATCGTCCCATTAAGCACCGTAGTGGCCTCAAAGTCATGGGTGCTGCATTTCATGCGTTGCTCATGCGTGAACTACAAACGCGCTTTGGTGGTTATCGCTTGGGCTATCTTTGGGCGCCATTAGAAATAATTTTTCAAATGCTTATATTCCTAGTGATGTTTGGCGTAGTTATTGAGCGTGCTTTACCAGGAATGAGCTTTCCATTATTTTTGGTTGCAGGAATGGTTCCTTTTCGCATGTTTCAGACTATTGCACTCAGATCATTAGGAGCTGTTGAGGCTAATCAAGGGCTTTTGATGTATCGTTCAATACGGCACATTGACGTTATTTTCGCCAGATCAGCTTTGGAATTGGTTATTTACTTTGTAACCTTTTTTATATTGTTGATTGGGTTAGCTTTTTTTAATGATTATGCCAGTTTAGAAAATTTACATATCGTACTGTTCTGCTGGATCACTCTTTTTATGTTCAGCTTCGGTGTGGCTTTAATTATGATGATTATCGGTTATTATGGTGGTGAAATCACTAAGGTCATTACGATTCTCTTTACCATACTATATTTTGCTTCAGGTATCGTCTATCCCATTCATATTATTCCTGAACCATACTTTAGTTATTTACTCTACAACCCATTTATACATAATATTGAGTTGGTAAGACATGCTTTAGCACCTAATTATCCAGCTTATCATATTGATATAACGTATTTTTTGAAGTGGACAATTGCAGTGAATTTTTTAGGCCTTCTTATGTATAAAGCGGTAGAAAGAGATTTAGTACGCTCAAAATAAATCATGAAGTGTGACTCCAGTTTTAGTATAGGGCAAGCAAATGATTGAAATTAAAAATGTTTCTAAGTCATTTATGACGAAGAAAGGCCGTCATTATTTATTTAAAAACTTGAACTTGACGATTGGTAATAAGCAAAGTGTTGGTCTGCTAGGGCGCAATGGTGCGGGAAAGTCAACGCTACTGCGCATTATATGTGGCCTTGATGAGCCAGACTCAGGTGAAATTATTACTGACTCGACAATTTCTTGGCCAGTAGGTGTGGCTGGAGGCTTTCAAGGAAGTTTGACTGGTCGTCAAAACGTACGCTTCGTTTGTCGTTTATACTCAAGCGGTCCTTATATTGACGAAAAAATAAGGTTTGTTGAGGAGTTCGCAGATATTGGCAATTATTTTGATATGCCCGTTAAAAGCTATTCGTCAGGTATGAGATCACGTTTAACGTTTGGGTTAAGCTTAGCCTTTGATTTTGATTATTATATGCTCGATGAAGCAGGTGCGGTCGGTGATGCCGCTTTTCGAAAACGTAGTGAAGAGATATTAGCTGCACGTCGTGCGCAAGCAGGATTTTTAATAGTATCGCATAATATCGGTGACATTAAACGTAACTGCGATATTGGTATTGTGTTAATGGATCAAACAGCACACGTCTTTGACGATACAACAGAAGCGATTGAAGTTTATGAAAAGCATGTCCACAAAGCAAAAAAATAACATCATTAGCTTCTCGCTGTTTATAGGCTTGGTGATTATCCCTTGGGTGTTGGTGACTTTTTATGTCATGACGGTTGCCCATCCACGATTCACCTCGACAGCTAATGTTGTTGTCAAACAGGTCAGCGAGTCGAGTGTATCTTCTACTGGAGGGATCTCAGCCTTGTTGGGTGTGAATAGCACTAGCAAAGAGGATGCGACTTATCTAACAGAATACATTCTGTCTAATGATATGGTGAAGCGTCTTGACAAAAAGTTCAAGTTCCGTGAGGCTTATCATGTTGATGGTTCAGACCCGATCAATGAGCTTAAACCTGATGCCACGCAAGAAGAGTTGCTTAAATATTTTAAAAAACGGGTTCATATCAATCTAGACGAACAAAGTTATATCCTTTCAGTATCGACAGAAGCATTTGATGCAAAGTACGCTTTTGAGCTCAACAAAACGATCTTGAGTGAATCTGAGCAGTTTGTAAACCGTATTTCACAAGAAGTGGCTCGTGATCAACTGGTGTTTGCAGAAACACAATTAGATGAGTCACAAGATCGTTTAAATGAAACGAAAGAGCAGTTATTAAACTATCAAAATGATAATGAAATTTACGACCCACAAGCCAATGCACAAATTGTTAATCAGCTGATTGGTAGTTTACAAGGGCAGCTGAGTTCATTGCGTACGGAAGAGCGTCAATTGCTCAGCTATTTGAACCCAGATGCACCGCAGGTTGTGTCATTAAGAAGTCAGATAAAAGCTGTGACAGAGCAGATTACGCAAGAGCAAACCAAATTAACATCACCAAATACAACCAAGTTGAACCGTCAAGCCATACAGTTTGAAACCATCAAGGCTGATGTTGAGTTTGCGACGGAGCTGTACAAGTTGTCGTTATCATCACTTGAAAAAGCGCGTTTAGAAGCCTTCAAAAAGATGAAGAATCTCATCGTGATTTCAACGCCATATGAAGCTGAAGAAGCATTGTATCCACGCCGTGGCTATATTATTTGGACATCGCTAGCATTGCTATTAATATTCTATGGTTTTGTGCGCTTAGTAATGGCAGTTGTCCGTGACCATCGCAGCTAAATTTGCTTAAGGCAATTTTGACAAACCAGATATCAGTAATGATCGATAGATCAGCAAAGGAATACAACGCATGAATACGAAACCACGTTTTATCGTGATGATGACTAGTTTGGCGATGGCCGCGACGAGCCTGCCAGCAATAGCGGCAGATAGCGCTGCTAATCAGATAGCTGGATCTAGCTTTGGTACGAGTAATAACACTAGCAACGCCTCAACACAAGCATTTTCTGGCAGTGTGCCTGCTCAGGCAACGATGCAAGAGGCAGTGAATGCAGCGAGCTTGCCAAGTCAGTCAGTTATCAATACCACGCGTCCTTATCAAGATATTAATACTCAAGATATGATGTTTGGTGAGCAGTTGTTTCGTGGGGCATTCTCGACCACTTCTGGCTCTACTTTTAATGACAGCTATGTGATAAACCCTGGTGACAACGTCCAAGTAAGGATGTGGGGTGCCTATCAATATGCAGCGACCACCACGGTTGATCCACAAGGTAATATCTTTTTGCCCAATGTCGGTCCAGTACGTATCTCTGGTGTGCAAAATGGTAATTTGCAAAACGTGGTCAAAAGCGCTGTCAGTCGTATTTACCGCTCGAACGTCGGTGTCTATGCGTCACTAGAGCAAGCACAGCCAGTGAAAGTATTCGTTACCGGTTTTGTCAAACAACCTGGTTATTATGGCGGTTTAGCAGCAGATTCAGTGTTGTCTTATCTAGATAGAGCAGGCGGTGTTGATCCAACTCGTGGTAGCTACATTGATATTCAAATCAAACGTAATGGTCAGATGCTACAGCAAGTCAATTTATATGATTTCCTATTAGCCGGTAAGCTGCAGTCATTCTCGTTTCGTGATGGTGATGTGATAACCGTTTCTCCGCAAAAGAAAACTTTTGTCGTTAGTGGACAAGTTCAGAACGAATACACTTTTGAATTTGATGTAAATGATCTTACCGTTGGTGATGTACTCCAAGTGGCCAGTCCAGCAGCGAACGCCACCAATGTCAGTATTACCCGTAGTGCAGGCCGTGCGCAGACGGCCGAATACTACTCATTGACTGAGGCTCAAAACGTTCCTGTCTATAACGGAGACCAGATGGTCGTCACTTCAGATCGCTATGCAGGTACGATTGCGGTTCAAGTTAAAGGGGCGCATACGGGTAATGGTGCGATGATTGTACCTTATGGGGCTCGCTTAAAAGATATTGTCCCGCAATTACAACCCAGCCCGCTTGCAAAGCTAACCAACTTGACCATTTATCGTGAATCGGTTGCTATACAGCAAAAGGCGATGATCAATGAGTCGCTTGATCGCTTAGAAGAGATGACGCTGTCGACTCAATCAACCACTCGAGAAGAAGCAGCACTGCGTCAAGATGATGCTACTTTAGTCAAAGAGTTTGTGGCCAAAGCTCGTAAAGTAGAGACAAACGGTCGGATTGTTGTTGTACCAAATTCTTGGCAAGATATCATTTTGCAGCAAGGCGATATCATTGAGATACCTGCACAAACTTCTATCATTACGGTAAATGGTCAAGTACGTGCTCAAGGGGCACTTACGTTTAATGCTGATTATACGGTTGGTGACTATATCGCTAGCTCTGGTGGTTTTGGTGACAATGCTGATACGAAAGAGATTCTTGTGATTCATCAAAATGGCACAAACGAGGTGGTCAATACTGCTTATCGTATTCAGCAAGGTGATGCGATCATGGTATTGCCAAAAGTCAAAACCAAGCGCGTCGAAATCGCTCGTGGCATAACGCAAATTCTTTATCAATTGGCTGTCGCAGCAAATGCTGTATTCTAATCATGACTTGACGAGTTAACGTGTTTTAAGCCAAATATTTTTTAATTGAGTGTAATTAGTTACGCTCAACTACTAACGATCCATTAGTAAGGTATAACAAATGACAGAAAGACTGGAAAATGATACGAATACCAAATCCCAGTCTTTAATGTCTGAGCCTGTCATTGCGGCACAGTCGCCATTGTTATTTAACCAATTGGCTGTTGTGGGTAAGGGTATACGTCATAACAATGTATTGTTGCCGCACCTGCTACAAGCAGATATTCAGCGATGGTATCCTTGGTCGGGCGTGAAATATGTATTAAATGCTCAGCTACTCAAATGGTTGCCTGCTCAAAAAAATCAGTTGTTATCGCCGTTACCGCAAGCATTTGTGGGCTGGGGCCATAAGAAAAGTTATCAGCGGGCCGACAAAGCTGCGAAAAAGCAGCAGCTTTCAACCCTCAGTATTGAAGATGGCTTTTTACGCTCATTAGATTCGGGTACTAGTAGCCGTCATGGTTTGAGTGTGGTCGTTGATGACATTGGTATCTACTTTGATCTAACACAGAGTTCACGCCTCGAGCAGCTGATTATTGAGCGTACTAAAAACGCTACTATCGATAATAGCGGAGCAGATGAGGAGCGAGCTCAGCAATTGATGGCACGTATTTGTAATGAAAAAATCAGCAAGTATAATGCAGTCATTGATTGCCCTCTATTAAACGAATTGGTTGGTCAAGAACATCCGTACACGCTCAAAACACCGCTAAAGTCGCATATCTTATTGATTGACCAAGTGGCTGGTGATGCTTCTGTTAGAGGGGCTGGTGCTAACAAACGTCAATTTAAGCGAATGTTGAAAGCCGCTTGCCGCAATCATCCTGATTCTCATATCTGGATAAAGGCTCACCCCGCATCGAAAACAGGATACCTGACCAGTTTCAAATTACCCAAAAACGTTCGTCTATTAACGCAATCACTTAATCCAATTGCACTGATGGCCCAAGTAGAGCATGTCTATACCGTCAGCTCACACATGGGTTTTGAGGCATTGATGTTGGGTAAAAAAGTGCATTGTTTTGGGGTCAACTGGTACAGTGGTTGGGGTCTGACCGACGATAGCGGAGCCCCCAAGCATTTGCTTAAAGAAGTTGAGCGACGCCGTGGAATGCTTGCCAAAGCATCAGTGAATACTAAGAAAAAACCAGGCTTATTATTATTTTCTACAGCGTCTAGTAAGAGGTTTAATACAACGTTAGAAATGCTTTTTCATAGTGCTTATATTGATTATAGCCACTATGTAGATCCAGCGACAAAACAGGCTTGTGCCATCGATGCAGCGATTGATTGGTTGGTGACCAATCGTCATTGGCAATTACGTCTGGAAGGTGATTTGACAATATATGAGTTTAGCCGCTGGAAATTACCTTTTGTTAAAGATTTTATTAATCTGCCACGTACAACATTATTCATCAAACCAAAGCCACGACTGAAGAATCTACTGCATCCAGATCATTTTCGTGTCAATTATCAACGACCTTCACTGGTATGGGGCTTAGCCAAACGCCAGCAAGTACAACAGAAGCGACAGAAAAAGTTAGCAGTGCAACCTTCTGAAATGCCTTCTATTTACTGTATGGAGGATGGGTTTATTCGCTCAAATGGTTTAGGTGCCACACTACTCGCGCCATTGTCGGTAGTCATAGATAAGCAGGGTATCTATTATGATGCGACTCAGCCATCAGATTTAGAAACATTATTATGTAACTGCGAAACGCTAAATCCATACCAAAATACACGAGTAAAACTGCTGCAAGAGAAGCTACTTACTCAGCGCGTGAGTAAGTACAATGTTGGCGCTGATGCTAACAACTCTGATAGCCAGCATAGCTTATGGATGCAGAAAGCAAAGTTATCGGGCAAACACCGAATTCTCATTATTGGTCAAGTAGAGGATGATTTATCGGTTCAATATTGTGGTTCAACAATCAAGACTAATAGTGGTTTGATAGATCGAGTATGCCAAGACAATCCTGATGCTTATCTGATTTATAAGCCGCATCCTGACGTTGAAGCAGGGCTGCGAGCAGGCAAAGTAGCAGAAGCAGGTTTACGTCAAGTAAATGCGGTCGCCTATGATACGGCCATGCCTGACTGCTTAGAATGTATCGATGAAGTGCACACTATCAGCTCGTTGACGGGTTTTGAGGCATTGCTGCGTGGTTTACAGGTTACCTGTTATGGTTTGCCGTTTTATGCAGGATGGGGTTTGACGACGGATATTGATGCCAAGTTATCACCCAAGTCTGAATACTTAGAAAGGCGTAAAAGAGACACAGTACTGACGCTTGAGCAATTGCTGCATTGCGTGCTCATCTGTTATCCATTATATCGTCTGCCGAACGGCTATGGGCTTGCGCAAGTAGAGCAGGTTATTGACTACCTGTATCCACTTAAAAACGAGCATCGGCCAGAAGATAGTTGTAGTCAAGGTTCTCAGACTACAACGCCTAGCAATATAGATCGTTCAATTCAGACCTCTAACTCAGTGGTATCGACTTTGACCACACAAATCAAACGTCATGCAGCCATACGATTTATGCAGCAGCGTCATCGATTTCAGCAGCTCGTGCGTAAAGTATCCCGTTAATTGGCTTTGGCATAGTGGCATAATTCCACTGCGACAAGCAGATTGTTTTTCGGTATAATCTCTTATTGCGCACGTGCCTTCACACAGTTTAACGATCACTCTCGTTTTTGTTTCTTACTCTTTCACTTAATGGTAGCCCAATACTATGGCAGCTTCGATGTCTCACTTGCTTACTCATAGACATGTATTGCTGTTACAAGGAAAAATGGGCGGATTTTTCAATCGCTTTTCGAAATTTCTACAAACCCAAGATATTAAAGTTAGCAAAATTAACTTTAACGCAGGTGATGCCTTCTTCTATCATCATGATAATACCTATGAATATACTGGAACATTAGCGCATTTCTCTTCTTGGTTGCAGCAATTTATTAAAGAAAATGCTATTGATGCGATTGTTTGTTTTGGTGATTGTCGCCCACATCATACGCAGGCCGCCCGTATTAGTGAGCAGTTAGAGACCTCATTTTTCGTATTTGAAGAAGGGTATCTGCGTCCTGACTATATCACCTTGCAAGAACATGGGATCAATGGCTATTCACGCTTAAATATAGAAGATATCAAAGCCCTAAAAAAGGCCAATGATCAGCCGCTATACACACACAATCGTTTTTATCGGTTGAGCATCGCTGCTATTGTTTATTATATTATTGCTTGGATGTACAAAAGCCGCTATCCACACTATTCGCACTACCGTGGCATGACAGCATGGCAAGAAGCGATTGCTTGGCTGAGAGCACCATGGCGTAAGTTGCGAGATTACGTACCTGATAAAAAATTGCAACATAGACTGACTAAGAATGAAAGCAATAATTACTTTTTGATTAGTTTGCAAGTGCATAATGACTCACAGATTACGCATCATAGTGATTATCGAGATGTGGTACAGTTCATTGATGAGTCTATTGCAAGTTTTTCAACTTATGCTGATAAGCAACAACTACTTGTACTGAAACATCACCCATTAGATCGTGGTCATCGAGACTATCGTGAGTTAGTATTTAGCTTGGCAGTGCGCTATCAAGTGGCTGACCGTGTTTTTTATGGTTGTGATATGCACTTGCCAACTTTGATGAAACATAGTATTGGTATGTTGACTATCAACAGTACTACGGGTTTGCAATCGGTATATCATAAAAAACCAACCAAGATCATGGGTCGTGCGATTTATAATACGCCTAAGCTGACTGATCAAAAACCACTTAGCGATTTTTGGCAACGGCCCAAAAGCCCAGACAACGAATTTTATCTAAGATTTCGTGAATATTTGATAGAACAAACTCAGATAAACGGGGCTTTTTACGGTAAGTCACCATGGATGTATAAATATTTGGGCCAAGCGGAAATTCAACTTGTAGAGAAGAGCCACCCTAAATCCAATATATCTCAATAGTCTTTACTTTCGATTGATCGTGAGTCGTTTTGGTAGATTGCTATCACCACAGAGGACAATATAGTCCTAATAAGTACCATACTTTCTCTCTGTATGGTTATCAGCTCGTAACTTCACTTGTAAATCATCTCTCTACTCACAAAATCGCCTTACTTTGTAGTGGAAAACTGCTAGAATACTCTTTTACATCTGCACGTAAGTAATAGCCTATTCGGCTATTGATTTGAGATAGCAGTTTTAGTGTATAAGCTGATTTGAGCTATTTTCAGCAATACGCAATCATTATATCGCTTGCGTTCAACAGCATTTATTCTTTTGGTTTCATTATTCTATCACCCTTAATTTAGTAGGCGCTTTGTGACTGCATTAGCCAATATTCGTAACTTTTCAATCATTGCCCACATTGATCATGGCAAGTCGACACTTGCTGATCGTTTTATTCAGATGTGCGGTGCCTTGCAAGATCGCGAGATGCAGGCGCAAGTACTTGACTCCATGGATATTGAGCGTGAGCGCGGTATCACTATCAAAGCGCAGTCGGTAACGTTGTTCTACGACCATCCTAATGGTGAGCGTTATCAGCTCAACTTCATCGATACACCAGGACACGTCGACTTTTCTTATGAAGTGTCGCGTTCATTAGCCGCTTGTGAAGGTGCGCTTTTGGTCGTTGATGCCGCGCAAGGCGTAGAAGCGCAATCAGTAGCCAACTGCTATACGGCAGTTGATCAAGGCCTAGAAGTCATGGCTGTACTGAATAAAATTGATTTGCCACAAGTTGAGCCTGAACGTGTTATTCAAGAGATTGAAGACATTATTGGTATTGATGCGGTTGATGCACCTCGAGTATCAGCCAAGTCAGGTTTAGGCGTCGATAAGCTGCTCGAAGCATTGGTTGCGTTTATTCCAGCACCGACTGGTGACCGTGAAGCGCCATTGCAAGCGCTGATTATTGATTCATGGTTTGATAACTATTTGGGTGTGGTGTCATTGGTTCGTGTACGCGAAGGAACTATACGCAAAGGTGATAAGCTCTATATTAAATCAACTCAAGAAGCGCATTTAGTGGGTTCTATTGGTGTATTTACGCCAAAGCCTGTAGATACGGGTATTTTAGAAGCGGGTGAAGTAGGCTTTATTATTGCGGGTATCAAGGATATTGCCGGAGCACCAGTAGGCGATACCATCACTCATGCTAAGACCCCTGATGTGGATCGTATTCCAGGCTTTAAACAAGTCACCCCGCAAGTTTATGCTGGCATGTTCCCTGTAGAGTCTACAGACTTCGAAAAATTCCGTGAAGCCTTACAAAAACTGCAGATCAATGATGCATCGCTATTTTTTGAGCCAGATACTTCAGATGCGCTTGGTTTTGGTTTCCGCTGTGGTTTCTTGGGTATGCTACACATGGAGATTATCCAAGAGCGTCTAGAGCGTGAATACGACTTGGATTTGATCACTACAGCGCCTTCAGTAATCTATGAAATTGAGAAAAAGAACGGCGATGTTATCTATGTAGATAACCCCTCACATCTACCCGAGCCAAACAACATCGAAGAGTTTCGTGAGCCAATTGCTCGCTGTCAGATCTTAGTGCCGCAAGAGTACTTGGGTAATGTGATGACTTTGTGTATTGAGCGTCGTGGCGTTCAGGTCGATATGCGCTTTATGGGTAGACAGGTACAGCTGATATTTGATATTCCAATGGGCGAAGTCGTCATGGATTTCTTTGATCGCCTAAAGTCGGTCTCACGTGGTTTTGCCTCGCTTGATTATAACTTTGAGCGTTATCAAGTCGACAAGCTGGTGAGAGTCGATGTTCTAATCAACGGTGATAAAGTTGATGCTTTAGCGATGATCGTGCACGAAACTCAGTCACGTTATCGTGGTAACGCATTGGTTACTAAGATGAAAGAGCTGATTCCACGTCAGATGTTTGATGTGGCCATTCAAGCGGCTATTGGTAGTCAAATCATCGGTCGTAGTACAGTGAAAGCTATGCGTAAAGATGTACTAGCTAAATGTTATGGTGGCGATGTCTCACGTAAGAAAAAGCTACTATCTAAACAGAAAGCTGGTAAAAAACGCATGAAGCAAGTGGGTAATGTGGAAATTCCACAAGAAGCTTTCTTGGCTGTATTGCAAGTAGAGTAAGTAGTGAGTATTCACTACTAGTATAGAACTGGCAATTATCAATACAATTAACTGATAAATAGCAACCGTTAAAGCAGCAGCTCGTTAATAGGCAAACTAGTATGGATTTTGATTTCAATTTAATTTTAGTGCCGTTAACCGTAGTCTTGGGTATAGTTTGGCTATTAGACAAATTGGCACTCAAACAACGCAAAACTCGTGGGCGTGGTCAAGAAGGTTTGCTAGTACGCTGGGCTTATGACTTTTTCCCCGTATTAGCAGTGGTGTTAATTGTGCGCTCATTTTTGATTGAGCCTTTTAATATTCCATCATCTTCTATGGTGCCGACGCTATATACGGGTGATTTTATCGCTGTGAACAAGTACTCGTATGGTGTGAGATTACCGCTAACTTATAATAAAATATTGGATACAGGCTCGCCTGAGCATGGTGATGTCGCTGTATTTCGCTACCCTGAAAATCCTAGTATTTATTATATTAAGCGTGTGATTGGATTGCCTGGTGATACTGTCAGCTACGATCAAGGTGTACTTGCGATTAATGATGTTCCGATTGACACTCAGCTAGTAGATTTTGCGGCAAATGCTGAATTGACTTCACAGCTTTATTTGCCGGGACAAATTGCTCCAGGACAAGAGCTGACAGAGGAAAGTGCAGCTGCAATGGGTCAGCAAGAAGAAAATGAGGCGCAGTACTTTCAAGAAACACCGGGTGAGAACAAGCATCTTGTTCGCTACTTGACTGGTATGAACAGTGCTCAGTACGCACCATTTTTACAGCAGCAATCTCCAGAAGTGGTTAGCTCAGAAGGGACAGAATGGCGTATCAATGTCCCAGAAGGCCATTATTTTGTCATGGGTGATAATCGTGACCGTAGTGCCGATGGTCGATTTTGGGGGTTTGTACCTGATGAGAACCTAGCTGGTAAAGCGGTTTATATTTGGATGCATAAGCCACCAGGGCTTAACTTACCAACCTTCCAACGTAATGGTGCTATTAATTAAGATTATGAGAATCTCTATTGGTTGATTTTTCGATAATAGTTTTGTGCTAATATTGTTGCTATCTAATAAACGGATACCTAATATTTGGGTATTCACTAAAAATAGTAACTTATCAGTAGAGGAATACAATAATGCAGCAATTATCTGGATTGGCCACGCAGCGCGGTGCTAGTGTGACAAGCATCGTATTTATCATCATGGTATTGGGCATTGCTGCTAAATTGACAGTTGCTATTGTGCCAGCTCAGATTGGTGACTATCAATTGACCAAGCTCTTGGGTACGGAGCTTCTAGAGTCAAATAATAATAACGAAACGGCTAAACAGTTTGTTGAACGCGTTAATAGACAGTTATCTATTAATGCGGACTATAACACTACAGCAGAAGATGTTTTTACTTTTACAGATAAAAAAACAGGTCAGTTGGCCATCTACAAGCAATATGCAATAACCAATAATTTCTTTAGCAATATTGATATCGTCAATCGTTTTGAAGGTGATATTGATATGGCAGCAGCAGAGTAATTGAAAGAGGTGTTAATACCCTCTGAAATTTTCCTTATAACCTTAGTCGATAAATATTATGACTAAATCCGTAAAACAGAAGGGATAACCACAAGCCACGCATGAAACCAACTTCGCAGCACTCCCAAGCGGTTCCTACTCCTCAACAAAATAGCACGTCTGTCGACACGCTTGTTGTTAGCTCAGAATTTATTCAGCGGCTAGCGGTATTAACGCGTAAGTTGGGCTATGTGTTCAACGACTTGAGCCTTCCGAAACTTGCATTGACGCATCGCTCATTTGATAGCAAGAAAAACTATGAGCGTTTAGAGTTTTTAGGCGATGCCTTACTGGGTATGATTGTCGGTGAGGCTTTGTATCATCGCTATCCTAGCCAAAATGAAGGTCGATTAACTCGTATGCGTGCAACGTTGGTACGCCAAGAGTCACTGGTCATCATTGCGCAAAACTTAGAACTCTCTAACCATCTCATATTAGGAGTGGGCGAGAGGAAGGGTGGTGGTCGTAATCGTGCTTCTATATTGGCTGATGCGGTAGAGTCCCTAATAGGTGCTATATATTTAGACAGTAAAGATATGGACATTACACGAGATTGCGTGCTTTCTTGGTACGGAGATTTGATTGATAATGTCAATGATCGAAAAGCATTGAAAGATGCAAAAAGCCGTTTGCAAGAGTGGCTTCAATCTAAGCAGTTCGACTTGCCCCATTATGAACTAATGGAAACACGTGGTAATGCACCGTATCAGATCTTTGTTGTACGTTGCCATGTTAATATCAATAACTGTCCTGACATTACTGAATCTGGTGAGAGCCGCCGTATCGCTGAACAAAAAGCAGCAGAACTTATGATTAATCAGCTGCACAAACTTCCAGGCTCAGCTAAAAAGCGTACATAACTAATATTTAGCTATTTGTTACCAACGTAATTTTAAACTGACGACACATATTCAGTGACGTTTTAAAAACTGCTTATTTGTTTTCTTTTAAACGTCACATATTTTCAAACCTCAAATATTTTCCAACCGATAACGGTATTAATTTTTTAGTGCTGATAAAACCAATTCATCAGTATGTACTGTTTGACTGGTTATAAAACCTACAGGATTACCCTATGAGCAATCATACTGATTTGCCATCAAATAACGAAGATAACGCCAAAAATATGACTGAGAAAAAAGACATTACCCTAAGCCAAAGTAATACTGATATAACGAATGATGATATCGACCACTCAAAAGATATTACGTCAGAAAACGATATGGCAATTGAGGAATTCTTTTCGCCTAGTCGTCATGAAGGTATAGCTGATAACTTTAAGACAGGTTATGTTGCTATTGTTGGACGTCCAAATGTCGGTAAATCGACACTAATGAATCACTTGTTGGGTCAAAAGCTGTCTATCACATCACGTAAACCGCAAACAACTCGTCATCGTATTCACGGTATTTTATCAAATCATGAGATGCAGGCTGTATTCGTGGATACACCAGGTATTCATCGTAATGAAGTGCGTGCTATCAATGAGCGTATGAACAAAGCTGCCGTATCTGCGTTAGTTGATGTTGATTTGGTGCTATTCGTTGTTGATTCAGACCAGTGGCGTGATGATGATTTATTAACATTGCAAAAGCTTGGTGATACAAACTTAACGGTAGTATTGGTTATTAATAAGTCAGATACCTTAAAAGACAAAGGCAGTGTATTGCCACTTATCGAGACTTTTAATGCTAGTTTTGATTTTGCTGATATCGTGCCTGTATCTGCTTTAAAAAATCAAAATCTAGATCGTTTAGAAGAAGTAATTGCGTCACACCTACCAGTTGCGGCACCTATTTATGATACTGAACAAATCACTGATCGCTCAGAGCGTTTTTTAGCCAGTGAGATTATCCGTGAAAAAATCATGCGTAGTTCAGGTGACGAAGTACCATATGATTTAACAGTACAAATTGATGCATTTAAAGACGAACCTGCACATACTGATCCAAAAACAGGTCGCCCACGTAAAGCTTGCACTTTTATCGATGCGACTATTTATGTCGAGCGTAGTGGTCAAAAAGCGATTGTCATTGGTGACAAAGGACAACGTATCAAGCAAGTGGGTATGGACGCTCGCAAAGATATGGAACAGCTTTTTGATAAGAAAATTATGCTCACACTATGGGTGAAAGTGAAGCGTGGTTGGTCTGATGATGAACGCGCATTGACCAGTTTGGGATATTGATTAGATATTAGCATTTTGAAGATTTCTCTATGTGCTAGATGCTGAGGTAATAAAAAATGCGTAACGAAGCGCTAGTCGGTTACTTATTACATCAGCGTCCCTATCAAGAAAAGCGCGCTTTATACTATTTATTTTCTCAACAGCATGGTGTGATACATGGTATTGGAAAAAAAGGCGCGCCATTGTTTATGCCTTTACAACTCTTTGCTACCGGCAAACGTGATTTAAAGACCTTCAGTCAAATCAATATCACGTCACAAATCTCTACTTCAACAATTAGCGCAGAAGAAACTGATATTGTTGTTACCTTAGAGTCATTACCTTATGGCAACATCACTGGCCAGCAGCAATACTCTGCACTATACCTAAATGAAATATTGTGGCGGTTGTTACCTACTGAAGATCCCATGCCTGTATTGTGGCAGCACTATCAAAACAGTTTGCATCAACTTCGACAGCCTTTAGATACCGATGAATTAAGACTGTGTCTGCGCCAATTTGAGTTTTACTTATTTGAAGAGTTGGGCTTTACCTTAACTTTAACCCACGATAGTGTCCAAGATGTTATCGAACCAGATTGTTCTTATTGCTTTTTACCTGATGTGGGATTTATGCCCGTTTTACAGAATAAACTACAATCTGAACATTTAGAAAGCACCACTATGAAAACGGTATTCATGGGTGCTGAATTGATAAACATGGCAGAGTTAGGTATTACCAAAATGACTCTGAATCATTGGTCGAAGTTATATCGACACCTCATAGATCATTTGCTTGATTATCAGCCGTTACAAAGTCGTTTACTATGGCAGCAGCAGCGACGTTATCAATAGTGAAGGTGATTGTATGCTTTGTACTATCTATAAAGGTTACCTTCCTTCAAAGCACATGCTATTTAACCTATTATTTTAGATATGTGTTTCGATAGTGAGTTAGATATTGATATGAGAAATATTTCTTGTGCGCATATCTTCATTATTGATAATTCAATTCACCTTTTTTACAAAAACCTTTATCCAAATAAGTTATTCAATATAAATCTATTGTAGACGAGCTATAAGTTAAAACTACTAAAGGTATCGTTATCGTATACTGATCTGGTTAACTCTCACATTTGGTAGGGTGGTTCTCATTAAACTTCTGTGTAATACGGCCTGCTTGGCTAAATGATATGAGGTACATCGCTTCATTATAGTCAACAATCGGACAGTATTTGATATGACCAAAATGCCCTCGAGGCTTGCCAGTGTCACCCCAAAACTTAGTGTAATGGCGTCTGGCGCCAACCCGTAAACTTAGCTTGCTGTATTTAGGGTTTAAAGGCTGCTGAGAGAGTAGGGAATCTATTTGATCATCAAAGTGCTTATTATCGTTTTTATCTATAAAGAGCAAAAGTGTCATGTCGCTATCTCTATGGCAGCGACCTCCGTTATCAGACAAACAAACAATCACATTTTGTCTTCTAATATAACTTTCAGCTTTCGCTAGGGTCAGCGAGCTTTTTAACTGACTTTTGATACGTTTGGCTTCCATGTGTGCCAAGTGCGTTTGTATGAATGGCATTGCAATCGCTACTATAATTGCTAAAACTGAAATGGTGACAATAAGCTCGACTAGGGTAAAGCCTTGTTTATATTTAAATATGCTTTTATTTACTATGACTCTATCGAACGGAGATATGTTAGAAAACGACATATGAAGTCGCGTTATAGAAAAGGCAGATCTCTTACGAAGGTGCTTATAGGCAATTGATCTCAATAAACGTAATAAAAACGCAGATAGCTTTCCATAGCTTGATAACATTCTATAAAGCAGTGTCATAAGAGCTTATTACCTATAATGAATGAGTTATTTCAATAAAACGATCTCGCTTTTTATCATTGGCTGTTCAAGTGTTCCTAAAAGCCCTTTAATAGCATATGGCTTGAGTATTTTGATGAGGTAAATACTTGAAAATAGGGCGGAATTTCACATATATGAAACAATGTTGGCTATCCTAATATATACAGAATATATATCTACTGTCAAAATTTGTTTCAATTAGTGAATGAAAGGTTTTAACAATAGAGAAAAATTGCTTGTCGTATTAAAATATGCTCAGGCAATAGGTGCTATTAGGTTTGTTACCTATGGGAAACTGACATACAAAAGATAAAAAGCGTAAGGCGCGTTAGTTATAGGTAACTACAGCAGGCTATTGTGTTTTAGTTACAACATTATCGTGTAATAATGTGTAGCTCCTTAACGAAAAAAGTTGTAAACTGAATCGATAATCGCTAAGCTACTCCTTAATTGGTTTTGCTTTGTCACTTGAAATTCGTAAAAGATGTCTATTTGAAGCGTCTTGAAGAACGGTTTTGCTTAATGCATCACTAAACTTATCCTTTGGAGGAAGTCCATGAAATTGAATAAAATAGCTCTAGCTTTGTTTGCTGTAGCCGCTGCACCTATGGCTGCTAACGCTGGTGTTACCATTAGCCCGTTGTTACTTGGTTATCACATGACTGAAGAATTCAGTGATACTTCTGACAAACAGCGTGAAGTATTGACTACTGGTAAACAACTTAATGATGGTAGTACTTTGAATGGTGGTGTTGCTAAAGAAAGCAGCCTATATACTGGTGCTGCTCTAGGTATCGAACTTACTCCTTCTACTCAGTTCCAAGTTGAGTATGGTGTATCAAACGCGAATGGCGAAGCTTCTGAAGATTCAGCTGAATCTGGCGCTAACCGTTTTGATGTAGAACAAACCATGTTAACTGGTAACTTCTTAATCGGTACTGAAGAATTCACTGGTTACACTGATAGTGCATTGAAGCCATATGTATTGGTTGGTGCTGGTCAATCTAAGATCAAAGTAGAAAACCAAGAAACTTATGTTTCTGATGTAACTGGCGAAACAGTTACTGCTGGTACTAAAGTATCAAGCTCTAAAGATACTATCGGTAACCTAGGTCTAGGTGCTATGTATCGTATCAACGACGCTATAAGCCTACGTGGTGAAGCTCGTGCGATTCATAACTTTGATAACAACTGGTGGGAAGGCATGGCTTTGGCCGGTCTAGAAGTTGTACTTGGTGGCCATTTAGCACCTACAGTAGCAGTACCGCCAATGCAAGAGCCAATGGTTGACAACACTCCAGTAGTAGTTGTTGAATCTGATCTTGATTCTGACGGTGATGGCGTACCTGATAGCATCGATGCATGCCCAGGCACTCCAATGAACGTTGTAGTAGATGAGCGCGGTTGCCCAGTACCAGTAGACATTACTGATGAACTGAAAATGGAACTACGTGTATTCTTTGATAACGATAAATCAGCTATCAAAACTCAGTATCAGCCAGAAATCGCTAAAGTAGCAGAGAAGATGCGTGAGTATCCTAACTCTACAGCACGTGTAGAAGGTCATGCTTCTAAAACTGGTCCTTCAGCACGTTATAACCAACGTCTGTCTGAAGCTCGTGCCGTTGCAGTTAAATCTATGCTAACTAACGAATTCGGTATCGCTCCAAACCGTCTATCAACTGTTGGTTATGGTTATGATAACCCAATCGCTCCAAACGACACTGAAGAAGGTCGTGCTATGAACCGTCGTGTTTATGCCATCATCACTGGTGACAAAACAATGACTGTTGAACAAACTAAAGACATGGTTGTTCAATAAGTAATAGCCAATTGGTTATGTGATTAAATATATAGTTACAAAAAAAGCTGCCCATTGGGTGGCTTTTTTTTATTTATGTATTGAGAAAAGTGAGTTATTACATAAATTTATGAATCAATAATGTTATACTAGCTGCCCAAACATTCTGTAAATTGACAGAATGTACATTAGCATAGCTATCTGTATGATGAATTTATCAGTGTAGATTCTTGATTATATTGAAATTATTTGATTAACAGCACTTATTGTGCAGTCGTCTAAAAGTAAGTATTCAATATCTATCTGGTTGATGATAAATGTTTATCCGGTGGCGCTTATTGCTACTGCATTTTTTTAAGACGAAACGAGCATTTTATATGGCGAACGATATCAAACACCTGCGTAACATTGCAATTATTGCCCACGTTGACCACGGTAAAACAACTTTGGTTGATAAGTTATTACATCAGTCTGGTACTTTTGGCGACCGTGCAAACATTGCTGAACGTGCAATGGATTCAGGCGATATTGAGCAAGAACGTGGTATTACTATTTTGGCTAAAAACACAGCTATTCGCTGGACAGATCAAACTGTAGATACAGAATATCGTATCAACATCGTTGATACTCCAGGTCACGCCGATTTCGGTGGTGAAGTTGAGCGTGTTATGTCAATGGTTGACTGCGTATTGCTAGTTGTTGACGCTGTTGATGGTCCAATGCCTCAGACTCGTTTTGTAACGCAAAAAGCATTCGAACAAGGGCTAAAGCCTATTGTTGTTATCAATAAAATTGACCGTCCTGGTTCGCGTCCTGATTGGGTCATGGATCAAATCTTTGATTTGTTTGATAACCTAGGTGCAACTGACGAGCAGCTTGATTTCCCAGTTGTTTATGCATCAGCATTGAACGGTGTTGCAGGTTTAGAAGCTGATAATTTAGCTGATGATATGACGCCACTGTTTAAGACTATCGTTGATGTTGTACAGGCTCCACAGGTTGATGCAGATGCACCATTCCGCATGCAAATCTCAAGCCTTGACTTCAATAGCTTTGTTGGTGTTATCGGTATTGGTCGTATCCAGCGTGGTAAAGTTAAACTTAACACGCAAGTAACTGTCATTGACAAGCATGGCAACACGCGTAATGGTCGTATTCTAAAAATCATGGGCTATCATGGTCTTGATCGTATTGATGTTGAAGATGCACAGGCTGGTGATATCGTTTGCATCACTGGTATTGATGCACTTAATATCTCAGATACGATTTGTGATCCAGCTAATGTTGAAGCATTACCAGCACTAACTGTAGATGAACCTACCGTATCAATGAACTTTCAAGTAAACAACTCACCGTTCGCTGGTCGTGATGGTAAGTTTGTGACGTCACGTAATATTCGTGAGCGTCTTGAGCGTGAATTGATTCATAACGTAGCACTACGTGTAGAAGACACAGAGTCTCCTGATAAATTTAAAGTATCAGGTCGCGGTGAGCTTCACTTATCCGTACTTATCGAAAACATGCGCCGTGAAGGTTTTGAGATGGGTGTTTCAGGCCCAGAAGTTATCGTTAAAGAAGTTGATGGTAAACTACAAGAGCCGTATGAAAACGTTGTGTTCGATATTGAAGACGAACATCAAGGTTCTATCATGGAGCAAGTTGGTCTACGCAAAGGCGAGATGACTAACATGGAACTTGATGGTAAAGGTCGTATGCGTATTGAAGCGACTATGCCTGCTCGTGGTTTGATTGGTTTCCGTTCTGAGTTCTTAACACTGACTTCAGGTAGCGGTATCATGACTTCTAGCTTCTCACATTATGGTCCGCAAAAGATCGGTGATGTTGGTGGTCGCTCTAACGGTGTATTGGTTTCTATGACCAAAGGTGTTTGCCTAGGCTTCGCACTATTTAACCTTCAAAAACGTGGTAAGTTATTTGCTGAGCCACAGCTTGAAGTATATGAAGGTATGATTGTCGGTCTGAACTCTCGTAACGATGATATGACAGTTAACCCAACAACTGGTAAACAGCTAACCAACGTACGTGCTAGTGGTACTGATGAAGCATTGACGTTGACACCAGCGGTTAAGTTTACGCTTGAGCAAGCACTTGAATTCATTCAAGATGATGAATTGGTTGAAGTGACACCTAAAGCGATTCGTATCCGTAAGCGCTATCTGACTGAAAGTGAGCGTAAGCGTCACGGTCGTGGTAAAAAAGGTGCTTAATATCAATAAGTGAGTTATTCAGTAATTCATATCATTGATGTTTGACACTGAAACTCAATGTTAGTAAAAATTTTCTGGCATTGAAGCAGTTAAAAGATTAGCAGTATAAGGTGAGCGATTAGTGCTTCACTTTATACTGCTTTTTTTTGTGTTGTAATTTTGCAAAAATAGAGACAGAATAACAAACAGTAGCAAAGTATTCATTTTTTGTTATAAAAGCTAAAGTTGAAGTAATTTTTAGACAGTGGTCTATTGGTAAATAAATTTTTAGGAGAAAACAATGAGTATGGTATCGGAGTTTAAAGAGTTTGCGTTAAAAGGTAATGTGATGGACCTAGCAGTTGGCGTCATCATTGGTGGTGCTTTCGCAACCATCACAACTTCTCTCGTGGCAGACATTATCATGCCTATCGTCGCCTTTATATTCGGTGGCGAAATTGACTTCAAAAACATGTTCTTAGTATTAGGGGACGCACCTGAAGGTATTGCGATGACCTATGATGCACTCAAAGAAGCGGGTGTTCCAGTATTAGCATACGGTAACTTCATTACGGTGCTTATTAACTTCCTAATTTTAGCGTTTATTATCTTTATGATGGTTAGAACGGTAAATAAAATGCGCCGTGCTCAAGAAGTAGAGGAGGTGATAGAAGAGATTGTAGAGCCTTCAGAAGAAGTGCTATTACTTCGTGAAATTAGTGCCAAGTTAAGTAATGCCGATATCTCAAAATAAAGTCATTAATAGGGTAGTTAAAACAAAAAAAGGCTAACGTTGCGTTAGCCTTTTTTATTGTCCATTTACAAACACATTATCTGTAGCGTCTATATATGGTTAAAAATGTTTGAGAATAACTGTTTATGGATTAACAATTACATAGTCGTTTGTATTAATCAAAATCTCTGATGGTTGGTCGACGACGATACGTACGAGGTTGTTATCATTTGCTTGTGACTTGTAATAGTTGTCTTCAGCAACAGAGCAACCTAAGCAACGACCCATTGCGTCCCAAGGCTCTACAAATAGCTTCTGCTGCGCCTGATCTGCGTTGCCACCGATTAGTGAGAAAGGTAGGCTAACCAGGTAGAGTGCAGTACCAGCAACGGCACCTATCAGTTGTAGAGGCTTACCTACAGTAACATCGGCCACCATAGTTCCGTAGGAAGGTCCAAAGTCATTCTCATCAATCTCTATTGCGGCCAAGGCTGGCTGCATGCTAGCGACCAACAGACTTAAGCTGGTAGCAACAGTAAAAGCTTTTTGCTTAACTGTGCGTTGTTTCTTGGCTTTAACAGTCATAACGATATCCTAAAATTCACAATTGGTATGATTAGTGGCTACTGATATTTCTAAAAAAAATATCTTGGCAGCGATAGGTAAGCTAAATATTACAGATAAATAAACCGTATGCACTATTTATGTAAGTGTTATTACTATTAAAGCAAGATGTGGGCTAATAAGCAACAAAAATGCGCATGATATACCGGTTTGAATGAAAAAATATAAACCATTAAGATGAAATTACTACGCTGTTGATTATAGATCGAAAGGGGTAAGTAAAAATACTGAAAATTATGGTTAGCCTATTGGTTGACAACTAGGGCAAAATACACTGGCTCGGCCATTAAGCTTGATATTCTCAAGCGTTGTCTGACAATGTGGACACGCTTCACCTTGTCTGCCATAAACGTTTAATGTCTGCTGAAAGTAACCTGTTTGACCACTAGCAACGGTAAAATCTCGTAGTGTCGAACCACCTAGTGCTATTGCCTTTTTTAGAATAACTTTAATATGATCAACTAAAATGACAATTTGATCGTACGATAATTTATGAGAAGGTGTGGCCGGATGAATGCCTGATAAATACAAGCTTTCTGCGGCATAGATGTTCCCTACACCTACCACTACCTGCTGTTCCATAATAACTGACTTGATAGGGCGAGAGATAGGTTGCTTTTTTGATTTAGCTTTATTTGCGACAGTTGCCTCAGAATTTTCACCAGATACGCTTGTACGTTGAATCAAGTGGTATAGATAGTCCGCAGTAAATACATCTGAAAGCGGTTCAGGACCTAGGTGGTCCAATAGCTTGGCACTATAATCTTGATACCACAATACCGAGCCAAATCGTCTTGGGTCATAATAGTGTAGCTGGGATTTGGTATTATCAGCATTATTGAAGACTATTACTAAATGGTCGTGCTTGCGTTTATCCGTGCCATAACTGTGCTGCTGTAAGCTACCTGACATGCCTAAATGAATCAATAGCTGCTGAGGTGCTAACTTATCAGATTGCGCCATAGCGTTACTATCATTAGATGACGCAGGTAAAAAGTTCAGTATTAAATACTTTGCTCGGCGCTCGACACTAGCTAATGTGAAATCAACCAAGATATCTAAGTCATCTGGCATCGCCCAGCGTAGCTTCGGCTGGAATATTTTTACATCGATAACCTGTTGACCTAGTAATGGCGCTAGGCTAGTTTTGGTTGTTTCTACTTCAGGTAATTCAGGCATGATATTTCTATAACAACTTTATGATTAAGTGAATATTTATAGCCAGGCTTGTATTTAAACAACGGCGCGACGAGCATGCAAGATACCATGCTGTTGCTCTAACTTAGCTAGCAATTTAGACAAATGAGCCAGTCCCGAAACTTCGATATGAAACTTCAAAAAGGCAATATTATCGTCATTGCTAAGCGTTTGAACCTGACGGATATTGACATTTTCTTTATCAATAATTTGTGTCAAGTCACGCAATAGCCCTCGTCTATCATAAGCCTCTACATGGATATCAACGGGTTGATAACGACCAGACTGTACTCGCCAAGCAGCTTCTATCGCACGCTCAGGGTCTCGCTCGATTAGACGCGAATACTCAGGGCAGCCACGATTATGAACACTAACACCGCGTGACAAAGTGATGTAGCCCGCAATTGGCTCACCATGTACAGGGTGACAGCAACCTGCTAAATTGACCTCAATATTATCCAAACCATCAATATGAATTTTATAGGCATCAATTTTGCCAGTATCTCTATTATCTACGCTAGGTATAAAATCTTCAGGAGGTCTTTCAGGCTCTAGATGTAGCTGTCGAGAGATGTGACTGGTTAACTGATTTAAACCGATATCACCAGTGACCAGTCCAACGATAATATCGTCGGTAGTATTGGCATTGAAATGCTGAAGGTAATCGTTTAAATCAATACTGTTTGGATGTACCGATAGTCGTTCAAGCTCTTTGCTGAGCATTTGACGACCAATCTCAATATTTTTATCACGGTCTTGTTTGTTAAACCACTGTCTTAATTTTGAGCGGGCGCGGTTGGTGTGAATATAACCAAGTGAGGCAACTAGCCAATCGCGATTAGGTTCACGTGATGCCTTAGTGATAATTTCAACTTGCTCACCCGTTTTGAGCTGATAGGTGAGCGGCACATAGCGTTGATTGACTCGAGCAGCTTGCGCACGATTGCCAACTTGAGTATGCACGTAGTAAGCAAAATCAAGAACGGTCGCACCTTTTGGTAATTCAGTAATATCACCATCACGGCTAAAGATATAAATACGTTCGAGCTCATCAAAATCAACGAGTTGCTCTTCTTCATCTAGCTCTATCTCATCGAGCTCTTCACCTGTTAATGAGGGTGACCGTAGCTGATTACGCGTTTCATTATTAATAGATAAGAGCTGACGCAGAGAGCTGATTCTTTGATTAAGGTAATTATCCTTTTTATTCTTCAGACCTTCTTTGTAGTTGACGTGCGCACACATGCCAAGCTCTGCTTCAAAATGCATCTCATGTGTACGAATTTGTACTTCGAGAGATTTATTCTTAGCAATCACAGCAGTGTGTAGCGAGCGATACCCGTTAGATTTTGGATTGGTGATATAGTCATCAAACTGTTCAGGAATATAACGCCATAAGCCATGTACCAATCCTAGGACGTGGTAACAATCTGAAGGGTTGGTGACCAATACCCGCAATGCACGAATATCATAAAGCTGATCAAATGATAAGCCTTTGAGCTTCATTTTTCGGTAAATCGAATAGATATGTTTGACACGTCCAGAAACCTCACCTTCAATATTGGCTTCTGCTAATGCTTCATTAAGTTTGTTTTGCACGCGCTGAATATAGGATTCACGTTCGCTGCGCTTTTCGGATAGTAGCTTAGCAATTTCTTTGTAGCGATCAGGCGCAAGATAACGAAAAGCTAAATCCTCAAGTTCCCATTTTAGTTGTGCGATACCCAGTCGATGCGCCAATGGAGCATAGATGGTCATAACTTCACGTGCCACACGACTTTGTCTATCTACACTAGAAAAAGTCAGCTCACGCATGGCAAATGTACGCTCAGACAGCTTAATCAGTACGACGCGTACATCATTGGTGACAGAGATGAGCATGCTATAAATATTGGATAGTTGATCACGCTGGTTATTGACGAAGTGATCTTCTAAGCGTTTATTGCTCTCGATAATTTCAGATAGCTTACCCATTGCCAAGGCATCTTTGACTAAGGTAGATATATCAGAGCCAAAGTTTTTTTCTATCTCAGCGAGGCTAATGATAGATTTACGCGCACTACGATAGAGCATTGCAGCCACAAGAGCATCTTCATCCTGATAGAGGTAGGTCAATATATCCGTCATACCAATACCAGTGACATAAGCGCCCGAGCGTTCAGACTCGCTAGTATTCATATGATTGCGAATAAATTCACAAGCGGCGTGCAGGTTAGGGACAGAGTCTTGACCAATACGTTTGGCTACATTGTCCAGCCAAGTGGGAACGTCGATATTCACCTGATCTAAGTCAATAGCTTCAAGCTCTTCTTCAGAGAGCGTATTGTTTTCATCTAACAGCGGGTTATCAGAATACTCGTTCTCAAGCTTTGGATCATGGCTGTGAAAAGCATGTAAGGCCGAGCGATCAAAAGTGGTGTGTAGCTTATGAGTTGCTAGCTGGTATTTGATATCGAGCGGGATTTGGGCATAGCTATTGGCAGACTGATGAGAGCGTTGGCTCGCAACCAGTTGGGCTGCAAGCGTTGCACTATCGGCTTGTGTGGTCTGTCCATCCACTAGCGGTAATCCTTCACGAATTTTTACCATAGCCGGCTCCTCTTAGCTATTTTGAATTGAGTATAACCTCGTCTACTATACACACACTTCAAATTCGTATTTCATAAAGTGGCAGATATAAACCAATGTAGCTGCTAAAAAGCGATTTTTAGCAGCTAGAAAATGCGTGTAAAATATATAAAGCTATGAGTATTGACGTTCACTAAGTTCTGATTTTCTAGACATAGAAAAGTTGTTTACTATTATCCCATTTTAAGATGACAAATCAAGCAAGGCTATGTAATGTCTGTTGTTAATCAAGGTAAATAGCTCGATTAACAAAGAGAAGATTAAATGGCTACTTTTTCAAAGCGAGCGATTGATTCAACATGACCAGTATGGCAGAACATATCCATCACGCCAGCATGTGTCAGACGATAGCCTTGTTCTAACAGCGCTTTGGTATCACGGGCAAGGGTCGCAGGATTACAAGAAACGTAAACGATTCGCTCAGCATTAAATTTAGGCAAATACTGCATAATCTCCCAAGCACCAGAGCGCGGTGGATCAATTAGTAGCGCATCAAACCCTTGGTTGGCCCAAGGTTTATCAGTGCAATCATGTGTCAAATCTTGGCTATAAAACTCAGTATTATTGATGCCATTGCGACGTGCGTTATCTGCTGCGCGTGCGGTCATGGCTTCGCTTCCTTCCACGCCAACCACTGAACCTGTCTCGCCGACGAGTCGCGCTAGCGGTAAGCTAAAGTTACCCAAGCCACTAAATAAATCCAGTACGCGTTCACCTGCTTTTAGGTCTAATAAATCGCAAGCGAGCTTGGTCATTTGACGATTCACAGATAAGTTAACTTGAGTAAAATCAGTCGGGATAAATTCAAACGTCAGATCATACTCTGGCAGTTGGTAATACAGACGGCCAAACTGTTGGCTCATGTCATCAGCATCTGTTAATGCAATGCGTTGGATACTATCAGCCCCTTTAGACTGAAGGTATAGTTGCCAATTACGTGCCGCAAAAAATACTTTTAATTTATCTACATCACCGTCTGATAATGGCTCTAAGTTTCGCACGATAAGGGCAACTGGCTGATTACCATCTGGTAACTCAGGTATCTGCTCACCCATGGCCAATTCAAGCTGAGCAATTTTGTTACGACTCTCTAACGTGCTGATCAATGCTTTTAAGTTTTCAATCTCAAACCCAATTCGTGGGTCTAAAATATGACACTCATTTAACTCCGCTAAAAAGTTACTTGAGCGCTCACGGAAGCCAACCAAAGCTGTTTCTTTTTTGGTGACATAACGCACACCTAGACGTGCTTTGGTACGATAGCCGAGTCGATCACCAACGATTGGTGCAAGCCAGTTATCAGGCTCTACATTGGCTTGGTGCATGAGCATTTCAGCCAGTACAGATTGCTTAAAGTTGATTTGTTTTTCTGGCTGCCAATGCTGCAAGTTACAGCCACCACAGACGCCAAAATGTGGACACGGTGGTACGGCACGTTCAGGATTTGGGTTGGCAGTGATGCTGATTGCATCGCCTTCCTCAAAACTGGCACGGCTATTGGTTATTTTGACCAATGCGCTTTCACCTGGTAGCGCAAAACTAACAAAGGTTGTTTTGCCATGCTTGTCTTCAGCATGACCATCATCAACCCCAAAACCATTGCCATAGATGGCAACACCGCGACCATCATGCGACAATCTATCGATGGTAAAAGGAATCGGTTCTGCATCTTTTAGGCGACGACGTGTTTTTGATGATGGCTTAGATTTTTTCTTATTTGGTGGGACGACGATGGTTTGTCTATCGTTAGTTTGTGGCGCTGCGTCAGATGCTATAGACGTTTTTGAATCGGTGGGTTGCATAAACCTGCCTTAATAATAAATGATAAATAACAAAGAAATAATAGTAAAAGCGACTGCTTAGAATGCGGTATTTTTATGATATGGGTGCAGATGACCAATTTGATATGAAAGCTTGATGACGTATGATGCCATCTGCTGGGGCATATTGTACTAAATAATCATAGCTCTGCTGCTGCCAAGTATCAAAGTCTTGTGAGGATAATTGCCCTGTTAAACGCAACCAGCGCAGATAGATGAGCCACGTATTCATGACGTCAGACTCGCAATAGGTAGATAGCGCTTGCCAATCCCCATTAGTGACCAGGTCACCAACCATGCTGCCATCAATATCAGTTTTGCCGGGTAGGCCATAAAGGCTTGCGACGATATCCATGGCTTCGCGATGGCTAGCACCGTACTGACTGAACCTATCCATCAAATCAAGATGACGAGTGTGAAAGCGGTTAGTGTAATTATCAAAGCGCATGTTTTTGATACGATCGCCTTCTTCAAATAACCATGGTGCTGACAAGTCATACTGCATGGCACGATATATCAGTACAGGGATATCAAAACCTGAACCGTTCCAACTGATCAGTTGCGGCAGTTTTTTAAGATCACTAAATGCTCGAAAGAATTTAGTGAGAATCTCTTCTTCGCTGAATTTATCTGCGGTCAACGAAAATAAGGAGAAATTGCCATCTTTAATATATAAAGCAGAAATACAGACAATACGCTGTAGTGGCAGGCGCATAAAGTCGTGACCAGCTTCTTGCATACGAAGAGCTGTCAAAGCACTTAGCGTATCTGCATCATTGAGCTCAGCCAACTGCGGATAGATACGGCGAGCCGCATCCGTATCGGCGACAGTCTCGATATTAAAAACCAGTATAGGGTCGGAAGGTCGGGCTTGTGACATAGATAATCCTGACTATTTATCAACGTGTCGTTAATCCACTATAGAAGAGGGATAGTATTAATCTCTCTTAAATTGAACCAACTATATTGAGCAGTGTTGTCTGCTCGTTACTTAACTTCTAGGCTGTTATCGACATTGCTATCATCCACATCGCTGTCAACAACATTGTACAAACCCGTCGATAAGTAACGATCACCACGATCGCATACGATAAAGGCAATAACAGCATCAGGATTTTCTTTAGCGACCTGTACGGCTGCCCATGCTGCTGCCCCTGAAGAAACACCTGCGAAGATGCCTTCGGTTTTGGCCAGTTTGCGCATATAGACCTCTGCGACACGCTGATTAATATCCATGACTTCGTCGACTAAGTCCGCATCGAAGATACCAGGCATGTAAGCGGCAGGCCAACGACGGATACCTGCAATCGCAGCTTCTTCATCAGGTTGCAAGCCGATGATTCTGATATCAGGATTTTGTTCTTTCAGATATCGTGAGACACCTGTGATAGTACCAGTGGTGCCCATTGAGCTAATAAAATGCGTGATTTTACCCTCAGTTTGCGCCCACAGTTCAGGTCCTGTAGTGAGGTAATGCGCCTGACTATTATCAGGGTTATTGAACTGATCTAATACAATGCCTTCACCTGCTGTTTGCATTTGCAGTGCCAAATCACGCGCCGCTTCTATCCCTTCATCAACCTCGATTAACGTTGCGCCATAGGCAATCATTGCATCTTTACGTTCTTGGGTTGAGTTGGTTGGCATCAGTAGTGTTATTGGATAGCCACGCATCGCCGCGACCATAGCCAATGCAATGCCAGTATTACCGCTAGTCGCTTCAATCAGCATGTCACCAGGCTTGATATCACCACGCTGTTCTGCTTGATAAATCATGTTAAAAGCAGGACGGTCTTTGACAGAGCCAGCAGGGTTATTACCCTCAAGCTTGGCCAATAACGTAGCGCCATTGGTTAGTTGCTCTGTCTCAGGTAGGCGCTGCAACTTAACTAACGGCGTTTGACCGACGCAATCAGCAAGTGTCGTCACTTGAGTAATATAGTTAGCCTTTAACATAGCCGGAGCGGACATAGAGTATCCTTATTAATTTTAAAATTGATTTTTGAATAATAATGTATTTCTTAAATATAATTTTAGTTTTTGAGTCAAGATGTTAATACGGTTCCTATCAAGGTAAGCTAATGATTTCGTGGTTGATTGTATTGTGACAATCACAAAAAAATGGCAACCAGTAGAAAGTTGCGTCATTATATCATTTTGTTTTTGGCTACGCTGATGGCATCAACAGATTTTGGTAAATGAGTGGTGTCTAAAAATGACTAGACAGCTAAAAGACGGTTGCGGCATCAATCATTAGCCATATCATCGATGATAAGATTGGCACCTATAAATGCTGTTAAAATAGCTGAGATATTTATAAAATTTATTCTTAGGCAAAATAGCTTGCCGCTGCTATTGATATAGTCGGTTCAATATAATTTAGATGCCAGAAAGTCGAGTAAAAGTACTATAAGTAGTAGACTAAGCAAGACCGACACCGTATTCATATACATAGCAAAATTCCCAATAGAGAGTGACGACAGCATGGCATACAAAAAACGTTTTGATACTAGCAGTGCGTATGACCAATTGATCATATTGGTGTTTTTGCCAATTTGTGTGTTGGCAGCCGTCGGCGGTATTTTGGTGTTTTATGAAACCATGCGCGCCAGTAATTCAGAGCAAGGCGTCTTGGCTGAGGCCGTGCTGATTCGCTATACACCAGTGATTGCAGACCTCATTCCTGAGCTATTAGAGCAAGAGCGCAATCAAGATATTAGCGAAATTTACGTAGGCAACACGCCGCAAACCGTCATCACAAAGCTTGAGGATATCCAAGATAAATTGGGTCGTATGCAGTCCGAGCAGCACGTACAGCGTATCGCTATTATTGATGAAAACAATCAAGTACTCGCAGCAGTCGGCTATGGATTAAATGAAGCATGGCCTGCAATAGATACCAAAGCAAAGTTTTTATCGCAAGAGCTAACGCCTATTGGTACGGCTTATGGCAGTGTGCTGGGTGAGTTCGAAGGGCAAAGACTGTGGTTACTCGTCGATATGGACAATGAGCCGCTGTATATTGCGCGTTATCGTATTGCCATGGCGCTAGTGATTACAGGTTTGTTCACTATTTTAATTCTGTTGCTCAGCTTAAATATTTATTCAAAGCGCTGGATAGCACCTATCTACGAGCTGCGATTACAGCTACAGCGCACCCATGTCGACAATCTGTATTATCCTATTCCGGTTGAGTCAGATGGTGAGCTGAATCTGTTACAGCAAGATTTGGTCAGGACGTTACGCCGCTTGCATATGAGCTTTCAGGAGCTTAAAGACCATGCTGAACAAACCGAAGACGATTTGCGTCTAGCATTTGATGAGATGGAGATGCAAAACATCTCTATTCGTAATGCGCGTGACGCGGCCATCTCAACCAGTCAAGCCAAGTCAGCATTTCTAGCCAATATCAGCCATGAGTTGCGTACACCTCTTAATAGTATCGATGGTTTTATCAATCTACTGGCACGTCATGGTGAGCTGAACCCTGAGCAAGATCTATATGTGCAAACCATACGTAAGTCTTCTGCGCATTTGCTTGCATTGGTAAATGATGTCTTGGATTTCTCCAAAATTGAAGCGGGTAAACTGGTCCTCGATCGTCATGAGTTCGATCTCTATGACACCATCTATGATGTAGTTGATATGCTCTCGCCAGTCTCAGCAGAGAAAGGCTTACGCATGGCCGTGCTCTTTTATAATGATGTGCCAATGCGTATCAACGGCGATGCCTTACGTCTCAAGCAAGTATTGACCAATATCGTGGGTAATGCGATTAAGTTCACCGATAGTGGTGATGTGGTCGTACGCGTCAGCTTGGACGATCACCGCGACAACTACTTAATGATTAGCGTACAAGACAGTGGCAAAGGCATTTCTTTAGAAGATCAAAAAATGCTGTTCCAGAGCTTTAGCCAAGGCGATCCATCCATCACTCGTCAATATGGCGGTACAGGATTGGGTCTAGTCATATCTAAGCAGTTGACACGATTGATGGGCGGCGATATTGGTTTTCATGACAATGCGCAAGAAAACATTGCTAATCAAGGCGCAACGTTTTGGTTTCGTATGCCAGCACATGTTGATGTGTTAGAAGCCGCTACTGGTCAGACGATTGAACTACCAGTGTTGGCGCCGTTGGCAAGTGAGACCGATGAGTTTAATGTGTTGGTGTGGATCAATCATACGGCGTCTATCCAAGTGCTCAAAGCCAGCTTACAGTATTTACCGATTACGCTTACTCAAGCGAATTCATTACCGGGCGTGCTTGAATCATTAAAAGAACGCGGCAATTATTGGGATTGGGTCATCGTAGATGATGATACACAAGACGATATGATGGCGCTGCTAAAACAAATTCGCCTACATTATCAGGGCAAGCTTGCCGTGTTTGGTTATCAAGTGGCGGCTGACCAAGCATTATTAAATCGCTATCATGCCAATATACTTTATGAGCCGTTAGATAAAAGACAGCTCTATGCCATGCTAGATACGCAGAAACGCAGTGTTCCAAAAAACCTGCAAGAGCCACGTTGGAAAGGAGTGACGGTACTGGCAGTCGACGATCATCTACCTAACTTACTGGTGCTAGATGCTTTGTTGAGCGAGCTTGGTATTCAGGTGGTGACAGCGAGTAGTGGTTTTGATGCCATAGAAATTATCAGTAAGCAACAAACCAAACATACCAAATCATCGAAAAATGGTAAGCAAAGCTTGTCAAATAAAACGCAGATATCTAAAGCAGAAGCTCGCGATGAGGTGAACAAAAAATCAAACAGTGCGCTTTATGAAGAAGCAAATACTGAAGATAAAGGGGCTACTCAAGATAAAGACAGTATTGATTTAATCTTTATGGATATTCAAATGCCGCGCATGTCAGGGCATGAGGCGGCCCGCCAAATTCGTAATATTGAGAGTGATGATAACCGTATTCCTATCATTGCTCTGACGGCACATGGACTAGCTGACGAGCGTGACAAGCTCATCGCCAGCGGCATCAATGATTATGTTGGCAAGCCCATTAGCCAACCGCAGTTACTGCAAGTGCTACAGAAATGGCTTGGACGTACAACAACATCAGAATCGATGCTGCTGCCTGACACTGATTTACAAGGTATTGGTTTGAATGAAAACGATTTGGGCGTTACCGATCCGGTAATCGCTCACTCGATAAGCAATAACTCTCAATCTAGTGATTGGCAAAATAGGGAGATTGAAAACCAGTCAACTTGGCCTGCTGATTCGACCGTTATGACTGGTCCCATGTCAAAAAGTCATGAGATTACTAGAGATGGCGTATCTGATAGCATAAATCCGCAAAAGATTACGCGTCCTTTATCATTGAAGAAAATTCGTGATGACTACCTGCGTGATAGTCAGCCTCGTGAGGACTATAGACGAGAGCCACAGCGTGAAACTCAGCCACGTTATGAGGGTTTACATCTAAATAAACATGGACAAATGCCGCTATTATCAGCACCAAACAAACCGACAGGTAGCGCACATGAAAAAGCAATCGCTCGTACAGATTCGGTAGCATATGAACAAAGCAGAAAGGATCTAGACGTCAGTAATTATCTCGGTAACCATAGCCTACGTGATGGTCATGTAGGAGCTAACGATATTGATACTTCAGACATTTTAGATTGGCAAGATGCGCTCAATCGCTCAGCGAATAAACCTGATTTGGCCGCCAAGCTCATTATTATGATGCTTGACACCATAAATGATGAAAGGCAGGCATTAACTCAGGCATGGGAAACTGGGGATCGTAACATGCTGGCGCAAATTTCCCATCGCATACTAGGTGGCAGTCGTTATACAGGGGTACCGCAGTTACGTCAGGCCAGTCAAGACCTAGAAGATAAATGCTTATTAAATGTACAGCATACGACTCCTGCCCAGTTTGCTATGCTTGAGCCATATTATGAGGCGTTAATAACAGCGTTAAATAATTTGCAGATGTTAGATTTATCTGGTTATCCTCAGCTTAATTATCATCGTTTAAGTGAAAATGATATGACGTGGAAAATGATTTAATCAAATAATAAGATAGGTTGTTAGTTATAAAGTCTATGTTTTTTTGATAAGTAGCTTTTCGATAAGTAGCTTTTCGATAAATGGCTTTGTGATAGTTCCTGAGCGTTTTCTATATGACTATTTTTATATATAGTCGGTTCAATATAATTTGGATACAAGGAAGGCGAGTGAAAGTGCTACAAGTAGCAGACTAAACGAGACTGTTATCGTATCTAATATATAGAGGATTGAATATAGTACCGTAGCAGTCAGTTATTGCTGCGGTAGGGTAGAGACAAGCCTGTTAATATTGAGGTCTGTTGAACATTAAAATATTAGCGCTATATTTTATTCATTAATAAGGATTGTTATGAGCCCAATTGCAACTGATCAATATGAGACCTTAAAAGTTGATATCACTGATAATATAGTAACGGTGACTCTGAATCGCCCACACAAAAAAAACGCCATGAGCTTCAAAGTTGTCAGTGAATTGATAGCATTGGCAGACCGTATTAGCAAAGATAAAATAATACGAGCGGTTATTTTAAATGGTGCAGAAGGCACGTTCTGTGCAGGTATCGATTTGGGTGACTTAAACCATCCGAAAAACAAAGCATTTGCATTTTGGGAACTCATAAAACCATGGCAGAGCTCTTTCCAACGCGTTTGTCTTGCTTGGCGCGATGTACCTGTACCAGTGATTGCCGTATTAGAAGGCTATTGTATTGGTGCAGGGCTGCAATTGGCGCTGGCTTGTGATGTGCGCATCAGCCATCCTGATTGTCAGCTGTCTATTATGGAAGCTAAGTGGGGCCTGGTACCAGATATGGGCTTGACTCAATCAGCATTTGGCGTGGTGCGAGAGGATGTGCTCAAAGAGTTGGCCATGAGTGCACGTATCATCGATGCTAATGAAGGTAAGGCATTAGGGCTGGTCAGTCATTGTAGCGAGACACCACTTGAGCAGGCTCAGCAGCTTACCGCTGAATTTGCAGAGCGCTCTCCTGATGCCGTATTAGCCAGTAAGCGTATCATCAATGCCATGCATCAGCAGCCAGCGACAACCTTATACAAAGAAAAAGTATGGCAGCTCAAAATGATGCTTGGTCAAAACCGCAAACTTGCGCTCAGAAAAGCCAAGCAAGCGAGTACTGCATTTGGCAAACGTCAGTTCCGCTAATCGAGTTTTTATCAAACAAATCGTCATTTATATTTTAGGCATTCATTGTATAGTCGATTCAATTTAAAAGTCATATAAGGTAACCAAGTGCAGATGTATATTAAATACGTCAAGCGCGGTTAACGAAGTAACACTTTTATAGTGGAATGATTATAGTGATTAGCGATTGTTTTATTAACGTTATACTACTATTGAAATACAAGCGGATGGTGCGATATAGCACTGTCTGTTTGTACAGTTGTATGTAACTATACACTATTGTTGTTAATGGCCTTTGTTGTCGGTATTAAGTAAGGGCTAAAACAGTGGAAGTATGAATAATAAAATAAAAATTACTATATAAAATGGTCTAAATATGTCTGCTCAAAAATCCTCCCTGCCGAACAAACCTATCGCTTCTGAGCGCGTACGCTCTGCTGATTTGCCCGTGGCATGGATTATGATGCTCGGACTTATCGTCGCGGTAGGGCCACTGTCTATCGATATGTATCTGCCAGCACTACCGTCAATGGCAAATGACTTTGGTGTTTCCACTGCCTTTATGGCCAACTCTGTCCCAGCCTATTTTTTGGGTTTGGTATTTGGTCAGCTGTTTTATGGACCATTTAGTGATCGTGTTGGTCGAGTAAAGCCATTATATATAGGTATGACGTTATATGTCATCGCCTCAATCGTCTGTGCGACCACTGATAATGAGTATGTATTATTCGTTGGGCGTACGATGCAGGCACTTGGTGCTTGCGTCGGAGCGGTGGTTACTCGTGCAGCGATTCGTGACCGTCTGACGGCCAAACAAACAGCAAAAGCATTTTCTATTATGATTTTGGTGATGGGGTTGGCGCCAATATTAGCACCATCGCTAGGGGCATTATTTTTACAGTTTTTTAGCTGGCACTCTATTTTTTGGTTTTTGGCAGCTTTTGGCACGCTGAATTTACTACTCACTAAGTTTTTCTTTTTTGAAACACTGACTGAAGAAAATCGAAATGTACGCCCTGCAAAAGAAGTGCTTAGTCAGTACTGGGACTTATTAAAAGACAAAACATTTAATTATCCAGCGATTGGTGGTGGTTTGCTGATGGGAGCCATGTTTGTCTACATCAGCTCAGCTTCTGAATTGATTATGGATACTTATGGCGTATCGGCAACGCATTTTGGTTGGTTGTTTGGCATGAACGCAGCAGGCTTTGTTGGCCTGACTCAGCTAAACCAATGGTTGACCAATCGCTTTCGTATTCTAAGTATTTTACGCTTTGGTGCGATGATGCAGGTTATCTCTGCAGGTGTGCTTTTCGTCGTAGGACTGTTTTTGGGTACAGACGCTTGGCTACCATTGGTACTTGCCTGTATTTTCTTCTGTATTTCAGGATTAGGTCTGACTCAGCCAAATGCTTCTGCTATTGCACTTGCTTTTCAAAAGCGCCGTGCTGGTATGGCGAGTGCACTGCAAGGCTCACTAATGTTTTCAGTTGGTATTTTTGGCGGATTGTTATTAAACCTATTTCCGGTCAATCCAGTCCTCAAAATTGGTATTGCTATGTTTGCATTAATGGGTCTTGGTTGTTTCTTGATTTGGCAAATCGATCGTAACTTAAACTTGGATGATGCTGAGTAAGCTAAAAGTTTAACTTTTTTGCGTTATATCTCAAAAAGCACTGATATAGATATCCTATATCAGTGCTTTTTTTGTCTATTTTATTGCTCAAGCAAAAAATATTTAATATTTATAATTAGACAAGGAGAAAGTTTAATTAGTTTATTTGTAATATATTTACATTTTGTTATATATAACAAATTATTAACAATTGCTAAACATAGTTATTGCAATCATAAATTTAGATAAGTATTATCAGTACGTAAGTTTCTGTAAGGAAATATTACGAATATATTGTATAACCTTGCTAAATTATTTTTCACTGAAATGTATAACAACGTTAAGCGTAAAGGGTAGATTATGATGCAGTTATATCGAGTGTTACCAGTTGTATTGAGCGTCGGCCTATTTGGCTGTGGTAACTCTTCCACTCAAGAAAATACTAATTCTACTGGTGCGCCAGTAACGGAAAGTAAGGATAACTTTGTTAGTAATCTGCCTGATACAGCGCCAACACTAAAGGTGGCGATGACTGGTGATTTACCACCTTTCTCGTTCCAAGATGATTATGGAAATATGCAAGGCACTGATGTTGATTCTATTAGAGCGATTGGAGAAGAGCAGGGCTTTAAAGTCGAGTTCTATAAAGAAACTTGGCAAGATATGTTCGATAGTGTCGAATCAGGACAGCGTGATCTAGCGATCTCAGGTATCTCTTATAAAGATGATCGCGCAATCAGATATGGATTATCAACGCCTTATTTCTTCAATCCGGCGACTATTATGTACTTAGAGGGTAAGTTTGATATCAAAGGTTTAGACGATATCAAAGGCTTAAAGGCAGGTACGTTAGAAGGATCTAAAGAAGAAGATACGCTAAAAGAGATGGGTAGCTCAGTTGAGCTAGCTTCAAGATCTACTGCATTTTTGGCTTACCAAGACTTGATACAGGGCAACACTGATGTTTTTTTATATGACATGCCAGTCTTACAATATGTCGCAAAAGGTTATCCAGAGCACAAAGTTACGATCGTACCTTATGAAGCTGCAAATGCGCCTTCAGCACAGCAAGTTATATTAATGGCAAAGGAAAATACTAAGCTCATTAAGACCGTGAACGAAGGTATTGCCAAGCTTAAAGAAAAAGGAACATTTAAAGAGATTGAGAATCGTTGGTTAGGTGAAGCCGAACCTGCTGAAAAGAGCGACTCTGACACTAACACTAAGCAATTGAACTAAGGAACTCTAAAGATGGCAACTATCTCGAATGTTGACAACAAGCGCTATCAAGGTCTAATTATTTCAATTGCACTGTTTTTATCTCTAATCGGTGCTTTGCTAGCCTTTACTTTTTATACCTCAAGTTTATTAGAAAGAAACACCGCCTTAATTGATCAAACCAACCAAGTCGCAAATAGTGCACAGGCGGTAATCAAAGATCTTTTTGATTTAGATCATAGTTATGGTGAGGATACCAACTCTCCACACATCCAGCGAGCGCTAAGCCGTTTGGAGCAAAATACTACCTTGATTACTGGCTCTTTGTCTGCTATCGAGCAAGGTGGAACGATTACTGATGCCGATGGTAAGAGCTATGACCTGCCAAATATTGATAGCAATGCACAAGTAAATATTGCTGCAGCTGATGAACAATGGAAAGCACTAGAGCCCAAGATTCAGACATACCTAAAAGATGCTGATAATATCATGGTGTCTTCCGAAGATGATCTAGCTCAAGCAGTTGAGCAGGCGAAGACATCAAGTTTGTTTATCAATGATTCTTTAGATAACTTGACTAAGGACGTGTTTAATAGTGCAGAACGTCAAGCAAACAGAATTCGTTTGGTTCAGCTATTGGGTGTTGCGGCTATTTTTGCCTACTTCCTAGTTTTCGTTTTCTTCTTTGTACGTCGTCTGCGTGAGACGGATGCGGAAGCTTTTGCCGCTCGCCAAGAAACGCAAGAGATTATGCAAACGGTAAATACAGGTCTATTCTTGCTTGATAAAGACTTAAATATTGGTCAACAGCATTCTCGCGCACTAAACGATATTATCGGTTCTGATAACTTATCAGGAGAAAACTTTGCCAATGTTTTACGTGGCCGTATTTCTGATAAGGATTTGAAGACCACACAGCAATTCATTGAGCAGCTTTATAATCCACGAGTCAAAGAAAAGCTGGTGAACTCTCTCAATCCTTTGCATAAGGTGATGTTGCATAATGCATCTGGAAGTAAAGCACAGAATAATCGTTTCTTAGATTTTAAGTTTTCACGTGTATATGACGATAAAGACATTGCCCGTATTCTGGTCAACGTCAATGATGTATCAGATGCGGTTTACCTAGAGCAGCGTCTAGAGAAAGAGCGCTCACAAAATGATATGCAAATTGAGATGTTAACCACTATCTTGAATGTGAATCCGAAGATTATTAATGAGTTCATTGTTAATACTCAGATGCATATCGACAAAATGAATAATATCTTGAAAAACCCTGGTAGCTCACAATACGAGCTTGAAGGAAAATTAAAAGCCATCTATCGCGAGATGCATAGCTTAAAAGGTGAGGCATCTGCGTTAAAACTACACAGCTTTACGAAGATTGCGTCTGATGCGGAAGATAAACTGCACGCATTACAGAACCAAGGCCAGCTTTCTGGTAATGACTTCTTACCATTGGCAGTACATTTAGATGACTTGTTGAGCTTATCGAACACCATCGCGACGTTAGGTGAGCGTATCAACCGCTCAGCACCGAAGACGTCACAGCCTGTAGAAGAAGCACCCGTATTAGGTGATGATATTGCAAAAAATAGCATACCAAAAACAGTCATGGTTGAGACGCCAAGATCAAACGATTCAGTCAATAGTGTAGATTTCGATGGCGGTCAGGATATTGATCTAGATAGTGACGAAGATGATAGTCTTTTGTCTTTTTATGAAGCGTTCGTAAAAGATATTGCCGAAAGACAAGGTAAGCAAGTGCAAATAAAGAGTAATACGCTGGCGCAAGTACACATACCAGAACGTATAGCAAAGCCATTCAAAGAAATGAGTATTCAGCTACTACGTAATGCTGTGGTGCATGGCATCGAAGCACCAACGGTTCGTCATTCAACTGGTAAGGCTGAAGTAGGAACCATTGATCTAGAAGTACAAAATAATGATTCGAACTTCATGCTGATTGTACAAGATGATGGTCAAGGTATTGATTATGATAGCATTCGTACTAAATTGAGCACAGAAGGTCGTTTTAGTATTGAAGACGCCAATAAGTTGACTAAAGGTCAGTTACTTAAGCAGCTATTTTCTTCAGGGTTTTCTACCAAAGATGATGCAGATGAAGATGGCGGGCGCGGTGTCGGTCTTGATATCATCAAAGCTAAAGTAAAAGATTACGATGGTAAGCTTAATGTGAATAGTGAACTGGGTCAGATGACACGGTTTGTTATTACGTTGCCTAAAGCTTAATTAAAAACAGCAGGTTATATTGTCAGGGACGACAAGCACTTCATTAAAGGTAATAGATCAGTTATGCATAAGTTAATGATTGTTGATGATTCAAATATTATTAGAAATCGTATTCAGCGCGCATACGATTCAGGGCAGTTTATGCTGGTTGCTACGGCGACCAGTGGTGTACAAGCCATAGAGAAGTTTAATATTCATCGTCCTGATGTGATCACGATGGACTTGACCATGCCGCAAATGGATGGACTCGAATGCATTGAAAAAATCATTGAGATTGATCCTGATGTACGTATTTTGGTAGTGTCAGCACTGTCTGACAAAGCCACCGGCATTGAAGCATTGTCGTTGGGTGCCAGTGGGTTTTTGTGCAAGCCTTTTTCCGAAGAAGAGCTTGTCGAGTCTTTGTATGAATTGATGCAAGACTAAACCCTTTAACGACTTAAGTAGATGTTATTATGAAAGAACAAAAGCTACAGATTTTTCTAAGTATTATTACTAACTATTTTAATCAGTTTGGGGGCGATGAGCTTATCGCTGATACCCCATATTTATTAGAGAACAAACAACCAAAAGTTCATGATTATACGGGCGTCATCGGTATATCAGGCGGCCAAAAAGGTGTGGTGTATTTTTCAGCAACCCGTCAGTTATTGTCTTCTATATTAGATAGCATGGGTGAAACGGACAAAAGCGATGAGAATTATATAGATTTGGCTGGCGAAGTGGCCAATACTATCGCAGGTAATGCGCGCAAAGAGTTTGGCTCAGAGTTTCATATCTCTGTACCACTTGTGTTTAAAGGATCTCCGCAAAGTATTGTATTGCCGAGCAATGAGCGTTCCTTTATTATTCCCATCACTTGGCACTCACAAGTTGGCGAGATTGTAGTTTGTTTGCAAGATTAACGACACTGCCGCGTAATAAAGACGGATATTAATATATTATGGTTAAAGTAGAAAAACTAGGTGTGTTTCTTAGCTCAATCAATGCGTTTTTTGCACAAATTGATGGCTCAGAAGTATCTATTGATACCCCTTATTTAAATCATAACAGAAGTGCTATTGGTTATGATTATAGCGGTGTGATTGAAATATCTGGCCCTCTCGAAGGCTGCGTGTATGTGAGTGCGCCAAGCGTGATGTTGCGAGAGGTGTTAAAAGTGATGGAGGAGCCTGACTCATCAATCGCGATGATGAAAGATTTGCTAGGTGAAATGGCCAATACCATCTCTGGTAATGCTCGTACAGAGTTTGGTGCGGAGTTTATTATTTCTCCACCCCATATTGTAGAAAGTGCGCCTAGCGTGTCTTATTTACCTAAAGACCGTCAAAGCTATGTGACTCCATTTATTTGGCGTGGTCATAAAGCCGTGATAGGTATTTGTATTGCATAGCCTAGGGCATGTCCTCAATTCTTGAAATGAGGACATGCTCAAATGTAGCGCAAATAACATACAGCCAAAATAATAACCAAAAAGCGACGCATCTGTGTCGCTTTTTTCGTTTGTTAGAATGGGGATGTTTTGCTTTTACTTTACGGGGTTATACTGATAAATTACTGGCGATTACAGTAAGTTATATGATAAAATACTGCGCAGCTATTTTATAATTTGATTTATAGTTTAGGTTTGAGAATATTTCTGAAATCTGATCATAGCTTCTTTTTTAAACCAACCAATGACACACACATCATGGCAAAGAATTGCTGGGTGTTTGGCGACTTGATTAATTTGCAAAAAAGTTAGTGTTGTCCCAATAAGCATTAACCGTTAGCAGATGCGTATCGCTAAATAGGCAGTTTTTGTGATGTGGAGGCATAACCCAACCAATAGGAATATTTCACATGGCTACAAAGAATCCAACCAAAATCGAAATGCGCGACTTACTACAAGCCGGCGCTCACTTTGGTCACCAAACACGTTTTTGGAACCCAAAAATGGGACCATACATCTTTGGTGCACGTAATAAGATTCACATCATCAACTTAGAGCACACAGTAAAAGCGTTTAACGAAGCATTGACTTACGTAAACGGCCTAGCTGCTAAGAAAAACAAAGTATTGTTTGTTGGTACTAAACGCGCTGCAAGCGGCATCATCCGTGAGCAAGCTGCTCGCGCTGGCATGCCATACGTTGACCATCGCTGGTTAGGTGGTATGTTGACTAACTGGAAAACTCTACGCCAGTCAATCAATCGTCTAAAAGAGCTTGAGAAGCAAGCAGAAGACGGTACTTTCGCTAAGCTAACTAAGCGTGAAGCGTTAGAGCGTACTCGCGATATGGAAAAACTTGAGCGTTCACTAGGTGGTATCAAAGACATGGGTGGCCTACCTGACGCTATCTTTGTTGTAGACGTAGATCATGAAGCGATCGCTATCAAAGAAGCCAAGAACTTGGGTATCCCAGTTATCGGTATCGTTGATACTAACTCTAGCCCAGACAACGTTGATTACATCATTCCAGCTAACGATGATGCTATCCGTGCTGTGACTTTGTATGTTACTTCTATGGCTGATTCTATCATTGCCGGTAAAGAATACGCACAAACTCAAGCTGGCGGCAAAGCTGAGCAAGAAGCACCTGCTGCTACTGAAGAAGCTCCAGCTGCAGAAGAAGCTGCTACTCCAGCAGAATAAATAGCTGACCCGAAGGGTTTAATGTTGTAAGGATAACTTGATAGTACTGCTATCAGCATCCTTATAATGTTATTAACAGCGTACAAGCTTACAATAGGCATGATGTAGTTTTACTCGTCATGCCTTGTTGTTGATGGATAGCTCACTAATAGACGAGTATTATCGTCTATACCTTCTGTCGCTATATACAGTTCCTGTGATAACGACATAATAAGTGCTTTCCTCACGACAAGAGCGACATCGTACAACTTGATTGTATAGCTAAACAGTAAAGCAACATCAGCAAAAGTTAAGCACGATAGTTGAATTCAAATAATTCTGATACAACGATGTAGCGGATTTATATGGACTTAACTGTACCTCACATAACAATACTAAGGTGACTCTTATGTCAGAAGTAAAAGTATCTGCCAAAATGGTAAAAGAATTGCGTGACCGTACTGGTCTTGGCATGATGGAATGTAAAAAAGCGTTAGAAGAATCAAACGGCGATGTTGAAACTGCCATTGATAACTTGCGTAAATCTGGTCAAGCTAAAGCAGCTAAAAAAGCGGGTAACATCGCAGCTGACGGCGCAATCATCATCGCTCAAGGTGAAAACAAAGCATTCTTGTTAGAAGTTAACTGTCAGACTGACTTCGTTGCAAAAGACGAAAACTTCAATGCGTTTGCAGAGCAAGTAGCTAGCATTGCTTTAGAAAACAACGAAACTAATGTTGCTGCTATCGCTGAATTACCATATGGTAATGGCCAAAGCGTTGAAGAAGCACGTGTATCACTAGTACAAAAAATCGGTGAGAACATTCAGATCCGCCGTGTTGAAGTACTTGAAGGTGCAAACATCGCTGCATACCGTCATGGTCTACGTATCGGTGTAGTGGTTTCTTTCGAAGGCGGCGCTGCAGACACTGGTAAAAACCTTGCCATGCATATCGCTGCATTCAACCCTGTTGCGGTTGATGACGAAGACGTTGCTGCTGATTTGTTAGCGCGTGAAAAAGACATCATTGAAGCGAAAGCTCGTGAGTCTGGCAAGCCTGATAACATCGTTGAAAAAATGATCGAAGGTGGCCTACGTAAGTACCTAGAAGAAGTTACTTTATTGCGTCAGCCGTACGTTATGGACAACGATAAAAAAGTTGGTGACGTATTAAAAGCTGAAGGCGTAAAAGTAATTGGTTTCAAACGTCTAGAAGTCGGCGAAGGCATCGAGAAGAAGCAAGAAGATTTTGCAGCTGAAGTTGCGGCTACTCAAGCAGCCAACAAGTAAGCTTTTATATTGGAAATGGCTGTGAGTGTAGGGTAATATTTTATTCAGCATTCATAGTCTGACTCTATCACCTACATTATAAGAGGTATAGTTAAATCCATATAAATCCGCTACATCGTCATCCTCGCTAACCATACTAATGTATAGCTTGCACTCGGTTTCCTTGTATCGTAATTATTTGAATTCAACTATAAGATAGAGTCTCCAAGTATAAAAAAGCCCGTTAATCAATTAACGGGCTTTTTTATGTCTGACTCTTTGTACATCATATTTATCGTTTAACGTAAGGCAGCATAAGCAGAATTGGTATAACTGGCATTGTTACTACTAGTGCCATAACTGACATTTTTTAGACCACCGCTCGTATTACTAGTTTGGTTACTGGCGCTCATGCTCGCACCAGATAGCCCTGAGTCATTTTTATATAAGCTATGGTAGCGACTCATGACTTTTTTAACATAGTTCTGTGTTTCCTTAAAAGGAGGGATGCCACCATATTTATCGACGTTTCCTTCACCCGCATTATAGCCTGCGACTGCATACTCAATTCTATTGTCAAAACGGCGCATGAGCCAAGCGATATATTTGGCTGAGCCTTCAATATTATCAGCAGGGTTCCAAGGGTTGCTCACTTTGAAACGGCGAGCTGTCGCTGGCATAAGCTGCATCAAACCTTGGGCACCGACTGGTGAACGCGCGTTTGGATTAAAAGCTGATTCTGTATGCATCATTGCTTTCATGAGGGCAGGATCTACGCCATGACGTTGGGCAGAGTCACGAATATAGCTATCATAAGCGTTGCGGGTGCCACTGTTGCTAGCAGCGCTGCTACCGTAATCATTATTGCTGCTATAACCGTTATTACTGCCATCATACAACTTAGAGCTTTTGTAGTAATTAACCTGCACTTTTTTAGTAAATTGATCAAAATTGCCACTGGGATTGACGTTAGTCATTAATACTTTCCCACTTTTATCCTTATAAATCGTTATGTTCTCAGCTTGAGCATGAACGGATAAAGTTGATAGAACAACAGTGGTCAAAAAAATAGGAGACAAGCAGCGAGTCACTAAGGTTGCAACGTTTATCATAGGGTTATCACTTTTTATCGAGTAATAGCAAATTACTTTGCCTATAGGCGCTTCGTTTTTCGCATTTAAGCGGTTATTGGGCTTGTCGGATTTTATAGCTATAAGGAATATAGCAACCTAGAAAAACCACGTTTAACTAGAAACCACTCGTAATAGATACAAAAAATAATAGTTGTTTACTATAGCATACAATAACTTTTCAACGCATAGGATTGTCAAAATAAGATGTAAAAATAGAGGTTATATCTTGGGATAACTTTATAAAAATCAATATGCTATGATTTTTTAGTCTGTGTTTTAAGCCAGTAGGTCAGTATTTATATGGCTTTATACCCATGAAAAATTGGCCCTAAAAGATCGCTCAGGTAATTTGAGCAATGGACTGCTGAGCGAGAAGCTTTTGAGAAAGGGGCTTTTAAGCAATAGACTATAGTCATTCCACTATAAAGGCATTACTGCGTTAACCTCGCTTGAAGTATTTAATATATATCTACGCTCGGTGGCCTTGTACTACTTTTAAATTGAATCAACTGTATTTAAATACTGGAAAACAGTAGGGGCTGTCCTAAGTAACTAGTTCAGCCCCTATCATACTATTGAGGATTTAACTGACGATTGCGCTGATGAAAATAGGTACCCAGATGGCTGTTACCAGACCGTTTACTGCCAATCCAAATGCAGCATAACGCCCAGCAGTATGACTGATTTGCCAGGCCTCCACAGTACCAAAGGCATGAGCAGCTAAGCCAAGCGCTAGGCCTTTGGCACGGTCATCATCGATACCACGAAACAAAAAGCGCGCTAAAGCCCCACCGATAAGCCCTGAGACAATGATAATTAAGTTCGCTAAGGCAAGGGGAGCTCCAATCAAATCGGCGACACTCAGACCAATCGGCGTGGTCACTGAACGTGTCGCAAAGGCGAGTATGGTGTCGTGACTTAACGAAAACAGATACGCCAATGACATGGGTAATAATGCACCCACGAGACTCGCAATGGTGACGATTAACATGAGCTTTTTGACTGGTAACCCTTTAAAGCTCATCGCTGCCAAAGGCACTGCCAATAATACGGTGACATAGCCTAACAGACGATCAAATACGGGCTTTGCCGCACTATAGTAATCATTGTAATCCCATTGCAAAAGAAACAAGAATAAAAGAACAAGCGCTAATGCGGTAATCACCATTGGCAACCATGAAATCTTACGTGCCAGCAATCGAGCAATGACATGCGCTGCCAAGGTTAATACGATAGCTGCTAGGGTCGTCACAAATAGACTGTCAAAACTCATAACTTATCCTTGTTCATATTGCTCACAGCTATTATTTGTGCTTTTCAATAGAGGTAGGGCTAGTACCGACATTGTTATTTAGCCAGCGATTTGAAAGAATCGCCAAGCCCCACAGTGGAATCAGCACACTGATAATCATTGTTATCATCACGCCCCATAGCTCATCACCTAAGGCAAATAGTAGCAAGCCTGCACCAGCAGAGACGGGTAAGAAAGCAAAGCCACTATCGACCAATAAGGTATTACTGGCTTGTGTTAGCCAACTTGGTAAGCCTTTGAGCAATCGCCACGCCATTAAAATACAAAACATAGCGACCAGCCCGACAATATTGGCGGCTTTTTCGATGCCCGCCCACTGGCAGATGACAACGGCTGATTCACGGACAAGGATGACTATCGCTAAAGTCAGGACGATTGCGAGCCATAGAGGCATATTAGAGAGATGAGTAGATTTCATAAGAAATACTGGCCAAGTCAGAGATAAATAGAATGAGCGCAAAGTCAGTACAGGTGATAACGCCGTAACTAAGCGTGTCCTATCTATCAATGTTTGTTGAATGTATAACAGGCGATTATATACAGAGTAGACAAACTAATAAAGTCTATAAGGTAATACCGTGCCTTGTTGTTTGGACTAGATATCAATTATTACGATATATGTCACACAAAAAAGGATGATATCGATTGATATCATCCTCTTATTGTCTATAACTTAAATGCTTAAAACATTGTTTTAAAATTTAGCTATTTCGATAGATTTTCTGCTTCAGTATTCAGCGCATCAAATTCGTCAAACGCTTTTTCTTCTGCTTCAGTCATTGTCAGCTCTTCAACGTCATCAGGCTGCTCAAACTCTTCAAGTACAGGCATCAGTAGCGTTGCTTGAGCAAGCGGCAGTACATCTACTGGATCTAGATCCACTTGACCAAGTAGTTGTCTCAATCTATCGCTTGGTAAGCGAATCGTTAAGCATTCGTGACCACTGTCATCATAGGTTTCTTCCTGAATAACGCCAAGCTCGTACAAGGTGTTTTTTAATTGCCCTGCATGATAAGGGAGCGTCAAATCAAACGTGGTCAGTGTGCCCGTGAGTAACTGCTGCACGGCTAATGATAGTTCTTCCATGCCCAAGTTCTCTCTAGAAGAAACATAGACGCGGTTAGGTTCACCTTCGCTAGCATAGCCGATACGTGCAGGCTCATCAGTTAAATCGATTTTGTTGTAGACATTGAGTACCGGCACATCATTATCAATTTCAGCTAATACGTCTTTGACCGCCTGAATTTGCTCATGCATGTCTTCGCTAGAAGAATCGATAACGTGTAATAATAAATCTGCTTCTAGCGTCTCTTCTAGTGTGGCATGGAAAGACTCGACCAACTCATGTGGCAAATGACGGACAAAACCCACCGTATCGACCAATACCACACGCCCCACACCTTGCCAATCTAAGCGGCGTAGCGTTGGGTCGAGCGTTGCAAACAGCTTATCAGCAGCATAGATGTTTTCATCGACCAAACGATTAAACAAAGTGGACTTGCCGGCATTGGTATAACCGACAAGCGAAATGGTCGGCACGTCTGATTTTTGGCGACGGGCTCGACCTTGCGCACGTGTCTGTCTGACTTTCTCAATTCTACTTTTAAGCTGCATGACGCGCACTTGTAGCAAGCGACGATCCGTCTCAAGCTGAGTCTCGCCTGGTCCACGCAGACCAATCCCACCTTTTTGACGTTCCAAATGCGTCCAACCACGGACCAAACGTGTCGATAAATGATTCAGCTGTGCCAGCTCAACCTGTAGCTTACCTTCATAAGTACGAGCACGCTGAGCAAAAATATCCAAAATCAGACCCGTACGGTCTAATACACGACATTTGACCAACGCTTCGATATTACGCTCTTGTGAGGGCGACAAACTGTGGTTAAAAAGCACGATATCTGCATCATGCTCGCGCACCAATTCTGCTATCTCTTCTGCTTTGCCGCTACCAACGAAATATCTGGCATCGGGACGTGCACGCGAACCTGTGACCAGTGCCAAGCGATCTGCACCGGCTGAGTCTGCCAACAGCTCAAATTCACCCAAATCGTCAGGATCTTGAATTTGGCGGATGTCTAAATGTACTATAATGGCGCGTTCGCCACCTTCATGTCTTTCAAAATAATCCAAAGAGTGTCACCTATTTAATAAAGTAGATATATCGCTATTATCAATTTAATAAACGTTTTAACAAACGTCGAAATAGCTTTTGTATGACCTTCTATATATGGTCTTATCACTTGATGTTAAAGCGTATTCGTATAAATATCGATATTTTTATGTTACAGAGTAGGTGGCTGAATAAAATACCAACAAAAGCACTTGATAACTCAGTGAACAAATCATCACTGAGTTCATAAATTTTGTTATACTCACTGCGTTTATCTAAGATATACAATCATATATTTTTAACCACGAGGGATACAGATGAGCCAATCTAAGTCAGGCTTTTCACTCAGACAACAATTCGGTCGCGGTAAACAAATCGCTGGCATGACCACCACTATCGCTGGCGGACTGCGTGCTGCTCAACGTATCGGTGCTTTTAGACAGCCACCACGCGAAACGCTACCGCGCTATATCCAGACCTTTTGCCGAAAGATGGCAGGCTCTTTTGGTGTAAAAGTCATTGCAGTCGAGCGAGTAGAGCAGCATCATGGTCTGTGGGTATCTAATCACGTGTCGTGGATGGATATTCCTGTAGTAGGGACTTTGAGTCCTGCTTTTTTCTTATCCAAAGCAGAAATCGGTGATTGGCCAGTATTTGGTAAACTGGCTCATGCAGCAGGTACGGTGTTTATTGAGCGTGGCTCCGGTGATTCAGGATCAGTTGCTGCACAAATTGCCAACTTCCTAAGCAAGGGGTTTTCGGTTATTTTTTTTCCGGAGGCAACCACTACCGATGGCAAAAAAATCAAGCGTATACATGGCACACTATTGCAGGCAGCGATAGATGCTGATGTTCCTGTGCGTCCTCTCGTAATTGCTTATGTCAATAAAGATGGTACGTTGAGTGAAGAATTGCCTTATTATGGTAAACTGACGATGAAAGACAGCTTAAAAAAAGTGCTGGATAGTAAAGACGTGACGGCTTATGTACTGCCACTTGAGTCGATAGATCCTAAAGGCTTGAATAAGAGTGAGCTCACCAACATATTGCAAGCACGTATGCAAGAAGGCTTGGCTGAACTACATTCGCGAGTACTGACAAAAGCATCTCAAGAAAAACTGGTTCAAGAAAAGCTGGCTCAAGAAAAAGTATCTAAAGCATAAGTTTTCTTAAGTATCAGGCTTGCTTTAATTGATAAGTGAGCAGACATAAAAAAGGCGCCAATCGCAGTGACAGTGCTCGCGATTGGCGCCTTTTTCTTTTAAATAGCTATAAACCAGACTGAGTTAAGGTGAAGGATTTGGATGTTGCGTATGTACCGCCTCAATCGCTTCTAACACATCTGAGCTTAGCGTCAGATTGGCACTATCGATATTAGATTTAAGCTGATCGAGCGTAGTTGCCCCAATAATATTACTAGTGACAAACGAGCGTGAGTTAACGAAAGCTAAGGCCATTTGCGCCATATCTAAACCGGCATCAGCAGCTATTTTGGCGTATTGCTCAGTGGCTGATATTGCCTCTTCATTAGTATAGCGGGCAAAGCGATCATACATGGTCAGACGAGCACCTGCTGGGCGCTTACCATCAAGATATTTACCTGACAATACACCAAAGCCGAGGGGAGAATAGGCAAGTAAACCAACATTCTCACGATGAGCAATCTCCGCCATATTGATTTCATACAAGCGGTTTAATAGACTGTAAGGGTTTTGCACGGTAAGAGGTGGTATTAAACCATTTTTATCCGCTTCCCAAAGATAACGCATGAGTCCCCATGCAGTATCGTTCGATAGACCATAAGCACGAATACGACCTTTTTTAATCTCATCGTTTAGCGCTTGAATGGTCTCTAAAAAAGGTGTCAAATCATCTAGCGGTTGCGCTGCCATCTCTTCAGTATAACCAAGCTGACTAAAGAAGTTCGTTTGGCGTTCAGGCCAATGCAGTTGGTAAATATCGATATAATCTGTTTGCAAGCGGGCAAGATTGTCATCGATAGCACTGCTGATATGCTCAGCGTTGAAGCGCGTCTGACCATCACGCAAAAACCCCATCGGTGATATTTTGCTAGCAAGAATGACTTTGTCACGCTGTTTGGTTTTATTAAACCAAGTGCCCATAAAACGTTCTGTGTCGCCTTGCTTGTCTTTATCTGGTGGCGATGGATACATCTCCGCCGTATCCCAAAAGTTCACACCTTCGCTCAATGCCATGTCCATTTGTTCATGCGCTTCGGACTCAGTGTTTTGCTGTCCCCATGTCATCGTGCCTAGACAGATTTTAGATACTTTTTCATCGAGCTGCGGTAGCGTTTGATACTGCATGCAAGTCTCCTTTTTGGTTGTTTTTATCGTCGCTAGTTCTTATCTTAATGAACGTCTAAAGCGTTTTGGTAGCCATTGAATGACTACATCAATTTGATACCAGTGACACCAGGTGGTGTTACCTTAAACACTTTTACTTTAAACAGTAGTGATTGCCCTGCGAGTGGGTGATTGAAGTCTACTTCGACTTGATCATCATCGATGGCGCTAATCGTACCAGGCAAGGTGTTTTTGCCTTTGTCTTCAAACTCTACCATCATACCAATCTCTGGATTGTCAGCGACTAGTGCAAATTGGGTACGGCTAAAATGCTGAATATTATCAGGATTCCAATCGCCAAATGCTTGCTCTGGCTCAAGGTGAGCGGAACGTGTATCACCAGCACGTAGGTTCATCAGCACTTGTTCAAAGCCTGGTAACAAGCTTTCATCACCAATGGTCAAGGTCACAGGGGTATCACGGCTAAAGGTAGAATCAATCACCGTGCCATTTTCTAGTGATACTTCGAAGTGTAGCTTTACAAGACTGCCGTGAGTGATACGGGTATCTTCGTTGGGATTGATAAATTGTGAGTCGGTCATAGTCAAAGGCCATTTGTTGCGAAATTGGGATATTAAATCAAAAAATAATATGAGAAATGATAAGTCATCTGACAGATTATGTAAGCGTAAAAAGTGTAACGCAAATAGTGTACTATAGTTGGTTTAAGACAGCTTAGATACGAGGAAGTCGAGTGAAACTACTACAACTCGTCGGATGAGCAAGTATGAAAGCGTATTTGATTTATATGAGATTGACTACGTATTTAGCGAATTTAAGAGAGAGCGGGCATATTGATGGCTAGTAAACAGCAAGGCCACATTAAAAAGTGGCAAGACGATAAAGGTTTTGGTTTTATCCAAACGGAGAATAGTGACTCTGTATTCTTTCATATCAATGAGTTTAAAGCGCATCGTCGTCCGGATGTCGGTGAGCAAGTGGTTTTTACGCTTGGGCAAGACAATCAAGGACGCATGCAGGCAAAAGATGTGCAAGAGCTCAAATTTGTACAGCAGAAAATGGCACAAAAAAACAAGCAAATTCGTCAGCGTAATCATAAGCGTAGTGCACAAGCTGATTTTGAAGCAGGGCAAAAGAAACGATTGTTTTTAGGTGCTGGGTTTTATGGTGTCTTAATCTTATTAGTGGTCATGGATAAACTGAATTGGCTAGTGGTTGGTTGGTATGCCGCATTGGGCATTATCACTTATGCGATGTATGCCAAAGATAAAGCCGCCGCTCAAAGTGGTAACTGGCGTACACCCGAGTCGACGCTACATCTACTCAGTGCGCTTGGCGGCTGGGTGGGAGCCATGGTTGCACAGACTTATTTGCGCCATAAGTCGCAAAAGGCTGAATTCCGTGCCGTGTATTATTTGACTGTCGTCATTAATATGGCAGGGTTGTTGTTTATATTGGCAGGTGGTGGTGGGTTAGAGACTTTAAAAGGATTGCTATAACTCATAAGTATTAGGCAGCAAGTATAAAGATAATAAAAAAGGTGGGTTACGCATTCGTAATCCACCTTTTTTATTTATAAGTCAAACTGGTTTATTTAACTGTCTTCAATTATGCTCGCGGCATTTCACGCTTCTTTTCCAAGAACAGCATATCAATGACAATCATTACCACGCCAATACTGATACCCATATCCGCGATATTAAAGATAGGGTAATGCCAGACATCGGCATTATGTACATGGATGAAATCGATGACGTGACCATGTAGCAGACGATCGATTAGATTACCAACTGCGCCGCCTAGTACCAATGCTAAGCCTGTAGATAGCAACTTGGCTGTGCGTGGCGCTTTAATCAAATAGCCAATTAAGAACAGTGACATCAATAATGCCAATCCTGAAAAAAACCACTTCTGCCAACCGCCAGCATCTGCTAAAAAGCTAAAAGCAGCGCCATAGTTATATGCCAATGTCCAATTAAGGAACGGCTCAATCACCGGTACTGGCTCATGAAAAGTCAGCTTGGTTTCAGCCAACCATTTCGTCCACTGATCGATGATAACTACGACCAACGATAGTAAGTACCACGTAAAGGCGCGGCTGCCATTAGCGAGAATTTTTGGTGTCTTGGTCAGACGACCTTTAGGCGTTGACGAGCTACCCGTCGTCGCATGAGCTGGCTCAGGTGAACCATCGCTCTGAATATTAGCCTGCTTATTTTCCGCTGGTTCTGTTGAGTTAGGCATAATGACGCACCTCGCCATTACCGCTGACGTTGGTTACGCAGCGTGCGCATAAATCAGGGTGCGCGCTATCTGTGCCGATGTCATCACGGATATGCCAACAGCGTACGCATTTGGTGCCAGTAGCGGCACTGATATCTACCACTAAATCTGTAGATTCTTCTGCATTACCTTCAGTTTGACCCTCTAGATTTACTTTTTCAGCAGGTGCTTCGCTCATTGGTTTTAAGGTGGCACTACTGGTAATGAGTACAAAACGCAGCTCTTCGCCAAGTTTGGCTAAGCTCTCATGCATCGCACCATCAGCATATAAGTTCACATCAGCAGATAGGTTGGCATTGATGATTTTCTCACCACGTGCGGTTTCGATATTTTTATTCACCATGTCTTTGGCGCGCATGATACGTTGCCAGTCATCATTGCTAATAGCACTTAGCTCAAGAGCGGGGAACTCATACCAGCCTTCGGTAAAGACATAGCTATCAGCACCGTGCAACACTTCCCAGGCTTCTTGCGCAGTAAATGACAAGATCGGTGTAATCCAGCGAATAAGTGCCTGAACGATATGATAGATAGCTGTTTGCGCAGAGCGACGCGGCTGACCATCAGTTTGTGTCGTATATTGACGATCTTTAATGATGTCTAAGTAGAAACTACCCAAATCTTGCGAGCAAAACGCAGTGATATGCTGAGTGACTTGGTGAAAGTCCATTGCATCATAAGCGCTGATGATTTGTGCCTGTACTGTCTGTGCGCGCTCAATGATGAATTTATCAAGGCTAACCAGTTCATTGATATCAACACTGTTGGTCGCTGGGTCAAAGTCGTCGGTGTTGGCTAGCAAGAAACGTAGGGTATTACGGATACGGCGATACATATCGATCGCGCCTTTGAATACCGTTTTACCTGCGCTCATCTCATAACGATAGTCGCTAGAAGCAATCCACAAACGCAGCATATCAGCGCCTGTTTTATTGATTTCTTCTTGCGGGGTGATGATGTTGCCAAGTGACTTACTCATCTTGCGACCGTTTTCATCGACCACAAAACCATGGGTCAATACTTGCTTAAACGGTGGGCGCTCGTACATGGCTTCTGACGTTAGCAGTGAGGTCTGGAACCAACCACGATGTTGATCAGAGCCTTCTAGATACATATCAGCTGGATTGGTCAACTCATCACGCTGATCAAGTACCGCAAAATGCGTCGTGCCTGAGTCAAACCATACGTCTAAGGTATCAGTCGCTTTGTCATAGTCAGCCGCTTCTGCGCCTAAGAAATCTTCACAGCTGGCATCAAACCAAGCTTCAACACCACCTTCATTGATTTTTTGTGCCGCGACTTCCATCAGCTCAAGCGTGTTTGGATGCAATTCGCCTGTTTCTTTGTGAGTAAAGAAAGTAATTGGCACACCCCATGTACGCTGACGTGAGATACACCAATCTGGACGACCATTCATCATAGATTCGATGCGGTTCTGACCCCATGCTGGCGTCCAGTTGACTGAAGGAATGTCAGCAAGCGCACGATCACGTAGGCCTTTGGCTTCCATGCTGATAAACCATTGCGGCGTTGCACGGAAGATAATTGGTGACTTATGACGCCAGCAATGTGGATAGCTGTGTTCAATTTTGGTATGGCTGATTAAGTGACCATTGTCTTGTAAAGCGGCGATGATTTGTGGATTTGCCTTATAGATGTGCTCGCCAGCGAATACGGCTGCGCTTTCTAAATAAACACCAGTACCACTAACTGGGTTTTCAACTGGTAAATTATATTTAAGACCCACGATATAATCGTCTAGACCATGACCGGGAGCCGTATGGACTAAGCCAGTACCACTATCAGTGGTCACGTGATCACCTAAGATAAGCGGTACTTGGCGATCTTCAATCAATGGATGCTGGGCACGCAGACCTTCAAGCTCGCTTCCTGATACCGTCGCTAGGATGCCTTTATTTTCTAACTTAAGTTCTACGACTGCCGTTTCGACAAGGTCGGCCGCCAATAAAAAGTTGCCTTTTTCAGTCGCGACGACACTATAGTCGCTGTCAGGGCTGACAGCAATGGCTTGGTTAGCAGGCAACGTCCAAGGGGTCGTTGTCCAAATGATGGCGGCGATATTGCCTAAGTTAGCCAATGCAGCCACTTTGTCAGTATCGAGCACATCAAAGCTTACGTAAATGGCGTCTGATACTTTATCTTGGTATTCGACTTCGGCTTCTGCCAGTGCAGAGCTACAGTCCAAGCACCAGTTGACGGGTTTCATACCGCGAGTGACGTGACCATTGTCATAGATTTTGGCCAATGCGCGCACGATATTGGCTTCTTGATGGAAGTTCATGGTCAGATAAGGGTTGTCCCAATCGCCAAAGATACCCAAACGTTTGAAGTCAGTTTTTTGCAATTCAATTTGCGTACTCGCATACTCACGGCACAGACCACGAAACTCTGTTGCTGAGACTTTTTTGCCGACTTTACCGACCTTGGCTTCGACTTTTTGTTCGATTGGCAGACCGTGACAGTCCCAACCGGGTACGTAAGGTGCATCAAAGCCTGACAAGGTTTTTGACTTTACGATAATATCTTTTAGTACTTTGTTAACCGCATGACCTAAGTGAATCTGACCGTTAGCGTATGGAGGGCCATCGTGCAAAATATACTTAGGAGCACCGATACGCGCTTGGCGAATTTTGCCATACACATCATCTGCTTCCCAAGCTGCCAGCCAATCTGGCTCACGTTTGGCGAGATTTGCACGCATCGCAAAAGGTGTGTCTGCAAGGTTTAACGTGTCTTTGTAGTCTTGGCTTGGTGTGTCGGTACTTTTATCAGTCATAGAAGGTATCTTTTTAAAGGGTAGGTTTGTGTGTCGGTTCAAAACCGGATACAAGGCTCAATGTTCAATATAATACTGGGATTTATGCTGAGTTATTACTGCTTAATTGCTAATATAATAATAGGTATATTGCTCATGATAGTTGGTTTATCAACCGTCATGTCAACAAATAACCATTTCGATAAATAGTGACGTCAATAATAAATGGTAATGAGACGATTGCAACATAAAATGTGCTGGTAAAAATAATGAGAAAAAATATTTAGATCGGCAGCTATTATATGACAAAAAGGGTAGGGTAAAAAGAGCTGGTCCATTTCACTCTAACTTTACCCAAAATCAATCATGTATATCAGTCATTAAATAATACGCATTAGAATATTAATTATCTATTTGTTACGATTACATGAACTGTTTACGTACTAATTAAGCATTAAAAAATAGACGATAACCACAGTCGTAACTTCAATGACCAAAGTGGCTGAATCCCTGTCAACCCTTGCGTCATCTTACCATCTTTCAGAATGACATAGGATGGTGTGACTTGTCCTTGCCAATCATCAAAGATATAACCCTCTTGGTCATTTACCGTCGTAAACTTAAAGTCTTTTTCGGTCAGGTAGCTCTGCAGCTCTTGGTTGGAACCTGATTGAACAGCGATAGTAACAACAGGATAGTTATTTGCGGCGGCCAGCTTGTTTATCGTTGGAGAGGTAAAGCTACAGACTGAACACCACGTACCCCAAAAATATACCAGTGTCGGTTGCTCGTGACTCAGCGCGGCTAAATCAACTGTTTGCCCTTGATAGTCCATCAATTGCAACTGAGGATTGGCTGGCATGACAGGTTGTCGCCACCAGTTGACCGCGGTATAAATCACGACAAACATTAGACCGTATAACAGCACTGTTTTAACGATGGACAGTATTTTTTGCTTTGGTGTTTTTTTAGCAATATCTTTCTTTAAGGTATCAGTCGTCATAGTGGCTGCTTTTTTGTCCTATGTATTTTTGGTAGATAAAAATAAACGGCTGAGAGGTCAGCCGTATTATTCACAAATTTGATTACATAGTTGTTAACAGGTGATTTCTCTTACCCGCCTGATTAAGGCTTTTGCGCGCGGTCCTGTAATGGATTGCCTATAAGTACGCTGCCTGAGTTTTCGCGGCGTTCTTCATCAGTCAGTTTGCTGGCTGGAATTTTGGCTTTCTTCTTCCATTTTAGACTGAATAAGTCATCACGGCGGTCAATCAGGTTATGAACTGAGCCTTCGTTACGCACATGGGTAAGTTTGTCTAAGTTCACATCAGAGAAAAACACCATTTCGGTATTGGCCGTGGTTTCCGCCATAATTGCATCATGCGGGAATGCAAAATCTGATGGTGAAAAAATAGATGACTGAGCATACTGAATATCTAGACTTTCTACCTGCGGTAAGTTACCAACTGAACCACAAATCATCACATAGCATTCGTTTTCAATCGCGCGTGCTTGGGCACAATGACGCACACGTAAGTAACCGTTCTTCGTGTCTGTCCAAAAAGGTACGAACAAGATATCCATGTCATCTAGCGCCAAGAGACGAGCAAGTTCGGGGAACTCAACATCATAACAAACCAAGATACCAATGCGACCAGCGTCTGTATCGAACACCTTAACCTCATCACCGCCCTCGATGACCCAAGCGCTGCGCTCATGTGGGGTGATATGAATTTTGCGCTGCTCTTCAACCGTACCATCACGGCGGCACAGGTAGCTGACGTTATATAGGGTGTCATCTTCATCTAGTAACGGCATAGAGCCACAGATGACGTTTACGTTGTAGCTGACCGCTAGATGCGATATCTCATTTTTGAACCACTCGGTATATTCTGCCAAAAATCGAATGGCAATGTTTTGATCTGTTGACTCGCATAGACCCATCAAAGGTGCGTTGAAAAACTCTGGCAAGCAGGCAAAATCTGAGTTGTAATCAGCCATGATATCGACAAAAAATTCGACTTGTTGTAGTAGCTCTTCAGGCGACTCTACTTCACGCATCTGCCACTGGATACCACCGATACGTACTTCAGACTTACGCGTATTGGGCTTGTAGTCTTTTGGCTCATAATAAATATTGGCCCACTCAAGCAGGGTAGCAAAACCTTTAGACTGAGCATCATCTGGCAGATAAGCAGTTAGGATACGCTTGACGATAAAGCCATTTGATAGTTGAAACGATAGCGCAGAGTCATGGATTTCACGAGCTGCGACGGCATCGATATAGTCGCCAGGGGTGAGGTCTTGATGATTATGGTAGTTAGGGATACGACCACCGGCCAAAATCGCGCGGAAGTTCAGCTGACGACACAGCTCTTTGCGCGCATCATATAATCTACGTCCTAAGCGATAGCCACGATATTCCGGATCAATCAAGGCATCTAGACCATAGATAGCGTCACCTTCCGGGTTGTCTCTAATAATCTCTTTTTGACCAATCAAATCGTCATAAGTATGTGGGTTAGAGAACTTGGCATAGTCCACGCGCATAGAGAGAACGATACCGATCAGCTGATCATGATCAAACATTGCAATCTGCCCTTCAGGAAAGGCATCAATCAAAGTATGGATAGTGGTTTTTGACCATGCGCCGCCTAAGTTGACATAAACACGGTCCATCAATTCTTTTAATTGAGGGTAATCTTTTTTCTTGATCTCAGCAATCGTTAGGTGAAGGTCATCTAGTTTTTCTATCTTACTCATAATGTTCCTGTTTTAAATATTTGTTGATATTAGTCATGGCTAGTAGGGCAGCGTATATTGCTTATAAATCCAATACGTGGTCAGTCTGGCCGAGTTTACTCTTTGTAGTATTTTAACTCGCCTTCCTTGTATATGGATTATCTTAATCGAGTTTGACAGTCACGTTGGCAAGTTTTTATATAAAAAAGTGATAAAAACATTCCAATCACAAAACATTATCGTTACAATAATTTATCATTGTATTTACAATAAGTTATGCGTGTATTTTATCTTATTTTGCCTGCTAAATTCAGCGTCGCTAAAGTGGTTTTTAAAGTTGATATCGCTTAAAAATGAATATAGGAAGTCGTAAGATTTGTATGTGACTATCTTCACTATCGTTTATTACTATTTTCAGGTAATACGTATGAAGAAAACCTCATATTAATTCGATATCGCTTTTATATAGCATTTCTTACTTGGTAGCTTAGTCGCTTTATGTCGCTCGTTATCATAGCAAGCTACACAAGCAATGACAGTCTAACGTGGTAACTATTTGCTACGTTTTTGTGAGTCAGTATCTTTTTTATTCGGGCATCGTTTTCCTTTGCTTGTTTTGTTTAGCCGTATTCAAACGGCTTTTTAGGATTGTTTTATTATGCCCTTAAGTCACACCGATATAGTCAGTACGTGGGACGAGATAGAAGACTCAACTCTGGTCCAATTGGTTTATGTCAGTAGCCTGACGATTGCCTCACGCTTAAGCGCCTCTATATTTGACGAAGTAGAAAATCATGCACGTGACTATAATCAGCAGCATGGCATCACAGGTACGCTATGTTATGGTAGTGGCCACTTTTTGCAATGCATCGAAGGTGAGAAGGCTCACGTATATGCACTAAAGCAACGCATTTTTGCAGATAGCCGCCATAAAGATGTTGAGGTGCTGCTCTTACAGACCATAGAACATCGTAGTTTTGCTGACTGGCGTATGCGTTTGCTGTTTTTGGAACGTTGGTTATGGTCACCAGCGACCAAAAATCAAGCCACGCAACTGTCACCGTATCTGCCATTCGCACCGCATGGCTGGTCCCCTGTCCGTACTGAGCAATTTCTGCATATTATAAAAACCTTTGATAGCCCGCCGCATGTGAAAGCCGCAGGTATTACGTATAATGCCCTGGGTAATATGTTTCGTCATATCGCAGCGCCGCATCAAGCATTTTTGATCATTCAAGGATTTTTAAGCGTATTGCTTGTAGTAGCGCTGATACTACTTTATTTATAAATTATCGCTTTTATAAACTAAAAAAGACGCTAACCTTTATGGTTCAGCGTCTTTTTTATTGAGGGTAAGTTAAACGTTTAAGATACCCTCACTCTCGTGAGTAATAAACTTATTACGTATTACATATCAAAAATCTTACCGCGGTTCATGATATTGTTTGGATCAAAGACTTTTTTAACCTCTCGTAAATAATCAATCTCTGTCTCGCTACGGCTATAACTCAGATAAGGTTTCTTTGTCATGCCCACGCCGTGTTCAGCAGACACCGAACCGCCATATTTTTGTACTGTCTCAAACACATGCTTATTGACCACCTGACATTCTGCAAAGAAATCATCCTTACTTATATTCTCAGGCTTTAAGATATTCAAATGCAAGTTGCCATCCCCGATATGACCGAACCAGCACACCTCAAAGTCAGGATAGTTACTGCTGACAATGTCATCAATTTCAACAATGAACTCAGGTACATAGCTGATAAGGACAGAGACGTCATTCTTATAAGGGGTGAATACTGAAATGGTCTCAGAGATGTATTCGCGAAGCTTCCACAGCTCTTCAGCTTGGGCTAAGCTCTGACTCATGACGCCATCGACGACCCAACCTTGCTCCATACAATGCTCAAATATGGCCATGGCCTTATCCATGATTGGCTCATAAGGCGCTTCGAACTCTAGCAACGTATAAAACTTGGTACGTGACTCAAACGGCTCTTGTACTTGACCATGTGCCATCAGTTTATCAATCGCGACATCGTCAAAGAATTCAAAGGCGGTCAAGTCAATCTTGGCTTGAAAGGCGGATAGCACATTCATGACATCGTTAAAGCTGTCCATGCCGAGTACCATGACACTTAAGTCTTGCGGCTGACGCTCTAGCTTGATCTGGGCATGGGTAACTAGACCTAGCGTGCCTTCGCTACCAACAAACAATTGACGCAGATCATAACCAGTCGCGTTCTTAACCATACCACGGTTGAGATGTAAGATATCACCTTTACCAGTGACAACAGTCAGTCCCATAATCCATTGACGGGTCATGCCATAGCGAATGACTTTGATACCGCCTGCGTTAGTACCGATATTGCCACCGATTTGACTTGAACCTGCTGAGGCAAAGTCGACAGGGTAGTACAAGTCTTTAGATTCAGCAAACTGCTGCAACTGCTGCGTGATGACGCCGGCTTCGACTTCAACTATTCGATCGGCCGGATAGAACTGTCCGATACGGTTCATCTTATCCATACTGACGACAATCTCACCATTAGCGGCGACTGCGCCAGCTGATAGACCAGTACGACCACCACTTGGTGTCAGGACGACGTTGTGCTCATTGGCAAGTAGGACGATAGATTGCACTTGCTCGGTAGTTTTCGGAAAGACGATGGCGGCAGCGGCAGGCGCAAAATGCTTGGTCCAGTCTTTGCCCCAATGCTCTAAACTCTCAGCGTCAGTTTTGATTTGGCTGGCATCAAACTGATGAGTCTCAATCAGAGTACTTAAAATAGTTTGGACAGCTGCGGTATGGGTTTCAGGTGTGCTTTGGCTAGATAAAGAAGTCATGGTCAAATCTCGGTATAAACAAACGCTATGTATAAAGGGGATTATTATATCGCTAAATTGATAGAAATATACTTATCATAATTGTAGTGACTTACGCATTGTAGTGACATCCGCACTTTTAGGTAAGTGTGTTCAACTCAGTAGGTGTTGGTGATTGTGATTGTGATAATTATAGAGTGATATGATGGCATGTGCATGCACAAGCGTAAATAGTATAGTAAAGAAACTATTCGCTCATGTTCAATACACACTAATAAACACTGAAGGATATAATTCACTATAGCATAAAAAAAATTCAGGATAGATAATCAATAATTCATCTAATCTGCTAACATCGGCGTCGAATTTTGTGTAAGATATCTAGACTGTTTTCGTTTCATCCATCATAGATTATCGCGCAGATAATTTTATAAGACAATTATAGGACAGTTCCCACATGGCGTTATCACTACAAAAAGACAAAATCCGGTTTTTATTGCTTGAAGGTCTACATGCCAATGCTCTAAAAGTATTGGAAGGCGCTGGCTATCATAATATCGAAAATATCAGCCAGGCTTTAGATCAAGATGAGCTCATTGAAAAAATTAAAGATGCCCACTTCATTGGTATCCGTTCGCGCACTCAGCTAACACGTGAAGTACTTGAGCATGCACACAAGCTGATCGGCATTGGGTGCTTCTGTATCGGTACCAACCAAGTAGATTTGGAAGCAGCTCGCGATCTAGGTATCCCTGTCTTTAACGCGCCATACTCAAACACCCGCTCAGTGGCTGAACTGGTATTGGCTGAAGCTATTATGCTGTATCGTGGTATCCCTGAAAAGAACGCCACCGTACATCGCGGCGGCTGGGGCAAGTCTGCGACTAACTCACATGAAGTACGTGGTAAGACCATCGGTATCGTTGGCTACGGCTCTATCGGCTCACAGCTGTCTGTATTGGCAGAAAGCTTCGGCATGAAAGTCATTTATCATGATGCCGTGACCAAATTGCCACTAGGTAATGCTGTGCAAGTAAGTAACTTAGAAGAATTATTATCAACTGCCGACATCGTTACATTGCATGTGCCTGATGTACCAAGCACGCGCTATATGATGAAAGCTGAGCAGTTCGCGCAAATGAAAGAAGGCAGTTATTTCATCAATGCCGCACGTGGTACTTGTGTAGAGATTGATGACCTTGCTGCTGTGCTTGAGTCTGGTAAAGTATTGGGCGCAGCGATTGATGTGTTCCCGAAAGAGCCAAAATCTGCTGACGAAGAGTTCGAATCACCACTGCGTAAGTTTGACAATGTTATCTTGACGCCGCACATCGGTGGCTCAACGCAAGAAGCACAGGCTAACATCGGGCTAGAAGTGGCAGATAAGTTTGTTCGATATTCTGATCAAGGTGATACGGCGACGGCTGTTAACTTCCCAGAAGTATCTGTTCCGTTCAAAGAAAACTCGCATCGTCTGCTGCACATTCACAAAAACGTACCGGGCGTATTGTCACAAATCAACCGTCTGTTCGCTGAAGCAAACATCAACATTCTAGCGCAAAGCTTAATGACCGAAGGTGATGTTGGTTATCTGGTGATGGATGTGGATTATAACGATTCAAGTGCCGCTCTAGATCAGCTAAAAGACGTGGAAGAGACTATCCGCGTACGTATCTTATTCTAGTATAGTTAATCCACTATAAAAGAGTTACAGCGTTAACCTCGCTTGAAGTATTACATATACATCTGCACTCGGTTGCCTTGTAACACTTTCAAATGGGATCAACTATATCAGCGTTGATTGTTTCGATAAACACTGACAATTTGTTATAAAAAAGAGAGGCTCTAATAAATAGAGCCTCTCTTTTTTGTTTAGCCTGAAGTAAGACTGTTTATTTCTTTTTGGCTTGGTTTGCTGCATCGGCTAAACGTTGTGCTTCAACCTTAGCGGCTTTGCGTTTCTCTATCACATCTATCACGTCGCTACCGATGTGTGCTTCACCACGTTTTTTGGCCAATTGCATTTGGTGTTCACGTTCGCGAAAGCGGGCTTTTTGCTCTTCAGTTGCTTTATCGATACAATGCGGGCATGACTCGCCTTTAATATAGGCGCTGCTTTGCATGTCATCAACAGTAATGGGCATGCGGCATGCGAAACATTGCTCGTAGCTGCCTTTTTCTAAGTTGTGATTGACCGATACACGGTTGTCAAAGACAAAGCAGTCACCTTCCCACATAGAGTCGCTAGCAGGTACTTCTTCTAGATATTTTAGGATGCCGCCTTCTAAGTGATAAACCTCTTCAAACCCTTGTTCACGCATATAGGCAGTGGATTTTTCACAGCGGATACCACCTGTGCAAAACATAGCGACTTTTTTATGTTTAGCTGGATCCATCTCTTTTGCCACGTATTCTGGGAACTCACGGAAGGTCTCCGTATTTGGGTTGACAGCATTTTTAAAGGTACCGATTTGCACTTCATAATCGTTACGAGTATCGATCAGAATGACATCAGGATCAGAGATTAGCGCATTCCAATCGCTTGGTTTTACATAACGGCCGACCGATTGCAAAGGATCGATATTTTCAACACCCATGGTAACGATTTCTTTTTTGAGCTTCACTTTGGTGCGATAAAAAGGCTGAGCATCAGTATAAGATTCTTTAAAAGTAAAACTACCAATCGCTTCGATACTACGCAGATACTCGAGGACGTTATCAATACTTTGGCGCGTGCCAGAAATCGTACCGTTAATACCTTCAGCGGCAATTAACAAAGTGCCTTTGACGTCGTTATCGAGCATGGTATTTAAAATCGGCTCACGGTATTGCTCAAAGTCAGCAAAGCGTGTGAACTTGTAGAGTGCTGCAACTACGATATTGTTAGTGACACTGTCGTAGGCGGGTGCTGCTTTGTTATCAGTTGCAGTACTGTCTTGGGTATTACTCATGTTTTTCTCCTGCTGGCTAGGTCGTAAACCTAGTGCATTGGGTTAACAGTCTGGTTCAAACAAACACGCTATTGTGTCATCCTCGCTTGATGTACTCTGGGTACAATCTGCGCTCGGCTTTCTTATATCACATTCATTTGAAGTAGACTGTGTCATTTCAAAATGGGTTATAACACTAGCCTGATTGTGGAATTGGCTAATGCGCGCGTAGTGTAGCAAATTTCAGTAGGATTTTGAATAGTTCAATAGCTAATAGCTAATAGCTAATAGCTAATAGCGTCGCTAAAGCAGTATACGAATCATTAAGCAATCTTATCTGAGCGATTACCACTTTTAGACGTTTATCCAATGAGTAGAGCTTGCTATAGTAGATGTTTGCTCATTATTTTATTGTAAAGGCGCTCGTATGTCTCTGTTCCAATCTATCATTATCGAAAAATATGTCCGTGAACTTGATAACACTCAATTAGAGACAGCATGGCAGACTTACAGCCATTGTTTTTTAAACCTATCTAAACAAGACAACATCCGTCTAAGTAAAGAAGAGCAGTATCAAGAGGGCTTTTTGCGTGACTTATTTGTCGATGTCTTTGGTTACACACTAAATCCCAATCCTAGCTATGACATAACGACAGAATTCAAAAACCAAACGGGTAGTAAAAAAGCTGATGGCGCAATACTCAAAGACGGCCATGCTATTGGCGTGATTGAGCTAAAAGGTATGAATACTACCGACCTTAGCAAAATTGAGCAGCAAGCCTTCGGATATAAAAATAATCAGCCCAAATGTCGCTATGTCATAACATCTAACTTTCAAAAGCTGCGTTTGTATATCGATAATGCGGTCGAGTTCATTGAGTTCAATCTATTCACTTTGACTCAAGACGACTTCGCATTGTTGTATTTATTACTGCATCGTGATGGGATCATGGGCGATTTGCCTGCCAAGCTCAAGTTAGCATCTCTATCACAAGAAGAGGCGATAACGAAGCAACTCTATAAAGATTACTCGGTATTCAAACGAGAGCTATTCAACGACTTGACTAATAATAATCCGAGTGTGGATAATCTGGTATTGTTTCAAAAATCACAAAAGCTACTCGATAGACTACTGTTTATTTTCTTTGCTGAGGACAGTCATTTACTGCCAGCCAATTTTGCCAAAGGCATCATCAGCGAGTGGGAGTAGTTGAAATCGCTAAAGATGACTGTGCCTTTGTACGATAGGGTCAAAGCATACTTTGGTTATTTGGACAAAGGTCATAAGGATGAGCATAGCGAGATATTCGCCTATAACGGTGGTCTGTTCAGTACAGACGATCTACTAGATAGTGTCATTATCAGTGATGAAATTCTACAGACCCATGTCAAGATACTCTCGGAATACGACTTTGACAGTGAGGTTGATGTCAATATTTTAGGGCATATCTTTGAGAACTCGCTCACAGAACTCGATGAGGTAAAAGCCCAACTAGAGGGTACTGCGATTGATAAATCGCAAACCAAGCGTAAAAAAGATGGTGTGTTTTATACGCCAAAATATATTACCAAATACATCGTCGAAAACACTGTCGGTAAGCTCTGTACGGATAAAAAAGCAGAATTCGAGATAAATGAAGATGACTATCAGCAAGAAATCTTGGTCAATAAAAGTGGGACAAAGAGAGTAAGAGGGGCTAAACAAACTGCCAAAGATAAAGAATCTCTAGATAAACTAAATAGCTATCGAGATTGGTTATTACAAATCACGATTTGTGATCCTGCGGTAGGAAGTGGGGCGTTCTTAAATGAGGCGCTGAATTTCTTAATCGCTGAACATGAGTATATCGTCGAGCTAGAAACCAAACTATTCGGTAGCGGTCTGCCGTATGCAGATATCGAAAATAGTATTCTAGAAAACAACTTGTTCGGTGTCGATATCAACGAAGAGAGCGTTGAGATTGCCAAATTGTCCTTGTGGTTACGCACTGCGCAGCCGCGTCGTAAGCTAAATAACCTCAATGATAATATCCAATGCGGTAACTCATTGATTGATAATCCATCAGTCGCAGGAGATAAAGCCTTTAATTGGAAAGTGGCGTTCCCACAAGTCTTTGCAAAAGGTGGCTTTGATGTGGTGATCGGTAATCCACCTTATGTAAAGGAATATACTTCTAAAAGTGCATTTGACGGTCTTAGAAATCATAATATTTATCAAGGTAAGATGGATCTATGGTATTTCTTTGGTGACTTAGCATTAGATATTGTAAAAAAAGAAACGGGTCTTATAGGTATCATTGCACCTAACAACTGGATAACAAATGCTGGCGGGTCAAATTTCAGAGATGCAATACTCAAAAAGGCTAAAATATACGAGTTCGTAGATTTTGGAGATTACAAGGTATTTGAAGATGCTGGTATCCAAACGATGGTATATGTTATGTCAAATACTGAAGACAATGATATTTATAAATTAAATTACTCAAGACTGAATAATAAGAAATCTAGCTATGACTCAGTGGTATCGTTTTTAGGTAGAGATAATAGTGCAGCCACTTACTTCAAGTCGGAAATAAATAAGATAAAAAGTACAGGGAAGCTATTACACTTCATAAATAGTCAAAACAATCAAATTTTAAAAAAGATAAGCCTGCAACAGGATTTCGAGCTAGATAAAGACGAAGTTGCTCAAGGCATAGTGGCACCACAAGACTTTTTAAATGATAAAAATCGTAATATATTAGGTGAAGGTTTTCATACGGGACAGGGGATATTCAATCTTAGTACTTTAGAGTTTGAGAATATGAAGTTAAACGTCAAAGATTTAAGCCTAATTAAGCCGTTTTATACATCAGAAAAGCTTAAAAAATATTATGGAGCCTCTGATAATGACTTTTGGGTTATTTACACTAACTCTTCTTATAAAGACAAGACTAGTCTAGATGATTTTCCATTGATAAAAAATCATTTAGATAAATTTCAGAAAATAATTACCTCACACAATAAATCATACGGCCTACATCGAGCTAGAGATGAGAAATTTTTTACAGGAGAAAAAATACTCTCGTTGAGAAAATGTGTTGAGCCTACTTTTACATATACAGATTTTGATTGTTATGTGTCGCAGACATATTTTTCGATAAAAACAGATAGATTGAATTTGAAGTTCTTAACAGCTTTGCTCAACAGCAATGCTATGAAATTTTGGCTTAAATATAAAGGAAAAATGCAAGGTGACATATTTCAAGTAGATAAAGAGCCTTTACTAGGAATGCCAATAAAGATGTCTAGTAGTACTGAGGATTTTTCTGAAAAAGTGGATGTTATTATTTTATTTAATCAACAGTTGCATGAGCTTAAAAATAAGTTTAACCGTACCTTACAGCGCAAATTTAATATAAAACTCGAAAAATGGCATGAGCTTAGCTATAAAAACTTTATCAAAGAATTAGGTAAAAAGAAAATCAAAATGGGTTTGGCTGACGAAGCCGAATGGGAAGAGTATTTCTTAGCCGAGAAGACCAAAGCACAGCAATTCATAGCAGAAATTGAACGTACCGACCGTGAGATAGATCAAATGGTTTATAAACTATATGATTTGACTGATGATGAGATTGCCATTATCGAAGCCAGTTAATGTAAGTATTTGTCATTATATAGACACAAAAAATCCAGCTCAAAGGCTGGATTTTTTATTGCTAAAATAAATAGCTATAGATTTACTTACTCTGGAACCAAGTATCCGCTTTGCTACGGGCACTAGCAATGTCTGAGCTTGATAAGTTCAATGCCAACTGACCAATTTTACCGCGTGCTTTGTTACGTACTTTTTCATCTAGCATGCCGTCACGGGCAGCCAAGTCATACCATTTATAAGCATCGACCAAATTCTTTTGCTTCTCATCTAACAAAGCAAGTGTATAGCTGGCACGGTTATCACCACGCATAGCGGCTTTTTCTAACCAACCACGAGCTTGTTGTAAGTTAGGCTGTACACCTTCGCCACGCAAATACATGATAGCAAGGTTTAACTGAGCAGGAGCAACGCCTTGTTGAGCTGCTTTGGTATACCACTGAACGGCTTGTTGGGTGTTTTGTGCAACACCTTCCCCTTTCTGTAAGCGCTTGGCTAAATAGAACTGAGCATGGTCATTGCCTTGGGCAGCACGACTGGATAGCTCGCTGATTGGCATTAGCTCAAAACGTGACGTATCAAGTGGTACGTTTGATATTAACTCAGCGTTGGCAAGACCTGCACAAGAAAACAATGCAGTAAACAACGCAGCTTTTAATAATTTCATAGCAGCTCCAAAATTAGGCAGTTAATAAGCAAAAGAGTTGCACCGCTAAAGAGATTTAGACGGCGATAACAATTAGGGGATATCTAGCGAGACTAACTGACCTAATTATTAGCAATATATTTAATGTTTGAGGGTTGGTTAACCTTAATCGACACGATAAACGGTCGAAATTAGGGCGTGGCCAACATTATTTTGCTAGCTTAACACCCAAGTTTACGAAACTCAAATACTAATTACCTAAGTTAACGGTAATTTACCCAATATTGTTTGTAACAAAATCATACAGTTACTCAGATATCAATATTTTGAGACTAAGAGGCAAGTATCTGCATCGTTAATATTAATCTGATGTACGTTTAGTCACTCTGTAAATAGCGACGTCTGCTAATAGGTTGGGAGCTTGTCGAATCAATGCTTTCATCAGTGGCGTATGACCTTTTTCAGAGTCACTGACGGCAAAGCGATTGACGATATGAATGTCATGCTTAGCACAGAGCTGCTCAAAATCTTTAAACGTACACAGATGAATGTTTGGAGTGTTATACCACTCGTAAGGTAGAGCCTCTGACACAGGCATCATCCCTTTTAGACCTAGGTGCAGGCGGTTTTGCCAATGGGCAAAGTTAGGGAAGGTGATGACGGCTTCGCGGGCCACACGTAGCATATCAAGCAATAGCACATCAGGCGATTTCACTGCTTGCAGCGCACGTGCCATGACGACGGTGTCGAAACTATTATCAGCGAAGCGTGCCAGACCATCATTGAGGTCTTGCTCGATAATAGACAAGCCTTTTGCGATGCCATCGTTGATTTTTTCTTCGTCAATCTCAAGTCCGTAGCCAGTCACGCCGCGATTTTGTTGTAAATGTGCGAGTAGTTCACCATTGCCACAGCCCAAATCTAACACATGCGAATGCGGGGCAATCCAACGCTCAGCCAGTTGATGATCCATTCTCATGAGCGTGCTCCTGTGGCGGTACTTTTGCCAGAAATAAATGGTGCCGTCAAAAATCCTCTGACCGCCCCCATATAACGTGGAATATCAAATAAGAAAGAATCATGGCCATGCGGCGCATCAACATTGATATAGTTGACGGGTTTGCCAGTCGCCATCAGTGCATCGACGATCTCTTGTGAGCGCTCTGGTGCAAAGCGCCAGTCAGTGGTAAATGAGACCACTAGGTATTGGCATTGAGTATGAGCAAAGGCCGCTTTGAGTGCAGACAGCTCTTGCTGACGATCGTTTTCGATTTCATCTAGCGTTGCGACAGCATCTTCTAGCTCAACTTGCGTACTGTTCTTACTAGATTTAACGGAAGCCGCGATTGAGCCCTCAAGTTGTGCTGCTGGCTCTGTGGATTCTATAGCATCTGTTGCTGCAACTGATGGATAGTCGCGTGTCGGATCAAAATAATCTAAGGCTTTTGTCATCAGCAGATAAGTATTAGCATCAAAATTTTCGCTAAAGCGTTCGCCTTGATAGCGTAAATAGCTTTCGACTTGGAACTCGACATCGTAGCCATACATAAACTTGCCGGATTTTAAATCACGACCAAATTTTGCCTTCATCGCATCATCGGTCAAATAGGTAATATGACCAACCATGCGCGCCAGTATCAGCCCGCGACGAGGGTAGGTACCTGCTTGTAGATAGCGACCATCTTTGAAGTCAGGGTCAGACAATATAGACTGACGTGCTACTTCGTTAAAGGCGATATTTTGTGCCGATAACTTAGGCGTACTAGCAATGACGACACAGCGTTTTAGCCGCTCTGGATAGTCAACTGACCATTGCAGTGCTTGCATGCCGCCCATCGAGCCGCCAACAATGGCGTGCCACACCTCAATACCGAGACGATCTGAGAGCATGGCTTGAGTTTTCACCCAGTCTTTAATGGTGACGAGTGGAAAGTCAGGACCATAAACAGGTGGTTCAGTGCTAGTGTTTTCGTCGTCTGAGATCACATTTTCTGGATTGAGCGTTGTGGGACCTGTCGAGCCGAAACAGCTACCGATGTTGTTCACGCAGACCACATAAAATCGATTGGTATCGATGGCTTTATTAGGGCCAATCATATTGTCCCACCAGCCAGCCTTTTTATCATCGGCACTATGCAGTCCTGCCGCATGATGGCTACCGGATAAGGCATGGCAGATAAGTATGGCGTTTGATTTATCGCTATTAAGCGTGCCGTAAGTCTCGATGATTAAATCGAATGAGGGCAAGGTGCGATTGCACTCTAAGGTCAATGGCTCAGCGAAATGAAAAATCTGGGGCGTGACGATCCCGACTGAGCCCACCGTGCCAGTCGCACTGGTTGAGTCAATTGAATCGGATGTATCTGTGGGGAACTGGTCACTGGTATTATCAGGGCGTGCGTTCAAAGCTACCTCGCAAGACAACAATCATCAATAAAATAAAAATGGCAACACATCGACAGACTATTGTGCCGATATTGTCTTACCTACACTGTGTTTATAATGCGCCTGCCTATTGTATGGCGATGCGCATATGAGTACAACCTTCGATCGATGTCTTTCGCACTCGGTTGCCTTATCTTTCATTTAAACTGAATCAACTATAGATGCATAATGGGAGGATAATAAACAAATAGCAACTGAGTATCAAATTGTATAAGTACGCTTTTACCCTGCGTTATTAATGGATAAAATGCTACACTAATAAAGCATTTATTTAATTATGACTTCATAATACTTTGCCACATGATTGCTTTGTTTAAGCTAATACCTTCTCTATCAACCCAATAAAATAGTGCTGCTATGAAACCTAAACTGCCACCACGTATTGCCGTCCTATTAGTGAACCTAGGTACTCCAGATGAGCCAACAGCACCTGCTGTACGTCGTTACCTAAAACAGTTTTTGTCAGACCCGCGTGTGATTGAGATTCCCAAATTTTTATGGGCGATTATTCTCAACTTGTTTGTATTACCCAGCCGTCCTAAACGTGTGGCAAAAGCATACGCCAGTATCTGGGAAGGCGACTCGCCGATTCGTAAGATTTTAAAAAGCCAAGTTGAGATTTTAGAGCCACGACTAGCCAATACTGCTGCGCCGTTTCGTGTGTCTGTGCATCCTGCGATGAGTTATGGCAATCCTGGTTTGCCTGATGTCATGGATGCGCTACGTGGTGAAGGGGTTGATCATTTTGTTATTTTGCCATTATTTCCGCAGTATTCAGCCTCTTCAGGCGGCGCAGTCTATGATGCATTGACGAAATGGACACTGAAGCAACGTAATTTGCCGAACTATACGATAGTCAAAGATTACTTCGCGCATCCACTTTATATACAAGCATTGGCAGATTCTATTCGTCGTTTTCAAGCCGTACATGGCAAGCCTGAAAAACTGATGTTTAGCTTTCATGGTATTCCGCAGCCTTATGCTGATAAAGGGGATCCGTATCCTAAGCGTTGTAAATGTACTGCAGCACAAGTCGCTCATGCGCTTGGTCTAACAGAAGATGAATGGATTATCAGTTTCCAGTCGCGCTTCGGTAAGCAAGAGTGGGTCAAGCCATATACTGATGTGGTATTAGAAGATTGGGGCAAGTCAGGCGTGCGCTCGGTACAAGTGATTAGTCCGGCATTTTCAGCAGATTGCTTAGAGACACTGGAAGAGCTGGCGATTGAGAACCGTGAAAACTTTCTCCATGCGGGCGGGCAAGAATATCACTATATTCCAGCATTGAATCTTGATGATGCGCATATTGATTTGCTTGAAGCGCTTAGTGCACCATTGGTCAAAGGTTGGGCGGGCACGTTGGATGGTTGGGCTTAGTCGCTGAGTGTCACCTCTATACCTAATAGTTGTTATAAATAATAAAAAAATACCGGACATGATGTTCGGTATTTTTTTGTATGTGTCATATCAATAGAATAAAGTTGAGATTTTTTGTTACTGTTATGTAACAATGTGCCAAACAGTTTTTTGTTTTGTGCTCTTTGCTATTTTTACATAGTTGCTTAATTTTATATTTGTACCACTTTATTTTTGAGGATAAGCATGTCTAGCTTTAACGATTCACTGAACCCTATATCATTGCAAAAACCTAACGGCCAACCTCCGAACTTACCGCCAATGGATGAATACAACACAGTATCTCCACAGTTATTGGAAGCCCCTCGGTTTTGCAAAATATCTTGGGGCGCACGTTGGCTTATAATGCCTTTGCGCATTTTTAAAGATTATTTTGGGTTTTGGCTAGTGATAGGCATGGTGTTTCTTATTGTCACTTTTATAAGTATTTATATTCCCGTTATTGAGCATATTTTTGGTATCACAAGCGTCATCGCGAGTGCGGTGATTACGCTCATTTGTGCCGCCCAGTTCCAAAACGAAGATTTAGACTTCTCTGCGCTTTGGTCAAAGTTCAAAATTCATTTATTGCCGCTTATTATTTTGAATGTTTTGTTCGTAGTCGGTGTAGTTATCGTCTTAATACCCCTCATTATTTTTTTTGGTGGCGTGTCTTTGGTGTCTTTAATTGACATTGAAACCATTCAATATCAAAATTTTCCTGTGCAAGCGCTAGTGTTTAGTGCGCTAGTATCATTGGTATTGCTTGTACTGTTGTTTATGGCGATGTTTTTTGCGCCCGCACTCATTGTTATGCACGACTTAGGCCCAAAAAGCGCCATGAAGCATAGCTTAAAGGGGTGTTTGGCAAATATGTTACCAGCCATACTATATTCCCTCATTGTCTTGATTGCCTTACCTATCTTTTTAAGATTAACGCTAGGATTCGGGATTGTTGTTGCAATACCGTGGTTGATGATTGCCAGTTATGTCAGCTACCGTGATGTGTGGACCGATCAGCCGTTATCAGCGGCGTAAGTCATGTTTAGTAAAAATAGTTTTTAGCAAAATCTAATCTATTTACTGATCGAAAAAAAGCACGCTCAATCGTATTGAGCGTGCTTTTTATATTCCAATTATTGCTTCGTTTTTTCTAATGCTAAGCTATTTTCATCAATCGTCACGGTTGCTATATTCTGCGGCATCTTTGTCTGCGATATCGACAATACTAGGGTAATCGCTGTCATCCAAATTGTCTTCGACCAATACTTCGTCTACTCGTGACTCATCAATATTTTGGCGATGCATCGGGGTTAGTCCTTGCGTAGCATCGCTGCCTACTTGTGAGTTGTTAAACCCTGCACTATTATCAATGACATCGTCATTATCAATGGTATGCAACATCGGATTGTCTAAATCAATTTCTTGACTGTTGTCATTGAGGTTCGTATCACCTTCTATGTGATCCATTTCTTCTAGTAATGGGCTTTTAACGTTATCCATAGTGGTTTCCTTTTTATTATTGATCATTATGATTTGTCTTATTTATCAAGGTTAGTGTGACGCGTTATGCTTATCACTGATAGTATTAAGGTGTCACAGGATGTTCAAAAAATGTAAGAGGTTTAATAATATGCAAAGTATTCGATTGATACTTAGCAGAACATTAGTAGGTGGTAAGGTATTAACTATAGTAACAATCATGAGTGCAGTTACCAGTGTTGCCGCTTGTAAACGTCTACCTTATACAGATATCGAGAAAGTCGAAGGCGTGTCTTTGTCTAAACCTGGACTTATTATTGATGCAAGCTTACCTGCACCCACAAACACAATAGAATGCCAGTCGCTCACAGAGGGTCAGACTATAAAAGTTAGTGGTCATAGTGTGCTGAGTCAAAATTGCGACTTGGACAGTAAGTCTGTGCGTTTTGTACTCGATAGCTCGCATAGTTCGTTAGACTGTCAGGGCGCAAGACTAAGCACAATGGTTGATGATGAATCGAATGCTAGCGCTATCACAATCAAGCCTAAAACAGATGCTGCTATCGAAGATATTTCCGTCGCTAACTGCCATATTGATGGTTATGGACATGCGCTGCACATTCGCCAATATAGCAACCCCAATCAACGTTATGCGCGCAACTTTACAGATCCATCTGCCAATCGTATTCTAGCGCCACGTGATATTCATATCACTAATGTGAGTAGTATCAATAGTCGTAACAGTGGCATGTTTGTAGGTGATCACGTTCATGCTGTTACTTTTGATCGCATTCGAGTTCAGAATGCTGGCACAGTTGGCTTATATCTGGAGTTTGGCAGCCGTGATAACGTGATTATTAACTCAGTCTTTATTGGTAATGGTTTTCGCACGTTTAAGCCCAATCGTGAGGCTATTGCACTTGATTCTTCTGCAAACAACCGTATTGAGCACAATCAGTTTGTTCATAATGGCGCAGGCAGTATACTGCTGTATCGCAACTGCTTTGAGCATGCTAATGATCCAGTACGTAGTAATCACTTTAAGCGGACTGAGTCTAGCCGCGATAATATAATCCGTAGTAACACTTTTACAGACGAGGCTGTTGGAGTTTGGGTGGCATCAAGGCAGTCACGCAATCTCAAAGGTTTTCAGTGTGGTGCTTATTTGATTAAGCAGACACCATTTGCCAGTTACCATTTAGACAGTGCTAAAAACAATAAAATCATAAATAACCATTTTGAGAATGTTGAGAAGGGTATTGTTGTTGAAGACGACGATACGCTAATTAATGACAATAAGTTTGCTGCTACGGTGAATATGCCTATTAGCGTTGGTTCAGAAGTTCGCGAAGAGAGTACAGCCGGAGCAGTGAAGGATACGGTGATAGAAGGTAATAGCTTTGATAACAAAACTATTCAGCAGGCGATTATGATTCGAGAGAAAAGCAAAATGGCCACCGAAATTCGGTAGCCATTTTTTATACTTTAATGAGCGTAGTGTTGCTAGCTTGATGAGCTACTTTGCACCTACTTTAGTATTTACCCAACGTATCAATGAGTCAGGAGCCACTTGTGCTAGTGTCTGGAATAGTTTGGCTGGCAGGCCGACAGAGTAGTGCGTGCTTCTAAGCTTGCGATTAGGACTCGTGGTGAGTTTGCATAGGGTTTTTGCGACATCATTGACGTCTAGGTTGATGCCCAAGCGATCAATACTGGTCACTTCGATGTCCGCTGTCATGTCAGATTTGACCCATAGCGGCATGACGTCGATAACCTTGATGCCTAGCTTTTCATATTCGATGTTCAAGCCTTCAGTGAGACCTCGTACAAAGAACTTACTGGCAGAGTAATTAGCAACTTCAGGCTGACCATAGATAGCAGACGCAGAAGATACATTAATGATTTTGCCGTTTTTATTATCGGCTAAATAAGGTGCCAGCTTATGACAGCCAATGAGCACGCCTTTACAGTTGACGTCAATGAGAGCCAGTTGGTCATCTAGGTTAGTCGTCGGTAATGCGCCAGTGACCAGTACGCCAGCATTATTAATCAACGCATCGATACTGCCAAAATTATCAATCATCTGAGTAATAGCATTGTCCCATGAGTCAGGCTGAGTAACATCAAGCTGACCCGTTATCACACGCTTTTTCTTGAGCGATTTTTTAAATGTTTTGTCAGTAATCGCCTGCTCGAGCGTAGAGGTGTTAGTGGCAAATAGCCCGACATTATGGCCTTTTGCTGCTAGCTTTTTTGCTGTTGCCAGGCCAATGCCTCGTGATGCGCCTGTAATCAATATATTCATAGTCATTCACTCAATAGTTATTCAGATGCTGTAAATTAATGGTTAATGCCAGACGTCAATACTGAGCGACAACACTAACATGATGGCCACAATTATCATTGTTTTTGGTGTTTGCATTTCAGTATAGCAAACTATGGCTCAAACACTACAGCAGTACTGATTTGATACTTTGCGATGGACATATAGCAGCAGCCATATAATGATGACTATGTTAAAAATAACTTCTATTAGAATTTAATTGCACCACAAATTAATAGTCATTATCTGCCGTTATTGTCGATTCAGCATGGTGAATTTTTGCTGATTACTTGGCAGGTTGTCAAACGTCGATAGTTTGAATTGTAATAAGTAAATCAGCGCAATTATATAGATTACGTTTTCTGATAATTCTTCGACTATCTCACCAAACTCATGTGGGAACATAATTGCGTTTTCCCCCATGTACTGCAACACCGCTAAAACAGCAACACCCAGATATAAAGATTTTGGGACGTTTTTCAGAACGCTCCAAAAGTAATGGCGCGCACGGACTAGCAAGATAAGCGTCACCACAATAATGGCTAGCAATACGCTGTCTTCCCACCAGTCGTAAGAATGCCCGAGCAGTATAAAGTCTTCTGGCACTAATACATCAGACAAATAACTCAACTCTCTGCGAATGACACTGAAGAAAATTAAAACGGAGGCAAGCCAAAAATAGCGGCCCTGTAGCACACGGCTTTGTACTGAATATTGTAAGCAGCGTAGCAAACATAAAGTTAAGATAATGGCTTCACCAATTTCGATAATACTATTTTCAGTAATAATGGTGGTCTCCTGATTCATAAAATACAAAAAGTGAGCCCAAGGGCTCACTTCAGAATAAAAATTATTTGGTTATATATCACTTAATAGGCCGCTACTATAACGCTAAATCTAACCTGATGTTGTTAATTAACATAACTAATCGGTCATTATCTATTGTTAATTCAGGCAGCCTAATACTCTTTAACCTCAATATAAATATCCATCGTTAGAACAAAGCTTCCATGCGCAATAAAGCAGCTGGGTAATGGTCTTTATCTTCGTCTTTATCATTGTAGTAATTTAGCTCTGTCTGTACATAAAGCCACTCGCGCCAAATGGGCTGGCGGTAGCTAATAGCAGGACCATAACTGTTTACCCCTGACTTATCACTCTCAAGATAACCGCTGGCAGATACACCATAGGACAATTGTTTTTCGTGGCCTAAATAATGGACTTGTCTGAGATCATTATCCCAATCTTTACGCTCGTCATTATCTTCATTACGATAGCGAACGGTAGTACGGTTGTTGATAAATCGATTATCGCTTTTGCCGTATTGTAAGTCTAGTGCGGCATTGGCATAGTGTTCACTATCGAGCCCGTAGCGATAAAAGCTATCGGTGCTGATATCCAGCTTTTTACCTTCGTACCAGTCTTTGTCGATACTTACTTTGACATAAGGATCGTCGATTGAGCGAACTCCGACATCGACATCTGTTTTGACGCCCAACTGTTCTTCAATTTCATCATTAAAACGTGACCAACGCAGTGCAATAGAGGCGTTGTCTTCTCGAGTTTTTCGAGAGTCGATGAGTCGGTCTCCATTGTTGATAGCTTGATAAGTGTCACCAGTGGTGCCTTGTTTTAAAAAAGTATCGTCATCCAAGTCTTCATCGCCGATAATCAGGCTCAATCGTCTTTCTAGTACAGGTAATTGCAAGCGGCCACGAATCCTAGGTTCAATGGTGACATCGCTACCTGTTTTGGGATCGTTGGTCCAACGTGTGTCCAATACCACTCGTAAACTGGCTTTAGCGGGCTCTTTCGGATCAGGTTCACCAAACCAACCGTCCATTTTATGTGCCCATTCATGTAATTGGTCTTGAACGTCTTCACGGCGTTCATCTGTCCAGCCTTGTGCTTCTGGTACTAATTGAATGGGTTGCTCAGTAGAGGTATTAGTGGACTGATAGCCAAGTTGTTCGAGGTCGTTATCATGATCAAGGCTGGTGTAACTAGATGGTGAGTCCGTTTCTGTTACAACAGACGCTACTACTTTAGATTCTGTTGTGGAAGTGGTATCAGCCAGTGCTGGCGTACATAAGCTTAAACTAGCAAGTGTATAGAAGGTAAGGGTATTAAGGTTTGCGGGCTTAATCATGGAGGGCTTCAGTTGTTTTGGGTAGCTAAAAAGGGTAAACAAAAGTATTATGCCATAGGTCAGTAATTATAGGGAAGTTGTGGCTAGCAATGTTTTAGTTCTGAGGAAGGATGCGTAAATTTTATGTATGCTTGTATAGCAAAGGCGCTATTGCTTGTATAACAGTATTGCTCAATAGGTCTTCTAATATGAAAAAGGCTAAGCAAAATGCCTAGCCTTTTTCTGTTAAACCGTACGTAGAATAAATTTTATGCTTTAGCTATTAATGCGCTTCATCCCAGTTCTGACCACTATCAGTCTCAACCAATAGCGGCACTGCAAAGTCTACATTCCAGCCCTTTTCTACAGCCGTTGTCTTCAATACATCTTGCATCGCATCAGTAATCAACTGGCTAATCTCATCAACCTTATCAGTATCGACTTCGAATACCAATTCATCATGGACTTGTAGCAGCATTTTAGCTTGATCTTTTGGCAATACCTTATCGACAGCAATCATAGCAAGTTTGATTAAATCTGCCGCTGAGCCTTGAAGTGGCGCATTAATCGCAGCACGTTCCGCGCCTTGCTTGACCATACGATTGCTATGAGTGATGTCAGGCGTATATAGTTTACGACCTAATATCGTCTCGACATAGCCTTGCTCATGAGCGCTGGCACGCGTATTGATCATATAGTTTTTGACACCTGGATAGCGATCAAAGTACATGTCGATATAATCTTGCGCTTCATTGCGGCTCATTTGCAATTGCTTGGCCAGACCAAATGCACTCATGCCATATAGTAGACCAAAGTTAATGGCTTTGGCGTTACGGCGCTCGGTCGAGGTGACCTCTGAGACATCTTTGCCAAGCACTTCGGCGGCAGTCGCAGCGTGAATATCTAACCCTTCGTTAAAGGCATGCGTTAAATTATTATCACCTGAAAAATGCGCCATGAGACGTAATTCAATTTGTGAATAATCCGCTGCGAGAATCACGCGGCCTTCTGGAGCGATAAAGGCTTGACGAATTAAGCGCCCAGTTGCGGTACGAATAGGAATGTTTTGCAAATTGGGATCGGTCGAAGACAAACGACCAGTGCTGGTCAATGCTTGGTGATAGCTGGTATGCACACGATCAGTTTCGCTATCTGCCACATTATCGAGCGCGTCGGTATAAGTGCTTTTTAGCTTAGATAGGCTGCGATACTCTAATGTGATATCGACCAATGGGTGATCGATTTTTGACAGTACCGCTTCGCCAGTCGAGTATTGGCCTGATTTGGTTTTTTTACCACCAGCAACGCCAAGCTTTTCAAACAACATCTCGCCCAATTGCTTCGGTGAGCCAAGATTAAATTCTTCACCAGCGATTTCATAGGCCTGTTTTTCAAGCGCGATAATTTCTTCATCAAAGCGTTTTGATAACTCATTTAAGAATGGACGCTTGATTAAGATACCGTTTGCTTCCATTTGGCACAGTATCTCTGCTGTTGGAATCTCTAACTCATGTAATAATTTAGCATTATTGGCATCGTTTGCCATCTCGACGCTAAATACCTCAAATAATTGATAGGTAATGTCGGCATCTTCACAAGCATAGTCACTGGCGATATCAATGGCGACTTGATCAAAAGTGACTTGCTTAGCGCCTTTACCAGCGACATCTTCATAGCTGATGGTTTGGGTTTGTAGATAATGCCGTGCCAAGTCATCCATACCGTGACGAGTGGCGGCAGCGTTAATCACATAGCTGGCAAGCATGGTATCCATGGCCCAGTTGTTGGGTTGTTCATGAATGGCACCGAGCAGGTCAATATTATAATGACTGAGAATGTGAGCATCGTATTTTAGATGTTGACCGATTTTACCGATATTTGGATTTTCCAAAATAGGCTTTAAGCGTGTCAAAACAGTATCACGGTCGAGCTGTTTGGCCGTTAGCTCGTCACCTTCTAGACTATGAGTCAGCGGAATGTAATACGCTTCATGTGCTTGCACAGCAAAGGACAAACCGACGATTTCGGCTTGACGCCAATAGACGCTAGTGGTCTCGGTATCGATGACAAAATGCGGTACAGACTCTAATAGCTTAATCAGACTCTCAAAAGCTGGTTCGTCGAGCACTGTATGCCATGCTCTATCATGCACTTTGCTATCTTGGATATTCTCAATACTGCTTGATTGTAGTGACTTGGCCACTTGCGCTTGTGATTCGGCATTCGCTTGACTGTCAGCGACGCTTTGCGAGCCGTTGCCATTGGCGGGGTGGTTTGGGTGGTCAAGAGACGCTAGCTCGTTTCTAAACTCAAGCTCATTATACAGTTCGCGTAATTCGTCTATATGAGCACAAGGATCGGTATTGATTTTCAAATCATTCCAGTCTTGACCGATACCCAAGTCTGTCACGATGGTGGCTAGCTTTCTATTAAACGGAATATCATCAGCGTGTTCAATCAAACCTTTTGCACCGCGACCTTTGATGAAACCAATATGCTTTAACATATTGCCGATATCGCCATACTCAACGAGTAGGTCTTTTGCCGTTTTTTTACCGATACCAGGCACGCCTTTGATACCGTCTGACGCATCACCCATTAACGTTAAAAAATCAATCATTTGGTTTGGGTTAATACCAAATTTATCAATCACGGCTTGGGTGTCAGTAATTTTACCGGTGAAGCTGTCTTCTAAGATAACGCAGTCATTGACCAGCTGCATCATGTCTTTGTCACCCGTTGAGATGACGACATGATGACCTTCAGCGACAGCACGGTGGGCAAGTGTACCAATGATATCATCGGCTTCTGCGCCTTCGATACGCAACAGGGGCAGACCTAAGGCCGTGACCAAACGATGAATATAAGGAATCTGTTCTACTAGCTCTACGTCGATGGGTGGTCGCGCTGCTTTATAATCAGCAGACATATGGTGACGAAAAGTCGGTGATTTGGTATCGAAACAGACAGCCATATGCGTAGGGTGATAACGGCGCATCAGCTTGAGCAGTGCATTGAGCGTGCCACGAATAGCATTAGTAATCAGGCCTTGCGAGTTTTGCATGGTCTTTGGTAAGGCATGATAAGTGCGAAACAGATAGTAAGAGCCGTCAACTAAGATAAAAGGTGGTTGGTTTTTATCGACGTGACTGGTGTCCATCGTCGCTACATTGGGCATGGTTTCAAAGTTTGGCAATGCGGCAGGATCAATCGCTTGATGGGAGTTGTGGTCACTGTCGGTGATGGAGTCGGTCATAGGATCAGTCATAAAGGTCACTTATCAGCTATTAGATAGAAATATGTGCTTATTATAACGATAAAATCCGTGTGTGCCGAACTGCTTAACCGTTACGAGATGTTCAATATCACCTATTGAATTGCCTATTGATGTGAATGATGCGCGTGGTATGACAATTGGTTCAGCCATAAAAAAAGAACCCAGCGTGAACTAAGTTCTTTATTTCGTAGCTTATCTAACAATCGAACAGCTTTAATAATCAAGCTGCTTAACCGTCGAGCTTGTATTATTTTACTTCTGAAGTCAATTCTACATCGATGTTGCCACGTGTTGCTTTTGAGTATGGGCATACCTGATGTGCTTTTTCAACCAGTTGCTGAAACTCATCAGCAGACAGCTCAGTGTTTTCACCAATGACATGGATTCTAGCTGCTAGCTTATAATCATGTCCTTCGCCTTGTAATAAATCGACTTCGATCGACGTCTTTGAATCAAACTTTGCTTTTTCCATTTGCTTAACAGCGCCAAGTGCACCGTCAAAGCAAGCGCTATAACCTATCGCAAACATCTGCTCTGGATTATTACCTTCCTTTCCAGAGCCTGGTGACACCATGTTGATGCTGAGATCGCTATCGCTCAAACTGGCTGAACCTGCACGGCCGCCAGTAACAGTTGCTTTGGTAGAATATAAAGTCTTCATAATGCATCCTTTTTTGTTATCAGTTTTTATAATTAAACGGTAAGTTTTAATTTGTCATTCAGCATAACAAACCATTGGCCTAGCTATATAGGTCAGTCGTAAGTATATACTGTGAATTTGTAATTTTGATGACTATCGATTGAATTTAAGACACGCAATAATTATTTTTATCGTTAAAGCGTATTTAATGGAAAATAAGAGGTAGCGATTATCACTTGCTAGATAGCAATCGACTGCTCGGTTGTGCACACCAGTTGCGTCAATGAGTGGTTCACATCATACGTTACTATTGACGTTAAAAGTTTTCCCATATGCTCTATTTGACGGTTCGGTGGTATTTTTTGTGCGCTAATTCTGCACCCTGACGCTAAATCCGCTACAATATGCCCATTATTTATTCTATTTATTCAGATTACTGTCTAAAAGACAGCCTTTTTGAAGTTAAGGTTGAAGCCAAAAATTATGAGCGTAGATCCAAAGAAACTAAACAAAGAAGTAGCCAAACGTCGTACCTTTGCCATTATCTCGCATCCCGATGCTGGTAAAACCACCATGACTGAAAAGCTGCTACTGTGGGGGCAGGCAATTCAGGTAGTAGGCGAAGTAAAAGGCCGTAAGACTGATCGTCATGCCACCTCAGATTGGATGAGCATGGAACAAGAGCGTGGTATTTCTATTACCACCTCAGTCATGCAGTTTCCGTATCAAGATCATATGGTCAACCTACTAGATACACCCGGTCACGCTGACTTTAGTGAAGACACCTATCGAACTCTGACCGCTGTAGATAGTGCATTGATGATGGTTGATGGCGCAAAGGGTGTCGAAGAGCGAACCATCAAGCTGATGGACGTGTGCCGGATGCGTGATACGCCGATTATCTCATTCGTTAACAAGCTCGATCGTCAAATTCGCGAGCCGCTTGAGCTGCTTAGTGAAATCGAGTCAGTTCTAAAGATTAAATGTATTCCAGTGACTTGGCCTATCGGTATGGGACAAGATTTCGTGGGTGTGTATCACTTGACCGAAAACAAAACCTACTTTTATCAAAAAGGTAATGGCGGCAAGATGACGGTCTCTGAGACCCGAGAAGGTTATGATTATCCTGACATACGTGAGCGTCTAGGAACGTTGATGTTTGATGCCTTTGAGGAGTCGCTTGAGCTGGTACAAATGGCGCTAGAAGAGTTTAGTGTTGAAGCGTTCTTGGCAGGCGAGATGACACCTGTATTATTCGGTACAGCGCTGGGTAACTTTGGTGTCAACATGGTACTCGATACTCTGGTTAAATATGCACCGCCACCTAAAGCGCATCCGACCAATGAGCGTGAAGTCGCCGCGACTGAGACCGACTTTAGTGGTTTTGTCTTTAAGATTCAGGCCAATATGGACCCGCGTCACCGTGACCGTATTGCATTCTTACGAGTCTGCTCAGGTAAGTACGAAAAAGGCATGAAGCTAAAGCATGTGCGTTTGGGCAAAGACGTACGTATTGCTGATGCGTTGACCTTTTTGGCAGGAGACCGTGAAGCGTTAGAAGAAGCATATCCAGGGGATATTATTGGCTTGCACAACCATGGAACTATCTCAATCGGTGATAGCTTCACAGAAGGCGAAGAGCTAAACTTTACCGGTATTCCACATTTTGCGCCTGAACTGTTCCGCCGTGTGATACTCAAAGACCCGCTAAAGTCTAAAGCGCTACAAAAAGGTCTTCAGCAGTTAAGTGAAGAGGGCGCAACACAGGTCTTTATGCCGCAAATTAATAACGATTTAGTCTTGGGTGCGGTTGGTGTACTACAGTTCGAAGTGGTCGCGCATCGTCTCAAAGAAGAGTACAAGGTTCAATGTATCTTTGAGCCTGTATCCATTGCAACGGTACGCTGGATTCACTGTGATGACGAAGTGGCACTGGCTAAGTTTAAGAAGAAAGCTCATGACCAGTTATCACTCGATGGTGGTGGCTATCTGACGTATCTTGCACCGTCGCGGGTTAACCTGCAGTTGATGCAAGATCGTTATCCAGAAATCACTTTTAGTAATACTCGTGAGCATTAAAATCCATTATTCCACGATATGATTTATCTCTAAAGACACGCTAGCCGTGTCTTTTTTATTACCTATAATTTACGTACTCAACGCTTAAAAACTGGTAATTTCTCAAAACACAAACAGTGTTCCTACAATACATTATTATTGTTACAGTAGAATGTTAAGCAATGTTGTATGTTTATGAAAGAGGCTATATGAACGCTACGAATCCATTTAATATTAATAACTCATCAGTATTCCTGCGCTCACCTATAAAAGCGAGTCACGCACGTCTGATGGGTCTATTGGCTAGTAGTTTTCTGCTAGGGGTCGTCGCTATGCCTGCAAATGCAGGTAATCTCATCAGCAGTACCGATTACTTTAATTATGAGTTGTCAGAAAACATACAAGCACAATGTGTAGAGCGTGATAATTGCCCCGAGATTGATATTAAATATTTGAATACCAATCATCGTTGGATAAATGATATGACGAATGAGCGTATCAATGCGTTAGTCGTCAATAGTAAACCGACTGAGTCAGCACCTATCAAAACGAAACTGAATCAGGCAGCGGTAAACGCAGCGATTGATGACTTTGCTAGCTCACAATTTATAGATATTCCTGAGGGTAGTTCATGGGCTTATAGCTTAATGGTCACACCTGAGTATTTAGGTCATGTGAGTGACTTTGAATTGTTCGAAATCGACTCTTATGTCTTTACTGGTGGTGCTCATGGCATGCCTTATAGTGAGTACTTGGTATTTGATCTAAGCACCAAAAAACAAATTAAACTTGATGATATGCTTCAATCAGGTAAAAAATCAAAGTTCGAAGCACTTGCATACGATGCTTATAAAACGTGGGTTAAAACGGTGGACGACGATGTCAGTAGCTATGAAAAAAACTGGCCGTTTACATTGAGTGATAATATAACGCTGACGGATGAAGGTATCGACATTCGCTATCAGCATTATTCTATCGGTCCATATGCTTATGGTATGCCTGTATTAAGCATTCCATATAGCAAGCTTGACGGTATTATCAAGCCTCGTTTTATTATTAAATAGCGCAAATAGACACGGTATTATTTATAACGGTTAACACTAAAATCGCTTTAAACATTGGTAATAATTTAGCTAAAATCATTTGAAATTTAATAGAAAAATAAGGAATGGCATCATGACAAACAATATAGACAGCGGAAACCCGACACCATCAGCGAGCACTTGGCAGCTTAATGCGTTGACAGAAGCGCTTGGAGAACTGACCCTGACGGTCGATGACAGCCTATCTATCGGACGTGGCAGTGATAATGATGTGGTACTCGGCAGCAAGCAAGTATCGCGTAATCATGCCGTGCTCAGCGTATTAGATGGTCAGTTGTATGTAAAAGATTTGGACTCATCAAACGGCACGTTTATCAATGATCAGCGTATCGAAGGCAACCAGTCAAGCCTATTACAAGTAGATGACACAATTGGCTTTGCCAGCTTTAGCTTTTTGGTAAATGCGCCTGTGGCTGCAGAAGAAGAGTCGTTAGTACCAGTAGTGGCAGAGAATGCAAATGCAGTGGATAGTATAAATACTGTTGATGACAGTAATACTGAAGCTGCTGTTACTGAGACTACTGGCAAAGAAGATGAGTTCGAAGAGTACATCATCGAACACCCAACCATTGATGAACCTGTGGTGAAAGAAACAGGTATCGAAGGTATACTGCCTGCTACAGACGAAAGTGTTGAGACAGTACCTGTCGATATAGCTTCAGAAGTAGCAGTAGAATCAACAAATGAAGCATCTGATACTAGTGTGCCTACAGATAATGCCACTGAAACAGTCGAACCAGCCTCACAAGAGCCAATTGTCAAAGAAACAGGTATCGAGGAAGTCTTGTCAGCTGCAGAAAGTGTAGAGTCTGCACCAGTAGAGGATACTCCAGAGCTTATAGTAGAAGAACCAGTACTAGAAGAGCCAGGAGTCGCAGAAGAACCCGTGATATCAGAAGAGATAGCTGAGCAGCAAGAAGTAGCAGCGACAGAGCCTGAATCGCCAGTAGTTGATCAGAGTGAGCCATTAATAGATCAGTCGGCTGTACAAGAAGAGGCCGTATCTGAAGATCCAGTGCACGAAGAGCCAGTAGTCGAACCAGAGCATGACAAAACGACGACGACTGAGCTGCAAGAAGAAGCTGATCCTGATGTCTTACGTGCTAAGCAAGCAGCCACTGCACAGTTTTCCGGTACAGCCAATCTAGGGCAGTCTCGTGATCTTGGTACCGAAGGCAATAATGCGGCAAATCAGGCAGTCAACAACCCAGCCAATGCAGGACACATAGAGAAAAAACCAAGCGGTGGTTGGTTTATATGGGTATTTGTTGCCATTCTCATTATTGGGTTAGCGCTATGGTTGTTTAATAAAGGCGTCGTATAACCAACAGTCGCTTATACAACACTAGCCAGATAGCTCATATCTTTCGCGGTTAAGCTGTAAAAGCGAGTTTCTATAGCGTCAGCATTCAGTAGAGTGTTGACGCTATATTTTATCTATAGTCAACTTCTATAAATTGGATGCGGTATTAGGCTCGCTTAGTCTGCTACTTGTAGCGCTTTCACTCGGCTTCCTTGTATCCAAATGACATTGAACCGACTATACCTTTTTATTGTTTCTATTCTTTTTATCTTTTGCCAATATGTTGCTAAGAGAGCCTTACTATGATGACCTTTGAAGAATATCAGTCTTTTAAAGACCGTGGCTTTAGTCATGCACCACTGGTAAAAAAACGCTTAATGGATTCGCAAACGCCAGTATCTGTATTTTCTAAAGTACGCGATCTGAATGGTTCGGCATATTTGTTTGAGTCAGTCGTAGGCGGTGAGCGCTGGGCACGATATTCGATGATTGGCTTGGGTAGCGATCTGATTTTGCAATATACAGATGGTAATATGACGGTCAAAAGAAACGATCAGACTGATGTAAATGCAGTAGATGATCCATTTGATTATATTCGTCAGTTGATGGCTCAGTATAATATGCCAACAGCAGCCGATATCGCTATGTTACCGAGCTTTAGCGGTGGTTTGGTAGGTTACTTTGGTTATGACATGGTACGTGTCATTGAGCCAAGCGTGGGCTTGTCTGACGCACCCAACCCCATGTCGATGCCAGACATGTGGTTGATGCTGTCGATGAGTGTGATAGTTTTTGATAGTTTAGAAAACACGTTATCTATCATCGTCTATGCCGACTGCAATAGTGAAGATGGCTACAGTAACGCTATCCGTGAATTAGAAAAAATTGAAGAGAAGTTAGCAGAGATGCCAAACTTAAGCGCGCCAGTGATGCCGACGCCAACGTTTACCTCACAAACAGGTGCAGAGAAATACTGTAGTGACGTCGATAAGATTAAAGACTACATCTTAGCAGGTGATGTCATGCAGGTGGTTCCTGCTCAGCGTTTGACAGCTGACTATACAGGCGACTCGCTGGCTGTCTATCGTGCCCTGCGGTTCTTAAATCCATCACCTTATCTGTTCTTGGTGCATGGTTATACCTTAGACGATCACAAGCGTTTTGATATTATAGGAGCCTCGCCTGAGATATTATCACGTATCGAAAATGGCAAAGTGACGGTGCGACCATTAGCAGGCACTCGTAAACGTGGGAAAAACCAAGCAGAAGATGAAGCGCTCGAGCAAGAACTCCTCAATGATAAAAAAGAAATTGCTGAGCATTTGATGCTTATTGATTTGGGTCGCAATGATATTGGCCGCGTTTGTGAATACGGCAGTGTTAAGGTGACCGAAAAGATGTTTGTTGAACGCTACTCACAAGTGATGCATATTGCTTCTAACGTTGAGGGGACGATATTGCCTGACAAAGACGCACTGGATGTCTTTTGTGCGACGTTCCCAGCAGGCACCTTAACAGGGGCACCCAAAATCCGCGCCATGCAAATCATTGATGAGTTAGAGCCAGTACGTCGAACGGTCTTTGGTGGTGCAGTAGGGTATCTGGGCTGGCATGGCAACATGGATACCGCTATTGCTATCCGAACGGCTGTTATGCGCCGCGGCAAAATCCATATCCAAGCAGGTGCGGGTGTCGTCGCTGACTCTATTCCAGAAGATGAATGGGATGAGACCAATAAAAAAGCACTTGCTTTGTTAAAAGCGGTAAAAATGGCCTGTAATGGTTTGCACATTCGCTAGTTAAATAGCCAGCTGTGTGGCAAAAACAAATGCTTTGAACAAAAAGCCAATTTATCGTCGTATTTTTATTCATAAAAAAACTAGCTTAATCAGTGACTTAAATATTTATATTAAATTAATTTAAAAAAATATGAAAAAGGGCTTGCGCATCTCAAAATATTTGATAGAATAGCCACCACTTTAAGAGAACAAGCCGACTTAGCTCAGTTGGTAGAGCAACTGACTTGTAATCAGTAGGTCGCCAGTTCGATCCCGGCAGTCGGCACCATCTCTCTTAAAGTAGCTTTTTATGAATATGTCTTAAACTAAAGTCATTTTTGTTTAAAGCAACCTAAGGTGGGATTGGGGAGCGGTCAAACCCAACAGACTGTAAATCTGTCGCGAAAGCTTCGAAGGTTCGAATCCTTCTCCCACCACCATATTTTCTAAGTTTGTCATAGCGCCAAGCATACTCTATATATTTAGAGACTCTCGATTAGAGTCATTTAGAATAAGAGTAAATGCGGGTGTGGTATAATGGTAACACCTTAGCCTTCCAAGCTAATGACGCGGGTTCGATTCCCGCCACCCGCTCCATATATACACCATCGCAAAAATTATCAATAATAAATCACGATAATCAGTTTATGATAACTGTGTCGTGATATTTTTTTAGTAAATCTACAATATTATTTTTACTGTAGTTATTAAAAACATGCTCATATAGCTCAGCGGTAGAGCACTCCCTTGGTAAGGGAGAGGTCTCGAGTTCAATTCTCGATATGAGCTCCATTTATTGTTTAAGCTTTTTGTGTTTGCTTTGCTATTTTAAACAGCGTTGCATCGATATCGAAAGCATAGGATATTGAACATTATAAATACAGTACAGCAATTGATGATTTAAGGGTGACACTGAGGTGTTGCCCTTTAGTGCTGTCAATTTATTAATAAATACTAAGTTTATTTGTAGATGAGCTACAGTAAGATAAATTAGTGCAACAGCGATGTTATATAATAGCTAGCAATGTTCAATAGATTGAAAAGTAAGTATAATATTTATCTGTATGAAGTTGAAGCGCATAGATTTTAGCAAGATTACAGAATAGTTTTAGTAGATAAACCATAGCGTCAACGGTTTGATGGTCTTACCTGCATCATGAGCCGTCAAACAGCTATTCACTGATCTTTGATTGATAAAGATTCACCAAAAAAAAGAGGAAATACCCATGGCAAAGGCCAAGTTTGAACGTCTAAAACCGCATGTCAACGTTGGTACCATCGGAC
>NZ_JADYWL010000010.1 GCF_015864825.1 Psychrobacter sp. NZS113
GTCCGATGGTACCAACGTTGACATGCGGTTTTAGACGTTCAAACTTGGCCTTTGCCATGGGTATTTCCTCTTTTTTTGGGATCAAATGCTTGGCTCGTATAAATACGACAACTAAGGCAATCTTGACCTCATTAAGATAATTGTTAAAAAATCACACATACTAATGTGCAGATATTATAAGAAAATAACAGCCAATAACAAGTCTTTTAACAAGTTATTGGCGTATTTTTCGATGACAATATAATGATATTAGCTATATTGCCGTCTTTAATAAATTTTTACTTACTCGTCATCATCTTTATTGTTGAACTTAGAGATGATTTCAGCAGCAACTGATTTTGGAATCTCAGCGTACTTTTGGAATTCCATTGAATAAGTAGCACGGCCTTGTGACATTGAGCGCATTTGTGTGGCATAACCAAACATTTCCGCTAATGGTACTTCAGCACGAATCTGTTTAGTACCGCCAGGTAAGTCTTCCATACCCTGTACTAAACCACGACGACGGCTAAGATCGCCCATGATGTCGCCCATATAATCTTCAGGCGTTTCAACTTCTACTTTCATTACTGGCTCAAGTAGTGCTGGGTCAGCTGCCATGAAACCTTTTCTGAAGGCCATAGAACCAGCCATCTTGAATGACAATTCATCAGAATCGACATCATGATAAGAACCATCATATAAGGTCGCTTTTACGCCAACTACTGGGTAACCAGCAAGTACGCCGTTTTTCATGCGCTCTTGGATACCTTTATCAACGGCACCATGGAATTCTTTTGGTACAGTACCACCAACAACTTCTTCAGCGAATTCATACTCAGTATCGCCAGCTGGATCAAGTGGCTCAAGACGTAACCAAACATGACCAAACTTACCACGACCACCTGTTTGACGTACGAATTTGCCTTCTTGTTCAACAGTGTTACGAATCGTTTCACGATAAGCAACCTGTGGTGCACCGATGTTAGCTTCAACGTTGAATTCACGCTTCATACGGTCAACAAGAATTTCTAAATGCAGCTCACCCATACCACTGATGATTGTCTGACCAGATTCTTCGTCAGTATGTACACGGAACGATGGATCTTCTTTAGCCAAACGACCTAAAGCGATTGACATTCTTTCTTGGTCAGCTTTAGTCTTAGGTTCAACCGCTAGGCTGATAACTGGATCTGGAAATTCCATGCGCTCAAGCGTGATAACATTTTGCTCATCACATAGCGTATCACCAGTTGTTACGTCTTTCATACCAACCAATGCAGCGATGTCACCAGTACGGATTTCTTGTAACTCTTCTTGAGAGTTAGCCATCATCTGTACGATACGGCCAACGCGCTCACGCTTCATCTTAACTGGGTTATATACACTGCTGCCCTGAGTCAAAACACCTGAATAAACACGAACGAAGGTTAAGTTACCAACGAATTTGTCATTCATGATTTTGAATGCTAGTGCTGAGAACGGTACATCATCAGATGCTTCACGGAAGCCTTCTGACTCATCTTTGTCATCAAGAATACCGCGGATAGCAGGTACATCCATTGGTGCTGGAAGATACTGAATAACCGCATCCAACATCTTCTGTACACCTTTGTTTTTAAAAGCAGTACCACAAAGCAATGGGATGATTTGGTTATCAATAGTCAACTCACGGATAGCGCTGTTAATTTGATCTACAGTCAATTCGCCGTTTTCTAGATACTCATTCATGAGCTCTTCGTTTGCTTCAGCAGCACTTTCTACTAGATACTCGCGATACTCTTCCGCTTTGTCTTGTAGTTCAGTTGGAATATCGCGCTCGTCGTATTCCATGCCTTGAGACGCTTCGTCCCAATAGATAGCTTTCATGGTTACTAGATCGATAACACCTTCAAAATCTTCTTCTTTACCAATTGGGATAACCAATGGTACTGGCTTGCCGCCAAGACGAGTTTTGATTTGCTCGATTACACGATAAAAATCAGCACCAACGCGATCCATTTTGTTTACGAATGCAAGACGTGGAACTTTGTATTTGTTAGCCTGACGCCAAACAGTCTCAGACTGTGGCTGAACGCCGCCTACTGCACAGTAAACCATGCAAGCGCCATCAAGTACACGCATAGAACGTTCAACTTCGATCGTGAAGTCAACGTGACCTGGGGTGTCAATGATATTGATACGATGTTCATCAAACTGTTTTGCCATACCTGACCAGAAGCAAGTAGTTGCCGCTGAGGTGATAGTAATACCACGCTCTTGTTCTTGCTCCATCCAGTCCATGGTGGCTGCGCCATCATGTACTTCGCCAATTTTGTGGCTAACACCGGTATAGAATAAAACACGTTCGGTAGTGGTTGTCTTACCAGCATCGATGTGCGCTGAGATACCAATATTGCGATAGCGTTTTAGGGGAGTTTTACGAGCCATAGTGTTTTCCTAGGAAAAGTCGTGTATATAATAATGTATTGTGTCACTACCTCATACTCTATGACAAAGCGGTCAGCTTCATGACAAAGCAATCAACTTCGTAATATTACTTACTGATTATTAAGCCTAATACGGACAAAAAAAGAGCAAATACTAAGAATAGTGTGGCATCAAATTTGGGATACTCTCTCGTTAAACCTAGTTATTAGTTAAATAGTGTCTTTTTAGAGAAGTATCTTGATAGATATCCGCCATCTCAGTTATAAATAGCTTTTGGCTATTAGCAACTAAATAAATGATGGCGGCAATCAATAGAATAAATAACAGTGTAAGACTGGCTGACTTTAGCCAACCAGTCTAAAGCTACTAGTAAACAGTAGCTTAGAAGCGGTAATGAGAGAATGCTTTGTTAGCATCTGCCATGCGGTGAACTTCGTCACGCTTTTTCATAGCAGCGCCTTTGCCATCAGCAGCATCATTCAATTCGCCTGCTAAACGCAAAGCCATTGATTTCTCAGAACGCTTAGCAGCAGCTTCAGCTATCCAACGCATAGCCAAGGCAGTACGACGGGAGGGGCGTACTTCCATTGGTACTTGGTAGGTTGCACCACCAACGCGGCGAGCTTTCACTTCTACCATTGGGCGTACATTTTCTAAAACGTCTTCGAAGAAAGATACTGGATCTTCGATTTTACGTTTTTCGCTTACTGTTTCAAGTGCACCGTAAACGATACGCTCAGCAGTAGATTTTTTACCATGACTCATTACATGGTTGATGAATTTTGCAACAGTTTGGCTACCAAACTTAGGATCCGGTAGGATCTCACGGGTAGCAACGACGCGACGTCTTGGCATAATAAATTTCCTTGTCTTCAGGAGTGTCTGACATTCACAATCTCGCACCAGTTATTAATCAGGTGGCGTTATATCGAGTTGTCAGTCAGCCTTACTGCACGGCGGTATGTTTTAACAGTGAATTACTAATATAATAATACTGTCAACACCAGACCCATGCACAGTTAATGTTTGGTATAAAAAGCTTATCTAATAACGATTAGTTATTAAACTTTAGGCTTCTTAGCACCATATTTAGAACGACCTTGCTTACGGTCTTTTACGCCTGCGCAATCTAATGCACCACGAACGGTGTGATAACGTACACCTGGCAGATCTTTTACACGACCACCACGGATAAGAACAACACTGTGCTCTTGTAAGTTATGACCTTCGCCGCCGATGTAGCTTGATACTTCATAGCCTGAAGTCAAACGTACACGACATACTTTACGCATGGCTGAGTTAGGTTTTTTAGGAGTCGTAGTATATACACGAGTGCATACGCCGCGACGCTGTGGGCACGCTTCCAACGCAGGAACTTTTGACTTTTCCTTGATGGTTTTGCGACCTTTACGAATCAATTGGTTAGTTGTTGCCATGAGGCATCCTTCTCCCGTTTGGTATAAAACAAAAAAATGGGGTAATGCACCATCCATCTGACGTTAATGACAGATTTTCGGAGCACCCATTTTTAGGACAGTGTATTATAAAGAGTTGTTGCTGCTATTTCAACCACTTATGAGTGATTGTACTTTACAACATTTGATAGATATGCATTCAGCCTGTTGCTGTACCCACTTAGCTGCTTTTAATTAAAAGCCAACTAGAAAATAAGTCACTAAACTTGGCATAAAAACAATATCACATATGGTCTGAATAAGATGTTTGATGATAAGTAGACATCTATGATAAGTAAATGGCGATATTATCTAAATTTTCAAGAGTTAAAAGATAATACCACCAATATTAATAATTAGCGATTGGCCTATAATGACTTATAAGCACAACCTTATACAGAAAACTAAAAAATAGATAGATATTCAAATTAGCTTTATTTACTTTGCTTATTAGCAGACTTATCTGCTTCATCGCTTGACTGGCTATCAGACGATTCATCTACGCCCTCTTTATTTTTGGTATTGCTATCTTCGGTATTACTACCAGTACTTTCTTGCTCATCGTTGCTAGCAGCTTTATCTACTTTTGCTTCGCTGCTGCTGTCATCCGTAATTGCACGATTTGCCAGTTTGGCTTCTGGTGCGAAAGTCGCTTGAGCCACACCAATGACTTCATCAATTAACTGACTGTTATAGTGCATACCAATGGCGACAGCTGTGGCTGGTAGGAAACGGCGTACCCATGACAAGTTGATTTGATCCAAATCAATGCCAACCTGACTGGCAACATTATCAATCTGTTCTGCATAGAAATTAACGTTTTTGTTTTTTAGGCCTAGGTTTTTTAGCTCGTTATGCAAACCACTATTTTGTGCATTATCAAGCAAGCCTTTGCCGATACCGATACCAGCAAGCAACGCTTGTTTTTCTTGCATCTTGCTTAGATCTGCATTTGATAGCAACTCATAAGCCATTTTGACACCTTGACTGCCTGTCAGTGGTTTATTGTAAACTGCAGCCAATTGATAAACGGTACGTAATGATACTAGTAATAGCCACAACGTATCAGCCAACAATCCGGGCAGACCCGCCAATCCTGTCAAACCACCTATGGTCGCAAGTGCGCGGTTTTGATTGGCAATATCCGTGGCTAGCGCATAACGCTCCTCGTCATCTAAATTGGCAATATTTGCAAAACGATGCTCACTAGGCAAATCAATCTGACTCCAGTTAGACGCAAGCTTTGCTATTTGCGCAAAAGCCCCATCAACAGTTGTCTGAAAAAAACTGTTTGGCACTACTTTTTTGGCATATTTACCATAAGTAGCGAAACGTGGCCCTAGTAATTGCTGAGTTGCTTTTAGTGTTTGCTCACGAAACAAGTCTTGCTGATAATCTTCGTCGCCCAAGTTAACCGCTTTATATTGACGCGGCTTGCTTGTCTTAGCATTGACACCGTCAATGATTGCACCCATACGTTCTAAATTATTACGGGTCAGAGAACCAACTGTCTTAATGCTTTTAGAAAGAATGCTACGCTTTGCCATCGTGATGTCCTTAATGTGGTGATTGATTTTATAATAATAGATTTTTACTTATAATTGATATGCTATCTTATCGAATGACTGTATTCAGTGTCAGTGAGAACAATGTTATCGCCATTACAAACTTTGTATCTAAAAGTATAACTGAATCGATAATTGATGCCATGTTAAAGTTTATTTGTTTAGTTATATTCAAGCACAGCCTTATATCTTTGTGGTCGATGTATCGACGACTGCCCTCTTCATACTACCTTTTATATATTTAGTTTTTGGATAACCTTTAACCTTAAATGCTATTTTGTCGTTATTTTGCACTTGTACAAAGATTTTGGACGCTTGATACGTTATCATATGCCATAATTCACAGTACAGTTGTACTCGGATTTATGAAATACCCTTTATAGAGTACGTCTAGACAGTATATGTAGACCATACATCATTTAATTATGACAGCAATTATAGCTGCAACAGAAGCATTTGATATTCAAAAATACTCTTTCTTTAACACATTGTGGTTATAAGAGAGTGGTACGTTTGAGATCAAACAATAGAAGTAGATATTAAAAACGGTTATTAGCAATAATTTATTAACAGTAATTATCAAAAAATCGTTATTTATAAGGAATAGAATATGCGCCGCGTTGTTATCACTGGAGCAGGGATTGTCTCTTGTATCGGACATGATTTAGCCACTGTTACCGCTGCTCTTAAGCAAGGACAGTCTGGTATTACGTTCAATGACTCTTATGCTGAGCATGAGTTTAAGTCACAGGTAAGTGGTAGTATTGATAAATCAGTACTAGACACGTCTGCTATCGACCGTAAGCTTAAAAGGTTTTTTAGTGATGCCAGTCTCTATGCTTATGTTAGTGCGTTGGATGCCATCAAACAATCTGGATTATCACTTGATGTCATCAGCCAAAACCCACGTGTCGGTGTGGTTGCCAGCTCTGGCGGCGCTTCAACAGAAAATGTAGTCGCTGCTGTCGACGCCATGCGTGAGAAAGGTCTACGCGGTGTCGGCGCAATGGCAGTACCTAAGACTATGGGCAGCTCAGTATCAGCAGCGCTCGCAACAGGTCTAAAAATCCACGGTATCTCCTACTCTATCTCGTCTGCATGTGCGACTTCTACGCATTGTATCGGTCATGCTGCCGAGCTTATTCAACTAGGCAAAGCCGATGTTGTTCTAGCAGGTGGTAGTGAAGCTGAGCATTGGACTCAATCATGCATGTTTGATGCAATGGGTGCAATGAGTACTCAATATAATGACACGCCTAAACAATCCTCGCGCGCGTATGACAAAGACCGTGATGGTTTTGTAATTGCAGCGGGTGGCGCGATGGTCGTCGTAGAGAGTTTGGAGCATGCACAAGCACGTGGTGCCAATATTTTGGCTGAAATCGTTGGTTATGGTGCCAGTTCTGATGGTGCTGAAATGGTTGCGCCAAGCGGTGAAGGCGCTGTACGTTGCATGCAGCAAGCATTAGCCGAAGCTGGTCTGGAGAGCGTTGATTATATTAACACTCATGGTACTAGCACACCGTTAGGTGACATCACTGAGCTTAAAGCGATTGCTAAAGTGTTCGGTAATGATGTCAGTAAAGTACCTGCTCTTAGCTCAACCAAGTCTATGACTGGTCATAGCTTAGGTGCGGTAGGTGCTCAAGAATTAATATATTGCTTACTAATGCTGCAAGAAGGCTTTATCGCACCAAGTATCAATATCGAAGAATTAGACCCTGCTGCTGAAGGCTTTGATATCGTCGCCCAAATGCGTGAAACTAAGCTTGAGACACTCATGAGTAACAGCTTTGGCTTTGGTGGTACGAACGCAACGCTAATCATCAAAAAGTTCGACGCGTAACCGATGCACGCAAAAAACCATAAGACTACTGAGCAGACAGATTCTGCCTTATCGCCAGCTACTAATCCTAGCTGGCGTTTTGGTGAGCTGCCTGCTGCAGAATTAATGCCACATTTACAGCGCTATCTGCTAGCACAAGATGCTAAAGCAAATTGGCAGCTGGTTTGGCTGAATAACGATGGACGGCCCGTAATCGGCTTACTTCCTAAGGTAAGCTGGTCTGTCTATTTTAATACTGCTGAGAATCAGTCACCTGATGAGCAATCAGCTAATTATAAAGTTATTCGACATTGCCGTGATGTTGAAACGACTAACAATGCCGATAATAGCAATGCCATCACAACGGCCTATATGAGCTATGAGGAATGGCAAAATAGCTTAACGACTTATAGCCAAGCTTATGAGACTGAAACTGATGACGGAACATCGACAACTGATATTACTGAAAATCCCAATTATCATCATGGTCTAATAGGGTTTATCGGCTATGACATTGCGGCTCATGAGCTAAGTCCAGCTGCCAATATTGAACTGGAAGCACAGCCTTGTGCGGTATTGGGTCATTACGATATTTACCTGTCACCTAAAGCAACCAACAAAACTGGTTGGCAGTTAACCGTTAATACAACGGCTAACAGCTCAGGCAAAACTATTGATGATGAGTGTAGTGACAAAGCTGTCGTAGCGCTTATCTCATATCTAGACAGACTAGATAAAACGTTGTCTGACACATGCCTGAGTCAAAAACACCTTGAGTCATCAACACCTGCTCCTTTAATATTACAAGCACGATGGCACAAACGTGATTATCAACAAGCATTTGACCGTACTCAAGACTACTTACAACAAGGCGACTGCTATCAAATCAATCTGACGCAAGAATGGCGTGGTCTTCTCTCTCATAAAACAAGCAATATCCGATCAATATCCAATCTGATTGATTATTTACCTACGCTATATCGTAATACACAGGCGCCCTTTGCAGGATATCTGTCAGTTAATAGCAGGCATGACAGTACAATCACTCCTGATATACCCACGAATCCGTTTGAATTATTAAGCTGCTCACCTGAGTTGTTTTTTACCTTCAAAAAAGATGCCAACACTGGCAAACATCACATCATTACTAAACCTATTAAAGGTACGATGCCGCGTGGTGCAACGAGTGAACAAGATAACCGCTATAAAAACCAACTAAGCGATAGTGAAAAGGATCGTGCTGAAAATGTGATGATTGTCGATTTATTGCGTAACGATTTGGGCAAATATGCCAAAACTGGTAGCGTAAAAGTACCACAGCTATTTGCAATAGAAAGCTTTAGCAATGTACATCATATGGTCAGCACCATCACCGCTGAGCTCAAAGAAAATACCCATCCGTTGGCAGTATTGTTTGGCAGTTTGCCCGCTGGATCTATTACTGGCACACCAAAAAAACGTGCCGTTGAGATTATATCTGAACTAGAAACCGCACCACGTGGTGCCTATTGCGGCACTATGGGTTATATGAATTTTGATGGTAGTGGTCAATGGAATGTACTGATTCGTACGCTGCAAGCCAACACTTCATCAAATAATGACTTGAATAGAGAAAAACATGTCAGTTTATGGGCTGGAGGTGGTATTACAGTTGCGTCTGATTGCGATGCTGAATACCAAGAGTGTTTAGATAAAGTAGGTAATCTACTGTCGGTACTCGCCCAAGATAATCTGAGCAAATAGGATTATAGTCAGAGAACCACTAAATGGCTACAGCATTACCCTCCCTAGAGGTACGATATGTACAATCTGCGGTCGGCTGCCTTGTATCCATTTTAGACTTCTTTGACTATAGATATTGTTTTAAGAAATACATAAAAATAGAGCCTGCTCAACACAATGTTGGCAGGCTTTTTTTAATCAGTATTAATACAACAAGGACGATTCGTTAGTCAGCAGTAACTTCAGTATCAGCATGTAAGGTTGTTAAGGCATCTATTAAACGCTCATTCTGCTCTGCTGTACCAACCGTAATACGCAAATACTCATTGATACGCGGTTTGTCAAAATGGCGAACGATAATGCCTTGCTCACGTAACGCACTGGCCACAGCACTTGCATTGCCCTCTTTTGGACGTACAAATACAAAGTTGGCATGTGACGGCAGCACTTTATAATCCAAGGCTACTAGATCCGCTGTGAGTGACTCACGCAAGTCAATAACCTGCTGACGCGTTTTCTCAAAATATTCAACATCTAAGACACTGGCCGTCGCACCCGCTTGCGCTAACTTGTCTAATGGATAGCTATTAAAGCTGTTCTTCATACGGGTCAATGCTTCGATTAATGATGCGTTACCGAAGGCCATACCGACACGTAATCCAGCGAGCGAGCGTGACTTTGAAAAGGTCTGCGTCACAAGAATATTGTCATAATCATTGATTAAGCTTATCGCTGAGACAGTAGTACCTGAGCTATCCGCTTCTATCTGTGCAAAATCGATATAAGCTTCATCAATCACGATCACTGAATTAGAGTGCTCACTAGCCAACTTACTGATATCTGCAAGCGATAGTAGCAGTCCAGTTGGTGCATTAGGATTGGCAATAATGATACCACTACAAGGCTGACGATACGCATCTGGGCTGAGACTGAAGTCAGCTTCTAAGGCGATTTGTACCAGTTCGATACCAAAGGTGTGCGCATATACTGGATAGAAACTATAGCTAATATCAGGTGCTAAAACAGGGCGCTCTTTTAAGAAAAAGCTGGCAAACACTAATGCCAATACTTCATCTGAACCATTACCGACAAATACCTGATTGACATCGAGGTTGTATAACCCTGCTAGTGCACTACGCAACTCATCAGACTCAGGTGCTGGATATAAGCGCAAATCATCTGCTTGGCGTTCCAACACTTTAGCGATGGCTTGCCCTACTTTTGGAGAAGGTGGAAATGGGTTTTCATTGGTGTTTAATTTGCATAAATTGTCGTGTTGCGGCTGCTCACCTGGTGTATAAGGTGACAAATTGCGTGCTTTAGATGACCAAAGTCTCGTGTCTATCTTTAATTCACTCATAAGTTATCCTACTATTAGCCACAAAAATTATTAAAAAATATGTCAAAATAAATGACAAAATTAAATTGTACAGTATTCAAAATATATTACTGATAACGATAACGAGCTGAGCGCGCATGGGCATCTAAGTCCTCACGCTGCGCTAAAATATCTGCCGTTTCGGCCAACGGTTTACTACCCGATTCACTACAATAGATAATAGATGATTTCTTTTGGAAGTCATAGACACCTAGTGGTGAAGAAAAACGCGCGGTACCAGAAGTTGGCAACACATGGTTAGGACCTGCACAGTAGTCACCAATGGCCTCTGGTGTATGACGGCCCATAAAGATGGCACCAGCGTGACGAATATCATTGAGCAGTTCATCAGGATTGTCTACTGACAACTCCAAATGCTCAGGTGCCACCCGATTGATCACTGCAATGCCCTCTTGACGGTCTTTAACTAGAATAAGCGCGCCACGGTTTTGCAAAGAATCACGAGCGATATCAGCTTTTGGCAATTCTGCCAATGCTTTTTCAATCTCATCAGCGACCTCAGCTAGCTGCTGCTCACTGGTCGTCACAAAAATAGCTTGGGCAATACGGTCGTGCTCAGCTTGTGACAATAAATCCATCGCCAACCAATCTGCACGGTCTTGCGCTTCACCTTCTGCATAAACCAATACTTCAGAGGGACCTGCAATCATATCGATGCCGACTTGACCGAATACTGCACGTTTGGCAGCCGCCACATACTTGTTTCCCGGCCCCGTAATTTTATCCACTGCTGGAATCGTCGCGGTACCATAAGCCAATGCGGCCACAGCTTGTGCACCACCAATAGTAAAGACACGATCAACCTGTGCCAAATGCGCTGCTGCCAATACCAATGGGTTTAGTACACCTTTGGGTGCTGGCACCACCATGATGACTTCGGCGACGCCTGCTACTTTAGCAGGAATGGCGTTCATCAATACTGACGATGGATAAGAGGCCAGACCACCAGGGACATAAATACCTACACGATCAAGCGGTGTGACTTTTTGACCTAGACGATTGCCTAGCTCATCTTCATATTGCCACGTCTCTTGTACTTGGCGCTCATGAAATGTCTGTACCCGTGTTGCCGCTGTCGTCAATGCCGTCTTGACGGTCTCATCAAGATTGGCAAATGCCTCAGCAAGTGATTCTTTGGATAGCTCTAGCTCTTGCATCGTCGTCGCTGGATGCTGATCAAATTGCTGAGTCAAGGCTAGCACCACACTATCGCCCTCATGGCGTACTTGCGCGATGATGTCATCAACGGTCTTTAACAAGTCGGCATCATTAACGGTTTCAAAAGCAAGCAGCTCTGTTAATTGACTGTCAAAATCGGCATCTTGAGTACTTAGTTGGCGCATGACCTAATCCTATGGCTGAAATTAATAATGTAATGGTAGCGTGTATTGAATATTAACAATAATTTGATGCCTTATACATCAGATTATACTGGGCTTTTATTCTCTGACAAGCAAAGATGAAAAAACCAGTTTAGCACGCTATATCTATCATAGAGCACTAAACTGGTTTAAAAATTTGCATAACCATGCTTTATATTACCAATGATTGCCAGTGACTTACGATGCACTAGCAATACTGTTTTTAAAGCTATCTAAAATCGGCTCAAGTAGCGCGAATTTACGCTTATAGCTGACTTGATTGACGATAAGACGAGATGAGACATCACAAATGTGATCACGAGCTTCAAGCCCATTCGCACGTAAGGTATTGCCAGTATCGACCACATCCACAATCAAATCGCCTAGGCCGACCAATGGGGCAAGTTCCATCGAGCCGTACAGCTTAATGACATCTACTTGCTGACCTTGGCTAGCAAAGTAGGCACGTGCCACATTGACATATTTGGTGGCGATACGTAGGCGACGATTTGGCAATGGCGCGTCTTTTACGCCAGCAGTCATCAGCTTACATTGAGCAATTTGCAAATCCAACAATTCATAAACATGATTGGCACCATGCTCAAGCAAAACGTCTTTACCTGCCACACCAAAATCAGCTGCACCGTGTTCTACATAGGTCGGCACATCGCTGGCACGCAAAATCAATACACGCACATTGGGATTTGAGGTTGGGAAAATAAGCTTGCGTGAGGCTTCAGGGTCTTCTAATAGCTCAACGCCAGCTGCGCGTAGCAGTGGCATGGTTTCTTCTAGAATACGGCCTTTTGATAATGCCAATGTTAAGCCTGAAAACTCATCATTTACTTCGTTTAATACACCGCTAGTTGGTAAGGCTTTGGTTGCTTCAGTCATAATGACATCGTATCCATGTACAGTTGACAGCCCCACTGAAAGGGGCTTTTAGTTGTATATTAATAAGCTTTTCGTGATAACACCAATCACATCCGTAATGGATGGACTGATGCTGGATAAGCCAGTTAATATTAATCGTTGGTATTAATACGTTCGATATTCACACCTAGCGCGCGCAGCTTGTTTTCGACGTCTTCGTAGCCACGATCAATATGGTAAATACGGTCGATCAAGCTTTCGCCTTCAGCCGTCGCCGCCGCCATGACCAATGACATAGAAGCACGCAAATCAGTCGCCATTACTGGTGCAGCAGTAAATTTTTCAACACCTTTGACCACAGCAGTATGACCATCAACCTGAATAGAAGCGCCTAAACGATTAAGCTCAGGGACATGCATATAACGATTTTCAAAGATATTTTCGATAAAAGTACTCGTGCCATCCGCAAGACAGCTAATCGCCATCAATTGCGCCTGCATATCAGTCGGAAAACCTGGATGTGGTTGGGTGCGAATATCAACAGCCAATGGACGGCCTTTCATCTGCGCACGAATCCAATCATCACCAGTGGTAATCACGGCGCCCATGGCTTCAAATTTTTCTAACACTGGCGTTAATAATAGTGCAGATGTATTTTTGGTCAATACATCACCGCGAGTCATCAACGCGCCAGCAAGGTAAGAACCTGTCTCAATACGATCTGGTACAACTGAATACTCACAACCATGCAAGCGTTCAACGCCTTCGATAGTCATGACTGATGTACCGATACCGCTTATTTTAGCGCCCATCGCGACCAGCATATTGGCCAAATCAACCACTTCTGGCTCTAGAGCACAGTTACCTAAAACAGTCGTGCCTTTAGCAAGTGCTGCTGCCATGATTACGTTTTCAGTACCGCCCACGGTAATCATATCAAATGAGAAGTTACAGCCTATTAGCCTGCCACCTTTTGGTGCCTGTGCTATGACATAACCATTCTCTACGCTAATCGTAGCACCCATCGCTTCAAAGGCTTTGAGATGCTGATCAACAGGGCGTGAACCAATGGCACAACCGCCTGGCAATGACACTTCTGCTTCGCCAAAACGTGCCAGCAATGGGCCTAATACCAAAATTGAGGCACGCATGGTTTTAACCAAATCATACGGTGCATAAAAATTATCGATATCTTTGGTATCGCACGTAACAGTATCGCCCTGTTTTTGGATTTTGATACCCATGCCGCCAATCAATTCAATCAATGTGCGCACATCTTGTAGCGATGGCACATTGTGTAATGTCGTTGGAGTCTCGGCTAATATCATAGCCGCAAGTAACGGCAACGCGGCATTTTTGGCGCCTGAGATAGTAACTTCCCCTGCGATACGACTACTACCAGTGATTAAAAATTGATCCATAGAAGTGACAACCTAGCGATGAGTGTAAAAAATGGTGAAAATTAAACTTATAACCAACCACCTAAATGGTTGGTTTAAAATGTTCAATCATATATAGAACAGTTTAGCCTTTTGACTGGATATCCCACTCAGTAGGCGTTAATGCTTGAATATTGAGCGCATGAATATCGCCACTCGCAATCTTATCATTGACCAATGCATAAATCGCTTGTTGACGTTGAACGGCACGCTTGCCCTCAAAACTGGCATCAACCACACGTACATCAAACTTATTACCTTGATTGGCAGCTTGAATAAAAGCGTCTGGGAAGTGTGTTTGTAAAAAGGCAATCAGATCGTCAGCGTTCATGCTCATAGAATATCCTGTTGATAGCGGTAAAAAAGGGTTTTATTTTGAATGCAGGTATTATAACAAGAGTTTGAACATCTTACAGCACTGTCTGTGCATAAGAAAATCTGAACTATATATACAATACCTACATAGCAATGAAAGCAGCCATGACTTAGTAATCAGTACTTGAAACTACTTCAGCTCTTTATCTAGATAGGTCAGCACTTGCGAGCGCACATCGTTCAACCAACGCAATGGTGGTGCCATCGCACCGATACTAGTGGCATGGCTTGCGCCTTCGATAACACCGTTTTCAACTCTTGCACCATAATCTTTAAGTGCTTTGGTCATATTAATGGTATTGGTATCATAGACAATCTTGTCATTTTCAGCAGTCAATAATAGATAAGGCGGCTGCTCACCCTTTAACTGTCTGTCGGGCATGACTTGGTCAGGAGTTGCATCGGCAGGAAAAGCAATAGCGCTATCAAACTTCCTAAAGTCATAGCTATAAGGACCTGCGATACCAACCACCGCTTTGATATCTTTTGGTTTGATACCATAAGGTGCTAAGAAATCTTCGTTAGACACTGCTGCTACAGCATTAAACGCACCAGCCGATTGTCCCATGACAGCCATTCGCTGAGGATCTGCATGCAAACTTTTGGCATTGTCATAGCTCCATGCAATCGCTTTTGCCGTGTCTTTTACATAATCAGGATATGGGTGTTCGGGTGCCTTTCGATAGTTAATCACTGCGGTCACGTAGCCTGCTTTTGCCAGACTCTTACCGACGAAAGCATAGTCTTCTTTGGTACCGTTTTCCCATGAGCCACCATAGACGAACACGACCATCGGATAAGTATCGTTAATCGCGGTTTGAGCTTTCATTGCTTGTGCCAAAGGCTTGGGATAATAAACATCTAAATCTTGTGAGGGCTCATCACCGTAGAGGATGTCTTTACTAACGCCAACACCGCCACTCGATGTAATGCCATTGACGATAGCTAGCGGGGATACAGCTTGTGCACTCTGTGATGCTAGCGCGATACCACCTATTGCTAGCACTGCGGTTAATCCCGCACCTGTAAATTTGAGCGTGCGTGGCTTTTTATAGGACGCTTTGCTATTAGAGGCTTGTTCATTGAATGTATTGCTATGGCTGTTTGCGCTCTGTTGTGCGTGTTTCTCGAAATTCTTCATTTACCAGTATCCCTCTTATATTCATAAACAATGATAAGCACTATTACAGCCTCTTTATAAAATGCCATTCACTAAAATTACCATTATTTATTAAGAGTACCATTTATTATTTGGCGGGCTGTTCTATTGCTGACTGTCTATATACTACTGGTTCACTAAGGATTTATCGTGTTTTTCCTGTTAGTACTGTTTAGTCTTCTTGTCATTAAAATCCAATCACTTAACAGCCATCACTTATCTATCTGATTCGTAAATTCTGATTCGTAAATAATGGCGATGGCTACTACTGTCCCTGATACAGATCGATATAAGGACTCGATTGTGGCTGCTCACCTGTTGTGCCCTCTTCTGTCACTATAACTGGCGTTGCTGTACGAGTACTATCAATGTTAGCAACAGCGCCTTCAACGACTGGTGTTGAATCAGCATTGCCCAAATTGTTGTCAGTCATAATATCGTCTTCGTTTATCTTCACCCCTCTATCGTCTACAACCGTCGTAAGCAATACCAGTTCCGTCACACCGACCGTCGTGTTGGCAATATCAATGAGATTACTCTGTTGAGTGGGTGTCATACGTCCCATAATATAAACCACACCGTTATCGCTCACTGCCTTAATCTGTGAAGAACTAACACCATCACTAGCGGCCACTTTTGCTAACAGTTTGGAAGTAATATAACCATCCTGCACGGTAGAGCTATAACCTTTTGAGGCACTGACGTTCAATTCGTTATAAACGCGGCGTACATCAGGCATAGAGCTGACGACTTTTTCTATTTCTGTTTTGATGGCTTCAGTAGGCACTTCACCTGTCAATAGCACTTCACTGTTAAAGCTATCAATGTCCATACGGCTGGTTTGTTGCAGGTTTTCTTGTAATCCATAGACATTGATTTTGGCAGTGTGTTCGATACTGCGATCAAGCAGACGTTGCGGAATAGTGCGCTCTGTCATCGGCACACCGTACGTGCCTTCTGTGCTATTGGTCAGGTAGTTGGTCGTACAGCCAGTAACAGCGATACTAGACAGTAATATCATGCCAATCGCTGTACGATGTGATGAGCCAAAAATAGCAGTGCGCAGATGCATCCGTGTCATGATTTACCTCTTAGAACATGATTGTGACAATTATATAAATTTAATGGGTTGAGCAATTTCAATCTAACGGCTTTTAGGGCGTGTCATCAATTAGATTGTGAGGCTTAAAATGAGAAAAATTGTAGATAAACAAGGAAGAAATTGCCGTGAATATGTACATATTGGCAAAATTTCTAACGATGTTTAGCAAAATTTAGCCATTTTAAGACCACTAAATGTATTAATCCGCTAATTGATGACACGCTCTAACATAGCTACTTATAACAACTTGTAATACAGCTACTTATAACATAGCTACTTTACTGAATTTTTGCTGGTGGCGGTTATGTTTTTAGTAACGATAGCTTGATACCAAATTCTATGTGCTGTTTCATTGGGTCTATCCATTGTTTAGCTAGACCGCTTCTATATATGGTCACCATGCATCTGCTACGAAGGCACCCTGAAACCATTCTGGTTGAATGTCTACCTGCTGGCTTGTTTGGCTTACATTGCTAGCCGTATTATAAGCAATCACATCAAACCGGCATTCATAATCGCTATATTCAGGATGCTGCTGCAAAAAATAGCGAGCGGTATTGATAACTTTGCGTTGCTTACTCGCTGTCACGCTAATGGCTGCATCGCCAAATTCTGACTGCTTGCGTTGGCGAACTTCGATGAATACCAACGTTGACCACGCCTGTCCTATTTCCATCATGACCAAATCTAGCTCGCCCACTTTTGGCTGCTGCCAATTTTGCGTAATCAGCCTTAATCCTTGTGCCAGTAAAAACTCACACGCGTGCTGCTCAAACAGGCTGCCTTGGCGCTGTTTTGGTGAAGTGAGTGTCAAAGGTTTATGGTTCGCCATGATGTCGATTGGTCTGGTTAACATTTCAGAATTATCATAGCACATCATGCTAAACTAACCACTTTCGCACGCCCTAGCTATGTCATTGACAGATATTTACTCACTCATTATTTGACTGAAAAATACAATAGATGATGATATGGGCAACCGTGCCATATTCTTTTTAACGATCCGAGGTTTTCATGTCTACCCCTACCGCGATGCCAGCTTGTCTATATATCGTTGCCACGCCGATTGGTAATCTTAGCGACATGACGCCGCATGCGATTGACGTCCTAAAGCAAGTCGCCATCATTGCCTGTGAAGACACCCGTACCTCAGGCAAGCTATTATCACACTTTGGTATTGATACCAAAGGCAGTAAAACCGACGATACAAAAACTACATCTAGTCATAATGAAAACAGTGGTGCCGAAGATACGGATACCACCTCAAAGCAAAAAGGCCACAATAAGCTGTGGGCGTATCATGAGCATAATAGCGCGATTCAAACACCGAAGATTATTGAGATGATTGAGCAAGGTCATTCAGTCGCTTTGATTAGTGATGCTGGGACGCCATTAGTCAGCGACCCGGGTTATCAATTGGTACAAGCAGCACATGCTGCTGGCGTCGCCGTATCCCCTATCGTTGGTGCCTCTGCTGCCATCGCTGCACTGTCAGTCGCAGGATTGCCATCAGATCGCTTTAGCTTTATTGGTTTTTTGCCAGCAAAAACACATGGTCGCCAAAAACAGCTCGCTGCCCTAAACTCACGTACTGAGACGTTGATATTTTATGAAGCACCGCATCGTATTATCACCAGCTTAGAAGATATGGCAACGATATTTGGTGCAGATCGCGAAGTCGCTTTTTGCCGTGAATTAACCAAAACCTTTGAGACAGTACGTAAGAGTACACTTGGCGAGTTGGTTGAGTTTGTCAAAGCAGATGACAATCAACAACGCGGTGAAATAGTCGTAGTGGTCGCTGGCGTGAATGTAGCTCAGGATTCAGACGATATCACTATCCATGACAAATTACTGCAAAGACTGTTAGAGGATTTATCGGTCAAAAAAGCCGCTGCATTGGGCTCTGATATCACAGGCGTCAAAAAGAATGCGTTATATCAACGCCTACTTGAACTACAGGCTGAATAACTTTTAAATATAAAAATGTGTGTTTATCACTTAATTGAGGAGAAGTAAGCAATGTACGATGTAATGGCGATAGGGAATGCGTTGGTTGATCACGAATATGTGCTGTCTGATGCAGCATTAGCTGAGACGGAGCTGACCAAAGGTCATATGACGCTGGCTGGTATCGAAGAACAACAACAATTACTCGCATATTTCAAACTTGCTAACATTGACCCGTCAAAACAAGCAGGCGGTGGCTCAGCTGCTAATGCGATGTATACCTTTGCCAGCCTAGGTGGTAAGCCTTTTTATGCGTGCCGTGTCGGTGATGATGATCAAGGAGCGTTTTACCTCAGAGACTTACACGAAGCAGGCGTCGCAACCTCTGATAAATCTATCCATGCAGGCGGTGTGACCGGCTCATGCGTAGTTGCCGTCACCGAAGATGGCGAGCGTACCATGCAGACTTATCTTGGTACCTCAAGTGAGATTGTCGCCAACAATGTCGATTTTGATGCGTTGACGCAAGCAGACTGGCTATATCTAGAAGGCTATCTGGCGATGTCTGAGAGCATCCAACCCGCGATGACTCAATTACGTCAACAAGCCGGTATTCATAATGCGAAAATCGCGGTGAGCTTTGCTGATCCTGCGGTGGTGCAGTTTGCCAAAGATGGCTTACTCAATATGCTAGGCAATAAAGTTGAAGTAATATTCTGTAATAGCGAAGAAGCCAAGCTATTTACGGATAAAAAACAAGTCAAAGCCGCCGCACGTGCGCTACTTGAGTACTGTCACACAGCAGTAGTGACAGATGGCCCTAATGGTGCGACTATCGCCCATAAACTTAATGACAAATCAGAGATTGAAATTTATGAAGTTGCTACACCTGTGGTAGCAAACGTTATAGATACCAATGGTGCAGGTGATAACTATTCGGGTGCATTCTTGTATGCGTTATCGCAGCATTATAGCTTGCCAGAATGTGGTCGACTTGCCAGCGAAATATCAGCACAAGTTATCCAGCAATTTGGACCAAGATTAGATTCACAAGATTATAGAGATATTGCTCAGCGTGTATTATCAGCATGATATAAATAGACGTTTTTGATGCTAATAAGAAAAGCCCATAGCGAATTCGCTATGGGCTTTTTGTTTGTCACCCAATAAGCAAGTTACTCAGTTCAATGAGAGCCTTCGAGTATTAAGCTGAAGCTAGTGCCTGCTCTAAATCTGCTTTGATATCTTCAATGTGTTCGATACCAATCGACAGTCGTACCATATCAGTGCTGACACCAGCATTCTCTAACTCTTGCTCATTCAACTGACGATGCGTGGTCGTCGCTGGATGACACGCCAATGATTTGGCATCACCGATATTGACCAAACGCGTAATCAGTTGCAGCGCATCGATAAAGCGCGCACCTGCTTCCAAACCACCTTTAACCCCAAAGGTCAAAATAGCAGAAGGCGTGCCTTTCATGTACTTCTTAGCAAGCTCATGCTCAGGATGATCCGGTAAACCCGCATATTTCACCCAAGCGACTTTATCATGGTCACGTAGATATTCAGCGACTGCTTGCGCATTCTGTACATGTCGCTCCATACGTAAACCCAGTGTCTGCAAGCCTTGTAAAATACTAAAAGCATTCAATGGGCTAAGTGCCGCGCCAGTATTACGCAGCGGTGCCACACGAGCACGAGCGATAAATGCCGCTGCGCCCACGTCTTTGACAAAGTTCACACCGTGATAACTGTGATCTGGCGTGTTTAATAATGGAAAACGCTCAGGATAATCACCCCATGCGAATTTACCACTATCGACAATTGCGCCACCAATCGACGTCCCCGTACCACTCATGTACTTGGTCAATGAATGAATGACAATATCAGCACCAAACTCAAACGGACGACATAGCGCAGGTGTCGCAACCGTACTATCAATTACAACTGGCACGCCATATTCGTGAGCAATATCACTTAGTGCCTGAATATCCACGATATTACCCAATGGGTTACCGATACTTTCTGCAAAGACCATTTTAGTCTTATCATCGATTAAATCACGAATCGCTTCAGGGTTTTTGTGGTCAAAGAAGCGTACTTCGATGCCTTGACGCGGCAATGCATGGGCAAATAAATTGTAAGTACCACCATACAAGGTCGACACAGCAACGATATTGTCACCCGCTTCACAGATGGTTTGAATTGCATAAGTGATGGCAGCCATACCAGATGCCACTGCAAGCGCACCGATACCACCTTCAAGCGCTGCGACGCGCTCTTCTAACACCGCGTTGGTTGGATTCATGATACGGGTATAAATATTACCTGCGACCTTTAAATCAAACAGGTCTGCGCCATGCTGAGTATTATCAAAGGCATACGAGCTGGTATGATAGATAGGCACTGCGACGGCTTTGGTGGTGGGTTCAACGCTATAACCGGCATGAATTGCTAAGGTTTCAAGACGTTGAGGGGTCTCTGATTTTTGGGCTGCTTGCTGGTCTGCTTGTGCATCACTCATTATATATTCCTTTATTTCGATAAAAGTTATTAATCAATAATCTACCACTGAAAATTCAGCTAAAAAACAATCTACCAAATCATAGCAATAAAAAAAGCCAAGTTCATCAAAACTTGGCTTTTTAATTAAAATAACTCTTCGCTAGCACTTAAGTCTGCAAATTGCAGCTAGACTTTTATTTGTAATAAGCGTTTTCAGTACGGGTATGATCCGTCTCATCAATGACTTGGGTCAACTCTGGTATTTGCTGCTTAAGCTGTACTTCAACGCCTTGACGCAAGGTCATGTCGACTGCTGAGCACCCTTGGCAACCACCGCCGAATTTTAATACGGCTGTAAGACCAACGCCTTCTTCATCAATCAGTTCAAGCAACTGTACATCACCACCATGCGCTGCTAGACCTGGATTAATCTCTGACTGCAATACGTAGTTGATGCGCTCTTCCACACTGGCATCCGCACCCACTTTAGGTACTTTAGAGTTTGGTGCACGGAAGGTCAGCTGACCACCGAAACGGTCTTTATTGTAATCGATAACGGCATCTTCTAGATAAGGGACTGATGCCGCTTCGATAAATGCAGAGAAGCTGTCATAAGTAAAACGCAAATCAGCGCTGTCTTCTTCGCCTGGCTGGTTGTATGCCATACAGCATTCTGCACGAGGGGTGCCTGGATGCTCAACGAAAATACGTACGCCGATACCGTCTGTATCTTGCTTAGATAACAAATCCGCTAAGTACCCTTGGGCTGATTCAGTAATAGTAATATTACTTTTTGCTTCAGTCTGATCAGTATCTAGCGCTGATTCATAGTCTGCTGATGGCGCTACTGGGCTATCAACTTGGTCATGCTCACTCATAATGTTTCCTATGCGTTATGACACAAACGCTATATCTATTATGGCTACTGTGTCGTGAATTTGAATGTTTAAAATTTTACGGCTTGTATAAAACGTGCAGGCTAGCAATATTTGAGATTTATTATTATATGACGCTGCCCGCCATGAGTATAAAGTTTAATTCGTCTATAGCACTCATTATACCTGAATCAAGCATCAATTCCGACCACGCTACTGTGAATTGAACGGTGGCCACTGTAAATGGTTGTCATTGGTTTTTTTAATGATGCTACCTACTGGCAAAGTAACTCAATATTTAAACAATGAAAAATAAACATGCTTAATAGTTGTGTTGGCTGCCAAGCTATTCTCTATATCAAGCTACTCTCTATATAAAGACAGCTATACCATTTATCAAGCATCCTCAGCATTTTCGCTATGCAATACCGTTCACATCTCGTCTGAGCAAGTCATTTAGTTTTGACGTAGTATTGATAGTTTGAATAACTTTATGCACTGGCTTTATGAGCATGGTAACTTTTGATTGCCTTGTATAAATATTACGTATATTTCGGATAGGATGATTTTTATGATGACACGGACGTTGCACCTAATAACTACCAAGGATGATGAGAAAATTGCCGTTTGGAAAGTAGTTGATACTATAGAAAACAGTACGATAGCCAACCCGTTAGAAAATAGCTTGCCTATTATAAAACCTCAAAATATATTTTTGACTCACGGGACCTTTTCGGACAAACAAACTTGCTTAAAAATTGCTGAATATCTCGCTGGCCTTGGACATCACTGCTATATCATGGAGTGGCGCGGTCATGGTGACAGCTCAATGCCAAAAGAAAAATTCAATTTTGAGACGGTGGCTACTTACGACTATGAAGCGACTTTCCGCTATTTTTTTGACGAATTAACATTCGATAATTTGCATTGTATTACTCACAGTGGCGGCGGTATTGGTTTGGTTATGTTTTTAGTTCAAAACCCACGCTACATCGATAAAATAAACAGCATCAGTATGTTCGCCTGCCAAGCTTATGGTGCAGCGTCAAAGCCTATCAGTCATGCGAAAATTATTGCAGCCAAGATATTTACGCGAATGCTTGGCAGTATTCCTGCCAGAAAATTAAAGATGGGCGCTTGTGACGAAAGCTACTATACGATGAGTCAGTGGTACGACTGGAATCTACAAAAAAACTTTAAAAGTAGTTTCATAAAACAAAGCACCTTTAATGAAAGTGCATTTAATGTAAGTATTGTTAATCAAGCGAGCACTGATACAACTGCCACTGACGACGAGCCTTTGGACTATCGACAATATATGCCCAATATTACGATACCTGTCTATGCCATCAGTGCTAGAGGAGACAGCTTTATCTCACCTACCCATGGTTGTCAGCTGCTATTTGATAATTTTAAAAATCCTACCAATGTCTTTCGCGAATACGCGCTCAGCCATGGTGATTTAGACGACTATACTCATAGCCGCATTATGATCAGCCGTAACGCTGCCAAAGAAATTTGGCCAACGGTGATGGCTTGGATTGAAAAGCATTCCCATTGAAATCATAAGTGCATTTGTTTGACCTCGTCACATCACAATGCACATAATCATTGACAGTTATACCATCCCAAACATCTTTCCACTTGTCAGCAAGTCATAGGCTGTGTCAGTATTGGTATCATTAGTTTTTAATCAATAAAAATAAGTCGTAGGAAGCTAGCGTCTATGAGTGAATTGTCAGAGCAAAATTCAGATAAAAAAAGCGCAGATAGTCAGGATAAAAAACACTATCGTTATTTGGTTTTCATTGGGCGTTTTCAGCCGTTCCATCGTGGACATAAAGCTGTCATTGACGAAGCATTAAAACGCTCGGATGATGTGATTATGCTCATTGGCTCAGCCAACCTGCCACGTAGCTTACGCAATCCATTTAGCGTCGCTGAGCGCGCTGCCATGATTAAAGATGCCTACTCAGCAGAGGAAGCGGCACGTATTCACTGCGTGGGTCTAGACGATGCCCTCTATAACGACACCCGCTGGCTACAATATGTGCAAGCAGGCGTAAAATCTGTCACTGGTGACTTGCAGAGCGATATTGGGTTGATTGGTCATTCAAAAGACAGCTCATCGTATTACTTATCGCTATTCCCTAACTGGGACTCGGTCTCGGTACCCAATTATCACAATCTATCAGCCACACCTATTAGAGATAGCTATCTGATGGGAGCCACGCCGACGCCTGAGCGCACGCCTGAATCCACCCGTAAAGTGCTGAATGACTTCAAAAAAACTGACGACTATCATCAACTGCATGAAGAAGCAGATTTCATTGATAAGTATAAAAGACAGTGGGAGTCAGCTCCCTATCCACCTACATTTATGACGGCTGATGCTTTGATTGTACAGTCTGGACATATCCTGTTGGTAGAGCGCCGCAGCATGCCAGGGCGCGGATTGTGGGCATTACCTGGTGGGTTCTTAAATCCGAAAGAGACCTTATTTGATGCTTGTATCCGTGAGCTGCGTGAAGAAACGCGTCTCAAAGTTCCTGAGCCAGTATTGCGCGGCTCTTGTCACAGTCAGCATACCTTTGACGACCCCTATCGCTCGGCACGTGGTCGTACGATTACCCAAGCGTTTTACTTTCAGCTTAAAAATGACCCAAAAGGTCTACCAAAAGTAAAAGGTGGCGATGACGCAGCCAAGGCCTTTTGGTTACCGCTAGCAGAGCTTGATGCCACCATGATGTTCGAAGACCACTATGCGATTATTACCAAGATGGTTGGGTTATAAACTTACATAACGTTGACCGACTAGTACATGATTTACAACCTTATAATCGACTATAGTCTATATAATTTATTTTCTTAGTCTGTTTATTTTTAAACCTGATTTATCACTTTTTCACACATTTTTGTATAAAAGGTTTCACCGCCCGAGTCGATAGACGGCAAGGGTTTACCGCTGCAACTGTTTTTTTATCAAAGCAGCTGCGGCATTTCAAAGCAGAGGAGTTCTGTGATGTATACCAGTAATCTAAATAATTTAATTCTTAACAGCGACAGCTATAAAACCTCACATTGGGTGCAATATCCAAGCGGTAGCGAATATCTGTCAAGCTACATTGAGGCGCGTAAAGGCGACTATGATGTGGTATTTTTTGGCTTGCAAGCATTTATCAAAGAATACCTAAGCACCCCTATTACCCACCAAGATATCGATGAAGCCGAGATGGTTGTACAAGCGCACGGCTTGACTTTCAATCGTGCTGGTTGGGAGCATTTGGTGGACAAACACAATGGTTATCTACCACTACGTATCGAAGCCGTACCTGAAGGCAGCATCGTGCCAGTGTCTAACGTAGTCTGCCAAGTCATCAATACCGACCCTGAGTTTTACTGGCTGCCAAGCTATATCGAAACTGCATTATTACGTGCTATCTGGTATCCGTCGACGGTTGCTAGCGTCTCGCATTATTGCAAAGACATCATTCGTAAAGCTTTAGAAAAGTCAGCAGACAACACCGAATCACTTACGTTCAGACTGCATGATTTTGGCTCACGCGGTGCATCTAGTCAGGAGTCTGTGGCACTTGGCAGCTTGGCACATTTGGTAAACTTTGCGGGCACTGATTCAATGACGGCGTTAGTGGCTGCCAGTCGCTGGTATCAAATGGATAAAGATATGCCAGCATTTTCTATCCCTGCAGCTGAACACAGCACGATGACCGCATGGGGCCGTGATGGTGAGACAGCAGCCTTTGCCAATATGATTGAACAGTTTGGTGGCGAAGGAAAAAGCTTCTCAGTGGTCTCAGACAGCTACGACTTATGGAACGCCATCGATAATATCTGGGGTGGCAGCCTAAAAGACGACGTAAAAAACATGGGCGGCACATTGGTCATTAGACCAGACAGTGGCGAGCCTACCAAAGTCGTCCGCGAGGCGTTAGAGCGCTTGGCAGTGAAATTTGGAACGACCGTTAACAGTAAAGGCTATAAAGTACTACCTGACTACGTACGAGTCATCCAAGGTGATGGTATCAGTCCACAAAGCTTAACCAAGATAATTGATGTCATACTAAAAGCAGGGTTTAGCGTTGAAAACGTGACCTTTGGTATGGGCGGTGGCTTACTACAGCAAGTCAACCGTGACACCATGAGCTGGGCGATGAAAGCCAGTTCCATCTCTATTAATGGCACATGGAAAGACATCTATAAAGATCCCATTACTAGCCGTTCGAAACGCTCAAAAAAAGGTCGTTTGGCTTTAGTTCAAAATATTGATGGACAGCTAAAAACCATCAAGGCTGATGACTTAGCTGCCGATGCGGAAAACCTGCTGCGTGATGTGTATGTCGATGGCCAACTATTAATTGAAGACAATCTAACGGCTATTCGAGAGCGTGCTGGATGGTAGCAATATGATAAATAGCAATAAAATGGCGACAGTGGCAAGAGATGTACTCCTTGCCCCTGTTTATCTTTATCAAGGTCGTAGGATTAAGCGCGATACCATCCGCTTGCCTGAGCCACACGGTGAAAGACATGGTCATGTCCAATTAAACCAATCTACCAATACCCTTTCTGCTAATACTCAAAAAGATACCGTCAAAAAAACGCTAAACGTCATGGTCGTTGGTGACTCAGCCGCCGCTGGTGTTGGTAGTCAGACACAGCAAGAAGCACTAGTAGGCAAGCTGATCCCTGCTTTGCAACAGCAGCCTGCTATTCGTACTCAGTTTGATGAGCTGACATGGTCGTTGCAAGCAACCACTGGACACACTAGCTTTGATATTTTGCGGAGGTTATATATCCTACCTGCTCCTAGCCAAGCGGTGGATGTCATGGTATTGAGTGTCGGAGTGAATGACACCACTGCTAATGTCTCTACGCGTAAATGGCAGCAGCAGATTGAAGATATCATTGCTATTGCTCAGCGCAAGTTTGGTGTGCGAGAATTGATTTTTTCAAGTCTACCACCAATGGCACAAATGCCTGCAATACCTACTCCGCTCAATAACTTTATTGGTGCCAAAGCATCGACTTTGGATAGGATACTGCAGCAAGTCTGTGCCGCGCATGACAGTGTTACTTACATGGAAACTGACTTTCCGCGAATGATAGAAGAGCACTTTAATGGCAAACCTATTGATATTGCCGTGATGTTTGCTAGTGACGGCTTTCATCCTAGCAGCCTAATGTATGGCTATTGGGCACAGCAGTTGTCAGATTTGATGGTGCAAGTATTAGACACTCCGACTGCTTAAGGCTTGTCTTAATTTCACCTTTCAGAAACACTACCCTAAAATTCAAACAAAAAAACCGCTGAATAATCAGCGGTTTTTTCTTGCTTTGCGAAATATATTTACACAATAAGTGTAAATTATTCTGCAGCGTCAGTATCAGCAGCTTTCTTACGGCCACCAAACGCACCAAAGCGTTTGTTAAAGCTAGCAACACGGCCTTCAGTAGAAGTTTTGCGTTGTTCGCCAGTATAGAATGGATGCGACGCACTTGAGATATCAAGTGGGTAGTATGGATATTCTGTACCTTCGTATTCACGAGTAGCTTTAGTTTTAGCAGTTGAACGAGTCAAAAAGAAAACGTCAGCGTTAGTGTCGTGGAATAAAACTTCTTGGTAATTAGGATGGATATCTTTACGCATAATAAACTCTCTATGTCCGATGTATGTATAGTGCTTTTGAGCAACATCTTAAATGATGTGTCAAATCAGCAATGGCATACGTAACTGAGGCACTAAGGACATTTATAAGTATGGCAGCTGCATCACTGGCTTATTCCAGCACCCAACACCATTCCTCTGCTCACTTAGCCTTTCCCCAGCGGGAAAATCAAAACGCGATTTTAACGGTTTTCGACGTCCGATGCAAGTCAGTCAGGTGCTAAGACTGTAATGATATGCCAATACAATCTCGATAAAGATCAATCAGTTCTAGAACACAAAAGAATAGTGTACCAAAGGCAATAAAAGTCGATATAGTCAATCCTCTATACTTTAATATGCCGAGCAAGCTAAATAACGTAGCAGCTACATAGTGAATAGACCATAGCGTGCCATATTATTCAGTTAATAGTTTGGCTAGCATCAATACGCCTGATGCCAATGGGCTGTCTTTACGATAAACAATCGATAGCTGAACTTGTTTTGACCCATGACTGAGTGGCGTCATGACCAATGATTTTTCATATCGACTACCGACCACCATATTTTTACCAATGATGGTGTAGCCTAACCCTGCAGCGACGCATCCTAAGACACCATCAGCGCTGCTCATCAGCATTAGCTCATCACACCCTCTGCCTGCTTCTTGTTGCCAAATAATGGCCTGTGTCCTATAACCACAACCTTCATCACGTACGAATAAAACAGCGTCATGCTCACTGCCCAGTGGCGTCACCATCATCAGCTCTTCTCTGACAACAGGAATCACCACCAGATCTTTATGCTTGGGGGCATTGCCGATTGCCGCACAGTCCACTTTATTATTTAATACAGCCAATACCAACCTATCGCTAGTATCTGTATAAATTTTAGCGCGAATCTCAGAGTGGTTTAACTTTAGTTGTTTCAGTGCTAATGGCATATGAACAGCAGCAAATGTTTCAGGCATACCGATTATTAATTCATAACTGTCTTTATTACGCAACATAGCCGTTGTGGCTTGGTACTCTAGTTTTAAAATTTGATCGGCGTAATCGCACAGCTGTCGCCCACTCGGGGTTAACTGCAACTTTCGACCAATGATATTGAATAGCTTGGTATCTATTTCTCTTTCGAGTTTTTTAATACGATTGGTAATATTCGACTGAACGGTATGCAATTTCTCAGCAGCCCCTTTAATCCCGTCTTCATCCACCACCGCTTTAAACGTCTTTAACGTCAAAATCTCCATGTGAAAATCCTTATTCACTTATCAAATAGTTCTTATAATGAGAATACTTTGTTCTAGATAATTCAATTTTTAAGATTAACAGAGTCACGTATTCTTTGTTAATAACTTTCCGATATGAAGTAATAAAAATGTCTATAGAACTCACGAAAGTCCAAGTATATATTGCTGGAATTTGCAGTTTGATAGTGACCGTAGGGGTTGCTCGATTTTCGTATAGTCTATTGCTACCCGTCATGCAGGAAGGCGCAGGTTTAACAGAGTTAGGTGGCGGATGGTTAGCCAGTACGAACTTTATGGGGTATATGTTTGGCGTTTTGCTTGCGGCGAGCATGCGTAATCTAAATCATAAATATCACTTACATCGTGTTTATCTTATTTTGAGTGTAGTCACCTCTGCAGCCATGGTTTTGACGACAGATATAACCATTTGGGCGATATTAAGGTTCCTCGCTGGAACCTGTGCTTCAGGCGGGTTTATTATTGCTTCAGGATTGATATTGAAATGGCTAGTAAAAAATAACCACCGTGCTGAGCTCGGGATTCATTTCGCAGGTGCTGGATTGAGTATTGTGATTACCTCATTATTGTTTGAGGCAATGCAATCAATATCAGCAGATTGGCAACAGCAGTGGTTAGCACTCTCTGTTTTGGCGATCATCTTTGCTGTGCCCGCGTGGTTGTGGATGCCACACCCTTCTACCGAAAGTAAAAATCAAGAAGTGGTTAAGGACAATCCACCAAGTAAAATATTTAAGTCACTTATGATGCTGGCCTATTTTTGTGCAGGTTATGGTTATGCGGTCAGCTCTACCTTTATCGTCGATATTGTAGAGAGTGTAAAAGGCTTGCAAGGACAAGGAGGTTTTGTCTTTTTATTAATTGGTTTAGCCGCCACCCCAGCTGCACTTATATGGGATCGTATTGCACGAAGATTCGGCTATCTTAGGACACTAATTGCCGCTTATTTTTTACAAATTATCGGCATCATATTGCCTGCAACCAATGACAGCTTACCGACGGTCATAATCAGTGCGGTGTTATTTGGCGGTACTTTCATCGCTTGTGTGAGCTTGGTGTTAACGATGGCTGGTAAATTCTTCCCCAGTGATCCTGCTAAATTTATGGGGACAATGACGTTATCGTATGGTGCGGCTCAAATCATTGCACCCGTCTGTACAGGTTATATTGTTAAAATTTATGGAAGCTATGACCCTGGCCTGTATCTATCAGCCGCAGTCGTGACAATGGGCACCCTACTCTTATATGGCTTATTAAATTTAAAGCAGCCTTAACCAAAACCTATCTCTCACAAACTATCAAACAATGAGATTTCGACTTAAATCTGCATACTAGGATAAGTACCAAAATAGCTACAAGCAGCCACTCGATGGCTGCTTTTTTTATTGATATAAAAATAACTGCATCATTCTTTAAATATATTCAATAAAACGCATAAAATCTTTTGATAAGCTTGTGAACCTCAACATTTATTGTTATATTCGTATATGTGAATTTACGAATATATTACATAACACTGAGGAAGCAGAAAAATGGATACAGTAAAAGTTGATTTTATAGATATAGATAAAGAATGGGACAAACAAATATCAGACTATCATTTTGACATATACCATTTATCTGGCTGGATTGCGGCATCAGCTGTTGTTGATAAAGGCATGCCTCAAGGTATAGTCGCCCACTATAAAGATAAGAAAGTGTTTTTACCTATTATCATACGAGAGATAGATTCAGAGCATTGGGATGCTACCTCTACGTATGGCTACGGTGGTCCTGTAATGGACAAAACGCTAACCGATGCCCAGCTAGATATCGTACTAGAAGGCATAAGAACCTTTCTCTTTGAAAAAGGCTGTGTTTCATTATTCATGCGATTGCATCCAATCATCAATAAAGAATGGCTTCCTACCGTTGGGAAAGCACTCACTCATGGTCTGACATTGATGTCCGACTTAAAAAAATCTGAAGAAGAACACTGGAGCGAGACTCAAAACCGTCATCGTCGTGGTATCAAAAAAGCCATGAAAATGGAGGTTGTCACAAAAATTGAGCGCCTAACCAAAGAAAGTGCCATGGTGTTCTCGAACATTTATAAAGAAACGATGGAACATGTTAATGCCAGCCAATATTACTTTTTTGATGACAACTATTTTTTCAACTTATTTGAAAACCTTCAAGACAGAATACTGCTAATAACAGCTTATCAAGATGGTAAGGCCATTGGTTCATCGATATACACGATCTGTAGAGAGTCAGGCATTATGCAGTTCCATCTCGGTGGCACGCTTAACGCATACACACATCTACAGCCGTCTAAACTCATTACTCATATTGCTCGTAACTGGGGTAGAGAAAACAACTATAATTTGCTCCATCTTGGTGGTGGCGTAGGCTCCAACCTAGATTCGTTGTATGAGTACAAAAAAGGATTTAGCTCACAAGAGCTGTTGTTTAAGACCTATAGACTTGTTGTCAATTCGTCCAAATACGCAGCATTGATTGCGAACAGTTGGTTTACTGAAAACGATTTAAGCTCAGATTTTTTCCCTTTGTATAGAAAAGAGCCAACCAAAGAAACTGTGTTGGAAGCTGAAGGCACTGAATCTCTAGTAAATGTTTGATAAACAGACTCACCTACTCTCAACAAATAAAAAAGCAGCCACGATGATGGCTGCTTTTTTTCGACTCAAGTTTAAGTATGTTTATTTCATTGTAACGATATGCCACACACCTAACTTGTTATCGCCATCTTTATCACCCACTTTAGTATCATTGGCATAGAAATACAAAGGCTTGCCATTCATGGCCCATTGATACTTACCGTCTTCGCGTTGGAACGCAGCAAACTGACCTGAGGCTTTTGCATTGTCAGGTGCTAGAAATGCTGGCCATACTAGCAAACAGGCAGCGCCACATTCTGATTTCCCCATAGAATCTTTATCAAAAGTATATAGAGTCATATGATTGTTTGCATCGACCAACATACCGTTTTTGCTCGTAACGGGTGCCGTATTGTTATTAGTAGCCTGCACTTCATGCATGCCAGAACCGTCTTTCCCCATTACATTGTTTAACGTTGAACAACCAGTAAGCGTCAAAACACCTGTCAACGCCGATAATATGAGCATACGTTTCATAATAACGTCCTTGTTTTTGTCATGGTTAGCTTTATTTAGCATTTGCTGATAATCATATGATTTGAGTATCTGTGATTTAAGTAGAAGCAAAAATGACTCAATCTTGACTTCAAGCTATTTAATATAGCATGTGAACGTAGACAGTTGTGTTGATACGGAAAGGTCTTTACAAAACTGCCTATATCCTACGGAACAAGCCAACAAATCCATCGCACTGAGTAGACAGGCTTACCTACTCGTTGACAAAACTCATGTATTCACTTACTTATTTATCATCATATGAGTTGTAGTTTTTCGTAAAATAACCCTATAGAGTTTAAGAGTTGCTAAACAATACGAAATATTTCTACGGCGGCCCAATATATATATTGAACTTGGCAACTTTGCACGCATATCAACAGTTATAAGTTATTTAGACACAAGATAGTTAATGAATACATCGAGCACTATTTGCTGTGAATGCTATTAAGGATATAACAACGAAAATGACTCAATCTGTTATCAAAAATCAAACGCAGCCTACCAAACGCGTCGGTATTCTAGGTGGTGGCACGGCTGGTGCGACTATTGCTATTCGCCTGGCGGCGTTAGGGCTTGAAACCTATTTATTTGAAAAAAACAAATCACTGATTGATGGCCCACCGATGTGTCATCTACATGCAGGTGGCAACCTATATCGAGAGATACCTGACGAGGACTGTGTTGCCCTACTGAAACAATGCATCGATATTTTGCGCCTTTATCCTTATACCATCGATGTACGTCCAACCGTATTTGCCGTGCCGACACGAGATGGCGGTCTGCCCGAGGACTTGCTTCCTCGTCTCAATATATTGACCGATGCTTATCATGAGCTTATCGCTCAAGATAGCAGTAATAAAGTACTGGGTGAGCCGGAAGACTACTATCAGCTATATAGCCATGAGCAATTGATTGAACTGTCCGAGCGTGAGCAAGTTGCTGTGCCAACGACCATTGACGAATGGATGATACCAGTCGCCAAATATCTGGATCTGAACAAAGTTAAGTTTCCATTGATTGTTGTACAGGAGTACGGCTGGAATATCTTCCGCCTAGCGGCTTCTGCACAATTGGCACTAGCAGATTATGACCATGCTCATGTCTTTACCGATACTCAAGTACAGCAAGTTATGCCTGTCGACTGCGAGAACTGCTCAAACGCGGATCACCATGTCACCAAATGGCGTATCGACTACCAACAAGCTGCTGGTCACGAGTCAGCTCTCGAATCAAAGCCTCAAACTGAGTCTATCGAAGTAGATTACTTGATCAATGCCTGTGGCTTTCGTACTGGTGTAATCGACGATATGGTAGGTGTCAAAGTGACTCGTATGGTTGAGTTTAAGTCTTCTTATATTACGCATTGGGACAATGCTGGCGGGCAGATACCAGAGATTATTGTTTATGGCAATCGAGGTACACCAGAAGGCATGGCGCAGCTAACCCCTTATCCAGGTGGCTACTTTCAAATACATGGCATGAGTAAATTCATCACTTTATTTGATGATGGTCTGGTCGCTTCTAGCAAAGAAAGTGCACAGCCGAAATTGCCACCGCAATATGTTCATTATATCGAAGATGGTTGGGACAAAGCCCCGTTACAAGCTCGCAGCCAACAATCGATTGATTATGTGGCTGAGTTTGTACCGACTTTCCATAGCGCGCGTACGGTCGGTAATGCGTTATATGGTGGGCAGCAAATACCTGGGCAAGATGACACTTTGCGGGTTGCCGATGTGAGCTTATATTCCAATATACGTTATGCGCGTGCTGAAAATGTCAAAGCATCCTCGACTCTGATCGCTGCCGATCAAATCGTTGACGAATTGACTAAACTTGGCTTGGTTGATTCCGACACGCCTGCGAATCGCAATCGCGATGCTCATGAATGGTCTTATCTGATGCATAACGATAGTATGACTATTGATAGAGTCGCTCGTGGTTTGGCTGAAGAACGTGGTTTCCCTCTAGCAATGGCGGGCGTGAATCACAGTATTCCTAAGAAGACCCTAGACGCTATATAGTTCATTTCATATAAATCAGACATGGTTTCAGGCTTGTCTTAAGCCTCATTATTAGCTACTTTAAAAACTGCACGAAAAAAGGAGAGAGTGGCTTGTAATTAGCCACCCTCTCCTTTTTTATGTAGATCTACACTCGATTGCCTTGTACTACTTTTAACTTGAATCAATTATAAGCCAAATACTGCTTAAAACCAGCCTTAGTTACCAGCCATTTTTTCTGTATCGACAGCACTATCGATGGTTACTACGGTTTTTAATAGGTCAATGGCTTCATCAATCGTATTGCACACCACCAAACGCTCAAGATCTTCTTGCTTCATAAACCCTTGGTCAGCAGTATATTTTAAATGCTCAACCATACGATCATAAAAACCATTGATATTGAGGATAATCATCGGCTTTTCATGCTGATATAACTGACGCCAAGTAGCAATCTCCATGATTTCTTCTAATGTACCAAGACCACCAGGCAATGTAATGAAGGCATCAGCATACTCTGCCATCACTGTCTTTCGGGTGTGCATGGTATCGGTTAGGTGCAAACGAGTTAGCTGCTCATGAGCAATCTCATGTTTGAGCATAAAGGTTGGGATCACGCCAACTGCTTGCGCACCACCATTAATGACCTCATCTGCGACCGCACCCATCAGCCCAATACTAGCACCACCGTAGACCAGACCCATACCATTATCGGCTAACGCACGACCTAACTCACGTGCTGCTTGCTCGTAGACTTCTTTATTACCGAGACGTGATCCGCAATACACTGCCACTAATGGCATCGTCAATTCAGACTTATCAACTGCTTGTTCAATATTAGTGATGTCTTGGCTAGTGATAACTTCATACGTATCGTTGTTAATCTTCATTTGCATATAGCTTCCTTAATGTTACATCGATTGTTTTTATTGAATGTCTATTGATTAAAAGTTTAGTTATTAAAAAGTGTATGTATATTAATTATTCAAATAATAGATTTTTATGAAAACCTTGATAGATAATAGCATTTAAAATAAAAAAAATAGAACTTGGAAGTCATCTTCGAGTGCCTTCCTTACCAGGATTTATTCTAACATAAGCAATCCTATCAGATGTCAGCAACGATTTATCACTACGCAATAACTACATGCCCGAGACGATTAGCGATTCTTTACTCATCAAACGCACTCACAAAAATGATAAAACACACTAAGGTCAAACCATGGACAATAGCACTCTCAATAATAAAATGGATACTGACTCGCAAACAGAGATTTACTCTCTAAGCATCATGACAGACCGTAATAAGGTATTGGCAGCGACTGTCTATCGCCCTACAGAAACAATAAAAACAGCGATTATGATAGCACCAGCCACTGGTATCAAACGCCAGTTTTACCATAGCTTTGCGACCTACTTAGCAGAACACGGCTTTGGGGTGCTGACTTTTGATAACGAAGGTATCGGCGAGTCGCTTTCTTCTGACTTATCTAAATGTGATGCATCTTTGATTAGTTGGGGTCGCCATGACATGCCAGCCGTCCTTGATGCCCTACAAGATGAGTTCTCTGATGCGACTTATCATTTAATTGGTCATAGTGCAGGCGGTCAGCTCATTGGTTTGATGCCCAATTATAAGACTATCAATTCTGTATTCAACGTTGCCTGCTCATCAGGGCGTATCAAAAACATGGACATGCCGTATAAACTCAAGGCAATAGGCTTTATGGATGCATTCATTCCACTCGCTAACTTGACGCTAGGCTACACACCATCGGATAAAATTGGCATGGGTGAGCCATTACCGCGCGGTGTGGCTCGACAGTGGCGTGATTGGTGCAATGGCGCAGGCTATATCAAGACCGCTTTTGGCAAGAGCATACACACGCATTTCTATGATGAACTGAGCATGCCAGCGCTTTGGTTGGGATTTAGCGATGACGAGATTGCCAATAGCAAAAACATGGATGATATGATTCGCGTATTTACGAAAATGCCAGTAGAAAAGCGCTTTTTAGAACCCAAAGATTTCGGGCTAAACCATATCGGCCACATGCGTTATTTTAGTAGTAAAACCAATGCCAAAGCGCCACAACTATGGCAGAGGGCAGTAGATTGGCTGAATAAGCAGTAGCATTTTTTACTAACCCATTTAAACTCAATCAGCTCTATTTACTTTTCCGCATTTTCGTTCTCTTCTGCTTTGATACGCTTGGTCAACGCAGAATACAGCGACGGCTGCATGTTATGAATATTGCCTATCATCCATTTAACATAGTTGATCGGTACTTCTTTAATTGGCTTGCCCTTATGCTTGCCAAACGGCATTTTACTCACAGGGGTCGCTTTATTAGAGATAGCATGCGCCGCCGAAAAATCCGTCGGAGCAATCTCTAGACGTTCGCAGCAAGCCTGATACAGCAAATAACACATGCGCGCATCGCCTAATGCATCATGAGCGGCAACTGTCATTACACTTGCCTCAGACTTTCCTAATAGCTGCTCGATACACTTGGACTGACCATAAGCACTCCATTCTGGAAAGGCTGCCCGCGCTAGCCGCACAGTACATATGAGTTTGGCAGAAGGACTACCAATCACTCGCCAATCAAAACGTACGTTGTGACCAATCAAATACTCAGGCAATTCAAATTGATCTAATTCAAAACGTTCAAGACCAGCCACATCCTCATCAGTAATACCATGTACCTTGATAACAACGGGTGATATAGATCGGCCACTATTAAAGTATTTCATCCATTCAAATCCTGTCGCCACATTAATAGTCGCAACTTGAATAGGTCGTGGATCACGGCCTTGATCTGTTTCGGTGTCGATAATCAGAGCAGTGTCAAAATCAATCATAAAATATGGTCATCAATAGTAGCTGAAATGGCCTGATAGAAACGTCATAATGAATAGCAATACGCTTGTCACATTTATGATTATTGGGATAAAAGCCAAATATAACAAGGTCATACAGAAAATGAAGGATAGAACTTCTACAATATAGTATTCCATAATATAAAAAAACCAAGAGAGCCCTATGCTACCTGTCAATGAACATCAGCGAGCCAAGCCCACACTCCTACGCCGTGTACTAAGCGTACTCATTAGAGCTGCTGTGTTGGTGATGCTATTGTTTATATTAGACAAACTACTGCCAAGTATCAGTCAACAAACACAGTCGTTTGTTGTGTCAAAATGGCAGCAGTTGAGTCTATTGCAGCAAGCACTGCCCACAGAAGACAGTCTACCCTCGCCGTTACCAGAGCAGAATCTAACGGATACTTGGGGCGCTGCGCGTAGCCAAGGCCGCTCGCATGAAGGTATTGATATTTTTGCCGCACGAGGCACACCGATACAATCGACAACGCAAGGTATCGTCCGAAAAGTGGGGGAAAACAATTTGGGTGGTCGCGTGGTGGTCATCGTTGGACCTGGAGGCGCAGGACACTACTATGCACATTTAGAGGACTATGCCGATATTGCTCCCAACGACTGGGTAAATGCTGGCGATATCATTGGCTATGTTGGTGATAGTGGCAATGCAAAAGGCACACCGCCCCATGTCCATTATGGAATATACATAAATGGTAGTGCTGTGAATCCGTATCCATTTTTGCAAAAGAACTAGGGCATATTATCCGTCTATAAGTCAGTAATATTTCTGGTCTTAACTCGTCGGAGCAGATCGAACGTAAGCTGTTGGAAATACCATGCTAAATGTGGAGCCAACCCCTTCTACCGAATCAATTTGCAAGTTGGCCTCATGTTGATACAAGACATGTTTTACAATCGCTAAGCCCAAACCCGTACCACCTGTGGCACGACTACGGCCTTTGTCAATGCGATAAAAACGCTCCGTCAAACGTGCGATATGCTGCGGTGCAATGCCAATACCATTGTCCTCAACAGCAAACTTGCAGCCTTCTGACGTCTTGGTCCAGCTGATAGATATGTTGCCACCTTTTGGGGTATATTTAATGGCATTGATCACCAAGTTGGACAACGCGCTATTTAGGTACATCTCTGAGCCTTGCAGCCCGTCATAAGTATCTATCTGCAAATGAATGGTATGACCATACGATTGGTTATATGCTTGCGCATCATCATAGACATGAGTCAGCAGCTTGGTCATATCAATATATGTCAGCTCATGAGCTTCTTCGATTTCAATACGAGATAACAGGAGCAAGTCATTCACAATTCTATTCATGCGAGCCGTCTGCTGAGTCATTAACTCAAAACCACGACGCCAATGCGGCGGCATATCTGGCTGATGTGAGAAGTTTTCTAAATACCCCATCATGACGGTCAGTGGCGTACGCAATTCATGCGAGACATTCCCGACAAAATCACGGCGCATCTCTTCCAAGTTATGCAATCGTGTCACGTCGTAAATAATGAGCAGCTTTTCATCACCGAAAGGTGTAATTTCACACTTTAGATAGCGCTTAGCATCTCGCCATGATTCTATATGAACACCATCATTAGGTGTCGTGATCGACTGATAATATTGACGGAATTCGGGGGCGCTGATGAAGTCAAAAATGCTTTGGCCTTTATCCATTACTTGCAATAATAGCAAATCCTCTGCCGCTTGATTCCACCACTCTAAACCATCATCGTCATTGAGTAAAATCACCGCATCTCGTAGCGCTTGTACGGCGCTGCTGATTTTTTTAAGTTGACCCGTTGCATTTTGCTCAGAGGTTGGCTCTAATGTGCCCTGTTGATTATTTTCTATTGGCATAGTATTGCTCATCTATTGTCCTTACCACTATTCGCTATATTGAGTCACGATTGCCAAGGCACTTTTATTATCAATTAATTGGGTTCAATAAAGCTAGAAAACCGATAGCCTGTACCACGAACTGTCTGTATCAACTTATCACAGTCATGTGGGCGTAGTAAGGTGCGCAAACGCTTGATATGTACATCAATGGTTCTATCCTCAATATAGACGTTGCCACCCCATACCTGATCTAGCAGTTGTGTCCGCGTATAGGCACGCTCTGGGTGACTCATAAAGAACGCTAATAATCGATACTCAGTGGGGCCAACCTCGATGACTTTGCCTGTGGCTGTCACACGCTGACTCTTTGTATCTAGGCTCAGACTGCCTATTTCGATAGGCTTATCACTACTGAGTGCACTACTACGGCGTAACACTGCTTTGATTCTTGATATCAATTCGCGTGTCGAAAAAGGCTTGGTCATATAGTCATCAGCACCCGCATCAAGGCCGTGAACTTTGCTATCTTCTTCCCCTTTGGCCGTCAGCATAATGACTGGTATCTCAGAGAGCATCTCATCGTTTTTGAGCATTCGGCAAAAATCCACGCCGCTTTTATCTCCGGGCAGCATCCAATCTAACAAAATAAGCGCTGGCCTATGATCGACGACTTGCTGATGCGCCTCTGATACATCAGCTGCCTGCAAGCTATCAAACCCAGCCATTTCTAGTGTCATTACGATCATCTCACGAATCGCAGGTTCATCTTCAACAATCAAAATTTGCTCACTATACATACGGTATTCTCAGCGTTAGATGACGAAACTCAACTTATAAACAAGGCGATAGGCGCTCGCTATATTTTATCTATTAAACGGATTAATTATGACAGCTTAATGACATTTGTTTGAAATGCCTTATCTCTAATATTGAATCCGATTGTTTACTTTACCTCTAATAAAAAATTCAGCGGCCCGTCATTGATGCTCGATACCTGCATATCAGCGCCAAACTGTCCAGTGGCCACATTCATATGTTGAGTTTTGGCATAATCAACCAATTGTGCGAACAACGCCTGTGCCATATCGGGTGCCATTGCACCACCAAAGTCAGGGCGACGACCTTTATCAGTTTTTGCCATCAAAGTGAACTGTGATACTAATAGCAATCCACCGGCTACTTGCTGGACGTTTTTATCTAATTTACCATATTTGGCAGGGTCATCATCATTTTCAAAGATGCGATAAGTCAGAATTTTATCGACCATTCTCTGCGCGCTGTGTAGCGTATCATCATGACCTAAGCCAATATATGCCAACACACCTTGCTCGATGGTACCGACACAATGTTCATCGATGGTAACACTCGCACCCTTCACTCGTTGTATAAGTGCTTTCATTTACTGACTCCTTACAGATTATGCTCATACAATAACATGCTGTCCATGATAAAATGCTGCCACTAACTTGCCCATTAATTATTACATCAAACTCTATTTTGGTAACCTCATTATGAATTTATTCACCACCTTGCAACAGCTTGTCCCGCAGCAGCAGCTAAGTAAAGTTGCAGGCCGTCTAGCCGCAAGTCGCCACCCTTACGTCAAACGTACTTTTATCCGTAGTTTTGCTAAGGCTTACAATGTTAGCTTGGACGAATATGAGCGCCAAAGTCTCAATGCTTATGAAAGCTTCAATGATTTTTTCACTCGTGAACTAAAAGACGATGCTCGCCCTATCGATACCACTGCTGACGGCATCGTCAGCCCTGCGGATGGTATTATCTCTCAACTCGGTCAGATTGACGACCACAAATTACTCCAAGCTAAAGGCCGCTACTACGATGTCGGGCAGCTACTTGCTAATAGCGAAGATGGCCATTATTTTGCTGATGGTAGCTTTGCGACGGTTTATCTAGCACCAAGTAACTATCATCGTGTCCATATGCCATTCGCGGGAACTTTGACTAAGACCCGTTACATACCTGGCACGCTGTTTTCAGTCAACACGACCACTGCAGCTAACATACCTGATTTGTTTGCACGCAATGAGCGTTTGGTTTGTATGTTTGATACTAAGTATGGCAAAGCAGCCGTGGTGATGGTCGGAGCGATGATTGTCGCTGGTATCGAGACGGTAGCGACAGGTAAGATTTCGCGTACTGATGATATCCAAGAAGCCAACCATGACATGAGCTTTGAGAAAGGCGATGAGCTGGGCCGTTTTTACTTAGGCTCAACCGCCATTGTCGTACTACCAAAAGCCGCAAAAGCTGCTTGGCAAGACAGTATGAAGGCCAATAGTGTTGTACAAATGGGACAATTATTGGGCAGTGCCGACACCAAATAAATGTAATACTGACTCACAAAACAAGAGCCGCGAAAAATAAAAGCCCCGTTAAGCGTTATGATTTACGCTTAACGGGGCTTTTTATTGATTACTTTTTACTAATTATTAAAAGTAACGACTCATAACTAAGGCGCTTCAGTATTAAAATATATTCAAAGCACTTTAATATCGAAAATGCTTATGAATAGGATAAGCAAATAGGATATTTTCCTCTTGCGTACCACTACCGATATTATGAATAATCATCGGTGTGCCATCATCAGCTACCTTGTCCGAGACAATGCCTATGTGCGGCAAATTATCTTTTGGCAAACGCCATGACACGATGTCTCCGGCTTGAAAGCTGTCCTTGTCCGTAATCGACAATGTCTGCCCATGACGCTCAAAAAACACTTCGAGATTGGGCACACGGCGGTGATCGATGTTTTTATCTGTCGATTTCAGTCCCCAATTCTTTGGATAGCTTGACCAGTTAGACTTCATGTCATGATTGACCAATTGCTGTAGATCAATGTTTTGCAGACGATACGCTCTGATGATGACATCAGTGCAGACACCACTTTCTATCGGCACATCACCACGCGGAAACTCTAATTTACGATAAGCAGGATCGTAACTGGTGGTAACCCCTATTTGCTTTTTGGCATCGTTCGCCAATTTATTACCACTACTGATAGGGGTCGCGGCTTGAGCCATTTGTGCCAAGCCCAATACACTGACTAAGACCAGTGATGTACATAATGTTCTATAAATTACAGATAATCTCATTTAACAATCTCTTTTTGGTTGAACCAATCACCAGTACTGTAGCACGTGCAAATGATAGCTAAGTTGCAAAATGTTTAAACAATCACGCTGTCCCTTTACAAATCAATCAACCACCCTTGCTGAGTTGCGTATTTGATATTTTCTGATAACCAGTCATGAATGCTAGGAAAGCTGTCTTTAATAAAATCATGTGCACCGCTTACTTGCGAGCGAGTGATACCCAGCTCAATCCATGTTTTTCCTTCAGTATTTAGATTAAGTAAAAAAGGCAATAAACGATCAATCACTTTTAGCAGCTGCGTCTCTTTACTATCGCCCGTCTCTTGCTCTTCCCAAACCTCACTTAAATTTGCAATACCATTACCACGTTCAGCTTGTAACCGAGCAATACCCTCACGCTCTTCTACGTGTGCAGTGCTACGAGTACTGGCATATAAAAAAGTATCACCAGCATCAATCTCACCCAAATCATGTACGAGTGCTAGCTTTAGTAATTTTTCATGATTAACATCCAGTTTAAACTGCTCAGCGATGGACCAACATGCCATAGCCAAATGCCAAGAGTGCTCAGCAGAGTTTTCTAAGCGCGTGGTAGCCGTCACATAGCTGCGGCGATTGACACGTTTGAGCGCATCCAACTCTAATAAAAAATGCGTAACATCATTTATCTCGATGTCTGCAGCGTGCGTTGAATCGGTTAATAAGATAGGTTTGGCTGATACTGCTGGATTAACTACTGACATACTGTTCTCTAGTTTTTCTATGGATTGATTGCGCTTTATCTTACTTATATTAGAAATAAAAATAGCGCTGATTCTATCAAGCGCTATTTTTATAAAAACCATTCAAATATATCTAACTTATAAGTGTAGGCATGATACTAACGGCTTAACTATACGTCATGCCACAATCTACTTAATCAAATTGCTAATCGTTTTAAAGGCAGGGTCTTCACTACTACGGCACAGTTCAAACAAAATAGTTTCGACCGTAGTAATCACGCCACCTGCTCGGCGGATACGGCGAATGGCTTGCTTCTTATCATAAGGAAAGCGTGAGCCAACCGCATCTCCAATGATGACCGGTTGCATACCGTTATCGAGTAAATCCAGTGCGGTTTGTAGCACACAGACATGCGCTTCTACCCCAAATAATAGAACAATGCTGCGATTCTGCTGTGCTAGATAGTGCCATGAGTCATTGTTGTCGCAAGCGCTAAACGTGACTTTCTCAAAGCTTTTGGCATTAGTACCTTCTAATATTTCACGTATCTCCGGCAATGTATCGCCGAGACCTTTTTTATACTGCTCATTGAGCATGATGGGAACATTCAGCGCTTGCAGACCTTTGATGAGCGTCACTGTTTTTTTGACGATACTTTCGTGGTCATAAATATGCGGGGTAAGACGCTCTTGCACATCAATAATCATGGCTTGCGTGTTTTCGCGAGCGATTCGATAGGTACGGTCGGTAATCATAGTAGACATAGCACACTCCTTGTACAACTGACGTTTATAATTCAAATCCGTTTTAGTTATATCATTGTTGAACCAACTCTTATTTAGTCACAGTTTCATGATTGCGTCAATGGAGATAATTCTTAATCATGATACCTATGTTATTTTTGACCTCGCAAATCACTAATTGGCTGAGTATTGAGTTGCCCATAAAAAAACCTCCAGCCATGATGACTAGAGGTTTTATTTATTAGCAAATAGCTGCTTATTGAGTATTCAAACAATTCTGTTCACATCAGTGAGACAATATTAAACACGCTCAATAATAGTAGCGATACCTTGACCAAGACCGATACACATCGTCGCTAGACCGATTTCAGTATCTGACTGCTCCATTGCGTTTAGCAACGTAACCGTGATACGAGCGCCAGAACACCCTAGTGGATGACCCAGTGCAATCGCACCACCATTAATGTTGACGATGTCTTGCTTGTCCGTCAAGTTCAATGCTTTAAGTACTGATAAGCCTTGCGCTGCGAATGCTTCGTTTAGCTCGATGGTTTGCATATCATCGATGCTCATGCCAGCACGCTTAAGTGCTTTTTGAGTCGCAGGTACAGGACCGTAACCCATGATAGCGGCATCACAACCAGCTACTGCCATGCTACGAATACGGGCACGAGGCTTTAGACCTAGCTCCTTGGCTTTTTGTGCGCTCATCACTAGCATTGCAGACGCACCGTCAGATAATGCAGATGACGTTGCAGCAGTAACCGTACCGCCTTTAGGATCAAAGGCTGGACGTAGCTTTTGCATTTGCTCCATGGTCGCATCTGGACGAATCACTTCATCAACAGTACATAGTTGCAAGCGACCAGAAGCATCATGACCTTCGATGCCGATGATTTCATTGTCAAAACGACCTTCAGTGGTCGCAGCCCATGCACGGCGATGAGACTCAAGGCCAAAGGCATCTTGCTCTTCGCGAGTGACGTTATTCATACGACCTAGCATTTCAGCAGTCAAGCCCATCATGTTTGAGGCTTTTGCATAGTGCTTAGAAGCTGCAGGGTTTAGATCAACACCATGCATCATGCCGACATGGCCCATATGCTCAACACCACCGATGATAAAGATATCACCTTGGTTAGTCATGATTTGCGCCGCAGCAGTGTGAAGCGCTTGCATAGAAGAGCCACATAGACGGTTGACCGTTTGGCCACCAGCAGTTTTTGGAATACCAGCTAGCAGACCGATGTTACGACCAATGTTTAGGCCTTGCTCTAGTGTCTGGTTGACACAACCCCAAATGATGTCTTCAACGTCACGTGGGTCAAAGTCATTACGCTCGACCAATGCACGTACCAATTCAGCAGACATGCTATCAGCGCGAACGTGGCGGAACATACCGTTTTTCGTTTTACCCATCGCTGAGCGTACGCCATCTACGATGACCACGTCTTTTGGACTTAAAATTGTCATACTATCTTCCTTTTCAATTTTTATTGTCAGTGGCAGTACCGCAATGCTCACCTATCTAATTTAGAAGGTTAAGGTTACTGATAATAAATTAATTACTAATCATTTTATCGAGCATGTGTACTGCACTTCATCCTAGTAGTGACTGCCTATTATGCTGTCGCGTAAAAGGTCTCGCCCGCTGCTGCCATATCGCGAATCTTTTGCGGGGCTTCATAAGCTTTGCCTAGATATGCGTATTTTTCACACAGTGCCAAGTAGTTCTCTAGACCCATTTGGTCAACATAACGGCAAGGGCCACCGCGGAATGGTGGGAAACCTACGCCCATGATCATTGCCATATCAGCTTCAGCAGGCGTGCTCACGATGTTGTCTTCTAAGCAGCGAACAGTCTCGTTGCAGAATGCAATCATAGTGCGGTCAATGATGGCTTGATCGTCAAATTCTTGCTTTTCGCTATCTGTCGTGGTTTTTAGCAGCTCATAAGTGGCTTCGTCAGCGACTTTCTTTGGCTTGCCGCGTTTGTCCATTTCATACTTATAGAAACCAACACCGTTTTTCTGACCTAGGCGTTTGTTTTCATATAAAAGCTCAATAGCACCTTTATAATCAGGCTTCATGCGATCAGGGAAACCCTCTGCCATGACTTCTGCGCCATGAACACCAGTATCTAGACCGACAACGTCGATTAGATACGCAGGGCCCATTGGCCAGCCGAATTTTTCCATGACTTTATCGACATGAGCAAAGTCAGCACCTTGCTTAAGCAACAAATCAAACGCGCCAAAGTATGGGAACAATACACGGTTTACGAGGAAACCTGGGCAATCGTTAACCACAACTGGCACTTTACCCATTTTAGACGCTAGTGCAACGGTGGTCGCAACGGCTTCTTCAGATGATTTTTCACCGCGGATAACTTCAACCAATGGCATACGGTGTACTGGGTTGAAGAAATGCATACCGACGAAGTTTTCTGGACGCTCAAGGGCTTCAGCCAAGAAAGTAATAGAAATGGTTGAGGTGTTTGACGCTAGGATACAGTCGTCTTTTACTAAGCCTTCTACTTCTTTTAGTACCGCACGCTTCACGTTTGGATTTTCGACTACCGCTTCGATAACGATATCAGTTTCAGCAAAATCACCATAGTTAAGCGTTGGACGGATACGGCTTAAGGTTTCGCCCATTTTTGCTGGGGTCATTTTGCCGCGATCGACCATTTTACCAAGCAATTTGCTGGCTTCACCCATACCAAGGTCTAATTGCTCAGACTTGATGTCTTTCATGATGATTGGCAAGCCTTTGCTGGCTGCTTGATAGGCAATACCGCCACCCATGATACCAGCGCCTAGTACAGCGGCTTCATTGATTTCATGTGCTTTTTTGCTGTGTTGCTTCGCTAACTTTTTAACCAATTGATCGTTTAAGAACAGACCTACCAAACTTTCTGCTTGTGGGGTTTTAGCCGCTTTAGCAAAACCAGCCGCTTCTACTTCGATTGCTTTGTCACGTGGTAAATTCACGTGCTTCTCAATCGCTGCGATCGCTAGCGCTGGTGCTGGGTACTGCTTAGGATTTGCTTTGGCAAAGATCATACCTTTGGCACTGTTGAATGCCATGGCTTGCTCAAGCTGATTTAGCTTAACAGGAACCAGTTTTTCTTCACGTTTTGCTTTCCAATCAAGCTCACCTGAGATACATTTTTTGACCAAGTCAATCGCTGCATCTTGCAAGTCGTCGGCAGGGACCGTCGCATCAACCAAGCCTAGCTTTAATGCTGCCAATGCTTTTTTAGGAGCGCCAGTCGCGATAAGCTCAAGTGCATTATCGATACCGATAATACGCGTACTACGAACCGTACCACCAAAACCTGGGAAGATACCCAATTGAGTTTCTGGTAGACCGATAATCGCTTTGTCGCTCATGACACGGTATTCACAAACCAATGTCATCTCACAACCACCGCCCATGGCAGCACCATTAATAGCAGCAACTTTAGGGAATGGTAGGTCTTCAAAACGATTGAAAGCGTCATTGACATGAACGACCCACTCTTTGATCTCGCTTTCTGACTTCTTAAAAGAACCAACGAATTCTGTGATGTCAGCACCAGCGATAAACACGCCTTTGGCTGAAGTAACGATAAGACCTTTTACGTCGTCCGCTTTTTCTAGCGCGCTAACCGCTTCACCAAACTGCTTATTGGTCTCAGCATCAAATTTGTTCACGCTCTCATTTTCGGCGTTGTACTGCATATTGGCGATGCCATCCTCTAGCATTGTCACCGTGATGCGATTTCCTTGGTATACCATGTGGAACTCCTTTCTATTGTAATAAAAACGATGTAATAAAATTTATGACTTATAAAGTTTATAACTTATAAAGCTACTTTTTAGACTGTAAAAAATAGCCGGTTATTGTTAGTAAAGTAAGTAATAGCACTGATTGATCTGTACTCTCATCATGACAAACAAAAATAACGTCATCATGACAAAAAGCATGGCAGATTAACCAGTGAAGATGTCTTTATTATCTAGCGCTTATCATTGTGTATTTATGGCTATGTGCTCATTATTGTTTCTTTAACACAAATAAATACAGCGCTTCATTTATATAATTTCTTTCAAGGTACTGCTGTTGCAAGTGTTGGTGTTATAAATACTGACTGATATTTGGTTTTATATGAGTTATCCACTTAGTTTAGATACCGGTATAAAACCCATGTTTTCATCATCAGACTATCTCTACGCCAATTAGTGTAGGGGATTATGACCCTCACTGTCACAAGCTAATACCATACTCGCAAGTCACTCTTAAGTCGATAGTAACCCTTTACCTAGTGACAAACGTGCTTTAAGTGAGTAAATGTACACTGAAATACTATTTTGAATTTATGCCGCCTTACTTATTTTCATGTCTACCACCTCAAAGATGATAGACCGTTGATGCGATACGATTAGTGTACTCCGCTTAGCTTGCTCTTTTATCAGAACATATTCAACCAGTGTGTAAAACCATCCGTCCGTAACAAAATCTTGTTGTTATATGTCGGCTGAAGTTAATTTCCTTTCAGACAAATCACGGTATAAAAACGCAAAAAACCATCGATTGTTAGCGTGTCTCACACAAGCACTATAATCGTTCATGCTACACTAACGATAATTTTATTACTCCTCTGATAAATGGTTGGATTATGACTGTTTCTTCTACGCCAAGCGTTATGCCTACTAGCTTTAAGTCTTTTAATCGCTCTGAAAATAGCATCGATAGCAATACCGATAACAGCACCCAGAAATTCCATAGTGCTGTGCGCGCGCAATTGGCGCAAGATATCGACGTGCTGTTTGCTTATGCCGAGCTACCAAACCCATTGTTGGATGCCTGCCGTTATGTGATGACTGGCCAAGGTAAATTGGTACGTCCACTGCTGGTTGCCAGCGCTTTCGCTAATGTGAATGATCATAGTGATAAGAAGAGTGATAATAAGTTTGATAAAAACACTGCAATCAGCGATGACTTAGCGTCACTATTAGAAAACGACTCAGATTATGATATGGCGCGCCGTGCAGCGTTGGCAGTAGAGCTGCTACATACCTATTCGTTGGTGCATGATGACTTGCCCTGTATGGACGATGATGACCTGCGCCGTGGTCAGCCGACGGCTCATATCGTCTTTGATGAAGCGACAGCACTGCTAGCAGGGGATGTGCTACAGACATTAGCCTTTGAAGTATTGACCGCAGAGCTGCCTACCTTTGCGCCATTCGATACGGCGATCGCAAGCCAACTGCTCGCTATATTTGCGCCACGTGCCAGACGTATGGTCTCTGGTCAAATGCTGGATCTCAATGCCGAAGCCAGTGATAGCATTTCACAAACCGATTTAGAAGCCATTCACCGTGACAAAACAGGCGCATTAATTGAAGCGGCCATGCTCATGGGCGGCATCTGTGCTGGCGCGACGGCTCCTCAGCGCATGGCACTACAAGAATGCGCCCAACACATTGGTCTGGCTTTTCAAGTTCAAGACGATATTTTAGATGTGACCACCTCTACCGATACTCTTGGCAAGCCTGCTGGTAGCGATGAAAAACTGGACAAGTCTACCTATGTAAAATTCATGGGCGTTGATAAGGCGACCAGCTATGCGCAATCGCTGTTTAATGACGGACGCGCGGCAATCAGTCGTGAGCTTAGCGACAATCAAAACACTGATGCACTACTGGCATTGATTGAGTGGCTTTGGTCGCGTAAGAAATAGTTTAGCGAATTACAAACGATAAAAGATATCGTAGCAAACCTTATTACCCAAACGGCAGTGAGTGGTCAACATGGACAGTTCCCCTACCCCGCGTATTTATCTTGGCACTGGTGGCTATAGCGATACTGACATGCTCGGTACGCTGTATCCTACTGGCACCAAAAAGACGGACTTTTTATGTGAGTATGCCAAGCAATATGGGGCTGTCGAGATTAACAGCAGCTTTTACGCACCTATCGGGCAAAAAGCCTTTGCTGGTATGGTCAATAAAGCCTACGTGCAAACGGACAGTCAGTTAAAATTTGCTGTCAAGCTGCATCAAGACTTTACTCATGCACGCAAAGGTACTGCCGAACATGCACAAGCATTTCTAAACGCCTTATCTCCGCTTATCGAAGCAAATGCTTTAGCGCCATTATTACTCCAGTTTCCGCATGGTTTTGATCGTACTCGTGAGCATCGTCTCTATCTAGCAGAGCTTGTCAGTTGGTTTCAAGACTACCCACTCACCATTGAGTTTCGTCATAACGCTTGGCACACGCCGCAAGTGGTCGATAGTTTTGTACAGCAAGGTCTCATTTGGTGTAGCGTTGATTACCCCAAAGTCAGCGGTCTACCGCCGTCACGGTTGATATTCACTGAACGCACTGGCTATCTGCGCATGCATGGTAATAATCTAAACTGGTGGGATGCGATGAGCGCAGCTGACCGTCATGACTATCGTTATAGCGAGGCGGAGATGCAGGACTGGGCGCAAGCGATTGCCAATCAGCGTCAGCACTTTGATACGTTGTATATTTTCTTTCAAAACACCGTCAATGCGCATGCTTATTATAATATTGCGATGCTGCGTGAAGCATTATCCGCTCACCACTTTGAGATTTTTTGAACCAGAAACTGTCTTGTGTGATAGTCAGTCATTACTCACACTCAAATAAGAAATCAAACAAGAAACCAAATAAAAAACCATACAAGTAGACAACCATGGATTCACTCAGTCAGATTGTTTTAGGCGCTAGTGTACAAGGTACGATACTGGGTAAATACCAAGGGCGCAAAGCCTATCTATACGGGGCAATGCTGGGCACTTTGCCCGATTTGGATGTCTTAATACATTATCCTGATCCCATCAGTAATATGACCTATCACCGTGGTTTTAGTCATTCACTAATTGTCCTGACAGCAGTTGGCATCGTAGGCGCTTTGCTGATTAGTCGCTATCATGCATGGCGCAACATGCCACTGCCTTACTCTACGACGCGCTTGGCAACGGCTATAACGCTGGCGCTCACGACCCATCCACTTTTAGACAGCTTCACGGTCTATGGCACGCAATTACTGTGGCCACTACAAGAGTCTTTATCGCTGACACCTTTTAGCATTGCGTCAATTTTTATCATCGATCCGCTATATACGTTGCCACTGCTCATCGCAATGATTATAGGGATGATAAAAGGAAGTAAGCTTGGTATTTTTAAAACTGGCATATTAGCCCATTGCCAACGGCTTGCCATGTGGATGTTGGTTATCAGTAGTGGGTATCTGATGCTTTCGTTAGGTCTAAAATATTACGCGCAAGACAAAGCTGAGCAAACCTTAGCAGCTGCCAAAATAGACAATATAGCTCGTATCAAAACTATGCCTGTGCTACCTACTATCCTGATGTGGCGTACGGTCGCTGAAGACGATCAAAATAGATTGATTGAAATGCGCGGTAGCGTTTTAGACAGTCGCTTACCTGAGTATCGCTATCTGACGCAGTATGATAATTCGCAGACGCTACGCGCAAACTTACCAACAGCGAGCCAGCCCTATGCACACAGGCTGGATTGGTTCTCTGGTGATTGGACAGGCTACCGAACTCAAACGATGCTTGATGACTCTATTGAACCGAACAAACAAGACGTCCAGTTGGTCGTTGATGACCTGCGTATGATGGCAGGTGATACCGCATTTTTTAGTTTTGTATTGGCCAATAAAACAGGACAAGCGTTGCCGTGGCAATCTATTACGCCTATAGATGCACCCATTATCAAAGTTGATGGTGAACCTGAAGTATCGCGTATTGAATTGGTGAAACAAGGATTTGCGAGAGTGTTTGATGAGTCGTCTATAGATATAGATAGCGGCTGGGTTTTGATTAATGAGGATTAGTGCTGACCAAGAGTAAAACACATGCTTATTACATACGATCCCTAGAAAGTCATTAAGGAAATTTGGATTTGAGGTGGTATAAGCTGCAAATAAAGAATCCACTTGAAAAATGTTTACAACGTAGCTTATGCTTCATGCTAGCCTAACGTTATAACTGTAGATAACTTATATGATAGATAGGTAATTCATCGAAGGAACTGATAAATGTCTGAACAAATCAATGTAATTGAACCAATAAAAGATAGTGTTGTGTTGTCTACATCCAAAACTAAAGCTCCTGTAACAGTAAATGCAACACATAAAGGTGTTATGCATATAGGTGGTATAGACCTTGAGTGTTATGTACTTGAAGATGGTAGAAGGGTGTTTAACAAAAAAGGAATGGCTAAAGCTATTGGTTTAAAGTCTGATGGTGGTAATTCATTTATGCGGACCATAGGTCGCAAAGGATTAGGATCTGAAATAGATGACAGACTACAAAACTCTATTGAAAATCCTATACTTTTGAATTATTTGAGATCAGATCCAAATCATGCCTATGAGGCTGATGTACTCGTAGAAGTTTGTAAAGCAATTAAGCGCGCACATGATGCAGGAAAACTTACTTCGACTCAAAAAGATCTTTACCATCAATCAGTAGCTATATTAAATGCTTTTGCCAAAATTGGTGTCGTGGCATTAATTGACGAGGCTACAGGATACCAAACTGAACGTAGCCCAGATGCACTGCGCTTACTTGTTCAGCAATATTTAGAAGAAGAAAAAAGAGAGTGGCAGAAAGAATTTCCTGATGAGTTTTATAGAGAATTAAACCGAATATACGGTAGTCAGAGTACTGCCACAAGGAAGTCTGGAGCTATAGTCATCAATAAGCCACAGCATTTTGCAAAATTTACTAGGTCATATGTTTACGAACCTCTTGAAAATGGGGCAGTTTTAGAAGAATTAGATAAATTAAACCCAAAGATAGATGATAAAGGAAATAGGAAAAATAGATTTCATCAACATATGACAGAAGAGTATGGTGTAGAAAAGCTCAGACTCCAAATGAGAGAAGTTTTAACTTTATTAAAAATTTCTGACACAATTACTGAATTTAAAAGAATGTTTAAAAAGCGCTTTCCACAATCTGGTGATCAAATGGATCTTTTATAGAAATATAATTTGAATTGAAGCTTTCGAACATAATAAAAAGGACGCCTCTCAGCGTCCTTTTTACTCATCCAAACCTTTAATAGCTAAAGAATACTTTTCAACGTCAGTCTATTAACCTTTATGCTTTACATCTGCGTAGACACAATGGATAAGCTTATCCTAAAATAATTATACGTAACCGCTCTACTCATTGTCTTTGCACACTGGTAACGTCTATATCGTTAGTTAAAAATTATCAGTCAAAGCGCCATATAGGTGTGCTGATATTCATCTACAACAATAGAGAGAATAATAATGACAACACTAAAAAATAAAGTCGCGATTGTAACTGGTTCATCAAAAGGCATCGGCGCACAGATAGCTATATTACTAGCAGCAGCAGGTGCCAAAACAATTATTAACTATGCAAACGATGACGCAGCAGCCAATGATATCGTAAACCAAATTAAATCGGCAGGCGGTGAAGCTATCGCTGTGCAAGCAGATGTCAGTAATACTGAGCAAGTCGCCACGCTGTTCGAGACCACCATTAGTGAATTTGGCAAACCAGACATTTTGGTCAATAGCGCAGGTATGATGATTAATAAACCCATTGCAGAGACGACCGATGAGGATTTTGACCGTATTTTCTCTATCAATGTAAAAGGCACCTTTAATACATTGCGTGAGGCAGCGACCAAACTCAATGATGGTGGCCGTATTGTTAACCTCTCAAGCACCACCACTCGCATGATGCTACCCACTTATGGTACTTATTGCGCGACTAAAGGCGCAGTAGAGCAGCTGACCAGAGTTTTTTCTAAAGAAGTTGGGGCACGCAATATCACCGTCAATGCCGTATCGCCTGGACCAACAGATACCGAATTGTTCAATCAAGGTAAAACAGACGAAGCGGTTGAAAAACTCGCCAGCATGTCAGCTTTTAACCGTATTGGTGAACCAATTGATATCGCCCGTATCGTATCATTTTTGGTAAGTGAAGAAGCGGCTTGGGTCACTGGACAAAATATCGGTGCAAACGGCGGTGTCGCTTAATAGCGTTATCATATTGACGGTATGTCTATTAATACCTAAAACAAAACGACCAAACAAAAAAAGGACACCTCGCGGTGTCCTTTTTTCAATCAAATACTTAGCTGTTGAATATTATTCTTCAACGCCAGCGTCTTGACCTTTATATTTTGCATTTGCGTAGTCCCAGTTCACTAGCTTGTCTAGGAACGTATCTACGTAGTCAGGACGACGGTTACGATAGTCGATATAGTACGCATGTTCCCATACATCACAAGTCAATACAGCGATTTGGTCATGTGCAAGTGGGGTATCAGCGTTAGCAGTTTTAGCGATAGACAGTTTGCCACCGACTTTATCAGCGACTAACCATGCCCAACCTGAACCGAACTGAGTCAATGCTGCGTTTTTGAACTCTTCACGGAACTTGTCATAGCTACCGAAATCTTCTTCGATTTTAGCTTTTAGATCACCAGTAGGTTCGCCGCCGCCGTTCGTTGGCGTCATGCAGTTCCAGTAGAACGTGTGGTTCCATACTTGAGCTGCTTGGTTGAACATACCTTGTTTGCTGTCATCGTTAGCAGTCGCTAGGATGATTTCTGGCAACGTTTTGTCTTCTAGACCAGAACCTGGTAGCAAATCGTTAAGCTTGGTCACGTACGCATTATGATGCTTATCGTGATGATACTCTAGCGTCTCGGCACTGATATGTGGCTCTAGTGCGTCTTTTGCATATGGTAGTTCTGGCAATGTAATGTTTGACATAGTTATTTTATCCTTGCTGTTTAGCCGTTAGTTTATAAAGACTTCTTATAGAGACTGAATCTTACGCTATTTTTACGCCGTAAAAAACACTATAAAATAGCGGACTAAATTGGCTGAGTTTATTGTTTGAAATGAATCTTATTACTTGATACACGGTACTGCTCAATACAATATCACGTATTATTATGAATCCAAAATGAACCTAGCGGTTACTACTTGCTATTATTCTTTGCTTAAAAGCCAAGTGTTTGACTTCATGAGCATTTATTAATTAAATATTCAAAAGTTACAGGATATAACTCGCTGTAGCTTGGTGTGCATTATAGCAACAATGACCAAAAGTATCAGTTACCAAATGTTATAGACCGTACAATCAGTATAGCCATTGGCTATGTATTAGCGGATATTGCAACCTATTTCAAAAAGATAACTGACAAGTCAAATATGACTGGTAAATACGTTTATATCAACAGTAAAAGAATGCCAAAAGACAAAAACCAGATTAACCAGACTCTACGTAATTATTTAACGGAAAGACACTATGAGCAACACCAGTACTATCAACACTCCCCTACACTCGACACAATCAGCACCAAGTACCCAATGGGTGCTCGCCAGCAATAACAAAGGCAAGCTGGCTGAATTTAAACGGTTATTCGCTGAGGCTAATCTAGAGGTGACCATCATCCCGCAAGGTCAGCTCGATATCGAAGATGCGATCGAGGACGGCCTGAGCTTCGTCGAAAACGCCATTATTAAAGCCCGTCATGCCAGCCGTATCAGTGGACTGCCTGCTATCGCTGACGACTCAGGGCTGTGTGTGCCCGCACTCGGTAACGCCCCGGGTATCTACTCTGCTCGCTATGCTGGTGAGCATGGTAACGATAGTAAAAACAATGCAAAGCTCATCGCTGACTTGCAGCCTATTCGTACTGAGCACGCTAACGAGCCTATTAAAGGGTTATTTGTTTGTGTACTGGTAATGGTGCGTCATGCTGACGACCCACTACCGATTATCGCTCAAGGATTATGGCATGGTGAGATTTCAGAGACAGCGCATGGTGACGGTGGTTTTGGTTATGACCCATTATTTTGGTTACCTGACTTGCAAGCCAGTGCGGCCAGCTTGAGCGCTGCTGATAAAAACAGCATCAGTCATCGCGGTCAGGCCATTCAGCAGCTATTGGCACAGCTGCCTTTATAATTGCTCCTATAAAGGTAAGCAACATAAGGAAACATGACACCAAACAGATAATTTTTACTTTAATAATCAGATAGATTATACTGTTCTACTTTTAAAATTTTTGTCGAAAACCGTTATATGTCTGTATAATTCACCAAAAAGCGTTATTATGCGGTGCATTAACGGTTTATTATTGATATTTGATAGCATTTACAACCTCAGCAGTTTTATATTTTGTGCTGGCAGCGATTGCTACTGACACTGATATGGACGTTGCGGGCTATCATTGTCCCCTATTTATTCCAACGGCAATCCGTTGTACACGCCCGTATTTTGAGGCTCGGTTTGTCTATTACCATTTAATCCTAAGTACTGCTTAATTTTAAGTACTATCTAATCCTAAAGGTGTAATTAACATGGCTACAGATTTACAAGTCACAACCAACAAGCTATCTAACAAAGAAACTCAATTGACAGTTAAAGTACCTGTCGAAAAAATTCAAAACAAAGTCGAAGGCCGTATTCGCCAAGTTGCGAAAACTGCCAAGATTGACGGTTTCCGTAAAGGTAACGTCCCTATGTCACACATCCGCTCTCAGTACGGTGCTGGCATTCAACAAGAAGTTATCAACGATGTGATCCGTGATACTGTGTTTGAAGCAATCAAATCTGAAGACATCCGCGCTGTTGGCATGCCTAACATCGACGACGTAAAACTTGAAGATGATTTCTTGGTTTATCAAGCGACTGTTGAAATCTTCCCAGAAGTAGACGTACAAGGTATCGATGAAATCGAAGTTGAGCGTCATACTGCTAAGGTTGATGAAGCTGACGTTGACACCATGATCGAAAACCTACAAAAGCAACGTGAAGAATTCGTTGAGAAAAAAGGCATGGCTGCGAAAGACAACCAAGTGACTTTTGACTTTGAAGGTTCTATCGACGGCGAAAAATTCGAAGGTGGCTCTGCTGAAGACTTCAAATTGGTTATCGGTAGCAACCAAATGATTCCTGGTTTTGAAGCGGGTATCAAAGGCATGAAAGCTGGCGACGAAAAAATCATCGAAGTAACTTTCCCAGAAGATTACCAAGCTGAAAACCTAGCGGGTAAAGAAGCTCAGTTCAAAATCAACGTAAAACTGGTTGAAAAATCTAAGCTACCTGAAATCGACGATGCGTTCCTTGAGCTATTCGGCGTAAAAGAAGGCGGCGTTGAAAAATTAAAAGACGACGTACGCAAAAACATGGAACGCGAAATCAAAAACGCTGCGCGTAGCCAAGTTAAGCAAGCGACTTTTGACGCATTGCTAGAAAAGAATGAGTTTGACGTACCAAACGCTATGCTAGAGCAAGAAATCGAGCGTCAACGCAACATGATGATGCAACGTTTCTCTCAGCAGTTCGGCGCCAATGCTGATAGCTTCGATAAAGACATGCTACCAAATGAGCTATTTGAAGAGCAAGCGCTACGTGCTGCCCGTCTTGGCATCATCGTTGCTCGTGTTATCGATACCAAAGGCTTAGAAGTAGATCAAGCACGCGTTGAGACGTTCATCAAAGAAGCAGCTGAAAACTACGAAGATCCAGCAGAAGTGATCGAGTACTACACCACTGATAAGCAACAGCGCGCTAACATTGAGTCTGTTGTACTAGAAGACCAAGTGGTTGATTATCTAATCGAGCAAGGTAAAGTAACTGACAAAGAAGTGAGCTACCAAGACTTGCTAGCTGCTCAGCAACAACAGCAGCAAGCCATGTAGTTTAGACTGAGCGCTATCTGTTTTTAGGATACCTACTTTCAGATAGCACTCATGTTCTTAGCTCATAAAAATACGGCCCCGATCATCGATTGGGGCCGTATTTTTATGGGTAAACATAAATAGCAGTTTAGGTCAAAATAGTAATAAAACCCTAAGTTAAAACAGGAATAAATACGGCCCCTAAACCTAGCATAACCAACCCACGTTGGAACCAAAAATGACCGCCCAAACGCTGTTGCAACTGCTGATTAATCACCATACCCACTGCATATAGCCCCAACATAGAAACCATCATACCGGCATAAAAACCTAACTGACCTGATGCGCTAACCTGTGCTGGCAATTCTATCGCATGCGCCATACCATGAAATACTGCCAAGCCGCCAAAAGTCATACTCAGTAATGGGACGTAACTTGTATTTGGCGTGCTCGCTACTGATGTATTTAATGATGCAGCTTTTCCGCGCCATTGACCCATTAACACAAATGCCAATACTGCGACCGACAATAGTATCGCCATCTCAACCATGCCAGCGGCCGAACCAAACGCAGCACCACCTACCAAAGCACCGATAGTCGCTAATACCGCTCCCAGTGATAGTCCTCCTGCCAACGACATCATACCCAAGCGCTGCTTTTGCAATCCATAAAACAACATGCCCATACCAACTGCCAAAAACAAATGATCAAAGCCAGTCAGCGGATGCATCAACCCTGCTTGCAACGTGCCTAACAGCGATGATGTGTGCGCAGTCGTTGAATGAATATGCCCTGCATGTGCCTGCGCCAGTGACGGTAACATTAATGAAGTCATCATCACCGCTGAGCCAGCCACTATACTACGAGCGGATAGAGCCTGTGAAAAATGCGTTTTTGTTATAGTTTTTGTCTTGGTAGAGGCTGTCATGGGAGTGCTCCTTAATATTAATAATTTGGTTGTTCGTAGCTTGTTGTTCATAGTTAGTGAGCTTCTATTGGCTAAGCAAGCATGCCCTGCTCTTTGATAAAGGCAATAATCTCATTCAATCCATCCCCTGTTTTCATGTTGCTAAAGATAAAAGGTTTGTCACCACGCATTTTTTTTGCATCTCTTGCCATGACTTCTAGCGAAGCCCCTACCATTGGTGCAAGATCGGTCTTATTAATAATCAACAGATCAGACTTGGTAATTCCGGGCCCACCTTTACGAGGTATTTTATCACCTGCTGAGACGTCAATAACGTATAGGGTCAAATCAGACAGTTCTGGGCTAAACGTTGCCGCCAAATTATCGCCACCTGATTCGATGATAATCATCTCTAAATCTTCGAAAGTTGCTTGTAGTTCGGCAATAGCAGTCAGATTGATCGACGCATCTTCGCGGATAGCTGTATGCGGACAGCCACCTGTTTCTACGCCACGAATACGCTCAGCAGGCATGGCATCATTACGAGTCAAAAACTCTGAATCTTCTTTGGTATAGATGTCGTTGGTCACTACTGCCATATTGACCGTGTCACGCATGTTTTGGCACAAGCGCAACGTCAATGCAGTCTTACCACTACCAACAGGGCCACCAATGCCAAGGCGTAGGCACGATAAAGCAGAGGGCTGATTTTGGCGGTCATTATCAGTCTGTAAGTCTGATATAGATTGAGAGTTTTTTGGTTTGAGCGGGGTTAGAGACATGTTGAATTCCTAAAATAGTTTGTATATTAATAAGTATAAATAGAAATAAGGGTGTAGTTATGAGCGAAACAACCGACTGTATTGCTCCTCATGCATGCTTGAAAGGATAGCCAAATTGGGTAAGTTATTCGATATATTGAGCATCTCATAGAGGTCTTGGCATAGCTGCTGACAGTCTTGCTCTTCAAGCGAATCTGGCGATGTCATCAACTCATTGAAGGTACGTCGTAAATTATCGCTAACAGCATCAATCTGAGCTGCTAACTCACTTTGCAACTGCCACAGGATACGCTGGCCTGCCATCTGTCCTAACGGTACCGTCTTGACCGCAGCCAATACCATGTTCTCTAGTTGGGCGAAGCCATACGTGGTCATTGATTGTGCTAATGGTAGCTGCCAATGCTGTGCAATATGAGCAAAAAGTGGCAAGTATCCGTCTTCAGGTATCTCAGCAGGTATACCGAGGCTCAGCACTTCATTAAGCCAAGATACCATTGCTTGAGCCAGCTGTTGAGACTCAAGCACAAACTCCTTACTCTCTAGGCTGGCATGATAATCGTGTGCTAGATTTGCAGCTAGCGCGTCATTACCTTGACCAAGCGCTAGCATTATTAGCCCTAATACTGGCAACTCATAGCCGATAACAGCAAGCGCTAGATAGTCCTGCATAAATACCAGCGTACTGGCTTCATCAGAGATTACGCCTGACTCAATCGCTGACTCAACCCCTTGCGAATAGGTATAACTACCAATGGGTAAATTGCTCGATGCCAGCATCAGCAGCTGACCAAGTTGATCCGGCTGGGCAGACTGGGCACTGATATCTACCATCACTTTGGCTGCCCTACAATTTCATCATGATGGCTGTGGCTGTGGTTATTTTCATGTTTGTATTCATGGCTATCTGATGCGCCATGCGTATTGCCATGTATGTCGCTGTGCGAATGGCTATGCGATTCACTATTTGAATCCGAATGAGCATGTGAGTGAGAGTGAGAATGGCCATGTGAATGCCCTTGTCCTAACTGATATGCCCCTGTTTCAGGTTCAAACGGTACCGAAGCATCTTCAACTTGCAATCCAAGACGCTCTAACATTTGCGCCAGCACATGGTCATTCTCAAAATATAACGCATAGCCTGCATCACCGTGGTCAAAACTTTGGTCAAACATCAGTGGCACGTGCCGATTGCCTAAATGATACGCCCCTTTCATTAACGTAAAAACATCATCAGCGGTAACTTTGGTGACGACCTGAGGCTTAGCGATAACCTGAATCAACTCACCTGCCTCATTGATTAACACATCATCACCTTTGAGAGTACCTGTCCGAGGTAAGTCAATACCGACACTCTCGCCTGCAACCGTAGTGGCTTTAAATCTAGAATGCTGGCGAGTATCAAAATCTAAAAGTAGATAGTTATCGGTTTGATGCTGTTTTGCTAATTGTGTTCTTTGAGTGTCATTTGGAGCATTTAAACGGGTATTAAATATCTTCATCATTATTATACTCTGGCTGTTGTTGCTCAAACTTTTAAGGCGTAAAACTCACAATACGTAGGATAATAAAATACTTGGAATAACAAAGTGTTTAGAATAAAAAGTGCTTAGAATAAAAAGTAACGCTGTGCCATGGGCAATACATCGACAGGTTCACAGGTTAGCATCTCGCCATCGGCACGTACTTCATAAGTCTCAGGGTTAATATCCATATCAGGGCAGTAGCTATTAAAGCGCATGTCACTTTTCCGGATACTACGAATACCATGTACCGGCTCGATAACTTTGGTCAATCCAAGCTGCTTATCCACTTGCTTATCGATGGCAGCTTGCGACATAAAAGTAATACTGGTCTGGGCGATCGATTTTGGATACGTGGCAAACATAGGACGATAATGTACGGGTTGCGGGGTGGGAATAGAGGCATTAATATCGCCCATCGGCACAGCAGCGATGAGTCCGCCTTTGATGATGCATTCAGGCTTTACCCCAAAAAATTTGGGCGACCATAACACCATATCGGCCCATTTCCCCACTTCGATAGAGCCAACCATATCGCTGATACCATGAGTAATCGCAGGATTGATGGTGTATTTTGCGATGTAGCGTTTGATACGAAAATTATCGTTATCCGCGCTTTGGTCGTAGTTCGTCAAAGTAATACGTTGCTGCTCATCCTCTATGGTCGCTGTTGCATCAGGTGCTAGATGTCCGCGTTGCACTTTCATTTTGTGCGCGGTTTGCCAAGTGCGAATAACAACCTCGCCTACCCGCCCCATGGCTTGCGAGTCACTACTCATCATCGAAATCGCGCCCAAATCATGCAAGATATCTTCTGCGGCGATGGTTTCTTGACGAATACGGCTTTCAGCGAAGGCCACGTCTTCAGCGATAGCAGGGCTCAAATGATGACAGACCATCAGCATATCGAGATGCTCATCAATAGTATTGACGGTATAAGGGCGCGTTGGATTGGTAGAGGATGGCAAAACATGCGATTCGCCAATCGCTTTGAGGATATCAGGGGCATGACCACCGCCTGCGCCTTCGGTATGGAAGGTATGGATACAGCGATTCTTGAACGCTGCTAGTGTACTCTCAAGATAACCACTTTCGTTTAAGGTATCAGTATGAATAGCTACTTGCACATCATACTCTTCCGCGACACTCAAACAGTTATCAATGGCTTGCGGAGTGGTACCCCAATCTTCATGTAGCTTTAGTCCAACTGCGCCTGCTTCTATTTGCTCAGCGATGGGTTCTGGCACGCTCACATTACCTTTGCCCAGTAATCCGATATTCATAGGAATACTGTCGGTAGACTTTAGCATTGAGGCAATATGATATGCCCCTGGTGTACAAGTAGTCGCGAGCGTACCTTGAGCAGGCCCTGTACCGCCGCCTAGCATCGTCGTAACCCCTGACATAAGCGCCGTCTCGCACTGCTGGGGCGCGATAAAGTGAATATGGCTATCGACGCCACCTGCTGTGAGAATTTTGCCTTCGCCAGAGATGATTTCAGTAGCACCGCCAATCGCAATATCGATGGCAGGTTGTATATCAGGGTTGCCCGCTTTGCCAATACCGCTAATGCGACCGTCTTTGATACCGATATCTGCTTTATAGATGCCCGTATAATCCATGACCAACGCATTGGTAATGACCGTGTCGGCAACGTCGGCACCCAGTAGTTGCCCTTGACCCATACCATCACGAATGACTTTACCACCACCGAATTTAACTTCCTCACCTTTTATCTCAGTAGGTTTGCTAGCCTGCTCACCATTTTGCGGCGTATCTGCTTGATCGGTATCAGTACTCAATTGGCTCGTTAAGTCAGCCTCAACCTGTAGCCACAACTCCGTGTCGGCTAGGCGAACCTTGTCACCTGTCGTCGGGCCAAAATGCTCAGCATAAATATGCCGACTGACTTTCTTCTGCGAGGTAACTGGCGGGGTTTTATTATCCGTATTATCTGATGCGGCGTCTGAGCTAGCTGCACCCATCACTCGCCCTGCAAAGCCATATACTTCTTGCTTACCAGCATAAGCGACCAGTTCCACTTCACGTGACTGCCCCGGCTCAAAGCGTACCGCTGTACCAGGGATAATATTCAGGCGATAACCACGCGTCTGCTCTCTCTCGAAGCTCAAGGCATCGTTGACTTCGTAAAAGTGATAATGCGAGCCGATTTGGATAGGTCGATCGCCAGTATTGCTAACACTAATGGTCTGTACCTGTCGCCCTTGGTTTAAGATAATATCGCCATCTTGAATATGGTATTCGCCTGCTTGCATGGGAGTCGCCTTATTTTATAGTTATCAGTTTAATAAGATAGTCGATTCAATTTAAAAGTAGTACAAGGCAACCGAGCGTAGATGTATATCTAATACTTCAAACGAGGTTAACGCAGTAATAACTTTATAGTGGAATGACTATATACCGTTCTACACGATTGGATTATGCACCGTAACTAGTTTGGTACCATCAGGGAACGTCGCCTCGATTTGTACTTCATCCACCATCTCTGCCACACCATCCATCACATCATCAGTCGACAGATAGGTGGCACCTTCACTCATTAATTCGGCCACTCTTTTGCCATCTCTTGCGCCTTCCATCAGTAGCATGCTGATATAAGCAATGGCTTCGGGATAGTTAAGCTTAACACCTCGGTTTTTACGGCGTTCAGCCACCATGCCAGCCGTGAATAGCATGAGCTTGTCTTTTTCTGTTGGGGTCAAATGCATGGGACTTCCTTATTGTATTTATAATGCTCTGTGTCGCAGAGTAGCGTACTTCAAACGTTTAATGCCTTAACAAAAATGGCGATTGCGTCTTCTTTTATCAGATTAACGTTATAACAAATTAAGTAGTATCTAATCAAAAATCACGTATCCCAAATCCGTGGACGACACGGATCAAGCTGCCACCAGTGCTTACGTAAGACTTCTCTAAGCTGGTAGAACGCTTCAAAACATCCGCGCACATCTGAACCAATGTAGCGGATATTAATCGCTTGATAATTATGGGTGCAATAGACAGGTAGATCCGCGTCAGCAATTGCTTGCCGTAATACCAATATAGTACTGTCCAAATAACGGGTTAAGGCTTGCTTGGTCGTCGCTTCAATAGTCGCGGTTGATTTTTCTATTTTTGATGTCAGCGTCATTGGATTTTTGTGTACGTCATTTAAGTTCGGCACAGCCCAAAACGACCCATAGATATGCTGTCCTGCTAGCCCTAAATGCGATGTAAACCAGCGACTTTGGGCAGACTGGGCCACACGTTCAGCAACGATGACTTTACCTTCTCGGTAGATATTCAATCCTGTATGGTAATACCCTTGCAAAAACTGTTCATTATAGGCCTGCCGCCCAAAGACACCAATCTCCCATGTCAGGAGACTGGACGAATCCTTTAGTTCAAAACGACTCGTCGCATGCATATTGGCTTCATTATAAATAATGCTCTCTTGCGGCAACCATTCTAGGCGAGCATTTGTATCTAATGTGGCGCATACCTTTTGGCTAGCATATTCAGCCATGTTGTTTGGCACTGAGCTTATGTGGTCAGTATCATCACTATGCATAATGCCTTGTTCTACTAGCGATTTTTTATCACAAGCGCTTTGCTTGGGCGACTGTCGATGCGAGGTTTTGCTTTTTTGGCTGACACTGTCTTTGCCATACCATTTACCCGCTCCGGGTGTCGTGATGACAGCATGACTGTCGCTGTCTAAACGCAGGTCCATAGTCAAGGTATCACCACCTGCGATACCTGCTGGAGGATATAGCATCAATATATGACAAATACCCTGCTGCACATGCGGCTCAGGGTATAAAGGACGCTGTACCATCAAAGCGCCCGTATGCTTACGATGATAAAGCCGAGTTTTTGACTCAGCCGTGGCTATACCTTTGATAGTATTCGTACGTTTTACGGCGTCAAAATCTAAAGCTAAAGAAGAGGCCCAACTCATTTCATATACTCATCTACTAATTAGGGCGTATTGAACGTTAAATATAACACACCATTGTGATACTGAGAGGTCAAGCATTAAGCCGATCATACAAAACCCGGTGGTATAGTCATTCCACTATAAAAGTGTTACTGCGTTAACCTCGCTTGAAGTATTAAATATACATCTACACTCGGCTGCCCTGTACTACTTTTAAATTGAATCGACTATATAGGCAATTGATATAAAGAATTAGAGAAAGCAACAATATCAAAAGTGACAATGAAAAAACTTATGCAGCCATATATATATCAAACAACGTCACCCTATATATACAATCATTATGCCAACTTACTGACACTGGCTATCAGAGTAAACAATCCATACTATGCAAATTAATGATATTACTTGATTTTTGAGCACTGAAGCTTTCCGTCATATCAGCCACCTCGTTTTCACGACGCGTCAAATAGATATCAACTATTTTTATTTTCTTAGCATGCTCTAATTTGCACCAAAATTGTACAATTTGCTATCACAAATGCACCGTTTTTTAGCACTATCTTTATCTGTGATGTAGCATCATATTCACGAATAGTTAGTAGCTTGTACTCAATACTGAGACAGACTATCTGCTATCTTTATAAAGGGTTTGTAGGCAGGCCCCTTGATAAATGTATACAAACACCTTATTAATAGGGAGTCATTTATTATTTTTCACATTAAAAAGTTACTATTGCCACGATAAAAAAGTTACCATTAGCTCAATTATTTTTAGCGACATCTAGATCGTACCATTGCATCTAGCCAGTGTTAACAACAAGCGGTAGTATTTATCATGATAAGCACCCATAAAATCTTAACCGTTCGCTAATCCCAATCCCTTTATTTTATGTACTTATAAACAGGACATCTTTATGACAGATTATGATCGCATCACTGCCAACCCGCATTTTGATATGCTGATGAGTGCGCACAATGACATGCAATATACCCAAAGTGCACCTCAAGCTGCATTAGTGCCTATGGTGGTTGAACAATCATCACGCGGTGAACGCTCGTTTGATATTTTTTCACGTCTATTACGTGAGCGCGTTATCTTTTTGACCGGTCAGGTCGAAGACAATATGGCCAATCTTATCGTCGCACAGTTACTATTCTTAGAAGCTGAAAACCCTGACAAAGATATCCACCTATATATCAACTCACCAGGCGGTTCAGTGAGTGCTGGTTTGGCTATCTTTGACACGATGAATTTTATCAAGCCTGAAGTATCAACCATTTGTATGGGCGGTGCTTACAGCATGGGTTCATTCTTGTTGGCAGCTGGCCAAAAAGGCAAGCGTTATTCACTTGCCAATGCTCGCGTCATGATTCATCAGCCTTCAGGTGGCGCGCAAGGTCAAGCAACTGATATCGAAATTAATGCTCGTGAAATCTTAAAAACTCGTGCACGTTTGAACAAGATATTGGCTGAGCGTACTGGTCAACCAGTAGAAAAAATCGAAAAAGACGTTGAGCGTGATTATTGGTTGGATGCAGACGAAGCAAAAGAATACGGTTTGGTTGACGAAGTATTAGAGCGCCGCCCTACTTCTTTATAATTAGCCTATAACAGCCTTGATAAGCATCAACTGCCTGAGCACGATGCGTTTTGGCATTGATGCAAACAATCAAAATATTTGTAAGTTTTAAAATTTTAGGAGCGCCTTTTATGGCAGAAGACAATACCCCGCAGTGCTCGTTTTGTGGCAAAGCCAAAAGCGATGTGCAGCAGCTGATTGCCGCTGATGATGCCAATATCTGTAATGAATGTATTGAATTATGTACCGATCTAATCGCTGACAGCGCTGAAAACGGCGATGACGATAGCGAAATCGACACCTCTTGGGTCAATAAAAAATTACCGACGCCTAAAGAGCTGCGTGCCAAGCTTGATGAATATGTCATCGGTCAAGACGCTGCCAAAAAAGCATTGGCTGTTGCCGTTTATAACCATTATAAACGCCTAAAAGTTAGCCAAACATTGGCTAATGACAGCAAAAAAGCAAAGATTGGCGCTGATGATGCGATGGTTGAACTGGCAAAAAGTAACATCTTGCTTATAGGCCCAACAGGCTCAGGTAAGACATTACTGGCACAAACCTTAGCGCGTCTGCTTGATGTGCCTTTTGCTATGGCTGATGCCACGACCTTGACTGAAGCAGGTTATGTCGGTGAAGACGTTGAAAACATCGTGCAAAAGTTACTTCAAGCGTCTGACTATGATGTGGCAAAAGCTGAGCAAGGTATCATCTATATCGATGAAATCGACAAAATCAGTAAAAAAGGCGACAACCCTTCGATTACCCGTGATGTGTCAGGCGAAGGCGTACAGCAAGCATTGCTCAAGCTTATCGAAGGTACCGTGGCTGCTATCCCTCCACACGGTGGTCGTAAGCATCCACAGCAAGAACTGATTCAAGTCGATACCAGCAATATTCTTATCATCGTTGGTGGTGCATTTGCTGGTCTTGATGCGGTCATTCAGCAGCGTACTGAAAAAGGCGGTATCGGTTTCAACGCCGATGTCAGCTCAAAAGATGATAGCCGTCGTAGTTCAGATTTGCTACAGCAAGTTGAGCCAGAAGATTTGATCAAATTTGGTCTTATCCCTGAGTTGATTGGTCGTCTACCTGTACTCGCTGCATTACAAGAGCTTGATGAAGAAGCATTGGTACAGATCCTAACTGAACCTAAGAACGCACTGGTAAAACAGTATAAGTACTTGTTCGATATGGAAGGTGCTGAGATTAATTTTACGCAAGAAGCACTAGATGCCATCGCCAAAAAAGCCATGGAGCGTAAAACTGGTGCACGTGGTCTACGTTCTATCGTAGAGAATGCATTGCTTGAAACCATGTATGAGCTCCCTTCTATGGAGAACGCAAAGACCGTTATGGTTGATGCAGACGTCATCAATGAAGGTAAAACGCCTGAAATCTCTTAATTTATCGTGCCGTTAACATCACTAATTATGATTAATAAGTGATTACAACAAAAAAGCGTCTAGCAAAGTTTGCTAGACGCTTTTTTTATAAGTATTTTAACCCATCGCTAGCTATAGATTGGTGCTCTCCAAGTTAATCCCACAAAACCAGTCCTCAGAACGACAGTTAAATCCATATGATTTCGATACAAGGAAACCGAGTGCAAGTTATACATTAGTATGCTTAGCGAGGATGACTATGTAGCGGATTGATATGGATTGGACTATCTTATGGCAATTTCATATCACCATCTAACAACCAACCCATACGGCGCATCATGTAAGCAACCATGCCAGCAATCACTGCAGGTAATACAAACATCAATAAAACAATCGCTGTCCACAGCTGACCTGTACTCATGATTTCTTGCGACGCTTCAATGACCCCAAACACACCAACCAAACCAGCAGTGCCCATACCTGCCCCTGTAGCAGTACAGGCAAGCCCGAACCCTACTGTAGCGATAGGGCCGACGATAGCACTGGCGACAACGGCGGGCAGTAGAATCAATGGCTTTTTTAGCACATTGGGGATTTGCAACATACTAGTGCCCAAACCTTGAGATATCACGCCACTTACACCGTTGTCTTTGAAACTGGCAATCGCAAAGCCAATCATATGTGCTGCACAGCCGACTACTGCCGCACCGCCAGCCACACCGCCCAGCCCAATAGCAATACAGATAGCCGCGCTTGAAGTGGGCATGGTCAGCAAGATACCGACCACGACTGCGATGACAACACCCATTAATAAAGGCTGTAACTCAGTGGCTGCTTGAATACCTTGACCAATAGCCGCGACAGCAGCAACGACCGGTGGATTCAGTAGCGCACAAACGGCTAATGCGACGGCACAGACCAATAAAGGAATTAATAAAATATCCAACTTAGTCTTGCCAGCGACCCAAGTACCAGCACGATAAGCAAATACGGAGGTTAAATATGCTCCTATCGGATTGCCAGGTAATGCTACAAATGTCGCAGGCCCGCCTACTTGCGGGGTAAAAAGCGTCCCTGCCATCAAAGCTTCAGAATGTGCGCCCAGCATACCTGCTACCAAGCAACTTAGCATGACAAGCGTTGGTGCTTTTAGGTAGTAGGCAATGCCTACACCGATACCCGCCCCCATCAATATTGATGCTAGCTTACCGACTGCAACCAACGCAGGCAGATCTAACCAGCCACCAATTTGTGAGATGATAAGACCCGCTATCAATGTGACAAAGAGACCTAGAGCCATACCAGTAAAAGCATCGATAAAATACTTCTGAAAAAAAGATTTGATAACGCCAGTAGATGCAGGTGTTGAGTCAGATACAGTCATAGCCATACTCGTTGAGGAAGTAATGATAAGATATAATAAAAACACAAGGTAAAATAGCGTTACTAAAAATAAGAGACAAAAAAAGCGTCATTACGACGCTTTTTTATAAATAAACCATTAGAACTAATACAGCAACTCAATCTAACGGCGCTGCTCAACGATGATGGAGTCAATACCATTATTCTGTAAGCGCTGCTGAGCAGTCGTCACTGCTTGACGATTACTCATTGGCCGTGAGATTACTTGATAAATAGGCTCACCATTACCCGTTGTATTCTTGGCGACTCTAGCATCGACACCAGCCATCAATACCTGTGCACGGCGACGATCCGCTTCATCTGCATCGCCAAAGCTGTTTATCTGCAAAATGTAAGTCGCAGCAGGCTTGGCAGCCTGAACACTGGCAGTACCTGCACCACTTGCGCGATTGGTTGCACTACTGGTGCTATTGGTCGGTGCTGAGCCATCATAGGTCGCATCTTCTTCAACGATCACGATATCATCACTCGCAGCGTTGCCACGGCTAGGTTCGATCACGGTGTTTTCAGTAATGCCAAAATTGCCTGTATCTTCGTTGCTAGTCGCTGAAGCATCATTTGGCTGAGTGACCACGATATCAGGCTCAAAGGCCTCGATACCACCGATGCGATCATTGTTTATTTCACCAAAATCTTCATCAGGGATAGTCGCCATCTCTTGATTGGGTAAAATATCATAAAACTCATAATCGCCATTATCGGTATCAGTCTCGACTCGCGGCTGTACCTGACGATCAGGATCATTGTCGGCACTGCTATCAGCAGGACTGAAGTTAAATAATGGTGAGAGGTATATAAATACCCCGATCATCAATGTCAGTACTGCTCCGACAAACATCCATAACAAGCCTGATACGCTACTTGTTTTGCGCTTTTCAGTCGCACCTTTAGGTTTTTTGGCTAGCATGGATCTGGTTCTCCCTACTGAATCTATCTATCATTATCAAATTATTGCTATCAATCGTCTATACTCATAATACTACATATTATAAAGTTACTACATGTTAGCAGCTGACTACTTATTAGCAAGCGACTACATGCTAGACGGTGCAGACAATCCTAACAAACTAAGCCCATTGGACAATACCTGTCGCACTGCTTTAGATAAACGCAGACGTGCTTGCATCAAATCCATCTCTTCTTGACTAGGTGTCTCACCTGAGGTCAAGCTCACTGGCAAAATACGGTTGCTGTCATACCAACCATGAAACAGCGCTGCCAACTCTTTTAGGTAGTTAGTCAATACATGCGGCTCATAACCTGTCGCTGCACGTAATAGTGTCGCTGGATATCCTGCTAGTAGTTTAATCAGCTCGTCTTCATTAGGTGCGCTGAGCAGATTCTGATGCGCTAAGCCAACAGCATCATCTACAGTTAAATCATAGGTTGCCAGTTTTTCTAGTACACGGCAAACACGCGCATGCGCATATTGAATGTAATATACTTGATTGTCTTTGCTTTGCGACTTGGCAAGCTCTAAGTCAAAATCAACATGCACTTCAGGCTTACGTGCGACATAGTAAAAGCGTGCTGCGTCATTGCCGACTTCTGCACGCAGCTCGCGCAAAGTGACGAACTGACCTGAACGTGATGACATTTGTACTTTTTCACTGCCACGCCATAATGCGACAAACTGTACGAGTACCACGTCTAAACGTTCTGCATCGATACCCAGTGCTGTTAATGCTGCTTTTACACGTGGGACATAACCATGGTGGTCTGCGCCCCAAACGTTAATGACTTTGTCAAAACCACGATCAAATTTATTCTTATGATACGCAATATCAGAGGCAAAATACGTTGACTGACCATTAGCACGGCGTACCACACGGTCTTTTTCATCACCAAAATCGGTCGATTTAAACCAGATATTGCCGTCTTTTTCGTACAAGTAACCTTTGTCATCTAATATCTGTAGAACTGGCTCAATCTCACTATCGATAGAGCGCTCGCTAAACCAGCACTCATAGCTAACACCAAAGTCATTTAAGTCGTCTTTGATATCAGCCAAAATACTGCTCAATGCTGCATTCAAGAACAGCTCATATCCCTCACCAAGCAATGATTTGCTATTGGCAATTAGCCCATCAATATGCGCTTCTTTGTCGCCTGATAATAGAACTTTTTCGCCGTCTGCATTTATCTCAAACTGAGCGTCGGCAGGCACGTCTTTGGCAATGTCTGCAAAGCTATGCACATAGCTATCAGCATGTTGCGTCTTTAAAGTCTGTGCAATATCACTGACATAGTCGCCTTGATAGGCATTGACAGGAAACGTCACTTGCTCGCCATTGGTTTCTAAATAACGCAAATACGTACTGGTCGCTAGAATGTCCATTTGACGACCAGCGTCGTTGACATAATATTCACGCGTGACGTCATAACCAATCGCTTCTAGCAGATTAGACACGCTCATGCCAAATGCAGCACCGCGTCCGTGACCGACATGCAAGCTAGATGTTGGATTGGCAGAGACGAACTCAACTTGGATTTTTTGCCCTTCAAACTGATCACTTAAACCAAAACGATCTTGTAAGGTAAAAATATCGTCCAATACCGCAAATTTGGCTTCAGCGTTTAAAAAGACATTGATAAACCCTGGCCCTGCGATTTCTACTTGGCGGATGTCTTGGTTTTCAGGTAGCGCATTGACGATTTGTTCGGCAAGCTGGCGTGGGTTGGCCTTGGCAGCTTTGGCAGCAGTCAACGCGATATTACTGGCAAAATCGCCATGACTAAGGTCTTTAGTACGGGTGATTTGGCTATTGTTTTGCCAGTCAGTAGGCAGTGTGCCGTCGGCTTGCAAGGTATGAATAGCATCGTTGAATAGTGATGCAAGTGTATCAATTTGGGCTTGTGACATAGGGATTTGAACTCAATTAAATAAACAACAAAAACGATGTGAAAATGTGACGAGTGCAAGCAGTTAATAACTGCTCATTATAATAGCGACCGACATTGCAGGGGATAAAATAATACAAAAAGATAAGTAACCTGTAAATATAACAATCTTTACGCTTTATTGCACCATTTGCACCGAAATTAGTACTAAAATCTTACGGTTAAGACAGTCAGCTCTAATAGTTGATAGAGATGAAAGACGTAATTTATACTTTTACTAACTATAAAACATGAGAAAGCCGTGTAACAGCCGATACTCAAAGTAACTACTTAATGGATTACCACTGAGATATCAGCCTTATTGATTGTAGCGTTACTGTTGCTTGATACTGGGCAGTCGTTTATACCTGCCTGCTTCCACGTTATAATAATGGTTCGTACGACTCTTCTCAGATATATAAGAGGCGTTACTATTTTCTTATAGGATCATGCCATGTTTGCTATTGCTGCCAGTACTGTTACTAGTTGGGGATTGTACCTTTTATTGCCAATCTTTATCGCTTTCTTGTTTTTTATTATGTGGGATATCTCTAAAGAATCTCAAGCTGGACGCGCCGGTACATTTTGGATTTTCGTAGCGCTTGGCGCAGGCTGTGTTGGCTTCATCATCAAGATTGTCATGGAAGTCGCTTTCAAAAAGTGGTTAATCTAATCAGCGTTAGTCACTTTTTATAACCTTGCCTATTTTATAACCTCGCTGACATAGGTTGGTAAATCCCATGCACCACCCGCAAAGCCTCGGCACATTCCTGAGCTAGAATCTTCTGATTTGGCAAAAGTTTGACCATCCCAAACCCAAACTAGACGATTCCAGCAGTCACCCAATCCTCGATCTTTATGTACTGCCCAAATCTCACCATCAGAATAATCATTGCCTGCGGTGGTAATTAGCTGAGGGTTACGAGGTTTTGCATTATCTATAAGCCAATATCCACTAGCTGCGTTGTAAGCACCCATCCAACAGCTATGGACAGCTAAAGTATGAGTAGCATCAATAGGGATAAACTCCCAATCAAGCATACTAGAACCATACTCAGCCATCTGTTGATATGCCTCAGTTTTCGGGTTGACCAGTTCACAATCTCCCATTTTCTCTTCTGAACCTACTAAAAGAGGGTCATTAATATTTACCCACTTGTTTATATTGGCCTGAAAGTAAGCCTGTTTTGATGCGGATAGTGTCTTATTGTCTTTTTCTGAATAAGCGAATGCTTTTTTTATCACAGGTGTTGGCTTAGCAGATTTTGGTGTTTGCTTACTAGCATGATTCTTACTCACCAATGCTATTGACGTACCCACTCTGCCTTGTACTTCATCAAGTTTAAGCAACACCGCTCCCATACCTTTGTCACTAATCGTCCAGCGATCACTACCTACTCTTACTTCTATTTTTGTATTCAGGCGAGCGTGACGAAGCAATTGCTTGGTTTGATTTTCATCTAGCATATGCCTAGAATCATCATCACTTCTACTATTGATAGCGCCGTAATTTTTGTCATTTAGCCATAACTCAGTATGGCTAGATTCAGTACCAATAACAGTATTCGAGCTGTCATCAGATGATGACTGGTAAAACTCATCATCTGAATATATAAAGTCTACATATACTTTTGGCAAGGCTTTCTTCGGCTCTACAACTATTAATATTGAGACTGGATCGCTATTAGCACTTTCTTCAGCGTAGCCCGCTGCGCGGCAAGTCAAAGTGTTATCACAGACCACTTGCCAATCGTCTTTAACAAAGCCCCAACCTTCAAATGGATCACCATACGCATCTGATGCTACAGCAGGTAGCGAAAATAAACTGAACGTCATCAAAGCCATTACTAGTTTCACAATTCTTCTTCCTTGTGTTAGGGTCTGTTATAGCGACTATTTATGTTGACTGATGGCATTTCTACTACCCTAAAAAACTATCTTTTGGCAATTAATGTCGCGCGCATCGGGGCAGGATATCCTTCCATGGTTTTAGTCGAGTCATTAGGGTCCAAGAAGTCTGCTAGCGAATGATAAGTCATCCATTCTGTTTTGCGCTGCTCTTCCGTCGAAGTCACTGCTACATCGACGCAGCGCACATCTGAGAATCCAGCTTTTTCTAGCCAGCCAGTTAACGCTGCGACTGATGGTAAGAAATACACGTTGTTCATCTGCGCATAACGGTTATGTGGCACCAGTACGGTATTGGCATCGCCTTCAACGACCAATGTCTCAAGCACCAATTCACCACCTTTGACCAATTGTCCTCTGAGCTGTTGCAGATGCTCAAAAGGTGACTGGCGATGATAAAGCACACCCATACTAAATACGGTGTCAAACAACTGACTGTGCGCAGGTAATGCTTCTAGCGGTACGGGGATGTAATGTGTACGGTAGCGGCCCCTGTCCTTAGCATGAGCATAAGTATGAGCATCTGCCGCACCAACGAAATGACGAATCGCCATAAACTGATGGTAAAACAAGCATGATGGATCAACGATAATGACCGTATCCGCCCCTGCCCCTGCCATACGCCAACCGTGATAACCTGAACCACCGCCCACATCTAATACTCGGCGACCTTTTAATTCACCCAAATGCGGTGCAACGCGTTGCCACTTCCAGTCACTGTGCCACTCGGTATCAATCTTAATAACTGATTCATCATTGCCGATCTGACTGCCGATTTGACCGCCAATCTGAAAGGGCCCTTTACGCCATGGCATCAGCTGCTTTAACAGTGCCGTTGCTTGTTTACGCTCAGACTCATTAAGACTGGCGTCAATCGTCAATGTATCGCTGTTTAGATCGACATTATTGACGGTTAATGTTGGCAAACGAGCGACTGACGCTTGGTAGGCAGGTGCGTGTGCATAATTGGCTTTGTCTTTGATAGCATTTAACCATGTTGGTAATTGCTTAAGCCATTCATAAGCGATCGGCTGCTGCTGTGCCAGCTCTAGCAAGGTTAAATACAATTCGCGTTCAGCGTTGATGATAGTGTCGTTGAGCATAAAAGCAGGTTACCGTGTTGATTGAGAAATAACTGTGTGAAAAGTAAGGATTATTTAAACGCCACCACAGAAACAAAATTCAAAAACTGGAACCATGTCAAATGACGTTTGAAACCAACTTGTGCCAAACGTGCATGATGCTCATCTAAAGTATCCGTAATAAGGACATTTTCTAATGCATTACGTTTACCGCTAATTTCCATTTCGGTATAACCATTGGCACGTTTAAAATCATAATAACGCTCAACCAACCACGCATCATACTGCTCATCAAATGCATGAGTTTTTTCAGTCAGTACTAATATGCCGCCTTCACTTAATGCCGCATAAATCTTCTCTAATACCGCGACTCTATCGGCAGCTGGTAAAAACTGTAAGGTTAAATTTAAAATGACCATATCGCATGGTTCAAGCGCAACATCTCTAATATCAGCGGTAATCACTTCGATATCGTGTTCAGAATAATTTTCACTCAGTAATGTGGTCGCCTCTGTCGTCATCGCCGGTGAGATATCAATCGCCTTAATCTGCAAGTCTTGCGCCTCAAATTCGCCTGCTAGCGCCATTGTAGCCCCGCCAAGTGAGCAACCCAAATCATAAATACGGCTGACACGTTGAGCATTATTACCTTGCTGACGATACTTGCAATGACGACGGGCAAATATAGGGAGCATCGCCAGCACCTGACCATAACCGGGTACACTGCGACGTATCATATCGGGAAAACAAGCCACTACCTGCTCATCAAATGAAAAGCGCGACGCTTTATCCAGCGGTGTGGTAAACGGTTTGTCAAATAAGGTGTCATGTTTGATAGTAGTCTGAGATTGGCTCATGGTGCGACTCGTTTTTGGATAATAGAACTTACATTAGGAAATATTTGGCGATGTTGCTCGTCATTATGAAGCGAGACAAAGCAACGTATAGCTCATTCAATTTAACAAAGGTACAAAGCAACCGAGTGCAGATGTATCGGCAATATTGCATGCGAGGTTAACGCTGTCACTTGTTTATGGTGAATGTCCTATAGCAAAAACCCATTATAACATTACTGTTTGTTACTTATCGCGTTTGGCTCGCCTGCTAAGCTGATTAAGTAGCGCTAAAGGCTGTGAGACATTAAAAAGAAACATTGAAAAATGAAATCATCACAACCAAATACAGCACTTAACTCATATCTATAATAATAGGAAAAACTATGCAAACCATCATATTAGGCGGCGGTTGCTTTTGGTGCACCGAATCCGTATTTTTATCAGTGAAAGGCGTGCAATCTGTCGTATCAGGCTATATGGGCGGTGATGCCGTATCTGCAAATTACGAAGATGTTTGTAGCGGCACCACAGGACACGTTGAAGTGATTAAGGTCGAGTTTGATGACACTATCGTGCCATTAGAGGTCATCTTAGATGCTTTCTTTGCGACTCATGATCCCACTACGATGGATCGTCAAGGTAATGATGTCGGTAGCCAATACCGCAGTGTGGTGTTTTACACTGACGCAGATCAAAAACCAACCGTCGATCGTACCATTAATAAATTGCGCGATATGGGCGTCAGCGTGGTCACAGAAGTACATCCTGCCGTTGATTTCTATAAAGCTGAAGAGGCACATCAGGACTTCTTTAATAGAAACCCAGGACAAGGCTATTGCAACTTTGCAATTCCGCCAAAGCTTGCGAAATTACGTAAAGAATTCAGCCAGTATATGGTGAGTTAAACACTGAAAGTCGTCCTATTTACTTTAGAAGCCAAGGGTTTATACGCTTGGCTTTTTTATTGCATTTAGCGGTATGATAGTGACCAATGATATATGACAGTGATATCTTAGGAATAACCATATGAACCATGAATTTTGGCAAACACGCTGGCAAGAAAAACGCATCGGTTTTAATCAGTCTGCAGTGAATCCATTATTAGTAAAATACATGAGCCATTTAAACGTACCAGCAGGCGGTTGTATTTTTGTACCTTTATGCGGCAAGTCGATAGATATGGTATGGCTAGCAGCGCAAGGCTATGATGTGGTGGGTGTTGAATTAGTAGAAACAGCCGTACAAGAATTCTTTGCTGAACAAAATATCGTGCCCACCGTGCATAAGTATACAAATAGCCCTACTCTCAAATATTATCGAGGTCAGTTGTCGGGACAAACCATTACTTTATGGGTTGCTGATATTTTTGCACTGACAGCTAAAGACATTGGCCACATCGATGCCGTATATGACAAGGCTGCATTGATTGCCCTGCCAGCCGATATGCGTGCGAAGTATAGCGAGCAAGTTCGGCAGCTTAGCGATACTGCTGGTAAAGGATGTGCACCGCAATTATTAATCACGCTCAATTATGATCAGAGTCAAAGAAACGGGCCGCCCTTCTCAATTAACGATGAACAAGTACAACAGTATTATGGCCAGCATTATCAAATCACCGAACTGACTGGCGAACCTACTTCTATAGGATCGACACCTGATTTAACGGTGAAAGAGCATGTCTGGCTGTTAAATAACAAATAAAATGCTAAGCACAGCGATTGAGCAGCTATTAAAAATAACGGAGCGTTCTCATGAAAGTTTTAGTCAGTATCATAAGTTTAATCGCATTTTTGCTGGTTGCACTGCCAGCACCGCTTTATAGATTTGGGGTTGTAGAGTTAGGCACTGCCTTTACAGGATTTAAATTTGGCCTGGTTGTTGGTATCGCGGCGCTCGTACTCTTGGTAATCCAAGTTATATTTAAACGTAAGACAGTTAGCATAGCTAGCGCAGCAATAGCCGTTATATTTTCTACGATTGCTATCGCTCTTCCACTCGGCATGATGACTACTGCCAAAAACGTACCACCGATTCACGACATTTCAACTGATTTAATGAATCCACCTGAGTTTGTCGCGATTGCGCCACTACGTGCAGATGCACCCAATCCAGTAGAGTACGCAGGTACAGAAGCGGCTGAACAACAACGCACGGCCTATCCTGATCTACAGACATTGACCTACTCTCAATCTGAGTCTGAATTGGTTGAAGCATCCAGACAAGCCGTTGAGAATTTAGGTTGGGAGCTTGTTAATACTGATGCAGATAAAGGCATCGTTGAAGCGACAGAGACGACTGCTTGGTTCGGTTTTAAAGATGATGTAGTAGTACGTGTGACTGACAATGATAGCGAACGCTTGGTTGATATCCGCAGTAAGTCACGGATTGGCAAAAGTGACCTAGGTAAAAATGCGGCACGTATTCATAGCTTTATTGAAGAGCTGGATAAGGTTTTGGGGAATTAGCTAGGTTTGAATAGAGTATGAATGACTGAAGCAGTACTGACTTTATCACTTTATTCATCTCAAAATTTTTATCAGAAACCCTCTTCTAATCTTGCGCCACCGTCAATTTATAGTAACCATTCACAATCTTAGTCCTTCGATACCTTTTCTTTACTGTTTAGATTGGTTACTCTAGGTCAATACTGCTTTTATCTACTTTGTTCTATTTTTCAATGACTGTTTCGATGTTTATAGGATATTTTCATGCGTTTGACTCCGTTTTCTACTTTATCGCTGCTTAGCATCGCTGTTGGGCTGAGTTTTGCTAGCACTGCCCAAGCTGCCAGACCAGATGCACCTGATTTATCCAATGCTGAATTTCAACAATGTCTAGATGGGCTAAAAAACTCTAGCAAATTCAGCGGTGTAGACAGTTTCACCTTTAATAACTACCGCCCTACCCAGCCTGATCCTAGCGTGATTCAATCACTCAATTATCAGCCAGAGTTCCAAAAGGACGTTTGGGATTATCTATCAGTACTAGTGGACAAAGAGCGTGTAGAAGACGGTATCCGCGCCAAGCGCCAATGGAGCGACACGCTACGCCAAATAGAGTCACGTTATGGTGTAAAAGCTGAACATGTACTCGGTGTGTGGGGCGTTGAGTCTAACTTTGGTCAAACGCTCGGTACAAAACCACTGTTTGAATCCTTAGCTACTTTATCTTGCTTTGATCGTCGCCAAAGTTACTTTCAAGGTGAATATGCCAATGCCTTAAAAATTGTCCAAAATGGTGATATTGCGCCAAATGACATGACCGGCTCTTGGGCAGGTGCTTTTGGACAGACGCAGTTTATGCCGAGTACTTTTTTAGAGCTGGCTGTCGACTTTGATGGTGACGGACGCCGTGATTTAGTCAACAATGTACCTGATGCATTGGCCTCTACCGCAAACTTTTTGAGTAAGCGCGGCTACCGCTCAGGCGAGCCTTGGGGTTATGAAGTCAAACTACCAAGTGGTTTCTGGGCTGCGTCTGACCGTAAGAACAAAAAGTCGATAAGCTATTGGAGCAATCAGGGCATAACACTCGCGAATGGTGGCTCTCTACCATCTGATTTGAGCAGCGCAGGTCTATTACTGCCCGCTGGTATTGAAGGCCCTGCATTTTTGGTCGGTAAAAACTTCGACACGTTTTATTCATATAATGCGTCAGAAAACTATGCATTGGCCATCGCTCATTTATCAGATCTCATCACCCGCGAAGACAGTAGAAAAACTGACTTTGTTACGGCGTGGCCGACAGATGACCCTGGTATCAGCCGCCAACAATCTAAAGAAATTCAGCAAGCATTATTAAATGCTGGCTACGATATTGGCGGTGTGGATGGCATCATCGGTGACAATACCCGTACCGCTATTCAACAGTATCAGACGAGCAAAGGTATTTTTCCAGCAGATGGTCGTGCAGGGCAAAAATTCTATCGTGCAATCGTTGCCAATGCAACGCCAAATCAAACTCAATATGGCCAGCCTGCGAATAGTAGACCTTTAAACCCTGCCCCTGCTGATCGTATGGGACAGCTAATTCAACAGCAAACGACGACGCCTAATACTTACTCGACGCAGCCTGCTGCTCAACCATCAACATCTGGCAACACACGCTATGGCCGCGTTACTGATGCTAATGGCGTCGTAAAGCTCGTCCGTGTTGACGAAGGTTCGTAGGGTTAAATAATCTTATCTTGAGCACACAAAAAGGCCACGCTATTATTAGCGTGGCCTTTTTATGTTTTTTCAGAAAGTCATATTTTTTGAAGGCTAGAATAGCAACTTAAACGATAGGTGGTGGATTTGGCTTACCGTTATCACCATTCCAGTTTTCACGCGCTTTATCATCTAAATCAGCAGGCGTTTTCGGTTCCCACTTACCATTCTCTTTCCAAGTCGCATCGCCCCAATCTTCGTCTTGTTCTTTTCTATCCAATTCTTTATAAGCTTGGCTAGGATCGATACCACGGCGTTTCATATCTGCTATTTGCTCTTCTAATGTATGAAACTGTTCAGAATCATGCATCGTTTTTTCTAAGCCATCCAGCTCTTTTCTCAATTCGTCATTTTTAGAGTTACTCATTACATGCTCTCCTTAATTGGTCAATATTATTGTACGTTCTATATGTTTGTAATTTTAATATAAGCAATGTGTTCATCATGAACATCTAATCAGTCTTATTATCACCAGTCTTGAGCGGATTCACAACCATTGGCTCGTATGCTTTGTATTACAAAACGTATTCATAGAATTATATGTATTACTGACAACGCCTATCGTAATGAATATTTTGGAACTGAGGAAATATGAATACTGCTAAGAAGGGCGAACAAAAAGAAGAGCTAATAATAAGTGTTAATAGGAGAGCAGGTTAATTATTGTGGCTGAGAATCTGAATTTTTCCATAGATTCTTTGCATAAAAGGTCAGCTTCCAAAGCTCTTGTGAAGCTCGTGTACCGTAGGTGGTTAGCTGTATCCAGTTTGCCCCAACCAGTTGACGCTGCAATTTATTTAAATCATTTTGAGAAATTTGGCAGCGTGAGACCGCGTGGACGTTTGGCATGTCTTGTTTGACATCTTGCTCAGCTTTTGATGCTATGAGGCGGTTCATGGTGTTTTGCAGGCCATAGATAGAAAAGGTCGATGGAATTTTCATTAGTGAGATTAGTATCTCTTCCCACGTTAATGCCAGCGGTCTGATCACATCTGTTAAATTACCACCCTCATAAGCTTGGGCGCTATACTTAACTTCGATCACCTCTGTCAATACAATTGGTTGGCTTACGCTATCCGCCACAAAATCATCAACAACAGGACTTTCTTTCTTAACAGTTTTATTGGTAGATAATATATCCGCAAACCTTTCAGCCACTGATTGATTGCTAAATTTGATGGTTTCCTCATTAGCCCTTACCCAACCACCAGTTACCTTATGATTGACCATAATATTGTCGTAAGCTTCTCCGATCAGTTTTTCGATATCAGCTTCTGTATCATAATAATATAATTGATTGTCTTGTCTAGTCACCAACTTAATGAATTCTTGTAGTTGACGGCTGATAAGCGCATCTTGGGGATGGTTTTTGACTAACACAAATAAGGGTTTGCTTTTGGCTTTAGCATTCAAGTAGCTCAAATGCATTTGACTAACACCAGTTCTTTGTACCGTACCGTAGCTGTCTCCAACGATCATCGCCACATAATCGCAGGAATCGATACATTGTCGACCATATAAAGAGGCTGACGGTAATTGGCTCGACACATCATAAGTCAAAAATGCAAACGGCTGAAAAAATATCGCTAAGCTGTCTAAGACCAATAACTGGTCATTATCAGCGCATATGATATGAATATGGTAGCGACGGTTTGGCACAATCACCTCTAAAATCAGGTCATGATATAAAAGAATATGATATAAAATAGAGCACAAATATTTTGTTTTGCACAGACTAGCACAGTCTTATAAAAATTGGGCTCAATTTATTTTAATGATATAAGTATGATTATGGGCTTCATATGGACAGTATCAGTCACCTTTACTTAATATAGTATTGTAATACGACTTCGCTGCCAAGCAACTGCGTGATCAAAATATCCATTTTATTATCATATTTAGTTGCATAAAAAACCAATGGTGGTCGAATATCAGTATCTGGGCTATCAACAGCAGAGAGACCATTTGGTTCATCTTCAATCAATGCTGACAGCTGGTTTGCGACCAATAGTTGTTTGACACGCTCAGCGATTGCTTGTCCAGAGTCGACCACCTGCATCGATAACTGCTGCTGAGCAATTTCATCTAATAAGAATGCTCTAAAAAACGGATAATGCGTACAGCCTAGCACCAATTGATCAATACCATCGTTCGCAAACACTTGTAGCTGCTGGCGTAAACCTACTGCGGTATCACTCTCTTCTGGCATCCCAGCCTCTACCCAAGGCACCAATTGTGGATCAAAATACTTGGTCACTATTGTACGGTTAGGTTTGGCAACGTTATGAATAACATCATTAAGCAACGTACCATTCAAAGTCGCTTTGGTCGCCAATACTGCAACACGGCCACTTTTGCTGGCTACTACTGCTGGCTTTAAGGCAGGAACCAAACCAACAATAGGTAGCTGCGGATAATAACGCCTTGCTGTCTCCAATGCATAAGCTGAAGCACTGTTGCACGCAATAACGATAAGCTTACAGCCTTGCTGATACAGCCACTCTACCGCTGTCAACGTTAGCGCTTCGATATCTGCACTGTCACGATTGCCGTAGGGTACATTCAGCGTATCAGCATAATAAACATAACACTCAGTAGGTAACTGCTTCGCTAAGTGTAGATAGACAGACAGTCCTCCGAGACCAGAGTCGAACAGTCCAATTGGCGCATTTCGACTTCTATTATGCGCAGTAGTATTAATGCCAGTTTTAATAATAGCAGCATTAGATATACGTTCAGTGCCATTACTACTGAGGCCATCTGAGCGTAATTTGGTTGTATTGGGGGTATTACGTGCGGCAATATCCATAGTTAAATTACTGCCATTTTTATACACATATCGTCATCTTTGTACTACTTATTCAATCGAGAATTTATTTAAATATAGTCATTTCATCTTAAAAGTATTACGGCGTTAACCTCGCTTGAAGTATTAAACATCTACACTCGGTTGCTTTGTACTACTTTTAAATTGAATCGCCTATATCATACCGCTATCTATCTTTTAGTGAGTAAAAATCATTCTATCTATTAAGTGTAGCGTAATTCACCAGCAATGTTAATCGGCTGGCATCGATAGTTGATAGGAGTTGCCACCACTTTGTAAGGTCAATATCACCTCACCATCTTGCTCTTTCAACTCGCCAATTTCTGTCAAATGATAAAAGGTATTGCGACCGATCAGTGCTGTCAAACCGTTCCTAACAGGCATATAAGGACGTATTTGCGTTTCGGATATTTTTCCCTGATAACTATCAGCATCCACCTCTACATCAGACGTTGTATGGTCAGTTATATTTCGATCTTTAGCATTATACGCCTTTAATGTGATTTGATGCTCATCATCTAAACGCACCACATCGCCTGTTGTGGTCGTGAACTCTAACCAACTTTTATTGTCCTCATTGACGATACCGACATCATTGATGAGCAGTGGCGCATCTTCAACTTGAATGCGGATTTTTTGCACAGGTGTCTTCAAAAAGTACTCGATGAGGCCCTCGTTTTCTTCTTTCCATAATATAGTCGCAAACAAGCTGACTAATGACTCTCTAGTCATTTCCCCACCTTCATGCCACCACTCGCCATTTGCCTTTATGACCAAATCCATATCGGCCACATTTTCAGGATGCCAGTTCTCTAGTGGTGGTATCGCGCGACTCTTACGTGACCCTGCAGTAGACTTTAAATAAAGGCTAAGCGCATCCATATTATTTAGGTCAGGTGACACGTCGTTATTGACTTCAGCACCATTTTTACGATTACTAGCAGCACTATTATTATCGTTATTCATTGTATAATCCTTTACCTAGTATTCAAAGTTTGGCAAATCTATTATTACTATAAATTTTAGTTTCGGGTATGATGAGACCATGTCATCATAAACCACTCATTAGCTCGATATTACCTTAACACCTATACTCATAAATGCGTATCGTGTTTATAGGACTTTTCTTTTATAATGAGTAACGATTTTTTATTTTTATAAAAACGATCAAGTGGCTATTGTGTCAATGACACATTTTACGTTATGTGTTGATATCTTTAAGTAAATTGATCTCAATAGCAGCGTGATCAATTGATGCCGCAAAGACAGTTTTTATCGGGCAGCCATATGTCTGAGTAACGTTAGCGCCGCAACTCTATTATTCAATTGTTAAGCTAATGATGCCCTGAGATAAGCCACTAAAAGTTTAGGAGTAGGTATGCAAGAGCCAAACAATCAAGAAGCAGTCATCGACGGTAATACTGTGAACACTGATAAGCCAGAAACAGCAAATCTGAACAAAGCAGAGCCAGAAGTTGCAACACAAGAAGTGGCAGTCGAAGAAGTGCCAATCGGAGAAGTCGCAGTGGAAGAGCAACTTGCTGAAGAAGTTATTATCGAAAAAGCACCAGAGCCAGTCGTAGAACCTGTGGCGGCAGAGCCTGAAATCGAACGTGAATCAATGGAGTTCGATGTCATCATCGTTGGTGGCGGACCTGCTGGTCTCTCTGCTGCTATTCGTCTCCGCCAACTTGCTATTGCAGCTGGTAATGATGAGTTTATGGTATGTGTGGTCGAAAAAGGCTCTGAATTTGGCGCGCACACCTTATCTGGTGCCGTCATCGAACCACGTGCTTTGAACGAGCTAATTCCAGACTGGAAAGAAAAAGGCGCACCGCTTAACGTGCCAGCGACCGAAGATCGCTTTTATTATCTAAACTCAGCCACACGCTCTACTAAAGTGCCTGACTCTCTAATTCCAGGGCCGATGCACAATGACGGTAACTATATTGTCTCCTTGGGTAATGTGGTTCGTTGGTTGGCTGTACAAGCAGAAGAGCTAGAAGTCATGATGTTCCCAGGCTTTCCTGCCGATGACATCTTATATAATGACGATGGCTCTGTACGCGGTGTCTTAACGGGTGATATGGGTGTAGCTGCTGATGGCGAAGCTAAGCCAAGCTTTGAGCCTGGTTACGAGCTGCTTGCCAAATATACTATCTTTGCTGAAGGTAGCCGCGGTCACCTAGGTAAACGCTTGATCAGCCGTTTTGATCTTGATAAAGATTCAGATCCTCAGCATTATGGTCTTGGATTGAAAGAGCTGTGGGACGTCGTGCCTGAAAAGCATGAGCAAGGCGTAGTCATGCACGGTCTTGGCTGGCCATTGACCGAAACTGGTTCTACTGGTGGCTGGTGGTTGTACTTTGATGAAAACAACCAAGTCAGTTTTGGTCTTGTCGCTGACTTGTCTTACCACAACCCATATATGTCGCCATTTGATGAGATGCAACGCTTAAAGACGCACCCTGTCATTAAAAACGTCCTAGAAGGCGGCAAACGTATTTCTTACGGCGCACGTGCATTGACCAAAGGTGGTCTTAACTCACTACCGAAATTTACCTTCCCAGGTGGTGTTTTGGTCGGTGATGATGCTGGCTTCTTGAACCCTGCCAAAATCAAGGGTACTCATACTTCGATGAAGTCCGGTATGTTGGCTGCTGAAGCTATCTTTGAAGCCTTACAAGCTGATCGTCAGCATGACGAAGTCGTTGCTTATACAACCATGTATAAAGAGTCATGGTTGTATCAAGACAACTATGAGTCACGTAACTTCTCGCCTGCGATACATCGCATGGGTCTGTTTATGGGCGGTGCGTTCACCTTTATTGAGCACAATCTATTAAAAGGTAAAATGCCATTTACCTTACATGACAACCTACCAGATTACGATCAGCTAGAGCGTGCTAGTCAGGCTTATCAGCCAACTTATCTCAAGCCTGATGGCAAACTGGTCTTTGATAAATTGTCATCGGTATTTATTTCTAATACCAACCATGCTGAAGATCAGCCGACGCATTTGAAACTGACCGATCCAACGGTTCCTGTCTCAATCAACTTACCTTTATATGCAGAGCCTGCGCGTTTATACTGCCCAGCCGGTGTCTATGAAGTGGTTAAAAATGCTGAAGGTGCTAAGTTTGTTATCAATGCACAAAACTGTGTACATTGTAAAACGTGCGATATCAAAGATCCTTCGCAAAACATCACTTGGGTAACGCCCGAAGGTGGCGGTGGCCCTAACTATCCAAATATGTAATCGATGATTGACGCAGTTATTGCTCCTATATAGTCATTCCACTATAAAAGTATTACAGCGTTAACCTCGCTTGAAGTATTACATATACATCTACACTCGGTTGCCTTGTACTACTTTTAAATTGAATCGACTATAGCGTTATAGCAGTTCAATAAAAAACCGCCCTTTCTCATATAGAAAGGGCGGTTTTTTGTACTGACAGATTTCATTTAATCATCGAAATTAATCTGTCCAGGCATCACGATTGGCTTCATCTTTCAGCTTCACGAAATCATCAGGGTTAAACTTGATTTGATCCCCTGTTTTACCCTCTTTTATTTGACGTTCATAATCACGTAAAATTCTAAGCGCAACTGGAGATAGCATGACAATAGCCACCAAGTTGACCAATGCCATCAGACCCATTGATAAATCGGCGAAATTCCAAATAGCAGGTAAGCTAGCAACGGCACCAATGAATACCATGCCCAATACCATAAATCGGAAAACCATTATCATTACCTTGGCGTTTTTGGCACCAGAGATAAACTCAAGGTTCGACTCACCATAGCTATAGTTAGCAATGATAGAAGTGAACGAAAAGAAGAAAATAGCAATCGCAACGAATATCACGCCTAGGTCACCCACATACTGTGATAATGCTAGCTGTGTCAACTGAATACCTTCTTGCTCAACATTCGGATCGACCACACCAGACAATATGATAATCGACGCTGTTGCTGTACAAATAATGAGCGTATCCATGAATACACCCAGCATTTGCATAAACCCTTGCACTGCGGGATGATCAGGATGGCTTTTTGCAGTTGCCGCAGCATTAGGCGCTGAACCCATACCTGCTTCGTTAGAGAATAAGCCACGTTTGATACCATTGATCATTGCCTGAGCAATACCATAACCAATCACACCACCTGCTGCTTGCTCAAAACCAAATGCTGATTTTACAATCAAAGCAATCGCTGCTGGGAACTGGCTAAAGTTGGTAACGATAATATATAAAGCCAATAACACATATAAAATAGCCATGACTGGTACGATTTTACCCGCAATACGAGCAACCGAACGCAAGCCACCGAATACGACTGGCGCTACTAAGACTACTAGTATCAAGCCTGTCATCCACGTTGGAATACCAAAGGCTTCATGCGTTGCCTGTGCGATGGTATTTGACTGTACGCCGTTGAACGCCAAGCCGAAAGCAACAAGCAAACATAATGAGAAAAATATCGCCAACCAACGCTTACCCAGACCTTTTTCGATATAGTAAGCCGGTCCACCACGATAGACATTGTCATTGTGCGGTACTTTGTATGCTTGAGCCAACGTTGATTCGATGAAGCTCGTCGACATACCGACGATTGCGGTCATCCACATCCAAAACACAGCGCCTGGACCACCAAGATAAATAGCAATGGCTACCCCTGCCAAGTTACCTGTGCCGACACGAGCTGCTAATGATGTCATCAATGCTTCAAACGAGCTAATACCGCCATCTTTACGCCCTTGATTAGAAACGCGTAATAGCTTCCACATATGGCCAAAATGACGAAACTGAATAAAGCGTGTAATAATGGTAAAGTAAAGACCTGCGCCAATCAGTACGAACACTAACAATCCATACCAAGGGTTACTGGCAATCAGCCAATCATTGTTACCCCAAATAATACTGACACCATAGTTTACGATGCTATTAAACCAACCTGCTATTCCGTCATTCATACGGACTCCTCATTAACGATTAATACTTTATAGATTTTCTCTAAGAGTTGTATCGATATCATATTTTGACTGATGCAAGACTTTAGAAATCTTGTTCAAAATATTCGATACCAAAATATCATGTGCATGATATAGTATTGAGTGATTAACAATTATCACATTTGGTTATTAATTCTGATAATATATTTATTAAATAAATGTTACTTACACTTGATATAATATAGAATGTATTGAGTAACAATTTAACAGCACTTATTAACTATTGTCGTATTTTCCTGCGATTTTAACCGTTAACAGGATATATAATAGTATTAGATGCTATACAGATAGCTGAAATGCACACTCAATTATTGCCATTACTTCTATTTAGTATAGGCAAAATGCATTTTAGACATTTATGTTGATGTAATATTTATTGATCGATATGAATTTTTGGAACATTAAAAATGTTCAGGCCCTTGTCAGGAAGACAAGATTGCAAAAAAGACAGTGGATTGTCCTACCCCCTTTCTCTTCCTCGATAAGTCCTATTATTCCTATACAACATTTTTGATAAAAGTGACCAATGCAATACTGAAGCATTCGTTTATCACTTTTGGCAATCAGCTTTCAGTAAAAATATGCTGTTACGTATTGCGTTTCCCACTGTTTGACACAGTACGTATCTATTTTTTATGACCATTTGAGTGATAAAAAATAGCCAAAACCTTTCTCACGTTGTTGGTACTTTTTAGTAACACTATTAAATCATTTGGGATTCGCAGTCTATCAAGCAAATTTTGCCATAGATATAATATCGCGGTAATCGATAAATGTGAAGCCATCACGATTTAGTAAAATGAGACCGACAATAACATTTTAGGTAAGACAAAAGGAGTTGTCCTATGGAGAACCACAGCGATTCATCTGGATATTGGAAGGCCAATATTCGTCTCATTCAAGGCTGCCTTGTCATTTGGGCGCTATGCTCGTACGGCTTTGGTATCTTGTTTCGTCCATTGTTAGCTGGTATCAAAATCGGTGGTACTGATCTGGGCTTTTGGTTTGCTCAGCAAGGATCTATTGGTATTTTTATCATCCTAATTTTCTTTTACGCTTGGCGTATGAATAAATTAGATAAACAATATGGCGTAGACGAGGAATAGCCCCATGAGTCAATTTGTAATTAATCTTATTTTTGTGGGTCTATCATTCGCACTGTACTTCGGTATCGCGATTTGGGCTCGTGCTGGTTCAACCAGTGAATTTTATGTTGCTGGTGGTGGTGTCCATCCGGTCGTTAACGGTATGGCAACCGCTGCTGACTGGATGAGTGCGGCGTCATTTATCTCAATGGCAGGTCTGATTGCTGCTAGTGGTTATGGCGCTTCTACCTATTTGATGGGTTGGACTGGTGGTTACGTTCTACTAGCGATGCTTTTAGCACCTTATTTACGTAAGTTCGGTAAGTTCACGGTTCCTGACTTTATCGGCGATCGCTTTTACTCAAAAACGGCTGCTATGATTGCTGTGGTCTGTTTGATTACCGCATCGACCACTTACGTTATCGGTCAGATGACCGGTGCTGGTGTTGCATTCTCGCGCTTCTTAGAAGTTGAGAGTAGTACTGGTCTTATTATCGCTGCTATTGTTGTCTTTTTCTATGCCGTACTTGGTGGTATGAAAGGGATTACCTATACGCAGGTTGCACAGTATGTGGTTCTGATGATTGCCTATACTATTCCTGCTGTCTTTATTTCACTCGAATTAACTGGTAACCCGATCCCAGGTCTTGGTTTGTTCTCAAACCATGTCGAATCAGGTGTCCCTATTTTGACTAAGCTTAACCAAATTGTGACTGACTTAGGTTTTGCTTCATATACTGCTGATGTGCCTAACAAGCTAAACATGGTGCTATTTACCTTGACGCTCATGATTGGTACAGCAGGTCTACCACACGTTATTATTCGCTTTTTCACTGTACCTAAAGTGGCTGATGCTCGTTGGACTGCTGGTTGGACGTTAGTATTTATCTCACTATTGTACTTCACAGCTCCAGCAGTAGGTGCTATGGCGCGCTTAAACTTAGTAGATACTATCTATCCACAAGGTGTTGAGAATCAACCTATTCTTAATAGTGAACGTCCTGATTGGATGAAAACTTGGGAAGAGACAGGTCTTATTAAATATAACGATCTAAATAATGATGGTCGTATCCAGTTATATAGCGACAGTGGACTTGGTGCCGCTCAGATCGCCCTTAATACTGCTCAAGCTGACGGTGGCGATGTTGCTGCAGCAACTGCAGCAGTAGAAACTGCTCGTATTGCACATGATGCAGAGCTTGATGGTCGTTTTGCTGACGCTGGATGGGCAGGTAACGAGCTTGATGTTAACGCTGATATCTTAGTTCTGGCGAATCCAGAGATTGCACAGCTTCCACCATGGGTTATTGGTCTTATCGCTGCAGGTGGTTTGGCAGCAGCACTATCAACAGCTGCCGGCCTACTGCTCGCAATTTCATCAGCCATTAGTCATGATTTAATTAAAGGTAACTTAAACCCAAATATTACCGATGCACAAGAGTTGAAGTATGCTCGTATCACTATGGGTGTGGCGATTGTAATAGCGACTTACTTAGGGATGAATCCGCCAGGGTTTGCCGCACAGGTCGTAGCACTGGCCTTCGGTATTGCTGCCTCTTCATTGTTCCCTGTATTGATGATGGGTATTTTCTCTAAACGCATCAACAATCTTGGCGCTATTGCAGGTATGTTGACTGGTTTAACAGTCGTTCTTGTCTATATCTTTATGTTCAAAGGTTGGTTCTTCATCAGTGGTACTGCCAACTTCCCTGATACTGAAGAGTACTGGTTATTTGGTATCTCACCGTTATCATTTGGTGCGGTTGGTGCATTGCTTAACTTCATCGTAGCATTCGCTGTATCTTATGCTACTGCGCCACCACCAGCACATATTCAAGAGCTGGTTGAGAGCGTACGTTCTCCACGTGGCGCTGGCGGTGCAGTCGACCACTAAGCTCACAACTGAGGATATATCTTCTGTTACTATATATCACTCACAGGCAGTAATTGCTTGTGGGTGATTTTTTTATCCTATCGCTATAATAACTAAATTTTAGATTTTCACTTTATCTAATAGGTTCAATTAAACATATCTAACGCATTAAGGAATATTTTATGCTTTTTGAGTTTATCGCTACCATCGCTGCCGCATTTGGTATGGCTGGATTAGCACTTATCATAACTCACCTCAGCAAACTGGCAGGCAAACGTGCCCCTAAATGGCTGATTCCCTTATTTGCTGCTATTGGTATGTTTGCATTTCAGATAAACCAGGAGTACAGCTGGTATGGCCAACAAGTCGAAAAGCTACCTGAAGGCGTCGAAGTCGTCAAAACAGCAGAAAGCTCGGAGTGGTTCCGCCCATGGTCTTACGCTAAGCCGCAAATATTACGTTTTATCGCTGCCGATATCGGAAATGCTAGTGTGCAAGTAGACAACCCAGATATACACTTATTCAATTTGTATTTATTTGAAAGACGAAGAAGTATAGAGAAAGTCCCTCAAGTTATCGATTGTAGTGTTCCTGCGCGTGCAGATTACGTTATACCTGAAAAAGGCAATACACTATCAATTGACGAGCATGTAAAGCAAACGACTGCATGGCGAGATTTAGCCACAGATGATCCCCTATTTATCAAAATTTGCACTGATAAACAAAGCTAACGAATTAAAAGACAGTTAAGACAGAAAATCCATTAGCATTAAATTTTTCAAAAAGACGTATGAGGATAAGGCGGTATTTTAGATGAATAAAAATCTAAGATACCGCCTTATTTATTCACTTTTTTTATTGATGATACTAACGAGACGTTGCCGCATAAGTATGTTTAGAGTTGGCACCTAGCAATAGCCCTGCACACAAACCACCGAAATGCGCGGCAAAGGAAATACCTTCTTGCGGCATCAAGCCCTCTTTGATAGTGAGCCAATACCCCGCCCCCATAACGATGCAAGCAATCAAATAACCCCAACGCCGTGCGAATACAGCCCCTCCTATCATGTAACCGAGCATCGCAAAGCATAACCCTGATGCACCAATATGGATGGAGGATGGCGAACCGATAACCCAAGTAACTAACCCAGAAGCCACTATCAATTTAAGTATGGTTCGATAGGCGTTTTTTTCAAACAATCCGAATAAAAATAAAATTTGTAATAACGTTACCGTGTTGCCAATTAAATGTGAATAATTACCATGCATCGTCCATGAAGCAAAAACGCCTATCATGCTACCCACATCTAAGGCACGTGGCACAATACCAAAAATATTCCACAGTCCAAATAATGCCACTTCATTCAGAAAAAACATTCCCCACATGGGTATTAGTACAAAAGCATATAAACCAAAAACTTGCTTGATTCGAGCTACGAACAAGGTAGATAATTGCTGCCAGTTCATATTGTTTTTTATCCTTTGAGTTAATTTCTTCAAGCATTTCTTATGGGTTTACAGCAAATAGTGGGTGCTCTACTGGTTTGAATGACAATAATGCAGCATCTTTATCAGCCGTTAAGTAGCTATCACCATGTAATAGGGATGTCGAATGATAAGGAACTAGCGCAGTAGGAATGAAGCTACGTGCCGCATCAATATGCTTGATTGAATCATCAAAAAAGATATGTGGTGCAAACGTTCTCAAGACTGCAGTCTTTTCCAACCCTCCTAAGAAGAACGCCATATCGACGTTTACACCCCACTTTCTCAGAGTTTTAATAGCACGCAGGTCAGCAGGTGCATTACGAGCAGTGACTAAGGCAATTTTTATTGGAGACAGTTTCAGACCAGCTGGCAGACGCTCTTGCAGGCTCGATAACTTGATTAACAGCTCAGCATAAGGCCCTTTTTCAATAGGTAAGTCGCGCATTTGCACTTCACGATCATGAAAAGCACGCAGGCCTTTTTGTTTATAGAGCAATTCTCCTGAATCATCAAACAGCACTGCATCGCCATCGAAGGCAATACGTAATTGATCGGTATCCAACTCATAAGTATTAACAGGTGTCGCATCAAGGATTGCGCAAGCACAAATATTGGCATCGGCAACTTGCTGCGCATCATCACGATTGGTGGTCAGAAATAAATCAACATTGAAATCTTTGATATAAGGAGCAACGGGGCTACCTGAAATAAATGCTGAACGTGAAATATTAATACCATCTGCAAGAATGGCATTGAGCACCTGAATACCAGTGTCTGGGCTGCTTTTTGAGACAATGACCACTTCAACTAAAGGAGCATCGGTCTCTATATCTTGAATTTGGTCGTTATTACAATAATGATTGAGACTCAGCAATGCTTTAATTAGTGGATAGCCAGCACCAATATTTAAAGGATCATTTTCACGCTCTGTCATGTAGTCACGAAACTCTTTGATAGCACTTGTCGGTCGCTGCTCTAATAATTCTAATAAATAATTTTCTGATTCAGTTAAATCAAAAAGCGCGGTTGCAGAAATTGCGACAATGAGCGTATTACTAAAATCGACAGCCATAAATGTGTGCTTCTATGATAAGTATTGGAAGTTATAGAATTTATTTTACTACATGTATAGGTTAGCCGTGTAGCTACTCATAGTAATGAAAAAACGTTAATATATATTTGTTATGACAAAAAAAAGACTGCTATCGCAGTCTTTTCTTTAATTTTTGATCAACATTTAGCTGATGTCAGTACCGTCATCAATAACAAAGCTTACAATCATAATGACATGATACTTACTAATTTTTCCATCAGTGACGCCCACTTTTTGTTCTTTTATCCAAGCACCTTCAACATTTTTAACCGTCTTAGAGATTCTCGCGATACCTTGTTGAATAGCATCTTCAAAACTGGTTTCAGAAGTACTGCTGATCTCAATATTTTTAGCAATAGTCATAATATTTCTCGCATCCATATGATTTTAAAATAATTATTGTAAGACAGGATTATCGTAAAAGTACTACTGTAAAACTCTGTCTTATAATTATTCTATCGTTATACATAATCTATAACAGTGCGTCTATGTTATTTTATGTGTGAGTTAGCTTAACAATACTAAGGATATCGCTGGAAAAGCGACTAAAATAACCAGCCGAATCAGATCAGAGACAATGAATGGCGCGACTCCGCGGAACATATCAGATAGCTTAATATGTGGTGCCATTGCTTTAATCACAAAGATGTTCATCCCCATCGGTGGTGTAATAAGTCCCAGCTCTACTGTCAATACAGCGATAATACCAAACCACACTGGATCAAACCCTAATGCCACAATGATTGGATATACCACTGGAATAGTGATTACTAACATTGCTAAAGCATCCATGAACAACCCTAAGAGGAAGTACATGATTAAGATACAGATCAGTACGATCATTGGGCTGACATCTAACGTACCAATCCAAGTTGCTAGTGTATAGGACAAGCGTGAGACGGAAATAAAGTAACCCAAAGCTTCTGCACCCAGTAGCATAAAAAATACCACTGCTGACAATGCGAGCGTCTCAATCAGGGACTGCTTTAAACCATCTAGACGCATACCTTTGACAAAAGCATAAGCCCAAGAAACAAACGCACCGACTGCTGCTCCTTCTGTTGGGGTAAATAACCCAAAGAAAATACCAGCGATAATCACAATGAAAATAAAGCTAAATGGTATGAGTCCCGTTAACGATAGCAACTTGGCTTTTAACGAAGTAGGCTCACCGCGACGCGCTAAATGCGGCTTCCAGCGTACCATAACCATGACAGTGATTGAGTACATAACCATCCCTAACATACCAGGTAAAAAGCCAGCAATAAACATATCACCGACAGACTGCTGAGTTAAGATTGCATAGACCAGTAACGCAATGCTGGGTGGAATCATGATACCTAGTGTGCCACCTGCTGCTAAAATACCACAAGCAAAACCAGGTTGATAACCGTACTTTTCCATTTGTGGCAATGCAACCTTGGTCATGGTAGATGCAGTCGCCAATGATGACCCTGAGATTGAAGCAAAGATACCGGACGAGCCAATACCAGCAATACCTAGACTACCCCTCACGCCACCAAATATCGTGCGAGTCGCATCAAACAGCTTTCCTGCCATACCCGAATGAGAAGCAAAGACACCCATAAGTATGAATAAAGGAATGGCACTAAAATCATATTTTGCTAAAACATCGACCGGTAAATCCTTAAGCATTTGCACTGCACCAATCGGTGCTGTCACCGCACCGAAGCCAACCAAACCAACACCTAACATAGCGAGCGCAACAGGAACACGCAGCATGACCATCGCAATCATGCACAACAAACCAATGGCGCCAATAATTTCTGGACTCATGCCCCTGTCTCCTCAGCGTCAAAGAACTCGCCTGTTTTAAAGATATTAATGGATTCGATTAATGATCGAATGGCAAGTAGTATGCTTAAAAAGGCACTGATAGCGTAAATGGGCATCATAGATATTCGAAGATCTTGAGTGACTTTGCCATACTCTATCGCATCAAAAGCACTCTCATAAAGTCCCCATGTGAACACAATACCGATGATGAAGAAACCCATCATAAAAGTGCCCATCATGTAGCCTTTAACAGCTTTTGACATTTTTTGAGTGAAGACATCGACAATGATTTGTGAGCGTTCCACAAAAGCAGCAAAGGCAGCAAGTAAAGCAAATAGCATGAAATAAGACACAATTTCCACGCTACCTTTGACCGTAAATCCAAACTCACCACCAGTGAGCTTAAAAACATAACGAGCTGTCACATCCAACATAGTTACAAGAACAAGAATGATAAGACTAATGCCACCGATGAACTGGCATAGCCTAGAAATAAAGGTGCTGATTTTTACTAAAAATGCCATGTGATACCTCCAATGAATTAGACCTTACAGGCTGCACTGGCGGCTTTTGCTTTTTCGTAGATACCATCGGCATCTAGCCCCAAAGCTTTGACATCACTTAGATATTTTTGCGTTCCTTTTTCGAGCGGTCCTTTCCAGTCTGGATCATTTAGTGGATCAGGAATTTCGATGATTTCATCACCTTTGTCTTTAGCAGCTTGAATGGCCATCTGATCGTGCTTATCGAATACTTCACCAACTTTACTAGCAAGCGCCATTCCTGAGTTTTCATCCAAGACTTTCTTCAAGTCATCAGGCAAATTGTCGTACTTGTCCTTATTCATAGTCACCATCAGCGCCGAACTATAAAAAGGAATATTAGTATGATATTTAGTAATCTCGTCAATCTTGAATGCCGTTACCGCTTCCCAAGGGAAACTCAAACCATCAACGACACCGCGCTGTAGAGAGGTATACATATCGTTCGCAGGTAAACCTACTGGTGAAGCGCCAGCACTTTCTATAATGTCGCCTGCTACTGCAGAAGGACGGCGGATACGCATACCCTTCATGTCTGCAGGCGTTCGAATTAACTTGTCTGTTGTATGAAGCGCGCCAGGCCCTCCACCGTACATAAACAGTAAATGAGTATCTTCGTACTCACTAGCAAGCGTACCATCGTCATAAAGGGTCTGTAGCATACAGCCCATTTGACTTGCTGAATTGGACAAACCAGGAAGCTCAGTAATTTGAGTTAATGGGAAACGACCGTTAGTATAGCCATGTGCTTGTGAGCCAATATCTATCGTGCCTTTTGCTGCAGATTCATAAGTAACATCTGCTTTAGCAAGACCGGCGGAAGGATACAATTCTATTTTTAGACGCCCGTCAGAATCTGCCTCTATTTTTTTAGCCCAAGGTTCAAAGACCTCTGTGCTAATAGATGAGGTTGCTGGCCAGAAATGTGAGAAGCGTAAGACCGTCGTTTCTTGAGAGTTTGCTGATGAGCCATCAGTTGTATCAGCAGATTGGTTAGAACAACCTAAAAGACTGGCAGCCGCTAAGGCACCAATTGAAAAAAGAGGAGCTAACTTCATTATCAATTCCTTTTGATAATTATAAGAGTAGGAGTAAAGCTTATATTCATTACTTCAAATTAAAAAATAACGAGTTATCTACAAAGTTAAAACGTTATTTTTACAAATCTGTAATAAAAATACCAATTAAAATTAGCAGCTATAATGATATAAGTCAAATCATTTTAGGATATTAGTACCAGTAATATATTCAATAATGATACATATACTTATCTGAACTAAAAATCCTAAAAATAAAACGTATCTCCATGATAAAAATCAAATAAATTGTAGTTAGAAAGGGAAAATAGTACAAATAATATTGAAATATTCCTCAGTTGTTTAGCAAAATTTGGCAGTTTTTATTAGATTTATATGAGTATTTATTGATATTGATGACACTCCCTAGTATGACCATTAAATATATTAGGTTCAAACCAAGCATCTAGCCTCATTTAGTCATTAAAAACAGGAAAACAGCCTATTCCCTCAAACCCCAGGCAAAAGAAAACCCCCTTTCGCGTTAGCGAAAGGGGGTTTATCTAGAATAGAGAGCTGACGATGACCTACTCTCACATGGGCGGACCCACACTACCATTGGCGCTACGATGTTTCACTTCTGAGTTCGGGAAGGGATCAGGTGGTGCCATCGCGCTATTGTCG
>NZ_JADYWL010000011.1 GCF_015864825.1 Psychrobacter sp. NZS113
ATGTCGCCAAGCGCTAGGCTTGCGGTGACGGTGCTGTCTTTGTCCGTCGCGCCCGTTTGACTGATGGCGAAGACGATGCTGTCGCCTGCGCCTTCGGTGGCGCTATCACTCGTTGCGGCAATGCTCACCACAGGTATGGCGTCGCCGGCATCGATGATGGTGCCAGTGCCACTATCCGCCCCAATGGTTAAGCTGGTGGTTTCATTGTTCTCAAGGATGGCATCATTTGATGTCGGGTAGCTGACGGTAAAGTCGGTCACCCCAGCCGGGACGGTGATGGTGCCGGTGGCAGCGTCATAGGTGACGCCATTGCTAAAGAGGAGATCAGCAGGGTCGCTACTGTAATCATCGCCCTCTGTGGCGCTATTACCTGCCAAGTCAAAGTCATAGGTGACGTCGGCTTCGGTGACGCCATTGATGGTGACTTGGTGAACCAGATTGTCCCCTTCTGTGGCGCTGGCATTGCCCACGCTGACGGTCGGTTTGTCGCCCTCGTTGACGGTGCCGTCTGCCGCATCTTCATCGAAGATGGTGGCGCTGTCGGTGGCGGTGCCAATGCTGGCGTTGATCGGATTGCTGATCTCGAGCACCAAACTGTCTGATTGTTCATAAACCAAATCATCGACTACAGTAAAGGTAATGGCTGGCGCAGACGTGCTGCCCGCTGGGATGGTGACCTGAATACCTTCATCAAGGAATGTCTGAATATCTGTTACATTATCTAGAAATATAACCTTACCATTAATATCGGTATAGCTGATTGATGCAATATCAGCCGCTTCTATTGTGCTATCCGCTAACTTGACATCTACAGTCGTAGGAAATTCGCTTAAGTTGTTCTGAGATACTTCAAATACCAAACCATTACTAACACCTTCAATGGCTTCCGCTTTAGTCGCTGCGATATCAACCACTGGTTTGTCGCCACCCAAAGCTGGATTATTAGGATCCACAGGTGTACTGCCGTCAGTAGTGCCATCATCATAGATGATCGTACTTACCGTGTCATTATCAGTACTAATAGTTGCTGTTCCTGATGTGACTGCAACGATCTTAACGGTAAAGTCCTCTGGACCTTCAAACACATTATCATCAGTGATCGTTACAGTAACATCCACTGAGGTTTGTCCTGCTGGGATAGTAATATCTTGTGTCACAGGCGTTGTATAATCAGCTGATCCTTCAGTACTTCCATCACTAATAGTAACAGTAATAATCGTATCTTCAGTGCTCGGATTACTTAAGCTAACGGTATAGGTCGCTTCATTTGCACTACCATCAGCAGCAGTTTCACTCAAGGTTTTAGTCCCACTAATGCTCACAACTGGGGTGTCATCACCTACCGATGGATCAGTAGGATCAACTGGTATGCTACCGTCAGTAGTACCATTATCATAAATAGTAGTTGTAACACTATTATTATCTGGTCCAACAGAGGCTGTACCGGATATGACTTCAGTTACCATAACTATAAAGTCTTCTGGGCCTTCAAACAGATTGTCATCCGTAATCGGTACAGTGACATTCGCTGACGTTTGACCTGCTGGGATAGTGATTGTTTGAGTTATAGGTGCTGTATAGTCCTCGCTACCTTCGGTGCTACCGCCACCAATCGTAACAGTGACCACAGTGTCTTGATTGCTTAGTTTGCTAAGATTAATCGTATAGGTTGCTTCATTCGAGCTGCCATCAACAGTCGTTTCGTTCAAGCTCTCGGTGCCTGTGATACTAACTATTAATGGATAGTCTGCGGTAATGGTCGCTTGATTCGACTGCAAGCCATTGGTGTCAGATACTATATAGTCAACTGGGGTTGGATCAGTGATAAATCCTGACTCTGGTGTAAAGCTAACCTTTCCTGTCGTAGGATCAACTTCCCAAGTGCCTTCACCATCTACTACTAAGCTGGTGACTTCATCACCGGTAACAGGGTCGATTAATTTTACGGTCGTTGGGTCTAAGTCATTTTCAGTATCACTATCATTTGCCACGACATCGATAGTGATTGACTGACCTGTTTCACCAAAGACAGTGTCATCTTCAGCAATAGGAGAAGTTTGTGGATAGTCAATAACGATGGTCGCTTGATTCGACTGCAAGCCATTGGTGTCAGATACTATATAGTCAACTGGTGTTGGATCAGCGGTAAAACCTGACTCTGGTGTAAAGCTAACCTCTCCTGTCATAAGGTCAACTTGCCAAGTACCTTCACCATCTACTACTAAGCTGGTGACTTCATCACCGGTAACAGGGTCGATTAATTTTACGGTCGTTGGGTCTAGGTCATTTTCAGGATCGCTATCATTTGCCACGACATCGATAATGATTGACTGACCTGTTTCACCAAAGACAGTGTCATCTTCAGCAACAGGAGCATTATCATTATCATCACTACCACCGCCACTGATACACGCAATCAAACCTGCCAATCCAAGTCCTGCAGCGGCAGGTATCCACCAAGGTATAGCCACTGCAATATATTCTTCACCGCCAAGCGCCTGTCCTTCTACATCACCGATTTCTAACTGAGTCACATAATCGTAGGTTTCGCCAGTGTCAGGAATGTAATAATAGTACTCACCATCCTCAGCAACACCGACTAAAGCACTGTCTGAAGTATCATAGAAGCCTTCTATAATCAGATCGCTGTCTACCCCTTCTTCTTCGAATGAGACATGCAAGTCGTTTTTTAGGCGCTTAGTGATGATATGGTTAGGGGCATGGCCAATCGCTGTGTCAAAAAACTCATAGTTCACTTTGTCAGTGGCTGCGATAACTGTCGGTATACCGTCTTTAGTAACGACCGGTACTTGGCTGATAGTTTGAGTGGCATCATTAATTTTAATTATAATAGTATTCATTTTTTTACCCTTGATTTTAAATATATTGGCTAAATTTCTTTATATCAGGCAACCTTAGCTACCAAAGTAAAATAAAATTATCGATGACGCACATCTTCTTCTACGACAGCTATCACACGGCGATTTAGCTGACGACCCTCTACAGTATCATTGCTGGCTCTTGGCTGTGTCTCTCCGTAACCAATCGCGCTTAAACGCTCAGCTTTGATGTTAAATTTTGAAATCAAACGCGCTTTGACAGCATCGACTCGGCGCTGTGATAATGCTTGGTTATAGCTATCACTACTGCGACTGTCAGTATGACCTTCAATGGTCGCTATTGTATTTGGGTATTGCACCATAAACTCTGCCAATTCAGCTATTTTTGTATCATATTCAGGCCGTACGATCGCTTTGTCAGTCTCAAACAATACTTCAAGATCAATTGTCATCTTTTCGGCCAATACGGCAGGTTGCTCCACGACTGGCGGCAGCTTTACTGGCGGTGTAGTAGCAATCACTGGTACAGGACAGTTTGGTACGACACGACTGATTTGATGCGTTTGATAACGCTTATTTTCTAGCAGTGGTAATGCGCTATCTGTCGTTATTTGATTGAGCGAACCTTGGCCATTTTCATCCATATCTACATAAAAAAAGTATGTTTGACCACCAACCAGCTCGTAATCTTTTTGCTCGGCCAACAGATTATTGTCTTTAAAACCAGTTGCATGAGCACTTATTTGGTTTGTACCCACACAAGAATTGACCGCTGTATAATTACCAGGATGCAAACTGACTTGAAATCTATTATTAATCGCAATATTGGCACTGGTTTGCTCCGGATCATTATCACTTTTGCGCACAAATATCAGTCGAACTTCATCACTCGCGACTTGTTTCGCCAATACAGTACTGATATCACTGTCAATTTGATTATTCCATACAACCCTATCAACACGGCGAGTATCTCCATTATTATCGAGGCGGCTGTTAGCCGTTGTGGTCGCACAAGCAGTCACTCCTAGCAGCGTGGTTACTAGCGCTACTTCGACGATGACTTTTTTGAAAAATTTACTCATGATAACTTCCTAAATAACAATTTATTGAGCTATTGTTGATTAATATATGGCGTTTTTGAATTAATTGCTGTATAAAAGATATATTCCTTAATATGAATATAGTTATTTATTAATAATTTATTGGTGGCCTTTGCCTTCGCAGAGCGTTTTTTAGATGGTGTAAAAGGCTAATGTCTATACTGATAATTCGATCAGACTTCATAAATATTATATAGATGTAGGTATAACCCATATAGTTTGTCAATGTCAAAAAAATCAAGCACATACACGATAAGTGGCGTATATTCTATGACCAGCTACCATTATATATGGTTATCTGATGTCAATTCCGTAGGTACTTATGCCAAAGTCTAGATACCAATAGCATAACAGCAAAAATCAAGCCAAACCTGTTTCTACATCTTATTCTATAAAAAGTTCTGACGCCAAATTTCACCACGCTCGTAACTGCTATAGTTGAATTCAAATAATTTCGATACAAGGAAATCAAGTGCAAGTTATACATTATTACGCTTAGCGAGGATGATGTAACGGATTTGACTATATGTTACGTTAAAACAAGGCAGTATGTCGCTTTATCTCTCCTTATGTAATACCTCTTATTCTTCTTCAAAAATCTATGACTTCCCTTCAAACAGCTTACTTAATTTAAGTGCTCTCATAACCTAAGAATCATACTACTCCATACTGATGAGATTACCTCGATTTGGTTTTCTTACTTACGAGATAGTATATACCTGATCCTACCTAACTGATGCGCAGTCGTGGATATACTGCATGGTTGTCTACTATTTTTTAGACCACTGCTATCTTGAATTTCATACTTCCGTTTTACCTATTCTTAACCATGATAGATTCCTATCGATACGATGAAATCAATCGAGTTTGAGTTCTATGCTTTTTTCAGCATCACTTAAAACGGTAGTAACACAATATTCAGCATTCCCTCTCACGGTCACAAACACGTTGACACATATACAGATTGACGTCACAATATTGTAAATATAAATGGTTATCAATAACATCTAAGGCCTGTCTGACTTTTCTTGCCTACCTTCTTCTATTCCACGTATATCTATATATCTTCTGCTGTCTTGATAAGATACCGCCGAATATCATTCAGAGAAGTGCAATAAATAACGTTAGCAACTCTCAATTTATAGTCTGCAATGATTAAAACTTACTTGTATATTTACGATAAAAGTCAGGCTTTGCCTAACAATCCTTTTCTCCCATCACACATACAATTATTATCATAACGAGCCATTATGTCTTCACGCACTACCGCTTCTTTGTACCATATGATTTGGACGCATTATCGCCTGCCTTTTCTCAAAGTTATCCTGCTTAATTTGGTAAATGCGGCTGTCAGTGTGGGCATCATTGCGTATATAAACCATACCTTTATCAGCCAGCCTGTTTTTGCTACTTTGTCATTACTTAGCTTAGGCTATTTTTCCGCCTTGATTGCACTACTATTAATCACTACTTTTTTATCACAGTATGCGTTGACACGTCTGGGCCATCAGTTTGTGTACGAGCTCAGAACAAAACTGGTCAAACAAATTATAGATACCAAAGTGCCGCAGATAGATCACTTAGGTAGTGCACGATTAATTGCCAGCTTATCTTCAGACATCCAGTCTATTACGACTGCCTTTGTACGCATGCCAGAATTGGTACAAGGCGTTATATTATCTGCGGGTGTTGCCCTTTATTTAGGATGGTTGTCACTTCCACTATTGTTTATCATCATGTTTTGGATTGTGATGACAATCTGGATAAGCACCATTTTAGTCAAGCATGTGTATACTCATTTGATAGAGCTCAGAGCGATTAATGATTTTTTATATCAAGATTATCAATCCATTATAGAAGGTCGTAAGGAGCTTGCGCTCAATCAGTACCGCGCTGAAAAGTTATATGCAGATGAATTTTTATCCCATGCTAAGTCATACCAAAAAACCGTTATTAAATCTGATACCTTTCACTTATCTGCTGTGAACTGGTCCAATATCATGATGTTTGCCTCGATTGGTGTGGTGTTTGCGGTATCGAATTATCTGAATATACCGATGGGCGTCGCAACCACCTTTTCCTTAACCATTCTATTTATGCAATCACCCATTCTGCACGCGGTTGGTGCGTATCCAACCCTACAGACTGCCCAAGTAGCACTAGACAAAATACAGTCTCTAGATCTGGCTGACTACCAAGCAGAATTTATGACTGATCGCGTGGCAAAAGACTGGCACTCTATCTCACTGACTGACGTTAGTTATCGCTATAGCGGTATCAATACGCAGACACAAAATCTAGCTGTTGACGTAAATAACCCTGATGATATCTTGAAGTCGGTCAATCTTACCGTGAGACGTGGCGATGTAGTGTTCTTAATCGGCGCTAATGGTAGCGGTAAGTCTACCCTCGCCAAAATCATTACGGGGATTTTCACCCCTACCACAGGCTCTGTACACGTAGATCAAGACAACATTGATTCAGAGAATAATGCCGATTATAGACAGCTGTTTTCTGCTATTTTTAGTGATCAGTATCTGTTTAAGCAGCTAATTGGCAATCAAGGAAATCAGCCTGATGCGGCACTGGTATCTGACTGGCTACTTAAGCTCAATCTACAAGACAAAGTAAGCGTGGCTGACCATCAGCTCTCTACAGACAAGCTATCTCAAGGTCAACGTAAACGATTGGCCATGCTACTCTCTGTCGCCGAACAGAAAGATATTTTATTGCTTGATGAGTGGGCCGCTGACCAAGACCCTGCTTTTCGCCGTGTGTTCTATCAAACGCTAATACCTGAGCTAAAAGCACTGGGCAAAACACTGTTTATTATCAGTCATGACGACAGCTATTTTGAACACGCTGACCGGTTATTATTGATGAAAGAAGGCCGATTGATTGAATTGAATGCCGAAGAACGACAGCGCGCCAGTACCGATGCAATCGCCATGTTGCAATGAGTATGACTTGTTATAGATGAAGACGGTCACGAAAAAAAATGGGGCGACTTATGATAAGTCGCCCCATTATGGTAGAAAGAATCACGCTATAGCTATAGTCGGTGAAATACTAAACCGCTACGGCGTTACCCTCCTTAGATGTACTACTTGTACAATCTGTAGTCGGCTGCCTTGTACCCATTTTGGCGTTCTTTGACTATATATGAATCCAAAGTATCTAGACACTTGAAAACTCGTCTAAGCCGTTTGCTTATTTTAATAATTTCTGTAAAAAAGCACTACGAGATATCACCAAAAAGTCTAACAGTGCAATGACAACGATTGCGATAATGGCTGTCGGAAATATCATCGCGATTATCAGTAAAGGAATAGCAAGCGGCCACCAAATAGAAAAACGCTGACCACTTGCTGGCGGGTTTAACCCACTACTCTCATTGGTATTGCTAGGGCGACGTTGCCACCACATGATATAGCCGCTCACACTAATTACGATAACAAACAGACAAAACAAGATATTGGCCATCACGCTCCACCATCCGAGCGTACCCATGTGAATAGCAATACCTGCCGCCATAAACTTACCAAAGGCATTATAGTCGTCGTAATGGATATCAGCTAAGACATTGCCTGAATAGCGATCGATATGTACTGTGCGATCAGCGGTTGGACTCGTCATATCATAACTCATCGAGTCTTGACTGAGGGTCCAAACCCCAGTTTCACCTTGTGGCAGGTTCAACTGATAACGGCCTACAAATCCAATTTCACGAGCGTAGCGGTCTACCGTATCGATCATAATAGGTATGTTAGGCGCGATACCATCCTTACCCATCGTCGTACCTGATACTGGCATCGGCGTCAGCTCCAGCACCCAAGGAACTTCCTTAGTGTCGCCCGAGTTTAAGACACTGCCGTGCGTGGGTGCTTCAGTATGTGTTTCAGATGCTGCCGCACCATGGACGTGAGGTGCAGCCATTGACTCCTGCATCGCAGTGCTGTGTTGGCTATGATCAATTGATACCGGCATAGGAGCAACGCCCCATTTACCTGCAGGAAACTGACTCCATGCTTGTACCATTCTTTCGCCCCACACACCTGCCCACGCCATACCTGATATACAGAAAAACAGCAGCAGGATCGATATCCAACTCCCCAATGTCGCATGAATAGTACGGATAAAAGAGCGTTTTTTCTTGTTGGCTACCACCTCGTTAGGTATCAGCATGGCCTTAACTGATTTGCGTTTTTGCCACCAGAGATACCAACCCGATAAAATCATCAAGATGGTCAATGAGGCAGCCGTTTCTAGCAGATAATCTCCTGCTTTACCGATGAGCAAATCACTATGAATATTATTAAACGTATCATAAAGACCGCTGCTAGCAGGTGCGCTATTGACGACATCAGCTGTATAGGGGTTCACTGCCACCATATTGGTCTGGCCTTCTGACTGCACCTGAAACAAAGCAACGGTCTCTGCGTCACGGGGTGCAATATATTTGATCAATGCGCTATCAGGTAAAGTACCGAGCGCGTTTTTGGCTTGTATAGACACTGGTGCTTGGACAGTCGACTCTGGAATCATGACAGTTAAGCGATCGTTATCTCTACCTGCTGTGTTGGACATAAACAGCATACCCAGTGCGGTGACCGCCAAAACAATCAAAAAAGGCGCGACAAACATGCCAGCATAGAAATGCCAGCGCCATACCGTAAAATAACGCTGCGTGTTAGGTGACCGACTGCTGTCTCTGTTCATAAATACGACCTTTGATAATCTCTGATTGCCCAAGTAACAACATAAATCTATTCATAATGTAATATCGGCTGCATCATACGAGAAAACCCCTGAAAAAACCACTACCCCTCTAGTCACATATCAATAATATTAGGGTGTTTTAAACATTCAGAACCGAGCCTAATATTTCTAGAATATGTTAATTGTAACTTTTTAATGATAACAATAATCATTAGTGTTATTATTATTTCCGTATTTATCTCCCTAAATTTGAATCCAACATATTCAACGAATATTATTGAACAGGAAATATGATGCGGCTTCCTCTAACCTCTGAATCTATCCGAAAAAAACATCTGGCCATAGCAGTACAAATTGGCTTAGCAATGAGCATCAGTCATATCGCTTATGCTGAGTCAGCTGATACTGAGGGCACGCTAAGCAATACTCAAACAGAAAATTCTGAGACAGCGACACCATCAACGACCTTAGATACGATTACTGTCTATGCCGATAGTTACCGCAGTACAGGCACAAAAACCGCATTAGACCCTGATGATGCACCGATGAGCTATACCAGAATCGATCAAGACCTATTGCAAAAACGCCAAGCTGACAGTGTCAACGCTGCATTACGTTATGAGCCTGGTGTCAGCTCTGAGAGTCGCGGCACGGTATCTATCTTTGATGAGTACAGAGTCCGTGGCTTTAAGACTTTATCGAATTTTTATGATGGATTGCGACTGCCTTACGATGGTGCTTGGAACCTTATGCCGCAAGTAGACATCTATGCGACGGAAGCCGTAGAAGTCGTGAAAGGGCCAGCCTCTTCCCTGTATGGTTATACAGCCCCTGGTGGTATGGTCAATCAAATTGCCAAGACACCCAAAAGCACTCAAGAAACTGAAGTACAGCTACGACTAGGTACTCAAAACCTAAAAGAAGTGGCCATCGATACAACCGGGACGCTCACAGACAGCTTAAATTATCGTTTTGTGGCATTAAAACGCAAAAAAGACGGCCAGATGGAGACCACGGAAGAAGAGCGCACCCTGCTCAACCCATCGCTTGAATGGCAAGCGACAGACAATGTGTCCGTACTTGCTAATCTATTTTATCAAGATGATCCAGACATGGTGCCCTCTACTCCACTGCCTTCGGTAGGTACTGTCTATAACGCCAGTTACGGCAAGTTGGATAGCGATGCCTATGCGGGTGACGAATGGAATAAATTTAGCAAAGAAGTGTTTATGCCGAGTGTCACCGTAAACTGGGACATCAATGACCAACTAACCTTTAAGCACATACTGCGCTATACCGATGCTGAGGCAGAGCAACGCAATATGTATAATAGTGGAGGGTTTGTCAGCGGTAGTGATACGATATTGAACCGTGTGGCCTATACCACTGATGAAACCATGAAAAACTGGACCACAGACAACCAGTTGGCTTATAAATTCGATACAGCCAATACCTCGCACAATTTATTATTTGGTGTCGAGTATCAAGAGACGGATAGCACTGCCGCGTACTATGATGCTGGCGCGGATGGTACGCCAAACCTTGACTTGTCTGACCCTGATTTCTCTCAAATCAATACCGACACGCTGCCATTAGATGTCTACAGTCAATATGAAGACATCGAACAGAGCCAGCTTGGTTTTTATGTGCAAGATGAGATGAAATGGCAAGACTGGACAGTGGTTGCAGGCTTACGACATGATAAATTTAAGAGCATCACCGATCAAACCAAAGCCTCGGCGGGTGTGATGTATAGCGACAAAACCATTAATAATGATGCGTCAGAAACCAGTGGTCGTCTGGCTGCTATTTATGTTTTCGATAACGGTCTATCGCCTTATGCGAGCTACTCACAATCGTTCCAGCCAGTCGTTGGCAGTAACTTCGTGACCGATGAGCCATTTAAGCCTACGACGGCTGACCAACTAGAAGCCGGTATTAAATATCTCTCGACAGATGGCGGAACCAAGGGAACACTGGCAGTATTCGATATTAAACAACAAAATGTCGTGGTGTCAGATTACGTCAACTATAGAAGTCAAACCCAAACGGGTGAGATTGCGTCTAAAGGATTTGAAGTATCCGGCAGTCATATGCTCAATGACTGGGTGGATGTCGCGGCGAGCTACAGCTATACCGATGCTGAGATTACAGAAGATGAGTTCAACCCTGATGTGGTCGGTAACACGCCAGCGCAAACAGCGAAACATAAAGCCACGCTATGGACAGACTACTACGCCACAGATAAGCTGACGCTCAATGCGGGTGTTCGCTATGAAGGCGGCATGCAGATCGATAAACAAAATTCAGATAAGTTGCCAAGCGTGACATTGGTAGATATCGGTGGCAATTATAAAATTAATCCTATGCTCACTGTCGGTGCCAGTATCAACAACCTCTTTGATAAAACCTACGTCGGTTCTTGTTATGACATCAATAACTGCTGGATGGGACCAGAGCGCCAGATGACAGTCAGTCTAAAGGCCAATTTTTAATCACAAAAAACTGGCTATTGTAATAATAGCCAGTTTTTATTAAATGATAGAAAGTATAAGATGCACATTTACAACACCAAGGTAGAAAATAAGGCAGAAAATTATGCAGATAGATAAACAAAATTCAGACGAGCTACCAAGCGTGACACTGGTAGATATTGGCGGCAGCTATCAAGTCAACCCGACGCTCACTGTCGGTGCTAGTGTGAATAATCTGTTTGATAAAACCTATGTTAGCTCCTGTTACGACAGCAATAACTGCTGGATGGGACCCGAGCGTCAAATAACAGTCAGTGTAAAAGCCAATTTCTAATCATAAAAAACTGGCTATTGTCATAATAGCCAGTTTTTATCAAATGATAGATGAAAGTATAGGGTGCATATTTATAACACCAAGGTAGAAAATAAGACAGAAAATTCAGGTGGCTTGGTCAATTGCCAATCACAGACCAATCACTTGTATTAGATGTCCTCTCTTAACATATACCGTGGCGCCTTCTAACCCTGCTTTTATTTTCGACTGCTCACCTACTGGTAGACGTATCCAACTATCTCGTTGATATACCTTATCACCATCTAATAGGCTGCCCTCTACAACCAGTAACTCTGCACCGCCTGCACCTACACCACTAATGATATCTTCGTCGAATAATACGTCGCCTGCTGTGAGACGTTGCAAACTCACCTGCTCACCATCATCAGAAAAAAGCGCACAGACATCACGATTGCCTTGGCGTGTCCAATTGCCATCATCGTGAGTATCAATAGCAACATAGCGGTCTTCATCAGACGGCATCTGTCTGAGCTTCACAAAGATCACCGCACCTTCGTCACTATAAGGGGTGTGACCTGATGACGGTGGGTTACGCAAATACCAGCCTGCTGGATAGTGCTTGTCATCTGCAGAAAACGTACCTGACAATACCAAAATCTCTTCACCACCTGGATGCAAGTGATGCGGAAAATAAGAATTAGGCGCGTAACGCACCAGACTGGTGGCTCGGGCTTTCTCTTCGCCAACGCGATCTAGCATGATACGCTCTACACCACTCTGCGGTGAGTTTACCCATTGTTGGTCTTCAACTGCAAGTGCGGCGCGACTAGAGAAATCTGCATTAATAAGCATAAGATTATGTCCAAAAATAGTAGTGTGCAAGGCAACTAAATACTCTCTTATAAAGTATCTGGCATCATTTATTGAGCCTTATTCATAATTATCAATCATTTTTTAAGAATCATTAGAGATAGATAACAAATGCACCAGTTTTATAAGACGCCCCGACCTTTATTGCACTTATCGCACTAAAATGACTGGCGACAATGTACTGGCAATAATCTCTGTTGTCGTACTACCGAGAAACAGTTGCTGCAATTTAGAGTGACCGTAAGCACCCACGACCATGATATCGATGTTATTTTCCGTTTGAAAAGCCAACAAACCATTGACCGCATCAGCCGCTGACAAATGATGAGCGGCCACAATAAACCCAGCTGCTTCTAATTGTGCTGCTGCGGCACTCAAGCTCTGCTTAGCGGCATCATTGTGGCTTCCTATCATGACGATATGACCTTGCAGCCCTTTTAGCACTGGGCTTCTTGCAACCATCCATGCTGCTTTGATAGCGGTTTTGCTACCATCAAAAGCGATCATGTACGAGCTTGGCGCTTTGAATGTCTCTGAGCAAATCAATATAGGAACATCGGATGCACGGGCGACTGTTTCGATTTGACTACCGATATTGATACGACTGTTTTTGTGATCTTCTCCGCGTCGACCCATGACAATGGCACGATTTTCTGTTTTAAAATGCTCAATGGCAGGTAGCAGCTTGCCGCGGCGTTGATAGATGCGGATAGCGACATCACCGAAATCACTTTGGATGTGGCTTTTTGCATCTTGAACCAAGGCATTACTATAACTATTGACCACCTTCGCCCTTTGCTCATCCATCTGGGTCAGTTCCTCTAACAAAAACTGACGACTGTTCACCCCTATCGCGCCCGACAGATCGCGTCTGGTCGATGCAGGAACCTCACTGACATGCAACAAGCCAACAGGTAAATTTAACTTACTGGCGTACCATGCTGCATAGTCACAAACCGATTCAGTCACTGCTGAACCATCAATACAAGCTAAAACGTGCTGTGATGTTGTCATAATATGTCCTTAATTTTAATTATTTAGGGCGTGTCCTCATTTTAAAAATGGTGATAAAAATGAGATATATTGCCGTCAAACAAGGAAAATAGCGCAGATAATATCGAGATATTAGTCAGCTATTTGACGATGTTTGGCAAGATTTAGCCATTTTTAGCCCATTTAGATGACTATCGAGTGAATTGAGGATAGGCCCTAGTTCCATATGGCGTCCAATGCTCATTCTAAATGCTCTGAGAGAATCCTTCCCATTACTTCGATAGTAACCAATTTGGCTGACTTCATCCAGTGATGTGTGCCTGCCTCTACAATAATCTTTATTCTGCTGTCTGTAGCGTTGCGCAAGATTTAAAAATGCATGACTTTACCGCATCAACAAAGTCTTGTCATCGTCTAACAACATGCCCTAACAAATTTTGCTACAATGTATTTTTTAGCATTTGTGATTTAAATATCGTTATTTAGGTGATGGAATTATGGCAAAAAATGCCCTACAGGCTCAACTACTCAAAGCGGGATTGGTTGATAGCAAAAAAGCCAATAAAATCAGCAAGCAGAATCAGCATGCTAAGCGTACTGGTGACTCAGAAAGTTTAGAGGCCAAAAAAGCATTGGCAGATGCGCAAGCAAAAAAACTAGAGAAAGATCAGCAGCTCAATCAAGAAAAACAACGCGCTTTAGAAGAAAAGGCACTCAAGGCCAATATTATACAAATGATTAAGCAGCATCAAATCACTGATATCAGTGGTGATGTCAGCTATCAGTTTGTCGATGGTTCTAAAGTCAAAAAAATCTCTATTACCCAAAAACTATATGACCAAATCGTCGCCGGTCATGTCGTCATTGCGCGATTAGAAGAAGGCTATGCATTACTTCCCCGTCCATTAGCAGATCGTATAGACTCAAAAATGGAAGGCTTCATGGTCGTATCAAACGATACATCAGAAGACGTGCTGGCAGAAGATGACCCTTACGCCGCCTATGTGATTCCAGATGATTTGATGTGGTAACCAATCAGTATTTGTAAGACTTGCTTTGTTAACTTAGATACCCTTTGTAGAATACTTAGTTCTACAAAGGGTTTTTTATTGTATAGAAAATAATCACCTTTAAGCTAGCGTTACAGGTTTTATAGAAAAAGGTAACAAATCGCCATAACCCTGCCATACGTGGCAATGCGAACTTGAACAACCATTCAATAACAACTACAATGCGATTTCTTGACCTCTCTAGTGCTTAGGTTTGCTTGAAATTGAGCAATCACTCAAGAATTGAATACATTTTGACTTTTACTAATCATATAACAAAAGCCAATTTCGGCACCCTACTCATCAAGAATTTTTGAAAAGGCTTTCAAAATTTCTCAAAAAGAGATTTCTCATGCCAAAACATTTACCACTTTCGCTCTTATTGCTTCGACTTGGTGTCTTCACTGTCTTTTTATTTTGGACGCTTGATAAATTTATCAATCCTGACCATGCCGCAGGCGTTATGTCTAAGTTTTATGGAATGGAAAATATGGGTGATTCCATATTCTATGTTATGGGCGCTGTTCAGTTGATACTCATCATACTGTTTGTCGTCGGGTTATTTAAAACTTGGACCTATGGTATTGTTCTGCTGGCTCATGCTGGCTCAACTTTTGCGACCTTTTCTTTATATCTAGAACCATTTGATAACCTGTTGTTTTTTGCCGCATGGCCAATGCTAGCAGCATGTATCGCTCTCTTCTTGATGAGAGACTGGGATACATTGACACTAGGCAAACGAACCGTGGGCAAAACCGTTCCCTTGGCATAGCTATAAACAGAGTCTATCGTTTGACTATGGTCAAATCTAAATAAATTCAGTACCAGCAATCCAAGCGAGACCGTACAGGTGGTACGTCAAATGCAGGTGTTGCCGTAGCAAAGCTATAGAGGTTAAACGGTGCAATAATATAAATGCTAGCTAAAGCGGTACAAGCTATATATTATTAAAACTAACAACTTAGCTGTTTTATTGCAGGTAAACGAATAGATTATTCAACAATTCAATGTAATTGCCACCATCACTAAAACAGCAAAAGTTTTTTGATCATAGTTTTAATTATAGAAATATGACTATGAATGAAACCTTTGCTTTACTATCAGGCCGAATCTTTCATGATTAAGAGAATATTTCTAATACTGTTAATAGTGCTATTAGCAGTGGGGTTCTTCTACTTTGACCTCAACCAACTGTTGACGCTTGAGGGCTTAAAAGGCTCGATGGCGCAGTTCAACGACTATAAAGCAGAATCACCGTTACTGATTATCGGTGGATTCTTTTTACTATATGTTGTTGTTACTGCTCTCTCACTACCTGGCGCTGCTATCTTAACGCTAGCATCTGGGGCTCTATTTGGTCTATTTCAGGGCTTAGTCATTGCCTCATTTGCATCAAGTATTGGCGCGACACTTTCGTTTTTAGCATCACGTTATTTACTACGCGATACCATCAAACAGCGTTTTCCTGAACGCCTTGCCGCTATCGACGCTGGCGTCGAAAAAGAAGGTGGCTTTTACTTATTCACATTACGTTTAGTGCCTGTATTTCCCTTCTTTTTAATCAATTTGCTCATGGGTGTGACCGCCATTAAGTCATGGACCTACTACTGGGTAAGCCAAATAGGTATGCTGGCGGGTACTTTTGTATTCGTTAATGCGGGTACGCAACTTGCTCAAATAGAAAGCTTGTCAGGTATTTTATCGCTCAATCTAATTTTATCGTTCGCTTTATTGGGCATATTCCCGCTTATTGCTAAAGGAATTTTAAACGTGTTCAAAAAACGTCGTGTCTATAAAAACTACTCAAAGCCCAAACAGTTCGACCGTAACATGATTGTGATTGGTGCGGGTGCTGGCGGCTTGGTAACGAGCTATATTGCTGCTGCTGTTAAAGCAAAAGTAACGTTAATCGAAGCTGGTGAAATGGGCGGTGATTGCTTAAACTATGGTTGTGTCCCAAGTAAAGCCGTGATTAAAAGTGCAAAAATCGCAGATCAAATTCGCCATGGTGAAAACTACGGCCTTGAAAATGCGTCTCCGCAGTTCTCGTTCAAAAAAGTCATGGCACGTGTACATGATGTCGTGGCTGAGATTGCACCGCATGACAGTGTTGAGCGTTATACCGATTTGGGCGTCGATGTAGTAAAAGGCTATGCCAAGCTCATCGATCCATGGACGGTAGAAATCGCACTAAATGATGGTGGCACACAAAAACTAACTGCGCGTACTATCGTTATTGCAACTGGTGCACGCCCATTTGTACCGCCATTACCTGGTATTGAAGAAACGGGCTACGTGACCAGCGATACCATATGGAACAAGTTTGCAGAACTAGACGAAGCGCCTAAAAAGCTGGTCGTACTGGGCGGTGGCCCTATCGGTAGTGAATTGGCGCAGAGTTTTGCACGCTTAGGCTCAAGTGTGACTCAAATTGAGATGAGTGAGCGCATCATGATCAAAGAAGATCTTGAAGTGTCTACCTTTGCACACCAAGCGCTGGTTGAGAGCGGCGTAAATATTTTGACCTCACATCAAGCATTGCGCTGTGAAGCTCGCGATGGCAAAAAGTATATTGTCGTTAAACACAACGATACTGAAATCGATATAGAGTATGACGAGCTATTGTGTGCTGTTGGTCGAAGCGCTCGCCTTACTGGTTACGGCCTTGAAGATTTGGGTATCGAAACCAACCGTACCATCGTCACCAACGAATACTTAGAAACGCTGTATCCTAATATTTTTGCAGCAGGTGATATCGTAGGTCCGTATCAGTTTACTCATGTCGCATCCCATCAGGGTTGGTACGCCGCAGTGAACGGCTTGTTTGGCAATCTGAAAAAGTTCAAAGTAGATTACCGTGTGATTCCGTGGACCACGTTTATCGATCCAGAAGTCGCTCGTGTGGGCTTAAATGAGCAAGACGCGATAGATAAAGGTATTGAGTACGAGATTACTCGCTTTGAGTTTAAAGAGCTGGACCGTGCCATTACTGACAGCGCAGCTAAAGGATTTATCAAAGTCATTACCCCTAAAGGGAAAGATAAAATACTTGGCGTGACCATCGTATCTGAACATGCTGGTGATTTGATTGCTGAGTTTGTATTAGCGATGAAACACGGCCTAGGACTGAACAAAATACTTGGTACGATTCATAGCTACCCGACTTGGGCGGAAGGCAACAAGTATGTGGCTGGAGAATGGAAACGTGACCATGCCCCTCAGCGCGTATTAAGCTGGCTAGAAAAATACCATACTTGGCGTCGAGGTTAGCCCATCAATGCACGTTCTTAAATCCTTGCCAGCATTAAAAAACGTCATGCGCTATAGCTCTTATGCTATGGCGTTAAGCGTTTGTATTGGTATCTCTGCCAGCACTGCCTCCCCTAATATAGGCAGCAGTGGTGGCAAGGAGTCACTTTGGCAGCAGGTTGAATCTCAGGGTAAAAATCAAGACGTTTACTTCTACGCGTGGGGCGGCGACCCTCAAATCAATGCCTATTTACAGTGGGTAGCCAAGCAAGTTGATGATAAACACAACATCAACTTGGTCCATGTCAAACTCACAGATACCAGCGAAGCCGTCAGTCGAGTATTGGCAGAAAAATCAGCCAATAACAATGATCAAGGTAGCGTGGACCTCATATGGATTAATGGCGCAAACTTCGCCACCATGAGCGAGAATTCACTATTGCTTAAACAGTGGGCAAACAAGCTGCCTAATTTTGCCCTCACTGACCCTGATAACAACCCTGCTGTTACCTTTGATTTTGGTGTACCGACCAATGGTATGGAAGCACCATGGGGACAAGCATCACTGACTTTTTATTACGATAATCTATCCGTCAAAAAGCCACCCACTACCTTAAAAGAACTAACGACTTGGACAAAACAAAATCCCGGGCGCTTTAGCTATCCAAAACCACCTGACTTTTTAGGCATGAGCTTTTTGAAATACGCCTTGGTCATGCTGCATGAGCAACACGATGCCGATACTGGCGAGAATACTAGCGCTCAGCTCAACATGCCTGTCACTGAACAGAATAAAGCGATTGTCCTCGACCCACTATGGGAATTCTTGGATGACTTACATCCGACGCTTTGGCGCAGGGGTGAGCAGTTTGTACAAACGGGTGCGCAAATGCGTCGGTTGGTCGATGATACCGAACTTAGTTTAGCGTTCAGCTTTTCAGCCCCTGAAGTTCCAGCAGCTGTGCAGCGTTATGACTTACCTGAAAGTATTCGTAGCTATGCGATGAGCGATGGTAGCTTGAGTAATACTCACTTTGTGGCCATTCCTTATAATGCCAGCCATCCACAAGCAGCACAGCTCGTCGCTAACTTTTTGATGAGTCCAGAGGCACAAGCCAAAAAACAAACGCCTTCTGTATGGGGTGACAAAACCGTACTCGTCCAGTCTACCCTCACCTCTGAGCAGCAAGCCTTGTTTAAAACCAACAAACCCCATCCTAGCGCACTGCCGTTTGATAGTATTACACGCACAGTGAGCGAGCCACACCCAAGTTGGGTTGAAGCAATCATGAAAGGCTGGCAAGCACGCTACGGGGTTCGCCCATGAATAAAGATTTGAATGACAAGGCCGCTCAAAGCAGTGTCAATAAAAATGATATAAATAAAGGCAGCGTCAATAATTGTACGGCAATTGCCACTCCTTATAAAAAAGACCTATTTACGCGCATTGCCATATCTAGTCCAAAGCTTTTATTGCTGATACTGGTGCTACCGGTACTCGGCGGACTGATTAGTGTGCTATTGCCTGCGTTTAGCTGGGTGCCCGCGCTTGACCAGACGACCATCAGTCTACAAGGGTTCAAAGATCTTTGGATGACGCCAGGTCTTACCCAGATGGTGGCGCTTAGCCTGGCAACTGGACTCATCAGTACTCTGCTCGCTTTTGTCATGACACTTATGATACTGGCAGCGTTTTTCAATAGTGTTTGGCTCACGCGTATCGAGCATTTGCTAAGCCCCATTTTAGTGATTCCTCATGCCGCAGCGGCGATTGCCGTTGGTTTTCTCATTGCGCCTTCTGGTATGTTTTCACGATTAATTTCACCATGGTTAAGCGGTTGGGAAATGTCACCAGAGGGGATATTTCCTCATGACCCCTACGGTATCAGTATCATTCTGGGCTTGACGTTGAAAGAACTGCCTTTTTTATTATTAATCGCATTGGGTGCTTTGGCACAACCAGAGCTTGGTAAAAAACTGCGTCAACAGTATAAAGTCGCATTAAATCTGGGTTATTACCCGATTGCCGCCTTTTTTAAATCGGTATTTCCTCTGCTATATCCATTGCTGCGTTTGCCGATTTTGGCAGTGCTTGCCTATGCCAGTGCCAGCGTAGAGATGCCATTGATATTGGGCCCGAATACACCGCCCACACTTGCAGTCACTATCATGCAATGGTTCAATGACGTGGACCTGAATTTACGTATAAAAGCATCAGCAGGGGCACTATTACAGCTGGCATTGACGGGTGGCTTGATCGCTTTATGGCTTGGCGGTGAGCAAATAGTAAAAATACTATTCTGTAGCTCACTAACCAATGGTAAACGCAATTATGGAGATGCTGTCTGTCAGAGAATCACGGCCACTATGACTACTGTGGTCATTGGCTTTATTTTCATGTCACTCATTGGTCTTGCCATGTGGTCAGTGGCTGGGTTTTGGCGGTTTCCAGACGCTTTGCCAGAACAGTTTGTATTGCTACATTTCCAAAGCGCCTTTATGCAAATGGGTACGCCACTCTTTAATACCATTGCTATCGGCCTAGTGAGCACACTCTTTGCTATTGTACTCACATTATTATGTTTGGAAGCCGAGCAATTAAGTGCAAAGCGACTTTCAAACTTTACCAGCTTAATCATTTACTTGCCGCTGCTGGTGCCTAGCATCGCTTTCTTGTTTGGCTTGGTTTGGCTACAGCAGTTGGTTAATAACCAAGCGGCGTTTTTTAATGTGGCATTTACACATTTATTATTTGTACTGCCCTATGTGTTTTTATCGCTGGCTAGCAGCTATCGACGCTTAGACCCACGTTTTGCGAATGTGGCAGCAAGCTTAGGTTCGACACCTATAAAAGTGTTTTTTCAGGTTAAACTACCACAACTGTTTACGCCCATTTTGATTGCCGTTGCACTGGGCCTAGCGATCAGCTTCGGCCAATATTTACCGACGTTATTGGCAGGTGGCGGACGTATTGCAACCATCACTACAGAAGCCGTGACACTCGCGAATGGGGCCAGTAGGCGCACTAGTGCGGTCTATGCCATCATCCAAATGGCACTACCGCTGATTGGTTTTATACTGGCAAGTCTGCTCCCTAAATATATTTTTAGAAGTGGCAAAAACAACACTCATTAACACGCCCTACATAAGCCAATAATGACAATACGAATAAAGGGGTTTTGATGTCACCATCTTTAGAGATAAGAAACTTAGAGCTATATCGAGAAGACACGCGTCTACTAGGCATAGATGAGCAAATTTTTGGCGGTGATATACTCACCGTTATGGGGCCATCTGGTAGTGGTAAATCGAGCTTTTTGAACTGGCTAACAGGTACATTGCCCAGCGGTTTCCATGCCACGGGCGAAGCTTGGTTAAATGATGAAAACGTGTGCCAACTTCCGCCGCATTTACGCCATATTGGGGTGCTGTATCAAGACCCTTTGCTGTTTTCACATTTATCCGTTGCCGGAAATATCGCCTTTGCTATGCCCAAAGGTAATAAAAAACAGCGTTTAGAAAAAATCGAACAAGCATTAGAGCAAGTTGGATTGGCAGGCATGGGTAGTCGACATCCTGATAACTTATCAGGGGGACAGCAAGCACGAATCGCCCTACTACGAACCTTGATGAGTGAGCCAAAAGCCATATTGCTCGATGAGCCATTTAGTAAGTTGGACACACAGCTTAGAGTCGATACACGTCAGTTGGTATTTGAGCAAATTCGCACGTTCAAACTGCCTGCGATTATGGTGACGCATGACCATAGCGATGCCGAAGCAGCAGGCGGCAAAGTTATTCATTTAACCTGATTGTCTTAGACATCAACGCGATTTACAGAAGGCCATTCGCATGCTCGACAAATTTATCACGCCCATCATCAAACCAATACTGACCTCTGTGGTTGTCGTACTGCATAAGCGCGGTGTCACAGCAGATCAACTCACGATGATGGGGTTTTTGATTGGCATGCTAGCCTTACCATTACTCGCGTTTGAGTTTTGGTATGGGGCGCTTGCAGCCATTGCAGTGAATCGCGTTTTTGATGGTCTGGATGGTGCTCTGGCTCGACATGCCAACCAAAGCTCAAGCGCTGGTGGCTATTTGGACATTACGCTCGATTTTTTATTTTATGCAGCCATACCGCTTGGCTTTATTTTGGCAAATCCTGAACAAAACGCCATTGCAGGCTCGATATTATTAGCCACTTTCATTGGTACTGGCTCAAGCTTTTTGGCATTTGCCATTGCAGCAGAAAAGTTCAATCTGGACAAGCCGCAGTTTAAGTACAAGAGTTTCTACTATCTAAACGGCCTGACTGAAGGAACCGAAACCATCGCGCTGTTTGTGGCGTTTTGTCTTTGGCCGCAGCACTTCTCACTCCTTGCTGGTATCTTTGCGACTGCTTGTGCCGTCACAATATTCACCCGCATCCATGGGGGCTACCATACACTCAAACAGCTAGAGACTGACGTTCATCAAAAACCATATCCATAAAAACAGTGAAGAGTTAACCAATGACAAATGAAGTATGGTGGAGACTTGGCGTTTTTTTTAGCGTCTTAGTCATCATGATGATGCTTGAATGGCGTATGCCTGCACGTAAATCCCCAATCAAAAGTAGTAAACGCTGGTTTGCTAACTTTAGCTTGGTGGTTGCAGCTTCTATTGTCACACGGTTGGCCGTACCTATTGGTCTGACAGCTGTAGCGCTATACAACCAACAGCATGGTATCGGCTTATTTAATATCATTGAATTACCAAGTATTGTAGTCATCATACTGAGCTTGCTATTGCTTGACATCGTTATCTATTGGCAGCATCGACTGTTTCATCGCGTCCCTATTCTATGGCGCTTACATAGAGTACATCATGCCGATGCGCACATTGATACCAGTACGGGGCTGAGATTTCATCCTATAGAAATCTTATTGAGCATTGTAGTGAAGCTTATTGCTGTCACCTTGTTGGGGGTGCCTGCAATCGCCGTGCTGATTTTTGAGATTGCCCTAAATGGACTGGCGATGTTCAATCACGCCAATATTCGCCTAGCACCTGCGATCGAAAAGCCCTTGCGCTTAATATTGATGACCCAGATTTTGCATCGTATCCACCACAGTAAACGTGTGAGCGAGACCAATTCAAACTACGGTTTTAGCGTTATTTGGTGGGACAAGCTGTTTGGCAGCTATAAGAGTGAGGCCAAAAAATCTGATCATGAGTTGGATATTGGTCTAAAAGAGTATCCATTACCCGAGCAAAATGCATCGTTATGGAATTTGCTCATCATGCCATTCAAAGATAAACCTCCCAAAGGTAAGCCTTCTAAAAGCAAGTAAACTTATCGGTCAATCGTAAAATGACCAAACTCACCTGTGACCTTATCTAAAATTCACTTTTAGGTAGGGTAAATTTTTTAATATCTATTGTGTTTGTAAACCCTTATCTATCAAAGCCTTCACAATCATTACTTTATTAACCCGTTCTAAATGTAAACGAAATTTACAAATAACTTGAGCAATCGTTCAAATAATATTTGAACGATTGCTCAAAATGAATTATAGTGGTTGTAGTTGTTAAGCGACTCACGAAAATATCATTTATTAATATGAGTGTTCGCTCAAATAAATGTTTGTTTCTTTAGTCACTTGCACACTTACTTTACAACAATTTATTAATAATGAATAAAAGGTTTTAATATGACTGATTTTACTCTACACGACAAAGACACAGCCCCAGCAGAAAGCAAAGACTTACTTGATTCTTCTATCAAAGCATTTGGTATGGTACCTAACCTACACGCTGTAATGGCTGAAGCACCTGGCTTGCTCGAAGGCTATCAACGTCTACATCAACTGTTTTTAGACAGCAGCTTTGATGATGAAGAAACCACTGTGGTATGGCAAACTATCAACGTTGAACATGCTTGCCATTACTGTGTACCTGCACATACTGGTATTGCTAAGAGCATGAAAGTAGATGACGCTATCACTGATGCATTACGTGATGAAACGCCACTACCAACTGAAAAATTGGAAGCATTGCGTACCTTCACACTATCTGTAGTCCGTAATCGTGGTAACGTTGATGACAGCGCTGTTCAAGCGTTTTTAGATGCAGGCTACACTAAGCGTCAAATATTAGAAGTTATCTTGGCTGCTGCGCAAAAAGTCATGAGTAACTATACTAACCATTTGGCCAACACGCCAATCGACAAGCCTTTCCAAAAGTTCGAATGGCATAAAGCATAAAATTGTCTAATTATATAAAAAGATAAAGGGCTGTCCTAGATTATCTAATTTAGGATAGCTTCTTATATATAATATAGAAAAAGACAATTTATATAAGCATACAATAAGGAGCCGCTATGAGTGATTCACAAAAACCATTACGAATAGATATTGTGTCGGATGTGGTCTGTCCTTGGTGTGCTATCGGCTATAGTCAATTAGCCGAGGCATTAAAACAAACCAACACGCCGCACGAGATTCACTGGCACCCATTTGAGTTAAATCCTAATACGCCGCACGAAGGACGAAACTATCGTGAGCATATTATGGAGAAATACGGTACAACTGCTGAGGACATTAAAGAGAACCGAGCTAGAATGACAGCAGCAGGTGCAGAAGCTGGGTTTAATTTTCAGTTTACCGATGAGTTTCGTACTTACAATACTTTTAATACGCATCAGTTGCTGTATTGGGCCGATCAGCAAGGACGTATGCACGACCTAAAACAAGCATTGTTCGTCGCACACTTCGTCGATAATAAAAACGTAGCTGACAGTACCGTACTCGCAAATGTCGCAGCAGATATCGGATTGGATCGCAGCGAAGCATTAGCGGTCTTAGAAGAGCAGCGTTTTGCTACAGCAGTAGAAAAAGAAAAACAACACTGGCAGCAAAAAGGCATTCAAAGTGTGCCATCTATGGTTTTCAATGAGCGTCACCTCATCAGCGGTGCTCAAGGTATTGAAAATTATAAGAGCATTTTGCAACAATTGGCTGACATGCCAGACTAATTCATTTGAATGATGGTTGGTTTTATAACATTAAGAGTTGTAGAGGAATTGTGTAGCCCGAGACTATACAGTTCCTCTACAACTCTTTTTTATGGTGCTAACTTCTAATGATATTAGTTTTTAATAGTATAAAGATTAAACAGTAGCATGTTCATCGATACGTAGCGCTTCTATAGAGAGTGCCATATCTTCAGCCAATGCATGTACTGCTGCACTGTCTACATCACGCTGTGCAAAAGCTCGCAGCCCCATCACTTCGGCCTGTAAACGGCGTGCTAATCTTAGCGGATCTAGCTCGCTATCCATCTCCCCCAACCGCTGCGCTTCGGTAAAGTAACCGACAAAACGTGTCTCCATACCTGCCAGCAGCATCTCTACTTTTTGTAGTGCCGCTTGCTCACGGGCACCCAGTTCTAGCAAGCTTTTGACTAGCATACACGCTCGACTCGGTAGCTCTTTGTCACGAATACCACCAAGCTGACGTAAGTAAGCTGCCAATCCCAATAAGGGAGATGGCTGCTGACTCAATATCCGTTCAAGCTCAGTCAACCCTGAACGAGCATAATAGTCTAAAGCTTCTTGGAACAAGCCATCTTTACTACCAAACGCGGCATAAATACTGCCCGGACGCATATCAAGCGCCAATTCTATGTCTTTTAAGGAGGTAGCATGAAAACCCTTTTGCCAAAAAAGCTTTAAGGCGCGTTCTAAGGAATCATGACGATTATAAAGTGCGGTACGTGACATATTTTTTCCATTACACAAGCAATGGCTTATATATACATAGCCATAGCAATAAATTTGAATGATTGTTCAATTTTATCCCGAATGGTGGTTCTAGTCTAGTAAAGTTACTTTACGCAATGAAACTTATGGTAACTATTAGCGATAGATTTAGGACTGACCTTAGGGTGGTATCAGTCCTTTCTATATAGTTAAGACAGGTCTGCTATAGTCGGTTCAATCTAGTGTTGACACAAGAAATCCAAGCAGATCAAGCAGACCAAGCGCAGATAGTACGAGTAGCCCATCAAGCGAGAATGGACGATTTAGTCGATTTACATGAATGTGACTCTATCTTAATGAGGCAATAATACATGCTTGCTTTTCTGATAAGCAGACAAACCATCCGTACCTAGCTCACGTCCGATACCACTTTGTTTAAACCCGCCCCACCCAGTTTCAGGCAACACAATTTGTTGCTCATTAATCCAAATATGGCCAGCCTGAATTTGTAGCGCTATCTCCAGCGCTTTGGTTTCATCAGCACTGACAATAGAAGCTGCCAAGGCAAACTTACTATCGTTGGCTAAAGCGATGGCTTTTGCTTCCTCTGCAAAGGTTTTACATACTAATACTGGTCCAAAGATCTCTTCTAACCATAACTGACTGGTCACTGGTACGTCCGTATAAATCGTTGGCTTCACAAAGTACCCTGAGCTTGCTACTGTCTCACCACCTGTCAGACACTCAATGTTTTCATTCACTGCAATATCAAAGTATTTTTTTACTTGATTGAGCTGCTGTTCACTAACCATTGGGCCAATTTGCGTATCCGCAGCGAAGCCATCACCTATTTTGAGGCTTTCTGTCTTGGCCTTCAACGTTTCAAATAATGAATGAGCAATGTCTTTATGAACGAGCAACCTTGAAGTGGCCGAACATATTTGACCGGCATTTGTAAATATACCGCCGATGATTAAATCACAAGCGTAATCGATATCTGCATCCGCACATACGACAATGGCAGACTTACCGCCAAGCTCTAGGCTGATATCCTTGATACCTTTTGCCGCTTGGGTCATGACTTTTTCACCGACTACGTTGCTACCAGTAAAGGAGACTTTATCAATTAGCGGGTGACTGGTCATGGCAGCGCCTACTTCAGCTGCACCGGGTAGGATATTGACCACCCCTTTTGGCAGTCCTACCTCAGATAAAATATTGCCCAACATTAGCTCTGGCAATAATGTCACCTCAGATGGCTTTAAGATCACAGTGCAACCTGCTGCTATGGCTGGCGCTACCTTCCAAGCGGTCGTAACCATTGGAAAATTCCAAGGCACGATAAGGGAACAAATACCAACAGGTGCATAGGTCTTTAGCAAGCGTATGCCTGATTCGAGCGTTGACACTTCAGACCAAGTGGGCTGCTCTATGATGAGGTTGGCATAATAACGATAGCAAGCAATAGCATCACTGACGTCTATTTTTGCTTCTTCCGTCGGCTTACCATTATTTAATACAGACAACCCAACCAACTTATCAAACTGCTGTTCCATCACATCTGCAATGGCATTGAGATAGCCTGCGCGTTCGCTTACCGCCGTTTGTGACCAAGACGGATATGCTTGGCTAGCAGCGTTGACCGCCATGTCTACATGGGCTTGGGTGCACAAACAAGTAATGGCTATTATTTCGCCAGAATTTGAATCATACAAAGCATGGTTGTTTGTTTTATCAGCGTCGGCTTGGTCAGAGTCAGCAGTAAACGCTTCAATCGTCATCCAGTCTCCATTGATATAAGCGGCATTCAGCATCACTTCATCTTGGACGGTTTGTATGGCGCTTTCTCTACTTATTTCCTGAGAGTTCATCGTTTCCATCATGGTTAATTGCCTTTTATTTTCTTATAAAGTTATCTACATCTGCTGTTATATAAGTATTTTTTTATTCATTGAATATTTTTATGTCTAGCGCTCGTAATACTATTAACAAAATAATCGGCTTATCTGATTAAAGAAAAACCGATTATTTGCTTAGGCTAGATACTTTATCAATATTGGACGTGTTACTAATACAGCAGATGCGCCACAGACGTGATTACTACCAAGCTAATAATTGTACGAAGCATAAAGATTAAGAATAGCTCTAAGACATTAAGCTTAATGTTAGATTTTAAAATCAGCGCACCCACTTCAGACATATAAATAATCTGCGTAATAGAACAGGCACCAACGATAAATCGTGTCATCTCACTCTCGATACTTTTACCCACCAAGGCTGGCAAGTACATATCCGCAAAGCCCATAATCATGGCAGGTGCTGCTTTTGCTGCTTCTGGGATCTGTAACCATTCAAGCAAAGGTACTAGTGGTGTCGCTAACCAATTAAAGACAGGCGTGTACTCTGCTAGACCAAGTCCAATCGTACCGATAGCAAAAATCACAGGGATTAGGCCAAAGTAGATGTCAAACAAATTGTTTACACTGCGTTTGAACACCTGACCTAAGCTAGGCATAGAGTGTGCACGAGTCACCGCACGGTTCACTGCCCATTGATAAGTTGAATACTCAGCAGGGATCCCTTCATCTAGCATACTTTTGCCCGAATGATATGTATCAGGTTTGCGTGACAATGGCGGTATGCGCGGCATGATGATCGCAGCGATGAAACCAGTCAAAGCAATAGTCAGATAAAAGTAGACGAAATTGTTATCTACGCCGATGGTTTTTGCGACTACATAGGTAAAGGCAATAGACGTCACCGAAAAGGTCGTGGCAATGACGGCTGCTTCGCGCTGGCTATAGAAACTCTTGTCATACTCTTGCATGGTGACCAGCAAGCCAATAGAAGCTGCGCCAAACCAAGAAGACATCGCATCGACAGCAGAACGACCTGGTAGCTTGAAAAGCTTGATAAATACTTTACTGGCAAGCGTTCCCAAAAACTCCATCAAACCAAAGTCTGTCAAAAACGGCAGCGATAAAATAGCAAAGAAAAATAAAGGAATCAGAATAGGAATCAAGTCTTCAAAAATGACACCACCGGTATTACGGTTGATAATAAACTCAGGGCCGACTTGTAAAAAAATCATCCAAACAAACAACATGCCCAAGAAGCGAGTGGCTAACCAAAACCAATCAACATCAAAGAGCTTTTTTACTGGTGACTCTTCATGCAAAGTGGGTTTTAATACTTTGACCGCCAAAGCCCCTATGAAGGAAATCGATACGATCGCCATTGCGATATAGACCACAAACCCGCCTAACGCGGCTTGTAGCGTATCGGTCAACACACCCAATAAAATCGTGACCTTACCATCCCACTGAAACGGTATGATAAATAGCGCAATACCTAATGCTGAAAACAATAAAAACTTCCACATAGCCGCACGCCACTGTCCTGCTTTTGGTGTTTCTGGATCGACAGTATTATTCCCTAAAATCGGTTGCTGCGACTTATCCATATAGTTTGTCATTTCACTTCTCCTTAATGGGCGATGATTGCCAGTTTTTCCATTTTTCTGTCTGACCAATACCTGGGTTAAGCGAATTGGTTGGATCTAGTTTTTTATAAAAAGAATGTAATGCAGGTTTGGCGGTATATACATGGCCCACATTGTGCTCAGCAGGATACTCGATATGACGCTGATCATAAAACGCCAGTATGTCGTCCTTGAATTTTTTTGAATCTACTTCAGGATGTAGCAGGTAGTCTTGATGCATAACATGGCAGAAAAAATGCCCTAAATAAAAGGTCTTGCTTACCCGTTCTTGTAAGTGATTAGGCAAAGACTCATCCCAATCTACGGCATTCCGTGGCAAGGCAATATCGGTAGACAACAGCTCACCAAACTCTGTGTGGTTGAGGTTGTGATAACGGAACATAGCAGCCGTGGCAGCACTACGAAACACCAATAACGCTTGCGCTTCTTGTTCAGTACAAAGATGCAATGCGCCCTCATGCTGCTGCATATGCAACTGTAAAAATGCTTGCGCTGCGGCAATATGTTGATGACTGGCGCTATCGTTGCCGTCATCATTACCTTTCCCATTGTCACAACCATTTGCCACTTTGATAATCAAATGATAGCGATATGCTTGCGATTGCTTAGCCAAGGGTTTTGGCAACGATGGCGGCATAAAGACACTAGCCATCTGTAGCACACGGTCAGGCAAAGTCTGTGGCAATCGCCATTTGTCCAAATAATAGCCAATCTTCGTTTGTAGCCGATATAACTCGCCTATCTTGCTAGCAGGGAGTTTTCGCATGCTTAAGCATGTATCGCGACCATAACGCATGGTAATGTCGTTATAGTCTTTGTGCATATACTCTGCCAACACAGGCAGATTCAATGCACTTTTTAGCCACTGTTGCCTGAGCGTGGTCAAGGTATCTGCGTCATTGGTCGAGATGTAGAATGTTTGCTCTTGTGTCGGTTTGGCAAAGGTCGCCACTCGCACAGCAAATATGATGACTTTGCCTGCTGAACCAGACGCTTCATACAGACCATTAGGGTCATTGTTAAATCTAGCAGGTGTATCCGCTTCGCAATCACGTACTTTGTGTTGATACTGATGGTTGGTACAGGCTTTACTGTTCGCACTATCCAAATTTTCCTTGAACGTGCCAGCCTCTAGATTTTCAAGCATCTCCTCTGGATGTGTACCTAAATCAACCCCTAAATGGTTGATTAACTCAAACTGTCCTGAGGCATTGCGTCGGGCAAACAGCGACATCTCGGTATACGCAGGTCCACGTTGCACCAGCATACCGCCAGAGCTGTTACAGATACCACCTATCACAGAGGCACCGACACAGCTAGAGCCCAACACTGAATGTGGCTCACGCCCTAAAGGCGCAAGGGTAGACTCTAATTGCTGCAGGGTCGCCGCTGGCAAGGCAATGAGTTCTGTCGCCTCATTGAGTAAGTGCACACCGCGCAATGACTGCATCGAGATAACCACCAGTGGTCTATCATACTCACCATAAGGTGTTGAGCCACCTGTTAGGCCAGTGTTGGCCGCTTGAGCGATAATAATCGTATCCGCTGCTGCACAAAGATTAATGACACGCCATAGAGTTACTAAACTGTCTGGGGTCACGACAGCCAACACATTATCTGCACTCGCTTCTATAGCACCTTGTACATAAGACTGCTGTTGGCTCGGCTTTGTCATTACATTGGACACGCCAGCAACGGTCACTAAGTCTGCTAACAAGCTCGCCTGCGATACATTCAAACTATTAGACGAGTGGTGAACATTTAACATTACAGGCGTTTTTCCTTGAGTGACCAGCCTTTCGTACATTTAAATCATTATTGTCAACTTAAGTCATTATCATCCGCTTAAGCCATTACCATTAACTAAAGCAGGTAAAGCTCTGCCCCATCTCAGTGACAAATGCATCGGTTTCATCAATCTCATAAATAATCGGTTGCTTACCGTTGATGTCTTGTTGCAAAGCTTCTAGCAATTGCTGTTTATCAGTAATTCTGCGATATCCAGCGCCAAATCCTGCTGCTAAAGGTTCAAAGTTCGGTGTCTTAATATTGACGCCAATCAATGGCAAACCACCCTCTTCCATATAGCGGCGAATTTCACCATAACCTTGGTTATTCCATAGTAGGACAATCAAGGGTAGTTCAAGCTCGGCGGCGCAGATGAGTTCTGCAATAGTAAACTGAATACCGCCGTCACCCATTAGGCTGACCACTGGCGATTTTGAGCCAACCATCGCTCCAATAGCAGCGGGCAAGCCATAACCTAACGTGCCAAACCCTGTCGATGAGTTAAACCATCTACGGGTCGCCAATGCTTCAAAGCCAAGATTGCCACTATAGACAGTTTGTGTCGAGTCACCAACGAAGATGACGTCTTTCACTTCATCGCGAATAAGTTGAAGCAGTGCATTTTGACCAGCAAATTCTGGCGTCATATCTGCTAACAATGCCTGCTTTGCCTCAGCGACTCGCACTGCTGCTTGATTATCCAACTTCTGACTTTCTAAACGTGTGCAGAGTCCGCTAACGGCCATTTGCGCATCGGACAATACCGCGATATCGGCTCTAAAAGGACGATGCAGTTGCTGAGCATCACAGTCGATACGAATCAACGTGCCATTGATTTTAAACTCGCCATTAAAGAAGACATCATAGTCCGTCTCACCAAGCTCAGTACCAATGGCCAATACCAAATCAGCCTCGGTGATAACGGCTCGACCTGCCGCTAATGACTGGTTGCTGCCTAAACTCAACGGATGAGCAGGTGGTAATAAACCTTTGGCATTAATCGTCAAAAACGTCGGCGCATCGATCAGCTCTGCCAGTTTCTGTGCCGAACTATCGACATCAACGCAGCCGCCACCATAAAGTAAGACCGGATTCTTTGCTGATTTTAGCGTCTCAACGATTAAATCAAGCTGCGCAGGATTAGGCAGTGGTCTCATGACTTGTGGTAGCGTTAGAGCGACACTATCAGCTTGGCTAGCTTTAGAGTCGTTTATGCTAGGCGGCTTAGCCACGTGGCTGGCATCGGCAGTGATAACATCAATAGGCAACTGAATGTGTACTGGTCCCGGACGTGCACCATTGAATAGAGCAAAGGCTTCTGCGATGACTTTCGGTAGTGCTTCTGGTTGCCAGATGGTCTTGCTCGTGAGTGCAACTTTACTGACCATGCCCTGCTGGTCATGCAGCTCATGTAAGTGCCCTTCCTCACTACCGGTATCTTTTACTTTATTCACACTAGATATCACTAGCATCGGTATAGAGTCAGCGAGTGCCTGTGCCATTGCCGTCATGATATTGGTCATACCAGGGCCAGTAATAATGAAACAAACCCCAATCTTTCCAGAAGCACGGTAGTAGCCATCCGCCATAAACCCAGCGCCTTGCTCATGACGCGGTGTTACGTGACGAATATCAGTATTAGGCAGGCCACGATACAGCTCTACTGTGTGCACGCCTGGGATACCAAATACAGTCTCTACACCATAATATTCTAGCCATTGTACTAGCAGCTCACCGCAGGTTAGAGATGGGACTGTAGATACGTCAGAAGACATTTGCGTCAATTGGGTCATGAGTTTTTCATCCTGAAAAATGTAATAAGTATTAAGTTAAGATTTTTATATTGGTTCGCGATTTTTTTAAATATGTCTTAAATGCTATCAATCACAAACCATGGTGACGTAACCAATCATCAATCATGATATTTAAACGTTTGCCTGAGAAGCTAGGGAAATGACCACCGTGGACAACTCGTACAGGCAATGCATTTAAGCGGCGCATACTCTTGGCATAATCAGACATATTACTGTGCCATGTATCTTCGATTAATGGACCGTCATAGATAAGATCACCAGAAATCAAAGTTTCGCTAGCAGCTTCCCACAAGGCGATACCACCTGGGGAGTGACCAGGCGTATGAATTACTTCAAATTGACGATTGCCCAAATCGATCACATCCCCATCCTCAAGTTGCATAATTTTCGCTGGGGCAGCGATTTTATAGCCACAATGAGCATAAGGCTCAGGAGGTAGCGCATCAAACATCTCATCATTGACAAACATATCAGCCAAGGTGCGAGCGTTGTCTGGCTCAGCGAGAATGTGGGCTTCAGCAGAATGTACATGACAGCATTCAAACTCATTTGCCGCGCCAATATGGTCAAAATGCGTATGACTGGCAACACCAACAATATCGCGATCAGCGAGCAAAGCAACGTGGCGGCGCAATGGTACAGCACCTAAGCCAAAATCTACTAATAAATCTCGCTGACTGCCTCGCACGTGCCACAGATTACAGCGAAAAAACGGCTTAATCCACGGCTCATCGATGAGCGTAATACCATCACTGAGGGTGGTTGTTCGATACCAGTTTTCTGGTTTGATACGTGGTAATAATTGCTCACTCATGAGTCCGCTCCATTAACAACATGAGTATCTTTAAGAACACGCAGGTCTTTAAGATAGTCTTGATGCGTGCGACTCTCATCAATGCAGGCGAGATCGATATCTACTATCATGGTGCCTGCCGATAAACCAAGTCTACCGATTACCTCACCATCAGGACCAGCGACGATGCTATTCCCACAGTAATGAAGCGTTTCTTCCATACCTGAGCGGTTGATACAAGCAACAAAACATTGATTGTCCATTGCTCGCGCGCGGATTTGTAGCACCTGACGCTCTGCATTTGGCAACATATTTGCCGTAGGTGATAATATGATTTGCGCCCCTGCTTGCGCCAGCTCTCTTGCTACTTCTGGAAACTCATTGTCATAGCAAATCATCACTCCTAATTTACCGAATCGAGTATCCACCACACAAGATTGCTTACCTGCGGCAAAGAAGTCATTTTCGCGATCCCATAAATGTCGCTTATGATAAGTGGCAAGGTGCTGACCGTTGTCATCTAACAATACAGCAGCGTTGCTCAACTCACCATTAGCCCCCTGCTCAGCCAGACCAAATAGCAAATGCACGTTGTATTTATCAGCAAGCTTGGCAGCTTCGGTGACGATTGGACCGTCGATCGCTTCAGCGAGATCATCAAGGCGCTCAAAGATGTTGTAGCCTGTAAATGCTAGCTCTGGCAGGGCCAATAAATCCACTTTAGCTTCTGCTGCTAAGCGACAGAGTGACTCCAATACTGCTAAATTAACAGTAGGCTCAGCCCATAAAGGATCCGTTTGAGCAATCATCAATCTCATAATGAAGGCTCCTTTTGAGCAGAAGTGATCGCACTATTAGGACGAGTGAATAAAGTTGCACCTAACCAGTAGAGTCCACCAGTGATGATAAAGACGGGTAACGAGGCTCCAAAAGATGGCGGTGCTATCAAGGTCCAGTAAGCGGCAAGCGCTGCACCCATTATGTAAGCCACGATAGCAATTTTTGCAGTAGGACGGCCTAATTGCTTAGTAGAATTAAGCAGCTTTTCCGTATAGCCTTCTTGACCAACAAGATAGTAATCCACAATCATGACTGAGAATGCTGGAATGAACAGTGCACCGACGATTAACAAGAAGTTTTGGAACTGATCTAAAATACCAGGAATCAGTGCACCAAAAATAGTGACTAAACCAATGATAAGTGCAGGTTTCCAAAAGCTCATATTAGGTGCGATGTTCATACATGATAGCGTGGCGCTATACACGGCCATCACATTGGTTGTCATGACTGAGAAGAAAATAACCAGTGCAGCGGGTAAACCAAAACCAAACTCAGCGAGCAAGCGAGTCGGATCATAAGTCTGCTCCATGCCGTTTAGAATAGAAAGCCCTGAAATTGTCGCACCCAAGCCCATGGCAACGATGGCCGCTATGATATAACCAAAGTAAGTACCCCATACTGCGATTTTAGATGTCTTACAATTGCGATTGTAGTCAGCTGCTGAGGACATCCACGAAAATGCAGTGGCGATGACGATATCAAAAGCGATACCTAGCGTAATACCATTACGCGATTCAACGGGCATCTCAAACAGTGTAGACACATCATAATGCTGATTTAACTGATAGAGCACCACCACTGTAAGACCTGCCATTGCTAATGCAGCCCAGCGTTCGACAAGCTCGATACCGAGATGACCACGTAATACAATCAACACCACGACTGTCTCACACAGAATGACAAATAGTGGCAGATTGCTATAACCTGTGGTAGCTTCAACGGCATAGTTAAGGCTCATACCAGCGAGCAAAGCCTGAATACAGCTCCACGCGATGAGCACACCCATGTTTACCAGTGAAATCAACTGACTACCCAGTGGCCCATAAGCTCTACGCGTTAGCGCCATTGAAGGCAGGCCAGTTCGCTGACCCATCAGGCCAACTAATAGTAGCGGAATGGCACCGATTAATGAGCCAATGAGTACCGTCGTTATAGCCGTGGTAAACCGTAAATCAGGGACTAATAACATACCAGTTAGAATAGTCGTGACGACGATATTGGCACCGAACCACAGTGCAAACGTACCAATCGAACCTAAACTGTGTCCAGCCTCATTTGGAGAGAGCGTATCTTGACCAAAAAATGAAGAAGGTTTACTCATGAGCATCTTCCTTAACCGAGTTGTATTCATACCAGCAAGCCAATTGTACTGGTGACGATGCAGCTATCCGGTCATATATCATATTTGGATAGCTACCCTATGCTCCTAATTTAACCAACAAGAGAGAGCTACTACCCCACCCCTTTATGGTTATCATTGCGAGACACTCTACTAGTAAACAGCTTTGACCTTATCGTCATAACGCACACCCGGTAAAATGCATAGCATCTCAAACAATAAGTTCGCAGCCAGTACAGAGGTGTTACCAAATGGGTCATAAGGTGGCGATACTTCAACCAAATCGCCGCCGACTACATCTAGACCGCGCATACCACGAATGATTTCGATACCCTGAGTAGACGTCAGACCACCGATTTCAGCAGTACCAGTACCTGGTGCAAATGCAGGGTCAATACCATCAATGTCAAAGCTTAAGTAGACAGGACCGTCACCTAGTTTTTCACGTACTTCTGCCATCAGCGGGGCCAATGACTTGTACCAACACTCTTCAGCCGGCACAACGCGAAAGCCCTGCTCGGTTGACCAGTCAAACTCTTCAGCGCTATAACCTGTACCACGCAGACCGATTTGTACCACACGGTTGCCATCGATTAGATTTTCTTCGACAGCACGGCGAAACGGTGTGCCATGGGCAATTTTTTCGCCAAACATATCATCATTGATATCCGCATGAGCATCGATATGCACCATGCCGACAGGGCCATGTTTTTTGGCAAGTGCGCGTAAGATAGGAAGTGCGATGGTATGATCGCCACCCAACGTTAATGGAATGGCACCATGTTTAACGATTTTATCGGTATAGAATTTTTCGATGATATCGACGCTTTTTAGGAGGTTAAACGTGTTGATAGGTACATCACCAATATCAGCGACTTGTAATGATTCAAAAGGAGCAGCGCGAGTGGCCACATTGTAAGGACGAATCATACGTGACTCATCACGAATCTGTCTTGGGCCTAGTCTCGCACCGCTACGGTTCGATGCACCGATATCTAAAGGCACACCTACAAACGCGACATCTAACCCTTCGGCATCTGCCTGAGTTGGCAGACGCATCATAGTGGCGAAACCGCCAAATCTTGGCATCTCGTTACCGCTTAGTGGCTGATTGAAGCTCATAAATCACGTCCTTATTACCTGTTAATTAAAATACACAATTTGCTACATACCCTTGACAATACCTAAATATAAGACAGCAAACCATGGTAAAATTTAGAAGTAAACTTCTGAATTTTCGTAGTAAAGCAGACTTATACGTTATTAGCAGAAGTTTGTTGAAGAGAGTATTTATCGGAGGATGAATCTTGATATTAGATGAGTTGATAAAAATAGATGTAAAAACCCTACGTAGCTTTATGGCCATCGTAGACTGTCAAGGGGTGACAGCAGCTCAGACGCGCCTAAATGTCACCCCTTCGGTGATTAGCGGTCATTTAACACATTTAGAAGACCGTTTGGGCATGACATTATGCCATCGTGGTCGCGCAGGATTTAAGCTGACAGAAGATGGCGCAGCGGTTTATGAGGCTTGTGTGGCCTTTACCGAATCGGTCGCCAACTTTCAACATCAGCTGCATTATATTCAGCAACTAGACTCTGTTCATGGCGGTCATATTAGACTGTGCCTAACCGATCAAATGCCTAAGTTTTTTTATGACGTGCTTCGACAACGGCTTGCGAACAGCTACCGTAACAATCCACTGATACATTTTTCTATCGACGTACAAAGCCCTGAAAGCATGTTAGAGAAACTGCTCAGTAACGAAAGTGATATTGGGGTCGGTTATTTTGGCAGCTTTCCACCACTACTGACGTTTAAGCCAGCATTTGTAGAGAGACAGGTCGTTTGCTGCGGACGCGAGCACCGGTTATTTTACAATTCAGAAGATTTGACATTAGAAGACTTAGAACAAAACCATCCGTGGATAAAAAGAGGCTATATTACTGATGTCAGCATCCATCATGTACGCCCCAAAACATTAAGCGCCACGACGTATCATATGGAGGCTACTGCACAGTTGATTCTGGCCGGCCACCATGTTGGCTACTTGCCTCGTGACCTAGCCATGCGCTACGAAAGAGAAGGTTTGATGAAAATATTACTGCGAGAGGAAGCCAGTTATGCCGTCGAGCACCATTGGGCGTATCGGCAGAACCAGCACAAACACATTGCTGACTTTTTGAATAAAATGATGAATTTATTGTAGGCTATAAATCACTGACTTATAGTGGGTGACTCTCGGTGTTTTAAGCCAATGGTTCGCAGTCTGCCTTTGTCATCTACTTCTTTGATGACCAATGACCATTCGTCGCTTATGACAACAGTGTCACCAGAGACTGGTGCGGTAGCCAAACGTTGCTTTACATACTCAGCGACCGTCTGATCCCACATACTTTTTGAGCCGTCTTTAGGTTTTGGTTTTAGGTTATCCACTAGAGATTCAGACGTCATCGCGCCAGTAAAAAATGGCAAATCGCCGAGTTTGACACTGGGTGATAGCAGCCAATCTCCATAAAAATCATCAATCGCTTTATGATTCAAAGTCGTGTCATTAAAGATTTTGGCAATCTTGCTGGCATGATTGCCTCGCATTGCATACCAGACGCTATCACCAAATTTCAGCTTCGTCTCTTCATCAGTAACGACGATCTGCTGTCCACGTACCAGTGCAAAAATACGAATCTCATCAGGGTTGACACGTTTAGAGATCTCTAAGGGATGTCGACCGATAGCGAAAGCGCCTGATTTAACTTCGAACTCATACAAAGTAATACTGGCTTTATCGGATACCCAAACTTCGTGTTCTTCTTTTGGGTCTTGGTTGGTTGGAATACGTACCTTAAACAAATTCGCCATGATAGGAATGGTCGTTCCTTGTAAAATCAAAGACACAACGACCACACCAAAAGCAATATCGAACAGCATAAAAGCATTGTCTATGCCTGCCATCACCGGTAAGAGAGCCAATGTAATAGGTACCGCACCACGCAGTCCAACCCAAGAAATAAAGCCGATCTCTCTGTCTTTAAATTTGAATGGTTTCACACTGGTATATACGGCAATAGGACGAGCAACGAAGATCATAAAGGCTGCTATCGCTACTGAATAGTGCCAGACATTGAGAACATTCGATGGCGTGACCAATAGCCCTAATACGACAAAAAGCACCGCTTGTGATAACCATGCAAAGCTATCCATCACTCGCATCACATGCTCAGTCGAGCGCACTTTGTGATTGCCAATCATAACACCCGTGAGGTACACCGCCAAAAACCCACTACCGCCCAACATATTGGTAGCCGCAAAAACGGCCAAGCCCGCAGACAGGATTAAAATAGCATACATACCCTCTGCCAAATGCACCTTGGGCAATAGCCGAGATAGCAAATAACCAAAAAGCAACCCCATGCCCAAACCAACGCCCAACTGCTGCAATAGCAAACCCAAAAATCCAAGTACGCTCTGACCATCCGGATCCACATTTAGAGCAATCAAACCAGTGACCAATAAGATAGCCAATGGATCGTTACCACCGGACTCCAGCTCAAGCGTGGCTTGGACGCGATCGTTAAGCTTGACGCCACCATTACGTAATAGAGAGAATACCGCTGCCGCATCGGTCGAACCAACAATGGCCGCCATAAGCAAACCAAAGCGCCAATCGACATCGAGCAACCAAGTAACGAATATCCCGAGCACCATGACCGTGGCTAGCACGCCCCATGTGGCCAGCGTAATCGCAGGCTTTAGTCCGACTCGAAATGACTTAAAAGAAGTACGCAGACCACCATCTAGCAAAATACAAGCTAAAGCTGCCTGCCCGACGAAATTGGCCAACGCATATTGAGAAAACTCAATCCCTAAGATACCTTGCTCACCAGCCAACATGCCTACTATCAAAAACAATAGTAACAATGGAACACCCAAGCGCGCTGACAATGTACTGGCCATAATACTGGCAAAAATTAACAATGCTCCTACGAGATATAGGATATTTAAGGTATCCATCTTTTTTTAAGCCCTATTTTTATCAATGGTGATGAATTAAGTTGGTGCGAAAATATTACAATTTAATCTTTTATCTTTGTTAGAGCGTGTCTTCAATTCACTCGATAGTCATCTCAATGGGCTAGTAGACTCCACATCTAGATATAGTCGATTCAATTTAAAAATAGTACAAAGCAACCGAGTGTAGTTGTAACTGTGATACTTCAAGCGAGGGTAACGCTGTCACTCTTTTATAGAGGATTAACTATCCTAAAAATATCATTAAGAATAACATCTACTATCATGTCTATAAAAACTATCTATAAAGATTTTTACTAGCATTTTCTTTTAATTTAATCATGATAATACAAGTGAGTTTGATGACATGACTTAAGGACTTTAAATACAGTTGGAGCTATTTCTCATACTGTTTTAGACGCTCTCTTCAATACTGGCTATGCTTGTATGTATTGCCACGTAAGCACTAAAATAGCCGCAGCAATCATCCAAGCGACCACCCCTAGCATTAATGCTTTATATAAGCTGACATAGCCAATGCTAAAAAATACCACAAAAGTATAGATAAGATGAGGTATGACGCCGAGCATGCTAAATATCAAGGCGACTTTTAAATCAGCAGGGCTACGCTCGGTACCAACAATGAAATGGCTGATTAAAGTAAATGTGGGAAAAAGCGGCGCAAGTGCTGCCAAATAGAAAAATCGAGTTTGTGCAAATAATTGAATCGCCAATACCATCAAAGCACCAATAAGCATTTTTAGCCAAATCATGATGCGTTCTCTCCTGTCGCATATTAATCGCTTAATTTATCATGATAATGAGCGCACAGAACAAAATAGCTGATAATAAATAATGAGAATTCTAAAATACAAAAAAATCCCTACTTAGCATCATGCCAAATAGGGCTTTCACTGTCTAAAAACTAAAGAAAATTGATATAAAATTTAATTTCCTTCATACACTGCTACTCATTTAAGAAGGCTTTAGTGCCGCGCTGATGTCTGCTAATAATGGCGGGATATCATGTTTGTCGGCGATGACTTCTAGCATCACCAACTTATCCGTGGTCACTGCTGCTTTTTCGAGTGCTGCTTTCAACTCGCCAGCGGTCTCTACTTTGATCATCAAGCTGTTTTCTTCAGTCGCACCAAATGCTTGTGGCATCAACTGCCAATTGCATTTAGGAATATCATTGTAAGCTTGATTTTCACCATGAATTGCACGCTCTACCGTGTAGCCATCATTATTAATCAACACGATAACTGGATTGGTACGCTCTTGGATCATCACCGCGATTTCTTGAATAGTGAGTAAGGCAGAACCATCACCAATCAGCAACACACTACGCTTATCTGGCGAGGCAATGGCAGCACCCAAACTTGCGGGCAGCGTGTAACCAATCGAGCCCCACATTGGTTGCCCATAAGATGTAACACCCTGTGGCAAACGCACATCACTAATACCAAAGTAAGCCGTTCCTTGTTCAGAGAAAACCAAGTTATTATGATCTAAGTGGTCTGCAATAATGTGCCAAAGGTCGTCTTGGCGGATGGCTTCATCGTCTTTACCGTTTTGCTCATGAGGATTGACAGGCTCACAGAAAGGTTTTGGCACGATTTTGATACCAGAGGTCATGACTTCATGCAAGACTTGCAGCGCATCTTTTAGCGCAATCGGTGCAAAATTCTGACCACTAATTGACGCACGCTCATAATGCAAGTCTACTACCACATCTTCGTTGATATCTTGACTGAATCCTGCTGTAGTTGTATCCGTATATTGCACCCCTATTTTGATCAGGCACTCGCAGTTTTCTACTACGTCCTTGACCACAGGGCGTGAGGCGACGCCTGCATAAGTTCCTGCCCAGCGATTACTGTTTTCATCGAGCAGTGTTTTGCCCCAAGACAGCGTGGTATAAGGAATATCCGTATCAGCAATCAGTGCTTTAAGCTCATTTTGTAACCCCAAACGATGCACCATTAAATCTGCCATCAGCGTCGTGGTTTTGTTCGGTAAAAACGCTATAAGTGCTTGCTTGAAATCTGCCAATGCCGCTTGGCTGGTAATATCTTCTTGGCTGTCAATCAGCTTCGTGGTTGGTGGGTAAATGGGCATTTTTGCCACATCAGGTGATAGCAGCAGATAACCAGGACGATGTTTCTTAAGAATCAAGCGGATGACACGGTCAATTTCTGAAGCCGCGTTTTCTGGTGTAATTTGCGCTCGCGCCACAGTCACTGGCTCTACCATTTTAATAAAGTGATTGAATACGCCATCACCAAGCGAGTGATGAATACGGCGCTTTGAGTCTTGTAGCGCCGTACTTGGTGCGCCCACGATATGCAATACAGGCGCATACTCAGCAAAAGAGCCTGCCGTCGCATTAATCGCTGACAACTCCCCTACACCAAAAGTCGTGACCATAGCTGCAAACCCACGCTCACGTGCGTAGCCATCTGCAGCATAGCCAGCATTTAGCTCATTGGTATTGCCCACCCAGCGCAATTTATCAGAGGCAAGAATATTGTCTAAAAAAGTTAAGTTGAAATCACCAGGTACGCCAAATATCTCAGAGGCACCCGCTTCTGCGACACGATCAAACAAATAATCGGCGATGGTATATTGTTGTGTCATTTTTTATCCTTATAAATACTGATAATCTTTTATGGTTGAAGTGAATTATAATGAGTATTCCAGTCTATTTATCTCATGCAAATTTTTTGGAATGCATATTATAAGAAACTGTTATAACATATCTGTGCAGTTGTATGACATGCCTGTTTTGCTAACTTTAATTTTTTTTAACGTAAGTGTTGACAGGTAAAAAAAACTGCGTATAATACGCCTTCATCAACTGACGATAGTTAATTGATAATTAGCGGGAATAGCTCAGTGGTAGAGCATAACCTTGCCAAGGTTGGGGTCGAGAGTTCGAATCTCTTTTCCCGCTCCAAATACTTAAAAAGCCTCACTTAACAGTGAGGCTTTTTTTTGTCTAATTTTCAGGGGCTACAGCGTTCTTATATCTTATTGACCAATCAAACTATTAAGTTAATCTAACGAGATAAAAGTCTCAAAATCAGCACCGTGACCAAAACGTGACCATTTCGTGCCCACGCTATAAACACCGTTTCTATAATTGACCCCAACTTACTACTCCTACCTTTATAGGAAGCGATGCTAAAAAATATTTTCTTAGTATCGCTTTTCCTTTTCCACTGCTTTTTTACAATTAGCTCATATCGTGACCAGAACGTGACCAAAACAGAGAAAAGTAAATATAAAAAATAACCCCAACCTTAATTGTATACTTTGAAGCGCCTTTTAGATAAGGCTATACAGCTGTTTCTCTACTCATATATTTCCAGTTTTATAAGTCATCAAGACTGGTCACCCACATGTTTAGTATTTGGCTTATAGATAAACAAGTCACCCACCTGCACGTCTAAAAACTCACATAACTGGTCGATAGTATTGAAATCAATTCTTGATGACTCTTCATTATATAGTTTGTGAAGGGTTGATTTACTCATGCCTGTTGCTCTTACAACATCTGCTACACGCAATTTTTTCTCTGCCAAAATAACAGGGAGTTTAGACACGATCATAAAATTTACCTCTTTTCGGGTAAAAATGCTTTACATTGCAGTAAAAAGGTAATATATTACACAAATCGGTTATTAATTACCTTTAAGCGGGTAAATTTTAACTGATTCCTTCAAGATGCATTTTTACAGGTTGATAAAATAATTTTTATTCTATCACTTAATGCAATTACTTAATAACTGAAAAGAGGTAAATACTATGAGTAATACTTATTTAACAACTGATGAGTTAGCCGAACGCATCAAGTACGACGCACGTACTATCCGCAATCAAATGAAAGACACCGTTTTGATTGAAAACATTCACTACATACGCCCTTTTGGTGGTCGTAAGATTTTGTACGTATGGGAGCGTATCGAGGAAGACATGTGCAAGCCAGTTATGAGCGCTATCAATGGTATGGCACTTCAATAAAAAATAAGGAGATTTACTATGGCTACTATGCGAGGACGGTTTGGTAAGCTAGTCGTTGACTTCCGCTACTTAGGTAAGCGCTGTCGAGAAAAGACCAGTTTAGAAGACAACCCAGCTAATCGTAAAAAATTAGCGCAAGTCATGAAAAAAATGGAAGCAGAAATAACTTTAGGCATCTTTGACTATGCTGCTTACTTCCCAAAGAGTGAACGAGCGCAGGAGATGACGGCACTGGCTGATAGAGCCGAAGCTTGTATCAGTCGCAATCCGACCTTTAAGAAGTTTTCGGAAACGTTTTTTGAGGAGAGGAAGATTGAATGGCGACCGAGCTATCGGCAAAAGATACAGATTATTTTGAATAAGTATTTATTACCTGAGTTTGGTGGTAAAGCGGTACATGCCATAAAAAAATCAGACTTGCTGACCTTCCGTAGCTCCCTCGCCAAAGTTTGTTACGGTAAAGATGGTCAGTCAAGTCTGTCAGTAGCACGGATCAACCAGATCATGATACTTCTTCGTATGATACTAGAAGAAGCGTCAGATCGCCATGATTTTGAGATGCCTTATAAAAATATTAAGAACCTCAAACAAGCTCGTCCGGATGTAAATCCCTTTACGCTGGCTGAGGTATGGCTGATTTTAAAGCATGTTCGAGCTGACTATAAGCCCTACTACACTATTCGCTTTTTTACGGGAATGCGTACCAGTGAGATTGATGGGCTTAAATGGGAGTGCATTAACTTTGATCGTCGTGAGATCAGTATAAGAGAGGCATTAGTTAATGGTGAGATGGGTCCGACGAAGACATTAGGCTCACAGCGTGATATTGCGATATCACAGTTAGTTTATGACGCCTTACTGGAGCAAAAGACTCGCACCTTTGGTAAGTCAGAGTTTGTGTTTTGCAATTCACAAGGCAATCCGATGGAGTACCGTAATGTGAATAGACGGGTATGGAAACCCACGCTTGCCCTACTCGGTTTGAAACACCGGCGTGCTTATCAAACTCGGCACACGGCAGCGACGCTTTGGCTCGCTGCTGGTGAGAACCCTGAGTGGATAGCACGTCAGATGGGCCATAGCAGTACAGAGATGCTGTTTCGAGTGTATAGCCGTTATGTGCCTGATATCACCCGTCAAGATGGCTCAGCGATGGATAACTTGCTAATGGCGAGCAAGGAAAAGCTAACCAGTGCATCGAATAGCTCTAATGCACAAACTGACAAGGAGACGTCACAATGAAAATTATTAATTATGAAGAGCTGTTTGGTGAGTTTAAACGGGATGGTGCAATCAGTGCAGATGCAAATCTTATCGCCAATGCATTGATGCGTGAGTTGTACGTTTCATCGGGTTATAACCTAGCACGCTTCTTAGGAGTGAAGCGGTGCTTTAATAATGATATGGCGATGCGTGTGTGGGTGCAGAAGAGCTTAGATGCTCAGGATGGGTACTTTGTGGAAGATATAAGCATTAAGCTTCAAAGCGAGCTTTATGAGCTATTACCGCAATCTAGCTATGGCAGCTACTGAGGAGAGTATTATGAGTGTAAAACTTCAGCCCAATATGACGCAGAGTCCATACGATATCAAGATATGTGAGGATTACTGGGCATATGATAATCAGAGCGGCTTTATTAAACATGTGCAGACGCTTTGTGAAAAGTATGAGGTAAGTCCTCAAATACTGTTTGAGACAATCGCTCAGTGTTATGCCTACTTGGACGATGTTGTATGTGAGTACTGCGGTTATGCTTGTCCAATTGAAGTACCTGCTGATATTCCCTATATGCGCGCAAAAGACAGTTGGTTATGCGCGATATGTGAGAATGCTTTATGGCGGACAGATAAAGAAAACAAATGAGTGTTAACCGTCAAAAATTCCGGACAGCTTGGGTTGTCTGGATTTTTTGTGTCTATCATTTCTCATACACGGTTCAAATTTAATGAGCCACTACAACTCTTATTTAGCTCAAGCATGTAAGCAAATATTAGAGTCAGTATAAATACACTGATACAGTCAGTTTTTATAGTAAGATAATACATTTCTTCTGAGTAGCTAAGTAATAAGCGAAGTTAGGATAACTACTGATAGAATTTAGATTGGCAAGTTTATTACTACGGTTTAGGTCAACATATAATAAAGATGAAAAAGGATGCTAGTACCATTAAGTATTACCATCCTCCTTTCCAAAATATTTTTTGCAAAAACTCGTGATAATTAGCGTCTATATACAACGCTATAACTTTTAAGCACCTAAATTATTTTGCAGCCAATAATATCTGTTGCCAAATCGCTACTTCATCATACATCACATATTCGCGGCGTAAGCCCCAAGGTCCAAACTCAGCATGGCAGGCTCCCATGACATGTACATCTGCGCCAGTTGGCTGTCCAAAATGCCCATAACCTTCATGCTTGCCAGTTAATGACCATCTAATCGCTGCACGAGGTGACATTAACTTATCTTCCCGACCAATCTGGTGGTGAATCTTAAACTCAGCATTAGGAAATGATGAACGCAACCCTAGCCAGAAAGCATCAACATCACCATGTGATATACCTGAAACGCCACCTGGATACTCACCTAAACAACAACGATCGTACTCATGTGGAATCAAAGCAAACTCTGCATTCATTAAGCGAGTTAAAATATCAGCATACTTCTCACCCCATGCATTGTCGTTACCACGACCTAAATAGGGACCTTCTTGATCAATATTTGGGGTAAATGGTGGTTTGGCAATACCATTTCTCTCTTGCATTTCAATAACTTCTTGCGCGCGTTCTTTAGGCGTTTGACCCATTTGTCGAGCAATGGCTCCTTGATCTCTTATCAACCATTCATCATCAATCTGATTGTTTTTTGCATGGCAATCAGCAATGACTCGAAAACGAAGATTTTGACCCGTTTTAATATGTGTGGCCGTGGTGATGATACGGTGTGAAGACAGCATGCCCGTCTCTGGCGTACCGCTCCAAATGACATCTTCACCCAGCAAGGTACGGTTAGGAAACTCTGCTAACACATTCATGGTCGCATTTATCACGCCTTGATTTCCAAAGTCTATACCTAGTGGCGTCCTAACCACAATATCTGGAGCATAATAGTCATGTAGCGTGTGTAATCCACGGTTTTCCCAGATTTCATTAGTAATTTTTAATATATAGTCAGGAAAATCGTTAAACTTCTCATCGAATCCTTTCATAAATTGCTCTTTTTTAAAGTAAATGTTAGTAAATTGGTTTTATTTATCAAACTGACGGTAACGTGCTTTATTAAATTCGCGCATTCGAGCGAGGACATCTACGCCAACTTGTTTATAGGCATGTAAAATATCTACAAGCACCCAGTTCTCACGAATTAAGCCATCCTCACAACGCCAAAAGTCTAGGCTACGAAGCGTTACTTGTTGTCCGGCAGGTGCAATACCAAGCCAGCCATCGTTAGAGACAGTCATCGACATGCCAGGCCAAGCGGTGAAAGCGACATAATCTCCTTCAGCAAAAAAATACCCGTTTTCTTCAATGGTTTGACGGTTTGGCAGAGCATTTAAAAATGGGATTTGATGCCAGTTGCGAAACCCTGCAATACCTCGGCAAGCACCAATACCAGAAGGTCCGTACCAAGTGCAACGAGGATGCCAATACTTTTCTAGATTCATGGCTGAGACACCGCCTGTCGAAAACTTACCCAAACCGTTTAGCATATCGAGCACTAATTGCCCGCTTCGCTGATTTTGTTCAACAGAGTAATCTTGTCCCACTAGGTTGCCATCGAGGGTAGCTGGTGCTGAGGTGATACCTTCACGCCCAAGGCTTCTTACCATTGGCCATGCATCCGCTTGATACATCACTTCCGGTATGTCCCAAAGTGCTTGCATTTCAACAATCTTGCCGTTTTCAAAGCGGTAAAACTCATGAAAACGCATGGTAACCTGATGTCCTGTGGGAGGAATATCAAGCCAGCTTTCCATGAACGTACCTGTATAGTAGCCAGCACACCCTACCCAGTCAGTATTACTATTTTCATTGCTGGTCATACTGCTACCACTATTGCCAGCCATGACAATAAAGGTTCGACGCTCTAGATCTGGAATGGCTTGTTGTAATGGCTCAAATGCTTCAGTAAATAAAGCGTCACGGTTTTGCAGGGTTTCTAATGGGTAAGCCAATTGAATGACAGCAGATTCAGTAAAGAGCTCATCGATTAGAGACTTCACTTTTTCACTATCATAATTGTATAGCGCTTTATTAAACCGCTCAATTTGATGTTTATTTTGCTGTTCTGCTGTCTTGTTATTCATGTGCTTTCCCTTGCTATATTTTTTAGATTTGAATCGATTAAAAATCTTACAAGCTTTCAGTTAATTAATCATAACCACATCGACAATAGTAGATGTGGTTATGGCTTTGATTGGTCGCACCTTAGGTCTTAGGTTAGGACTTTATTCCATGATAGTAGGTGTGTGGGCCAAATCACCTGATTTGGTGTCAAACTTTTCCCAACCATGACCATTAAAGGGGTCAATACCTAGCTGCATCATAATAGAAGGAAAATCGACCATGACATAGTTATCTTCGATTTTACCATCGGCTACTTTCCAAAAATCCATATAGCGAATAATGACTTTCTTGCCGGTGGGCTTTATACCCATGAATTCGCCACTGTGGATGGCTTCTTGACGACCAAATGCTGCACACCATTCACCTTGGGTTAGTCTTGCTTCATCAATACACACTTTTTCAGAGAATGCTTGCTGAAATGGACGCTGCCAACCATTTTGAAACTCTGTTAAGCCTTCTTTGTAACCACATCCTGCATTACCCATCCAGCGAAAAGTTTCGGCAAAAAATCGACCCATATTATCAATATCATGATCATTTAAGCCGTCAACCATGGCATCAATCACACCTATGGTTTCATCCGTTTTACTAAGATCATTATCTTTGGTTAAGATGCCTTGCTCTGGACGTTTTGAGGTTGTCATAATATTTCTCTCTTTTAAGTTAAAAGGTAAAAGTTATTTTTTAAGCATTGATGAAGACAAAAATCAAACTCTTGATTCTTCGAACGCTTGCCACGCTTTCTCAAAAGCTGCAAAGTCAAAACCTTCTTGTTTTGCTGGTGTTAGGATGATTTTCTCGCTATTTAATAACTTCTGAATAGCTGCTTCCAATTTATCGATTATATTTTTAGGTATGACGACGGCGCCATGACGGTCAGCATGTATTAAATCACCCACCTCAACCGTCATGCCCATAATATCGACTGTGGTATTAACCTCTTTAATATGGACAAATCCATGACTAGGACCGACAAAAGGGGCAATCACTGGAAAGTCTTCTGCCATATCACCCAAATCGCGCATCACGCCATTTGTTAGTGCCCCATTCATCCCAAATGCCTTATGTATCGTCGTGTTGATTTCGCCCCAGTATGCGCCAATGCAGTTTGGATAATCGACATCTTCAACCACTGCGACTGAGGGCATATCACCTTTAGCACCCTCTGACATGGCACGATAATAATCCATACGTCTGGCGCGGATCACCTCTTTTGGTTCTGTGGGTTCTGCCAATGCGCTAATTTTTGCGGTCACGGCATAACCGACAATCGGTCTTGAATCAGGGTCAGATGACAACATATTTCCACGTGTAAAACTATTAAAGCCTCTTTTACCCTGAGCCACTTCAATGGCGTTACATACCGTTGGCGTATCAACAGATTGCAGTAATTTAAGTAACGTATTATTCATAGATATCTCCTTTCATTTCCATATGATTTGAGCGACAAGCTAATTTTGGTTAACTAGGGTATGTCATTATTTAAGAAAACAACCAGCTTTCTAAGGCACAGTTGGTTTGCTCTGGCGCTTGCAATGTCGGTAGGTGGCCTGCACCTTTGATGATGTGTAAATCTGCATTTGGCATCAAAGACTTCATCAATGTATGACGCTCAACAGGACAAAGTTGATCGTTTTCACCACACAAAATTAAAGTAGGGACATTGGCAGCAAGTTTTTTTAAAGTTTCTTGCTGGTCTTGTCTATCACGTAAAGCCATGCTTTGGTTAATATAAGCGGCTATACCAGATGACTGAGACATGGCGTTGCAAAGCTCAATTATTTTTAAATTTCTCTGAGTTGATAGACTTTCTGTAGGCGAGAAATACTTAGGAATAGTATTCGCTATCACCTCAGCCAATCCATTCTGTTGCACATTGGCCATTAATAATTGGCGATTTCTCTTAACCTCTTCTGCTTCTGATTTTGGGTTTGTGTCAAGTAGCGCAAGTTTGGCAATGCGATTGGGTGCTTGACGTAACACTTCCATAGCAATAATACCGCCCATGGATAATCCTGCCAGCGCAAAGACTGGTGGTGCATTATCTATAATGTCTTTTGCTAAATCCTGCATATTACTGTGAGTTGAAACCGGTACAATATGAATCGGCACTCTGTGCGAAAAAGCTGATATTTGAGGCTCGTAAAGTCTTGCATCACACATCATCCCAGGGATAAGAACCAAAGGTATCATTTTTATATTCCTAAACAGTCTGCCTTAACTTCTAAGGTAATAATCTTAATCACACTACGGCTCAATTTGGGTGGTTAACTCTGTCTCCAAGTCGCCCCTGCCGCTTCGGCGGTGTTTTTTACTCTAAATAAGGCAGTTTCACCAGACATAGAAGGGTAAATACGATGTTTTAGATTAGGCGGTACGGCTACCACGTCCCCTGGTGCTATGCTTGTCTGAGATTCTTCACCAGTATCATCTAGCCACTTAAATGTCCAATACCCTGTTTTCACCATCAGAATTTCATGACAGTCAGTCTGATAAGGCGCTTCACTGATTGAGCCGCGTGTCAAAAACTCTACCGAAAAACCTGGCTTGTCTTTGATCAAGGCATATTCACCAATTACTTGGCAAGGTGCTTCTTTGGCCAGTGCCATCATGTCCCAATAACGGGCGACATAATTAGGGACGATTGCTGATGTCGGTACTTCTAGATACTGCTTAAGCGCTTCTTTTGTGAGTAACGGCATTGGAGCAATACCCTCAGGCAAGTTCTCCCCTTTTTTGCTGTCATACAGTCGACCATCATTGCCCAAAATCAGACCATGAGCCTTAGCCTCTTCAATAACTTGCGGCGCCCAAGTCACACCGCCACCCGCATCGTCACCACCCAGTATCGACATAATCATACCGTAGTCGTTACCGATATTTTCAAAGCCACGAAACACACCCGTTGGAATATTAAAAATATCTCCTGCTTCGCAAATAACTTCTCCCGCTGTACCATGAAGGCCCCAAAAAAAGCGCCAACGACCACTCAATACAAAAAAGACTTCGGCCGTGGTGTGTAGGTGCAAGCTGTTTTTACAATGTGGTGGTTGCCCTGCAGCACCAATGTTAAAGCCAGGGGTGTCTTGAATATGTACGTGCTGGTCTGGGCTTTCTGACACACCACCACCAATAATAGTGAAGTTTTCTTTATGATTTGACCCTGGCGTATGTGCATCAATAAAGGCAGTACGGCAAGGCTGCAAATCTCCATAACGCACGATACGTTTTTCCATCTCAAGTCTGCTGATACCTTCCATTACTTTATTCCTATTTTAATTTGTCTTCCAAACAGCTTATTTAATCAGAAGCATTTATGGTTTTTTTGCCGAGTTACGAACAATCAATGGGCCATCTATAGAAATACGCCTCGGTGGAGAATCAGGGTTGGCTATTTTCTCTAATAAAGTAGATACCACCTCATCTGCCATACGCTGAGCTGGTTGACTGACGGTCGTTAAGCTATAAGATTCCCAAGATGCTACTGCAACATCATCGTACCCAACGACGGATACATCTTCTGGCACTTTAAGACCCAACTCGTAACGTAAGGTATCCATGACAGCAAAAGCCATAAAGTCATTAGCGACAAATACAGCATCTGGGCGGCTTGTTTCAGATTTATTAGCAAATAACTCTATCGTGGCTTGCTTCGCCATTTCACGATCATAGTTACCGACTGCTTGGGCAAATAGCTTTTGACCAGACTGTTGCAACCCTAAAATGAAGCCAGCTTCACGATCTCGCTGTGTAGAAGACCCTGTCCAACCTGAAATATGAGCTATTCTTTTATGATTACCTTTAACAAAAAACTCTGCCACTTTACGACCACCGACAAAGTTGTCAGAGCTCACCCCAGAGAGTCGATCATCATCTTGCAAACGATTAAGCATAACCACAGGAATGTTCTCTGTATAACAACGGTCTGTCAAATCACTAGATAAACTCAGAGACGCTGTGATAATACCGTCCACTTGATAATCCAAAAGCTCATCTACCACCTTAAGCGTAGAGTCTTTGTCATTCATCGCCATAAAAATTAGTAAATGATAACCTTGTGACTGCAACGCATGAGAAAGCTTTTCGATCACATCTGCATAAAAGAGGTTTTCTAAGTGCGCAACAACCAAACCAATTAAACGACTTTGCCCAGTAATTAATGAGCGTGCTAGCATGTTGGGCCGGTAGCCTAGTTCTTTAGCGGCTTTCTTTACCTTATCTTTAATTTTTTGCGACACACTCGCACCCGGGGTATAAACCCGAGATACCGCAGATTGACTGACCCCTGCTGCTTCAGCAACTTGATCTGCTGTAACACGTTGGGTTTTTATAGTATTTGTGATATCAGAATTTTTATTTGTCATCTCATAACCTTTTATATCCAAGCTCTTAGTCATTGGTGTTGATAGGGTGTTCTGCTAATTATTATACCTAAGCTAATAAATCAAAAACACTTAGTGTCAAAACCACTGAGAACTCAATATCTAGCGTTGGCTATCCTGCGGTCCATCCACCATCTATTAACAATGAAGTACCTGTTATCATGGCGGCAGCATCTGATGCCAAAAATACAGTTGCTCCCATAATATCCTCTACTTCGGCCACTCTGCCTAAATGAATTTTATTCATAATCCATTGGCTTTTGTCAGCGTCAGCAAACGTTGCTGCACTCAAGGCTGTCCTTACAAATGTTGGACAGATGGTATTAATGCGAATGCCATGCTTTCCCCACTCTATTGCCATGGCCTTGGTATAACCCTCAACAGCATGCTTAGTTGCACAGTACACGGCACGATCTGGCCCACCGACATGCCCCATTTGTGAGGAGACATTGATAAGGCTACCAACTTTATTGGCATGAATGAGTTTCTTTGCTGCCGCTTGCATCAAAAAATAAGAGGCGCGCAGATTAATATCAGTCACATCATCAAAATCATTAGGTTCAGTCTCCAGTGCAGGTGTATGTTTGGCCATACCTGCACTGTTGACCACAATATCAAAAGCTTCTGTATTAGAGAGGTTTTCAAATAAATGACGAACAGAGGCGACATCGGTCACATCTAGTTTTAAGGCGTTGGACTTTAAACCTTTATCTGCCATTAGTGTCACCACAGCTTGCAACTTATCGGAGGAGCGCGCCGCTAATGTGACGTCTGCACCTGCTTCAGCCAATGCAACAGCACACCCTAACCCAATACCAGATGAGGCTCCAGTCACTAATGCACGCTTTCCTGTCAGATTAAATGAGGGTGTTGTTGGTAATTGCATAAGTCTTTATCTTCTCTAATTTAAATGTGTGATATCCAATAGATATGATTGAATGATAATGCTGGCTTAGTCAGCAGCTGTACCATAAGGTACTTCTTGATGACCATAACGGCGTACACGCACATTACACTGTTCAGCATGACCGACAAAACCTTCTAACATGCATAAGCGCGACCCATAACGTCCAATCTTGGCAGCGGCCTCATCCGTAGTGATTTTTTGGTATGAGTGTGTTTTTAAATATTTTCCTACCCACAATCCACCGGTATAACGGCCTGCTTTTTTGGTGGGTAAAGTGTGATTGGTACCGATGACTTTATCACCATTAGAAACATTGGTACGAGGACCTAAAAATAACGCCCCATAACAAGTCATATGTTCTAAGAACCAATCATCTCGATCTGTCATCACTTGCACGTGTTCTGATGCATAGTCATTGGCAACTTCTAGCATTTCTTCATAGGTGTCACAAACAATGATTTCACCATAATCTTCCCAACTCACCGATGCTGTATCGGCCGTTGGCAATACTTTCAGTAGACGCTCGATTTCGCTCATGGTGTCTTCAGCCAGTTGCTGTGATGTCGTTAGCAGTACAGCAGGTGAGTTATAGCCGTGCTCTGCTTGACCTAGCAAATCTGTAGCACAAATCTCGCCATCAACCGTATCATCCGCAATGACCATTGTTTCAGTAGGTCCTGCAAATAAATCAATTCCCACACGACCAAATAACTGACGTTTTGCCTCAGCGACAAAAGCATTACCAGGGCCAACCAACATATGCACAGGTTCGATGGTTTCTGTACCTAATGCCATTGCTCCAACAGCTTGAATACCACCCAACACATAAATTTCATGCGCGCCGCCCAGGTGCATAGCAGCAATCACGGCAGGGTTCGGCTTGCCTTTAAACGGTGGTGTACAAGCAACAATACGAGGTACACCAGCGACCGAAGCTGTAGCAACAGACATATGTGCTGATGCGACCATCGGAAACTTACCACCTGGGATATAGCAACCTGCCGACTGAACAGGAATATTTTTGTGACCCAAAATAACCCCAGGCATGGTTTCAATTTCAATGTCTTGCATCGAGTCGCGCTGAGCTTGGGCGAAATTACGTACCTGAGCTTGAGCAAATTTGATGTCTTCTAAATCACGAGGCGAAACTTGCGCAATTAGCTCATCAATCTCTTGTTGGTTTAAGCGAAATGCTTGTGGAGAATAATTATCGAATTTCTCTGACAGCTCACGTATGGCAGTGTCACCACGCTTTTCGATATCTGCTAATGTGTTCTCAACAACTTGACGCACCTTTGCATCATCTTGGCTACGTTGTGCTTCAGGCTTGCCTTTTTTTAAATATGTAATCACATCCATGTCCTCGTTTATGCTTATTTAGCATGTTTTTTGGTAGATAAAAAAATTGGCTTTCTTACATCATGTTATTAATGGTATGAAACCATTCACGCATCATATTTATAATGCATACGAATTTATCATTAAAACCCTTATGCTGATACTTATCTAAATACATTGAAAATGCTAATAATAACCTTTAAATAAAGCGTATAAAATAAACATTGTTAATCTAAAAACCTACTGATTATAAATATATATTAGCGCGATACGACCAATAATACAACATTTTATTGAATTCGAATTCATTAATTTTTATACGTCTGTTAAAGGGCTTTAATGTGAGATATTTGATGCTTAACTTTACGAATATTTGACAGTCGTGCCACTCTTTAACATAAAATATAAAAGTCGATAAGAACGAGCATCACATTATTCATGTTATAAAACGCAAAAAAAGCCACCTCAGTGACTTTCTTTACTTAAAAATTTATAGGCAAAAGCTAACCGTTAAACACATATTT
>NZ_JADYWL010000012.1 GCF_015864825.1 Psychrobacter sp. NZS113
CGACAATAGCGCGATGGCACCACCTGATCCCTTCCCGAACTCAGAAGTGAAACATCGTAGCGCCAATGGTAGTGTGGATTCGTCCATGTGAGAGTAGGTCATCGTCAGCTCTCTATACTTAAAAAGAGTCATCCTTAACGGGGTGGCTCTTTTTTTTATCTTTTATCCCTAGTGACCTACGCAGCAAATTCTATTTAAAGGTGAACAAGGAGTAACGACTGTCTGGGAGACAGTCGTCCGCAGTGCAAGACGAAAGGCTATGCCTGCAGATATCTCTTGCGCTGCCTGAGGAAGAATAAGCGAAACACTGTTTCGCCCGATGCAAGACAAGAGCTATGCTCGCAGTTAGCATGCTTTGCCTTAACGGCGCTCTTCTCTTTCATCAGCTCTCTATTCCGAAATATCCCCCGACTAGTTATCTAGGCGGGGGTTTTTCTTTGTCTGAGAAATATTTATTAATATACTATGTAAGTTGCAAATTATTTAATATCGAGTATTAACTATGCAAGATAAAATATCTTTAGCCAAAAAGGTACTTACAGAAAACACGGAAGTGCTATATGGAATTTTTGGTATGATTAATACTTCTGGTTATTTTCCGCCACATAAATTCTTGAATGAGTTTTTCTTGAATGGAAACGATCCTTGTGATCAAGATGGAAGAATGGACGTATGGTGGCCGTTTAAATTATCTGAGGATGAATACTTAGAAGTTTTGACATGGTGGAAGCTAGAATATCCTGATACAGTAGTGGATAATTTAGGCGCAGATAACTGGAACGGTTGGGTGCAAGAAATCTTAGAAAATTAGCTTAAAACTACTACTACTGTTAAAGGCTATGATACTACCCATATTTAAATATCATCCAGACCCAATTGCTACAGGTGCAATTGAGAAAACAGAAGAAAATTGTGAATGTTGCGGTAAGTCTGCGGGTTTTAGAGCTACTTCTACCATATTTTCAGTCCATGATATCCAAACGATCTGCCCATGGTGTATAGCGGATAGTTCTGCTGCTGAGAAATTTAGCGGATCATTTTCAGACTCTCATCTATTATTATCTGATGGCATCGATAAAGAAATTGTTAGAGAAGTATGTGAGGGTACACCGAGCTTTATTTCTTGGCAACAAGAGCGATGGTTATCACACTGCAATGACGCTTGTGAATTTCACGGGGATGCTAAGAGAACAGACTTAGAAGGTCTACAAAATAAAAGCTTAGATCAGTTTCTAGCTGATGAATATATGACAGCTGAATCTTGGTCAATCATATTGCAGTCATACAATAATAGTGGTGATACAGTGGTTTATAAGTTCAAATGCAGAGTCTGTGGTGAGTATAATTTCTATGCTGATTTTAGTTAAAGAAGGCTACGGACTACTGTTTATTGCGTTCGGATTAATCTTTCAGCTGTGCATAAATTAATGAGGAGTAGTCTGAATTGAAATATTTAAATAGAAGTGCTATCACAGTTTATGGTACAGAAAAGCTCTTAAACTGGATTAAAGAGAATCATCCTAGCTTATGTAACTGGAATTTAGATGCTTTGAACCATCATCCGAATATATATCTAGTTGATGATGAAGATCAGAACTGTTGGAGAGACTGTTTTGAAGAAAATTTTGATACTATATTTAGGTGTGAAGTCGGAGAGTTCACTCATGGTGGAATCAAAGCGCCTGTTAATGTCACATTCGAGTCACATAGTTCTTGGTTCACATTTGAGTACACTGAATTAGTCCACGATTTATCAGTCAGTACTATTAAATTATATGATGAATAGTTAGAGATAAACAAAATCTAATTTATTTTTTTCAAGACTAAAAAAATCTCCCAACCTCAACCACTTCATCAAAATCAAACCCCAGCTGCTCATTTTTACGCTGTTTCATCTGTTCGATACGCAGCTTACGTCCTACGATGAGCCTTAGCACCTCGCGTTGCTGTTCAGTCGTCATATCATGCCATCTTTGGCGTTCCGTTCGACTGCGCAGGCAACCAAAGCAATAGCCTTTTTTATTACTTTGACATACACCAATGCATGGATTGGCAATCTCGAACAGTTCAAACTGCTGATTCATGGCGACTCCATTGCTATTATTGTTATTCCTTTAACTTGTATAATCCTATCGTAAAACATTATTATGTCGCAAATACTGACTAATAGTGTGCCGTTTTATTGTTATTATTTTTGTTTAGCGGGTGCTATGCTTAGCGTCACTAGCCTATATAAGACAATCATAACAAAATTAATAAGTGAGATTATACGTGAACATTATTTATATTCATGGGTTGGATAGTGATGCGAACTCGACCAAAGGCTTATTATTAGAGAGATACTGTCAGCAGTATCATCCTGATATTAATGTATGGCGCCCTGATTTGAATAAAACGCCCGACCAAGTTTTTAATCAAATACTATTATTAATTAACAGTCTAAATAATAATAATACTGAAAATGAGAATATTGAACCTTCCAATACGGTATTAATTGGTAGCTCATTGGGTGGGTATTTTTCTACCTTAATCAGTAACCATATCGGATGCCCAGCGTTATTATTAAATCCTAGTACGCAGCCACATATTACGCTACAGCGGTTTGCTGATGAGTCTGTATTAATTGATAGTGGTAAAGCAGCATTGTCTGAAGATTATGTTTTACATTCGACAGCAGGCGGCTGGGATATCACCAATGCTGATTTGCAATGGTTTGAAGAAAATCAACTATCAGCCATCAATTATCCCAACAAGGTCGCTGTATTGCTCAAAGAAGGTGATGAGCTATTAAGCGCTGAGTTGTCTAAAGCTTTTTATCAAATGCAGGGTGCATCAGTAACAGTACAAACAGGTGGCGATCATCGCTTTAGTGACTTTGGAGAGCAGCTGCCGATGGTGATGGATATCCTACAGGATTTAGTACAAGCCTAAATAGACGACATTATATGACGTGAGCGACGGACTATTAGCGTTACCGTCGCTATTTTTCGTTATAATGGCTTAATAGAATTAATCGTACATGAATAATTAAGGATGCATTTGTGAGTCAATATAATGCGCAATCGTTAGAAGTTTTAGAAGGACTTGAGCCAGTACGTCGTCGCCCAGGGATGTATACCGATACCACACGCCCTAATCATTTGGCACAAGAGGTTATCGATAACTCAGTTGATGAAGCCTTGGCTGGTCATGCAAAGACTATCAAAGTTCAGCTGTATAGTGATGGGTCGCTGTCTGTCGAAGATGACGGACGCGGTATGCCAACAGATATCCATCCTGAATTTAATCAATCAGGTATTGAGCTGATTTTAACCCGTTTACATGCGGGCGGTAAATTTTCGACTTCCAATTACGAGGTTTCAGGCGGCCTGCATGGTGTAGGTATATCTGTCGTCAATGCGCTATCAACACGGGTCGAGGTCACGGTATGGCGTGATAGCACACAGTTTGATATGGCGTTTGAAAATGGTGCGCCAGTCACACCTTTGACTGAAGCTATCAGCTCGAACAAGCGTAAGCGTGGTACCAAAGTACACTTTTGGGCTGATGGTAGCTTTTTTGATTCACCGAAATTTAATGTTAAACAGCTCAAGCACAACCTGAAAGCTAAGGCAGTTTTGGCCGCTGGACTAACGATTGAGTTCACCGATGAGATCAATAATGAAAAAGTTGTGTGGCAATTTACCGATGGTGTGGTCGAGTATTTAAATGAGCAGCTAGACGGTCTTGAGACTTTGCCAGAAGTACCGTTTTATTATAACCATGAAGCCAAAGACGGTGCCCGTGCAGGCATTACTTTTGCGTTGTCTTGGTTGCCGGACGGTGGTACGCCCATTCAAGAAAGCTATGTGAATCTTATCCCGACGGCTCAGGGTGGTACACACGTCAATGGATTACGCACGGGTATTTTGGAAGCATTGCGTGAATTTTGTGATATTCATAACTTATTGCCGCGTAGTGTAAAACTGACAGCAGAAGATGTATGGGATGGCGTGAATTATATCCTGTCGCTTAAGTTTTCTGAGCCGCAGTTCTCTGGTCAAACTAAGGAGCGTTTATCTAGCCGCGAAGCTGCTGGAGCGGTTCAGACCTTAGCGAAAGATGCTTTTAGCCTGTGGTTAAATCAACATGCAGACATGGGTACTCAAATTGCAGAGTTAGCTATCAATAAGGCAGGACGTCGCTTAAAATCTGCTAAAAAAGTTGCTCGTAAGAAAATAACGCAAGGGCCAGCGCTGCCAGGTAAGTTGGCAGATTGTCGTGGTGATTTGCGTGATGGGGCAGAGCTGTTCTTAGTAGAAGGAGATTCTGCTGGTGGTAGTGCTAAGCAGGCACGCGATCGTCACTATCAGGCGATATTACCGCTGCGTGGAAAGATCCTAAACACGTGGGAAGTATCTTCAGATACAGTGCTTTCGAGCCAAGAGATTCATGATATCGCTATCGCTATCGGTGTCGATCCTGCTTCTGATGATTTATCTGAGCTGCGTTACGACAAAGTATGTATCTTAGCGGATGCTGACTCTGATGGTTTGCATATTGCGACATTGATTTGCGCTTTATTTGTGAAGCATTTTCCTGCATTGGTTGATGCAGGCCACTTATTTGTGGCGATGCCGCCTCTGTACCGTGTTGATGTAGGCAAAGAAGTACATTATGCATTAGATGAGCCTGAACTTGAGCATATCTTGGCCAACGTACCGGGCAATAAAAAAGCGCAAATCACCCGTTTTAAGGGTTTGGGTGAGATGAGTGCAGAGCAATTACGTGAAACAACTATGAACCGTGATACCCGACGTTTGGTTCAGTTAGATATGGACGATATGGTGCTCACTAATAGTGTCATGGATATGTTGCTCGCAAAAAAACGGGCATCTGATCGCAAGTCATGGCTTGAGAATAAAGGCAATTTGGCTAACATTCCATAAATGATTTTGTTAACTTGCTCGTGATAAGCGCACTTATTCACAGGTATCTTATTATGGATGGTTCATAAATAGAGGGTTTGATAGGTAATAAAAGCTTATAAAACTCAACTTAGACGCATAAGCTTAATGTTATTATATAAGTATCTTTTATTATATGGTGCCATCATGACATCAAGGTTTTCTAGTCGTTCTAAAGCTTCTTCGTCTAAGCGATCTAAAATTTTACCCAAGCTCAGTAGAGCACAGCTTGGTGATTTAGTTCCAAGACGTGGTAATAAAATTGCACCTCTCATTGCGTCAACCATGCTAAAAGCCTCGGGATGGACTACCGTTGGTGAGATACCCAATATTTCGCAGGCAGTGGTGCTAGCGCTACCGCACACCTCTAATGTCGATGGTGTGTATGCGATCCCCAGTCTATTTGCGCTAGACTTGCAGATTAGTATCATGGGTAAGCACACTTTATTTAAAGTACCAGTCCTTGCGCAACTACTACGCTGGATGGGCATTATCCCCATTGATCGTGGCGACAAGGGATCGGTGCTGCAATCGAGTATCGATAAATTTAAAACGGGTGAACCACTGTTTTTAGGATTGTCACCAGAAGGCACACGTGACTATACCGAGAAGTGGAAAACAGGGTTTTATTATTTGGCAGTGGGTGCTGGTGTACCGATTTTACCAGTCGCTATGGATTACAATACTAAAGAGATACGCTTTATGTCTCTGGTCTATCCTAGTGGTGATATCGATACTGACTTGCCAAAAATCTATGAGCAGTATGAAGGTGTGATTCCAAGACACCCTGAGCGTTTATCGCAGCCTCTACAAGATGTGAATGACTCAGCTAATTAAAACGTTTTAAAGCAGTTATTATAATAGCCCTTATTTAAAAACCCCCTAATATACATATATCAGGGGGTTTTTAAATAAGGGCTAAGAGTATTTTCGAAGATTTCTTACTTGGTCTAATTTGTGAAGGTGCTAACCCCACCATCGACAGGCAAGTTCATACCAGTAATGATAGCGGCATCATCGCTGGCTAGAAACATCACAGCTGCTGTAACGTCGAAAGGAGTGGCTGTCTTTCCTAGTGGCGAGTGAGTAACGAATGAGTTTGAACTGATATCCGTTGTCACAAATCCAGCAGTGACCGCGTTAATACGCACATTATTTGGTATGTTTTCTAATGCCAGTTTCTTTGTAAGTTCAGTCAGCTTCTTTTGTTCTACTTTATACGTGTCAATACTCCAGTCTGCTGATAGATCAGTCAGTGCTGATATATTAACGATATTACCTTTTGTTTTTATTAACTCGGGAATGACTGACTGATGAATACCAACCGCAGTGTCTATATTGACCATGACATCAATATGATTATACTTCTCGAGTACATGCTCTACTAGTCTTGCTGTTTGGGTTGGGTCATTGATATCACTGGTTACGGTAAGATGGTTACCAGTGTTAATCCAGGTATGATCTTGTGGCAGATCTTCGTAGATGTATCCTAAAATATCAGAATTAATACCAACAATGATACAGTTGGCTCCTTCTTGTGCGAATCGTAGCGCGGTTGCCCGACCGATATCTGAGTCTGCGCCTGTTATGATGACGGTCTTTTCTTTAAAGCGCTTCATATTGTTCAATCCTTGTTATTATATGAGAATGATTAAATAAGTTTGATGCGTATATAGTCTGCCCACTATAGAATCGTTACGTCGCTAAACTAGCTAACCTTAATAATATATCGATTGTGCTCTGCTTTCTTATCTCAGTATTGTTTTGACTCTATAAGATAGATATTTCCTCAGGCAGTCTATATATACAAATTTGTGTATAAGTGGTGCTACTTTGATATCATCATAACAATTCAGCACTGTGAAAGCGACTGTGTTTCATCGTGCTCATAAGCAAAAATAACATACCATAGAACATATCCATTCAATAATAAAAGGTTGGAACTTGTGTCCCATTCGATTTCTACAATGCCCGACTGGGGCTATCTGACTACCGAGCTGGCCTGTTACTTACAAGTAGATGCTACCGCAGTCGCTTTAACTGGTATGCATATGATTGAGCATGACTATAATGCTCAGTATATTGCGCGCCACTATCAATATCAATTAACACTTGGCAAACTACAGCTGCTGGAGCTAACACTATACTTACCGTTTGATACGGGATTGGCTAATATTGAGGCTGTACGTATGATCGCGGTAAAAGCCGCGCTTTCATGGTACAAAGCATCACTGTCTAAAAATGAAGACAATGATGCAGTCGGTTATGATGCTTTGATCTTTGATATTCAGCTTGTAGGAGGAAGGAGTAGCGCTGCTAAAAACGATAAATATAATAAAAAACACAATGTCTTGCAGCGACTGAAACACAATTTCGGTGCTCGTTATTTTCTAGAAGACTTAGTGGTGGATATGAATGAGAACACGCAGCAGTTACAAGTATTTAGCTGGGATGATTGGTACTCGATAGCAGCAGCGGTACGAACACCATCTGAGTTATGGCATTTTTTATCGTATCATCTAGGGCAACTACAGCATTCAGCCACGAGTCATGTACCAAGCTTTGAATCAGAAGAGGCATTGGTTAAGAAATTCTTACAAAGTCCAGATTTATTTGTCTCTGCTATTGCCGTTGATAACGCACTCATTAAAAATGAGGCTCAGGATGAGCCTAACCCAGCACTTGTAGCCATAACGCTCGCATACAAAAATCAAAGTACAACTGCGCAGATGTATCATCAGCATATGACGCAAGCAGCAACGCTATGGTCTCAGTTAAGTATGCAAATGATCGAAACGTATAGCAAAAAGCAAATAATTAATAATAATGATCAGTTAGACATACCGCTTGTGCGCTGGCAGCAACAACTGCTGGGTGAATCTTTGTTTTCACGCCACGAGCTTATCCGTACGATATATAGACATCCCAAACAAAGTGCCTCATTGCAAAAGGATGGCTATGTCGTACATCAACATTCTTATGAAAGTTTGGGTCGACATTATGTATTGGTGTTTTATGGTCAGGAGGCCACAGGACACAATAGCAAGGCAACTGTCCAACCAAAGCTGGCACAGATTGCAAAGGATGTCGCCACACGCTTACCAATAATTGAGCTTCATCATGTCATTGTATTGGGTATTGATTTTATCACCGAGGCTGATGATACGTTCATCGATATTGATCTATGGATTCAGCCAGTCGATACCATGACTCAGCGTGAACGTCAGCTAACCAAGCAACTGCAGCGTCTTAAACATCAAGATATTCAGCATCAGAATGATAGTTCACAGCCAATCCAACAAACAGCTTCAAGTACAGCACCAGCAAATAAAACTCTTAAAAAAGACAGCCAAGCAGATGGGCGGCCTCAAGTACACTTAAATCTCTCTATTCCTGCGCGCAAGGATAAGTGATAGGTAATGCATGAGCGATTGTATATTCAATCCTCTATAAATTGGATACGGTGTCAGTCTCGCTTAGTTTACTACTTGTAGTACTTTCACTCGGCTTCCTTGGATCTAAATTATATTAAACTGACTATATCAAGTGCATAAAAAAAGACAGCCTAGGCTGTCTTTTTTGTATTTGGAAATTGAGGATAACTATTTATTTATTATTGATATCGTCATTCAAACTGCTACCAGGTAGTAATACGTTGCCATCATTACTGATGTCATCAGTATTAACAGGAGTGGTATCCACTACATCTGTACGTAAGTCGTCAGTTAATGTGCTTGTAGCCGAAGGCGTGTTCTCACGAACTGAATCAGCCACTTTTTCTTGAGTTGATGTTTTTGGCTGAAGCGCAGATTTTGCTTTGGCTTCAGTACGCTCATGATCCATCTTGTCTTGCATTTTACGTAGGAAGCGTGCTGCTGCTTCTTGACCACCAAGACCAAATGATAGGGCAAAAGCAACGGCTACTGCGCCTAATGTTAGACCGAATGCTAGGTTAACAATCGAATCTGCGATACCCATCGCTTTTAGACCCATGGCTAGTACTAAGCCCATGATCAATACACGTACGATATTTGCTAGGAATTGTGAACCTTGCTCAGAGCGTTCAACCACACCTGCAATAATGTTAGCAAGCCAAAACCCGATGAATAGGATAATAGCACCCAAGATGATATTAGCACCAAAAGCAATGAACATCGTGATGATAGCTGAAATAGGCTCAAAACCTAATAAGTCAGCAGCGGCAATTGCAGCAAACAGCATTGCAAAGAAAACAATGGCATAACCAACTAGGTCAGATACTTTCTTATCACCCATCGTTTCTTGCAGGCCAACTTTGGCTGGCAACTGATTGATTTGAGTGTTTTCGATAAGACCTTTAATGATGTTGGCAACCATGCGAATTACATAGAAAGTTACCACTAAAATGGCCGCTGCCATAAAGATATTTGGCAATGCTTCCATGATTTTATTCAGCATGTTCGTCGCAGGACGAGCAATAACTTCGATTTTTAAAGCATTTAATGCCGCAATGATAGTTGGAATGATAACCACTAAAAATGCTAATGAACCAGCAATGTTAGGTAGGCTGTTTTTTTCGCTTAAGCCTGCTTTTGAAGCAAGTTCTTGCACATTAAACGTAGATACAAGGTTGGTTACGATGCCACGCACTACTTTAGCAATGATATAACCAACGACAAAGACTACAGCTGCAATTAAGATATTAGGAATAAAGCTGAAGATTTTATCAACCATATTAGTCAATGGTGCGAATAGACCATCAAGCTGTAATTGACCAAGTACCATGGTTAAAACAATTAATAAAATGAACCAGTAAACCATATCTGCAATGGTGCTGCTCATTGGTTTTACACCGGCTTGAGCGCTTAAACGTTCGTCCATTGATGTTTTAGCCAATGCCGCATTGATGGCGGTACGCACAACAGTAGCAACAACCCAACCAATAACACCAACAGCGATAGCACCGATAAGATTAGGAATAAATGCCAACACTTGATTGATCATATTTGCAAACGGTGTTGAAATTGAGTTCAAGTTCAATTGGTTCAACGCTCCAGAAATCGCGATGATAAAGATAAACCAAAATACAATCTTGGAGATAATACCTTCCAAGTCGTAGGTTTTGCCTGTTGAAGAATTCATGCGTTGATTAAGATTAATCTTAGATAGTACGTTACGAACTAGGGCTGCAATACCGAGTGCAACCAACCAGCCAATGATAAATATTAGGATAGCACCAATAATAGAGCCGATAGGCCCGCCAAGATAACCGTTGAAAGATGTGTACATTGGATTCATTTGATCCTCCTTGAATCATCATACAGAGGCTGTAGAACAATATCGTAGACGAGCCTGATATTGAGCGTGACCAATACATAATGGTTATAATAAATAGTGTTTTCCAAAATAAGCTATATAGTGATATTTTAATTTTCGAGTAGATGGTCTTATCAAAAAATATCTGTGTGATTTGTATTCATAACTTTATTACTGATATTTAGATATTTTTGATAGGGTAAGCACTGGATTATTTATCACATTAACTGGTTCAGCTTAGCTTATGTCCTAGTAGATTTAAAGACAGAAAGCTTAACCTGTTACTATATTTGTGTGATAACTTGTTATTATGTAGATAAATATTAACACAGACTGTACACTCGTCCGATAATTTTATTCCAAACATGGCTCCTAAAACTAAGATTTGCTATTATAGAAGCATGTGACATCTCGCCACTATTCTTACAATTTGAGAGTACTTTATGAAAAAAATCACTACTTTAAGCGTTAGTGCACTTGCTAGTGCTATGTTGTTAGTAACAGGCTGTAGCACAAATAATGGCAACCAAGAAACGGCTGCTCAAAGTGTTTCAATCACTGAACAAAGTTCAGCAAGCGAAAAGGTCGGTTACAGCTTAGGATATATGATGGCTGAAGGAAATAAAGAAGCGGTCGGCGATCTGAATCTTGACACTTTTGAAAAAGGCTTCCGTGATGGTTATGAAGGTACTGATTCAGCATTGACTCAAGAGCAAATGCAAGAAGTATTGACAACGTATCAAAAAGAGCAAGAAGAAAAGTTCGTCAAAGAGATGGAAACAAAAGCTGGAGACAACAAAACTAAAGGTGCTGCGTTCTTGGCAGAAAATGCTAAAAAAGAAGGCGTAAAACAAACTGCATCTGGCCTACAGTATAAAGTAGTAACCGCAGGTACTGGTAAATCACCAAAAGCAACTGACGTGGTTGAAGTGAACTACGAAGGTAAATTGATTGATGGTACGGTATTCGATAGCTCTTATGAGCGTGGTGAGCCAATTGAGTTCCCACTAAATCAAGTTATCGCTGGCTGGACAGAAGGTCTACAGTTGATGAAAGAAGGCGGAAAATACGAGTTCTACATCCCATCAGACATCGCTTATGGCGAAGCGGGTAATGCGGGCATCGAGCCTAACAGTACGCTAGTATTTACTGTTGAATTATTATCAGTGAAATAATGAGTATTCATACTTATTAAGCGTAGTACTAAATAATAAAAAAGCCCTCTAACTTAAGAGGGCTTTTTTATGACTGAACTTTTTTATTTTCAACCGAGCTTTTTAAATTCTAAGCGTGTTCATCCAATCAAAGCAGTCTAAATGAGCATCTTACTGATGTACTAAAGGTTCTTTTGGAATACTTTAGAATTACGACCATTATGATATTGCTCTTGACGTGCTTCAGGTAGTGCACTGGCTTCAACTTCAGCAAAGCCTTGCTCAACAAACCAATGGGCGGTGCGAGTCGTCAAGACAAACAGTTTATGCAGACCATGGCTACGTGCTTGCTGTTCCAAAAATGCCAGTAAATCAGCACCGCGATTACCGCTACGATACTCAGGACGCACAGCGACACAAGCGACTTCGGCTGAATCTGCATCTAGTGGATGAAGGGCTGAGCAGCCTAAAATCATACCGTCGCGTTCAATGACACTGTAGTTATCAATCTCTTGCTCTAAGCGCTCGCGTGAGCGACTGACCAAAATACCTTGTTCTTCTAGAGGCGATAAGAGCTCGATCAAGCCAACTACGTCATCAATATTGGCCCGACGGATTTCTTCGTAAGGGTCATGGCTAATCAGTGTCCCAGAACCATCACGAGTGAAAAGCTCTTCTAGCAATGCACCGTCTTTGGCATAAGAAATGATATGTGTGCGATGAACACCTTTGCGACATGCCAAACTTGCACAATTTAAGAAATAATTAATTTCGCAATTCAGGTCACGGTCGCGCAAGAAGCGATCGACTTCGTTTGGAATCATCTCGCGCAATAGTCGATCACCATCATTGATGCCAGCTTCTTCACCCAAGAATATTAGTTTGTCAGCACCAAGTGCGACGGCGGCATTGAGTGCAACGTCTTCAGCAAGTAAGTTGAAAACTTCGCCAGTCGCTGAATAACCCATTGAACCCAAAATAACGATATGGTCATGTAGTAGGTTGTTTTTGATGGCTTCAACGTCGATAGAACGGACTTCGCCAGTCATTTGGTAATCGATACCATCACGGATACCGTAAGGACGTGCCGTGACAAAATTGCCTGAGATAGCATCAATGCGTGAGCCATACATTGGTGAGTTTGCAAGTCCCATTGATAGTTGTGCTTCAAGTTGCAAGCGAATCGCGCCTACTGCTTGTAAGATAGAAGGCATTGCTGCTCTTGGGGTAATTCGAATATCTTGATGCAATGGAGAGGCGATACCTGCTTCTTTAAGGTTTTTTTCGATTTGCGGTCGTGCCCCATGCACCAGTACCAACTTGATCCCTAGGCTATGCAATAGAGCAAAGTCGTGAATAAGCGTGCTAAAGTTGACGTGATTGACCGCTTCACCGCCAAACATAATCACAAAAGTTTTACCACGATGTGTATTTATGTATGGAGCAGAGTTGCGAAACCAATGGACGTATTCAGGGTTGATTTGGGGCATGGCGCTAGTAGTCATAATGGGAGCAGCAGTCGTTAGAATAAGAAAAGGTGCGTAGCAAAAAGATGCTGGTCGCTAAAGATTTACCATAGCAAAAAATGCCGTTATGAGCTATCTTTTATTTCAGTTGTGTTAATGAATCTTTATAGCTGATTGACGATATACACAACCTCAACACGGGGTTAGTGTACGGACAAATGCTTTTTGTTATGCTAAACGCTATTGCTTTACAGATAGCGAACGCAGATAATCAATAAAAACAATGAGCCTGATACGATACTTGATTGGATGTGACTTTATAGAATGATAGGTTGTTCTTTATCAACTATGAATCATCTACTCTCAACAGTCATCAGGTGAGTCATGACAGATATACCCAATCATATAAAATCAGCTAGTGCTAAGTAGCCGTTCTCGAAATCTTATATAGCTCCATATAAGTGGTGATGGGTATGTATGATTGACAATATATTAGAATTTTTTCAAGCTTTACCAATTGCGTTCTACCGATATATCAACCAGGGATAATGAAAACCATGAAAAAAAACAATCAATTTGCTAGTCCATTTAGCGCTTGGAGCGGTCATCGCTTGTTTCACGTTGTCGCCGGTACACTCATCGGTGCGATGGTTGTCACAACACAAGCCTCGGCGATGCTGCCTACGCCAGAGCAAGCTGTGGATAGTTCAGTGGCTGTGCAAACCAATGTCAATCAAGGTTCAAGTGCACAAGCCGTGAATAGCAAAATCACAGCATCATTGGTCAGTGTTGATGCAAATGGTGAAGAAGTTCTAGTTCCTGTCAATGCAAATACGCGCCTACAGTCAGGCAATGTCTTAGAGTATCAAGGGTATTTTACCAATACCAACGCTGATCGTGTGCGTAAAATGACGGTAACCATGAGTATTCCTGATGAAGTAGAGTTAATGCGTACGGTAGCACCGGAGTTCCCGTATGGTAGTGTCGACGGTAATAATTTTGCGCGTATGCCATTGCGTACGAGAGTAGACAATCAACTGCAAGATGTTGATATGAAATACTATAAAGCGGTACGTTGGGATATGGAAGGCGTTGGTCTTAACGACACAGTTGCAGTCAAATATCGTGCGCGTGTAAAATAATGATTGTGTATGTGTAAAACGACATCGATGTTTGAATATTAGACTTTATTTAATCGTATTCTCTTCGTCATTATTTACACAATTATAAAAAGCACCATAGCTCATTGCTGTGGTGCTTTTTTTTGAGTGTAGGTTTTTAGATACTTTTTTTATGTATCGTTCAGAGAGTCGCATATTTACTTTGAGACTTCTGCTTTATTAACTGCTTGATTGCATCAATCTGTGAAGTAGTAGCCAGTGACCCAGCCGTAATGAGGGCGCGGCGCTGGCTAGTATCTATTGAGCTGATGTGACTAACAGCAGGGGTAATGACAATATCTGCACCATCTCGTTCACGACGCATTGTTGCGCTATGATTGGTACTTGGCTGAGCCGCGATAGTATTTTCTAGCAATCCCCAAAAGCTGCTGAGTGAGTTAAGGTTCGGTATGCCTTTAAGCTTAGTGGCATTATTGTCACTCGCATCTGTCACATCTACTGCGATGATAATATCAGCGCCCAAATCACGAGCGCTATCAACAGGCACTAAGCTGACCACACCACCATCGATATATTTCTTGCCGACTTTTTCAGGGATGCGTGGGGCGATAAAGATATTAGGAACGCTACAAGATGCTTGTACAGCAAGTCCTGCATTACCAGTAGTAAAGACTGCTTTTTTTAGTGTGTGTGTTTCGGTAGCAATTGCCGCAAAGCGAATTGGAAAGTCTTCTATTGTGCGTTCGCCTACTTTTGCATTGATAAAGTTTTTTAGTTTGAGGCCTTCGATAAACCCTTGATTGGATAAAGTGAAATCAGTTAACTCGCTATCCTTAGTCGTTAGTGCCAATCGCTCAAGCTGTGCAGGCGTGTAACCGCTTGCATATAGGCTACCAACCAAACTACCAACACTCGTGCCAACGATGAGGGTCGGTGTAATACCGTTCTCTTCTAGCGCTTTGATTACTCCCACATGAGCGAAGCCTTTAGCGCCCCCGCCACCCAATACTAAGGCTATACTAGGCGGTTCTATTTCAGGAACTATAGGTGTGACAGTCGCTGGAGTTAAGGTGCTACAAGCACTGATAACTAACCCTAATGTAGTAAGTGTACCCACACGTAGCAATGATAAACGATGATGAAGTGGATGGCTGAAAGTGGGAGCAGGCATAAAAAGACCTTAGAGAGTTGTATAAGTTAGAAAATAATACATCAGTTATTGCTATGATATAGATGATTCATTTATCTTAATAATATTTGCAAACCCATACTGAGAAATCGCTGACTATAAGTCATGGACTATTAATAGACTTTTAATTCCAAAGGTATGACCAATGTCGTTAGACTTATTCAATCTAAAAGATATAGTACTTTGGGAGTGCATTTAGGTTATCAACGACAGTCATACTGACTCATTATTCTATATGCAATTGATAACTATAATTTTATAAGATGCAGTAAATGTAGACTAAGAAAATCGAATCTATAATACTTAAAAACATTAATACTTATAAAACAATCTCGCTAGGATCTTTGATGCCAACATCGACAAGCCCTTCTTCAGCTCACTCATCAGACCACTTTAGATCTGAGCTGCCAGTTTCAGCGCTAGATATGCCTGTGACAGCGCTGGCAGGCGTGGGTCTAAAAGTTGCAGAGCAGCTAGCACAGTTGAATATAAAGCGAATATTTGATTTGCTACTGCATCTACCACGTGATTACGAGGATCGTAGCCGACTGGTATCCATCGCAGATGTGGAACATGGGCAATCGGGATTAATCACTGGGCGTGTGGTACATGTCGATACTAAGCGCAGTGGAATGACGGTCGTGGTAGATGATGATACAGGGACGATATCCTTGCGATTCTTTAAAGTTTATCGTGGACTTGCGCAAACGATGAGTTTGGGTACACAGTTGCAACTATTCGGTGAAGTCAAAGTCAGTCGATATGGCAAGCAAATAAGTCATCCTGAATATCAGATTATCACTGATAGTGTTGCCATGACCAATACGGGATTGCAGCCGATTTATCCTAGCGTCAAAGGCTTACATCAAAATAAGCTGCGCACCTTAATTAAATTGGCATTACAGACAGTGCGCAGCCAAGGTCTGCCAATGACACTGTTTACTACGAACGATTTCAGTGTCGTAGCAGACTTACCATTGGCACCTTTTGAGCCGACGAAGTCATTAATAGCAGAGCATGATTATTCAGAAGATATCTTTTCGACATTGGCACGTAGTGTGCCAGACAACATGATTGGTAATAGCGTTAATAGAGGCAGTGCAACGGACTATGATAGCAATCGTAGTATTAACAGCAGCGCTAATAGCGATATCCATACGGCAGCAGCTCGATCGGCGCACACCAATGTCTATAATTTGACGATATTTGAAGCCTTAGTTTTACTACACACGCCGCCTACTTATACCGATGCTGGACAGCAATACAAACTATTAACCCAGCTAAGTGCTCGTACTCATGCTGCCTGCCAACGTTTGATTATTGAGGAATTGACTGCGCATCAACTGAGTTTATTGTATCGCCGCCAGCAATTGCATCAACATAAAGCTCCTAAATGCGCCACTCAAAGTCCATTGGCTGATGCCTTATTTGGCGCATTGCCTTTTGACTTAACGGGCGCACAAAAAAGAGTAATGCGAGACATTACCGCTGATATGGCGACATCTATCCCTATGTTGCGGCTAGTACAAGGCGATGTGGGAGCTGGAAAAACGTTAGTGGCTGCGGGCGCAGCGGGCTATGCGCTTGATAGTGGCTGGCAAGTGGCTGTAATGGCGCCGACTGAGATTTTAGCTGAGCAGCATTTGGTCAATTTTAAACAATGGTTTGAGCCGTTAGGTATCGGTGTGGGCTGGCTCGCTGGCAAGCAAACTGCCAAGCAGCGCCGTGAATCATTGGAGGCAATCGCTGAAAACACCGTGCAAATTGTGGTCGGTACTCATGCGTTGTTTCAAGAGCAAGTACAGTTTGCCAAATTGGGCTTGGTGATCATTGATGAGCAGCATCGATTTGGCGTTGAGCAGCGTATGGCACTGACCAATAAAGGCGTGGCCAATAGTACACCGCATCAGCTGATTATGACCGCCACACCGATTCCACGTACGCTAGCTATGAGTGTCTATGGCGATATGGATACCTCTATCATTGATGAGTTACCACCGGGACGTACGCCGATTACTACGGTGACCATTGATCGGAACCGCCGTGATGAGGTGATTGAGCGTATTGCTATTAATTGCGAGGCAGGTAGGCAAGCATATTGGGTCTGCTCATTGGTAGAAGAGTCTAGCGTATTGGATGCACAAGCGGCCGAAGCGACTTATGAAGACTTAAACGAGCGTTTAGATATTCGTATTGGATTGGTACACGGCAAAATGAAGTCTGCTGATAAACAAGCCATCATGCAGCAATTCAAAGCGGGAGAACTAGACTTGCTCATTGCCACAACGGTTATCGAGGTCGGTGTTGATGTGCCCAATGCCTCGTTAATGGTTATCGAAAATGCGGAACGCTTGGGACTGTCGCAATTACATCAATTGCGCGGGCGAGTAGGGCGCGGCTCTACTAAAAGTTACTGTGTGCTGCTTTACCAAAAGCCATTATCAGAGACGGGTACTGAGCGCTTGAATGTATTACGCGATAGTACCGACGGCTTTGTCATTGCCCAAAAAGATTTAGAGTTGCGTGGACCGGGTGAGCTACTTGGTAAGCGCCAAACTGGCAATGTCGGTTATTATTTAGCCGACCTCATTCGTGATGAGCAACTGTTTGCGATTGCTCAACGTTTGGCCAAGCATTTAATTGCAGACCCTACACGTAAAGCCGATGTCAGTCAGTTGATTCATCGCTGGATGCCAGAGGCCAGTCGTTATACCAATGCTTAACCACTTAACCAATGTTAATCAGCGCTGCAATTTGAATCAGTAAATTGACGATCAATAAAAAAGAGGACAGCCAATGCTGTCCTCTTTTCTGTTTGCCGAGGCAAAACTATTTAGATTTTTTCACTTTCTTCAATGATTTTTTGAGATCTTTGAGGTTTTTCTTCTGTTGTTTAACTTTTACTTTGGTCTCTTTAATCTCTTTTTTAAGCTTCTTCACTTCTGACTTATTAGCCATGATTGGCTCCTTTGTTGATGAGGTCCTCTTAATAATGACAAATTACCCCATAAATTCAAGTCTGAACTGTAGGGAGTATGTATCATCGATTTTCACAGTTGATTATTCAAAGAGCCATTGTTGCATCTCAATCCGTTCAATGTGATGTCACATTAAGTTGTAAAAATGCCTTTATTAAGCACAGTGTAAAAACCTCCAATCATGTATTCGATTTGGTCATTGAGTTTTGGAAGAAGAGGTGCTTACGCACAAAGTTTAAATAGGAATGTTGGGCTACGTTGGCGTCTTTAGTCCGGATTCATTGTTCATAATATAACCTTTAGTTAGTAGCAATATCTTTATGAAGTTCAAAGTCTTACTATATCCTAAGAATGAACAAGAACTGACCACTCAGGTATGTAACATAATTGACCCGCCGACGAGTTAGTCTACAATGTTAAAAACCCTTATTAATAAGATGGGGCTGTATCATCTTGTTTCCCTTATGCTTTTTACGGCGTTAGTACCGTGCTTATTTATAGAGACCAACTATGAGTGATTTTAAACACCCTGATAATAAGCAATCGCCGACTAGCGAGCAAACCTCTGATATTGAGCCCTCTCAACGAGCTGAGCTACCACCGTATCGTCAGTCTGAGTCATTGGTGGGTAAATCCTCTTCAAAGTTACCATTATGGCTGTTACCTGCTTTAGTGGCGGTGCTGATTATTGGTGTCCTGCTTGGAAAATATTGGGGTAATGGTGAAGTAGAGGCAGCTGGTTCTACAGATGCTAGCAGTGCGCCTAGTGATGGTACTAGCGACGGCAGTACAGAGCAGGCAGTATTGTCAGTAGAAACAATCGCACCAAGCCAAGATGATATCGGCAACACGTTAAGTGCTGATGGAACTATTAATGCTAAAGATACGGCGAATGTCAGTGCAAAAGTGAACGGCGTGGCTATCGAGCGTATTTTGGTCGAAGAAGGCGATCGCGTCAAAGCAGGTCAGGTATTGGCTATATTTGATACCGATGCGATGGAGCAGCAAGTGTTACAAGCAGAAGCGGATGTCGCAGAGGCAGAAGCGACGCTGGCTAATGCTAGTGCTGACGCCGCGCGCGTATTGCCATTGCTTGATATTGATGCTATCAGTAAACAAGAAGCCGATCGCTATCGTACCTCTGAGCTTCAAGCCAGAGCGTCTTTGCAAGCATCAAAAGCTCGACTAAGCACTCAGCGCTTGAGTGTGGATAATGCTCGAGTGGTCGCGCCAGTAAGCGGTATCATCAGCGGAAAAATGGTTGAAGTAGGTATGGTAGCCGGTGGCGAGCCTTTATTTACTATTATTAAAGGCGGTATTTTAGAGTGGCGCGCGGATATCGATCCCAAACTTATTGGTGAAGTCAATGTTGGTACGCCAGTACGTGTGAGCTTACCGGGTGGTGACTCTGTAATGGGGCAGGTGAGCCGTATTGCACCAACGGCAGATAATAACCGTCAGATTACTATTTATGCCAGTTTGGCCGTTAATGCACAAGTACGCTCAGGTATGTATCAGACGGGTGAGTTTCTATTAGGCAGTACCAGTACGCAGACAGTACCAAATAGCGCTATCGTGAGCAACGATGGTTATGACTATGTCATGCTAGTCACTAACATGAAGACTCAAGATGGCAAAAATACAGGTCGTATCAAGCAACAACGAGTAGCGTTGGGCAAGCGACTTGGCGATAGTGTAGAGATTACAGAGCCATTGCCCGCCAATAGTCAGATTGTGAAGCAAGGCGGAAGCTTTTTAAATGATGGTGATTTGGTGCTTGTCGTGGATGGTGCAATTCAAACAGGCAACCAAGCTGACACGGCTGCCGATAAAACCACGACTGGCACAGATAAGCAGGCACGCTCATGAGTTTAAATGTCTCAGCTTATTCGATCAGAAATCCGCTGGTTGCTATTTTGCTGTTTGTGCTCCTGACGTTAGGCGGCATTTACGGCTTTATGCAAATGAAAGTGCAGCAGTTTCCAGATATTGACTTACCCGCAGTCGTTGTGACCGTCACCCTCCCTGGTGCAGCCCCTTCTCAAATCGAAAACGATATTGCAAAAAAGATTGAAAACAGAATCACGAGTATAGAAGGTGTGAAGCGCATTCGTACGACGTTACAGACAGGTGTTGCTACGGTGGCGACAGAGTTTGTATTAGAAAAAGATATCCAAGAAGCCGTCGACGATGTGCGTTCAGCCGTTGGAGAAGTGAGCGGAGACCTTCCTGCAGCAGCCAACGATCCTATCATTACCAAAGTATCGACAGCAGGCTTTCCGATTGTGACTTATTCAGTCGCTGCCGATAATATGAGCGTTGAGGATTTGTCTTGGTTCATTGATGACACAATCACCAAGCGCTTATCAGATATTCCTGGGGTCAGCACGGTCGGTCGGATAGGTGGTCTTGAACGTGAAATCACAGTCGCTGCCGATCCTATCGCTCTGAGTGGTTTGCAGTTCTCGATTGCACAGTTGTCGCAGCAGTTGAGTGGTATCCAGCAAGACAGTGCGGGCGGTGAAGCTGAGGTAGGTAATGCGACCCAAACGATTCGTGTATTGGGTGCCGTTGAGCGGGCACGTGAGCTTAATGACTTGCAAATAGCAGTGCCGACTGGTGGTACGCAAGCGCTGGGGCGTATGGCACAAGTGACTGATGGTGCTGCTGACCCAAGCTCTCTTGCCAAGCTGAATGAGCAGACCGTTGTAGCATTTAATATTACTCGTTCGCGAGGTGCTAGTGAGGTTGAGGTCATGGAGTTGGTCGATACAGAGCTTGCAAAGCTTACCGCAGAGATGAGCCAAATTAAGATTGATAAGGTTTATGACACCGCAACGCCAGTAGCAGAAGATTATAGTGCTTCTATAAAGATGCTAATCGAAGGCGGCATATTAGCCGTAATCGTGGTGTTTCTATTCTTACGCAACGTCCGCGCGACCATCGTTGCCGCAGTTGCGTTACCACTATCAGTTATTCCTACTTTCTTAGCAATGTATCTGTTTGATTTTAGCTTAAATATTATCTCCTTATTGGCCTTGTCCCTAGTTATCGGTGTCTTGGTCGATGATGCTATCGTCGAGGTCGAAAACATTATTCGCCATCTCAGGATGGGAAAGACGCCTTATGAGGCAGCAATGGAAGCGGCTGATGAGATTGGGCTTGCGGTAGTGGCAACAACCTTTACCTTAATCGCTGTATTTTTGCCGACGGCATTTATGGGCGGTGTCGTGGGTCAGTTTTTCCGGCAGTTTGGTTGGACGGCTGCTTTGGCTATCTTTGCCTCTCTACTGGTCGCGCGTCTGATTACACCTATGATGGCAGCGTACATACTCAGGCCAGAAAAGCATCATGTCGAAAAGCAAAGCAAACTGATGACGTGGTATCTAAAATCAGTCACATGGACCTTGCATCATCGCTGGATAACGATGGGCGTGACGCTGGTATTATTCGTGGCTTCGTTAGGATTGGTCAAGTTATTACCGACCGCTTTTATCCCTGACAATGACATTGATCAGACACGAGTAGCCATTGAGCTAACACCTGATGTGGCACTAGCAGATACAGAACGGGTTGCAGCATTAGCGAGCGCTCGTATTTTGGCATTACCAGAAGTCACTAATATATTTACGTCTGTTGGTGAGGCACAAGAGTCGATGGACTCGGATTCCGGTAGTGGTAAAGCAGAAAATATAGGCAGTCTGGATATCGTATTGGCTCCGCGTGCCGAGCGAGATTCGAAACAACAGGTTGAGCGCAAGATTAGCGCGATACTGTCAGAGGTGCCAAGTGCTCGTTTTACGGTTGGGCTATCGAGTGGTGGTGAGACGGGATATAACTTTTCGCTGACCAGTAGCAACCCTCAAGTACTTGAAGAGACCGCGCAGCAGATTATGTCCGATATTCGTGCATTGCCAGGTGCGGGATCAGTCACTAGCGACCGCAGTCTACCGCGTCAGGAGTTAACCGTGACGCCTGACAGACTAGCGATGGCAGACAAAGGTGTGACCACACAAGATATCGCGACTACCTTACGTATCGCGACGGTCGGGGATTATGAGCAAAGTTTGTCTAAGCTCAATTTAGATACACGGCAGGTTCCTATTGTTGTGCGTTTGCCTGATATCGCAAAACAAAACGTCAATCAGTTGGAAGGGTTATACGTATCTAGCAGTAGTTCAACAGGGCAAGGCGTGCGTATCAGTGAAGTGGCCAGTTTGGATTTCGGCACAGGGCCTGCTCAGATAAAACGTCTTGATCGTGAGCGTGCGATCAGTATTACGGTACAGCCTGCAGATAGCGAGCTTGGCGAGCTGGTAAAAGCAGTCAAAAATACCCCGACAATGCAAAATTTGCCTGCATCAATTACTATCATTGATCAAGGACAAGCCGAAAATATGGCTGAGCTGTTTAGTGGTTTTATCATCGCCATGTCAGTCGGTATCATCTGTATCTTAGGCGTATTGATTCTTCTGTTTGGCAAAGTGCTACAGCCTTTTACGATTTTAGTGGCATTACCTCTATCAATCGGTGGTGCTTTTATCGGTTTAGTGATTACTAATAGCAGCTTGTCGATGCCTTCGATGATTGGTTTTATTATGTTGATGGGTATCGCAACCAAGAACTCTATCTTGTTAGTGGATTACGCTATCATCGCCCAAAACCGTGGATTAACAAGGTTTGATGCGATGATTGATGCCTGTCGTAAGCGTGCCCGTCCGATTATTATGACGACGATTGCGATGGGCGCTGGCATGTTGCCATTGGTGTTTGGTTGGGGTGATGCGGATCCTACATTCCGTCGCCCGATGGCAGCAGCAGTACTGGGTGGTTTGGTGACCTCGACGTTACTTAGTCTAGTGGTCATTCCAGTAGTTTATACCTTAATGGATGATGTGTCAGGTTGGTTCGCTAAATGGCTGACACCAAGTGGCAAAGATAAATCAACTATAGATAGCAAAGTTTAATTTGGTGCTTTGATTTTTTGTCATAAATCGAATCGCTAAGACGGAAAAGACAATATCTATCGATTAGGTATTGTTTTTTATTAGTATATGAGCTCGTATGATGATCACAAAGGATGTATGTCATTTACTGCACAAAGGAATGTCATCATGAGTCATGCTTTTCTCTCAAAGGTACTATTATTCTATCGCAAATTTTTATTGGGTTTATGTCTAAGTGCAGTAGGCATCGTCAGTAGTTATGCGACCACCTATGATATCGACTCTATCCATACCAACATACATTTCGCCATTAAACCTCTCAATACTTCAACGAACACCGATGTCCTCTATAATTTGAGCGGTCAGCTTGATTATGAACCAACGGCTAAAAAGAGCAATATCGCTCTCTCAATTCCTCTAAATACCTTAAATACAGGCAGTAAAGCTTTTGATGGCACGCTTAAAAGCGTAGATTTCCTTGATATCGAAAAATCTCCAGTGGCTCGTTTCAACTCTACCAAATGACGCTTTTTATCTAATGATGACACTATGAAAGTTGATGGCCTATTGACGCTACATGGGCAGACCAACCCCGTTACGCTCACTGCTACCAAGTTCAACTGCTATTTAAATCCGATATTAAAAAAATCGGTGTGCGGTGGAGACTTTACGACAACTATCGATAGAACGAAGTGGGGTATTAGTAAATATATAGTGTTAGGCATGGCAAAAAAGGTAAAGTTAGATATTCAAGTGGAAGCTGTAAATCAATCATATTAATATTCGAAAATACGATGAGTTATGACGTACTTTTGAAATCTATGATAGTAATATCTAAAAAAATTTCCCTTAGTAAATGTCATGTTCTTAAAAAAATCCGCATTACTTCGAAAATATGATGACTAAGTTTTGTTATCGGACTGTTGCCGACATACTTTTACTCTTGCAACATCAAAAATTGACGGCATAGCTTAATAAATATTCAACACTCAAGAAAATACATGGAGTGTCGATAAATGGATAAATAAAATTAAAAGATTATAAAAAAATAGTAAGTATGAATTGTTAAGTAAAATTTAATAATTAATTGAATGGATGTTGTTTAGTTATGGGGGTTGAGAGCAGAAATTATCGAAAGTAGAACTTGATATGCTGATATAACAAAGATGCTATAGCAATTGCACAATGTCACAAGAAAAAAATAAGAACGTTAGATTGGTAATTTTTGTACTACTGAAAGCCAAAGTTATTAATTGGTAGTCTTGTGTTCGGAAATTATGACTGATAAAGATTGGATCATAATGTTCTGATCCCAAATTGAACATGATAATCGCTTAAATAATTATCGTAATTTTATTTATGACAGTGCTATTTGTTAAATGGATTCAAGCTGCATGACATACCGTTTAGGCTTATTTTTAACTGATGCATTAAATCTGTAAATCAAGGAATTAATCAATGAAAAAACTTACTTTATCTTTATCATTACTTGCTGGCGCTGCGCTTACTATTCCAAGTCTAGCAATGGCTGTTGAACAACCAATGGTACAAACTGCGACTGCAGATACTACTATGCAAACCGAAGCTGGAAGTATGGATAATGGACTTCAAGCTGAAACTGAAGAATTTAATAATATGTCCCAAGCTGACGATGAAGGTATGGACGATATGGCTCAAGCTGATTCCGAAATTGATGGTAATGTTGAAGTTGAAGAAGAAACTGCACAACCATCTTTATAATTAGAAAGTTAGTCTCTGTGGTGAGGAGTTGCTCACCTCAGAGACTGCACTTAAATTTAATAAAACTGGTCGTGTTATCTCATTAGCAGTGACGAAACTTGAAACAACATGCAGAACTAAAAAGACAGCCATTAGGTTGTCTTTTTAGTTTTTGTACAATGGGTAACGGTTGGCAACTTTAAAATCCAATGACTCTAATGATGAGCAAAGTTAAGGTGACTTAAAGTAGGCATGATTAGTGGTAGACAAAATGTGCCGAGATAAATGTACTCACCTATATAAGTTATATCCTTAGGTAATGTCGGAAGCAGCTAGATGATGCAAGTTTCATTAAGTAGGTTTAGTTTCCTGACATACATATATAGCCGAATAACTATTTAGGCGAGTCACCTATATATGAGTTATCCATACTATGATGTTTACACACTAATGTACTTTAGATGTGCAATGCCTATATAGAGGTGCGTTGTGTACGTGTGAAATTCATTTATAGAATGAAAATCCAAAAATTAAATAATCTACCAAACCGCTAACCCCTTGATAAGTAGCCAGTATTCCTAGGGGTCTCTTATAAACTATATAATAGTTTATAAGAGTGCTTGACCGCGCCATCAAACCGAGTATAATGCCACCCAGTCAGAAGGGAAGAGTATTTAGGAAGTGAGCAATCACTCAGTGAATATTTTAAATAAATTAGTTTTAAACTAATAAAAATAACTTCTTGACTTAGCGAATTAAGCGTCTATAATACGCACCTCATTAAGGCAAAGTAGTTAATAAAACAGTGAGCAATCACAGTAAATTAACAAGTTAACTTATTGAAACGAGATAAAAAAAGAAGTTGACAGACTATTAAAACATGATATGATAGTCAGCTCGCTAAATAGGATAAGCCG
>NZ_JADYWL010000013.1 GCF_015864825.1 Psychrobacter sp. NZS113
GGCGGATAGTGGCACTGGCACCATCATCGATGCCGGCGACGCCATACCTGTGGTGAGCATTGCCGCAACGAGTGATAGCGCCACCGAAGGCGCAGGCGACAGCATCGTCTTCGCCATCAGCCAAACGGGCGCGACGGACAAAGACAGCACCGTCACCGCAAGCCTAGCGCTTGGCGACATGGATGCCAGCGACATTGACAGCATCACCTTTACGGATGCCAATGGCACGCAAACCATCAGCGTGGCGGACGCCATAGCTGGGGTTAGCGTGACCATTCCAGCGGGTAGCAGCGTTCTGCCAACGTTCACCATCACCCCAACTGACGATGCCATCTATGAGGTCTCAGAAGCCCTGAGCATGAGCATCAGCAATCCGATCAACGCCAGCATTGGCACCGCCACCGACAGCGCCACCATCTTCGATGAAGATGCGGCAGACGGCACCGTCAACGAGGGCGACAAACCGACCGTCAGCATTACCGCCACTGATGCACAGGCGATTGAAGGAGTAGACAATGTCCTGAGCTACACGGTTGAGCAAGATAATGAAAGTAACTTTGACACCATAGTGCAAGTTTCTGTTGATCCTAGCAGTGATATAGAAGCATCCGATATTGCTTCGATTACTTATACCAATTCCTCTGGTAACGCAGTGACCATTACTGGCAGCACCGCCATTCAAGCGGTACTTGATGGCACTACAGTGCTTGACGTCAAAGTACCTTCAGGCAGTACAGCTGCACCTATCATCACTGTTACCACCAATAATGATGACATTTATGAAAGCAGTGAGCAGCTCAGTTTTGTGGTCATTAGTGCTGATAATGCAGAGATTGATAGTACCGTTGCAACAGGCACTATCTTAGATGAAGACGCGGCAGATGGTACGCCTCAAGAAGGTGATAAGCCTACGGCGATCGTTACTGGAGACAGTGTGACTGAGGGTAGTGCGCTTGATTTCACCGTTGATTTAAGCAATGTATCTGAGTCTGATACAACAGTAGCGCTGACGTTAGCGAATGGTACAGCGTTACTGGATACAGATACTGGCACGCCTGTCGAAGTAAGCTTAGATGGTGGCAACACCTTTAGCACGGTTACTGTTGCTATAGATGGTACCTTTAGTGTGGATGTTCCCGCTAATAGCACGGATGGTATCATCGTGCGTGTCCCGACGACGAATGACAATATTGATGAGCCAGATGAAACCATTACACTGACAGCAAGCGCAACCGACCAATTCACACCAAGCACAGCAACTGGTACCATCATTGATAACGATGATGCGCCTGTTATTTCAATTGTTGGTGCTACTTTAGTAAATGAAGATGCTGGTACGGTCACTTATACCGTTAGCTTAACTAACCCGTCATCAACGGCTGTGACGGTTGATTATGCCACTAGTAATGGTACAGCCACTGCTGGGGCTGATTATAGTGCAAACTCAGGTACGTTGACTTTTGCACCAGGGGAGGTAACCAAAACGGTAACGGTTGCTATTACTGATGACACCCTGTTTGAAAATTCTGAGAATTATACAATCGCTTTATCTAATCCATCACTTAATGCCAGTATTGATAGCACGCAAGCCAGTGTTACGACCGCCATTACCGACAATGATATAGCGCCAACTATCACTATTGAAGATACTGACGCAGCCACAACCCCACAAGATAACAGCGTGGTTGAAGGCACAGGTAACACTGTGACTGGCGCTATCAACATCACTAACCCGCAAAGTGTTACGGCTTTAACTATAAATAACACGGATGTGACCACAGCGACTACTGCTAACCCTGTCATTATTAATGGTAGTGAAGGACAACTGGTTGTTACTGGTTACAACTCGGCCACAGGCGTGCTCACTTATGCATATACTGAAGATGGCAGTGCCGAAACGCATAATACTGCTGGTGACAATGTATTAGACCAATTTACCGTCAATCTTACCAACAGTGCAGGTGGAACTTCATCTGACACGCTAGATATTCGAATCATTGATACCGCGCCTACTGCCAATCCAGATACTAATAGCCTTACTGAAGAAACAGACAAAGTAACAGGTAACGTGCTCACGGCTACTGGTGCCGCTGCAACAGATGTCGCCGACAGTTTAGGGGCAGACGCAACACTTGTTACGGCGATAGAGTCAGTCACATCTACCACGGTGGCGGGTACAGTAGGTGGCAATACACAAGGCGACTATGGTGTGCTTTCGCTTAATGCTGATGGTAGTTATAGTTATGATCTCGATAACGATGCAGCACAGTATCTTGCTGTAGATGAAAGCTTAACCGAAACGTTCAACTACACCATCACAGATGCTGATGGCGATAGTAGTATGACAACGCTCACCATTACGATCAACGGTACTAATGACAGACCTGTCATTACTAACGTGGCTAATGGTAATAATATTATCGAAACTGCGGCAGTAATAATAGAGCAGACTACGGACACGACGGCTATTACTCGAACTGGTACCATCAGCTTTACGGATACTGATGACAGTGATGAGCCGACGATTAGTGAACTGGCTGCAGAAAACATTTATGTCTATGACCCAAATAACTTGACCTTTACTGATACTACTCCATTAAGCGATGCTCAAAAAGCGGCTTTATCAAGCATCTTTACCGCAGAAAATAATGCAGGTAGCTTTGAAGAAGGCAGTTGGAGCATTAATGCTGCTGCAACGGTTCTTGACTTCCTTCCTGAAGGAGAAACCATCACTATTCGTTATGCCGTACAAGTTAATGATAATGAAGGTGTTACTACGGATGCTGATGGTAACGAAATCAGTACCAGTGAGATTCGCTACATTGAAGTGACTATTATTGGTACTGATGATGGTATTGCACTCGTTAACGATACTCAAACAGTTAATGAAGATGTCACATTAACAGGTAATATCTTTGATAACGATACCGATGATGTTGACCTCGGAGAAACGCTGACCGTAGAGAGTTATGAGGTTAATGGTACAACAGTTTCAGTCACAGCAGGAGCTAATGCTGCAACGGCCGTTACAATAGATGGAAACACAATAGGTCAACTCACAGTCAATAGTGATGGTAGCTATACCTTTGTACCAACGGCAAATTATAGTGGTACTGTGCCAACCATTACCGCTAACGTATCGAATGGTTTATCAATAGGTGATGCCAGTCGATCTGCAGATTCTGAGACGCTTGATATTACCGTTACTCCAGTTTCAGATAGGCCTACGCTGTCTAGTGTTTCAGTAACGACTAATGAAGACACGACTGTGGCTCTAGGGTTAACAGCACCAATTATTTCAGACAGCGTTGATCTTACCAGTAATACAGATGATAGCTCAGAGCGTATTGGATTGATCACCTTGAGGAGCGTTCCTACTGGTGTTACTTTGAACTATGGCAGCAGTAGCATTACTGCATCAGGTGGTAATATCACTATTTTACTTAGTGATGCTAATGTCATTAGCAGTGTTGGTACACCAACCATTACGATGACTACTGCTGAGTTTGAAGCGATGACGCTAACCCCACCTACAGATAGTGCCACTAATATCTCGTTTAGAATGTCTGTTACTGAGTATGAGGTCGATAGTACGGGTGCTATCGTCTCAGGGGTAGCAGGGGTTACTGCTAATACAACCATCAGTGTTAATGTACAAGCAGTAACAGATAGCAGTAACAATAATGGCACTGGCGATGATGTCAGTACCTTTGGTTATACGACAGTGGTAGGTGATACCGGGGTTGTGGCTGGTAGTACTTATACTGTTAGTGCTGAAGAAGGAGAGTATATTGACCTACCAATCACTACCGCATTTGGTGATTTAGTCGGCAGTGGTAGTAGCCAAGAGACCTATGGATTTGTGATTAGCGGCTTACAGCCAGATGCTGTTGTTTCATTCACACCTGCTGGTAGTAGTACGGCGACCGAGTATACTGTTGATAGCAATGGTCAGGTATTGATTGGTGTGGATTCTGCGACACCTACCTCTACCACATTGGCCGTGAGTAGCGGCTCAGAGCCGAAGATCAGTATTAAGTCAGCCATCTATAATTCACTTGATATGGACAATATTACTGTATCGTTATACACCCAAGACCACGATGCTGATTCGACCCCAGCAAACAAAACGGTTGAGCTAATCAGTACGGTGACGGTTGATATGACGGTAACACCTGTTGCGGGTCAAGTGACCGCGAACGATGTGGAAACTACTGAAGATACGGCCATCACGCTTGACCAATTCAACTTCCAAGTGTTGGATAATCAGTCGAACAGTATTACTGAAGAAGTCATCACTGCGATTCGGTTTACCTTGCCAGAAGGTTGGACTTATAACGATGGTACCACTGAGACAGTAGGTGCGAGTGGCGGTACCCCTATCGTCATCACAGACACCTCTAACTTAAGTGGTTTGTCACTCACGCCACTTGCGCAATCTTCAACAGATACTGACATTGCTTTTGAGGTGACAAGTTTAGACTTGGATGATGACGGAGGTTTAGGTGCTGTCTCTCTAAGTACAACAACAACGTTAACCCAAACGGTTACGATTACACCAGTGGCTGAAAAAGTTGGTGAGGATATTGATGTTGATGGCATAGACGATCTAACCATCAATCCAGACCATGCATACACGAATGTTGCACAAGAAGAAATCGCCTTTAGCCTTGGTGTTGATAATGCATTTACATTGCTCACTGGCTGGACCAACCAAGATGACACCGTTGACTTTGGACAAGAAAGTTATACTACCGCTGCAAATGATTCTGAGCAGACTTATGCCCACCTAACGTTTGGTTATAAAAATACTAGCGGTGCTAGTGGCTTTGAAGCAGTTGAAGGCGCGGTCTTTACTTATAGTGATGGTACGAACACTATTACACTTACCGATAGTGGCACTGGTGTTGATATTCCAGTTGCCTATCTGAATAGTGTGACAGTCACCTCGCCAGAAGACTATAGCGACTTCAACCTTGCCGCTGATACCGAAACAGCGGTCAAAGTAGAAGCCAAAACCATAGATTATGATGAAGATACAGGCGCTGAGGTCGAGGCCATCAGTGGTGAGAGCTACCTGACCTTTAAAGTGGTAGGTGTGGCTGATAGTGTATCACTAGGCGTTGACCCAGCTTACGGTAATGAAGATCAAGCACTCGCTGGCGGCAATATGCGTGACGGGTCATCGACTGCTGTCGTTAATCCAACGAATGGTATTGCGCTGCAAATTCGCCCAAGCTCGCGTGATGATGATGGCTCTGAAGTTTATAACGTGACCATTGCAAATATTCCAGTAGGCGCGAAGCTGTATGTCGATGACAATGGCACCATTACTGAATTAGATACCAGTAGTGGTACGGTGACAATATCAGATTATACCAATGACGTGACCAGCCTTTATTTTGTTCCTGCTGAAAACTACAGTGGTACGGTCAATTTGAAAGTATCTGCAGTGAGTGAAGAGAGTGATGGCGATATTAGTGCATCTAGCGCCATACTTAATTTGCCTGTTACCGTTATAGGCAAGGCAGATCTTATATTAAATGATACGCTAGCCACTGAAACCGCTACAGTGACAGCCACTGATGGTCAAGCAACCATTAAGGATTACACCTACGTAGGTGCTGAAGATGCTGGTAATATCGCGTTATCAGAGTTCTTCTCTGATTCGGACAATATCGCTGCTTACGATAGCAGTGTACCCACTGCCGAACAAGTCACTTATAAAGTGACCGGTTTGCCAACAGGGTTTGATATTACAGGTGCCGTATTCTTAGGTGGTAGTGGCCTCACACGCAGTTGGTCTGTATCTTTAGATGCACTTACAACTGGTACAGCAGAACTGGTAACGCCTAGCAACTTCGCTGGTGAAGTCGATTTTACTATCACTGGTACAACCACTGAAACCGTCTCTGGTAATAGTGCCACGCATAATACTCAAAGTGTATCGGTGCTAATAACACCAGATGCGACTGACAGTGTAGTGGCCAACCCACAAGTGCTAGCGACCGAAGATGTTTGGACGACTGTCAACTTCCTTTCTGTTTACAGCAGTACAGATACGACAGCACTGGCAAATATTGCGACTGGTTACGAGGCATTAGAAACCATTATTTTAAATGCTAATGATCTAATCAGCAGAGATGTGGCATTACGTGTGGATGGTACGGAAGTAGTACTAGTGGCAGATGAGACGTATATCTATACGCCAGATCAGCTCATTGAGATTATGTATGATGATGACAAGCGTCATAGTGATACCAATGTCAACATACCTTTTGGTTACACGTATACCGACACGGCCACGTTAACAGATGGTTCAACTGTCACCACCACGTCAGCAGTCATTACTGGCAACCAGGTAAATGTTACTTTCCAAGCCGTCACTGACCAGCCGACCATAACATTGACAGAAGATGCGACTCCTAATAATACTATTGATAATAGTGGCTCAAATGACACAGCTTCAGTCACGGTTTCATTGACCTCGCCTGATCAAGATGACTCAGAAAGCTTTACTCGTCTAGAAATCAGCAATGTGCCGGATGGTATTTTGGTAGTGGGGGGTATATTGGCAGGTAGTACTTGGTATGTGGATGTGCCAGATACTGCAATAACAGCTTTAGCACCAGCACCAGAGTATGAGTTGGTATTCATCAGAGATACCAACATAGTTAATATACCTGAAGGTACTTTTGATATTACGGTCGTTGGGGTCACTCAAGATATTAACGGAGATGGTATTGACGGTAATGAAGTAAAAGTTTCAGAGACTTTCTCAATTACGCTAGACAGAATCGGTACTGGAGGAGACCCTGTCGATCCAGATTTGATCAATACGCTTGAAGCCACCTCGGCACCTCAGTCAGAAGATACGCCTATTGTACTGTCTACTTTGATCAATGCGACGTTAAACTCCGACCCCACAAGTGCAGTAAGTGCTTATAGCTTCACATTGACTGACTTACCAGATGACACGGTATTGACCAGTAGCAATCCAGACGTGCAGGTGCAGAAAATTGCAGGCCAATGGATTATCAGTGTGGAGGCGAGCGCTGGCTTAACGCCTAACGAGGCACTAGCAGCAGTAACACTGACACCGCCTGCTGACTTTAGCACTAATGAAGACGGTCAAGAGCTTGTTTTCAATGTTGAGTTTACAGCTTTGAATGATGAAGGCTTAGACGACAATAAAATTGAGAATGTTAAAATTGAAATCAGCCCCGTCACTGATGCCTTTGATAACGATGACCAGACTTCAGTCGTTTCAACTGATGAAGATACAACAGTGGATATTGTCATTGATCTCACCAACAGTGCAGACGGTGACTATGTGTCACTAGTTGATGGTAAGTTGTATATTCAGGTCGATGAAACAGGATTAACGACAGGATCAGGCACTGCTGGCGTATTAACGTATAATGGTATAACGGTGACACCAGATATTAACGGTGATTATGTCATCGATCTAAACAATGGCGCAGGAGACTTAGTTAATCCTCCTGATAGCGTCACTGTTCAATATACCCCTGCTGCGAATGCTGATGGTAGTGCCACCATCACTGTAAATGCGAATCACAAAGAAGTGACCAATGTGTCTGGAACGGCTGATGGTGCTATCGTCACATATCAGCACAGCTATGACGTCACCGTTACGGCGCAGCCAGATGCGATTAGTATCACTGGGGTCGGTAATAATGATGGAGACAATGACCCATTAACAGTGACTGCTACAGGTGATGAAGATACCTTAATAGCCATACCTTATGAGATTGGTTTAAGTGATACTCAAGGTGACAACGATGGCAGTGGAGGTACTGTGGAGGATATCGCCGCTGCTATCAGCCTAGATAACGTACCTAATGGCTACTTGGTGTATTATGTCAATTTGTCAGGAGATCTAGTCTTGGCCAGTAATAACGGTGTGTCAGCAACTAACGCTGACAATAACTCATGGTCAATCGATGCGAGCAAACTGCTAGCTGGCACGGATAATATCTTTATTGCAGCGCCAGAAAACGAAAGCGGTGTCATCACGGGTATCGAGATGAGTGTGATTAGTGATAGCGGTGTAGTGAGTGCTCCGCTTGAGGTGACGCTCGATGTGACGCCAGTTGCTGATGATATTGATTTCAACCCTACTGCTGTGATTGGCTCTCAAGGTAAGTGGACAGCGCTTAACTTAAATGCGGCTATGGTCGATATTGATGGCAGTGAAACAGTCAATGTGATACTGACGGGTACGAACCTGTATGGTAATGTGCTCGATGTGAAAACCAAAAGTGGCACTGCTATAAGCAACGTTACGTATGATTTTGATGAGGTTACTGGCATTGGCACTTATACCATTATAGGCGTCACACCAGATCAGCTTAATGAATTGCTTGTAAAAGGAGCCGTGCCATATACAGGTACATTAGAGATCAGTCTACAAACAGTTGAATCAGCTAATGGCGATGACCTGACAACAGCAGCAGCAGATCTTTCTGTTAACATTGCTCCAACGTTAACTTTCAGTGGTACTACAGAAGATGATGTCTTGATTTCAGTCAATCAAACGGCAGCGCTCAAATATTCTGGTGGTGCTGGCAATGACACCTTTATCGGTGGTAGCGGTAAAGATACCCTAAATGGCGATGCCGGAGATGATACCTTGACGGGTAACGCCGGTAACGACACGATTAATGGTGGTGAAGGCAATGACACCATCAGTGGCGGTCTAGGTAACGATATCCTCAGCGGCGGTGCTGGCAATGATATTATTGATGGTGGTGAAGGTAATGACACCATCAATGGTGGCGCCGACAACGATACGATTGATGGTGGCGCCGGAAGCGACACGATTGACGGTGGTACTGGTAGTGATACGATTAATGGTGGTGCTGGCAGCGATACTATAGTCTTTGATGCTGCTGACACAGTCATAGATGGTGGCGATGATAGTGATATATTACTGATCAATGTGGCAGGTACGAGCATCGACTTTGGTAGCTTTGACTCATCAGTGTTTGAGAGCATCGAAACCATTAACATGTTTGGTAATGGTGCACAATCACTGACCAATTTATCGACCAGTGATGTGCTTGATATCATTAATGATACCGTAATGACTGATAAAGATTTGATTATTAAGGGTGATTCTGCTGATAGTGTCACATTGACAGGCAGTGATTGGAGTAGTAGTGGCACGACGACTCAAAGTGGCGTGAACTATAATGTTTATAGCTTTTCTGATACCGATGGTACTCATGACTTACTAATTCAGACATCCATCACGACGACGGTCATATAATGATGTTAATGAATAAAGCATTGTTTTTATATCTACTCATTAAATAACTGTAAAAAAGCCATAATTAATTATGGCTTTTTTATTGGGTGGTATTTGATATCTATGCATGGCGCTGATTATTGGTAAATAATGAATAACTCCTAGCTATATCATCATTTAGCATTCAGCGGTTTGATAGGCGTAATAGGATAGTCACCATTGGACGGTGGTGAGGTAGTATCCGTGGTTGGTTGCGTTTGTTGTTCAGGTGATCTAGGCGCTGGTTTCACGCTTGATATGTTTTTTTGCTGTTGCTCAATCTGTTGTTGATTGCGTTTTTTGACCTCATCAATGAGCTTGGCCAGTTGTTCGCTGTCTTTATCGATCTCTGTATCTAACGATTCGTACTCCTTGGTTTTTTTGAGCGTGTATTCAGGTGTACTGTCTTGATTGTCTATGGTGGATTTTGGGCGAGTTTGGTTGTCGCCAGTGAATGCTGGCTCTGTTCTAGCGTTGCTATTGGTTCTTGGTGCATTGTCTTCAGCTAATGATGGTGTCGATTTTATAGGAGCCGTTTTTTTAGTAGCAACATTACTATTAGCAACCGCCGCAGTCTTAGCGTTATTAGATGAAACTTGATTTGATCCCGGAACCGTTTGTGTGGCGGCTTCCTCTTCAGTTAATGATAAAGGTGGTTTTTCAACAGTTTCTACCACTGATGGCAAGGCAGAAGGCTCAATTACAGGTGTTGAAGCAGTTGGTTTTGATGATTTATCATCAAAAACTGCAAAATAAATGATGACAGCTATGACGATATGTAGCATGACAGCTAGCACAATGGCGAGCATGGATCTGTCTTTCGGTTTGGTAGGCGGGGTAGGTGATGGCGAGCGTTGTGTCATGGTTTTTGATCCCTACATTGAAACTAAATATTGGACATTAGTTAATTTTTTCTAAAGTTTTATCGTCAGGTTTTTTTAAAGTTATATGCCCTATAGACACGTGCTCAATTAATATGATGGTTTAGTTATCTATAGACATGGTATAAACTACAGCGTAGTGATAGCAATAGTACTTAGCAAATAATGACAGACTTCCGCTTGTAAAGCATTGCAATTCTTTATTTTATTAAAGTAGGACTGAGCCAAACTAAATGAAAGTTTATTATTATGACCCATTGAAAAGAGGGCTGCCCCATATGGTAGTTGTGGCAATACGTAGGTACTATGGCGTGGCATTCAGTCTGTTGCTAATGTCGCTATCGAGTACAGCATTCGCAGCAGAATCTGATGGTTACATGAATACGCTTATTAGCCAAGCCATTCAGACCCACCCTTTAGTTGGTTCAGCACGTGCAGAGCAAGAAGCAACCACAGAGAGTATACGCGCAGCGAAGCTCAATATGTTGCCCGAGCCCAGCGTTTCATCAGGTTATGATAACGACGATGGCCAGATATCGCAGTTACAAATACGCCAGTCATTATGGACTGGAGGCAAGCTGACTGCCGATATTAACCAAGCAATATTTGACGACAAGGCGGCAACGGAGACTGTCTACGAAAAACAAAATGAAGTTGCCAAGACTACGATTGAGGCATGGCAAAGCTATATGACCGCTGTCTCTCAACAGCAGGTCTATTACGACAATCTGCAGTTGTTGGCAGAGTTTGAGGAAATGATGAAACGCCGTGTGAGTCAAGGCGTCTCTGCCCGTATCGATATGGATTTGGTGGCTAACCGTATCTTACAGGAGCAAAACTCTTATCAAGGTACGGTTGAGCAGCAGCGTATTGCCATTGCCAGACTAGAACAAATTACTGGTCGTAGAATATCGCCAACAGAATTGCCTGCACAGAATCTAACTGAGCTCGTTAGTCGTGCCAAAAGCTATTCGCAATCCTTTGAAAAAATGGCATTCGATCAAGCCAGCTTTTATAATCCTACGGTTGTCAAAGAGCAGTATCAAGTCGAAGCGGCCAAACAAGGAGTCAAGTCACAGCAAGCCTCTAGCTATCCGACACTGTATGCGCAATATGCGTATGACTATTATCATGAAGATGATAGCAATAGTGAAGGTGCGTTTTCGGTGGGGCTAAGCTACAATCCTGGCGCAGGATTTTCTAGCTTAGCATTAGCAAGGGCATCAGCCTCTCGGGTTAATAGTTTAGAGCAGTCAAAAGAGGCGTCAAGGCGTCTCGTGCTCGAAACCATACAGACGCAATATCAGCAATTCGCCAGTGCAAAAGATCAAGAGCGTTCATTGATTGCAGCCGTTGCAGGCGCGCAGATTGTTGTCAGCTCTTATCGTCGTCAGTTCATTGCGGGTCGAAAATCTTGGCTAGAAGTCCTCAATGCGGTACGTGAGCATTCGCAATATCAAGCACAGCTGGTTGAGATTCAAACCTCTATTATCGCCGCTTACTATAAGCTACAAGTTGATTTCGGTCTGATGTCTTGGCAACAGTATGGCAAGAGCCGTGAGTCACAATCGCTATATAGACCTCTAGATCCTGTTAAGAACTGGCTAAAGAGTCAAGAGAGTACAGCACCGCGAACAGAGAGCTCCGTCATACAGCCTATCATTATGAAAGATAAAGACATGGTGACGTATCCTATTGACGATTCTTATGATGCCTATGATTATCCTAGTAATAGCGGTAGTAATACAGGACTGCTAACGGATATTCCATAAGCGGCTGGCAAGCCACCTATTCATATTCATAAGCCATCATAGACAATTGTTTTTACGCATTCGTTTTACGCATTGTTTCATTATTTATTATCAGTTTAATCCATGGGATATATTTATCATGAGCACACCGGTTCCAGCTTCTAATGACAAAACATCGGATAGTGAGCTGATGGCAGATGCTACAACACAACTATCGATAACAACGCCCAATGACTCGCTAGATACCCATGCATTATCATTGGCAGACGCATTACGTACCTTGCTAACAGAGCAAGGCTATCCTATTGATAATGTAAGATTGCAAGGTGTTATCTATCAGCAGACAAGCATATCAACGCTTGCAGATATTATTCATGTGCTAGAGCAGTTAGGTATCGATCAATTGCCTCAATCACTGCCTGAGCCAGATGCCGCATTTTTGCCGTTATTAGCACTGCACCCCGCACAAGGTTGGGGCATCATTCAGCAGCTTAATCCGCAAGGAAAATGGGATTTTAAGCAGTTTGATAATGTTACCGCACATGCAGGAACTGATTTTGTGCATTCGTTGCGAGTTCGTTTAGAGGAAGAGCCTAGCAAACGCAAACAATCCTCATTCGATCAGCTCCTCAAAAAAGACCTAAAAAACTATCGCGGTATCATCGTTGAAGCAGTGGTCGCCTCATTTTTGATTAATATGCTGGCGCTCGCTGTATCGCTGTTTTCCATGCAGGTCTATGACCGAGTGATTCCGACGCGTAGTGAGTACACCCTAATTATCTTGGCAAGCGGTGTAGGACTGGTCATCTTATTCGAAACGTTTATGAAGTTTGCACGCTCAAAGATTATGGATAAAGTGGTGGTCAACCTTGATCAGTACTTGTCACGTGAGGTGTTTCAACGCTTATTAAATGTACGTATTGATCAGATGCCAGGATCAGTCGGCTCGATGGCAGCGCAGCTTCGTGGCTACGAGCAAGTCCGCGGGTTTTATACGGCCAGTACTTTATTTGGTCTCGTTGATATTCCGATGTCCATTATTTTTGTGTCTTTGATTGTCGTGATTGGTAATCCGTTAGTAGCTTTGGTGCCTATTATAGCGGCAATAATAGCTATTATATTGGGTTTGAGTGCCCGCAAAAAAATCGACAGTATCGCATCGATTGGTGCATCAGCCTCTTATCGTAAGACAGGTATTTTGGTTGAGACGGTAGAAGGTGTTGAGACTATTAAGGCAGGGGCAGGCAATTGGAAGTTCCTATCGCGCTGGCTAGATGTGATGAATATCACGACCAAAAACGATTTAGATATGAAGCATGCTAACGATAACCTCAGTTATTTATCGCAGATGATTCAGCAGACCAGTTATGTCGGTATTGTTATTGTTGGCTCATTTGTGGTGATGTCTGGTGACATGACGATGGGTGGACTAATAGCGTGTTCTATTTTGGGTGGGCGTATTTTAGCACCAGTCATGAGCATCCCAGGATTATTGGTTCAAGCTTCACATGCTAAAGCGGCTAAGCTTAATATTGAGCAGCTGTTTTCACTGCAGCAGGACAATCATGGCGTCAGTCATCCACTGTCACCTAGCCGAATTGCTGGTAATTTTATTCTAGATAAAGTCACCTTTAACTATCAGAACAATGATCAACCCGCATTGGCCATCAATAAGCTTAATATAACTGCAGGCGAGCGAATTGCGGTACTGGGGCCAATCGGCTCTGGTAAGTCAACGCTGCTTAAAGTGCTGTCGGGCTTATATGCGCCAACACAAGGTCGCATACTGCTAGATGGTTTGGATATCCAGCAGATTAGTCGTGAGTCAATGAGTGAGCAGCTCGGCTATCTACAGCAAGACCACAGGCTCTTTGAAGGTACTCTGCGTGACAACCTATTGATTGGACTGCCAGCGCCTAGCGATGATGTCATGCGTGATGCTCTTATCAAGACGGGTTTGATAAAACTCGTGGCCAGTCATTCTAGTGGTTTAGATTTGCCGATTAGTGAAGGCGGTAAAGGACTATCAGGAGGGCAAAAGCAATTGGTTGCCTTTACTCGTCTACTCTTAACCAAGCCTTCTATACTGCTCATGGATGAGCCAACCGCATCGATGGACAATCGCCAAGAGTTGCAGTGTATTGATGTTCTCAGAAAAGAGTTTGGAGACGGGCAGACATTGATAGTTGCTACACATAAAATGCCGCTTTTGCAGTTGGTTGATCGCATCATTATTATGGACAATCAACAAATCGTTATGGACGGCCCCAAAGCACAAGTGTTAGAAAAATTACAAGGTAACGATACACAGCAAAAAGCAAATAAAACCTCCATTAAAGTGAGTAACCCTAAAGTGACTGTCATCAGTAATAAAAAGACGTCAGCGAACGGCAATGGCAATAACAGCGACAATCTAGGAAAAGACCATGAATAACTATCAGCATAAAAATCATGATCCGAAAGTTGGGCGCACGCGCATTATTATTTGGGGCGCTTTACTCGGAATTGTAGTACTGATTGTCTGGGCATACTTCGCTCAAATCGATCAAGTAACCAGAGCTTCTGCTACGGTCATTGCTAGCGCTCGTACGCAAGATATTCAAGCGGCTGAAGGTGGCGTGCTGACTGATATCTTAGTCAAAGAAGGTGAAGAGGTTAAGAAAGGGCAGCTGCTAGTCAGACTAGAAGAAGAGCGCGCGCAAGCAGCAGTGGCCAACTCAGGATCAAAAATAGCCGCATTAAAAGCGAAAATAGCAAGATTGGAAGCTGAAATATTTGAGCGACCACTGGTCTTTCCAGAAGGTATCAAAAATTATAGTGAATACATAGAAAACCAAACGCAGCTATACAATCGTCGTCGCCAAGCGATCGATCAAGATGTTAACTCACTACAAAAGATGATGGTACTGGCCCAGCAAGAACTGAGTATGAATGAGCCGTTGTTAACTTATGGTGATGTCAGTCAAGCGGATGTGATTAAGTTGCGCCGGCAAGTTGCTGAGATTCAAGCGCAAATAACTAACAAGCAGAATAAATACTTTGAAGAGGCGCAGTCAGAGATGACTAAGTCGCAAGAAGAGTTAGATGTGGAGCTTGAGCAGTTGCGCGATCATTCACAAGTGCTAGAAGAGAAAAATCTATTTGCTCCCACAGATGGTAAGGTCAATAACATCCTTATTACCACCATTGGCGGCGTCGTGAAGCCCGGCGAGATTATTATGGAGATACTACCAACCAGTAGTGACCTTATCGTTGAGGCGAAAGTAAGTCCGGCAGATATTGCTTATGTTAAAGAGCAGCAGGTTGCTAGTGTCAAGCTAGACGCTTATGACTATTCTATTTTTGGTGCAATGAACGGTAACGTGATCTATATCAGTCCCGATACTCTAATGGAGCAGACGCCTAAAGGGGAAGAGCCTTATTATCGAGTACAGATAAAAATCACAGGTGCCGAGTTTGCGGGTCGTCGTGATGAGATTGTGATTAAACCAGGTATGACGGCTTCGGTTGATATCAAAGCGCAAGAGCGTTCTGTACTGTCTTATCTGACGAAACCTATTACCAAGACATTCTCAGAAGGATTAGGCGAGCGTTAGAGGCTATCAGTAAAAAAGCGATAACCATATAGTATAGAATTTTCAAAGAGAGCCACGATACATATATGTATCGTGGCTTTTTTTATCCAAACTTTTCGATAAAGCTATTATTTATAATATAGTCGATTCAGTTTAAAAGAGAGACAAGGCAACTGAGTACAGATGTAACTGTGATACTTCAAGTGAGGTTAATGCTGTCACTCTGTTATAGGGGATTGACTATAGATTGAATCAGTACGGTCGTTTGTACTTATCTATTTATTGCTGTTAGTCAGCAGTATTCATGTCAATATACTTTGATTGCTCCAAATCGCGTAACAACCCGACTAAAATCCCCATTAAAAAGCCACTTATTTTTAAGTGGCTTTTTAATGGGGATTTTAGTCGTAAGTCTTACTTTACTGACAATAGAAACATGACAAATACTACTTATATCGATTGTAATGTTGCTTCCGTATCACTGAGGTTTCTTAATTATTTGTTGCATTTCGAGTCAATATGATATGGCTTTGTCCGCTTGCGAGTTAACCTGTATTAAAGAGGTTATTAGATAGTAATAAGTCTCTTACAATTCACACTTCCACAAAAACTTTCGTTCACTGACTATACCGCTAGCAGCGTTATCGGCTCTGGCAATGACTTATACAAGCGACTAAATAAGATATAGCAACTGGTTGTCTAAGGTGAATAAATAGTTAAATCCATATAAATCTGCCACATCGTTATCTTTGCCAACCGTACTAATGTATCGCTTGCACTTGGATTACTTTTATCTAAGTTATTTGAATTCAACAATAGCCATACATCAAACAATATTCTTTAAGAAAAGTAACATTTATTGCTAAAAATTGGCTTTCGTGTGTTGTTTTTATTTTCTCTCTATTATATATTTATATATAAGGTTTTTATTTATATTATTTAATTTGTAAAGAGATTTTTTTGATACCAGTAGTCACATATAAATGAATGTATATATTCATAAATAATTATATGTGAAAAATAAGAAGCGTATTTCTTCGTAGCGTCATTAACCTTTAAGGTTAAATGATAGTTGTTTACGTGTTCAACTTTTAATTCATAAGGAGAAAATGTTATGGAAAACAAAATTATATTTTTATCGACAGTATTTTTCATAACGATGGGCTTAACAGGCTGCCAAACTATAAAAGAAAGTCAGAAATCATCTCTATCTAACAGTGCGGTCAAAACTAATTGGGCAAAAAATCATGAAGTGTTCAAAGTTATGCCTGATGATTCCTTACAAGAAATGGAAAGTAGAATTGTATTCTTCCGTAATGCCAATAGTAATCCATTAGGTAATATCAACCCACGTAATATCAATATAGGCATGGGCCCTAATAGTGCGTTTCAAGTGAGTCTGACAAACGGACACTATTCAGACCTTAGGGTATGTAACGGCTTACAGCTTATCAATGTCAAAGTGCTAGATGAAAAAACTGGCAAAATCACTAATTACTCTAAACAGTATCAACTTAGCCCCCAAACGACAACTTATCTACAAGTTGCTTCATCAAAAGAAGGTAGTCCTATCATTCAGCAGGTACCCGCTGATGAAGCATTGTTATTAATGAAAGAAAGCACTCGTCAAAATCATCAAATTAGTCGAGTGCCATCAGATTGCAACCATTCAAATAAAAATCTAAAAAAACAGCCTATTTAAATATTTATTAAGAATAAAAATCTTTATTTAACGATACTTCTTGAAAGAAGTACAATAAATCCACTTTTGTGGATATATGGAATATAAAGACTATTTTATCGATATAAAGAGTAATAAATAAAAAAATGCATAGCGCTATTTATATATTTGTTTAAGCGAATTAACTAAACCAACGCCTAATTTTATATTGATATTTATTGACTTAGAGTTAATTAAGGATGATGTTATGAATACTATAGTTATCAAAGTAAATGACACGGTACAAACTATTTCTGAGCATAAAGTTATTACACAGGACGGCAAACCTACAATAATAAAAGCTGTCGACAAAGTGAACTATGAACTTCTTGACGAATCGACGGGCTATGCTCCACATCATATTGTGACTAAGCGGATAAATAACGACCTTCACGTTTCTTTTGAAGAAAATAGCGAAAGTTCTGAACTGATCATGGAAGGGTTTTATGATGGTATCGATAGTGCGCTTATCGGTATCGCTGAAGATGGTAACTATTATTACTACATTCCTAATACTGGTGAAGTGACCGATTATGTCACTGAGTTACAACTGGGTGAAGTACAGGGACAAGCGTTGGGTGGAGAGGAATATGCTACACCTTGGTGGGTAGGTGCGACAGCAGCTTTTAATGCTCTTCCTTGGCTAGCTGGATTGGCAGGTCTTGGGTTAGCAGGCGCGGCACTTTCTGGTGGTGGATCTGGCGGTGGTTCTGATAATGGCGACACTACGGCACCAGATGCACCAGTCATTGATGCGATCACAGGCGACGACATCGTCAATGGTGCTGAAGCGACAGCTGGATTTACCATCACAGGCACTGGTACTGCAGGTGACACTATCACCTTAACCAATGAAGCAGGTGATCAAATCGGGTCGCCAGTGATCGTTGGTACAGATGGCACGTGGAGTGTGACTGTGACTCAAGCAGACGTCGCTGCAATGGGTGAAGGCGCAGAGCAACTAACGGTAACAGCAACCGACCCTGCTGGTAACGTTAGTGCACCTGCGACCAAAGATATCAGTGTGGATACGATGGTGCCAGATTCGCCAACTATTGAAATTAATGAAAACGGTACTGAGATTGTTGGAGTAGGCGAGCCTAATTCGACGATTAAAATTGATACTAATGGTGATGGTGTACCTGATTACACTGCTGAAGTAGACAACAATGGTGACTATGTCATTGATACTAGCGAAACACCATTAATTGATGGCGAAACAGTGACAGCAACGGTTACTGATGCTGCTGGTAATGAGAGCAATTCAACTAGCATCATTGCACCAGAAATAGATGACGCCGACGCCGACGCCGATGCTGATGCTGATGCTGATGCTGATGCTGATGCTGATGCCGACGCTGATGCCGACGCCGATGCTGATGCCGACGCCGATGCTGATGCCGACGCCGATGCTGATGCCGATGCTGATGCCGATGCCGATGCTGATGCCGACGCTGATGCCGACGCCGATGCTGATGCCGACGCCGATGCTGATGCCGACGCCGATGCTGA
>NZ_JADYWL010000014.1 GCF_015864825.1 Psychrobacter sp. NZS113
GAGTGATTAACCACTTCCTAAATACCCTTCCCTTCTGACTGGGTGGCATTATACTCGGTTTGATGGCGCGGTCAAGGGTGAACTCATAAATAAGAGTGTTTATTTTGCCTTAATCACAGCAAACCTCTTTAACTGTTTGTTATCGCTAACAATTAACTAAAAAGTTAGTTTTTCATTTCTTTCCTCTATCGTGCTGAGTACATAAATAGTCAATGCTATATATAAAGCATATGAAAAAAGGAATTTACCTTGCGGTAAATTCCTTTCATTTGGAAACTGTAAATAACATTAACTACTGGCTTTCGCTTTGACCGTAGTAACAATACCAGACAACGCATAGATAATACCAATCGCTAAAAGGCCGACAGGGATATCATAGAGTATGATACTCATGACCAACACACCGATGATAAGCACAACGAAAGGTACTTTCTTTTTATCAAATTCTTTAAAGCTATAGTACTTGACGTTACTGACCATCAATAGGCCACAAGTTACGACCCAAGCGGCAAACAAGAACATGACCGCTGTATCATACTGACCAATCCACTCATTATGATCGACTGCGACCATCACAGCAGACGTCACTAAGATAGCGGCCAGTGGGCTTGCTAAACCTACGAAGTATTTTTTATCGACAATGCCAACCTGAACATTAAAGCGTGCGAGGCGGAAAGCGGCACAAGCGGTGAAGACAAAGGCACAACCCAAACCGATACGACCCAATGGCTCCAAAGCGAAGCTATAAATCAAAATAGCAGGTGCGACACCAAAGGCCAACATATCTGCTAACGAGTCATATTGCTCACCAAAGGGACTTTGCGCATTGAGCATACGTGCAACTCGCCCATCAGCGCCATCGAGAATAGCGGATAAAAAGATGGCTAAAGATGCTTTATAGAACTCGCCTTGGGTACTCGCTAAAATCGAGTAAAAACCTGATAGCAGTGACAAAGTCGTAATCAAGTTGGGCGCTAAATATACGCCGCGACTCACTACTTGTTTGCCTTCCGCTACTTCTGCCTCTATCACTTCAAAGGTCAAGCCGTCATAACTGTCATTATCCGCTAAACGAATATTAAACTCATGCTCGTCTATGAAGGGTGGCTGAGTTGCCACTCTGTCTTGTGACGCTCCATCGTTTGGAGACACGTTATGTGAATGATCTTGCGGCGGTTGCACCTTAGTCATCTTGATATCCTTATTTGCCGACATTGCTACTCATTGAACCAGTTATTCACCAACTAGCCAGCGCACATTGGTCGCGCTATCAGGTGTCAAGTCTGGAGCATCAGCTACTTTTAGAGCAGGCTGCAAGAAGCGCACGATTTCACGCGCATGATTGTCGAACTGCCAAGGTGGATTGATAACCAGCAGACCTGTACCGTTAAGGCCAACCGCAACATCATTTGGATAAATATTTAGCTCGCAAACCAACTGACGGCGCATTTCAGTACGCTTAAGCTTTTTATAGAACAGTTCTACAGCTTCGACGTTCTTAATAGGGAACCAAAGCGCATAAGTACCTTGTGGCCACTTATTATAAGAATTAACCAACAAATTGATAAGGCGTGTAAAGTCTTTATGCTCTTGCTCATAAGGAGGGTCAAGAAAAATTAGACCACGCTTCTCTTTTGGCGGAATAACCGCAGTGATACCTTCAAAGGCATCACGGTGATGAATACCGATTGGCAATTTGTGTAGCTGATAGTTCAACGCATCATATTCGCTGGCTTTGGCCTCAAAAGCCTCACCACGTACGCCCGCTTCCGGGTTTTTTTCGACATGATGGGCAATCCACCAAGGAGAACCAGGATAGACTTTACTGTCATAAGTAAATCTAGCTTGCTTGATGCCTTCCATATAATCTTTGACAGCAGCAGGTGCCTTTTCAGTATCGGCATTCAATAAGGCTTGAATACCACCTTTGGCCTCTCCAGTCTTGCGCGCTTCTTCACTGCTAAGTGAATAAAGTCCGCGACCGCCATAAGCGTCAAGCACATAAAAAGGTTTGTTTTTTTGCCCTAGTTGATTGAGCAATTGTACCAATAAAATGTGTTTGACCACATCAGCAAAGTTACCAGCGTGGTAGGCGTGTTTATAGTTCATAATCTCAAAAGTTTAAATAAGAAAAATTGCATCTATGGTAGCATAGGCAGAGTAAAAGATAATGTGGTTTTGGTAAGTGCTTTCAATAAAAACGCATTGAATGACGGTATATCGACAGCTGATTGACAATAATGAGATGAAATGACGCAGATTATTAGTAACCTGAACGTGACAGAGTTGATAGCCGATCAGCCAATAGGTCCGGATAATCCTCCATTACTGTTTCCAGACGGTCATAGTGACATCCCAGATATCCCAACCCAACATGTATTACAAGCCTCTGATTTTGCTGTGAGCTGGGAAGACAATCTGACTGAAGTACAGCTCGATAAGTTCGTCAACGATGGTTGGATTATTATCAATGATGTCTTTAATAGTACCGCGTTGCTAGCCTTGCAAGCAGAAAGCGGTTTTATTGAATATCGTGATGCACAGCTCACTGCTGGTATTCGGGTAAGCGATATTCGCGGTGATAAAATACGCTGGATCACCGAAAACTTCTTTGCAGGCTTTTTTTATCTAGAGAGTATCAATACTCTTGCGGCCCTATTCAATCGTAGCTTGTTCGCAGGTATTCGTCATAGTGAAGCGCATTATGCCTGCTATCCGGTAGGTTTTGGCTATCAATGGCACAGTGACAACCCTGCTGGGCGTGACGAGCGTGTTATTTCAGCTGTGTTTTATCTAAATGATGAGTGGGCTACCAGTGATGGTGGCGCATTAGAAGTTGTCGATAAACATGGCGTTCATCATAATGTGATGCCCGTTGCCAATAGACTGGTGATATTTGACAGCGACTTACGACATCAGGTGCAGATTGCTCATCGTCAGCGTTATTCTATCGCTACTTGGTTAAGACGTGATGACGCTGTGGTTTTGTTTGCTGCGCCCTGAATATATTTGTCATTCACTATGGCTTTAAATAAGGTTTGTTAATTAAGGACAATGGTAATGCGTAAAAATTTATTCAGACATTCTATTTTAGTTATTATGTTGCCTTTACTTGCAAGCTGCGAGACGACTAATCATCAAAACTCCGATCAAAAAGTCAGTAAGCCTTTCTTTACCTATCACTTACTAAAATCCACTCCTGAAAAACCTATGATAGTTACACCAACAGCTATAACCACTGAGTTTAAGTATGAAAATGGGTGCGTACTTGCCTTTGATGGAACAAGATGGATGACGCCAGTATTTCCAGAAGGACATGCAACTTTTGATACTACTAACAAAACTCTAAACTTATTAGGCGTAACTTATCAATTGGGTGAAGTTGTTTTTGCTGGCGGCAATGTGACTCCTTACGATAGAGACAACACTCAATTTTATAGTCATATCCCAGCCGAACATTGCATTACAGAGTATTTAGCAAAGTTTTATGGCGATTACGAAAAAATCTACTTAGATAGAAACTAAGATTCTTTTAGCCATAAAACATTCAATCTCTATATGTTTGTAGTACATCGTTAAATGATGATGACTAGAAAAACCTGATAAAAATAAGCTCGATTTTATAGCAAAAAACATTAATTCAACTTAACTAGGACCGTCATGAGTTCAGAAAATCATAGCAAAAACCACCAGCAAGAAACCTTAGAGTTAAGCATCGAACTGCTAGAACGTCCTTCAGTGACGCCCGATGATGATGGCTGCCAAGATATATTGTCAGAGCGATTAGAACAAGCGGGCTTTAACTGCGAGTTTATGTATTATGGTGATAGACAGGCAAAGGGCGAACACGCTGAAGTCAAAAACTTATGGGCGCGCCGCGGCACCACTGATCCGGTCATTTGCTTTGCAGGTCATACCGATGTCGTACCAACTGGGGACGAGAAAAACTGGACTTATCCTCCATTTACTCCCACCATCGCTGATGGGTATCTATGGGCGCGCGGTGCGGCTGACATGAAAACCGGCATTGCGGCTTTTACTGTCGCAGCAGAACGTTTTGTCGCCAATCACCCTGAGCATAATGGTTCGATTGCTTTTTTAATCACCTCAGATGAAGAAGGCCCATCAATCAATGGTACGGTCAAAGTCATTGAAACCTTAGAAGCACGTCAAGAAAAAATCACCTATTGCTTGGTTGGTGAACCATCAAGTACTGATACACTAGGTGATATCATTAAAAATGGTCGTCGTGGCTCATTGGGTGCTGTACTCACAGTAACTGGTAAGCAAGGTCATGTTGCCTATCCGCATCTAGCATGCAATCCTATTCATGCTGCCATGTCAGCATTGTCTGAATTGAACTCAACTGCATGGGATAATGGCAATGACTATTTCCCAGCAACATCATTGCAAATATCCAATATCAATGGTGGCACAGGCGCAACTAACGTTATTCCTGAAACGCTAGAAGTTGTGTTTAACTTCCGTTTTTCAACGGAAACCACTGAAGATGAGCTAAAAGCAAAAACGCAGGCTATCTTTGATAAGCATTTTGCCGATAATCAGATTTTAGAGAATAAGGCGAGCTACGATATCCATTGGAAATTGTCTGGTCAGCCGTTTTTGACCCCTGAAGGTAAATTGGTTTCTGCCTGTCAAAAAGCCATCAAAAAGGTGACTGATACTGATACCACACTATCTACTTCAGGCGGTACTTCTGATGGGCGCTTTATCGCACCAACAGGCGCGCAAGTAGTCGAGCTAGGTGTGCGTAATGCCACAATTCATCAGGTTGATGAAAAGGTAGAAGTCGATGATTTGGGTAGATTGGCACAGATTTATGAAGGGATTTTAGAGAACTTGCTGCTAGATTAACGTCTTATTATCATTAAAAAAAGCGCCAAATCTTAATTAGATTTGGCGCTTTTTTATTATTTTTACTGATTTATTCAATACTAATCTTACTCAATACCGATATAGACATCAACTTGACCATACTCTAGATTGCCATCAATATAATGCTCAAAATCAACATCAAAAGTTCGGGTATGCTCACAGCTGCGATCATTAAAATAAGTCCAAGCTTTTTCCCAAGCGTTCATCACCGTGTAAGGCATTCTCCCCTCTTCAGAGAATACCATGTACTTTCCTGCAGGAATATCTACTGTTACTAGGTTTGTAGACTTAGCAGTCTTTTCAGTGTCTGATGGCTCTTGCTCACTGACTACTTTCCAACTGGCAACCACATCAAAAGCGCCGACCAAATCATCGCTCTCATAGTTATGATAGACACCATAAATATCTTCACCTTTAGGCAGATCACTGGCATGGTTTTGGTAAAACTTCTGCCATAAACGACCCAATTTGGCAGTTTCTTCGCTAATCTCAGCGTTATTGGTAGTACGAACGCTAATGCCACTGCAAGCTATCGCTTCTGGTAGCTCTTTAATTTGTGAAGTCATGATGCGGTATATCCTGTATATTTATACGGTTTTTTATGTGAGATAGTATTGAAATGAGCGCGTACTAAAAAAGCCATTAGCGTTGCAAAGTAACTCTAATCTGCTTCATCAATCCAATTCATCTGAATGGCTTCTAAAATACCTTCGTTTGATTTTTGTGGATCATCATCAAAGCCTTCAAGTTCAGTCACCCAACGATGCAAATCGGTAAAGCGTATGTATTGTGGATCGGTCTCTGGGAACTTTTCGTACAACTCAATAGCGATATCTAAGCTGTCCGTCCATTTTAATTTTTGCGGGATCATAGCGGCTCCTTATCTTTTAAACGATTTTGATAAAATGGTTTTGACGATTTGATAGGCGCTATTTTACCAAAATTCATCAGATGATTATAGACAAGTTAATTTTATATGGCAGCTTATGCTATCTACGCCGACTTGGCAGACTTCAAAGCAGCTTGGTTACTGTTCCATGTGGTAATAGTATCGGTCAAATGCTCCCCCACCATATCCAATACTTCTGGCGTACACTTGCCTTTTTTATCTGTAAAGATAAATTTGGTCATACCCATACTCATCAGCTGATTTTTCACAAAGAAACGATGCTCAAAATACACATATTTTTGATCCCATCCTGCAACCTTGCTACTGAGCGTCACTTTATCCAAAAACTTGATTGGTTTCAGGTAAACCATCTCTTGCATGGACATCACCCAATTCAATTTCTTAATGCCTTTTTGATGACAGCACGCCATCACCCAGCGAGTGACATTTAATTCAATAAAAGACAAATAGCGGTAATTAGGCAAATGGTCACGAAACCCCATATCATGCGGTAATACTCGATAGTTACGGACAGTCGGTGCGGTCAACGTCTCTATGCTAATGCGCTCGCTCATTGACTGCTGTTTTAGTTGTTGTTTTAGCAAGCTAACCATAATAAAAAAACGTATCAGCATGTTCATAAGTAACTCCTTTAACTCTTATTTTGTATAAATATCGATGGTATATAAATGCTGCCTACTTTAACGCAAAAAAAGCCACCTCAGTGACTTTCTTTACTTAAAAATTTATAGGCAAAAGCTAACCGTTAAACACATATTT
>NZ_JADYWL010000015.1 GCF_015864825.1 Psychrobacter sp. NZS113
TGAAACGAGATAAAAAAAGAAGTTGACAGACTATTAAAACATGATATGATAGTCAGCTCGCTAAATAGGATAAGCCGTATTGGCTGGGACTGTTTAGTTTGAAATACTAACACTGGACGACAGTGATTAGACATTATTTAAAAGCATAACTAAAGAACAACTTGTGTGGATTTTTGCTGATTCAGAATGTTAAAAAATAAAGTTGGTTGACTATCTTTTCGATAGGATTCTAACTATAAAAATTATCATTTAAGACAGTAAAAAAACTCAAAGTTAATTCATTACGAACATAATTTTTAGCGATTTTGCCAGATTAGATGAGCCAAGTTTAGAAGCTTCTTTAAAGAGCTTCATAGCAAGATTAAACTGAAGAGTTTGATCATGGCTCAGATTGAACGCTGGCGGCAGGCTTAACACATGCAAGTCGAGCGGAAACGATGATAGCTTGCTATCAGGCGTCGAGCGGCGGACGGGTGAGTAATACTTAGGAATCTACCTAGTAGTGGGGGATAGCACGGGGAAACTCGTATTAATACCGCATACGACCTACGGGAGAAAGGGGGCAGTTTACTGCTCTCGCTATTAGATGAGCCTAAGTCGGATTAGCTAGATGGTGGGGTAAAGGCCTACCATGGCGACGATCTGTAGCTGGTCTGAGAGGATGATCAGCCACACCGGGACTGAGACACGGCCCGGACTCCTACGGGAGGCAGCAGTGGGGAATATTGGACAATGGGGGAAACCCTGATCCAGCCATGCCGCGTGTGTGAAGAAGGCCTTTTGGTTGTAAAGCACTTTAAGCAGTGAAGAAGACTCCGTGGTTAATACCCACGGACGATGACATTAGCTGCAGAATAAGCACCGGCTAACTCTGTGCCAGCAGCCGCGGTAATACAGAGGGTGCAAGCGTTAATCGGAATTACTGGGCGTAAAGGGAGCGTAGGTGGCTCTATAAGTCAGATGTGAAATCCCCGGGCTCAACCTGGGAACTGCATCTGAAACTGTAGAGCTAGAGTATGTGAGAGGAAGGTAGAATTCCAGGTGTAGCGGTGAAATGCGTAGAGATCTGGAGGAATACCGATGGCGAAGGCAGCCTTCTGGCATAATACTGACACTGAGGCTCGAAAGCGTGGGTAGCAAACAGGATTAGATACCCTGGTAGTCCACGCCGTAAACGATGTCTACTAGTCGTTGGGTCCCTTGAGGACTTAGTGACGCAGCTAACGCAATAAGTAGACCGCCTGGGGAGTACGGCCGCAAGGTTAAAACTCAAATGAATTGACGGGGGCCCGCACAAGCGGTGGAGCATGTGGTTTAATTCGATGCAACGCGAAGAACCTTACCTGGTCTTGACATATCTAGAATCCTGCAGAGATGCGGGAGTGCCTTCGGGAATTAGAATACAGGTGCTGCATGGCTGTCGTCAGCTCGTGTCGTGAGATGTTGGGTTAAGTCCCGCAACGAGCGCAACCCTTGTCCTTAGTTACCAGCGGGTTAAGCCGGGAACTCTAAGGATACTGCCAGTGACAAACTGGAGGAAGGCGGGGACGACGTCAAGTCATCATGGCCCTTACGACCAGGGCTACACACGTGCTACAATGGTAGGTACAGAGGGCAGCTACACAGCGATGTGATGCGAATCTCAAAAAGCCTATCGTAGTCCAGATTGGAGTCTGCAACTCGACTCCATGAAGTAGGAATCGCTAGTAATCGCGGATCAGAATGCCGCGGTGAATACGTTCCCGGGCCTTGTACACACCGCCCGTCACACCATGGGAGTTGATTGCACCAGAAGTGGTTAGCCTAACCTTCGGGAAGGCGATCACCACGGTGTGGTTGATGACTGGGGTGAAGTCGTAACAAGGTAGCCGTAGGGGAACCTGCGGCTGGATCACCTCCTTATAGATGACATTCGGTCAGCAAGAATTCACAACAAGTTGTTCTTTAGTTTAAGCTAGTATTTATTAGCTTTTGCCTTTGTAGGCATACAAAGGCCTGTAGCTCAGCTGGTTAGAGCACCGTGTTGATAACGCGGGGGTCGGCAGTTCAAGTCTGCCCAGGCCTACCATTATTTACGGGGCCATAGCTCAGTTGGTAGAGCGCCTGCCTTGCACGCAGGAGGTCAACGGTTCGACTCCGTTTGGCTCCACCACTATAAATACGAAACTTTAGATGCTAATAAATAAAATAGGTATTAAATAGAAACAAGTGATTGTAATTGATTACTTCTTTCTGTTTTATACAGAATCTGTGACTCGACGAGAGCATAGAGACTATTTAAAAACATAGATATGAGTCTGGGTTAGGAGGAGCGTGTTCACGCGCACTTCCTAACCTTAATAACTCACCTCTTAACGACATCAGTTGTTATCCCAGGGGTGAGTTATTAAAAAAGTAATAAGAGAACTGAATCAAGCGTATAAAATTAGGTGATATCGTTATCATAATTAGATTGTATGACACTATGAAGTCGAAAGACTACTTGGGGTTGTATGGTCAAGTAATGAAGCGCACATGGTGGATGCCTTGGCAGTCAGAGGCGATGAAAGACGTGACAGCCTGCGATAAGCTTCGGGGAGGCGGCAATATCCTGTGATCCGGAGATTTCTGAATGGGGAAACCCACTTACCATAAGGTAGGTATCTTGTACTTGTACGAGAAGCGAACGAGGGGAAGTGAAACATCTCAGTACCCTTAGGAATAGACATCAAATGAGATTCCCCTAGTAGCGGCGAGCGAACGGGGAGAAGCCGATTAATTCTAATGTAGAAGAACAGCGTGGGAAAGCTGACCGTAGTAGGTGATAGTCCTGTATTCGAAACATTAGAGTTAACATATTAAGTAGAGCGGGGCACGAGAAATCCTGTTTGAAGATGGGGGGACCATCCTCCAAGGCTAAATACTCCTGACTGACCGATAGTGAACCAGTACCGTGAGGGAAAGGCGAAAAGAACCCCTGTGAGGGGAGTGAAATAGAACCTGAAACCGTGTGCGTACAAGCAGTAGGAGCTTCAATTTATTGGAGTGACTGCGTACCTTTTGTATAATGGGTCAGCGACTTATATTCTGTAGCAAGGTTAACCGTTTAGGGGAGCCGTAGGGAAACCGAGTCTTAATAGGGCGTTTAGTTGCAGGGTATAGACCCGAAACCGAGTGATCTATCCATGAGCAGGTTGAAAGTGCCGTAACAGGCACCGGAGGACCGAACCCACTGTCGTTGAAAAGCCAGGGGATGACTTGTGGATAGGGGTGAAAGGCTAATCAAACTCGGTGATAGCTGGTTCTCCCCGAAAGCTATTTAGGTAGCGCCTCGGACGAACACCATTGGGGGTAGAGCACTGTTTCGGCTAGGGGGTCATACCGACTTACCAAACCGATGCAAACTCCGAATACCGATGAGTGATATCCGGGAGACACACAGTGGGTGCTAACGTCCATTGTGGAGAGGGAAACAACCCAGACCGCCAGCTAAGGCCCCAAATTCCTAGTTAAGTGGGAAACGAGGTGGGAAGGCATAGACAGCTAGGAGGTTGGCTTAGAAGCAGCCATCCTTTAAAGAAAGCGTAATAGCTCACTAGTCGAGTCGGCCCGCGCGGAAGATGTAACGGGGCTCAAACTAGGAGCCGAAGCTGCGGATTTGAATTTGTTTTCAAGTGGTAGGGGAGCGTTGTGTAAGCCTGTGAAGGTGTGTCGTAAGGCATGCTGGAGGTATCACAAGAGCGAATGCTGACGTGAGTAACGATAATGCGAGTGAAAAGCTCGCACGCCGGAAGATCAAGGGTTCCAGTCCAACGTTAATCGGGGCTGGGTGAGTCGACCCCTAAGGCGAGGCCGAAAGGCGTAGTCGATGGGAAATCAGTTAATATTCTGATACTTGTTTATAATGCGATGGAGGGACGGAGAAGGTTATGTCAGCCTGGCGTTGGTTGTCCAGGTGAAAGGATGTAGGCTTGTGGCTTAGGTAAATCCGGGCTACTACATGGCTGAGATCTGATAGCAAGCTGTACTTGTACAGTGAAGTGGCAAATACCATGCTTCCAGGAAAAGCTTCTAAGCAATAGTTATAAACGAATCGTACCCTAAACCGACACAGGTGATCAGGTAGAGAATACCAAGGCGCTTGAGAGAACTCTGCTGAAGGAACTAGGCAAAATGGTACCGTAACTTCGGGAGAAGGTACGCTGTTGATGGTGATAGGACACGCTCCTTGAGCTGTTGACAGTCGCAGATACCAGGCTGCTGCAACTGTTTATTAAAAACACAGCACTCTGCAAACACGAAAGTGGACGTATAGGGTGTGATGTCTGCCCGGTGCTGGAAGGTTAATTGATGGGGTTAGCGTAAGCGAAGCTCTTGATCGAAGCCCCAGTAAACGGCGGCCGTAACTATAACGGTCCTAAGGTAGCGAAATTCCTTGTCGGGTAAGTTCCGACCTGCACGAATGACATAATGATGGCAGCGCTGTCTCCAGCAGAGACTCAGTGAAATCGAAATCGCAGTGAAGATGCTGTGTACCCGCGGCTAGACGGAAAGACCCCGTGAACCTTTACTACAGCTTTACATTGAACTTTGACCTGACTTGTGCAGGATAGGTGGGAGGCTTTGAAGCAGACACGCTAGTGTTTGTGGAGCCAATCTTGAAATACCACCCTGGTCATGTTGGGGTTCTAACTCAGGTATAACAATACCGAGGACAATGTATGGTGGGTAGTTTGACTGGGGCGGTCTCCTCCTAAAGAGTAACGGAGGAGTACGAAGGTGCGCTCAGACCGGTCGGAAATCGGTCGTAGAGTATAAAGGCAAAAGCGCGCTTAACTGCGAGACCCACAAGTCGAGCAGGTACGAAAGTAGGTCTTAGTGATCCGGTGGTTCTGTATGGAAGGGCCATCGCTCAACGGATAAAAGGTACTCTGGGGATAACAGGCTGATACCGCCCAAGAGTTCATATCGACGGCGGTGTTTGGCACCTCGATGTCGGCTCATCTCATCCTAGGGCTGAAGCAGGTCCTAAGGGTATGGCTGTTCGCCATTTAAAGAGGTACGCGAGCTGGGTTTAGAACGTCGTGAGACAGTTCGGTCCCTATCTACCGTGGGCGTTGGAAATTTGAGAGGATCTGCTCCTAGTACGAGAGGACCAGAGTGGACGAACCTCTGGTGTTCGGGTTGTCACGCCAGTGGCATTGCCCGGTAGCTACGTTCGGATGGGATAACCGCTGAAAGCATCTAAGCGGGAAGCCCACCTCAAGATTAGATTTCCCTAAAGAGCCGTTCAAGACTAGGACGTTGATAGGCAGGGTGTGGAAGTGCAGCGATGCATGTAGCTAACCTGTACTAATTGCTCGTTTGGCTTGACCATACAACACCCAAGTGGTTTGTATACAAGTCTAATTAATCTATCTTGTATAAGCTGTAGTGGCTTATAGAATAAAGAAAGAATATTTCGATATCACCTTTAACCTTGATTCAGTCGGGTTTATAGTTGGTCGACTAAAAAGTAAAATTTATAGTCAAACAATAAAAACAACAGACTCATATCTAACCCCCTTTGCTGACGACAATAGCGCGATGGCACCACCTGATCCCTTCCCGAACTCAGAAGTGAAACATCGTAGCGCCAATGGTAGTGTGG
>NZ_JADYWL010000016.1 GCF_015864825.1 Psychrobacter sp. NZS113
AACGCAAAAAAAGCCACCTCAGTGACTTTCTTTACTTAAAAATTTATAGGCAAAAGCTAACCGTTAAACACATATTTTAATGATTAATGACCTGCGCCATTGATACTACGAACCATCTCTTCGACCATTTTCTTGGCATCACCAAAGATCATCATGGTTTTGTCCATGTAGAACAAACTGTTATCAAGCCCTGCATAACCTGTATTCATTGAACGCTTGATGACCATAATCGTTTGCGCTTTGGTCACTTCTAGAATCGGCATACCAAAGATTGGCGACGATGGATCATCTTTCGCAGATGGGTTTACCACGTCGTTCGCACCAATAACCAACACCACATCGGTACTCGCGAAGTCTGAGTTGATCTCATCCATCTCTAAAATATCATCATACGGTACGTCGGCTTCAGCCAATAGTACGTTCATGTGACCTGGCATACGACCCGCGACCGGATGGATGGCAAAACGTACATTCACGCCTTCTTCTTTTAGCAGCTCATACAATTCTTTTACCGCATTCTGTGCACGACCTTGCGCCATACCATAACCCGGTACGATGACCACACTACTTGCATTGGCCATTAAGAAGCCCGCATCTTCTGCCGAACCAGCTTTATAGTTCTTCGGTGCACCATCATCGCCGCCCGCTGCCACAGCGCCTGTACCCATACCACCAAACAAGACATTAAGCAGTGAGCGGTTCATGGCTTTACACATAATGTAAGACAAAATCGCACCTGATGAGCCAACGAGCGAACCTGCAATAATCAGCATTGAGTTACCAAGGGTGAAACCAATGCCTGCTGCTGCCCAGCCTGAGAATGAGTTCAATAGTGACACCACTACTGGCATGTCACCGCCGCCGATTGGGGCAATCCACATCCAACCAAAGATAACGGCAATCACTGCCATCGCATAAAATGCTGGTAATGAGTCAGTAACGAAATAAACGCCACCGAAACCAATCATTGCAATGAACAATAACGCTTGGACAGGTTTCACCCAGCCGCCGACCAACGTTTTAGCCCAGCTTTTTGCTGCTAATTTACCAAAGGCAAAGACCGAGGCTGAGAACGTAATCGCACCGATGAAACAACCAATAAACAGCTCAACTCGGGCAACGGCGCCATGCTGTTGCTCAGTGTGCAATACGGTTGCCAAGGCAATGGCGACTGCAGCTAAACCGACAAACGAATGCATCAAGGCAACTGTTTCGGGCATCTGAGTCATTGCAACCGTTTTCGCCTTCCACATACCAACGAGGGCACCTAAAATCATCGCACCGATGATCAACCAAAGCACAGGGCCTTCTGCTAAGAAGAAGGTCGTGACGACAGCAATCGCCATCGCTACCATACCAAAGCGGTTACCACGAATAGCCGTCTTTGGGCTAGACAAACCCCGCAAGGTTAAAACGAAAAGAATCGCGCCGACTAGGTAGAACCAATCTGCATTTGCCGCAATCATTGCTGAGAAGTCGTTCATGCGTCACCTCCGACATCAGTGGTTGCTACTGGTGCTTTTTTTACTTTCGGTTTAAACATCGCAAGCATACGCTCAGTCACAGCAAAACCACCGAAGATATTGATACTGGCCAAAAATACCGCAAAAGCGCCAAGTATACTGGTCGGTGTAAAGACAGAACCATCAATGGTGACGGTCTGTAGCATGGCACCCACGATGACGATACTTGATAGTGCATTCGTGACGGCCATCAATGGTGTGTGTAGTGCAGGCGTCACGCCCCAAACGACGTAATATCCGACAAAAATAGCGAGTACAAATACGGTAAAAATCGCGACAAATGGTGTACTGGCCATGGCGGCACCAGCGGGTACTGACGCTAAAATAGTGGCAATCATCTAATCCTCCTAAAATTTATTCATGTCTGGCAAATGTATGGTGACAACGTTAAT
>NZ_JADYWL010000017.1 GCF_015864825.1 Psychrobacter sp. NZS113
AAGGAGCAGTTAATGTTATATCCCTATCCAAATACAGAAAAAAGCCAAGTCCAATTCCGAGAAAAATATGACAACTTTATCAATGGTGAGTGGGTTGCACCCGTTGATGGTGAATACTTTGACAACACCAGTCCCATAGATGGCAAAGTTATCTGCCAAGTGGCCCGCTCAAAAGAAGCTGATATTGAAAAAGCCCTAGATGCGGCTCACGCTGCCAAAGATGCGTGGGGCAAAACCAGTGTCACGGAACGCGCCAACATCCTCCTCAAAATCGCTGACAAAATGGAAGCCAATCTCGAGTCTATCGCCATTGCTGAATGTTATGAAAATGGCAAACCGGTGCGTGAGACACTCGCAGCAGACATCCCGCTAGCCGTTGATCATTTCCGTTATTTCGCCAGTGCCATTCGCGCTCAAGAAGGCGGCATCAGCCAAATTGATGACGATACGGTTGCCTATCATTTCCATGAGCCACTGGGTGTGGTCGGTCAGATTATTCCTTGGAACTTCCCTATCCTGATGGCCGTCTGGAAACTGGCACCTGCGCTTGCTGCTGGTAACTGTGTGGTTCTTAAACCTGCTGAGCAAACCCCTGCCTCTATTCTCTATATGTTAGAGCTTATCGGTGCGGCTGATCTGTTACCTAAAGGCGTGTTAAACGTCGTCAATGGCTTTGGTGTTGAAGCTGGTAAGCCGTTAGCTTCTAACCCTCGTATTAATAAAGTGGCCTTTACGGGTGAGACCACAACCGGTCGCCTCATCATGCAGTATGCCAGTGAAAACATCATTCCTGTGACCTTGGAGCTGGGTGGTAAGAGTCCAAACATCTTCTTCGCCGATATCATGGACGAAGATGATGACTTCTTGGACAAAGCGGTTGAAGGCCTAGTGATGTTTGCGCTGAACCAAGGTGAAGTCTGTACCTGCCCATCACGTGCACTGGTACATGAGAGTATCTATGATGAGTTTATCAAACGCTGTATCGCTCGTGTTGAAGCCATCAAGATGGGCAATCCATTAGATACGGAAACAATGATTGGGGCACAAGCAAGCTCAGATCAATTAGAGAAAATCCTGTCTTATCTAGATATCGGTAAGCAAGAAGGCGCTAAAGTACTGGTCGGTGGCGAGAGAGCCACACACGATGGTGATCTGGGTGATGGCTACTACGTGCAGCCGACTATCTTTGAAGGCACTAATGACATGCGGGTATTCCAAGAGGAAATCTTTGGACCGGTACTTGCGGTAACAACTTTTAAAGATGACGAAGATGCGATGAGAATTGCCAACGATACGTTATATGGTTTAGGCGCTGGTATTTGGACGCGCAGTGTACATAAGGCGTATCGCTTCGGCCGTGGTATTCAAGCGGGCCGTGTGTGGACGAACTGCTATCACATCTATCCGTCGCATTCTGCATTCGGTGGTTATAAGCAGTCTGGTATCGGCCGTGAGAACCATTTGATGATGCT
>NZ_JADYWL010000018.1 GCF_015864825.1 Psychrobacter sp. NZS113
GTAAAGCCAAAGAGCAGCGTCAATAGCAAAGACAAATAACAGAAGAACGCATAAGGCAAATAATCCAACACCGGCACCCCTAACGCCTGACTGATAAACACCCCGCACACACTCCAAGGCACCAGTGGATTAATGACCGTCCCCGCATCCTCAATCGTACGCGACAGATTCTTTGGATGTAAATTCAAGCGCTCAAACGTCGAACGAAAAGCCGTCCCTGACAATAAAATACTCAAATACTGCTCACCGATCAGCACATTAATACTCAGTGCCGACATCGCTGCCGCAAAGATTGCCCGTCCTGACGTCGTCAACGTGTCCTTGATACCAGATAGCAATGCTGGTAACACACCCAATGCCGTGAGCAACCCGCCGAGACTCAGTGCCAATATCACAATCGCTTGCGTAAAAAACATACTTTGTACACCGCCACGCGATAGCATGCCCCCTACTTCACCCAGCTCTAACGACTCAGCCGGTGCATACCCTGCAAACAGATATCCACCTAATTGTCCAAAGCTTGGGCTGCTATGTATATAAGTAATGATAAGCGCCACCGCAATGGTACAGATAATCGTATAGATGGCATTGACTCGAAAGACCGCCAGTCCGACCAACACAACAAACGGCAATACCGCATAGTTCTGTACCAAGCCGCTATCAATCAGTTGTCCTTGTAAGACAGTCACCTGACTAAGATCAGACCCGGCTGTCTGACCTGAGAACATCCAAAACAAGATAACCGTGAGTATCCAAGCAGGCACCGTCGTGTACATCATGTTGCGAATATGCTCAAACAGATCAATACCGACTACAGATGAGGCGATGGTACAGGTATCAGACAAGGGCGACATCTTATCGCCAAAGAACGCCCCTGAGACAACTGCTCCTGCCGCTATCGCTACATTGGCATCAAAGGCATTACTCATGCCAATAAACGCCACACCCAAGGTCGCAGCGGTAGTCAGACTACTACCCAGTGCAATACCAATAATGGAAGTCAATACAAAGGCGGAGATGTAATAATACTCTGGGGAGATGAGCTGAAAGCCGAAGTACATGAGGGTGGGTATGGCACCTGACATCATAAGAGCGGCGACCATCAAACCAATAAAGAAGAAGAGGTAGATGGCACCGATACCACGCATGATACCTGAGGCCATTTGTGCTTGCATGTCATCAAAGCTCAGTCCTTTAAAGGCACCAATGCCTAGCAAAACACAGATAGCAAGTATCAAGGAGAGATGCGGCACCCAGCCAAAGCCGATCATGGTGATACCCATGATGGCGATGACGATGGCTGATATGATGAAGGCTTGCTGAGG
>NZ_JADYWL010000019.1 GCF_015864825.1 Psychrobacter sp. NZS113
AAAAAAAGAGGAAATACCCATGGCAAAGGCCAAGTTTGAACGTCTAAAACCGCATGTCAACGTTGGTACCATCGGACACGTTGACCACGGTAAAACAACCCTAACAGCTGCTATCGCAACTGTAGCTGCAATCACTTCAGGTGGCGAAGCCAAAGACTACGCGTCTATTGACTCAGCACCAGAAGAAAAAGCACGTGGTATCACCATCAACACCTCACACGTAGAATATGACACAGATGCACGTCACTATGCTCACGTAGATTGCCCAGGTCACGCCGATTATGTTAAAAACATGATCACTGGTGCGGCTCAAATGGACGGCGCAATCCTAGTCGTATCTGCAACTGACGGCCCTATGCCACAAACACGTGAGCACATCTTGCTTTCACGTCAGGTTGGCGTACCGTACATCATCGTATTCATGAACAAATGTGATGTTGTTGATGACGAAGAATTGCTAGAACTAGTAGAAATGGAAGTACGTGAATTACTTTCTGACTACGACTTCCCAGGTGATGACACTCCAATCATCCATGGTTCAGCTACTGAAGCCCTAAAAGGCTCACAAGAAAAATATGGTCAACCAGCTGTCGTAGAACTATTGAAAGTTCTAGACACCTACATCCCAGAGCCAGAGCGTGACGTTGACAAAGCATTCCTAATGCCTATCGAAGACGTATTCTCAATCTCAGGTCGTGGTACTGTTGTAACTGGCCGTGTTGAATCTGGTATCGTACGCGTTGGCGACGAAATCGAAATCGTTGGTATCCGTGACACTCAAAAAACCACCTGTACTGGTGTAGAGATGTTCCGTAAACTGCTTGACGAAGGTCGTGCAGGCGAAAACTGTGGCGTACTACTACGTGGTACTAAGCGTGAAGACGTACAACGTGGCCAAGTACTTGCTAAGCCAGGTTCAATCACTCCTCACACCAAGTTTGACGCTGAAGTATATGTGTTGAGCAAAGAAGAGGGTGGTCGTCACACACCATTCCTAAACGGCTATCGTCCACAGTTCTACTTCCGTACTACTGACGTAACTGGCGCAATCCAATTACAAGACGGTACTGAAATGGTAATGCCTGGTGATAACGTTGAGATGGGCGTAGAGCTTATCCACCCAATCGCTATGGACAAAGGTCTTCGCTTCGCTATTCGTGAAGGCGGCCGTACTGTAGGCGCTGGTGTTGTTGCTAACGTAAACGTTTAATACTGATCCTAGTATTTAAC
>NZ_JADYWL010000002.1:0-342144 GCF_015864825.1 Psychrobacter sp. NZS113
GTGCCGGTGTTGGATTATTTGCCTTATGCGTTCTTCTGTTATTTGTCTTTGCTATTGACGCTGCTCTTTGGCTTTACAGGGCTGACTATTAGTCGAACAAAAAATCATTAAATGGTAATTACCTTGTTCATTACAAGGAGTAAAATATCGAAGAGGATATTGATAGAATGGCATAAAAATACCCCGATGAGCCTTTTATGGGACGCATCGGGGTATCTTATTTAGCTGTACTAGAAAGATGTTTTTACGCTTACTTTTCTACATTTTTGTTCAAAGTTTTTTTCAAAAAATGGTCGAATACAAATGGCCCAAAGGGTAAAAACGAACCAAGCACACCTGCAGGCATGGCCCAAAGCGGCATTTTTATTCTACCGACAGTAATCAGTAGGACAAGGATATAAGCGATAAATAATATGCCGTGTGCCATACCGATGTATTTTACCGCTTCGGGCATACCCATCATATACTTAAGTGGCATAGCAATGCCCATCAACAATAAGAAAGAAGTGCCTTCTAGATAGCCGACAACGGTTAATACCTTTAACGATGAATGCTGTTCTTTGCTAAGGCCAGTTGTTTCACTACTAGTAGGGCTGGTGGTCTGAGCTTGTGACACGTTGTGTTCCTTTCGATATTATTGAATGCACCATATGATACTGGCTTTGTTCCATGCTTTGAAGGATTGCTTTGTGTCAGTGACTATATAGTCTATTCTTAGGGTAGACCCCAGAACATGTTCTCACTTCAATCTCTTCAAAACTTGTGTATTTCCCATCCGTTCAGCATCATTTATATAGGCTCAGTTTTTACCGCCTTAGCTTTTATTATATGAGTCTTTATGTCTGTTTCAATCCTTACGCCAATAGACTTTAACGACCGCATCAGCGCGCTCTAATGTGAGTCTTTGTTTGAGTAATCGACGCAGTGATTTGGCGGCACCTGCTTCAAGCGCTCCCCAGACCTTATCGATTTTTAGCGGATGCGTGGCTAGATAGTCGCCGACTGTATTGTCTATCAATGTGGCTAACTCTTTTCCTGCATTTACCTGACCTGTTACCAAAGGCAGTACTGTGAATTTATTATCTGTATCGCTGCTGATGTTATCAGTGCCTATTTTTACGTCGTTAAAATAACTTTGATCGCCTTTATCTTGCGTGATACATAGGACGAGCGGTGGTAATGGATTGTCCCAAAGCTCCAGTAAGCGTGCTACGGTCGGCATCGAAGTCTCATCTGCCACTAGCAGCGCTTGGCCCTCATGTAGATGCTCAACTTTCTCTGGAAACTCGCGCTTACTGATTACGCTATCACCTGCTTGCAATGAGCGTGCCCAATTGCCGCCAGAGGTATCTCCGTGTAGAAACACATCAACCCATGCCTGCATGCCATCCGAGGTTGACCATGCTTTTCTTAGTGTGTAATAGCAATGAGAGCGCGAAGGGCGATCATGCTCATCAGTGACGTTATGCTCTAAATCAAATAAGTACGCATAGCCCGCTTCATGAACTGGTATGGGATTAGATGTATTACTTTCAGGCGATGTTAAGATCAGACGTAGCATATTTTTACTAACCAAATAGCTGTCTTGTACGGTAAAACGTTGCTCAGTCAGTTTGATGGTTTTTTTGCCGAGTTTTTTATCTGCACGTTGCTTGAGCAAAATATATTGCGTCTGTAGTTCGCTAAGCTGGGCGATAGACGCGGTAAATGGGATAAAAAAATTATGATCTTGAGCGGCTGTATTTTGAACGTTTGCGCGCGGATGTGCTGAATCGTTCGGCTGTACTCGTAGCGCGATACCTTCAGCATAAATATCAGTCAACTGTATATCTGCATTATCCATCTCATCGGTCGTTAGGGAAGTAAACGCCTTCAAAAATCCAAGCAACTCATCGAAATGTTCTTCATTGATATGAGCCACGGTACTTGGCAGCTCTGGAAGGTCTAATGGGGTATAGCCGTTTTCTTGAATTGGGCGCTCATTTGTGGCAGCTAAAGTAGAAGGCATCATATATATACTCACGAACAACAGTGAATGGGAGGTGAAAAGAATCATATTTTAAGTTAATGATAATTGTTTTTATTACTATTTACGAGTAAAATCAGTTTTTATTGGTTATCCAATATAAATACAATGATTTAAATTAATGATGAGTGTCTCTATGTTACGTGCAAACCAACTGACCATCAGCCGTCAAGGAAATACTCTGTTAGACAATGTCAGCTGTGAGATTGATACCAAGCAATTGGTGGCTTTGGTTGGACATAATGGTTCAGGCAAGTCAACCTTGATAAAAGCATTAGCAGGCGAGATGGCGAGCAATAGCGGTAGTGTCAATTTGGATGAGCGCAGTATCAGCGATTACAGTAGTAAAGAGCTTGCGCGACAAATGGCATACTTACCGCAGCAGTTGCCTGAAGCCGCTGGTTTTACCGTACGTGAGCTGGTTATGCTAGGCCGTTATCCGCATCAAAAATGGCTACAAAAACCCACTCAAATTGATAAAGATAAAGTAATAGAAGCCATGCGTATTACGCAAGTAGAAGCGTTCGCTGATCGTCTTACCGCCACATTGTCAGGTGGGGAGCGTGCGCGAGTTTGGCTGGCGATGTGTCTGGCACAAGACACGCGATATCTGTTACTTGATGAGCCACTGGCTGCACTAGATATGCACTATCAGTTAGAAGTCATTCAGCTGATTCGCCGTCTGGTCGATAAGCAAGGTTTGAGCGTGGTAATCATCGTACATGACATCAATCTGGCTGCGCAGTATGCCGATCGAGTGATTGCTCTAAAAAAAGGCCGCATCTGCCATAACGGTGATATCAAAAGTACCATGCAACCGGACATACTACACAATATCTTTAATGTTGATATGCAACTACTCAGCCATCCTATAACAGGGCAACCTGTCGCCATCGCTTAATGTCTGGCTCATCTTTTTTCTCATACTTGCTTACTTCACTTTATTTGCCCAAAAGATAGGCCGCCATGTTTCCTGCTCTTTATAAAAATAATATCTCAAAAAATGTCTCAAGAAATACTATCAAACCGTCAACCAAAGATGGTTCATCAGAATCTTCAAAAATACGCTTGAAGCGCTTGTCTCTCGTCGTAAGCCTGGCATTGACTACCATGCTGACCGCGTGTCAAGAACCAGTGACTGAGCAAAAAAACGTTCAGGCAGCTGCTCAAACAGACGTTCAGGTAGACGACGCGACTCGCAATAAAATTAATATTGTCTCACCTGATTGGGGTAACGCAGCAACTTTGACAGCGATGGGCTATCCTCCGATCGCGACTGGTGATGTTCGAGTATGGGACAGATGGGTAGGGACACCAAGCCTACCGCCTAACACGATTGACTTGGGTATTCGTTATCAGCCTAATGCTGAATTGGTCGCCCAGCTGCCAGTTGACTTAGTGGTAGATAACTCTTTTTATCAACATGCCCGCAATTTATATGGTGATGTGCCTGCCGAGTCTATTATGTTTGCCGCCAAAGGTGAGACAGCCAATTGGACAGATTATACTGAGCCCACTCGTAAACTAGGTGAGATAATTAATGAGCCAAAATTGGCAGAAGATTATATCGCCAAAAGTAAACAAGACATACATATTGCTAGTGAGCGTCTACAACAGCGCTATCCAAACGTTAAGAAATTTGCAGTGGTACAGTTTGCTGATGCCAATAACATGCGTATGTATGTCGCAAACAGTTTGTTTCAACCAGCGCTCATAGGTATGGGCAGACAGCTTAACGTGTTGGGCAAGGGTAATAAATGGGGGTTTGTACCGATACGCATGGGAGATTTAGCACAGTTAGACGCTGAGACCTGTCTCTTGATTATAGACCCCCTGAGTCCAATCACCCGTGCTGAGATTGATGACAGTTTGATCTGGCAGCGGTTGAGCTATGGCAATGAGCGCTGTGTGGGTGAGCTACCACCAGTATGGATATATGGTGGCATGTCATCATTGGTCAGTTTAGCCAACAATCTATCAGAAGTCACATTACAGGGCGGGGCCGCATCATGAGCCATAATACTGCCGATACCACCATCAATAACGTTGATTCTATGTCTTCACTTCCTCAGCAAGCCAAGCGCGAATCCCAACATAATAATACGGCTCCCAATCCGTCACCAAATTCGCCGTTACCAGAGGTTCCTACTGCTAGCACTTCGTGGCGATTATGGGTGATGCTTGTTGCTCTCATGGTGTTGTCACTATCGAGTGGGTGGGCATTAATCGATCAGGAGTGGACACGGCCTATCGCCGATCTACTAATGCCAAGCTCACAGTTAGACATTGCAAGTATGGCAACGCAGCTACATTTGGTAGCGACCAGTATCGTGGCGTTATTGGCGGGTGGGTTGCTCGGCGTTGTCAGTATTCTATTGCAGCAGCTGGTCAAAAACCCATTGGCATCAGACACCACTTTGGGTGTCGGTGTGGGTGCGCAATTGGCAATGCTAATCGTGACTTTGTTTTTGCCAAGCTTGGCAATTTACGGTGGTATTTATGTCGCCTTTGTCGGTGCGATTATCAGTATGGGTTTGGTATTTGCATTATCAGCGCCCAGTCGTTTTAACCCATTGATTTTGATACTTGCAGGCTTGGTGGTAAATATCTTGCTCGCTGCGGTTGCCAACGTATTGGTGCTGTTCTTCGCTGAGCGTAGTAATGGCATGTTGTCATGGGCAGCAGGGTTTTTGGCACAGAACAGTTGGCATACCAGTACGATGTTAGCCCTAACGGCTGTGGTGATGGCGGCTGTTTGTCTGCCACTGTTAAAGCCATTAACCTTAATGAGTTTGGATGATTCACAAGCCAAACGTTTGGGCGTGCCCATTAATGGTATACGGGCGCTGGTGGTGCTTATCGTGGCAGTGGTGACGGCCTTGGTGGTGAGTGAAGTTGGGCTGATTGGTTTTATTGGTTTGGGTGCTGCTAGTTTGGTTAATGCACTGGGTATCTCTTCTATCAGCAAGCGTTTGGGGGCAGCTTTTGCTCTGGGTGCATTGCTGTTATGGTTGACCAGTAATGTTGCTTTATTGCTAGAGCCTATACTCGATATGCAAATTCCAGCAGGTGCAATGACCGGTATCCTTGGTGCACCATTGATTATCTGGTTGATTCTCCGTCAGCGCCGTGAGCAGATAGAGACGGTGACCTCGATGGTTACTGGCAAGCCCGTATCGGTGCCATTGTGGCGTTGGGGGGTTGGAGTGGTCTTGATAATTGGGCTGGCGTGTTTATTTGTCCAAGATCTCAACGGGTGGGGGCTGAGTACTGATTGGGCGATTACCGAGCAGTATCGACTGCCTCGCAGTTTAAGTGCGGCAGCAACGGGCCTGATGTTGGCTGTCGCTGGTGTACTGCTGCAAACACTCACGCGCAACCCGATGGCGAGTCCAGAGGTATTAGGCGTCAGCTCGGGCGCGGCACTTGGCGTTATTTTAGGATTTCTATTATTACCAAGCCTGGGGCTGTCTGCCGGAGCGGGTACGTTACTGATTTCAGGACTGTCCGGTGCTATGGCAGTGTTATTGCTGGTCATTTGGCTAGCACGCAGAGTAAGTTCGGGCTATCTATTATTGGTGGGTATTGGTATTGCTGCCATGATGGATGGAGTGATGCACATGGTCAAACTATCTGGCGACCCACGCTTAGAGGCTATGCTCAGCTGGCTATCGGGTACCACTTATAGCGCGCAACCAAGCACCGTTTGGTATCTTATTGGCATTGCGCTTATTTTGTTTGTACTTAGTTTGCTAGTGATAAAACCGTTGCGTATTCTTGGGTTGGGTACAGGCGTGGCTCGTAATTTGGGTGTCGCGGTCACACCTGTGACGCTTGCGCTATTAGTACTGGTAGCGGCACTGAGTACAGCCAGTACGCTTGCTGTTGGGCCATTGAGCTTTATTGGATTGATGGTACCTCATTTGGCTACGTCACTGGGAGCAACAAAGCTAGAGCGTCAATTGCCATTAGCCGCTTTGCTCGGTGCAGGTGTGATGGTGATAGCAGACTGGATTGGGCGCTATGTTATCTTTCCTTATGAGCTGCCTGCTGGTACGGTGGCGGCTATTATTGGTGGCGCTTATTTTTTATGGTTGATTCGTAAAGTGCCCGTTGCTGTAAATTGATAGTTTTTGTATTGGCAGCATATTGGTAACACCATGGCCCCGTTTATCAGCAGGTCGGATAAATGGTGCTTTTTTGTGGGTTTAATACGCCATGCTTTGCTGTATGTCATCTGTCGCACTTAACGCTACCGCGACGAAAGCGGCAACTGTCGCACTGTTATTGGTCTGCTTGTATTGGATATGCACGGGTATGTGTGTGCTGACATTGTTTAGCGTCATAAAGTGACAGCCGTCACTATAAAGCTTGCGCACACAATAGGGCGCAATCGCTACCCCTAAGCTTGCAGCCACTTCAGTCACCAATGTCTGCATGTGTTTGGGTTGGCTAATGATATTGGGCGAAAACCCAGCCTGCTTACACAGTGTGATGGTCTCATCAAAGAGACCGACCGCTTCATCACGATTAAAAATAATAAATTTATCGTTTTTTAGCTGCGCCAAATCAATGGTTGTTTGATTGGCTAAGGCATGACTTTGGTTCACAATTGCTACCAACTTGTCGATATAAATACTGTGGCTGATAAAGTCATCGGCAATAGCGCTTGGCAATGGTCTTGAAAAAGCAATATCGATGCGGTCATTGTTGAATGCTTCTATTTGTTCGGTCACCGTCATCTCAAACAATGACACATGCACATGCGGAAATTTTTCTTTATAACTGCGTACCAGTTTAGCCATAAAGGTTAGGCAGGCCGAGCTTAGATGCGCAATATTGAGTGTTCCGACTTGTCCATCATGGGCTCGTTTGACTTGTGTCTTCGCTTGCTCTGCCAAGCTCAAAATAACAGCAGCGTCTTTCAGCAGTTGCTCGCCAGCGGGCGTGATAGTTACCTCACGAGAAGTGCGATTAAACAGCACAACACCCAATTCTGTCTCTAATGATGAAATATGACGACTGATAGCAGGTTGTACGGTATACAGCTCACGCGCCGCTTCCGAAAAGCTCTGGTACTTGGCCACTGCAATAAAGCTTTTGAGTGTTTTTATATCCATATCATTAATTCCTTTTATTAATGCCTTTCATAAAATCTTGCTCAGTCTTAAATTTTTTATCTATACATTATTCGTATGGATTCAATCATATATTATCATTTCTGTTATTAATTAAGGCGCTTTATAATCACCACATGATTGATTAAATGATTAGAGATAAAAATGGATAAGCCCGTACCAAGCCAGTCGTCAAACCAATCGACAAGCCAGTCGTTAAGCAGATTTATTTTACTGTTAATGACCACCGCGATTGCCGCAACTGCCGCCAACCTTTATTACAACCAGCCGATTTTACCGCTCATCGGTCATGAGTTTGATTTGACCAACGCGCAACTGGGTAGTATTCCGGCATTGACGCAGTTTGGCTATGCCTTTGCCTTGTTGTTTATCTCACCATTGGGTGACTCTATTGCGCGTAGACGCTTGATTGGTATTTTATCCTGCTTATTGGTGGCAGCATGCGGCTTTGCTGCCCTGTCACCAAGCTTACCTATACTATTGCTATCAGTGTTTTTGATCGGTGTCAGCGCCAATATTACCCAGCAGCTTATTCCTTTTGCCGCATCCATGGTGTCTCCTGAAAACAAAGGCGCAACCCTTGGTACCCTGATGATGGGATTGACCATAGGTATTCTATTATCCAGAACCTTAAGTGGGTTTGTAGGGGAGCAGTTCGGTTGGCGCAGCGTATTTGTGATGTCTGCCGTATTTGCTGCCATATTTGGAGTATTGTTACGGGTGTTTTTGCCAACCAATACGCCGCATACCACGCTGCGTTACTTTCCGCTTATCAAAAGTAGCTTATCACTATTTGTAAAACATAAATCCCTGCAAAAATTTACCTTAGCTGGCGCATTTTGGTTTGCCTCATTCAACGTACTGTGGGCAACGCTCGCGATTTATGTCAGTGATGCGCCGTTTAATTACAATGCACAGCAAGCAGGATTGTTTGGTGTGATTGCACTGGCAGGCGTGATAGGGGCTAAATCCTCTGGTAAATGGGTCAATAAGTTGGGCTCTAAAACATTAGTGATGATTGCATTGGCACTGGCAGCCACAGGATTCGCTATTACAGGATTGTTTGCAGGTAATTTGCTGTCGTTGATTGTCGGTATTATTTTAATCGACTTTGCTGTATTCAGCGCACAAGTGGCCAATCAGGTTCGCGTCTTTAGTATCAATCCAGCGGCTCAAAGTCGTATCAACGGTATCTATATGCTGGGTTACTATACAGGCGGGGCATTGGGGTCTATGGCGGGTGTCAAAGCTTTTGCCCTATACCAATGGCCAGGAGTGGTGGTGGTGAGTATCGCCTTTATCATCATCAGCGCAATATTCAATGCATTCGCCAAAAAATAAGTGATATCAGTACAGTTATATCCGTAATAGATATCGAAAGGACTAGGGACACATATGAACCAATTAAAAACCGCAGGTAGTTTAACCTTACTGTGTATTGCCAGTTTGACCATTATGGTCGGTACGTTACTGGCACCCGGCTTGGTTAGTATTTCGGCAGGCTTAGGCATTACCGACAACAGCGTGCTATTAATTACCTTGCCGTCATTGGGTGCGGTGGTATTTGCGCCACTGGCTGGCAAGCTAATCGATAAATATGGTGCATATAAACTCTTGATGATTGGTTTGTTTTTATACGGGCTCACGGGCGCCAGTGCTTATCTTCTACATGGGCCAGCACAGGTGTTTAGCAATCGGTTTTTATTGGGCGGCATAACGGCAGTCGTCATGGCGAGCTGCACGGTACTAATCTCCACGTGGTATCAGGGGGAGGCTCGCTTAAAGATGATTGCTAAGCAAGGTATGTCCATTGAACTGGGCGGGGTCATCTTCTTGTTTTTAGGTGGCTTACTGGCTTCACAGTTTTGGGCATTACCGCTATCGATTTATTTAGTAGCGTGGGTGTTTTTAGCCATGCTGCTACTGTTTGTACCACGGCATCATATAACTGCTGTAAACAATGAACAGATTGCCGAGGACGATAGCAAAACCATCATTAGTGGCTTATCTCTAAAAAATGTGTATCTTATCTCAACCTTAGCGATGACCATATTTTTTACCTCAACCGTGTTACTGCCCATCACCATGCATGAATTGAGCTATAACGAATCACAAATTGGTCAACTACTGGCCTTTATCTCTTTGGTGGCGGTCGTTACCGCAGGCTTCATGCCAAAAATAATCAAATGGTTAAATGAACCTAAAGTCTTGGCACTGGCATTTTTAGCATTTGCGTTGTCGTATATTTGCTTTACGCAAGCCAGTACCTTGCTATTAGTATTAGGCGCGCTATTGATTGGCATTGGCTTTGGTTTTAGTATTCCGCTGTTGAACCACATGACTGTCGAGCTAAGTGCTGCTAACGTACGCGGCCGCAACTTATCTTACTTTACGATGGCGGTGTTTTCGGGTCAGTTCTTCACATCATTTATGGAGTACATGCCGGGCGGCGCACACAACGTGTTTATTATGTGCAGCGTGTTCAGTGTCATCATTAGCATGGTTTTATTTGTGAAAGGTCGCAAAGCTGCTTGATAGAGCGCTTGTATTTTTTATAAGGGAACATGAAGGGAAGCAGCTAGCTTGCAGGTCGTGTTAAGCCAGTTGCTTTTTAAGCGTTCGTAAACGGCTTTTAAATTCTGAGCGGTCAACATAACAGCCTTTAAGACGACGCTCGCCCACATTTTCATCAAATGCATTACGTCCGTGCAGGACTCGGCGATTATCAAAAACGACCATTTGACCCGCTGCTAATTTCAACTCAATCTTATAGCGACTGTCTTTTAGTCGAGCCATCAGCTCTCGATAAGCAAGGTAGTAGTCGTACATAACATCACTTGGCAAATCAAAGATATCGGCAAGATGGGCGTTGTATTTGATTTCGACAATATTGCCAAAGTTGTCTAGATTGATGACGGGGTGGTGCTCACGGATATCATGAGCAGTGTCATGAAAACGAAAGGGGATGGCATATTCGGCAAGCAAACGAAAATACTCAGGCTGATCTTCTCTTAACTCTTCTAACACCCTTAGTCCATCCACAAAAGTAGATTCGCCGCCTATACTTTCATTACTCAAAAAATGTAAGAATTGATAGCCTGGAGGCAACTCCTGATTTGGCAAGTCGGTATGCAAAGGTAATGAGAGTGACGTATAAGCCAAATTAATCGGTGACTTTTCTGATATGACATCGAAGGTCATGCCGAAATTAGTCTGCCGCAGGTAATCAACTCGCATGGCTGTTTGTACACCAGCGTCAGAATCGTTCGGCATATTATCAATAATGGTAAGCCCATATTTATCCAGCGCACTCATCCACTCATATAAAGCGCTGTCACTGGTCATGATGCTCTGTTGGTCATACATCGGAATATGGTCAATAAACGTGCCATCCCAACTTTCATAAGGACTGCTATGGTCCTTGGCCAACGCAATAGAATAACCAAACTCACGTAACCAGCTTTGTTCAAAGTGGCTGATATGCGCTTGTTCTGACCATTCAATCGTCAGCGTTGTCTCATCAAAAGAGACGGATAGCGGATGGATATCTTTTGAGATACTCAGCAAATCAAAGCTACGCTCGCCAGTTTGCGGATGAAAAGCAGATGGGCAGTTATCACGCAGCCAGATATAGTGGTACGTACTGTCGATACCATCATTCCAGCGTATTTGAATAGCGCGGTCAATGAGCGCAACGGATTCTATTTGATAGTCAGTTGCTGCGATGTCTAGAGATGGTGTTGCTTGAGGCGTTTCCATTGGAGCAGACCCTACATATACATGAAGTAAAAATATATTTTACGGTATATTGCTAAGATCGGTTATTCAAACACTGAATTACGAATCACCTAATGGGCAATATCAATTAGCATGTGACAGAGCGAGTGATGTGGGTAATCTAATAGGAGGTAGCAGATAACTTGTATTATGGCTCATTGACATGAGGGATATAGTTGAGTTCAAATAATTCCAATATAAGGAAACCGTGTGCAAGCTATTGTATGGCTTTGCGAACGCCATTTTTAGCCCATTTACCGTTTACTGTTCAGATTGAGGACACGCCCTAACTAAGGAAGAATAAATGAGCAATACAAACAACGTCTGGCTGGCAGGCTTTAAATTAACTTCAATTAATTTTTATGATATCTATCCTGCTAATAGTAAAAAATATGACTTTCCTAAGCATTGGAAAGTACTTCAACGTATAGAAAAAACAGCTGACCCTAAGTTATTAGAAATAAAAAAGGTGTTTAAAGAAGAAATGTTGGAGCTATCCAAAGCTAGTAGTGGTTTTTTTAAGACCAATCACTTACCAGACAGCTTGTGGGTAGAGAGTAGTGACACCAAGCTACCGCCATCGTCTGAATATATTTTCAAGGTAAGAAGTGGTGGTGTTGTGTTTACCCAAGCCTGTGCTCAGCTGCTACAGCAGTTTCGCTTAGGGGAAAGTACGCTCACGCCAGTGCAAATCTACGACCTTGAGACACAGCAGCTGTGTAGTGAGGAGACCTTTTATTTTCTTAATTTGTGCGAGCGACGAGAGTACCTTCGAGACTTGGAGTCAGATGGTCTGTTGGTGTCTTTTATGACCGATGAAAAGGCTGTTCAGTATAGCGTTCGTGGTGACATCAAAAGTGGACAGTTACTAGTAGATCAGTCCGTACAGAACTGCGAGCTAGATCTATGGCACGACCCATTGTTGATGAGTTATGTATTTGTGTCCGATGCACTGCATGACGCCTTGGTACAAGCGAATATGGACAGTCAATGGGAGATGGTGTCTTGTCAGCTGGTTTAGATAAGATTACCCGCCAAACCTACTTTTACTGCGACCAGTGAGCACGATATCAGTTATCTTAGCTGATATGCTTATCTCTAGTACTACTAAAAATAAGCTGTTTATTTTGAAGTATATTCAAGCATAATGAAAAAAATTGAGGCTTCGTTCGCGAAGCCTCAATTGGTATAAGTATTCTATTTATCTCAAAACTGCTCTAACCAGTATTGCGTAAGCCCGCTGCCAGTGCATTAATACTACGGATTAATGGGTCTTCAACTTGCAGATTATTCAGCTCGCTGCTGGCTATATTATCTGTGCTATCTGAGCCATCTGCTTGTCTAGCACGCTTTAACAGCTCGATTTGAATATAGTTAATCGGGTCTAGATAAGCGTCGCGCCATTGCAGGGATGAAGCAAGGTTTTGCTGATTGGATAATAAAGAGTCTTGCTCAAGCAGAGAGTTCAATCCTGAATTGGTCAGCGTGTGTTCATCGGTGACCGCTGTCATGATTTTTTCGCGTAACGGCTCATCATCACATAGTTGGCTATAAGCCTCGGCAATATTCATATTGGCTTTGGTAAAGGCCATTTCGATATTACTGATAAACACGCTAAAAAACGGCCAGTGCTTATTCATCTCTTTCATTAATGCTTCGTCTTTTTTGACGCTATCTAGCGCACTACCGACACCATACCAAGCAGGTAGGGTAAAGCGTGCCAATGACCAACCAAACACCCAAGGAATCGCTCGCAACGTAGTCTTACTTGGTAGGCCTTTTTTGCGATGGGCAGGACGTGAGCCAATGTTTAATAAAGAGATTTCTTGTACAGGGGTGACCTCGGAGTAGAACTTATAAAACCCTTCGGTATGATCGGTCAGCTCGCGATAGCGTTTTTCACCTGCATCCGCTAAGCGTGCAAACAGCGCTTCATAATTTGGTAGCTCAGTCGGTTGTACCACAAACCTTGAAGAGCAGGCTTTGAGTGTGCCCGTGATACCCATGGTCAGCTCAAATACAGCGGTATCCGTATTGGCATACTTGGCATATAGCACTTCGCCTTGTTCAGTCACTTTAATCTGACCATGTAGCGTACCAGCGGGCTGAGCGGCGATAGCATTATGCGTTGACCCACCACCACGGCTCACAGATCCGCCGCGACCATGGAACAGTCGTGTTTTGATGCCGTATTGCTCAGCGATATGATTAATGGTTTGCTGTGCACTATAAAGCTGCCACGCCGAGGTAATGATGCCGCCATCTTTCGATGAGTCTGAGTAACCCAACATGATCTCTTGCGTATTATCAGTATTCTGTAGCAGTCCACGATACAGCGGATTATCTAACACGGCAGGCAAGATTTTATCGATGTTTTTAAGATCTTCGATGGTCTCAAACAAAGGTGCGACAGGTAGGTCAGCAGACAACTGGCCTTCGTCATCAATTCTGCATAAGCCTGCAAACCGCATGAGCAGCAATACTTCTAGTAGCTGGCTGGCATTATTAGTCATTGAAATCACGTAACTGCCAAAGGTGTCTTGGCCAACCAATTTGCGTAGGGTGGCGACTGAATTCATCAGTGCCAACTGCTCGCGTGTTTTGTCTGCTAGGTTGTCAGTATAGATGAGCGGTGTGCCCGGTTTTTCCAGCAAGCGTGTCAACCAGTCACGGCGTTCTAGCTCACTGAGCGCTTGATAGTCTGGGAGATTAGAGGCACTGGCAAAAATATCGGCAATGACTTCGCTATGATAAGACGACTCCTGACGGATATCGAGCGCTGCCAAATGAAAGCCACAGGTTTTGACCAGACGAATGACATCGAGCAATAACCCATCTGCATGTGCTGTGTCATGAGTATTCACGCTATGACGGATAATGCGTAGGTCTTCTAGTAACGCTTCTGGGTTGGCATACGCATCTCTTTCGGCCTCGATATCCGCGCCTTTGCTTTGAATGCGGCGATTGGTGGCTTTGACTTTAGTCAGAATGATAGAGAGCAGTCGACGATAAGGCTCATTACTATAATCATCGAGATTATAGTCAAATACCCGCTGATCGAGTTCGTCATAGTTTTTGATTTTGGCATACACCTCAGGCTCGACCGTCACGATCGTATCACTGTGAATGAGCTGGCGGCGCAGTTTTTTGAGCAATACTTGATAGTGGCGCAATACTGTGTCCGCATGCATCAATACAGCACGCTCTGTGGTTTCAAACGTCACAAAAGGATTGCCATCTCTGTCGCCACCGATCCAAGAGCCAAAGCTAATAAATGCGGGTAGTGGATAGTCTGTCAGCTCTGGGTAGATATCGATGATGGCTTTTTTAATGTTGCGATACACTTTAGGAATGGCATTAAACAAACTGGCATTAAAGTAGTGCAGTCCATTATTGATCTCATCATAGACCAGTGGCTTACGTGTACGCACTTCATCAGATGACCATAATAAGTCAATCGTTTGTGCGGTTTGGTCTTTTGCCTGCTCGTAAGCGACACTGTTTTTATCCAGATTGTTTAGCGCGTCGCTGTGTGTGAATAGGCTTTGTAACATGTTCATCGTCGTGCGGCGACGAGCTTCTGTAGGATGGGCGGTGAAGACGGGGATGAACTTTAGCTGATCAATCAGCTCTTGCATTTGCGCAGGTTCGATATTGCGCTCACGGCACTCAAGTAGCGTACGACGGAACGAGCCTTCCCAGCTATGTTCTGACTGCATGCGTTGGGCATGGCGTTGCTCACGTAGGTAGTTTTCTTCACTTAGATTGGCTAGGAAAAAATAGATAGAAAAGCTACGGATGACATTTTTTAAGGTTTGATTGTCTAAAGAGGCAATGAAGTCGATGAGCTGCTGCTTGTTTTCTTCGTTAGGCTCACGGCGCTGTTGAATAAAACCTTTACGCAGTCGCTCAATCGTATGGACTGTTTTTTCGTCAGTTTGGCGAGAAATCGCATCGCCTAAAAATGATCCTAATAAGCTGATGCGCTCACGTAATACGTTATTATCTATCGTCATGATTGCCCTTTTCCTTAAGTTAGTCAATGTGCTTTATCAATCGATTGTCACTGATTCTGATTCTGATTCTGGTTCTGATGGTGATTGGGGTTGATTATAATTGGCACTGTTTAAGCAATTTAACACATTAACCAAGTATCTAAAACCTATCAAACCACAATAATTTAGAAACAAGTTGCTGATTATCAAATGAGGAAATGAGGCAGTAGAAGTGAGTTGTGGAGGGGAGTCGATTGCTTGAATTGATGATTTTTTGGATGGTGTCGTTTGCATGCACAATTCGCGTTAGCGTTGAGAGTACGACCTTCCAACTGTACTGCTGGTACAAAGAAAGGCGTACTACTGATATAAGTTGCTTGCTAGCTGCATTACAGGCTGAAAGCCACAAAAAGATATCAGTAGTACGGCGCGTTATGTATGGTTAGCTATTTTTCACTGGTTTACCAAGATCTACGATGGCTTCTGCATCGATAGTAGTAGGGGACTTTGCTTGCTGACGTTTATCCCACCAAGCAAAGATGTTTGCCAATACAGAGCCGGATACAGAATGCCAGATACAAGCAACGGCAGCAGCGATGGCAGATTCTGCATTACCAGGGAAAAACTTGGTACTTAAACCCGTTGCCAAGCCTGCATTTTGCACACCAACCTCAATAGATATGGTGCGTTTTTTGGCTTTGTTCATACCAAAGAGTGCACCTGAGTAGTAGCCCAATACGTAACCGACGATATTGTGCACGGCAATGGCCAAAATGACGACCAATCCTGATTGTAAAAACTGACTGCCAAATACGGCTGCAACGCCGCCCACGATCGCGGCAAAAGCCAATACCGCAACGCCTGGCATAATGGCACGCACATCGTTAAACCAGTGCTTGTTGTGAAATAAAATATTTAGCATAGAACCAATAGCGACTGGTAACAACGTCACTAAAAGCATAAAGCGGAACATGCCCCAGCCATCCATTTCTACAGATTGACCCACCAGATAATTCAACCACAGCGGCGTCATCAAAGGCGCAATGATGGTCGAGACAGTGGTCATACCTACTGAAAACGCCACATCACCTTTAGCCAGGTAACTCATGATGTTCGAAGACACACCACCTGGACAAGTGCCGACTAAGACCAAACCTAGTGTCAAGCCGGGTGAGAGATCAAAAAGGCGAGCCACGCCAATTGCCAATATTGGCATCACGGTATATTGAATGATAGAACCAATAAAAATATCTAGTGGGCGCTTGGCCAATACTTTGTAATCTTCTTTGCCTAACGTCATACCCATTGCTAGCATGATGACACCCAGCACGATGACTTGGGTATCGCCTGTTACCCAAGAAAAAGTCGCAGGCTCTATAAATGTCACTGCCGCTGCCAAAATAATAACCAATGCTGTAAATCGACTCAATTGCTGACTTATCATCCCTAAAAACTGCATCTCTCACTCCTTCTAAGTCGAAAAATACTAAAGTATAAGTTTAAAACCGTTGTATTTCCAATAGGTTTGGGGTGTTTTTAGCCAACAATAAGTTGCTATTATGACAACTTTAAATGTCTTTTTGGTGCTGATATACCAGAGGCTATTTGATCAAAGTTACTCATACTCGACCATATCGTTACCTTTCTTTAAATTTCAAGAATTCGAGTCCCGTTATAATCAGTTATGATTTTGTTTACTACATCTACAAAGTGTATGCATGAAGCTTTATAGCAGAGTAGAGGTATGGCCAATTGGCTGACCTAGTAACAAATGCCATTCACTATAAATGTTGATATAAATTTAAAAGGTAATAACAATGAAAAACTTAACAATGAGCTTGATTTTAGCAATTACAACTGGTCTTGTAATGGCAGGACCAGCAAATGCTGCAAGCAGCAACACAAGCTCGCATCATAAAGATGAAACGACCATTCAGCATACCCAATCAGCAAAAGAGAAAGCTGCTGCCAAGAAAAAAGCAGATGCTAAAGCTGCGGCTGCTAAGAAACAAGCTGCTGCTAAAGCCGCTGCTAAGAAAAAAGCAGATGCTGAGGCGGCTGCTAAGAAAAAATTAGCGCACGAAAAAAATAAAAATAAGTAAGTAAAATGGTTAAAAGATAATCATTAACGCTAAAGCAAACTCAGAAAGATGATGACCGTAAAATATAATATGTCTATTCTTGTCATTATGTAGAAGCATATAACTTATTTACGTTGCTTATATTTATAAAATTATGTTAGTTATTAAGGCGTGTTTGCTAAACACGCCTTAAGCATATCCGCAGTTAGGAGAGCCTGTTTATGGACGTCCGATTTTATCGAAGTTCAACTTAGCCTACAAACAAGCAAAGCTGTTCAATCTTTCATACCTAATATGCGGACCATGTATGTTTTATACCATTCTGATTATATTTACCGTTAGAGATAAAACACATATTTAAATTAACCAATTACAAGGATTGTTACCATGCCTACAGCAACTAAATCATTGAGTGTTATTAAGCGTCTTTCTTTATTGGCGTTACTGACCACCTCTTCTTATGCCTTCGCGCTTGATGTTAATTTTGTGGACAGTAAATGGGATGGTAAGACCATTCCTGAAGGACAACAGTGTCAAAAATTTGATGGAGTTAAACCCGGTACGCCAAAGCTTAGCGTGTCTGGTATTCCAGCAGGGTCAGACAGTGTCGTGTTGGTATATAGCGACCGCGATTCAAAAAAGATGAATAATGGCGGGCATGGCATCATGAGTTACACCTTGGCAAAAGGCGCCAATAAGGTGCAATTACCGGTTGTGGCTGGACACAGTTATGAGATGCCAAAAGGTTTTGAGATGATAGCAGAGCATCGCGGCGCTGGCTGGGACAAGGAAGGGGCTTATATGCCACCTTGTTCTGGTGGTAGTGGGCATGAGTATTACGTCACGGTTCAAACGTATAAAGGCAATACGGTCACTGCTGAAACCGTGTTAGAGCTAGGTAAGTTTTAATCGGTAATGTGGTATTCGTTATAAAAAACATTATCATTTTTACCTGAGAATCGACTAAAAAATCGTCGCTGTCAGTATTATAAGTACCAATGTCACAAGTACCAGTGTCACAAGTGCTATGGTCGAATATCAATGGCAAGATTGAGGTTTTTTTAATAATTTATAATAACTATTAGGGTGTGTCCTCACTCTGAGCACTAAGCGTTAAATGGACTAAAAATGGCTAAATCTTTGTCAAACTGTATCAAGTAGCTTGCTAATATCTCGATATTATCTTTACTACTTTCCTTGTTTGGCTGTCATTTATCCCGTTTTTAGCCCCATTTTCAAAATGAAGGCACGCCCTAATGTTTACTGTTCATAATAGAGGGGTTTATGAAAACAAAGATACTTTACAATGGCATACTGGTCAGTATGGCATTAACACTAACCGCTTGTAGTCAACTTGCTGAGCAATATTCGGTAGAGGCTGCTAACGATACTAGTCAAACGCTAAAAACTGCTAGCACTGCTAATGGTGGTGTTGATATGACACGCATCAGCCAAGATGCCCTTGTAAAAGCCCCTGAAACTGTCGATTGTACATTAGAAAATGGCGCTGCTGCCAAGTGTGCAAAGATAGTAGTCAAGCACCAACCTGATAACTTAAAAATTGGTCCGTTTTGCCCAGAGACGCTAGATGACAAAGGTGGTGTCTGGAACTGGGATGGCGAAGAATCGGGGCTCTACCGTATCGATGAAAAGTTTTTAACGATGTTAGAGACGCAGGGTTATCAATTCTATGACGCTGACGGCAAGGTCAATATCGTTGATGTGCGTACGACCCAGCCAACGGAAAATAATGCCTGCCTGTCTGCCTCAGCTGACGAATCGGTCGAGATGACCATTTTATTGCCATTATCACCAGTCAAAGCTGACCAAGCAACCAGTCTAGGCACTGTAGCCAAAGTTGGATTGGCTCTTGATGGCGTGCCTATTTTTGCGGACGCGCCTTCAGTGCTACAAACCGGACACATGCCTGCGCTCGACACTTGCGGTGGCCATATTGATCCGGGTGGCTGGTACCACTGGCATGCCACATCAACAGATATCAACTCAGTGTTTGAGCATGAACATGTCGATGCTAGTTGTGCCTTAGAGCAAAAGGCTGATGCCCTGTTCGCCTATGCATTTGACGGTTATCCTATCTACGGTAGCGTGGACAGTGATGGCAAGATACCGACCGATCTGGATGCCTGCAACGGACATACTGGCGCAACCCTTGAAAACCCTAAAGGTGGTTACCACTACCATGCATCGACAGAATTTCCAAACTTACCAAGTTGCTTGAGCGGTGTAGTCGCTAAGGATAACTTCACGACCACTGCCAAACAGGGCATCGGCGCTCAAGGTGGAGGAGGTCCAGGAGCAGGTGGCCCAGGCCAAGGTTTGCCCCCAGGTTTTGATACGGCAGCTACAACACTTGGTGTTTCAGAAACTGAGTTGTTAAGCGCGATTATGAAAAATGGTGGAAGAGAGCTCGATACTGCTGCTGCTGCCAAAGATCTCGGTGTGACCGAAGCGGCTTTGAAAGCGGCCTTACCCAACTAAGATTGATCTCGTTAACCCTTTCAGACCGGCTAAGCTTTTTTATGTGGGTCTCGTTTTATAAAACCTACAAGCGACAACAATGATTTGTGGAGCTTGTAGGTTGGGTAAAATTCTAGTCGTCTCTATTCTTTATCAGACTCATTAAAACTTACTAATTATTAACAATTAATTTATATTATTTCTATACGGAATTAATCAATTATTCATATAAAGAGGATACTATTCATGCAACTTTCTACTGCTAAATTTGGCTTAAGCTGCTTAGCCTTGACACTCGCATCGGGCGGACTGTTCGCTTGTAGTAGCGAGGTGTCGAACACTAGTGAAAGTATGTCTACCAGTGTGTCTAGCAAAAATGCAGATACCGTCATGCCTTCGGTACAACCGTCTTATTTTTTGAGTGATGGCTTGGTTGAGCCTATTAGTAAGGTGTCATGCTCATTGTCAGATGGCAGCACTGGTGAATGCTATAAAATCGTTACCGAAAATAAGCCAAGTGACGTTGGTATGGGGCCGTGGTGTCCGAGCAATATTGCAGATGATGCCTCAAAAGGTGGGATTTGGCTAGAAGGCGGCGAAGTCCATGATGTTGATGGCGAATTCGTTAAAAACTTAGCAGAGTTCTATGGCGACAGTAATTGGAATATGTATAACAAAACTACTGGAAAAATCATGAAAACCTCAACGCTTGAGGAGTGTGTGGCCGCAGCAGATCCTAGAGTTGGCCCAGAATTCCGTAATTATTGCGTTGAGTGCTTGCCAGAGTACGTAGAAGACTTGACCGATACTTTCTTTATTCCGGTCACACCAAAAGCCGCAGCCAGTATTACTGAGTTCGGTGGTCCAGGCCCTCAGGCTAGAGGCCCATCGGTGCGCGGTATTGCTTTTAATGGCGTACGTTTTGATGCGCCAGCACCTGTCAGTAATATCTTAGGCGCTTACACGCTTGCGCCATTTGACGACGCTGGTGGGCATATCAACTCTCATGAAGGTTACCACTATCATGCTGCTACTGGTCTAACGACTAAGATTGAACAAGACGACGGTCATGCACCAATGATTGGCTATGCACTTGATGGCTATGGCATATACGCCAATACTGATGCAGAGGGTAATGAATATACCGATCTGGATGAAGCACGTGGACATTATGATGATGTGAGAGGGTATCACTATCATGTGGACAAAGCAGGCAATAACAACTTCATCAACGGACTGCGTGGTGTGTATGCTGAAGACTAGTTTGTCATCAACGACGGTTGCGTGCTTAGCTGCAGTTGTGCTGAGTATTGTGAGCGTCAATGCGACTGCCCACAACCCCAATACCTCGACTTTTATACTGTCGAAAGCGGCTGATGGCAAATATTTGGTGCGTCTAGATGGTGCTTTGACTGGAATAGAGGCGCAAATTAACGAAACGTACTCGACCGACGCGTATAAAACGGCGGAGGAGTTTCAGCGGTTAGCCAATGAGCACTTTGTTAAGTCATTGACTTTATCTATCAATGACCAGCCCATTAAAGTATTGAACCCCAATGTACAGCTGGGCCATGGCACACAGTTCTCTGCCGAGGCGCAGGGTATTGGCGATACGGTCGAATCTATTGATTTGACCAATACGTTCTTTAAAGACTTGCATGGCAACCGAATGACGGTCGTATTGCTGTCTGACCAATTTCCAAAGACGCAATATACGCTTAGTGATAGCAATGAGCATCATTTAAGTTTACAGTTGGTTGACGGTCAGTGGCAACAAAATAACAGCGATGCATTGCCTATGACAGCTGATGGTGCTCAACCGCATACTCATGATGGAAGTGGTCAAGAGGTGGTACATCATCATGACGAAGACGGCCATGACGTAGATAATCATTCGCATGAATCTGCTGATGATCTAGCACTAGATAGTGTTTTAGATGATGATAAAATAAAATTAGCAAGCACGCCGACATTGGCTGCAGCAGACAAGAGCTTGTTTGGTTCTATCTATGTATTGGGTATTGGTGCTGTAATAGCATTGTTGATAGGTGCAAGGTGGTTTTTTAAGAAAAAACAGTAGGAGCATGGCGCGTGGTGTCAATCTAGACATCACGTTCAGAGCTTTTCCCAAACAATATAAACAGGTCAGCATATTTCAAGGCTATTCAATTGAACACTGTGTCTACGCATCTTTTGTCTACGACTCGTGCGCCATCGAAATCAACACGTCTTAGACATCTGGCTCTTGCATTATCCATATTTTATCTGCTCTATAACGTGACGACTTTGTATAGTGTTTCATTATATAAACTCTACCCATCGACAATTCATAATCTCGCCATGCCGTTCGATAGCGCCATTCCTTTCATTCCAGCTATGATTGTTCCTTATAGCTGGTCGTTGATTTTATTTGTTGTCAGCTTTTTTTTAGTACGGACATCCACGCAATTATCTTTATTGAGTTATCGCCTAATCTTAGCGACCATCTTTGCCTGTTTGATCTTCTATTTTTATCCTGCTCGTTTTTCATTCAGTCGGCCGATACCTGATGATTGGACGCAGTTCGGCTATCAGTTTTTGCAATTGGTAGACAAGCCATTTAATCAATTGCCATCATTGCATGTCAGTTATGCCATATTGCTTGGCGTGTCATTATGGGATATTGCAGGGTCTAGAAAATCATGGGTTTCAGGGGCTTATCGGTTATTGCTTACTGGCATATGTACATTGATTGCTCTTTCCACGGTGTTGACGTATCAACATCATTTGCTAGACATGCTAGGCGGGGCAGTATTGGCCATTTTGGTGCTTATGCTGTCGAATCGAATCCGTAATGCACTGGTAATCAAGTATTTGGCAGTGGGTAGTATCGGGTTTTTGTTAATAGCGATTGCAGGGTTTTGCTTTGCTAATATGAGTATGATAGCGTTTGAGTCTATAGAAACCTTAGCTATTACTATTGCTCTATATTGGTTGATCAGCTTTACAATGTTAGCTTGCGCCTATCAACAGGCCAAACCAATACAGGATGCACGTTGGTTTCAAAAGTCCAATAGTGGACGACTCACCTTATATACTTGGATGAAGTTTGCGCCGATCATTATCATTTATAACGGTATGTCATTTTTGGGTCAATGGTATTTTAAAGTTTGCTCCAAAAGTCAAAGGTATCTACTCACACCATATTCTATCAATGACAGGGTCAAAGTGGTTGCTTCAGCTCGATTGATGCAGACGGATATAAATAATCATTTCACGTATTGGTTGTTTGGCTACGTTTCACTAGGACGGTCGATTTTTCCAGAAAAACTACCGTCTTCAGTTCATTATCAGATTATCGTCATTGATTTAGCTGCTGAGATATCTAGCCACGTTGATCATCTCGAAGCAGCTGCTAAAAATATGACGAGTACATCTGTCCATTATTTATATCTACCTCTACTAGACTTGCAGCCATTAAGTGATGTATTGCTCAAAGATTATATTGATCTATTTAAGCGAATTGATGCTTTGACGCGATCAGCTGAAACGCGAGTGATAACTGCTAATAATGACAGTCATATAGAGGATAGCCTCACCACGCTTATTAATTTCCATTGCGTAATGGGGTTATCACGTAGCATTGGCGTGCAGGTTTTGTATTTATTATATTGTGGTACGCTAACTGTCCATAACTATCAATCATGGATTGAGCATCATTATCCGCACGCGCACCTGAAAGATGCTTATCTACCCCAGTCATTGGTAGAAACGATGGCCAATTATAAATCTATCGAATATCCAACAACTCATTAATGGATACTAATATCAGTAGGTTTAGGTCTATTGGTTTCTCTTTATTTGGTCTTTACCTACTGTTTAATGTCTATTCAACTATGGAAATATCTATGAACGCTTCATTGCCTTGCTTGTACTCTTTTCGTCGCTGTCCTTATGCTATGCGTGCTCGTCTCGGTCTACTATTTGCTGAGTTACCAGTAGAGCTGCGAGAAATCACGCTAAAGAACAAGCCAGAGCAAATGCTAGCGATTAGTCCAAAAGGTACGGTGCCAGTATTGCAGCTTTTAGATGGTTCTGTGATTGAAGAGAGTGCAGAGATCATGATGTGGGCGCTTACGCAAAACGACCCTCAGGGACTGCTCAATGAAAGCGTTTTATCTCACGCTAATGCTCTGATAACACAAAACGATAATGAGTTTAAGCAGTGGCTTGATCGCTACAAGTATGCTGATCGCCATCTTGAAATGACTCAAACAGAATATCGACAAGAGGGTGAAGTTTTTTTACAGAAGTTAGAAGTGCTATTGACTCAGAATACGTATCTACTAGGTAATAGCGTGACGGTTGCTGATATCGGTATCATGCCGTTTGTGCGCCAGTTTGCCCATGTAGATCGTGAGGTTTTTTATAGCTTGCCGTATCCAAAGCTGCAACTATGGCTACAACATTGGTTGGAACACCCGTTATTTGTACAAGCCATGACTAAGTTTCAGCCATGGCAAGAGGGAGATGCGGTAGTGGTTTTCCCTGCTTAAACTTAGCGCATGTTATTGGAGGGTATTTAACAAGCTCTAATAACATACGCATTAAACATCCTAAGCCACTGTTACGTGTAAACGTGCCTCAGCATTGCCTTGAATGGCGTTCGAGTATGGACAAACCGTATGCGTGGTTTCGACTAGCTTTTGTGCTTGTGCCTCATCAATGCCCGATACTTCAACATATAAGTCGACGTCAAGGTTGTAGCTACCATCAGCTTTCATACCAATACCTACTTGAGCTGAGGTTTGAGAAGCGGTAATGGGCAATTTCATTTGCTGCGCCGTCAATGCTAGAGCGCTGTCAAAACAAGCAGCATAGCCCATCGCAAAAAGTTGTTCTGGATTAACGCCTTGTTTATCTTGTTCTTGAAAAGACACCAAATCAAAGCCCAATGATCCATCATCAAGTTTGGTATGGCCAGAACGGCCGCCAGTTGCTGTGGCACGTGTTTTATAAAAAATCTTCATGGTATTGTCCTTTTTATGGTTGGTCGTTGTTGCGTCATTTATGCAATCGAGTTGTTGTAAATCTGCCATATTTTTATGCACACTCAATCTTCTGCTTGTGCCAACGGTGCTGTTTGCACACCATTTTTTATATCGCTTCTATCTAGAGCTGATTGCTTGTCTACATACCCAGTATAAAAAAATATGCAGAAAAACGTTAGAACAAGTCGCTAATAAATTTGCCTATTTCTACAAATATTTATATTATTAAGCAGCTGTATTTTAAAATAAACCACCAATTACAGAGCAATAATAGATGCAACAAACCACCATCGAGCTTTTATTATCGTTACTTCCGAGAAATAAAGCCGTCGAGTCAGAGATTGCAGGTTTATATTTTTATTGTGCAGACAGACCAGAGGCGGTGGTCAGTTATATTCAAGAACCCAGTATTTGTATCGTATTGCAAGGCGAACGCGAGATCTATTTGGGCACGGAGTGTCAGTATTTTGACAATAGTCACTTGATGTTTTGTCCTGTCAATATACCTGTTAATGTACATATTCAGCAGGCAACCATAGAAACCCCTGTGATTGTGATGTCGATGAAGTTAAACCTTGAATGTATTCGTGATGTATTAGCAAAAATACAGCCGCAGCATACGGTTGATGAACGTTATCTCGGTATCAAATGGCAGCTTGATCATGCGTTATTAACCACGTTTGAACGGCTCATTGCGTTGCTGGATTCCCCAAACGACATTGGTTTTTTGGCGCCATTATTTCAGCAAGAAATTTACTATCGTTTGCTGAGTGCTCCGCAAGGTGAAAAACTAAAACAGTTAGTGGTGAATGGCAGTCATACGCATCGTATCACTCAAGCAACCAACTGGCTCAAAGAGCATCTGAGTGAACCTGTGATAATAGAAGACTTAGCGCATCACTGTGGCATGAGTGTGTCTGGATTTCATAAGCACTTTAAAGAAATTACCCAGTTGAGTCCATTGCAGTACCAAAAGAGTCTGCGGCTAATAGCTGCACGGCGTGCAATACAGTCAGGTGACAATCGAATCGCTGATATTGCGCTTCAAGTGGGCTATGAGAGTCCCAGTCAATTCAGTAGAGAGTATAAGCGGCTATTTGGCATCAGCCCTAGCCATGAACTGTTATAGAAAGTCATTATTAAACATGGACAACTCACGCTCGTTGAGCACAAAAAAGCGCTACCGTCACAGGAACGGTAGCGCTTTTTATTCATATCATTATCTAAAACAGGCATGAATAACAGCCGTCTTTACTTAGCCATTTTTTCTGTCTTGTTCAAACTTACTGTCTTTGTCTTTTGCTTTACTGTCATGATGATCTTCTTTATGCTTGGCTTTTTCTTTTGCTCGCATCTCTGCATCATGCCTAGCTTTCTCTTTTGCTTTAGGGTCTGAATGACGCTTTGATTCTGCTTCGTGCTTAGCTTTGGCTCTCATTTCTGCATTATGCTTGGCTTTTTGTTTGGCCTTGAGTTCGGCGTTATGCTTGGCTTTTTGCTTAGCTGCTATTGCATCTTTTTGTTTTTGAGTTAGATGATGCGTGTCTGGTTGAGACGCAGCATTTGCTGTACCCACCATAGCAAAGCAAGTAGATGCAGCAATCAGTGAACTGATGGCGATATTTTTCAAGTTGATGTTTTTCATAGTAAGATCCTTTAATTTTATTATAAGTATGCGTATTTATTAAGTAGTTGAATAGAACGTTGCTCTATCGATTGACGACCACTTTTTTTGTTGTAGGCTCTTCTTTAATCACCACCACTTTTTTCGCGGTAGGTTGTGCTTTGACTACGACCGCTTTTTTCGTATTTTGTTTGGCTTTAACGGCGGCGCTGGTTTTTGCTTTTTCTTTGGCTGCGATGGCATCTTTTTGTTTTTGAGTTAGATGATGCGTGTCTGGTTGAGACGCAGCATTTGCTGTACCAATCACGGCAAAGCAACTAGACAAAGCTAGTAGTGAACTGATGGCGATATTTTTTAAGTTGATATTTTTCATAGTAAGATCCTTTAATTTCATTATAAGTATGCGTATTTATTAAATAGTTGAATAGAACGTTGCTCTATTGAATAAGGAAATCATAACGGATCGCAGCGTTGCGTACGTTTATGAAAGTTAAAGAAAGGTGACTTTTCCATCAGATACTTGTCCATTTTTATCATCTTAAGTACTTTGTGCTAACGATGGGCAAGCTAGTAATACTCTAGAGACGATACTTACTTAATGTCATCACTTCATTTGATCCTAGAGCCTTAATACAGGATGATAACTCTGTCAGTGACTATGTTAAATGGCTATGTTAAATGACGGGCTTAAATATCATTTGAGTGAGCTATGTAATAGGAGAGGTAGCGCTTCAAGGAGCCTATGAGCGTTCAGTCAATTTAATAGAAAGTATAATCATTACCTCTTAGGTCTCAGCCCTAAGTCCTAGCTAGGACACTGCTATAAAAACTATAAATAAGCGTGGACAACCCATGTTCTGTTTGTCCAGTACAAAAAAGCGCTACCGTTTCAAAAACGGTAGCGCTTTTATTAATATCGTTATCTAAAATAGGTATTAATAATAGGCATACTTACTTAGCTATGTTTTCTGTCTTCTTGAAACTTGTCATCTTTATGTTTGGCTTTGAGTGCTGCTTTTTGTTTTGCCTCTTGTTTGGCTTTTAATATTGCTTTCTGTTTGGCCACTTGTTTGGCTTTGAGTGCCGCTTTTTGTTTGGCTACTTGTTTGGCCTTGAGTTCCGCTTTATGTTTTGCCTCTTGTTTGGCTGCTATTTCATTTTTTTGTTTTTGAGTCAGATGATGCGAGTCTGTTTGAGGAGCAGCAGTTGCTGTGCCGACCATTGCAAAGCAAGTAGATACAGCAATTAGTGAACTGATGGCGATATTTTTCAAGTTAATGTTTTTCATAGTAAGGTCCTTTTAATCTCATTATAAGTATGAGTATTTATTGAATGGTTAGAAATATATAAATAGAACGTCGCTCTATCGAATAAGGAAATCATAACGTATTGCAGTGTTACGTACGTTTATGAAAGTTAAAGAAAGGTGACGTTTTCTAGCTAATACTCAACTATTCACACTAACGCACGTGAGTTGTGCGAGTGATAGGTATGTTAGCAATACTCTAGAGAGGATACTTACTCAACATTATCAATCCATTTTTCCTTTTGAGGGCTTGATATATTCTGATAAGCTTTGTTAGTTACTCTATTAAGAGACTACATTATTAATGGATTGTGATACGAATAGAGTAGAGTAGGCGGTTATGACAGTAAGCAGTAAGCTGGCGAATGATATGTTGCTTGGTGAGTATCCAAATCGTTATCGAGAAATGTGTTAGACGGCATATGATTAATAGATAGAGGGTTTTTATAAGACTTAGAAAAGTTATTAGTGCTAACTTAGACGACTTTCCTATAAATTAAGTCCTCAATAGCTCAACACTGACTTGAAAGTAATAATTATCTTTAATACTCACACTGACATTACCTTTATGAGCTTGTGCAATCGTTTGAACGATTGATAACCCTAAGCCCGCTCCTGTGTGCTTGTTGTCTGTCTTATGATGACGATAAAAACGCTCAAATAATTTATCTGCCTCTAGTTGGGTCATTGGCTCATCTAAACGATTGGTCATCACGATTTTTAGAGAAGATGGCTTTAATGTATTTGGTAAGGTCTTTTGTAGACCATTCCTAGTTGTATGAGTCAGCGCAGAGTTTTCAGTCGAAAAGGCTTCAATAGTGATGCTACTATCACTCGCTGCATAATAAGTGGCATTGGATATCAAGTTGGCAAATAACCTCTGCAATAAACTCCCGTCTCCTAATACTGCATGGAAATTACCTGTTTTTTGAAAGGTAATGTCACGATCTTCCGCTACCAGCTCATAGTAAGAGAGAAGGTTGGTCATCATTGACTCGGTATCAATATAATTAAGCTGTGAGTCAGAAAGCCCTTTTTGTGTTTTTGCGAGTAGTAGCATATTGTTGATTAGCGCAGATAGCTGCTCGAGGGTGTCATGCTGATGATGCAGTTGTTCGACATATTCATTGCAGCTTCTATTTTTGCTGAGCATCACTTGAGTTTGGGTACTAAGCGTGGCAAGCGGAGTGCGCAGCTCGTGCGCAATATTATCCGAAAAGCGAGACAACGATTCAAAATTGCTTTCGAGGGTTGCCATCATGAGATTGTAAGATTCAGCCAGTGGTCGTAGCTCTCGAGGCATATCAGTAACGATGACTCTTTCATCCAAGCGTTCAGGATTAATGCCTTTCATTTTTTGGACGATGGTAGATAACGGTGCAAAACCCCAGTAGACACTCATGGCGGCCACTGATATCAGTAGCAGTGTGATTATCCCTAAAATAATACTTAACTGACGATTGAAATGTAATAGGTATTGCTGATGGACATCGATAGGTAAGGCAAGCAGTGCCAATGTTTGGTTGTTTTGAATAATAATGGCATGGTAATTTTTACCATTCATTGCCAATGGAAACTGTTGCTCATGGTAGGTGTCCCATAACGGCAATACTTGGAAGTCTTCAGGTAAAAAGGCTGAAAATCCACTAGGGGCACTCGATAGCAGTTTTCCATTTTTATCAAAAATAAGGGTTTTTATATCGTAATCAAGCCATGAAGTGTGCAGGTGGTCCGCATCAGCAGGTGCAGATAATGTCAAAGCATTGGAGAGATTGGTTTGCTCATCAATGCTATTGACACGCTTACGCAGGTTAAAGGCGGCATGAGACAGCATTTCATTATCCATTTGATCGAAATGGTTACTGACAGAGCGCTGAACCCAGATATAGATGATGGCTTGAGAGATAACAACAAATATCGTTAGTAAGAAAATAGTACGCCATAACAAAGGCAAGCGCCGATTATGGACATTACTATTCATTGTGTGCGTGCTCAGCATTGTCATTTTTATCGTCGGATACATCTAACTTATAACCCATACCTCGTACGGTATGAATCAGTTTTATATCAAAGTCATCATCGATTTTTAGACGCAAACGACGAATGGCAACATCAATGACGTTGGTGTCACTATCAAAATTCATATCCCAGACTTGAGAGGCGATGACAGAGCGCGGTAACACCTCACCATGGTGCTCTAAAAAGAACTGCAGTAGAGAGAACTCTTTAGCAGTAAGTTTTATGGTGGTGTGACCTCTATTGACTGTGCGCTTGGAGAGATCCATCTTTAAGTCTGCGATTTGCATGATGCTGCTTTTATAATCTGCTTGGTTGGCACGGCGTAGCAAACTCTTGATTCTTACAATCAACTCAGCAAAAGCAAAGGGCTTGGTCAGATAGTCATCACCACCAATCTCAATGCCTTTGATTCTGTCACTCAGATCATCTTTTGCTGTCAAAAATAATACAGGCGTATAGTTTCCAGCCGCTCTATAATTGCGAATTAACTCAAAGCCGCTAATGTCTGGCAACATGACATCCATGATTACCACGCTGAAATCATCCGTCATCAGCGCATGATGACCATCTAAACCAGTCATATAGTGGTCTACAATAAAACCTGCTTCGGTTAATCCTTTTTTAATATATTCACCGAGTTTTATTTCATCTTCAACCAGTAATACTTTCATATTTTCTCTATTTAGTATGGTGCGGGTATTTATGACAACTGAAGGGCATGGGTATGAATAGGGTAGAGGCCATTAATACTATCAGATGTTTAGGATTCAAGTTATATCAGTTTTTGATGCGTCACTTCTGTGTCGCAATATATGTTTGATAGAAATGATGTAGTTGGCATAATCATGAGGTTTCAACATCATATTAAAGGAAATGATCGTGTATTAGAATCCAAAGGCATCAACATGACAAAATTGTCATGTTGGTGTCATCTATCAGTCAGAATCAACTGTGTATTCTCCATGCTGATTTAATGGACTGTAATGCGAGTCCTACCAGTTTTAAAATTTCTATTAGCATTTAATTAAACCAATCGGGTTTACTGGTGTGGTCATTCAAATCAATGGCGGCTTGATTGATGTCCATCTAACCACAACATATCTAAATATTAAATTAATATCGGTACGAAACAAATCAGAGGCGGGTTTATGAGACACGAGAATAGCACCTATACATATAGGCATCACAAGATATCGAGTCATATTTTGTTAGTGGCACTGACATCGTTACTCTTTGCTTGTAGCCAACAACCAAGTACGGATGCGCAGCATATACAAAGTCTATCAAACCATAAATCTGCCACTACTGACTCGCAAACATTACAAGCAAGCTCTACTGAGATAGAGCCAGTCATGACTCCTGCAATCGAGTCGTCCACATCACTTAAAAATGTTTCAGTCACTGTCTATAAAACGCCAGATTGTGACTGCTGTGAGGGCTGGATAGAACATATAGAAAATCATGGTTTGAAAGCAAGCGTCCAACATCCTGAAGACTTGTCTTTATTTAAAGATCGTTATGATGTTCCGCAGCAGATGCGTACTTGCCATACTGCGGTTACCACAGATGGCTACGTCTTTGAAGGTCATGTTCCTGCAAAATATATGGCGCAGTTCTTAGCGAGCCCGCCAGCACAAGCCATTGGCCTTGCTGTACCGGGTATGCCAGTGGGCAGTCCTGGTATGGAACAAAAAAATAAATTTATGCCGTACCAAGTAATGCAGATGAATAAAGATGGTACAGCAGAAGTACACGCTGATAGTACTGGTATGGAGCAACCAAGTAAATTTGTACCGTACCAAGTGATTCAAATGAATAAAGATGGCACAACAGAAGTATATGCTGAGATTACATCTGCTCAGCAGCAACTATAACGCACGGCTATATATGGTGTGATCATTATCAATGATAAATACCAAGCACCTTATGCCTATCATAGCTAATATAACAACCTATTGAAAATGAAGTGCTTAAACATTAATTTTGATATCAGTACTATAAATTTAGAACCATGGAGAAGTACGATGATGAACGATACCGCTATGAATGGATCAATGATGAACGGAACCATGATGCAAGGTATGGGCATGGGTGGCATGATGATGTGTATGCTATTTGCACTATTGTTATTTGCAGTACTCATATTAGCTGGTATCGCACTGATAAAACACTTGCGCAAACCAGCAGCAATTGCATAATAAACGGCCTTATCTGGCAGCAGGAGATAGAGATAATGTGTCTGTCCCAAGTCCAAGTCCAAGTTATTAGAGATTGTTTTAAGCTGATGGTTCTCAACGGAGAGTTTGATTCAGTGTGATATACCATAAATAGAGCTGAACAATCTAATAGGGCTGACAATTTAATAAAATTGCCAGTCCTAATGGTATGGTGATGACGTCATTTAATATATTATCAAATGCTTATTAAAAGATTGCCAGTTAGTAAAAAAGGTTATTCAGGGTTGTCATTAATGAAGGTAACCAAAAGCTCGCCCAATACTTCACCTTGATCTTCTTGGAGGAAGTGCCCACCATTAGTAATAATCGTATGGTTTTGACCTTTAGTTCCCGGAATAAGCTTTTGCATTATCTTATCACCACCGTTAGTGACCGGATCTGAATCGCTGAATAGGGTGATGAACGGTTTTGTCCATTTACTCAGTTCAACCCAAGCCGCACGGTTCTTGTCTGAGGCAGGATCATTCGGTGTCGTAGGTACGAGTACAGGGAACTGTCTGGCGCCTTCTTTATAAGACTCATCAGGAAACGGTGCATCATAAGCGTCGATTACCGCCTGTGATAGCTCTGTGGTAGTACCGCTCTTAATAGCACCACCAACATTGAATAGTGGCGTTTCTTGTGAGAATTTTTGCCATTTCCGAAAGCCTTCCCCTGGATCATGATCGCCCGTAGGGAGCATGGTATTACCAGCGGCTACACGGGTAAATTTATCTGGGTGTGCTGCTACAAGGCGAAGTCCGATCAGACCACCCCAATCTTGACAAAACAGGGTAATGTTCTTCAAATCTAATTGGTCAAGTACCGATTGCATCCAGTCGACGTGACGCTGGTAGGTATAGTCTTCACGAGATGCAGGTTTGTCTGAACGTCCAAAACCAGGAAGGTCTGGGGCAATCACACGATGACCAGCGGCAGTTAATATTGGGATGACTTTGCGATATAGATAAGACCATGAAGGCTCTCCGTGTAACAATAATACTGGAGCGGCATCTTTTGGGCCTTCGTCGAGGTAATGCACACGTAGTTCACCCCCTTCGCTATCGTCGACTATTAAGTAGTTTGGCTCAAAGTCGTAATCAGATAGGTTCGCAAAACACGAATCAGGGGTTCTAAGTACTTTCATATATCATCCTTGTTATCGTTTAGGTCCATTAAATGTAACTTCAGGGCTGGGCTTTTGGTACGTGATGTAATAACTATACTCTATCTACTTCGACATTCTATCTACTTCGACGGGTAGTCATCTTAATCAGCAGAGGTATCTACTATAATGAACAAGCTCGCCTTGTATATTTAAAAAATACTTCAAATAAAGACTATATCTTACATACCTTTGTTCATGCAACATAGAGAGTGCTGAAAAAGGTATGAGTGATATGGCGTATCAATAGGGGTAAATTCAAACTTCATTAATAAATGGATTGCTATATATATACTTTATTATTTATGAACAAGCTTGGTATAAGCTTTACCTAATACCACGCCAAAGACAATGTGTAGCATCAAGGTTGCGATAGGTATCATGACACCGCTTGGCATATCTAAGCCAAACATCGCCTTGCCCATTATTGGCATCACGGCAACCATCATCACAAGCCAACCTACAAAACCTATCCCGATACCGAGCCCGACGAAGCTTTTATGTAAATTATTACCAGATGCTAATGCGATGCCAATACCGTAGCCGATAGATCCAATCATAAAGTGAGCCACCAAAGCGATGGCTTTACTACCACCCATTTTGGATGCGATCATCGCGATGATATCGAAATCAGGCATTAGTCCCATCATGCTTTTGAACATGAGTAGCAAAGACATGACGACAGTAGCGATAAATCCTGCAATTATTCCTGCTATATATTTATTCATGACCAATATCCCTTTTTTATGGTTTTATAATTATTCTTTCTTTTTTGAGATAATTTGCTCAACCAGTGTGACAAGATCTGACGCTATAAAGTTAGGAGTTGGAACATTAGGCGCGGGTAACATAGCGTTGTAAGGCCGTGTGAGAAATGCCCCTTGGCAGCCAACTGCTTGTGCGCCAATCGTATCCCAAAGATGAGAAGCCACTAGGCACATATCAGACATCTCAACTGACAGCTCTTTGGCCACCATTTGATAGGTCTCAGGTGCAGGCTTGAACTTCTCTACCGTCTCAACACTAAAAGACTGCTCAAAAAATTCACTCAATCCTGCTTTTTCAAGTGGTGTAGGAGAGGTGCTGCTCGCTGAATTGGTCAATGTCACGAGTCTAAACCCTGCCGCACGTAATTTGGTCAATGCAGGCGCAGCGTCAGGATGAGCGGGCATGTTACTCATGCGAGTTTTGAATTCTTGGATGTCATCATCTGTTAGCGTGACCTGATGGATATCAGCTGTCATCTGTAATGCGCCAACACCGAGCTCACCGAAAGATGTATAAAGACCGGATAAAGTCATGGCTTGAGAATACAGCACCAACTGAGCGAACCATTCTCTTAATATATTCTCGTTGTCGAATACGCGAGCAAATAAAGGTGTGAGGGTGTCGATATCTAGTAATGTCTCATTAACATCAAACACGATGATTGAGGGAGATAGGTTAGAGGACATAAAAGCTCCTTTTGATATATAGGTATTTTGAATATAGGTGCTTTGCATTTATAAGTATTAGAGCAACAGCATCAGTAGCTATTACAGTAACTGCACTTAAGCAAGCATTCAAGTTAATTTGAGTAATCACTCAAATTTAGAGTCGAGTTATATCCAGCTTTTTAAATAGCTCGCTTAACTTGCTTAGATTCTTTCGCTTAGAGGAGTTGGCTATATATCACTGAAGGGCATTGCGAAAGTTTTGAAATTCTTCAGATTGATCAAGTAGACTGCTACCTAGCGAGCGCAAATCATCGACTTGCTCAGGTTGTAAGTGAAAAGTGGTTGGCATCGCATCGAACTTTGCACGTTCGTTTTTATCTTTCACTTGATCAAAGGTTAATACTGAAAAATGCACTTCAACTTTAGGGGAGTCTGAGTCACGCTGAGCATTTACATGCTCACCCCATTGCAAAAACTCTTTTTTAGCCGATGAGACAGTTTCATTATTCAAAGTACCTAATGCGACCTCACTAGCAGCGGAAATAGTGTCGAGGAAACTAGGATCTTTACTCTCTAGTGACCACTCATGCTCTGAGTAGGTCTGCGCATTGGCAATGACGACCAGTACTTGTTTGACCTGGCGCAACTTGTCGGGGCTAAATGCGCCCGCCATATTCGGGACGTCGCCATATTGAGTCACAGGGCTCATCATTGAGCCACGAACGCCTAGATTATCGGTGACGCCGCCATCTACCAACCGAAGGACAGGCATGCGATCTGGCTGTGAATATCGGTCTAATGCACGGGCGATTGCATAACTGCGTGGTAGATGATCGTCTTGATTTAAAGCCTTATCCACCCAAGGTTGCCCACGCTCGGAGCAGTCAGAAAAGTTACGTAGGGCGATGGGAGCAAAGATGCCAGGCACAGACGAAGAGGCCATCACTGCATTGGCTACGGGATAGCTCGATAAATCTGAACATAAAAAGTCAAACTGCTGCTGAGTGAATGAGAACGTCATGGCGTTATTTAGGTCACTAGCATTGAGGATGACATAAGGCAGTTTACCCCGACCCATATCCGCAAAAGTCTTTTGCTGAAACAGACTGCTGTCTAAGTTATCCGCTACCAGATCGCCTCGATTGTATTCAGAGCTGCTCATAGCGATTAGGCTTTTTGGACGTAATGCAAGCCTGATCAGCCGAGACTGCCAGTCTTCATAAAGAAACTCTGGTGCAAACCGCTTAAAAATATCATCACCAAACAAGCCGTAATAAGCAGCGGTGTAACTGCCACCTGATACTGAGGAGATGACATCCACCTCATCTAACAGTCGACGCTCGACGCCATTGATAGTCACTGGCGTGTCACGCAGTTTTTCGAGCACGCCGTAGCTAAGCGCCGCTGCCCGTGTGCCACCACCAGAAAAGGCGAGCACCACAAAGACATCATCTGAGTTTTGAGGTAAATTATTATCAAAGTCGTAACGAGTGGTGGTTTTATCCGCTATGGGTTCGTTCCAGACTCGTTGCGTACAACCCGTCAATAGGCTAGATATAAGCATTAAGAGGAAAAGGATGAAGCGTAATCGAGGCGCAGCTATGTAGTGTGATAGCCTTTGAAGTAGGTGTTCGTAGTAAGTAGATAGATATATACGCATGCAAACTACCTCAAAATATATACAGTCAAATCCACATAAATTCGCTACATCGTCACCCTCGCTAACCATACTAATGTATAGCCTGCACTCGATTTCCTTGTATCGAAATTATTTGAACTCAACTATAGGTCAGGTCTCTTGTCTCTCAGTTATTTCAAAGCGGCTATCCGTGACACTTTTTATGAAGTTTTAGAGAGCGTTTGACGATTATTGTATTGACCTTTCTTATAATAGATAGCTGATGCGTTCGGTTCGCAGTTGATAAGTACGATTGTTGAATATAAACAGTAACGGTATAGCAATGGCCAGTCAAGATTAAATTGAGTGCCCATTCAATTTTGATAGCGGCGTGTTTAAGTTCGATACCTCTAGAAGACAGGTATTTTCGTTTTAATATAGAAATGGTCTGCTCTAAAGAGCGCTAAACAATCATGCGGCAGCCTAAAGTCTGATGATTGAGAATGACCATATATTAGTCATCGTCAGCATACTTATTCGCTAGGATCAGAGCCAGGTGGAAAGTCATGGCGCAGCTGAGATACGTTGTCAGTTGTCACTATATCAGTATAGTTATTTAAATCACTATGCACATATTGGGTAACCGCAGCTATCTGCTGATCATCCATCATGCTATGAAAAGAGGGCATACCGCGCAATCCGTTGATAAGAATGCTAATAATATAATATTTAGACTCCATTTTACTGTTGTTAGCCAATGGTGGGTAGTAACCCGCTCCCTGTGCACCTTCACCTTTGAGCATGTGACAACCCGCGCAGGAGTCGTCATAAAGCTTCTTTCCATTCGTAGCGAAAAACCCAGTCTTACCTTGTGTACTGCCTTCAAATTTGGCTAGCCATTTTTGTAAGTTAGCATCGTCACTCATTTTTGGTATAGCACTGACATCGACGATATCCATAGGCGGGCGTGTCAGTGCTTCTTTTGATAGATAGACGCCGCCCCAAGCCCCATTATTGCGGCTGGCCTGATCGTCAAACACCATGGGCGCTGTTTGCTGGCTGGCGATAGTAGCGGCGTTCTCGGTTCTATGCTGACTACAGCCTGACAACGTTATTAACGCTATCGATCCACCAACAACGAGGGTCATTATTGCCTTACCCGGGCTCAGCGGGCTAGATGATTGGATTGGGTTTGATGTCACCATATTCATGATTGTTCCTAATGTGCCTAGTCTCATTGTTATCATTTTTGCTTCAACGCCAGACTTGTTAACCAAAGACTTATGATTTAAAGACGTGCTATCCAAGTTTCTTGGCCTTTTGATGTAGGCGCTTGGCTGCGTCTAGCCCTGATAGGATTGCGCCTTCTTGCCAGGCAGGGATATGAGAGCAATGCTCACCCGCTAATACAATACGATGGTCAATACTGCAAAGCGACTCGTAATACTGCTGACGGCTCGACTCACTCCAAATACCATAGCAGCCGAGTGACCAAGGAATACGATGCCAAGCGACTGATGTACCTGCACGGAACTCTTTGGTGTATTGCGGATGAATCTGTTTGCCATAGGCGAGAGCCGCACTGATACGTTCTTTTGGTGTTAACGCATTGAATTTATAAGATGCCTCTCCAAAGCCATAAGCACCTAATAACACGCCTGAACCTGAGGTGAATAAGTCTTGTGAAGGGTAGGAGATTTGGGTAATGGGCAGATCCGTATAAGTGATGCCGCCATATATCCATTCATCCTCTTCCCAAAACCGTCGCTTAAACTCAAGACCTACTTTGTAGGAGGAGTCATAAGGCACTGCAGCCATGGCTTGCTTCATTGGCTCCGAGACATTGATATCAATTTGGGTCAATACTGACAGGGGGATATTGCAAATACACCAATCAGCACGAATACTTTTAACACCACTTGTTAAGTTGCTGCTTTCAGAGTTGCTGCCTTTAGAATTATTGGCATCGATATAATCAATCGTGACCCCTGTTTCATCTTGATGAATCTTAGTTACCTTAGCATTGAACTGGATCATATCGCGACATTCGCGGGTGAAAGCATCGCCGATTTTACCCATGCCACCAACAGGTTGAAACATGGCGGGTTGATGTACATGAACCGTATAGTTGTTATAGAGATCAGACCACATGCCTGAACTGAGTAGCTTGTCCATTGGAATGGGCGTAGAGGGTTGGGCATCGGGCATCAGACCACCCCCTGGATAGACGCTATAACCACGATGTTTACCCGTTTCATGGCTTTTGACATAGCGATAATCAGTATTGAGCACGCCCCAACCTTTGAGACCTTCTAACAGTTTTTCTTTGTCTTCTTTAGTCACCATATCATCCAAGCTGCCTTTATTGACGGCTTTGGATAATAGCTCTGATACATAGCCACGGATATCGCTTTGCACGTCACCTAAGCGCTGCGGCGCACCATTGAAATGGTTGGTGCGATGTAGATAAGCACGATCATTGGTTTGAATAAAGGGCTGTAATGCCACATTGAACTTTTTGCAATAATGAAAGACCGCATAGTGATGCACGGGCAGCCGCCATGGCCCACCGTTGAAGTAGTTGCCTTTTTCGAAGTCGCAGGTGACTTCTTCGCCTCCTAATTCCGTGTATTTATCCCCACTGTTTAGCGTCCAACTGCGTCCGCCGCCGCGATTCTGGTACTCAAGGACGGTGACTTTATAGCCTGCTTTGCGTAACTCATAAGCCGCTGTCAATCCACCTAAGCCCGCACCAAGGATTACGATGCTGGCGCCAGCAGGGGCGCCTTTTAGATCTATTTCTTTTTGAAAGCTAGACTCTGAGGCAAAGCCCAATGTGGTCATTGCCTGATACATGGCCGTCGCGCCAGCCGTCTTACCAATCATCGAGAGCAGTTGTCGCCGTGTAGGGGAATGTAGCAAATCTTTCATTTAAATGTCCTTATAGTGCTCAACCTCTATATTGTTATAGTCAATTCTCTATAAAGAGTGACAGCGTTAACCTCGCTTGAAGTATTACATATACATCTACACTCGGTTGCCTTGACTCTCTTTCAAACTGAATCAACTATATAAGAGGCAAACAGTCCGATTTGTTTTTGGGGTTAGCCTTTCTCTTTTATCACTCGCTTAACCTCGTCAGCACTTACATCACTACTGGGTAAACCGCCAAAGTTGATTCGCACATAATTGGTAATACTAGCAATCTGCGCGTGACTCAAGTCTTTTTCAAAGCCTGGCATCTTGGGTGCAGTATTGAATGCACCTTTTGCCCCAAATGCAATCACGCCGATAAGTGCATCAGGTTTAGCACGGCGGATGCTACTGAGACCGACGATAGCAGCATAGCGGGCATCAGGTTGCGCGTAACCATCGACACCGTGACAGCTGGCGCAATGAGTCAGATATAGGGATTTTGGTGAATTACTATTTCCCATTACTCTATTTGGATTGTTATTCTGACTACTGCTTTGATTGCTGATTTGATGACTGCTTTGATTAATACTGACATGAGACTGGTCGGCTTTCGCCTTAGCTAAGTAATCCTTTTGCTCAAGTAAATCATAGGTGATAGAAGTGCTTTTTGGGCTAGGGAGTCGAGCGACATTGACTGGTATTAGGTAATCATCCGTCTTGATTGCTGGGACGACTTTTAGATAGTTAGCCATCGCACTCAAGTCTTCATCAGTGAGATAGCGTGTACTATGTGCTACGGCTTCGGCCATGGGGCCACCGGCATAAGCTTGCTTATCAAGCTTTCCAGTACGCAAATAAGTAACGATGTCACGCTCAGACCAGCGCCCAATACCCGTATCGTTGTCAGGCGTGATATTAGGGGCAAACCACTTACCGAGCGGTGCTCCAGATAGATAGCGATCTTGATCGAGACCTTGGGTGAGATTGCGCGGCGTATGACAAGTGCCGCAATGCTCTAGATTATTTACCAAGTACTCACCGCGCTGCTGTACGGGAGTCAGTCCTGAGCGATTTTCGGTAGAGGGTACATTGATGACATTCCATGCCAGCATTAAGCTGCGGATGTTTAATGGAAATGGCAAATGAGTAGTCTTTTCAGGAGGTTTATCAATGATAGGTACTGTCTGGAAATAAGCGAATAAAGCGCTAATGTCAGCATCAGACATGCCGTGATAGGACGGATAGGGCATGGCGGGATAGATTTGATGCTTTGGCGCACGACCTTTACGAAGGGCATTTTTAAAATCAGATTCGGTATAGCTGCCGATACCATACTGCGTAGAAGGGGTAATATTGGTCGAATAAATATTGCCAATAGGCGTCTCTATCGGTACGCCGCCGCTGTAATCTTCACGGTGGCAAGCCATACAATCTGCCGTACGTGCCACATAAGCCCCGCGATTGGCAAGATCACTATTAAGTGGACTAACATTCGGCAGACTAGTTCTAGCAGGCAGAGTCTCTCTTGGGAAACTGACAGTGTCTGCCATCGCCACCGTAGAGATTGAGCTGAGCCCTAGTGTTAGCATTAGCGTTATTGCTGAAGAAAACGACCATGCTGGCATGACTGTAGAAAGTGGCTTCGTAATGTCCTTATAATGCTGATCAATCATTCTTAGTCCCTTTTCATAAGATGTCCGCAAGTCACCGATAGTGTCTACCAAAATAAAGCAAAGTGATAAAAGTTCATATTTTAAAAACGCAATGTCGTAAAATTAAAACTGACTGCTACAGCCTAGCGGCTTCAACTTTGATGTTTAAGTTAAGGTTTTTAGTCAATCCAAACCAGCCAAATTTGTTTATATTCCATTTTGTTCGATCAATCGTCGCAGTGAAGTCGCCACCGCAAACATCTTTTTTGAGGCTGGGGCTTAGATAACAATCAAACTTCGTGGCTGTTAGGCTAATAGGGTGTGTCTCACCATGTAGCGTCAGCTTGCCATCTACTCTTGTTACCTGTGGGCTTTTCTTATTTTGATCAAAATACCATTTCGTCGACTTAAATCGCGCTGAGGGGAACTTTTTTGCATTAAAAAAATCAGGCCCCGTTAGGCTGTTATTAAAAGATGGGTTGCCTGTATTGAGTGAGTCTATCGGTATGATTAATGAGATGTCACCTGTTCTTAGAATCGGGTCATATTGCAATTGACCTTTGATATCATAAAAGCCACCAGTAGTAGCAGAGGTTTTGAAGCGTTCAATGGCAAACCGTATATGAGTGCTGGCAGGATTGATAGCATAACTGGCGGCATAACTGTCATCTATAGTGCTGACAAGCAGTAATGGGATAATTGATGAGTAGAGATGCAGGGGTTTTTGATCAATAAAAAAGAGGCGCATAGCTACATTCCTTTGCGGGCTATTGATATATAAAGCGTTTATCAACGAGCACTATCCATAGTTCTGCTTAACGATAAGGTGGTTATTGTTTATTATTTATACATTATTTTTCAAGTGGTTAGTAGTGCTATTTTGGTAAATATATCATCATCAGTTCCATTTATACCCACAAGCTCATTTTAAGTGTTGGATGTTTCAATATCAGGCAGGCTGCTGTCGGCATGTCTTTTATTACTATTGGCGCTTTTGGATTTTTTCATTATCGAGTCTTTAAAGAAAAAGGTGGCGAGCGCACATGCTATGGTCAGTGACAGCAGCATCGATACCAATGTATGACTAAAAAAATGGTCACCAAAGAGCATTTTGTATAGTCCCATCGTCCAGCCTAAAACCGTCACACTCTCAAATATTCTATAACGATATTTTTTTAGGGTGGGTAAAAATACCAAACCATACAAAGAAAATCCTGCGCTGGCATGTGCGGCTGGAAAGCATTTGGCTGGTGTGTCGGCGACTATGTTTTGCCAAACATTTAGATACGGCAAACTCCCACCAAAGAGTGTTAAATGGTTGGGGCAACTCACATGTGTTACCCCTTTTAGTAACGCAATAGAAGTAGGGACTACGATAAGAATCGTCAAAAGATAGCTTATCTCACGAGTAGATAAAGGAATGATAAGTTTACGGAGCTTACTGCTATTGGTTGTAAAAGTACTATGCAGAGATTGTCTGTATTTCAAGATTAATACGGTAATCAAATAGAGTGCTAGGAGAATCAATAAGGTTTTAGGTCCATCATAAAAGATGAAAGCATAAGGCTGTACATCCTTTTGGATGAGCCATTGCCCATGGCTATAAAACAGTTCACTAATACGAATATCAAATTGGCTATGCTCAAAAGTTAAAGCCGCAATAATCGTTAAGCATAAGAGCTTAAGCCAAACCCAATCCGTTGAATTATCCTCTAGAATCATTTAAAACCTCAACTAGTCCTATAGTCAATTCTCTATAAAAGAGTTACCGCGTTAACTTCGCTTGAAGTATCACATATACATCTACACTCGGTTGCCTTGTCTCTCTTTTAAACTGAATAAACTATACATACATTATGGTAGTGATACTGCTCACCAAATACTGTTTAAGATAAAAAAGTCGATAATGCCATTAACCACAAAACAAACAGCAACAGTAATGCTAGAAACTGAGCAGCTGAACCGACGTCTTTGGCTATTTTTGCTAATGGATGTTGCTCAGTAGAAGTATGGTCGACACTCGCTTCGATACCAGTGTTGATAAGCTCAACGATTAAGGATAGGAAAGAGGCGAACACCAGCATCATTTTTATATTGACAGCGAAAGGCATAAATATGATGGAGGTGAACAGTAATAGATTGAGCCAGAGAACTTGTCTGAATGCGGCTTCGAACTTATAAGCAGCACGGAAACCATCTATAGAATATCCTGTTGCGTTTAGGAGTCGAGCCAGACCTTTTTTACCCTTGGCATTACTTGCAAAGCTGCCAGTCATCACAAGAGTATCAGGGGTGCTGTTATTTATAGAATAGGAATCTATCTGTTGATGGCCGATAGAAATGGTTTCGACATTGCTTATATTGATGCTCATATTGATGGCTCAATCGTTAGGGATATTTTGAGTGTATGGCAAGGAGTACGTAGTGCTTTCACTCGCCTTTCTTATCTCTGAAAATATAGAGTAAGTGCAATCATTTCTATAATTATTGTTTTAATGATCCCAGTGTAGGAGGTCACTGGTTAGCACTTGGGTATCAGTATGAGCGAGGCGCTGTTAAGAAAGCGTTAAGATGAGAGACTTTTGCTCTTTTATATTTATGCGATGTACTTATGCGATTGTTGAGTGTAGATGCAATACTTCAAGTGAGGTTAACGCGGTAACTCTTTTATAGAGGATTGACTATATAAGAGGCTACGTATAATAAATACTAAAGGTACTACCGCCTGTCTCATTGGCTTGGTGTGTTAGTTGCCAGTCCATATGGGTCATGATGCGTTGCACGATGCTAAGCCCCAAACCGCTGCCTTCAACTTGGTAGCTAGACTGATTTTTTGACAATGATTCGGTATCCAGTTGTTGGCCATTGCTCTGTTGCTCTAGGCGCTCAAATCTTTCATATAGCAAAGGCATCATTACTTCAGGAATACCAAGCCCTGTGTCCGTGACGGTGATTTTTTCGGCATCAATCGTAATGACTACCTCACCATCATCAGTGTATTGAAATGCATTTTTTATTAGATTGCCCAATGCCATTTTTAGTAGCTCGGGTCGTACGTACGCAAAATATTCTTGTTCAGCCATTACGGTGCAAGTCACTGCCTTATTGCGTAGCAAGTATCTTAAGCGCGCCACTTCATTTGAGGCAATATCATTGATGGAGGTTTGCGGTGTGTCTAGCTTTTCAGGTGCACGAGAGAGTAATAGTAAGGCACTGATAATCTCAGAAGTTTCTTTAGCAGTATTGCTAATGCGGTTGGTAAATTCACTTAAGTGACTGTCATGTTCTAATTGTGAGGCCAGTACCTCTGATGCTCCCATGATAATAGTCAAAGGGGTGCGCAGCTCATGGCTGACATCGCCTGTAAACAACTGCTCACGTTTTAGGTATTGCTCTAGTTTATGGTTTTTATCATCGATAGCGCGAGCCAAGACGCCAACTTCTGAAGGTAAGTGTGTCAGTTGGGATAGGTTTTGATGATCGGTTTCTACGGCTTTTTTTAAGTCTAATAGTGGTTTGGTGATTTGCCTAGAAGACAGCTGAGAGAATATCGCTGCGATTAATAAACTCAAAATGACAGCCGCTCTCAAGGCATTGGCAAAAATATCTTCTAAGCTTTCGAAGATTTCTAAAACCGGATAGTGACTCATTACCATCTCAACCCCTTCTACGTAGGTCAAGATATAAGCTTGTTCACCTTGCTGATCGATGAAAAAATGAAGGTTGGCGTGGGTTTTGCCAGACTCCTTGTTTATAGTGATCGACATTTCTTGCACTTTTTCATTCGCCAATGCTTGTAAATTGGCAGGTGCAACATCGTAGCGGTAAATTTTAATACCTGGGTCGGCAGTGTAAATAGGCTGATCGCCGTATTTCTCTTGACTGAGATCAAGCTGCTGTAATAGACGGGCCTTGACCAGCTCTTGTTCTATTCTGCTCTCCGCGTACAGAAAAATACTGACGAAAGTTGCGCAAAGCAATAAGGCAAATAAGAAGTAAGAGATTCGAAACTTGTTAACGATGGAGTCGATACTAAACATGGTATTTACTTCGTAATGAAAGGCAGAAAGAGAGGTGGCCATACAAATAGCTAAATATTCTTTATCACAGGAATAGGTTGTTAAAGCTATCAACGGATTTTATACTTTATCTGGATCAATGATTTGGTAACCCACACCAGGTATCGTGACTATCATGACTTGTACAAAGGGTTTATCGACTTGTGCACGTACACCATGCATATGTGTGCGCAGGGCATCGCTACTAGGAATGTCCTCACCCCATACCTTTTCTTCTAGCTCGTTTTTACTGACGACTCGAGGAGAAGTGCTCATGAGCACATTTAGTATCTTAAAGCCTGTTGGCGTGAGTTTTAGCGACTTTCCTTCACGTGTAATGGTGTGCTCTTCCGTGTTTAACGACAGCTTGCCGACTTCTATACTATGCTGGAAGTGGTCGTCTTGATGTCGACGTATAAGGGCTTTGATGCGTGACTCTAGTTCCACTAGAGAAAAGGGCTTAACCAGATAATCATCAGCACCACTATCGAATCCTGCGACTTTATCTGAAATAGTATCGCGCGCCGTCAGCATGAGTACAGGGGTTTTATTATGTAGCTCATCTCTTAGTTTTTTACACAGTTTTGTACCGTCCATGCCAGGTAGCATCACATCTAATAAAATCACGTCATAACGATTATTAGCAGCGAGCGTTAAGCCGCTAATACCGTTATGAGCATTATCCAACTCAAAGCCTTTGGGCTCAAAAAAAGCATAAATATTGGCCACAATATCAGGATTATCTTCAATAATAAGTATTTTGTACATAGATGTCTCGTGCATAAATGCCAGTCGTGAATGGATTAAAACGCTAACTGGCCAGCTTAAAAAAAGTGGGTTCTGCTGCCACTTCATCGGTTATGATACCGAAGAAACTGAGTAAAGTGGGCGTAATGAAATCATGTGATACGGGCTGATCGGTCATACGAGCAAGACTATGATTATCAATACTGTTACTAGTAGGCGACCAAATGATGACTGGTACCTGCTTTTGGGCATCGGGTGCAATACTATAGGGTAGGCCATGCAAATAAATATTGTTTTCTCCTAAGCTCTCGCCATGATCACTGATATATACCATCACCACATCATAGTCTTGCTCATAATTTTTTAGCGTATCAATAACGTTATCTAAGAAGTAATCGGTATAACGAATGGCATTATCGTAACCGTTGATAACAGACTGGTCATCACATTTGGCCAGCTCATTGGTCATGCAGACAGGGTTAAACTCTTCAAACTCGTTAGGGTAACGCTGGTAATAAGCAGGACCATGATTGCCCATTTGGTGCAGTAAAATAAGCGTATCTTTAGGTGTTTCGCTTGACTTAACAAGTTTGTCAAAACCATCGAGCATACCAATATCTCGGCATTCAACATCGCAGTTAGGGTTAGTCTCAGCGGTTTTGTAGTCTTCAAACGTGACGCGATCGGCCACACCTTTAGAGCTAGAGTTGTTGTCTCGCCAAATGACGTTGACACCTTGTTTATGTAGCGTGTCCAGTACGTTTTCATTATAGTTTGCATTCTTAGAATCATAGTTTTCTCTATTAGCATAACTGAACATACAAGGCACCGAGTAAGCGGTAGATGTCCCGCAAGAGGTCGCTTTTTTGAAACTATAAATGTCTGGCTGGCTAGCAAGTAATGGCATGGTATCGCGCTGATAACCATTGAGACTAATATGATCGGCACGGGCTGTTTCGCCGATGACAAATACCATTAGCTTAGGTTTTGCAGTATTAGTACTGGCTCCAGTAACAGGTGCTAGGCGCTTGGCATCGGTCGCACGCAGTACCAACGTATCAGGCCGACGTAGCTCATCAATGTAATCAGTGCCCAGTTTGATAACAGAATAGACAGGGGTGATGGGGTTGGCGTAACTACGGATTATCTTGTGCTGACGAAAAAAGGTGGCATATTGATCGCCTAAGGGCAAAAGGCATGTGCCTATAAAAGCAAGCGACAGTATCAAAGTCATGATGCGTTGTAAGACAGCACGACGTAAAGGACTACGCTTTATAGGGGTCTTGGCAATCATAAAAGCGGGTATGATGCCCAATAAAATAAAACGAATAAAAAAGCTTGGTGCCATCAGTCCCGTTACTTCAGCTTGGTCCGTCTCCATACTATTGATCAGCATATTGGTGTCAAATATCGTACCGTAAGCATCCGTAAAGTACCCGCATACAGCAGCTATCAATACCATCGCAATAAGCACGATCTTTGCAATTGGTCGATAGCATAATAGCTGGAACAGTAGCCACATGAGTCCGAATAACAGACCTGTGAGGGATGTTATAAAAGCAATATGCGTTCGAAAGGGATAAATATTCAGCACTTGCTCAAAAAAGCCAATATTCGCCGTGGCGACCAAGTAGAGCGCAACGATTATAATCAAATAATGGAGATTAATCTTGCGAGTAGACACTTTGCTTATTCTGGTTGTATCGCTATTTTTAGTATAAGTTTTAGTATCATTGGTGCTAATTAATTGAGGTATTGACATAATCTGGCTTCTCAACAGCGTTATAGGGAATATGTTCCTCACCATAACAAGGGGCTTGTTAAGAAGACGTTAAGGTAGCTGGGTTAAAGAGTCTTATAAATGATTAGCATTAGGCTTTTGGTCGTCCCTAACGCAAGACGCTTTGTCTACAGCCAGTATTTCTCTTGAACATAGGCAACACAGAGATTATAAAATGCTTGAGCGGGCGGAGAGATAGATTTATTGGCGAGTTTAAAGATACTGAACTGTCGGTCCAAAGATGGGTCAACTAAATCTATTCAAACTAGTTCCGGCTCATTCGCAGGGAAGGCAAGCTTGGGTAGAGTTTTTATAACAATGATATGGTTGCTGAAATTACAGCTCAAAACTTTGATATTGAAAACGATACTCAGCATTTTGATTCTATATATGCTAATTAGCAATTTGGCGCTTGCGTGATGTGCTCATCCCAATATGGCGGCGCGCCATAATAGTCTGTCATAAAGTCAATAAAACACCTGACTTTATGGGGCAGCAGTTTTCTATGAGCATAGACGGCATATAAGCCCAAAGGGTCGGGCTCATACTCAGGCAACACTACGACCAACTTACCAGTATGTAGCGCATCACTAGCAATAAAAGTCGGTTGCAGTATTAATCCTGCACCTGCAATGGCTGCTTCAACGAGTACGTCGCCGTTGTTACTGCGGAAGATACTCTGTTCTTTGAGTTGCTTCTTCTTTAAGTACTTATAAATTTGTCCGTTAGTTTCTATATTTATATAGCTGTAATGCAAATAGCGATGCGCTTCTAAATCCTCGAGTTGTTTAGGCATACCATGAATTTTTAGATACGCAGGCGATGCGCATAAAACCACACGAATAGGGGAAATTTGCTTAGCGATGAGTGATGAGCTCTCTAACTGTCCGATACGCAGTGCAATATCAAAGCCTTCTTCAACGATATCAACTTTTCGGTCGCTTAGCTGAAGATCAACGGTGACGGAAGGATATTGTGCTTGAAAATCAGTAATCAGTCTTGCCATATGCTTTAAAGCAAACGAGACAGGCGCACTGATTCGCAAGACTCCCTTGGGGTGCTGCTGTAGGCCGCCTAATTGCGCCGATATTTCATCAATACTCAATAAAATCTGCTGCGCGTGCGTAAAATATTGGCTACCACCCTCAGTTACACTTACTTTACGGGTTGTGCGATTAAGCAGTCGAGTATTTAGCTGCTCTTCTAATTTGGCAACATATTTGCTCACCAGTTGCGGCGAGAGCTGCATAGTGATGGCGGCTTTGCTGAAACTGCCCTCCGTCACGACTGCCACAAAGGCGCGCATCGCATCGATTCTATCCATGTTTTTTCCTGTATTTATCCTAATATCAAATACATTATAAACAATATGTTGATAATTATTCAATATAACTCAGCTTACTCTTTTATATCGTTGATAGTAAAGTGTGCCTATATCATTTCCGACACTATTTATCTTAATCATACATTCTGGAGTAAGCATCAATGACAACATCACTACTAAATAAAGTTTTGACATCGAACGCTGGAGCAGCGGCCTTAGTTCTTCGTATACCAGTTGGCCTGATTTTGGCAGCCCATGGCGCCCAGAAGCTATTTGGTTGGTTCGGTGGTAATGGGCTAGCAGGTACGGCTCAATGGTTAAGCAGTATGGGTATGGAACCTGGTTATTTGATGGCGATATTGGCAGGTGGTGCTGAATTCTTTGGTGGTCTTGCTCTGGTATTGGGTTTGCTAACTAGATCAGCCGCTTTAGCCGCAGCCTTTACCATGTTGGTGGCTATTTTTTCTGTCCATATCAGCAATGGCTTGTTTGCTGACAACGGTGGCTATGAATATGCGTTGACATTAATGGTGGCTTCGCTCGCGTTAATGATACAAGGGGGCGGAAGTTTCAGTATCGACAAAATGCTATCAGGAAAAGTAGAGCAGATTTAATAGTGGTGAGCAGTCGAAAACTTGTGTCATCTAGAGCTGTTTTTGAGCTTAAACATTGATATTTATCGTTGATTTATTCATCGTTGAGATAAAGCATAAGGGAGTAAAAGCGAATGGGCAACGCATCGATTTCAGTCACACAGCCAGTATTTTTTATACCGCATGGTGCGGGGCCATGTTTTTTTATGGATTGGCAACCAGCTGATACGTGGAATAACATGGCTAAATTTTTAAAAAGTATTCCTAATCGACTGCCTGAGCGACCAAAGGCTATCTTAATCATTAGCGCGCATTGGCAGATGTCTGAATTTAGTATTACGGCTGGCGAGCAACCTGAGCTCATTTATGACTACTATGGCTTTCCTGAGCATACCTATCAACTGACTTATCCTGCATGTGGCGCGCCAATATTGGCTGATCGGATTAGCCAACTGTTTACCGATGTAGGTATCACTAATGAAAAAAACACTACGAGAGGCTTTGATCACGGGACTTTTATACCCTTAAAGCTGATTTACCCTGAGGCCGATATTCCAGTGGTACAGCTATCACTACGTAACAATCTAGACCCGAAGGCGCATCTGGCTACTGGTCAAGCACTAGCATCATTGCGTAAAGACGGGGTGTTGATTATTGGTAGTGGTATGAGTTTTCATAATATGCGCGGCTATGGCGATGCAAGATTTACCGCACCTTCAGAACGTTTTGATGAATGGCTGACTAACACTGTGGAAACAGCAAATTTGGATAAGCGCCTCTCAGCCCTTACGAATTGGTCAAAAGCGCCTCACGCGCTTGATTCACATTTATTAGGTGCAGAAGAGCATTTGCTACCGCTTATGATAACGGTAGGAGCAGCAGGGAGTGATGTAGGGCGCAAAATCTATTCTGAGCAAGTGCTAAAAACTCAAATATCGGCCTTTCAGTTTGGCTAAATATGTTGAAACGTTTAATGCATGGTATTTCAGCGTGGTTGTCAAAAATAAAACATCCTTTGAATCTCAGACTCAAAGGATGTTTTAGATTAATACAGCAATTATTAATGACATATCAAAGTTGTCAAAGTGAGAGATAACGTCGCTTATTATTCGTAGTTTGCCACCACATTATTTCCATCAAGTTTGAATTTATAAGTATTGAGCACAATACTCTCATCATCTAAACACTGACCAGTAGCTAGGTTAAAGCGTTGCTTATAGATGGGCGAGGCCACATAAAGGACTTCTTTTGCTGTTCCTGTATCATCTGTAATCGTGGTGCCACCAATCAAACCTCGAGACAATACATTGGCTTGACTGAATGGATCGTAGTTATCAAGAGCAAATAAATCGTTCTGTTTGGTACGAAAAATAGCAATTTGTTTGCCATCTATCAGGGCGCAGACACCGGTTTCAGGAATGATATCGTCAAGTGTACAAATAGTCTGTTGGTTCATGAGGCGGTATCCTTAGTGATGATAATATTGCTCTGTATGAGTGGTAAATCATGAGTGACAAGCTGCAAGTCACAAAAACATGAGTCAAAAAACAGCGCCTTGCTTTTTGTGATAACTAACAAGGCACTCCTCCTTGGCTAGGCCAATTCAACCAGGTTGATGGTTGCTTTTTCCGCATCAGTCGCTGGGCGAATCTGCTCACGATCAGTCACGAAAACGACATTATCATCGCCTTTCTCACTGTTTACAAAATGACGGAAACGTTTGAGTTTTTCGGTGTCGTTAATCGTCGCCGCCCACTCACACACGTAATTGTCGACCAATAACTGCATTTGTGCTTCGAGCTCATCTGCTATGCCCAAGCTGTCTTCAATAATGACGGCTTTTAGATAATCAAGCCCGCCATCTAAGCTTTCACGCCATTTTGAAGTACGTTGTAGTTTGTCCGCTGTTTTGATATAGAACATAATGATGCGGTCGATATATTTGACCATGGTTTCGGTGTCCAGATCGGTGGCGAACAGCTCGCCATGACGTGGGGTGATACCACCATTACCACAGACAAATAGATTCCAGCCATTTTCAGTCGCAATCATGCCAAAGTCTTTACTTTGCGCTTCCGCACATTCGCGCATACAGCCTGACACACCCATCTTGATTTTGTGCGGTGAGCGTACGCCTTTATAACGATCTTCTAATCTCAAGGCGAGGCCAATACTGTCATCGACGCCGTAGCGGCACCAGTTGTTACCGATACAAGATTTCACGGTACGTAAAGATTTACCATAGGCATGGCCAGTCTCAAAGCCTGCTTGCACCAGTTGCGTCCAAATATCAGGCAATTGCTCCATGCGTGCGCCAAACAGATCGACCCGCATCCCACCAGTGATTTTGGTGTACAAATTAAACTGCTTCGCCACTTGGCCCAGTACGATGAGCTTGTCTGCAGTGATTTCACCACCCGGCACACGCGGTACGACGGAATAAGTGCCGTCTTTTTGGATATTACCTAAGTAGTAATCGTTACTGTCTTGTAGTGGTGTCAGCTCGGTTTTGAGTACGTAGTCGTTCCAGCACGATGCCAAAATAGAGGCGACTGTCGGCTTACATATCTCACAACCATGGCCGCTACCATGTTCAGTCAGTAATTCATCAAAGGTTTTGATACCGTGCACGCGAATCAGGCTATATAAATCTTGACGAGAGTAAGCAAAGTGCTCACATAAGTCATTGTTTACTTCAAAGCCCATGGCAGTGAGTTGATAGCTGACCGTATCTTTGACCATAGGGGCACAGCCACCACAGCCACTACCGGCACTGGTCATGGTTTTTACATCGCTGACAGAGTATGCGCCGTTTTCGACGGCTGAGCAGATAGCGCCTTTGGTCACGTTATAACAAGAGCAGATCGTGGCGGTATCTGGCAGATTGTCGATGCCCATCACGGGTTTTTCAACATTGGGTAATATCAGACTTTCTGGGTGTGCAGGTAGGTCAATGTCATTTAAATACAATTGCAGTAAGTTGTTATAGTCTTCGGTGTCGCCGACCAGTACAGCACCAAGCAAGCGCTTGTTATCAGGTGTGGTGACCAGTTTTTTGTAGATGCCCTCAGCAGGATTTTGATACAGATAGCTTAAACTGCCGTCACTCGTGCCATGTGCATCGCCAATACTGCCCACATCCACACCCATTAGTTTTAACTTGGTGCTCATGTCGGCACCCGTAAATGTCTGCTTGCTATCACCAGCAATTTGCGCGGCACAGATACTGGCCATGTTGTAACCGGGAGCCACCAGGCCAAATACTTTGTTGTCCCATACTGCGCATTCGCCTACGGCATAAACATGATCGGCATTGGTGCGACATTGCTCATTAATCAAGATGCCACCGCGCCCGCCCATTTCAATACCGCATTCTGGGTTGTTTTTAATAAGGCCATCTTGCGGTCTAATACCGGCGCTAAATACAATCATATCGGTCGTTAGAGAGGTGCCATCTGTAAACTGCATGGTTAAATGTTGTTCATCACCGCTGGGGTCATCAGAGTTGGGTGCAGTATTAGACAGAATCTCTTTGGTGTTTTTGCCTGTCAGTACTTTGACACCAAGTGCTTCTATTTTTCGCTTTAAAATCTCACCGCCAGCGGCATCAAGCTGAACGCCCATCAATTGCGGCGCAAACTCGACCACATAGGTATCAAGCCCTAGCGTCACGAGCGCTTTTGCGGCCTCAAGCCCCAGTAGACCACCACCAACCACCACGCCTTTTTTGACAGTGGGCAGCTCAGCAATCGCTAAAATCTCATCTAAATCCGCAATGGTACGGTATACGTGGCAATGCGGATGCTCACGGCCTGGGATGGGTGGCACAAAAGGATATGAGCCTGTCGCTAGAACCAACTCAGAGTACTCAATAATCTCGCCTGCCTCAGTAGTAATACGCTGACTGGCCGAATCGATATCCACAATACACTGATTCAAATGCAAATTAACTTTTGATAATTCATAGGCTGTTAAATCTACTAGGTTCAGCTTACTGGCATCTTTATGTTCAAAGTAGCTCGACAAATAAACACGGTCATAAGCAGGGCGGTCTTCTTCAGCAAATACATGAATGTCAAATTGCTGGTGTAGCCCTTGCTCAATTGCTCGTTCAATAAAGTGATGACCGACCATACCGTTGCCAATCACCACCAAATTGCCTTTATTTTCTGTGCTCAATGCAGTGCTACTCATGCGTCTGTCCTTAGTAATGGGGCTGGTTGGGTACGGTCATCGTTTATTTTTTTATCACGCTATAAACGGCTCCGTCCCTCAACAACAGCTGATAAACAGCATTTAATACCTACTATTACAGAGCATTCAATAATCATGCCATAGCACTTTGATTAGCTGGGTTTTTGCGCGTTGCTATTAGACATAAAGGTATGTCGTATCGGGAGCAGTCGCTTATGTACTAAGGTTTTTATATCAGCATGGTTAGCGTTGCTATTTGCCAAAAATCAGGGTGAGCACGATTGTTAACGACAGCGATATCAAAAATTAATGCACCAAAATAGACAATGCATTGCCCCAAGTTGGATGTTATTGCTGTTTATAAGGGAGGCTGATTGAGTGTTTTAAACCTGCTGTGTTAATGCTTTATTAGCATAAGCGTCAGGTGTGGCGATGGTTATAGACCCACCAGTAAAGGCGCTTGGATAATTAACGAGTGCTGACCTTTATACAGATTTGGCAGCGTATACAAATAACTGGCATAACCATTGCACCGCCTGAAACATTGCTACTTATCATTTTTGAATACTGCATTTTTTGAACACTTAGTACATTTAGTACGTTGTCAGAACCCTGAAGTTAATCGTTTGAGGAAGTTGCCTATGTCATCATCAGCCCCCGTTGCGCCTAGTAAAGACAAGCTTAATGTTTTGTCATTTACGGGTAAAAATAAAATCCTTCATTTAGGTTGGATGGCATTTTTCCTTACCTTTTTTGTATGGTTCAACCATGCACCATTTCTATCAGCGATTGGAGAGACACTCAATCTGAGTAAAGACCAAATCAAAACGTTACTCATTTTAAACGTAGCATTGACCATTCCTGCCCGCGTGATTATCGGGATGCTGACAGACCGTTTTGGCCCTCGCATTGTATATACCGCCATTTTAGCCATTGGTGCTATTCCTTGTTTTACCTTTGCGTTCGCTCAGGATTACAATACCTTGGCGTTGTCTCGGTTTTTACTGGGTTTTGTGGGTGCAGGTTTTGTGGTGGGTATTCGTTTGATGAGTGATTGGTTTCCAACCAATGAATTGGGAACGGCTGAAGGTATCTATGGCGGTTGGGGTAATTTTGGCTCGGCAGCAGCGGCACTGTTATTACCGACTATAGCGATTGGGGCTGCAGCAGTGTTCGGTGGCGATGAAGGTTGGCGTTATGCAACAGCCACATCAGGGGTCGTGATGGCGCTTTATAGCATCATTTTTTATAAGATGGCGCGTAATACACCCAAAGGGGCTACTTATTTTAAACCCAAAAAATCAGGTGCCATGATGGTGACGTCATCGGGTGATTTTTGGTTAATGATGGTTTTTAAATTGCCTATGTATTTGGCATTGGCACTATTGGCATGGAAACTATCACCTGATGGTGTAAGCTTACTGAGCCAGTCTAGTGTCACTATGGTCTATATTGGCCTTGCGATACTGTATGTTTACGAGTTCATCAGTAGCTACCGTTTTAATAAAGAGGTTTTCACCACGCCTGTACCAGTGGCACATCGTTATGATTTTAAGCAAGTAGGTATCTTAAATATTTTGTATTTTGCCACGTTTGGATCAGAGCTTGCCGTCGTGTCGATGCTACCTCTATTTTACCAAGAAACTTTTAGTTTATCGATTGTGATGGCAGGGGTATTGGCATCGAGCTATGCCTTTATGAACCTTATGTCACGTCCAGGCGGCGGTTGGCTCAGTGATAAGTTTGGTCGCAAAATAACTTTATTGATTTTGACAGCTGGTTTGGCCATCGGGTATCTATTGATGGGCTTCCTTGACTCAACGTGGCCACTTGCATTGGCACTATTAATTACGATGTTTTGCTCATTCTTTGTACAGGCAGGTGAGGGTGCTGTTTTTGCGGTAATTCCTTTGATCAAACGCAGTATGACAGGGCAGTTTGCAGGGATGACAGGCGCGTATGGCAATGTTGGGTCAGTGGTGTATTTAACGGTGCTGAGTCTGGTGTCTTATCAGGTGTTTTTCTTTGTGATTGCCGCCACAGCAGTGGCTGGATTCTTTGCTTTGTTTTTCTTAAAAGAGCCAGAAGGCATCATTATTGAAGAAATGCCAGATGGTACATTTGCCGAAATACAAGTGAGTCATAGATAGTACGGGGTGAAGACAGATGACGATAGCACACGCCAATAGAAACAATAGTCAAAATGCGGATGGTGATATGTACCAAAACGCTGATGAGATGGCGGTTCATTTTAATACAGGCAATCCGTCATCTTTAATAGGCTCAGGTCAGTTTGTTGCCAATGATGTCAGCCAGAGCATTGATAGCCACGCTATTGATGAGACTGGTGACAGTAAGAATATTGATGATGCTAGTACTGCATTATGGTGGCTTGATTTTTTCACTATGGCAGGTCGCAAGACGGAAAATCAAGACAGTGTACTTATTACCACCTGCTTGCCCTATCAATGTTCAGGTGAAGAATCATCTAGTGCCAATCGCTCAATATCTCAAGCAAGATCTCACCCGCCATCATCAGCCCCATTATTGGTATTGATGGCAGATGGGGTCAGCGCTTGTCAGTTTCCAAAACAGGCAAGTCGATTGGTGGTGAATACCATTGCTCACAAAATAACATTGGGGTTGACCGCACTGGCGCAATCACAAGATGAGACGTCATCCATCAGTTTTGACGATGATCAAGTCGCTAGTCTCATCAAAACAGCAGTCAATAAAGCCAACGATATCCTATATTTCCCTCAAGCGTATCAACGGGTACCGCCGTTGTTGTCTACGTTATCAGGCTTGCTCTGTATCGGTGACCGTATTCACCTGTTTCATACAGGCGATTCTCGAATATACCGCGTTGGGGTAGATTGTCTGACAGTATTGAGCAAAGATCATCGCGTGCACCGCGGCCAAGATAAAGGAGCGCTTGCGGCAGCTATCGGCGCAGATAGCCAGTTAGAGCTACAACAATCAGTATTTACCCTCCATCAAAACGAGTGTTTGGCCATCATGACGGATGGGGTGTATGAGCATATAGAGCCCACAGAGTTGCAGTTTGAGCTGTGCAGCAGTGCGACTGATATATTTCAGTTGATGGCTACTACGCACAAATTGCCGCTAGGGTTTAACACCAGTCAAGCCGTGTGCGAGCAAGCCTTTAGTGCAGGTAGTCATGACAATCTAAGTATGGTCATGCTGAGTATGAACACACGGTCAGCCCATTTTACTTCTATCAATGGCGCTAAAGGTATTGGTCATTTTGATGGCATTGACTTTGATAATTTGGATACAGTCATACATGATGTGAATCGCTATCAGCTGCCAACCGGTTTACAGATAGGCGACCATATTGATGGTTTTACTGTGATTGGTATTATTGCTCGTACGGCTCGCAGTCACGTGTACTGGGTGCAAGATGAAGACAACCATGACTTTGTTCTAAAATCACCCAGTTTGGACTCTGTAGCCGATGGCCACTATCTGCGTGATTTTTTAAAAGAACGCAAAATTGGTTTGAGCCTATCAAAACATCGCCGCGCGGGCGAGTCGGCTTACAATCAAGCTGACCCCAATCGATTGCCTGTCAATCCTGTATCCAACAATATCGGTCATAGTGTGGGTTCTGGCCTCAGTGAGTCGGGGCTACTGCGCTATTATCCGGTACCAGCAAGTACCACATACTTATATCATTTGACTGAATATATCGCTGGTGAGAGTTTACGGGACTTTATGGATCGTCATGCACCTTGTGATGTGTGGCAAACCTTTGATTTACTCACCAAAATTGGCATGGCGGTTCGAGTCATGCATCGCAACTATCTGTTGCATCAAGACATCAAACCCGAAAACATTCTTTTAACCAAATCTGGCGCCGTCAAACTGATTGATTTTGGTTCCGCCAGCTCCTCTATCTTAAAAGACAGCACCCGACCACCAAATGGTGATTTGCACTATGCTGCACCAGAATATTACACCGATGCACCAAAAGGCGTGCATTCTGACTTGTTCTCGATTGCAGTGATTGGTTATGAACTGCTGACGGGGCAATTGCCATTTAATACCCAAACACTAATGATGCCAAACCAAACACTAATGATGCCCGCGCAGCCGCTACGGCAACAGAACGTACCTGACGCCAGCCAACAGGCACTCATGCGTGCGCTGCATGTCAATACTAACGCGCGCTATCAAGCCATTGGTGAGTTTTTACAAGATTTTAACCCCGATAATAAGGCGCACAGCCGCGACCCAGAACCCCTCATTAAGCGTAACCCTCTACTGGTATGGCATGGCATTTGCTTCATAGAGTTTGTCATCATTTTATTATTGTTGGCATACTTTTCATGACACGCTGTTTTGCATTCAATGCTGCTCCGCGCGGCTAAGGGACTTACTGTTTATGTCGTTATCTATATCGCAAGCCGCCACTACGGTAGATACTCATACCAACACTCACGCCTTAGCATCAGACCATCAAAAAAACGCTGGCATCGTTATTATCGGGGCGGGCATGGCAGGCAGTCGTTTTGCCATTGAGCTTGCTCGCACGCAATCAAATGATGACACCGCCCGTTTGCCAATTACGTTAATCAGTAAAGAGCCGCACGTGGGCTATAACCGAATTATGTTGTCACCAGTATTGGCTGGCGACACAGCGTTTGAAGATACTTATTTATATGATAACTCAGAGTATGAACAGCTAGGTATCACCGTACTGGCTGGGGTTGCGGTAGAGACAATAGATACCAAGTGCCAGTGTATTGAGCTAGATGATGGGCAAACACTCAACTATGCCAAGTTAGTAATGGCCACAGGATCAACTGCCCGAGTCATTCCATTCCCCAATCACACAGCTAAGGGCGTGCATGTGTTTCGAAACCTTGCCGATGTGACCGCTCTGATGGACTATGCCCGCCAAGGAAAAACGGGTTTGGTGATTGGCGGTGGCGTACTGGGATTAGAGGCTGCCTGCGCGTTAGCGGCACAGGGCGCGAGCATGACGGTCATTCATATGGACGGTTATGTACTCAATCGCCAACTAGACCTGCCAGCTGCCGAGCTTTTGCAAGCTGAGCTCAGTCGCCGAGGGGTTGGTCTCGCGGTTTCTGCCCATACTGAGGCCATTGAGATGAATGATGCAGGAGAAGTATGCGGACTATCTTTAAAAGACGGGCGCACGCTAGCGGCCGATTTTATCGTGATGGCAGTAGGCGTGATACCCAATACAGCGCTTGCCAAGCAAAGCGGGATCGAGGTTAATCGCGGTATTGTGGTCGATGGTTTTATGCACACCAGTTGTCCCAATGTTTATGCCATTGGTGAGTGTATAGAGCGAGAGGGCGAGCTATTTGGAATGGTGGCTCCGGTCAATCAGCAAGTGGATACGTTGGTCACGGTTTTAAAAGATGACTTAATAGAAAACGATATAAATGTGATAGGCAATAAAGCTGCCGTACCAGATCACTGGGTTCCTTTTGTGAGTAAGCCGTTGTCATTGAAATTGAAAGTATCTGGTATGTCGGCATTTTCTGCAGGGCAAATCGCTTTTGATGACGAAGCCGCTGATACTGTTGAAACCTTCGTGTATCGTCAGCCTGACTTAAACCATTATCATTGTCTGTACCTCAAAGAAAATAAACTCATTGGCGCTGTGCTTTATGGGGACACCAGCGATGGCAGCTTTTATAGTCAGTTGATTATAGATAATGTTGATATTACGCCTATCAAAGACACACTCATATTTGGCGAAGCATATTGTCATTTGGATGAAATCACGCTTAACAATTCGCCAACTACGGAAGTAGATATAGAGCTTGATGATACGGACAAGAACATCAACCATCATAAAGTGGCCGAACTGTTAGAGGATGCATTATGAATGATGCTACCGCCAATCAATCTGCTGCTAGCAAAGTAGTGTCAGCTAATAGCCTACCTAGTAGAGTGCAAAAAACAACAGACCACGTCATTGAAACACATGACATAAGCGCTGCCAAACATATCAAAAAAGCACCGTTGTCATCTGATGGTAATTTGATTGATAGTTCGACTAATGACTTGTTCGATAGCTCGATCACTACTATCCGCACGACGTGCCCTTATTGCGGAGTGGGGTGTGGTGTTTTGGCGAGCGTGAATGAGACAGAGGTTCTGAGTGTCAAAGGAGATCCTGAGCATCCGGCTAACTTTGGTAAATTGTGCTCCAAAGGGAGTGCACTGGCACAAACATTGGGCACCGCGCGCCGCTTGACCGAGCCATATTATCAAAACAAGCAAGCAGTCATGCAACAGCATCAGCCTATGCAATTGGGTAATGATTTTAATGCTATAGACGTATCCGACAAGCCACTTACAAATCAGACAGACTGGGAAACCGTTTTAGATGACGTGGCCATTCGTTTAAATGACACCATCGCTAAGCATGGGCGAGACAGCATTATGTTTTATGTCTCAGGTCAATTGCTGACTGAAGACTATTACGTGGCCAATAAATTTATAAAAGGGTTTATCGGTAATAATAACATCGACTCCAACTCTCGGCTATGCATGTCATCCGCAGTAGCCGGGCACAAACGCGCGTTTGGCGCAGACCTTGTGCCGGGTAATTATGAGGATTTAGAGGCTTGTGATTTATTAGTGCTGGTAGGCTCCAATATGGCGTGGTGCCATCCTATTTTGTTTGGTCGATTTTTAGCAGCCAAAAAAGCCAATCCTAATAAAAAACTGATTGTGATAGATCCGCGCCGTACGGACTCTTGTGAGTTTGCCGATTTACATTTACCAATTGCTGCGGGCACGGATACACATTTATATAATGGGTTGCTGCATTACCTAGATCAGCAGGGTTGCCAGAATGATGAATATGTTAGCCAAAGCTTGGGCGTTGATGATGCGGTGAATGCGGCCAAAGCATGGAGCATTGATAAAGTCGCCAGTGCTTGCCAAGTGTCTGCGGAAAGTATCCGCCAGTTCTATGAATGCGTTGCCGCCACTGATAAAACAGTCACTGCCTTTAGTATGGGCGTCAATCAATCACAAAGCGGAACCGATAAGGTCAACGCCATCATCAACACCCATTTGTTCACAGGGCGTGTGGGCAAAGTAGGGGCCAGTCCATTTTCACTCACTGGACAGCCTAATGCAATGGGCGGACGAGAAGTGGGCGCCCTTGCTAATCTGTTGGCGGCGCATTTAGAACTAGACAATGATGATCACCGGCAGCTCGTGGCAGACTTTTGGCAGTCGCCTCAACCTATATCGCGCAACGTGGGGGTGAAAGCCTGCGATGCTGCCGCTGCCATATTGGATGGTCGTATCAAGGCCATTTGGATTATGGCCACCAACCCTGTGGTCAGTTTGCCAGATGCGGATAATTTTCGCCAAGCGCTTGCTGAATGTGATTTGGTGATTGTCTCTGACTGCTCGGTAGACAGTGACACGGTGAAGTGTGCTGACATTGTATTACCTGCTCAGGGGTGGGGCGAAAAATCTGGAACGGTCACCAACTCTGAACGGCGCATCTCTCGGCAGCGGACATTAATGCCTGCAGCAGGGCTTGCCAAACCAGATTGGTGGATACTGTCTCAAGTTGCCACGCGCATGGGGTTAACGGAATTTGATTACCAACACCCAAGTGAGATATTTAATGAGCATGTGGCATTGACCGCTTATGGCAATACGCACAACCAAAGCCCATCCAATTCTAATAAGACCTATCCTCGTTACCTGAATCTTAGCAAAGACTTGTCTGCTTTAATGACAGATGAGGTGCCAGCCGATAAACCTGCTCAACAACATATTAGCCAGCATATTAATCAGAACGGCAATCAAGCACATCAGCCAATCGCACTCAGTCAGCAAGCATACGAAGAGCTGTTGCCATTTCAATGGGGCGGTACGCGTATCTCTATGATTGATAAGATAAAACCTTTAGCAAATGAGAACAATAATCTCGCGGCTACTGTTACCAAGTTACAGTTAATCGCTATTACACCCTCTAATGAAGCGAGTGTAGCCAATGTACATCGACGTCAAAGAAGGCAAAAATCCCAACTGATTGGTGAGAAACGACCACCCTCTAAACACGAGTTTGAGCATGATACTCAACCTAAAAACCAAGTGGTTCATTTACGCCTGATTACGGGCAGGCTTCGCGATCAGTGGCATACCATGACTCGTACTGGCCTTGCACCGCAGTTAAACCAACATCAGCCAATACCAACACTGACCATACACGCTAACGATGCACAGCAACTGGGCGTTCAAGACAATGACTTTGTGCAACTGCATCGTAAGTATGAAAACTACGAAAAGTATGAAAGCTATGAGAACGGCGTGACCAGTGATGGCATAATCAGTGATATCACGATGAGTACGGCTAAGGATAGTAAAGAACCAGCGAGTACCGTAATGGCGCAAGTTGCCATTAGCGATACGTTGCGCGTTGGTGATGCATTTATGCCTATGCATTGGAGCAATGCTTTTGCTAGCTTCGCTCGTGTAGGTCCCCTTATTCCAACAGTAGTCGATCCGCATTCAGGGCAGCCAGAGCTCAAAAATTCAGCGATCAGTGTCACGCCCGTTCCTATGCAATCATTTGGCAAGATTTTGGTGCATCCTGAGTGGCAAGACGCCGTTATAGTGCAATTACGTACTATTTTGGCCAATTTTTCTGCCCAAGCGTCAGAGAAAGAATTGTCTGAAACAAAATGCGAAGCACGTTCAAATAATATTGTGCCAGAGGCATTACCTGCACTTACTTGGAGTTTGAGTCATCAAAATAATAGTGTATTGATTAATCTCGCTAGCCCGATGGTGGAGGCTAGCAGTACCTTAGCGTGCCCTGAGTTTTGGCAGCAGTTTATGGCCTCTATGCAATCATTATCACAGCCAAACTCTCAAGAGCGTGTCATGCATACAGCGTTTACGGTCGATAATGTACAGAATCAATTACGTTTTATTGTGACGCAATCTGCGCCTGAGACAGACTCAAATAACACTGCTATAAATCGTCAAGTATCTGATGATGAAAGGCTTAGTGCACAACTGATTATGGCTGTTTATGTTGCCCCAACGCAAAAGCTATTACCAAGTGTACGCTGGCTCGATAGCTGCTTTACGGATACTAGCCAAATACCTGTCAATCAACGATATAAATGGTTGCTAGCGGGGCGGCCTGCTAGCGGTTATGTCGATCCAGGTCCTTTGGTGTGCTCTTGTATGTCAGTTGGAAAAAACACCATCCTCAACGCTATCACGCAGCATAGTTGTACTAGTGCGACGGCAGTGGGTAAGCAGTGCCGAGCAGGTACTAATTGTGGCTCTTGCGTTGGGCAAATCAACGCATTAATCGCAGAATGTGCCCCCTTGGAACAAGCTTAGACAGTAGTGTGGCACGTCGCTTGCAACCTTTTATAGGCAACTACTGGTTGAGTGTGGTGTTATGAACAATAAGCCATTTTAGAGTAGGGGTTTATTCAAAACTTTGCTTTTAGTTGCCCATTTTGCTGTATTCACGCTGTTATCAGGAGTCATCACCATGACCAATATATCTGCCGCTACCTCAACGCATGAGACCTATCAGCTAATGGGTCAACACTGCGCAGAAAACGTGCAAACTTGCACCAAAAGAGGCACCGTGCATCTTATAGGCGCAGGATCTGGTGACCCTGAGTTATTAACCTTAAAAGCATGGCGAGTGATGCAGCGTGCAGAGGTAGTGTTGTATGACAGTCTGGTGTCTGAAGATGTTTTAGATATGTGCGCGACCACTGCTGAAAAAATATTCGTTGGTAAGCGCCGCGCCAACCATGCATTGCCACAAGAGAGTATTAACGAGCTACTGGTCAAACACGCGCTGGCAGGTAAAATAGTGGTTCGTCTAAAAGGTGGCGACCCCTTTATTTTTGGACGCGGTGGTGAAGAGCTACAGGAGGTGGTGCGTCATGGCATTCATTTTGAGTCTATTCCAGGTATCACTGCCGCAAGTGCCGCTGCTAGCCGTGCAGGAATTCCACTAACGCACCGTGACCATGCTCAGTCGGTCAAGTTTGTCACTGCTTGCAAAAAAAATGGCGCGCCTAATAATGATTATAGTGAGCTAATGGACAGCAGCCAGACAGTTGTGTTTTACATGGGTTTGCACCGTTTGCATGAGATGACACAAGGGTTGATAGCAAGTGGACGCGACAGCGAAACGCCTTTTGCCGTTATTAGCCATGCCAGTATGCCAACGCAGCAGGTACTTATCGGTACATTAAGTGATATCGCTGATCAGCAAGCTGAGGCAAAACTGCCAACACCTGCACTTTTAATCATGGGTGATGTGGTCGCTTTATATCATGAGTTTGCAGGCTACAACCTTGGCAATCTGGATAAAGCGTCATTTATAGACGTAAACGAAGTCATAGACAGTGAAGTTTTAGCACCCAGTCTTGAGAGTGTTGTATAAGTTGAAGAACGTCTAATAAAACAATCCTAAAAGTGTCTACAGCTAATCATCTCATACTGGGTTAAAACGGGCAGAAAGCTAAAACCAGAATTTAACCCCCGCAGTCAAACTACTGCTATCAACCGATTCATCTTCCTGACGTCGTTGACCACGAGCCTTGCCAAGCGCTGTCTCATAACTAACACCCACATAAGGGGCTAGCTGGCGACTGAACGTCTCATAAGTCAGCCTAACCTCAGCTTCCATCTCATTAAAGCCCTTGGTAATACCATTATCATGGTCATCTTTACTAAAGGCAGTCAATCCCATCTCCGGTATGACCACCCAATGCTGATCCAAACGCCATTCGTACTCTGCACCCAAATCAAGACGAAGTTGACCATCGGTATATAAGTAGGCTCTCGCATCTGTTTCGATGAAATACGGCGCGGTGCCGACAATACCTGCCATCACTGCAGCGTTATCGTTTTCAGTATCGTAAGCGACACCAGCTTCACCATTCCAAAAAATGCTCAGTGGTTTCCAATAAGCAAGGGAGCTCAAGCTATCTATTTCTTTATCATCTTTAGTCTGAGCACTACCTTCGGTACGTAGTCTTATACGATTGCTATCAGTACCATACCAACCCGTCGCCTCAAAGTTGATTTGGTCTTCATCAAACTGATAGCCCAAGTCGTCTACTGACACTCCCCATAATGGCATGCTGCCCATCATCATTGGCTTACCATACTGCCCGTAGGGAACCCCATTTGAGTAGTCTGGACTACGAGCATCAGCTGGTGGCTGCCCGCCTTGCATACCAGACATGTCCATACTGCCATGATCCATATCAGACATATCGCCTGACATGTCCATGCCGCTATGATCCATACCAGACATATCACCTGACATATCCATGCCGCTATGATCCATACCTGACATATCCATACTGCCATGATCCATGCCAGACATGTCGCCTGACATATCCATGCCGCTGTGATCCATATCAGACATGTCGCCTGACATATCCATGCCACTGTGGTCCATATCAGACATATCGCCCGACATATCCATACCGCTGTGATCCATATCAGACATCTCAGCAGCAGTGGCAAAAGAGGATGTGAGCAAGACTAGCGATGACAAACCAATGAATGGCAGATTTTTCTTAGATATTTTCATAATAAGCCTCATATTTGAAGGTTTGTTAAACGACGGCAACTTCTCGGAACATACCAGCTTCCATGTGATAAAGCAGATGGCAATGCCACGCCCATCGTCCAAATTCACCCGTCACATCAAAGCTAATCTTTTGCGCAGGCTGCACCACAATTGTATGTTTACGTACCTGAAAGTCTCCAGATGGCGTGCGCAAATCACTCCACATTCCATGCAAGTGCATCGGATGATTCATCATAGTGTCATTGACTAAGGTAATACGTACGCGCTCGTTTGGCTTAATATTGACAGGCGTTGCATCCTTAAACATGACACCATCTAGAGCCCAAATATAGCGCTCCATGTTACCCGTTAAATGTAGCTCGATCTCTCGGGTAGGCTTACGCTGCTCTGCAAATATGGCCTCATCGACAGAGCGCAGCTGACTATAATTCAGCACCTCTCGATTGATATTGCGCAGATTAATACCGGGATCATCGAGGTTCATACGTGGACTGTCGACACGCATATCAGATTTAAAGTCATACTCAGTCTTAGCATGCTTTGCTTTGTGGCCTTTGTCACCCATCGCACCCATCATATCGGCCATGGTTAGCCATTCGATTTTATCCATAGCAGGTATTGCAGCACGTGCGCCTTTTTTGGTAGCAAGCGTTGCTGCAACATAACCTGAACGGTCTATGTTTTGGGCAAATATCGTATGCGCATCTTTGGTCGGGGTGACGATGACATCATAAGTCTCAGCAACGCCAATACGGAAATCATCAATATCGACGGGTGCGACATCATTGCCATCCGTTGAGACGACGGTCATCTTCAGACCTGGTATACGCACATCAAATATCGTCTGTGCTGAGCCATTGATAAAGCGTAGTTTGACGGGCTGTCCCGCTTTCACTAGTTGTGTCCAATTGGCTGCTGTGGTCTTACCATTCATCAGATAAGTAAAGGTTTTTTCACCAGACAAATCCGTGAAATCTGTCGGCATCATGCGCATCTGATTCCACATTTTGCGCTTGTCGTGAGCGGCTTCTAGATCTGTTGCTGCAATATCGGCCAGCAGCTTTTTGAAGTCTGGTAGATGATAATTGTCAAAGTCTGCACGCTGCTTTAAAAGCTTCAAGAGATTATGCGGATCGCGGTGCGTCCAATCACTCAGCACGATTACATGGTCTTCTTCGATAGGATGACGTTCGCGACCTTTAGGCTCAATAACGATAGCGCCGAGCATACCAGTTTGTTCTTGGAACCCGCTGTGTGAGTGATACCAATAAGTGCCTGATTGCACCAGTTTGAATGTATAGGTAAAGGTGCTGTTCGCAGGAATACCATCAAAGCTAATACCTGGCACACCGTCCATCTCAAATGGAACGAGCAAACCATGCCAATGGATAGAGGTTGATTCATCCATCTGATTATGAACACGTATCACCACGGTATCGCCTTCACGCATCTTTAGCGTTGGTGCTGGCAGCGAGTCATTGATGAGTGTCGCCATGCTCTTTTTACCGTTCACAATAGCGGACTGTTTACTGACGTATAAATCAAACTCTGTACCGGTTAGAATGGGTACGATATGGTCAGATTTATCACTGTTGACGGCTACATTTTGCTGCCCTTTACCGAGCGCACTATTGGCAATAGACGGCAGCGTGGACAGCATGGATGCCCCTAATAGAGTAGAGGACCCTGTCAAAAAACGCCTGCGGTTAAGCATACTCTTGTTCATAATAATTTACCTAACTTAATCCATGAAATAGGAGTTGAGTCTATATAACTGTTGGCTCATTAATAGAACAGAATGAGCTATGTAAAGTGTTAATCAAACTATAATTGCTGCTGCGGTGTGTCAATAGTTGCATAAATAGCTGTTGAGCCATCTTTGTTAAGCTGCATCACTTTATATGGCATAAACTTATCCTGATATTCCATACCAGGGCTACCGACTGGCATGCCAGGTACGGCAAGACCGATCGCATCACTTGGCGGGTTTTTTAGGAACTGCGCCATATATTTGGCAGGGACATGGCCTTCAAAAACGTAGCCATCAGTAGTGACGGCGGTATGACAAGAGCGCATTTGCTGCGGTACGCTGTAGCGCTCTTTAAACAGGGACAAATCTTCAACATTTTGTGCGGTTGCGTTTAGGCCATGACCTTCGGCATAACCGACCCATTCTTTACAGCAGCCACAATTGGCATCTTTATAGACAGTAGCTGACACATTTCGCAAAATAGTTGATTGGGTATCTGAATGAGCACTGATAGGTATTATTTCGGCTTGTGGTTGCTCTCCTGGCTCAGTTTTTTGCGTAGCGGTAGTTGGCTCAGTCGCTGGTGTTGAGTCAGTAGCAGCGGCGTTAGGTTGATTACAAGCGGCAATCGCTAGCGATAATGGCAAGACCACGAACGCTGAGAGCACACGGCCAGATAACAGGTTGTGTTCACTAGAAAATATATTAGTATAGCGTCTCATAAAACCACTCCTAAGCGTCTGTCTGACGATCAAATTTATAAAAATTAAAGCCGTAACACTGACCAAAGTAGTACTGGTAAGGCTTAAAACGCAAATTGCAAAAAGCAGCACCATTGAGCACTGCATCTCTTACGAAAAATCAATGTTGCATTCCGGATCCATCACCTGACATATCCATCTCACCATCAAATGACATGCCCAACATATCATCGTCTATCCTAGTCGTTAACATGGTGTACTGGGCTTCATTTAATTCAGGTAACGATCTGATAAAAGCGACCATTGCCCACATTCTATCATCATCGTGCGAAGCGCCCCATGCTGGCATACCTGATGCCATAATACCGTGTTTAATGGCCCAAAAAGCTTGCTGAGCACCGGCATCGGTCTTATAGCGTTCAACCAATTCAGTATTGGTAAAATTGGGCGGCTTAGGATATAAACTTGCACTAAAATCAGTGTTTTCTACCCCAGGAGATAAGTGACAGCCTGCACACATATCTTTGTAATCGGCACCGCCCGAGCTGATCATGTCTGTCTTTTCTAAGTTTGGAACCGTAATGTCCTTACTAGCATTTGCTATTGAACGTGTACGTGCCGTTTCTAAAAAATTGTAAACCAGCGGACTATGGGCTTGATCAGCGCCGATATTTATCACACCACTGGTCACCACAATAAAAATGCCCACAATAGCGATAAAGACAGTAAACAGTATTCCTAGTAAAAACTTCATAGGTTTGTCCTAAAAATCCATTTTATTAATACCTAACTACGGCTCGACAAAACCATCTAACAATAATATTAAATTTCTACGATCCACTTCTATTAGATCAATGTTTAAGAGTCACTTTTACTAGCAACACAGTGTTTTTTATACATAGCTTTCATTTTTTCCATATTGGCCATCATTGCTTTCATTGATGGATCGTTCATATCCATCTTGCTATGATCCATTTTTTCCATCATTTGCATGTGCTTTTCCATTTTTTCACAATTCATTTGATCTTTTTCAGCATGCATTTTTGGATCATGTGCCATAGCAGAGGTTGAAACAACTAAGGCAACAGCTGTTGCTACGATTGATTTAGATAACCACATAATTAATCCTTTTTTGGTTTGATAATAGTATCGATAGTTGAAATTATTGAATCTGTTTAAAGTATAAATAAAAGTTTCTGACAGGAGCATGACTGCAAAATGACAATATTGTCATCTTGCAGATTTTGAGCAATGCTAAAAGAGTAGTGGGCTTGGTAGACTTATAACTTGAAAAAGAATTTGTCATGACCAAAAAGAGATAGAGTGACAGCGTTAAATCAAATTAGAAGCATTCATGCAGTTATTGGGTGATAAGGTCAGTCTGAGTGTGGTTGTTTAGTATTCGGGTTAGAAATAGCGACGAATACGTTATCCAACTGGTAGAACCAAGCGATTGGAAGTAAACTATTTGATGGCGTTGCTAGAGCGAAACAGGCTGGCGCACTCCATTACATCTTTATATAGTCGGTTCAATATAATTTGGATACAAGGAAGCCGAGGGAAAGTACTACAATTAGTAGACTAAGCGAGACTGACACCGTATCCAATTTATAGAGGATTGACTACATGCTTTTTAAGGCACAACTATAATGATTTATTAAGGAAAGACTATGCATATCACGGCTAATTTTGATGCAGGTAATATTGATATTATTAATTTAGACGATAAAAAAGACATTCAATTAGCGATTCGTCCAGACGTTGGCAAAGAGTTTTTTCAGTGGTTTAACTTTCGTCTATCCGGTCAGATAGGCGAGCAGTACGTTCTCAATATTATGAATGCCGGTGAGGCCTCTTATCTGGAAGGATGGGAGGATTACCAAGCAGTTGCGTCTTATGACCGTCAGGAATGGTTTCGTCTGCCAACCTCTTATACAGATGGCAAATTAACCATCGTGGCAGAGCTGGAGTGCGAAACCATTCAAATTGCTTATTTTGCGCCCTACAGCTATGAGCGTCACCAAGATTTATTGGCGGCAGTACAAATGCATCCATTGGTAACGCTAGAGCATTTAGGCGAAACCCTTGATAAGCGCGACTTGACGCTAGTTAAAATTGGTGATGGGGCTGCTAACAAGCGCAATATATGGATTACCGCTCGTCAGCACCCTGGTGAAACGATGGCTGAATGGTTGGTCGAGGGTTTATTGTATGGCTTGTTAGACAGTGATAATGCGACAGGCAAACAGTTACTAGACAAAGCAAACTTCTACATCGTTCCTAATATGAATCCCGACGGTAGCGTGCGCGGACACCTGCGTACTAACGCGGTAGGAACCAATTTAAACCGTGAATGGGAAAGCCCAAGCTTAGAGAAAAGCCCTGAAGTATTTCATGTGATTAATAAAATGAAAGAAACCGGCGTTGATCTCTTTTATGACGTGCATGGCGATGAAGCACTGCCGTATGTATTCCTTGCAGGCTCTCAAGGTACACCCAGTTATAGTGACCGTCTCGCACATTTACGTGATAAATTTTCAGACGTATTAAAGTTAGCCAGTGCTGACTTTCAGTCTGAGGTTGGCTATGAGATTGATGCACCGAGTGCTGCCAATATGACGGTTGCAACCAATTGGGTTGCTGAGCATTTTGATTGCCTTGCTAATACGTTAGAGATGCCATTCAAAGACAATGACAATCTGCCTGATGAGGAGATGGGTTGGTCACCAGAGCGCTCTGCTAAATTAGGTGAAGCGTCATTAGTAGCTATGCTTGCCGTGGTGGATGATTTGCGTTAGTTTTATTCCAGTAAGAGAAAATTCCAACGTTTTTTTTATCAGTGTAATGCCATTAACATCACAACGATATTAATGGCATTTTTAGGTTTGAGATAACACGAAATTGCGCTTATGGACCGTTTGATAATGCTCAAATTAAAGACAGCCAATACGATGAAAAATGTATTGGCTTATAGTATTTAGGCTTACTTTTATGAATGGTTAAGCCTTAATGAAAATAGCCTCTTCACTCAAGCGTGACTTGGATATTTTTGGATTAAAGTCATCCTCATGATGGTAGTCAAATGAGATGACGACCATCGTAGAATAGCCTTTGCTACGCAGGTCAAACTCGTCATCAATTGCTTTTAAATCTATCCCTTCTATCGGCACGATATCAATACTTAACAGACCAGCCTTCAAGTACGATTTTACCGTGGGCTTCTCTGTTTTCTAGCATTTGATGAGCGCGGCGCAAGTTGCTAGCAGTGATGGCACCTAGCTCGTGAGCCACGGTGGTTTTTAGCTGATCGTTATCAATTAACGTGGCCACTTCATTCAACAGATGATTTTGCTCTATCATGTCAGGCGTGGTAAACATTGAGCGGGTATACATAAATTCCCAATGTAGACTTATACTTTTTAATTTTAGAGCATTCACATTCAAGGCTTCAGGATCGTCAATCAAACCTAATTTGCCTTGAGGTTTTAAGCATTTGATAATTTCATCAAAATGTTCTTCGGTGTTGTTAAGGCTCACCACATAATCGACTTCAGTAATGCCTGTATTTTTTAGCTCATCTGACAATGGATTGTGATGATTAACCACGTAATCTGCACCTAGCGTTTTTAACCACTTGACGCTCTCATCTCGTGATGCTGTGCCAATAATGACGGCTTGTGTTCTGGTTTTTAGCAACTGAGTCATGATTGAACCCACACCACCGGCTGCGCCAACCACCAAAATAGTTGGGCGACTCTCTGTTTGCTGTGCTGAGTTTTCATTAGCATCTTCGCTAGTTGCAACGGGCACTTGCAAGCGATCAAACAACATCTCCCACGCTGTGATGGTGGTTAAGGGTAGGGCGGCGGCTTCAGAAAATGACAGAGACTCAGGCATATGCCCAACAATACGCTCATCAACCAATTGATACTCGGCATTGCTGCCTGAGCGGGTCAAATCGCCGGCGTAATAGACGCGGTCACCTACCGAAAACAAGCTAACATCCTCGCCAACGGCAGTGACCACACCCGCAGCATCCCAGCCAATAATGGCAAATTCACCCTCTGCTGCAGGTCTTGCTTCACGGATTTTATAATCCACAGGATTGACTGAGATGGCTTTTACTTCGACCAAAACGTCACGGCCTGATGCCACTGGTGTGTCTATCGTGATGTCTTGTAATGCCATCTCATTATTGATGGGTAAGTTGTCTTGATATCCGATTGCTTTCATAGTCATAGTCCTAAATTTATGTGTCTGTGGGTATGGAAGAAGCGTTATAGTGCAGGCGATAATACCTGTTGGGTGTGTTGTATCAGCGTATTAAGAGCCGTTTCGTTCAAGGCATCGCTATGCGGTGTGCCAAACGCACCTCTCTTATCACCATGCTCGCCATCTTTAATGTCATTATCAAAATACTGGCCAGTTTGGGTGGTAAACGCATCGTCCGCTGCCAAGGCGACCAAAATATTGGCCCCTTTATCTGCTGGAGACCAATACTGTCCGTAAGCTTCACTGACCATGCGAGTATTAAGCAATGAGCCGGGGTTGACGGCAATCACGTTGATGTTATCGCTCGCTACCTGATCGGCCAGTGCCATGCTCCACATGGTCAATGCCAGTTTGCTCTGTGCATAAGCGTCTTTATCGCTCAGCTTTGTATCTCCTGCCATGGCAGCTAGTGAAACGGTTTGCTGCGCCGCCGAGCTTAGATTAATAATGCGAGCAGGCATGCTGTCGCTAGGTATATTGTTAGAGTCTTTAACGTCTGATGCAGTCATTAACGGTAACAACGCTTGAGTCAATAGGTAAGGGGCAAAGTAGTTCACGACAAAGCGCATATCAAACCCTGCATCGGTCTGAGCGTTTGCTACTTTGAACACACCCGCATTATTAATCAGTACATCCAAATGTATTCCGGCAGCTGTAAACTTGCTTGTTACTGCATCAGCCATATGCTGAACATCGGTTAATGACGCAAAATCAGCCACGAAGCCATCAACGTCTACTTGCTGATTGGTTTGGGTTGCAGCGATTTTTACTTCTGTAATCACATCTGCCAGCTTATTGGCATCTCTACCATGCAGATAGATATTGTGACCCAGTTGTGCAAGTTTTATAGCGGCCAATTTACCAATACCATCGGTACTGCCTGTGATTAAAATAGACTTTTGCATTTGTTGTCCTTATATATTTTAAGAATTCTTATCCATCTGCTGTTCTTAATGATGACTCATAGTAATGCGTTTGATTAACGTTAAACAGTAGCCGTCAGCGAAAACACTTTCAATATATTTTTGAAAGTCTGTATATAGTATGCGTGGCTGCTTGTTTTGTTGGGCCATCACAAATAGTCTTTGTTAAGGATATGATCGAATATCAAGCACGGACTAATATAAAGAAACAATTTCAATAATTTTTATATAATGATAAATGCACTAGTGTCAGCAACCCGTTGTTATCGCTAATTCAATTACAGCTAAGCTAACTAAGGCGACACGATGAAAAATTTGCAGGATTTACGTATTTTTATTGAAACTGCTCGTTTAGGTAGCTTGTCTGCCTGTGCGCGCCACTTAGATCTGTCACCAGCAGTGGTGAGTGCAGCCGTAAAAAGATTGGAAGCCGAAATCGAAACGGTACTGTTTATTCGCTCAACTCGTAGACTGCGTCTGACCAGTAAAGGTGAGCAATATTTAACGCATTGCCGAGATGCCATGGCTATTTTGGACAACGCTTATGCAGGATTACATGATAATGATGCCGAACTGACAGGCACGATTCGGTTGTCTGTATCGTCAGATTTGGGTCGAAATTTGGTGTTGCCATGGTTGGATGATTTTATGCACATGCATCCAAAAGTGACGGTGCAGCTACATATGTCAGACAGCTATGTCGATCTATATGGGCAACAGATTGATCTGGCATTGCGCTATGGTGCGCCCAAGGATTCATCGCTCGTGGCATTACCCATTGTGTTGAATAATCGTCCTATACTATGTGCCTCAAAGTCATATTTGGACAAGGTTGACAATGATATTGGCTTGCCAAAAATCCCTGAAGACTTAACTCAGCATAATTGCCTGTGTTTGGGACATGACGAAAAATATTTGAGTGAGTGGACTTTTGAAAAAGAAGGCAAGATCAAAAGTGTGGCCGTGGCTGGCAATCGGCGAAGTAAAGATGGTGATGTGGTAAGGCGCTGGGCCGTGGCAGGTCAGGGTATTGCACTGAAATCACAGTTAGATATAGCAGCAGACCTAAAAGCAGGCCGATTGGTTGAAGTAGCGTTGGACGGCTGGCAAGTGGCCAATTATCCGCTGTATTTGATTTGTCCAGAACGGCGACTGATAGATCCGCTATTTAATGCGGTTAAAGAATATCTGATTGAGCGGGTAGAGGGAGTGTTGGCATAATTATCCTAATTCGTACAGCTAAGTCTCGTTAAATCCTGATTTGAGTATGCCTTAATAAAACTGCACAGCAAATAAGATTTTTTGAAGGGATAGTTTTTCAAGTAGACTTTTATTAATCTGATAGCATAGGTCATAGCAACTGATTTAAGAGAACGATAATATGAGTAGTATAGATGAAGATGATCTGAGTCTTAAGTTTGATATGTTTATAGACCATATTATAGCTAAAAGAAGTTCTCAGCCGATTCTGAGGGATATCTTTGGACATTCTAGTGGTGATTGGGTGAATTTTAGAAATTATATAAATGAAGATGCTTATAATAATGAATACAAAGGGCTAGATGTATATATTTGTTGGCTAAGCGATATCAACGCAACCAATGACCAATGGAGATTAATTGCTTTCTTCGAAAACAATCAATTGTATTCCCAAATATTAACATTCAATATGAATACTCTTTAGTTTAGAGCTTAATAGAATTAGGCAGTTCATAAAGGCATGCTCTATTAGATCGCTTTAGTCATCTAAAGATCGATATTATAAGCTGTACTGCAATGTTGGCAGAGTTAAGTAATTTGAGTGAAATTTATGAAGTAAACGTAGTCAAGATAAGTGGCATTTACCCTGAAGGTGCTTTATTTTGAACTGATGAGCCACTTGTACTTGGTACAAGTGTAGAGCTACAGTATTTGGCGAAAGAATACATTTTTAAGGTATATCGGATATAGCTACGCCTGACTATACCCGATATATTCTTTGGGCTATCTAGTTATTTTTAGAGCAAGTTACCAATCATCTAGCCCCTTTAAAGCGCAGTAAGCGTAACGCATTCAACGTGACCAATACGGTTGCACCAGTATCAGCCAATACAGCGATCCATAGCCCAGTGATACCCAGTACAGTAGTGATCAGAAATATGGATTTTAGACCAAGTGCAAACATCACATTTTGATGAATGTTGGACATGGTGGCACGTGACAGGGTAATGAGATGAGCGACGTCCGTGACGCGACTTTTTAATAGGGCGATATCGGCCGTTTCAATAGCGACATCTGTACCGCCGCCCATGGCGATGCCCACATCTGCGGTTGCTAGTGCTGGTGCATCGTTGATACCATCACCAATCATCGCTACTTTGCTATTACCTTTCATCTCATTCAACAAGCGTAGTTTGTCTTCGGGCAACAGCTCAGCTTCCCATTCTATCTCTAAATGACTAGCAAGTGCCTGAGCGGTCAGACGGTTGTCCCCTGTAAGCATCACAGAGCGCACACCCATCGCTTTGAGCTGCGCCACTCCTGCCTGAGCATCATCTCGCAACTCGTCTCGTAGCGCAACCAACCCAAGCACTTCACGGCTCTGCTCATCGAACAGAACGGAGACCGTCTTACCTTCGTTTTGTAGTGCTTCAATTTGTGCATTTTGTTCTAGTGATATCGATGTTTCAGTGGCAGCATAAACCGGTGATCCGATGGCTAACGGACGCCCAGCTACCGTTGCATGTACCGCTTTGCCCGCAGTAGCATAGGCATTTGAAGCTATCGGTATAGAGATATTAGCGGCTTTGGCATGATCAATGATCGCTTTTGCAAGTGGATGGCTAGAGGCGGACTCGACACTGGCAAACAGCGCCAACACCTCATTTTGACTTTCAGATTCTATATGCTCTTGTACTATGTGCACCTGTGCAAAGGCAATAACGTCGGTGACGCGAGGCTTGCCTTCAGTCAATGTACCCGTCTTATCAAAAGCGACGACATTCACGCGACCAATGGTTTCTAAAGCGCTACCACCCTTTATGAGTAAGCCGCGACGGGTACCGACAGCCAACCCTGACGCAATGGCGGCCGGAGTGGATAGGACGAGTGCGCAAGGACAGGCAATTAGCAACAGTGCAAAACCCCGATATAGCCAAGTCGCCCATTCTCCTCCCATCGCTAGCGGCGGTATGATAATAACCAGTGCAGCAATAGCCATCACCGCTGGGGTGTAGTAACGACTGAATTTTTCAATAAAGCGGGCAGTAGGGGCTTTAGAGGCTTGCGCTTGCTCTACCAGAGTAATAATGCGCGCAATGGTGTTGTCAGCAGCGGTCTTTTCTACGCGGACTTGCAGCGCTCCTTCCATGTTGATGGAGCCTGCGAATACTGCATCGCCTATCGCTTTGGCAACGGGTATGGATTCGCCAGTGATGGGCGAATCATCAAGACTAGAGTTACCTTGAACAATGACACCATCAGCAGACACCTTATCACCTGGGCGTACCAGTACCAAATCATTGACCTGCAATGAGACTGCAGGAACGTCACGCTGTCCACCTTGTGCATCAAGTAAAATCGCAGTCTTTGGAACCAATGATGCCAATGCTCTGATACCAGCACGGGCACGATCAGCCGCCACACTCTCTAACAATTCACCGACTGAAAATAAGAAGACAACTGCCGCAGCTTCTTCAGCTTCACCAATGATAAGCGCACCAATTGCTGCGATAGACATCAGCATTTCAATTGAAAACGGGGTGCCTGTCATTGCCAAGGTCATAGATTTTCGGACAAAGGGAAAAACGCCCACAATAACGGCAATAGCGAATGCCCACATTCCATAATCAGGAAAAATTAGTGCTAACGCGTAGGCGGCGCTCATCAGGATACCGAGACCAACCACTTGCTTGCCTTTTCGGGTTTGCCACCAACGCTGTTGCTGCGTATCTAATGGATTGTCACCAATGCTGTCTGCTGCGATTGCTTGATCAGTAGTGGCAGATATACCAAAACCAAGGCGCTTGATGGTTTTTTCAACATCACTGAACTGAGTCTCTGAATCAGAGACCAATGTTAGCTCTAACTTTTCAGTCGCAAAATTAAGTTGTATGTCAGAGACACCGGGCATACGTGCTAATGCAGTTTCAATCTTTCTGACGCAACTGGCACAGTCCATACCTTCAATACGATATTGCATAATAATTCGTCCTACTATAAGCGTTCTTTTGATAACGCTATTGTGAACCCTCTAGTGGCTTCAGAGTCAAGTCTGTTTTTAGGTAACTGTACAAACTTGATTTTCTCAGCATCAAACCTTATAGTTACTTTAATGTTTCGGGTTTTAAGATGACTTTGAAATAACTTCAAGAGAACTGTGAGATAACTTTGGAATAACTATGCTAATAAAAATTGGAGAGCTCGCTAAGCGTACAGGTGCCACCGTGGAGACCATTCGCTATTACGAAAAAGAAAAACTATTACCAGAGCCTTCCCGTAGTGAGGGGAATTATCGCTTATATCGTGAAAGCCATATTGAACGTCTACAGTTTATCCTGCACTGTCGCACACTCGATATGACGTTGGATGAAGTACGCACCTTACTGCAGTATTGGGAGGAGCCTAATAGAGACTGCGGCGATGTCGATACCTTGTTAGATGAACATATTCATGCGGTGGAAGTACGTATAGAGGAATTAAAACAGTTAAAGCAGCATCTAAACGTCCTGCGGCAGAAATGCGTCAGTAGGGCGCCAGCGAAGTCATGTGGCATATTAAATGCGCTTGCCGACAACTCCTGCCATGATGAATAATATGAATAACAGTTGTTAATGCCAGAGATATTTCCAAATAACGATATGGATTTGTATAGGCAGGAGATGGATTGTTATGCTGTTTAATGTTGTCAGAGCATACCTGATTGGGCGGTTAGAGGGAGTATCCGTAGTCTATTTTAAGTGGTTTGATTATATCGGTCTGTTTTGAGTGGTCTGTTAATAGGTCTTTGGGGCTTTTAAGGTAGTTCCTTTGGGGTATACCCTAATTAAGTTTCTTAAAATAAAGTCATCAACATCCAAGCGTATTCATAATATAACTAGAAACGAATACATACGATGAAAATATGAAAAACAGGAGACTAATAATGACTGTTAGAAAATATAGTGAATGCAAAGATATTTTTTGGGATGAGAAATCCTTTAACTACTCTTTAGAGGAATTGTGTATTTGGGATATTGAAAAATATTGGAGTCTAGAATATTTTTTAATTAAATTGTGTGCAAGCTTACAAGGTAACGAGGTATTGTACAGAAAGTTCGCGGCAGATTTATACTATCTTGGTCATAGTATAAATAACTTGATAACAAACCAAATACATCCTTCAGAATGTTACATATTAGAGAAATTTAACGAAGACGAGGCATGCGAGTGTCGTGACCGTTTTAATCATATTATGAGAATACTCTGGGGACGAATTCCCTTTGACTTTCATGACTATATGATAACTAGTAACCCACTTATTCAAAAAGAATTGAACTTAAATAAGTGAGATTTATCATTAGACCTCTTTCAAAAGTACCAGTTATTTTACGGAGTTACGAAACTACCTTCGATATTGAGCTATGTTCATAACACCGTAAAAAATAATCTAGGAATTTTAATAAGACAGCTTAGTGATAATGACCTACCTATCAGTTTAACAGTTGTGCGCTCATTAAAGTCGTATCCAATACGGTTAGTTTGATGCCTGTATAGCGCATCGAACATACTCTCATGACAAACGTTATAGCGAATAAAAATACATTAAAAAAATTACTCAATATTTTTTTTGCTTAGAGAGTCGCTCTTTTGAAACTTTAAGATAATATACTTACTCAACACTTTTTCTACCAGTGAATCAAATATATGATTTTCAAAAAAACCAAATTAGTTGCCCTCTTTTTTTCTACTGCTTTATTACCTCTTACGCTTACGAGCTGTCAGAAAGTGCAAAGTGAAGCCAAAAACGAAGCCTCTGAGGGGCAAATAGTTATTGAGGAAATAGAGGCAGAAACTAAAGCTGAAGGCGTACAGAGCTTAGCCGAACAGGGCGATGCAGAGGCACAATTCGATTTGGGTTGGATGTATGATGTAGGAGAGGGCGTTCATAAAGACTATGTCAAAGCTGCGCAGTGGTATACAAAATCGGCTAATCAAGGGTTTCCTGAGGCGCAGTATAATCTTGGTGTGATGTATCGTGAAGGCGATGGAGTTCCTCAAAATTATGCTGAAGCGATCAAGTGGTATACGAAGGCAGCCAATCAAGGCTTTCCTGAAGCGGAGTATAACCTTGGTCTGATGTACACCCAAGGCAATGGCGTAGGTCGAGACCTTTCACAAGCCCTTAAGTGGTATACAAAATCTGCTAATCAAGGATATGTCATTGCACAAAATGATTTAGCCGCAATGTATTACGAAGGCGATGGTATAGAGCAAGACTTGTCGCAATCACTTAAGTGGTATACAGAAGCAGCTGATCAAGAATATGCTCCTGCACAAGCTAATTTAGGTGCAATATATTATCAGGGTAATGGCGTGATACAAGATTTTTCACAGGCTCTAAAATGGTTTGGAAAAGCAGCTGATCAAGAAAATGCTAATGCACAATATAACCTTGGTGTGATGTACACCCAAGGCAATGGCGTAGGTCGAGACTTCTCTCAAGCCTTTAAGTGGTATACAAAAGCCGCTAACCAGGGATATGCTCCTGCTCAAAACAATCTTGGTGCGATGTATCGCGATGGTGTAGGTGCTAATCAAGATAATGCTCAAGCAAAGAACTGGTTTGGTAAAGCTTGTGAAAATGGGCAACAAGAAGGCTGTAATAACTATAGGAAACTAAATAAAAATTAAGTCAGTTTAACCTCAAAAAATCAATGTTATGTACACTGTGAAGTACACTACCATAATCTAAGTGACCAAAACCGCTAGTACCATTACCCTACAGCCAAACATTCAAGTCCTCACTAGGGTACCGAACTAGTTAAAGCACCTGATTGGTTCGCCATAGGCATACCTTAAATTAACTCACAGCTGTAGGGATATTTCGTAGTTAGAACCTAGTTCAAACTGTAATCTATCTCTCAAAACATAACCCTCTTCAATAAACTCTTTTTCTTCAGAACTATTTAAAAACCCAGAATCTACAGGATTTTCTTTTAAATATGTCGATTCGTACTTGTTTGCCCAATGACTTAAATCACTATTCAATTTCCGACTTATTTTTAAACCATCTGGATCAATATTATTTAACTCATTATCTATGTATCCCCATAATGGGAAACATTCATACTCAGGCATCAATTTTATTTCCACTGTCAAATACTCCTATTTGCTAGATATTGGTTTAGTCACCGATGCCAGAAATTTCGTATTTGTTAAATTGATATCTAATACTAGCAGTTCGATGTTTGTATAGCGCACCGATTGTATTCCTATAATGATGTTAAATAACAACCTTTTTACAGTCTAAAATAGGCGGTGAAAAATTGCAAAAAACCACCTATTTTTCCCATAACGAGTTTTACGTTTGATGGCGTTTTGCCATATATTTGCCCAGTAAAGGCAAACAAAATGCTGGTAATTGAAAAGCACCCAGTAACGGTAAAAACATCGTACCCATAAAAGGTGCCGTTATGGTGTAAGCAAGTAATACATTGCGTCCACCACACACCAGCGCAGCGACAATGGCATTTTCATAGCCAAAACGCCGATATATTATATAAGCGGTAAAATAAAACACCAATGCCAATACAGAGCTTAGTGCCAGTAATGACAACGCTTGCCACGGATTATGATCAAAGGTGGTACGAAATCCTGCCATCAGCCCTAGTGGAAACAACATCAGCAGTAAAATATTAAACTGCCCAATTTTGGGATAATAACGTGACAAAATAGCAGGTGAAACGAACCGGCGCACCCCCACAGCTAGCACCATTGGCATAACAATATAAACCAACAAGCGATTGACATAAGTACCAACGTCTACATGCGCATTTTTATCGCCTAATAGCCATAATACGCCTAATAATGTACATGGCATAATGAGCGTAGCAGCGATGGTTTTTGCCGTTGCCAGTTGTGCATCAAACCCCACCGCATTGACCAATGCGCCACTACCAAATAACGGGGCAGTGGCACCAAGACCTGCAATCGCCAACAGCCAATCGCCACGCAAACCAAGCGCGTAAGCAATCAATATTAAAACTAGACTCATGCCGCCGCTTTGTAATAAGGCAAAAACCCACACATAGCTTGTCGCTATACGCTTTAACAGCGCATATTGGTCGATGCCTAGCAAAGTAAAAAACATCAAGAAGAACAGCATTTGGGGTAAATATACCAATACCGCATTGGATACGTTTGGAAAAACAAATCCCGCAATTGCACAAACTGGCATAATCAATGTGCTATGACGCGCAATAAAACGAAGAAGCATGAGCTTTCCTAATAAAAATATTCGTAAAAAGCGGGTATTACTTCTCTTTTTTATAGAGGATTGACTATAGCTCAGCTTTTTATACTGGGTAAATAACTACTTCTAGGGCTTTATACCGATGCTAATGCCTGCTTACAAGCTTCAGCTAAATACGTATCGACCGTATCCTGTTTGAGCAGCCATTTTAGATACCCAGCACCATCCGAATGGGTAACTAAATCTGCAATGGCTTCACCCTTAAACTTACCAAAACTTAAATGCGTGGGTATGCGTGCCATTTGACTAAAGGTATATAGGCTCTCTACGTCATTGATGATATGACCTTGGCTATTCGCTAAGTCGATTAGGCTACCAAGCACTAGTTGAGTGAAGTAAATATCATAAATAGCAGCGTGTGCATGCTTTGCTTGAGCGCGCGCTACATCTCTATGGAAATGATAGAGCAGTGATACCAGTTTATGACTCTCAAGAGTGGGAAGGAGATGATTGGACATTGCGTTGGTACAGATTAATTTAGGGGTATGGGTCACGCCTGCATTTTTTAGAACGCCCATATCATAATCAATATTATGACCTATTAAATATTCAACACTACTGGGCAATCTAAAGTCGGTATGAGGTGGCTCATTCACGACATCTTCTTCACATATATGGGATACAGCCATAGACCCTAAACTGATTTCTTTTAGAGGATTAAAGCGCTTAGATCTTGGTTCCTGTAGGACCTCTACTTTACCATTATTTATATCAATAATAGAGTAGGCAGCTTCAGTCATGTGAGGTTCAACAAGACCTGTGGTTTCGGTGTCGAGTATATATGTGGTCATAGTGTCCGTTTATAGTTTGGTGCTAGATGTGAGTGGTAAAGGCGTAAAATCTTTGATAGTGATAATAACAGCTAAGAGAATTGCTATTAATTAACAAGCTACGATATTAATGGCTAACAGCGATAATTGATTAGCTTGCTTGCTGCATAAATAATCGCTAACTATACCAGTCTTAGCGGTTCTAATACATACGAGATTATTAATAAAGAGGCGTCTGCCTGCGCAAAGACAACCGTAAAGATGGCTGATCTGAAAAAATACCCATACTGAAACTAACCAGTATGGGCATACTACTTACTTTTGTTATAAGTTGGACTGACTCTAGCAACGTTCAACTTACTCTAAGTGATGCACTTCTTGTAGTCCATACACAGGTGTCTCTAAACCTTCCATTCGGGCTTTAATTTGTAGTGACAAATATTGAGAGTAATGTCGAGACTGATGCAGGTTACCACCATGGAACCATAATGCTTCTTGCTGTGTCGGTTTCCACATGTTTCTTAACTCACCTTCCCAAGGGCCTGAATCTTTAGCAGTATCTGAGCCCATTCCCCAACACTTACCAACTTTATCTGCTACTTCTTGGGAGATTATTTTTGCAGCCCAGCCGTTCATAGAACCAAACCCAGTGGCATACACAATCAAATCAGCCTCTAGCTCTGTACCGTCAGTTAGTACGACCGATTTGGGTTTGATATGATCAATACTTACATTGGGTTTCAGCTTTATTTTACCTTCCGCGACAAGCTCAGAGGCACCTACATCGATATAGTAACCAGAACCTCGACGTAAGTATTTCATAAATAGGCCAGTATGATCTTCACCAAAGTCGAGCATAAAGCCTGCATCGGTTAGTCTCTTATAAAAATCAGCGTCTATCTCTGCTACTTTGCGGTATACAGGCTCATGAAATTCCGGCATGATTTTGAAAGGAATAGAGCCAAAAGTCAGATCTGCTTTATAGGTGGTTATCCCATTTTCAACGGCTTCTTCTGAATACAAACCACCTAACACTTCATCCATCAGCGTATTGGATTTGATAATATGCGTTGATGAGCGCTGTATCATAGTGACGTCTGCGCCATTTTCCCATAGGGCAGCACAAATATCATGCGCCGAGTTGTTAGCACCTAAGACAACACACTTTTTATCTCGATATGCTTCACCACCTGGATGCTGGCTAGAATGATGTTGCTCTCCAGCAAAATCTTTCGCCCCTTTAATTTCAGGAATGTTTGGTAATCCGGACATACCTGTGGCTAAAACCAATTGTTTGGGATGTAATACTAAACGTTCACCCGCTCTATCAAGCTCTACATTCCATTGCTGTAATTCCTCATCAAAGGCCGCACTGACACATTCAGTTGATCCCCAATAGTTTAATTCCATAATTTTAGTGTACATCTCTAACCAATCACCCACCTTGTCTTTTGGCGTAAATACAGGCCAGTTGTCAGGGAAAGGAAGATACGGCATGTGGTCGTACCATACAGGGTCGTGCAAACATAATGATTTGTAACGGTTGCGCCATGTGTCACCAGGTCTCGGCTGTTTATCAATGACAATAGTAGGAACTTCTAGTTGTCGTAAGCGAGCTCCTAGACCGATACCACCTTGTCCACCACCAATAACCAAGCAATAAGGTTGCTCGCTATAACCAAGGTTTTTTTCTTCAAGCTCACGCTTTTCCTGCCACGTTAAACGATTAGGATCTGCACCGTGTTCAGCCCCTTTTGAGCGTAGTTTTTTGCGCTTTTCAGGGAAGTCTGTGAGCTCAGTCATCGTGGTCAGTAATGTCCAAGCTTTGCCGTTACGCAGTCGTAAATGTCCATAGCCTTTTGATACTTTGGTCTTAAAAGAGATCCAAGCTTCTATTACGCCATCGTTTTCTACCGCATCTCCATCAAGCTGCCAGTCGTATGGCTCAGTGGTTTCTAACGTATGCGAAAGCATTTCTTTGATTTCATCTTGTCCTTCTAGCGTTTTGATATTCCAAGTAAAAGAAACTAAGTCACGCCAGTAGCCTTCTTTTTCAAAGTATTCAGCAGCTTTGTCGATGTTTTTGGTATGTAGGGTTTGATCGAAACCTTGTAGCCAATTAGTGACTTGTTGGCTTGCGGATAACGTGTGGTCTGTTTTTTGAGCAGTCATAAAATTCCTCTCCCTGGTTATGTTTATCACTCTACCGCCGAACTCCATGTGCAGCAGTAAAAACTCAAAAAATACCAAATAGCATGCTTTACGAAGTGAATTAAAAGTCTAACTGATTGATATCATTGAGTGTTATTTCAATCAAGAAAATTACTATACTTGAGAAAAAGCATAGTCTGTAAAGACAGCGTCTCTTTAGAAGAGTTATAGTCCGTAGAGACTATATCTGTTATAAACAGATGTTGTCAATTACGGTGTATGGTTGTTCTCTAAAATACCCTAAAATAATGTACTTGCCGACCGAAAGAAGGGTATTGTTTGAATCTTATAATAGGTTAGGGCCTTTATGTCGTATGGGATCAGCGATAGTAAAACCTTATAAGAGAGCTCCTGCTTTTGAAAGTCATTTGGTGTATATGCCTGTTTTATAATGCCATCGTATTCATTCAGCGTACTAACAAGCGTGTAGGTTAGGTAGAGATTATGAGACCCATAAAAATAAGGTTTAATTTGGACAAAGCTACAATACAAATTCTTGTGTTGTGGCTTTTTTTACCTTTTCCAAATCAAAAAATATTTCAAGCTTTATAGCGGCTAAAAGTACATTTCAGAACGGTTAAGGTCACTGAAAGCACCCCATGATACCTATGTGCGATAGCTTGGAGATGGTCACTTCCCCTCACATAACCTCATTTAGTACACATTTGTATTTTTCGATGTAATTTCTAATAAGATTATTAACTACGTATAAAATTTACAAATATTGACTCTATGGGTATTAGCTGTGCTTATAGGTGGTATTAATTTATAACGTTTGACTGTGACTTTTCAGCAACATATATTAGATAAGCGTTAACAAAGACTATGAATATCTGATTTTATCCAACCATAGTCGAACTTTTTGAGTATTTACATTAGATTTTTTAATGTTTTTTGAGATTTCTAAGTGTTATTAATTGTTTTGATATTTCACTAGCCTGCATATCGACTAGGAAACAAGCTTTTTAGAAACAAAGGAGTGTACAGAATGAGAGTTTATAGTCACGAAAAACAAATGCTGCATCATCCACAAAGTTATTTTTCTCGCGGGAAGATGCGCCAGCCACAAGAAAAACCAGAACGCTTATTAGAGCTTTTAAAAGCGCCTGAAAATCTGGGTCTAAAAGTAACAACTGCTAGAGATATCGGGATAGAACCAATACTTGCCATACATGACCTTGACTACGTGAGGTTTTTAAAACACAGCTATGATGAATGGATGGCAGTAGAGGAGGATATGGGAGAAGAGGTTCAGACCACCGTCTATATGCCCAATAACAATTTTGGCCTTGGCATCTTAGCAAAAGCGGCTAAATATCAGGCAGATGGTAGTGCTCCTATCGGCAAACATTCATGGACGTCTATCTATTGGTCAGCACAAACGGCACTCAACGCTGCTGACGCCTTATTAAATGATGATGGTGGTCAAAATAACATTCAAGTATGTCTCACCAGACCTGCAGGACATCACGCTCGCAAAAATGCTGCAGGTGGTTTTTGTTATCTAAATAATGCGGCAATTATTGCTCAACACTTACGTCAGAAGTTTCAAAAAATCGCCATTATAGATACTGATATGCATCATGGGCAGGGTATCCAAGAAATATTCTATGACCGTAACGATGTGCTATATACCTCTGTACACGGCAGTCCTATCAATTTTTATCCTGTAGTCGCCGGTCATGAACACGAGAGAGGCGAGGGAGATGGTTATGGTTATAACGTCAATTTTCCAATGTCACACGGCATAGACGAATCAGAATTCTTTCATTTTGTAGATAAAGCAATAGAAACCGTCAAGCTGTTTAATCCAGATGTGATCGTCCACGTCTTAGGTTTTGATGTTTATAAGGATGATCCACAAGCGAAGTGCGAAGTCAGTACTCAAGGCTTTAAAACTTTGGCACAAAAGCTTAAGGCATTAGAAAAGCCAGTAATTGTATTGGTTGAAGGAGGATATTGCATAGAAAAGCTCAATGAAAACTTACAAGCTTTTTTGTCTGGATTTATGTCAGATGCATAAGTAATGAATACTTAATTGTTATTCATTTAAAGGGCTTATTAAGGCAGTTGCTTGGTTAACTCACAACAACAGGGATTTTTAATATGAGTGTTTCAATTATAAAAGCGATCAGCTATGCAGGCGTGTATGTCGGAGCGGTCATCGGTGCAGGGTATGCAAGTGGACAAGAGGTACTACAGTTTTTTGCAGGCTACGGTTTTATCGGAATGTTGGGTGCTTTTATTACGATGATCATGTTGGCGTGGTACGGTACCGTATTTATGGAGTTAGGTTATCAACTTAAAACAAATAGTCACCGTGTGGTTCTCAATTATTTATGTGGCAAGAAAGTAGGGTTTTTCGCTGATTATATCCTTTTATTCTTTATGTTTGGCGTGATCAGTATTATGTTTTCAGGCGGTGGCGCGGCTATACATCAATACTGGGGTATGCCCTCTATCGCTGGCAAGATACTGATTGCCGTAATGACATTATTAACGGTAATATTTGGCTTTACATCCTCTGTTAGAGCCTTAGGAATTATATCTCCATTAATGATTTTGGCAGTGGTGATCATTTCTATCATTACCTTTACGAGCTATTCCGATCAGCTGGCTACCGTAGACGCTAGTATTCAAACACTTCAACCGGTCACAGCAACTTCATTTTGGTGGACGTCTGCAATAGTTTATGTCTCATATAACGTCATTCCAGGAGTATCTACTTTCGCCTCTATTGGTAATAAAGAATCTAACTTAAAAACGGTAAGAATGGCGGGCATCATTGGTGGCATGACTCTGGGTGTTTGTCTGCTTTTCATTATTATGGCTCTCCTATCTGACCTTGAAAATGTGATGAGCTACGAGCTGCCATTTTTAGAAATAGCGCGCGGTATTGGTCCAACTACTGGATTCCTATTTAGCATTGTGCTTGTGGTTGCTGTATTCACAACAGCGGTTTCTAACCTTTATGGCTTCGTTATTCGGTTCTTTGACTCAGATACGGAAACGTCGAAATTTCGTATTTTGACGGTTGTCATCGTGGTGCTGTCTTTACTGGCTTCGCTTTTCCCATTCAGTACGTTAGTAGGCACATTGTATCCAGCTTTAGGTATTCTTGGAATGTATGTGTTGATCTGTGCTTTGTATAAAACGTTCAAGGGTCAGATATTTATGGCTGAACGACCAAAGTTATAACAAAGAGAGCGAAGGGGTATCTTATGCGCTACAAAGTGATCGTTATTGGTGCTGGTATGGTAGGTACGTCTATCGCTTGGCATTTGCAAAAAAATGATTCGCAGGTTCTTTTATTAGATAAGAAGCCACCAGGGTCAGAGACGTCGTATGGTAATGCAGGATTAATACAACGAGAAGCCATTCATGTACATCCATTTCCTAGGCATCTTGCTGAACTAATCAGAGTGTTGCCGAATCAGAATACCGATATACGCTACCGCTTGCCTGCTGTCCTTCGCTACCATCAGGCTTTGTTAAAGTACTGGCAGTTTTCTGACCCTTCTTCTGTCCAAAAAATAGAAAAAGAGTGGAAGACTCTCATTGAGCATTGCACGAGCGAACATCAAGAAATGATTACAGCAGCTGGCGCTGAAGATCTCATAAGACGTGATGGTTGGATTGAGATGCATCGAGATGAGGATATGTTCAGAAAAGCGATTCGTGGGGCTGAACATGCACAGCAACAAGGTGTCGAGCACAACGTTTTATCTATAGCACAACTGGAAGCGTTGGAGCCTAACGGTAATTTTGATAGCTTTATCGGCGCCATTCACTGGTGCAACTCTTGGCAGGTGTCTAATCCAGGGGCATTAGTACAAGCCTACGCAAAAAGCTTTGAAGAAATGAGCGGATCAATAGGTGAGTGCACTGTCAAAGAAATATTGCCTGAGAGCAATGGCTGGCAAGTAATTACCGACCAAGAGACTTTTTATAGTGATGATTTGGTTGTTGCGGCAGGTCCTTGGTCTAATCAGTTAATAAAACCTTTGGGATATGATTTACCTTTATTTCCAATGCGTGGTTATCATCAACATTTTAAAACGACAGAAGAAAACAAGATTTACCATAGCTTAGTTGATATTGAAAAAGGCTTCGTTATGGGAGGGATGCAACAGGGTATTCGTATTACGACTGGTGCTGAAATGACTACTATGGAGGCACCAAAGAACCTCGGGCAATTAGAAGCTGTATTGCATTTCGCTAAAGCTATTTTACCATTAGATCAACCAGTCGAAACAGAGCCGTGGGCAGGCTCTCGACCGTGTATGCCTGATATGAAACCAGTCATAGGAGCCGCAGGCAAACATAATAATTTATGGTTCGCCTTTGGACATGGTCATCAGGGCTTTACCTTAGGACCTATCACTGGGCGCATTATAGAAGAGTTATTACATAACAAACCTATAGTCGTAGATATCAAACCCTTTAAGGCCCAGCGATTTTCTAATATTTAATAAATACTTCTTAATCATTTTATTTTAAAAGCATAAGGATTCATAAAAATGCAAAAAATTAATAGTAATCAACGTATGAGCCAAATCGTTACTCATAATCAGACGGTATATTTATCTGGTCAAGTTGGCGCCATCGATGAAGATGTGGCTGCTCAAACGTTAACCTGTTTGAATAAGGTTCAAAGCTTACTAGAAGAGGTCGGCAGTGATAAATCAAAAATACTGACAGCAACGGTGTGGTTAAAAAGTATGTCAGACTTTGCCGCGATGAACGATATATGGGATAAGTGGTTTGAAGGTGCTCAGCCGCCTGCTCGAGCCTGTGGTGAGTCAGTGCTGGCACATCCTGATTTATTGGTAGAGATTACCGTTATCGCAGCTCAGTAAGTCACTCCGATTAGGGTAAGACATACATATTTGTATTAAGTAAAATACTAAGGAAATAATAATGAGCAACATAATACATGGTGGTCAAGCGATCGTAGATAGTCTTCAGCTACATGGGGTTAGTCGCGCCTATGTTGTTCCTGGTGAGAGTTATCTATCAGTATTAGATGGATTGTATAATGCCGACATCCAGACCGTCGTCTGTCGACATGAAGCTGCTTGTACCTATATGGCAGATGCTCATGGTAAATTTACAGGTCAACCGGGCATTGCTATGGTTACCCGTGGACCAGGTGCGGCACAAGCTTATACTGGTATTCATACAGCATGGCAGGATGGCGTACCGCTTATCTTGTTCGTTGGACTCATTCCTGTTTCCGATAGAAATCGAGAGTCGTTCCAAGAGTTTGACCCTAATCAGTGGTTCTCTAGTCAATGTAAGCGGGTGTTGATATTGGACGAAGTATCAAGAGCATCCGAGATTGTCGCAAAAGCATTTCATGCAGCGTTAGAGGGAAGACCTGGTCCTGTCGTTGTGGGACTCCCTGAAGACATCATTCAGCAGGAGTTCCATGGGCAATTGCACCCAGTGATACCCGTTGCCAAAGGTGCTGTAGGTGCTGATGATCTTGATGCAATAGTAAGCGCTTTATCAACTGCTGAAAAGCCATTGATCTTTGCAGGCGGACAAAACTGGACGACAGAAACGGCGCTACAGTTAACAAAGTTTGCTGAAGACAACTGCATTCCTGTTATTCATGACTGGCGTGCCTCAGATAGAGTGTCTTTTGACTCTCCTGCCCATGCAGGTTACCTAGGTTATGGGCGTTCTGACGAGTGTGCAGCTCTTATTGAGATGGCTGATGTGCTGCTCACGATAGGTACTGTCTTAGGTGATGTTGCTAGTGATGGCTATAAGTTAAGGCAGTCCTTTGATCGGCCCAATTATATTGTCAATCTAGATACCAGTTTGCGTGGTCATAGTGGATCAGTGACTGAGCATATCGTTGCTAGTCCTGTCAGTTTCGTTAAATCCATTAGTCAATCATCGCTGGCGAGCTCGGAATCTCGTGAGACTTGGTTTAATTATTGTCATGAACAACAAAGAAAAGACTGTACCTTTCCAGAAAGACCGCCAGAGACTAAAAGTGCTGTCGATAGCTCAACTGACCAAACTTACGCCAGTATGACTCAAGTCATTCAGGCGATTACCGAACAGTTACCTACAGATGCCGTCTACAGTTTCGGCGCTGGTAATCACTGCTTATGGGCGCAGCGCTATTTACCTACTCATACCTTTCCGAGCCAACTTAGTACTAGAAATGGCGCCATGGGCTATAGCTTGCCGGCCGGTATTGTAGCTGCATTAGAGTCACCAGAACGCCTTTCGATTGTGGTGACTGGTGATGGTGAATTCATGATGAATGAGGCGGAATTATCAACATCCATCCGCTATGATGCGCCTGTTTTAATTGTTTTGATGGACAATCAACAGTTTGGTACTATCCGTCAGCATCAAGAAGCGCATTATCCTGATCGCGTATCTGGTACGCAGCTACAGAATCCTGACTTTGCAGCACTTGCCAATGCCTTTGGCGCTCATGGTATAAAAATATCTAAAAATGATGATATCAAAGCAAATGTGAGCAAAGCGCTAAAAATCGTTATGGACGAGCGTAAAACAGTCTTGTTACATGTAATAACTGACCCTAGTGAGTTGACGCCTTAAGCTCTAACTATTTTTAGTATAGTCAAACCCATATAAATCGGCTACATCGTCATCTTCGCTAAGCATACTAATGTATAACTTGCACTCGGTTTCCTTGTATCGAAATTATTTGAATTCAACTATAGGTTACAAGTCAACTAGTATAATGGCTAGAGAACGTTATAAGTGATGGTTCGTACGAACACGTTATTCTTGTTTATATTTTATGATAAGCTAAAACTGTAGCAAAAAACCTGCCAAGGCTTGTAGAGCTTGGCAGGTTTTATAGTGTTTATTAAACGATAGTAACTAGCATATAAGTATTGAGGCTACCATGATAAATCAAAAACTTGCAGATAGTTTGAACTGGACATTACTTCATGTACTCATCGTTATATGTGAAGAAGGAAGCATCAGTGCTGCTGCTGATCGTCTAAATATAACCCAGTCTGCGGTTAGTCAAAACCTGAAAAAGCTTGAAGAACAACTTGAAAGCCAGCTTATCATTCGTAACACGAAACCCTTGGAGCTTACTCCTATTGGTCGCTATTGCCTTCAGGTTGCTCAGATAATATTTGCAGAGATTACCTCTATCGAAGCGATGCAAGGTAGTAACTCGCATCTCTTAGAAGGGGTCATAAAACTATTGGTGGTCAGTCGAATACACAATCCAAAATATAACGATTTTTTAGTGTATTTTAAAAAGAAGTATCCAAATATCACGTTAGATTTAACTGTGAAAACAAGCATGGATATTTTAGATGATTTGAATAAGAAAACACCTGCTATTGGCATTTGTTTAGCGAAGACTATACCTGATACTCTCACTAAGACACTATTATTTAATCAACGTTACTATCTATATTGTGGTTACCACCATCCTCTGTTTTCAGTAGATGAGATAGAGTTTAGTAGCTTACTAAAAGAAGATTTTATTGCTTTTAATAGTGAAGATATTGGCGATGTGCTTTCACCAATCACGGTATTTAAAGAGAGTCATGATTTAACAGGACGTATTAGTGGCTATACTAATAACTTAGATGAAGCGGTGCGTTTGATCTACACAGGTCATGGCATAGGTGCCTTGCCAGATCAGTTTATAGCGGCCACCCATCTAGAGTCTAAGCTTAGACGCATGCCACCCAAAGAAGGTATTTCAGATATTCCTGTATACATTCTTTGGCACAAACATCGTAACCTATCAGCCATTGAGTCAAAATTTATTGAAGAAATTATCGATTTTGACATATCTTTCTAATGAACTTCCAATTTTAGGATCATATTAGAAACCGAATGTTTTATAACATTACCTATGGAAAGTATAAGTTAAATTATAGTTGTTCAAACTATATAAATGCTGACGTATATAATGGTTCTGAGGTGTCTGTTTTAAAGTTGTTTTGGGTAAGCTTATATATTATTGATACTCTCAATGTCGAGACAACGTTATGTGATTTCCCTTATAAATTATATAACATATCAACATTTACTTTCTTGATACTATAACAGCCGAGCACTTACGTATTACGCGCCATATATTAGAAAATAGTCAAGCAAATGGCAAAAAATTATTAGAAGGCTGGCCTGTATAAAGCGTCAAATAATCGCTTCAATTTACAAGTCTGATTTAATATTTTGAGCGGATACGTTGAAATTGCTTAAATTTATTTGAAATAATTATAATATCTAAACAGAGGAAGAATTTATGAACACACAAGAGAATAAACCACTCACCATCGTTGCCACTATTAAAGCTAAGCCTGAGCATGTCGAGCAAGTAAAATTAGAACTTCTCAAGCTAACTGAAGCCTCACAAACTGATCAAGGTTGTATCCAATATGACCTACATCAAGACAACGCAAATAGTAATGGCTTTATCGTTTATGAGATTTGGGAAGACAATGAGCAGTTACAGCAGCATGTAGAAAGCCCGCATTTTCAAAACTATGTAACAGTGACCGATGGAATGATCGATGAATTTGTTATAAACGAGATGACTATTATTTCGTAAATTTTAATTTAAACTGCAATTTCAAAATTTTCAACTAGATAAACGTGTGAGACTAAAAAGTCTTTTAAGCTATGATTTATATGGCTTGAAAGACTTTTTTGTTTTAAGGATGAATATCATTATCGGCTATTACATCTGGTGGTTGGCTTGGATAGTGCTTAAAGCGTTAGGTGTGGATGGAGTCAAAAATAGAGCTGCGATTAATGTAGAAAAAAGAGCCACTCAGTCAGAGTTAGCAAAATATGGTTGAATAAAATTTCTCTGGTTCCTGCACCACACAACAGGTATAAATTAACAAAAGTAAAAAGAGCACAGGTCAAAATTGGCTATCGCTATTATTACTTACTATAGGTTTCTCAACTGCTCAATCAACCAACGATGTATACCACTATCACTGGTACGTGGATGCCATGCCGCGATGACTTTAAAAGTAGGTGGCAACGCTTCAACCTCAAGCTCTTTGACCTTACTGTTCGGCAATAACCGTGAAGGATAAAATGCAATCATATCGGTCGTATGCAAAATATCTGGTACGGCTGAAAAGCTAGGAACTGACATCACAATATTTCGTTTTAGACCTTTTTCTGTAAACCATTGATCATGAGAGCCGCGTAGATTAGCACGCGAGGGTGATACCACTAGCTGAGGATGCGCAGCCACTTGTGCCAGTGTTAATGGTTCTGTTGGAAGTTTATTTTCACAACCCGTCACGCATAAATGTTGCTCTTCAAACAGAGTGACATACGATAAATTATCTGGGATGAATTCGGGAAAGGTGATCAGTAAATCAAGCTCTCCTGCTGCTATCAGCTGATTGATATTGTCCGAGGCAAAATCACGGACGATCAGCTTCAGATCAGGTGCGTCGCGTCGCGTAATATTAAACAATTGCGGTAATAACGCCTGCGTCGCATAGTCAGTCGCACTAATCGTAAATACGCCTTTGTATGTGTGCGGCATAAAAACCTCTGGCTCTAACAAATCCTCCAACTGTTTTAGGATATCGTCAAGGGATTGCTCCATCGATAGCGCCTTTGGCGTTGCCACCATGCTATTGCCTTGACGAATAAACAGGCGATCATCAAACACCTCACGTAACTTACGCAGCTGCTCACTGATGGCTTGTTGGGTCAGCCCCATTTTACGTGCGACTTGCGAGAGGTTTTTTAGATCAAGCAGCGCCTGTAATACTCTAAGTTGCTTAATATCGAGCCGATTCATTCCATTCATAATGCATACCATTAATAGTTGTATCTTAAACAATAAGTGGTTGTTTCTAATTGTACCCTCAAAACGCTATGCTGACTAACATTGCTTAAGTAATCATTAGATTGGTTATTAATCATCAAAACAGGCCAAACACCTTTAATAACAAGCCATCAGCTGCTTTAAAAGAGACACTTATGACACCAACCATTCTAAATACAAATACACTATTTTCCTCTGTAGAACTTGGGCCTTATACACTCAAAAACCGTATCGTAATGCCACCGTTGACACGCTCTCGTAGCACGCAACCTGACAATATCTCTAATGACTTAATGGCCAGCTATTATGCACAGCGTGCTACAGCAGGCTTTATGGTGACTGAAGGTACGCAGATTGAACCAAGAGGCCAAGGCTATGCTTGGACACCGGGTATCCATTCACCAGCCCAAGTTGAAGGTTGGAAAAAAGTCACGCATGCAGTACATGACAAAGGCGGTATTATTTTTGCTCAGCTTTGGCACGTGGGCCGTGTGTCGCACACCAGCTTACAACCTAACGGTGCTCAGCCGGTAGGACCGTCTGATATTACCGCTGATAACGTCAAAGTATTTATTGAAACAGGTCCAGGCGAAGGTGCTTTGGCCGATCCAAGTGAGCCACGTGCACTCAGTACCGATGAAGTTGGTGAGCTAGTAAATATGTATGCGGCAGCTGCACGCAATGCGCTAGAAGCAGGGTTTGATGGGGTAGAGCTGCATTGTGCCAATGGTTATTTGGTCAATCAGTTTATTTCTGAGCATAGCAACACCCGTGATGACCAATATGGTGGGTCATTGACCAATCGTCTGCGCTTCTTAAAAGAGATCGTCGCTGCTGTCAGTGATGTGGTCGGTGCTGATCGTTTGGGCGTGCGTTTTGCGCCACTATTTGCCAGTACCACTGAGACACGTGTGTACTTGGGTTTGGTAGAGTCAGATCCTCATCATACGTATGTCGAAGCGGTCAAAGTACTGGAACAAGCGGGCATTGCTTACTTGTCTATTGCTGAAGCTGATTGGGACAATGCGCCTGATTTGCCAGACACTTTTTATCAAGCGGTCAGAGAAGAATTTTCAGGTCGTATTATTTATGCCGGCAAGTATACGGTACAAAAAGCCGTGAATATTTTAGAAAAAGGCTACGGTGATTTATTTGCGTTTGGTCGCCCTTTTATTGCCAATCCAGATTTGCCAGAGCGTATCGCCAATAACTGGCCATTGAATGAGGCAGACCCTGCCACTATGTATGGTGGTACTGATGTTGGCTACAGTGATTATCCTTACTATCAAGAATAGCCAAGCACATAAAAGTGAACAAGATAAGGCCATTAATACTAATGGCCTTATTTTTGTTTATAAATTTGGGACTTGTAGGATATTCCCAAACAGTCAACCATCAAGCGACAATTACTGTTTTTGTCGCGTAAAGATTCTTTTATTATTTTATCAATAGGTAGTAGGCAATGAATCAGAATACTAAAGACAGACTGATACGTATATTGGTAGGGTATGTTGGACTTTATCCAACGCTACTGATCGCATTGACGTTATTGAAACCTATGACTCAGGGTTTGAGCCTACCAGTGGTAGTATTAATCGAAACCATCATACTTGTGCCCTTGACACAGCTGGTGTCATTTCCGCTAGCAGGCAAGCTGATTGATATGCTAAGAAGAGAGAAATAATCGTTTTTTGCATAGCGCATTTACCGCAATACTTGTGTTTACCAAGCTGATTCCTAACGAACCTCTAACGAACTCCAAAGCTTGGTTATACAGGTTTGACTGTAAGGTTATTCTTCTACATATTAAAAAAGACCTTCAATTGCTTGAAGGTCTTTTTGGTTTTATAAGTAATGTGAGCTTTCTAAGCATTTAACATAAAAGTCATGCTAACAAATTCTTATGAATAAAGAGCGGTTTTTCATTTCAAAAAGTCAGGTTGCATAAAGGCAGGGTTTGGATAAGTATAAAATCCTTCTCCAGTTGCCGCACCCATTTTATTTTGATCAATCATCTGCTCTTTCAGATATTTAGCGGCCTTTAATCTTGCAGGGTTTTGAGTCGTTTCAGCGGCTAGCTTAGTGATGTTGTAGGCCGTGTTTATACCGATGGTATCCAAGATGCCAAATGGTCCTACAGGCGCACCAGTCACTATCATCCATGTCTTATCAATTGTATGCGGGTCTGCAACCTCTTTGGCTAATAATTGCAGTCCTGCGTCTATAAAGGGCGCTAATAAACTGTTCATTATGTAGCCGGGTTGTTCTTTGTACAGCGGCATTGCAACCATACCAATGGCAGTAGCAAAGGCAACAACGTCATTAAACACCTTAGGATCTGTGCCAGGATGTCCCATAATTTCAGCGACATTATGCATCCAAATCTTATTGGCAAAATGTAGGGCTAAAAATTGAGCAGGTCGTCCCGTTGATTCCGCAAACTGGCTAGGGAGTAGGGTTGAGGTATTGGTGGCAAATATGGTTTTCTCTGGCGCTAGTTTGGCAAGCTTTTCATAAAATTCGATTTTAATGTCAGTAATTTCGGGAATAGCCTCAATCATTAGGTCAGCGTCTTTGACCGCTTCTGCTAAGTCTGAGGTGTAGCTGAGATTATCAAAAGCGTTGTCCAACTGCTCTTGAGTTGCTCTCAAATCCTTTCGAAAAGCTTTGCACATCAATTGAAACTTTGACTTTGCTTTTTCTAATACCTCATCATTGATGTCATAGACACTGACATTAAAACCATGAAATGCGGCTTGAAAAGCAATTTGATAGCCTAGGATGCCGCTTCCAGCGACTGTTACATTTTTATACGTCATTGTATTAATTTCCTAAAAGTAGTGGATATAAGTCGCTAGATAAATGTCTAGAACTTATAGACCTATTATTAGATTGTTTTACCTCATTATTCAACCTTCATTTTTATAAAAATATTAAAGAGAACCCAAAAATATCGGTATGCAAGTATCAGATAAGTTCATACCACTTGACTTATTATTTTGTTAAATAATTCAATGACTTGCTATTAGTACTTATAGGTTTACACCTGATTATTGTACGATGATTGAAAGCTGTTTTGATATCATAATAGCCTTTTAATGACTACTGATGTCAAAGTATTATCGACGAGGTTGTGACAGAAAGGAAAGTATATGCAGTGAGTTATATATTAGTGGTTTTCTATCAAGACAATATGGAGATGGAAGTAGGTGGTAGTGCTACTAGGTAATGACAAGTAATCAATAATAAATCGCCCTAGAATTGTCGTACTCTCTCAGAATATTGAGTTTCCAACAATCTCAGGGCGGTTCACTCGCTATCATTTAGCGTTGCGCTTGCTGTATCTTCTTGGTGCGTGTAATTAGCATGTTTCTAAGTACGTATATCTAAATTATGGTTCGTCAACCGGATCTATCGTCTCTAGCCTAGCCGGACTGGTATCATAAAGAATGGCTTTTACCAGCGATATTCCCATGAGTACCATCACAAAACTAAAGGGCAGGGCACCAATAACCATCGCCGTTTTAATCGCACCTAGTCCTCCGCTTATCAGCAGTACGCCAACAACCAAGGCCAGTATGATGCCCCAAAATATAATATGTGGGCGGCCTTTTGGACCCTCGTTACCACCTGAATTGATGGTATTGATAACTAAAATTGCCGAATCTAACGTCGTGACTAAGTAGGTCAGTAGTAAGACCAGAACTAAAATTGCCATTACCCAAGCAAAACCTGGGGACAACATCACATCAAGCATTGCCAATAATTGAGATTCTTGACCCACGCTTGAGATGGCATCAGTGCCATCTAGTGTTAAGTCAATTGCGGTACCGCCTACCATTGAAAACCAAATAAAACACATCAGAGCAGGTAGGATAACGGTGCCGAATAGATAAGTACGGATGCTACGACCACGTGAGATGCGGGCAAAGAAAACACCAACAAAGGGACCAAAAGCAATCCACCATGCCCAATAAAACACTGACCAGTCTTTTTGCCATGTAGAAAGTGTATCACCGACTACCGTACCATCTGGCTGCCAAACCGTAAATAGCAGCTCAGGAAGTGCGACGACATAGTCAAACACCCCTAAGAAGAAAGATTGTAAACCAAAGAATGTCGAACCGAATATTAAGAAAAAGGCAAACAGAACCAGACTCAATCCCATGTTGATGTTAGACAGCCATTTCACCCCTTTACCTAGCCCAGAAAGCGCAGATAGGGTTGCTATACCAACGATAACGACCAGTGCAACGATAATGGCTGCCGTTGATGACGTGCCATCAGCATTCATCAACCATTCGCCCAAACCAACACGGTACATACTAGAAACGAATTGCTCAACCCCAAACCCTAATGTTTGGGCTACGCCCAAGATAGTGGCAATAACGGCAACGATGTCAATGGTATTACCGAGCTTACCTGATAGCTTTTGGCCGAATAATGGCGCAAGACCTGAACGAATGGTTAGCGGTAATTTGCGTCGAAACGAAAAATAGGCCATCGATAATCCGACTAAAGAATAGCAAATCCATGCGCTGAATCCCCAATGTAGAAAGGCCCATTTATAGGCATAGCGTACATTGTCGGCACCAGAGGCTGTTGCCAACCCTTGAATGACTTCAGGGTTATTGGCAAAATGATACATCGGCTCTGCGGTCGCAAAAGTCAACATACCAACACCGATACCTGCGCCAAAAATCATCGAAAACCATGAAAAGTTGGAGAACTCAGGTTTGTCCCCTGTGTCCCCTAAAATCAACCTCCCATAGCGCGGCACAACGGCCAGAATCAATGCCAAAATCAAAAAGAAGGCGACACATAAGATATACCATGTCGAAAAGTGATTGAGTAAGAAAGTATTGAGCGACCCTAATATCGTCGTTGAATTATCAGGAAAGATGACAGCCCAAACAATGAGCAGACCCAGTAAGATTTTAGCGGTAATCGTAACGTCTTTATTAAACCCTTCATAAAAGCCTTTTGTGGCTACTTTAATCGGCAATTTGGTTAAAGGTTTTCTGCTGCTGTTTTTCATATCTAATCCTTTAGATGGTTTTTTTCTTGTTTAAATGAGCATCAAGCTGCACCGTCCTTTGAGCAGCTTAATTCCTATCATTTAGGGTGTGTCATCAGCCAGATACCAACCAACTTGCATCATGGTTAGCAGGGTACTCCAACTGATGACACTGCCTCATTTAACTTGGTAAAAACTCTTGACTCCAACTATCACTCAAATCGCCACTGGCAATACTGGCATCAATGTCTGTCTCGCTATAGCCAAGTTCTAACATGATCTGACGGGTAGATTGTCCAAATTTTTCAGGTCGAGGCAGTGCGTATATAACGCTATTCGACGGACGAATAGCATAAGGATCAAGCTGAGTCACTGTATGGCCACTTGGATGATCTTCATAAATTGAGAAAGAATAACTACCATTGTCAGTACCTGGTGTGCCATCTGCTGTGCGGCTGTATTCAGCACGTAATGCATTGATATCCGCACAGACGACAGCCGCAATATCGGCAGCTTGCAGACGTTCTACCCAGTCATGAGCAGGCGCTTTTTGAAAAATATTAGACAAGAATGCCGCACGTTCAGTTTTATCCAGCTCACTGAAACCTTGTAAGTCTTCAACGTTTTCGAAGTTTTTTACATCAATTTCATACGCGTTTAATAACAAGTAGTTCCCTGAAGAGGTATAGTAAAAGCGTGTCAACTCATCATTACCGTTGGTTTCTCGACCTGATGGCTCATTGAATAACCCGCGTTTTTCAAAGTCATAGCAATAAGGTATTTGTAGTAGTGCGCTATTGGCGACCAATGAAGTACGACCACGTCCAATGCGGCCTGTACGATATTTTTGATAGAGCGCCACACCAATACTCATGGCACCGCCAAAGCCGCACATGACATCAATGGTACCAACGTGTGCATGTTCTTCAGGAGTATCCATAGCACCGCCGCAACGCAACATGATGCCGGTAGATGCTTGTACCACATCGTCATAGCCTATGAAGTCACTACTCGGACCCTTACGGACACCACTAAAACAATCAAGCTTACAGAATATAGCGTCAGGATTTAAGGCTTTTAAGCCTTCAGTATCCAAGCCCATTTTTTTGATTTGTGTGTCTGTTGCATTCCAAACAATAACGTCAACGGAACGAACCAACTTCTCGAACACTTCTCGTCCTGTGCCTTTGCTAATATCAGCAAGTATGGAACGTTTGCCGACCATTTGAGACATACCATAAATGACAGTATTCCAGCTGTCATATAATGGAGAAGCAGAATCAAGCTTGATAACTTCTGCACCAAAACGCGCCAAATAACAGGCCGAATGCGGGCCTGCAATGACGTTGCAAAGATCAAGTACTTTAATACCGTCTAACCAACCGCTTTTTTCATCAACATTATTGATTGAAGGCAACTTGGTTTTGATTGCCTTTAATTTTTTCAATGCACCTTCAAAGTCGATAGGCAGCGGTGCTTTTGGTTGTAACATCAACTCGCCACATTCTTCTAACCATACAATTGGTCCTGGCTGAATCATCTTGCCATAAGTGGGATCATCAACTTCAATCATGAGTCCTGTTGTTTCTGCATGATCATCATGAATCCACTCTTGTAGCCAACGCTGCGGTGCACCAGGTATGCCGCGTTTCCCAAAAATCTTCTGCCACTCTTTTGATGTACGTAATAAAAACGCCACTTTCATTTTTTCGGCAATACGATCTGCCCAATGTTTTGGCATGGGATAAACCCCAAGCGATGTATCTGATGTCCACTGACTAGAAGGCAAATAAGTATCGTCCTCCTCAGTCAATCCTTCCTCAAGTAATTCGTCGTATAACCCCAATACTTGTAAACAACGCTTGGCGTGATGTTTATGGCTAGGGCATACCACGTAAAACATACGGCCATCTTTACACATATAACTGCGGTAAAAAGGATCTAGCAGTTCTTGCAACGCTTCGTAGTCCATATTCATGGGAATACCTTCAACGCGGCGACGTTGAATCTCAACTTCGCGTTGGGTCAAATAGCGTTTAGGTAGGTTTTCGATATCGATTGAGTTGTAACAAAGACCTTCCATCACAGCCGCAGCAAGTGGAACTTCAATAGCATCGCCAAGTCCTGTGTTTTCACGTGCTTGTAGTGCAAAAACAACGGAAGAGCCTGCCAGCATGGCGCCATACGCAGAGGGTAGTGGTAGGGGTGAGAACGATGGGTTAATGCCCATGAGCACACGGTTTAAACCCATGTCGGTAAACACGCCCGAGCTCGCTGCCACAATGCTTTCATAGGCGCGTAACTCACGGCGATTTTCGTCATTCGATGCAAATCCAGGGATGGACAGTGTGATCAGCTGTGGCCGCTCTTTTCGTAGCGCGACCAGATCTAATCCCATTTCTGCCATTTTGCCAGGGCGAAAGCCTTCGATAACGATGTCACTTTCTAAAATTAATTGCCTAGCTTGCGCCAAGCCTTCATCCGTCTTAAGATCGAGTGTTAACATCAATTTATTGCGATTCAATACCGCATTGGCTGGACTGTGCCACTTTGGGCCTGATGGCGGATCTATATGAACCACGGTTGCGCCTAAGTCGCCAAGCATCATACCGACAGCGGGACCGGCAATATATTGACCAAAGTCGATGACTTTGACACCCAGTAATGGCAATTCAAAAGTTTCTCGCATAGTTATCTATCCTTAGAATTTTATGGTACGACTATGAAAAATTAGAATTCAGTCAGAGCACTTGCCAGTCGTCCAATAATGGAGAGAGTCAGAAGCAAGCAGCATTTTTTGAATACAAACGACTGCTTTTAAGCGCACTGATTATGCAGTGCGCTTAAAAGGTAAGGGCTTTATAATGTAGCGCCTTTATAATGTAGTGTTCTTAAAGGCTAGCGCCTTGAAAGGGCGGTGCTATTAGGTTGGCATAGAGAACTGTTTTTCTTCTCTCAATGCCGCACTAGGCCAGCGCTGCGTAATGGTCTTACGACGAGTGAAGAATCTCACGCCGTCTGGTCCGTACATGGCCAAGTCACCAAATAATGAACGCTTCCAGCCACCAAAGCTTTGAGACGCGACAGGTACGGGTAGTGGAATATTGACACCAACCATACCGACTTGAATGTTGTCAATAAAGTAACGCGCCGCTTCTCCATCTCTCGTATAAATACAGGTGCCGTTACCATATTCGTGATCGTTTATGAGTTGTACGGCCTCGGCCATGGTCTGCACACGCATCACCTGTAACACGGGACCGAAAATCTCTGCCTCGTAGCTGTGCATCTCTTTAGTGACATGATCAATCAGAGTAGGACCTACGAAAAATCCATTTTCATTGCCTTCTGGTGCAGCATCAGAACCATCGATGATGAGCTCAGCACCTTGCTCGGCAGCACTTTTGATGTAATCTAAAATTTTAGATTTGTGTGCTGCTGTAATGACAGGGCCAAAGTCGTTGCTCTTATCTGAATGAAGGCCCAGTTTTAGCTCTTTAATAGCAGGCTGTAGGGCCGCAATCATCTTGTCAGCCGTTTCATCACCGACGGCCACGGCAACAGACAGCGCCATGCAACGCTCGCCTGATGAGCCAAAAGCAGCACCCAATAGTGAGGTTACGACGTTGTCTAAGTCTGCATCTGGCATGACAATCGCATGGTTTTTTGCACCGCCTAATGCTTGGCAACGTTTGCCTTGAGCGGCAGCTGTGGTATAGATGTATTCAGCGATAGGGGTTGAGCCCACAAAGCTAACAGCTTTAACATCTGGATGATGCAAAATAGCATCGACGGCTTCTTTGCCACCATTTACGACATTGATGACACCATCCGGTAGGCCTGCTTGCTGTAAAAGCTGTGCGATGAAAAGTGTGGCACTTGGGTCACGCTCAGACGGTTTTAATACAAAGGTATTGCCGCAAACGATGGCCATCGGGAACATCCACAGTGGCACCATCACAGGGAAGTTGAAGGGTGTGATACCAGCGACGACACCTAGTGGATGAAACTCACTCCAAGAGTCTATATCGGTACTCACATTGCGACTGTGCTCGCCTTTGAGCAGTTCAGGTGCGCCGCATGCATATTCGACGTTTTCAATACCGCGCTGTAGCTCGCCTGCTGCATCGTGAACAATTTTTCCGTGTTCTTCGCCGACCAATCTGCATATTTCATCAGCATTTTGCTCTAACAGCTCTTTAAATTTGAACATGACACGCGCGCGTTTTAGTGGCGAGGTTTTGCTCCATGCGGGAAAAGCCGCTTTAGCCGCAGCGACTGCTTCGCCGATTGTTTTTTCACCACCCAAAGCGACTTGCTTGCTGACATCACCGGTTGATGGGTTGTAAACATCTTGAGTTTGGCTGTCATTATTTGACAAGCTGCCGTTGATAAAATGTCCGATCGTTTGCATAAGTTTAATTCCTTTAAACATGTGAATAATTAGTGGGTTAATAGTAAATGAGGGCTGTTTTAACTGACTGAACTCTCAGCAACAGTGTTGTCATTCCATAGCAAGGTATAAAGTTGAACCATTTCTTCTAGCGTAGGTATTCGAGGGTTGTTGGTGGGTGAACCTGATGCAAATGCTTGCTCACACATTGTATTTATTAGCGCATCAAAATCTGCTTTTTGTACACCAAACTGTGCCAATGTGGGCACGTGAAGCTCATCATTTAAGCTTTTTAGATAATTGACCAAACTGACGTTGGCCTGATCATCTGTCTCGCTGTGGTCCGCTATTCCTAATGCACGTGCGCAGTCTGCATAACGGTCGGGGGCACTAGAGATGCCGAATTCTGTAATAGTTGGCAATAGCATCGCGTTTGATAGGCCATGTGGCACATGAAAAAAGGCACCAATCGGACGACTCATACCATGTACCAGCGCAACCGAAGAATTACAGAACGCAATACCTGCTAAGGTAGAGCCCAGCATCATTGCCTCACGGGCGGTTTCATCTTTGCCGTCGTGATAAGCGGTTTGGATATTGGGTCCAATTAAGCGTAAGGCTGCGAGCGCCTGTTGGTCGCTATAGGCATTACGTTTAGGGCTGATATACGCTTCAATAGCATGGGTCATCGCATCGATCCCCGTATCCGCGGTAGTACGAGGCGGTACGCTGAGCGTGAGGCTATAATCGATAATGGCTGCGACGGGCATAAATCCCATACCCACGCACAATAGCTTTTCATTATTAGCCTCATCGGTAATGATGGTAAAGCGTGTCACTTCTGATCCTGTGCCTGCCGTCGTCGGTATGGCAATAATAGGCAAACCTGCTTCATCCACTTGACGAGGAAACTTATAATCGCGAATCACGCCGCCAAATTTTCCTAGAATCGCAATGGCCTTTGCACTATCGATAGGGCTTCCGCCACCTAAGGCAATCAAACCATCGTAATCTTGTGCTTTTACTTGAGACACGCCGGCCTCAATAGAGCTTTCAGTAGGCTCTGGCACCGTATCTGAAAATACATCGGCATTGATTTGTGCTGCTTTCAAAATGGTTTGTATGTTATCGACATAGCCGAGTTTAACCATCATCTCGTCAGTGATAATAAGGGGTTTTTTCACCCCTAAGCTGGCCAATATTGTTGGCAGATTTTGGCAGGCATCGCGTCCAATTTCCATCGTTCTTGGGAGCAGGATACTGTGTGACATAGTGACTCATCCTTGAATTAATGACTTCAGATATGAGCGTAGTAGGCAGCTCAATCGTCGTACGGACTATTCACAAAAGTGTATAGCACTTAGATATAAAATTCACATAACGATAAATATCTTATCGATATGTGAAAGGTAACAGAATGTTTTTGTAATAGCAAGACGCAAAAACGTAAATTTTATCGTTATAATAAATAAATTTATTTGCTGCGAGTCAGCTAGAGGTTTAAACCAAACAATGAGTAATACTAAAAAGAAGGGCTCAAGCGTTGAGCGTGTCTTACAGATAGTAGAGGTGCTTGCCAGCTCGCAACGGCCAATGAGTGTTAGCGATTTAGCAGAAACATTAGAAGTTCCGGTGCCAAGCATGTATCGGCTATTGGATCAATTGCAGGGTCTTGGGTTTGTGCAGTTAGATTTGCCAGGAAAGGTAACCTGTGGAAAACGCACGTATAAGCTTGCCATGAACTTGTTGCAAAACAGTGATTTCAAAAATGAAAGATTGGCCATACTGAATGAGTTGTCAGCGCAAATAGGGGAGACGGTGGGTATTTCGATTTTACAAGACTTAGATGTGGTTTATATCGATCGCGTTATGTCGGATTGGCCGCTACAAATATTTTTACCTTCTGGCACTCACGTACCTGTTTGGGCCAGTGCTAGTGGTAAATTATTATTATCACAGCTATCAGATGAGAAATGTACACGCATCGTTGAAAAAATGTCGTTACACGCATTAACGACCAAAACTCAGACCGATAAAAAGCAACTGATGCAAACGATTAGTGCAACGCGTGAGACGGGAGTAGGCGTGGATAATGAGGAGTTTATTCCAGGCATGGTAGCGTGTGCGGTCATGATTCCTAATGGAGATCAACAGGTATTTGCGACGGTGTTTACCCATGGGCCGACCGTGAGAAAAAGTCTAGAAGAGCTGCTCAGCTATGTGCCTCTTATGCAAGAGGCGGCAAATGAGCTGTCCGCTATTTTTAATCAAAACTATGAATAGGTGAGTGGTCGATAAAACAGGGCAGTGGACTACTAGCAGTAGATAGCTATTGACTGGACCATCCAACTTAGTATCTTTGTGAAGATTGTGTTGTATTTAACTGAGACCTCACCACGATTTTGGTACTTAAGAATAGTCACTCTCCGGCTACTTACGTTTCAGTAACCTGTTCTGTAAATACTACTTAACACGCCACTACAATAAACCTTTCCCCAAAATCTTAATACTTTTTCCATGGTGTTTATCGCAGCGTATTCCTTTCGAACGTGCCTTGGTTATCCGCTTTACAGAGTGGCTCAGGCAAATCATTCCTGATTAATTATGCTCATTTTAATCGTAAATATTGTAAGTCAGACAATCCTAGCTGATAACTGCCTCGCTGCCTGAACCATGTTCTTTGAGTAATTACGCGCATCTTGTGGATTTAAGGTTTTACCGACAATTCCGGCACTAATCGCCGCGACGGCTTCATTACGTAGATTAAGAATAGGAGTAGCGATACTGCTGACTTGACTGCCAACCTCATCATGAGTGACGGCATACCCCAATCTTCTAGTCCGTTCTAAATCCTCTTGTATTTGTTCCATACTCTCTTGAAGAGAGGGATTCAACTTCAGCTCTGCTTGGAAGTAACTTTCTTGAAATTCAAGTGATCGCATTGCCAGAATTGTTTTACCTGATGCTGAGAGGTGCAATGGCATCGTCTGACCCACATAAATATTGAAAGCACCACTGAGTGACGACTCAACTTTGGAAACAACGACTACTTTATTACCAATAGGAACACAGAGACAGATTGATTTATGAATTTCATTCTTCAAAATTTCAGCAATAGGATAAAAAAATGGAATAATGTTCTGTTTATTATAGATAGTAGACGCGATTTGGAATATTTTCGAACCAATGCAGTAGGACTTATTACGGCTTGGATCTAGAGCGACCATCTGATGTTCAAGCATTGTATTAATTATACGATGACCACTCGCAACGGCAATACCGGTTTCTCTACAAATTTCGGAAAGTGTTAAAGGATAAGCTGTAGATGCCAACAAATCCAAAATCATCATTGTGCTATCTACTGCAGGTGCTTTAGATTTTTCTTTATTCTGCATTTTTTTACTATCCTATTTTTTATATATAAAAAAATAACTGTATTTACTAAATATTTCTGTATTTGTTAAGTATGCAATTAATATGCCTTTCCTCATAAAGCTACTTTCAAATAACGCACTATTCAAGTATTGGATATAAGCGTTTTCCTTGCACTCAAGACTGCTCTATATCACTAAACCTAGCAGGATATAGAAGCAATTACTAACACTTACCATGCAATTTATATAACTATAAAAGAAAGATGTCTGTGTCTACAAGCCATTTATATCCGCATATAAAATCGAATGATTCTTTTCGATATCAAATGAATACTTACTGTCTAACATCTAAACATTTATTAGTTCAAGGGAGTACTTACTCGCTCACTTTTGTGAACTATCTTGTATTTTATTCAGGAATATAAGTAACAACCTACGATCGTATAGATTTTGTTAGCGCCTGACTATACAAGATAGACAGCCATAAGTCACGAGTGCTACGCGATAAACCCAACGTTGATATTTTTTACTTTCTGTTTTGATTGTGCGAAATAAAACACTTAAATATGCATTTGTAAATGTAAGGAATATTTCTATATATGGAAATATTATTCTAAATATAAAAAAGTGTTTGACAACTTATCTAAGCCAATCTAGGATATCTCCAACGACAGCTAGGATGTCTCCGACGACAAAAGGATTATAGTCATGAAAATGGAACAAAACTTCATAAACAATGAATTCGTTCATTCAGCAAACCTCTCTACAATCTCTGTTTACAATCCCACCAATGAAGAACTCATCGCACATGTTCCTTCAGCTACTTCAGAAGAAGCCATTCATGCTGTAGCAGTTGCGGCAGAGGCTCAAAAATCTTGGCGAAAACTCACCAGCATTGAACGTGCAGGTTATTTGCATAAGTTAGCCGATGCCTTGTTGCAACATAAGCATCTTATCGGAACTGCTTTGGCTGAGGAATCAGGTAAAAGCCTTGAAGATGCGACCAATGAAGCCGTATATGCATCCGATATTACTCGCTACCATGCAGAATGGGCCCGCCGTATTGAAGGTGAAATCATCCCTAGCGATTCACCGTCAGAGAACCTACTACTGCAGAGAGAACCAATAGGGGTAGTCAGCTGCCTCATCCCATTCAACTATCCTGTTTACACCTTACTTCGTAAGATCGCTCCGGCATTGATAACTGGAAATACGGTTGTTGTTCGTCCAAGTAATAATACGCCTTGCTCAGCATTCGCTATTGCTAGAGCCGTACAGGAAGCAGGGATTCCCAAAGGCGTTGTCAACATCTTAACAATGGACCATGCCACTGCAGAGATCTTATGCACACACCCAAAAGTTGGCATGATTACATTAACAGGTAGTGTTGGTGCAGGACGCAAGGTACTTGAGTATTCACAAGTTAACATTGCTAAGTCGTCTCTGGAACTCGGAGGCAAAACCCCTGCCATCGTAGAACCTGATGCAGATCTTGAAAAAGCAGCAATGGATATCGTCGCCTCCAAAACAACCAATTGCGGTCAGCTATGTACAGCGGTTGAGCGTGTCTATGTGCACGAAGATATTTATGAGAAATTCGTGGCCTTACTGCGAAAGCATATGAGCGCACAACAATTTGGTGATCGCTCAACAAACCCTAAATTTATGGGGCCGTTGGTTAACGATAATGCTCGTCTAAATATTCATCAGATGGTAGAGCGTGCGATTGATGATGGTGCCACATTAGAAGTTGGTGGCTATATCCCTGAAGGTCTTGGTCATTTTTATCCACCCACTCTTCTGACTAATTGCCGCCAAGACATGGAGATTGTGCAAGAAGAAATATTCGGCCCAGTTTTACCTGTATTGAAATATAGCAATGCTGATGAAGCGCTTGCTTTAGCAAACGACCATCAGTTCGGTCTTGCATCCGTTGTTTATACCGAAAAATATCGCACAGCAATGAAGATTGCTAACAATATTGAAGCTGGTGAAATATATATCAACCGCACCCCATCTGATCCTTATCAAGGCTTCCATGCAGGCTGGAAACGTTCTGGCTTAGGCGGTGATGATGGAAAACACGGCATGCTTCAATATACCCAAACACGCCTCGTAGTTCTCAACTACTAATTTATTATCAGCTAAATTTTAGCCATAACTGTTTGGCGAGGTAATAAAAATTATGAATACTCTTACTCCACAACCTTTATATATAGTTAAAAACCCAAACTCTAATTTCAAGCGTTACTTTCAGTTCTCTCTATTACTACTAGCAGCTGGTGCGATTTATCCTTTACTTTATCTGCGCCAAAACTTTGAAACGTCAATTTTGGAAGCATTTCAGATTACTACCAGTGATCTGGGTAATTACTACTCCATGCTAGGAACCATGTTTCTTATTTGCTACGTCCCTAGTGGTTGGTTGGCAGACAAGGTCTCGCCGCGGCTACTCATTGCTTTCTCTATGGCGTTGACAGGTGGTTTAGGATTATGGTTTGCCGCTATCCCTTCCAAGGAGTTTCTACCATATATCTTTATGGCTTGGGGAATCGGTGCTGGTCTGACTTTTTGGGCATCTATGCTTAAAGGCGTCAAGATGCTGGCTCGCCCAGATGAGCAGGGTCGGTTTTTCGGTATCCTAGATGGCGGACGCGGCTTGGTTGAAGCTATTTTGGCAACTATTGCAATCGCTATTTTTTCTTATGCCGTTGATTCTCAAGGCCAAAGTACTACTGTTGCTTTGAAACAAGTTATCTACATGTATTCTTTTATATGTATTGTCACAGCGATACTGACTTTCATATTTGTACGTACTGACAAAGTACTCGAGAAAGCTACCAGTAAAAGTGGTAGTGGTAATCTGCTTGTAGATTTAAAGACACTCGCCTCTATTCCTGAATTATGGATGGTCGCTGCCGTTATTTTTTGTGGCTATCAGTTGTTTTGGGCAACGTATTCTTTTTCTGCATTTATGCAAGAGGGTTATGAAATTACAGCCGTCACCGCAGGATTTATCACAGTGGCTAAGCTTTGGATGCGACCCATTGGTGGTATTGGTGCAGGGTTTCTTGGTGATAAATACGGTAAAGAAAATATCTTGGCAGTAGCGTTAATAGGTGCTTCTCTAGGTTTGATAGGCATGATTGCATTCCCTCAGTTGAGCTCGATTTACATGTTACTGGCTATCGTACTATTTATAGGAGTCTTGACTTACGCCATTCGTGGCTTGTATTGGGCAATACTCGATGACTGTAATATTCCACTGCATGTAACAGGTCTAGCGATTGGTGTGATCTCCCTTGTGGCCTATACACCAGATATATTCCTACCACAAATCTATAGTTTTATCGCTGATCGCTATGAAGGTATTGCTATCTATAACCTCTACTTTGGTTATATCGCCGGTATGGGATTACTCGGTACGGCTGCCATCCTTAAACTAAAAAAAATGACTTATAAGAAAAAGTCTCTATAACGAAATCTATAGTATTTCAATTAAAAAAATAATGTCTACTCAAAAGGATTTGTCATGAAAGTTGTCTCTTGCGAAACACATATAGTTGCTACGCCCCCTCCACATGTCGGTGGCATGTACTGGATTTTCGTCACCCTAAAAACTGCTTGCGGTATAGAAGGTATTGGTGAAGTATATGCTGCATCATTTCACCCATCCGTTATGAAGTCAGCGATTGAAGATGTCTTTGACCGCTATCTTAAAGGGTATGACCCGCATCATGTAGAACGTTTCTTCCGGGAAGCTTATTCCAGTGGCTTTACACAACGACCAGACTTAACCATGATGGGCGTAATAAGTGGCCTTGAAATGGCTTGTTGGGACATTATTGGTAAAGCAGCAAACAAACCAGTATACGAGCTAATCGGAGGTAAGATTCACGATAAATTGCGTTCATATACTTATCTTTACCCTAAAAATAAAGCTGGAGAGTACGATTACGATAACGTAGATCTAGCAGTTGAATGCGCTATTAAAGATATGGAAAGCGGCTTTACAGCTTTAAAGTTTGATCCTGCGGGACCATATAGCGCTTATTCTGGTCATCAAATCTCATTAGAAGCGCTAGAAAAATCCGCTGTTTTTTGCCAACGAATTAGAGATGCTGTTGGTAATAACTGCGACCTTCTCTTTGGTACTCATGGGCAGATGAGTCCTGCCTCAGCAATAAGACTGGCCAAAAGACTCGAACCTTTTGATCCATTATGGTTTGAAGAGCCAGTACCTCCGGGCCAGTCAGAGGCGATGGCACGTGTCGCTAGCAAGACAAGCATTCCAGTGGCTACTGGCGAACGCCTGACAACCAAGTATGAGTTTCACGATGTGCTTAAACATGGTGCGGCCTCTATCCTACAGATGAATCTTGGACGAGTCGGCGGCATCCTTGAAGCCAAAAAAATAGCCTCCATTGCAGAAGCCTATTATGCCCAGATAGCACCCCATCTATATAACGGTCCGGTGGGCGCTGCAGCAAGCATTCAGTTAGCAACCGCCACCCCAAACTTTTTGATTCAAGAAAGTATTATGACGTGGGGAGGGTTTCATGCTGAAGTCCTACAAGAAAAAATCGAATGGAAAGATGGTTATATCATTCCTTCTGATAAACCAGGATTAGGCATTGAACTAAATATGGAAGTGGTGAAAGCCTGCTCTCCATATACAGGTAAAAAACTTCATTTATCGATGGATCCAAAGCCTTACGACTACAAAGAACAATCCTGCACCAATTGGAAAACTAAGGTGGGGATCTAAATATGGAATATGATTTCATCATTGTTGGTACAGGTTCTGCAGGATGTATATTAGCAGATCGTCTGAGTGAGTCTGGCCAGTACTCTGTGCTAATTCTCGAAGCAGGAGGTAAAGACAATAGTCCTTGGATTAAACTACCGCTTGGTTTTGGCAAAACTTACTACAACCCACAATACAACTACATGTACTACAGTGAACCGGAAACGGCTCTAGCTAACCGAAAAATTTACGCGCCAAGAGGTAAGGTTCAGGGCGGTTCAGGATCCATTAATGCCATGATTTACGTGCGAGGGCAGGCGGCAGATTTCAACGATTGGGCAGCAGCAGGAAATGAAGGCTGGTCTTATGAAGATGTACTACCTTACTTCAAAAAAATAGAACAACACCCTGCAGGCGATACCAAATACCGCTCATCTAAAGGGAAAATTGCTATTACTCCAATGAAAGATGGTGCACACAGTCTTTGTAATCACTATTTAAAAGGCGCTGAAGAAGTTGGCTATAAAATCAATGATGATTTTAATGGTGAGCATTTTGAAGGTGCTGGTATTTACGAGATTAATGCCCGTAAAGGACAACGAGATTCGAGCAATACGGCCTATCTAAAGCCTGCATTAAAACGTGCCAATCTTCATATTCAACATAATACCGTCGCAGAAAAGATATTATTTGATGAGCATAAAAATGCGTACGGCTTAGTAATTCGTCAAAACAACCAGATTGAAACGGTGACGGCGAAACGTGAAATTATTATCTCAGCAGGTGCGGTGGACTCGCCAAAACTGTTGCAATTATCAGGTATTGCAGATCACTCATTACTGGCTAAGCATAACATTCAGATGGTTCACAATGCTCCGGCTGTTGGTCAAAACCTACAGGACCACTTATGTGTTAGTTACTATTACAGGGCCAATATAAAAACCCTGAACGATGACCTTGGTTCTATGTTTGGTCAGGCTAAAGCAGGTCTCAAATACCTAGTCAACCGAGGCGGTCCACTTGCAATGAGTGTAAATCAAGGAGGTGGATTTTTCAAAGGAACCTCTGATGAAGATCTGCCAAATATTCAACTGTACTTCAACCCGATGTCTTATCGCATACCTAACGATCCGAAAGCGACTTTAGAGCCAGAACCTTATTCAGGGTTTTTAGTAGCGTTCAATCCCTGCCGACCAACGAGTAAGGGAGTTATAGAGTTAGCGTCTGCTGATCCTTTAGACCCTGCTTTGATAAAGCCTAACTACTTGTCGACTGAGAAAGATATAAAGGAAGTCATTCAGGGTAATAAGCTAATTCGTGAGCTAATGAATGCGCCAGCTCTTAAAGCCATCACGGTTGAAGAAGTATCCCCAGCCAACCAAGTCACTGACGAAGCAAGCATGCTGCAGTTTTTTAGAGAAAACGCGGGCTCTATTTATCATCTTTGCGGTTCATGCGCCATGGGTCCCGACCCTAAGACGGCAGTGGTAGATAGTCGATTGCGTGTTTATGGTGTGACAGGCCTACGAGTCATTGATGCCTCTATCTTTCCTAATATAACGTCAGGAAATCTCAATGCACCAGTAATGATGGTCGCAGAAAAAGGAGCTGATATGGTACTGCAAGATCATATCAATTAACGATAGCCAATCCTCTATAAAAGAGTGACAGCGTTAGCCTCGCTTGAAGTATCACAGTTACATCTGCACTCGGTTGCCTTGTCTCTCTTTTAAACTGAATTAACTATATACAATAACTAGATGATAAAAAGGCTGCTAACACTATATAAAATATAGTGTTAGCAGCCTTTTACTGTTACCGGTGTTGAATTGTGTACCTAAATACAAGTGTGCGATTGATATGGCCAATCATCTAAGAGCGCGACACAATTTGACAGATAGTATCAATGTCGGTATCGGTATCAAAAATCTGTTTGACAATCAAAAGAGAAGGGAAGAATGCAGCATGTGGGTTTCAGCCATACTTTTTCTTATGCTAAAACTCCTTATATATACCTTGTAAGGAACTCTATTGTGAGCTGTATTCTTTTAAGTTGTAGTTATACTCAACTAATATCAAATTATACAATCAAACTATCTACTAGAAGTTGAATGCTAGTGTCTAACGCATTATTAGCGAATTTCTTATTTTTTAAACTATGATTACAAACCGCTTCCGTTTGTGTAGAAAAATCAGAATAGTGCTGAGTGACGGCCCAAATATGAAAAATTAAATGAATGGCAGAAACGGACTTAATCTTGTTATCTGCAATCCATTCGTCAATCACTGCCACTTTTTCTCGAACCAAGGACTTCAAAGGTCCTTTTAATACGGCCATCAAGTGAGGGGCGCCTTGCATAATCTCTAATGCATACAGTCTTGATGCTGCAGGCGATTTCTTTGAAACTTTATATTTCTCTTCAATGTAGTTTATAAGGGCCTTTCTTGGATCTTGGTTGACATTCATCTCGTTCAAAGGTGATAGCCACTTGCTAAGCACCCTTTCTAAAACGGCAACATACAGAACCTCTTTACTGTCGAAGTAGTAGAATATATTCGATTTAGATATATGAGCTTCTTCAGCGATTTTTTCCATTCGCGCCCCATTTAATCCTTCTTGAGAGAACACAATCAATGCAGCATTGATGATGTGTTCTTTCTTCTTCAATATCTTTGAACTCGTTTCTATCTCTTCTTTTAGCACGTATTCTCTCAATGTATGGTTCCTGATCATAAAGTCATGTAAACCTAATTTTACATGATAATTAAGTCAATTTAGAAAAAGGTTAAATCAACCGAGTGCATATACCCACTGGTTGGTCAAAACAGACATGTCGGCAGCATTTAATCACGCAGCTGTATCGAGTTTATAAGGTATTTGACTATAACGATTTGGTATCAAAAAACCCCTCTTTTTTACTCATTCAACATCATTTTTATCAATATGCACTATTAAAAACTTTCTGCACTATTTTACAACATTCTGCACTATTTTATAACATCCGCACTATTTTCATGCATGTTTTTAAACCATATGGTCTAAAAATTTTTGCATATAAAAACGGTAAGTATTTGATAAATAACAATTAATTAATTTGGCATAAATTATGCTACGTAAAAAACATGAAATAATCTTTATTTCTTTTATAGCTCTTTCTTCCTCAAACTTATAGGTGAAATTATGGAAATAGGTATTTTTTGTCCGATTGGCAACAATGGCTGGTTAATTTCAAAAAACGCGCCGCAGTACAAGCCAACATTTGAGCTTAATAAGCAAATTGTGCAACGTGCTGAGCACTATGGTTTCGATTTTGCGCTCTCGATGATTAAGCTACGCGGCTTTGGCGGGGAGACGGAGTTTTGGGATTATAACCTTGAAAGCTTCACTTTGATGGCAGGATTGGCTGCGGTCACGTCCAAGATAAAAATCTATGCCACATCGGCGACGTTGGTCATGCCACCTGCAATCGTAGCAAGAATGGCATCGACGCTTGATAGTATCTCAAACGGACGTTTTGGATTGAATGTCGTGACTGGCTGGCAAGAAGCAGAATATGGACAAATGGGAATGTGGCCAGGCGATGATTATTTTGGTAAGCGCTATGACTACCTATCTGAGTATGTCCAGATTTTAAGAGATTTGTGGGCGACAGGCCAATCTGATTTGAAGGGTGAGTTCTTCCAGATGGATGACTGTCAAGTGAAGCCCATTCCAAAAGCAGATATGAAGATTATCTGTGCGGGTCAATCAGATACAGGGTTAGCATTTTCTGCAAAACATGCTGATTACAACTTTGTCTTTGGTAAAGGTCTAAACACACCTACCGCTTATGCCGGTATCAATGACCGCTTAAAGGTACACACGGATAAGACGGGCCGTAATGTTCCGACCTATGTTCTCTTTATGGTCATTGCAGATGAGACCGATGAAAAAGCCCAAGCAAAATGGCAATCATACAATGAAGGTGCGGATTTTGAAGCCATTGATTGGTTGCAGTCACAAGGCGGTAAGGACAAAACATCGGGCAAAGATACCAATATTCGCCATATGGCCTCAAGCGTTTCACCAGTCAATATTAATATGGGTACGCTGGTCGGCTCCTTTGAAAATGTCGCCAGCATGTTAGACGAAGTTGGTGAGATACAAGGTACTGATGGCGTCTTACTTACTTTTGATGACTTCGTGCAAGGTGTTGAAGATTTTGGCAGTAAGATTCAGCCCCTTATGAAGAGCCGTATCAATGTCGATACCCCAGTTGCCAGTCAAGCTGTCAGCGAAGCCTAATAAAAGGAGTGGATATGAATTCGGTTAATACAATTTGTGCAGACTTTACCAAGGAATCTTCTCCCGTTTTAGAGTCGTTGCCTGAACCTATCAAGCTAGATCCCTCCCAGACGGCATTGATCGTAGTAGATATGCAAAATGCTTATGCCAGTCAAGGCGGTTATCTAGATTTGGCTGGGTTTGATGTCACAACGACCAAACCCGTCATCGATAAAATTAAGCAAGCCGTGGATATTGCGCACCAAGCTGGCATACAAGTTATCTATTTTAGAAATGGCTGGGACAATAAATATGTGGAGGCTGGTGGTAGTGGGTCGCCCAACTATCACAAATCAAACGCATTAAAAACCATGCGTAAGAATCCTGAAATTGAAGGAACGTTATTAGCAAAAGGGGGCTGGGATTACGAGTTGGTCGACGAGCTTAGCCCTGCGCCTCAAGACATCGTTATAGACAAACCTCGATATAGCGGCTTTGCGAACACCAACTTTGATAGTGTATTGCGATCACGGGGTATACGTAATCTATTGCTCACTGGTATCGCGACTAACGTCTGTGTTGAATCTACGCTTCGAGATGGATTTTTTCTTGAGTATTTTGGGGTGTTATTAGATGACGCTTGTTATCAGGCAGGACCAGTAGAGGCTCATGAGGCCACACTATATAACGTAAAAACCTTTTTTGGTTGGGTCTCTGATGTTGCAAGCATGCAGCAGTGTTTTACAGATAGCTAACGTTTTAATTAGCCAGTTTTTAGCAACCTAAACCATGCTTTTCATACTTAACCTAACCGCAATAGGAATGTAGATATGTCTAAACAAGTGATTATCCCTGAAGGTACCAGCAAGCCATTAGCCCCTTATGTACCCGCTACCAAGGCCGATAACATCGTTTATGTCTCCGGTACTTTGCCTTTCGATGAAAACAACGATGTCGTACATGTGGGCGATGCCGCTGCCCAAACTCGCCATGTATTAACGACGATCAAAAACGTGATTCAAACTGCTGGCGGCGATATGGATGACGTGACATTTAATTCAATCTTTGTAAAAGATTGGGCAGATTATGACGCGGTCAATCAAATCTATGCAGAATTTTTCCCCAATGAAAAGCCAGCAAGATTTTGTATCCAATGCGGGTTGGTAAAACCAGACGCTTTAGTTGAAATCGCGTCCATAGCGCACATTGGATAAAGACCTGTTTGAAAATGACTGCAGTTAGTGAATTTAAAGTTACCTGACATGGAATCCCCTAGCATTGAACTGTAGTAGGGCGCTTTAGTTAACTACACATGTGGCGGAATATTGTTTAAAAGGAAATGACAGATGAATACAGTAATTAAAGAAAGCCAAGTAACGCAATCCTCATTAATGAAACATAAATCTAAAGAATCATTCACCTCTACGGCAGCAAACTTAACTGACATGCAGCAATCTTTTAGAGATGCGATGAGTAATTTGGCTGCCGCCGTCAACATTATCACCACTGAGGGTCCGGCAGGGCGGGCAGGATTTACCGCCTCTGCTGTGTGTAGTGTCACTGACTCACCACCAACCTTATTAGTGTGCTTAAACAGAAGCGCTTCTGTCTATCATTATTTTAAAGAAAACATGGTGCTATGCGTCAACACACTTGCTCTTGAACATAAAGATCTAAGCGGTGTGTTCGGGGGTAAAAAATCTCTGGAAGAAAGGTTTGAACAAGGCAGTTGGTCTACGCTGTCGACAGGCTCGCCTGTACTAGAAGATGCCAGTATCTCTTTTGATTGTAAGATCAAACTCATTAGCTCGGTGGGAACTCACGATATTCTTATTTGTGAAGTATTGGATATCAAACACAAGCCTGATTGTGAAAGTCTCATCTATTTCAATCGAGACTACCATCAATTAAGTAAGTGCACGAACTAAGTATCATCCCTCTACTTTTTAAGGATATTGAAAATGGATAAATGGTTTGTTAAATGGCGTCCCTATACTGGAAACCTAGAAACGACGCCGGTAGGTATCAATGAGTATCTACCCATGGGTAAAAGTGTGGTGTTAGGCGCACAGCACTCATTCGCAATGTTCGGTGCGACAATCTTAGCCCCATTATTAATGGGATTCGATCCTAGCTTAACCATGCTGATTACTGGTATAGGTACGATACTTTTCTTTCTGATTACTGGCGGTCACGTACCAAGTTATTTAGGCTCAAGCTTTGCCTTTATCGGGGCAGTAGCAGCAGTAACAGGCTATAGCGGCACTGGTATCAATCCAAATATTGGCATTGCGCTTGGGGGCACACTGGTCTGCGGGGTCTTATACGCATTGATGGGTCTGCTGGTGATGAAGACAGGTGCAGGGTGGATTGAGAATTTGATGCCACCTGTGGTCACTGGGTCCATTGTGATGATTATCGGGTTGAACTTAGCGCCTGTCACCATACAGAGCGTCATCGGCAGTAGCTTTGATTCTTGGATGGCGTTGGTCACCGTGTTGTGTATCTGTTCAGTCGCCGTATTCACCAAAGGTATGGTCAGACGCTTGCTACTGTTAATAGGACTAGTCGCTGCATATTTTATTTATTTCCTATTAACGAATGTAATGGGTATGGGCAAGCCTATCGATTTTAGTCCAATTGCGAATGCTGCCTGGTTCGGTCTGCCAACACTATATTCTCCTGTCTTTGAGACCAGTGCCATATTAGTCATCGCACCCGTCTTTATCATCTTGATCGCTGAAAACCTTGGGCATTTCAAAGCAGTAGAGGCCATGACTGGCAAAAGTATCTCGCCTTATATGGGTAGAGCGTTCTTTGCTGATGGCCTTTGTACCACGCTTTCGGCTTCGGTAGGCGGCACTGGTATGACGACCTATGCAGAAAACATCGGCGTCATGGCAGCGACTAAAATTTACTCTACAGTCGTCTTTGTCATAGCAGGTGTCTTCGCCATTCTATTGGGCTTATCCCCTAAGTTTGGCACCTTGATCAGTACCATTCCTGTTGCCATTTTGACAGGTGCTTCCATCGTTGTCTTCGGTTTGATTACGATCGCCGGCGCACGTATTTGGATGAATGCAAAAATTGATTTTAGTAAGAATGGCAATATGTTGGTAGCCGCCGTTCCAGTCATCCTAGGCACTGGCAATTATTCACTAAACATTGCTGGCTTTGATTTAGGTGGTATCGGTACCGCTACTTTTTTAGCCATTCTTATGAATCTCGTTTTTAATTTTAAAAACAAACAAAAAGAAATGAGCGTGACCACTGATAAAGAAGTCGTTACATCAGAGCCGCTCTTGAAGCTCAATACATAAATTTAAACACCTATTTGATATTACCTTAAGGAATCGTGTCATGACTGCAGAACTACGCAACGTACAACAATTGATAAACGGCGAATTTACTGAATCGACTACCACAGAATGGATTGATATCACCAATCCAGCCACTCAAGAAGTTATCGCCAAGGTACCACAATCAACACCTGAGGAAATTGATCAAGCCATCAAAATGGCCGCTGAGGCTTTTAAGAGCTGGCGTATCACACCCATCAGCAAAAGAGCGCGTGTGTTTCTAAAGTATCAACAACTGATACGTGAACATATGGATGAACTGGCGGCGCTACTGACGGAAGAACAAGGTAAGACACTGGCAGATGCTAGAGGCGATGTGTTTAGAGGTCTTGAGGTCGTAGAACACGCATCAGGTATCGGTAACTTGCAACAAGGGGGCTACATTGAAAACGTCGCTAGTAGTGTTGATATGTATACCGTTCAGCAGCCAATAGGTGTCTGTGCAGGTATTACCCCCTTTAACTTTCCTGCCATGATACCCCTATGGATGTTTCCAATGGCCATCGCCACAGGCAACACATTCATCTTAAAACCCTCTGAACAAAATCCAATCGTTACCATGAGATTGGTCGAGTTGGCCCTTGAAGCAGGTATACCAAAAGGGGTGTTAAGTGTCGTTCATGGTGGTAAAGATACAGTGGATGCGCTGTGCGACCACCCTGACATAAAAGCGATATCTTTCGTTGGTTCAACAGCAGTTGGTAAGCACGTATATGACCGTGCAGGTCAGGCTGGCAAACGTGTGCAATGTATGATGGGTGCGAAAAACCATGCCGTTATCATGCCTGATGCCAATAAAGAACAAAGTCTGAATCAGTTGGCAGGTGCAGCATTTGGTGCAGCAGGTCAGCGATGCATGGCACTGTCTGTCGTGGTGTTGGTTGGGGAATCTAAACAGTGGGTTGATGAAATTGTAGAAAAATCAGCACAGCTAGTCGTTGCCGCTGGCAAGGATGACAAAGACTTAGGTCCGCTAATATCTAAGCAAGCCAAAGCCCGTGTCGAGCGCTTAATCCAAGCTGGTATAGATGAAGGTGCGCATCTAAGACTAGATGGGCGCGGTTGTCAGGTAGAAGGTTATGAAGAGGGTAACTTTGTTGGTCCAACCATCTTAGATCATGTAACCACTGATATGAGCTGCTATACCGAAGAGATCTTTGGTCCTGTCCTATGCATTATGTATGCCGACACGCTTGAGGAAGCCATTGAGATTATCAATACCAATCCAAATGGTAATGGCACTGCCATTTTTACCCAGTCTGGCGCCCATGCACACAAGTTCCAACAAGATATCGATGTTGGACAAGTTGGTATTAACTTGCCAATTCCAGTACCGCTACCGATGTTTTCGTTTACAGGGTCTAGAGCCAGTAAGCTCGGTGACTTAGGTCCTTATGGTAAGCAAGCGGTACAGTTTTATACACAGACTAAAACGGTGATATCACGTTGGTTTGATGAAGATGCTAGTGAAGGCGTAAATACTACTATCTCTATGAAGTAGCGATACGGCCGTATCAAACGTAGGACGTTATGTAGAGCGTGTGATTAATTGACAACAGGCTCTACATAACAACATACAAAAGCAAATATAAATGCAAATGGTGGATTTTATGAATATCAATACAATACCAGAAATCATTGAAGATATTAAAGCAGGCAAGATGGTCATAATCATGGATGATGAGGATCGGGAAAATGAAGGTGACCTGATTATGGCAGCCAGTTTGGCCAAACCTGATGATATTAACTTTATGATCACACATGCCAGAGGTTTGGTTTGTTTGACCTTGACCTCCGAGCGTTGCAAAAAATTAAAACTACCTCTCATGTGCAAAGACAACCAAGCACCTTACAGTACAAATTTCACCGTTTCCATTGATGCAGCAGAAGGGGTAAGTACCGGAATATCAACGGCAGACAGAGCTCAGACCATTAGAACTGCCGTGTCCCAAGACGTTACCTTTGATGATGTTGTAACCCCAGGGCATATTTTTCCATTAGTGGCTAAAGAAGGTGGTGTTCTAGAACGCGCTGGACATACTGAGGCAGGTTGTGACCTAACGAGACTGGCTGGTTTAGAACCTGCTGCGGTTATTGTAGAAATCATCAACCAAGATGGTGAAATGGCTCGTAGAAATGATCTGATGAAATTCGCCGATACTCATAATCTAAAGGTCGGCACCATAGACGCGTTAATTAAATATATTAAATCTCAAGAGACCGTTGAAAATATAGATAAAATCGAAAATTTCGAAGAAACCGTAACGTATGAATATGATGAAAGCGATGAGCGTACCGTTGAATTGATTTAGTAAATTTAATTTAACTTGATTTTATAAGCTATTAGATACTTTTACCGCAATTTGAAATTTACTAAAATTGGATGAAACCCTATGTTAGTTAAAAAATATCCTTGTAAGAACGACACGACAGAAACGATCGTATTTAGTTCAGGTTTAGGCGGGCATGCTGATTTTTGGTTACCTCAAATTGAGTGTTTTACCGAGCATTATAATGTGATTTGCTATGAACAAGAGGGGGTATCGCCTGATAGCGATCTCTTACCCGATGACTACTCCATGCAAGATTTAGCGGATCAATTAATTGAAATATTAAAACAAGAAGGGCTGTCTAATTATCATTTCGTCGGTCACGCGCTTGGCGGATTTATCGGTATGGAAGTCGCTTATAAAGCGCCAGAGTTGTTAGATAAACTGGTCATCTTAAATGGGTGGGAAAGCCTCGATCCTCACACTATTAAATGTTTTAGCATGCGACAAAGCTTGATAGAAAATACAGGTATAGAAGCCTTTGTACGCGCCCAAGCGATATTTTTGTACCCACCTATATGGATATCAGACAACATAGAAGCACTCACGCAAAAAGAAGATAAAGCAATTGCTAACTTTGCTCCTGTTAAGAACGTCTTAACGAGATTAAAAGCCTTGCAGTCTTATCAACCTCTAATAAATGCTAAGCATATCAAAAACAAAACGTTGGTTTTAAGCAATCTTGATGATGTGTTGGTGCCATGGCAACGCGGACTGGCTTTAGCCGATAATATGCAAAACGCCCAATTTGAGTTAATGCTGACGGGTGGACATGGCAGTACAATCACAGAGACCTGCTCAACCAATAGCAAAATCCTTCAATTCTTATCTAAAATTTAATATCAATTAGGACGTACTATGACTGATTCCCTATCGTTATCTCCAAAAGATCTAGATCAACTGTTTGGTAAGGCCAGATCCTTCAACGCTTGGCAAAAAAAAGACGTGCCAGATACACTAATTGAAGAGATCTATCATTTAGTTAAAATGGCGCCTACCTCGGCCAATTGTTCACCTGCACGTTTTGTATTTCTCCGATCTGATGACGCTAAAGCGCGCTTAGAGCCAGCACTGTCATCAGGTAATATCGAAAAAACAATGACTGCACCTATCACAGTGATTGTTGCTCATGATAATGAATTCTATGAGCAACTTCCTAAATTATTTCCACATACGGATGCCAGATCATGGTTTAACTCTAGCCCTGAACTCATACAAAAAACGGCGTTTAGAAACAGTTCTATGCAAGCGGCGTATCTAATCTTGGCTTGTAGAGCCTTGGGTTTAGATACTGGCCCTATGTCTGGATTTAATAATGAATTGGTGGATAATACCTTTCTTAAAGATAGCAAATGGACTTCAAACTTACTCATTAATATAGGTTATGGTCAAGAAGATCAATTGTATAGCCGTCTCCCAAGGTTAGACTTTGATGAGGCTTGTCAGATCTTATAAGAAAGAATCTATTCATCTACTGAACTGTTTGATTTCGGGATTAATAGACTGAATTGATGACACGTGAAGGATTAGCTGTTTTTGGCTCTATCATATTCAGATGCCAATGCTAAGAATAAGCTATGGGCTTAATGGCCTTTTATGCCAAGCTGTATTTTGCGGAAGTGTTGAAAGTCCATTTCGTAGACATGTCTACGGTTACTTCACTGTAATGGCGAACGGCACAATAAAAACGCTGCATCGAACAGTAATATAGCATTTCTGTTCGATGCAGCGCTGTGTTATGTGTCTCCGTACCACTCGTGTTCTAGCTTAGAAACTGATTGATATGCTCACCAATTTCATCAGGCTTCTCATCAATCAACCAATGAGCGACATCTTCAATCCAAACAAGCTCTGCATTTGGAATCGCTTCTGCCAGCTTTGGTGCATATTCCGGCTTCTGGAAAGGGTCTTTATCACCCCACATGATGAACGTCTGATGCGGAAGGTTGCTAAGTTCGTCAGTAATGGCCTGAGTATATTCTTTATTCAACCGTCTGAGATTGCGAAAAAAGGCATGCTTGCCATCTTCAGTTGACCAAGGTTCGAGATACATCTTAATAAGCTCATCTGTCATGACGCTCTTATCATATACACCTTTTGGTAGGAAGCCTCGCATCATACTTAAAAAGTCCTCTAGACTCATCTCCGACTCAGCATCAGGTTCCTGTAGCGGCTCAAAATCTGGGATAGGCCATGAATCAAAGCAGATGCTATCTATCAAAACAAGCTTTCGAACTTTTTCTGGATAATTGACAGCTATCAACTGAGCAACACCTCCACCAATGTCATGCCCAACAATATCTGCTTGCCGTGCACCTAAGACATCCATGAGCTTCACAATCATGTTGCTTTGCGCATTAATGGATACATCTGCACTTTTTGGTTTTTCAGATTTCCCATAATTGAGAAGGTCGGGGGCGATGACCCGATGTGTTTTTGCAAGTTGTGGAATAATATTTCGCCACATGAGGCTATTGGTTGGAATCCCGTGCAGCAGGATTATTGGACTGCCTGAACCCTGTTCCAAAAATGCAATCTTATGCCCATCAATGTAAGTATAGTTTTCTGTTATTTGAGTGCTCATAGCATCCTCCTAAAGATGAATGTTAATAATCGTGAAATCATTCTATGAAAAAGAGAGACAGATTTTTTTAGCTAAGATAAGCCAATAACTGCCCCAACGTTACAATAGTAATGTGAAGGAATTCTTCAGGAAGTATGCGGTCTCAGTGATCAACGACAACACAGCTATCAAAGATAGCACCAACTGTGTACGAACCTTTATTTATAAGAAGCTTAGTCTCATCACACTATTTCTTCTTCTCGCTTAGTCAAAAGTCTAATGCAATGGTTTTACTGAAATAACGCGACTGTACCAAAGACTGTTGTACTGAAGGTCGTACTGAAGTTAGATAAACCAACCTGACGAAAGTGATATTAATCATACATTAATAACAAAAGCATTATGGCTTCAGCCGTTATAGGTTTGTAGCTCAACCGTTATTAATCGTTAACTACCGTGCAATAGGTAATAAAAAATCTTATTAGCTATAGAACATCAGCTGCTGAAAAGGAAGGACAAAAAGTAGTGAATACTGTTATTAATAATCAAACAGTTGATATAGCTAAAGATGTACAGGATATTAAGAATGGTTTAGGAACGCCAGTTAGCGATTTAAAAATTGAAGTCAATGGTAGAACATATACAAGACATGGAGATGGAGGCAATCAGTTGATTCCAGTCAGCTCTAATAATGCTAATGAGATTTTTACGTTGAGCAGAGGAGAGTATCACAACTTAAAACAAATTATGAGAGACAAAGAAAACATAGATAAAAATCGATCTAATATGTCTAGAAGCGATGCTTTTAACCCTAATGATTCTAAAGAAGCTGTAGGAATTTACAATCTAACTAACTTGAGATAAATATGAAATATTTAAATATTGATTTTGAAAAAGAAGTCAACTTTGAGGAGCTTATTAAATTATTTTTAGATAAGTTTAATGATTTGAAAGTTGCTATAGTAATTAATTCTGAATTATTTTCAAACCTCGAAGGAGATGATGAAAAAGCTAGTATTTTTTGGAATATTTCGGATATTGATATATACAAAGATATAAAGATTCGCTCAAGTATTGATTTTTCTAAAAATATAGATCTGTCAAGATCTGAATTTTTACTATGGCTTCATATGATTTCTATCAATTTAGATTCAAAAATATATGTTCAAATTGATATTCCTGATATTCCTGATAATCCTATTGGTTTTTTTGTTGCATGGCGCATAGATGGTAAATCTAGAAGTTTAGTTCTAGAAGCCGAAGAAGTTTTTGAAGATACTGAGTTTGCTTACTGTGAACCTATAATTGATATGACTAAATACTTAGATGTTTAGAATTAGAAGATAGCCGTTCATTGATATTTTTAGACACTTGAAAAAATAAACTCAGGCTAATCAAAGGCTACGATTCATAAAGAATCGTAGCCTTTTCTATGCCAACAGCCAAATCAACGTGGGCGGCACCACAACCCTTGACATCGGCAATGACCTGACTATCAAAGGCGGCGTGATTAACACGAATAGAGCGCAAGGTACTATTGGTGGTAACGTCAACATCGAATCGCTACAAGACACCGCTACTTATGACAGCGACCAAAAGAACATGGGCTTTAGTGCAGATCTTGATCTTGCCAAAGGTACAGGTTCTAGCCTATCGGTCAATGCTGACTCTAAGATCGTCAATGAACAATCTGGTATTTTCTCCAACGAAGCCGACCTTGTCGCTGAAGGCAAAGGCACCTTCAAAGGTGGTATGTTTGTCACCTCAAAAGAAGCTCAAACCAATGACAAAAGCAACATCGTCTTTAAACAAGGTGTTAGCTCACAAGATATTAAAAATACCACGAGTTATGAAGGTGAGGCATTATCAATTGGTCTAAGCATTGGTAATACCACCGGTAAACCACAAGCCACCATGAACGGCATTGGCTACGGCACAGATAGTGACAGTGATAGCAGTATCACCAAAGGTGGTGTCAGTGGCTACAATGATCCACAAGGCATACTCACCACTGAGAACCGTGAAGCACTTGGCGGTAAGCTTGAGAGTGTGTTTGATGCCAACCAAGTGAATGAGGAGCTTGGGGCGCAGACGCAGATTACACAAGCCTTTGATCAAGAGCGTCGTAACGTCAAGACTGAAATTAATAAGAAAGAGCAGAAACTGCGTGATGAAGCGGAAGAAGCATTTAACAATGGAAATTTTGATCTAGCAGAAGAAAAAGCTTTAGCTGCTAGTGAGCTAAAAAGACAAGGCTTACTATTTGATGCCATCTCTGGTGCTATCTATAGACCTAACAGTAATGGCGCTACAGGTTATGTTGCTAGAGCAGCGAGTCCTTTTGGTGTATTAGGTGCAGCTATCAGTTATGCAACTGGTAATGATGCAGTGACTGGTGGTGTTTCAGCTGGTGCAGGTGAAGCTACCGCGCCTCTCTTATCTCAATTCCTCTATGGTACTAAAGACTCAAGCCGCATTAAAAGCAAAACTTTCAGCACTTCAAAATGCTCAAAACGCAGCAAGTAAAAGTAAAACGCTACCTGATGGACGTGTAAGATATTACACAAAAGAGAAGCCTGCAAGTACATCAGGTAATACTAGAGGAGCATCTTTTGTCACTGAGCATAATCCTAAAACAGGTTTTGTTAGGCAGTGGATGGAAAGCTACAACCATAAAGGTGAAGTTATTAGAGTTAACCCGAAATCAATTAATGGACAGCAAGCTACAGGGCAACATTAGCCACCGACAGGCAAAGAGCTCGGTTGTTAAATGAATTGTGTTTACGAAGACTAGTTTAAAGGTGAGAACATGAACGAAATTATCAAAATCGAATTGTTGGGAATAAAAAAACAAATATTGACTGATTACCAACCTACTAAGGTATCAATACAAGCTATGAAGCTTTTACTTGATTACTCTAGTGAGATACCTTATGAACTTCAGAGTGATCTACACAGCTTAATAGCAATGGATATGGATGAATTCATATTACCTCAAGAGGAATGTATTGAAATTATTGACAGACTAATTGCTTGGTGTTTAGGATGAAAAGGGGAACTAATTAATACTTTCCCTAGTACATTATAGAGTGAGTAAATCATGCAGTTTCTCAGCGTTTATAAGAAAATATCTCAAGATGATCTAGGAGCAGCAGACAGGCATAATAGAGTAGTTTACCGCTCTGAACACTTGAGAAACGATAATTTTTTAGAAAGGGAAAATGATGGAGAAAAATTTAAGGTATTGAGGTACGTGGACGATTGTGATCCTTCCATTTTGATAACAGTTTCAGATATGTTAGAGCTTATTGAAGATATTAGAATAGTAATAAGCGAATCTACACACGATATTGAGATAACAAATCATTTAAAAGAAGTTATTTTCATGTGCAAATTATGTATTTGGAATATAAATGATTTTTATTTAGAAATATCTCCTTGGGGTGTCAATACCGATACGTACCCCAAAGACTTACCTGAGGAATATAGGTTTAATATATCTTGTTTGTAATTAAGATGTTTTTTTACTTGAAAGCCTTGTCATTTCCATTGTCGAATTTTGAAAGAGATAATTATGGAAAATAAAAATTTGAATGTTGAAAATATTAAAATAATGCTAAAAAAACAAATGGGGCGAGATGATTTTTGCAATGATACAGCGTTGTTTTGGTAGGGTTATTTATATGCTTTATTAGAATTCAGCCTAATTGAAGGTGATAATGAGCTATATAATATTTTGCCGCAAGTCGGAAACAAAGAGTGTTATGACTTTTTATTAGGGGAACCCTCAGATATAGAACCTGATTAACTAATTGTTTCAATTTTAAGGAGGTTTTATGGCATTTAAGTATAGTAAAAAAGATTTTCAAGAAGAAATTCCTGAATATTTAGAACTCAGCAACAACCCCCGTCAAGGTTCAATACTTTGGCAAGGCTATTTATTTGGATTGGTAGCAGGTGGCATGCTTAGTATAAACGATTATGAGGACATTCTAGCTACTCTGCCAACTACTGTAACAACATCAATGAATGACAATAATGATTAATTGATTTTAGCCTATAACTTTATAAATTAATCTTGATTTAACTAAAAGCTACGATTTTTCATGTCCTTACGCTAACAGCTAAATCAACGTCGGCGACACCACTACCTTAGACATTGATAACGACTTAAATATCAACCAAAAATTGCCAAGATATTAGACCTCTTGTATAAGTCATCGTTAACTTTCGTGACTCCGTTAGTGGAAGACAATAAACTGCTACTCTTGCAAGAGATCTAAGACAAATTCGTAAATTTACCCTGCGTAAGTAAAATATTTATTCGCTTATTTGTATCAGTACCAGTAAAATGCGAGACTGTTTTCTACACTAGTTTATGAGTAACCAATGATACGTTTAACTGAAATTAAATTGCCATTAAATCATGCACCTGAAGATCTAACGACTGCTATAACGACAAAACTTAAAATTTCTGCTGAGCAAATGGCGTCATTTGTGATGTTTAAACGTGGTTATGATGCCCGTAATAAAAGAAATATCCAATTAATTTATACGCTAGACATCACACTGACCGACACAGATTTAACCAATGATTTACTGGTTCAATTTGAGTCCGACAACCATGTTAAGGCAACACCAGATACCAGCTACAAATATGTAGGCCAAGCGCCAGAGAATTTAACTGAGCGTCCTGTCGTTATTGGTTTTGGTCCTTGTGGTTTATTAGCAGCACTTACCCTGGCTCAAATGGGTTTTAAACCTATTATCATTGAACGCGGTAATGAAGTAAGACAACGTACCAAAGACACCTTTGGCTTTTGGCGTCAGCGTAAATTAAACACTGAATCAAACGTGCAATTCGGTGAAGGTGGAGCAGGTACCTTTTCCGACGGTAAATTATATAGCCAAGTGAAAGATCCAAATCATTACGGCCGTAAAGTAATGACAGAGTTTGTAAAAGCTGGCGCACCAGATGAGATTTTATTTGTTAGTAAACCGCACATAGGTACTTATAAGTTAGTCACCATGGTAGAAAAAATGCGTGCCGAGATCATAGCGCTCGGTGGGGAAGTCCGTTTTGCTACTCGCGTAGATGACCTGCATATCACTGACTCAAAAGTAACTGGCGTGACACTTAATAGTGGCGAAACCTTAAAAACTAGCCATGTTGTTCTTGCTGTTGGTCATAGCGCCCGTGATACCTTCCAAATGATCCATGATAAAGGCGTGTATGTTGAAGCAAAGCCTTTTTCAATTGGCTTTAGGATTGAACATAAACAGTCAACCATAGACCAAGCACGTTTTGGTGACAATGCTGGAAACGAGATACTTGGCGCTGCGGATTACAAACTGGTGCATCATTGTAAAAATGGTCGTTCTGTCTATAGCTTCTGTATGTGTCCAGGCGGAACCGTGGTTGCCGCCGCATCAGAAGAAGGCCGTGTTGTCACTAACGGCATGAGCCAATATTCAAGGAACGAGCGTAACGCCAACAGTGCTATTGTTGTAGGCATTGACCCAGAGCGAGATTACCCAAACCATCCTCTTGCTGGTATTGACTTACAAAGACAACTAGAAACCTTAGCGTTTGAATTGGGCGGCAAAGACTACAGTGCACCAGCGCAAACCATTGGTGATTTCTTAAAAGGCAAACCAGAATCAGAATTAGGCGATGTAAAACCGTCTTACACACCGGGCATTACCTTAACCGACTTAAGCAAAGCACTGCCAGACTTTGCCGTAGATGCCATACGTGAAGCCATTCCAGCATTTAATAAAAAGATCAAAGGATTTTCATCTGACGATGGGTTACTCACTGGCGTAGAAACCAGAACATCATCACCAATCAGCATTAAACGCAACAAAGAATTCCAAAGCATTAACACCAAAGGCTTATTCCCGGCAGGCGAAGGCGCTGGCTATGCAGGTGGGATATTATCCGCAGGGATTGATGGCATTAAAGTGGCCGAAGCTGTGGCAAAATCGATGTTGAACATAGAGTGAGAGCGGCTTTCGGCAGTTATTGGAGCAGATCAGGTTTCAGTCAAATATTGTAGTCTATTAACCAATGCGGTAAAAGAGCTGACGCTAGCCGGTACTACCCAAATCTTCTTTGATTAGTATCGCTAGTGAGTTTGCCTCAGTCCTAAAGCCAGTGCGGTCTTGTGCTATTAACCATTCTAACCAACCATTAATAATTAACAGTCACTGTGACCTTATCGGTATAGTTATCTGGGGTAACATCTGAATTGGGTACGGTGACATAAACAGTGTGGATTTGTGCCACGCCGCTACCAGTCTGCGCAAGCCCGTTACCAACGGTTGTTGCTGTGGCAGTATTGCCCCATATTGTGCCAGTAGCACTGGCAGCCGAGCGCAGCTGATACGGTATTTGCTCTGTATTACTGCCTGTACCTGTTAGCACACCTGCACCATTTATATTGCCATTAGATGGCAATAAGCCTATATAGTAAGGCGCATTGGTAGTACAGGTAGTGTTAATGGTGTTATTGCTAGCAGCAATCAGGCTTTGACTGGCAGGGCGGCTGCCTAAATTAAAATCTGTTACAGTGCTAATTACGCAGCTAGGTATAACTGTAGCTTGTACAGTAAATGGTAGTGCTTTGGTGACGGTATCTGCCAGCAAAATGATTTTATCTGTTTGGCAATTAGGGGTCGCCAATAAAGCCGCTATGAGTGCTGTTCTATCAGAGTAGGTGATAGCGGTATTGGTGGTATTAAAGGTGTTGATATAACTACCAATGGCAGCCAAGGTATTGTTATTGTTGGCTAACAGTGTGATTGTGACTGGCACATTGACAGTAATACTAGCGCGCGGGCTTAGGGTGTGAACTGCCGATTGATACATTGCGCTTGAATCAGTACCCCAAACCTTATTGCTCCTACTTGGCAAGGTCATGGTAAAGGCTAACCGTGAGTCGTTAAGGGTGTTTTTCATATAACGCGGAAGCACCGTGCTTGAGTTGCCGCTACCATCATTGCCGCCATCGGCTGATAAACAGACCGACACGTTCATGTTGAGTAAGTAGTCTGTATTGGTACAGGTATAAGTAATGGTGGCATTAATAGTGGCATTATCGGCATTGCTTGGCGTAACCGCCGAGCTGATGTTAATGGTGCTAGGGTTCATACTGGCAGTGCAATTGGCCGCCAATATGGCGTTAGCATTGCTTGGCAACCAACAAAGTAATGCTAGCGCCAACAGGCATAAACCGTAATAGCATTTTATCGACTGCTGTATTGATTGCATCAGTGTTTCACCTTGTTGCATATTAGCGGGCCAATTAAGGGAATATCGCCATTGTTACGAGTAGCATCATCGAAAGTCACATAACAAACCTGATTGTCAGGCGTAGTTACTTTAATACGATTATTCGTGGCCTCTAGAGAGTCTATATAAACCTCGCCATCAAACCCGACCACTGCTGTATCGCCCTTATTTTTCTGAAATAGCACCTCAACCGTACTGCCTATTGGTATAAGCTGCTGCTGCGGGTCGGTTAAAATAAGTGATGCTGAGCGCACGGGTGCCATATCAAAGTTGACCACCATGCCAGCTTGCTCTGTTGGAGTGGCTTCAATACTGACTTTGTCGATTTTAATATTGGCAGGCAAGTCCATTGGGTTGATGGCAATTTTGTTTTCTTGGTAAGCATTGAGAGGGGTCACAAGTAGTAAGCCTTTGCTATTGGTGGTGCCAATCGGGCTATTTTGTAGCAATATTGGCACATCGGCCATGCCATTGGTCGATACCACGGCAAAGCTGCTGTTTACTCGGCGGCTAGGAAACACCCCGCCACCCATCATCACTAAAGAGCCGGTTGCGCTGCTATAAAAATCGTGGCTATCATCATTGATATTAATACCTGCATTTACTTGCCCATAACGACCAAGATGCGTTAATTCGGCTACCAAATCGTTATTGTTAGCACTATTACGGGTTTGTGCGCGCCAGCCAGTACCGCCATCATTGGGGGCTGCTTGTGCCACATCAGCCACAAAAAACGTATCATTGCCCTGTTGTTGCAAGCTACTGCTGGCTGATCCGCGTTCGCCTAGCGCCATAGATGCTCCAATCAGCACGCTATCGTTGCGCGAGTTCTGTAAATCATGGGTTACATTAACGCTTAGCAGTAAGCGGCGCCCAAAATTTTTGCGCCAGTAGGCACTGGCAAGTTGGGCGTCTTCTTGGTCTTGGGTGTGGTAGCCAATTTGATTGTAACTTACTCCAAACCCGCCCAGATTGTTTGTATTCAGTCCTACCGAAATACGCTCGCTGCGCTGTGCAAGTGCAGAACCATACTGGGTGCCAATGTCGCGGTACGTACCCTGCGTGCCTGTGGCATTAAGCCCAATATTAAAGCGATTATTGTGCCATGCATAACTCGCGCTGTATTGTGTACCTTTTTGGCTATCGGCCTTGTTTGAGTTACTTCGAGTGGCAGAGGTGTGGCTACCTGCCAGTGACGCAAACAGTATGCCGCCAGCCTCTCCTAACAACCACGTACCACCAATTCCTGCGTTATAAAGACCATCTGTCAGCTCGGCATGAGTTTCTGCCGTAAAGTGGTTGTTCATGCCATAACGCAGTGTGCTACTGGCGGCAATATCATTGCCATAATCAAAAGATTTTATACCGTAGTTTTTACGCACATGACCAAGCTCAGCCGACCAATCTACTAGCCCTGCTTGTAATAACTGCGGTGTATTATATAAGGAAAAATCAAGTGTTTGGCTTTGCCCTAAGGCATCCGTCACCACCAACTGCGCTGTACCAGCGCCGCTAAAACTGGGTGCGGTATTTAGTTCAAAAGGGCCTGCGGGCACATCGCCGCTATATTGTTTGAGGCCATTTACGTAAAGCTCAACAGCTGAAGGCAGTGTGGCTGTACCAAAAAACGATGGTAATGGTGTGGTGGTTTTATAAGGCTGTAGCGTAAAATTGGTACCTATTTGCAAGCCGCCCAAGCGTGTTGGGCGGGTCCATGACAGCGCACCCGTTAATATGTCACCGGCCTGAATAGTTATTAACTGGTCTGGAAGCGACTTACGCCAATTGGTGTCTAAGCGTACGGTTTCGGCATCCCAGTGATTGCGCCCACTCCATTGGTTATTGGTGGTTGTGAGAGCAGTGCTGCTTAATACTCCTGAGGCATTAAATCCTCGTACCTCTGTATAAGCACTTATACCGGTACGGTTGTTCGAGTCATGCGTGCCATAAAGGTTGTAGTTTAGTAGAAGCCCAGGCGAAGCAGTGGCAATAGGGCGTGTGGTACGCTGTGTATTATAGGTAGTGGTTTTTAAATCTAGCAAACCAATAGGGGCAACAATGTTTACGGTTTGTAGGCGGGCATTGTAGTCTGTATGAACACCCGTTAAACCATTAAGGGCAATAGGATTAATGCCTGCTGGTAAAATAAAGCCAAGCTGTTGCAGCACATGGCTACTTGCCCATAATTGGTTATCATCATACATAAAGTGCACTAAGCCCATATTGGTGCCGTTTAGTGTTGTCTCTAAATATAAATCAATCCCTTTTACCATGCTGTTACTGTCAGGGGTTACAGGGTGCTGTGACACCTTTTGATGATTTGAGCCTGCGGTAGCAACGTTATTTAAGCCTTCCGCTTGGCTGGCAGATGTGGTGACGATATGCAGCGCAATACTAATGAGTAGGGTGGTCCAGCGTGACATTGGGTGTTGTCTGATCTCCATTAATCATCACCTTGAAAGTACCGCTTGTCATCGTATCAAGGGGCAGTTTTAGTGGCCAGCTCATGGTAGCACCCGGTAAAACATAGCCCAATAAGCCTTTATTGATATCAAGACGTTGGTTATTGCTATCTATAAAATAAAGCCCAGCCAACTGGGCGTGGGCCGCGCCATTATTGCTAACTTGTAGCAGCGCATCCTCTGTGCCTATCTGCTGCTTAAGATGCCATTGCAATGCTGGACGTGCAGCCGTATTTGATGATTGCACAAACACAGGCAGCGAGTAGCTCAATACAAATTGCAGGCCATTTTTTTGAGTCGCAGGTTGGGTTGGCAGCTCATCGATTGATAACCGAAAAGCGTCTTCTACTGCGCCTTTCGGCTGCGTACTAGTACGTATCACTCTAATGAGCTGCTGCTCACCAGGGTTTAGGGTAATCATGGGCGGGCTTGCCAACAGGGCACGCGAAGCGGTAAGTTGATTACGATTGTCTTTTTGTGACCAGTGATAAACACGTACTTGCGCATTGACCACATCATCACCAGTATTACTAAGCGTTAATCCACCTGCATTTTGCTGGGCATGCAAGGTTAACGATATGGGCGACACCTGAAGTCCACTCGCCATTGCTACACCAGATAACAAAAGTAATCCAGCAATCAGTCCTTGCTTTGCAATATTTATTGCCCAGTGATTCAGCATGGTTGGTATTCAACTCAATTGGATTTTTAATGTTTGTACATTGCGCTGAGGGCTGCACCGTCATAGTCATCTTGATAACAGCCCTCACTAATCAGTTATTAATACCTATTAATTAATAAATTACTGCAACATTGACCGTATCTGAGTAATCACCAGGTTGTACATCGGTAGTAGAGGTAACAGTTGCAAACACCGTATGGGTGTTGGCGCTTGCTGCCAAACCGGCACCAATGCCTGACACGCCGTTACCTGCAGCCTCAAGTGTTGCGGTATTTCCCCATGCATCGCCAGCGGCTGCTTGGGTCAATTGGTAGCTCACGGTATCACTGCCTGGGCCTGTCATGGTGCCTGCCCCTAAAGTATTGCTGTTAGATGGCGTTAAGTTGACAGCATATGGTGCATTTTTAGAACACGTCACAGCAATAGCTGCTGCAGATGATTGTTCGCCAATGGTGGCTGAAGCAGTACCTGCGGCATGGCTCCCAAAATTAATGTCTTGAGTGGTTGGGCTTGCGACAACAGCGCAAACTGAGGTAATGGTGAGATTGACATTGAAAGAGCCATTAGCCGTTGCTGCATTGGCTGATGAAACCGCTACTAAGCCACTAACAGCCAATAATGTGATGGTAGACACGTATTTGTTTAACTGCATGGTAAGCCTCCAAAAGTACGTTTATAAGCACTTTTATTACCACCTTAACGCAATATAGCAAAGCAGGTGATAACCTCCAATATTGCTAGTAAGCCTTGCCTACAAGGTGAAATAAACACTGCATATATTCAGGTAAATAAATGAACAAATTTTGTTACTTAATTATTACATGAATTATATTTTATTGCACTATAAATGTTAAGTTTTAGTTGCCATTATATATCTATTCTTTATATTTAATAATAAGAATATAACAACATTGAATGATATATATATGAAAGATAGAACGATGCTTATTTGAATGATCACTAGCTACTAATCACTTACAGTATATAGGTAACTGCGTATCGATAATAAAATTGTGCCATAGAAAATAGTGCAGACAAGCTATTAACAAAGCTGTACTTTTAATGATTATGGAATTTGCAAAAAACCACTATGTTTTGCCTGGATAAATACCATAAAAGATGGGTTGAGTAAATCAAAACTCCTACAGTTTTCTGCACAATAATGAACATAATTTTATCTTTTTGCCGCTTTACGAGTGTTTTTAATAGGAATCAGAGAGTATTGTGTTTTGTGTTGTGCTTATTAGTAAAGTAAGACAATTAATTTTATGCATAAATAGCAATGGGGGTGTTAAAACCCTAATATTAAGCCCCTTACCTAGATAAAAACATGCGAGCGCAAAAGCCTTTCAAGCTATGAAGTATAAAGCTTGAAAGGCTTTTTTGTGTTTTTAGGATGGTGGATTACTCTTGTTGACCTAGGCTGTCAAACCTATAGACATTCATTTGGAAAATTTTAGTCATACAACCTGACGATCATAATCAAACCACTTATAGCAGACTGATGAGCCGGTTATTTTGGGAACGACTCAAAAAATATTGTATATCGTAAAACTACAGATGCAATCGAGGGTTTACTCTGTGTTCTTCGGAGATACAGCGGCATATGTGAGGCCTTCGTACTCCATTGAAACACGAGTACCGCCACCTCCCTCAAGTGTCTGACCAATATTGGTCAGTGAGCCGATGATGGCGGTGTTTCCAGTCGCACGCGCAAACTCGCAAGCCGCTGCAACTTTTGGCCCCATAGAGCCCGCAGGAAGATCAAACTCACTTAAAGCGTCTGGGTGTGCCTGCAAGATGCTTCGTTGTTTGTCAGTTCCAAAGTCTGTATAAACATACGCCACATCCGTGGCAATCACCAATAACTCACATTTAAGGCTGCGGGCAAGTAAGGATGCGCACAAATCTTTATCGATTACTGCCTCGACCCCTTGCAAACAGCCATCTTCATCAAATGCCGTTGGGATACCACCTCCGCCTGCACAGATAACAATCGCACCTTTTTCAAGTAGCCACTGTATGGGTTTTAGCTCAAATATTTTTTTGGGCTTAGGGCTTGCAACCACTCGCCTAAAATATTGACCATCGGCTTTAACAACCCAGCCTTTTTGCGCACTTAGCTTTTCTGCTTCCTTTTTTGAGTATACAGGGCCAATAGGCTTGGTTGGATTGTTAAAAGCAGGGTCTTTACGGTCGACTTCTACTTGAGTGAGTAGGGTAGCAATGGATGAGTCTCTCGGCAGGACATTCCCAAGCTCTTGCTCGATGATGTAGCCAATCATACCTTCCGTTTCTGCGCCCAAAACGTCTAATGGGTAAGTATCGACTTCAGTGTAAGCCGCGCCTTGCAACGCAAGCAAACCGACTTGGGGGCCATTACCGTGAGCAATGACTAACTCGTTACCCTCCGTAACCTTGCTGATTTGTTCAACGGCAGTCTTGATGTTTTGGCGTTGGTTTTGAGCAGATAACGGCTCTCCACGTTTTAATAAAGCATTACCACCTAAGGCAATTAGTAACCTCATGATATTTTCCTACGCATTGTCTTCAGTTAACGTCATATCAGTAGCACGCGTTGCTAATGTGATACATTAGATATTACCAAGCGCAGAAACTAGAACGGCTTTAATCGTATGCATACGGTTTTCGGCTTGCTCAAATGCGATGTTGTAAGGTGATTCAAATACCTCTTCGGTCACTTCGATACCATTTGCGAGCTGTGGGTATTTTTCAGTGATTTTTTTACCAACCTCGGTATCTGAATTATGAAAAGCGGGCAAACAATGCATAAATTTTACTTTTGGATTACCAGTGGCTTTTATCAGATCCATATTGACTTGATAAGCCATTAGCGCATCGATTCGCTCAGCCCAGCTCTCAATAGGCTCACCCATCGATACCCATACGTCGGTATGAATAAAATCAACCTCTTTTGCTGCCGTTTTTACATCTTCGGTGATGGTAAGACGCGCACCTGATGCTTTGGCAAAGTCTGCACAAGTGGCTAAAAAGTCTGCTGCAGGCCATAAGTCTTTAGGGGCGCAAAGGCGTACATCCATACCCATCTTAGCACCCATTAAATATAATGAGCGGCCCATATTATTACGTGCATCACCAAAATAAGCATATTTAATCTGATGGATTGATTTATCGGTATGCTCACGCATGGTCATTACGTCTGCTAGCATTTGTGTGGGATGAAACTCATTCGTTAGTCCATTAAAGACAGGAATATCCGCATATTCTGCTAACTCATTGACAATTTTTTGACCGAACCCGCGATACTCGATGGCATCATACATACGGCTCAACACACGAGCGGTGTCTTTCATGCTCTCTTTGTAGCCTATTTGTGATGAGTTCGGGCCAATAAACGTCACATTGGCACCTTGGTCATATGCCGCTACTTCAAAAGCACAACGAGTGCGGGTTGAGGTCTTCTCAAAGATCAGCGCAATGTTTTTGCCCAAAAGGTGTTTTTGTTCTGTGCCCGAGTATTTTGCTCTTTTTAGGTCACGAGCCATATCCAAAAGATACGTAAGCTCGCGTTCACTATGATGCATAAGACTCAGTAGATCACGGTTGTGAAGATTGAAACTCATGATGGTTCCTTAATTTTTAGTATGTGTTTATTTTGGATGGACTATCACTGTATTTGGCACCGCTATGAGCAGGTAGGGTTCAATATGCCCTAATCCGTTGGATCGCGAATGATAGGACAAGTCATGCAGTGACCACCGCCACGGCCACGGCCCAGCTCGGAGCTTGGAATCGTAATCACTTCAATGCCTTGTTTACGCAGTAACGTGTTGGTATAAGTATTGCGGTCATAAGAGATGACAACGCCTGGCTCAAGGGCAAGGACATTGTTACCATCATCCCATTGCTCTCGCTCAACTTCGTAGCTATTGCCGCCTGTTTCGACCACTCTTAATTTGTCGACCCTTGCGGCTTCTTCTATCACTTTCAAAAAATGTCTGTCATCTTCGCGCACATCTATACCGTGTGGCTTGCTTTCATCAGGACGAATATGAAAGGTCGTAATATGATCTGTCACTGCCGGAAACACGTTGACCAAATCAATATCGCAAAACGTAAACACGGTGTCCAAATGCATTGCAGAACGTTGCTTAGGTAGGGCCGCTACGATGACATGGTCAACCGAACCATCGATGAATAAAGTTTTGGCCAGTCTGGTAATCGCTTGTTGTGACGTTCGCTCACCCATACCAATCAGCACGGTTTTGTTGCCGATAGGCATGACATCACCACCTTCTAAACTACAGCCACTGAGATCTTCTTCAGTGTCATCCATCCAAATTTTGAAATCAGCGCCTTTAAAGTCTGGATGAAATTTATAAATAGCAGAAATTAGCAGCGTTTCTTGCTGGCGAGCGGGCCAATACATCGGGTTAAGCGTCACACCGCCATATATCCAATTTGAAGAATCACGAGGGAACTGAGTGTTTGGCAGTGGTGGCAATACAAACTCAGTCGTACCTGACAGTGCGGATAATTTTTTGAGTGACGCCCCAATATCATTCGGTAACTCTTCAGTGGTGACGCCGCCAATTAAAAACGAGGACAGTTTCTTGTGCTCAAGTTTGGTCAACCAATCTCTCACTTCGCCAGCCAATAAAGTACCGACGTGATTATCAGTGATTTTGTGATCCATAATCCACTGCATGGCATCGTTATTATCAAGGGTTTGTGCAAGCAGTTGATGCATCTCAACCACCTCAATATCGCGATCTCGCATCTTTGTGACCATATCATAATGATCACTTTTGGCCTTGCTCACCCACATGACATCATCAAATAATAAGTCATCACAGTTTTGCGGTGTCAGTCTTTGATGGGCAAGACCTGGAGAGCACACCATAACTTTATGTAATTTACCGACTTCTGAATGAACACCTAAAGACTTGTCAGACATTTTTGTATCCTTATGCGGTTTGGGTGCAAGTATCTCACCACTGTTTAGAGGACGAACAATCTGAAAAAAGCAACTGATATGAAAATTACGACGAACGGTTTTTTGTGATTACAAATGAAAGCGCTTTATTTAGTATGGTCACTACAAGCTTAACGTACCGCTGTACAGGCCATAGGCTGCATAGATGGCACTGATAGTAATGACTGCAAGCACCACTTTTTCGGCTGTATTGAACAGCTGATACTTGTGCTCTCTACGTGCTTTTATATAGAGAACCACGCCAGGAAGATACAATAAAGCGGATAGTAAAAAGTACTGAATACCGGCTGCATACAACAGCCAAACACTATAAAACAGTGCGGTTACCCCAATAACAATGTCTTTTTTGGCGCTCTCGGATGCTTTGTAACCCTCTTTGCGATAGGCCACCAAAAATCCATAAGCGGCAGAAAAGAAATAGGGAATCAAAATCATGGAAGTGGACAGATAAAAAATATTGTTATAAGTGCTTTTACTAAAGTAGGTGATGATTAAGAATAACTGTGTCGCTGCAGAAGACACCAATAGTGCATTTACCGGCACATCAACGGCATTTGTTTTATAAAAGAACGTCGGCATGGTTTCGTCTTTGGCGGCAACGAACAAAACTTCGGCGCAGAATAGCGTCCAAGCCAATAAACCACCGAGCAGCGAGACGACCAAACCGACTGAGATAAAGGTCGCGCCCCACGGGCCAACGGCATACTCTAGCAAATAAGCCATCGACGGGTTTTTCATCGCTGCAAGCTCAGGGAGTGATCTAACACCCATTGCCAAAAAGTTAACCAGCATTAATAGCACTAACGTAAAAATGAACCCCAATACGGTGGCTTTGCCAATATCAGATCGTTTTTTGGCGCGTGCAGAATACACACTGGCCCCTTCAATACCAATAAATACCCATACCGTCACCATCATCATGTTTTTAACTTGATCAGGGACTGACCCTAGATCCGTCTCTCTGCCCCAAAAGTCGCTATTAAACAGATCCATATTAAAGACCGTAAAAATAATGACAATAAAGGTGAACAGCGGTATCACTTTAGCGATGGTGATCAACGTATTGACTGAAGTAGCCGTCTGGATACCTTTAGTAATCATGAAGTTGTATGCCCACAATAATACAGAGGCACCCACCAATGCAGTTAGGGTATTACCATCTCCAAACACATTAAAAAAATAACCCAGCGTACTAAATATCAGCACGTAGTAACTGACGTTGCCCAACCAAGCAGAGAGCCAGTAACCCCATGCAGAGTTGAAACCCATATAGTTACCAAAACCTGCCTGCGCGTAGGCATAGACCCCGCTGTCAAGCTCAGGTTTGCGATGTGCTAAATTTTGGAATACGAAGGCAAGCATCAGCATGCCAACGCCAGTGATTACCCAGCCAATCAATGAGGCACCAGGGCTTGCGGTTTCAGCGATGTTTTGCGGTAATGAAAAGATACCACCGCCTATCATAGAGCCTACGACAAGGGCAATGAGTGCGGTAAAGTTTAGATTTTTCTCAGATGGATTATGCGTTGTTTCAGACATGGTGAAGACCTTTTATTCTCTAATTGAGAAATATATGAAAGCAACAAAATAGATTTGGTCTTGAAGAATACTTAAAAACAGTGTTTAATATATGGAAACTCCACAATATTAGCATGGAATATCATAGTTTTGTTAGCTCAATGGCCATCATTAAAAATATTTATGTATCTATACCAGTTAAATGACTGTGATAACTCATGATGAAAAAATTTGCTATGGCAGTAGGTTTTTTACAACTAGTAGCCTGAGTCGGTCAAAAAACTTGCAGAGATATATTAAACGAATCATAGGATGCTCAAAATAAATGCAGTTTATGATGGTGTATTGGGGTGGTATCGAGTACCATAACCACAATATAATTATGGATTTATTGGTATTTCTTACTAGGTCGTGTCCTAATCGGCCCAATATCTGATGAATCAACTGTATGCCGAATATCTTATATAAATCACTCACCATTCCGCCTTGGTGTAGAAATTGTCTTGTATCCACACAGCGCCAATATTGCCAGTCATCGTGATCAACACGAGATGTGCATGATCTGATTTCCTATATTCAACACGCCCTATACTAAAAAATCATTAAAATTTCAAATTGAGGACATGCCCTAATACGGTTAAAAGACGTATGGGCTGGTTATTTTCTGTTTTATTTCCGCATATAAATAATATATAGGAACCGTTATGAAGAAAGCCTGGGTTTTGATTCTATTGCTTGTCGTAGCCGCTGCTGCCGGTTGGTATTACTGGCAACAGCAGCAACTTGCACAAGCCCTACCGCTAGGGATAGTCAGCTCAAACGGTAGACTGGAGCTTGAGCGGTTTGATATTGCTAGCCTTTATCCAGGCAGAGTTGAGCAAATGCTGGTGTCAGAAGGGGAAGATGTCGATGTCGATCAGCTGCTTGTTAAGCTGTCTTCCTCGCAAAGCGAAAGTCAGTTAGTGGCGGCACAGGCAACTGAGCAGCGCGCACATGAAATGGTGTCACAGGCACGGGCGGGTCGTACGCAAGGAGAGCAGGCAATGGCGCGTGCCAACGCCCAAATTGATGCGCAGATTGAACAGCAGAAAGTAGCCAAAATGGAGTTGGATAATGCCCGCAAGATGCGCCGCGAAGATTTGGTTTCAGACTCAGAAGTAACCAAACGCCAAGCGGCATACAATGGCGCGGTTGCGGTCGTGCAAGCGGCTAGAGCAGCGTACGCAGAAGCGCAGGCAGCCGTTCAACAAATCGATGCTCAAGTAGCGGAAGCAAATGCTGGCGTCAATCAGGCCAAAGCTCAAGAAAAATCTGCCGCATCGATGAATGACGATATGTTGATACGCAGTCCTAAAGCTGGTCGCGTGGAATACCGAATTGCCGAGGTTGGCAGTGTGATTGCAGCAGGCAGCAAAATGGTTAGTCTGCTAGATACAGAGGATGTGTCTATGAATCTTTTTTTACCTAATGGGCAGATGAGTGGCTTACAAGTCGGTAATGACGCGAGAGTCGTGCTGGATGGTCTGGATAGTGTGTGGCCAGCAGAAGTCTCGTTTATTGCATCACAAGCACAATTTACGCCCAAATCAGTGGAAACGCAGAACGAGCGCGAAAAGCTGATGTTTAAAGTGCGTATCAAGTTACCTGTGGCAATAGCCAAAGAATACAAAGGCCTACTCAAGAGCGGCATGACAGGTAATGGTTATGTGCGTGGCAATACCGACGTAGCATGGCCGAGCAATCTTGCTATAAACCTTCCCAAAAAAGGCCAATCCTAGTTTGTAACGTTCGAGTATGACAGCGGAAAATGAGGTCATAAATTATTCAGATGGTTTTACAACCGAAGAGTTATCTTTATGAATAAATTAACGACACAAACTGTGAGATAACGTATGGATAGCCAACATACCGCCGTTGAAATTAACACTGTTTCGCATACATATGGCAAGACGGTTGCTCTTGATAATATTTCCCTAAATATTTTACAAGGGAGCACTGTTGGGCTAATTGGTCCTGATGGTGTTGGGAAGTCAACGTTGTTGTCTCTTATTGCAGGGGTCAAGGTCATTCAAAATGGCTCTGTGCAAGTATTCGGTAAGGATATGGCAGAAAAGTCTGCACGTGAGGCGTTGTCAAAACGTATCGCCTTTATGCCACAAGGCTTAGGGCATAATCTTTATCCAACCCTGTCGGTATATGAAAATGTGGAATTTCATGCGCGACTGTTTGGATTGAATGCGCATGAGCGCCATGTACGAATAGCCCGTTTACTTGAGGCAACTGGGCTAGCACCATTTCCTGATCGTGCGGCTGGCAAGCTTTCGGGCGGAATGAAGCAAAAACTGAGCTTATGCTGTGCGTTGGTGCACAATCCTGATTTACTGATTCTTGATGAGCCAACCACAGGGGTAGACCCCTTATCACGCCGTCAGTTCTGGTCATTAGTGGCCTCGTTACAAGCTGAACGTGAAGAGATGACAGTCATCGTGTCGACAGCCTATATTGATGAAGCCAAAAATTTTGAATACCTGCTAGCGATGGATGACGGCAAGCTCTTAGCCAATCAGCGGACGCAAACCGTCATGACAGAGCTAAATGTCACGTCACTTGAAGAGGCGTACATCAAGCTATTACCACCAGAGAAACAAACGAATGCAGGCGCATTGGTTATCACGCCATTTGTCCCTGATCCTGATGCACCGCCAGCTATTGAGGCAAAAAATCTAACCAAACGTTTTGGAGATTTTACGGCGGTTGATAATGTCAGCTTTTGTATTGAAAAAGGTGAGATCTTTGGTTTTTTAGGCTCTAATGGTTGTGGCAAATCGACCACGATGAAGATGCTGACTGGATTGATTGATAAAACAGAGGGTTCAGCCAAACTGCTGGGTCAATCTATCGATGCAAGTGATATAGCGACAAAAATGCGCGTCGGCTATATGTCGCAGTCTTTTTCGCTCTATGAAGAGTTGAGTGTACGTCAAAATTTAGAATTGCACGCAACCCTTTATCAAATAGAAGGAGAGCGTGGACAACAAGCTGTAAAGGATGCGTTAGATAAATTTGACCTCAGTGCTGTGGCGGATACAGCGCCAGCCTCATTGTCACTAGGTATCCGCCAAAGATTACAGCTGGCAGCAGCTTGTCTGCATCATCCGGAAGTATTGATTTTGGATGAGCCAACCTCAGGTGTCGATCCTGGTGCTCGTGATATGTTTTGGCGACAGTTATTGACGCTTTCACGGGAAGATAAAATCACGATATTTATCTCTACTCATTTTATGAATGAGGCCAGCCGATGCGATCGTATCTCTTTTATGCATCGTGGTCGCGTGCTGGTCGTTGGTACACCGACAGAGCTGACACGTAATAAACAAGCAGAGGATCTCGAAGAAGCTTTTGTAGAGTATCTGCTTGAAGATGAAAAAAATAACACTGAACCCACCAGCCCAAACGACTCGACTGAAAACACACCAGTAGAATCAGCGACCATAGCGTCTGAACCTGATAGTCAAACCAACGAAACCGACACGCTTAAGTATTGGTTTACCACTGTTTGGACATTTGCCACTCGCGAATTTAAAGAGCTATTACGCGATAAAATCAGGCTATTTTTTGCTATCGTTGGACCCATTATTTTGATGGTCATGACTGGTTGGAGTATCTCGTTTGATGTGCACGATTTACCGTATACGATACTTGATCAAGATCACTCTGTACAAAGTCGACAGTTGACGGAGTACTTTTCTGGCTCAGAATATTTTACATCTACGTCACCCGTACACTCTATAAAAGCAGCCGAATACGCGCTTAGAAGCTCTGAGACGCAATTGGTCATTGATATTCCAGTGGATTATGGACGTGATTTATTGGCCAATAGACAACCAGAAGCGAGCTTTTACATTGATGGGACAGTGCCATTCAATGCGGCCAATATTGAGGGCTATGTAGGAGGGATTATGACGATATATATCACAGACCTTCTGCAAGATACTGGCTTGCCTATCGATTTAGACCCTGCCGCTGAAGTGGTTCCACGCTTTATGTATAACCAAGACTTTAAAAGCGTGAATGCGGTCATCCCCAGTGTACTAATGATGATACTCATGTTGATTCCAGCAATGATGACCACGCTGGGAGTGGTGCGTGAGCGCGAAATTGGCTCAATATCAAACCTCTACACGTCACCAGCCAGTGTGCCTCAATATCTGCTCGGAAAGCAGCTGCCTTATGTCGCTCTGGGGCTGATCAATTATCTCATACTTGTGCTCATGGCCATATTTTGGTTTAAAGTGCCCATAAAAGGCTCTTTTTGGGCAATGTCTTTTGGCGCATTGCTGTTGGTCTATGTGTCAACAGGATTGGGGCTTTTAGTGTCTAGTTTGGTTCGAACACAGGTTGCAGCGCTGTTTGTTACCGCTATCGTTACTCTGATACCCACCATTAACTACTCTGGGTTATTGTACCCGCTATCTAGTATGGACGGCTTCGCTTATGCCATTGGTGTCGGCTTTCCTGCATCTTGGTATCAGCGTATCAGTATTGGCGGCTTTACCAAAGGGCTGGGTTGGTCTAGCTTTTTGACTGAGTATATGGTCTTGACAGCTTTTGCCTTGGCATTTATCACACTTGCCTCTATTTTCCTGAAAAAGCAGGAGGTATAAATGCAGACTTTTAAAAATATCTGGACGTTGACCATCAAAGAGTTGCGCAGTCTGTTTGGAGACAAGATACTGTTTCTCATGATTGGCTTCGTGTTCTCTGTCACTATCTATACTGTGGCAGAAGGTATCAATACGGATGTACGTAATGCGCCCGTAGGTATTATAGATTTAGACCGTACGGCGCTGACCAGACAAATTCAGGATGCCCTACAACAACCTTACTTTCTGCCTCCTGTCGATGTAAAACGCGAAGATGTTGGTGAATTGATGGACAAAAGCAAGCTGATTTTTGTGTTGGAGTTTCCACCTGGGTTTGAACGGGATGTGCTGGCTGGACGAAAACCGCAAGTTCAGCTGCTAATTGATGCGACCACCATGACTCAAGCAGGTATTGGGCAGGCTTATATTATCCAAATATTCAATCAGGAAGTGAGTGATTTTTTAAAGCAAGAAGATATACCCTTGTTAGTCAAGCCAGTACTGAACATGGTATTTAATCCAAATGGAGACAGCTACTGGTATACACCAGTTATGGAAGTGTGCAATATGATTGCGCTCTTGGCAATAGGGCTGTCTGGTGCTGCCGTTATTCGTGAACGCGAACGTGGCACCATCGAGCATCTCTTGGTGATGCCCGTTAATACAATAGAAATCGTGATTTCAAAAATACTTGCCAATGGCTTGGTGATTCTATGTGCCTCCATGTTATCGATGATTTTTGTGGTCCAATATCTGCTTGGTATTCCCATTAACGGATCACTGCTTTTATTCGGTAGCGGTGTAATCGTGTATCTTTTCTCCATATCTTCTCTAGGCATTATGCTGTCAACCATAGCACCGAGTATGCCGCAGTTTGCCTTATTGATGTTGCCCGTCTTAGTCGTATCGTTACTTTTATCTGGCTCTATAGCACCGCGCAGCAATATGCCTGAAGCGGCACAAATGATAAGCGAATACTGGCCCACGACCCAGTTTGTCAGTTTTACACAAAATGTTTTATTCCGTAATGCTGGCTTGGACATTGTTTGGCCTGAGCTATTAGTCATGACAGGTATTGGCGTCGTGTTTCTTATTTTTGCTTTAGCACGATTTAAAGCGATGCTTGAACAGCTGGGATAATGCGCAAAACAGCATGGCTCAATTTGGCTCAATAAGAGCCAGTCATAGGTATAACGATATCTTAGGATAGGTCCTATGAAACGTCCTAGGGCGTGTTTGATATTCGATAATGGCACTGAATTAAAAATAATGATAGAGAATACAAGGAGAAGAAGCGCATGTTTCCATTATCCAAAATTGTGAGTTTGGGAGCATTGGTCTTGATCTTAAGCGCCTGCCAAAGCACACAGGTTGTTCGCCAGAGTGACATTTCTATTCCGACAACATTTGACGAAAACAAAGCGGCGAAGGGCAGTCCAGAAATTAGCCACTGGTGGCGACAATGGCAAGATCCGCTATTAAGTCGCCTGATAGAGCAAGGCTTACAAGACAGCCCCGATATTCGTATCGCTAAAAGTCGTTTTGCAGAAGCATTGGCAATCAGTCGTCTTGCCACTGCTGATCTTGGGCCACAAGCTGGCGTCAATGCTTCAGCGGGCATTATAAATGGTTCGGCTCATCTGTCTGCAAATGACAACCTCAGTCGTCTATTGGGTGCTAGTACTGCGCTGTTGGAGACGCACCAAGACATAGACAGCAGTTATGCTAATGTGGGATTTTCTGCTGCGTGGGAGCCGGATATATTTGGCAGAAAACAAAGTGATGCTGATGCGGCCCGTTATGCGGCGTTGGGTGTACAAGAAAAAGTATATGGTGCGCAAATGCTACTGGCAGATCAAATTGCTGATCACTATTTTCAGGCTCGTGCCGCCCAGCAGCGTGAAGTCATTACCGCTCGCAATGTAGAGATATTGACGCGCTTTGAGCGATATATAAAAGGGCGTTTTCAAGCGGGTCAAGTCACCATGTATGAAGTCAATAATGTCCAAAGTAAACTCAATGCCATGCGTGCGAAAAAAAGCACAATCAATGCAGAATATGCCACACACGTACGTAGCATAGCCGTACTTATTGGGCAAGTACCGCAAGGTTTTGAGCTGCCTTCCGCGACTGTAAACATTCTCAATCATCAACCGAGTGCGCCCAGTGGCCAAACGCCCCAAGGGTTGCTAGAACGTCGTCCAGACCTACGTGCCTATGGCGCACAAGTCAATGCCTATTCTGCCAAACTGGCAAGTGCCAAAGCTGATCTACTGCCACGTTTTTCCATTCGTTTTTTAGGTCAAGGCGGGCGTATTGACATTGATAGTGATGTGCCAGATTTGAAAGGTTGGGGCAGTATATTGAGTGTGGGTATACAGGTTCCCATTTTTACAAACGGTCGGATTAAGGCCAATATTGACAGCGCAGACGCTCGTTTGCAAACGGCGCTGCTACAGTATGATCGAAGGCTACTGCTCGCGCTTGGTGAGGTGGATAACACCTATCAGGCGCATCAGGCACTAGAGCAGCAACAAAAATTGCTGAACAAGTCTTATCAGCAGTCTGCCAAGCGTGCCAGCGATGCCGAAAAACTGTTTCGTTATGGTTATCAAACGTTAGATGAAGCTCTGACAGCGCAGCTGGACTCAGAACAAATACAAGAAAACTTGATTTACTCGCAACTTGCTCGAGCACAAATGCTACTGAACCTTTATAAGTCACTGGGAGGAGGGTGGGTAGAGAATGTCACTGCGGAGGTATCATAAATTCAGACAGCTTATGAGAGGTTATACTCACTTATTAAGGTGATAGGAGAGTAAGCCGCTCAATTTGAGGTTGATACAGTAATAGAGATTATGTTGTCGACGATAGTATTCGATATATAGAGCTTAAAGGCGAAAAATAGACTATGGTTAAGACCGTTTTCTACGGTGGTGAGGGAGGGTTGGTCACTACAAGATTTAATAGAGAAGGGAATACTGAAAAAATCTGAATCTTCGGAGATTAGTACGAGCTCTATGACGATGATACCGCATCACTCGATTGCTATTCTCACCAGTAGTCGTGCTGATATTGAAGATCCGCGTGTACAGCAGCTTGCTGACGATATTATAAAAGCGCAAAAGCGTGAAATTGATGAAATGAAGCAGTTAATTGATGAGTTGGAATAAACAGTCACAAATTCTGAGCACTCTGTATTAGGTAGCATTAAGTAAGTAGCCTATTGAAAGGTATATGTTCACACGCCAGTACTATATCATTACTTATACTAAGGAAATAACAAGCAAGGAGTACTCATCATGATTATTATGATGCACGGTATGATGAACGGGCCTATGGATAGCATCATGAATGGATCGATGATGCACGAGATGAGCTGGGGGATGATGGTTCTCTGTTTAGTATTTGCCCTGCTGTTTTTGGTCATATTGATATTAATTATTATGTCGCTACTCAAACACCTGCGTAAACCAGATTGAGTCTTATTCTTAGCTAAGTTATTAAGCGTATAAAGTAAGAGTAGAGACAACGGCTATCAGCGGTTGATATGACTGAATCAGAATCTTTACTTATGCTCTTCAAGGAGTAGTTTTTATGAAACATGTGGCCAAGCAAGCGCATATCAAAAGCGGTAAATACGACAAAGTGCCAGAGGGTTACAGCGGAACCGTTTATACCTGTCCGATGCATCCAGAGGTGAGAGACGTTACAGATAGCGGCTGTCCCATATGCAAAATGTCTCTTAAACCTGAAGACACTGTTGCCGAGATGGTAGCAATGAAAGATGACCATACAAGCTGTCATAGTCCGTCAAATACCGAGGCCCATCCTACTAAAAAAAGTAAGTACGACAAAGTACCGGAAAATTATAGCGGTACCGTTTATACCTGCCCTATGCATCCCGAAGTGAGAGATGTTAAAAAAAGCGATTGCCCAATATGCGGTATGTTTCTCAAACCTGAGGGCGAGGTTACTGATTCAAATGATAATGAAGACAGTCATGCACACCGTCATGGAAAGGATACTGACCGTACTAAGGTAAACTCTATAAAAGGTGGCAAGTACGATAAGGTGCCAGAGGGTTACAGCGGAACCGTTTATACCTGTCCTATGCATCCCGAAGTCAGAGATATTGAGAATAGTGGTTGTCCCATATGTGGCATGGCACTTGAATCAGAGACTGTTGCTATTGGTGAAGAGGATACCTCAGAGCTCGATGACATGACTCGGCGTTTTTGGATTTGTACCGTGCTGACCGTCCCTTTGTTTTTGTATGCAATGAGCGATATGGTAGGTATAAATCTGGACAGCTTCATTCAAGGCGGTCAGGGCGATATCGCTGGGCAGATTGCGCAGTGGATTCAGTTGGCGCTTGCGGTACCAGTGGTGTTATGGGGAGCAGCACCTTTCTTCGTGCGAGGTTGGCAATCCATAAAAAGTCGCAACCTAAATATGTTTACCCTAATTGCGATAGGTGTAGGTACAGCGTTTGGTTTCAGTCTGATAGCAACCTTTATTCCGGGCATTTTCCCAGACAGTTTTAGGGATACATCCGGTCGAGTCGGTGTTTATTATGAAGCAGCAGCAGTTGTCACGACGTTAGTACTACTAGGTCAGGTTCTAGAGCTTAAAGCTCGAAGCCAAACTTCTGGCGCAATTCGTGCTCTTCTTGAGTTGGCACCACCAAATGCAAGGCGGGTAGATGAGCAAGGCGTTGAGACAGAAGTCTCCCTTGACGAAGTTATCAGTGGCGACAAATTACGGGTTAAGCCAGGAGAGAAACTCCCTGTAGATGGTATTGTGCTTGAAGGCAGCAGCAGTATCGATGAGTCTATGGTAACGGGGGAACCTATTCCAGTTTCCAAAGTAAAAGGCGATACGGTTACTGGCGGCACGGTAAACGGCACTGGTACTTTACTGGTTGAAGCGGTTGACGTGGGTGATGACACGGTATTGTCCAAGATCGTCAAAATGGTTGCTGAAGCCCAGCGCAGTCGCGCACCAATACAGAAACTGGTGGATAAAGTGGCTGGATGGTTTGTGCCAATTGTCCTTATCTGCTCTATCATAACTTTTATCGTCTGGGTTATCTTCGGACCTGCGCCTGCCATGGCCTTTGCACTGGTCAACGCTATTGCAGTGTTAATCATCGCTTGCCCTTGTGCTTTAGGACTCGCCACGCCTATGTCGATTATGGTCGGTACTGGTAAGGGTGCTCAGAATGGCGTGCTTATCAAAAACGCTGAAGCGTTAGAGAGCATGGAAAAAGTCGATACCATCGTTGTCGATAAAACGGGAACATTAACCGCAGGCAAACCAGAGCTCACTGCTATCGAAGCACTTGGTGGCTTAGATGAAAATGAACTGCTTATACTTGTCGCTGCGGTAGAGACTGCCAGCGAGCATCCTTTGGCAGAAGCTATCGTTAAAGCTGCGCAAGAAAAATCTCTTGATATTGCTAAAGCAAGTGATTTCAGCTCAACCACTGGCGAAGGCGCGCAGGCACTGGTCAATGGTAAGCAAGTCGCTGTAGGCAACTCAAAATTTATGCAACGTCTTGATAGCTTTGACAGTACGCTTTCAGAACGTGCTGATAAGCGCAGAAAAGACGGCGAAACGGTAATGTTTGTAGCAGTAAACGGCCAAGCTGCTGGTTTAATATCAGTCGCTGATCCGATCAAGCCGAGTACCAGCGAAGCGATATCTTTACTGCATCAGGCTGGACTAAAGGTGGTCATGCTAACAGGTGACAACGAAATAACCGCTAGAGCCGTTGCCAGTCAGTTAAATATTGATGAGGTACATGCTGACGTCTCTCCAGAAGACAAAAACCGTATTATCAAAGAGCTACAAAATAGCGGTAAGGTCGTGGCTATGGCGGGTGACGGTATTAACGATGCTCCCGCTCTTGCACAGGCTAACGTTGGCATTGCCATGGGCACAGGGACAGATGTGGCTATGGAGAGTGCTGGCATCACGCTAGTGAAGGGTGATCTGATGGGAATTGTCAGAGCCCATAAACTGAGTCATTCTACGATGCGAAATATCAGACAAAATCTGTTTTTTGCGTTTATCTACAATGCGTTTGGTATACCGCTTGCGGCAGGCGTTCTGTATCCATTCTTTGGGCTGTTGCTCAGTCCAATGATAGCGGCCGCTGCGATGAGTCTGTCTTCAGTATCTGTCATTGGCAATGCGCTGCGATTGGGTCGCTTGAAACTGTAGTTTTGGTACGGTAAAGCAGTTTTTAAATCATGCTTACATTCAGTGAGATATCAGCTGTTTTGACAACAGTTCCAACTGCGAGCGTTCCTGCGATAAATAGTGCTACCACGGCAATCGTTGCAATCAGCACTGAAAGTGGATAGTCCCGTGAAGGGTTTTTTAGCTCTTTGACATGCACAGCTTGCATCTCCATTCCAGCAAAAAATAGGAAGACACTTGCAGCTGAAACCATGTTTTTAAGGTGACTAAAATCTGGCAGGAAACTGGTTTGCATGTCCAGCTGGACCGGATTACCAGTCGCAACATATACTATAGCGAGCAAGATTAAGACTGCACCTGGAATAATGGTACCGAGCATGCCACCAAAAAAACTGAGTCGCGATGATGCACCAATTCCGCGAAAAGAAATAAAGGTGACCGCCCAATACACTACAAGTAAAACAACGATTGTGTAAACCTTATTTTCAGCAAGTGCTTGATCAAAGCTTTGCGGCCACCAAATATAAGCAAGAGCTGCCGCTGCAAACACAAGCACCGTCGGAAAATAAATGACAATCGCCTGCCATTGATAATAGATCGCAGCGAACCCCCATCGTGGTCCGAATGCCTCTCCAACCCATCGAAAAACGCCGCCTTGCTGTGGGTATGCTGATGCCAGCTCAGCTGCCACCAGCGCTACAGGAACAAGAAAAACAAGCGCCGCAAACACATAATAAAAAATCGAGGTAAGCCCGTATTCTGCCATAGCTGGAAGACCACGTAAGCTTACGATTGTAGTAATATTCATGACCACAAAAGCCATTAAGCCAATGGTTGCAACTTTTTGACGTTGATAGTGATGTGCCAGATTTGAAAGGTTGGGGCAGTATATTGAGTGTGGGTATATAGGTTCCCATTTTTACAAACGGTCGGGTTAAGGCCAATATTGACAGCGCAGACGCTCGTTTGTAAACGGCGCTACTGCAATATGATCGAAGGCTACTGCTCTCGCTTAGTGAGGTGGATAATACTTATCAAGCACATCAGGCGCTCGCGCAGCAACAAAAATTGCTGAACAAGTCTTATCAGCAGTCTGTAAAGCGAGCAAATGCTACTGAACCTTTATAAGTCACTAGGAGGAGGGTGGGTAGAGAATGTCACTGCGAAGGCATCATAAATTTAGACAGCTTATGAGAGGTTATACTCACTTATTAAGGTGATAGGAGAGTAAGCTGCCATATAACCCTTAATTTAATTAGATAATTTAAATACTTATTTAATATATAAATTACCTTATTTAATAATAATATAACTGTTATATAAATTTTTCTTAACAATAAGGCAACATATTCCAAGCTTGCAAAGGTATCTACTGTTTATAGGTCGACACACACAATGATTTTTCAATCATATATAGGAACGTTAGATTATGCCTTTACACAACCGAAATCGGATAGATCCTATTAGCGAAGACGTTTACGAAGACCCAATGAGTAATACGCTACTCAATAAATTTCAATTGCCTCAAAACAGTACCCAGCCAGAAGTTGTTGCTCAGTTTATAAAAGATGAGCTGCTTCTCGATGGCAATGCCAAGCAGAATCTGGCTACATTTTGTACAACATGGATGGAAGATGAGGTTCATGACATCATGGACTTATGTGTCGATAAAAATATGATTGATAAGGATGAATATCCACAGACTGCTGAAATGGAAGCGCGTTGTGTTCATATCTTAGCGGATCTATGGAATAGTCCACAAGCTCATACGACTCTTGGTTGCTCAACTACGGGCTCATCAGAAGCCTGTATGCTTGGTGGATTAGCCATGAAATGGCGCTGGCGTCAAAAACGTGAATCAGCAGGATTAGATACTTCAAAGCCTAATTTGGTCGTTGGGCCGGTACAGATTTGTTGGCATAAATTTGCGCGGTATTTTGATGTTGAACTTCGCCAAATTCCACTTGAAGGTAATGAGGTTGGTACCAATCCCGAAAAAATAAAAGACTATGTTGATGAAAATACCATTGGTGTCATTCCTACCTTAGGTGTGACTTACACTTGTGTGTATGAAGACGTCGCTGCGATGGCAAAAGAGCTAGATGATATTCAAAGCGAAAAAGGATGGGACATACCTATTCATGTAGATGCCGCTTCGGGTGGATTTATAGCGCCCTTCATTCAACCTGAACTTGAGTGGGATTTTCGTATCGATAGAGTGAAGTCTATCAATGCGAGTGGTCATAAATACGGTTTGGCACCACTAGGTGTCGGCTGGGTAGTTTGGCGCTCAGAAGAAGACTTGCCAGAAGATTTGATATTCTATGTAGATTATCTAGGTGGAAACATGGCAACCTTTGCGCTTAACTTTTCTCGACCAGGTGGTCAAATTGTCGCGCAATACTATAATTTTTTACGATTAGGCTTTGAAGGTTATAGAGGTGTTCAACAAGCTTGTGTGGATACCGCTCAATGGTTGGCAGATGAAATCTCAAAGTTAGGACCATTTGAGATGTTTTATGATGGACGAGGTGGACTGCCCGCCCTTAGTTACACCTTAAAAGAAGGAGAGTGGGGTTTCAATCTCTATGATTTATCTGACAAGGTTCGTCAACATGGTTGGCAAATAGCCTCTTATCCGCTACCACATGATCGTCAGGATACGGTTATTCAACGCATCTTAATTCGTCATGGTATCAGTCGAGATATGGCAGCGTTATTATTACATGATATCAAAGCCGCTGTTAAATACTATAAAGCGCATCCAGTTTCACATTCTAGCTCTACTCGTACCTTTCATCACACATAGAAGAGCATTATGAGCAATCCTACTGTAGTCGGTCAGATATTCGATAAGATAGAGCCTGTTACTGCTTCAGGCTTACATGGATTTTTTCAGCTTCTGGATAATCAGCCCATAGTATTTATTTTATTATCCTTAGCTTTAGGTACTTATATTGGTAATCGTAGCATCAAGAAAATCTCTTTAGGGTCAACAGCGGGTACTTTGCTTGTAGGGGTTGTGCTCTCGATGATTGCACAATCTGTTTATGGTATTACCTATGCCATACCGGGGGTTCTTTCAACCTTTATGCTGCTCCTATTTATGTATGCTTTAGGACTTAAAGTTGGACCTCAGTTTTTTTCCGGATTAAAAAAAGGTGGTTTGGCGTTCATTAGTATCGGCGTCATTGTTTGGTCACTAAACTGGGTTATCTGCTTTTTTGGGGCAAAATTTGCAGGTTTGGCACCTGGATATGCAACAGGACTTATCTCTGGTAGCTATACCATAACGGCTATACTGGGAGTGGGGCAAGGCGCTTTATCGAGCGGTGCCTATATACCACCGTCAGGAATAACAGCGGAAGAAGTTGGTGCCAATATGGCCGCTGCCTATGCCGTTAGCTATGTCTTATCTACTGTTGGTATTATTTTACTCATTCGCTATTTACCTAAGATTTTTGGTTACAACTCTGCTGAAGAGGCTAAAATCGCTGAAGTTAATTATAATGGCGGTGCTACAGATCCTTTACCTGGAGCACCTCAGGCATTAACGCTGGGTTTTTCACCGTATGATTTACGCGCCTTTTATGTGACTCACAAAAATATTCTTGGCAAAAGTATCTCAGCGTTAGTCAAAGAATATCCGCAAGCGCCTATCTTACGTTTGGTTAGAAATGGCGCGATTATAGAGTTATCAGATGATCCTATCGTTCAACTGAACGATATCGTTACTGTTAGAGCCAATATTCACGATTTAATCTTTGTAGACAATGAACTCATTGGTCCTGAAGCTGATGATCAATTGGCCCGCAATGTCCCTATAGAAGTTGCAGATATTCACATCGGCTCTCATGATATCTCAGGTCAAAAAATTCATGACCTCAGCGAGTCTGGAATAGGAGGCGTTACTGTTCAAGCTTTATTTAGAGCAGGTAATGAAATCCCACTAGGTCCTAAAACACAGATTTATTTCGGCGATGTGATTAGATTAGCAGGTCCAGATGTGGCCTTAACAGTGGCAGGGAAGCACTTGGGAGGACGAGTAATATTACCAACCATGAAGTCTGAAATAATTTATCTCGCAGTTGCGATGGTTATCGGATATTTAGTCGGTATTATAACAGTCCGAATTGTAGGTATTCCATTTGCACTAGGAACTTCAGCAGGGTGTATTCTTGCCGGGATTGCCGTTAGTTATTTTCGCAGTCGTAACCCTGAGTTTGGTGGTCCAATACATGAAGGCGCCAGAAGCTTTTTGCAAGATTTTGGTTTAAACGTTTTTGTGGCGGTTTTAGCCGCTAACGTTGGGCCTAAGGTCATTACAGCTTTACATGGCGATACTCTATTATGGTTAGCAGTAATCGGAATAGCAGGTGCGTTAATACCACCGCTCGTTGCTTTCTGGATAGGGGTGAAATTTTTTAAACTTAACTCAATTATTGCTGATGGTGCCGCAACTGGCGCTAGAAATAGTACACCTGGATTAAATGCAATTATGGAAGAGTCAAAAAGTTCAGTTGCCGCTATACCTTATCCCGTCAGTTATGCGCTTACAACCGTTTTGGCCTTGATTGGTGGTTATATTTCGATGATTTTATCTTGAGTTTTTAGGACTGAAATTAGTAGATGATGATTATTTCAAAATTCCAATATTGACAAGCTTACCTAAGAATAATAAGGGCCTGAGAAAGCTATAACTCTTATACTGAACCGTTCCGGCATTGTCGGAGCATCAATACCCTAAAGAATGAGCGTTGAAATTAACGGTTCAGTATCCTGTTTAAAAGTATGTTCAGATACCTGCTAGAATACCTTTGAAATGCTTTTATGCAAAGGTATCGTAAGTTATAATTTTGACATATTAAGTAATAAAAAAACCCCACAGCGTATAGGCTATGAGGTTTTTTTATTACTTCTGATAATATTTATTGGTGCGCCCACCAAGACTCGAACTCGGATCGATCGCTTAGGAGGCAACTGCTCTATCCTGTTGAGCTATAGGCGCATTATGGAATGACATTGTAGAAAAAACCAACCATAAAAGCAATCAACAAAATATAAATAAAGACAATTTGTGCTCATTCACCATTGCTAAGGGCATCAGCGACATTGGTTGATCCAGTTTCTGATACTTGTTGTGTACGTGATGTTGGATTAAATAGATCATTGACGCTGTTTTTATAGCCTTCAATATTATAATAATCGTATTCTTTTAAGATATCTTGTCCTGTGCTTGAGAGCAAAAAGTTGCGGAACGTAATAGCAGCCGTATTATCTGTCAAAATGACCCCTTCAAGCGTTTGCTCATCTTTTAACGCATAGCTAAAAGAATTCAGAGTGCGTGCTTCTATATTGATATTACCCTCAGCATTTTCCTCCTCTTCATCACTAAACAGACCGTATTTACTGGGCTCATCTGCATTGTTGATAGGGGCTTTACTTTGCTTGATTTTATCTTGAGTAGCTTCAAGCTCTGCTTGCAATGGTGCGAGCCTTTCTGTAGATAACCTATCATTAGCGATAATCATATCGACATCAAATATAAATTTTGACTGCTTGCTAGTATCGTTATCTACTAAAGTTAGTATGTCGCTTGCAGGGACGTAGTTTGCCACTACCTGTATGTGAGGATATCGAGACTCGAATCTAGCAATGATATCGTCTAGAGGTATCTGTAGACTCTTTGCAGCTTGCAAATATACAGCACTATCATTTAGTGAGTTTGCATCATCTTGTGTATTAGTCGCCGTTGATTCATTTTTGTTTGCCATGATTGGTAAAGGGTCTGTATTTTTGCGGTTACTGGTATATAACCAAGCAAAGATGGCAATGAAGATGACGAGTAATAGTAAAATTAGCCCAGCTAGCAGCAGTTTGTAGTCTTTCATATATAACTGCTCTTTTTTTAATTGTTTTACGTTGGGTTTACATAAAAAGTTGTGATGGATTTATAATATATTTTAGATCTTTTGGTGCAATACCTCATCCGCTAAATCTGCAAGCATATCTGCGAAAATATCTGTTTCTAAAGGTAGTGCTGTTTTTTGCTCGTTATCATCACTACTCGTTTTATTCTCTGTGTTTGATGATACAGGAGGGGAGTTTGAAGACGAAACAGATGGATTGTCTGTTGTTCTTGCAGGTGTTGTTTGATGCGCAGCTAAAGGTGACTCACCTGAGACAAGTTTGTCTGTCAGCCATTTAAAGCCATGTGCTTCCCACCATGCTTCAAAGCGTGGTAACGTGCTCCCGCGCACAGTGACTGGTAAGTTTAATGTGCGAAGCTTTTGTGCCAGTATAGGGTCGCTAATGGCTTGATGAATACTAAGATAGAGCGATTTACTATCATCAGTGTAAGGTTGCCTGTTTTGCCATGATCTATCATCAATTTTCATACGTGGCAGTTGCCACAGTTCACCGCGATAGTAAACGACGTACAAACGTCGTTTAGGGTGAACAAAAATGGCATCAATAGGGCGCAAGGGCATAATATTTCGTTATCCCGTTGATAAAAAAGGGTGAGGGTCGATAAACTAGAACATTTATTTTGACAGAAACGACGATAGTATTTTTTGATTATTACCATTCGACTGAAAACGACATTAGATGTCGCGAACCGTTATAATGCTAGCATATATACTAGTAAACCATGGCTATCAATGGCACACTAATCATCAGCGTATTTTCATCATTTTTGTGAGTCAATAACCAACGATAGCTGTCGTTATCTTTATAGTATATAAAACCGCAATATTAGCAGAAATAAATGCTGACCACGACTGCAAAATATAGATTAACCAGTGTCGTTCAGTATATCCTTACTTTCGGTTTATATACCTAGATAGTTTTTCAAATCTAAGAATGACATATTTACATGGTTATTATAACAAGTTTATTTTATCTAAATTTTTGCTAAAACGATAGATATCTCAAGACCTCTAAGCAAGATTCGTCCGTTTTGCGCTTCCATACCTCCAATCAGATTAGTGTCTATGTTTACCATTATCCAATCGCACCGCACCGAAAACCTTGTTGATCAATTGCTTGTACAATATCAGTCCAAGGATCAGCCTGTTTTTGAGCCTTTTATTGTCATTGTGCCCTCAATGGTATTAGGTGACTGGTTGGATAAAACCATTGCCAGTCGCGCCGGTATTAGTACATTGGTGCGGACTAAGTTTTGGGGTCAGTATCAATGGACATTGATGCAAGATGTGCTAACTCGCCATAATGCATATTTACTAACGCAAAACCCTGAAGCGCAAACTCTGAATGTGCCTGAAGTGGCGGTGTTGTCGCCAACGGTGATGCAATGGCGATTGTTTGGATATTTGACTTACTATCAAGAGTCGATTGTTGCAGATGAAAAACATCCGGTTCATCCATTACTGGCGTCTTTGATTGATGAACCGCAGGCAGGTGCTCAGCAAGATAACGTGCTAAAAGATAATGTGCGACAGGATAAGGCGCAACAAGATGCCCGTATTTGGCAGCTGGCTAGCGATTTGGCGAGGGTGTTTAACCGCTATTTGACCCATCGTGAAGATTGGCTAGCATTATGGTCGAACAACGAGCCGTTGAACGTAGGTGAGTTGATAGCAGATAAAGATGCATTGTCACTGCGCTTTGATAAATATGCGCGTGGCACGCCTGAGTGGTTGGTCGAGCATTATGTTGAGTTGGAAGTTGCCCAAAGATTCTTGTGGTCGAATTTATTCGCTGATGTTCATCTACACCGTGTGGCACTTGAGCGTGCGTTCTGGTCGGCCTTAAAAAATAACAAGGCAAATGAGCGTGACCAGTTGCCAACCATACTACGTATTTTTACCATCCAGCAACTGCCACAGACCGAGCTCGACTTTCTACAGCGCTTATCGCAATACATGAATATCACGCTATTACATTACAATCCATCAAAGCTGTTTTGGGCAGATATCGTTGATAAGTCATGGTTACAACGCCAGCAGATTATTAATCCCGAAAGCGTGTTTTTGCGTGATTACGGCCACAGCTTGCTGTCGCGCTTGGGTAAGCAGTCGCGTGATGCTTTTGCCATGCTTGCCAACTTGTCGGGCAATGAGCAGTACGACGATGCACTGGTTGAATGGCAAGATAATTTCGATGATACGCTGAGCATTGATTTTAATGGTGAGTTTGCTGCTGAGTATATCGATGATGCTAGTAGCGCTCAGAATAGTCCAAGTTTGTTAAAGCGTTTACAGAACGATGTGCTGATGCTTGATGAGCAATCGACCCAGCAAGCAACGGCTGCTACAGTCTCGCAAGCAGTGAGCAAGCAACTAGAGTCGAGCTTTGATGAAGAAAAGCCAGCAACGGCTTGGTATGAAGATGAAGCGTTAGAGAATAAGCGCTTTGAGATAGACCGTTTTTGGGCAATATCTTCTCAAGATAATAGCCTAAGCATTCATTCGTGTCATAGTTTGCAGCGCCAGCTTGAAGTGTTGCGTATCATGATTGGTCATTGGCTAAATGAACCTATCAAACTTGGTGAAAAGAAACGCCATATATCTGACATTGTTGTACTGCTACCCGATGTTGAACGTCATCATGCACTGATTGGCTCTATTTTCGTCAATGGTAAAGGTCAGGATGGTTTGACCTTGCCTGCCAAGGTAACTGGTGTTGTCGATGCAGATATTCGCCAGTTATGGGAAGCCATTATTGGTTTTTACAAACTATTGGGTAGTCATAGTGCCCGTTTTGAAGCTGCTGAAGTCTTAGACTGGCTCATGTTACCGCCTTTATTTGAAAGCTTTGGACTGACTCATGAGCAAATGAGCCGTGGTTGTGACTTGTTGGTAGAGGCGGGCTTTATTCGCGGTTTTGACGAGCTGCATCTTAAGCAAACGTTGGACAGTAATGATTACGACTATCGCTTTAGCTTTGCGCAAGCATTAGACAGATTGACCTTAGGTCTGGTCATGCCAGAGGCTGAGTTGAGCGACTGCTTGTATCCTTTAGATGAGGATGAATGGCCAAGCACTGCGTTGCCAGAAATGACATTACCGCTACCACAAGTGAGCCTAAATGATGCGCTGATTGTTGAAGCGCTTTGCCGTATTTACACTGGCTTGGTCGCACGTCGTGATGACCATACACAAAAAATGAAAGCGGAAGACTGGCTCGATCAGATTGAGACACAAGTTATCCATCGCTACTTTGGCGATGTGGACCAAACGCGTACCATGCGCGCCATTTACAACGCGATGAATGGTTTTAAATCTAGCTTACGGGCCAATCGTCACTATAGACAGTACGCTAGTGGTGATATCGACAACAGAGAAGTGGAGCAGAGGCTGGCAGGTGTGGAACAATTGCCGCTCAAGCTGAGCTTTATGCTAGACAGTATCGAAGCGGAGCTAGAGAGTCAGCAGGTCAGTGCTGAGCCAACTGGGGTAATTACCTTTGGTCGGTTTGGTGCATTAAGAAATGTGCCGTTTGAGTTGGTGGTTATGCTCAATATGGATCTCTCTGAGTTTCCGGGGCGTGACCGTGATAACCGCTATGATTTGATGAAAGCGACCAATGCACGCCGCGGTGACAGAGTCAGTGAAGATGATGACAACGGCGCATTTTTAGATGCGCTATTGTGTGCGCGCAGTGCTTGCTGGATGTTCTATAACGGTCAAAGCTTGACGGACACCCACGAGCATCTGCCAGCCAACCCAGTGAGTGAGCTATTACAGTTCTTGCAAGGCGAGGTGCAATGGCAGGTGAACTCTCTGGAGACATTACCTGAGAATATTGATCCCACCACCGAGAGTCTCAAGCGCTATTTGCCTAAACTGATTAAGCAGTGGCTAGTGACTGAGCATCCTGCATTGCCTTTTCATGAGAGTCTGTTTGAGACAGAAATGGAAGGCGCTGATGTTTTTGAGCAAGCGTCTTCTGATATTGATGCTAATGCCAACGTTAATGCCAATATTAATATCAATGCTCAGGATGCTAGCCCTGTCGATATGATTGATGAGCTGGATACTTTATTAAATACAGCCATGCGCAAAACCAAACTGGCTCAGAAAAAACAGTTTCCGCCTGCGCCGCTTTGGCAAGCGGTGTTTGACACATTGAAGGGGCGAGTATCTAGTGAGCCTATGCAACTGGTCGGCTTACCTACAAAAGCACAGTATGAGTCAATCGCTCAGGTGCTGGGTCAAGGCTTGGGACAACTAGGTAAAGTAGACAATCAAACCTTGTCTGCATTGGTCGAACTATTGGCGCTAGATACAGCTGTTGATGCTAACGATGTCAATAACATGACAGAGGCGCTCATCCAAGTGTTATCTGATAGCGTATTTAACATTGGAGAGATTGATATTGAAGGAGTGTTGGCTTACCAAGTGCGCCATCCTGCCAAAGCGTTCTTACGGTCTCAAAAGGTACATGTGGTACAAGGTGAAGAAGCGCTGTCGCAGCAAGAGCCGCTATTTCTAAACAGTTTAACCACCTATAAAATAAAAGATCATTTGATTAAACAGTTGGTTACTGATGAGAATAAGAAAAACGATAGTAATGCAGTGGCTGAGACCACCACTCCAATCCTAATGTATCAAAAAATTATGCCCGCTGGTGTCGCTCGCCAAACCACGTTACCCAATCAACAAAAGAAACTGCAACAACAATGCTTGGAATTTAAAGAGCAGTTAATTGCTAATGGCTTTGATGAGAGCAGTATTCTCAACGAGAGTGGAGCAGATGGCGCTACAGTCTTACACCTATTGACGCCAACCGCCGAGCATCCTGTTCAGGTAGAGCTAAAAAGTATATTGAGTAAGATGGATAATGATTCAAGCAATCAGACGAATATAGAGGGTATAAAAACACTGCTTAAGCTGTTGCCAAAATCCATTAAGATTAAAGGCTCAGTACCAATATTAGCACCAATATCAGTTATTCAGGCGGGTGTACCTTATGCTCAGCAATCCCCCAAGCAATGGTTAAATATACTGCCCAATTCTGCTAGCCCTAGGCATTTGCTCAAGTTTTGGTTGTCACATTTGTATTGGCAAGTGGCTAGACGTACCACTGCCGAGCAAGTGGCATTAAATGATGGCGTAAGTATTTGGCGCTTCAATAAGGCCAGCTCACAAGTTGGTAACTATAAAGATGTAATCGCATTTAAACTAAGCCCAATTATCTATGAAGACGCTGTGATTGAGTTGATAAAATGGGCGTTTTTTGGCAAGTTAACGGGTCAAGTGCCTATTACATTACTGCCAGAATATGCACTTAATTACCTTGATAAGTATCTAAAGCCTGAAGAAGGTGACGGCAACAGCTACTGGCCAAAACGTGCCGACTTCTCGGACTGGTTAAGACCTAACTACAATTCAGACACGGTATATGATACTTGTTCGCAGCATGCCATTTGGCAATACGTACTGCGTGATCAAGATTCATTCAAAGCGCTATCAGCAGCTCTGACTACATTAGCGCAGCCACTGTATGAGCCGATGTTTAATGCGTTAACTAACTTAGATAGTTAGCCAGTTATTTAGAATCTTTCTTTTTGTTCTCTTGCTCTAATAAATAATAATTAAAAGTATGCGCCTATATGACAGACTTTACCGACCCAACCAGTACCATTGACTTGTCTACACAACCGAATTTATTTGATGAATATTCAGATGAGCTGACTTTATCTGCTGTGCCTGAACGTAAAAATGATGTTATACCGGCAGTTGATGTTGATCTGACAGGTAAACACCTGATTGAAGCCTCAGCGGGTACGGGCAAAACTTGGACGTTGACCGGTATTGTACTACGCCTACTGATCGAAGCGCGACGTGCGCCAGAGCAGGTCATTGCCACGACCTTTACTCGAGCTGCCGCTGCCGAAATGCGTCAGCGTATCCATGATCGTTTGGTGGATTTCTATCAGTTATTACAATGGGTCAATAGCCTAAGTGCTGATACTGGCAATAAAGAGAATCTCTATCCCAATATACTACAGGTCATGCCTGAGGGTAATAAAGATACAAAAGCAGGCAATAATTCAGACGTAGACGCAAACGTTGAAACCGATATTGACGAGTTAAATCAAGACCTTGCTACTGATAAGGAAGTGGCGGCTGAGCAACGTAAACAAGCAAAAAAAGACCGCGAAGATTGGTTGGTTAATCAGGCCAAATATGTGCGCTTAGATGGCATCATGCAAGATCCTATCAACTTGCATCTCGTCGGCTATTTGCTAGATCACGTGTACAGTTACCCAATGGCCGAAGCTATCAGGCGTACTGCATTGGTACTAACCACCCTAGATAAGCTATTTGTAGGTACGCTCGATAGCTTGGCGCAAAAATGGCTGACGGAGTACAGCAGCGAGACTGGTCACCAGCAGGGTATGGGGATTATTGAAGACAGCAGTATTGAGCAGGTGACTGACAGTATTATCCATGATGAGCTGCGTCAGTTTCAGAGCCGCTTATACTATGAGCAGCCTAAACTCTATGCGCTAATGGATCAGCAAGGCAAGCTTTCTGCAGTGGGCGATCATAAAAAATATGTAACGCGCTCGCTTAATTTTATCTCTGCGCCGATTGATGAGATAAGACTTGAGAAAAGCTTTGACTTTGATGCCTATGAAAAGCTAATCAACGAGTTTTCTCAGTTAGATTTAGCAGATATCCAGCCTTACTTAAATCCTGACTATAGAAAGTCTCAAGGTTTCAATGGACGTTCTAACTTATTTAAACAGTTTGATGCCATTATCGAGGTGCATCAAAAGATATCGCAGTATCATCTGACATTTAATAGCTATTTGAATGAGAGCGAGAATAAGATTCTGACATCATTGCAGGATTCTAGATATCCCGATGAAGATGGCAAAATTAAGAACTTCAATAAGAATAAAGAAAAAGAGCATCAGACGCTTTTTGAGTTAGAGACCATTGGTAAGTTGATGGCTATCTTAGACATGCTTGATAGTTTAAACCAGCATATTTTGTTGGTATTGGCCGATCTTAACCGTCATATTGTGCTGGCTGTGCGTAATAGACTGCCAGTTATTTTAGAAGAGCGTGGTGAGACGACTTTTAGCCTGCAGATGGTACGCTTAAACCAAGCATTAACTGGTCGCCAAGGGGACAAGCTGGCGCGTTATATTCGTCATCACTATCCTGTGGCATTGATTGACGAGTCGCAAGATATCAATGGCGAACAAGCCATTATGATTGAAAGCATCTATTTGCCAAAGAATAAGCGTAAACAGTCGGACAGTGATAAGCAGGCAACCACTAAGAAAGCAAATCATGAGTTTCTGTTATTGGTTGGTGATCCGAAACAGGCTATTTATGGGTTTCGTGGTGGCGATGTGTCCAACTATAACTATATGAAAGCCCAATTTGATAAAAGTGCTCTTTGGACGCTTGATATCAATCGCCGTTCGAATGCCGGTGTGATTAACGCATTGAACTGCTGGTTTGGCATGGCTGATGCCACAACTGCTGAGAATAAGCTGTCGCAACTGGGTACTGGGATTCACTACCAACATATCAAAGCAGCAAAACCGGAATATGGGCTGTCTTGGTTTAATGAGTCAGATAGGCTGGATAACGTATTGGTGACAGAAGTGCTTTCTGCTCAGCCAGTGAGCTTGTTGCACCTGCCTTATGACAAGGACAAAGAGTTTGATTACGATGAGCATGAAATAACAGCTCGCCATATAGCCACTTTGCTTAATAGTGGTCAGACACTTAAAGGTAAGCCGATACAGCCCAGTGATATTGGGGTGCTGGCACGTGCCAAAAAAGATCTGAAAAGGGTCGAAGATGAGCTGGTAAAACTTAATGTGCCGACCTTGACTACCAGTGATGTCAGCATCTTTGAGACTATTATGGCAGAAGATGTGGCGGCGCTACTAAGTGCCATGCTATACCCGTATCGTCATGACATGATTAATCGGGTGTTGACCAGTCATCTATATGGACTGAGTATTAAAAACATCAAAGCCATGATGACGGACCATGAGTCAGGCATTACTGAGGGCAGCAGTACAACAAGCTTCCATTCACAAAACTCTAATTCGAAAGACCTCCCAGCCAATGAAGCTACTGATAATAAAAAGAGCTATCAAGATTTTATTACCTATTTAAAAGAAGGTGCACAGCGTTGGCAGCACTTTGGCATATTATCAGCGCTACATTATTTATTAGATAAAAGCTCTGTGCAGCCGCAAGGCGTTTGGCAGGCCCTAGCTGCACATCCAGAAGGTGACCGTCATATTATGGACTTGCGTCATGTGATGGATATTTTGGCGCAGTATGGTCTAGGCATGGGTGAATATGAGCTACTAGCTTGGTTCAGGCAGCATATAGATGCAGCGCCTAATAGTGATTGGGCTAAGCAATATCCGCTACCGACAGAGTCTGGTGTGCAGCTAATGACCATTCATAAGTCAAAGGGGCTTGAGTTCCCTATTGTCTATGTATTGGGAATGGGTGATGCCAGTAGGAAGTCTGGCAACAAAGAAGACTATGGGCTGTATTTATACAACGCGCAACAAGCGCCCTCAACGTTAGTGCAGCAGTCGCCAGATAGTCAATCGACGGGAAATCAGCGCCGCTTCTCACCACTGCAAGGCTCTGCTACTGTCGAGGATTATTATACTGATATCGAAACACAAGAAGGTTTTGATGAGATAAGACGGCTTGGTTATGTGGCATTTACTCGGGCCAGTGAGCAGCTTTATGTGGTGCTGCGAGATCCGAGTAACAAGACAGGGTTTGAGTTAAAGCCAGTGTTTTATTGGTTTGAATCGCCAGAAGCAAAGTTCGAGCTACCTGATAGGCTCAAAGGCATTGTAGGCATGCTCAGAGGGCATAAGATTAATGAGTTCTATGACAATAATTACGTAAACAATGATGCCAACTCAGCAGGTATAAATGACAATGTTCAGATGGCTGCTATCAAGTCAAATGCTCATAATCCTACAACAGAGGCTATTGAGTACGCGCCATTTGCTGAGGTAATGAAAACCAATTATTTCTATGGTTGGGCTAAGACCAGCTTTACCGCTTTGGCACGTCAGCTAGATGAATCTACACAAGCAATGGCGATAGTGGATGAGCGTATTGACGATGCGATAGACATTGATATGACAGAGTCTTCTGTTTCAGACCTCTCTTCACTGAATAGCAAAGATTCTCTCGAACAAGACAGTGAACTAAGCCTCAAGTTAGAAGATGATATCCGCTTTACCTTCGTAAAAGGTGCCAATGCTGGTACGTTTTTGCATGAGATATTTGAACAAATTGATTTCACTAATAAAGCCCAGTGGCCTCAGGTTATTGATAGAGCGATTAGTAGCTATCAGTTGCCGCTTATATATAGCAGTGCTGAACAACAGAGCCGCAGATCACAAGTCAAGAAACAAAGAAATAGCGATGGGTTTGATCTTGAGTCAATAGATACAGCGAAGCATGAGGCATTAATCAATTGGATTGAAGAAGTGTTACATGCGCCGCTATTATCTTCTAATCAATCCTTGATTTCTCTTGATAAAGGTAAGCGATTTGCTGAGTTAGAGTTCAATATGGGGTTGTCAGAGAACTTCAAAGCCCAGGATATCAGTAGGCTTTTTCAACAGTATTTACCTGATGAAATAGATAAGCATGTCACTCTAGTTCCGCAAAATAAAGCACATCTATATCGTTATCTGCGTGGTGAGATTGACTTAGTGTATGAGCATGCTGGCAAGTATTATGTGGTCGATTATAAAAGCAACTTTTTAGGAAACAGCCTAAGCGATTATAATGAGAATACGCTCAAACAAGCAATGTCTAAGGCGGGGTATTGGCTACAAGCAGCGATTTATCAAGTGGCTTTACATCGGTTCCTTGCGATGAGAATCAGTGATTATACGGGTAACGAAGATAAGTACCTAGGCGCTGTAGAGTATGTGTTTTTACGCGGCGTGTATGATCCAAATGCTAAAATCGTTGACACTACCTCTCAAGATAATAATAAACCTAGCAGTAACAACTCAGAGAAACATGGCTGCTATGGATTGGTCACTTGGGATATTCCCATCGACTTTGTTAAAGGTTTAGACGCACTATTTGGCACGCCAGATTAATAAACTTTATATGACAATTAGATGGGCAAAAATTGTTATAACATTTAATCAGATCAAAAAGAGACAAGCACACGATGAGTAATAATAACAACAAGAGCAAGTCAGCCATTAGCTTACAAGAGAGTTGGGCCAGTAATCTCAGTGATTATATTTTGCTACGTCGTCAGCAAACGCATGTAGCGTATAACGTGACAGATATAAAGGTAGAGGCTGAGAGTAAGCATATCGGTAAGACAGAGGATAACGGCTTATTTACGGCTCTATTCGTTATGTTGGCCACTCATTTGGATGAGGGTCATACCGTATTGACCATTGAGGCAGCTGAGCATGACACGCTGCTACACGGTCAAATCAATGGTGAGTTGATCGCACTATATGCGTGGCAGCAAAACTTGCTAGAGATGATGGCAACGCCAATACTCGCATTGATGGACGCTCAAATACACACGCCATCAGAAGACGACCCTTCAATTGAGTCACCATTATTTGGCGCATTAGATGCTTTGTTTAGTAAACGAGCTCAGTTATGGACGCAGCTAGCACTTAGCAACCATGAAAGAGAAATGATGGTCAAACGGTTTGATACGATAGTTATGTTATATCAGCGCCTGAAAAATACGGACTTAACGACTTTCCTTCAGTCAATTCACGAGCATGAGTTATTTTCTGACGTCAATATAGATAATAGTAATATTAAAAATAGCCTAAGCAAAAAAAAACCTATTATATACCAGATACAGGAAATCGAAACAGGTAACGAGACAAAAATATCGATCACCTTTTGGTTGCACCGTGCTTGGCAAGCAGAGTTTAATTTAGCAAAAAATATCAGCAATATCTTAAATCAGCAAGTAAGCCCTTTACAGATAGCAATGCCTGAAAACCTTCATGAACACCAAGTAAAGGCGATCAATGTCGCTAATAATAATGCGTTTAGTATTATTACTGGTGGCCCAGGCACAGGTAAAACATATACAGTCGCTCAGTTAGTCATTGCGTTGCAACAGGCGACAGAGAGTAGGGGCGATGATCTTGAGAACATTAGATTCAGTACGGACAGTGCCAGTCTGGCATTGGCAGCACCGACCGGTAAGGCTGCTCAGAGAATGCAGGAGTCTCTGCAGGCGGCTCTAGACGCGGCGAATGTTGAGCTACAGTTGCAAGAAGCAAAAACCATTCATCGCTTGTTAGGTATTGGGCGGACAGGCAGGCCGCGTTACAATGCTGATAACCCACTAGGGGAAGATATCATCATCGTTGATGAAGCATCCATGCTTGGGGTAGAGTTGGCCAATTATCTTGTGAGTGCGGTAAAACCGGGTGCAAGGCTGATACTATTAGGCGATGCGAATCAGTTAGCAGCGGTAGATGCAGGGGCTGTACTGGCTGATCTCTGTCGTATTTCACGACTACAAGCCATTCATGCAGAACTAACCGAAAGCCGGCGATTTAGCGCAGAGTCGGGAATAGGAAAGCTTGCCTCTCAAATTAATAAAGTAGAGGTAGATACACAAGCCATTTGGAAGTTGTTAAGACAAGATGAAGCGTTGAGCTTTCAATATGTCAATACGCTGCAAACGGAGTCTATATTAAATGATAAAAAAGAAAATAGCCTAAGCAATAAAAATTTATTAATAAAAATCAGCAAAAATTACCATCCATACGTGAATAAGGTTCAAAATTTACTAAAAAATCCAATAGAAAAATCCATGCCAGAATCAGTAAAAAATACTATAGCGCTATTAATGGCAATATTTAACCGATTTAGAGTCTTAAGTGCTGGCCATAATGGCGAATGGGGTGATCATTATATTAATAATTATCTCACTCAGTGGCATCTTGCTGAGCTAAAGCTACCATTAGGTCAAAATACATGGTTCCATGGTAGACCTGTTATGATTCTACAAAACAATTATGAACTGGGCTTGTTTAATGGTGATATTGGTTTTTGCTTGCAGACTAGCGATGATAGAAGCCGACTAGAAGTGTTTTTTGAGAATAAAACACAAGGGATTGCGGTCAACTTGCTAAATGAAGAGGTGATTGCCACTGCATATGCGATGACCATTCATAAATCACAAGGATCTGAGTTTGACCATGTGGCCGTTACTTTTGATAATAGTCATGCAAGACTACTGAGTAAGGAGCTTATCTATACAGCTGTGACTCGTGCTAAGAAACAAGTGACCATTTATAGTACCAAGCCGGCTTTCGAACGCGCTGTCAAAACACCAACTGAGCGCCATACAGGTTTGGCATTACAGTTTTAGTCGCTATCGTGAACTGACTTTATTCATGACACAATACTCATGGCACAATAAAAAAGCATCCAAATTGGATGCTTTTTTAGGATTTAAATGCTTTCAGATACTTAAATATAGGGCTTAAACTTTGTCTTCTTTGATAGCGTAAATGCCTGGTAAGTGACGTAAGTAGCCGTGGAAATCCATACCACAGCCATAGACGTAACGGTCAGCGACATTGATGCCAACAAAATCAACGTCAAACCCTTCTACTTTACGATCGTGTTCTTTGTTGAGCAAAACACATGATTCCAGTGATAAAGGCTTTTCTTTGCTTAATTCTTCGACGACTGTTTTTAAGGTAATACCTTCGTCAAAAATATCATCAATCAGTAATACGTGCTCACCCTCGATGCTAACATCAGGTTTGTATTTCCAATCTAACTCATTGGTACCTTCGTTATCGCGATAACGTGTCGCATGGATATAATGCATGCGATGGTAGAAGGTTAGGTGAGTCAATAACTGGCCCGCTGGGATAAGTCCGCCATTCATAACGACCATGACGATTGGGTTTAGACCAGCATAATGCAGGTTAAGTTGAGCAGCAAGACGTTCGTAAGCAGCAGCAACTTCGATACTGCTGATAAGGCACTCTGAGTTGCGTAATGTTTTTTCGATTTCTTGGTTACTGATTTGGGTCATCGGATGCGCCTTCGGTAAAAAGTGCCGCTTATTTTAGCAAATTTTAGTGAAATTTCCCAATAGCATATGACTTTTGGGGCAAATTTAATCTAATACTAGGTCTTATTCTGGTTTTTCTACGATAAAAGGGCGATAGTAGTTCGCTAAACGATTTAATGAGCTATCAGGTAGGTCAGGCAATAGCTTATTCAGTGCCATACTCATACCTTTATCAATGGCAGCTTTAGCGACTGGTACTGATTTGCGTTTAATCATCCCCAACTTTAAAGTTTCAGCATAGTTACTAATGAAATGCGTCAATGTTTGGTTATTCATTGTTTCAAGTGCTGTTTTAAACGCTTTTACATCTACATGATCAGGGGTGATGGCAGAAAAACCTTTATTAATAATTTGGCCATCTACCTCAGATAACTTAAAACCTACTCGTGTTATCCCATCATTATCAATAAAAGTTGCTCTATCTCTCAAAAAATGAAAGCTAGGGAGTACTTCTTCGTTATTCTCTTTACCGAGTAAGATATTAAGCAGTGTGTCTGCCGTTTTTTCAACGGTAACAACTATCTTCTGCATAGAGGCTTTGCGTTCAGGGTTTGGTGTAATCTCAACCAGCCCGACCAATAGATTGTCGATCAAATCACGTGCCGTTTGATGGGTGAGTGCATCACGATAAGGATAGTAGTCTACGGCCTCATTGGACGCAATTACTTGTTCAGCGTCAACGATTATAGCTTTTAGTTTATCTGAAGGTATGAACCCAAAATAGTGCGCCATGATGCTTCCTTTATTCGCTGTTTTGATGATTGGCTAATGTTATATTTATCGTTAAATAAGTGCTGTTTTTACAGGACACTTGTTTAAACCTGTACCGAGTATTTACTTAAAATTTATCACAATACATCTCATTTAGTGACTTTTGATAATTGTATAGTCTAGGTTTTTTAGCTAGTAATCATATTAAAATATCGCTATTATTCTGCTACAACGGGGTGGGCCGCTCGCGGCACACTAATTTATCATATTTTAAATATTTTGATTTAAAAAGCTTGAACTCATAAGGCTATCTGCCACTTGTCTAGGGAGAGATAAGATGAATAGTGCTATTGTACTACTATTTGGCGTCGCCGCCATGCTCTGCGGTTACGTGTTTTATTCAAAGTTTATCGCTACAAAAATTCTAGCACTGGACGACAGTCGTCCCACGCCAGCTCATACTATGAAAGATGGTATAGATTATGTCCCCACCAATAAATATGTATTGTGGGGACATCATTTTACCTCAGTCGCAGGGGCAGCACCGATTATTGGTCCTGCTATCGCTGTAATATGGGGTTGGTTGCCTGCCATCATTTGGATTGTGTTCGGCACAATTTTTATGGCGGGCGTACATGATATGTCGGCTATTTGGGCAAGTATGCGTAATAGAGGCCAGTCAATTGGTTCTATCGCTGGTACCGTTATGGGTACCCGTGTGCGCAGTCTGATGATGATCGTCATCTTCTTGTTATTGCTGATGGTCAATGCTGTATTTGGCGTTGCTATCGCTAACATGATGATCAAGACTCCATCTGCTGTCTTGCCAGTTTGGGGCGCTTTAGTCGTTGCCTTTATAATTGGCCAGTGTATTTATCGCTACAATATGAATTTGGTTTGGGTATCAATTATCGGAGTAAGTGCGTTATACGGACTTATCTATCTTGGCCCTATGTTCCCTATTGTATTGCCTGAGACTATTTTCGGGTTGCCTGATAATGCAGTATGGATTCTTATTTTATTTGCCTATGCAGCGGTTGCTTCGCTATTGCCTGTATGGATGCTATTACAACCACGTGATTATATTAATGGTTTACAGTTATTTGTCGGTTTGATTTTATTATACGCTGCGATTTTTATCGCGACGCCTGATATTGTCGCGCCAGCTATTAATACATCATTACCAATGGACACACCTTCACTGATGCCGTTGTTGTTTGTCACGATTGCTTGTGGTGCTATTTCAGGGTTCCATGGTTTGGTCGCGACAGGTACGACTTCTAAGCAGATTGATAAAGAAGGAGACGTCCGTTTCGTTGGTTACTTCGGTGCATTGGGTGAAGGTATGCTCGCACTGGGTGCCGTTTTGGCCGCAACCGCAGGTTTTGCTACGCTTGGTGATTGGGAAGCAGTTTACCAAAAATTCGGCGACGGTTCGATTGGTGCCTTTATTGATGGTGGTGCAACCATCTTGAATGCTGGTGTTGGTATTGATATGGTGCTATCACAGACCATGCTTACGGTAATGGCTGCATTGTTTGCAGGTACTACGATGGATACTGGTGTACGTCTGCAACGTTATATCTTCCAAGAATTTGGTGAGATTTATAAATTGCCTGTACTTAGTAAAAGTATTGTCGCAACATTGCTCGCAGTCGGAACTTGTCTATTATTAGCATTTGGTGCTGGTGGTATTGATGGTGCTGGTGGTATGGTTATCTGGCCACTATTTGGTACAACCAATCAGTTAATGGCTGCCTTAACCTTAATGATCGTAACGGTTATCTTGTTACGTAAAGGCAAACCTGTCTGGTTTACCTTAGCGCCGTTGTCGTTCCTATTGGTCATGACCGTATTCGCACTATTGATTCAGCTTAAAACTTTTTTCACGGATGGAAATTGGCTGCTTATCATTATGGACATCATCATTTTGATAGCGACTATTCTAGTCACGTTTGAGAGTCTATCTGTATTGCGCAAAGAATGGTCGTTACATAAAGGTAAAGGCAAAATCGAAGATGATGCCTAATATCTGATACCTAATAAGTGTCAATCATTTAAGTGCCATCGAGTATTTAATTAATAGGCCAGTACATATATTGTAAAAAATAAAAAACGCTAGCAGCCATTGCTGGCGTTTTTTGTATCAAATAGGCATGATAGATAACAAGACGTAGGAGATGAAAAGTTATGGACGATACCAATATGTCAAATAATGCTAAACCAAGCGATACCATATCGAACGATATGCCAGATATTCAGCCATGGTGGAAACGGTTTACTGCTGGGCTAAATGAGTTTTATCATGCACCATACCGTCAGACGATGGCACGTGCAGCACGTGATGAAGAAGATTTTTTTATGCTACTCATGTTTGCTGAGAGTTTAGGTATTGATAATCCTGCCAGCTTTTATACGCTAGAGTTGCAGCCTTTATTTTTAGAAAATTTCCACGAATGGCATACTAGAATGGGCATGGATAGATGTCCCTTTGACCACGTTGGATGTTGCTAATAGCAGCTATAGTCAAAGAACTCTAAAATGGGTACAAGGCAGCCGACTGCAGATTGTACAAGTAGTACATCTAAGGAGGATAACGCCATAGCGGTTTAGTATTTCACCGACTATATATTGATTAAAAAAGAGAGATAAGCATGGCATTACATTCTTTACAGGCATTGGTAGAGCAACTAGTAACACAACCGATTATATTTATCGGTGGAAAAGGCGGTGTGGGAAAGACTACGACTGCCGCTGCACTTGCCAGTTACTATGCCAGCCAACAGAAAAAGACCTTAATTGTCTCAACCGATCCAGCACACAGTTTAGGCGATGTATTAAATGTTCGACTGAAGAACGAAAAAACAGCGATATCACCTTATCTAGATGCGATTGAGCTAAACCCTGACACTATCGTTGATGAGCATTTTGCACAAGTTGAGCGCACCATTACAGCCTATGCCAATCCAGATATGATGCCCAAGATTCGAGAACACCTAAAACTGTCAAAATCAGCACCAGGTGCACAAGAAGCGGCGATGCTTGAGTCTATGTGCCAACATTTAGTGAACGCTGCAGATGCAAATTATGATCACATTATTTTTGATACGGCACCAACAGGGCATACTCTGCGGTTACTGGTGCTACCAGAGATGATGGGTGCGTGGACGGACGGACTGCTTGCACAGCAGCGCCGACAGTCTAAATTGCGCTCGGTGGCAAATCATTTGGACAGTCACAATCAAAAAAATGATAAAAATGATGTGGCAAATCCATTTGCAGCAAAAAAATCCGACCGTTGGGAGCAAGCTGTATCTGTGTTAGAAAAACGCAAGCAGCTGTTTCGTCAGGCAGGAATACTACTTCATGACCGTGCACAAACAGCGATTGTGTTGGTCATGACTGCCGACGTATTGCCATTGGCTGAGACCAGACGCGCCATCAAACAGTTAGAAGAAAGTAAGCTCACGCCAGCAGCAATAGTCATCAATCAGCTGATAGCACCGACTCAGTCTGATGATTTTTGGCAGCGTCGAGCAGATAGGCAGCAGCAACTCGTGCAGGATATAGAACAAAGCTTTACCAAGTATCCGCTATATCCGATTTATCTGCAGCAAACTGATGTACGTGGTACTGATGCACTCAGTGCTTTATTGCGACCAGTACTATAAATATTCGAGAATAACACTGACAGTTCTTTTATTTGCCAAGTGTGTAATTATGATCAGTTTGGCTAGTCATTATTATACGACTGCAATTTAGCTGAAAGCGACCACGCCATATCTGCCCGTAACAACTGAGCTTGTTCAGATTTTCCACTACTAAGTGATGACCATTGCGGCTTGCCACGTGCTTTTTTTAACTCACTTGGTAATTTATGCGTTGGCCATGGCGTCACTAAGTTGTCGTCTTCATTTTGTTCTGATTCAACGTTATTTTTTGCGCCTTTATATATCAGCTGGGTCGCATCTGTTGCAGCATGTCCACGATGACGTAGTGCCGTGAGTAAATCTATCGAGCGAGTGGCTAATAGTGTCAACGTAGCAGGATCAATGTATAAGCGTTTTACCCCTGAGATCCTATCAGCAATACTACTGGTGTTAGATAATAACCCTCCTGCAATACCACCAATCGCTGCACCCAACCCCAATGTGGTGCCTAGTGCTGCTGCATCAACACCTAAGCCTAATAGTGCGCCGGCTGCTGCCCCAGAGGTCGTGCGTATGCCGTAGCTCTTTAACAGCTCAGGGTCAAATGGGTCTTGCTGGTATGCTTGTAATTCAAGGGGCGTTGCAGCAACTGCATTGTCATAAAACTTATATAAATTAAGCAAATTATGCTGCATAGCACGCTCGCTTTGGCGAACAGCTTCCTGCATTTGTGCCAACACTGGCATAGGATCGTCGCTGTCATTAATCTCACGAACGAAAGCGGTGACATTGATCAGAAAGTCAGCAATGATAATATTTGCTTCATCACTCAATTTTGCCCAATTTTCCGTCCGACGCTGCATCAGCTGCTCAAGCATCTCAGAGTGGGTAAGCATGGTGGCTAGGTTTTTCCATAAGCGCATTTCATCTTCGAACTCAAAAGCAACCGAATCAAAACGCGTGGATATATGCAAGTTTCGTCTTGCCAGCATCGTCTGCCATTCGTCGATATTGGCATCTTGACTGTCCGTGAAATTAAAGACAGGCATCACAGGGATAGCAACCCAAGATAAAATAGCCAGCTCATCTTTATACTTACCCAACACTGGCTCACGCGCATCAACGACATAGATGGCCATATCGCTTGCCAGCAGTTGCCGAATCACTTTGGCTTCTTGGCTATAGTCATAGTTGTCTGAATGGTCTACACCTTGAGCAATATCCGACGCTAAGAATTGCTGCAATCGTTCAATACCATCACGCCGACTGGCCGTATTATCTTCTAACCAATCCATCAATCCTGAGGCATCTTCTAGACCAGGGGTATCATATAGTGCGACTAGCACTTCGCCAGTTTGGCTATCTGTCAGTTGCGCCTGCTCGACATGCCGTGTGGTGGCAGCCTCGTTTTTAACTTCACCAAAATAAACGTCACGTAACAAGGTACGCAAAATAGAGGTCTTACCGGTATTGGTATGACCAACGACCGCCAGTTTGAGCGCTTCACCACTGGCTACCGTTTTCTTAGTCATCGTGGCATCAGTAGTAACAGCATCAGGCGCTACTGCATACCCTTTATCCGCAAAGAGCCCAACTGGTTTGTCATTGTTTTTATTATTATCATAATTGTCGTGGTCGTTATTCATAATAGAATCTTATATTAATGATGAATATTCAAAAGCGTTATGCGGCACTGGGTGGTCTGAATAATACTTTTAACTTCTGCTTAAATCCTTTGGCACGAAAGACACGCTGCCACATACGATAAAACACTCCAAAGATTAAACCAATAATATTATCGTGACTGGCTTCACCAACTGCACCGTATTGAACTGGGTTATTGATGGTATCTTCTTCTACATAAGTACCAAACCAGCGATCAAAGATGATAAGCACGCCGCCGTAGTTTTGGTCAATGTATTCATCGTTGGTACCATGATGGGCACGGTGATTGGATGGAGTATCAAAAATATACTCAACCCATTTCGGAAATTTGCCAACGGTTTCCGTATGGATAAAAAACTGATAAATAAGATCAAGTGCGTAAAAGAAAAATACCCATACTGGATGTACACCAAGTAGCATCAACGGCACAAAGAATAACCACCAACCTGTGACTGAGTACAGTAAACTTTGGCGCATCGCAGTGGATAGGTTCATATTATCATCAGAATGATGCAATACATGGGCAGACCAAAACCAATTCATCCGGTGCGAGGCACGATGGAACCAATAATAGCTAAACTCAACCGCGATAAATATAGGAATAGCCGTCAGCCAAGTGACCTCAATGGTAAACAATCGATATTGATATAACCATAAACAGATGGGTACGACGATAAGGGCTTGTACCACCAGCTCAAAACCCAAGTAAGAGCCACCCAAGCTAAAGTTGGTCATTGCACGTCTCCAACTAAAACTTTGACCATTACCGCGCTTAGATTGATAAAACCACTCTGCTAGGAATAATAAGAAAAACGGTCCACCTGCCAGCGGTAATAGCCACTCTTGCCAGTGCGCAGGCAAAATACTTGTTAGCATTGGGTGCCATGACTCAGGAGAAATGGTCAAAATCGTTTGATTCAGCGCCTCTTTATAACCATCCAATATCTGACCATATTGACTTAGCATCATCAGGTCGTTATCTGCTGCTGTCATACTGGACTCCTTTCCATTATGAGTTATCCTTAGCCTACCGACGAGCTTTGAAATACCTTTCTCTAACCCTCAGCATTCACCAAACCGATTTTTCGAGCAGAAAGCGCTGTCTGCCACTGCTGATAGCGAACGCCTTGGTTTTCCACTTGTTGTGATGCCGAAGCATTTGCAATGTTTGAAGTCTCATTATTCACGTGATTGGCAGTCGGGCGAGTATCACGAAGCAGTTTTACAATCAGCCCCTCTGTTGCATGACTGGCAATCTGATCAAGCTTACGCAATGTACCACGGTCAGGCAGCGCTTTATTATGAATACCCAGTACAACTTGTACTGGGTGACTGTCTAAATACGTCTTTAACCGTGCCATATCGTCACGATCATCTAATATGCCAAAATTTTCCACATCGCCTGCAAGTGTGTTATCAAGACCTGATTGCCACCAATTATCTTGCTCGGTTGGGTATTCAAGTAGCGCAACCAGTTTCTTGCCAGCACTCACGGTTGCTTTTGGTGCGACAGGGGCAGGTGCTTCGTTAAAATCATCGGCGTCTACCACATGACGTTGCCAAAAATTCAAAATCTTTTGATAATAGGGCAGTTTTATGTCCAAACGCATTTTTTTACAACGGAACATCAAAGCACAAAACGCCCAAGCAATCGCTCGTGGTACGATGCCATACATCAGCAAGCTACCAACCAATAACCCTGCCCATTGCCGTGCGACAGATAATGGCATGGCATCTGTCACCAATCTGCTCTGTGCGATAGCGGTACTGTCCGGCACCCCAAATCCCACCATACTAGGTAGCCAGCCTAATACCTGAGTCAAAGTAATAAGCGCCTGATCAGACAGTAAGGTCGACTCCCAACTAAAGCTGTACTGGCGCACAACCAACAAAAATACAATCGCCAGTAGCATGCCGGTCAACGTCGCGAGCCACAATTGATGGCTAAATCGACCGAGATACCATCGCATACCACTATGCTGCAATTGACGTTCGTACAAGTTAACCGCTGCCTTAGTCACATCATCTTTGCCACGTATGAGGTAACTGGGACTGACAAAACTGGCAAACCAATTAGAAGATTGCTTGCCTTGATTAATCAGCGTCATGGCCAACCAGCCCAAGAGCATAATAGTATGAAACCCTAATAGACAAACCAACACATAAAAGAAGTTAACCACATTGGCCTGTAATAGCGTAAACAGCCCTAAAAATCCTGAAATACACCACACCACGCTCATCACGATCATGATGCCTTTGATACGGCCGTCAATTTTACCCAAAACTTGTGCCAACGCACCGTTACTATCGATACGTGAGGCTCGGCGATGCAGCTTTTGGATGGGTTTGCCATCTTCGCCTTGCAGTTTTTCTGTGATGAGTAGCGGGTCAGTGGCAAACACATGCTGCTGTGTCTCAAGCGTGCGTACCAACTCAGTCAATTGATCTTGGGGTGATAGCATAATGCGATAACATCCGTATAAAAGCGTTGATTTAGAATGGTCATAATTGATTATTGTAGCGTATATATAATAACGATAGCCTCTATATCAACGATTTTATTTTTAGAAAAATGGAATCCATAAGGGACTTATAGTTGGCGGGCTTCATTCGTAACTACCCACCCTTTAAACATTTCCATCATGGTAAAGACCATAAAAGTACGCCAAAATGAACCGTATATACGACAACAAGAACGATAAAGTTTATAAAAGCTCAGTCAAAAATAATCCAAAAAAGGAATCGTCATGAATAATAAAACCTATCTAATCATCGGTGGTACAGGTGGCATTGGTAAAGCCATGATAGAGCAGCTGACCGCCAGTACAATACAGGACACGCTTGTCTTTGCTACTCACCATAAGAATATACCTGATTTCGAAGCACCCAACTTACATTGGATATCGATGGATGTCTGCGATGAGAGCAGTATCGAGCAAGCGGCTGACATCATGAAGCAGCAGACAAATCATATCGATTGGGTCATTAACTGTGCGGGATTATTGCATACTGACACGCAGCAACCCGAAAAAGCCCTACGTCAGATGGAGACTGAGTTTTTCTTACAGAATATGCAAGTGAATGCCCTAGCCAGTTTACTTATTGCCAAGCACTTCAAACCACTACTGGCAAAAGCCACACGTAGCAATGACACGCCCGCAATTTTTGCGACGATATCGGCGCGAGTGGGTAGTATCAGTGACAATCAATTGGGTGGTTGGTATAGCTATCGTATGAGCAAAGCGGCACTCAATATGGGGATGAAAAATCTGAGTATCGAATGGGGAAGGTCGCTTAAAGACGTATGTGTGGTGGTCATGCAGCCAGGAACGGTCAACACGCAACTCTCAGCACCTTTTCAGAGTAATGTGGCTGACGGACATTTATTCTCGCCAGCCTATAGTGCAGAGTGCTTGCTAGAAGTATTGAGTAATATGACCACTACTCAATCAGGCAGCTTTGTAGATTGGGCTGGAGAGTCCATACCTTGGTAGTCTTAACAATGTTTTCACAGTATTGATGATCTATATATTGAGAGTTAAGAGCATCAATATTGATTTAGGTCATCAAATACAACAAGCCTAGAACAAATAAAGCCGCCATAATCAACAGTAAAAAGCTTAGTACTTTACTCGTCGTAGAGGACGCACCTGTACTTTCCTTTTTTACTTTGACTTTTTTGACAACGTGCAGAACCATTTTTACATGTTCGATATTGTCTTCGAGATAATGCTCACCCTCTGGTACAAACCCTAGAGATTCGTAGAAGCTAATTAAGTAAGCTTGTGCAGAGATGATGATAGGGCGTTTTTTACCGTATTTTTTACGGCAATGCGCAATGGCATGATTCATCATATCTCGTGCCAAACCCTCCCCTCGATGGGCGGCTAATACCAGCACTCTGCCAATAGAGGACATAGAGGCATCGCTTACTTTGGTCGTCGCATCGGATGATGATAAGTTAGACCGTAACTTATTAAATTCAGGCGGGATAATGCGACAATACGCCACCAACGCCTCGTTCTGATGCGCAATCAAATGCAGGCAATCAAAATCCAGCTCATCCATATCTTGATAAGCACAGTTTTGTTCGACCACAAACACTTGCGAGCGGGCTTTTAAAATATGATATAGATCAACGGAGGTTAACTCATCGAACGTTTTAATAGAAAAGGTACAGGTCATAATTAAGCAGCTTTTAACAAATTGATTATTGAGGTTAAGTACAATATTAAATGGCGATTAAACATCGGAACGGTTCAAGTAATGCGCATTATAACGATTTAAGTACGTATTAACCATTCCTAACCATGTAGGGTTTGACTGATTTTATCCAAGTTCAAGCTATCAGACATGGCGCTAAAAATCTCAAAATACTTACCACGTTTTTTATACAGTTCTTCATGCGTGCCTGTCTCTACCACTCGGCCATTTTCTATCACCACCAAATCATCGGCATCAATGATTTGCGCAATATTGTGCGATACGATAATCACGGTTCGATCTTCTTTAATCAAATCCAAGCTTTTTTTGACTTGCTGACTGGCAATTGCATCAAGGCTGGCCGTGGGCTCATCCAAAAATACGATGGGTGGATCCTTTAAAAACATTCTTGCCAGCGCAATACGTTGCTGCTGACCACCAGATAATGATTTTGCTTCGCTCTCATAACCCTGTGGTAGCTGAATGACTTGCTCATGAATAGAGGCTTTTTTGGCAGCAGCTACAATGTCTTCATCGCTCGCACTCATGTCACCATAACGAATATTTTCCCCAATCGTACCTGAAAAAATATGGTTACTTTGCAATACAAGCCCAATTTTTTGGCGCAATGCCTGCGTATCATAGTCGTCTAAATCATGTCCATCTAAGCAAATACTGCCCGCGTCTGGCGCATAAAACTTTACCAGCAAGTTGATAATAGTGCTTTTACCTGCGCCACTCAGGCCCACTAGTGCAGTAATACGGTTGTGTTTTATGGCGAAGCTGACATCGGTTAGGGCCTTTGTGCCGTTAGGATAGGTAAAATCGACGTTTTTAAGTTCGATATGACCTTGCAATTTATCACTTTGTAAACCGCCAAGGGTTTCAATTTGGCTGTCATCTTCTAAAATATCGAAGAAGCCTTCTGCATAAGTTAAGGCATTATTGATTTGGTCATAAATACGATGCAGCTGACGGATAGGGGCGGCGACATTTTGAAACAACATGACATGAAACAAAATCATACCGATGGTCATCTCACCTTTTAAGACAAAATACGCGGTAAGTAAAATAATAACCACCACGCCAATCTGTTCGATAAAAGTTTTGATGGCATCATAAATAAAGGCAATGCTACGAATACGTAGCTGATTGTCAGTCATGTCTTTTTGGATAACTAAATGCTTTTGGGCTTCGATTGGCTCACGTACAAAAGATTTGACCACGCTGATGGCATTAATTAAGGAGATGACCAAGCCGCTTTTGGCTTCGCGATAGCCGCGCATTTGTCGACGAAATCCTTGTAAACGATTGGCTTGTTTTTGACTAATAAAGAAATAAATGGGCACAATAATAAGCCCGACCATACCTACCCAAAAATTGGTCGAAAACATGATAACAAGTGACACAATGGCACTGGCAAATAGCGGCAGCATATCAATAAAAAAGTTTTGTACCAAAGTGGTGAGACTACTTACGCCTAGATCGATACGGGTTTGTAGTTTGCCACTGTCGTTATTGCTACTGGTATAAAACGACATGCGATAGGTCAATATCCTCTCGACCACCTTTTGAGACAAATCCCTTGATAGATTGATGCGGATTCTTTCACCAAAATAGCGCTGCCCAAACGAGATAAAAATGGACAGTAGCTCTTTTATGAGTAGCACGGCGCTAATAATACTCAGCATACGTACACCAGCTGCCCAAGGGTCAGCAAGGGTAGCGATATCGGTTAAGGTATCTACGGTATAACGCAAAACAAAAGCATTGACCTGCGCGGTAAAAGAGCCGAGCACAGTCAGTACTAAGGTCAGTAAGATTAATGCTTTGTAAGGTGCAGCAAACACAGCCAACTTTTTAAGGATAGACCACAGCAAAGCGCCCCGTTCTACTTTATTGGTGGGCGGCTTGTTATTAAGTGGTACACGGCGCGGTGGTGTTGGCATATCGAAAAACAAACCTAACGTTTAGGGTGAATTTTTAATCTAGCTCAGCTCGCAAAAATAAGTCAGATATCAGTTTGTCATCTTCACACGCTTGCTTAAAAGCTAAAATGAAAGCGCTTAAGACCTTTTTATCTGAAGAATAAGCCACAAACATGCTACCCTCTGGATCAAAATTTACTAGATTTTCCCATTCAGGATGCTGTTCTTGCAAAAATACAGCTGCTAAACTTCCCCAGTCATAACCGTTGCCTTCAAACCCCTCATCTGCACGTGTGGCGAATATATCCGCCTTATAAGAGCCGACGTCACTCAAACATACAGACGCGCTATCTTTATGCTCTACCCAAAAAAAAAGGGCTGATTTTTTGCTCAAAATCTAGATCACTCATGATGCTATACCTTTAGACATTAAAATCTCAGAATATATAGCATATTATCAGAATTATCGGAGAAATAGAGTGGTTCATCCATTTTAGATATGCGATATCATGATTGGTAACCCGTTCTCATCGATCTAAAATGCATCAGCTGGCACAAAAACCTCACCAACCATTATACGGCGAGCTGAGCGACTCATTGATACTTTCTTGGCTTGCCAGCGGCCATCGACTTGCTCTGTTTTTCCACCGACCAGCAACGTACCGGATGGGTGACCAAAACGTACTTCATCGAACTTCTGACCACCAGCGGCCTCATTTACCAAGGTTCCTTGTGTGGTTGCCGCTGCTGCAATGGCGACGGCAGCTGTACCCATCATGGCATGATGCAATTGCCCCATGCTCATAGCACGTACCACCAAATCAATCTCGCCAGCATCAACCGATTTGCCACTAGAGGCGGTATAGCTCTGTGCTGCGCCTACCCAAGCGACTTTAGGAATATGTTGGCTGGTCTGCGCCTCGCTCACATCTTTAAACAAGCCCATCGCAACGCCGCCTTTAGCGCGGATAGTCTCAAGCTTGGCAAGTAGCTCACCGTCGCTGTTGATATTGCCTTGCAACTCAGTACCCGTAAAGCCTAAATCTACTGCTTTCAGAAAGATAGTTGGGATGCCTGCGCTGATAAAAGTGGCTTTGACGCTGTCGGTAGTTAAGCCACAACCAGATACATCGAAGTCATCGACCAAGTTGCTAGTAGGGAACATATCGCTAGTGGCATCGACAGGATCAATAAATTCAATTTTAACTTCAGCAGCAGGGAAGGTTACACCATCTAATTCAAAGTCGCCTGTTTCTTGAACTTGTACCTTGTTTTTCTCATCCAAATAGACAGGCACATGCGCAATGATGGTTTTTCCAATATTCTCTTGCCAGATACGCACTTCACAAATACCGCTATCTGCATTGTCATTGATGCTGTTATTGATCTTATCAGCGTCAACCAGTCCCATATTAATGGCACAGGCACCAACCGCTGCGGTTAAATTGCCACAGTTTCCTGCCCAGTCAATCATAGGTTTGGCAATATTGACTTGCCCAAACAGGTAATTCACATCGTGATCTGATTTGTCAGAGTTCGATAAAATAACCGTTTTTGAGGTGCTAGAGCTACCATTACCTAAGCCATCGATTTGTTTGCCGTAAGGATCTGGACTACCGATGACACGTAATAAGAAGTTATCGCGCGCTTGGCCTGCGACTTGGCAACGCTCTGGTAGATCCGATAGTTTAAAAAACGTGCCTTTTGAGGTGCCACCGCGCATATAGGTAGCAGGAACGGATAGTTGCGGGGCAAAAGAGGGTGTTGATTTAGAATTGGTTTGGGCCACTGTATTAAGTCCTTTTTATATTGTTATAAGATTAGGTATGATGCCATCAGCAAGTAAACATGCATGACTAAGAACGTTCGTTAATAATGATAGCGACAAGAGATAATCGTCAGATAGTTATCATCAACGGCATATACCAACCGATTGGCATCATCGATGCGTCTTGACCAAAATCCAGATAGGTTTTCTTTTAGGGGTTCAGGTTTACCAATACCTTCAAACGGATTACGCTTACATTCGGTGATGAGCTTATTAATACGTTTGAGAGTTTTTTTGTCTTGTGTTTGCCAATACAGATAGTCCTTCCACGCAGCATCTGTCCATGCTAGTTGTTCACTCATTATCAGACCTTTTGGATTGATTAAAATCTTTGAGTTCAAGCATTCTCAATGTCGCTATCCGTATGCTCATTACCTGCTGCTAAATCAATTAGCTCACGCGTAACGGTCTTGCCAGCTTGATATTGGGCAATAGATTCCGCTAAGTGTGCCGCATTGGCAGGAGATTTTAATAGATAGACAGTTTCCATCAGGCTGTTGTAATAATCAAGCGACATAACTACTGCATCATCAGCGTCACGGCGGGTCACGATAGTGGCGTTGGCATCATCATTCACCGTATCTAGAACGGACTTTAGGTGCTTTCTGGCTTCTGAAAAACTAACGACTCTCATGGCTTACTCCTTTCATGATGTACTTTATAACTTGTACAATATAAAGTACATATTACGCCATTGGTTAAGTAAACTCAACATTTAGCTGTTATCTAATACTTAGGTATAAGTTAGAAAAACCAATGTATAGAACGCAAAAGAAATAAAAGCCGATGTCATATAAACAGGTTATACAACATCGGCGACTTTTATACTTTTTTGTTTATCATGCTAAAAACCTACATGATAATCTTAAACAATATCCAACGTACCCTCGATAAACTCTTTGGCAAAACGTTGCAGCATACCGCCTGCGTTATACATTTTTACTTCATCAGCAGTATCAAGTCGGCAGATAATAGGGGTTTCAGTGGTGCTACCATCAGCACGTTGGATCACTAGAGTCATCAACCCGCCAGCAGAGACATCACCAGTCACATCAAACACTTCGGTACCGTCAATGTTCAAGGTCTCACGGGTAACACCTTGCTCGAACTGTAGTGGTAATGCACCCATACCGACTAAGTTTTGACGATGAATACGCTCAAAATCTTCTGCAACGACTACTTCTACGCCTGCTAGACGCACACCTTTGGCAGCCCAATCACGGCTAGAGCCTTGACCATAACCATCACCTGCGATAATGATAAGTGGCTGCTCACGGTTCATGTAGGTCTCAATCGCTTCCCACATACGCATGACTTGACCTTCTGGCTCAACACGCGCCAGTGAGCCTTGGATTACCTCACCATCTTCATCGCGTACCATTTCGTTCAATAGTTTAGGGTTGGCAAAGGTGGCACGTTGTGCGGTTAAATGGTCACCGCGATGGGTGGCGTATGAGTTGTAGTCCTCGGCAGGCAAGCCCATGGTATCTAAATACTCACCAGCAGCTGATTCACCCAAGATTGCATTTGATGGCGACATATGGTCAGTTGTGATGTTATCACCCAACACTGCCAACGGACGTAAACCTGTTAGCGTATTCTTTTTCGCCATTTTGCCTTCCCAGTACGGTGGGCGGCGGATATAGGTCGTCATTTCACGCCAGTCATACAGTGGGCTTAAAGCTTTACCGGTATCTTTTTTGGCTTCATCAAACATAGGGATATAAACGGCATTGAACTGCTCAGGTTTAACTGCTTTGGCAACAATGGCGTCAACCTCATCATCATCAAACCAAATGTCTTTTAGATAGACATCATTGCCTTGTTGATCTTTGCCCAATGAGTCTTTTTCGATATCAAAGCGAATGTTACCAGCGATGGCGTAAGCGATAACCAGTGGCGGCGATGCCAAGAATGCTTGCTTGGCATACGGATGGATACGACCGTCAAAGTTACGGTTACCAGACAGTACTGCTGTAGTGAACAAATCATTATCGATGATTTCTTTTTCGATATCAGGGTCCAGTGCACCACTCATACCATTACATGTCGTACAAGCAAAACCAACCACGTCAAAGCCGATCTCTTGTAGCTCAGGCATCAACCCAGCTTCTTCCAAATACATTTTGACCGTTTTTGAGCCGGGTGCTAATGATGATTTTACCCAAGGCTTACGTAACAATCCTTTGGCATTAGCATTACGGGCGACGAGGCCTGCAGCAACCATATTGCGTGGGTTTGAGGTATTGGTACAGCTAGTAATGGCAGCAATAATAACCGCACCATCTGGCATCATGCCGTCTTTTGGTTCTGGTAGCTTTTCATCAGCGCCATGAGCGATACCTTTAGCAACCAAATCTGTGGTTGATACACGTGCATGCGGGCGAGAAGGGCCTGCCATATTACGTACGACTGCTGATAGATCAAACTCAAGCACGCGTGCGTATTCGGCTTTTTCCATGCCGTCAGCCCATAGGCCAGTTTGCTTGGCATACTGCTCAACCAATTTGATCTGAGCCTCAGAACGACCGGTTAGGCGTAGATAGTCGATGGTTTGCTCATCGATATAGAACATCGCTGCGGTGGCACCATATTCTGGTGTCATGTTGGAGATAGAGGCACGGTCACCGACGGTTAATTGGCGCGCGCCGTCACCGAAGAATTCAATATAAGTAGACACCACGCCGGCATCACGCAAAAACTCAGTCATCGCGAGTACCAGATCCGTACCCGTAATGCCTTTTTGCAGTTTGCCCGTTAGTTTGACGCCCACATAATCAGGGAGGCGCATATATGATGGATTGCCCAGCATGACGCTTTCAGCTTCTAATCCGCCAACGCCGATGGAGATAACACCCAACGCATCAACCATTGGCGTGTGGCTATCCGTACCAACCAAGGTATCGGCAAAAGCGACTTCTTCACCCGCTTTGTTTTTTACCACTTGTACCACGGGTGACATTTTCTCTAGGTTAATCTGATGCATGATACCATTACCTGGTGGTACGACATTCACATTATTAAAAGCGTACTGACACCAGTTGATGAAGTGAAAGCGGTCATCATTACGGCGCTCTTCAATCGCGCGGTTCTTCTCAAATGCATCTACTTCAAAGCCTGCGTGCTCAACGGCTAGTGAGTGGTCAACGATGAGCTGAGTTGGCACGATTGGATTTACTTTTGACGGATCGCCGCCTTGTTCAGCGATGGCATCACGTAGGCCTGCCAAATCAACAAACGCGGTCTGACCTAAGATGTCATGACATACCACGCGGGCAGGGTACCAAGGAAAGTCGAGGTCTTGCTTGCCTTCGATATGCTGCTTTAGTGCATTGGTTAACTCTTCTGGTGGGCAACGGCGAACCAAGTTTTCACACAATACTTTTGAGCAGAATGGTAGTTTGTCATACGCACCAGCTTCGATGTTTTCGACAGCCTCACGGGTATCAAAGTAATACAAATCAGTATCGGGCAGTGGCTTTTTAAAGGGTTCATTCATTGGTTGTACTAGTGCATTGTCCATAAGTCACCTTTAGCGGTTGGCTGGTTTAGATTAAAATTAATAAAAGATATTCTCTTAGCAAAATCGTTGTGTTTCTCGTTTTTAGTGATAAAAAGCGATAAATAAAGACTTTGCTAAAAAAATAATATTGAGGTCATTAAGAAAAAGAGGTTTTAGCCGCCAAATATAAAAATATATTTAGCAGCTAAACAGGTTATCGGTCATGACATATCATGTCATGACCGATAACCAAAAGAGATATTAACGCGCACTCATATCTGGTACTGGACGTAACTCTTCACCAGTATATTCGGCACTTGGGCGAATGATACGGTTGTTAGCACGTTGCTCAAACACATGAGATGCCCAGCCTGTTAAGCGAGAGCAAACAAAGATAGGTGTGAATAGCTTGGTAGGGATGCCCATAAAGTGATAGGCCGATGCATGGAAGAAATCAGCATTACAGAACAGTTTCTTCTCACGCCACATGACTTCTTCACAGCGTACTGATACTGGATATAACACTTCATCACCAACGTCCGCAGCTAGCTTCTCAGCCCAACCTTTAATCACGACATTACGTGGATCTGACTCGCTATAGATCGCATGACCAAAGCCCATGATTTTGTCTTTGCGTGCCAGCATAGCCATCATTTCTGTCTCAGCTTCATCAGCTGAACCAAAGCCTTCAATCATATCCATCGCGGCTTCGTTCGCACCGCCATGCAAGTGACCACGTAATGAGCCAATCGCGCCTGTGATACAAGAATGAATGTCAGATAAAGTAGAAGCACAAACGCGAGCGGTAAAGGTTGAAGCGTTGAACTCGTGCTCTGCGTACAAGATAAGAGACACGTTCATCACTTTCGTGTGTAGCTCGTTTGGTTTCTCACCTTTTAGCAGATGCAAGAAATGACCGCCGATGGTTTCATCATCCGTTTCGGTTTCGATACGCACGTTATCATGCGTAAAGCGATACCAGTAGTTGATAATCGATGGGAAAACAGCAAGCATGCGATCGGTTTGATCGTTTTCTTCTGCAAAGTCAGTCTCGGTCTCAAGGTTACCAAGCATAGAGCAACCAGTACGCAATACATCCATTGGATGTGCAGTCGCTGGGATACGCTCTAATACGTCTTTTAGTGCTTGTGGCAGACCACGTAAGCCTTTTAGTTTGGTTTGATAAGCATCAAGTTGGCTCTGATTTGGCAGGTTGCCGTACAGTAGCAAGTAGGCCACTTCTTCAAAGATGCATTTGTCTGCCAGTTCTGACACGTCGTAACCGCGATAGGTCAGACCTGAGCCTGACTTACCAACAGTAGATAGTGCCGTCTTGCCAGCGACTTGACCACGTAAACCTGCGCCTGAAAGTTCTTTCTGTGCTGCCATGATTAAATTCCTTTTGTGGGTAGCTTTTTTGGGTAAAAAACGGTGTTTCCGATAATGAATTTATTGGTTAATAACTGACTATAGCGCCAGTTGAGCATTACGCAGGCTGTTCAGGCTGTGGGCCACCTAAATCGACATTGCAACGCTTAAATTCGGCTTCGATAGGCACGTTTAGCACTTCCATTGCGCTGCCTTCGCCTTCTGCATTATTAATCTTCATATACTTAACGCCAAGCGGTGATTCCCTGAATGTTTGAATTTCCGTCATCTCTTCTGGAGTAGGTTCAGCCATTGGCGTTGCAATTTCTTCGCCATTCATGACGAGCAATTGCTCATTGCCAAAAGCAATCAACTTTTTCCCCACCTCTGACGTATAAAAGTCATCCAACTCTTGCAGCTCTGCATCGGTAAACTGATTCTTATAGAAGCTGTCGACTTCTACTTTACCTAAGTCTTCATCGCGCGACTCAAGGCAGCTTACTTGCTCTGCACTGAGTGTACCGCTATTGATAATCGGTGCAAATAATAGCTTGTTGACAGTGTCTAGCGTAATTGTTGTCATTACTAGGTCGTCTTGAGTGGCGGGTGCAGCAGCCTTATCTGTAGCAACGACTTCAGCAGTGCTTGCATCGCTAGTCGTGTCGTCAGCAGTTTCTGGTGTTTTATCACAGCCCGTCGTAAGCAACAACGCAGCGAGCGTGCAGCTAAAAATTGAAGATTTAACGATAGAACTAGGGGTAAAAAATGACATAAATAACCTAAAGGTAAGTGAAGATGAGTGTCGTAAAGATAACAGCAGTAGCAATGTATCTTTTGGCGTTGCTAGGTGATAATTAAGATCACTAATTAAACTAACTAGCAACTAGCTACTAATCATTAACTATTTGTTATCAGCGAATAGCTTGTCTAGCGTTTGCTCAAATTCATGATAATTCAAGAAATCATACAATTCCATACGAGTTTGCATGGTATCGACAACTTTGTCTTGTGTACCGTCGTTCAGTAAATGCTGATAGACGTTTAATGCCGCTTTGTTCATCGCACGGAAGGCTGATAGCGGATACAGCACCATATCGACTCCAACGCCATGCAGCTGATCAGTAGTATATAAATCAGTCTGACCAAACTCAGTCATATTTGCTAGCACAGGAATGTCTAGTACATCGGTAAACTTACGGTACATCTCGATATCGGTTAACGCTTCAGCAAAAATCATATCTGCGCCAGCTTCTTGGAATGCAACAGCACGTTCAACAGCAGCATCAAGACCTTCTACAGACAAGGCATCTGTACGCGCCATTACTACAAAGTCAGGATCGGTTTTGGCATCTAGTGCCGCTTTTAGACGGTCGACCATCTCTGAGATACTAACGATTTCTTTATTAGGGCGATGTCCACAGCGCTTTTGCGCCACTTGGTCTTCGATATGTACGGCTGCCACGCCTGCTTTTTCCATTTTTCTAATGGTCTGGGCAATGTTAAAGGCGCCACCAAAACCAGTATCGATATCAACCAATAGCGGTGTGTCAATGGCATCGGTGATACGGCGAGCATCTTCTAAGACGTTATCGAGACTGGTCATACCCAGATCAGGCAAGCCAAATGAGGCATTGGCCACGCCGGCACCAGATAGATACAACGCTTGGTGACCCACTTGAGTTGCCATCATTGCGGTATAAGCATTAATAGCGCCAACAATCTGTAGTGGTTGGTTGTTATCGTTTTTTTGTTTCAAGGCACTACGGAAGCGCGCGCCAGCAGATGATAAAGTCATGTTTTAATCCTTACTTGGAGGGATGATAATCTCTTTATTGTTATCGATTATACCCAATTATCGACCACTGAGAAGGGGGCCTTTACCATTTTTAGTTAAATTTATTAATTTATCTATTAACTTAATTTAATAGTATTTAATATATAAATAGCTATATGCATAGATCAATGTTTCATATGCACTACTATTCATTTTAGTAAAATAATTTCATCAATCACCCCTTAATATTTACATTTATTTACAAAGACAAATTGAGTGCCCATCTGATTTTCTAAACATCACAAAAGAAAAAAGCCCTAATAGCGAGGCTAAAAGGGCTTTAAAGAGTATTAGACGTGATATGGATAAGTGTTTAGCCAAAGAGGCCTGCAAGGTTGGCTAAGAATAATAAGGCAACGCCACCTAGGAACAGTAAGCTTATAATTGAATAAGCATTCATACCTGCTGATAGTTTTTGATGCTTCTTAACCAATGAATAATTTAACCAACCAAAGATAGGGGCAGAAACAAACGCTGATATCATAGCGAACTTCAACATAACGCCCAGTTGTCCAGTGAAGAAAGTGATAATTACTAAACCGCCACCAATAGCGTAAGTCGTCCAAAAGGCGACTTGTTTTTTATTAATATCGCTTTCACCTTTCAGTAAACGCCAGCACTCAGCATTCGCACGGCCATAGCCATCAGCACAAGTAATGGTCGTGCCGAACATACACATGAAGGCGATAAAGGCGACCAGAAGCCTTGACCATTCACCGATAGTAGCCGTATACATATTGATAAGCTGATCAATATAAGCGACGCCTGCGGTTTGAATCTCCTGACCAGAACCATACTGAACGAAAACACCTAATGATAAAAAGAATAGCGCTAAAATAGCAGAAACCAAAAATCCCACATTAAAATCAAGCAAACCTTGTTTGTGAGTGGTGTGATCGGCTTTGACTTTGGCAGATGTCCACATTGAGGTAATGGCAGCAAATTCAAGCGGCGCTGGCATCCAACCCATGAGTGCCACAATAAAGCCTAACGTTGCTAAATTCCAAGGAGAGGTGGGAATAAAGTCAGGCGTCATCACCGTTGGTTTGCCAGCAGCAATCATTACTGCCAACACCGTTGCGGAGACCAGAGCAATCATAATCCACTTAGTCACACCATCAAGTAGTTTATAGTGGCCGGCAAGTAGAAAAAACCATGATACTGCTACGATGATTAATGATAGCGCCATCGTAGATAGACCAATGGACGCGGGTAGCATAAAGCCTAGTATCACTGCAGCAAGCAGGGTCACCGCTCCTGTACTAATCACTGCTGATAGGATAGATAAGACAAAGTAAATCCACAAATATGCTTTTGAGCGTTTAGCATAACCTGCGATCAAGCTTTCGCCCGTATCATAGACATAATCAGTGCCGAAGCGAAAGAACGGATACTTAAACACATTGGCTAAGATAATCATAATGGCCAGCTGCCAGCCATAGATAGCACCAGCCTGCGTTGATGAAATAAGGTGAGAGCCGCCAATAGCAGCAGTCGCCATTAGAATACCAGGACCAAAAATGCGCCAGCTGAAGCCTTCTTGGGCAGTGCCAGCCATGTCGGTGTTGTTGAGTTGTTGTGCGGTCATGAGTCCCTCGAAATAGTTAAATAGCCAGCCATCACGTCCTGTGATGTACTGCCAGCAACCATTACAGCAATGTGTACAAAAAAATAAGCGGTGACTGTATCACACCTTGTACGGCTCGTAATAATGATTATTTTTACGGTCAACACCAATAGATAGTTAATGATTGGCCGTTTTTTAGCTGGGCGTGATAGCGAGATTAGCACTTAACAGTCAAGGTTGACAATACTCACATAAATTTCTGCTGACGATAGGTAATACCGCGCTGCTCATAAACATGATAAATAGCAGTGAGTAAGTTAGGAATACTAGGATGAACGAAGTCTCTTAGCGTGTGTAGATAGATAGGGGAGGTGACATTCTCATGCACCAAGCTTTGGTAACTGATTTGCTCGGTACGCACCGTTTTTAGGCTGGCAGGTACGAGGGTAATACCTTCACCAGCAGCCACCAAACCCAGTGCTACCTGTAAGTCACTCACTGTTGTGGTCATAAATGGTGAAATGCCGTATTGTGCAAACAAATGTAGTAATGGTTCGGTAATAGGCGTATTAAGTATGGACTGCTTTTTTGTTGTACGGTTGTTTTTTGTATGAGCGGTCAACTTTGCGCTCTGTGCGTTCGATGTCGATACGGTTGTGGCTATCGGCAAATGCGTTTGATGATATAGAATCAAGCGGTTGTTTGCCAAGTCTATCAGGCGCTGCTCACGTATATGCGCTAAGGCGTGTGCTTTTGGCAGCGCGACGACGTAACGCTCATGCCGTAGTAATATTTGCTGTATCCAAGGGTCTTCGTGGGCAAAACGACCAAAGCCAATATCGATTTCACCGGATTTGAGCGCCTCTATTTGTTGGTATGAGCTGATGTCTTTTAGATTGACTTCTATATCGGGGCTAGATTGCTTGAGCATCGCAATTATTTCGGGAAGTAAACCATAAAGCACAGAAGGCACAAAGCCAATGTTTAGAATGCTACTTGGCGCAGACAATCGTTGAGTCATACTGGTAACGGTGTCAATCTCTGTCAGTATGGTGCTGATTTTATCGTAAAAAAATGCGCCTGCTTCGGTCAGATCTAGCGGCCTATGATAGCGATCGATCAACTCTACGCCCATGTCTGTTTCGAGTTGTTTGAGCAAACGACTTAGGCTTGGTTGTGATAAGCCTGTTTTGGTTGCGGCTGCACTAAAGCTGCGCAAATCTGCGATAGCGATAAATGCATTAAGCTGTTTTAAGTCCATATCCTCAAACCTGTTTTTATATATTGTCTTTATATTCATCAGTGTAGTAGCAATATTATGCTAGATATATTTTACAAATATTATTGATATCAAATAAATTGTGCTTGAAGATAATACAGCGAGCAACTATATTGTTTGTTTACGATATAGTTACAATTTAGTGATAAATTTCACAACTCATTCTAGCAGTCATTTAATACCAGTAGAATAAACTGGTTTGGTATTATTATATGAGCGACAAAAAAACGGATGTTGAGATAGGTTTTGAAGAAAAGTTGGCGAAAATTACCAATAAAAAATCGCGTACTCGCACCAATAACGATATCTATGATCGCTTCATCAGTCGTGTCCAAGGCACTGAAGATGGCTGTAATGATAACAATAATACGCAGTCACGAGATAAAGTAACAGATTCCATTGCTGCCGAAACAGCAGATACCGAGACAGTTTTTGATTTCTCAAATCAGAAAGCATTTGTAGAAGGAGTGTTCGATACAGATAAATCATTAGAAGTGGAATCTGATGATAATCATTTGGATGATGACAATAACAATGCCATTGATTCAGGCTCTGACGTACAATCTGATCCCGAAGCGACTATTTATGATGACTGGGATACTCAAGAGGCGCAGATACCAGAGGTGGTTAGCGAGCCCGAGCCCGCAGCAACAGCACAGAAAAAGCTAGCAAGCAGTAAAAAATCGCTTATTATGGGTATTGTTTTTGGCTCATTATTAATTGCCGTTATCGTCGCAGTGCTTATTTTCACTGGCGTTTTATCCACTTCAACCAATACCGCTGTACCTGATAATGCAGGATCAAGCCTCAATAACAATATTGAGACCATTGAGACAGAGGTAACGACAAACAGTATGCCTGCTGATGATATTGAATCGGAAACAAGCACAGATGAGAGTAAACCTGAGACTGAGCCAAGCGCTATAGACACACCAGTAGCACCGTCGCAACAAGATGGAGTAGCTAGTGAGAGTCAAAGTAGTACAACCAATGATGCAGAGGCAACTGAGGTGCCATTATCAGAAGCTGCATCTAATGAGTCAGAAGCTGATACTACTATCAGTTATGAAGCGTTCAGACAAGAATCACAAAATACACTATATCGTGATACCAATGACTAGGTTTCACATACCATATGCTTTGTATAGTCAAATTCATATAGATCCGCTACATTTTCATCCTTGCTAACGATACTAATGTACAGCTCTTGCACACAACTTGCTTGTATCGAAATTATTTGAATTCAACTATATGGGTGGCCAGATACTCATCGCTCTATTTAATGTTAATGGAATTGCCGCTAAGATGGTACTGTCTTCAATGAAATCCTCTCTACACTGCCACACCGAATAAACGTCCAATCATCGATGTGGCCAGCATTGCAATCGCTCCCCACGAAATGATCCGAATGACAGCAGGAATGACGGGCGCGCCGCCCAAACGAGCAGATATCACACCTAACAGAATGAGACCAAGTAAGGTAATGAATGCCAATGACCAGACCAATGTCTGCGCTGGTAATACCATGACACCAATCACGGGTAATATCGCTCCAGCAATGAACGATAATCCTGAAGCAATGGACGCATGAATCGGCTTTGCTTGACTAAGATCGGTCAAACCAATCTCGTCACGAGCATGTGCTTCAAGAGCATCATGTTCAGTTAAAGCCACTGCCACTTGATGAGCCAACGTGTGATCAAGTCCGCGCGTCTCATAAATTTTCGTTAATTCAAAGAGCTCTCGATCAGCATTATGTGTCAGCTCATACTGCTCTTTGGTTAAATCGGCTTTTTCGGTATCTGCTTGCGAAGACACCGAAATATACTCGCCAGCCGCCATTGACAATGCACCTGCTGTCAATGCTGCTAGTCCGGTCAATAGCATGGTTTGGCTACTAGGATTTGCCGCTGCCACGCCGACCAGTAAGCTGGCAGTTGAAATCAATCCATCATTCGCACCTAATACGGCTGCTCTTAACCAATGATTGCGGTTGCTAAGATGAGGCTCGTCATGAATAGAATGATTCATAGATATCCTTAGAGAGTGGTTAGACACTTAAGACTTAATTACCTATTATCACCCAGTTTTTTTATAAAGTAAGATTTCTTTAACTTCATTATTAAATGTATAAATGTGCTCATAAAACGAGCTTTCATCTCATCCAGTCATTTTTTGGCTCATACTAAATAAATGAATTATTTAGCCATTGCACTTTCTAATATCGTATAGGCCGCTTTGACCCTATCTGCATTAGGATAGTTCTTATTTGCTAAAATGACGATGCCTGATTTTTTGGTAGGGATATAAGCGATATATCCGCCAAACCCATTGGTAGCACCTGTCTTATTGACCCACACGTTGTTTAAAACGGGTGTAGTATGGTTGTCTGTGGTAATCGTTTGAGAATTAAGTACTACCTCCATTGAATTGCCTTCAAGCAAGGTATCCAGTGAAGTAGGAAACGGATACATCTCCCATGCTAACCCTTGTGTAAAGGCGCTCGCCTGATAGTAACCTTTTCTATTATTCTTCAATGATTGCTGAATATCCTTATCGAGAGACACCAGCCCCATATTGGCCGCCATATAGCGAGTCATATCTGCACTGGTTGATTTGATCCCGTAGGCTTCTGCATCCAACATACCAGGGTTGACTCTAATGGCGTCGCCAGCAGCGTTATAACCAAACGCATAATCAGCCATTCTATCACTAGGAACATTGACAAAAGTATTTGGCATGTTGAGTGCTGGCAGGATTTTATTTTCCATCAGCTGCGTGTAGTCAGAGCCCATACTTAGCGCAGATATATAGCCAAACAGCCCGATGCTGGCATTTGAATACAGACGTTTTGAGTTGACAGGGAATACAGGCTGCCAAGATTTATAATAGCGGAACAGTGCTTGATTATCGGTGACGTAATCAGGTACTTGAAGCGGTAGACCACCTGCCGAATAGGTGGCTAGATTAATCAGTTTGGTATTTCCGATAGCACTGTTTTTTAGATAAGGAATATAGTTATCAGCGGTATCTTCTAATGATAGCGTGCCATTCAGTTCAGAATAACTGGCTAGAGTAGCGGCAAATGTCTTGCTGATAGAGCCTAATTCAAAAATCGTGTTTTCTGAGACAGGTATTCGGGCTTGTTTGTCTGCTAGTCCGTAGCTATAGAAATAGGACTCGCCATCGATAATAATACCAAAGGCCATGCCGGGGATATCATGCTCTTTCATCAATAATTTGGCTTGCTTATCAACCTCAATTTTCAAAGTCTCATTATTGCTTGCTGCTTGTGCTGCTCCAGACATTAATGAGGCTGCAACTAAAATGGTAAGTCCGACTCGATTTAAGGTGTTTTGCACTGATTTTTTCATTATGTGGTTATTTGTCCGCTTTGGTGGTTTATATTTTTCTAATTAGGATTTGGTTGTTTTTTCACAAGCACTTGTATAAATTTACTTTGAATTGACGATGCATCAGCAGCTGGTATAGCAATGGCTGTATTCTTGATGATTCAGGCATGTTGTCGCTATTTTTACCAAAACCGTATTTACCTTCGACAGTTACAGCAGCGCTATTTTTAATTATGGCAAAGAAGTTATATAACTACAATGATGACTGAAAATGTAAATCTATAAAACTAAATTCTCCTAATAACCTAGTGCAGTAAGAGTAGTACAGCGATGATCAAACACAAAAAAAGCAGATACCATAATCAGTATCTGCCTTTTTATATATTCAAAATCACTCAGTTAAAAGTTCACTATATATTAGATATATAACGACTTTTTTTGCTTATTAAGCTTGAGGCGTGATTAAGTATTTCTCGCCTGTTGCTTGTTTGCCATAAGCAGCGATTGACTGTAAGTGCAATACTTCTGCTAATGTTACTTCATGCTTGTAGCTGCTCGCAAATGTGGTTGTGATTTCTTCTGCCACACGTTGGCGTATTTTCACGACGGTTTTGATGCCCAGTTTGCCTAGCGCATTGAATAGCAAGAAGCCATTCACACCCCAAGAAAAACCAAAGTTACGGTTTAGGGTGATAGGGACACGATTTAGCGCGCCATAGATGTACGCTTGTTTGAATGTATTAGAGCCATACGCTGTTTAAAACGGATGTAGTGTGGTTTCCTTTTAATAATAAACATTAATAAATTTACCCCTGTATCTTTGCTCATATAATATATGCTTCTAGCTAGTCTCTTGAATTGCAATATTATGCTTTTTAGCAATGTCCATTTCTCAAGGTATTCAATGTTTATTAAAAAATTAAGCAAGATTGTTCTTATAGCCGTGAGCGCTGCTCTCATGACATCTTGTATTGGTAGGGCGCCTGCAACTTACATCGGTGATTTAGGCGGTTTCCCTGTTGATCTACCAAGAAATCCGGTTCATTTAGTTGAGTATGACGGTGATCCTGCATGGGGTAAAAAACGAGAGGGTAAAAAACCTAAACGCAGCTATGACTCAAAGATCAATAGCTTTGGCTTTGATGTGCGTTATACCGATAACACCATATTCGATAAGCGCAATAAAAGTCATAAACATGCTTATGATAAAGAACAGTACTTACCTAATGACCCTTGGGTATCGGTCAATGTCTCCTCTGGCGATAGATATTATGGAGCAGGTGCTATTCATCGTATGGGCGATGGAACACTTAATCCTAGCAAAGAAGCAGGTTCTGTTCATCAATATGAACAGCTTAATAACGATCAATACGGGTTGGAAGTTTATGCGCCTCCAGGTATAGATCCTAAGACTGACCGTCCTTATCGTGAAGACAGGTATGCAGAAGATGTGTTTATTCAAAGGGATAAAAAAGGGCAAATTATAACTTATATAAAGTGTAGTAATAGAGATGTCCCTAGGCCACCTTGTGATCATCGCTTTGATCTAGAGCCAGAAATGGCTTTACATGTCAATGTGCAATATTCACGGCATAATATCGCTGATTGGAAACAAATTGAACAGGTGGTTAGACAACAGATTTTAAATTTTCGTAAAATATCGTATGGTTAAATTGTTTTACAGGACGTAAGGGCTAGGGCTTTGATTGTGTAGTTAAATCTATGTAAAGCCAAGTCAATAAAAAAGCAGATACCATAATCAGTATCTGCTTTTTTGTATAAATGCTTTCAGGTTTTGATTAAGCTTGAGGCGTAATCAAATATTTCTCACCTGTTGCTTGTTTGCCATAAGCAGCGATTGACTGTAAGTGCAACACTTCTGCCAATGACACTTCATGCGTATAGCTACTTGCAAACGTGGTGGTGATTTCTTCTGCCACACGTTGGCGCATTTTAACGACGGTTTTAGTACCCAGTTTGCCTAGCGCATTGAATAACAAGAAGCCGTTCACGCCCCAAGAGAAACCAAAGTTACGGTTTAGCGTGATAGGGCCACGGTTCAGCGCGCCATAGATGTACGCTTGTTTGAACGTATTAGAGCCATAGACACTGTATTCTTCTACATCAACATTGATAGCCGCTTCCATGCAGTTAAGAATATCGCTGCTCAATTGACCGCCGCCGATTGGATCAAACGAAATCGTGGCACCTGTTTCAGTAATGGCGGCTGTTAAGTCAGCAATAAACGTATCGCTGCTTGAGTTGACCACATATTTTGCACCCATATCGCGCAATAGCTTTTCTTGCGAGTCTTTACGGACAATATTCACTAAATCAACACCATCTGCCATACAGATACGGTTTAGCATTTGACCCAGGCTAGATGCCGCTGCTGCGTGTACGATGGCTTTGTGGCCTTCAGCGCGCATGGTTTCGACCATGGCTAGAGCAGTCAGTGGGTTCACGAAAGAAGACGCGCCTTCTTTAGCTGTGGTGCCTTCTTTTAGCTCTAAGCAGCTCTGTACGTTTGCGCGAAGATATTGACGGTATGTGCCGCCGCCGATTACAGCAACGGTTTTACCCATCAATGCTTGTGCGGCATCTGATGATCCTGCGGCGACTACGGTACCTGCGCCTTCATTGCCGACTGGCGTGTTTTTACCAACGCGAGTTTTGACAGATGGCATGAACTTAGCTGGCACGTCAGCCGTGATAACTGGGTTTTCGTCTGTACCTGACTGTACGGCAGTTGACATATCAGCGACGCTGAATAGAACAGCTAAGTCAGATGGGTTTAAAGGTGCAGCTTCAATACGAACAACAACTTCGTCGGCACCCGGTTGTGGCATGTCGATTTCTTGCAAAGCCAAGGTTAGTTTATTGTCTTCGCTGATGGTTGAGGTCAGTTGGATGTTTTTATCAGTCATAAGATTTGCTCCTGCAAATAGTTATTTTTTGACCAATCACATTACGGCATTGGCCCTATTTTTTGGTCGTTTAGGTGTGAGTAAGAATTTCAATAGTGATTGTTTTATCGTCAAATGCTTTTTAGAATTGAACGGGTTAGCATCAAACTAGCCAGCGTTTGCGGCTTTAATTTGAGCCGTCACATGCTGCATGAACTCAGGCATATTCGCTTGGCTATCTGCCTGAACGCTTTGTGCAATGTCAGTTTTACTCATGGCTTTGTTCCATTCTTTCATGCCGTCCACTTCTGCCAGTACATCCCACTCAAGCTGAGTAGATCCAAAAGCGTTGACAATGGTGTTGACGTGATGCACATAGATGTCAGCCATGGTGAATTGCTCGCCTGCAATCCAAGGAGAGAATTTACATAGGCGATTCATGGCAATAATACCGCGGCCCAATACTTGACGTACTTCATCTTTGATTGCGTTAGGTGCTTGAGTACCAGAAAACACATAAGGAATCAGTCGGCGGCATGGTAGCTCAAAGTAAAGCTCTGCTATTTTCATAATCTGACGTACAGCCGCGCGTTCTGCTGCATTGGTAGGGTATAGCGGCTTTTCAGGATAGGTTTCTTCAAGGAAGTCACAAATCACGCTAGATTCCGACAGATTAAAACCGTCAGGCATGGTGATTGCAGGTACTTTACCCACTGGACTGACGGTTAGTAGATCATCACTACCAGCGTATAAAAGGTCCTCTTGGAATGGAATGCCCTTATATAAAAGAGCGTGTTTTACGATGTTGTAATAGTTGCTTGCAGCAAAGCCGTGCAAAGTAATCATAAGTCATTCTTCCATTGTTGACGTAAAGGTTATTTTTAATCGTGTTTTCATTGCGACGTTTAAGTTAACCACATTATTACTGGTTTTAATGTGGTTATATATAAGGAATAACGTGAATCACTATTGCTATTAAGACAATAATAGAGCGAGAATACTTAAATATTTATATAAATGGAGAGGTTAGTTGGATCAATTACGTGCTATCAAGTATTTCAGCAAAGTCGTAGAAACGGGCAGTTTTACTAAGGCGGCAAGTGCCTTTAATGTGCCGCCATCGTCACTATCTAGACGGGTATCCGATTTGGAGAAAAGTCTGGGCGCGACATTATTAAAGCGCTCAACCCGAATCGTTAAACTGACCGAAGTAGGGCAGGTTTATTACAATGACATGCAGCACATATTGAACCAACTAGAACAAAGTAAAGAAACGGTGCGCAGTTACCAAACCACGCCAATGGGACGCTTACGAATCAGCTCGATGGTGGGTTTTGGTGAAAAGATACTGCTGCCATTGTTAGACGAACTTGGTAAGTTATACCCAGAGATTGTATTGGATGTCAGTCTCAGCGATGAGCTATCAGCATTAGGCCGTGACGATGTAGACATTGCAATTCGCGGTGGTTATGCACCCAATGAGCGTGTGATTGCTATTAGGTTAATGGACAATGGGTTTATTCCCGTTGCGTCTCCCAGTTATTTGGAGATGTATGGTACACCCAATCATGTGATGGAATTAAAAGAACATAAAGGCCTGTATTTCAAAGCGCCAAATGGGCCAACGCCTTGGTTATGCCATGTGGACGATCAGTGGCATGATGTCTCGGGGCTAGCCGTTGCGATCTCAAACAATGGACCATGGCTTGCCAAAAAGGCTTGTAATGGTGAAGGTATTTTAATGTCAACCCACTGGGCATTGTCATCATATCTTGAGTCGGGCGCGTTACAAGAGATTAAATTTGAGCATCCGTTAGCGATTACGCAACATGCTGATATGGCTGTGTATTTGCTGTATCAAAAGCAGCGTTATCTCGTACCCAAAGTGAAAGCCGCCGTCGATTTCTTGGTTGAGAAAATAAAAGTGAAAAATGCGCAGTAAGGTTTCATAGATTAAAAATCACATCAACTCGATGTGATTTTTTATGCAGGAAACGATTACCAATATCTCCAATTATTCTATCGGAACCGATCTTTTATATTTGACAGATTCTCGTGTGGCTAGCCAAATAAGAGGGATGATAATCAATGCTGAACCTATCAATAAGCTGATATCTGGTATCTCATGAAACCACACGATGCCGATAAACACAGCTCCTAACAGCCCTGTATATTCTGCACTAGAGATTTTATGGGCTTCCACTGCTCGGTAGACCAGTACGCAGATACTCGCATAAATCAAAATAAACAAATTTGATCCCGCTGCTATCCATAGCGCATACCAACTCAAAGGTTCATTCTCCCAAATAGCCAAACCAAGCCCAAATGGAATACCCACTAAATTGGTCAAAAACAATGTTTGTGCAACGGTGTGATTCGAAGGCAGTTTGCGAACCAATAGATTGTTCGTCGCCATGGTTAAGGCAACTATCAGCGCAAATATAGCACCCATATTAATTTGCGTGGGCTTTACAATGATAAGAATGCCAACGAAACCTAGCATTGCCACAACGATGCTTGGCGCTGTGAGCCGGTCTTTATAAAACAAAAACCCTAACGGCAACATCAACAAAGGAGCGGTATAAAAAATAGCATTCACCGTTGCTAGCGGCAATGCCTGAATAGATAACACCATAAATACCGCACCAAATAACCAAATATGGCCTCTGACAAAGTGCCATTTTAAGTTGCTAATTAATTTGGTTTTTTTGTTCAAAAAGCAAAAGGGCAGTAGCATCAGAACAGCTGTCAGCTGACGCAATAAAACGAATTGATAGACCGCTGCGCCATCTGGCAACTCTTTGATCAACGCATCTGACAAGATAGCAATCATGTTTCCCACAACCAATAGAATCATGGCAAACCCAACACTCATCTTTGGCATTATCATTCTCACACCTATCTCAAAATACATGAAACTTTAAATTAAGCCATTGGATCTAATGGTCAGGTAAGCAGTATATTCATATATTTACATGACGTATAATGATATAAAGCCCTTTAGTATTAGCTGAGATAATAATGAAACTACCGCCATTGCGCGCGATACAGTGTTTTGAATCCGTTGCAAGACTGAATAGTTTTTCAAAAGCAGCAGAAAGTCTCAACGTGACGCAAAGCGCTGTGAGTCATCAAGTCCGAACGCTTGAGGAGTACCTTGGCGAAGCGTTGTTTTATAGGCAGGGTCGGACACTTTCGTTGACAGAAATAGGGTCGCGTTATTTCACAGAAGTAAATCAATCATTGGCTGCTATTTCGAATACCAGTCAAGCCATTCGGAATGACCAACCTGGGCATATTCGCCTAGCACTGTATAGCTCGGTGGCTGTTAATTGGCTGATTCCTCGATTGCAAGACTTCCATAAACAACACCCAGAGATTGAGCTCACCTTAAACATGGTGACAGACCAAGATGACTATAATGAGCAATGTTCTGACTGTTTTATTACCGTCCATCCGCCAAAGCGTAACGTGGTCAGCACGTTTTTGTTCGCTGAAAAGCTATTCCCTGTCTGCGGTCAAAAGCTTTGGGAAGAAATAAAAGACCAACCCTTGCCTGAGGCATTATGGCAACACCCCATACTGTCGGTCAGATATTCTGGGAAAAGTGAAAATGCGGCCAATGATTGGCTAAAGTGGTGCAAAGTAGGAGGGTTTGAGCTGCCGAGCGATGTAAAAATAAATCAGTTTAGCCACGTACTTCTTGCAGCACAGGCCGCACGTTATAACTTAGGTATTACGCTTATCGACAACTATATGATGCTAGAACAAACCCATCAGCAAAATCTTGTTAGAATCCCAATGCATGAATTACTCACTGGCGACAGCTTCTATTTCTTTTATAACGACTTAAAGTCAAATCAAGCTGACATTATTAAATTGAGCCGTTGGTTGGAATCCCAGTGCTATTAAAGAGTGTTATCAGTGACTACTGTTAATAAGCGCCATCAGAATACTCCTTAGCCTATAATGGTTTTAAGGTTTTTCTAGAGCTTGCTTTTACTGAATTTTCCACATCAGATAATATTGACTCGTTATGCAGTCAGTCAAAACCTCACTTCAAAGACTTACTGAATGTCCATCATAAAAGCCTGCCATAGGCTGATACCCAAATACCATACAATAATCGGTAAGAATAATAACAGTAGGCCCCCTTCAAATAAAAAGGCGTGTAACAATCACATTGACACTGCCTCATGAGTATCCAAGCCATACAACCAGCTTGCCAGCGGCACAAATATGATTAAGCCAATTATTTCAATAACCTACTAATAATACATTCTCTGTTTATTTATAGTGGCTGGCATGTACCTCTAGCATATATATTTTACTAAATACATCTATACATATAGATGTCTTGTCATTATTAAATTATTCTGATAGTTTACATAACGAAGATATTTTTATCTAAACTATCTTCGCAACGTACATAGTCAAAATAGATGTTATCAGAAAGCCTTATTTGCCAAAAACGTCAAAACGTAAAAGGTTGTAATTATGTTAGATTTAGCAAATATGACGCCACAAGAGGTCAGAGCACTAATTGGTAAGAACGAAATCAACAAGCCGACTTCTGGCATGTGCAAAGGTCACATACAAGCAAACCTAGTCATAGTACCCAAGAAATTGGCCTATGATTTTTTATTGTTTGCGCAAAGAAACCCAAAATCTTGTCCTATTTTAGACGTGACAGATATTGGCAGTTCAGAACCAAGGTTGATGGCGAAGGGCGCAGACTTAAAGTCTGATGTCCCAAAGTATCGAATATATGAGTTTGGTGAGCTGGTGGCTGAGGTCTCAGACCTAACAGACTATTGGAGAGACGACTTGGTATGCTTTCTTTTAGGATGTAGCTTTTCCTTTGAGTCTGCCATGCTCAATGCGTCTATTCCTGTCAGACACATCGAAGACAATCACAACGTTCCTATGTATATCACAAATATAGAAACTGAGCCTGCAGGACAGTTTCATGGAAAAATGGTGGTCAGCATGCGACCGATACCTTATCCATTAATCACCAGAGCCGTACAAGCCACCTCTCGGTTTCCGCAAGTACATGGCGCGCCTATCCATATTGGAGACCCTAGTGTCATCGGTATCACAGACATTCACTCTCCCGATTTTGGTGATGCATCACTCATAAAGGAAGGCGAAGTGCCTGTATTTTGGGCTTGTGGTGTGACGCCTCAAAGCATTGCAATGACCAGTAAACCAGAACTGATGATCACGCATGCTCCAGGGTACATGTTTATCTGCGATCCAAAGGATGAGGATTTGGCAGTTCTGTAATTTTGGATGACAACGCTATTTTAAAAAGCCCTTTTAAAATGTAAGGGCGTCCAATCTTATTTGTCCAAAAAGCTTTCAATAAATAAAAATGTAGTGTTTAACAGTAAGGCCCTAGTTATATCAGCGACAGTTATATCAGCGACAAAATTTCTTATAAAACATAATTATTCACTTTCACTCTAATGGAACAGACAATCATATGAATATAAACTTTACGGATCTAGAAAAGCTAATCAAGATCGCAGAAGGCGCTGATATACAATCTTTAGAGGTGACCGATGGCGATGCACGCATCTCTATCATTTGTCAGGCTAGTGGCAATACCTCTCACTCAAAAACTGCTCATTCAGAAGCACACACAGTAAGCTCCCATAATAACACTCCTAATAATACCAGTGCAGACAACAACGCTATTGATGAAACGGTGACGACAGAGGTCACTAATTCATCTAGCTCTTCATCTTCATCCCAAGTATTAGCACCTATGCTCGGTACTTTTTATCTTCGCTCTGAGCCAACCGCTGAGGCGTTCTTTGAGGTGGGCGATCAGGTAGCAGTAGGGCAGACCCTATGTATCATTGAAGCCATGAAAATGATGCATGAAGTAAAAGCAGAAGCTGACGGTACGATTCAAGAAATTCTGATCGATGAAGGTGACGTCGTAGAATATGCACAGCCCTTATTTATTATAGCGCCAGATAGTTAAAGTCAATCAATAGCCACTCAATATTGCATAGACGCTGCACAAACACTGTATTTGACACTATATTTTTAAGGGAATAAACATGTTCACAAAAATCTTAATTGCCAATCGTGGCGAGATTGCGCTACGTATTATCCGAGCTTGTAAGCAGCTGGGTATTAAATCAGTCATTGCTCATTCTGAATCAGACAAAGACTCGTTACCCGTGCGCCTAGCCGATGAAGCAGTATGCATCGGGCCTGCCAATGCTACTCACAGCTATCTCAATCAAAGAGCACTTGTCTCTGCAGCAAAAATCACCAACGCACAAGCCATCCATCCAGGCTATGGCTTTTTGTCTGAAAACGCAGACTTTGCTGCTTTGATTGAAGACTCAGGTCTCACGTTTATTGGCCCAACAGCTGACAATATCAGAAACATGGGCGACAAGGTTGAAGCCAAAAAACAAATGACAATGGCTGGCGTACCCTGTGTGCCTGGTTCTGATGGCGCATTGCCTGCTGATTCAGAGCAAGTTATCAAGATTGCCAGTGACGTTGGTTATCCAGTCATTATCAAAGCGGCAAGTGGTGGTGGCGGTCGTGGGATGCGCGTGGTCGAAAAAGAAGCTGACTTACTCTCTGCTATCTCTATGACGCAAACAGAAGCCAAAGCCAATTTTGGTAGCGCTATCGTTTATCTCGAAAAATACTTACAAGCACCGCGTCATATCGAAGTGCAAGTCATGTCTGATACTCACGGCAATGCGATTTATTTAGGCGAGCGTGATTGCTCTATGCAGCGTCGTCATCAAAAAGTCATTGAAGAAGCGCCAGCACCCGGTATCACCGAAGAGCAGCGCCAAAAAATCGGCCAAGCCTGTGTCACAGCTTGTGAGCAAATGCAGTATAGAGGCGCAGGCACGTTTGAGTTTTTATATGAAAACGGCGAGTTCTTCTTTATCGAGATGAATACTCGTGTGCAAGTTGAGCACACCATCACTGAGATGGTAACGGGCGTGGATATTGTGCAAGAGCAAATCAGAGTAGCTGCAGGACTGCCACTGGCATACAAACAGAATGATATCGCCATTACCGGACACGCTTTTGAGTGCCGTATCAATGCTGAAAACGCGCAGACATTTTTGCCAAATGCTGGACGCATAGACTACTGCCACATGCCAGCAGGGTTTGGTATCAGAGTAGACAGTCATGCTGAATCGAACTACACCGTGCCGCCATCTTATGACAGTTTGATTGCCAAGATATGTGTACAAGATCGTTCAAGAGAAAAAGCGATAGAAAAAATGCGTGCGGCCTTATCGGAGGCGCAAATCACGGGTATTGATACCAACATTGGTTTGCATCAACGTCTGTTTGAAGATGAGGTGTTTTGTCAGGGTCAAATGAGCATTCATTATCTAGAAGAGTGGATACAAGACAATATATAAATCCAGTCTTGCCCGCAAAAATGAAAACCAAATTTGGCATTAGCGTCAGAATTAAGATAACAGATAATGGAGCCCATACTGATGGAACTACAATGGCAAATATGCAGTGAAACCAATCTAGCGTTGTTTTTTCCTAAACCAACCACCTTAGAAAAACAACAAAAATGCTGGGCTTTATCAGACAGCATCCAGAAAATGCCAGAAGTTATCGAAGTAGTGATTGGCATGAATACGCTCAGTGTATTCATCGTTCCATTAACGTGGGCTGAGCTGAATACTTTTAAAGACAAGCTTTCAGATCTACTCAATGATATCCCTTCAAAAACCATCCAAGGTAAGCACGTCGAGATACCAGTGCATTACGGTGGAAAATATGGCCCCGATCTAGCGGCCATGGCGAATGATCTAAATCTCTCAGTTGAAGCCGTTGTCGAGCTACATACTAAAGCCACTTATACCGTTTACTTTATCGGTTTTCAGCCAGGATTTCCTTATCTTGGCGGCTTGTCTGAGTCCTTATACTTCCCAAGACATGCTGTACCTAGAACCCAAGTACCCGCAGGCTCAGTGGGTATCGGTGGTGAGCAGACAGGGGTTTATCCTTTTGATTCTCCAGGCGGTTGGCAGCTACTAGGCCAGACGGATACTGCTTTATTTGATTTAACCAAGACCTCTCCGACGTTGCTTAACGCAGGCGATACTTTGACATTTAAAGCGATTGATATTCATCAATAAGCGATAAATAAAAGATGCATGAATCAAAAAGACAAATAAACAGGTGGTATCAATGAAAATTTTAACCGCAAGTGCCCTTGCCAGTATTCAAGATTCGGGACGACTGGGTTACCGCAGTATGGGTGTGGGTAGAAATGGTGTAATGGACAGCTGGGCGCTACAAGCTGGTAACGCTTTGATGAAAAATGAGGCCAACGAACCTGCTATTGAAATAGCGCTCGGTGAGCTAACCATACAGTTTGAAGAAAGCGTCAGTTTTTGCTTAACAGGTGCTTTATACGAGGCATATTTAGACGACAAGCGTGTTCCTTGCTATTGGCGTATCAATGCGACAGCTGGGCAGACGCTCAAACTTTTACGTCCGCTACAAGGTATGTATAGCTATTTATGTGTGCACGGTGGCTTCGATATTGAGCCAGTATTACAGTCGGTTAGCACCAATCTCAAAGCAGGATTTGGCGGATTTGAAGGCAGATACCTAAAAGCCGATGACAGATTAACGGTAAAAACCGAATCAAACCTGCCTGTCATTGGGGTGGCTCGACTTGCACCAACCGATATCATTAGAGTGATAAAAAGCAGTGAGTATGATTGCTTCACTGAGTCGTCTCAACAAGCTTTTGAAAATCAGCCTTGGAAACTACAAACCAGTAGCAACCGTATGGGTTACCGCCTTGAGGGAGCAACAGCGCTTGAATTTAGTAAGCCTGTAGAAATGAGCTCACATGGTGTTGATATTGGTATGATTCAGGTGCCACCACAAGGGCAACCGATTATTTTGATGGCGGATGGGCAAACAACGGGTGGCTATCCGAAAATTGCAACCGTGATTCAAGCAGACATAGGTCTGATGGCACAGATTAGATTTGGCAAAACCTGTCAGTTCGTCGTTGTGTCATTAGAGCAAGCGTTAAAGGAACAGCAAAACAGACAACACTATATCGATCAAATAAAGGAGTATGCCAATGAAAATTGATTTAAATGCTGATGTGGCGGAAGGCTGCGGGCAAGACGATAAATTACTAACGATAGTCAGCTCAGCGAATGTCTGCTGCGGTCTTCATGCTGGTTCTTACAGCGAGATGCTAGCCACGTTGCAATTGGCAAAAGCAAACAACGTGAGCGTAGGCGCACATCCTGGTCTAAACGATAGAGAAAACTTTGGCCGTATTCATGAGCCGTTAAGCGAAGCCGATTATCGTGCTTTATTGGTGTATCAGTTGGGTGCAACCAAAGCGCTCTGTGACTTGGTTGGTGTGTCATTAGACTATGTAAAACCGCATGGTGCATTGTACAACCAAGCTGCTATTGATGAAGACTTATCAGATATTTTGGTGAGTGAAATCAAACGATTTGATCCAAGCCTAAAGGTCATGGGTTTGTCCGGCGGCTACTTGGTTAAATCAGCTAAGAAGCATGGTTTAGAAGCCATATCAGAAGTGTTTGCCGATAGAAACTATGAAAAAGACGGCTCGCTGGTCTCTCGTAGCAAAGACAACGCCCTGATAACCGACACAGACGATGCGGTTAAGCATGTGTTGCAGATGATTACTGAAGGGACGGTCACCAGTGTCTGTGGCCAAACTGTCCCCGTAGAAGCGCAAAGTATTTGCCTACATGGGGATGGCGAACACGCCATTTTATTTGCAAAAGAAATCAAGAAACAACTAGAGCTCAAAGGTATCACTATCTCTGCCTAATAAATATCCGCCTCCTAGGGCATGTACTCAACTCAATTGAGGGTAATATAAATGGGTTAAAAATGGCTAAATCTTGCCAAACGGCGTCAAATAGCTCACTAATATCTCGATATTATCTGCGCTATTTTCCTTGTTTGACTGCCACTTATCTCATTCTTACCACCATTTTTAAAATGAGGATACGCCCTGATTATTTGATTAAACAATCCCATACAGCACAAGGATATTTATGAGTACCCTAAAAAAACACAATACGGCCATTTTAGGCGCGGCCTTTCTGATGGCGACATCAGCCGTAGGGCCAGGGTTTTTGACCCAAACTGCCACATTTACCGAAAGCCTTATGGCAAGTTTCGGTTTTGTTATCTTAATATCTATTATTATGGACATTGGCGTTCAGCTTAACGTTTGGCGCATCGTTGCTGTCTCTAAAAAACGTGCACAGGAAATCGCCAACTTGGTGTTTCCTGGTGTCGGTTACTTGCTTGCTTTCTTGATTATTGCGGGTGGTCTTGCTTTCAATATTGGTAATATTGGCGGGGCAGGGCTTGGTATGCAGTCCATGTTCAATATATCACCCATCACAGGTGCATTGATTAGTGGTGTGATTGCAGTCGCTATCTTTTTGGGCCGAGAAACAGGTCCTATAATGGATAAATTTGCTCAGTTAATGGGCTTTATCCTGATTGTGTTGATTATTTATGTGGTCTTTAAATCTGATCCGCCACTAGCAGAAGCTGTCAGCAAAACCATCATGCCAGACAAAATTGATGCAGTCGCTATCGTGACGCTAGTAGGTGGTACAGTTGGGGGTTATATTACTTTCTCAGGCGCGCATCGCTTATTAGAAGCTGGTGTCAGCGGAGAAGAGAACTTAAGCTCAGTAACTAGAAGCTCGGTCTCTGGTATCTTAATTGCCTCTGTGATTCGTGTGTTTTTATTCCTTGCCGTATTAGGTGTGGTATCTCAAGGCTTTGCATTGAATCCTGCCAACCCAGCCATGTCGCCTTTTGAGTATATTTTAGGAAATGCAGGTAAAGTTATTTTTGGTATGGTGATTTGGGCGGCTTCTGTGACCTCGGTGATTGGTGCTGCTTATACCTCTGTGTCTTTTATGACCAACTTCCATCCATTTATTGAAAAGCACAAACGCTACTTCATTATTGGTTTCATCGTGATCTCGACAATGGTGTTTGCGACTATCGGTAAGCCAGCCCAAATACTAGTACTGGTTGGTACACTAAATGGTTTGGTATTGCCTATCGCTATGGTCATCATTTTGATTGCCGCCTACAGAAAAAATATCGTTGGCAATTATAAGCACCCGATTTGGATTGCCGTATTTGGCTGGATCATCGCCATCGTCATGAGTATTTTGAGCGTCATGACCATTGCTAAATACCTTGGCATGAGCTAAACATTAATTTAAGGAATGTATGATGGATATAGAGCAAATAGCACGTGTGGTCAAACTGGTTGAGAGCAGTCAGTTGCATGAAGTCACGATTGCAGACAACGGGCAGTCTATTAAGGTGGTTAACAGTCTAGGTGTGCAGAGTAATGTAAGCGCTAATCCTATAGACGCGATGACTACTCATAAGCCTGAACAGCAGGGTAGTGATGTCTTGCAAGTAGGTGCCACTTACGTTGGGCAGGTCTACTTAAGTGAAGATGATGCAACAGATAACTTAGTCAAAGAAGGCGACCACATTCAAAAAGGTCAAACCGTTTGCTTCATTGATGAGTTGACCCGTTTGCAGCCAGTGATTAGTAATAAAGAAGGTATTGTCACGGCAGTTTTGGTTGAAAGTGGCCAAAACGTTGAATACGGACAGCCTATTTTTGAGTTAGCTCGTAGTTAAAACAGTTAACGTAGTTTTGGTTAAATCAAAATATAAACCCTTTAAGCGTCATCGCTTAAAGGGTTTTTTATGTGCTGAGTATTTGTATTGGCCTCATCATGTATTTCGTACATCTGATATAAGTTATTTACTCTGTCCTAGATCCTCTAAGATAGCGCAATCTGCATTATCATCGCCTGCACAATGATCAAAAGAATTCTGTAGCGAATTGACCATCTCTTGCAGTTGGGCAATTTTTTGGTTTAGCGTTTCGATATGCTCTTGTGTCAGTTGCTTAACATCTGCACTCTGACGGTTGGCATTTTTGCGCAAATATAGCAACTCTTTCATTTGCTTGGATGAGAACCCCAAGTCACGAGAATGCCTTAAAAAGCATAAGTCGTCGATATCGTCTTTAGAGTACAAGCGATAACCTGAATTCGAGCGATTTACGGTTTCTAGCAAGCCAATCTGCTCATAGTAGCGAATCATTTTGGTAGAGATACCGGATTGCTTTGATGCTTGACCAATATTCATAATTGTCCTTCTAACTCAAAAAGGGTTTAAACAACAATATTTAAACCCTATATGGATATGCTTTACGATTCTATATTCACTCTGTAGCGGTTTAGTAGTTCGCTGACTATGCTTTAAAGTACTTGAGTCGTAGCGCATTACCCAATACGAAAACAGAAGACAGTGCCATGGCGCCTGCCGCAAAAATAGGTGAGAGCAGGATACCAAAAGCGGGATACAAGACACCTGCGGCAATCGGAATCAAAGCAACATTATAAATAAACGCCCAAGCCAGATTTTGTCTGATATTACTGATGGTGGCTTTACTCAAAGCAATCGCGGTAGGCACACCTTGCAGACTACCTGACATTAGCACCACTTCAGCCGCCTCAATCGCCACATCTGTGCCTGTACCAATGGCCAATCCAACATCGGATTGAGCCAATGCAGGGGCATCGTTAATGCCGTCACCAACAAATGCTACTCGGCCATATTGTTCTTGCAACTGGCGTATCGCATCCACTTTGCCTTCAGGCAGTACTTCTGCCACTACCTGATCGATATTTAATGTTGCGGCAATCGCTTGGGCTGTGTGGCGATTATCGCCTGTAATCATGGCCACTTTTAAGCCTAACTGATGTAGTGTGGCAATGGCGGCATGAGTCGTCTCTTTAATAGGATCTGCAACGGCGATGATAGCGGCCAATTGCTGATCAATTGATACATAGAGTGGGGTTTTACCTTCTTGCCCCAAACGTAGCGCATCTTGTTCAAAAGGTGCAACATCAAGCCCCAATTGCTGCATGTAACGATCTGCGCCAATGTGAATCACTTGGCCTGCCACGTTTGCTTGAATGCCTAGACCAGTCATCGCCTCAAAGTCAGTGATAGGGAGCAATTGAATACTCTGTTGTTCTGCGGCTTGTACAATGGCTAAGGCAATGGGATGTTCAGACTTTGCTTCAACCGATGCCACCACACGTAAGACTTGTTCTTTCTCAAACCCTTGTTGGACTTGGAAATCCGTTAAGGTAGGTTTGCCTTCAGTCAATGTGCCTGTTTTATCAACGGCAACTACGCTCACGTCCTGAAGCATCTGTAGCGCTTCACCTTTACGGAATAGCACACCCAATTCTGCACCACGACCCGTACCGACCATAATAGAGGTGGGAGTGGCCAATCCCATTGCACAAGGGCAGGCTACAATGAGTACGGCAACCGCATTGATTAAGCCGAAGGTCAAGGCAGGGTCAGGGCCAAAAATTAACCAAACTATAAAGGTCAATGCTGATAAAAACATCACCGCTGGTACAAACCACATGGTGACTTTATCCACCAATGCTTGAATAGGTAATTTAGAGCCTTGGGCTTGTTCTACCATACGAATGATTTGTGCTAATACAGAATCTTCACCGATGGCCGTTGCTCGAATATTCACGGTGCCATTTTGATTGATAGTACCGCCGACCACTTGATCGCCTGCTTGTTTTTTCACAGGGACAGGTTCACCAGTAATCATAGATTCATCAATATAACTGTGACCGTCCACGACTTCACCATCGATAGGCACACGCTCGCCTGGGCGGATTTCAACTATCATTTTTGCAGTGACGTTTTCTACAGGGACTTCAATAACTTTGCCATCTTGCTGTACACGGGCCGTTTTTGCCTGCATGCCCACTAAATGCTGGATGGCTTGAGAAGTACGCCCTTTGGCCTTTGCTTCAAAATAACGACCTAATAATATCAAGCTCACAATCATGGCAGCGGCTTCGTAATAGACGTGCACCGTGCCTTCAGGTAACGTTTGCGGGATAAAGGTCGCTATGAGGGAAAAGCCATACGCTGCGATAGTACCAATCGCCACTAGCGAATTCATATCTGGCGCAAAACGCAATAAGGCTGGCACGCCTTTCTGATAAAAGCGTCGGCCTGGAAAGAGTAGTACCAGTGTGGTCAAAACAAACTGTATTAGCCAACTTTGCTGAGTGCCGAGGTTATTCACTACCCACATATGAAAGGCGGGAATCATATGCGAGCCCATTGCTAGAATGAATACGGGCAGTGACAACAGCGCAGAAAGCCCTAAATCTCGTTTCAGCTGATTTTGCTCCGAGGCTTTCTTATCTTGTCGATCACTTTGGTCTTGCTCTATCAGTTTGGCCTCGTAGCCTGCTTTTTTAACGGCCTCAATCAATTCACTCGTTTGTATTTGCGCATCGCCTTTAATCCAAGCGCGCTCAGTCGCAAGGTTTACAGTAGCTTGTTGCACGCCAGCGACTTTGGCCAAGGATTTTTCTACTCGTCCAACGCAAGAGGCACAGCTCATACCTTCTATGGATAGCTCGATGGGTTTGGTTTCCGTCACCTTATAGCCTGCGCGCTCTACTGCTTTATTTAACTGGGTGACATCTACAGGTCGCGATGAGTAAACAGTCGCCTGTTCAGTGGCAAGATTTACCTCGGCTTTTTCGACGTGCTCAATGTTTTTTAATTGTTTTTCGATACGCCCGACGCAAGAGGCACAACTCATGCCTTCAATGCTTAGCACTTCATGATAAGTAGGGGCTTTAGTATTTTTTGTTTTCATAACAACCTCTGTCGTTTTTAATTCTATTTTTAATCTATAGTGACAGCATATAGGTTGACATCATGGTAAGGTCAAGCGTATTTCTATAATACTTTCAAGAAATTACTCCTAAGCCTTGCTGTGATGACGAAGTAAAGGTGCGGAAGGTTAAAATGAGAGGAGTGGTAGATAACAAAGAAGGGTATTGCCGATAACTTATCTCATGGAAACAAGGGCGGCTCCCTACCTAGTGAGGACTTAAATATTTGGCTGTGGGCTAATGGTATCAACGTTTTAATTGGTTAAAACAGTCACAGTGTACTCCATGGTGTACTTACCATATATACTCTATTCGTGATTAGTGCGCTATATAGGCATCGAACCGTAGCCTTTGTCACTAGTTCTAATACTATTCTATGTGTTTTCTAGTTCATCTGAATAAAAGCTTCTTATCGTAAACGGCCATTTAAAGTGAGGGATTAAGAAATGCTCACAGTACAACATATATCGTTTGAAGATCATCAAGATTTTGATGATTTTGAACTACAAGGTGACGATTATTTCAACTTAACAGTTAATCTACTATTAGGTAATGAAATTGGGAGTGACATATACTATTTCAATTTAGTAAATTATTATAGAGAAAATTCTGATAGAACAGTTATCGAGCAGAATGCTATTCATTTTAGAGAAAAGGGTGTATTCGTAACGAAGGTATTTGATAAGTATAGTTTACTTAACTTCGTTAACACTTTAGTGGAAGAGAACACTTCTAATAAAAATTCAGATGAACAGTCGACTAACTTATCAAAATATTTTCATTGGGAGTTTGATAACTATATTCCATACCTAGAGTAATTTCCTGTTTAGATACGATTGGACGCCGTAAGAGGTTGGTCATACTAATGTATACCTATGGCGAACTAATCAGGCGCTTTCACTGGTTCGGTGCGCTATACAGGCATCGAACTATAGGCTATGTTCTCGTGTTTACCATTTCAATAAAAGAAGCGAGTAAAACAAATGGCAACCTCAATTTATGATGTAGATATACCTAGCAATCTAACAGGCTTATTGGCAAGTTTGGTTGGACGCAAACTGGTCAATATTATTAGATTTAATTATGTACCTGAAAAGGAACTTATTGAAGATTACTATATGGAGCCTAAGGAATTTTTCTGTTGTTCGCTAGGGCCTTTTTTATTCTATTTTGAAGATGGGTTAGTGATTGGTGGAATCAGTGATTCAGGACAAAACACAGTCCGTATGTGGGTAGAAAAAAAAGAGAATGGTGAACATAGCGAATGGTTACAAGAAGAGGATGAAGACGCCGTTCCTTTTTATGCCAAGGATTACGATGACTGGAAAATTTATCTCAATCAAGTGGTCAAATCAGTAACCATCATTAAACAAACCTCTGAGACTCATCCTATGATAATGAGCTTACCAAGCGAGCGAGGTGTATTACTTGAGTTTGAGAACGGCTCTGGGTTTATTATGTCACATGGACTCAATGATCATTCAGACGATACTACACTTGTAAAGATGGATGGAATACATCCATTTTTTGATGGTAATCTGATTTATATTCCTGTTGTATGACAGATATTTTATTTAGAAATAAGTCCTTTTAGTGCTAATGCTCATACCTATCCATCTGATCTTCCCAAAGAATATATTCTTACACATATTCTCTCTAAGTAATAAAGATGTAATAACAAGTTATACCCAAGGGAACTAGCTATTTCACCCTTCAAACCAATTAATAGACTACTTAAAATAGACTGGATTTGCGGAACCACTAATAATAGACCGCGAGCCTTGATACTCTAGATCATCCTTAACTAGACGTTTCTCAAATTGTGAAGCGTCCTTAGAAAATTGTTTATCAATGCATATTATGCGGAGATTATCGCGGTTATTCTACGCATTCTACGCATTCTACGCATTCTACATGTATAGGCGCATGTTCATGGAAATGATAGCGTATCTACGTTTCGGTTCAGTGATAAAGAACAGCCATTAATTTGACTACGATCAGGATAAAGTAAGACGAATATAGGTCAAATACACTGCTTATGTTTATACCATGCAAGGCATTGATGCAAAAAACTCAGTAAGGTTATCAATAACCTTGAAATAGGGTAGGATAAATGACTAAGAATAAGATAAACTGCCTCCGCGAGCGTTGACTCGGTTCAGCGCATTTCAGATTGAGCAGCGATATTTTATTACTAGAAAGTAAAACCCCAATAATAAAGAACGTTGATAGCAGTGACAGAATGAACTGTCACAAGCATTTTTGCTAGATTAATTATGAAAGCATACTTTATACAAGACCATTGATATTAAGGCACATCACTATGGAAGAAGTACCAAATACGATAGAACAAAGACCCGTATTCATGCCGAAAGTCAACAGTGACAATTTGGTAAAAACGGATATGGTTATGTTTGAGCGACATGTGGGATTTGCGAGCAGACAAAAGAAAAAGTCCATCAATGACCTACAACAAGTCATTCGCAAAAAGTATGGATTTAAGCAAGTACTCGAGCTCTCCAGCAAGTCTGGCAATAAACTAAGTTTTCCGCTAAGCCCGTTCAGTTTACAGATTACTGATGAGCATGATGGCAATCCATATAGTGTCGAAAATGCTTTTCAAGCCAGCATGATCTTTGAAGATGGTGGTCCTTATCTTGATTTGCTAACAGTAGCGCCAAGACAAGCCCGCAAAGATGAGCGACTCACAACCTCAGGTGAGCTCATTGGCTATAATTACTTTGGTATGGAGTGGGGCGTAGAGCCGTTAACAACATTTTATGACTGGCTGTACGTGAATGCTCTAAAGCAAAACCCTCAGCTACATGAGGAAGTGATTCAATATCAAGGGTTCACTGATATCACTTTTAATCCTAAAAAATCTATTCATAGTGCAGCGTATGCGTTAGCCTTATTTGTGGCGCTACATAAACGAGAGTTGCTCGATAATGTCGAAGATCCGATGACGTTTTATGACTTATGCAACGGTTTTAAAATCAGTAATACTGAGCATCTGTTGGAAGATGGTTGGGTCTGATAATTAGACTACTGCATCTATTAGTAGTTAGTAGGCATTAGATAGTAGGCAGATATAACAAAAGAGCACAGAAGATATTCTGTGCTCTTTTTTCGTTTATTAAGTCAATATTCACGCTAGTTATATATTCGTCACTACTATAGTCAAGGAAGTCTAAAACAGGTACAAGACAGTCGGCTGCAGACGATACAAGCAGTACATCTAAGGAGGTTAACGCCGTAACCGTATAGTAGTCCGCTGACTATAATATATCGAAAAAACCAATAAGTAGGGGTTGACAGAAAATCATCAGAGGTAGATACTACGCGTCATTAATAATAATGATTATCATTTACATTATTATTCAATAAAAATAAGCAGTATTTTAAGAAATAAGCGTCAACACTTACTTTTAAATGTTTATCCAAGACGACTGACAATAACAAGGCTGAAGCTATGGACACGATCCTTTTAGACAAACCACTTGATAACGAATGCTACTTACACCGTCAAGAACAATTTGAATCGAAGGTTCGTAGTTATCCACGTAAGCTACCCTTTGCGATTCAGTCTGCAAAAGGCGCATGGATTACCGATGTTGAAGGTAATGAATATATAGATTGCCTATCAGGTGCTGGCACGCTGGCACTTGGGCACAACCATCCCGTAGTCATAGAAAGCATCAAAGCGCTATTAGATAGCAACCTACCGATGCATACATTGGACATTACCACACCCTTAAAAGACAAATTCAGCGAGTTCATGTACAAGTTACTTGCGACCAATAGCGATGAGTATTGCTTGCAGTTTTGTGGCCCGACGGGTGCTGATGCGGTAGAAGCCGCTATTAAACTGGCCAAGCAAGTCACGGGTCGTTCAGGTGTTGTCAGCTTCAGCGGTGGCTATCATGGCATGACACATGGTGCGCTGGCGGTGACAGGGAACTTGGCACCTAAACAAGGTATCGAAGGCCTGATGAGTTCGGTGCAGTTCTTGCCTTATCCTAATATGTATCGCTGCGCGTTTGGCTTGCCTTTTGAGCAAAGCATTCATGCCCACATGAGCTACTTTGAAAACTTCCTAAAAGATGTAGAGAGCGGTGTGGTGAAACCAGCCGCAGTCATTTTAGAAGTCATACAAGGGGAAGGCGGCGTCAATCCTGCGCCAATAGAGTGGCTGAAGCATGTGCGCCGAGTGACAAAAGAGCTGGGCATCATGCTGATCATCGATGAAGTACAAACAGGGTTTTGCCGTACAGGACGTTGGTTCGCTTATCAATATGCGGATATCGATCCCGACATGATTGTGATGTCAAAAGCAATCGGCGGTGGTCTGCCACTTGCGGTATTAGGTATCAAAAAACAATACGATGTATGGCAGGCAGGCAATCATTCTGGCACGTTTAGAGGCAATCAATTAGCCATGGCGACTGGCCTTGCCACCCTCAATTACTTAAAAGACAACAACGTTGCTGATTATGTTTTAGAAATAGGCGCATGGTTCATGTCGCAGCTAAAAACACGCCAACAGCGCTATCTAAAAGTGGGCCAAGTCAGAGGACGTGGTCTCATGATTGGTATAGAGATTATCAATCCCAGTCTACCTAAGCAAAATGATGGCAGCTATCCAGCAGACAGTGATGTGGCTGCCAAAATTCAGCAGTCGTGTTTTAAGCATGGATTGGTGATTGAAAAGGGCGGGCGCGGTGGCACCGTACTGCGATTATTACCACCCCTCAATATAACCAAAGATGAGTTGCAGCAAGTCTTGCAAAGGCTTGATATGGCGCTAGAGGACAATCAATAATCTTGCCAGCGCCTTAGCATGATTCATACTTTTATAAAAAACTCTGATAACGACTCTAATAATAAGTCACTTATTTGCGATTTATACCATCGTAGAATAAACAAGTGAGGACATTTTGCATTTATTAAACCAGCAAACCAGTGAGCAATATGTCACGCATATGCAAAAAACCAGCGCTGTCATCAAACAGTGGCTAGACGACAATAATGTGTATTTGGGTGGCACACCGCAACAAGTGCAAGCGACCAATACTTTTAGCATCCGTCAGCAAGGCCGAGACATCGACACGATACTCGCTGATATTCAAAACAAGTTTTTACCCAGTTGTGTGTCGACGGCCAATGCGAATTGCTTAGCTCATTTGCATCCACCCACACTGGTTATTGGTCAGATTGCTGAGATGATTATCGCGGCCACCAACCAAAGTATGGACTCGTGGAACCAAAGCCCAGCAGCGACCTATATTGAAAAATACTTGATACATTGGTTGTGTGAACGTTGTGGGTTCGATGACATCTCTGGTGCCCTCTTTGATGAACAGACAGGCCTTAACGCTGATGGCGTCTTTACCAGTGGTGGTACGCAAAGTAATCTGATGGGTTTACTGCTGGCACGCAATCGATTCTATAAGGCTAAGGGCGTTGATGTGCAAAAGGATGGTCTGATGGGTCGGTCTGTTTGCAAAATCCTGTGCTCAGACCAGGCGCACTTTTCTATCGAAAAAAACGCGGCGCTACTAGGTCTAGGTCAAAAATCCGTCATTAAAATAGCGACCGATGCATCAGGCGCTATGCTGATGTCTGACTTACAACATCAGATAGATAAGCTAGGTGCTGACAATGTGATGGCTATCATTGCAACGGCTGGCACAACGGATTTGGGTGCTATTGACCCTCTAACTGCTATTGGCAAAATTTGCCGTGATGCACAGATATGGCTACATGTCGATGCAGCATGGGGCGGGGCATTGTTATTATCACAGCGCTATCGACACTTGATTGACGGTCTTAATCAGGCTGACTCTATTACCTTAGATTTTCACAAACATTTCTTCTTACCGATTAGCTGCGGTGCTTTTCTCTTACGAGACAATCAAAATTTTGAGAGTATTCGCCATCATAGCGAGTATCTAAACTCTGCTGATGATGAACAAGACAATATCCCAAACTTGGTGACGTACTCTTTGCAGACCACACGACGTTTTGATGCCTTAAAGCTGTGGATGGCGCTTGACTTACTAGGGACAGATGACTATGCAACTTTGATTGATAACTGTCTGGATACCGCCAAGCAAGCGGCACAGCTGATTGATGCAAATGAAAATTTTGTACTGGTACATGAGCCTATTATCAGCAGTGTTTTGTTTTACTTTACACCTAAAGATACCGCGTTATCTGATGAGCAACTCGCTCAGCTCAATCGTCAAATTGCGCAAGAATTATTGATCAATAATATCGCCAATGTGGCCACCACCCAGTTTGAGCAGCGCCTTTGCCTTAAATTTACCATTCTAAATCCCAATACCCAAATCAATGATATTGCAGACATCATTGAGCAGATGGCTATTGCTGGTTTTAACCAACTTAATTCTGACAACCTGAACGTTGATGGGAAAAAATAACATGATGCAGTATAAAACGCTTGATCGTCTCACACTACAAAATCTAATCAATGCTTACTGTTTTGAAACTGGGCGCGGCGATATTATTGCCGTAGAGCAGCAGGATGATATACAGAAGCAGGCCTCACAAAATAAGCCTTTATTAGTGCTAATGCTATTACCTTCGAACACGGTAATGGTCGTACCTGTCGATAGAGTGAGCCAATTGGGTCAACATCGTTTGGCGGGTACGCCGCTTACATTGAATAAGCAGGTAAGCATACGATCAGACTCGAAACTAGACACGCAACTGGACGACCCTTTGCAAAACAGCCGATGGATAAAATCCTCTGCTATGAGCCTAGCATCTTTGATTATTGAAGACATTGTGCATCGTTATAAAGACAAAGCGACGCTAGATGCCAATGGCGTATTAAAACGCTGGATTGAGAGTTATGAAGGGCTACAGACTATTTTAGAGCATCGTAATGATGAGATTGATGACATCATTGACTATCAGCAAGACTTTATTCAAACCGAACAAAACCTTATTTACGGTCATGCCATGCATCCTACACCCAAAGGCCGTGCCGGCTTTTATGGTGCCGAATGGGCGAAGTATGCGCCCGAGACCAGTAGCAAAACCCAGCTGCATTATTGGCTAGTGCATCCCAGCTGCATTGCAGAAGAATTCGTAGATGGCGATAGTATTACCACAGCGCTCAAATCTAAATTACAAGCTGATATGAGTGGCTATCAGCAGCAACTTGTCGATGAGCATCCAGACTATAAGCTGTTGCCATTGCACCCTTGGCAAGCAAGGTTTTTGCAGCAGCAGCCGTGGTATCAAAAACTGCTAGAACAAGGCCAATTGTTTGATTTGGGTGAGCTTGGTTGGCATCTGCATCCAACGACATCAGTACGCACACTAGCGGCCTTCGATGCGCCTTGGATGTTCAAGTTGTCGTTGTCTGTAGCGATTACCAATTCTGTGCGGATTAACCTGCCCAAAGAATGTAAACGCGGCATGCATGCCTGCCGAATCTGGCGTAGCGACTATGGTACTCAGCTCAAAACCGAGTACCCTACGATTGCGGTATTGAATGACCCTGCTTGGATCGCCTTACGTATTGATGGAAAAATCATTGATGAAACCATCTGTATCTTACGTGACAATCCTTTTACAGAGGATACGCAAGTCACCAATCTTGCCAGCTTAAGCCAAGACCATCCAACTCGTCTTACCAATCGCTTAGAGACATTGTTTAAGTCTATCCATAAACAGACAGATGTGCCTTTAGAACAGGTGGCTGTCCAGTGGTTTGACACTTATTTGCAAGTTGGTTTTATACCGCTGATTCATATGTACTATCAGCATGGGATTGGTTTTGAGGTACACCAGCAAAACAGTCTCATCGAGCTAACAGACGGCTATCCTACTAAATTCTGGGCCAGAGACAATCAAGGGTTTGGCTATATTGCGGAGTACGCCACGCCGCTCATTGATGCTTATCCAGAGCTTATTAGCGAAGGAGAGTGCGTTATTCCAGAAGACTTTGCTGACTCAAGATTTGCCTATTATTTAGTTGGCAACAGTATATTTGGCTTAATCACTGCTATTGCTCGTACTCAACTTGTGAGTGAGGATGCATTAATCACGATGTTTAAAGAGTGTTTAATGGCCTTAGAGCAACAATACCCGCATCGTTCGTTATTTGACTTGCTGTTACGTAGCCCTACATTGCCGTTCAAGGGCAATCTACTCACCAGACTCTATGCGCTCGATGAGCTGACCGCACCTGTTGAGACCCAGTCTATTTATGTCGACATCCCAAACCCTATGATGACGTAGCACGTCATATTGGAACGACAAAATTAGCACACGATAGAAGTTAGGGTTCGATAGAAACGAACACCAGAATTAACGTAACTACCAAATCACTAAGGGGCGACAGTGTTAGATATTATTGGGATTGGCGTAGGGCCGTTTAACTTAAGTTTGGCGGCATTACTGACAAAGACCGACGTAACCGCCAAGTTTTTTGAGCAAAAGGCTGAGTTTAATTGGCATAAAGGCATGATATTGCCGAGCACCACACTGCAAGTGCCTTTTATGGCAGACTTGGTGACACTGATAGATCCAACCAGTCCGTATTCTTTTTTGAATTATTTGCATACTCAGCAGCGATTGCTTAAGTTTTACTTTTTAGAAGAGTTTAAAATTTATCGTAAAGAGTATAACCACTATTGCCAATGGGTAGCTGAGCAGCTAGATAGTTTGAGCTTTGATGCGGCAGTGATAGACGTAACGTTTAACGACAGTAATGATGGGTTTGTGGTGACCGTCTGTGAGCAGGGCATTCAAAACACCTATCATGCTAAAAACTTAGTTATAGGCACTGGCACACAGGCCACGCTACCACCATCGTTGCAAGACATTGCCAAACAAGCGCCTAACCGCTGTATGCACACCGCCCATTTTGCAGATAATTTTGACTTGGACAGCCTCAATGCTAGTAGCCTTGATCTGAATAGCACCAAGACAGAAGGCAAACTGACCAAAGTGTTGGTGTTGGGATCTGGGCAATCTTCCGCAGAGGTATATCGAACGCTGTTTGATCAACAGTTTGATGGCGATGATAGCACTGATGACGACCCTAAATTTCAGTTAGATTGGATGACTCGCTCGGCAGGGTTTTTCCCTATGGAGTACTCCCCATTAGGTTTGGAGCATTTTAGCCCTGCGTATACAGACTACTTTTATCATTTAGACTCAGCAACCAAACCTCAAGTCACTGCCAAGCAAGACCTGCTCTATAAAGGCATGGGCTTTGAGACCATAAAGGGTATTTATCATCGTCTCTATGAGCGCAGTATCACTAATCAAGATCTGCATTCGACGTTGCTGTCTAACTGTGAAGTAATTGAAGCAACACTGACAACAATGCTAGAAGATTCAGAGCAGACAGACACTATAAAACTGGTAGGTAGACAGCGTGAACAGAATCAAGATTTTACTGCTGAGTATGATTGTGTGATTGCTGGTACAGGCTATCGTTACGGTCTGCCTGAGTGCTTAAGTACGCTACTGCCTAGCATCGCACACGATGCGTTTGAACAGCCAATCATTGATCGAGACTATGTGCTTAAATATGTACTGACGCATCAAAAAGATATCTCGACTGATGGCAAAATTTTCGTACAAAATCAGGAGGTGCATACCCATGGTGTTGGGGCACCAGACTTGGGGCTAGGCGCTTATAGAGCAGGGTGTATCGTCAATCAATTAACAGGTAGGCAGACTTACGATACCGAGGCCTTAAAAGTGTTTCAAAATTTTGGCGCGTAGTGCTTTATAAGACTCATATTTAACAGAAACGATATTAAAAAACATTAACCACATATCAAAATAATAATTAGGAGCAAGTCATGCCGACCATCACCCAAAACCTACCCGATACTTTTAGTATTGAAGCTTATCAAAAGACGTTTGCATTGAGACCTGTCAATTATCCAGAAGACATGCCGCTACTATATAAATGGATGCATGCTGAGCATGTGGTTGATCAGTGGCAGCTACATCTCCCAATGCCGCAGCTAAAAACACATTTTGAAAAAATGCTGGCTGATGATCATCAGCGTCTCTACCTTATAATTTGTGATGATAAGCCGATTGGCTATACAGAGATTTATGAAACGGCTCGTGACCGCTTGTCTCATTATTATAAAGCCAAGGAGACGGACATGGGTTGGCATATTTTGCTTGGCGATCCAGCGGTGGTTGGTAAGGGCTATCTAAAGCCAACAGGTATGATGATTACCAAGTTTATATTTGAGCATACTGAGGCCAAAAAAATCGTGGGTGAGCCTGATAGCAAGGTTGAGGTATATCAGTGGGTGGCCGATAGCTTTGCCTATAGAGTGCAACGTCTGATTGAGATGCCAGAAAAGACCGCCGCCCTGTATTTTTGCAATCGCGATGAGTTTTTGGAATCTAGAGGTTATCTCAGTTTTTATGGTGCCACTGCTTAATGAGCAACACGTCTATAAAAAAGGTATCTACCAATGAGTCGCCTATAAATGAAGCCTCTAAGAGTAGCAGTCATGGCTTGACCGACAAACAGGTACAGCAGGTATTACTGACATTACTACTCGGCGGTACGGTCGTCAGCTTTAGTAATAGTGCGCTCAATCCAGCGATTCCTGTCTTTATGTCTGTATTTGATGTCGACATTGTGATGGGCGGCTGGGTGCTAAATGCCTATGTATTGGCCATGAGTGTGGGGCTGATGCTGAGTGGCTACTTAAACAAAAAGTTCCCTTTTAAGCATGTTTATTTGGCGGCAATTTTTGGGTTTATGCTGGGCTCAGCCCTTGGCATGCTAGCATCTAGTATGAGCTTTGTTATCATTGCCAGAGCTATACAAGGGCTGAGTGGCGGTCTGATTATTCCACTGTCTATTGGCATGCTGTATCAGATTTATCCGCAGCAGCAGCATGGCAGAGTAATGGCGCTATGGGGCATTGTTATTATGATGTCGTTGGCGTTTGGCCCTTTGGTAGGGGCTTATTTGGTTGAGCAGTTCGCGTGGTGGACACTGTTTGCCATTACCTTGCCACTCAGTGCGGCGGTCATGGCGATGGTATGGCGCCTAATTCCTGACATACGCTCGCATGATAAAAAAAGCCCTTTCGATACCATCGGATTTGTCAGTTTGCTTGTTTGGCTGCTTGCGATGATGGTTTGGCTGAGCACGCTAAAGATAGACTTCACTAGTGGATTATTCAGCAGTGACGGCTTCTTAAAGATAACCACGTTGGGTTTGTTGTCTGTCGGATTTTTACTGTCCGCGATGGTTTGGTGGGCATATGAGCGTCGTCAGCGTCACCCGTTATTGAACGTGCGCTTGTTTAACAATAAAACCTATTTGCACAGCAATATCATTAGCATTAGCCAAACAGTCGGTTTGATGCTGTGTCTCTTACTATTGCCTGTTTTGATACAAGATGTGATGGGCGAAAGTGCGTTATGGACAGGTATTGTCCTGATGGTCGCGACGCTCATAGCCAGTATCACCACGCATTACGCTGGCAAGATGGTAGATAAGCAAGGTGCCAGAGGGATTGGCATCGTAGGAATTGCGATTAGTGCACTGTCTACTTTGATGCTGGCATGGTGCTTGTATCAGCCAACACTTTGGCTGTTAATGCTAATTATGAGTATGCGCGGTATTGGAGTGGGTTTGGCGTATCTGCCGACCACGACGGTTGGTTTTAGTAGCTTACCCAAAGAATCAGTCACTGAAGGCGCCGCACTTAATAACATCAGTCGCCGCATCATCTCTACCATATTTATCACGCTGTCCACCCTTTATATAGGCAGTCGAAGTGCGCAGTTATTAGCAGCAGGTAGTAGCCAAGGTATGGCAAGCTCGATTCAAGAAATACTGGTGGTCATCGCGGTGATTTTATTATTCACGATTCCTTCAGCGTGCAAATTACCACGATCCCCATAAACAAATACCCCGTATCGGGGTTTACTTTAACTTATTAACGTAAATAATTATCATTCGCTTTATATACATCTAAATTTATACTTTTATTTGATTCAATTTTCAGACAGGAAACTTATATCTATGTTCAAGCATCTAGCAAACTCTACCAAAAACAATAATAGCCATCATAGTACTGACGTTACTTGTGCGACTAAACCGTGGCAAGCACCTGTTAATTCTCAAATTATGGCACGCGCTGAGCAACGGGTGATTAAGCAATTACTACAAGCATTACTATATGAAAATATCATTGAGTTTGAATTTGAAAGTGCGAATAACGCTCATGACAGTGCTGATAGTGAGACTCTGCTGAATTTTGTTATCAAGGCAGGTGATGATGTCAGTTATACCGCGCAAGGTTATGTTCATTATAGTTTTGACATCATCCGTTTTAATGAGCTAAATGTGCAGCGAGTGGTTAACGGTGCTGCTCAAGATGTCATTCTTGAGCATGTAATCAGTGATATCTTGCTCAATATTGAAGGTGCAGAGCTCAAAGACAGCTTTATCAAAGAGCTGTGCCATACCTTAGTGAATGAAACACAATCTCAGATACTGATGTCTAATATACCTGTGCCTATTGATACGCTCACTTATGAGCAACTCGAAGGCTATTTGACGGCAGGGCATCCTTATCATCCGTGTTTTAAGTCTCGTATTGGTTTTGATTTGCAAGATAACTATGACTATGGCCCAGAGTTTGATCAAAACATCGGCGTGGTGTGGTTAGCAGTCAAAAAAGAGCTACTGGTGAGCAATACCACTACTGGTATCGATATAAATGAATGGGTGAAAGATTATGTGGGTGCTGATGAATTTGATGCACTCAATGCCAAACTCACAAAAGTACTTACAATCACAAATAAGCAAGACGAAGGTACAGCTAGTCATGAAGTAGACGAGACGGCTAATAATTATTGCCTAATACCTGCACATCCTTGGCAATGGCAAAATACCTTAATTCAAGCATTACAACCATTAATTGCCACGCAAGAAGTTATCTACTTGGGTAGTGCAGGTCATCAGTACCGCGCTCAGCAGTCTATTCGCTCACTGACGATGCTTGGTAATAGCGATGACAATGGTAACAATGACGTCAATAATAATAAAGCCTACTTAAAGCTGAGTATGCATCTGATTAATACCTCAAGCACGCGAATACTAGCAAAGCATACCGTGATGAATGCGGCTGTTGTCACCACTTGGTTAAATCAACTGATTGCAGATGACAAGACTGCTCAAGCATTACCCATTGCGTTTTTAGGTGAGACCGTTGGCGTTAGTCTAGACCATGAGGCGCTACGCACACGTGGCTACCAGCATCCAAATATGTATGGCGGGCTAGCTGCGATTTGGCGAGAAAACGTGAACCAGTATCTATCAAAAGGTCAAACAGCATTTCCGCTCAATGGTGTGAGCTATGTCAATGCTGATGGCTCGCATTTAATAGCACCTTGGCTTGACAAATATGGTGTAGATACATGGATTGCGCAGTTGATTAAGGTCACTGTCACCCCTTTATTACATATCCTATTTGGTTATGGTGTGGCATTAGAGTGCCATGCGCAAAACATCGTCTTGGTACATGAAGATGGTTATCCTGTAAAAATATTACTAAAAGATTTGCATGATGGGGTTCGCTATTCACCTGAGCACTTAACCCAACAACACTTGCGTCCAGATTTTTATAGCTTGCCACCTGCACATGCAGCCTTAAATAGAGGCTCGTTCATCGAGACCGAAGATACAGATGGCATTCGTGATATGACGGTTGCTTGCTTATTCTTTGTGGCGTTGTCAGACATCGCAATTTTTATGCAGACGCATTATCACTATTCTGAAGTGGCGTTTTGGCAACAGGTCGCTGACTGCGTGACCGACTATCAAACCTCTCATCCAGAGCATCAAGTACGGTTCGACTTGTTTGATGTATTCGCTGAACAAACGCGCATTGAGTCATTGGCTAAGCGCCGATTATTCGGAGATAAAGCATTCCCGATTAAATACATCAACAACCCATTGTTTAAAAGTCAGGGGTAAGACGATGCATACATTATTTCCTGTGCAGAATTCTGCGAAAAATGGCCACCTTGATGCAAATCCTGATTCAGATGTCGAGGCTGTTCAATGGTCGCTGATTAACCATTTGGTAGAGTGTTTCTTATTAGAGCAGTGGGTGGATGAGCACCTTATTCAAGTGAAAACCACCACTGAGTACTTGGCAAATCATCAAACGTCACAAGCTCAAGATGCGCATCAATTTTTAGCGTCGCTACCACAGCAGTATCAAGACTTCTTTGACCAAGATAACTCATTGATAGTGATGAAACTGGAACAAGATAGACAGTTATTACTATTGGTAGAGCCTGCTTACGCTTCACAGTGGCGACTGTCTAAATCCTGTCTGCCTGTCGTACATAACAAGCATCATGTAGATAGCGCTTTGCTAGAGCCAGTAAGCTCAGCACAGCACTTGTTAGACATCTTTTTATCAATGATGGATAGTGCCGCATTATCTGATGTTGGTGTCTTAAAGCTAAAAGAGAGCTTAGAGGCTTCTTTTATAGCTCAGCAACAGTCATCATTGGCAAACATCACAATGGCAGTTTGTCAGTATCCGCATTGGCATCAAACCTTGATTGCAGCGGAGCAGTGGGCCTCACTGATGGATCGTCCGTTTCATCCACTAGCTAAAGGCAAGTTAGGCTTTACTTCACAAGAATACCAACGTTATATGGCAGAGTTTAATCAGCCTATCACGCTGGTATGGGTCGCCATTGCCAAAAGCCATCTCATGGTAGCAGATCATTTCAAAGACAAGACAATACAAAATCCAGCGGCCTACCTTTTGGACGCTACGCAGCAGCAGAAGTTGATGCGAGAGCTAGATGACAAAGGCATAGCGGATACGCACATTGCGATGCCCGTACACCCTTGGCAAATGACTCATGTGGTTGATGACATGTATGCCGATGATCTTGCCAGTGGCACAGTTGTCGCCCTGACTTTTGAAGCGCTTATCACTTATGCCAGCTCATCCATGCGCAGTATGTTAATTGATACGGATACACCAAATAGCATTAAGCTACCTATAGGTGTATACGCACTGAACTCAAAACGCTACTTGCCAGCCCTAAAGCTAATTAATGGTGAAAAAAACCAAGCCATATTGATGCAGGCAAGAAAGTTAGATCCGGTACTATCAGCACAGCTACGGTTATGGGATGAGCGCCTATGGTGGGGTTATATGTCTCCGTCTCATCTACATGATAAAAGCGCTATTAATCCTTATTTTTATCAAGAAAAACCCACGCATTTAGGCGCGATGCTACGTCAATTACCAGTAGATCTGTGTGACGATACGATTCAACTGTTACCCATGGCAAGCCTGGGTATGTTGGTTTACAAGCAGGGTGTCAGCCATCACATTTTTGATGGCATTGTTCAGGAGGGTATTGATAGTACTACCCAGAATAGTAGCCAAAACAGTGCTCAAGACAGCTTTCAAGAAGGCTCGCCACAGAATAAAAAACTCGCTGTCATAGCGTGCTTTAAGAATCTTTGTGATGTGTTTTTGGGGACGATGCTGCGCTGCTTACGCCTAGGGTTTGCGCCTGAGATGCACGGGCAAAATATTGTTATCGTATTAAAGGATAATCGTTTTACGAGTCTGTTATTGCGTGACCATGACTCCGTACGTATCTATCTACCATGGCTGGCACGTCATCAAATAGCAGATCCTGAATATCTAAGCCCACCAGATTTTAAAAATCGTCTATATCGAGAGACGCCGCAAGCGCTGATATTTTATCTACAGTCGCTAGGGTTACTGGTTAATCTTCGAGCGATTATCGAGTCATTGGTTGAGCGCTATCATATCAATGAAGAGACTCTGTGGCACGAGGCAATGACCAGTATTGAGGAGTCCTTGGTGACTATCGATTTTGATGACGATCAACGTCAGATACTTCGTGATGAGCTTTTGAGCAATTCACATTATCCGCATAAAACATTGCTACTGCCTGTGATTGCCCGTGGTTCTGACCCTCATGGCAGTATGCCAGCTGGAGAAAGCAAAACGATCAATCCGTTCAAGCGTGTTAAAAAATCAGCTAGCCAACGAACCCATTTAACTAACTAATAGCTACTTAGCAATTAGCAATGCGATAAAAGTTATCGAGAAACAAAAAAGCTAAAAAGTGCGATAGTGAGAACATTATGACTGAAATCGACATTAACCACCTTATAGATACTTATAAAGAGATAGGCACCTCAACCATTGGTCATCTAACGAGGGAAGGGTATTTGCCAGATATCAAAGCGCTGAATCCCTGCACAGCTACCATAGTTGGCCGAGTGTTAACAGTGCAATTAACCTCTGACAACACGGATGTGATCAACCAAGCACTGATTCGAGCAGCGCCTAATGATGTGCTATGTATTGATGCTCAGATACTAGGCGTCACCGCATGTTGGGGAGCACTGCGCACTTGCGCCGCTATCTATGAGAAGCTATCAGCGGTCATTATTATTGGACAGGCGACTGACTCGGTACAAATTCAGCAGTTGGACTTTCCGGTATTTGCACAAGGTATCAGTGCTGTGACCACGTTCAAAAGCAATCAGGCGCAAGGAAGGTTAGCATCCGATATTGTCTATCGCTTTGGTAAGCAGACTACGACGATTCGTTCAGGCGATATCGCCATTATAGATAATGATGGCGTATTTATCTTGCCTATTGATGTGGCACAACAACTATCAGCAGATTGTCAAAAAAAGCACAAAGCAGATGAGGTGAAGTTTCAAATATTTTTTGATGCTTATCGCAATGATCGGTTAGATAAGTTATTTGAAAACCAGTGACTTTATCCATAATAGAGCGGTTCGGCCGCGCCTAAAATGGCTATATAACATCACTTACAACAACAAGTAAATTCATATGGAAATAAAAACAATTATCATTTACAATGCTATTCACAAAGTTAGTACACACAGTATTATTAGCTAAATATAACTGATACCACTATTTGACTACCCAACTAAGTGAAGTGAATATGAAAAGCCATCATCAAGTTGCTCTATCCGTTCTTACCCTCTGTATTAGCCAGCAGTTATATGCACAAACTAATGACAATACAATATCTGTAGCCGAAGAGGCTTCAGCAGATTTGGCTTCGAGTGCAGCATCAACTGAGACGCCTAATGTAACTTTAGATACCATTAAAGTCACTGCGAGTGCCAGAACAGGTACTGCGCTGGCTCAGAAAATTAGTGAGATGCCAGCTGTTACGCAAGTGATTACTGAAAGCGAATTTCAGCTGCAGGCAACGGGTGACCGTACCACTGGCGACATATTGGCACAGCTGATTCCGAGCTTAGGTACCAGTAGTGGTTCGACCAGTAACTATGGTACTACCATGCATGGCAGACCGGTACAGTATTTAATCAATGGCGTACCGTTAAGTAGCTCACGCAGTCTGTCACGAGAGCTGAACAGTATCGACCCTGCACAGATTGAGCGAGTAGAGGTATTGTCTGGCGCCACCAGTATTTATGGTGCAGGTGCAGCAGGTGGACTAATTAACTTGGTTACCAAATCAATGACAGGTTATGGCCCTATCAGACAAACGAGAGTTGGCGTTAGTAGTAGTCGTAATTTTGACTCAGATTCATTGGGTTATAGCGTTGGGCAAACATTAGGATATGGCGGCGAGCGTGCATATGGCCGTGTGGATGTAGATTATAAAAGTACCGGTGGTAAGTTCGATAGCAGTGATGACCGTATTAGCCCAGATGTCAACCAAACAGATCAGCAGGATACCGAGTCATTAAGTGTTAATACCAGTTTTGGTATGGAGCTCAGCGACACTAAACATGTTGATTTGGCCGTTACTTATTATAGAGATGAGCAAGACACTGACTACGGTCCAGACTATGGTGATGGTCTAGCCGTATTATACGGTGCCACGCCGTCTTTAGTAGCGATTGAGGGTGCCAACATAGAAAACCAGCCTTATACCGAAAAAAGCTCGGTAAATTTAAGTTACAGTGATGATGACTTTGTAGGATCAGGTTCTAGCTTAAGCTTGACTGGTTACTACAGAAACGAAAAGGGACGTTTCTATCCTTCCGTTAAGTCTGTAACAGTACTAGATGATTATACTTACTACAGCGGTGGTAATCCATATTTCATTACTCAGTCAGAAGCGGAAATCGACGTGATGGGCCTGCGTGCAGCGATGCAAACGGAAACAGAGTTTGCTGGTAAAAATGTGCTATTGAGTTATGGTGCTGATTTTGAACGCGAAAATAGTGAACAAACTTACTATGGACAAGATTTTACGGAATTTTATACTAGTAACGGCTTAACCTCCCAGGCAAATGGACTTACTTACAGTGGTGGGCCAGATACTACTATTGATAAATGGGGTGCTTTTGTTAATGCTGATGTAGATTTGACCGATAAGTGGCATACCAGTGCTGGCGTACGTTATCAAAAACTGACATCGGAGACGGATGCCTTTACACCGATTTACGAACAGCTGATGGAAGAGTATTACGCCAATGACCCTTCAACTGATTATGAAGCAGGGACAGTAGAAGCTGGTAGTACCGACCATGACAAGGTACTCTTTAATCTTGGTACTAGCTATCAGATAACACCAAAAGATCAACTGTTCGCCAATTTTTCACAAGGTTTTACCACGGCAGACATACAGCGAGCGCTACGTGATGTACGTGCAGGTTTTGTGGTCAATTCAGAGAATGTACAACCAATTTCAATCAACAACTATGAGTTTGGTTGGCAAGGTAAGCATGGCGATACAGCGGCACGCTTGAGTGGTTTTTATAACGAGTCAGATAAAGTCGTACGCTTTACTGATGAGTATACTGTAGAAGTTGTCGATACTGATCAACGCATTTATGGTGTTGAAGGGTCACTTACTCATGATCTTAACGATCAATGGCAAGTAGGTGGTAGCGTTGCTTATACTCGCGGTCAATATGACTATAATGGCGATTGGCTCGAGCTTGACGCGGTGAACGTAACACCACTTAAAGGCACAGCTTTTGCTCAATACAACTTTGATAGCGGTAGCAACATACGTCTACAAGCATTGGCTGTTGGTGGCGATGATAGAGCCTATAAAGACCAACAAGAAGACCCAGATTCTAGTGCATTACCTGTCACAGGTTATATGACAGTAGATGTATTAGGACAAGTAGAAATGCCAGTAGGGAAAGTTGGCTACGGTATCTACAACTTACTTAACAAAGATTATCTGACGGTATATCATCAAACGACCTTTGGTGACCTGAACCGTTTATCAGCGTCAGGTACTACTTATGGTTTAAACTATACCGTTGATTATTAAATTGAAAAACATAAAAACCCTTCACGCTATGGAAATTTAGCGTGAAGGGGTTTTTACGTTTTGATTATCGTACATACCACTATCTACTCGTCGCAGAATCGACATCATTACTTTTTAGAGTTATTTCGGAGTCCATCTATATAGTTTGCCCAATCCTGCATCATCTCTATTCTAATATCTATCTCATCAAGTCTGTTGTAAGCACCACCATGCGTGTCTTTGATTCTATGACCCAGCTGTAATTCTGTGACGATATCTGAATAACGCAACTCAGGCTGTTCCATCAGTAAGGTTTTGGCCGATGCTCGAAACCCATGCGCACATTGCACATCTTTGTATCCAAGCCGATGAAATATCTGCACCAACGTGGCTTTACTAATATAAGCATTGCTTGAACCGCGCATCGAGGCAAACACATATTCTTTATGGCCTGTGATGGACTGTATGTTTCTTAGACGTGCAATCACTTGTGTCGCCAATGGTACGACTAAATGCGAGACCATATCATCACGACCTTCGCCTTTAATAGGGGAGAATGACCATAAGTTATTTTCCCAATCTATATCATCCCAACGCATAGACCGTAAATCGATACTACGTACAAACACATAAGGCAATAAGTTCATCGCCTCTAATGTGATGTTGCTTGCACCTCTAAAATCAGACATATCTGTTAAGAGGGTCGCAAATTGATCTGGCTTGGTAATGGCTGGCAAATGATTACCTGAGTTGGCAGGTGCAAGCTCACCACGGGTATCAATCGCCACATTTCTATCACAAAGTCCTCGTGCAACAGCGAATGAAAACACCTTTTCAGTATATAGCCGAGTGCTTGCACCAACGAAGGTCGCTTGGTTCTCATTGTTTTGGATAGACTCACACACGCTTAATATCATCTCGCTTGTAATATCGTTCATTCTTAAGTCGCCAATTTCGCGGCGCATATATCCGAGACACAAATCCCAAAACTTAAGGGTAGAGTCACTGAATGATGGTTTTTTAGATTTTCCTTGTTGGCGACCTGATGTTTTGTGATCTCGCCATGCTTGTGCAATTTCAGAAAACGTCGCGTTCTTTAGGTGTGCATATTTATTAGTTTGCTCTTTTTGATGAATGGCTTTAGGGTCGGAGCCTTTGGCAACCATATTAAGTATGGTCTCAGCTTTATACTTAACTTCGTACAGACTGATGTCTTCGACTTTACCCAACATCATCCTAGGTCGTTTACCATCGATGTGTGGATGAGAATAACGCAGGTAATATTCCTTTTTACCGTTTGGATAAATACGCAAGCTTAAACCAGCCACACCTGAGACGCTGACCGAATAGTCTTTATCTCGACATTCAAATTTGTTGATGTCATTTGCATTGTCGACAGCCATGATGTGTATCCGTAAATATGATAAGTAAGATGAATAACAGATTTAGGGTTTATAACTTATGAAAAGCGCCTTATGTAAAAGCATAAAGAACTATTGGACACTGGTATGGACACCAGTATTTAGAATAATAATCAAAAAAACCTCTATTTATAGCGGTTGCAATACTTAATTATCCCCAAGGTTCACTTGGGGATAATTATAGCATAATGGCCAAAATAAGGAGTAGGTCATGTCACTGTTGGTCTACACACCATTTTTGCTAGTTATATTGATAGATAATTAAACGTCATTTTGGTACAGACAGTCCATTTGGTAAGCAGTTGAGAGAGTTTTCTACAAAACACATGCTCCTGTACTCGCACAGAATATAAAAAGTAGGGTCATAGTACTGTTCTGTGCAAATTTGAGAGAGGTGAATTTAACGAGTAATATATATCGAATACCCAGTTATATTAAAAATTATCACTAGGTCACGTATCAGTCTGAGAAGTTGCTTAACGATAGAGGAGACAAGTCGTTATGGCTAATTTTTCTAGAAGTGCAAGATTCTATTAAGCCAGAACTAGCTGATTTTTACAGGAAAAATATTGAAGGGTAAACAGACGGCGATAAGGTTACTATATTTTGGAAATGAGGTTTAGAAAGTTGGTTTAGAGTAATTCTTTAATTAAAGTCTAGATAGATATCTAAAACCTAAGGCCTTAAGACGAGACTCCTGACTTATTCTGATCATTTCTGACAAGCTTATATTTATTGCGGTAGTTAAGCGTTAAACCTAACATAAAGACGCTACTTGATATTTTCCTACCTCTATAAATGTTTTACTTTGGTGCAGCTACTGCTTTTCTTTAGTGCGTAGAATTTATACTCTATATCTTATATAACTCTAAGTATTTGTTTTTGCTTGTTTGTTTTTTTGGCACAATAAGTGCTTATACTATTCTGTGATATGAAAGGTACTGGAGAGATAGTAATCAATATTGAACCTCAATAATAAGACATATAACGTTAACACCCTTCATAGAAAATTTTAAATGAAGTACCAGAGTGGTCTTCATTTAATAATTTCGGGACGACCCGAACAGCAACTAAGCTTGCTGATAGATTCTGGACGACCAGCATACTCTATGCTTACGAAAGGAGCTTAATAAAATGTCAGTTTTTGAAAAAACGGTGCATAAAGCATTTACTAAACTTCCCATCGTGGATATTTCTTTACTATTTTCTGATGATTTAAATAAAAGAGAGGTAGCTGCAAGTAGTTTAGATAAAGCCGTTCGAGAGACAGGTTTTTTATACTTAAAAGGCCATCAAATTGCCCCAAGTTTAATCAATGACCTCAAAGAGGTGGTTAAAGAATATTTTAAGCAAGATCAAAACAGCAAAATGGAAAACTATATCGGCCTTTCAAAAAATCACTCAGGGTATGTACCGCGTGGCGAAGAGGGGTTTTATAGTACAGACAGTCAAAAACCTGACTTAAAAGAAGCTTATGATATTGGTCCAGATTCACCTAGTTTAATGGCTAGATTTGAAAAAGAGGCTTTTACACAATGGCCTAAAAATGGAGCATTCAAAAAAAATGTTAGCGCTTATTATAATGCGATGCTTGAGCTAAGCAGAGTATTATTTCAAGGTTTTGCCTTAGCGTTAAAACTACCTGAAAATACATTCACTCAGTATCTTACAACCCCTCCTAGTCAATTACGTCTAATTCATTACTTTGATAACCCTGAAGCACAAGAATCTGATTCAGGAATCGGCGCACATACAGATTACGAATTCTTTACCATTTTATTACCAACGGCTCCAGGTTTACAGGTACTTAATGGTGCAAATGAATGGATTAATGTGCCGTTAGTAGAGGATTGTTTTGTTATCAATATTGGCGACATGATGGAACAAGTATCAAACGGGCAGTACGTTGCCACCTCTCATCGTGTTAGACAAGTAAAAGAAGAGAGGTACTCATTCCCTTTCTTCTCAAGTTTGGATTACGAGACCGTTGTTGCTCCTATTTCAAAGTTTGTTGATGAGCAAGAAGCCTCATCTTATGAACCCATTATTTGTGGTGATCACCTCCTCGCACAAACAATACAAACCTTTAGTTATCTCAAAGAAAAATCTGCTCGAGGTGAAGTAAATCTACCTGAAAACTCTCGTTCACTTTTGTCTTTTGGGCAAGCAGCGATAAAGGAAGGTTGATCATGAATATCAAAGAACTCATCGAACGTCATGGTAAAAAATCGGCTAATTCTGTCCCTGACTGGATGATTGGCTGTTTTAAGCGCATAAGTATCTCGTTCGCAAGTGGCGAAACGGATATTGATACACATGTGTTTTGGTTACAGGGTCGAAACTTAACCATTGATCTACGCCTCCCTATTGAAGCTGAAATGGTAGTTAAAAAATCGTGGGAAAAATGCTCTTCAGAGGAGCTTTATCAATTAGCCAATTATGAAGGGTGGTCTGCTGATAGTACTTGGAACAATGAGCAATTAAGCTGGTCAGGTGGCACTGGCTTTCAAGTGCATAACCGTTGGCCTGAGCCTGCCATTCTTTCTCGTGTCGGGGATTGTATGATCGAAGCTTCACCTTATGGATCGTATATAGAAGACTGGCGTATTACTTCTCGCGAAGCTGGAGTGTTATTGAGTCTTGAATTAATTAATGAAGAAAATGTAACAACAGGAGAGCTACGTCATCAAGGTGGCGCATTAATTATTAATGCGAATTGGGCTGGATTGGTACTCGGACGAGTAAATGAAATCGTTACAGATAAAGGTGATACCCAGTTAAGAGATAAGATTAAACGAGAACACAAAAACATCCCATTTTTAAAGCAAGTTTTTAATTTTGAAACTTCTGTTGCAAAAGGGAGCTTAGAGCAAGGATTTAAAATCGAATTCTCTACTAAACCAAAAAGAGTCGGAGAATTGATCTTCGAACTTGATGGGTTTGAATTTGATGAAGAAAACAACGAAGTGCTTCAGTTTTTTGAAGAAGGCAACCAACGAATAAAACGTCGTTTTTCTATCGATACAATAGAAGCTGAATTTGCTTATTCAGGCCAAACACAATGGCATGAAAAAGCAAAAGAGTGGTTTGATGCCGAACAAGAAACCGTCGGCCGGTATTTAAAAAAATTGACGTAAGAATATATCTATTACTTGTAAAAAACCTTGCACGTTGGGTTCCATGTGGCACCCAACCTAACGATTAGAATTGAACATATTTGCTTTCGCTATTGCTAGTATCACTTAGCGTCACGGACTAATAAGACATAGTTCTTAGTCATGACCAAGTCAGCAGCATTCTCAGAGGCCATGTCATAATCAGCGGGATTGCCAGATTTTGGGTCACTGCGTTGCGCACCTGCACCATGCCAGTCGTAATACGTTGTTGCACTTGAGTTCTTTTTACTAAAGGCTTTACCGAAAGAAATATAGTCGGCTGTGTACTTAAAATCACCTTGGGTCGTATTGGTCCATACCCACGTAGGGTCGGCCACGGTATTGTCAGCACTTAGTGTAAAAAACTGCGTATCAATGGCCGGAAATTCACCTGCTTTTCCATCATAATCTACGATACTTTGCAGCTCTTTGGCATTTGGCAAACGCCAGTCACTATGACCTGCGAGCTTGGAATTTTTAGCGACTTTTAGAGCGTCCTGCCATGTGTATCTTGTCTCATCATCTGCTTGCTGCCACATCAATCCAGTCGCATTATCAGTTACTGTGCCATCATTATTGGTAACAAAATCGTTGACGCCATAGACGTTTTCTGGCGCTCGTACGCAGCGCACAAAGTTGCCTGGTGCTTGTACAGTTTTGTTGTCCGTACCAAATACATAGCCTGTTTCATACGCTTTGATATGTCCATCGGCGAAGTTAAAACCAAACGCGGCATCGACATTTTCGGTGTTGTGTACTGGTCCGCGAGTATATTTGGTGCTTGACCAATACTGCCCGATATAAGCCATGCGTTGGTCGTATTGAAAGTCAAAATAGTCGGTATCAATGTAAGGCGTATTATTGCTATTGTCACTAGGATCAACTATCTCACCTCGAAAATCAGCAAGAGAATACAGTTCTTTAATAGTTGCTAATCGCCAGTCATTATAGCCACCTACCTCTAGGTTGGCACAATAGTTAATAGCATCATCGTACTGATAATGTTGATAGTCAGGTGTCTTTTGCCACATTAGGCGAGTCACGTTGTCTGTCACCGTGCCATCTTGATTATTGGTATAAGACGCTTTTATACCTTTAAACTGAGCATCTTGCCCGTATAGTGCATCACTGAAAATAGGGCAGGTAATAGCCGTACCTTCATTATCAAAACAAAGCTGCTGCTGAGTGTAAATAATCGGATAGGTTAGTCCAGTTTCGTTTAATGATGGCGAGTTTATATTTGCTTGGTTATTACTGTTAATTAATGGCTGAGAGCTACCACTACACGCGCTCAATAGACCCATAATGCTAACGCTCAACAATGTGCCTACCAATCTTCTAGACAGTTTAGGGTAGTGATATTTATCATTTAAAATATGAATTTTCATAGTAAGCTTTCTCGGTTAGCGTCTTGCTTGATTTGAATGATTTTAATCAAAAAATATTAATACAAACGATTTCATTGATGAATATGTGACGAATGACTATTCTTTTAGAGGTGTCATTGGATAAAGCATGCGTTTTAGCACGATGTCTTTACGAATAAAGTGATGATATAAAGCAGCGCCAGCATGAACAGCAATCAATACCCATACAAAGTAGGCGCCACCTTTTTTATGAATAAAGTCCATAGGTGCTTCAAACTGCGCCCACGTCAGACCCATCCAACCTTGGATAACGGTTTGGAATATTTGAGTATCAGAAAATTTAGGGATTTCGAATAAGAAAAAAAGTTGTGAAGGACCACCAGTGCCAAGATAGCCTGTAAGTGGTATGACAATCATCACGATATATAACAAAATATGAGCGCCATGTGCAGCCAAATGTTCCATTTTGGTACCTGGAACGTCTTTAGGCTGTAGGTTCATAAATTTCCAAATGACTCGAAGTACAATAAATACAAAGACAGAAACACCAATCGCTGTATGAAACGAGAATAAGGATTTTGCTAGGTCAGTTTTGGCCGTCACAAACCAATGTTGGTAATAGATGATTGCATAGTTGCTAATAAATGCGAGGGCGACAATCCAATGTAGTAGGATGGCGATCAAACCATAACTATATTTTGTATTTTTTATGGGAATAGTAGACATGGTTTGCGCTCAATTTATTTATAAGTAATCTGAGAGTGGAGAATAATTTTACTTTCAAGAAATTATATGTTAGCATGCTAACTATGAATAAAGCAAACCATGAACATATCTTTCATTACTTACTACATTCGGCTACGTTAGTAGAAGAATATCTGCGCAATGAGCTTTTGCCATTAGGCTTAGGTCATCATCAGGCGCGCGTCATTGTAGCGCTCAACCAGATGGGCGAAGCCTCACAGGTTGAATTGGCTCGTGAGTTTGGGATAACGGCGGCCAGTATGAGTACGATGACGACACGCCTTGAAAAAGCAGGTTATATCACTCGACAACAAGACCCATTAGCTAAGAAAAGAAATTTGATTAGTCTAACGGATAAAGGCATCTTATTACTGGCAGAGATAAACAACGTATGGGACGGAGTCGATAGTCATATAAAGGATAAGATAGGCGAAAAACAGCTATCTTCCTTGGCTGAAGGAGTCTTGGCCCTAAGAGATGGGCTGGGCGGTAAATAACCTGGCAAAGAAGATTAGGCTGCGTATACAGCGTTAGCCTCGCTTGAAGTATCAGAGTTACATCTGCACTCGGTGACCTTGTATTTATTTGAAACTGAATTAATTGAAACTGAATCAACTTTAGATTTTTGTAGAAATGTCAAAGAACACCTTGATACTTACCAATAAAGTATTTGATTGCCTGCAAAAATACTTCTTATCTATAATCGGATTTGTTATTGAGATGATTGATGGAAGAAGTAATAACATAAGCATGAACTTAGTCTTTTATAGACCCTATTTAACTTATGCGTACCTAAAATTAGGTTCACGAGTTAAAAGAGGTAATTACCTTGTAAAAACAATAATCTATATTAAAGAGAGAAATAAATAGTTCATGAACCTTAATATGTGACATATCCTGAGTATAACAACCCTTATTTAAACTGTTGAGAGTCTTAACTGAGACACCTATAAGCTTTAGTATTAAAAGTAAAATCATCAAGCTACTACGACTGGACAAATCGTCACAAATGCTTGCGCAGAGTATTCAGATACTGGGTCTTCGCCGCATCAAATAGCTAAACAGCATAAGACTAAGGTTAGGCAATGGCTGTTTGATAAGCTTGGAAAACGCTAAGCAGAAATCTGACACTCTATTTGTATTTGGTGAAGGTATTATCGTTGCAGCACAGACGGGGCAGGAATCACTAGAGCTATAGGATGATGTTTTTAAAGGTTTTTCTTAAAGCGCTTGCAACAAGTCTTCAGTATTTATAACCGTAGCAAATTATGCATTCGATTCAAACCCTAACAAAATTGTCTATATAAACACCTTATCAGAATTTTGACACCATTTCTCCTAATAAAGTATGGCTCTATGAGCCAGTGACACCACTAAGCTGTATATAGCCAGTTCAATACTAAAAAATACTGGTTAACACCTGATAAAACAAAACTTTTGTCATCATATTGTCATGACGGTATCGTATCCTTGAGCCCACTATAAATGGTGGTTGCGTATCACTGATGTCTTTATTCATTAAGTGATTCATTGATGATGGCAGACGCATCAATATAAGGTTTATCTATGAGTGTTGCTGGTCGGCTTGGTAGTATTTCCACACGTATGCTGCTTATTTTAGCATTGGCTTTTTTACTAATTATCTTAATGGTGTACTGGGTTATCGAAACCCAAGCTAAGCCGCGCATACTGGAGATGACCTCAGAGACAGTGGTTGAAACGGGTAACGAAGTCATTAATAGCATTATGGCGAATATCAGCCACGTCGATGGACTGGCAAAGGCAGCCAGTGCGATGGCTGGCGGGTTGCCAAAAGAAGACCGCCTTTATAAAGAAACCTTTGGCAATCTCATGCAACAAACCGATCAACGGATTGTGGGCGGCGGCGTGTGGTTTGATCCAAATATGTATGCTCAAAACCGAGAGCGCCAGTCGTTTGTGTGGGCGCGTGATGACTCAAGAAACATGCAGCCGTTAGAGTATTATAATCAAGTGCGCCAAACGCCGAGTCCCTATTATCGAGAGTGGTGGTACATTCCTGCGATGTACGCACGTCACGACCACTGTGTCTGGAGCCGGGCCTACGTCGATCCGCAAAGCAATCAGCCGATGATGACTTGCGCCAAGGCATTATATGACAGTCGCAATCAGGCTTTTGATGGGGTAGTGAGTTTTAATCTGCTATTAGATAACCTCGATGACGCCATGAAAAAGTGGCAAGATAAGCTGGGTGGTTATGTCTTTTTGGTAGACTTGGACAATCGATTTTTGACCTTTCCTGATCAATCTATAGTCACGCAAGTGACTGAGGACAACCCCCAAGGCGAGATGGTAACTGCACATCAATTGGCCGAGAAAAACCCTGCCTTTGCACCTATTGCGGACAGCCTAGATGATATTAACCAAACACTCATCGATGAGGCCGTTGCCAAAGATGAAGGTCGTTATACGCTCGCGGCACGTAGTATTTTGAGTACGACTAACCTGAATAAAATCGGCGAACAAGAATCCAAGTTACTGTCAGCATTACTGCTATTAAATATTGACCAAACGTTTAACTTGGTAGACAGTCACTTGATTGAGACCATCGCTGTGCCCAATGACTTTGTGTTGCAGCAGCCCGCCACCGCCTTTGTGTTTCGTATGCCATTTACCTATTGGAAGATGGTCATCGTTAAGCCCAATAATGACATGATGAGTGTGGCAAATGCATTGTCGAACCAGCTGATTCAAACCATGCTACTGGGCTTTATTCCTATCCTGTTGTTGACCGCGTGGGTGTTCCGTCGCTACTTTACGCGACCGCTAAAGTATATGGCACTAGCAGTGGCTGATATGGGCGCATTAATTGAGCAAAAAAAATATCAACAATTAAGCGCGCTTAAACTGCCATATTCAAATGTCAGCGAAATTCAAATAATCAGTGAGCAGACCAACCAATTGATCGACCGCGTCGTCGAAAATGAAGGCGCACTTGCTGAAATCAATGTTCATCTAGAAAAACAAGTCGCCGCCCGTACGCAAGACTTACAGCAAGCCATGGATGAGTTAAAAGCCTCACAAGTGCATCTGGTGCGCTCTGAAAAAATGGCGACATTAGGTCAAATGGTGGCAGGCGTGGCACATGAGGTCAACACGCCGCTAGGCTATGTGCGTAGTAACATGGATCTGGTCGGCGATAATCTCGTGCGTTTTGATGAGCTGCTACAGCATACCGATCAATTATTGCATGCGTTAAAAGCGCCAACTATCAACCAAGAGCAAGTCAAGCAGCTGATAGAGCAAACGCTACAATGCTGTGACGAGATTAAAGAAGATGAAGTCAGTGAAGATTTGACCAACCTAATTAAGGACGGACTGTATGGTGTTGATCAAATTGCTGAACTGGTCGTCAGCTTGCGCGATTTTTCTCGAATTGATGAATCTAAGGTAAAAGATATCGATATCAATGAGTGTATCAATACATCATTGATTATGGCTCGCAATAACTTAAAAACGCTAGACGTCAAAACCAATTTAGCCTCGCTGCCGCTGATTCAATGTAATCCTTCGCAAATCAACCAAGTACTATTAAACCTATTTAATAATGCCGCCCAAGCCATACCGAGTGATCATAAAGGGACATTACAAGTCACGTCGTCTGTGGATAAGGCGCAGCAACATGTTGTGGTACGCATTATAGACAATGGATCTGGTATCAAAGAAGATGTTTTAAATCATATCTTTGAGCCGTTTTTTACCACCAAAAAAGCAGGCGATGGTACAGGATTGGGATTGGCCATTACAGCACAAATTATGGAGCAACATGATGGACGCATTGAGGTTAGCTCAATAGTTGGGGAGGGCACGACATTTACCCTCATGCTACCGATACAGTCTATCGCTCATGAAAAGAAACCTTCGCAAGCCTTATTTGAAAGTTAAGAGACTTCCAGCCACTTATTTAAAGAGAGCGTCATGCAAAAACCAAAAATCGCTTTTATCGATGATGAGCCGCGTATCTTACGCAGCTTAAAAATGCATTTTCGCCAGTCACATGACGTATTTATTACAACCGATGCTACTGAGCTGATGGAGTATGTCAGCCAGAATGAGGTGCAAGTGGTCATCAGCGACCAACGCATGCCAGATAAGCAAGGTACGGAAGTATTAAGTGACATTAAAGCGGCTTCGCCAAATACTATTCGTATCTTGTTAACCGGTTATGCGGATCTAAATGCCGTGATGGATTCTGTGAATGAGGGCGAAATTTATCGCTATATCACTAAGCCATGGCAAAATGATGAACTTAAAAAAATCGTTAATAAAGCCACAGAAATTGCTCAGAAAACCCAAGAAATCACGCAAAACTCTATGGAAAAGAATGCGACTCAAAACCATGCTGGTAGTAGCACTGTTAGCAATCGCAATATACTGGTATTAGATGACGATGAGAGTGTCTATCAACAAATAAAAAGTCATTTTAAGAGCTCTTATACCGTGAGCTGGGCCAGTAACCTTGAACAGGCCGCGAAGCTATTACAAAAAAAACGCTTTGGCGTCACTATTACGGATTCGACGCTCAATAAAGAAAATATTACACCCATCGTTTATGCCTTAAAAAACATCCAGCCAGATCTGATGGTTCTGATGTTGACGGAGTTCAAAGATGCCCATATGGTCATTGATTTGATTAATAAGGGTCAGGTGTATCGCTGTCTACCACGTCCGACTAATTTTTCTATCATGAGTATCAGTCTTAATCGTGCTTTTGATCATCACGAAAGATTGGTGCAGCAGCCGATACTGGCGGCGCGCCATCATGTCGAAGAAGTGCCAGAGTCAGAGGCTTTTAACTTTTCTGAAAGGCTCAAAGGTTTCTTTGCCAAATTCAGAGGTTGGCGCATTAGTAGATAGAAAGAATAGGGTATGCTAAACATTCTCTATTCATGGTTTGAAAAATCATCGGCTTATATTTGTATGAGAGGCGTTTTTATCGATACCAGCTTCAATCGATACATTATAATCCCATGAACTTATCATCGGGTACTGTCTATTTAACATAATATACATTATGCGAAAACAAACCAACGGTTTGAATAGTTAGGCAAATAATAATTCATATCGTTTTTCATCTAAAATTTATCTTATCTCAGATATTTTTATATCATGTTTGATTATTTGTTAACGACAATTTTCAAGCAAATGCTTACGCAAAGTTTTACCGTCTTGATCTAAGATTACATCCGCGACTTGGCAATCAGTATCATCTTTATTACTGCCATCACATGACAACTCATAATAAATATCACTCCCTTGGGCTAAGCTGACTTGAACAAATCCTTGTTCAGTTATTGAAAACTTTTTGTCCTGCGTATAGTCAGGATCTTGAGAATTCCAAAGTACATCGTGATCTATATTGCAGGACATTTGATTCTTATCGAAATACGCTTGCTCAAGCTGCATGGCTACTTGTAAGTCAGCATTTGCATACTGCTGTAGTACCACAGGATTGCTCATCCCTTGATCATCGATATCTTGTTGATACATCTTTTTGATGGTCGTAAGCTTTATATCGGCCATCGCAGCTTGTTTACGGTCTGATTTTGCCACATCCGCTGTAGCAGCACCGACAGTCGTCAGCCCTATGGTTAATAACAATGTCAGCGATTTATATGTTGGCATGTCTTTCTCTGCGAGCTTCTATCCTATAAGTGTTACGGTCTATTACATCATACCTATATTAGGACTCTGCTGTATTATCGTATCATTCAGGTTTACTTGCCAAAATATCAATGACATAGCGCTTTTATGATATTTTCTTATTCGTTCTCATGACAATTTATGGTGGTTTATTAATGACTTATTAGTTAGTGATTTAGTTAGTGATGTTTCTTTCGCTAATAACTTTCGATAATAACTGTTGCAAGGATGCTTTTATGACTATATTACCTAGTTTTTTTAAGGGAAAATCTGCCAAATTAACCTATAGTAGCCTGTTATTGCTTACTCTGAGTACAACTGGTTGCCAGTCTGCTTCTGAGTCCAGTGAGTTTATCGTATCTCAACCGACCAACAGCTCATCAACACCTATTAGTGCTGATATCAGTCAACAAACCCTTAGACAGCAAGCCCTGCGCATACAACGTGCGTTGGCTAATAAGGACTTTGCTAGAATAGCCAACGATATTCATCCCACACGTGGTGTTCGTTTTTCAATGTATGCTTATGTGCGCCCTGAGTCTGATAAGATTTTTAGTCGCGAGCAATATGAAAAGTACCTACAACAGTCCAGCATTCAATTTACTTGGGGTGAAAAAGACGGCACCGGTGATTTATTAATCACGCCGCTGCCGACATACTTGGATACTTGGGTAGATAGCAAGAAATTCAATAGCGAAAACATCAGGGTCAACGAGTTAACCAATAACGGCAATTCGATCAATAATCTAAAAGAAATATATCAAAGGTCAGACGTTGTAGAGTTTTACTATAAAGGCACTGAAGAATATGCTGGTATTGACTGGCGCGTACTACGTTTGGTGTTTGATGAGTACCAAGGTAAGCGTTATCTAGTGGCCATTATTAATGACCAATGGACGGTTTAGATGAGAGAATAAGTATTTGATTTATTGAATAAATTGTATTAAAAAGGGCAATGCGTCATATATGATGCACTGCCCTTTCTGCCTAGCTACTCATCTTATTTTCAGGTAAAAATGAGATGTATTAAAAAGCGAGTTTTTACTCATGAACATGCCCGTGTTCAAGTTCAGGACTATGTTCAGGCCCACCCTCAGTCTCGCCTTCAAGACTGTTTTCATTTTCTTCCTCTTCTATATAACCCTTTTCACCCATAAAGCAGCCAAAGATTTTATTTTCACCTGGTGCGGATGCATGGTAATGGTATCCGCGAATGGCGTCTGTTTCACCGCCACACTGATCAACACCTTCTGATGTGATAGTCGTTTTGTCTGATTTTGCGTAAATAGCATAACCATCTAACGCATATCCTATCATGGCAGGATGTCCATCCTTTTGAATACCAAGCTCAGTACAACCAGTTGCTGCATGATAATGATAGCCTTCGTGAGGATTGGCATGTGCGCCGCAGTCATCAAGGACTCCTAGCGTATGAGAGCTTATGATTAAGTCTAACGGTGCTGGCGGACCAAATAACACACCATTTAACGCAACACCTGTATTGTCACGACCTTCAATAGCTATAGGCTCGGCAACGGGAACTGGTGTTTTAGGTATCAATACGGTTTTTTTGACACCACCATCAAGCTCTTTGATCAAACAAGAGAGACAAAAATTATTAAACCCTGGAATTGGACGAGGATCCCCTGCTACTTCACAACCTCTCGCGCCATCTACAACTGTTACTTTTCCCGTTTTCACATTATACATTTGCCATTCTTTATCTTTATATAATGTTGATAAATTCTGAATAAACGCCCCATCAACTTGATATAAAGTGCCTTTTCCATCAATCCACGTACCACCCTCTTTTGCACTCGACTCAATGGTAGGTGGGCAATAAGGCCCTTCTGGCGACGTGTCTGGATCGGCAGGTGCACCAGCAATTGTTATACGATAACAACTGGTTTTAGTGCCACCGCTCAGCGTGCAATCAACTGTTTCGATGTCACCGATAACAGCACCGTCAATAAATAATGCAGGATCAACTGGCATGCTAACAACTTTGCTAGCAGGTTCGACGTGTGTAGAAGCACAGCCATATAATAAAACCGAAAACAATAAAGCAGGAACGAACGTTAAGCTTTTATTCATTATGATTACCAAAATTTATGAAAATAAAACGCATGCTTTAACAGTGCCAATTATTATCTATTACAACACTGTATATTGCATCATAATACGATAAAGCTCGGTTTTTCTAAAGTATTTATTTCATATATCTACATAGTAAGATTCTATCTGTTTTTCTAATTATGATGAACCTGGTCTTTTGAATCTACCAACATGCAGCAGGACAAGCCATCTATAATTGCCTATTAAGGAAGGCTTACTGACCACTTTTATTTTGATAATAAAACTGTTCATCAACCTTCTAATGACAACATATTCATAATCAGTTTAATCAAAGTCTCTTTTTGATTTGGATCAGATTCAGCGACCAATAAAGTTAATGCCGCAAGCCCGGTATTATTGATAACCATGTCACCTTTATCATTCAGCAGTCGGTTATTACGGTGTAAAAAATCCACAAATAGAAACGCACCGCTGCGTTTATTGCCATCAGTAAAAGGATGGTTTTTTACCATAAAGTATAGTAGATGTGCCGCTTTACTCTCGATAGTTGGGTACGCAGGCTCACCAAAGACCGTTTGTTGTAAGTTACCCAATACACTATCCAAACCATCACCACGAGGTTTAGCAAATAATTCAGTCGCCTCACCCCTATCTATCAGCTGCGATTTCAAATCAGTTAGCGCTGCCATCGCCTCAGCCGTACTAGGTAAGACACCACCATCTTGTCCTGCAGGACTATCCAGCAGACCTTCATCATAGCGCTGTAACCATAAAAACGTCTGCGTATAACGACTTATAATCTCAACCAGTCCGCGACCTTCATCGGTTCTAAGCTCGGGACTTTGTGCCGTTTTTTTGATTAGTTTTAGCGCTTGTTGCAATTCAGTAGAGTTTTTATCGAAGCGCTGTTGATTGAGCGTATAGCCTTGTACCAAGTATTCACGTAAGCGCTGCGTTGCCCAACGTCTAAATTGCACACCTTGAGGAGATTTGATGCGATAACCGACTGATATAACCACATCTAAGTCATAAAAAGTCACCGGACGGTCTGAATTTGCAATATGCATTTTTTGCATATTGCTTTTTTCATCGATTTCTTCGTCTTTTATGGCATTGGCGATATGACGAGAAACCACTGATTGGTCACGACCGAATAACTCAGTCATTTGTGCTTGCGACAACCAGACTGTCTCTTGCTCAAAACGTACATCTACTTGTGCCTTTCCATCAGCACTTTCATAGATCTCTACTTTTGCTACATCGTCATTTATAACGTTAATCATCTCAGCTTCCCAATCCTAATAAATGCGCTTACGCTGTCTTTATTGTTTTCAGTGTATAAACCATACAGCTTCTAGAATCAATCCTACTCATCTTGACTCGAGGATTTTGCTATCAAAATAACCGCACATACCACCGTGCGACTTTTGATATTGGTTGTCCATATCTCTTAATATTAGCTGAGTTTTACTACCAAAATTAGAACCTCAAATCTTCAATTGATTAGCCCGTATTGAAGGCTTTAGGTCCTATACTTTTTCTTCATAGTGGTGTTTGCTTAAAGAACTTGATCATAATCTCATAAATATCCGGATAAGCATCAATGAGCTTTTGCGGCGTTTCAAAAAACACTTCACTCAGAACCGCAAAAAACTCCGCAGGATTGGTCGAACCATAACGATCAAGCCCTGACTTGCGATGCGTTTGAAAATCTTCAAAATCGCGACTCATGACCTGTGTCCACCGAGCAGGATCCATATCAGGTTGCAGTGGAGGAAAGCCATTGGCACGGCCATTCATCATATCTAGCTTATGCACAAACTCATGAATGACAACATTATGCCCGTCACGCTCACCTGAATGTTTGGCGTCCTTCCACGATAGAATAACAGGTCCTCGCAGCCACGCTTCCCCGCTACGGTGCTGACTTCCCTCATGGACGATACCGAACTCATCTACGGTGGTGCTGTCGCTCTTGTACGAGCCCGGATAAATGATAATGGATGACCAGCCAGCGTACCAATCGAGACTTAGATTTAATATTGGCAGACAAGCTTGCAAGGCAATAGATTGTTTGACTGCATCGGTAATCTCAAACCCTTGCGCGCCTGTGATGGACTTATCAGCCAGAAATAACGTTGCTAGCTCAAATAAATGTGTCATCTCGTCAATACTTAATCTATCGAGTATCACAATACGCTCAGCCGCCTGCATCCAGTCAGCCTGAGTAAATTCGCTGTTGTCTAATATGCGCTGCTCACGCCAATCCTTTATGATGCCAAACATACACGCCATCCCTATTCTTTTAATATTTCGAACACGTTGGTATTACTGAATATAAGTATTGTAGCGGTAATCAGTAATACGCATTTATAATTAATATATTGACATGCATAAGCAAAAAACGCTGCTCATAAATGAATTATTGAGCAGCGCAGGCGTACATCTACACATTAATATTTAAAATTGATATTGCAAACCCAGCTGTACCGAGCTGTCTTTATCATCACGTGCAAAGGTAGTATCGCCATTTAGATACGCGTATACATTGTTATGAACCTTGTTGCTAACACTCAGCTCAAAACGTCCATAGTCGTCGTCTTTATCTGCTTGAGTGATGCTAACCTCTCTTGTTTGACCGTCAGCTAAAGACGTTGTCGATAAACTATCTATTGAACCATCCTCGATCACATGCACATAAGCGATTTTGCCTTGAAGCTTGGCAGGCGTGCCCATCAAATCAAAACCGTATTGTAACTGGTAACCAAGCTCTGAATCCCATGCTTCGCTAGACGTGCTATCAACCTTAAGCGCAGTACGAGAGTTGTCATTGCCACTAGTATAGCCATCTATGTCTATATCACTGTAATTGAGACCCAAAAAGACACCATGCGCGACGTTTTTCTTGATAAGGAAATTGTAGCCAAGCTCATTGTATGCGCTGAACACATCGGCATCCGTATCACCGCGTTCGCTATTATTGATAATATTTATACCATCATTACCATCCAGTTTTACAGTTCTATTAACGTCCAAGTCATGTTTAGATAAGCTCAGAGATGTCGTGTTCCACCAAGCCGTGTCTTTGCCGCCCAGTAACGAGTAGGCTTGAATGCCATAGCTCCTATCTTTTTCAATGCCATTTTCTACGCTTTTATTGTTTTGATTGCCGGCTTGCACACCTGCGCCAACGCGCCAGCTAGGCTGCACAATATACTCACCATATAGACCAATATTGGCGAGAGTGCCTTCTTGTGCATTATCAGCATTTACATAGCTTTGAGAGCCATCTACCCAAACCTGAGTACGCGACTCGGAATCAAAAGGCTCCGCATCATCGATAGCATTTAATGCCAAAGCATTGGCGCGTTCTAGCACTGCTGAGTGTGAGTCGGTGGCATTGATTTTTAACGCGGCGCCCATCGTGTTTTGCAGATTAAGCGCGCTTTTGGTTGATGCGATGATATCAGCATTGGTTTGCTCCACAATCAACCTGCTGATGATACGAGAATAGTCACGCATTCTTTGCGCTATGCGTTCTTCACCAAACGCAGCAGTAAGTACTTCCTCATTGTCTAATGCAGGGTTATGCCACGTATAGCCGCCCGGAATATCTGGGTTTTCAGTTTGCGTGTAACCATCATAATCAGGCCCAAGGCCCCAGTTGGTTGCCTCAAATCCAACGACCTGCATGACACTATCAAAAGATTCCTGATCGCTGCAACACCCAACGCCATAAGGCTCGTAGGGTTCGGTCTCGCCTGGTGCAATAATGGCTGTATTGACCTCTAATGTAATACCAAGCTCTTTTGCAATGCTCAGCGCATTTTCACGCAAACTTACATTGGCAGCTACTTCATTGCCATCATCGTCGTAAGCATTTCGCCCTGCATTGGCGTACATTTTGTCGCCTGTAATCAGACTGTCTAAGTTAATCATGCCCAACGCTGTTGATTTTTCTGCGTCCGTTAGCTGATCAACAAACGCCTTTGAACCATTGAGACCACCCTCCTCTGCACCAAATGCCACAAACTGAATGTCGTGCTCTGTTTCAATGCCCGTCAGGTTTTTGGTCAACTCAGTTAAGACGCCAGACCCAGAAGCATTATCGTCTAATGCTTCTAGATTTTCGTAATTTGGATAGGCGACTGCAGAATCATAATGTGCGCCGACAAATAGCGTTCTGTTAGTATCAGCACTGCCTTTTTGGGTCACGACAACGTTATTACTCGTTAACGTCTGACCTCTGAATAGACCACGAGGCGCTACAAAATCAAAAGTTTGACGATTGACTTGGTTGTTACTGCCATCGATAGTCATGCGCTGCTGCATATAATCAGCAGCTTGGACTTCTTTATCGGAACCTGTATAACGACCAGCATAGTCACGGGCAAGCGTCAGCGCCGTTTCTGTACCATAATCACCGTAGTTGGCCTCTGCAAATACTTGCGAGCCTGTAAGCAATGTCAGCGCCGCAACCACTGAAATCTTAAGCGGTGATAACTTAGTATCCAAACTGCTTCTCCTTGGTTAAAGAACTGTAATCAACAGTAAAAAATAACCTAAAATAATGCAGTTTACAAGATAAAAGACATATGTCTGCTTATTTAATTTTTAAGTAAAATCATTATTTAGACGCTATGTACCTACCTGTGATCAATACTTACGAACTGCTGATTTATCAAGCCGTTTAGGAAGGCTTTACTACTACTGATGCTTAACATTAGTTATTTCAGTTATATCAATGGCATCCAACTGTACTGCTACCACTCGCAGCGCCATTGATTTCCAATCCAATTTTATGTCATCGGTAAACACCATGTGGTGGCTAATACTGACGTACCCATGCACGATGGCCCATATATCTAGCGCTATTTGTCGACGTTCCGTTGCGCTAGCATCCTCTGACAAATAAGAACCCGCCACTCGTACCAATTTTGCAAAGGCGCTATCTCTGGCAGCAATGGCCTCGATTGAGGGCTGATAGCCTGCATCAGACTCCCCAAAAATCAGTCGATAATGCGCCTCATATTTCTCACCGACATTGAGATACCCTAGGCACGCCTCTAGCACTTGTTCTTTATTTGCCTTACCATCCGGAATGATATTCATGGCTTCACGAACGAGATTGAATCCCTCTATGTACAGTGCATCTAGTATGCCTTGCTTACCTTGGAAGTGACTGTATATACCAATAGTGGACAATCCTGCACGTTTGGAGATGGCTCGCACGCTTAAGGCATCCCCGCCACCTTCTAGAAAAATCTCAGATGCGGCATTTAGTATTTTGGTTCTGGCATCCATTAGGTTCTCACTATGTCTTGACAATTATAACAGTGTTATTCTAGTATATAACACTGTTATGTACAAACAATTATGGATTGATTGTATTGGTAAAAATTTAACTTAAGAGTAAGGACGCTATGAGTATTCAACAGCTAGAAACAGACTATTTAATCATTGGTAGTGGCGCGGTGGGCATGGCTTTTGCCGACGTACTACTTACAGAGACAGATGCTAATATTATTATCGTCGATAAGCATCATAAGCCAGGTGGCCATTGGAATGACGCCTATTCATTTGTCACATTGCATCAGCCATCGTCTTTTTATGGCGTTAGCTCACGTGAGCTTTGCGGCGGTATGATTGATAAGATTGGTTTAAACAAAGGCTTGTCCGAGCTGGCATCAGGCGCAGAAGTCATGTCGTACTTTGATAAAGTCATGAAGCATACGTTTTTACCGAGTGGCCGTGTGACATACTTCCCGATGTGTGAATACAAGGGCGAAGGGAAATTTTCATCGTTACTATCTGATACCAGCTATGAGGTCAAGGTCAACAAAAAAATCATTGATGGCACTTACTTTAAAACATCAGTGCCTGCGACTCATACCCCCAATTTTGAGATTGCTGAAGGCGTGAAGTTTGAGCCATTGAATAATTTACCAAATTTAAATAAGCCACGTGATGGTTACGTGATCATTGGCGGCGGAAAAACAGGTATTGACGCGGTTTTATGGCTACTAGAGAATCAAATTGACCCAGACCACATTACATGGATTATGCCAAGAGACGCTTGGCTGATCGATCGTCAGAACACCCAGCCTTCTCGTGATTTTTTTGTGAACACTATAGGGGCGCAGGCTACTCAGGCAGAAGCGATTGCTGAAGCTGAAAACATCGAAGACCTTTTTAATCGTTTAGAAAAAGGTGGCGTACTAATGCGTATTGATCCAAATGTACGCCCGCAAATGTTCCATGGCGCCACCATTAGTAGTGAAGAGCTTAAGCAGTTGCGCCGTGTTAAAAACATTGTGCGTAAAGGACGCGTGACCCGTTTGGATACTGACAAGATTTATTTTGGTGATGACAGTATTGCTACCACGCCCAACACGATGCATATTGATTGCTCTGCACGGGCAGTACCAGTGACAGAGACGTACGATGTATTCAAAGGTGATACTGTGGTGGTACAAACCGTGCGTACCTATCAACCTGTATTCAGTGCGGCGTTCATCGCTCATATCGAAGCCAATTATGATGATGAAACTGTCAAAAATGAGTTGTGCCAAGTCGTGCCAATCCCAAATCATGATACAGACTTTTTGGTTGGGCTTGTTAAACAAATGCAGAATCAAATGCGTTGGTCAAAAGAGCCTGCGCTACGTGAATGGATGATCAACAATCGCTTAGATGGCTTCACTAAATTGGTACGTGCCAGCGAAGATACGCCACCTGAAGAGCTGGCTATCCTTAAACGTTTAAAAGCAGCAGGACCAAAAGCCGCTGCTAATATGCCTAAACTGATGGGTGAAATCATGCAAATAACGGCAGCGCGTCAAGCCAAGACCTCTAATGCCTAAAAAGTAACTAGTAAGAACAACTGTCAAGGAAGCTACTATGCCAGAATTTCAAACCAACAAAGCAAACCTAACCCAAGCCCGCCTACAAGAAACACCTATACACACTCTCGGCGATGGCGAAGTACGTGTAAAAGTTGATCGCTTTGCTTTTACTGCAAATAATATTACTTATGCAGTCATGGGCGACCAATTACGATACTGGCAGTTTTTTCCGCCAAATGGTGACGAGCCTGAGAAATGGGGTATTATTCCAGTCTGGGGCTTTGGTGATGTTGTTGAGTCCGATAGTGACACACTGCCAGTTGGTGAGCGCCTGTTTGGTTACTTCCCGCCTGCCAGCGAATTAATTATTACCCCTAAGCGAGTCACGAAAACCAGCCTGCTCGATGGTAGTACCCATCGTGCCGAGCTGCCGCCTGGCTACAATATGTATCAGCGTGTCAATCATGAACCTGGTTATGACCGTGCCAATGACAATCAGCGCATGCTATTGTTTGTATTACATTTGACCTCATTTTGCCTGCATGATTTATTGAAGCGCAATGATTGGTTTGGTGCAGAACAAGTGGTGATTATCAGTGCCTCTAGTAAAACCAGTATTGGCCTAGCTTATGGCCTCACTGATGATAAAGATGCGCCGCACGTTATCGGCCTAACTTCAAACCGTCATATAGATTTTGTTAAGTCAATTGACGCTTATGATAGTGTGCTTAGCTATGACACCCTTGAGCAGATTGACGCCAGCAAACCAACAGTCATTGTCGATATGTCGGCCAATACCGATGTACTCAGCAGGCTGTATAGACACTTAGGTGATAACATGCGCTACACCAGCAATGTCGGTCTTACGCACTGGGACGAGCCACGTCATACCGAAGGTATCATCCAAGCGCGTAGCCAACACTTTTTTGCGCCCAGTCATGTACAGCAATGCATGAAAGAATGGGGCCCTGAAGAGTTCAATAAGCGCTCTATGCGTTACATCATGAATAGCACTGCAAAAACTAGTGTGTGGTTAAAGATTCAGGAGCTTGATGGGATCAATGGCTTGCTAGAGGTTTATAAAGATATCTGCGAAGGTAAAATAGCTGCTGATGAAGGTTTGGTAGTAGTCATGGGTGACGATGATTAGACGGTTTATATAAAGGCCTGACTATAAAATTCATCGACTATTTGTCATTAGTAAAAAAAGCAGAGAGCCTAGTCAACAAGCTCTCTGCTTTTTTGTGCTTTATACACTGACTACAGACATACGCCCTACTCATGATTTTTAAACTTAAAAACTGTGGTTTAAATTTCGGTTTAACGTACCCACCCTTCGTCTTTTAGATAACCATGTAGTCCTTCGGCGAACTGTCTGTAGCCTGCCGCATTGGCATGAATTCTATCCGATTTTAATGCGTCATCTGACAAAATAGTCGACCAGCCATCAGAGTATAGTGGGATGTCTTCAGCTTCCGCAATATCTTCATACAATGGATTATCACTGGCTTTGCCAAACAAGGCACTAGTACTCAGATGCGGCTCAGCGATTAGAACAACGTCGATATTTTTGGACTGCAAGGTATCGATAGTCGCGATGATATTAGCTCGCGTGGTATCAGGAGCAATGCGCTGCAATACATCATTACCACCCACACCCAGCAGTACCAAATCAGGATTTTGCTCAGTGATCTCATGCACGCGAGTAAGCACGTCTGCAGAAGTATCACCATTGACACCCGCATTGATAACTTGCCATTTGCTTAGCTCTGCTAGTACCGTAGGATACGCTGTTTCAGTACTTGCTCCATAGCCATACGTAAGCGAATCTCCCAAAGCTATTACCGTACTGCCCACTGGTAAAGCCGTTTGCGTTGGCTCATTACCGCAGCCTGTCATACTAATGGCAGCAGCAAACCCGATACTCGCTAGCCCTAAAACCTGCTTACGAAATGTCATGCACACCTTCTCACTTTATTTTTACATCAGTGTTGTTTATCTCAATGGTTTTATACCAATTGGCTAATCGTTGAATTAAATTTATTACAATTGATTTAAGTTTATTTAAAATCTACTGCCTAACGCTTGTTGTATATCAATCAATATACGTTGTATAGTTAATACCGGAGATAGATTACCTGTTGGGCGCAATACCATTGCTACGCGGCTTAGCATAGACAGTGTATTCATCATAAAGTATAACTTTACCAAGGATACGTGAGGTATTTATGAATAAAACAGCATCTCAAAGTCAGTCTACCAATAAAACCCAGAATAAAGAAGACTCTGAAAATCAAATCCAGAGTCAGTCCATAAAATCACCCAATACCAAAAATCCTGCCTCAACAACGGTAAAAGACACTTTAGAAAAACCCGAGAAAAACACACAAAGTTTCGACGAGCTGCAGATAAGTAAGGGCAAGTATCGCCCAGTAGCACAATCCGTTGGCAACTGGCTTGATAATATCAACATGGATGCCCTTAACTATCTAAACGAACAAGCCGAAAATATCTTTTATCGTAAAGGTGTCACCTTTACCGTCTACAGCGATGCCAAAAACATCGAGCGAATGATACCGTTTGACATTATCCCCCGAATTATCGCTGCCAGTGAGTGGCGACAGATAGAAGCTGGTTGTAAGCAGCGCATCACCGCCCTCAATGCATTCTTGCATGACATCTATCATGACCAAGCCATTATGAAAGCCGACATCGTGCCTGCCAGCTATGTCTATGCCAGTGGCTGCTATGAGCCTTGGATGATGGGTATTAAGTTGGACAAACCAATCTACTCACATATCAGCGGTATCGATCTGATCCGTGACGAGTCTGGCAAGTTCTGTGTATTAGAGGATAATCTACGTACCCCGTCTGGTGTCTCATACATGCTTGAGAGCCGTAACATATCAGAGACACTATTGTCTGATATGTTTTCTGACACGCCTATTATGGGCATCAGTGATTACCCCAATCGCCTCAAAGCCTGTCTTGCCAGCTCAACGTCTAAATATGATCCACAAATCGTTATTTTGACGCCTGGCCGCTTCAATAGCGCCTACTATGAACATGCATTTTTAGCACACGAAATGAGCGTGCCACTCGTACATGGTTATGATTTGGTGGTTGAGGACAGTAAGGTCTACATGCAGGGTATCCGTGGCAAGGTGCAGGTCGATGTGATCTACCGACGCATTGATGACCCCTATATCGACCCTTTAGCCTTTCAATCTGACTCGATATTGGGCGTCTCAGGGCTGATGAGTGCTTACCGTGCTGGTAATGTCGTGATTGTGAATGCGCCAGGTACAGGTGTGGCTGATGATAAGAGCCTATATCCTTTTGTACCAGATATGATTAAATTCTATTTAAATGAAGAGCCTATTCTACCCAATATAGAAACCTATCAATGCCGTAAGCCTGATGAGCTCAAATACGTGCTTGATAATTTAGATAAGCTGGTCGTAAAAGAAACCCAAGGCTCAGGTGGCTACGGCATGCTCATCGGTCCAACCTCCACCAAACAAGAGATTGAAGACTACCGTCTGCGCCTACTTGAAAACCCAGCCGGCTTTATTGCCCAGCCGACTATCTCGCTATCTACCAATCCGACTGCTGTCAGCGATGGCATCGCACCGCGCCACATTGATTTGCGTCCCTTTATCTTAAGTCACGGCGATGGTTCTGTAGATATTGTGCCAGGGGGGTTGACTCGTGTGGCCATGGTGGAAGGCTCCTTAGTCGTCAACTCATCTCAGGGCGGCGGTATCAAGGACACGTGGGTCGTCGATGACAGTCACCTGCAGTCTACGACCAAAAAACCAAACGGCAATGGTGAATCGGGTAAATGCTCGCCTTTATCATCAGAGACCAATACCTCGGATCACGCCAACTATTATGATCGTGTACAGCCTAAAGAAGCCGGTTATGAGATGCTAGATGATGCACCGATGATCCTGCTACTTTCCACCGCCAGCCACCTCATATGGCTAGGCCGATACAGCGAGCGCCTGTATTACTATGATGATGTCATGAAAAAATTGGTCAAAGACGATCTCAAAAAATCACAGCTTAAGCATTTGATTAGCCACTTAGGTTTTGATGTAGATGCAGATGAATCGTTTAAGGCCATAAAAGCGCAGATGATGTCTGATTTGGAACAAAACATCATACCAAACATCGTTCAATCGATAGAAGACAATGTGCAGGAGGCAAAAGGCGTCATTGGTAAAGACACCGCTGAGTTATATAACTTGATTAAGCGGCTCTCAAGTGCTGGTACTTATCGTGCTGCGACCTTGCAGCTACACGCATGTAATGCCGCTATGAAACAAGAGCACCCAACCGTGACTTGTTTTTGGCAATTAGGGCGTCATTTTGAGCAGCTTGAGCGGGCTGTGCTACTCGAAGAGGACTCAATAGAAGTCAGTCTTGAATTCAAATACTGGATCAATGAATTACCAGAGAACACGCGCTGGCGTGAGCTGACACGTCTGGCCAATCAGATGATTAGATCGAAGAAATTTAGTGATTTTGAGCTGATTAGCAAAGAGTTTAATATCATTTTGCGTCAAGGTGTCTAGCCGAAAAATGATGATACATGCTAAGGCGTGACCTCTCTCCAAAACAGAAAAATAGGAAGCTATTATGAAACTTCAAATCAGCCATCAAACCAACTATTATTATGGCGAGCTTGCACAGCGCAGTGTCCAGTATATACGTATGACCCCAATGCAAATGCCGCATCAAATTATTCACAAATGGGAGGTAATGCTTCCCAAAGTGGCGACCAATCAAAAGGACGGCTTTGGCAATGACTGGCTCACGCTAAGCCGTAATGAGGCACATAATAACTTGCAGATGCAAGCGTCAGGTATCGTAGAGATTGATACAGAGACCAAACGTTTAGAGGATATGGCACATGTCCCCTATCTGCTCTTTACGGTACAAACGCCATTGACCAAATGTTCACAAGAGATGCGTGAATTTGCGGCGCCCTATCTAAAAAAACCAACCCATGACAGCCTAAAATCGATGGCTAATGCCCTCATCATGAAGATGCCGTTTGTGAAAGATGTGACCCATGTAGGTACGACAGCGACTGAGTCTTTTGCGACAAGCGCTGGCGTGTGCCAAGATCACACCCATGTATTTTTGGGCTGCTTACGTGATCAACAGATTCCAGCCCGCTATGTGTCAGGCTATCTGTATGACGATACCGAAAACCATATGGCCAGTCACGCATGGGCAGAGGTGTGGCTGGACGGCTATTGGTATACCTTTGATATCTCAAATCAGCTGTTCCAACCAAGCTCTCATGTCTACGTTGCCATTGGTCGAGACTATTTAGACACAGCTCCTGTCCGCGGTGTTAGAATGGGCGGCGGCTATGAAAATCTTTACAGTCAAGTACTGGTTTCGAGACTATCATAGGCTATTTTTAAGCCTATTCCACTAAGGATAAGTTATGACTTACTGTGCCGCTATACGCCTGAAAGAAGGGATGGTTTTTGCTAGCGACACGCGTACCAATGCTGGGGTTGATCACATATCAACCTTCAGAAAGCTCTATCAGTATGGCATTGAAGGTGAGCGCTTTATAGTATTGCAAACAGCTGGCAGCTTAGCGACATCGCAGGCGGTGTTTAACAAACTGCAAAACGATATTGATCAGCGCCTTGAGAGTAATCTTAATACAGTAGCCACTTTATTTGATGCCGCCCAAATGGTTGGTGAATGTATGCGTGACATTATGAATCATGCAAAAGCAGTCGCTAATGCTAGTGTCGATGGCGCGTTTACCAGCTCTTTTATGCTCGGTGGTCAAATCAAAGGGCAGCCGCCTGAGCTTTACATGATTTATCCTGCAGGTAATTGTATCAAAGCCACTGAAGACACACCGTTTTTTCAATTGGGTGAAAGCAAGTACGGCAAACCAATTCTAGATCGTTCTGTCAGCTACAATACGGATGTGAGGCATGCCGCACGTGCGTTGATGTTATCATTTGATTCAACCATTCAATCCAACTTGTCAGTAGGCATGCCCATAGATTTTGTACTTTATGACAATGACAGCCTAACCCTGCCTAATGGCCGACGTATTGATGAGAATGATGAATATTTCAATAGCATTCGTCGTCAATGGTCAGAGGAGCTCCGCCGTATTTTGGTTGAATTGCCTAAATGTCCTGATGGCTATTGGGGATAAAAGTTCCGTATAAAATCATATTTTCTGCACTAAAAAGCCCTTTGTGATAGACAAAGGGCTTTTTATTATCAACTAATAATTAGGCAATAAAAAACCGGAGTAGCGCTGAATAAACAACCCGACTCCGGTTTTGCTTTAAAGACCTTGAATGCCATCATAGTGATGTCACACTCAATTGTTGTGTAATCTACCTCATGACCTGGTACATGGAAGACTCACTGGACTGCACCTAGATAAAGGCCCTAGTGCATTAGCTCAATCACGATTGCGTGATTGCGCCAGCGAGCTAATGACACTAGGGCCTTTATCTAGGTATTAGCAGGACTGAAACAGTCTTCCTTGGGTAAAATGTAATGGCTTGACTCGTGGACGACGCAACGTCGCCCCTCACCGTAAACGGTGAAACGCTAAATCTCACAACCCGTTAAGTGTGCCTCATAACAGTTAGTACTGTCAATACATAATTAGCAAGTCTCTTTGCTTGCGACATCTGCTGTCGTTAGCTATTTATTTTGTGACAAAAGTTCTTGATGTTTGTTACAAAACACGGTTACATAGGGCATACAAATACATCGTAAGCTGACAAAATAAAAATTAAGGCAAATTTCTATGAGTCTGTCCTTCGCACAAATTCAGCAAGCTTGGCAAGTTCAAGACCCTAGCTTGGTTGATAAGTTATGTTTATTAGCAACACAAGTTGATGATATTCCTGAGTCGCCCATCCCTGAGCACGAACTGACATTTGAGCGATTTTTAGATAAGATTCTAAGTCATCAGTTTCGGGAGCAAAACCCCGAAGTACAGTTTGCAGAGCGTGTGGCAATGATTGCCAAGCTTGAGGCAGACGAAGGCATCTACCCTCTCCCTGATCGCTACAAAATCCATTTAATATTGACTGCACTTTGGGAAGATGGCAGCGCGTACTCCAGAACTATTCTAAAACAAGCCATTACGGCTTTGCCAGTCAGCTATGGTGTGTGGAAAGGTTTGAAGCGCATTTATAAGCAAGCTGAATTTTCTCAAGATTATGAGATATTTGGACAAATTGCCGCCAAGATTGATTTACAACGCTTTAATCAAACCGCCAACTCTGCGGTCAGCCTCGCCACCAAAACCTATATGAGTCTCAGAGCATGGCGTTATCTGCGCCAGTTGGGTCAGCAAATGCCAATTGGCTACATTGATGCCGCCGTCTCTGTACTCGCCAGCTATGAAGAAACCATGACGGCAGGCAGCCTTGAACAAACGAACAGCTGGGTACTTAATCATATCTGTTTCCATAACAGCCTTGATTATGGCGTCAATCGATTCAGCAGTCGCTCACCTCGCAAGCTCTTTGATGCAAAAGGTCGCGCTTTCGCTGAGGCATGGCAACGAGACCCTGAACCACTTATTGAGTTACTGGCCATCGCCAAAAATGAGGCTATCAGACAGTTCGCAACCGATAGCCTAAAGCATGACTTTAAGACCCAACTACGTGATGTGAGTGGTGCGACGCTACAATATTTATCTGCCGGACAAGCGCACAGCAAAGCGCGTGATGAGATGATTGTTTGGCTATTAGAAAACGCACCACATTTTGAAAAGTCTAAATTTCAAACATTGGGCTTGCATCAAGTGGTGCTACAACTACTCCATTCACACTATCCTGCCGCTTATCAGTATGCGATTGGCTATGCCAAAAGCTACGCTCAAAACTTATCACTCACTGAGCTGATGCTACTGGCCATGTCAGATTATGAGCCTGTTAGAGTATTTGCCATCAACAGTATCTTGAGTCGTGATCCTGTTGCTGATATCGGTGTCAATGGCTGGGGTCAGCTATTAGACACAGAGCATCACTATCAAACCGCGAGCAAACAACTTAGCAAACATTTTACGAGGCGCGATTTAACCCCTGAGTGGTTTTTTGAACGACTGACTAGTGGCAGAACACACAGCGTAAAATTTGCCATAAAAAAACTGCCTGAGCTTTATAGTGCCAAAGAGCTAGGGACTGAATATTTTATACGCGTTGCCCAGCAGCTAGATATACCAGAGCAACAGGACTTCTCTGCTTATAACGACAGCGACTGCATGGATTTTGCGTTGGATCAGCTCAGACGTTTGGATTTGAGCCAAGTAAACGCTGCCGTGTGGCAAATGCTGCTATTACATCCACTATCGCAAGCGACTATTACCGATTGGTTTGATGAAGATGTGCTGTCAGCAGCAACGCTTGATATGAGCTATTGGCATGCGCTTGCCTATGAGCCTGATTGGCAAGTGAGTGAATATATTGAACAATTAAAATCTGCTGACACTCCTATTAAAAACTGGCAAAAGCACTTGGCCTTTGATGAGTACTTAGCAGAAAGCGTAAGGGATTGGCTGTCTGATGTACGTCGGTTTTCGCCGATAGATTTAGGTTTCGATTGGCTTATGAATCTTGCGCATAGCGATCAGGCACTCTATCGTGAATTTGCTATTGAGCGCATTAACAAAGGGTTCTTGCCTGCCGACTTTATCGCATATCTCGACAGCAATGAAGGCGCCTCTATTGACACCGCTTCCAGTAATGGTACTGACAATAAAGACTCAAATAGCGACGCTGCTACTGAAGTAGATTTAACCGGCCAACGCTATCTATTCACAGGCAAGATGCAAAGCATGACTCGTGGTGAGGCCGAAAAAGTTGTGAAAGCAGCTAATGGTGCCATCAGCGGCGCTGTCAACGGCAAGTTAGATTACTTGGTCATCGGTGATGATGGCTCACCGTTATATGGAAATGGCCGTAAAGGTAGCAAGCAAGTTAAAGCCGAAAGCTTAATCGCTGATGGTGCGCCGCTAAAGATTATTTCCGAAACCGCCTTTTTACAGATGCTGACTGGTCAATCGAGAGAGGTATCTGAAAACGATACTTTTGCAGGTGCCAACGCACTGTGGCATATGGCAACAGATGACGCTACTGCACCTATCAGCGAGCTTGCGATTAGCTACCTCAGTCATCATCATGAACAGATCTGTATGGCACTGACAGACAGACCAGTCGATCCCGATGCGATTATCCCTTCTTCATTCTTTGATGCGGAGCGCGTCATTCCTTTACTGCAACACCGTAACAGCCAGCTGCGAGAATTTGGCTTATTACTGAGTGAGTATGAGATGGCGACGTGGCAACCAACGCCAGCCCTATGGCTGATGATGGCAGAATCTCCCTATACGGATATCACTCAACTGCTAAAGCGTGCGCTATTGAACAAGCCATCCATTGCCAATAGACGTTATCACATCCAGTCAGAACAATTGAATGCTGGCATGCTGAACGCTTTGATTGAAAGCAAAGCGCGAGTCGCTCGCCAAATCGGCATCACCTTGCTGCAGCGTCATGCCAATTTCCAAGATGTGCAGTCTTTATATCGATTGACCCAAAGCACAGACCGTGAAGTACGTTATGCCGCTGTGACCATGCTATGGAAACACTACAAGGCGCGTCACGTGTCTCCAAACTGGCAGCCAACCAGTAGCGATAGTAAAGATAAAGATGCTGCACGAGATAAAGACAGCAGCGCTCAACCAGTCATAACAGAGCAGTCAGATAAACGTTTGGCAAGCTTGCCTGCAGAAGTCGATCAACTACTAATGCTGCTACGCCGTGGTCTCTTTGAGCTACCGCCTGGCCGTTTAGGCGGTTCGCAAGAGCCTGCTGCTCATGACAGCAGTAAGCATAAACAACAACGTTATTCAGATAAAAACTCAGCATCACCACAATCATCAGAGGCAGATGAGTCAGATAGCAATATCACACTAAAACCCATATCTGCGAGTCGTGCCAAACTGGCATTGATTGAGACCTTTCGTGATGTGGCATTGGCTGACAGCACCTTTGCGGCGCTCGTTATGCCCACACTGTTCACCTTTACGCACTCGGCAGGCAAGATGGAGCGTCATGCGTGTTTGGTTGCCGTCACACGGTTATTGCATCGCTATCCTGAGCTATCTAAAAGTCTGCAGCCAGTGGCATCGGCTTAACGGCTTTAGCAAACAGATATAGATAAAAGATACTTAAAAAAATATGACGTCACCTCAACTGAGATAACACCATGAAAACAATAACACTCCCCTATTGGGGTCAAATTATTGGCTTAGTCAGTAAGGCCAACAGCACCCAAGCGGCAACTCAAAAGACAACCAAGCAAGATGGGCGCAGTCTTTTTATTACTCGCCAGCAGCAAGCATCTGCCACGGTCTTATATGTCCTCGATCAACAAGGTGAGCAATTTAGCTTATCGACAACTGCACTGCCTTGTGTGATGCAAGCCATCACTAAAATAGATGATAGTACGGTGGTAATGATTGGTGACGATGGTCATCTTTATCAAACGGATTGGCAAGCCAAGAAAGTTAAGAAGACCAGTGCCAAATCCTTACTCGATGCACCTGAAAATAATAACAGTACTATAGGCCGTGCCGTAGCAATGGCACCACTACAAGATGCACTGGCTATTTTATATCCGAAACACATCGTGGTATGGCCTTATCAAGACAGCCAAGCCAGCAGTACTGTCATCATTGAGACTTATTCGTCTTCTATAGCAACATCAAGTAAGGAGTCTGCATTAACAGCGCTAGCAACGTCAAGTGATGGCTCGTGGCTCGTGGTGGCAGATAAAACAGGAGCTGTTAGTAGCTATCAATGGGTATCAGATGATGCACAGCTCAATCTGAGTAGCCGAAAACAGCTCCACCAAGGTAAAGTAAACGCGCTTTGTTTTGAGCCGGTCGGTCAATACTTCTTCTCCGCAGGCGCAGATAAGTGCTTGTATCGTACTCATGTCCAAGGCGATCTACACCCAGTTGATAGAGCCAAGTCTAGCCAACACAGCGAAATGATCACGGCGCTTTGTGTCTCAGACACTCGGCTATTCACTACCGCCGATGACAAGAGCGTCAAATCATGGGCATTTGACAAGGGTCAACCAAATAGCTGCAAAGAGGATCTGACCAAGGCTCGACAGATCGTCTTATCTTCTTACGCTGAACAACCAACACTCATCGTAGTCAGTGCTGATCAGAGCCTACGTTTCATACCTATTGACCATACTAAAAATGCGTCACAGAGTAGTACGGCACAAAACAGTAAGCTGCTGCCAGTTACTTATATCATCAAAGACGGCTATCAGAGAATCAGCCAGTTACTGACAGATGCCTCAAACAATAACGATGTGTCGTTTAAAGAAGGCCTAGCGCTGCTACAGGCGCAAGCAGATAACCAAACGTTAGAGCTGGTCAAAAAATTACTTGCTGATAGCGATACGCTCACGGCCAATCAAGCATTGCAATTGGTGCAGTGGATTGCGACAACAAAACTGGATAAAACTGCACAGGTTTTAGAGCAGCAACTAAGCTCGGCGCACAGTGCAAAAGTACGTCTTGCTGCTTTTCATGCCTTGGCCGACCGCGCAAGTACGGCAAAGCGCCCGCTGCATTATCTAGAAGAAGCCTTTAAAAACCGTTACTACGAAGAAGTGGTAGCTTCTGCATTACAAGGTTACCTAAAGGTCGCGATGAAGGATGCTACCAGCCAGCGCCGCATCTTACCTATTTTAAGAGACGCGTTGTCACACAGTTTTGCGAATATTCGTAAGCAAGCATTGGCCTCACTTGAGACCTTATTGCCAGACAACAGCCCGCAAGCAGATTTGATGGCACTAGACTGTAATCAGTCAGACATTGTCCAGTCAGGGTTGATTCGTCTGTATCAGCGCGGCATGCTAAACCACCTTGAAGTCTCGCGTCAGCTGATGCTGCTACAGAATCATCGTAATACAGAGATTAGGCAAACGGCGTTTTACGTCTCATTACTGTCTCAGCCTAAATTGATAGAGGCGTTAAAACAGCAAGGCGACACGCAAACATTACGTACCCTAACTGATTTCGATGACTTTCGCTTACTACGCGGCACGCTACTAGATAACGCTAGTAACACAGCGGCGAATGATAATAAGGTTAAACAATCCGATGAGGCGATCCGTTTAACCTTATCCACGCAAGACTTTATCTCGCAAGCAGATAATACCCAAGCATCTAAGAGTAAGGCTAAAACGGCAAAATCCAAGAAGCTTGCTACTGAATCTATAAACCTAAGCAATGACACGTTAGAGCCCTTATTACAAAGCTTAAGCAATAGTCACGAAGATATCAGTTTCCGAGCGGCTTATGCGCTGGCTTGCCTACAAGACAAACGTGCGTTTGGCACCCTGATTAGCCTAATGAGCCATGATGACAGCGCCATCATCCGTGCTGGTGTCGCCACCGCGCTTGGTCATTTAAATATAGAAGACGCCAAAGCAGTCCTACCGACATTACTGGACGATAAGGACGCTGGCGTGCGCCAAGTCGCTATGCAAGCCTATGGTAAGTTGTCAGACAATGTCTTGTCTTGGGCAGCGACAGGTTTTGCTTCTAAACATCAAGACATTCATGAGCAGTCTTTAGCACTGTTTTTAAAGCATGTAACACCAGATGGCCTAAATAGTGGTGATAGCAGTGATAAAAGCGCACAGATGTCGTCAGAGATGACAGATATATTGCTACAAGCGTTAAACAACCCTTTTACCAGTATTCGGTTAGAAGTGGTTAAAGTTCTATTAAACCGCCAATTTAAGCAGTCATCTGACAATATTTCTAAAAACGTTTCTGACAGTGCTATCGTTGACATTATTGAGCTATTGCAGCAAAGCCTCTTTGAAGATGTGCATCAAGTGGCGATAGAAGAATGGCAACGACTGTTGCTATCGATGACATCGAAGCATAAAACAAATAAAGTTGAAGAAACTGATAGTCAAAAGACCAATCAAGCCGTTTTAACCTTGTTTTTTGCAGATATGTTTGCCGCTATCCGTAAACAAGCCTTTGATATTGCACTTAAGCAAAGCAAGCATTTAGGGTTTGCTGACGTCATGTTAAGCGCGCTTGCCAGCCCTTATGCGGATACCAAGCAACTGGCCCTTACGACGGTGCAAGCCAGAGCGAATACGACTCAGCTGACACAGTTGATGCCAGCTCTCGTGGCTATGTTCGCTGATGACAGTATTGAGCTGCGTAAACAAGCTTTGACGGTTGCTTTGGCGCTGACAGAATTACAACCTACTATTTTAGCGGATTACAGTAGCCTAGATGATAGTAGCACCGATGATCAACCGAATCATCACGAAGCATTGATTACCGCAGCCTTAAACAGCCCTTATCCTGATATTCAGCTAACAGTCGCTCAACTACTGGCCAGCCAATCACGCCTCTATGCTGACGAAGAACAGGCACAGCGGAGTGATGAACAAGCGTACGAAGTCTTTAAACACTATCTAGAACTGCCTATGCCCCCTCAAGGCAAGAAAAGTGACAGCTATACCCAGTGGCACAATCATGTAAGCCAAGCGCTGTCTGGCTTGTCTAAACTGGCATACCCATCAAAGCATGATGCACTAGGTTGGTATGCTAAATATCTACACCACCCTGATGCTGATTTTAAACTTCTTGCACCAAAGATTACTCAGATAGTCTCGCTTGAGGACATTGATCTACTGGTGAAATGGCAGAAAGATGAGCACGCCATTATCAGTCAATCAGCCAGTTTATGTTTGGCTATTTTAGGTGACGCTCGCGGGCAGTACTTCCTTACTCATGACATTAAAGACGAGACAGACAATCTTAGTACGCTTGTTGCACCGATGACCCCTACGCATTGGCTTCAAGCACAGCATGGCTTGACCATCACTCATGCCAGTCAACTACAGCCTTTGTTTGAGTCAGAGTCCTATGCAATAGCGGCCAGACTGTTATTAATATTTAATGATTTAAAAGATCACTGGCAAAATGGCTTGCAAGCTCCTGAAAAGAACGTTACCAGCACTGGTCGACCTAATCAGCTGATAGGAGCATTAAGCTTTGCGGATAATGACACGGCAGTAGTCTATGCCAACATACTCGCTCGTTACACGAATGACGTACAACACCCTAATAACCAGCCAGCACTATCGTCAGCATGGCAGTATTTGAGTGATTACTTGTCACGTCAATTAGGCAGTGTTTTATCTTCTCACTCTGAAGTCATCACAATGATGATGGATGCCATGCCAAACACGGCAGATAAAGGTGGTATTAAAGGACAGTCGCATAATACGGTCTCTATCCGAGCAAGTATTCTAACGACGGTGAGTACCGAAAACTTACAACAGCTCGCCAACCTCAGTCGACACCAGCAGCCATTGGTACGCGCCCAAACTATCGATGTTATCTGCAACTTATCTGAATTATTCGCTCATGACTACTATGACGATGAGAACGATGTTTTTGAGACACTACAAAAATGGCAACGCAGTTTGCAGGCATTGTTAAGTGCTCACCCTGTATCAGCCTCTATTCAGGATGTTTCAAACGACGATGCGCAAACAATAGGTAGCTCTCCTACTGACAAACAAGACAGTTCTGAGGCGCATTACCCATACCAGTCCCTTGCTTTTGGTGCTTGGATTGGCGTCATACGCGCAGGCGATGATTATTATGCTAATAGCAGCACCACAGACCAAGCCATTCGAGGGCTAATGTGGCTTGCTACTCAATCATCAGAGCTTAACACCAATAACAACACTAATAGCAATGAGGATTGGCGAGACAGTACCAGTCGCGTGTTGTTGCCACTACTCAACCACAGTAGTTTTGACACTCGTGAGCTGGCTTGGTCATGCTTGTATAAGCTAAACATGCCTGCCAAAAAGCTGGCTGACTATGCCATGAGCACGCCCTACCGCGATATTGTCAAACGCGGCTTGGACTTATTGCTAGATACCGCAAATAACAATGCCGTACAGCAGCAAAGTAAACCATCGAATACAGCTACTGTCAGTAGTAGCGCTGATCAACAAATCATTGATTTGTTAAAAACCAATAATCACACCTTAGCAGAAGAGACCTATCAGCTGCTAAAAGGCCGACTAGGCCATCTGCCAGCCAGCTTGCTTGGGCTACAGACTTATTGTCAGTCGTTACTGCCTCAGATCGTTGCGGAATGGAAACAAGTCATTGTCACGCCTTTTGCAAACAGTCAATCGCCGTCAGTGCAGCGTCAAGACAAACTGACGTTTTTGCTGCACGCTGTGAAGAGTGATGACTGGAATGCAAAGTATCAAGCACTGAGTCAATTGGTCGAGTTTTATGACGTACTCTTTGCAGACAGCACGCTATTTGATAGCTTATTTGATTTTGCTGAAGACGCTCAAGCCAGTAATGAGAAATACCGTAGCTGGCAGCTGCTTGTCGATGCACTCACGTCGTACCAACTCATCAATAAGAACACTTTAGAGGGTCGTTTAAATAGCAGCTTTGATATTGCTATGGCTGAACAGGTTGCCAATGAGGCGCACTTACGATTACTAGCCTTACTTGATGATCCACATATCAACAAACCTAAACAGGTCATCTACTCGGATATCGCTGACCTGCGTAACACAAATCTCGTGGCGCCATTACTACAGCGTTTAGAGAATTTGTTTGAGCATACGCCGCAAAAAAATAAAGAGGAGCGTAAATATTTATTTGATACCTTAGTAAAAATCAGTGGTTACGATCAAAAAATTGAGGATTATTTGGAGGAGCGTGAAGATACGCGCTGGTTACAACGTCAGCACCTTAGAGACTCGCAAGTCTTGCTGTCACTGTTTGCTACGCTTATGAATCATAGTGATTATGCGCTTGCCGCACAGCTATTACCGTCACTGGCATGGGTACAATCGGACGACAGTGATTTATCCTCGCGCATTGATACTGCTTTAGCGCTAGCCTACGAGCAGATGCCAGCTAACCATACCTTTAAATTGGTCGAGGCACTGGCATATCGAGCCAAAAGACGACACGGCAGCATTGCCTCATTACAAAACGCCCTGCGTAATAAAGACGCTGATGTGCAATTTGCCGCGGCTGAAGGACTGGCTAAGTGCGGTCACGCTGATGGAGTCAACATCTTGATGGCCACGATAGATTACAACCCTGATGCTGAATTCCGCAGCTGCAGTGTGTTAGCCATTGGCGAGTTGCTAGGCAACAGTAACAACCAAAATGCCAACTCGCCTGTGGACAATGCTGATAAGAACTTACAGGTTCACACCTTATACAAAGCCTATGATAAGTTAATCAAACTAGCAGAAGATGACGAGCACTACTTGCAAGACGTGGCCAGTGAAGCCTTAGGTCGCCTTGCACAAGGTGGTGACTTTGAGCACAGTTCGCATATTTTTGAGCTATTAAAATCGCACTTGTCAGACCCCGCAGTCCATTTCACCAATCCCGCCATTGTCCATTGGTTAAATGGACTGCGCTGGCTCAACACAACGCCTGCTTGGGAACAAATCCGCAGCTATATACGCACTCACCTTGATAAAGTCATATTTTTCCGTCCGCAAAGGCATGCGGTATGGCTATTGCAGATGAATAATAACGATGCCAATAAAGAATTAATATTAGATATTTTAAAGCAAAACAATTTAGACCGTGCTGTGCTTATGGCGGCTTATACGGCGGCACAGAAAACGTGGGGCAGTCTTGCGACGCAGGTTTACCCTTATGATTGGGCAGCCATTCAAAGCCATAATACTGACTTTATAGAAGAGACTGAGCGTTTGAGCCTAAAGCGTATTATTGATAATAGCAGCATCGATGAGCTGGCAACATTCATCACGCAGCATGGTGCGCAATTGCCAGCCGATACCCTGATGGCACTGCAAAATGCCATTATGGCCAAGCAAGACATGCCAACATCGCAGCTTACCGCGTTGATTACGAGTAGTAACACACTGACACAGCATATTGGACTGTGTTATCTGACCCAGTATCCAACTAACTATTTAGACAAAGAAATGGTTGCGACGTTGCAGCAGCGTTTTGACACTGCAAGCGAGCAATGGCATACGCTTATCAACACCATCAACCGCAGTCCAACGACCATCAATAATAGTCAGTGGATTAGCATGGTTGAGCAAGTGGGTGGCACCATCAGACAACTGGTTTGGCTAATCATGCGTCATGTTTCTATCACAACTGCTAAAGGTGCTGTCGATAAAGTGGCAGCCAAGCAGATCGCGGCAATGCTTGAGTGGCTCAATGATGCTCGTCAACCATTGACCATCACTTCCGTCCCACTGCTCTCTACGACTGTTAGCGGTTGGTGGCAGCAAGCGCTGTTAGGACTACTGGCCAGACCAGTCGCTGAAGATAAGATGCTATCAAGTATCGTGCCAACGTTGAGCGTTGTCTCGACAGCAACTCAATCGCAGCTCACTTATGACAACCAAACCTTACTGTCAACGCTACTAACTCGTATTGAACAAAGCGGCACATCTACCCAAAAATCCATAATAACTGTAGTAAAGAATGCGCTAAAACATAAGGGCTCGTCTACCGAGATACCAATCAATCAACAACTGCTACAGTGGATCAGAGCAAAAGACGCTGATGCACTCTATCATTGTGCGAGTAATGACAACATGGAGATGACGGTTCGCATCCGTGCTATCGAAGCGCTTGGGCAGCTACATGATCCAAATATTGAACAATGGCTGACGATGCTCATGGCACATGAAAACTCAGACATTCAGAAGCTTGCTTATAAAGTACTACGCCGCTGGCAACGTGCCATGATACGAGCACAGCAAAAGCGTCCGTTGGTATCTGGCAATATGGAATCGCAATCTAGCTCGACCATCGCAGCACAAAATAGTCAGGACAGCAGTCAAAAAAGCAATCAGGGTGAAGGAGACAGTCAATGACTATAGATAATCAATTAGACCAAGCATCAGAAACAGAGTCAGAAGTAGTAAACACTGATGGCCTGGTGATGCAGTTGGACTACGCCGCACCCAGCCAAATCAGTCAAGTTAACGAATCGTCAGATTCACTGGCGGAGGCGCAAACGACCGAACACACTCAGCATGTGGCACTATTTGCTCAGCTGAATCGGTCGGAGGTTAACTTCCACGGTAAGGTCAAGTCTTCCCTTGTCTTTCGTGACAGTTTGCTAGCTCTATTTGATGTGGTCAGTAGTGACTACCGTTATGTGCCAAAAGACCGCTCAGCGTACACGGTATTTATGCAGATGCGCCGTGCCAGCAGCAATAAGAACCTATTTACTGCGCAGCGTGATTATTTCACGTGGCTATTCGATAACGACCCACTCGCCTTTTGTATTTTGGATCCGATTATTCAGGTGCACGAGCAAGGTGTTAGCTTTGAGGTATTTAGTCGTGATGAAGGCTGCTATGCTCAATTGACATTGACCAATGAGATTTTTGAGCAAAGTGTCGAAGCTACGCTCGGCACCACCAGCATTGATTATAGTGCGGCGTTGTTTAACGGTATTGAGAAAATTCGCGATCATCAACAAACGATATTAGACATTGGTCATGAAGCAGTCGGCTTACAGTTACTCGAAACCATGCCAGAGACGGATAATGGCGAGGTAAACAGTACAGATGCTGCGGCCAGTACTAATAGTGCTGTAGCCACGCCCACCGTAAAAAAACAGATCATAGAAAAGCGCATCAATGTGCCCAAAAGCTGGATCAGAGCGCTGCTACAGGTACAGTCTGCAGGTCAATTGCCACAAGACACCATCCATCTTGATCCAATCGCACTGTATAACGTGCTGTTTGAGCTACGCATGCATGCTGATATCAAAGGCAAACGGCGTGGATTGTTGATTGAACTCAGACCTCAGCAGCTGCCAGTGATTATATTAGAGCCATTTGACATCACTGTTACTAGCCAAGTCAGCCAACAGCAAAAGCCTTATCAAGGTCAACAAGCAAAGCTGATTCGCTTATGGGGTCGCCGTCGTCTCAGCCTATTAAAACGTCTGTTGCCACATACTGACAGCGTTTCGGTATCGCTACTGGGTCAAGGCATGCCAAGCTATTGGACACTAAAAGGCAAAGGCTTTCATTTCACCTTTGCTATGACTGGCTTTAGCCAAGCCAATTGGTCACAGTCATTGAACTTTGACTTATTACTGCCTAAGCGTCCACAGCAAAACACAATTAGTGCGGATAGAAAGCAAGCATCTGCACAAGTAAGTGAGCAAGTATTAGAAAGTACTGATAGTGGTTTAGTAAAGGTCGTTGATAGCCTTACTCACCGCCCAAGTACTGTAGACGCATTAACCCAGCAGCTAACAACGCAAGAGTCAGAATTACAGTCAGCACCTATCACGGAAGCACAAGTGCGACAGTGGCTGCTAGCGGGAACGCAGCAAGGTTTGATTCGTTATGATATTGCGCAAGGGAGCTATTACTATCGTCCATTGACGCAGACACCGCTTGATATGGCGCAGTTTGCTTACCATAATGAGGCAGAAAAACATGCCTTTGATTTGATTGGCCGTGCGGATGCCGTGCAGAAGTTCTCTGTCGAGACTGTCGCTACCAAAGGCGTGAGCATCAGTGCTGATGTCTATGTTGAAGAGGATCGACGTACTTACCACAGTCAGCTGCAATTAGGCGATGAAGCACTGGTCAGCCGAGCAGAATGTAGCTGTCCGCAGTATTTACAGCACCGACTCACACAAGGTGTGTGCGCGCATCTTATTGCATTACGTCTGAGTTACAACAATTACGATAGTACTACTGCCAAAAACGACAGCTGGCATGACACCCGAATATTGAGTCAGCGTGTACCTGTTCGTCACTCTATTCGCCATTCCACTAAAGCTACCACTCAGTATAAAAACGAGGCTATCACAGCACCTTCAGATTTGGTGATGGACTTATCTGCATTGTCACAGCCCTCAGAACCATCATTAGATAATAAGACAGACAATATAAAAGAGAGTATCAAAGACAAAGCGATTGCTACAACAGACGAGACTTGTATCACTTATATCTATCTGACTATCGCACATAAAAAAATAACGATTGAGCAGACCACGGGTGATGACAGCACGCATCAGCACTTTGTGTTTAACCAACCTGCTCAAGCCAAAGCAGCTTATTTACAACATATTGCCAGATTTGAAGCCAAAGGCTTTATCGAAAACCAAGGGGTGTAAGGTATGACGATGCAGACAGAGCAGCAGAATGATTATATAACCCCTGTGCCTAATGCCACGCCCTTTGAGCGAGAGTGGCAGCAACTATGGCAAGACATCGAGTCAGCAGGTGGGCGCTATCAATACGTTCAGCAGCAGCTGGTCAAAAACGGCTTTATGGTAGATCGCCAACCTGTCGATAACATGAGCCCAAAAGAACGGGATCGCTATAAAAAAGCCTTGAAAAAAGAGGCAGCAGAAGAAAAAATCCTCAAAAAATCAGCGTGGCAAGCGTATAAAGCCCACCATATTGTCCATCTTGGTCACCAAGTCTACTGGTCAGATGACACCAGTGCCGATAAATGGGATATCAAAAATGCGTCCAATCGCCTTATTGAAAATAAATTGCCACTACTCAACAAGCATACTGAGCTGGCAGACGCAGTTAACCTAACCGTGCCCCAGTTGAAAGGACTCTGCTACCAAAGGGACGTCGCAACCAATCTCGCCTATTCGCATTTCACTATTGCCAAACGCAATGGCACAGCGCGTCAAATATGGTCGCCCATTCCACGTTTGAAGTTTGTACAGCGTTGGATTTTGAATCAAGTCTTAAACAATTTAACGACGCATGATGCCGCACATGGCTTTGTACGTGGCAAATCTATCGTGACCAATGCTGCTGTACACAGCAACAGTGAGCTACTTATTAAGCTGGATATTAAAGATTTTTTCCCTAGTGTCAGCTGGCGCCGCGTCAAAGGCGTATTCCGTCATGCCGGTTATCAAGAACAAATATCCACGCTACTGGCGCTATTGTGCACCGAAGCACCCAGACAAGTCATCAAACAAGATGGCGTTACCTACTATGTGGCATTAGGTGATAGAGCTTTGCCACAAGGTGCACCCACTAGCCCTGCATTAACGAACATCGTATGCTTAAATTTGGATCGCCGCTTATCAGGGTTGGCAGAAAAGTTAGGCCTACGTTATAGCCGTTATGCCGATGACTTGACCTTCAGTTTTACCGCTATTGAAAGCGCCAAACCAAAATCGAAGGCTAAAACAACGATTAAAGCAACGACTAGCACCGCAAAGAAACAAGCCGATACGCAGCACAATAAGCTAATTGGACAACTGCTTGGCTCAGTCCATAAGATATTACGTGAAGAAGGTTTTGCGCTGAATAATGATAAAACGCGTGTGATTCGTAAAGGCAATCAGCATAACGTTACTGGTATGGTGGTCAATGGTAGCGGTGTGCCAAGGGTCTCACGCCAAATCAAGCGCATGTTACGAGCAGCCGTTCATAACTTAGAGTCAGGCGGTACATTACGCGCTGATGAAACTTTAAATACACTGTCAGGATATGCTGCTTGGATAGCCTCTGCAGAGCCAGAGCTAGGACACAGTTATCTAGCTAGAATCGAGCGTTTACAAGTGCAGCAAGAAACACCTGCATAAATATTTATTTATATTTGCACAAAAATGAGTATTAGAAAATCCTATTTCTAATACTCATTCAAATGAAGCATGTTAGTGCAGAATTATATTTTCATTAGACTAATAAGAACGGTGCAGTACTGCTGTCTTTTGATTGAGCAACGTCATATGGCGTACCTTGAGCAACAATCAATCCACCTTCTACGCCAGCCCCCGGCCCAATATCTATAATCCAGTCACTATTGCTCGCCACTTGCATATCGTGTTCAACCATAATGACGGTATTGCCCGCATCGACGAGGCCATTTAACTGTGTCATGAGCATAGACACGTCAGCAGGATGTAGACCTGTGGTTGGCTCATCCAATATGTATAATGTGTCGCCTCGTTGCACACGCTGCAGCTCAGTGGCAAGCTTAATCCGTTGCGCTTCGCCGCCTGATAATTCGGTAGCAGGCTGACCCAGACGTAAGTAGCCAAGTCCAACTTGTAACAATGCCTCTAATGCACGCAAAATAGGTGCTTCATCAACAAAAAACTCATGAGCCGCTTCAACCGTTAAGTTTAATACTTCAGCGATGTTTTTGTCTCGATAAGTGATTGCCAGTGTTTCATCATCATAGCGTTGACCATGACAAACCTGACAAGGTGCATAAACGCTTGGCAAAAACAACAGCTCAACACTGACAAACCCTAAGCCTTCGCAATTTGGGCAGCGGCCTTTGGTAGTATTAAACGAAAACCTGCCAGCATCATAGCCTTTTTCTTTTGCTTGTTTGGTGGCCGCAAACAGCTTACGTACATTGTCAAACAGGCCCGTATAGGTTGCCAAATTAGATCGCGGTGTACGCCCAATCGCTTTTTGATTGATATTAATAAGGCGACGGGCGTGCTCCATGCCAGCGACAATTTCACCGCCGGTTACCGACTCAAGCTCCTGCTCAAGTAAATCCGCCTCACCGACAGGCGCTTCTGTAACTGTCTTTTGACCCAATGCTTCACTGATAAGCTCTACCAACGCTTGGCTGACGAGGCTTGACTTACCTGAGCCTGATACCCCTGTGACACTGGTCATGACCCCAAGTGGAAACTCAACGTCTAATCCTGTGATATTGTTTCGCTCAACGTTGGCAAGCTTAAGCCAGGCTGCTGGCTGCCTTGTACGAGATTTAGACTGAGCGTTAGACGTAGTATTGGCAAAGAGATATTGACCAGTATGCGACTGCTTAACCTCACGAAGGCCCTCTATAGGCCCACTATAAACAATCTGGCCGCCATGCGTGCCTGCCTTTGGCCCGACATCGACTATCCAATCGGCATGTCTAATAACGCTAACGTCATGCTCAACGATAAACACTGAATTGCCAGCCGCGATTAGCTCATCCAACGCGCCTAGCAATGCTTGAGTATCAGCGGGATGCAGACCTGCCGATGGCTCATCAAGGACATAGACTACGCCAAACAGCTGCGAGCGAATTTGAGTGGCTAAGCGCAATCGCTGTAACTCACCAGGAGAGAGTGTCGGGGTGGTACGCTCAAGCGAGAGATAGCCTAACCCTAACTTTGTTAGCGCTTCAACACGAGAGAGAATATCACTGGCGATACGCTGGGCGACGATGGCTTTTTCACGGTTTGGTGTCTCATCAGCTACCTTAGTACGCGCTGTTTTTTCCAGTTTTTGTGCCATTTCAGTTAGCGTTAGCTGTGATAGCTCTCCGATATCGAGTCCTGCAAACTTAACCGATAGCGATTCTTTCTTTAGTTTTTTGCCGTGACATTCTGGGCACTCAGATATCTGCATAAACTGCGAGACACGTTTTTTGGTACGTGGGCTTTGAGTGGTGGCAAAAGAGTGCAAAATGAAGTTTTTGGCACTGGTAAAAGTACCCATATAGTTTGGCTTTTCGCCGTTTTCTATCGCGTCACGCGTTTGCTCAATGTTGTATTCAGGATAGACAGGCACTGCCGGCGTATCATCCGTAAATAAAATCCAGTCGCGTGTTTTTTTCGGTAATGTACGCCATGGTTTATCAATATCGTAACCCAATGTGGTCAATATACGACTGAGGTTTTGTCCTTGCCACGCTGGTGGCCATGCTGCAATCGCACGCTCACGGATGGTCTTGGTGTTATCTGGCACCAGCAGCTCTTCAGTGACCTCAAACACGCGGCCAATACCTGAACAAGTCGGGCAAGCACCATCTGGCGTATTGGGAGAGAACGCATCGGCATATAGTATCCCTTGATCTGCAGGATATTCTCCTGCTCGTGAGTACAGCATACGCAGACTATTGGATATCGTTGTCACGCTACCCACGGACGAGCGCACCGATGGCGTGCCTCGTTTTTGCTGTAAGGCGACGGCTGGTGGCAATCCTTCTATACTATCGACATCTGGCTCATCAACCTGATCAATGAGTCGTCTAGCATAAGGAGATACCGAATCAAGATAGCGGCGCTGTGACTCGGCAAATAACGTGCCAAATGCCAGTGACGACTTTCCTGAGCCTGATATACCGGTGAAGACTACCAGTGCATTACGCGGCAAATCAACATCAACGTTCTTTAGGTTGTGAACGCGTGCACCTCTTACTTGAATGTTTTCTTGTTCAGGGTTATAAAGAGTGTTTCTCACTGCGCTTGTTTTACTTGTTTTACTTGTTTTACTTGTTTTTTCTTCTAATTTTTTTGGGTTCGCCATAACGTTATTGTTCCTATAAAATCGTTGTTTATTCTTAATGTGTTTAGTTCTCTTTATTTAATTAGTTGTATTTATTCAATTAACAGAAAGGTTAACATGTACTTATACATGCCTATGGTGAGGCTTACGTATCAATAGCATAGATAGACAAAACGATAACTCAAGTCACCCAATCATTAATAATAAAAAACCCGCATTAATGCGGGTTTTGTTTAGCAAAAAATGCTATTAAGGTGCTATTAAGATAATGACAACTTGTACATTAAGACACGACTAATCGCATCAACTGAGTGCTGATATAACCGCCAAACGTCCCTACTGCATAACCTAAAATACCCAAAAATACCCCGACAGGAGCCAGTGACGGATGAAAAGCCGTTGCTACAATTGGTGCAGAGGATGCACCGCCAGTATTTGCATTGGAACCGACTGCTAAAAAGAAGAATGGTGCTCGAATGAGTCGAGCGACAGCAAAGATAATCACGACGTGAATACTCATCCATAACAGACCGATTAGTAACAGTCGCCACTGTGAGACGATACCAGCCAGATTAATTTGCATACCAATAGCAGCAATCAATATAAAGATAAATACGGTGCCGATTTTTGATGCACCCACATGATCAAGCCGACGAATTTTAGTAAAAGAAAAGATGACACCTATTAAGGTGATAATCACCACCATCCAAAAGAACGAGCTGGCAAAGCTATACTGGACTGCCCATCGGTATGGTGCGAAAAACCCTGCAATTTGACCACCGATAAAGTGCGCTACTCCTACCATAGCAAAGCATAAACCAAACATCACCATCAAATCATTTAAGGTTGCTGGTCGTTCATTATCACGCTCATAATTTTCAACAGCTTTAACCACTTTATCAATACTGCTGGTATCCGCCCGCAAAAATCGATCTATTTTCTCGCTGTGTTTAGCCATGACTAAGATAGCCAATAACCATAATGAAGCATTGGTGGTATCGACCAAAATCATCATGCCAAACAAATCATCACTAACCCCAAACAGCTCTTTCATCGCGGCTTGATTGGCCGCCCCGCCTATCCAACTACCCGCCACCGCTGAAAATCCGCGCCATAGCGTGTCATCTGTGAACATGCCAGGCGATATCCATTTAGCAATTCCTAAACTGATCGGACCACTAATGATAATAGCGATACTAGCCGCGAAAAACATCGCAATCGCTTTCCAACCCAGGCCCAATATTTTGGGCACATCCATCGATAGGGTCATCAGCAGCAAACTTGCTGGCAGCAGATAAGTAGCAGTAAATCCGTAAATCTGTGAGCCAATACCATCAGCGAAGACGCCTAAGCTATTCAGCGTCGCAGGTATAAAGCAGCACAGTACAATACCTGGCAATACAGCATAAAACCGTCGCCAAAACCTACCGGGTAAACTTTGTGTATAAAACACTAAGCCGATAATGGCCATAATGATGCCAAAGGCCAATGGCAGACTATCAATGGTTAAATGAGAAGTGTCGGGCATCCAATGGCTCCATTGCGCACGATAAAAACTTGTCAGTATAGAGAAGGCAAAAAAAACGTGCAAGCCACTATCGAATACAAAGCTAACTTTTACTCTGTTAGCTAAGTTAATCCTATTAATTATGCTCGAAGAGTATTAAGGCGGACAAAAACAAAGTTAGCAGACACAAAAAAGCCAGATAACAAGTATCTGGCTTTTCAATGCTGGGTTATACGATTAAATTAAGTGATTTTATTAAAATCATTATTAACCGTTAACGATAGCGTTATTACGAGTTATTACCACGGTTGCCGCCGTTTGGACGACCTTGGCCACGGCTGTCAGAACGACCAGCTGGACGACCTTGGCTGCCGCTTGGACGACCGCGACCCGTTGCAGCACGCTCACCACGTGGAACGCCAGTGCTATCACCGCGGCTAGGGCCACCAGTGCGCTTGCCTTGATAAGGCTTGCCACCTGAACGCTCATTTGGTTTGCCTGACGTGTCACGTGGCTTACCTTGATAACCGCTGTCATTGCTAGCGCGTTGACCAGTTGATGAGCTGTCGCTTGAACGACCACGAGCATTAGCAGGATTACCTTGATAGCCACCGCTTGAACGACCACGGCCTTGACCATTACCACCGCCGTTAGAGCGACCACGACCACGGCCACGACCATTACCTTTGTTTTCGCTAGGTACGTATGTTTTCTTAGGTTCCATACCTTCGATGATGCATACTTCCATTTTGCGATCTAAATAACGGTTGATAGCGTTTAGCTGTGGACGGTCATCCATGCTACATAAGCTGATAGCAATACCAGTACGACCAGCACGACCACAACGACCGATACGATGGACGTAATCTTCAGTTTGGCGTGGAAGATCATAGTTGATAACGTGCGAGATTGCTGGGATGTCTAGACCACGAGCAGCAACGTCAGTCGCTACTAGGATTTTAACTTTACCATTACGCAAATCTTGAACGATACGGTTACGCTTGCTTTGTGGCAAGTCACCATGTAGGAAGCTTGCTTTATGACCAGCTTCTTGTAACTGTTTTGCTAGTTTTTCAGTACTACGTTTGGTAGCAGCAAAGATAATGATCTGTTCCATATCTTGCTGGCAAACGATTTTGTCAAGTAAACGGTTTTTGTGATCGAAATCATCACAGTAGTACACTTTTTCTTCGATGTGTGCAGATTCTACTTTGATTGATACACGCTCAGGGTTCTTAGTGAAGCTGGCAGCGATTTTACCTACTGGGCCATCCCAAGTTGCAGAACACATGATGGTTTGACGATCAGTAGGAGCAGCGCGCAAGATGTCACTGATGTCATCAGCAAAACCCATGTCTAGCATGCGGTCAGCTTCATCAAGTACCAATACCTCTAGGCTTGATAGATCAACACGACCAGCATTGATATGGTCAAGTAAACGACCAGGAGTTGCAACGATAACTTGAACGCCTTTTTTCAAAGCAGTGATCTGACCATTGTACGGTGCGCCGCCAACTAGTGGTACACAGAACAGACCGCGCATATCTTTAGAATATGTACGAACGCTGTCATGTACTTGCTGAGCAAGTTCACGCGTTGGGGTTAGGATAAGTGCTTTAGTTAGTTTGTCAAAGCTAGTCGCACGGCTCAAACGATCAAGTACTGGGATAACGAAAGCGGCAGTTTTACCACTACCTGTTTGCGCTGACAATAACAAGTCACGACCCGCTAGAGCAAAAGGAATAGCTTGTGCTTGGATAGGCGTTGGGTTGGTGTAGCCACTGCGATCAAGTGCCGTTAGAATAGGCTTAGCGATGCCAAGATCCGTAAAAGTAACTTGGTTTTCGTCAACAGCGTCATTAGTAGCCGCTTGAGTGTCAGTGTTTGGGGTGTCAGTGCTTTCGATGATACCGTTTTCAGCGGCGATTGCAGATAAGATGTCAGTCATAGTAATCCTTGGTAAGTATAAGCTGCTGTAAATTCAGCAAACTTGATGCATACCACTGATAACCGTTCACCACGCTGCCTTTATTAAAGAATTACCGGACCACTGTAGGAGTGTCGATAATCAGAAACCCAGCCAATAGAGCTGACGTTTCTACAATAAATGCGTTCGTGCTGTCTGACGTATTTTGGTGGTAGTGCCGAGTGTCTTATCCTTGCTTGATATACGCGCATTATCGATGCTTTGTCTAAAGCAGATAAAGGCAAACAGCAACCAATCTAATCCATACTCATGGAACAGTAGATAAGATATGAGTCAAAAATAACTGATATTTTAAAAGGTTATTTAAGTACACAAAATCATCGGCAACAATTACTTATGGTCATCCTAGACCCAAAATCGCAGGCGATGTTATCAATCTCATAATTCACGCAAGCTATAAGCTAACGTGGCGACGTAGTATATCATAATAAAAGTACAGTTGTACCTTTTATTTGATAATGATAGAAATAATCTTGGCTTAGCCTGCAAGGTTAACTTTTAACCACGTATGTTAGCCATGTTTAATATATGCTAAATGTATGACTTATTGTGCTGTTTTAACGTCAGTGACATAGGTCGGTAGTTGCCATGCCCCACCAACTTCAATCATGCGGCACAGCCCAGTACTGCTCTGATTGCTTTTTTCAAACGATTTTCCTGTCCATATCCAATCAGTCTTAGTTAAGCAGTCACCAATACCACGACCTTTTTGTACTGAGGTGACTATACCTTTATCGTAGTCAGTAGCGTTGGTTGTTACCAGTGTGGGATTGTAAGGTTTGGTGTCATTGATGACCCAGGCACCCGCCCCTGTATTATAAGCACTCGTCCAGCAGTCATGCTGTGCTATCAATTTCGAGCTGTTCAGGCGACTAACTCGCCATGGTGATTTATCTGACAAATTTGGGCAGTCACCATCGACATCTTTGATAGTGCCTTTCATGAGTGCAGCCAATTGCGACGATTTCATGATAAACTTTTTCTTATCATTCACGGCGGCATTTGGTTTAGGCGCGACAAAACGTAGGATAGGTGCCGCTTTAGGTGCTAATACTCCGCTATTAGGTTTAACTGCACTGGCATGATCAATAAAAGCGCTCGATGTCCCTACTCGCCCCTGTGCTTCGTCCGCTTTGAGCATAACGGCACTAGCGCCTTTATCAGATAGCTGCCAACGTGAATTGCGCAGTACCAGTTCGATATTGCTTGATTTGGGCAGCGCCTCTAACAGTGCGGTCACTTGCGCTTTCGTCAATTCGGCACTACCGGCTGTGGCCGAAAACGGCTGAGTTTCACCATAGTCTTTATCATTAATAAACAATGATATACGGTGACGGTTACCCAATTTCATCAAGGCTTTAGAAGAGCTTTCTTTGGCCCCGCCAATTTTTACTTTGCCATCTACACTCGCATTCGCACCTGCACGGCGTGTGAGTAATACAGATATAGGGAATTCGCTATTGTTTTCTGCTTGATAGCCTGCCAGCCGGCACGTACGAGTATTGTCACAAGCAACCTGCCAATCTTGGCTGGTTAACTCAACGCCTGAATGCGCCATACTTGCCGTACTGAATAAAGTAGTGCTGATAGCAGCAAATACAGATAATCGTATTTTGTTTTTTATCATTAATAAGGATGTCTTTTTTGTTTTTTTAGAATGAAGTCTTAGACGAGTGGTATCGTTCGGGCGTGAGTATGGAGAGACATCTATATGTCGATAGTTCTGAGCAGCCTTGATCTGAGAATAGCAAACAGCAAAATGATTATTGCTTGTCTGTAGTGATATATCCATCAGCTTACGGTTGTCGTCATTCATAGTCATTACTCATCAATAGAAGCAGTACAAGTACCTACCCATCAAGGCAGTGTCTGCTATCTTAACGTATCAATGTTTCTATCTGTTATACTAATGTACTATTATGTAAACGGGCAAGTATATGATTATTTTAATATAACTATATATAAATACAGAATAACTGCGAGTTGGATGGTTATAAATGTCTATAAAATAAGGCTGATAAGCAATCCGCTTATCAGCCTTTTGGTTATTAATATCTGTATTGCTCAGCTGTAGTCAAACTCTAAAAAAAGGTACAAGGCAGCCGACTTTAGATTGTACATATAGGAAGGCTAACGCCGTAGCAGTTTAGTCGTTCTCTAATTATAGCTAACCCATTGATTGCAGAGGCAACTCTACAGCACGCTTAATCGCTGGTCGCTCAGCAATAGCCTTTGCCCAACGTTTTACGTGAGTATAATCATCTACTTGTAAAAACTCTGCTGCATCATAAAGCTTACCAAGCACCAGCTGACCATACCATGACCAAATGAGCATATCTGCGATATTGTAATCCGCCTCATCGTTACCACACATATACTTGTTGTCTTTTAGATGAATATTAAGTACATCAAGCTGACGTTTGGCTTCCATCGTATAGCGGTTGATTGGGTACTCTAATGGTTCGGGCGCATAAGCATAGAAATGTCCAAAGCCGCCGCCGAGAAACGGTGCACTACCCATCTGCCACATCACCCAAGACAGACAGTCTGCCCGCGCTTTGCCAGCTGACAAAGGGATAAATTTACCAAACTTTTCTGCTAAGTACATCAAAATGGCACCAGACTCAAAGATAGCAATAGGCTCACCGTCGTTTCTGTTAGAATGATCGACCAAAGCTGGGATTTTTGAGTTGGGGTTTATGGTCACAAAGCCAGAGCCAAATTGCTCACCCTTAGAGATATCGACTTTATACGCATCGTACTCAGCGCCTTTGACACCAATTTCAGCCAGCTCTTCTAATAGCATGTTTACCTTGACACCATTCGGTGTATTCAGCGAATACAACTGTAGTGGTGCATTACCTACTGGTAGCTCTTTATTAAAACGTGCGCCGGCTGTCGGGCTATTGATATTAGCGAACTTACCACCGCTTTCTTTATCTTGTGTCCAAATTTTTGGTGGGACATATTTATTGTTATCCTGACTCATCATTTATCCTCAGTTTATTTTTATGGATATAGCGAGTGTTTACTATAACGAGAACCACTCCCTACATTAAAGTCCTCTCTTGTAATCAATGTAAGTGCAGTTAGGTTTTTTATTTTGCCGCTTTGACAGCGCACCGTTACCTTGAGTCACTTTTATTATAACGCTCTAGTCGTTAATATACTTTTTTGCTTGTTTTATAATCAGATATCCAATGAGATTTACATGGTAACGCTAACCCCAACGCAAGATAAATACTTACCCTATGTGCTAGCGGTCGCACTGTTCATGCAGATTTTGGACGCCACTATTTTAAACACCTCCTTACCGCAAATGGCACAGGCGTTGGGTGAGTCACCACTGAAGATGCAATGGGCAGTGATCAGTTATGCCTTAACCTTGGCTATATTCATTCCTATCAGTGGGTTTCTGGCGGATAAATATGGCACACGTCGGGTATTTCTATCGGCCATCGTCATTTTTTGTATTGGCTCGTTGCTGTGTGCTGCCTCACCTACGCTAGATTTTTTGATTGGCTCACGCATCGTGCAGGGTATTGGCGGTGCGATGATGACGCCTGTGGCTCGTTTGATACTGGTTAAGTCTTATCCTCGCAACAAGCTCCTCACTGTGATGAACTTTGCGGTGATACCGGCATTAGTTGCACCTCTAGTCGGCCCAGTATTGGGTGGTTATATCGTACAATATGCCAGCTGGCATTGGATATTTTTGATTAATATTCCGATGGGCATCGTCGGTTTTATCATGGGCAAAAAACTGGTTCCTGCATTATTTGAGGATACCAAGCGTCTAGATTGGACTGGGTTTTTATTATTTGCAGCAGCGGCTTGTGGGTTTACGCTGGCGGTAGAGTTTGGCTCACAGGCAGGACGAGAGCTTTATGGATTATTCTGTGGTCTGGGTGCGGGCCTGCTGATAGGCGCTTATATCTGGCATGCCAAAAAGCGTGATTCGCCACTATTTCCTTTGAGCCTATTTGACATTCGCACATTCCGTATCGGTATTACGGGTAACTTGTTTACGCGACTCGGCATCAGTGCGGTTCCGTTCTTACTACCGCTACTATTACAGGTGGTGTTTGAGTACTCACCTTCACAGGCAGGCTGGTTACTGGCCCCTATTGCTGTAGGTGCTATCGGTATCAAGCCATGGGTGAGCAAAATTATTCAGCGTTACAGCTATCGCACCGTATTGGTTTATAACACCTTTTTTATGGGTTCTCTTATCATTGTGTTGGCACAGTTCAATGACGCATCACAATGGCTGTGGTTCATACCCATCTTGACTGTCATGGGTGCTTGTAATTCTATGCAGTTCAGCGCGATGAATACCATTACCATTGGTGACCTTCATGGTACACAGACCAGTAGTGGCAACAGCTTAATGGCAGTCAATCAGCAATTGGCAATTAGCTTCGGTATTGCCTTTGGTGCAGCAGTACTTAACTTGCTGCGTGAGAGGTTTGAGCTAGATACCTTGGCCGCATTCCAAACCACCTATTGGATACTTGGTATTCTAACCATACTCTCAGGATTGTACTTTTTACGTCTAAAGCCTGAAGATGGTCGTGGTCTATACTAGAGTGTGCCGAATAGAGTCTGTCGAATTTCAGACATAAAAATGCCAGCCTATGTTTTGGTTTATGACCAATCATAGGCTGGCAAGCTTAGACAATATGATCTATTTATCTATCACATCATCTTATGGCGCGTCATCATCACTCATTTGTGATTGGATGTATCGTTCTAGCCCAACAGTCTTAATCAAATCTTCTTGTGTGTCTAACCAGTCTTCATACTCTTCATTGCCATCTTTTAAGATGACCAATAACTGGCGAGATACGTAGTCAGATTTTGTTTCACATAACGTGATGGCGTCTGTGATAATTGCAAATTTTTGCTTTTCTAAACGCAAATTGCAGTCAATCATTTCCGGCACATCTTCAGCGATGAACATCTTGCCATAATCTTGCAAATTCGGTAAACCGCCTAGCAATAAAATCCGTGCAATCAAATCATCAGACCATTTCATCTCGGCAATAGACTGCTTATAAAAGCTTTCATTAAGGGCTTCTAATCCCCAATGACGTGCAATGCGAGCATGTAAAAAGTACTGATTAATAGCAATCAGCGACTGTCCAAGTACTTTATTTAAAGCACGAATGACCTCTTTATCCCCTTTCATTATCTCTCTCCTTATTCATTTATTATTTAAGCTAAATATTATTCATCTAATTATCTAGGACACACCCTAGCATAATGTTAGATGAGATTAGGAGTGACTTCAGCCATTTGGCTTTGTAGATAATTTGGCAGACCAATCATATCAATTAGACGCAGTTGTTGCTCAAGCCAATGAGCATGGTCTTCTTCAGTGTCTTTTAATTGCTCAACCAACATCTCACGTGTGACATAGTCGTGTTCTGCTTCACAGATAGCAATGCCATCTTTTAAGTGCTGCTGTACTTGATACTCTAGGTTAAGGTCAAGCTGAAGCATTTCGGGAACGGTAGCACCGATGTTGATAGCATCAACCGTCATTTTAGGTGTGCCACTTAACATTAAGATACGGCGAATGATGGCTTGGGCATGCAATGTTTCATCAGCCATCTCATGATGGATACGGTCATACAACTTGCCATAATGCCACTCAGCATACATTTCTGAATGAATAAAATACTGATCACGAGCGGCAAGCTCACCACCTAACAAAAAATTCAAATAATCAATGACTTTTGGGCTACCTATCATAACTTATACTCCCCTATTTATACTTCACTGCTCACAGTGCATTCATAATTACCCATATAAGGATAGTGTTATTAGCAAACTGAGTAGTAGATATCAAAACCAACAAAATGCCTTACAGCGTCAGACATATATAGTAGCATACCGGCTCTGATATCGCTTGTAACGTTAGGAACTAAGAATAAGATGCTAATTGAGAATAATAATTAGCTAGCGTCCATTCTGACTATCAAAGGCGGCTGAGGTCAATAAAATAGGTGTATTGGTGAAGTTATACGGACGCTTGCAACTTACTCTTTATATATAATGGTTAAAGAGTAAGTGAAGTATGTTGGACATTTTGTGTGAGGCTAAAGCTCATTGTTGTTTCAAAGATTGACGGTGCTTAAACGGCGTAAGCTAAGACATCAAGTTTAGCATGGTGCTCTTCTAGGTAATCATTGACCATAGGTTCGCAGCAACCACAGCAAGTCGCTACATCAAGCGTGTCTTTCAAACCATCAAGCGTATCAATGCCTGAGGCAATAGCTGCCTTAATTTGCTTTTCTTTTACGTCATTGCAGATGCATACGTACATGAACTGGCTCCTATGAATATTACTATTCAATAACTACTGACTGATCATTTTATTGCTTGACCTATAATAACGATAACTATTATCATTTTCAATAGTATTTGGCATATTTTAATCACAAAGATGTTTTTTTAAGGGTCGGCGTGACTTGGCAAGAATATTGCATATATTAATCTATGTAAGCGAATATAAATATTTATGTTATGATATAGATGAATGGTAGTAAATTTACGATAAACTGTAATTTAGTTTACTTTTTAATCGATTTTTTAGATAACTACTGCTATATTGACCATCTATCAACAATAACCCCATAGGGATTATTTTATGTCTGATAATAATTTTACGATAAGACCGATTGAATTGTTTAAAGTTCTATCTGATCCAACGCGTTTAAAAATATTTCAAATTTTATTTAACAAAGAATCACGTTGTGTCGGAGAGCTAGTAGAAATATTAGATCAACCTCAACCAACAATATCGCGTCATTTAAATCATTTGAAAAAATTAGGTATTTTAAACTGTGTACGTGATGGTACCTGGATGTGGTATGAAGTTGCCGATGATTTGCCAGAATGGTGCCAAGAGGTTCTAGAGATTACTTATAAGCAAATATCTACCAATGATATTGCTCTGCCAAAAGCAGGATAGATATAAGTGATATCGAGAAAAACTAAGGTATCGACTAACGCAAAAAAGACCTATTTATCATAGGTCTTTTTTATGTCTGCTAACAATATGACTATGAGAATGTGGCGGTAATAATATAACTCTAGCAATATGACTTTAGTAACGTGGCTATGCCATATTCAATTATGTTAGATCTAAAAATTCACTGATAAAGGCACTGGCTGGCTGGTGTATCAGCTCTTCTGATGTCCCTACCTGCTCTACTCGACCTTGATTCATGACTACAATTTCATCAGATACTGCGCGTGCTTCTTCTTGATCATGCGTGACCATAATACTGGTAATACCCAGCTCATGATGGATATTTTTCAACCAAGTGCGTAGCTCTTTTCGCACCTTGGCATCCAGTGCGCCGAACGGCTCATCAAGTAATAATAATTTCGGCTTTACTGCAAGCGCTCGTGCGAGTGCAATGCGCTGACGCTGACCACCTGATAGTTGGTGTGGATAGGCATTGGCAATTTGAGGTAACTGTACGAGGTCTAACAGCTCGGCCACACGCTTATTGATGTCAGCTTTGCTTGGTCGCTCATGCTTTGGCAACAACGTTAGACCAAACGCGACATTGTCAGCGATGTTTTTGTGACGAAATAAGGCATAGTGCTGAAACATGAAGCCAATATGACGTTTTTGCACAGGCGTATTGGTCACATCCAGTTCATCAAACAATATTTGCCCTGAGTCAGCATATTCAAGACCAGCGATGATACGCAATAGCGTCGTCTTACCACAGCCTGAAGGCCCTAGTAATGTCGTCAGCTTGCCGGTAGGTACCGTGATATTGATATTGTCTAATGCGGTAAAATTACCGAATTTTTTATTAACGCTGCGAATCTCGATGCTCATAATAGTATCTCTTATTATATCTTTTGTCGTGTGGTCCATACTCTATAAATTGGATACAGTGTCAGTCTCGCTTAGTCCACTATTTGTAGTACTGTCACTCGGCTTCTTCATACCTAAATTACATTGAACCAACTATATCGTGGCAGATGGTCTAGACGACATTACTGCTTATTATTGCCTGCGTTATGCTTATCAGTGCTTATCTCATCAGTACTCAATGATAGCTCAGGTATATTGGCTAATCGCTCAGATTTAGCAAATTTACGCTCTTGTAGCTTCGTCATGACTTGCTGAATGAGTAGCGTCACAAGAGCCAATGCAGCAAGTAAGCTAGATAAGGCAAAAGCGGCGGTAAAGTTATAATCGTTATAAGCAATCTCGACTAATAGCGGCATGGTATTGGTCTCACCGCGAATGTGACCTGATACCACACTAACAGCACCAAACTCACCCATCGCCCGCGCATTGGTCAAAATCAAGCCATATAACAGTGCCCATTTTATATTTGGCAACGTCACGTGCCAGAAAGTCTGCCAACCAGTCGCGCCCAACGTTAAGGCTGCTTGCTCTTCACTGTCGCCTTGAGTCTGCATCAGCGGTATTAGCTCACGTGCGACAAAAGGAAAAGTGACAAATAACGTCGCCAAGACAATACCAGGAACCGCGTAAATCACTTGGAAGCCCATGCTCTCAAGCCAGCCACCAATGGTAGAGTTAAGCCCAAATAGCAATATGAACATCAAGCCTGCGACCACTGGCGACACTGAAAATGGCAAATCAAGTAACGTAGTGACCAACTGCTTCCCTTTAAATTGATAGCGAGTGACCAACCATGCAATCGCGATGCCCATCACCATATTAATCGGCAAAACGATGGCAGCAGTAATTAGTGTCAGCTTAATGGCTTGTAGTGCTTCTGGATCGACCAGTGAAGCAACATATAACTGCCAGCCACCCTTGAAGGCTTCATAGAACACCGCTAGCAACGGTATCACTAGCATTACCACCATGAACAGCACAGCGATACCGATAAAGGTACGGCGTATCCATGGCGTATCTTTGGTTGCCGCGTTACTTTGGTAGTCGTAGCTATTGGATATTTGCATGTTAGCGAGCTCCTACACGGCGCGACAGCTTCCACTGCACAATATTAATGGTTAATAAAATCACAAATGAGATGAGTAGCATAAATAGTGCGACCGCAGAGGCGCCTTGAATGTCAAACTGCTCAAGCTTACTGATAATAATCAGCGGTAAAATCTCAGACTGCATCGGGATATTGCCCGCGATAAAAATAACTGAGCCATACTCACCCGTCGCACGGGCGAACATCATACCCGCACCCATTAATAGTGCTGGTAGCAACTCTGGCAAGATTACTTTACGAAAGGTGGTTAACCGATTGGCACCCAATACGGCTGCAGCCTCTTCAAACTCAACTGATAGCTCAGCGAGTACTGGCTGCACGGCACGGACGATAAAGGGGAAGCTGACCACGACCAGCGCCAACCAAATACCTATCGGTGTAAAGGCCACCTGGATATCAAATTTGGCAAACCACTGCCCCATTAGACCGTTAGGCGCATACAGAGTGGCAAGCGAGATGCCAGTGACAGCCGTTGGTAAGGCAAATGGTAAATCAACCAAGGCATTGATCAAGGACTTGCCCCAAAACTCATAACGTACCAATACCCAAGCGACCAATGTACCAAACACCATATTGGTGAGCATGGCCAAAAATGACATCCATAAGCTCAGCTTGATAGCAGCAGTCACTTGCGGCTGGCTAATGGTTTCCCAAAATCCCGTCCAGCCCATCTGCGTTGTCGTATAGGCCATCATGGCAAACGGCAGCACCACCAATAGCGATAAGCTAAAAACAGTAATGCCCATGCTTAGACCAAACCCGGGCAGCACATTGCGTTGACGCAAGCGTGTCAGCCAACCTTTCTTAGGAAGGGGTTTGCTGGTAGAAGATGTGGGTGCACTCATAGTGATATCCTGTTGCCCAACTGATGGTACTTATCGTAAGACCATGTTATATCGAACTTATTATTAGTATGCTTACGGTATAAAGGACATAGTGCGTACGACCATGTCCTTTATGGAGTTTCTTATGAATGACTACATCACCTGATTTACAGCAAAGCAATCACCTTTACTAAATGGCTAATCAGTGATCATTCTTATCTTATTCATTTTCTATTGCGGTGCATTGATGGCCAGTTGGTCAAATACGCCACCATCGCTGAAGTAGGTACCCATGATGTCATCCCATGACCCAAAGGCATCATTCGGACGGAACGTTTCAACTGGTGGTAATTTATCACCGTTTTTATCAAGCACGCTTTGCACGCTAGGACGTAGATATAGATTAGCGGCTAACTGCTGTGCCGGCTCGCTCCATAAGTAGTCCAAATAAGCTTTTGCTGCGTCCGTTGTGCCTTTCTTATCCGTTACTGATTTGACAATCGCCACTGGGCTTTCTGATTTGATAGAGTATTTTGGATAAACGATATCGACTTGACCAGCACCAAAATCAGCTGCTGCAAGGTTGGCTTCGTTTTCAAAAGTAACCAAAACGTCACCGATACCACGCTGAACGAATGTAGTCGTTGCAGCACGTCCGCCATTTTCATAAACTTTGACATTTTTTAGCATGTCTTTGACGTAGCCTTTAGCCTTGGTTTCATCCTGATTGAAAGCATGTAGACCATAGCCATAAGCACCTAAGAATGCATAACGACCATTACCCGTGACTTTCGGGTTTGCCATCACAATCTCAAGACCGTCTTTGGTCAAATCTTCCCAATCATTAATGCCTTTTGGATTGCCTTTACGTACCAAAAATACGATGGTGCTGGTAAAAGGCACAGCGTTGTCAGGGAACTTACTTTCCCAATCTGATTCAACCAAGCCTTTTTTCTCAAGCAGCTCAATATCAGACCCTTGATTCATGGTGGCAACATCTGCTTGTAAACCGTTAGCCACAGACAATGCCTGTTTGCTTGAGCCACCATGTGACTGTTTGATTAGGATATTACTGTTTGGGTTTTCAGCTTTGTAATGCTCAACGAATAATGGGTTGTAGTCTTTATAAAAATCACGTGCCACATCATAAGAGACATTTAGCAACTCGATATCTTGAGATTCTGCTGCTGCGCTACCACTTGCATCTGTCTGCTCGTTGTTGCTACAGCCGACCAGACCAAGTGTCAAAGCAACACTGGCAATACTGAAGGCGTTCAGTGTTTTACTTTTTTGTTGATAGCGCACAGCGTATGTCATAAATCCCTCAAAGATATCTGTTAAGTAATGCAAGTATGCTAACAGCGTCATCTTATTATGTTTAATGATGAATATGCGTATGTTATTGCCAAAACGGAATAACAAGAGCGTAACGTTAAACTTATCAATCAGTTGACAAAATCCTACTAGAAGAGCCTCGTTGTTTATAGAGACTCAAAAGCGGATACGATTGACGGTATTTTTTATCTGACAGCTGGTAAATTAAGTATGACTTTGTAGATTGCTTTATAGACTACTTTTTCACACTTGCCAGCTGATCGAATCGTCCGCCATCGACAAAGAACGTATCCATAATCTGCGTCCAATCACCAAAGACAGCCACTGGCTCGAAAGTTGCAATTTCAGGCAATGTATCTCTATGAGCAGCCAGCACTTCTGCATTACTAGGGCGCATGTACATCTCTGCCATGAGCTGCTGAGCAGGCACATCCCACAGACCTTGTAAGTAAGCACTTGCGGCATCTGTCTTACCGCTCTTATCCGTAACAGCTGTGACGACCGCCACTGGATTAGCAATCACAATAGAGTAGCTTGGATAAACGATATCGACTTTTCCTTTAGCAAATTCCTTGGCAGCCAAATGTGCTTCATTTTCAGTGGTAATGAGCACATCACCTAGCCCGCGCTGGGTAAAGCTGGTCGTCGCCGCACGCGCACCATTGTCATAAGTGACCACGTTTGCGAGTAGCTTTTTGATAAAGTCATCCGTTTTGGTAGAAGTGTCTACACTTTCTTTGAATTGATGCAGACCGTAGCCATAAGCACCCAAAAAGGCATAGCGCGCTGTGCCACTGGTTTTTGGGTTTGGTATGACCACATCGATATCATTGCGTGCCAAGTCTGACCAGTCTTTGATATTCTTTGGGTTACCATTGCGTACCAATAGCACCATGGTACTGGTATAAGGCACTGCATTATTAGGGAATGCCTGCTTCCAATCAGTGGCTACTAGTCCTTTTTCTACCAGCAGATTCATATCGCTTTCTTGGTTTAAGGTTGCCACATCTGCTTGCAAACCATTGGCAATAGACAGCGCTTGCTTACTTGAGCCACCATGTGACTGATTGACCTTGACCTTACTACCTGGATGCTCTTTTTCATAACTTGCACTAAATAAGGTGTTGTAGTCTTTATAGAAATCACGTGATACATCATAGGAGACATTCAATAAGCTAATATCTTGCAAGTCTCCCGCTGTCGATGTGTCTTGCGATGTAGATTCATTAGAGTTACAACCTGCTATGAGCACCGTAACGGCCAGTACGCTACCCACTTTTAAGGTGATATTAGACAATTTTGATTGTATGGCTGATTGCATGATTTTCTTCTTAATAGATGGTTGGGCGTTGGCAAAATAGTGGGCACTTTATTATTAATATTGCAGCCCAACGTATTTCGAAAATCACCCTATGGATAATAAAAGATATGCTAGCAGCTTGTGTGCTGGACTCTTAGTGACGAATTCGCTTATCGAGTGGTGAACTTGGCATAAGCAATTTTTTTGACTATCTTTAACTAACTGTTTTTACTTCTATTTATGAGATATTGTAATAGTGTGAGTTTCTGGATAAGCTTTCATAGAAAAAGGGACCAAGCGATAATCGCCTGATCCCTTCCTTTAAATACAGCTTTTTGGATATCGTTAAATACCGTAGTCAGTCAGATGCTGTTATATAGTCGGTTCAATATAATTTGGATACAAGGAAGGCGAGTGAAAGTACTACAAGTCGTAGACTAAGCGAGCCTGACACCGTATCCAATTTATAGAAGATTGACTATACCGCAGAAGCACCGGTCAATTTAACTTCAGCACGCTCTTCTTTTGCGATACCTGCATAGTAATCACGCAATATTTGTAGCACTTCTGGGCGACTAAAGTTCTCTGGTACCACTTCATCTTCTGATAGCGCTTTACGTAGCTTTGTTCCAGATACTTTGACATGCTCAGAAGCGTCATGCGGGCAAGTTTTGTCTGAAGCCATCGCATTACAAGCGTTACACCAGAACGTCCAGCCAATTTTCAATGGTTGAGTAATGAGATCATCTTTACCCACGTGATCAAAGATGGTCTGTGCATCAAAAGCACCATAATAATCACCAACACCTGCATGGTCACGGCCCACAATCAGATGGCTACAGCCATAGTTTTGACGGAATAGCGCATGTAACAACGCTTCACGTGGGCCTGCATAGCGCATGTCTAGCGGATAACCGGCTTGAATCACAGTGTCTTGTCTAAAGTAGTTATCAATCAAAGTTTTGATCGCTTCTTGACGGACGTCTGCTGGGATATCACCGGGCTTCAATGCGCCCAATAATGAGTGAATCAATACGCCATCACAAATCTCGATAGCAATCTTGGCAAGATATTCATGTGAGCGGTGCATTGGGTTACGTGTTTGGAATGCCGCAACTGTTTTCCAGCCTTTGGCATCCAATATTTCACGCGTTTCAGCTGGCGTTTTATAAATCTCTGGATATAGTGTTGGGAACTCACCTTCGCTCAATACTTCTACGCTACCTGCGATATTGACGTCATCTTGACTCAATACTTGCTGTACACCTGGATGCTCGCTATCAGTCGTCGTAAAGACTTGCTGGCACTCATGGTTTTTATCGATGGTATAGGTTTCTTCTACCGTTAAGATGCCCATGACTTCACCGTCTTCGGCGACCAATGCGACTTTGTCACCTTGACTCAAGCTATCAGCAGTGGCTTTAGGTGCTGACAGCGTAATAGGAATTGGCCAAAACAAGCCTGCGTTGTCACCGCTTTGCAAGCGCATGTTGTCTACCACACCTTGCCAATCCGCTTGGTTCATGAAGCCGTTCAGTGGTGTAAAGCCGCCAATACCGAACATAATCAAATCGCCGCGCTCACGAGAGCTTAAGGTAATGGTCGGTAATGTGCTGGCAAGTTGCAATGCTTGATCGCGTGCTTCACCGTTTAACAATAGTGGTTTGAGTACATCGCTGCCATGTGGAGGAACGAGTTGTGATGGCTTTTGATTAGAGATAGTAGATGTCATAGTAATTTTAAAACCTCAATGTATAGAAAAAAGAGTTGAATAACAGCAAGTGAATGGCTTAAAAGGTAACTTTATGAATAAGACGCTAACGATCGTCAGTTAAAATCGTGCATTACCAGATATTAAATTTTAGGGGTTAAATTTGATAAGCATAGGCTACCTAACTTTCGTTATGAAAATTTATGCTGTGTTTGGATATGTATATGTCTTAAAGGAATTTATGTTTTGAAGCACAAGCTTATATGATGTAAAGCTGAACGGTACACATTGCGATCGACAACAAAATATATTACACACGCAAATCATTTTCGTCGCTGCTTTTAAGTCTAAAAACAAATTTGAGATTACGTCATGTATCAATATAACTACGCTGACCAAAACTTAGTAGAGGAACGAGTCGCCCAGTTTCGCGACCAAACCGAACGGTTTTTGGCGGGTGAGCTGCCAGAAGAACAGTTTTTGCCACTGCGTTTGCAGAATGGCCTTTATATTCAGCGTTATGCGCCGATGTTACGTATTGCTATTCCTTACGGCCTACTAGCCAGCTATCAACTGCGTAAATTAGCAGAGATTACCCGTAAGTACGATAAGGGTTACGGACACTTCACGACCCGTACCAATATCCAGTTGAATTGGCCAAAACTTGAAGAAGTGCCAGACATATTGGCGGAGCTGGCATCGGTACAGATGCATGCCATTCAAACCTCGGGCAACTGTATTCGTAACACGACTACCGACCCTTATGCCGGTATTCATCAAGAAGAGATTGCGGATCCACGCCCTTATTGCGAAATTATCCGTCAGTGGTCTACCTTTCATCCTGAATTTGCTTTTTTACCGCGTAAATTTAAGATTGCTGTCGTTGGTACTGCCAATGACCGCGCGGCGACGCAAGTACATGATGTTGGATTGCATGTAAAAACCAATGATGCAGGTGAGATTGGTTTTGAAGTATTGGTGGGTGGCGGTCTTGGCCGTACACCAGTGATTGGTAAGGTGATTAACGAATTCTTGCCACGTCAGCATCTACTTAGCTATCTAGACGCTATTTTGCGCGTTTATAACCTGCATGGTCGCCGTGATAATAAGTACAAAGCGCGTATCAAAATATTGGTCGAGAGTATGGGCGGTCCTGCCTTTGCTAAATTGGTCGATGCTGAGTGGGAAGCCCATACCAAAGATGGTCCACTGACACTGACCGATGCAAACTTTGACACGGCCATCAGTTTCTTTACCGAACCTGACTATGTTGGTTTTGATGCCCTACAAGTACAATCTGACTTGCAACAGCAGCTCAATGCGAATAAAGATTTTGCCGATTGGTATAACCAAAATACAGTCGCGCATAAAATAGCAGGCTATCGCGCCGTCGTGATTTCTCTAAAAGCAGGCTTGGTCAACGGAACCTACGTACCATCTGGTGATCTCAGTGAATCACAAATGGACGCTCTCGCTGATCTATCAGATAAATATAGCTTTGGTGAATTGCGCGGTACTTATCAGCAGAACCTCGTATTCTCTGATGTGCAAACCAATCAGCTATATGAGCTATGGCAACAGCTGTCTGAACTGCATTTAGCACGTGCCAATATAAACACGCTAACCGATATGATTGTTTGCCCAGGTTGGGACTATTGCTCACTCGCCAATGCCACAACTCACAACATCGCTGAGCAAATCGAAAAGCAATTTGATGATCTCGATTACCTTTATGACTTGGGTGAAATTCGCCTAAATATGTCTGGCTGCATGAATGCCTGTGCTCATCACCATACCGGTGATATCGGTATCCTTGGTGTTGATAAAAAGGGTGAGCATTGGTATCAAATCAGCCTAGGCGGTAATTCTAGCAACGATGCCAAAGTCGGTAAAATATTGGGTAAAGCAGTACCAGCCGAAGATGTGGCGATTACCCTACAAAAAATACTAGACGTCTATTTAGAGCAGCGCGTGAGTAATGAGAACGACGTAGAAGCCTTTAGTGACTTGGTCAATCGCGTTGGCGTGGCACCTTTTAAGGAGAAGGTCTATGGGTAATCATCACGTATTAAATAACAATGGTATCGATATCAGTCAGACCGATACCTGGCTAGCACTCACCACTAATGAGCTACCAGAAGGTATTGCCCTAACCCACACATCATTACTTGAGCTATTGCATAAGTCAGAAAAAACAGATGTGCTATTGCCACTTGATGATTTGTTAGACGCTACAGGCAAGATTGCTGGCGGACTATTACAGCAAGTACGTGAGTTGCTGTCCCAGCATACTAGCCGTACTGGCGTTTGGGTGACATCGGATAGCGATACGGATGTATTGGTTGGCTTATCAGAATTTTTATTACAGCAAGACTTAATCGTCATTCATGTGCCGTTGTTTGTCGATGGTCGCGGCTTCAGTTTTGCACAGACGTTACGCCAAATGGGTTACGAAGGCGAGATTCGTATGGCTGGCAAGTTTGGCCGTGATCAAATCGCTTATCTGCTACGTTCTGGTGCAGATAGCTTTGTGCTCAGTGAGCATGACATGCAATCGATTTCTGATATTGGTCAAGCATTTAATGCGCTTGCCAGTAGCTATGATGGTCGAAACGCTGCTGCATTGCCGATGTTTGCTAACGCTTAATTTACCACCCGTTATTTATTGAACTTTTACCAAATTTATTGTTAAACCAATCCCATTGTAAGGAATGTATCATGAGTCAATTACACCCAAACCTAGATATCGAACAAGCCAACCAAGAGCTAAACGGTAAGTCGCCAGAAGAGATCGTTTCATGGGCACTAAGCCAAGCTAAAAACCCAATCATTACTACTAACTTTCGTCCTTACGAATCAGCGATTTTACATCTAGTTGCCAAGCAGCGTCCAGATATCACTGTATTGTGGGTAGATTCAGGCTATAACACGGATGCGACGTATCAATTCGCTAATAAAGTCATTCGTGACCTCAATCTAAATGTCGTTACTTATATCCCTAAGCAAACTGCTGCACATCGTGACGCGACCATGAATGGTATTCCTGGTATTGATAATCCACAGCATGATGAATTTACTGACCAAGTAAAACTTGAGCCATTCCGCCGTGCGTTAGATGAATTGAAGCCTGACGTGTGGTTCAATGCGATTCGTAAAGATCAAACAGAATTCCGTCAAGGCCTTGACGTGCTTAGTCTATCAAAAGATGGCGTGTTAAAAGTAGCACCTTTATTTGAAAAAACAGATGCTGATCTAGACGTGTATCTTGAAGAGCATAACCTACCAAATGAGTTTGACTACTTTGATCCAACGAAAGTAGAAGAAAGCCGTGAGTGTGGTTTGCATACTCAGCTGTAGATAACGACTAAGGTATTAGGGCGCGTCTTCAATTCACTCGATAGTCATCTCAATGGGCTAAAAATGGCTAAATCTTGCCAAACATCGTCAAATAACTAGTTAATATCCCGATATTATCTGCGCTATTTTCCTTGTTTGACGGCAATTTATCTCATTTTTATCACCATTTTTGAAATGAAGACACGCCCTAGTAGTATCAAGCAAAAAAGAAGCGGTGATTTCAATATCATCGCTTCTTTTTTGCGTTTAATATAGTCATTCATTAAAGGGTCTTCTCATCAGACGATAGCGCATTGTGCAGATGTTAAAAGACTCATTTGATATTTTTATACAACGTTTTAACGTTTTTTGGTATAACATTACGTTATTCTATGAATTACCTTTGAAGGCTGTGCGCCATCACTCCATTGAGCCAACCCTTTAAAACCCAATTATGAACGAAATTGCCGTCTTTGCAGATAATCACGCGCACCGTGTCACTCAAGGTTGGTAATAGTTTTACCGCTCTCATCAATATGGATATTTGTTATGCCCTCTATACAAAAAAATGACTCACTCTACGAAAAGCTCCATGATAAACTGCCTCCTGTCGGTAAAGCGGCGTCTTTTCTCACTGGTGCTAGCGTCCTCACTGCCAATAGCATCTTCGTTGGTCTACCCATCTGGACTTTGGGTGCTGCGAAAGTATTAACCAAGTCAAAATACGCTGACGATGCACTCATTGCGATTACCAAGTACTGGATTAATAGTAATAACGCTGTGATTAATCATGCATTACCTCATAAAGACTGGCGTATTAATATGCCTGATGATCTGAGCGAGGACAAACAATACCTACTCGTGAGCAACCATCAGTCTTGGGTTGATACCAGTATCGTCCAATACATTAGTCAAGATAGATTACCTTTGACGCGGTTCTTTACTAAGTTTAATTTGATTTACATTCCTGTTATCGGTCAGGCGTTTTATTTCTTGGACTTTCCGATGATGAAGCGCTTTTCTTCTAAAGCGATGGCAAAAAATCCAGAACTTAAAAAACAAAATTTAATCGAAGCCAAGCGTGCGTGTCGCCAATTAAAAGACAAACCCTTTGCGCTACTTAACTATCTAGAAGGTACGCGCTTCACCAAAGAAAAACATGACAAGCAAGACTCACCCTATCAGCATTTATTAAAACCACGGGCTGGTGGTCTGTCATTGGCAATCAATGCGTTAGGTGATCAGTTAGATTCGATTTTAGATGTCACTATCGTGTACCCAGATGGCACCCCTGACTATGATGACTTATGGAAAGGTAATATCCGTCGTTTGGGCGTCGATGTGACTCGCCTAAAGATACCTGATGAGCTGTTTGCCGCGATTATGGATGGTGGTTACGACCGTGATGAAGCCACGAAAAAAATGATGTTTGATTGGTTAGAGGATATCTGGCAACAAAAAGATGCACGTATGACTAAAATGCTCAGTGAGTTTGAGTAGGCTTTGGAATATACTAAAAATAGTTAATAGACCTCTTGCATAAGTAAGTTATCGCTAGCCTTCGTGACTCCGTCAGTGGGAGCCAATAAACTGCTACTTTTGCAAGAGAGCTAATATATATCCGTTATATAGGATTCCGGGTAGTCTCTCAATTTATTCTAGATATGTCTGATTATTTAGCGACATAAGGGTAGTTAAAATCATGAGAAAAATATACGTATTCCTCTTCCTTGTCATCTATACCACTAATTGAAACTATTGAAAATTTTTGCTCTAGAGGTTTATAAATATTTTGCTTTAATTTTGGATCGTCAGTATTTAAACAGATTTTTTCTCCTTTTTCTATAATATGATATTCATCATCTACAGGATCTATTGTTAACATTGTACGACTTTCGTCCTTAGGAACATATAAATTAAATATCTCTAAGTTGCTCATTTTTATATATTCTATTTGTATAGGTTGATCATTTAGAGCTGTTGTTGCAAACAAGGGTTCAAAACACAAATCACCCTCATCATTGGTTGATATTTCAATATCGCCTTCTATTGCAGAAGAATGATGAGGATTTTTATGGCAGCCAGAGGTGCTAATTATCAGTGCTAAACAAGTAGTTAACATAAGACAAAATGTAAATGGCTTCGACAGATTACCTATAAACATTTAAAATCCTTTTGATGATATCGATAGAAGATTCAATACAGTAAAAATTACTTGTTTCTACCATACTTTGGGACTAGGTTTTTTAAAGTTACCACCTATAACGGTTTCATAGTCTTGTAGAGTAAGTGTTTTGCTATTAGTAGCATAAGGTTTCAGATTAAGGTACTCACGTAGCGCATAATAATCTCCGACAATAGCAGCTTGTTGCTCTAATCCGTAATCACTTAAGTCTTTGAAATTAGTGTCGTCTCCTGAAGTATAGAGTTTATAGAGATAAGGATCTCCTAAAGTAGCTAATGCTCCTAAAGTAATTCCACGAGTTTTCACAGCCTTACCGTGTTGATGTTGCCAAACATGGGTCATCTCATGTATAAAAGTGCGTCTGTCTCTATCGCTTACACTTTTTGAATTTAAATTTGAAAAATCTTCCTCATAAGCAGTACCAGGAAAATATATATTTCCATCAGGTGACATAGCTCTGTTATCTTGTTGAACCGGCTTCCACTTCCCATTATAAATACCTACCCCATTTTCTTCCCCCTTTTTACCAAAGTTAATAGCATCTCCAAACACACTTTTAGCGGTTATTAATTCACTTGACGTCATATCACGCCTTACAGGCTTTGGTTGATATTGATCTATTTGACCTCCAGGCCCCGCCAAGTTATTAAACAAAGTGTCTGGATCAGACTTTGGGAATATCAAAGGCTCTTGCTTCTCAACCCCTATCACCTCAAAACCACTTTCGCAGAATGACTGCTGAACCGCAATTAACTTCGCACCACAACTGGTGATATCGCCTACACGGGCAATCGGTGCGCCATCAATAATAAATGAGAAGTCCCCCGTAAGAATAGTTGTTAGTTTTTTACACTTTTTGCAGATGACTTTATCACCCTTACGAGAAACTGGTATTCCATTATGAGTCGTATTTGGTGATCCAGTGAGGACCTGACCACCATGAGTTGTTGTAGCACCTACGGTGATATAAGCCGCCATAGCATTACCCTAAACTATATTTTTCAGATAGGCCGATATTATTACATATAGACAAACAATTATCTACTTTTAGAAAACCTATTCCGTTTCCTATTGAAAATCACTCCTCTCATATCAAAAACGAATATACTAATGCCAATTCACCGCGTGAGACGTCGCGCACGATACCTCATAATAGTGGTATATTTTACATTGAATGAATTGCTGGTGATGCTATGAACACTTTTCCATTATTTTTTAAATTAGAAGACCGCAAAGTGCTTATCGTTGGTGGCGGTGATGTAGCGCTACGCAAAGCGGATCTGCTTAGTCGTGCTGGGGCGGCAATCACTATCCTTGCCCCCGTTATTAGTGATGAGATACAAGCCTTGCTCAATGATAGTAAGCATCAGCTCATCTATGAAAATTACAATAACACCTATATGTCAGGCGCACGCGTCATTATCGCAGCGACTGATGACGAAACACTGAATCATCAGATTCATGCTGATGCTACTGCCCTAAACATTCCAGTCAATGTGGTTGATACACCGCATTTATGCGATTTTATATTTCCAGCCATTGTTGATCGCAACCCTATTGTGATTGGTATCTCATCTAATGGTAAAGCACCGGTACTAGCACGTTTACTACGTGCCCGCCTTGAGACGTTAATTCCACAAGGTTATGGCAAATTGGCCAAATTGGCAGGCGAGTTCCGTACTGAGGTAAAATCCAAAATTCCTACCTTAACAGGGCGTCGCCAGTTTTGGGAGCGAGCTTTTGAAGGCAAAGTCAGTGAGCTCATGTTTGCTGGTAATGAAATCCAAGCCACTGCACAGCTACAAGCCGACTTAGATAGCACTGCTGCGAATATTGCCAGTGCTATTGAATCACCAACCCATACTACTGTGGTAGCCGCTCCTGTAGTCGACAACGAAACCTCTTTGGATACTACCATTCCAGTTGGCGAGGTTTATATTGTGGGCGCAGGCCCTGGTGATCCAGAACTGCTCACCTTTAAAGCACTACGCCTGATGCAGCAAGCAGACATTGTCTATTATGATGCCTTGGTTTCGCCGCAAGTCTTAGACTTGTGCCGTCGTGATGCGGACAAAGTGTTTGTAGGCAAAAAACGTAGCAACCATGCTGTTGCTCAGCTTGGTATCAATGAGCTGTTAGTCAATAGTGCCAAAGAAGGTCGCCGTGTGGTTCGTCTAAAAGGTGGCGATCCGTTTATCTTTGGACGCGGCGGTGAAGAGATTGAAAGCTTACGGGCACATGGCGTTCCTTATCAAGTCGTGCCAGGTATCACTGCTGCCAATGCAGCGGCCAGCTATGCAGGTATTCCGCTTACCCACCGTGATCACTCGCAATCGGTACGCTTTGTCACTGGATTTTTAAAGGCTGGCGCACCAAACAGCAACTTTAAAAACTTTTTGAATACCGATGAGACGGTTGTGTTTTATATGGGTCTGTACTCTTTGCCTCGTTTGACTGAAGGCTTAATTGATGCTGGACGAGCTGATAGTACTCCTATTGCCATCGTATCCAATGCCAGTATGCCCAATCAGCAAGTATTAACCGGCACACTTGCCAATATCGTTGAGTTGCAAGAGCAACACCAACTACCAACGCCTGCGCTACTTATCATGGGAGATGTCGTCGCCCTGCATGATAATTTGGCTTGGTACAACTTACAAAATCAGCAGCACAGTCAAAGTAGTGACGATCTAGCGAAGAACTGGTTGCGCGAAGGGTCAAGAGGTAAAGTAGAAAAACAACCAATAGACCAACAAGCACATGCGCTCTCTATGATATCCAGTTTGGCTACGCAGCAAGAGGAAGGTTTAGAGCAACTGATTATTGATTAATTTTTAGTATTAACTCTCAACAATAAAGAGCTCTATCGATAATAATATATTGGTAGGGCTCTCTTTTTAACGCATTCCAACAGCGCAAACCACAAAAAATCTTGCTAGAATGACAGCTTCCCATTAACTGTCTTTAAGTGCAATTATGTCTACACCTGCCACTGCCACTGCCACTTCCAATTCAATGCCTACTCGACCATTAACCATCCTACATACCTCCGACTGGCATCTGGGTCGTCGGCTCTATGGTCGCATGCGCTATGAGGAATTCGAGGCGTTTTTGAGCTGGCTTGAAGAGACAATTAGCACGCAAAAAGTCGATGTATTAATCGTTGCTGGTGATATCTTTGATACCATGACGCCAAGTAACAGAGCCCAAGCGTTGTATTTTGAGTTTTTAGGTAGAGTGTCCAAGTCATGCTGTCAACACGTGGTGATAGTCGCGGGCAATCACGACTCCCCTACTTTTTTAGATGCCCCCAGTCAGGTGCTTAAGTTCTTAAATGTTCATGTGATTGGCACTGCTTGTGACGATTTAAACAACGAAGTATTGGTTTTGGATGATGCAGAGGGAACGCCGCATTGTATTATCGCCGCTGTTCCTTACTTGCGTGACCGCGATGTGCGTAGTAGTAGCGCTGGCGAGTCAGCGGATAGCAAAGATGCCAATGTTATAAAAGGTATTCGTGCACACTATGATGAAGTAGCTAGCATTGCAAAATCCAAGCAATCTGAACTTATCGAAGCGCATAAGCGGCATATTCCTATCGTTGCGACAGGGCACCTATTTGCAGCTGGCGGTACCACAACAGATGATGATGGTGTACGCGAGCTTTATGTTGGCTCACTGGGTAAAATCTCTGCTGATATGTTCGATGAAAGCTTTGATTATGTTGCGCTTGGTCATTTGCACGTGCCACAGCGGGTCGGTGGTCGTGAGCATATTCGCTATTCAGGCTCACCCATAGCTATGGGCTTTGGAGAAGCAAAGCAACAAAAACAAGTATTACTAGTAAAGTTTGGTGCTGCAGACAATGTCATATCAGATCTAGACGTTACCCCTGATAATTATATTCCTCAGCTTATCAATACAGACTCTCATATTAAAACGACCAAGATTGAAAAGTCAGTAGAAAAAACCGTTAAAAAAGTGGCTATTCAGGCAGAGCCTTTGATGGATGACTTGTTTGGTTTTGATGAGCCATCGGACAATGATAATAATGATGTAGCAGAAACTGGTGTCACAGAGAACCTTACTGCTCAGCAAGACCTAGATAATCAATCAGTGCCTACTCATGCTGCCACTACCAATAAAATACTGCTTCGCGATAATTTAAGTCAGATGCAAGTAGTCTCCTTACCCATTCCAAAATTTCAGAAATTGGCACAAGTCTCAGGTAACTTAGCGTCTATTCATCAGGCTATTAATCAAACTACTCAACTACTTGAGTCAAAAGAGTCTGTTTGGCTAGAAGTTATTTATACCGGTGATGATATTGTTAGTGAATTACGTGAGCATATTCAGGCCATGGTAGAAGGCTTGCCATGTGAGGTATTAAAAATTAAGAATACTCAAACTTATAATAAAGTCCTTAACCAACAGCAAACCTCTGAGACGTTACAAGACCTAAATGAAGAAGAGGTATTTGAGCGTTGCTTGACCGCGCATAGTATTCCTGATGAGCAAAAGTTAACCTTGCGTGATGCGTACGATCAAATCGTTTATAACCTGCGCCATGCAGATAGCCATGCCGAATAATAGTAAGTTATTCAATATCATTTCTAATCACTGATGTCTTTATCAGCTTTCAACACTGCCCCATATAAAAATAAGACCTGCCCATGCGACTGATTGAACTGCGACTCAAAAATTTAAATTCCCTAAAAGGCGAATGGCACATTGATTTTAGTGACCCCGCTTTTCTCAATGAGGGCATTTTTGCTATTACTGGGCAAACAGGTGCTGGCAAGACCACCATACTGGATGCCGTCTGCTTAGCGCTATACAGTCAAACGCCAAGATTGGGTGATATTACGGGTTCAACGAATGAGATTATGACCCAAGGTACTGGTGAATGCTCAGCAGAAGTTATCATCGAGATAAATTCTAAACGTTATCAATGCTATTGGTACCAACATCGTGCCCACAAAAAAGCAAAAGGCAACTTATTACCGATTAAGCACGAGATTAGTGATGTTGAAACAGGCGCTATTTTAGAAGAGAAAAAGTCTAAAACATCTGCCTATATCCAAGATCTAATCGGTATGGATTTTAATCAATTTACCCGTTCCATCATGTTGGCACAAGGCAGTTTTGCGGCATTTTTGAAGTCTGATATTGGTGATAGAGCCGCCATTTTAGAAAAAATAACGGGTACGGCCATTTATGCCAAAATATCGTTAAACGTGCACGAGAAAAAACGCTCTGAGGAAGAAGTGCTTGGCAATCTACAAGCAGGCGTTAATAGCTTATCCCTATTAAATATTGAAGATGAAAAAAGACTGGCTGCAGAATTAGACACTCTGAATCAGCAGCAAATCAAACAACGACAAACATTCAAAACCTTGAGTGAGCAACTACAGTGGCTAGATAGCGTCTATCAACTACAACAGAACCTCTCGGTTTATCAGACTGAGTTCGCAACAGCGCAACAGATACAGAAAGACTTTATCCCAGAAGCACAACGCTTAGATATTGCGACTAAAGCTTTAGAAATTGATAGCCAGTTTCGCGCGATGTGCTATAGCCGAGAGATGCTCAGTAAGTTGGATGCTGAGCAACAGACATTGCTTAGTAAAATTCCGACACAGCAAGAAGCGCTTGGGCAAGCTTCAAGTCATCTAAATGAGGCGAGTACTTTTGAAAAGAACGCCACGGATAACTTACAAACTGCTTTACCCATTATTAAAAAGGTGCGTGAATTAGATGCTGATATAAAACAGCAAGCTCATGCTTTATCAAATGACAATCAACGTAAAGGCGTACTGGTGAATAATACTCAACAATTACGTCAAGAAATAGCTAGCCATAAACAAACAGAGCAGGATACTAAGACTCAGTTTGACAGTATTGAAAAGTACTTTAATGACTATCCAGAGGTAAACGATCTCGATACAGATATGGCAACCTTTGATAGCAGTTGTAGCCGATTAAAGGCATTGCTAGAAGACAATGTGCGCTTAGCTACCGATAAACGAACATATGGTCATCAAGCCAGCCAACTACAAGCAAGTTTCGATCAACTGTCTAAGCAGCAAGACGCCGATACCTCATTAATAATACAACATCGTGAGCAACTTGCCAGCTTACAGCACCAGCAAGCAACACTCATCCAAAAAAAATCGCTGGCTAGTATGCGTCGTGATCAAGAACATGTTGATCAAATTAATAACCAAACTAATCGGGCCAGCTTCAAGTTACAACGACTGTCCGAACTTACTAGCCAAATAAAAAGAACCACGCTTTCGCTACCAGTACTTAGCCAAGCGTTAACGACTTTAGAACAACTAATTACCAGTCATCAATCAGACATTCAAAATGTTAAGCTCAAACGACAAGATAAACAAGAGCATCTGAATCTATTACAAAAGGTCGCTAAGCTTGAAGACTATATAACAGAACTACAAGACGGATTGCCCTGCCCGCTCTGTGGCGCACACGAACATCCTTACGGCAAAAATCATCCTTTATTAGACAATAATATCGACGACAATGCCGACCAAAGCCAACTGTCTAGAACACAAAAGATTCAGCAGGAAATGGATGCACTAGAAACTGTTATAGTCAATCTTGAGCAGACGGTATCAAAACACCGTCTTGAACATGCTACAAAGAAAGAAACGCTCAATAATCAACAACAGCAATTAGTGCCGTTACAGCAAGAGACAGAGACCTTATATAGTGATATTCGGGTTTATCTGGCCTCGTTATTCGATGATAAAAATAATTACTCTGAATCCATTGCAGCGCTCATTCATCCACTGACTCAAGTGACGGATAACGTCAATGATGCGATTGACGTGGACAACTCTTTATCTTTATTGGATGCCGCCAAACACAACCTGATTGATTACAAGCAGTCTCTACAAACCATGACGGGCCAATACGATGTGCTGACACAACGTATGGCACATATTAGTACTGCAATCGAAACCGATGAAAAGCGGCAACAAGTACTTATTCGCGACGTCAGTAATTTGGCAACTGATATTAAGCTTAATACACAGAAAATTGAGAGTATTGAAGAAAGTATCGCTGTCAACTTCTCTGAATTGGCACCTATTATGACCACTGTTTCGTCTCTAGCGTATAAACACCCTATAGAGAACCATAAAGAGTATTTATCTGTAGCTGTTAATGCAGCAGACATCAATGATGCACTCAAGCAACTGAATGATAGTGTTACTGAGCAGACCGTAATAGACAACTCAGACTATGACCCTCATATCGAAAGGCTACGTCAACAGCGTAGCGCCCTAAGTCAGTTAAAGCAATATTGCCATGGCCAAAAAAACAAACAACAGCAGCTAACCAACACGATAAGCAGCTTAACAGCACAGATTGGAGCCAAACAAGCACAGCTTACCAATGACGAAAAATCGCTCGAAGAACTAGAGCGCTTAACTATTAATAAAACCAGTGCTATCGAGCAACTAAGGGAAAATAGAAAAGAGATTTTCGCAGATAAAGAGGTAGATGCTGAGGAGACTCAATTACGAAGTGCGGTCGATAAGGCTCAAGCTAGTAAGATCACGGTACAAAGGCAGCTAGATACCATTCAGCAGACATTAGAACAATTAAAGGTTAGACAGCAACAGCTAGCAACAGAGCTACAATCTGCAACTGGTACGCTCAATACGCAACAAAGTGAATTTACGGATTTACTATCAGAATCACAGTTCGCCGATGAAGCTGCCTTTGTCAGTTCACGCCTGCCTAAACAAGAGCGCGAAGCACTACACATACGTAAATCAGCTATCGATAATGCCTTGCAACAGGTGAAGTCACAGCTAGATAGTACTCAGCAATTATTAGCGCAAAAACTTGCTGCTCCTATGACAGATAAGGATAGAGAAACGCTTGCTGGCGAGTATCATCAAATACAGACAGATATTGATCAACTAAGTCAGCAGATAGGTGCAATTGACCAAAAACTCAAAGACAACGACAATCAAAAAGGCAAACAAGTAGCACAACTTGTGGCTATCGATGCGCAAAAACAGAAGCTACAAGTTTGGCAGCAGCTACATACGCTAATTGGTTCAGCTGATGGTAAAAAATATCGTACCTTTGCCCAAGGATTAACGTTTGAAGTTATGATTAGTCATGCCAATACGCAACTGCAAAAGATGAGTGATCGTTACCTACTCATCCATGACGACCACAATCCGCTTGAGCTCAATGTGATTGATAACTATCAAGGTGGCGATGTTCGTAGTACTAAAAACCTCTCTGGTGGCGAAGGCTTTATCATTAGTTTGGCACTCGCGTTAGGGTTATCACAAATGGCCAGTCACAATATTCGTGTGGATTCGTTATTCTTGGATGAAGGCTTCGGCACACTGGATGAAGAGTCACTTGATATCGCCCTCGATACGTTAACGAGCTTACAACAGGAAGGTAAGTTGATTGGTATTATCTCTCACGTGCAGGCACTAAAAGACCGTATCTTGACCCAAATTAAGGTCGAAAAACTCTCTGGCGGCTTTAGCCAAATTAGCGGTCAAGGGTGTCAGAGAGTTGTCGGTGAAAAAGCCTCGTAAGTTAATCCATGTTTCAATAATAGAGTTTCTGTAATCAAGAGCTAAATACTCTGACTCTTGTTTGATTAGACAATAAAAAACCACCGTTAATTAATAACGGTGGTTTTTTTGAAATAGTATTTTATTTAGTTAGTGACTTATTCAATCACTCATTTAGTTACTTAGTTAATCACTTAGTAACTAAACCACTCAACTCACTCATCAACACGGATAGTGTAGACAGGCTGATTTGACTGTCTGCATCATTAGCATGAAGCTGATCTAACTTGCTCATCTCTGATGTGACAGACTCTAGATGGTCTAAGTGACGTGAGCGCCACTCGCCAAATGCTTGTTTCGCATCCGGTTTAGATAATATGGCATCCATCAACAGACGCAAGCTACGTGACAGCTCGTTCATCAATGCATGGCGTGCGCGACGATCCCAGTAATCTTGCTGTGGTAAGGTGGCAATATTGTCCATCATCCAGTCTAACTGCAAGACATGGTAGGCTTCAAAGTATAGCGTTGCAATCTCATCAACAGGACGCTCATACAGCTCTGCTAACAGCGCGGCATCGAGGGCATCCACATGATAAGGCAGCATAGCAAACAATGCAGCATCACTATTAGACAGATCTTCCTGCATCAGGCTGGTCGTATCTTCTTGCAAGTACGCTGCAAATTGCTGCTCAATGAAACCACCTGGTTTCGTGAGCTTTTCAACGCTATCGCTAAAGCGGCTAATCATATCAGCGACTTGCAAGTCTTGACCAAAGGCATTGATAAACCACACAACACCGCTCTCAAGTGCATCACGCAGACGTAGCTCAAGATTTAGCAACAACGTAGCATCGACTTGATTGTCCAACGACTCAAGCGTTTTCCAAGCTTTTGACACATCAAAGACATCACGGCTAATCGCATAGCCACGCACGATGGTAGCTAGTGATTGATCGGTCTCTTCGAACAGACGGAACAATGCTTCGATACCCAAACGATTGACCACGCTATTGGTCAGATAAGTACTGATAATTTCACGATGTAAGCGATGCTCTGTCATTTCATTAAAGAAGCGTGACGCTAGCTCATCAGGGAAGTACTTACGTAACTCGTTGATGAAGTATGGGTCATCTGGTAAATCAGAGGACAACAAGTTGTCATATACCCACATCTTACCGTAAGCCATCACGACGGCTAACTCAGGATTAGTCAGGCCAGCATTCGCTTTTTGGCGTTTGGTCATCTCTTCATCTGATGGTAGATATTCGATTGCACGGTCGAGACGCCCCTCGCCTTCTAGCATTTGAATAAAGCGTTGATGATCGCTTAGATTCGCTGATGCACGAATGTGACTCAGTTCAATCGCTTGAGGCTGTAGGTAGTTTTGGCGCAGTACCAACTCTGCCACGTTATCGGTCATGCTCTCTAGCAGCTCATTACGCTGTTTTAAGGTCATGTCACCTTGCTCAACCACTTTACCCAATAAGATTTTGATATTGACTTCGTGATCTGAACAATTAACGCCGCCTGAGTTATCGATAGCATCAGTATAGACTCGACCACCCGTTTGTGCGTATTCAATACGGCCTTGCTGCGTGAATCCTAAGTTACCACCTTCACCAATCACTGCACAGCGAAGCTCATTACCGTCGATACGCAGTGAGTCATTCGCACGGTCACCGACATCAGCATGCGTCTCATTAGCGCTTTTGACATAAGTACCGATACCGCCGTTCCAGAGGAGATCAACAGGCGATTTCAATAATGCACTGATTAAATCATTAGGTGCGAGACTGTCTTCATTGATATCGAAGACTGCTTTCATCTCTGCACTGATAGCGATTTTTTTGTCTTGGCGTGAGAATATACCACCACCTTGACTGATTAATGAGGTTTCATAATCTGCCCATGATGAGCGTGGTAATTCAAACAAACGTGCGCGCTCGGCATAAGAGGTCGCAGTGTCTGGATTAGGATCAATGAAGATGTGCAAATGGTTAAAGGCAGCAACCAGCTTGGTATGAGTTGAAAGCAGCATACCGTTACCGAATACATCACCACTCATATCACCAATACCGACGACAGTGAAGTCGTCACGGTTTTGGATGTCCATACCGCGCATACGGAAGTGACGTTTGACCGACTCCCAACCACCACGTGCCGTGATACCCATGGCTTTATGGTCATAACCTACTGAACCACCTGAAGCAAAGGCATCATCGAGCCAAAAGTTGTACTCTGCTGCTAAGGCATTGGCGATGTCAGAAAAAGTCGCTGTACCTTTATCCGCAGCAACAACCAAGTATGGATCGTCTTCATCATGTCTGACTGTATTGGCTGGCGGGACAATCACGCCGTCTACGATGTTGTCTGTAACATCGAGCATACCGCGCAAGAACGTCTGATAACAAGCGATACCTTCTGCTTGGAACGCTTCACGACCATCCGCCATGGTTTTAGTTTTGACGATGAATCCACCTTTCGAACCAACAGGCACAATCACTGCGTTTTTTACCATCTGTGCTTTGACTAGGCCCAATACTTCGGTACGGAAATCTTCCATACGATCTGACCAGCGCAAACCACCACGGGCAACCTTGCCACCACGTAAATGCACGGCCTCAACACGCGGTGAGTACACAAATATCTCAAACATCGGTTTAGGTTTAGGCAAGTTAGGAATATCTGCTGCCAAAAACTTAAACGACAAACGATCTTTACGCTGACCATCGGTATCAGTCTGGTAGAAGTTGGTACGTACCATCGCGTTAATTAAATCCAAGTACCAACGCAGGATACGGTCTTCATCTAGACTATCGACATCTGCTAGCGCAGCAACGATGCGTTCTTGAATTTTCGCAGTTTTTTCTGTGCGTTCAATTTCACTATACTGAGGATTCATGCGAGCATCGAACAGATTGCCGAGTGCCACACTGATATCACTGTTTTTTACCACAGTCTGCTGGATGTAGTTACTAGAGAACGGTGCTCGAGCTTGCATCATATAGCGTGACAGTGCTCGTAATAACACCACATCATAAGTATCTAGATTGGTCGTCAGTACCAGCTCGTTAAACGAGTCACTTTCAACACGTCCCGCCCAAATTTGTTTGAGGCTGTCTTCGAACTGACCGCGCACCACTTGCATGTTGACGGTATCGACATGTTCTAAGGTCAGCTCATACTCTTGCATCCAGATAGACTGCTCTGGCAGGTCAAACTCATAGGTTTGTGCTGAAATAACTGACACACCAAAGTTTTCAAGAATTGGCAGGACTTTTGACAAGATAACAGGCTGCTCACGACCATAGAGCTTTAGATGTAATTGATTGCTTGCATCGCCTGTTGATTGGTATAAATGCCAAATCATCGGTTGCTCTGCGGTCAATCCAGCCAAGCGCTTGGTATCTTCAACCGCTGTACGCGCATCGAAACGCTCTTGATACGCAGCAGGGATGTAGTTTAAAAAGCGGCGGTTTAAGGCATTTGCTTGCTGCTCACCAACATTATCAAGCAATACTTTTTGATAGTCATCACTCCATGACTCCATCAATGCTGACAATTTGGCTTCTAGTGCTGTCGTATTGACGTCGTTTACTTGACCAGGCACTGTGCGTACATGGACATGCACACGAGCATGTGCAGATTCATTGAACTCAGTGGTAAAGCCTGATGAGGTTCCACCATAGGCATCTTTTAGCACATTTTGTACTTTGATACGCAGCTCGGTGTTGAACTTGTCACGTGGGATATAGACCAAGCACGAAACAAAACGCTGATAATGATCAATACGGCTGAATAGACGTAGGCTCTTTTTGTCTTGTAATTGACTGATACCAGATACGATTGGATACAGCTCTTCGACGCTGGCTTGAAACAAGTCATCACGGGGTAACGTATTAATCACATGCATCATTTTATGATGGGCATGACCGTCACGTGGCAACTCTGCCATGGCCATAATCTTATTGGCTTTTTCACGTAATAGCGGTATTTGCTGTACAGTCAGCTGGTACGCTTGCGAAGTCAATAAACCGATGAATCGATATTCACCAACCAGCTTACCGTTGTCATCAAACTTATGAATGCCTAAAAAGTCCATATATACTGGGCGATGTACAGGAGATACACGGCTTGATTTTGACAGCATCAATACGCGTGGCTCAGTCAATAATTGCTTTAACACTTTAGGCAATTGACTAAAGCTTTCTGACAATTTGTCTTCTTCAGCACCGCGCAGTAAACCAAGACCACTATTGCCAATGGCAAATAAATCCAAGTCCACAGAGTCGGTATCAACTTCAACAGATTGCCCACCCTCTAGGCGGTATTCACGATAACCCAAGAATATAAAATGATCGTCTAATACCCAATCTAAAAACGCTTGAATCTCTTGCTGTGAATAAAACACTTCTGGCAATGGTTTTGTAGACAGCTCTGCTTTAATATCTGTCAGCTTCGATCGCATTTGCGTCCAGTCACCAACGACTGTATCTAGCGTATCGATTTTAGCCAATAGCATTTGTTGTAGCGCGTCCAAATCTTCGTCATCTTGATAAGCAATTTCGCAATGAATCAAAGACAAATGCGAAGTGGCACTTTCATGTGCGCCTTCGATATGCGTAATATCGCCATCATCGTTACGATCAACGCTAATAATGATATTGTAAGTACGATGTACATCGATACCTGCCGCTTCAAGACTCATCAAAATCGTATCGACTAAGAACGATCGGTCATAGGCCACGATTTGGATGACTGTGTGCGAACTGTGAAAATGCTGCTCTTCCGCTTTAGGATTGAGCACAGTCAGTTGTGGACTACTGCGATCATAGGCCTTGAGCAAAGTGAAATGATGTAGTGCCATGCCCGCCAAATCAGCATTGCTGATGACTTTTGCCGTTTCTTGATGGAGCGGCTGGTAATAGCTATGAATAAAATGGTCAAACAATGACTTATCTTTTTGTACATAACTGGTCGCAATATCGCTTATCTGGCTAATCCGCTCTGTTGCGATACTAAGAGAGTTTGGCATGTTCTTTATCCTTTTTTATAGATCTGGTCTATCTATTATTTATTTGAGTTTATTAATGAGTAACATCACTGGCAGCGCATGAATATATTGAATACTATTGATGCCGCGAGGCAGTATAGCCATTTATACAAATTATTCTAATTTTTTCTTACTTTTTTAAGTTTTTCTCCTATATTTACTACTATATTTTGCTGACATGCAGTAATCAGGATATAACGCCATTAATCTAGTGAAGTGTAACGCAACTAGGGCGCTAGCTGAAGCGTGCAACATCATTTCATGAATCAGCAACATGTCGATAACATTTACTAATGAGATAAAATGCACTTTTGCTAGTCTTTGTTATTGATTGGCTGCTGGCAAGTGATACTCATGGTAATCAGTACGACTTTTTTGTTAGAATATGCCGGTATATTTGAGAGTGTGTGACTAACTCATTATTAATTTTAATGCTAAGGGCGAGACGTATGATGAATATTTTGGTAATCGGTTCAGGTGGTCGCGAACACGCGCTGGCATGGCAGTGTGCGAAAGACGATAAGGTCAATAATATCTACGTCGCTCCTGGTAATGCTGGTACTGCACTTGAACCTAAATGCCAAAACGTAATCTTAGAATCTACCGATGATAACGCTAGCGAACATAACGCAGTGATAGCGTTTTGCCAAAATAACGATATCGACATGGTCATCGTTGGACCAGAAGCGCCTTTGGTCACTGGTATCGTTGATGCTTGTCGTGATGCTGGTATTAAAGCATGGGGACCGACAGCATACTGTGCACAATTAGAAGGTTCAAAAACCTTTGCTAAAGAATTCATGGCACAAAACAACATTCCAACAGCTACTTATCAAGGCTTCACAGATGCAACAGCAGCCAAAGCTTATATCGATGAGCAAGGTGCACCAATCGTTATCAAAGCTGATGGTCTAGCTGCTGGTAAAGGTGTCATCGTTGCTGAAACGATCGAACAAGCACATGATGCTATCGACGATATGCTAGCAGACAACAAATTTGGTGATGCGGGTAGCCGTGTGGTTATCGAGCAGTTTTTGCAAGGCGAAGAAGCCAGCTTTATTTGTATGGTTGACGGTGAAAACATCTTACCGATGGCAACCAGTCAAGATCATAAGCGTGCTTTTGAAGGTGACACAGGGCCAAACACGGGCGGTATGGGCGCATACTCTCCTGCACCAGTCGTTACTCAGGATGTACATGACAAAGTAATGAGTCAAGTCATTCAGCCTGTAGTTGATGCCATGAAAGATGCTGGCCATCCTTATACTGGATTTTTATATGCTGGCCTTATGATTGATGACGCAGGTGACCCTTATGTCATCGAGTTCAACTGTCGCTTTGGCGATCCAGAGACTCAGCCTATCTTGATGCGTTTACAGTCCTCAATGGTGGATTTGGTCGCCCAAGGGCTGGCTGGTCAGTTGCCTAGTGATGCCAAGTGGGATGCCCGCCCTGCTCTCGGTATCGTTGTTGCGTCTAAAGGCTATCCAGAAACCTCTTCAAAAGGTGACGTTATCGCTGGCTTGCCAGAGTTAGATAGCAGTAATGACAATGCCGTTAAAGTATTCCATGCGGGTACTGCATTTTCTAACGCTGACGAAGCCAGCACTGAGAATGAAGTGATAACCAATGGTGGCCGTGTATTATGCGTGACTGCGCTGGCAGACAATATCGCTGATGCTCAACAAGCTGCATTAGCCGTAACAGGTGCGATTAGTTTTGATGGTGCACAGTATCGTCGTGATATTGGCCATCATGCCATTGCTCGCGAAAATGCTCAGTAAATTAATTACCGCAAAATCAGTTAGCCATTTAACTGGGTAAAATCCTTTTATTCTATTATTCGACCTAGCAACACGCTAGGTCTTATTTTTTGATACAGTTTTATTTTCTGATCAGCAGCATCTATTAGCATATTTCTACAAAATGATACCCAATAATTTAGCAAAATTAAATGTTAACATAAGTATTAAAGAGGTTATTCAGCCTTAGTATTATCAACAGACGCATCAACCAGATATGCTTTATATGATACAATTTTACCCCTATGCATCGTATCTCCCTTGTATTGTAGGTTCCTAACCCACAAATCAATACCAACCGGATGAATGATTATATTTATGGCAAATGATACGTCTAAACCTTCTAGCAATAAGCAATCCATCGATAACTTAAAAACCTCAGGGTTTGAGCGTCGAATGTCGATTGCCAAAACTTCCTTAAACATTGGTCGTCGTTGGGCAGGTAATAGCGTGTCTGGCATGTTTTTGAATAAAGAGACACGTACAGCGCGTAACCAAGCTTTTATGGAAGAACAAGCGAATTACCTTGCATCAGAGCTCGGTAAGCTAAAAGGTTCTGTCGTAAAGATTGGCCAAATGCTGGCGATTTATGGTGAGCACATTTTGCCACCTGAAATCACGCGCGCGCTCCAAACCCTAAATGATGATACGGCCACGTTGTCATGGCCAACGATAGAGCTTACATTACGTCAGTTGCTAGGTAAAAAGTTAGATGAACTAGAAGTTGACACTGTCCCTATTGGCACCGCCTCACTTGCCCAAGTACACCGAGCAACAGTCATCGAGACTGGCGAGCAAGTAGTACTGAAGATCCAATATCCAGGTGTGGCTGATGCTATCAACTCTGACCTTTCTCTGTTCAAGCAGTTATTAAAAGTTAGCAACATCGTTCCCCAAACTCGCTCGCTTGATGCTTGGTTCGAAGAGATACGTGACCTACTCCATCATGAAGTCGATTATGAAGCAGAAGCTGCAACCACAGAACGTTTTTATGAGCGCCTAAGCAACGATCCGCGTTATGTCGTTCCTAAGATTAACCGCAGTTATTCAAAGAAGCGTCTACTGTGCATGTCTTACGAGCCAGGCATCACGGTTGTCTCTGATGCCTTACAATTACTCCCTCATGAGCGCCGCAACGCCATTGGTCAAGCTGCTATCGAAATCATGATGCAAGAGATTTTTGTTTGGGGTGAAATGCAGACAGATCCAAACTTTGGTAACTATCTAGTTCGAGTCAGTGACAATGAAAACGATATAGATAAATTAGTATTACTAGATTTTGGTGCGATTCGTCAGTTTGATAATAACTTGTTAACCATTGCCCACGGCTTGTTAAAAGCTGGCTACCGCCATAACCATCAAGCGATGAATCTAGCAATGACTGGTTATGATTTCTTTGATAGTATGAGTGGCAAAGTACGTTCTGATATCGCTTCGCTATTTCTGTTGGCGACAGAGCCATTCAGTGATCCAGCGATGAATCCTGATATTCCGTCTGACTGTCTGGATGAGAGCAACCGCTATATCTGGGCCAATAGTAAGCTGCACTCGCGCCTTTCTACAGAAGCCACACGAGCAATGCAGTCTTTCGAATTTAACCTGCCACCGAAAGAATTTATGTTTATTAGTCGTAAATTCATTGGGGCTTACACTTTTCTGACAGTTTTGGATGCTTATACCGATTCAAACAAGCTCGTTAAACCTTATTTATAGCACTGAATAAGCAACTATTTTTTGGCCGTCTTTTAGTGACGGCTTAATTTTTAATTAACCTCATTTGCTTAGGCTATTTTATATTTATTACTTCTGACTATTCCGATCTCTCTTCATCTTAGCATTATTTTTACTTAGGCTATTAACCCTTCGCTTATATTACCAACTTGCCATTCATCAAACCTTGTCTTATACCCTTCTGGCTTACACATGCTCAACTCCCAACATGTTTCTCCGCGCGCTAGATACTTCACTTCAAAATGTGTACGCTGGCTGTCAGCCGCTACTGTATATCGAGTGTTTGGTAAGCACCATACCTTGGTTGCCTGCTGCTCTGCATTATCCATATATGCTTCTATATTGGTTACGAGCACTACCTCGCCGCCTACCTGCAAACGTGACAATAGAAACTCAAAAAATGGCATATTTAACCACTGTTGATTAGGATTATGCTGTTCAGGATTGGGATAAAGAATAAAGATTTTTGCCAAACTGCTTGGTTTGATAGCATGCACTGTCCATGCAATGGCATCAGCATGAATCGCATCTAGGTTCGGTGAAGATTGTATTGCTGCTAGTTTGGCAAACGCTTCGAATTTGTTGCGTGTACGCTCAATCGCTATCAAATGCTTATCAGAATTCTGTAATGCAAAACCAAGTGCATGCTTGCCCTTCCCGGCACCAATCTCTAATAACAAAGGCAGATTGTTTTCGTTTTCACCAATGATGCTTGGCAAGATAAAGTCACGCGGTGCTGAGAGTCTCTGAGGTTGAAATGCACGCTCTTGTTGATGCGTAAGCTCGATATTGTCAGTCATTTACTATCCTTAAAGTATTTGTCTTTTGCCATTATTCGGCTGCATGCTATTATATAGTCAATCCACTGCAATAGTAATATGACGACAGCTAGCAATGCTAAAACCGTCTATTAATCATCACGTAGGCGAACCTACTGACTGTCATTCACTATTAATAATTCAAATAAATCGAGGATGCTTTCACTCTTATTATGACTGACCCTACCCCCAACACACCACCCAAGACCTATCCGTGCCCACGCTGCGGCACCCAAACAGCATGGCAGGATAATAAATATAAGCCGTTTTGCAGTAGTCAATGCAAACTTATTGACTTAGGTTCATGGGCAAATGAAGACTACACTTTGCCTGCGGAAACCACGCCTTTTTCCGACGAGCTATAACCAATTATTTTTCTTTTTACTCACTGATCATCTTAAGGATGTTTTATATGTCTGCTACTTACCTGATGCCTACTTATAACCGCCAGCCAATCAACTTTACGCGTGGTTCTGGCAGTTGGTTATATACCAAAGATGATACGCCTTATTTAGACGCGCTGACTGGCATTGCTGTCTGCGGATTGGGCCATTGCCATCCACAGGTGACCGATGCTATTCAACAACAAGCGGCGACTCTAGTACATACCAGTAATCTATTCGGTATTGACTGGCAAGAGCGTGCAGGAGAGATTCTGTGCACAGCATCTCGAATGGATAGCGTGTTTTTTGCCAATAGTGGTGCTGAAGCAAACGAAGCCGCACTAAAAATGGCAAGACTATACGCACATAAGCAAGGCTTTAAACGTCCAAAAGTTATTGTAATGGAGCAATCATTTCACGGCCGTACATTGCTATCGTTGTCTGCCACTGCCAATCCAAAGGCGCGTGAAGGCTTTTATACATTAGATGATGACTTTATTCGTGTTCCATTTGGTGATATCTCAGCCATTAAGCAAGCAGCGCTCGATTATGATGACATTTGCGCTATCTTTGTAGAGCCCATTCAAGGTGAAGGTGGACTGAACATCGCTGCCAACGGGTTTACATATCTTGAAGAGATACAAGCAGAGTGTGAAGCTAACAACTGGCTATTTATGTTAGATGAAGTTCAGACAGGTAACGGGCGTACTGGTAAGTATTTCGCTTATCAACACAGCAATGCTCGTCCTGATGTATTGACAACGGCTAAGGGCTTGGGCAATGGTTTTCCAGTGGGAGCCTGTATGGTACGTGGACGTGCTAATGGTTTATTTGGTGCGGGTAGCCACGGCTCAACGTATGGTGGCACGCCATTAGCAAGCCGCGTGGTACATACTGTCTATGATGTACTCGGCAACAGTAATATAATGGAAAATGCGGTTACTGAAGGGCTATTCATTCGAGAGACATTAGTCGATACACTGGGACAACACGGTGTGAGCAGTCGCGGTGCAGGGATGATGATTGGTATCGCCTTGCCTGAAGACATGGATTGTAGCCAACTGGTAGATCGTGCACGTGATGAGCAAAACTTAATCATCAATGTCACTGGTGGCCATGTTATACGTTTGCTACCGCCACTTAATATGAGCCGAGATGAGAGCACTCAAGTAGCTGAACGCTTGGTGGACTTATTAAAACCCTCTTTTTAAAGTATGACTCATAACTATCAATATCATAGTCAACTCACAATAATCTGGATATGTGTAAGTCAGATTAGTGAAAGCCCTATAGATAATGGATCAAGGGATAGCGCGCTTAACACTCTATCTAGTTGATATAAAGCCGAGTATCATAAAAAAAGCCTATAGACATAAACTATCTATAGGCTTTTTGCTGACTGCTAATTACTTAACTTCTAGCATGTCATTAAATTAGCACTTACCACTAAAGACTTAATGAGCGTGAAAATACTTTTTCAACACCTCTAAACAGCGAGTTATTTTAGCGGGTTGCTGTTCACCATTCAAAGTAACGGCATATAGCACAAAGCTTGGCAACTGATAACCAGTCAACACTTCAACCAGTTCACCACTCTCAAGCTCTTTCTTTATATCCATTTCTAACATTCTAACCAAACCATGACCTTCTTTGGCCAATGTAGTCGCCATAAAGACATTGTTGGTATAAATACGTGAGTTCATTTTTGTGCGTGTTTTTTTGCCAGTCTCTGTTTGAACCATATCAATTTGGTTGGCATCTTTCATGATTTCAATACAAATCAGCTGATGATCTGCCAAATCTTTAGGCGTCTGTAACTTGGTATGTTGACGTAGATATTGCGGTGAAGCAACGAGCATTTGGCGCACGTCTGTTAAAGGATGACTGCTCAGACTAGAGTCATTCATTGATGGGCTCATACGTATTGCGATATCGATACGTGCGTCAATCATATCGACATAATGATTGTCTGCCAAATAGGTGATACTCAAATCATCATGTGCTGCCATCCACGTAGACAATGCTGGCAAAATATGATTCACACCCAGCTCAGGCGTCGTCGCCACGCGTAAGCTACCTGCCAACTCATCACGCAATTGATTGACCTTGATTCGGCCTTGTTCAGCAGCACTAACCACATCTTTTGCGGCCTCGTAAAAACTCTCACCTGCTTCTGTTAAGCTCAGCTTACGAGTTGAGCGATGTAATAGCACGACGCCCAAATCATTCTCTAATGACCTAATTTGCTGACTAACTGCACTGGTGGTAATACCTAGCTCACGAGCTGAGCCACTAAAAGAACCATGTCCGACCACACTGGCGAACACAGCCATACCGCGTAAATTATCCAACATACTTTCACCTAAGCTACATTTTAGTTTTTAATATAACTTAATCATTATAGAGGATTTTTAATTTCCTTATAGCAATTAAGCATACTTCTATTATTCGAATTGATCTATTTTATAAGCAATAAAAGTAAAAACATCAAGGTGATAGTACAATATCACCTTGATGTTTTATGTAGGAATTGCGTTTGACAACTATATCCAATTTTAAATAATTTTAACAATATTTTTTCTGACTGCTTAATACAAATGTACTTTACCCATCCTTCCTTCACCACGCTCAATTAAGTATTGCATCACTGGAGTATTTAGCAGTTTTGACTCTGCTACTGCCTTAGCTTGTACTAAGCGTTTTTGTTGACGACGTTCAGGTGTCTTATCTTCAGCATGCATTACACTGCCATCAATTTTTAAGTCAATCTCCGCTTGGGTAAACTGCTGTTGCAATTTGGCTGCTAACTGCTGAAAGGTCGTTTGTAAATGTCGACTGTCCACACTGGTCACAAAGACTGCCTTACCATCACATAAACCTGTCATCATACCTTGACGAGCAAGCGCTAACTCATCTTGGGCCAAGACATCTGCCTCACGAGCCGTCTGTAACCAATAGTCCCATTTCTCTGGATTCCACTCACCCATGAGCTCTTGTGGTGGGCAACGTAGCAAGGTACGTGGGTCATCAACTTGCGAGGTTAACTGAGAATTATTTACGTCAGGCTCAACGACTGGTTCAGGCTCAACGACTGGTTCAGGCTCAACGACTGGTTCAGGCTCAACGACTGGTTCAGGCTCAACGACTGGTTCAGGCTCAACGACTGGTTCAGGCTCAACGACTGGTTCAGGCTCAACGACTGGTTCAGGCATGGCACTAGTCACTGACTGTGCTACATTTTCATCGTAACTGGCGGTTTGCAGTTTATCATAACTCTGCGCTTGATAATCCATATCATATGACTGTAAAGGCGGTTCTGAAGCTTCATGTGTGACAGCACCTACAGATTGCGTAAAAGATGCCTCACTGTCGTAAGTGTTGCTCAATACTTCATCAACTGGCAACGGGCGAAAGGCTAGTAAACGTAGAATACACATCTCAAGCGCTTGCATAGGTGTACTAGCAAGTTTCACACCTTCACGAGCCTGCACAACAATCTCGTAATAGAGTTGCAACACATCTGGGCTGATATGCTGTGCCAGTACAGTGATATTCTGTGCCTGAGCTTCATTTACATTGAGCGCGACTTCAGGTAATAACTGGGTTAATGCCAATTGATGAAGTAACTCAGCTAGCCCATCAAACATACTGGTGGCATCAACCATCTGTGCACGCATTTGCTCGATATGGGCTGCAACAGCAGATTTATCATGGTTATAGATATCTGTAATCAAACTGACCAAATCAGCTGCATCAATCAAACCAAGCATCGCATTAACGGTAACGTCATCGAGCGCACCTTGACCAAAAGCGATCGCCTGATCTGTCAACGACAACGCATCACGTACTGAGCCTTTAGCAGCACTTGCCAACTGCCACAGTGCTGGCTGCGTATAAGCCACTTGCTCTTGGGTAAGAACATTCGCCAAGTGTTCGCTCAGCAATGTCTGTGGTAGCGGACGCAGCACAAACTGTAAACAGCGCGAGATAATAGTGATGGGCAGCTTTTGTGGATCCGTCGTCGCTAGCAAAAACTTTACGTGCTCAGGTGGCTCTTCTAGTGTTTTGAGCAGCGCATTAAAACTGTGCGTAGACAGCATATGCACTTCATCGATGAGGTAAACCTTGTAACGACCTTGACTTGGCGCATAAGGAACATTGTCTAGTAGCTCGCGTGTGTCTTCAACTTTAGTACGAGACGCGGCATCAATTTCGATCAGATCAATAAACCGTCCTTGATCGATGGCCACGCAATTATCACACACACCGCAAGGCGTACTGGTGATGCCCATATCGCAATTCAAACACTTGGACAAAATACGCGCAATCGTCGTCTTACCCACACCGCGGGTTCCAGTAAACAGATACGCATGATGCAGGCGATTATAATCAATCGCATTAATCAGCGCTTGCGAGACGTGCGTTTGCCCAATCAACTCGTGAAAGTTTTTGGGGCGATATTTGCGAGCTAAAACTTGATATTGCTGCGTCATAGTAAATGCCAATATAAATAATACAAATATAGATAAAGTGTCAAACCAGTGAGCTATATTAGGTTTAGATTATAACTGCGCCTGAAGTTGTGCTAAACGTTCATATAAACGCTGAGTATTTGCATCAATCACTGAACCCGTCTGATGAAAGATATCAAGATACACCTCAGTATTTACACTCTCCTCACAAGGTCTGAACTCTACGCCAATCAAAAACAAATCATCCATCACTGGATCTTGTATTTGGGCATTGAGATCTGACAATAAATCCTGATAAGAGAGGCGCACATTATCTGCACTCAACGGACTGCTATCATCTTGCGCATAAAATACCATAAGATAATGGCGTCCAAAGATATAATAAGAATGCTCATGTCGAACATAGCCATTCCAGCGAGAATCTTGATCAATGGTTCTATATGCTAGTATTTTTTCTACTAGGCAAGCATAGGTGTACATTGACTCATCTGCCAGAATATCAACCTGCTCTTTTGGTAATGGCTGCCCCACTTCGTGATAGCGCTCAATCAAACTGTTGAATAGTTTGTACCACATCCGAGTGTTTTTCCGAACCTCAGCCATCAAGGCATTGGCAAACACTTCTTGATTAGGTTCTGTGGCCTTAAGCAAACGTGCTTCTATTTGATCGATTAGTTCACCCTCAAGCAACTGCTCTTGAACCCTGATCGCTCTTTTATGAAAGTCAGGAGACTGTAAAAACTGTGTTAGCAGTGTCGATTCGTTTTGAAACGACTCAAAACCTGTTAACTGACCACGATGAAAGTCTAGGAAAGCCGTCAAATCGCTTGGGGTGATTAACTGATTGAGGATATCAGAGAAGTTTTGATGACTAAATACTTGTAATACACTTTGCTCATCGTCCAAGTCTAAAACACAGTCTTCAGCAAAAAACTGACTGCCATATTCGTAACCAACCGTATAAGAGGATGATCCCGATTTATCGTCTTGATGATTGATAGAGAGTGAGGTTAAGCCAACAAAATAAACGGCTTTGCCATCTTTCGAGATACTGCCATCAGCCATCAACTTATCGTTTTTTTGATAAAGCTGAGTGTGACGTTTGATTAATTGATTAACAACTTCTTTCCTCCACTCACGAACTTGGGCGCTATCTACTTCTTGCTTATTCGCTTGCATCACAACATTATTAACGATCAGATAAATAGTTGCGCCAGAAAACTCAAAAACAAAATCATAACCCTGAAAATTATCAGAATCAGCGATTTTATCATCAGGTAGTTCGTATAAAGATAGGAAACATTGCTGAATCATTTTTTGCCAAAGCGAAGGTAATGCTTGCTGAATATCCATAACGTCCCTATAAATGAAATGTCATAAAAAAGCTTACACCCATTCTATTTAAATGAGCAAAAGCTTTTTTATGTTCAATTGAGTATCAGTATGGATTTATAGCAAGCAAATCCACTTTAGTCTTCGTGCTTGCGGCGCATGTGTGGGAACAAAATCACATCACGGATACTGGCAGAGTCAGTCAATAGCATTACTAAACGGTCAATACCAATACCTTCTCCTGCGGTTGGTGGCAAACCGTAAGATAAGGCTTCAATATACTCTTCATCGAAGTGCATGGCTTCATCATCGCCCGCGTCTTTTTCGGCAACCTGACCGCGGAAGCGCTCAGCTTGGTCAGCAGGGTCATTAAGCTCACTAAAGCCGTTGGCCAGTTCACGACCACCAACGAATAGCTCAAAACGATCAGTAATCTCAGGATTGTCATCACTACGGCGCGCTAGTGGTGAAGTCTCAGCTGGATACTCAGTGATAAACGTTGGTTGGCGTAATTGATGCTCAGCAGTTTCTTCAAAGATAATCGTTTGCAATTTACCCACACCAAAACCGTCTTTTACTTGCTGTTTAAGTACTGTTGAGGCGTACTCTGCTAGATACTCGCGATCGTTGATGCGCGCCATATCGAAGTTTTCTGCATATTTTGCAATTGCATTAGACATAGACAGACGTTCAAACGGTGCTTTTAGACTGATTGCTTCTTCTTGATAGGTGATTTCAGTGGTATCTAATATATCCAATGCCAATTCGTTAAATAAACGCTCAGTCAAATCCATCAGATCATGATAATCAGCATAAGCCTGATAGAACTCAATCATGGTGAATTCAGGATTGTGGCGAGTAGAGACACCTTCGTTACGGAAGCTACGGTTAATCTCAAATACTCTCTCAAAACCACCAACAACCAAACGCTTTAAGTAAAGCTCAGGTGCAATACGCAGATACAGTGGCATATCTAACGCATTATGATGCGTCTCAAATGGACGCGCAACAGCACCGCCCGGAATAGGATGCATCATTGGCGTTTCAACTTCCATGAAGCGCTCATTCAACATAAACTTGCGAATACCGCTAACGACCTGACTACGGATCATGAACGTATCACGAGTCGTCTCATTGGTCATTAAATCAAGGTGGCGATTGCGATAGCGAGCTTCTACATCAGCCAAACCATGAAACTTGTTCGGCATTGGGCGTAGTGATTTAGTGAGAAGATTAAACTCCTCAATATGTACGTATAAGTCACCTTTACCCGAGCGACCGATATAGCCAGAGATACCAACGATATCACCCAAATCTAATGATTTGATAGAAGCAAGTGTTTCTGGATCCAATTCTTTGCGTGCAACATACAGCTGGATGCGACCCGTCATATCCTGAATGACAATAAACGAGCCACGATTAAGCATCACACGGCCAGCAATATTAACCTGAGTCTTGTCGCCATTAGCAGCCTTTTCTTCAATCTCTTGCTTAGAGATACCATCAAAATCAGCTTGTAAGTCTTTAGCATAATCAGTGCGCTTAAACTGATTGGGATAAGGTTGTTTACCAGAAGCCGTAATATCATCTAATTTGGCCTGTAATTGAGCAATCAGCTCATTGGCTTCTTCTAGTGTTGGGGCTTGTTCTTCTTGGGCTTGATTATTCTGGTTTTGCTTTGACATAACACTCTCAAATTTTGATAAGTTAAATTGTAGATTTAGAAAATTATATGATTAATCTATACACCACAACCCTCTTGCAACATTGCTTTGAATAATCTGACGATAACCATAAGGTTTATCGTCAGCAGTACAGGTTCTAATCGGGTTTGGTGTACTAACTTTATAGTTATCGCTTTACTTACTACTAAAGTTCTATTGATCACCACCGCCAATACTCGCCATTAGATCTGCTTGATGCTCACGTAATAATGCATCAAGAATCTCATCCAAGTCGCCTTCCATAATAGAGTCGAGCTTATACAAGGTAAGATTGATACGGTGATCAGTCATGCGACCTTGTGGAAAATTATAAGTACGGATACGCTCCGAGCGATCACCACTACCGACCAAGTCTCGACGTATAGAGTCAGCCACATCGACCTGCGCTTGCACTTTGGCTTGTTGGATTTTAGAGACCAGCATCTTCATAGCATGCGCACGGTTTTTGTGTTGGCTACGCTCTTGCTGACACTCTACCACGGTACCCGTTGGAATGTGGGTTAAACGTACGGCTGAGTCAGTGGTGTTAACGTGCTGACCACCTGCACCACTTGAGCGAAAAGTATCCATTTTGATGTCAGCAGGATTGATATCAACGGTATCATCAATCTCAACTTCTGGCATGACCGCAACCGTACAAGCTGACGTGTGAACACGACCTTGGCTCTCGGTTTCAGGGACACGCTGTACGCGGTGAGCACCGGATTCAAACTTTAAGCGACCATATACGCTATTGCCGGATACACGCGTAATGATTTCTTTATAACCGCCATGCTCACCCTCATTGGCTGATAGCACTTCCACCGTCCAACCTTGCGTTTGAGCGTACTTTTGATACATACGGAACAAATCACCAGAGAAAATCGCTGCTTCATCACCGCCTGTACCAGCTCGAATCTCCAAAAATGCTGGTACTTTATCATTAGGGTCTTTTGGTAGCATCATGACATTGAGTGCTTCTTCCATCTCTACGATGGTATCACGCGCGTTATCAATCTCTTCTTGCATCATCTCTTTCATGTCAGGATCTGAAGCATCGGCCAACATAGCTTCTGCATCGGCCTGATCCGTTTCTGCACCTACATAGTTCTGCCATAAAGTAGTGATATCCATCAAGTCGCTGTGCTCGACAGACAATTCACGGAATTTATTATTATCGCTGATGACACTAGGGTCTGATAATAAGGCGGTGACCTCTTCATAACGGTCTACCATCTGGTCTAAACGCAGGCGTAAGGATTCTTTCATAAAAGGACTTTTAATTGGATAAGAGGAATAAGAGAGTAATTATAGCAAATTTTTCACCGTAAATTAAAACCTCTGAGTAATCTTGTCGTTATTCTAAGCAATCTAACCATTATTTTGCTAAACATCTTCACTTATTCGGTAATACCATCACTTTGTACCGTTATTCAAGCTTTGTAAGACGCATATCAAAAAATTTGGACAAAAAAATAGCCAAGATTATTCTTAGCTATTTTTATCGTCACAACAGTTATCTAATGACAGTATTAAACCTTACGAACCAATACTGAACCAATTGAGTAACCGGCACCGAATGAGCAAATAACACCCAAATCACCTGATGCTAGTTTGTCTTTGTAGCGATGGAATACAATCATTGGACTGGCTGAACTGGTATTGGCGAACTCAGCGATGACGCTTGGCACGATGGCTTTATCGGCTTCTTTACCGACGACCGTACGTAAAATCAAGTCCAGCATATTAGCATTGGCTTGATGTAGCCACATCATCTTCACATCACTAGCTTGCAATTCGTTTTCAGTCAAATGCTCAGTGATAACCTCTGATACTTTTGGACAGACTTCACGGAATACTTTACGACCGTTTTGCAAAAATAACTTGTCAGTTACTGGTGCTTTAATATCTGGGTACATTTCAGTCTGTGCGGCTAAATACTCTGAGCGATCCATAAAACCATATTCGTTTTTGATGTTGGTCGAAAACTGTGTAAATAGCTTAGAGTTCAGAATCTCATAACCTTTTGGCGTGTCAAGATCTTCAACGATAGACGCGGTCGCTACATCACCAAAGATGAAGTGGCTGTCACGGTTACGCCAGTTCAGATGCGCTGAGGTAATCTCAACGTTGACCACAGCAATACGCTTGGCCAGACCAGAAACGATAGAACCATGTGCTTGTGATAGACCAAACGTCGCTGCACTACACGCGACATTCATATCATAAGCAAAACCGCCAATCATACCAATCTCGTTTTGAATCTCGATGGCGACTGCTGGGTAAGTACGCTGAAAGTTTGAGCAAGCAAGGATAATACCATCTAAGTCATTGGCTTCTAATCCAGCATCAGCCAGCGCATCTCTTAACGCAGCGGCGCCCATTTCTGCCATAACAGACAGCTCTTCACCCAAATTGCGATAGGCAATCACTGGTGCCATGATTTCAGGATTCAAAATACCGTCTTTTTCCATCACATAACGTGACTTGATTCCAGACACTTTTTCGATAAATGCGGCTGATGAAGGCTGAAGCGCAGTAACCGTCTCTGCAGCTATCTCGTCAGCATGCTCTGTATTATAATTTTCAACATACTGGTTAAATGATTCTACTAACTCTTCGTTGCTGATGCTATAAGGTGGGATGTATAGGCCTGTGCCTGTGATACAAGTCGTCATGATAAGCTTCCTTGTCTACTACTATAGTGCTTAAAATAAGCATAAAGGTTAAAAAATAATAGTCATTTACTTTCGGTGAATGACTGTAAACTTAAAATCAGTGGCTTTATTATGCCTGAATATTATAATTTTTCTAATACTTTGTTACAAATAACCTGTTTGTTGCGAAAAACAAGCAAAGATTGCCAGAATTTTGCAGCAGCTACGCTATAATTGGCGCTATTTATTATATTGAACTCACCAAAAGTACATATAAACGCTAATATTTGGAAATGCTAATGGCAGAACTTCTCAACTGGTTATTTGGGCAATACGCTGACTACACCACTTTATTCATTGTTCTCGAATTGATTGCTGTCGTTTTTGGCGTAGCAAGTGTCCTTCTGGCCAGCAAAACCAATGTGCTGGTATTTCCTATTGGACTGGTAAGTACCGCTATATTTGTTTATTTATTATGGAAATGGCAGCTATTCGGCGATATGTTCATCAATGCCTATTACAGTATTATGAGTATCTATGGATGGATTAACTGGTCAAAAAACAAAGACAACAAGAAACAGCAAGAACAACTGGCTACCACTAGCCAGCAGAAAAATGTGCCGTTAAAAGACAGTGATGTTCAGAGTAGCATTCAGGTTGAACGCTTGAGTACAACAGATATCCCCATATTGGTCACACTAGCCACGGCGACTGTCGCCTTTGTCGCTACCGTTTATTACTTCCGCCCAGTGATTAATAATGGCTTTAGCTTCGATGGTGCCGTCCTCGGTCTGCATTTGTTTACTTGGGTAGACTATACTGACATGCTAACCACTGCGCTGTTCTTAATGGCAATGTGGCTTATGGCAAGACGTAAAATTGAACACTGGTTACTCTGGATCGTCGCCGATGCTATTTCGGTGCCTTTATACTTCTATAAAGGTTTTACCTTTACCGCACTACAGTATGTGGTTTTCACCCTCATCGCAATCTGGGCTTATTATGAATGGCAACGACGCTATCGTACACAACATCGCAGACAACCTCAGACAGCGTACGCCTAAATCGGTCACTAAAATTGCGGTGTTAGGTGCAGAAAGTACGGGAAAAACCACCTTATGTCGTGATTTGGCAGCGCATTTTAATAGCCCTTGGGTACCGGAGTATATGCGCATGTATCTACAAGCCAAATGGGATAATGAGCAACTGACTTGTACGTGGGATGACTTGCTCCCTATCGCACAGGGTCAGATAGTGTTAGAAAATAAACTTGCCACACAAGCAGTTGAAATAGCAGAAGGTAACCATTATTTATTTTGTGATACCAGTCTGTTTGAGTTAATGGCGTATTCTAACTGGTATTATAACGACTGCCCTACTGCTCTTAAGCGTGCAGCATTAACACATCATTATGATTTGGTTTTATTAACTGAAGTGGATATCCCTTGGGTCGCTGACGATTTACGAGATAGCCCACACCAGCGTGATGAGATAAGTGCATATTTTGCAAGCCAACTGACCCATCACCAAAAGCGGTTTTATCGTATCGGTGGTAATAGAGAGCAACGAGTACAGCAAGTGGCTAAACAGCTTGCTCAAATGCATCAAATCTAACCCCATGAATATATGACCTATAGTCTTACTTTTAGGAACCTTAAGAGATATCCATGCTAAAAAATATTGAATACTACTTAGAAAAAACCATATTTAATAGCCGCTGGATACTGGCGCCTTTTTATTTAGGATTGGTTTTAGGCATTATTTTATTATTTATAAAATTTATCCAAAAGCTTTGGGGTATGTTTGCAGATATTCTTGTCGCTTCTGAAGCAAGTGTGATCGTAGACATACTAGTCTTGGTTGATATTTCGCTGGTTGCCAGCTTACTACTCATCATCATATTCAGTGGCTACGAGATTTTTGTGTCCAAAATCGATACAAATGATCATGATGATCGACCTAACTGGATGGGCAAAGTAGACTTCTCCGGGCTTAAACTAAAAGTCATCGGTGCCATCGTTGCTATTTCTGCGATTGATCTTTTAAAGTCATTTATGGACATCACAAGTGGCATGAGCGAAGGTGATGCGGATAAGCTCATGTGGAAAGTCATTATTCACATGACATTCGTTCTGTCAGGCTTGCTATTTGCCATTATGGATAAAGTCGTTGGCGATACTAAAAAACACTAGCGCTTATTTTTCCACATACTCTCCACTGTTCTTACATATTTTTTCTTCATCCCTCCTCTATCCTTTTCTTTAAACCTGCTGACTGTTGTATTGACAGTTTTGGACTAAAGATTTATATGAGGAGCTCCCATGCAAAAGACACTACTGATTAAGTTATCCATCATCGCAGGGCTATGCGTTCTGTTTGCCATTGGTCTCAATATGATTGGCTCAGTCATCTATGAGAGGCAAAGTTATTCAGAGTCGGTCATCAGAGAAATCGCTCAACAGCACGTCAACCCGCAAGAAGTCATTACACCATTTATCGCCATTCCTACCACAGTCACACCTGAATGTGAGATTACAGGGTCCGAAGCAACCAGTAACTGCGCCGCCTCCTACTCAAAAATTGAAACCGTTTTTGCCAATCAAACCCAAGCGACTCAAGATCTTGAGGTAAACACTGATACTTATAAGCGCGGTGTTTATCATGCGATCAGTTATAACGGTGCGCTGAAATTTGACCAAAACTATACTTTTGATTCAGCCCTTACTAGCTTAAACGACTCTAACAGCACGAACAGCCAATCATCAAATTTAGTCGATAGCGCTACAAACCCCTCTATCAATACAATGAAACCTGAAAAAACCATCATTCACTGGAATAAAGCCAAATTAATTATTCCTGTATCAGATCTACGCGGTGTAGCGACACTACCCACAGTGACCATTGACAATAAATCAATACAAGCAACATATCCACAAACACCCATGTTGAAAGAGCTGACCTATGTAGAGGTGGCAATTCCTCAAGATGTATTGAATCCTCCGGCGAAGCCTGCTGCTAGCCCGCAGGATAACGAATCATTATCTGGTATAGACTTGACCAATCAGCCATCCGATACCGAAAGTACTCAAGCGATTAGTATCATAGTAGACTTACCTTTAGCAGGTATTAGCAACTTGAATACGGTTCCTACTGGGCAGAACTTTAGCCTAACCATGCGCAGTAACTGGCATGCACCCAACTTCATTGGCAAAGCCCTTCCAAATGCTAAAAAGTTCACCGCGAAAGGTTTTGAAGCCAATTGGCAGAATCAATATTTAACCGTCACTAATAACCAATATTTATCACATTGTATCGGTAGCGCCAATAATGAATGTGCTGTTACGAGTCAAGCCAGCCTTGATACCAGCAGTCAGTCGATGTCTCGCAATGACTTAATTGCAGTAGAAGGTGGCACAATGCCTGATAGTATGCGCCTCAGCAGCTTTGGGGTTAGTTTTGCCGAGCCCAATGATGTGTATTTACAAACCCAACGAACGATGAAATATGCGCTGCTATTAATCTTAGTATCGTTTGGTACCTTCTTCTTATTTGAAGTCATTAAATCCAGCCGTATTCACCCGATTCAATATCTATTAGTCGGTTGTGCGCTATTTGTCTTTTATGTGTTATTACTACCACTTGCTGAGCAGATAGTGTTTTGGAAAGCGTATGCCATTGCGGCTAGCGCCTGTGTCGGACTCATTGGCTGGTATACCTACTACGTGTTCGGTGGCGTAAAACGAGCAGCGATATTTACCGTCACACTCGCAGGATTATACGCGTCGTTCTTTGGTATACTCACCACAGAAGACATGAATCTATTACTGGGTTCCGTATTCTGCTTTGTACTACTCGCCTGTGTGATGGTCATGACTCGTAAGATTGACTGGTATAAAGTCGCTTAAGTTCATTAAAATATTTAGAAAGGATGACACCTTAAACAATTGAAATTTGGGCTGTTCCTATCTGTGTAATAGGTCTGCATAAAAATACAAAGAACAGCCCACGCATTTTCTCATCTCACAATTTCGCTCTTCAACGCTGTTGCCCAGTTTCGACAATCATCCTCACAGCGTATACACAGCTGATGAGCGTCAGAGATAGTGTCAATATAGCCACAATGCATACAAGCATAATAAACGCCTGACTCTACTTGCTCGACTGGCTGGTACTGCTTGGGGAAAAGTGGCATGCCATAGCCTGTGTTTTCGGGTGGATATAACAAAATACTGAAATTGCCATCTGTTTCTAACAGTCCTGTACGTACCTGACCTAAATGCTCAACGCCTTGTTGACGCATTTCAGCAAAAAACTCATCATGCGACATCTTGCCCTTTTTAATCTTTTCAAGTACCAACAACCCATCTTCGACGATATATAACGACTTACCCTCTAGTAAATCTTCGAACGGCTGAAACTTCATCATGGCCCACGTACACAATCGATAAAGAAAAATCACCGAACCCATGATCAGCACTGCCTGAATGATCGGCAGATCTTCAGTAAACATGGGGTCGCCTGCGATAGAGCCCAATGATAAAATGATGGTTAACTCAAAGATTGACAACTGACGGACGCCACGCTTACCAGTAAAGCGTAAAAACAAAATAATGAGAACAAACATGACGGTGACACGTACTAATATTTCAAGTGCAAATGCCCACGTTGTGTCATAAATAAAAATACCTGCCCAATCCATGTTATCGTTTCCTACGTATAATTTTTATTTGACTGATTAAATGAGATTGATCGCCTATTCGTCTTACAGGCCTTATCATCAATGCAACTATCGTTATTCTCATTTAAAAAAGATTTTTGATTATAATTACGACAAAATATCACTTCTTTTGGACCAGCTATTGAGCATATTTTGAATGAGCAGCCTCATTTTCGCGAAACAGTCAGTCCTAAGAAGTCGGTATTATAATACAGCCAAAACTCATAACCAAAAGCATGTACTCGCTTGTTTGAAGCGCCACTTCTTCATTGTAGGAATTATTGTGAAAGCCACGCTTTATACTGTTATCGCATTAATAGCATTTGCTGCAAACTCTCTCTTTGGAAGGATGGCGTTAGCAGCAGGCTATATAGATGCCTGGAGCTTTACCATTATTCGTTTAGTGAGTGCGGCTGTCTGTCTGGCTATCATCATGACGGTCTATACCTATCGACTACGACGTCAAGCGCTCTATCTAGGTAGCACCTCTTATGAAGCCATTTTGAATGATAAAGGCAGTTGGCTAAGTAGCGCCAGCTTGGTGATTTATGCACTTTGCTTTTCGATTGCCTATGTGGAGCTAGATACGGGCACTGGTGCACTGATTTTGTTTTCAGCAGTACAGCTCACGATGATTGGCTGGGGCATTTATAAAAAAGAACAATTAAGCGTATTGCAGTGGATCGCCTTTATCGTTGCAGTCGTCGGATTTATTTATTTAATGCTACCGTCAGCAGCTGTGCCTTCATTATTCGCAGCGGTACTCATGACAATAAGTGGTATAGCTTGGGGCATCTATAGCATACGTGGAAAATCATGCGTGTCACCGCTACGCGCCACTGGATTTAACTTTATCCGAAGCCTTGTCGCTGTTCCTGTCCTGCTACTAATCGGTATGATATATCTCGATAATATTGGCTTAGAAAATATCAATGTAAGTGATATCACCATCACAGGGATACTGTTGGCATGTGCATCAGGGGCGATCGCATCAGGCATGGGCTATAGCATTTGGTATATGGCAATGCCGCTGCTAAAAAACACCCAAGCAGCAGTGGTACAGCTTTGCGTGCCTGTGCTGGCGGCCATACTGGGCGTGGTGTTTTTATCTGAGCAATTGACCATGCAGTTCGTAGTGGCAAGTACGGTGATATTGGGTGCGGTGTTAGTATTTATTTTGAATAAGAAAGCAGTAAGAGTTTAAAAAACTCTAGGGTCTATTAGTCACATCTAGTCACGCCATTTAAAGACATTCTGGAAAACTATTCTTTTTGTTGCGAGAAAAAATAGAAAGACCCTAACATTATAAAAAAAAGTAGCTACTTGCATAGTGGTCAACTGTCTATCAGTCATCCCAAGCCGTATCATCAATGAACATATTTACACATTGAATAATATTAAAATGGCTAAATATCGTCAGAAATTTTGCCAATATGTTTATATTAATGATAACTGTTTCCATGCTTATCTACAATTTTCCCATTTTAAGCCTCACATTTTAAGTCTCACAATCTAACTGATGATACGCATAGCTAACGCGATCGTACATCTAGAATCCTTCAGCATAAAAACACAGCATTTGTATATAAATACCATGCATTAGTTGCGCATAGACCACTGCTCCACTCTGCCTCCTGAATCTTTCATTCTGGATATTGTTGCTGCTCAGGCATCCAGTCAATATCGTAATCCATACTGATAACTCGAAAATCGCTCTCAACATTACCGCCATATCTTATTGCTGCCAAGTCACCTCTTAACAGTTCTTGATAGCCTATATTGAGACTATCTAAAGTGCCGCGTAAATTCGGCAGCACCCGCTCACCCCACACGACATCAGGCTATATATTGATAGGCCGATTTCGATAGTCACTGGGTAATTCGCTCATAAATAGCTCTAATGCGTATTCAGCTGCCTCTAACATATGAGCATAGGCATCATGCATCTCTTTAAAGTAGGCAGGTGAACTGTAGCACTCCAGTAAATAAATCTCTTGCGGTCGTATGGTGTATTTACCCATAGGACAGTCGGTATTCCTTTATGGTCATTTCACTATAAAAATATTACTGCGTTAACTTTGCTTGAAGTATTTAATATACATCTATACTTGGTTGCCTTGTACTACTTTTAGATTGAATCGACTATATCTCTATTTTATATCATCACGTTTCTGGCTATGACGACGCTATATCCAGCATTCAACTCGACAATCGGAAGCCATTGAGTTTCTAGTAAAAGCTAACAATAGTCAATTTTAATATAAAGTATGACTCAGTTTTACTAAAAGAAAACGCTTATTAATCTTTTGAAGTAAAAAGCAAAAAAAATAGTTGACTTATATATTCATTTTTCAACATATATGTTATATTCATTATTATGGAACTATCAAAACGACTTCTCTAAATGTCATTATCACAATACCTTGGGAGAAACTAATATGATTCGTTTAAGCTACACTCTCAAATGCTGGATGCTAGGTATCACCTATTTTTCCGTGTTTTACTTCATAATTGTTATGAGTGACCCTAGTTTTGCTAAATATGTTTATGCATTAGCACTAAGCACTCTACTATTCCCTGTTGCCAAGCGTGCTGTCGATGTGATGACAGATTTCTTTGCACCGGATATTGAGTTATTCAACGGATTGTTACCATCTATCTTAATTAATGTCGTCATCTGGATATTCACCCCAGTTATTGTTGCACTTACCATAGTTGCCTACATACTGTATAGCATGGGTGTGGTAACAGAAAATATCAGTCATTGATTTTAACTCAATAAGTTTACATCACAAGCGAACTCAAAATATCTCAAGCTCAGCATCGTTGGCAAAGTGTAGAAGCATGAAACGTCTATAATGATTAAAACGTATAGCTGCTGTTGTAGATGACCTACCATCACAGTTCATCAGTTAATTTTATCTTTTGATTTATTTCTTACTCACATTAAAAAGCGCCCCTAATTAGGAGCGCTTTTTTATTGTCTATTCAATCATATTAGATGATATTGTCATCTATAGCCGTTTGGATATATAACTTCGCCGTACTAGCACTGTCTTGATACAAGTCATAGCCAACTTGGTCAGAAGTTACCGACTTAGTCATGTCAGATACATTGACGGTATCGATGGCATCTCCTTTGACAAACAGCTCGTTATTAGTATCTGTCATGCTAATAACATCACTTAATCCTAAGTTGAGTGTTTGAGCAGTATTATTGGTCATATTAATGCTTTCAAAGTTAGTGACGTTCGTCAAATCAATATTCGCTACAATACTCGTATCATTAATTACTAAAGTATCAACATCTCCACCACCATCGATTAACACATCATCTTTATCAAAAGTTAGAATATCATTACCATCACCACCTAACAAAGTATCTGCACCGCTCAGACCAACTAAAGTATCGTCTCCTACGCCTCCACTTAATGTTTCAGCTTGGTTAGTACCTACTAGATAGTCATTATCAGCATTACGAGTAATATTTAATACTTGTGTAGATGACACGACATCGCCATCGTTATCTATTACTGAAAAGGCGATATTTTCTTGATAACCGTTATCTGTGGCCCTAGCTTGATACTCAAAAATACCTGTTTCAAAATTTAGTGACACAACACCGCCTTCAATCGTGTCGATAGCTATTGTCGTTGTTGCTAGATCATAGCTGGAGCGGTCGTCACCTTGTACCGTCATGCTGCCGTCAGTAGCATTATATGTATATGTAGTACTGTCTATAGTAATAGTTAATACATTGCCACCATCTGCTCCATACCCATATTCAGAAACCGTATCTGATAAGAGATTCCCTCTAATCAAATCTCTACTAATTTCAGGTTGGCGATCACTTAGTGAGTCAACTAAAATATTACCTAACTCAGTTATATCATCTACTTTATCTGCAAGATCATCATTATCTACTCCTAATTGTCCATCATAGGCAATTGGCAATACAACATCAATATCAAAGTCAGATCCAAATGTATAAGCATACGACTTAATACTGTTGGCCGTTAAAAAATCTGTCCAAATAGTTTCTTCATTTGGTTGAATACCATAATCTGCTTCATCTCTAGTCGTATCAAGAGGAGGAGATAATGAGTCGACCCCACCTTGCGCATAAGTAGGCTCGCCATCTGTCAAGAAATAAGAGTAATTCTGAGCACCAACAATTTTACCATCGTTGCTAAAACCTTCCATACTGATATCAAGGGCTGCATCATAGTTGGTAACACCAGTAGTGCCTGAAATGCTGTTAATGTAGGTTTTCGCCTCATCAACAGTCATCCATGCATCTTGGGTTTCCGCTGTAGTTGAGAAGAGAGTTATCTGTACCATGGTATCACCAAATTCATTATAAGCATCAATCAACTGAATCATTGCTGCTTTAGCAACCTCTAAGCGGGTCTCACCAGTAGCTGTTATGGCATTCATACTACCCGATATGTCCAAGATAAGAGATAAATTTGAACTTACAGAATCTAAGACAATATCTACCGTCCCTTCGGCAACAAGAGGACTATCATCTTCAACTGTGACCACAAGATCAGCAATTAGTGAGTCATCATTACCATCATTCACAATAGCACCGAATGTCACTGCAAGTTCATCTTCAGTATTATTTGTTGGATGATCAATAGCATGTAATAACGTCACATCATAAGATGCAACAAAATCGGATCCATTAGATGTAATATCATTGACTTCTATCGTCATTACATCAGTTGCTGGCTCACCTACAACCAAAACTGCCTGGCCAGTTAGCGTATCTGTAGCATCATCCCACGTCCATGTAACAGCATTACCCTCAACAGTGATACCACTTGGTCCTGTTAACGTGATATTAAAGTCAGAAATAGACACATTATCTACATCAGTGAATGTAATCTCACCCGTTACGGTCGCGTTATTTGTAGTGTCATCACTTCCGATTGCATCGACAGTACCACCTTGAGAGATGAGACCTTCTTCCGAGACTCGGGTTGAAGTTGCCGAAACGATTGGCGCATCATTCACAGGGGTGACGGTGATGTCTAAGGTGGTGCTATCTGTTAAGCCGTCAGGGTCAGTCACAGTGTAGTTGACCGTCGGTACAGTACCATTGAAGTCCGGTGCTGGATCAAAGGTGTAGCTGCCATCCGCATTTAAGGTCAGGTCACCGATAGGAGCACCAGTGCTGTCTTCGATCGCTGTTGCGGTACCTAGTACCAGTGCAACTTGGGTACCACTGCCATCAATGTCTACGGTCGCTGATTGAACGGTCAAGATATCGCCATCCACATCAGTGTCATTAGGCAGTACGTTGTCCGTTAAGGTGACGTCTTCATTGGTGGTTTTTACTTCTGGAGCGGCCACGGGCGCATCATTCACAGGGGTGACGGTGATGTCTAAGGTGGTGCTATCTGTTAAGCCGTCAGGGTCAGTCACAGTG
>NZ_JADYWL010000002.1:342345-545337 GCF_015864825.1 Psychrobacter sp. NZS113
ACATCAGTGTCATTAGGCAGTACGTTGTCCGTTAAGGTGACGTCTTCATTGGTGGTTTTTACTTCTGGAGCGGCCACGGGCGCATCATTCACAGGGGTGACGGTGATGGTTTCTGTGGCGCTCACTTCTGTCGTGCCATCCGTGATGGTGTAGTCAAATTCGACTTCGCCATTAAAGTTGGCATCAGGCGTGAAGCTGATGACCCCTGCGGTATCTATGTTCACTACGCCGTTTGGTACGGCGATGCTTTGTGCCACACCTGGGGTTAGGACGGTGCCGTTGATCTCGGTGATGCTGAGGGTGTCGCCATCGAAGTCGCTGTCAGCGTTTAGTGGGTCTAGTACCACGGTACCGTCTTCTGCTACGGTATATGCGTCATCTTCGGCATTTGGGGCGGTTGGTGGATAGTCTACAGTGATGGTTGCTTGGTTTGATTTATTGCCTGTCAGATCAGAGACCACATAGCTCACCGGTGTCGGATCTTCGGTGAAGCCTGTTTCTGGGGTAAAGGTGACTGCGCCAGTTGTTGGGTCAACACTCCATACGCCTTCGCCTGCAACCGTTAAGCTGGTAACTTCAAGACCTGTGTCTGGGTTGATAAGCTTTACGCTGGTTGGGTCGATGTCGCCTTCAAGGTCGGTGTCATTGCTGAGCACGTCGATGACCACTGGTTGACCTAGCGTACCAGTTTGGATTTCATCTTCGGCATTTGGGGCGGTTGGTGGATAGTCTACAGTGATGGTTGCTTGGTTTGATTTATTGCCTGTCAGATCAGAGACCACATAGCTCACCGGTGTCGGATCTTCGGTGAAGCCTGTTTCTGGGGTAAAGGTGACTGCGCCAGTTGTTGGGTCAACACTCCATACGCCTTCGCCTGCAACCGTTAAGCTGGTAACTTCAAGACCTGTGTCTGGGTTGATAAGCTTTACGCTGGTTGGGTCGATGTCGCCTTCAAGGTCGGTGTCATTGCTGAGCACGTCGATGACCACTGGTTGACCTAGCGTACCAGTTTGGATTTCATCTTCGGCATTTGGGGCGCTATTATCGTCGTTAAAATCATTATTATCATTATCATCATTATTGTAGCTAGCAATTAAACCAACCAAGCCGATCCCTGCAGCAGCAGGAATCCACCAAGGAATAGCAGCGGCAATGTATTCTTCCCCACCCAAAGCTTGTCCTTCTACGTCACCATTTTCTAATTGCGTGACATAGTCATACGTTTCACCAGTATCTGGAATGTAGTAATAATACTCTCCATCTTCAGCGATGCCGACTAAAGCACTGTCTGGATTGTCATAGAATCCTTCTATGATGAGATCGCTATCTTCACCATTTTCTTCAAATGAGACATGTAAGTCACTTTTGATGCGTTTGGTAATGATGTGATTAGGTGCACGGTTAATCGCGGTATCATGAAACTCGTAATTGACTTTGTCTGTCGCTTGGATGACTGTTGGCATGCCATCTTGGGTAACCACTTCTATTTGGTTGACGGTCTTATGCACATCGTTCGTTTTTACGATTATAGTATTCATGTTGTTCCCTTCTCTTTTTAATTCAGTGATACCGCTTAGCATATCTAGTTAGGCAAATGTAATTGCCCGTGTGCTATATCCGTATTAGTTGTTTGGGCGTTCTTCAACTACTGCCACCACACGACGATTGAGCTGTCGGCCTTCTGCATTATCGTTATTGGCTCTGGGCTGAGACTCACCATAACCAATGGCAGTTAAGCGTTCAGGCGCAATCGAGAATTGTGTTATCAACACTTCTTTGACGGCGTTTACGCGGCGCTGCGATAAAGATTGGTTGTAGCTATCACTGCCGCGGCTGTCTGTATGGCCTTCGATGGTCACGACAGTATTAGGATATTTCGTCACGAATGCAGCCAATTCAGATATTTTGTCATAGTATTCAGGGCGTACTATAGATTTGTCTGTCTCAAACAAGACTTCAAGGTCAATGGTTACTTTTTCAGCGAGTACAGGTACTGTTGGTTGCGCGATAGGTGGCGGTGTTACGACAGGCGCTGGGCAGTTGGGCACCACTCGGCTGATTTGATGTGTCTGATAGCGTTTGGTATCTAAGAGTGGTAAGGCACTTTCAGGGGTTATTTGATCAAGCGTACTTTTACCTGTATTGTCCATATCCACATAGAAGAAGTAGGTTTGACCTCCTACCAGCTGATAGTCTTTTTTGTCTGCTAGTAAGTTGTTGTCTTTAAAACCAGTAGCATGCGCACTAATTTGATTGGTACCAACGCAAGAGTTGACGACGGTATAGTTACCAGGATGCAAACTGACTTGAAATCTGTTGTTGATGGCCACATTGGCACTGGTTTGTTCTACGTCATCATCATTTTTGCGGATAAAGACCAGTCTCGTTTCATCGGCATCAACGTTGGTGGTCAAGATTTTTTGGAAGTCGGTATCAGCTTGGTTATTCCATGTCACATTACCCACTCGGCGGCTATCACCTTCATTATCAACACTATTGTGACCAGTCATGGCACAAGCTGACAGACTCAATAAAATGGTTGGCAATACGATAGCCGCTGTCATATTCTTGAATACTCTTTCCATGGTACATTCCTAATTTATCAATAATTTGTGGGTAACTTTTCTGAGTTATTTCTAATAATATACTATGTTTGCGATATAAATTTAAATAGAGACCATTTTTTATAAATATGTTTATTCAAAATAAGTATACCTGTATATATATTTTTGTTAAAAAAAATGCACATAATTTATGTGCAATTAGTTTACTAATCATATACAGCTCCGATATATTTAGTATATCTCAATATTCATGATTCGTCATGTGTTGAGAATAAACTTTAGTGCATTTTATTAATGAAGCTACTCGTACCCTAAACCTTATACATCCTAGCTTGAAGAGAATTTTTCTTAATGAGGCTTGATAATTGTTACAATTATCTGTTACCTGATTCTCACCTTTTTACTTGCTATCCTTTTTACCGACAAATTGTACAACAGCACTAAGTCCTTGATGACGCTTCCCCTCTGACACTATACGCAGCTTTTCGACGCCAATGATTTCTGTAAGCCCTGGGAGTTCACCCTGAAAATAATGTAATGATCCAAAACGCTCTATTTGACTCGCAGGTGGCCCTCCGATAGCATCTGTCTCAAGCTGGTCTTTGGTATAAGCTTCGACGATAAACACACCATTTGGCTTTAGTGCAGTCGCAATCTGTGCATGTATATAGTGACGTAACGCGTCAGGTACGTGTGCCCAAATAGAGACAATGGCATCCCATTTATTCGTACCGAACGGGTAATCAGCCAAATCAGCCACTTGAGTTGTGATTGTCACCCCTCTGTCTTTTGCTAATTGTGTCGCTTTTATCAGACCCACTTCGGACATATCCATCGCAGTAACGTTATAGCCTTGCTCGGCTAAGAAAACTGCATTTCTACCCTCACCCTCTGCCAGACATAATACGTGCCCGCCTGTGGGAATCTGCTCAAACGTTTCTCTCAAAAAATCATTAGGCTCTTTACCAAATGCAAATTCTGTGCCGCTATAGTGTTCGTCCCACATATTTATCATCCTTTTTGTTTGAAACTGTCTCTTACTTTAGTAGCATTTTGCATAAGATAGGCATAGAGTGCCAGTAAAATACTCTGTATTAAATCAGCGGCTTAAAACCAATCACACTACTAAATTTGGAAAATCTATGATTTTCTAGCTTTCTAACCCACCTTATCCCACATCTTACTAAGACGCTTAGGCGATACTGCCATACGGGTCTTCATTGGCTGGGCAAATAGCTGAATACGATACTCCTCCACCATCCAGCGATAGTCACTAATTGAGTCTTTATCCGCACGCCCTGCTAGTCGCTCCATGTGTAAATCTAGCGCATATACGCCATCAAGATCTGCATCTAGATTATACTCAAGGCGTTCAAGACGAATCTCTAACGCTTCTAGGTAGCGTGGATACTGCTGCCAATGACTATAATCCATGCGATAGACAAAATCAGCCAGATGTAAATCTTCTAATTGATCTTCGATATCTTCGATAGACTCACCGAATATCTCTCGATCTAGCATCAATAATCCTTGGCGAATACGCTGCCATCGGGTATAGACATTTTTGAGGGTTTTGATGACGCTTTGACCAGTCAATAAGAAATTACCAGCCACCACTTCTAAGGTTTTCTCATACTCTTCCGAGGTAAAAGGCAACTCCTCAGCAAGCGCCACAGCGATATCGTCTGCATTTTCAGGCAAGTCTGTACTGTGATCAAATAATATATAATGCTCTTCAAGCGCTGCATCTAAGGCCGCATCGATGACAATCGTCTTAAGCTTTTCCATATCACCAAGTGGCGCAAAGGCCAACTTAAAGATACTGTCAACTTGACTAGTGAGCTGCTTTTTCTTTGCGCCAAGCTTACCTTTTACTAAGGTCAACACCCCGATGCGATGCGCCTGTAGTGCTGCATTGACATCCGTATATTGATGAATCGATACCGCTTCGCCTGCTTCATCAGCGACCAAAGCCGCAAACTGCTTCATCACCACGCCTGCACTATGATGGTTTTTGCTAAAGGCAAAATGTTCAGGGAACTCAGTATGTGCCCCTTGCTGCTCATTAACTGCTTGACGGGTTTCACTGGCATGTCGAATCTGCAACGTTTGCAGGTCGCGACCTTTTTCGATAATACGGTTTTTATCATCGACCACACAGATTTGTGGCTGTAAGTAGCGGTCAATCGTAGACGGATTAAATTTATCTGGTGTCACTGACATAATACCGCGACGATTCAACGCTTGGCAGAGCTGCTTCAGTAGTCCTTGTCCACCAGCGGGTTGCAACTCGTCAAACAAGCCATCAGCTGTATCAGGAATAGGTACTATCTGACGGCGGATATCTTTGGGTAATGACTTAAGTAATTGCAACACTAGCTCATAGCGCCAACCAGGAACGCCCCACAATAGCTCGATAGCATCAAGCTGCGGCAACGCGACAAGTGGTACGCGAATGGTCACACCATCATCATCACTTGCTGGGTCAAAGATATAACGTAGCGGTAGTTTTAAATCACCCAACTTCCATACTTCTGGGAAGTCTCCCGTGGTCGGTGCTTGGCTATTGAGTACGTCATCATCGGTAAAGAATAAATGCTTAGTGTCCGTTTTTTCGACTTCAGCACGCCAGTCTTCAAAAGATTTACGACTGGCAATATGCTCAGGAATTTTTTTATCATAAAACTGGTACAGCGACTCTTCATCGACCAACAAATCACGACGACGTAACTTATCTTCAATGCGTTCGATGTCTGCAATTTTATCCATATTGTGCTGTAAAAATGGCGCTTGACGACCCAAATTGCCAGTGACCAGACCATCACGGATAAAGATTTCACGTGACTCACTTAGATTGACTTGCTCATAATTGGTCAGCTGCTTACTGATAATAATCAAACCAAATAGACTAATCTGTGCATAGGCTTTGACGCGACCTGTCTTCTTCGACCAATGCGGCTCAAAGTAGTGATACTTCAACAAGTCACCAGCAGCTGAGATAATCCATTCCGGTTCAATCTTGGCCACCGTACGCATAAAGACCTGAGAGGTTTCTACCACCTCAAACGCCATCACCCATGGTGGTATCTGCTTAAACACCGTGCTGGCTGGAAATATTTTGGCTTTTTGTTGGCGGGCGGCGAGATATTCGCCACGATTTTCAGTTTTGTGAGCGATAGTAGATAACAGACCTGTCATCAACGCACGATGCAGGTTTGCGTACTTAACTGCCTTGAGCTCTTCATCTTCAATCGCTGTAGGATCACTAGTAGCAATTTCTAGCGCCTTGCCTTTAGCAGCAGCTTTGGCATCATTGACATCAGTAAGCTTCAAATCAGTGACCATTTGCACCAGTTGACGATGCGTCTGATGCCACTCTCGTACACGTGGAAAGCTCAGATAATTTTTCTTAGTAAACTGCTTGCGCTGATTACCAGACAGCTTATTGCCATCTTCGTCCTTTTCAAATAGCGCCTTCCATAAGCTCAAATAAAAGAGAAAGTCAGAGTCATCTTGGCGAAACTCAGCATGCTTTTGATCCGCTTGCTGACGTTTATTAACAGGACGCTCGCGTGGGTCCTGAACTGCAAGTGCGGCGACAACGATGAGCATTTCACGAATACAATCAAAGTCAGAACCAGCCACCAACATACGTGCCAGCCTTGGATCGATTGGCATACGTGCCATCTTTTGACCAGTAGCTGTCAAAGCGAGATGATCAAGACCTTTTTTTGGTTTTGGCTTATTGGTTTTATTCGCAGAAGTGGCTTCAGTTTTAGAAGTAATCGCTCCTAGCTCGTCGAGCAATTTATGCCCGTCCGTGACCAATCGACTATCAGGTGACTCGATAAACGCAAAATCATCGACACTACCTAAGCGCAGATTGGCCATCTGTAAGATGACTGATGCCAAGTTAGTGCGTAGAATCTCAGGTTCAGTGAACTCTGGACGACCGCTAAAGTCTTCTTCACTATATAGACGAATACAAACACCCGGCGCAACTCGACCACAACGACCTTTACGCTGATTCGCTGCCGCTTGTGAAATCGCTTCAATAGGCAAACGTTGTACACGTGAGCGGTAGGAATAACGAGAGATTCTCGCAAAGCCCAAATCAATGACATAGCGAATACCGGGTACAGTCAGCGCTGTCTCAGCCACGTTGGTAGCGATAACGATACGTCGACCACGACCTGATGGCTGAAAAATACGCTGCTGCTCTTCGTACGTCTGCCGCGCAAACAGAGGCAACACTTCGGTGTGCTTAGGCCCATGACGCTCTAAGACCTCTTGTGTCTCACGAATCTCGGCTTCCGTCGCGGCAAATATCAAGATATCTGCCTGATCAGCATGTCCTTTGCTTTGTGCATCACTAAAGCACTCTTCTACTGCAGCAACGATGGCACGTGGCAAGTTCTCTTCAAAGTCATCATAGCTATCATCATCGGAGCTCGTCACAGGCTCATCAGTGAGTGGACGATAACGAACCTCTACCGGAAAGCTTCGACCTTCAACATTGAAGATTGGCGCCGGCACTTTACGTTTAAGTTTGGCATCGTAATGACTAAAGTACTCACTAAAGCGCTTGGTATCTAACGTCGCTGAAGTAATAATGACTTTTAAATCAGGGCGTTTGGGTAGCATCTTTTTCAGATAACCCATAATAAAATCGATATTTAAGCTACGCTCATGCGCTTCATCGATAATAATTGTATCGTACTTACTCAAAAACCGATCATGACCCAGTTCAGCCAACAAGATACCATCCGTCATGAGCTTCACAACGGATTGCGCCGATCCTTGCTCATTAAAACGAATTTTAAAACTTATGGTATTCCCTAAGGGTTCACCCAATTCCTCTGCAATACGGTTTGCCACACTTCTCGCTGCTAGACGCCTCGGTTGCGTATGCCCTATCTGCCCTTTAATACCACGCCCTGCCAGCATCGCAAGCTTCGGTAACTGCGTTGTTTTACCAGAACCTGTTTCACCTGCGACGATAATGACTTGATTATCGATGATGGCTTGAATCAAATCATCAGCACGTTGACTCACGGGCAGATCAAGGTTTAGCTTGGCTGGCAAGTCTGCAGGAATGCTATCCATACGTGCCTGTACTGCTTCCTGAGATCGAGTTTTTATTTTGTCGTATTGCTCGCGTTTTTTCGTTAGCGCATTATTGGCTTTGTCGTTATTCTCTTTTTTACTCGACACAACAGCACGTGCCAACTCTCGCTCTAGACGCGTTAAGTAATAGCTGTCTTTGGCGAGTACTGGTAAATCAGCAGCCATATGAGATTGAGCAACTGCTTTATCATTGCTCGGTATGGCACTGTTTGGTGCGGTATTTAAATTTTCGTGATTTGTATCATCACTTTCTTTATTCGGATTAATGGTGCTGTTGATTTGACGAGTAGCATCTTTGTTAGATGCTTGTGTGGTATTCTCAGAATTATTGGGCATATATACTTAGGCTATTTATTATTTAAAAGTGTTTAGATTATGGGGGTAATTTGAGTGTGATTCAAGTTGGTTCTGATGTTTGGTCGGTAACCAAAAAGGCTGTTACTGATTTTCAAAGCGCTCATTCAAAATATTTCTAAGCTCATCAGTCATAGGCTTAAATTTAAAATGTTCTGGCTCCATTTGAGCAATGAAAGGATACTGATCATTTTCAATCGAGTTATTCTCACAAGAAAAATGATTCATCTCCTGACCAGTGATGGCATTAATAATATAAAAAGAGGTATCGCTATCTTCAAACTGTGTCAAATTATAGTAATTATTCGGATCCCGCATAACGAGATTAGTACCATTAGAAAGAGTCGTATAATAGGCATCTTCAGTAGCTTGCTGTGCTTCTAGCTTTAAAGGGTTACCTTGGGTGGCGAAATAATACTTGAGCATATAACCAATATCGCTATTAATCACATCCAAACGTAAATGCTCACCGTCTTCTGTGACACATTGATATATTATAAAGGGCTCATACACACGTGGATTGGTGGTCGTGTTTTCATCTTTCACACTCTCCCATTCCATGCCCATAATAGGTGCATCTAACATGACACCTCCCTCTTCCATCAATTTATAACCTATCGGTACGTCTTGATCATGTACCATAGATTGAGAGCTGGATAACTCACTGTTATCTTCTATAGCATTTTCAGCCTCGTTACTTGATACTCCTGTAGTGTCATCAGATTTTTCTGGTTCATTCTTATTATTCCAAAACGCTACAGCCACTAGAACAACGAACAGTCCTATTCCAATGCCAATACCTGCAATAACCCACTTGAAAAATCCTTTTATGAAATTTTGCAAATCTGCTCGCCCTATTCTATTTTTATGAATGAGTCATTTATTTAATCAGCTTGTTAATCATACTTATTAATTATAACGCCAAATTTTTCAAATTCTTTATACTCAAATAGCCAACATATTCTTTATCTGCTAAATCCTCATCTATTGCTTTATCGACAAAATCGATGGGCTCAATCACTAACTGAAGGTCTGATATCAGATCATTCACGTTATATATATCGTCTATATCTACTTCAAACTTATCATCAATATGTGAAGCAGCATCAAAAGGAGAGCTACTGTCTTTAAAAGTAAACTGCTGATAGAACGCACTCTGTTTTGCTTGTTTAATAGCACCTGCTTGATTGGGGGCAACGATGAGTAACTTATAATGAAACTCTTCAAAACTGCCCTGCTGGTATCCGCCGAGATTAATGAAAAATAGCTTTAGGTTTTTACTATGGTCTGTTTGATTGTCAATTTTATTACTGGGCTCAACCAATTTAATAGCATGACCATCAACGTTGGTAACCGCACGATACGAGTCAATGTGCCATTTGTTTTTTACTTCTGGCCAATGCTCATTGACATCTGTAATTAATTCACTCACCTGATTGGCCACACCAAAGAAAATATCGTGCTGCTCAATCAAGCGACCTTTGGGCCGAGCGCCCAGTTGAATCATATATAGGGTTGGCATAAGTAATTGCCTTATATAGTCATTCCACTATAAAAGTATGACAGCGTTAACCTTGCTTGAAGTATTTAATATACATCTACACTCGGTTGCCTTGTACTACTTTTAAATTGAATCGACTATAGTTAAAGTTATGGGGTAGATTCTTAAATAAATAATGTCATACCAAGCTTACAACACACGTCCCGTCCTCAGTGCAAATGCCCAATCTTCACGACCATTCTTTGAAGCTAATTGAGCAGCAGCCTCATAATCATAAGGCACCTTAATATGCTCTGCTTGCCAGCGTTTCCCCTGCTCGGTATCAACACATCTAATAATTGCATAACTTGCATGAGGAGAATAGGTCTGCATTCTATGGACATTAGGTAAGTCATCTTCATAGGCGGGATAACCAACGCTACCAGTATTGATAACCATTTGATCGGTCGATAGCTTTACCGTACGCGGGATATGCGTGTGACCACATACGACAACGGCACTATCAATACCATTGAGTAATGCCAGAATATCTGCATCGCTACGTACTCTCGGTTGACCTGTATCTATATTTTCTAACAGATATATCATGTCATCCGTCGGCGACCCATGACATAGATAAACGTCTTTGCTTAAATGGCAATCAAAAGGTAAGTTTTGCATCCACTCAATAGCCGACTTAGGCAAGTCTTCGATAATAAAATCTAGCGTTGGATTGCTCTCAATATCTGCCGCTGTCGCCTCATATATCTGCCTATCTTGATTACCACAAATAGTAATAATATCGTCTCGATAGGTCGTCAGCAGCTCATAAGTTGCTTTCGGCGCAATCGGACCATACAAAATATCACCAAGATTGACGATTTGTTCTACATCACGATGTTTTATATCTGCTAGAACTGCTTCTAGAGCAAAGACATTGCTATGAATGTCTGACATTGCAGCGATGGTACTGATATGCTTACTATTTAAATGCTTCATATTCATGATTTCGTCTTCCAGCTAAGGTTAGGTCTAGATAGCCATAATAGAAAATAAAAAACCCGATGTTTAAGAGTAACTTAAAGCATCGGGCTTAATTTTATGACCATACTATTTGCTAAGCTATAGTAAGAAGAAATACGCCCATAGCCCCACCACAAGAGTGGCAATAATATTTAGAATAATACCGGTACGAATCATCTCTGTCTGCTTAATGAGTCCCGTACCAAACACAATAGCATTCGGTGGCGTCGCAACTGGTAGCATAAAGGCACATGATGCACCAATACCAATGACCAATACTAGCACTTCATGTGGCAAGCCCATCTGCTCTGCAATAGCCGCAAATACTGGCACCAACAATGCGGCAGATGCCGTATTAGATGCGAACTCGGTTAAGAAGATAATGAATGCAGATACCGCAATCATCACCACAACCAGTGGTGCAGAAGACAATGCATTAGCGACCGTTTCACCTAGTACTAGAGACGCACCTGATACTTTCAACACGGTCGATAGCGCAATACCGCCACCGAACAGCATGAGTACACCCCAGTCAGTATTGTCAGATACTTGCTTCCACGATACCAGTCCTAAGCTCACCACTGCTGCTGCCGCTGATAAAGCGATAATGGCATCTGTATCAGTAACATCTAGTGCTTCACCAATTTGTTTGGAAAATATCCAACTCAACGCGGTAACAAGGAAGACAATAATCGTCACCACACGTGGTTTATTCCAAGCAATAGGCTCATCTTCTACTATCACGATTTTACGATTTAGATTGGGTTTGAGGTATACATACATCGCACCTAATAATAGTGGCAATAGCACCAACATCATAGGTATACCGAACTTCATCCAGTCAATAAAGGCGATATCCAGTGCCTTTGCTGCGATAGCATTAGGTGGCGAACCAACGATAGTACCCAAACCACCCAGACTTGCCGAATAAGCAATACCTAATAGTACAAATACAAATGTACCGCGATCTTTCTCACGATCGACCTGTGTCAATATACCAAGCGCTAACGGTAGCATCATCGCCGCAGTGGCTGTATTCGATATCCACATTGACAAAAATGCTGTTACGCCAAAGATCAAAAACACAGCGGTATTTAACTTACCACCTGACATCGATAAAATCTTTAATGCGATTTTTTTGTCCAACTGCTGCACATGCAAGGCTGCTGCCAAAGCAAAACCACCAAAGAACAAATAAATCGTCGGACTAGCAAAACTCTCTAAACCGATTTTGGCATCGAAATCTGGTATACCAATCAGTGCACCCACGACCACGACCAATAGCGCAGTAATGGTAACGTGTACCGCTTCCGTTAACCACAGCACGCCAATGAAAAACAATAAGGCAAGACCTTTATTGGCATTGATATCGAACGGTAACACATTATAAATAATCATAGCGATAATCGCCGCAATAGCGACGACTATCAAACCTTTACCGGTACCCTTTGGAAAGGTATCGGTAAATAAATACTCATTACCATCATTAGGTAGATGGCTGTCTAGTTTTTGCTCTGACATAAAACGTCCTTATTTCCTCAAAGACAGTGTGAATACACCCTCTGTATAAACGGCATTATAGTATTGACTTTGTCATTAACCCAAAAAATACGTGGCTATCATAGCAGATATATGACAGAAAAATTAATTGACAAATCACTTAATAAATTCACTCTAGAACATCCTTTTAACCATCTTTAATGCTGACATATTTATTACCAATAAGTGCCATCTTAATTTTGGTGTCATTATGCCTTTTATCCATGCACTAGAAATAGAAATACACTATCCAAAGCCTATATGATATCTGGTTACATATATTCACTAAACAAGTGTACACTGTATATATACAAGAGTATAGCTGTCTCTCATACTGACTGTTAATCCAAATAATAATAGACATTGTTAAAGTCTATTTCTATTAGAGATTTATACTGGAAATACATAAAAATAAATAGGAGTACTTTATGACAGACGCAAATAAAACTGACTCAACCACTAAAATGGCACCGAAAGACATCAATCAAGACGGTCTAGCCAAAAAAGACCAGCAACGTACCGATGACTCTGCATTAGATATGATGCAAGGTATGCATGAACATGAAAACCACAGCGAAGAAAACGATAAATAAATTACCGTTTTATGTTTAACGCAAAAAAGAATAGGCGCTTATCATTATGATTAGTGCCTTTTTTGTCTTGGCTCTCTCTTTTCTGGCAAATGATCTGATGCATAGTTATATATAAATGCCGCCGTCAATACGATGGTGATGGGCACCAACAACGCACCATAGCCTACTTTGGCATACAAAAATGCCCCGACGACACTACCACCGCAGAAGCAGTACCAAATAATAGCCTGAAAACCTAGTGTCGGCTTGCTGATTGAGCGACCTGCTAACCAATTACCAATCGCTGCGCCCATATCTGATGTCAAGCCTGTGAGATGAGTCGTACGAATGACGGCACCACTATAAGTAGCGACCATCGCATTCTGCAATCCACAAGCCATCGCTGCGGCTAACTGTCCTAGATAATCATGTTGTTGATACAACCAATAGCTAATCAACAGCAGTGACGCTTCGATATATAGTGCTCGCCCATAACGTTTGCCTAGCTTTAAAGGTGCTTGTCCAATCACGAAACCACTCAAGATCGCACCCGCTAAAAAAGACAGCAGCAGCGCACCAATATACAAAATACTGTGCACATCTAAATAAGCAATCGCTGATGCAAACAAACTCACATTACCAGTGACATGCGAAACTGACAAATTAGCAAAGCCCATCAATGCAGCAGTATTGACACAGCCCGCACTAAAGGCAAGCACTGCTCCACCCCATAAAATCCACTTTGGTAGTTTAGTTATCATATTTACTGCCTGAAGGCTAACTTAAAAATAGCCCCTAGTATAAACCAAAAAAGGCAGCCAATTGGCTGCCTTCCTTATTTCTTAAATGCTGTTTTTTTAACAATGTTATTATTTATCTAAGAATGCTCTTGATTATCTAAGACAGTTACTTTGGTTCGTCCAACATCATTAACTGCTCGCTAATAGCAACGGTATTAAAACCAGCATCAACAAACATAATCTCTCCAGTAATACCGGATGCCCACGGAGATAGTAAGAACAATGCAGCATTACCTACTTCTGTCTGGGTAATGTTACGCTGTAGTGGGGCAATTTTTTCGCTGATATCAAGCATTTTACGGAATGATTTGATGCCACTAGCAGCAAGCGTACGGATAGGACCTGCTGAAATCGCATTAACACGGATACCTTCACCGCCCATAGAAGTCGCAAGATAGCGAACACTGGCTTCAAGGCTGGCTTTTGCCATGCCCATGACATTGTAGTTCGGTAATACTGAAATGCTACCTTCATAAGTCAACGTCAGCATAGAACCATGACGCATGGCTAATAATGCACGAGCTTCTTTAGCCAATGCAACAAAGCTATAGCTTGAGATATCATGCGCAATATGACTGCCTTCACGAGTGGTCGCGTTGACAAAGTCACCATCTAGCTGATCCATTGGTGCAAAGCCAATTGCATGTACCACACCGTCAATACCATCACCCCAATGAGCAGTCACTTGCTCAAAGCAAGCAGCAATAGACTCGTCAGATGCTACGTCGCACTCTAATACCAAATCTGCTTCGAATTTTTCTGCGGCCATATCCACACGTTTTTTTATCTTATCGTTTGGATAAGTCAAAATCAGTGAGGCACCCTCACGGTGTAGTGCTTCTGCGATTGCCCAAGCGATAGAGAGTTTACTTGCGATGCCCGTTACGACAAATCTTTGTCCTTGAAGTAGCATAGTATTTCCTTTTGAATCGATCAAATTTATTGACATTAAAAAATTATTTAGAGTTGTTATATATGACAAATAGCCAGTGATAATTAAACACAAATGATAGGTGAACTATTATACACGAATTAATTTAAGTAAACAGTCGTAAACTAGATTTGCCTACAATGGCGTCTAATATTGATTAAACATTGAACTACGAACCACAGCAGTATGAAGTTAAGCAGATTTCAAGTATAATCACAGCCCTTCCCAGCTTGCACAATTTTTATAAAAATCCTTTATAACCGTTATTTATAACCAAGGATTTAGCGTTAAGCTACACCCACATTTTGGATGGCTGCCAAACTTATGAGTAACACCCCCACAATAACATTAGATTACCTAGAAAGCGCTGAGTCATATCGTCAATTAATCGGCTCAACTGGCGAAGACTTACAGCGCCCTGGTCTTGAAGAAACGCCCATGCGTGCAGCAAAGGCTTTTGCCCATTTAACCCAAGGCTATCATCAGAACTTAGATGAGGTCGTCAATGACGCACTTTTCCCATCAAGCAATCGTGAGCTAGTATTGGTACAAAACATTGAGTTTTATTCATTGTGCGAACATCATATGTTGCCGTTTCATGGTATCGCACATGTCGGCTATTTACCTAACGGACAAGTCTTGGGCTTATCAAAATTTGCCCGTATCGTTGATATGTTTGCCCGTCGTTTACAAGTTCAAGAGAACCTAAGCGAACAAATAGCACAAACTATTATGGAAGTCACTGGTTGCCGCGGCGTCGCTGTCGTGATGGATGCCGCACATATGTGTATGATGATGCGTGGTGTAGGTAAACAGCATTCCACTACACGTACGATGTCGATGTTAGGCGAGTTTGTCCATGATAATCAAGCCCGTACGGAATTTTTGAGCGCGATACCTAAGCGTCAACCTGCTTTTTGATTATTAAAATAAATAGTCATTAAAGATATAATCATTAAATATAGAGTCATTAAATATTCAAAAATAAGAAAAGGACGCCTATGCGTCCTTTTCTTATTTTAGTTCTGCTAAAACTTAAGAAGCGATTGGTTTTACGTCATCAATCCAATCACCGTAACCTTCTTTTTCCATATCCGCTAATGGTACAAAACGCAGTGCTGCTGAGTTCATACAGTAGCGCTTGCCTGTTGGTGCAGGACCATCATCAAATACGTGACCAACATGAGAGTCAGCATAGCGACTACGTATCTCAGTACGAACGGAGAATATACCGCGATCTTCTTTTTCAACGACCATATCTGTACTCAATGGACGAGTAAAGCTTGGCCAGCCTGTTCCAGACTTATATTTATCACGAGAAGAGTACAGCGGCTCACCGGATACGACATCGACATATAGACCAGGCGCTTTATTATCCCAGTATTCATTATCAAAAGCGCGCTCAGTGCCCTCTTCTTGAGTCACTTTATACTGAATATCACTGAGGGATTTCTTTAATTCACTCTTGGCAGGCTTTACAAAGGTCTTTGAATTAAAACCAGTAGTAGCCACTGCAGTAGTTGAAGGTGTGGTTGATGTATTTACTTTTACACTACCGGCCGCTGGTTTAAACTGGCTAAAATCCAACTCATAGTTTTTTCCATATACGCTCTCGATAAACTGGTAACGACCAGAGTTGAAGGTATACGCTTTATAACGAAGTGGGTTCTTTTTATAGTAATCTTGATGATATTCTTCTGCTGGGTAAAAGGTGCTGGCAGGCACGATTTCTATCACCACTGGTTTGTCATAAACGCCAGAGTCTTGCAACGCTTTTTTCGCCGCTTCTGCGGTTTGCCTTTCTTGTTGGTTGTTATAAAAAATAGCAGGTCGATACTGGGTACCACGATCTACATACTGGCCGTCAGCATCGGTTGGATCAGCGATACGCCATAATGCCTGTACTATGCCATTGTACGTTATTTTCGTCGGATCATAATACACTTGCGCCGCTTCAGTATGACCGGTGCCACCTGCTGATACCTGACTATAAGTTGGGTTCTGAGTCTCACCACCTGTATAACCTGATACCACTTCCACAACACCAGGTATCTTTTCATAACCCGCTTCTACACACCAAAAACAGCCGCCAGCGACTGTCGCCACTGCCAGATTAGGATCTGTAGGCGCATAAGGGTTACCAGTGGTTGGTGGTGTAGTCTTAGCAGTATTTTCAGTGGCAGCACAGCCAACAAAAAAAGTACTGCTCGCCGCCACAACCATAGCAGCGACCTTGGTGTTTAGTTTGAGGTTCATTAGAGTATCCTAAAAATAATGTTATGGAGTGAGGCTACACAGTTATCATAACCCTTGTGTGTCACTGAAATACACCTAATTTGTTATAAAAATTTAACGTAGCTTAAAAACTCTATATTTAAACTGAACAGTCATCGTTTAATGTTTATGACTTAAGCTGCTTTATAAGTTTATAACTTTATACTTTTTAGATAGGGGCTTTTGAGGGTCTATAAGCTAAAGTCGTACAGCGTAATATAAAAAAAGAGCACACTACATTGGTTGTAGCGTGCTCTTCTTACACCGTGAGAATATATCTTAGGCTACTTTAATACTTTCTTTTTTGTCACTAATACATTGATCACTTGCCTGCTTTATCTTCGTTAAGATATCTTTTATTTCAGATGCTGTTAGGTAAAGTGGTACTGCATAAGTATCACTGACTTCTTTTGCAGCGGCTTTAGCAATATTATCAAAATCACTGGTTTGTAAGCCATCAACAGTGGGATCGATATTTAAGTCTGTAATTAGCTCACGTACTTGAGCGATTAGATGATCGGTTATCGCACTATCAATACTGTCACTTTCAGCTGCTTGCTCCGTTTTCACCATGCCTGTTTTTCTAGCCAATGCCGCCAGTCTTTTTTGGCTTACTTGACGGTTCACGTCCAAAACATAAGGCAATACAATAGCATTTGCACGACCATGAGGAATACGATAATACGCCCCTAATTGATGAGCAATCGCATGCACATAGCCGAGGCCCGCTTTATTAAAGGCGATACCACCATAGTGAGCCGCTACACCCATCGCTTCTCTTGCTTTTAGGTCGCCACCATCTTTATAGACTATCGGTAAGTAATGCATAACAGACTTGACCGCAGAGGCCGCATAATAGTCGGTCTCTACGCTAGCGTTCACACTCATCCATGCCTCTAACGCATGTGTCAATACATCGATACCCGTATCAGCGGTAATATGAGCTGGCATGCCTTTCATAATAACTGGATCAATCGCGGCTGCTAATGGCACCATTCTAGGATCAATAGAAAGTGCTTTTTGATGCGTCTTGTCATCAGACACTACTGCGCCAAGCGTGGCTTCCGAGCCAGTACCAGCCGTCGTAGGCACACAGTACAATGGGATGGCTGGTTTCCTTGCTTTAAGAATACCAATGAGTTGCTTAGGTTCGCAGCGATTACCCTGCGACATCGCCATCATTTTGGCAGCATCAATGACCGAACCGCCACCGATGGCGATGATTGCATCGCACTTTGCTGCTATAGACTGGCTTAGACCTTCTTCGATGACCGTAAAAGTAGGATCTGGCGTAACACCATCATAGACATGATAGCTGATATTTTTTTCTTCTAAATATTCAGTGATTTTCGCAGGTATACCAAGTTTATTTAATACCGCATCAGTGACAATAAAGACATTGGTGCTGCCTTCATTGATGAGCATATCACACAGCTCGTGACAGGAAGACTCACCGACGAACAGCATTGGTCTTCTGATAGGTATCACATAAGAGACAGCTTTAAGCACTTTGGCACGAGTCTTAGCAACGGCGACATACCCTGCATGTTGCAACCCAATACTACCTACTAATTTAGAAATACTATTTTGCTTCTTCATGGGCAAACAATCCTTTTAATAATACCAAAATAGCAATAAATACCATTTTAATCAGCGACTAAAAGCTATATTTACGCTAAAAAATCACTTTCTAACCGTAGTTTACCACTGCTATCTATATGATATCGCTATTAATATGAACTGCTACAGTCAATTCCATTTAGGTAGGATGTGTTGTCACGACTAAGTGCTACTCGCCTGTAGTAAACGCCTGACATACAGATGTTGTGGGTTATGAAAAATATCTTCAGTACTCCCCGACTCTATACATGTACCGTCTTTTAATACCATGATTTTTTGGCATAGCGCCTGCACGACTTTTAGGTCATGGCTGATAAATACATAGCTGATTTGCAGTTTTTGTTGAATCTCACGTAGCAGGTTAACCACTGTCACCTGCGTGGTACTGTCGAGCGCGGAAGTCGGCTCATCCAATATTAATAGACTTGGCTGCATGATAAGCGCGCGTGCGAGTGCCACACGTTGTCGCTGACCACCAGACAACTCATGCGGATAACGCTGCGCAAACTCAGCTGATAAATGTACAGTAGCCAAACTATCAATGACTGCCTGCTGACGGGTGGCCTTATCGACACCTTGGACGAGCAATCCTTCTTCAACGATTTGCATCACTGTCATACGAGGATTGATACTGGCAAATGGGTCTTGAAATACCATCTGAATCTGCGAGCGAAAAGTGCGCAGTTCACGTTTCGATAATGCTGAAATATCTTGCTCATTGACGACTATCTGTCCACTAACACGCGCCGTGTTACCAAGTAACTGACTTAAAGCAAGCGCTGTCGTCGTTTTGCCAGAGCCGGACTCACCCACGATACCCAATGCCTGTCCTTTATGCAGCGTTATATCTAGACTTTTAACAGCCTCAAACCAACGCTTGGTACCGCCAAATAGACTTTTTTCTATTGGGAACTGTACTTGTAGCGTATTTACTTGCAGTACCGTTGACTGCTCATTTTTATTATCATCCAATATAATCAACGCTTGACCAAAATCCTGCTGGATAAGCGTACGGGTATACTCTGCTTTAGGCTGATTGAATACAGCGGCCGTTTGTCCTTGCTCAATCGTTTTTCCTTGGCGCATGACAATGACATCATCACTATAACGTCTGACCAAATTGAGGTCATGACTGATAAGCACCATCGCCATATTATGCTGACGCTTTAGATCATCTAACAGCTCAAGAATCTCATGTTGCAACGTCACATCGAGTGCCGTCGTCGGCTCATCAGCGATTAAAATATCAGGCTGCTGCGCCAATGCCATCGCAATCATGACGCGCTGACGCTGACCACCTGATAGCTCATGTGGATAGCGATTCAGCTTATCAGCAGGATCGGTAATATTGACATCATCTAGCAAGGCGATACTTTGTTCGCGCCATTGCTTTTTAGGGATGCCACTTAAACGCAGTGACTCAGAAATTTGTTTAGCGACTGTATGTAGAGGATTGAGTGCGGTCATTGGTTCTTGAAATACCATGCCGATACGCTGCCCACGTATAGCCCGTAATGCCGTGTTCCGCCCTTTACCATTAGCTATCGGTAAGGTTGTCATACCTGCTGAATCTGCCAGCTGAACCTTACCTGTAACGGTTAAGCTATCTGGTAATAATCCCAATAGCGCGAGACTGGCTATTGATTTACCAGAACCTGACTCACCAACGATAGCTAGGGTTTGCCCTTGCGTCAGCTCATAAGACAACTCATCAACCAAAGCCACGCACCCATCGGTATGAATACTGAGCTTATCTACCGACAGTATGACTGTGTTTGTTGCCTGACCATCATTTTCATTTAATCGGTTATTTTTAGCAGTCGTCATTGTCATATTAAGAGCGCCTCGGATCAAACGCATCACGCAGTGCTTCGCCAACGAAGATGAGTAGCGATAAAATAAAGGTCAAACTGAAGAACCCAGATAAGGCCAGCCACGGTGCATCCAGATTATTTTTGCCTTGTACCATCAGCTCACCAAGCGATGGTGAGCCCGGCGGTAAACCGTACCCTAAGAAGTCTAGTGCTGTTAAGGCAATAATATTCGCCGTTAAAATAAAGGGCAATTGAGATAAACTTGAGGCCAAAGCATTCGGCAAAATATGTCTCAGCATAATCTGACTGTCCGAAACACCAAGATTACGAGCAGCTCGGACATAGTCAAAGTTACGCGCGCGCAAAAACTCTGCCCGTACCAAACCCACCAGACCCATCCAGCCAAACAATAGCATCAGGGCAAACAGCATGGTGATACTTGGACTGAATAAACTGACCAAAATAATAATCATAAACAGCTGAGGCATCCCGCCCCACACTTCCATAAAACGCTGCCCGATTAAATCAACCCAGCCACCGTAATAGCCTTGGATGGCACCAACGATAATACCAATCAATGCGCCTGCAAGTGTCAATGCCAAGCCAAACAATAAAGACACCCGTAGCCCATAAAGTATGCGCGCCAGTACATCACGGCCCAAATCATCCGTACCAAGCCAGTTTTGGGCGTTGGGTGCTGCTGGATAAGGGATGCCTAGTTCTACGTTAGGTGTCTGATCAGCAAAAGGAATGAGCGGCATAATATAAAAGCCCTGCTCATCAATCAATGCTTGCACCGCAGGATCTTTGTAATTGGTTTCGGTTTCGAACACACCACCAAAAGTCGTTTCAGGATAAGCCTTTGCGACAGGGAAGTAATAGTCACCTTGATACTGCACCAGTAACGGTTTGTCATTCGCAATCACATTGGCTGCCATACAAATGGTAAATATCAGCGCAAAAACAAATAGCGAGATAACACCAAGACGATTTTGGCGAAAACGGTTTAGGCGTGCCTGCCAGATAGGATTTAGCCGATGTTTTTTTGGCATAGAAACAGGAGATTCAGATGAGGGTGTTGAAGGTGATGGATGACTTGACATTAGCGCCCCTCAAAATCAATACGGGGATCAATTAGGTGATAACTTAAATCGCTGATTAATTGTAATAACAAACCCACCAAGGTAAAGATAAATAACGTACCAAATATCACGGGGTAATCACGCTGCTGAATGGCTTCAAACCCGAGCAAGCCTAGGCCATCTAATTTGAAGATAATCTCAATCAGAAAGTTACCAGCAAAGAAAATGCCAACGATAGCGGCTGGAATGCCGGCAATGATAATCAACATAGCATTACGGAAAACATGCCCGTATAAGACTTGCCGCTCTCCTAAACCTTTGGCACGAGCGGTAAGCACGTATTGCTTGCCTAACTCTTCTAAAAAGCTAAATTTGGTCAAATAGGTCAAGCCAGCAAACCCGCCAACCGTACTTGCTAAGAGTGGCAACGCCAAATGCCAAAAGTAATCTTTTACTTTGCCAAGGGCGCTTAGTTGGTCAAAGTTCTCAGAGGTTAGCCCTTGTAGTGGAAAGATATTCCAGTAGCTGCCACCAGCAAAGAAAACCAGTAGTATGACGGCAAATACAAAGACGGGTATCGCATGACCGATAGCGAGCAGCATAGCCGTTGCTTTATCAATCCCAGAACCATGATGCATGGCTTTATAGACCCCTAGTGGAATCGCGATCATATAAATCAGCAGCGTACTCCATAGACCAAGCGAGATTGATACTGGCAGCTTCTCTACAATAAGATCGGTTACCGTCTGACCTTTAAAAAATGACTCACCAAAATCTAGCTGAGCATAATTCTTTAGCATCAGCCAAAAGCGCTCGGGTGCTGATTTGTCAAAACCGTATTGCGCATTAATCGCTGCCACCATCTCTTCAGATAAACCGCGTGTACCTTGATACGTGCTGTTATTGCTACCTGCACTGCCCGCACCAATATTACCAGCTAATGCATTTTCTTTTGCACCTTGTTCAATAAGCGCAAGCTGCTGCTCAACAGGACCGCCGGGGGCTGCTTGTACAATGACAAAGTTTGCGAGCAATATTAAAAATAGCGTCGGTAATATCAACAGTAATCTTTTTAAGATATAACGACCCATAACAGCAGCTTCCTAACATAACAAACATGACGATAGAGAAAACGAGCGGTGAACGCAGTTAGAAGTTATTTTTCAGCTCGCGTAAAGCAGCAAATACAGTCAAAGACTTATCATCGTTGATGCTTACTTTAGCCTTCACGCCTGCTATCACACTTGACTCTTGTGTACGTAAGAATACATTGACCATACGCTCATGCTCTAGGGTCACAGGTAATGTCGGCATACCCTGTGCGGTTTGCGCTTCTGCTTGTGTTAATGCTTGCTGCATTGCCTCATTAGCAGGCTCAATTGATAATCCAAAACGTAAGTTGCTGGCCGTATATTCATGCGCAGGATACAGTAGCGTCTCAGCAGGTAAGCCATTCAAACGCTTAAAGCTGTCATGCAATTGCTCGATTGTTCCGGTGAAGACGCGGCCGCACCCTGCACTAAATAGCGTGTCACCACAAAAGCAATGCTTGCGACTATCGATATCTAAAATATAGGCCACATGGCTAGCTGTATGACCAGACACATCCCAAACCTGTGCTGAGCAGCCCCATGCACTTACCGTACTACCATCTTTGATGGTTTGATCTTCATCCACATTATGCTCAGTATGCGCCACTAGGTGCGTCATCGGATAAGACTCTTGTAGCGCTGCGACGCCGCCGATGTGATCATGATGATGATGCGTGGTCCAAATAGACGTCAGTTCTAGATTGTTTTCTTCTAGGTAGGCAACGACAGGCTCAGCCTGACCTGGATCAATGACAATCGCTTGCTTATTGTTTTCATTAATCAATGTCCAGATATAATTGTCATTGAACGCTTTAATCGGGTGAATACGAATACTCATGGTAAATCCTTACGAATAGTTATCTCTGTTGCTTAATTTTTACCAGATGTTTTTGTGAAACGCTTTAACATTCAAAATTGTTAGCTTTTACCATTTCAAACAGCTACTGTTTTAAATAGGTATTAACACGATCTTCTGCTGCCTTGTCCGTCCACCAGTAGTCAATGCCGACAGCATTGGTAGGCAGTTTTTCAGTATGGCGGTATTGATTCCAGTAGGCGACATTGGTGCCCGACTTTCCATATAATGGCACTAAATAATGACCAGCACGTAACAAGCGGTCAAGCACTTGGGTATATAACACAATCTCTTCACGGTTCTTAGCGCGACCCAACTTGTCTATGACATCGTCGATTGCCACGTTTTTAATACCAGCTGTATTTCTATTACCCGCTTGATCGGCTGCCGCACTACCCCAAAAGCTTGCTTGCTCAGCGCCAGGTGATAAGCTCTGCGCAAATACATCCACCACCATATCATAATCAAAATTGCGCATACGCTCATAATATTGCGGGCCATCGACTTGACGCAAGGTCGTATCAAACCCTAAACGCTTCAAGTTGCGAATGTATGGCAACAGCACTCGTCCCATGGTTTCGCCTGTCATCAAAATCTCAATTTGAGCAAGCTGTCCATCAGGTTGATACAGCTTCATATCCGCATAATAGAAACCCGCATCTAGCAATAGCTGACGTGCCTCTAATAGCCCTTGACGATTAAAACCGCTACCATCAGTAGTAGGTAACTGCCAGTCTGCCAATACCGCCTGACGTTGTATTGGTTCAAGCATGGATAACAAAGGAGTTAGCACCTGCATCTCAGCAGTCGAAGGCGTATCCGTTGCGGCAAGCTCAGAGCCATGAAAGAAGCTCTGTAAGCGCTCATATTGCCCATGAAATAAGGTTTTATTCATCCATTCAAAGTCATAAGCTGCCGTCAATGCCTGACGAACACGAATATCTTGAAAGATTGGCCGACGCATATTCATCACCAGACCTTGCATAGGTACTGGATTTTGACTGCTTATCGTCTCTTTGTTAATTAGCTTCGCTTTTACTGCGGGGAAATTATAACCCGTTGCCCAATTGGACGCTTTGTTCTCAGGGCGGAATCGATATTGGCCAGATTTAAACCCTTCAAACGCAATCTCATCACTTTGATAATACACAAACTTAATCATATCAAAGTTATAACGACCACGATTGACCATCAAATCACGTCCCCAATAATTGGCATCGCGTATATAGCTGACCGCTCGTCCTGCATCTACACGTCCGAGCTTATAAGGACCACTGCCCATCAATGGCGTTAGACTAATCTTCTCAAAATCAGCATCGATAGAGGATTTGGCAAAGATAGGAAACTGCCCAACCGTTAATAAGATTTCTTTATTCTCATCAGACGCAAAGACAAACTTCACTCGTTGCTTATCCAGAACTTGAACGTCCTTAATATCACCTAAATAGCTGCGAATGTACATCGGCCCTTTGTTCAATATCGCATCATAAGTGGCTTTGACATCATCGCTAGTGACTGGCGACCCATCCCAAAATCGTGCAGCAGGATTGATATGATAAATAATCCAACTGGTATCGTCAGGATCATACGTCACCTTGCTTGCCAGCTGCGGATACATCGTAAAGGCTTCATTTAATGAGCCAGTCATCAGGGTATCATACAGATAGTCGGTACCAGCCATTGCCACACCAGTGGTCATCCATTTATTGGCAGCATTAAAAGTGCCGCGCGCATCAAGCGAGAGCGTGCCGCCTGTCGGTGCATTTGGATTGGCATAAGGCATGAATGGTGCGTCAATATAGTTGGTAGGACTGTTATGACCAAGCGCAGTCGTGGTGATTGGCGCTGCGATACTGACAGGTATACAGCTCACTGCGGCAATTAGCATTATGGCTTTTAGCATGGTGTTTTTTATCATAATAAAGTTATAACAAGCCCTTTTGCCAAACCGATGAATATATTTAGAATTTAACTAGTGACTGCATGCTAATTGAAAACTCGCTAAGCATGATAAGTTGCACAAAATTTATCATAACAAACTTCAGTTTTTTAACCTAATGGTTTGCAATGCAAAGTATGTAGTATTACAAACCATTTATCTATCCACCCATCTATCCACCAAGCAAACATGCTGATTTTAGACAAAAAAAAGACGCAGCTTATAAAGTTGCGTCTTTTTTTCTAAAACTGGTGCTGATTTAAGCGTGCTTTTTTTCAAAGGCAATCATAAAATCAACCAGTTGCTGTACCCAGTCTAGTGATACGGCATTGTAGATGCTGGCACGCATACCGCCCACATCACGGTGACCTTTTAAGTTCATCAAGCCTGCCGCGGCTGACTCTTCTAAAAACACTTTATCAAGACTGCTGTCTGCCAAGGTAAATGGCACATTCATAATAGAACGATGTTTGATAGCTACTGGATTGTTATAAAAATCGCTGTCATCAATCGTTTTATAGAGTAAGTCTGCTTTTTGCTGATTAATCTTGCCGATAGCAGCCACCCCGCCTTGCTCTTCTAACCAATCAAAGACCAGTCCTGCCAAGTACCAAGAATACGTCGCTGGCGTGTTTGACATAGACTCTTTTTCGGCTTGATGCTCGTAGTTCATTAGCAGCGGACACCACTCACTCGCCTGCCCTAATAGATCCTCACGAATAATCACAATAATCAGACCTGCGGGACCAATGTTCTTTTGTGCACCCGCATAAATCATCCCAAACTTAGAGACGTCAATTGGCTGTGATAAAATACAAGAAGACATATCAACGATAATCGGTGCATCAACCGTTGGCGGCTCAAATATTTGCAAGCCATGAATGGTTTCATTAGCGCAATAATGGAAATATGCGGCATCTTCACTTAACTGCCACTCATTTTGGTCAGGCACATCGGTAAAGTTACTTTCTTTGCCCGTTGCGACCACGTTAGTCTCACCCAGTCCCAGTTTGGCATAGCGATCAGCTTCTTTGATGGCCTTGCCTGACCAAGCACCTGTCGTTAGATAGTCTGCGCGCCCACCATTCAATAGATTTAATGGGATCGCTGAAAACTGTAAGCTAGCGCCGCCTTGTAAAAACAGTACTTTATAATTATCTGGAATGTCCATCAACGAACGCAATTTCGCTTCAGCTTTTTCCGTAATAGCAATGTACTCTTTACTACGGTGACTTACTTCCATGACCGACATACCGCTTCCCTGCCAATCAAGCAACTCATCTTGAGCGCGTGATAATACAGCAGTTGGTATCGTAGCAGGCCCCGCTGAAAAGTTAGGCACACGGTTAGGAGCGACGGTATTGATAGTTGATGTGGTGGTCATAGTCATTATCCTAAATATGATGAAATCATCGTTGTTTGTTGGAGCGTAAAAGTAGGCTATCAAAAATACGGTGAAACTGATTTTAGTGGTTTTTATTTGCTAATGTCTGTTTTTTATGCCGATAGTTTATACAAGTAACTTATGACCACACCAATGGTCAACTGGCTTAACCCGATAATTTATCCCAAAGCTGACGCTTTAAGCTGCTATCAGTGAGCATTTCATCTAACGTGGGCACAGCCGTAAGCGTCGGATGCTCAAGCCCTTCAGGCAATTCAGTCAACGCTATCACTTGTATGTCTTCACTGCGACCAATTTTAAAGACATATCCAGCAAGACTGGCATTGGCAAGCTCTGCGGTATCCATACCTTCACAAATAGGAAAAGAGGTGGTCTCACAAGTGATGGATAACGCTTGGGTAATATTTTGCCATAGCTTTTGACTGTCATTATTGAGTGCTTGGATATCAACCAAAACCACCCAATCACCATAGCGACCGCCTTGCAAATCAAATGGGGATACTTTCTTAAAGCTATCATCATTATTTATATGCGCAATAGGACTCTGCCCGATAGCAGCAGTGGTTTGCTGAGCTATGTTATCTACGAGAGGTCTAACTGCCACATCAGGAGTAGTGGTATCAAAACTATAAGTGACAGGGCTTTGTTCGTTAGGTGATTCTAACTCTACATCATTAGTATCATGGTAATAGTTGCGCGTGGCGTCATCATCGATGGCCGCTGATACAGAATCAGCAAATGCTATATTTGACATCTCGATGCTCACAGCAGCATTACTTTGCTGCTCTATACTTGGTTGTTCAATGTTAGTAACAGACGACACAGCCTGAGTAGGCGTATCAATTGTAGAATCAGAAATAGTAGGCGCAGAGATATCTGCCATATTGATGGTGGCTGAGCTTGGCTGCACCCACTGATTGATACCCATCATCGCTAAAATTTGACGCTGCTGCATACGATGTTGCAATACAATTAGCGGGTCTGCAATGTCACTCATACGTCTTTACTATCCTACTCATCTAAGATGGGTTTACAGAATATCTGTATTAAAAAATGTCAAATAACAACTTGAATCATGCAACTTCTAGTCAGACCAATGCGTATCAAACAATGCCTACACACTTCACTCAGTAACATCACTCAGTCATAGTATTCAAAAGAGCTTTCGAACGCCTAGCCAGCCCTCTGAAAGCAGCATTAGGCAATCATACTCATCTTGGCTGACTATCGTATCGTGTAACATCACCGTATGCAATGTACTCAGCCATTGCTGATAATTATTATAGGTGTAACTCTCACCAGTGGTATCATTATAATCTATTTGATTGAGGCCCTGTTGTCTCTCTTGATAATTATCACTGCGTTTGTCACCTATTGCAGACGACTTAACGGTAGAGGCTATGCACACAGGCACAGTCTCTATCAAGGCCAATAGCTGAATACTATTGAGGTTTTGTGCCGTCAACAGCAACCACTGTAGATTGGCATCGCTAATGGCTGCTAAATCAATATCAATCAAACGTGCATGGCGGCGCAAGTCCACGATATAGTGGGCCACACTAGCATCGTTATAGTTAAGCATTGAACTATCAAGCATTGAACTATCAAGCTTTGAACTATCAAGCTTTGAACTATTAAGCTTTGAACTATATAGCGCTGATGTCATTTGGCCTTTGACATCTTTTGATAAACGATATGCCAGTAAAATCAGCATCGTTCTCTTAACATCGTTCAGTCGAGCAAAGACCTGACCTGAAGGATCAAGCTGAGCATATATCACCTTTGTACCAGCTCTCAATGTATGCTGCCATGACTCATACTTACTTGCATGTGACGGCTCATCACTTAGCACCGTAGATAGTACCGGTAACAGCTGTTGTAAATGCAGCGCTTGCCATAATGACAAAATAGAAGGCATCCAAGACGCATCACTTTTGGCGTCAGCTGATTCTGACTGAATACTATGCGTAAGAAAACCTTGATCCGTCATCTTATCCGCTAAGTCTATACTCAAATCAGCAGTTAACTGGCCGTTAAAAAGTTCAGTGATACCTTGTTGATAGCGCATAAGCATCATACGACATTTTTTTTGCTGACTATAATGCTGATAGCTTTCATTGCTGTGGCTGCTCTCATGCTTCAGACGTAGCTCTGCAATCACACTTTCGGATAAATTATGCTGACTCAAATTTTTTATGGCAGTTGTGATTAGCGCACTGTCTAATCGTCGATCGATACTCGCCACGGTTTCTATCAATTTATGGTCGATGGCATGCGGTAGTATTTGCGCTTGGCGATGATCATCGGTTTTATTGGTAGTAACTTCGTACCAAATGTCAGCCAAGTCATAAGTGCTTGTCGTTACTAGGGCTTGACCCTGATGGCATAGCATCACCACTTCAATCAAGGCCTGTGCGCCTAACGGGTGGTGACTGTGATTGAGCACATACTGTGGCAGCGAGACTTTTTCAATATCATCGATGCTAATCAGCGCTGCCGATGGCAAATCGCTATCAGGTTTGGCCTGCCAAGGTTTTAACCGTTCATGGACATCCATATCTTGCGACTGCACCTGCAATCGCCCATCAATGACGACATCTTGCGCTACAACGAAATCTAGCCCTTTCTCTTCTTTCTCTACTCCATTATTCAATGCTTGAGTAGAAAGTAGTTCTGCGTGGGGTAATTGTTTGTCAGTATTTTCTTTTTTATCTATACTTAGGCTATTTGTTTTTACTTTACCCACGTCCCCGAGTCGACGCTGCTCATATATTTCTTTTATTTTTTGCTGATTGATGCGCTTCTCTTTGGCAACTTGTACGGCAAACTTATGGTAAGCATTGGCATTGATAGCACCCATACGCTCGGACAAACTGGGATGAGTCGCAAACCAAGAGACATCCCCCAGGTCTGTGCCACTACTGGCAAAGAAAAAATGACTGAGTCCATTGATATCAGTGATACCTGTCAAGCGTGAACCAAGTGAATCTTGGTGGATGGCTTTTAGTGTCTCCATAATCGCAGGAGAGCGCGTCAGCTGCACACTGGTCGCGTCGGCAAGCAGTTCACGCTCACGGTTGAAGCTATGTTTGATTAGCTGCGCACTGGCCATGCTCGAAAAACTCAACCCATGTAACAACAATGTCCAAACGCTACGAGGCGCTTGGCGATCTACTACCGGTTTATTTTGTAGCCATTTCGACTGAATTTTTGCGGTTGATTGTTGATTTTTTGACTGACTTTGCCAGTACGCCACCCACTCACTATGAGTGGTAAAGCTTGCGGTTTTCGCTTCGGTACTGCGGGCATGATTATCGATGGACTTTTGTGATAGATCGAGGTTTTGGTTGACGGCATTATCAAAATAATTGCCATTACCGATAGGATCGCTCCAGTCATATAGTATCTGCAAGCCTGCCAACACTACCATCAGCTGCAGATTGAAGGTGGCATCGCCATGGAGGATATGACCATACTCATGACCGATGAGCCCGTACAAAGCCTCATCAGACAGCTTATCCAGTGCGCCTTGCGTCACGACCAACACCATATCCTGACTGTGCCGACCCGCCACGAAACCATTGATGCCTTGCTCATCAGGCAGCACATACAGAATAGGCATACTCAAGCCTGAAGCAATGGCCAACTGTTGCGCAATTTCATAATAGCGACGGTAGACTGGCGGAAAATCACGCTCATCACGCACCGCAATATGACGTGCATTATAGCGAACCTTTTGTACAGGCTCATGCTGATGAGCAATGCCCTGACTGTGCTCCCAAGCGTCTTGGCTATGATCAATAAACAACCTAACAGCCCCTACGCGCTGAGCAATAGCACGACCGCCCGCTTTTAGACGACGATACTCCAAAAAACTACCACCAACGAAGCTACCTAATGTCCAGATAATGACCAGGACTAATGCCCAATAATAAATGCCACCCGTAAATAACGTGAGCAACAGGGCCATGACACCGAGCGCCACTGCCATATGCGCAAATACAATGAGAAAAAACAGCCCATAGAGCAATAGACTGCGCTGAGTACGTGTGCGCTGTTCACCAAAAAAATCCATCTACTTGTCTTACCTAAACTTTATATGGTCTAAATTTTATATTATCTAAACATAGCCGAACGCATGTGAATATCAGCCCATATTGACAACGGGGGCTTGAGCAATCGCTTTTCTATCTTCAAACACCAACTGACTTAATGGGCGAAAGCCAAAAGTAGTGCTAACCAGATTGTTGGGGAATACTTCGCGATCATTATTATAAAACATCACACTATCGTTATAGTGCTGACGTGCAAAACCAATTCGATTCTCTGTATTGGTTAGCTCATCCATCAGCTCTTTAATGATACTGTCTGCTTTTAGCTCAGGATATGCTTCCACGACAGCTGAGAACTGTCCCAATGCTTTGGACAGCATACTCTCTGCTTTGGCAAATAAGGCCATATGTTCCAGTGAGTCTGGCTGGTGTTTACTCGAGTCCTGCAAGCTTTGGGCATGGTTACGTGCGCTGATGACGCGAGTGAGCGTTTCTTCTTCATGCGTCAAATAACGCTTGGCCGTCTCAACGAGATTCGGAATCAAATCATGACGGCGTTTCAGCTGCACATCGATCTGAGCAAAACCATTTTTTGCTTGGTTACGGGCGCGTACCAATTTATTAAATATGGATACCCCAAATACAACCACCAACACCACAAAGGCAATAAACAGCCAGACAAACATCTTCATAATCAAATCCTAAAACGTTTCGTATTGATATTAAGGCCTGTTGCATACTCCACCATCGCACTGACAGCGACTTTCAATGAATATTCAACACACTCTAATGTTACTAAAAAGTTAATACATTGTATTTTAACTCATATTAATCAATGAAGTTTAGAAATTGAATAAGAAATCGAAATATAAAATGGATAAAATTAACGCAAAAAAAAGCCCTTTACAATGAAGGGCTTAATACATAATACTAGCGTTTCTGGCTGATTATAGAACCAATTATCAAATTTTAGGCAAAAAAAAGCGACTCCAAAAGCACATCCTCGGCACACATCGTGACTATTACCGTTGCTACCTTCCGGTCCTGGCGGGATTCATAGAACAATGTTGCGAGGCTACCAATGGAGCCACCAGTTGCAAATTATACAAGATTTTTTTAATTTTACAACCCCTATTATAAAACTGTTTTTGTAAGGCAAAAAAATCAGTAACTTAGGTGACAAAATTATCACAGCATTGCATCTGAATTTTGCTATGTTAGCCTATAAAGCTGAGCATGATGGATAGCAACTAACAAATAAAATGCACCGCTTTTAATAGAGAGAGATAGCGTTTAATGATGGCTTCTCTCTTTATCATTGATATAACTTACTGAGGAGATAGTAATGAAAACCACTCTACTAAACAAAGCAGCCCTAACGACTGGCTCTGCACTTCTATTAACCACTATGATGGGTAGCGCGCATGCAGAACCAACTGGCTACGACCAGCTTACTTTTCAAACAGAAGTAAAAGAAGAAGTGCAAAATGATGAAGTACGAGCCAGCTTATACAAAAAAGCACAGGCAACAGACTCAAAAGCATTGGCCACTACGCTCAACACCTCTATCAACAATGCCATGAAAATCGCCAAGCGCTATCCTAGCGTCACTGTCAGCACAGGACAACAACGCACCTACCCTCGTTATGACAAAGATAATAAAATCATAGGCTGGACAGGACAAGCCAATATAGATTTGAAGAGTACTGACTTTGCCGCGACCAGTCAGCTCATCGCTGATCTACAAGAAACGCTTGTCATGGAAAATCTCAGCTTTGGTGTATCAGATGCTAAAAAAGATGCGCTAGAACAGAAGCTAATGACCAGTGCCTCTCGCGCGTTTCAGCAACAAGCTAAAAACCTAACTAGCGCATGGAATGCTCGCGGCTATCGCGTGGTGAACGTCAACCTAAATACAGGTAGTAACTACCCGCGTCCGATGTATAGCGCCATGAGCATGAAATCAGACTCACTTGAGTCAGTACCAAGCCAAAGCTTTGAGTCTGGCAACACTACAATCTCTGTGACGGCAAACGGTACGATTGAGCTGACTAAGTAAATCAACTTATACTAGTAGTTGGTTCATTTATAAATTGAACTATTCATACTAAAAAGGCAAGCGCCATTAGGGTGCTTGCCTTTTTTCTTAAGCTGTTATTTATGCCATCGTTATTCATCAATAAGACAAGCTTTAATCACTCTGACTTAACTTTAGCAATAATTTTTGATACAACGAGAGGTTTTGATAGGCTGAAATCTGTTCTGCCTTTCTTTTATTATCTTGCAATGTGGTGTTGTTCTGAATCACATAAATGGTACGCTCAACCTGCTGGAGCGTGCCTCCTGCCTTATCGGTCACAACTGCCGTGATACTGTGCGATCCTGGTAAAATATCTAGCGTTGGGATGGAAGCACTGAGACCCTGCGCCATCTCATCACCATCTAAATAAATACTCACGTTATCGCCTGCTTGCAAGGCTGGATCTACTTGTACCTTGACATCGATACTTTGTGCTGGGCGACGATAAGCACGCTCTTCGCTAGGCTCAGTGATCGTAAGCTGATAACTGACTGCGGTCGTGACGGCCAAACTGCTTGGACTATCAGCATCAGGTGTAATAGTCGTCTCTGCGGTGGGAGTCTGTGCCGTACTGCTCGACTGACTACTTGCATTGCTATTGTTACTTGAACTAAAAGCATCACTGCTAGTCATCACACTGGTCTGACTGACTTGTTTATCCTCTTGCTGCTCATAATTCTGTGGACGGTCGGTAAAGGTGACTTGGCCCGTCTTTTCATCAACGACTTTGTAAATAGCAGAGGCATTTGCCAAAGGGGCGTAGAGACTGGCGGCACTCATAATCATAGCCGTCAACAGCCCTATATTGCCTTTTGAGAAAATCAGTTTTGATAATGAGATCATAATCAGTTAACCCAGTTATAGTGTTCACTATTAATATAGTATTATGACAACCATTATGCGATATTTTTGGTGTTAAATCAGCAATGATTTCAAGGAAAATTAGTTATGGCATCTGACCAATTATTTCGCGCATAAAAAGACCAGCTAAGAATAACTTAGCTGGTCTTTTTGACTCAAAATAACTGAGTGCTTTAGCGACTAATTAGCAGCTGTAGTACATATCGAACTCAACTGGATGTACAGTCACGTTCAGACGTTGTACTTCTTCTTCTTTCAAAGCGATAAACGCTTCTAGCATGTCTTCAGTGAACACATCACCTTTTAATAAGAAGTCATGATCGTCACGCAATGCTTGTAGTGCTACGTCTAAGCTCTCTGCAACCGTTGGGATTTGTGCTTCTTCTTCTGGTGGCAAGTCATACAAGTTTTTGTCAGCAGCTTCACCTGGATGCATTTTGTTTTGGATACCGTCAAGGCCGGCCATCAACAATGCAGCAAATGCTAAGTATGGGTTCGCTGTTGGATCAGGGAAACGGGCTTCAACACGTACCGCTTTAGGGCTGCTCACGTGTGGAATACGGATAGACGCTGAACGGTTAGATGCTGAATAAGCAAGTTTAATAGGCGCTTCATAATGTGGTACTAGGCGCTTATAGCTGTTGGTCGATGGGTTGGTAATTGCGTTCAAAGCACGAGCATGCTTGATGATACCACCAACGAAGAACAGAGCTGTTTCAGACAAACCAGCGTATTCATCACCAGAGAACGTGTTTACGCCATCTTTAGAGATAGACATATGCACGTGCATACCTGAACCATTGTCACCAACGATTGGCTTAGGCATAAAGGTGGCCGTTTTACCAAACTGATGCGCAACGTTATGAACAACATACTTTAGCTGTTGCACTTCATCTGCCTTACGTACCATCGTGTTGAACGCTACACCAATTTCAGACTGGCAAGACGCTACTTCATGGTGATGTACTTCAACGCTACCTGCACCAACGATGTCTTCGATACGTTCACACATCACTGAACGCATATCTTGTGAACTATCGATAGGCGGTACTGGGAAATAGCCACCTTTGACACGTGGACGATGCGCCATGTTGCCCCACTCATACGTCTCGCCTGTTGACCATGCTGCTTCTTCAGCAGTGATTTTATGGCTAACACCAGACATATCAATTGACCACTTCACGTCATCAAAGATAAAGAATTCAGGCTCAGGACCAAAATAAGCAGTATCACCAATACCAGTAGACTTTAAGTACTCTTCAGCGCGACGTGCGATAGAGCGTGGGTCACGCTCATAGCCTTGTAGCGTTGATGGCTCGATAATGTCACAAGTAACGACAACGGTAACTGAATCAAAGAACGGGTCAACAAAAGCGGTTTCTGGATCTGGGCGCAAGATCATATCTGAGGCTTCAATACCTTTCCAACCAGCAATAGATGAACCATCAAACATCTTGCCGTCTTCCATTACTTCTTCGTCAATGGTATGTGAAGGAAAGCTGATATGTTGTTCTTTACCACGGGTATCGGTAAAACGAAAGTCAACCCATTTAGCATTTGTTGATTTGATAAGGTCTAATAATTTGTTCGACATAAATAATCTCCGTTGTGTTGATCACGTTATTGCGATTTAAAGTGACTGGTGCAATTTACTGGTTCAAAAATATCAGCTGTGCTCTTAATACTAAATAGCGCCTTCAATATTATGCTTATTATCAGCACTGTCAATGTCTTTAGTCAAGACATGGTTGTAATGCTTTTTCTCATTCTAACAACATATAACTCACAATAGTAAATTCTTCCAGCACTTATTAATAATTATTTTTGAATCAATTTTCAGCCATAAATAATCATGAAAGTAGTGATGCAAACGCTGTGCCAACTTATAAAAATAATCATACCTGAGACAATACCTCTCAACTTAATTAGCAATTATTACAATTACCTATGACACGCTTTATTCTTTATCAAGTATGGCCTGTCAACGAATAATACGTCTCTTATGTCTCGTTTATAGACATGATACATCATGTTTTTGCACTATTTTGGTTCCGAAAAAATGCACCAAATTAAACTATGTTCTATTTTGGTGCGTATCTGACACTTAAAAATATCAAACAAGCCAATAACCAAACTCTCCTCGCAGGTACTGCGTCAAAATTATTGTAAGGTAAAATAAGTTTTACGCATGACTTACTTAGATAGTCTGTACCCTACATTTGATAGACCACAAAATAATGGTAAGATAACCGCGCCTTACAAACGTATGAATCCAGAAGCACTTGAGTCAAAAAGCACTTGAGTAAAGAAGCACTATAGATAAATATAAGTCTAAAAATACAATCACATCCATAAGTTGAAAACCCAATGATTTTGATGATCGATAATTACGACAGCTTTACGTACAATATCGTACAGTACTTCGGTGAATTACAGCAGGACATCACCGTCTGGCGTAATGATCAGGCCACCATTGAACAGATTCAAACCCTTGCACCAGATGTAATTGTCATCGGTCCTGGGCCGTGTGATCCTGATCGGGCTGGTATTTCTTTAGCAGTGATCGAAACATTCAAGGGTGTCATACCGATATTGGGTATTTGCTTGGGTCATCAGGCCATTGGACAAGCATTCGGTGGTCAAGTGGTCAAAGCGGGTGAAGTCATGCACGGCCGGCTATCGGCCGTCTACCATAACGGTCAAGGTGTGTTTGCTGAATTGCCTAACCCATCACAAGTCACTCGCTACCACTCGCTCGTCATTGGCAAACGCAGCCTACCCGATTGTCTCGATCTGACCGCATGGACACAGTATGCTGATGGTAGTATTGAGGAAATTATGGGTATCCGCCACAAAACTTTTGCCATTGAAGGGGTGCAATTCCATCCTGAGTCTATTTTGAGCGAGGCAGGTTATCAGCTGCTCAATAACTTTTTGCAAACACATAATTTGGCAGTGCTAGCCTCGAACGAGTTACCACAAGTTGGTTAATTAGCGACTAAATATAAGCGACCTGCATTAAAGTAGAACCCAATTTAATCAAAATAAACATATAAAAATATTAAGCGAGAATATAATGAGTACAACAAAAATAGAGGGCAATCACACGCCAGATAATATTACTAAAATGTCCGATGTAGATATTCATAAATTATTGACGGCATCGTTAGAAAGAATTTTTCAACACATTGATTTGACCTTCGATGAGATGTATCAAGTGATGCTGATCATCATGCAAGGCAGATGTAGTGATGCCATGATGGGCGCTATTTTGACTGGCTTACGTATGAAAGGTGAATCAATCGATGAGATTACTGCATCGGCCAGTGCCATGCGTGCCTTGGCTTCTAATATCGAACCAAAGAACTGTGATTATCTGGTCGATATCGTCGGCACTGGTGGCGATGGCGCTAATTTATTCAATGTGTCTACCGCCTCTGCTCTTGTGGCAGCAGCGGCTGGCGCGCAAGTTGCCAAACACGGCAACCGCGGCGTGTCTAGCAAATCGGGTAGCTCAGATTTATTGGAGCAAGCGGGTATTAGTTTGGCGCTCACACCTGCACAAGCAAAAGACTGTATCGAAAACCAAGGTATCGGCTTTCTGTTCGCACCCAATCATCACAGTGCCATGCGCTATGCCATACCCGTGCGCCGCGAACTCAAAGCGCGTACGATTTTCAATATCTTAGGGCCATTAACCAATCCTGCTGGCACGCCCAATCTGGTCATTGGTGTTTTCACTGCCCAACTGTGTGAGCCTATCGCCAAAGTCATGAAAAACTTGGGCGCCCGTCATGTGATGGTCGTGGGTGCAAAAGATGGTTTAGATGAGATCAGCCTTGCCACCTCCACTACTGTCGCTGAGTTAAAAGATGGCGAAATATCTGTTTATGAGATGATGCCAGAAGATGCTGGCATTGAATCGCAGACACTGATCGGTCTCGATGTCGACTCTCCAGCGCAAAGTCTGGAACTGATTCGTGCGGCATTATCTGGAGCCGACACTCATGACCGCTCTGTACTCAAAGCGCGTGATATGATTGCACTAAATGCAGGTGCGGCAATATATACGGCAGGACTTGCCAGCAACTACGCCAATGGTGTGAGCCGAGCGCAAAAAGCCATCCAAAATGGTGATGCACTGCTCAAGCTTGAGTCTCTGGCCAACTACACACAGCAATTAGTGGCTCAGGGTTAACTTATAAGCACTCATATGATGCAAACTTTGCCACCACTGCCTATAGTCAAAGAAGTCTAAAACGGATACAAGGCCGCCGACTGCAGATTGTACAAGTCGTACATCTAGGAAGGGTAACGCCGTAGCCGTTTAGTAATTCTTTGACTATATTTACATTTAATATTATTTGGATACCCGTATGACCACAACTCACTCAGACATACCTTCAGTATTGCAGCGCATTGTCGCAACCAAAATAGAAGAAGTGAAAGCCGCGCGTGAGATTCTTTCTCTTGAGGATTTAAAAGCGCAAGTCACAGCTGATAATAAACCACGCCGAGGTTTTGCTGCGGCTTTACGTACGGCTGACATTGGTATCATTGCTGAAATCAAAAAAGCATCACCGTCTAAAGGCATTATCAATCATAACTTTGCACCAGCGTTATTTGCCCAGCAATATGAGCAAGCTGGTGCCAGCTGTTTATCAGTATTGACTGATCGTGATTATTTTCAAGGCGATGACAGCTATCTTCTTCAAGCGACTAATGCCACAAGCCTACCGATATTGCGCAAAGACTTTATGGTAGATGTATACCAAATCTATCAATCTTATCTGATGGGTGCAGACTGTATACTACTCATCATGGCTTGCCTTGATGACACGCAAGTACACGAGCTACATGCACTGAGTATCGAGCTAGGTATGGATGTGTTGATAGAAATACATACCAAATCTGAGCTTGAGCGCGCCCTAACATTGCCACGCTCAGCACACAATATCTATGGCATTAATAATCGCGACTTAAATACTTTTGACGTCGATCTGCAAACCACACTAGATCTAAAAAATATTTTAATCGAAGCATTAGCGGTAGACAACACAACCCTTAAACCGCTTATCGTTACCGAAAGTGGCATTCATAGCAGTGATGATATTCGTCTGATGTTAAGTCATGATATTCAGCACTTTTTAATCGGTGAGCAGTTTATGAAAACCGATCATCCTGGACAAGCGTTACAATCCTTACTTGCGGGCGTCGCAGCAGACGAGTAAAGTAGCTAAAATAGCTTAGGCTGCGATACGACTCGTAAGCTTATATTAGTATAAAACCAGCGACGATATAGACTATTAAGTCATTCATTCATCAACCAACGATACATTAACTTTTATGTCAAATTCTCTGTTTTCAAAAGAAATGCAAGACCAACTTAAAGAGCTAAAAGGCCAACTAAGCAAAGGTCGTGATACCACGTCACCTGAAGGTGAGGATCAAAAGCCAACTGAACCTGTGTCATTACCCACACAAAAACAAGTAAATAAGACTGTCAAGCAAATGAACAGCGAACATGTTGATGATGATAAAGTGCTGTTTATGCAAGCCATGCATGGTGTCAATCAGCTTGAAGATAAAAACGTCCGCTCACCTGCCAATGCAGCAAAAGCGGGCAAACCTGATGCGACCACACTGTCTAAACGTGCGGCTGCTCAAGGTAGTGAAGCCAGTGACTTGGGTGCAGGCTTGTCAGATATGCAAGCACTGCTCAATCCTGTGGCTGCTGAAGCATTTTTATCGTATAAACAGCCAACTTTGCAAAACAAAATCTTTGATCAACTTAAGAAAGGCAAGCTACGTTGGTATGATGCCGTAGATATTCATGGTTGTACGATAGAAGAAGCTCGCGACGCCATGACGCAATTACTGAGTCAAGCGAAACAAAAAAATGAGACTATGGTAAAAATAGTTCATGGCAAAGGTTCTGAGGCCATTCTAAAGACGTGTGTGAACGGTTGGTTACGTCAATTACCAGAAGTACTAGCTTTCTGCTCTGCTCCGCCTAAAGATGGCGGCAATGGTGCGGTGTTGGTATTACTCAAAAAACCTAAAGCAGATGGCGAGTAATTATTACTGTTAGCTCATTATTAGAAATAAAAAGGACTGCAAATAGCAGTCCTTTTTTATATAAATAAATTGTCTATTTCTATGGTCGCAAGCTGTAGACATACATATTACTTTCATGCACATTCTTTATTAAAGTGAACTTATCATGAGTATACAAACGATCGAAAATCGTGAAGCATTAAATGAGCATATCACTGCTTTGATTGCTATCGAACCACGATTTGAGCCTGTCCATAAGCAAGTTGGTACGCCAAGTCTTAGACACAATACAGGTGGGTTTGAGCAGCTGATGAGAGCAATGGTTGGTCAGCAGTTATCTGTCGCTGCCGCAGCCAGCATTTGGCAACGGTTGGTTGATGCAGGCTTGACGACACCGAATGCAATCATTGAGGCAACGGACGAGACTTTGCGAGCACAAGGACTGTCTAAACAAAAAACTCGTTATATTCGCTCATTGGTCGAGCACGATATAGACTTTACTGCATTAGAAACTATGTTAGACGAAGATGTCATAAATACACTAACCGCCGTCACTGGTATTGGTCGCTGGACAGCTGAGATGTACTTGTTGTTTTCTTTAAAACGCGCAGACGTATTCGCTGTCGATGACTTAGCCATCAAAGTGGCTGCAATGGAGTTGTTAGGTTTGACGGAGCGACCGACGCCGAAACAACTGAAGAACCTGACCCAAGACTGGTCACCGCACCGTAGTGCTGCCAGCCTATTGCTATGGTCGTATTACGGTGCATTACGCAATAAAACTGCAGTGCCTCTATAAAGCACTAGTGTTAAAAGAAGTGAGTAATACCATCGTTTAAATATCATATTGATAACGACCTCTATATGTAAAACCCTTACCAACACCCCTTTAATTTCTAGTCTAGAATTGGTTCCATATAGAAAAGCTATGTCTTTTTTTGACATGCTTAAATTTACTTTTCTTTAATACATGGCTTTTATGTATGAGTCCTTTGAATGTGTGGCCTCTCTTGCTTTTTACTGCCGCCTTCTTTTTTTGATGGTCGGCTGCATCGCTCTTAGTGCTGTCACTGTCTTTATTTAGATCCACAGCAGTATGCTCATCAGAACTGTCATCGCCAATATCACTATCCTTGCTAATTGATACCTCTTTTAATGTCTCAATGGCATTATTTTCTTGATTATGGTTTTGATCCTCATTATCAATGTGAAGCTCTAGCTCGGCTTGATCAACGATAAGCTGCTGAGTCGGCAATGCATGTTCCACCTTATATTTTGCGACTTCCTTTAAGATATCAACAAATAATATATTTTGTTTGTCATAGAACTCAACCACATTGATAGAGTTAACATAAGCCTGTAGCTGAATAACGTAGCAGTCTTGACGCAGCTCTAAAATATTAACCTGATTCCACTCTTGATTGGTTAGCTCATGCTCTTTTATAAACTCATCTAAGTCATTTACCATTTTGAAAATCACATCAAGATCAGCAGTACGCTTCAAATATAAATGATGAAAAAAACGAAACATATCACGAGACGTAAAGTTTTCAATCTGCATCGAGGAAAAGTCGCCATTTGGTACTGTCACAACCGTACGTGTCAATGTCCGCACACGCGATGAGCGGATACCAATATCAATTACCGTGCCTTCATAAGTACCAAATTTACAATAGTCACCGATTCGTACTGGCGAATCTGCGACGACGACGACACTACCGACAAGGTTTTCAATGGTCTTTTGTGCACCCAGTGCCAATGCTAAACCACCCACACCCAATGCAGCAATACCTGTGGTTAGGTCAAAACCCAAATTGCCAAAAATGACAATCACAGCAAATATAAGCAGCAACGCCTTTACCACTTTGCGCAGCAGCCCTAAGATGGAGACTCGCTCAGTATAGTTTTTCTTATAGCTTAAATTTACTGCACGAGTGAATATGGCATCGATGACTCGTAGTAGTAACCATGTTATCGCAACCCACGAAGCTATTTCTGTAAATCGGTTGACTGGCTCGCGCAAGGTCACCGACACGCCAGCGTATACCATCACCTCAGACAGTATCAGTGCCATAATTACCACGGAAAGCGGCAGTATCACCTTATCCGGTAATGGCAATGTCACACCGCGTACATGCGGATAAGTGATTCTCAATAGATGATACAACAGCCAAACCATGATATAAGTCAATATAAAGCTACTGACGATCATGGTAAGTGCCGCTACCAAATCGGCCAACTGATAACCGAAAAGCTTTTTGCCATCCAATGAATCAATGGTATAGCGAGATACCAAAGTTGGTTCAGTATTTTCTATTACTTCCGGTATCGAGCTGAGCGTATCGCTTGAAAACTGCCAATACTTTTCATCTCTTTCAGACGTCACTTTTTCGAGTATCAGTGACACACTTTTTTCACCAATATTAATCGCACCCACATTTTCTTGATCTGGTGGCAGCTGATCAGTGAGGTTACCCTCAGGCGTATTGCTCAGCTGCAAATCCGGCTGAAAACGGCCACCTGCATCTAGCGCTTGCTTAAATTGCCGTACGATGGTCGTTGGATTGTCAGACTTCGATAAATTTAGATAGTTACTCGCCAGCAGGTAGTCATTTTCACCCAAGGCGCTGATAAACCCTTGTACCGTATTCCTTGGTGTATCTCGCCCAAATGAGTCCGGTCGCGGTGATCTTGCTGGCTCTTCACTGCTACTCTCACTAATACCCAATGAACTGGCTTCTGCTGCAAAGGTATGAGTTGGCCATAACAAACTCAACAGCAGCACAAGTAACAATACCATCGCGAGTAATGGTACTTTAATGATTGAGTATGGTGAAGATAACTCGGTGCTGGGAATCAGACGATACTTAGTAGACAAAACAAACCTCTTAGCTTGTGGATAGTACAATAGAGAACAATGAAATTCTGACTATGATAGCAATTATTTATCACAGCAGTGCTTTTGATTACGCATTTTTGTAGCTATCTATATCGATCACTGCCCAAGCCATGTCTCACTAATTTATCTTGAATTTCTCATAAAAATTAGCGTATTTACAATCAGAAAAGACTATAAAATGAATAATTAGCAACTAAACATGAAAGTTATTCATGTTAGCGTGAAGAAACATTAGGTTAAAGTGGTTTATAAAGTAGTGATTTTTATAGATAATAAGCATAGTTTTGCTAACTTATTGCTTTTTGTAATTTTTAACCATATTAGCGTCAAAATGGTTATTTTTTATTTCTGTACTCCTCAATATGATTACTCTGGAATTGACTATGTTTTTACCACGTTCTTCTTCGACTGCCTATCTTCGCTTGTGTGTTCTAAGCGCACTTGGCGTATTTTCTTTAAATGCAACAGCAGCGACTGACGTAAGCAACAATGAAGTACCAGAAGTTGAGCTCGATGAAATTGTAGTAACAGCAACGCGTACACCGACTAAGGCTAGTAATGTTATTGCGCAGACACGCGTGGTCGATAGTGAAGAGCTAAAACATTATCAAGGGCAAAGTGCCTTTGAAGTATTAAAACAACAGCCTGGAATCAGTCATTATACTAACGGTGGCATGGGTACCACCTCAAACTTTTATATGCGCGGTTACGATAGCAAACAAATCTTAGTATTGATTGATGGCATACGCTATAGCTCAGTTAGTAATGGTGGCGCAGCACTTAACTTATTGCCTGCCGACCAAATTGATCGTATCGAAATTTTATATGGTGCATCGGGCTCTAGTATTTATGGTGCAGATGCGATGGGCGGTGTGATTCAAATATTTACCAAAGGTAGTAATATAGATCAAAGCAGTATGTCAGTTACCGCTGGTATCGGCTCAAATGATCAATACTTATACGGTGCTAGCGCACAGTTTGCCAATACTACTGGCACCACACTAAGCTTGTCAGTCAGCCATAATGAAACAGACGGCTTTAACGCAACGTTACCTGAACCTGATAATCAGTATTCGATTTATAACAGTGATAATGACGGCTTTGAGAGTGATAACTTTAGCATTGCTCTAAATCAACGCATTAGTGAGCAATTGCTGGTGGGTGCTAGTGCTATATATAGCAAATCAACAACTGAATTTGATAACGGCGCAGTAGATGCTTTTTCAGATCAAGAAAATGGGGCGGCTCAGGCTTTTGTTGATTGGCGCTATATGCCAGGCTCATCAGTAAAGCTACAATACGGTCACTCTATTGATGAAACGGATACGCCAACATATGGTAGTCATTATGATACTGAGCAAGATCAAATCAGCTTGGTAGGTCAACATCAGCTTTCTATTGGTCAAGGTTTTTATGGGATCGAATATCTAAATCAAAGCCTAGACAGTAGTGCCTATGAAATTGATGATCGTGATGTAGCCAGTGCATTTTTTGGCTATGTATTTGATATCAACCAATTCGATGCCCAAGCAAACCTACGCTATGATGACAACTCACAGTACGGTGATGAAACTACCTATAATTTAGGTGCTGCTTACCATATCAACCCTGATTGGCGTATTGGTACTAGCTATGCAAAAGGATTTCGCGCACCCACCTTCAATGAATTATACTTCCCTAATTACTCAAATCCAGAGTTAGAACCTGAAACTAGTGATAACTATGAAGCCTTTGTTGAATACAGTACGCCATTACAGTCTACGCGCTTGACAGGCTACTATAATGATGTTGAAGATTTGATCACTTCTTCCGCGCCTAGTTATATTCCTGAAAACGTTGCTAAAGCCAAAATAAAAGGGATTTCATTAACTTCGGATTGGACTATTGATAACTACTTGTTTGGTGGTAGCTATGATTATCAACAAGCTAAAGATGACAGTGGCGAAAGTAATGATGGTAATTTTCTTGCCATTCGCCCTGAGCACAAAGGTCTGATTTATGTGGGCTATCGCTTACCAAGCTTAGATATTCGCGCTGAGTATCAGTACGTAGGTGATTACTATAGTGGTACAGATAACATCGATTCACAACGCGTTGACAGCTATGGTTTGTTAAATGTAAGCGGTAACTATAAACTCACTGACAATCTATCTATGACTGCACGTTTAAATAATATTACTAATGAAAAGTATATTACTCTACCGGGTTATGACACTGATGGCACTAACTTCTTCACTTCATTAACTTATAACTGGTACTAGAGTTGTTCGTTCTGTTATTACAAGAGACCATCGATTGATGGTCTTTTTTATGGGTGACAATGTGAGCATCATCTATTACAATGACACCCTCCGAGAGGTGTTGCGCCATGACCACGAATATTGCATTGAAAGCTAAAATCATGCAAATCATAGGTTATGTTAGGCTCGGTTAACTGTCGAGTGTCCTATTTTTGGTCACTCACAGCGCAAACAACGGCACCTGCGTTTTTATTCTTTTTATCATAAATTAACCACTGATAGGAGCATATTATGGACGCAGTGTCTAACACCCCATCTGCCCATACGATCGATCCCTCTTTCACTGACTATAAAGTCGCTGACATCAGCCTTGCTGATTACGGCCGCCGTGAAATCACCCTTGCTGAAGCCGAAATGCCTGCCCTTATGGGTTTGCGTCGTCGCTACGAAGCCGATCAACCGCTTAAAGGCGCAAAAATCGCTGGCTGTATCCACATGACCATCCAAACTGCCGTACTTATCGAGACATTAGTCGCGCTAGGTGCTGAAGTACGCTGGACATCATGTAACATCTTCTCAACTCAAGATCATGCTGCTGCTGCAATTGCTGCTGCTGGTATCTCTGTTTATGCTTGGAAAGGCGAAACAGAAGAAGAGTACGAATGGTGCTTGCGTCAGCAAGTTCACGTTGGCGGCGAAGCATCAGGTCAGCTTTGGGATGCCAACCTAATTTTGGATGATGGTGGTGATTTGACCGCTCTTATTCATAATGACTATGCTGAGCTTCTTGATAATATCCATGGCATCTCAGAAGAGACTACCACTGGTGTACATCGCTTAGTTGAGATGTTAAGCAAAGGTACGCTTAAAGTACCAGCAATCAACGTCAACGACGCTGTTACTAAGTCTAAAAACGACAACAAGTACGGCTGCCGCCATAGCTTAAACGATGCTATCAAACGCGCTACCGATATGTTCCTTGCTGGTCGCCGCGCTTTGGTTATCGGTTATGGCGATGTAGGTAAAGGCTCTACGCAAAGCTTACGTCAAGAAGGCATGATCGTACGTGTATCAGAAGTCGATCCTATCTGTGCCATGCAGGCTTGTATGGATGGCTTTGAAGTATTGTCACCTTACATCAATGGCGATAACACTGGCGGCGCTTCAAGTATCAACACGCGTCTGCTAGAAGATACCGACATGATTGTGACCACGACTGGTAACTACCATGTATGTGACAGACATATGCTAGCAGCACTTAAGCCTGGTGCAGTTGTTTGTAACATTGGTCACTTTGATACTGAAATTGACACCCAATTCATGCGTGACAACTGGCGCTGGGTTGAGATCAAGCCACAAGTACATCAAATCTTCCGCTCAGACGATGAGAACGATTATTTGATCTTGCTTGCTGAAGGTCGTCTAGTGAACCTAGGTAATGCGACTGGTCACCCATCACGTGTGATGGACGGCTCATTTGCCAACCAAGTATTGGCTCAAATGTATTTGTTCGAAGAAAAGTTCGCTGAGCTACCAGCAGACAAGCGTACTGATAACTTATACGTAAAAGTATTACCTAAGAAATTAGACGAAGAAGTAGCCGCTGCGATGGTTGCAGGCTTCAACGGTACTTTAACCAAGCTGACTGAAAAGCAAGCTGAATACTTAGGTGTATCAGTCGAAGGCCCATTCAAGCCTGACGCTTATAAATACTAAAAGGAGCCAGACTGTGAGTAAGCCTGCGTTCTCTTTTGAGTTTTTCCCTGCAAAAACTGAGCAGGGACACGAAAAGCTACTGAGTACTTATGATGAGCTGAACAAGCTGTCACCGAGTTATTTTTCGGTGACTTACGGCGCTGGTGGTTCCACCCGCAGTCGCACCTTGGATATTGTGCAAGCATTATGTACACGTGGTGACACTGGTGTGGCTCCTCATATGTCCTGCATTGGTGATGACAAAAGTGAAATCGCTGAACTATTGACGCATTACAAAAGTTTAGGCATCAATCGTATTGTCGCGCTTCGTGGTGACTTACCGTCAGGTCAAGTTGGTATGGGTGAGCTACCGTTTGCGTTAGACTTAGTCAAGTTTATCCGTGAACATTCAGGCGATCATTTTCGCATTGAAGTAGCTGCCTATCCTGAAATGCACCCACAAGCGCGTAGCTTTGATTTTGATATTGACAATTTGGTCAACAAATTCCAAGCGGGTGCAGATGCAGCGATTACACAGTTCTTCTATAATGCTGATAGTTATCTATACTTGCGCGATACGTTAGAGAAGCGTGGTGTTGATACGGTTGCTAAGCCATTGGTCGCTGGCATCATGCCAATTACCAATTCTAGCAATCTGGTGCGATTTGCTGATAGCTGTGGCGCTGATATTCCACGTTATGTGCGCAAGCAACTAGCGGATTTTGGTGATGATAGCAAGGCCATCCGTGAATTTGGCTTTGATGTGGTGTATCGCTTATGTGAGCGCCTCATTAGCGAAGGTGTACCTGCCATGCATTTTTATAGTATGAATAAGGTTGAACCTAATAAGCGCCTGGTTGAAGCATTAGGCTTGACTGCTTAAATTATCATCGTATTTCTTGTTTAATGACTGGCATTCTTCGGAGTGCCAGTTTTTTATTGTCCAAATTTCAGAGCATGTTTTCTCTTCAAAAATGGTGATAAAATGAGATAAATTGCCGTCAAACAAAAAAACAGGCGCAGATAATATCGCGGTATTAACCAACTATTTGAAGATAGTTGGCAAGATTTAGCCATTTTTGGCTCATTAATATGACCGTCTGTAGCTGTTATAATACAGATTATCTTATTTAACTTTTAAAAATTTCTTTACTGTGTAATACTGCTATTTTATAAAAATTGCCTTTATTAAGAAAAATTCTCATAAAAGAAATGTCTTTAATTGCCCCAAGTGATATTCTATTGAACTAATAATAAGTACGATCAATCAAATTATAGGAATAAGACCACGTGCGACGTTTTTTTTATGCTACTAGCAATGACATCAATAATGCAGATGAAACAACTTACCCTCAACTTAGCACGTTACCTATAGGCACCAGTGTCGACCTCACAGAAAGCATCGTTCATCACTGGTGCCGTGTGCTACGCGCAAACATTGGCGATCAAGGTATTTTATTCGATGGGTTTGGCGGTGAATATCAGGTAGCGCTACAAACCATTAGTAAAAAGCATGCCACTGTGACTTTATTGGCTCATATAAATGATGATCGTACTGCCCCATTTATCAGTAAAATTGGTTTGGTGATGAGTCGCGGTGAGCGCATGGATTATGCGATTCAAAAGTCAACCGAGCTGGGTGTAACGGCTATTCAATTACTAAGTAGCCATCATGGCGAGGTCAACCTAAAACCTGCACAAGTGGAGAAAAAACTGGCACATTGGCAGCAAGTGGCTATTGCCGCCTGTGAGCAATGCGGCCTCAATCGTCCACCGCTTATTCTCGCACCAGTCTCTATCAATGACTGGTTACTTAAGGTAGTAGATAACAACCAAAAAATGGCCATCAGCCCTATAGTAACTGCACTCAGTCAAGATACTTACTATCAACGACTACAGCAGCCAGCTGACTTGCGTATGCAGTTGAGCGTGCCAGCATTAGGACAGCCTGCGGTGCCGGAGTTGTTGACAGTCACGCTAAAGCAGTCAGCACCTTATATCGAGCTATTGATTGGCCCTGAGGGCGGGCTCAGCGACGATGAATGCCTGAAAGCAGCAGATGTAGGTTTCCATCCTTGGCAAATTGGCACGAGAGTGTTACGTACCGAAACCGCACCAGTCGTTGCATTAGCGACCTTACATGCTTTGAGTCATTAGTTATCAAAATACCATGTATCTAACCTTATTTATTCTTCAACTTTGACGTTGTGAGTCCAATTATGACTAATGCCGCCGCCATGCCAATCGCAGACAAGCAGCAGTTGCTAGCACAGTTATGCGAACAACTCGATGACTCTATATTCATCTTAGATGCCAATTTGCGCTATTTATCGGTCAATGCTTGTTACGAGATGACTATTGGTTACACCGAGTCATTTTTACTTGGTCGACCACTAGGTATCTACGCGGCAGAATTTTTATCAAAAGAAGAAAGAGATATTTTAGCGGATATCACTAGCCACCTAGATACTAATGGTTTTTATACAAATGACTTTTCGATGGCCAATCGCTATGGCGAAATCGTTGATTGTCATATTACTTATCGCAAACTCTATATCGAACAGACTGTTTACTATGTCGGTATGCTGCGTGATACCTCTTCTGCCATCAAAGACAAAAAACAATTGGTACATTTGCTCAATTACGACCAGGTGACAGGCCTGCCAAACCGTAAAGTATTTTTGAGTCAAGTCAGTGACTTACTATTAGACAGCTACCAAGAAGTCGTTATTGTACGTTTAAATATCGACCGTTATCGTAGCCTTGCAAGCTTACTCGGTCCTGATGGCATAAACGCTTTGATTAACAATTTTGTCAAACGCGTCAAAAAGCTCAAACTCGATAACTTGCATTGTTTTTCCCATTTTGGTGGTGATGATTTTGCCTTATTATTCGAATGCCCTGATGCTAATACAATTCGGCACCAGCTAGACAGCTTAATGCAAATGTGTGAACGTCCTTTTTCTCCAGACAAATCAGAGGCAAAGATATATTGTCATGTATCCATTGGTGTTAGTTACTTTCCTAAAGATGGTGAAGGATTAACAGGACTACTGACCAACGCCGAAAAAGCGCTACATTATGTCAAGAGTCAAGGTGGTGACGATATTTGTTGGTATGACACCGCTATTGATGAGGCCACCACTGATAGTTGGCAGTTAGAGGCTGAACTCAGAGCCGCTGCCTCTGAAGGTCAATTTATTCCTTATTATCAGCCAAAATTTGAATTAGCAACGGGCACTATCACTGGCTTTGAAGCCCTAGTACGCTGGCAACATCCGACTCGTGGACTGTTAAGCCCAGTACACTTTATCGATGCCATTATCACCCATAAGCTATCATTTGAGCTATTCTCACAAATGGCTATCCAAATTGCCAAGCAGCTGTCGGTTTGGCAAAAGCAAGGCTTTCTTCAACATATCTGTATCAATGCTGACGCCGCGGAATTTAGCCATCCTAATTTTTCTGAGATGGTAAGCAGCCTCCTTACACAGCACGATATTTCTGCTCATCAGTTGCATATTGAAGTGACTGAATCTTCTCTCATTCAGCGCCATAGTAACGTTAAAAAACAACTGGAGTTACTAAAAGAATTGGGGATCTGTCTGGCCCTAGATGACTTTGGCACCGGTTATGCCTCGTTAAGTTACTTACAAGAGTATCCGTTTGATTTTATTAAAATCGACAAAAGCTTTATCTCTAATATCGAAAACAATCCTACCCAACATGCGATTGTCAAGGCTATCTTAGATTTGGGCAATGCCCTTAATATGCAGGTTATCGCTGAAGGTATCGAAACCGAGGAGCAGCGTGACGTGCTATTTGCCATGGGATGCAAGCAAGGTCAAGGCTATTGGCTGAGCAGACCCGTGCCAGCTGAGGCTGCAACCAATATGTTGATTCAGCAGCACGGTGTGGCATAACCCAAACTGATTGAAAGTTTTTTATCCAGTATAACCAATACTTTCATGTGGTTATTCATCTTTATCTTGAACGCCTAGCTGCGATTGCATAACGGATGCAAGGCAGGTTCATGACTTATCAGTCCTGTCACCAAACTTGTATAATCATCTGTGAAAGCCTATCTTTTATAGTGAATTTGTTAGGTCTTATTCAGCCTCAAGTCGACTCTAACAATCACCACTCTTTTCAATACGATTTTATGTAATCGATAACTTAGTCAATCTGTATTACAGCCCAGCATTTATTTAGGCTGTTCAGATTAAAGTGATCAGGACTTTTGCGCTATCTAATAGTGCAGCGACCTACCTACTCTTGACGATTATTGATTATATTCCAAAAAGGACAGGAAGTTATGCAATATAAAGCGCCCTTACGTGATATTCAATTCGTAATGCATGAGTTACTTGATAGCGAAAGCCACTATAAAACTTTACCTGCGTTTCAGGAAGCTGACCGTGAATTGATGGACAGCCTGTTCGAAATGGCTGCAAGCTTCGCTGAAAATGAGCTATCGCCATTGAACCAAAGCGGTGATGCTGAAGGTTGTCATTTTGATAATGGCGTTGTTACCACGCCAAAAGGTTTTAAAGAAGCGTATAAAGCGTTTTGTGAGCTTGGCTTCCCTGCTTTGTCTGCCGAAGAAGAGTTCGGTGGTCAAAACATGCCTTTTTCATTATCAACGGTTATCAATGAAATGGTTGGTACTGCCAACTGGTCATTCTCTATGTACCCTGGCCTATCACATGGTGCTATTCAAACCATCGAACACCATGGTACTGATGCACAAAAACAAACCTATCTAGAAAAAATGATCAGTGGCGAATGGTCAGGTACGATGTGCCTTACTGAAGCGCATGCGGGTTCTGATTTGGGTATCATCCGTACTAAGGCTGAACCTAAAGAAGATGGCAGCTATAGTATTACAGGCCAAAAAATCTTTATCTCTGCCGGCGAGCATGATTTAACTGACAACATTATCCACATTGTATTAGCGCGTCTGCCAGGCGCACCTGCTGGCACAAAAGGTATCTCATTGTTTATCGTCCCTAAAATGACGGTCAACGAAGATGGTAGCGTTGGTGAAAGCAACAATGTCGTTTGTGGTTCTATCGAGCATAAAATGGGTATTAAAGCCTCTGCCACTTGTGTCATCAACTTCGATGGCGCAACAGGTTACCTAATTGGCCCAGAAAACCGCGGCCTACAGTGCATGTTCACTTTTATGAACGTTGCCCGTATCGGTACTGCTGTTCAAGGTCTAACAGCTGCTGAGTATGCATTCCAAGGTTCACTAACCTATGCAAAAGATCGTCTGGCCATGCGCTCTTTATCAGGTACTAAAGCACCAGAAAAAGTAGCTGATCCGATCATTGTGCATCCAGCGGTTCGCAATATGCTATTGACTGAAAAAGCCTTTGCTGAGGGTGGTCGTGCATTGGTTTATTACCTCTCACATTTTGCGGATATCGTCGCAAAAGGCGAAGGCGAAGAGCTTAAATTTGCTGACCAAATGCTGTCACTATTGACACCAATTGCTAAAGCATTCTTGACCGAAACTGGTTTAGAAGCCGCCAATCATGGTATACAGATTTATGGTGGTCACGGTTTTGTGAGCGAATGGGGTATGGAACAAAATGTCCGTGACACCCGTATCGCTTGTCTATACGAAGGGACGACTGAGATCCAAGCACTTGATTTACTAGGTCGTAAAGTATTAGGTTCACAAGGCAAACTACTTGGCAACTTTGTCAATATCATTCAACAGTTCTGTGAAGAGAACAAAGAAAATGACGAGATGGGTCAATTTATTCGCCCACTTGTCAAGCATCTTAAAGAATGGGGTGATCTAACAGCACGTATCGGCATGCAAGCGACTGAAAGCCCTGAAGCAGTAGGCGGTGCAGCGGTTGATTACATGTATTTCAGTGGATATGTCACACTAGCTTACTTATGGGCTCGTATGGCACTAGTCGCACAAACTGCTATTGCAGAGGGTACAAGCGAAGCCGCGTTCTATGATGCTAAAGTAAAAACTGCGCAATTCTACTTTGCTAAATTATTGCCACGTACCACCACTCATGTACAGCGTATCAGCACTGGTGTTGAGCCATACATGAGCATGGACGTCGATCAATTTGCTTTTTAATTGACTGTTTGATGCAATCATTTAACGAGTCTTTAATACATTAAATGATTGCAAGTTAATCTAGCTAACGTCATTCTATCGGCAACATACTCAGGTATGTTGCCGATTTTCTTATTATTGTCTGGCTGATACCAATTAAATATAATGTCGGGCTTGCTCAACCTATTACCTCTTATATTAATCCTCGCCTGCTCTTTATCTAAATTATCTCTAAACCAACGACAATAGCTTAATTACTATTCACAACTTTCGTATTTTTATTATCAATATAGTCGTAAGTACTTTTGGTGCACGCACGATTCACGAAGAAATACACCCGCGCGCAAGCTTATTTGTTAAACTTTAATTATTAATCGCTCAGGTTACATTAGAAAAACAACCTATAACTTTAATACTCTTAACTCTACTCATTTGAACCAAAGGAATGTTTATGGCTGTCTATAATGCCCCTCTTAATGACATGCGCTTTATCTTAAATGATGTGTTTAATGCGCCTAAATTTTGGCAAAATAACGAAAATTTGGCTCATGTTGACATAGAAACTGTCGATATGATTTTAGAAGAAATGGCAAAACTGTCAAAAAACATTCTATTGCCTATCAACCGCAGTGGTGATGAAGAAGGCGCAACCTTTCAAGGTGATGGTGTCGTCACTACCCCAACTGGTTTTAAAGAAGCTTATAAGCAATTTGCTGAATCAGGTTGGGTTGGCTTAAGTGGTAACGCTGAATACGGCGGTCAAGGCTTTCCAAAAATGGTCACTATGTTGACTGAAGAAATGGTCTTCACTGCAAACCAATCGTTTGCACTGTATCCAAATCTGACAGTCGGTGCGACGCTTTGCCTTAATGCAGCAGCGTCAGAAGAGCAAAAACAAACCTACTTAGAAAAAATGTATAACGGCGAATGGGCTGGCACCATGTGCTTGACCGAGCCGCATGCTGGTACGGATTTGGGTATCATCAAGACCAAAGCTGTGCCTAATGACGATGGTAGCTTTGATATCTCTGGCACCAAAATCTTTATCACTGGTGGTGAGCACGATCTGACTGACAACATCATTCACTTGGTATTGGCAAAAACACCTAATGCACCAGAAGGTTCGAAAGGTATCTCCCTGTTTGTGGTACCAAAATTCTTGGTCAATGAAGATGGTAGCCTAGGCGAGCGCAACACATTGGCAGTGGGTTCTATCGAACACAAAATGGGCATCAAAGCCTCAGCCACTTGTGTCATGAACTTTGACAATGCTAAAGGTTGGATGGTTGGTGCAGAAAACACAGGCCTGTCTTCAATGTTCATTATGATGAACTATGAGCGTGTCACGATGGGCCTACAAGGCCTTGGTGGTTCTGAGCTTGCTTATCAAAATGCCGCTTTATACGCCAACGATCGTGGTCAGGGTCGTAGCGATACGCAACTCCAAAGCCCAGAAAAACCTGCTGATGCTATCATTCATCATGCTGACGTGCGTCGCATGCTATTGAATGCTAAAGCCAATACTGAAGCCTCTCGTTGTTTTGCCATGTACGTTGCAAAAAATCTTGATGAAGAGAAATTTAGTACAGATCCTGAGTTGGCAAAAGCGGCTTCTGCCCGTGTTGCCCTACTCACGCCAGTGGCTAAAGCATTTTTGACCGACAAAGCGTTAGAAGCCACGATTGATTGCCAGCAAGTATTTGGTGGTCATGGTTATATCCGCGAATGGGGTATGGAGCAAATCGTACGTGATACCCGTATTGCACAGATTTATGAGGGCACCAACGGTATTCAAGCGCTTGACTTATTAGGCCGTAAAGTCGCCCGTAATAACGGCAAATATGTCACACATTTCTTGGGTGAAATTCGTGACTTTATCGGTAATATGAAAGCAGATCATGGTATCAAACAAGCGACATTAGATGCTGCAGATACGATCGAAGCATTGACTCAGACTGTGCTTGGCAATATTGGCGAGCGTAAAAATGAAGTCAATGGCTGTGCCGTTGATTATATGCATGCCTTTGGTTATCTAGCATATTCGTACATGTTTGCACTGATGGTCGAAGCAGCCAATGGTAAAGAAGGTGATTTTTATACCAACAAAGCCAAGCTTGCTGATTATTTTGTCGGTCGTATATTGCCACGTATCGAGTCGCATGCGCAGATGGTACAAGCTGGTAGTGACCCGATGATGAACTTTGATCTTGATTACTTTAATGTACCTGCTAGCTAAGTAATTATCGTATAAAACACTCTTAAAAAAGGACAGCCACGTTGAGCTGTCCTTTTTTGTGCCAAAATGATTCTCATCATAATTGCTAACAAAATAAGTGACTATCAATGAATGGTTAAGATTAAAATGACGTACAATAAAGCGTTATTTTAACCAAATAAAGAGATTGTCATATTTTTAGAAAAACGCTTATTGTGACCCATTACACAGCAGAAATTACCAAAATAATCATAACAAAGGGTATGACGTGTCAGAAATGAAACACATTTTACAGCAGATTACTGCCTTAAGTGATGTACCCGATAACGCGGTACTAAAGCGTTTAATAGACGAGCTGCGGGTGAACGATAAAGAGCCTGCCCTCGCCAACGCAAATATTCAATCACTTATTGATATTCTTCGTCAGCATCCAGAATATGCTGATGGACTCTCTAGCTTCGTCCTAAAGATAATTATCCAATACCGTCAAATTGCTCTGTATACCGACACTGGCATCATGTCAGACCAAGGATTTTTTAACAGCTTACGCCGTTTGGTTGGTCATCGTTTTTTACCGATACTACCGCAAGAAGACTCTGTCGTTGAGCTGGTTGGCTACTTGTTTGATAAAAAGTCTGATGAACGCTGGCTTGCCAATATCGAAAAAGGTAAATGGGATACGTTGATAGAGCTGCTTAAGGTAGAAGAGAAGCATTTAGACTTAGTCGCCACCGTAAAAAACAGTATTTTGAATGCGATTATTATCTTATCTTATCGCATCAGTGGTATCGGATTACATCCTGATTTGATGGATTCGTACCCGCAGATGTTGAATTACTCAGCGTCTTTTGTGGCTCAAAACCAAGAAGCGGTACTCTTTGTCAATGAATACAGAAAAGCGCATGAGCTTGACACTCTAACGGACATCACCCCAGAACAAGCAGTCGACCCAGCACCCTTACTGGTGATGATTGAGCAGTGTGAGGATATCGTTGCTACCGTACGCAAACGTATCTACAAAACTGGTATCTCGATTCGATTGACGAATATGATGCTGCGCTTAGACCAAAGCTTGCAACGCATGCGCATCTTAACGGAGCTGGTTACAGATGATGATCACAAGCGCGATCGTGCCGTGATTGATCTGATTCAAACACTGATTACGACTGCCAATCGTCGCTATAGTATTGGTTACCTGATTGATAACAATACCAAACTACTCTCACGTAAAGTCACGGAAAATGCGAGCCGGGTTGGTGAGCATTACATCAGCACGGATAAGGCTGGCTATCGAAAGATGTTCAAAAAAGCCTCTATTGGTGGCTTTATTATTGCTTTTATGGCCACGATCAAAATATTGGCTTATCAATTGGCACTGGCTCCGATAGGTCGAGCATTCGTTAACAGTATGATTTATGGTTTGGGTTTTGTCTTCATCCATGTCATCCGCGGTACCGTTGCTACTAAGCAGCCAGCCATGACTGCGGCAGCTATCGCCTCTACCATATCTGATAGCTCTGGTAAAAAGTCCCATCAGCTGACCAAGTTATCAGAGTTGGTCGTCGATATTTTACGTACTCAGTTCGTTGCCATAATGGGTAATGTGATGCTAGCAATACCTGTTGCTCTCATCATCTCTTTTGCATGGCTACAATATACGGGTATGCCGATGATTGACTCCGAAAAAGCGGGTCACCTACTCCATGACCTAGATCCCTTTCACTCATTGGCATTGCCCCATGCTGCGATTGCTGGTGTGTACTTATTTTTGTCGGGTCTGATTGCTGGTTATTACGACAATTTAGCGGTATACAATAATATAGGTGCACGTATCCAACGCCATAAATTACTCATGTATATACTACCGAAATCATGGCTTCAGCGCCTTGGCGGCTTCATAGAAGCCAATTTGGGTGCCATCATGGGTAACTTTTTATTCGGTGTGTTCTTAGGTAGTACCGCGACGATTGGCTTTATCTTTGGCTTGCCAATTGATATTCGCCATATTGCGTTTGCCTCGGCGAACTTGGCACATGGGTTGTTTAATAGCTCTGCCGATGAGATAAGTTGGAGTGTTATCTTAGTCTCTATTCTGGGCGTGGCGCTTATTGGTATCGTCAACTTAATGGTCAGTTTTTCATTAGCACTGTTTGTCGCATTACGCTCAAAAGAGGTTCGTTTCTTCGAATGGAGCCGCCTAACTAAGTTGGTGTTTGGTCATATTATTAGCCATCCTTCCGACTTTTTCTGGCCACGTGACAAACCAATGAAGTATGCACGTATCGACAGCCAAGGGCATATGATATTTGACGATACCTCAGCGCAAAAAAATGGCAAGACATTACCAAGTAATTATGTGGTACGACGCTTGTCTGATGTCAGAATTTTACCTGAGTCTAAGCAAGCTAATGCCCAGCATCCTCAAACAAACACCGATATATACTATGACAATCAACCTGAGGGCGATCATGCACAAGCTCACGCCCCTTCTCACACGACTGTAGACCTTGACGATGGTTTGATGGATGAAGAGCTCAATAGTGTGCCCTATACTGACGATATTCAGTACAATCAAGCGGACCATACACTCAGCGACCGTGATTATGAGGCTAACAATGATATCGGTAAAGAATCACGTCATGTAGATTCGGATAACAAAGCAACTGGCGATGCAAAAACACCTCTGCCAAAACCAAAAAAGCCGCCAAAACTGCCTAATTAATAGGATGGTTTAGGTGGCTTTATACTTGGTTAACTGAGTATGGCAATTTTTATTTACCAGAAACAAGCCCAAAGATGTGATTTATAATAGCAATTGCGGCGTTCAGTATCTATCCATTCGCTATACGGATGAAATGACTGATTGCGGCATTATTGCTTGCGTTGGCACAACAGGTGACTCATACGATAATGCCTTGGCCAAAACCGCCAACGGGCTATATAAGTCGGAGGTGATTGAGTACCTAAAAGAGCAGTGGCATGGGATGAACGATGTTGAACTGGTAATTCTTGAATGGGTGGCACTTCGAGCACAGCTCTCGTCTTGCAAAGCTAGATCGATAATGAATCGATTTTTGAGGCTTCTCAGGTTTAATAAAGCCCGACTGCATAGTGCAATTGGTTATGTCTCACCTTTTAAGTTTGAAAAGCGGTATTATGATAATTTAACCCTGTCAGGCATTTCTGCCTGACTCAAGTAAACCAGTCTCTGATATAGTCGGGGCGGTTCAGCCCGCCAGATTAATACCCTTAAGGAGTTCGAACATGATCCTGAAACTTAACGTCAAACTCCATTATCGGCTCTCCGCGCCGATGGACCTTTTGCTTCAGATCGAAGCTGCCGATCTTGCGGATCAGCGAGTGCGTTCGGCCGAGATTTGGACATCAGACGTTGCGCATTTTTCACGGGTCGCCGCTGATGATGGCCTAGGAGAGCGGATTTGGATTCACGCCGAAGGGGATTTTAGCTGCACTTACATCGCAGAAATTATCGTTGACCGTCCTGCCTTGGATATATCGGCACTGTCCCAAACGCCCCTCCATCTTTTGCCCGGAGAGACGATCAAGCATTTGATGCCGTCCCGCTATTGCCCATCAGACGAGTTCCAAGCCTTCGTGGACGCCGAGTTTGGCGATCTCTCTGGCGGCGCACGGATTGCCGCGATGCGCGATTGGATCGAGTCGGCGTTTAGCTATGTGCCCGGATCGAGCCACGCACAAACCACAGCGCTCGACAGCTTTGTTCAACGTCAGGGCGTATGCCGCGACTTCGCACATGTTCTCGTGACACTAGCGCGCGCATCGTCGATACCGGCCAGGTTCGCGAGCGTTTACGCGCCTGATGTGACACCACAGGACTTTCATGCCGTGGCCGAAGTGTATCTCGAGGGGAGCTGGCATCTCATTGATCCGACTGGCATGGCAGATGCCGACACGATGGTCCGCATCGGTGTTGGATCAGATGCGTCCAGCGTCGCGTTCCTAACTGCGTTCGGATCCATGGAGTTTGTCAACCAATCGGTATCCGTGACTAGACAAGATTAGGATCCTGACCCTAGGCATGCGGGTCTGCATTTGAGACAATGACCGCCGCCATAACAGAAGGGAGACGACAGTGATCTTGCTTAATGGGTTTCGCGCTCTTCACTTTCTTTACCCTGCAGATCAGGGCCCTCGTTCAACAGATCAGAGACACGACAGAAATACCGTGTTGCGCGTCCAAGAATAAGCAAGATCAAGATCTGCTACAAATGAGTAACGGCGTCGGTGTTATCGTCTCAAGACAGATGCTGTCTCTCATGCACGATAAAAACTGTACTAAAGCCTCTCAGGCGGCGGCCTTTTTAGGACTAATCCCTATCTAGTCTCTAAACCAATTTCCAAAGTGGCACAGTCACTCAATGAGTTATCAGTATATGTTCGGTGCGCTATACAGCCATCGAACTGACCTATATTATCAAAATTGTGGTTTCTAATATGATGCCTTATTAATTAATGGCAATTACTTCCCTATGTTTATATAGCCTTTACTTTTCCGGCACGAATTGATAGAGGCCAAGAGATTCTTTTCTTGTCTTCAGGATCTCCCCATTCAGATAACAAAACTATTCTAAGCTGATCTACTGGACTAGAACCAAGTACCTTTTCAGCTTCTTTAACTGCTGACCAAGTATTAAAATAACCAAGTAGTTCATCTAAGCTCCAAAACTCCTCCATATTGACAGTAGTTACTTTGATCTCTGTAAATGGGAAAGGTAAGCTTTTATAACCATCTTCTACATGCTGTCTTTCAGCTGGCCAATATGGTCCAATAGTTTGGTAATAAAATTGTTGAATCAGGGTGTCAATTGCACCTTCTACGTGTAAAACACCGTAGGTAATTAAGGCCAAAATGCCGTTAGGCCGAGCAATACGTTCTACTTCTTTGTAAAACTTATCTAAGTCTAACCAGTGGGCTGCTTGAGCGACAGTAATCAAATCAACTGATTCATCAGCCAATCCGCTTTGTTCAGCCAAAGCTACTTGATAGATCACATTATCTTCTTTTCGGGCTTTGTCTATTTGAGCTAAGCTTGCATCAGTAGCAATAACCTCTTGAAATCTTTTGGCTAGTAGCACAGAAAGTTGTCCTGTACCACAACCGCAATCTAGAACACGATTTTGAGTAGCGCATAAATCAGCAAGCTCATTCACTAAGTCAAGAGAGTATGAAGGACGGTAGGCTGCATAATTATCAGAACTTTTAGAGAAATGGTCCTTAAAATCTAAATTTTTCATACTTTCATCTTTTTTAATATCGTGCTGACAAGCACTAAGTTAGTTAAGATTAAGCTGTGAGTATTTCACTTGCACAAGTTTTTTAGATTATACATGAGTTTACTTTGATACTTTTAAAGTATAAAAAGGCAGGATTTTGCTTTTAACTTATACAATAAAAAGCTTATCACTGCATAGGGAATTAGTAAGCAATAGAGCACGTATGATAGATAGATAGATAAATTCACTATCTACACTTTGACTAGGTCAGGAAGTTAAACCATTGATACCACTATTTTGTAGCCCAAGTTGTAGCCCAAGATTAAAATCACTACTAGAATACCGAAACAGTGAAAGCAGCTAAGTAGTTCGCCATAGGTATACCTCAAAGGAACCAGTTATTTCACTCTTCAAACGTATTAGTAGACTACTCAAAATAGACTGCTATCACAGAACCACCAATAACAGACAGACCGCTTATCTAGCCTGATACATCAAGGTCAGCTATAGCCCTCATTCTGAATTTGGGCACTCTTCGCTTGAGGTTATTATATAACCGTCACTAAGACGATAAGCCAGTAGACAATTGCCCCAAACACAGCCACCGTCGAGTGCGCGCGCATGTGGTAAATCAACCTCACCTTCTAGCGCAGCCCAATGTCCAAATAGTATCTTACGAGTGCGTGGTACTTGCCATTCAAACCAAGGCAAAAAACCCTCAGGCATCAGCTCATCCAAACCTGCTGAAAAACCAAACTCAAGCGTGCCATCCTGTTTACATAGACGCATACGCGTAAAATAGTTAGTGATAGCACGCATTTTAGTAAAGCCATTAATGTCTGGCTGCCAATCATCAGCTGACTTGCTATACAAATTCGGTAATAAGCGATCGAGTTGCCATAAGCTACTTTGTAATTGCGCTTCTACTTGTTGTGCATAGCTTGCTGCTTCATCGATACTCCAATGCGGTGGAATACCAGCATGCACTAGTACGGTCTTTTCATCAGGGTAAGTCAATAGCGGCTGATGGCGTAACCATTCAAGCAACTCATCACAATCATCAGCAGCAAAAATCGGCGCTGTTTTGTCTTTCTTTTTGAGCTTCGCCGCGCCGCGCCAGACAGCAATCAAGTTAATATCATGATTACCGAGGACTGTTGCTGCCGCTCCTTGTTCACATAGTGCTTTAATATGACGCAACGTACTCAATGAGTCTTCACCACGTGCTACCAAGTCACCGGCAAACCATAGCTTGTCTTGGGCTGGATCAAAATTCAATACTTCAAGTAATTTGAGATAAGCAGCATAGCAGCCTTGCAGGTCTCCAATGACATACTGGTGGCGAAAACTCATAATACCTCTATGCTTTTTAGATATTGATTTTTATAATAGCACTCTGATGTGAGTGCTATTATATGAATAGTTTTATGTGAATATTTTAAAAGGTGTTCAATATTAGGTTGGATTAAACTAACCTTCTACTTTACGTGCCTGATTGCTCAACTTAACAAAATCTTTCACACTTAAGACTTCAGGACGCGCTTGTGGGTCGATAGCACAAGCCGCAAAATCTTCTTCGCTCAACGTTGGCAATAGCGTAGATTTCTTAAAAGTCGCACGTAGTGTCTTACGACGATGGTTAAAGGTTTCGCGTACGACAATCGCAAAATACTCTTCATCTTCTGCCACGACTGGTTTAGTAATATGCGGAGTCAGACGAAATACAGCACTGGTCACTTTTGGTGGCGGATTAAAAGCGCCGCGTGGTACGGTCAATAGATAATCTGTACCGCAGTGATATTGCATAATGACGGATAAGCGACCATAAGTTTTGCTACCAACATCAGCAGTGATACGCTCAACCACTTCCTTTTGCAACATAAAATGCATGTCTTGAATCACATCGGCATAGCTGAGTAGATGAAAAAGTATCGGGGTAGAAATGTTATATGGCAGGTTACCTACCACCCGTAGCTTGCCACGCTCAGGACTATACAGCTCGCGATAGTCCACATGCATCGCGTTGTCTTTGATAATCTCAAAGTTTGGATGACTGTTGGCACCAATACGAATACGCAAACTATCCGCCAAATCACGATCCAGCTCTACTACGGTCATCGCATCGACTTCTGCCAATAGCGGCTCAGTCAGTGCGCCCATTCCTGGCCCAATCTCAATTAGATTGTCATCACGCTCTAGACGAATACTTTCAACGATTTCGCGAATGACGCTGCCATCATGCAAGAAGTTTTGACCAAAGCGTTTACGCGGTTGGTGTTTGGCAGCACGTAAGCTGTTAGAAATAGTTTGAGCATCAAACGTAGTTTTCGACATAAAAGAATCTTAATGTGTAAAAGATAAATGGGTGATAATGGCAACAATATGCCAATTATATAATCATGAATTATACCACAGCTCAGAATTAGGCTGTATTGTTGAAATATTATTATCGATAAGCTACCCATACTTTATCGCAACAGATACAGTGAATTTTTCTCAAACTATTTGCTCTAGCGCCTCTATGACGTTTTTTGAAAGATTAAAAGTTGTTGCCTGACTAGGTTTTCAATTTTTTGCCAATCAGCAAGATTGTAGCGAGAATAATGCGCCCTGATAGACAGATTCCTCTGTGGCCCTAAATCAAAAAAGTGAGTGCAAGGCGGTCTTGGTACATCTCTATTAGAACACTCTATATGAGTTATGATCTGACCTGTTTTATCTCGCTGAATAAACACATCCTTTGCAGAACTATCTTCACGCCATGGTTTATTGGTCTTCGGGTCGATACCTGTCTGTGTATAAACCTCCAATCCAAATTGATCATCGTTAAGCGGTTGATACTGAAAAACAGGGTGTACGTCACTTGCATTAATTGTTCCATAGCCAATACGGTGAGTTGGGTTAGAAACAGTCACTCTGTCGCCTGAGTTGACGCTGACCGACACCCAAGGATTATCTCCTAAGTTTCTTTTATTGTCTCTACGATAAGCGCTCTTAAGGGCTTTATTAGTCGTATCTAGCATAGTATTGTCGGTATAACGCAGATCAAAACCGAAACTGTTGATTTTTGAGTCATAAGTGCGCATGGGTTTTGGATGCTCACGTTTGTTACCAAACGTAGGGTCGCCGTCATACGCAACAAAATGCACAAGGTTTTTAGGCATATCAACAGGAACACCGCCCAGATCGCCAATATCATTCGGGCGAAGCCCTTCACCACAAAAATTAATAATAGGTAGGGATAATACGATGGTTATCATTTGGCTAAATTCTTTAATAAACATGCAACCCCATAATAAAAGAACACTGTCCTCTGACGTCACATCATTAGACATTAATTTGGAAGATTATTACTTGAAATAAGTCTGATTGGCTGTTTTTTTATTAGGATGCACTTCAAATGAACCACACAATAAAACTCGTTAATAAATAGACTGCTATAATCGAACCACTTAAAATAAGTCCTATTTAATGGTTCATAAATAAGCATTATTGGCGGTAACCTTATCCCATACTGCGTAAAAAATCTTGTTAAGGCACCGACTTATGCAAGAGGTTTTTCAATAAGTGATTTATCCGCCATCTCATTTGCCATTAGCAGCGCTTGATATAAGCTTGTCGCACTAGCACCACCACGGCCTGCCAAATCAAGTGCCGTACCATGATCAACCGAAGTACGAATATAAGGCAACCCTAAGGTCAGATTAACCGTATCACCAAAGCCGTGTGATTTGAGCACTGGCAACCCTTGGTCATGGTACATGGCAATCACCGCATCACAGTTCGCTAAATGCCTTGGGGTAAATAACGTATCCGCTGGCATCGCCTCTGATATATCGACCCCTGCTTCGATAAACTCATGCAACACTGGATTGATAATCTCAATCTCCTCGACACCTAAATGGCCACCCTCGCCCGCATGTGGGTTAAGCCCGCAAACTAAGATACGGGGCTGCGTTAAGCCAAATTTCTCTCGCATATCATCGATGACAATCTGCACCGTTTGGCGCACATTCTCTGCTGTAATAGCTGCTGGTATGTCTTTTAATGCTAAATGAGTCGTAACAAGTGCCACTTTCATGGCTTGATTGGCGAGCATCATCACGACTTTTTCACAGCCACTTTGCTGCATAAAAAACTCTGTATGACCGCTAAACATCGTGCCATCTAATAACTTAATGCCTGCATCAATGAGTGCGGACTTTTGCAATGGGCCGGTAACGATGGCGGCGACTGTCTTATTAAATGCTAGCTTATGCGCAATATCTAATTGTTGGGCAACCATGGCTGAATTTCTCGTATTAATTAGCCCGCTGATAACTGGTGCTGCACAAGGTGTATGAAGCAAGATAAAAGCCTCATCACTATGAGTCGTATTCGTTGACATCTGCTCTGAGAAATCATCGGCATCTATATGTGCGTCTACAGTCTGCCAAGATGGGCAAACTTTTAAGACCCCAGCAGTGGTAAGCTCCTTTGCGCGCTCTGTCATTGCGTCTGCATCCGCAGTTACCCAAATCGGCCGCGAAAAGTCTTGCAACTTATTTTCTGCCGCTAGTAGCAGTACGACGTCCATACCTATGCCAGCAGGTTCGCCTGTCGTGATTAATAGCGGTAATTTATTTTGTATCATAAAAATAGTCCCATATCTTGATTAAACATCTGATTTTATTGTTTTTATGGTTAAATACACTGGTTTTTATATCTAAGAACTGCAATTCATTTCTTCACTTATCAACCTTAATGGCTTCAGATTTAGTTGCCGTACCCGTCTAAAAAAAGCCCATAATGTGTTAAACTTTCGCATCTGATTGTAGCATTTACTGGCAAGCGTGAGACTGCGTTTTGTGTTCTATCGTAGCAGTACACCGCACTTGCTTTGCTGTATTATTGCCAATCATCAAATACTTATACCAAATATCTATTTATACCCTCTTTCATACCGACTTTTGATACATTAGGCACTCATGGCAGATACCGAAAAAAACGACGACTTGCTCAATCAAACACCGCCGCACAATATCGATATTGAAAAGGCGTTGCTTGCCTCTTTGATGAGCATCGAAGAGGCGTATGACAAGATTGCTGATATCGTTACCAAAGACGACTTTTATGCTGGACGACATCAATACATCTTTGATGCGATTGCTCATTTGGCAGCGGTCAATGAGCCTTATGACACGGTCATGGTGCATGACTGGTTGGAAGCACAGAAACTACTCAAAGGTGCGGGCGGCGACAGTTACTTGGCAGATATTTTGAGCCAAAGCCCTGCCACATTATTCAACCTCACAGCCTACGCACAGCGCGTACGTGAGCTATCAACGCTACGCCAGCTGATTACCACTGGTAATGATATGTTGACACTAGCCTATAATCCAAAAGACCAAAGCGTTAGTGACATCTTAGACAGTGTCGAGGGCAAGATATTTAGTATCAATGAGCAGCATAATAAGCGCGCTGAACAGCGTGGCCCTGTCGGCATTACCTCTGTACTGACCAACGTCATCGATAAAATCCAAGAGCTTAAATCCAATCCCGATGGCATGATTGGTTTGCAAACGCCATTTGCTGAGCTGAATAATAAAACTCAAGGCTTGCAGGCAGGCGATCTAATTATTGTCGCCGCGCGTCCTTCTATGGGTAAAACAACCTTTGCGATGAACTTGGCAGAAGGCATTTTATTTAACGAAGACTTACCAGTCGTGGTGTTTTCGATGGAGATGCCCGCCGAGTCTATCGTCATGCGTTTGCTGTCATCGTGGGGTGCGATTAATCAGACGCATCTGCGTTCTGGACAAATGAATGAAGATGAATGGGCAAAGATGATGAATGCCATTCAACATTTGCAATCCAAACACCTGTATATCGATGATAGTACTGCCCTGCCACCATCTGAGATGCGTTCACGCTGCCGCCGTATCGCCAAAAATCATGATGGTCGTCTAGGTGCTATCGTAGTCGATTATCTCCAGTTGATGAAAGTGCCAAACCTAGATGGTAACCGTGTTGGGGAAATCTCTGAGATTTCTCGTAGTCTAAAAGCCTTAGCACGGGAACTTGAGTGCCCAGTGATTGCGCTATCGCAGCTTAACCGTAGTCTAGAGAACCGTCCTAACAAGCGTCCGATTATGTCGGATTTGCGTGAATCTGGTGCGATTGAGCAGGATGCCGATTTGATTATGTTCATCTACCGTGATGAGGTTTATAATGAGAACTCAGACCACAAAGGCGTGGCTGAAATCATCATCGGTAAACAGCGTAATGGCCCTATCGGTACCATACGTTTGGGATTTGAAGGACAATTTACTCGATTTATTAATCTGACGCCAGAATACTATCAAAACGTCAGTTTCGAGAATGACGAATAGTCATAGCTTTAAATATTATGCTTGCTTAGTCTTAGATATTTGATAAAAAACAGCTCTCAACAACCATAGCCAGTGCCACATCAATTGGGTTGATGTAGCATTGGCTTTATCACTTCATAACTTTGCTAATAAAGAAGCCAATTATGCGTACTATCACTATCAAACCAAAAGCCATTACTCATAACCTCAACCAAGTTAAAAAAATGGCGCCACGCTCTAAAGTTCTGGCCATGGTGAAATCCAACGCTTACGGACACGGGATAGCGGCAGTTTTGCCAGCATTACAGCAAGCAGATGGTATTGGAGTCGCCACCTTAACTGAAGCACTAGAAGCACGACAATTAGGTTGGAATAAAACGATTGGTTTGATCGAAGGTGCGTTTACCGCTGATGAGTGGCAGCAAGCCATTGATAGTGATATTAGCTGCGTCATTCATCATGCACCGCAACTGCAATGGGCATTGGAAAATATCCCACCAGCTAGTAGTGCCACTAGAGTAGTTTGGATTAAATACAATACGGGTATGAATCGCCTAGGTTTCGATGCCGAGGGTGTGATTGCAGCAGCTAAACAGCTCCATGCAGCAGGATATCAACTGATCCTCACCACACATTTTGCCAATGCAGACAACAGCACTCACCCATTAAATGCGATGCAAATACAACGTTTTTCAGACGTATTAAACACCTTACAAGAGACTGTTAGCGCTGAGATTCAGGGTTCATTGTGTAATTCAGCTGGTATCGTCAATTTTTCAGCGCATCATTATGATTGGATACGTCCAGGTATTATTTTATATGGTAGCTCACCTGTCGTTGATAAAAGTGCACAGGCATTAGAGTTACAGCCAGCGATGGATTTTAGCGCGCAAATCATTGCCCTACAGACAGTCAATGCAGACCATGCCATTGGTTATGGCAGTCGTTGGATAGCACAAAAAGACACTAGAACGGCTCTAGTCAGTATCGGCTATGGAGATGGCTATCCCCGTGTCGTCAACGATGACGCTTATGTCTCTGTCATTGACACGAGCAATAATCAAAGCTATCGATGCGCGGTCATTGGACGAGTGGCAATGGACATGATTGTCATTGATGTCAGTACTGCGCCAGAAGACATTGCTTTAGACAGTAAGGTAATGTTATGGGGCGATGCGCCGCACGTGGATGAGGTCGCTGCACATGCGGGTACGATTAGCTATGAGCTGCTATGCCGCTTGAGCATACGTCCAAAGCGTGTACAAGCATAGTAATCACAATAAGACGGTGAAATTGCCTAGTACTAGAGTGACTGAACAATCAGGATAAATTGGGCGTTTACATTAGAAGTAATTGCGCTATACTAAAAGTTTGTTGTCACCCCAGTATACGCACTGATGCGATGCTATTGAAGACTGATAACGTTTCACTGACTGCGATCGACTGCTAGGATTACTATGAGTTTGCGCCATTTTTTGACCCTATCTGATTTAACCAAACAAGAACTAGAAACCCTTATCAAACGCGCAAGCGAATTACGTAAGATGCAACATGCTGGCGAGATATATCAGCCTTTTGTTGGTCGTACGCTGGGTATGATTTTTGAAAAATCCTCGACCCGCACGCGTATTTCTTTTGAAACAGGTATGGGCCAGTTTGGTGGTAATGCTATCTTTTTGTCGCCAAATGATACGCAGCTTGGACGTGGTGAGCCGCTAGAAGACTCAGCACGTGTGATCTCTAGTATGGTTGATATCATCATGATTCGTACCTTTGGTCACGAAAATGTTGAAACGTTTGCTGAATACTCAAGCGTTCCAATCATTAACGCTCTAACTGATGAGTACCATCCTTGCCAGTTGCTTGCTGATATGCAGACCTATTATGAGCATCGCGGCAGTATCGAAAATAAAATCGTCACATGGGTCGGTGATGGCAACAATATGTGTTCGTCATTTATGCAAGCAGCACACCAGTTTGGTTTTGAGCTACGTGTGGCAGCGCCTTACGGCTTTGAGCCAGATCCTAAATTGATGGAACGCTTCTCTCACTGCGTCAGCCTCGTTGAAAACGTGCAAGATGCGGCAAAAGACTCGAACCTAATCGTCACCGATGTATGGGCAAGTATGGGACAAGAGTCAGAGCAAAACACCCGCGCTCGTCGTTTTGCGCCTTATCAGGTAACACCATCACTGTTAGACAAAGCTGATCCTGAAGTCGTGTTTATGCATTGCTTGCCTGCGCATCGTGGTGAGGAAATTTCTCATGATATGTTAAATGATCCACGCTCGGTAGTGTGGGATGAAGCAGAGAATCGCTTGCATGCACAAAAAGCATTGATGGAGTTTTTGTTAAAAGACAAAATCAAAATCTAAGAAATATAGCTATAAGCTATTTATCAATGAATAAATATATAAAAGGCAGACCACATTGATTGCGGTCTGCCTTTTGTTTGCTACTACATAACAAGCTACTATAGCGTTTTTAACGGATGAGTGTCTTGTAACGAGCAAAAAGGTTTAACGAGTCAGTGTTGTTACCCCGTCACTGCTAGCTTTTAGCAATACATCAGCTTGATTGGCAGCGAAGATACCATTACATACCACACCTACGATATTGTTTAGCGTTTTCTCAAGCTCTATTGGATTACTCACATCCAAATCATAGGTGTCTAAAATCACGTTGCCATAATCGGTAACGAAATCTTCACGGTAGACTGGCTCACCGCCTAGACTAACCAATTGGCGTGCAACATAAGAGCGTGCTTGCGGTAGCACCTCGATCGGTACTGGGAACTCACGTCCAAGTATCTCGACACTCTTACTCTCATCAACCATGCATATAAATTTATTAGAAGCTGCTGCCACGATTTTTTCACGAGTGAGTGCGCCACCACCACCTTTAATGAGCTGCAAATGCTCATTTACTTCGTCCGCACCATCGATATAAATATCAAGCGTACCAGCAAAGTTTAAATCAACGATCTCAATACCAAGGGCACGAAGTTTGTCTTCAGTGACCTGTGAGCTAGCAACTGCGCCAGCAAGCTTTACTGTCGGTAATAATTCAATCAAGCAATTGACTGTGCTGCCTGTGCCTACACCAAGTATCATGCCATCTTCGACATAGTTTAGAGCAGCTTTGGCTGCGGCTTGCTTTTGTGCTTGCTGATCACTCATCATAAATCCTTGGAAAATAAACGGACAGTCAATTCTATATAAGTTGGATACGGCGTTAGACTCGCTTAGCCTACCACTTGTAGCACTTTCACTCGCCTGCCTTGTATCCAAATTATCTTGAACCGACTATATCATTATAAAAGAGGTAAAATGCGCCGCTATTATACCCGATGAGTTTGATCGATGTCAGCGTAATAGCCACGCTAATCACAAGAGATTCACTAAATCTTTAAAATGTAGACAGATAAGGCAACCAAAAAACTAAGGCCAGTAGCGTGACCAATAATACTGGCGGTGTAATAACCAGCCCAATTTTCATGTACTGTCCCCAACTGATTTTATAGTCTTTTTCTGCCAGTACATGGAGCCACAATAGTGTTGCCAGACTACCGATAGGCGTAAATTTCGGCCCCAGATCATTACCAATCACGTTGGCATAAATCATAAGCTCACGAGTGGCATCTGGTACTTGCGCACTATCGATAGCCAGTGCACCAACTAAGGTGGACGGCATATTATTCATGATAGATGCCACAATAGCAGATAGGAATCCCGTTCCCAATGTTGCGATAACGGCGCCTTGCTGTCCTAGCCAATTTAGCATTTGAGCACCATAGGCCGTCAAGCCTGCATTACCCAAACCATAAACCACCAAATACATACCGATTGAAAACAATACGATTTGCCAAGGGGCTTTTCGCAAAACATCAGATACTGAAACCACTGCACCGCGTCCACCTTGCCACCAACGACCTGCGATTGCCATTAGCACTAGCGCAGCGACGCCTGTCACAAACGAGATAGCAATGCCCAATGATTCTGTCGTAAAGTAAGCAACAAGTAATAATGCTAAAAGCGGAAAAGCCGCCTTAAAAACGAGCGGGTCTTCAATCGCAGTCTCTGGCGCACTCAGCTCAGCAACAGAGTAGTGTTTTGGAATGTGCCGCGCATAGACGACCCATAACACAGTGAGTGTCGCGATCACGGAAACGATATTGACCGGTACCATGACCGCCGCATAACGTCCAAAGCCAATGTCAAAATAATTGGCACTGACGATATTGACTAGATTAGACGTCACTAACGGCAAGCTTGCGGTATCAGCAATAAAGCCTGTCGCGATAATAAAAGCCAAAGCAGATGGCGGTGAAAACTTAAGACGCATCAAGATAGCGATGACAATCGGGGTCAATAGCAATGCTGCCCCGTCATTGGCAAAGAAGGCAGAAATAAACGCGCCTAAGATCACAATCATAGGAAACAATAGACGCCCTTGTCCATTGCCCAGTCTAGCGACGTGCAGCGCCGCCCAACCAAAGAATCCAGCTTTATCTAAGATAAGAGAGATAATAATAAGTGCGACAAAGGTAAAAGTTGCATCCCAAACAATATCCCACACAACACCAATATCCGAGATCTGTACCACGCCAAACGCTAAGGCGATCAATGCGCCACCCATTGCGCTCCAGCCGATACCCAGTCCTTTAGGTTGCCAAATCACTAAAATTAAAGTGACGATAAATATAGTCAATGCGATCATCGAGTAACCTTTCTAAGCTCAATTATTATAAGAAGCCGTATTAAAAAATACATGATGAGAGAGTAAATTAGAGGGATTTTTGATTGACGCGCTTCGATAGTTCTTCAGCGCTCTCTACCCGTTCAGAGTAGCGGTCAGTCAAATAGGCTGAGCGCCCACGAGTTAACCAAGTAAATTTCACCAACTCCTCACAGACATCAACGAGACGCAGATACAAAGGTGACTTATCCATACGGTCGCCGTCGTTAAATTCCAAAAATGCTTTGGGGATAGACGATTGATTGGGAATCGTAATCATCCGCATCCAACGACCAAGGATACGTAACTGATTGACCGTGTTGAAGCTTTGACTACCGCCACTCACTTGCATCACTGCCAATGTTTTACCTTGGGTCGGACGCACGCCACCTAATGACAGTGGAATCCAGTCGATTTGTACTTTCATGATACTGGTCATGCTGCCATGCCGTTCTGGACTCACCCAAAGCATGCCTTCTGACCACTGTGCTAGCTCTCGTAGCTCTTGCACTTTTGGATGATCTGCATCAGCGGCATCAGGCAGTGGCAAACCTGTCGGGTCAAATGTCCGAACCTCACAACCATACCAGCGCAGTAACCGACTCGCTTCTTCGCTTGCCAGCCTAGAAAATGAGCGCTGGCGTAAAGAGCCATATAGCACCAATATCTTGGGTGGATGGCGCGAATCATTTGGACCAATCAACGCTTCAATATCAATCGCTTGAATTTCATTTGCAGCAATACTAGGCAATTCATCTAAATTCGGTACATTATCTAGGCCAGACTGTTCTGTGTTAGCGTTTACCATGATGAATCACTTCCCCATCTTCTTTCGTAAAACTACTCACTGGGTGCTCTAATAACTCAAACACTCGCTCTGACGGACGGCATAACGCGGCGCCTTTATTGGTGAGCACTATAGGTCGGTTGATTAAAATAGGATGGGCAATCATCGCATCGATGATCTGATCATCAGATAATTCAGGATTGTCTAAACCTAACTCATCGTTAATCGACTCTTTGCTTCGTAATAGCTCTCGTGGGGTGATATTCATTTTTACCAATAGCTCAACTAGATACTCACGGGCTGGCGGGGTTTTGAGATACTCGACCACTTCAGGATGCTCACCTGAAGCATGCATAATGGCTAAGGTATTACGAGAGGTTCCGCATTTGGGATTATGAAAAATTAATGATGTCATAGTGATTTCACTTATTGTCTGAATATGTTTTTGAACTCTGGATATATTATTTGAATACAGTCTTAATAGTTATCTTACTCGCTGTTTGAGTCATTAGTATTAACGACCCCACATCCACTTAGACTGTCCATAAGGGACGCACACAATTCTGGATGTCCCGCGCAGCAGTCTTGCAATAGAAACTGAACGACAGCTTCCATGTGCGATAGCGAAGCACGATAGATAATTTGTCGGCTTTGACGTTGCGAAACCACCCACCCTGCTCGTGCCAGCACTGATAGATGCGCTGACATGGTGTTATGTGGTACGGATAATTGACGGGCAATTTCACCCGCAGGCAGACCCTCAGGCTCTTGACTGACAAGCAACCTAAAGGCTTTTAAACGAGTATCTTGAGAGAGCGCAGCAAAGCTTGCGATAGCATTATTTATTTCCATATGTCCAATAATATAGACATATTAAAATTATTCAATATTTTTTAATAAAATATTTGTACAAAACCAACCTTATCTTTCATCAAAACTTGAAATCATTGCAAAAACTGCAATAGGGTCTTGCAAGATAATCAAAATCGGCATAGGCTAATCTATTTCGTTTTTATATTCATCTACAACCTGTATTAGGGATCATTATGCTGTCAAACTGGGTACGAGCCATCTTACAAGCCACCGTCTATGACGTTGCGATTCAAACACCACTTGAAGCGGCACCCAAGCTGACCCAACGTTTTGCCAATGACATTCGTTTTAAACGCGAAGATTTACAACCGGTCAAATCCTTTAAATTGCGCGGTGCCTACAACCGTATCAGCCAATTGAGCGATGAGCAAAAAGCGCGCGGTGTCATTTGCGCATCGGCGGGCAATCACGCACAAGGCGTGGCCTACTCTGCTCGCAAACTTGATCTTAACAATATCATCGTGATGCCGACCACCACACCTGACATCAAAGTGGATGCCGTTAGAGCACTAGGCGGCAACGTCGATCTCCATGGCGACAGCTTCGATGAAGCCAATCGCTATGCAATCAATCGCGCTGAGACCGAAGGCTTAACCTTTATCCCGCCTTATGATGATGAATTGGTTATTGCGGGGCAAGGCACTATTGGTCTAGAACTGACGCAGCAGTGGCGAAATATGGATTACGTCTTCGTTGCGGTTGGCGGTGGTGGTCTCATCTCTGGTGTCGCGGCATTTTTAGGCGCAGTGGCTCCGCATGTCAAAGTCATCGCTGTAGAGGCGGAACAATCTGCCTGTTTAAAAGCAGCACTGGAAACAGGTGAACGCGTTAAGTTAGAACAAGTTGGCTTATTCGTCGATGGTGTGGCGGTTGCTCAAATTGGCGAGCTGCCTTTTGAAGTTGTCCGTACGCAAAAAAGTGATAGCTCAGGCCCTATCGTCGAACCTGATGTGATTACCTGCACCAATGATGAGGTCTGCGCCGCCGTCAAAGATATCTTTGAAGAAAACCGTAGCATCGTCGAGCCTGCTGGTGCCTTGTCTGTTGCAGGTATGAAAAAATATATCGCAGCCAATAATCTGCAAGGTAAAAACTGCGTCGGCATTATCTGCGGTGCCAATATGAACTTTGACCGTCTGCGTTATATCGCTGAGCGTACCGAAATCGGTGAGAAAAAAGAAGCCATTTTTGGCGTGACTATCCCTGAGCAAACAGGCGCCTTTTTAAACTTCTGCCGTAGCCTGCATGGACGTAATATCACTGAATTTAACTACCGTGCTGATAGCAAAAAATCACCAGACTCGATGGAACCTGCCTCAATATTCGTCGGTATCGCCTTAAAAGAAGGGGATAAAGAGCGTCAAACTATCAGTAACCAATTGGCCGCTGATGGCTACACCGCTTATGACTTGACCGATGATGAGGTCGCTAAATCTCATATCCGTCATTTGATTGGTGGTCATGCGCACGTCGAAAACGAACAGTTACTAAGTGTGGTATTCCCAGAACGTCCAGGCGCATTGCTGACTTTCTTAGAGAAGCTTGGCGATGATTTTAATATCACCTTGTTCCATTATCGTAATCACGGTGCTGCTGAAGGTCGTGTGTTGGTTGGCCTACAAGCTTCTGAAGGTAGCTCACGCCAATTACAAGATGCCCTACTCGATATTGGTTACGAATGCACCACACTCAATGACAACATTGGCTATCAATTGTTTTTGAAGTAATAAAAGCAGGTGCCAACCTCTCTCTACCCTGTTAGCTTTTTAATGGATTAAAAAGCTGACAATGGTGAGCGGATAGCAGCGGTCATTTTTAACAGTTATTAATGAGTGTGAAGCAATGATGAAAAATATATTAATGATCCTAATACTGCTGGTTTTGGTCGTTGTGGGTTATAAACTTTTTCAACCTGAGCGCGCACCGAGTAGCTCTATAACGGATTCATCCAATACGCCTCCAGTAGGCGCTGCTCTAACCACTGCTGACTTTGACGAGATACAACCCACGTATGTCGATTTAGACCCAAATTCAGAAGCAGTCCCAGTAATCAGTTCAACAACAAACTCACAGCCCACAACATCCAGCTTTTCATGTGATGGTAGACAACACTGCTCTCAGATGACCTCGTGCGAGGAGGCAACTTACTTTACACAACACTGTCCTAATACAAAAATGGACGGCAATCATGATGGCATACCTTGTGAACAGCAATGGTGTAACTGATTTCTGTAAACTAAAAATGCAATATATCCCCTATCTAGCCCATCAATCAAAAAAACTTATTTGCAAATATAAAATATGCCCTAATCTTATTAAGATTAGCTTATTTTAAATAAATACAGACATCCATATAGAGTAGCTGTTATGCAAAATAATACAAACAACAAAACCCAAGGCTTAGCCAAAATTCGCCTTGATAAATGGCTTTGGGCAGCGCGTTTTTATCGCACACGTACGCTTGCCAAACAAGCCATCGAGGGTGGACGAGTTCACTATGCTGGTAGCCGTGTAAAAACCAGCAAAGAGATTGCAGTCGGAGATGAATTAACCATCCGCCAAGGCTCAGCCACTGCCATGACCGAAAAGACCGTCATCGTTGAAGCGCTAACCACTCAACGTGGTAATGCGAGCGCAGCTGAAGTATTGTACTCAGAAACCAAAGAAAGTGAGACACGACGTGCTTATTATGCTGAACAGCGAAAACTTGCCAATTTGGCCCGTCCTGATAATAAACCTAATAAGAAAGAGCGCCGTGATTTGCATCGCTTTAAAAGCAACCAAGACTAGAATGCCAGCAGCCCCACACTGAATGATAGACAATATCGACAATAATATTCGTCATATGACCATATTGTTCAGCCTATGCTCTTGCCATTCATAGTATTAACCGTTACGCTGACAGCCGATTCAATCAATCAATTGCATGCTGATAAAAGCCGCATTAATAATGCTGCTCTCTTATGGCATGTTTTTTTTGTTATACAAGGTCATACTATGCTGATGAAAACCTGTACACCATCGTCTGTATTATTGGTTTGTTTAGGAAATATTTGCCGTTCACCAACTGCTGAAGAAGTTTTTCGTCAGCAAGCAGCGATTGCTGGATTATCAATAAAAGTAGACTCTGCAGGCACAGGTGATTGGCATATCGGTCATAAACCCGATGAGCGAGCACAGCGTCATGCCAAAGCGCATGGTTATAAAATCAATAAACTCATCGCACGCCAAGTAAATGATGATGACTTTCGCAATTTCGATTTGATTTTGGCAATGGATGCGCAGAACTTAGCCGACTTGCAAGCGCTCAAAAACAACATATCAGATAATCAACAAGATATGGCCAAGCTGGCATTATTCAGTGAAGAAGATCCAACGTATGGCGGTGATGATGTACCAGACCCTTATAAAGGCGGGGCCGATGACTTTGAAGAAGTCATTGAACGTATAGAATCAAGCGCACAAGCTTGGATTGAGAGTTGGAAAGCTTGCTAGCGATAAAAGCTAGATTTACACGCCTTTTGTGTCTCGCATCCTTTATAATGATTACTGTGTAATTTCTTATCTATTTGCCATATGGGTTACGTTATGAACTCAGTTTCATGTCTTGATTTTAATGATCAACCTGCCACAACAACGGATTCAGCAGCTAGCTTACTGCCTAATGAATCCGTTGATTTATCACACAGCAATACTATGGCACTGACCTGTATCGCTGACTATGTTGTGACGTTGACAGATGAGGCACAGCTTGACACCTTTATGGCAGACTATGCAAAAAATACAGGGCAAAAAAAGCCATTGTTTGTGCTGTCTGGTGGTAGCAACGTATTATTGCCCACACAACTAAATGCAATTGTGTTACAGCCGAAAATGCGTGGCATCAGCTTGACCGCCCAGACGGATAGTTACGTCGATATTGAAGTGATGGCAGGCGAAAACTGGCATGACTTGGTTGTCCATACAGTCAGTCAAGGTTGGTACGGATTAGAAAATCTTGCGCTAATACCTGGTCTCACTGGCGCTGCACCGATACAAAATATTGGTGCTTACGGTGTCCAGTTAGAAGACCACTTACAATATGTTCGCGCTTACCACATCCCCACCCAGACGTGGCATCAGCTATCAATCGCAGACTGTGAGTTTGGCTATCGCGACAGTATCTTTAAACAGACTCCTAATACATGGCTAATAAGCCGTGTAGGGTTCAGATTACACACAGATATAAGCAAAGTGTTAGCCAGTTACGGTGATGTACAGACAGTCGCACAACGTTATGCTGAACAGCAAAACCGAAACAAGGCTACTCCTGCTGATGTGATGCACGCTATTATAGATATTCGCCAACAGAAACTTCCAGATCCCAAACATCTGGCCAACTGTGGCAGTTTTTTTCAAAATCCGATTATTCCCCAAGAGCAATTCATTGCGTTACAAGCCTCTTATCCAGCTATCGTTGGTTATCCAATGCCTGATAATAAAATAAAAGTTGCAGCCGGTTGGCTCATTGAACAGGCAGGGTTAAAAGGTGGTGGTATTAAACCCATTGTCACTCATCAGCAGCAAGCACTGGTACTCACTAACCATGCTCCTTATCAAGCAACTCAAGAAGATGTGGCGATAGCACAGCGTTATATCACTGATACAATCTATGAGAAATTTGCGATTCAGTTATCGCGTGAGCCAGTTTGGGTAAATACTGACAGCTCGATTGGGCATGATGAGCATGTGGCCTAAAAAGTCACGGTCTAAGCGGCTGTTATCTAAGCGATTATGGCATTATTACTTGCGTTCAGCTGAGCGTATGATAACGCTGTTTCGTATCATTAATATTACCTTTTTGCTTGGCTCCACAGCCGTTATCTTAGTCCTCATTAGTTTATTCACACCTTTATTCTCGCAATCGATTGTTTATCTATTTACGCTACTTCCCTTGCCAAAGATACCTTCTGGAGCGGCGAGCTCTCCACCGACGGCCTATGTAGTATTAGGCGGCGGACTGACCAACGACCAGAACAATCAAATTATTTTAAACAGCTATAGTCTCAATCGTGCTCGTACTGCTGCGGGCGCTTATCACGACCTGCCCTTACCTATTGTACTCAGTGGTGCTGAAGCGCCTTGGCTCGGTCAATGGCTCATTGAGCATGATATTGATGGACTGATAAGCGAAAACGCCAGTATGAATACTTGCGAAAATGCACGATTTACCGCAAAGCGTATTCCACTACGTCACGTCTACCTCATCACTGATAGCTACCATATGGCACGCGCCCGTAGACAGTTTGCGCTAAATGGTATCAATACCACGCCTCTCAGCGCTCCTCTGCCAGTTGGTCGAGACTGGGAAAAACCTGCACAGAATCTAACTCATTCACGGCGCGCCGTTTATGAAGTCGCCGCTTATTTGCGTGATGTGATACGTCCGCAGATGGATTGTCGTCATGCCAGAGATGTCACTTCACAGCAGCTATTAACGCCTAGAGGCAATGCGGCAAAGTCACCTACAGAATAGAACTGAATTTATCATTTGAGCTAGATTTTATTTGATGATGAGCATAGCTAGCAGCTATTTCACTTTTATGTTCACAGGCAATCACCACATTAATAATAGGTGTATAATGCCACCAGAAATTGCTATCTAAGAGACTCTCCATGCTCAGTATATTTTTGTTAATTCCGTTAAGTCTCATGTTATTTGTGGTTGCCATTTGGGCAGTACGTTATGCGGTAAAATCAAACCAATTTGAAGACTTAGACAATGCCTCACAGCGCATTATATTGGATGATCGTCAAGAGCGTAGGCAGACCATGCAAGCTCATGAGAATGCTACATCTACTAAGCAAGCAAATGGTAGCACTGCAACTGATACAGCTGGTGATAAAACAAACGGTACTGACACAGAGTCCGTCAATCCTTCTAATATTGATAGCAATCCAAAAATATAGCCTCGAGAGATAGTCGGTTCGAGATCATCTAGAGGCAAGTAAGACAAATTCAAGTGTTACACATAATAGACTGAACAAGCCTAGCACCTTGTCTAATCAATATAGAACTGACCATATCTTGACTATACGTGACTCACGATTATGTTTCGTCCAATACCATCTATTTAAGTAGATTCAATCTTTCACTGTTTTTAGGAGAATCACCCCATGACCACAGCTTTGCTCGTTGCGGCATTACTAATGGGATTTTTTGGTTCACCACATTGTTTAGGTATGTGTGGTGGTCTTGTGACAGCGTTTGGCCTATCGATGAAAGATGCCAGTCCTGCTAAACGCCGCGCCCTTGTCGCCACCTATCATCTAGGCCGTTTGAGCAGTTATGCATTATTGGGCTTAATCGCAGGATTGATTGGAACCACTGTACTAGCGCCATTAATGATGGGCAATAGCATGCCACGTATTTTATTGGGCTTAGTATTGGTATTTGTTGGTGTCACCATGCTTGGCGCACCATTTTTAAACAAACTTGAACGTTTTGGTATGCGGTTTTGGCAGTATCTAAGCCCGCTGCGTCAAAAAGTATTTCCGCTCAACACGTTTCCACGTGCACTAACTGCTGGCTTACTTTGGGGTTTCTTGCCTTGTGGATTGGTGTATGGTGCCTTACTCATCGCCGTAGTTGCTCATAATCCACTGAATGGTGCGGCACTCATGTTTGTCTTTGGCTTAGGGACAATACCGATGTTGGTCGCCACTCACGAAACGGTTGGCTGGTTACGTGACAAAATTGGACGCTTTCGTTTAAGACAGCTAAATGGCGCTGTCATGGTCATATCAGGTTTGGCCGTTGCGGTCGTACCGATGGTCATGTCAAGTATGCATGGTGGGCATGATATGTCTAATATGCATGGCGATCATATGCAAATGAGCGACTCAGAAATGACGGACATGCCTATAGATGCAGATATGGATCACAGCAGTCACCATATGATGCCATCGGATGACAGCACATCTCACCAAAGCATGGATCATAGTATGCATGATATGAGTGATGCGTCGATGGACATGAATCATAATGAACACTCTGAAACGATGGAACACGCTCAATAGAGTTCATCAACCACAGATATAGTCAGTGAACTACTAAACCGCTACGGCGTTATCCTCCTTGGATGTAATACATGTACAATCTGCAGTTGGCTGCCTTGTACCCATTTTAGAGTTCTTTGACTATATTATTAGAATATAACATTGCGTGCTATCAAAGCTTGCCGTACAAAAAAGCCCTTAACATCAATATGAATGTTAAGGGCTTTTATCATTTTATTCGCTGCACACTATAGTTAATTCAGCTTAAAAGAGAGTCAAGGCAACCGAGTACCGATGTATATTTAATACTTCAAGCAAGGTTAACGCTGTCACTCTTTTATAGAGGATTGACTACATAGAAAAACTAGCAGCTTTAAAAGTACTACTCTTGCCATTGTTCAAGCGAAAACTTAGTATCCAAATGTTTTTCTAAGGCGGGTACATTGAACGCGTCATCCTCACTCACAAAACTAATGCTGATACCTGTTTGTCCAGCACGCCCCGTACGACCAATACGATGCACGTAATCGTCTGGCTGATCAGGCAAGGTATAGTTAACCACATGACTGATATCGTCGACATGGATACCGCGCCCAGCGACATCTGTTGCGACCAAGATAGAAGCATGACCATCTTTAAAGCGCTGCAGGTATTTTTCACGTTTTTGCTGTATCACATCACCTGACAGCATCACGATTTTGTGGTCTGCACGCAGCTTGTGGTATAAACGCTTAACTTGGTCTTTACGGTTGGCAAATACGATGACTTTGTCTACTGCAGGATCACTAATAATACGCTGCAATGCTTCTAATTTCTGATCTTCTGTCAGTAAGTAAAAGTGCTGATCGACCAACTCACTGGTTTTGTGCTCAGGCTCAATTTCAACAAACTGCGGCTCATGTAACCAGCGATAAGCCAAATTCATCACATCTTGGTTAAAGGTGGCAGAGAATAGTAAGCTCTGACGGTCTGTATTGGCTGGCATCCGGCCTACTAGACGCTTGATATCAGGAATAAACCCCATATCCAACATACGATCCGCTTCATCCAACACCAATACTTCAACGCGATCTAAGTAGACCATGCCTTTATTCGCAAGGTCGATCAAACGTCCAGGAGTCGCAACCAAAATATCAACATATTGACGCTCAAGCTCATGCTGCTGTGTTTCATAATTGGTACCACCCATGATACACACGCTATGTAGGGCCGTATATTTAGTCAAAGCGATACAATCATCAAATATTTGCTGGGCAAGCTCACGGGTGGGTGCCATTACAACTGCACGTGGCTCACCTAAATAGCGCTCTTCATCACTCGTAAAAGGACGCTTAAGCAGTGCCTCCATGATCGTCAATAAGAAAGTCGCTGTCTTACCAGTACCTGTTTGAGCCTGTCCAATAGCGTCTTGATTTGCCAACGTATGTGGTAGTATTTGCGCTTGGATAGGCGTCAATGCAGTAAACCCTAAATCACTGACAGCACGTAATGTCTGTGCTGAAAGCGGCAAATCAGTAAATGTCGTAAAATTACTCAAAAAAATATCCTTTTTGTATTAATCACTTGTATGTTGTCCATCGTAAGCAAACGCATTATAGAACGTTATAATACTATATAGCGTCATCAATAATCATCGCCACATCAAGTCTATAGATAACTGATAGCTACTCAGACATAAAAAAGCCAAGCCCGATACTTACTCTGACCTAATATGCTGAAATTTACTCAACATAGGTAAGATAAGACGGGCTTGACTCAGTAGTATATCAGTAGTTTGTACAGACATTATAGCTAAACCGCTCTAATGACCGGATAGATTACTCGTCTACTTTTCTAACTTCTTCAGCTTGAAGACCTTTTTCGCCTTCTACCACACTGAATTCAACCTTTGCGCCATCTGTTAAAGAGCGATAGCCATCACCTTGAATCGCGCGGAAATGGACAAAAATATCTTCTCCGCTCTCACGTTGAATGAAACCAAAACCTTTTGAATCATTAAACCACTTAACAGTACCTTGCTCACGAGCTGACATAATATTACTTCCTAAAAAAGTCCGCTTAGCCCCAAATTCCTTTGCAACATTGCATACAAACGGGATCTAAGATTATGAAATCAAAAAACTTAAGAGTCCTACACTAATTACTATTACTAACGTATAGCTTTTATGATAGACAATTATCTCTACAGACATTTTTTACGCTTATAGAGACGATAAGTAGCTTTCATACTAGCCTTACTTTAGCTATAGCAACAAACTTGCAATAATTATTGCATAAAAAATATCATAGCACGGGTTTTTAGCAACATAAAGACTTTTAGCATGCTTTTTTACTTTCAGGTTGATTTTTCATGTAATTTTTTTATAACCACCATTAGCAAGCTGTTATCATAAACAAATAAGCACCATTGAGTGACATAATTCGCTTTTTTTACGATCCTTATGCCCTACAATAAAAGATAAACCACTAACCTTACTTAATCGCTATAGAGACCAGTATGATGACCTCATCACAACCTACCACAGTATTAGAGACTTCTAGTCAAAGCAGCACTAAACAACTTACTCATAAGCTGCTGTTGGTCAACGGGGTCAACTTAAACTTATTAGGTAAGCGTGAGCCTGATATTTATGGTCACGCAACGCTTGCTGATATCGAAAAACGCTTGATTGCACGTGCTGCTCAGCATGATATCGAATTGATTTGCATACAATCAAATCATGAAGGTCAGCTGGTAGATGATATCCAACATCATGGACTGTTAGCAGATGCGACAGCGCAAGTAGATGCTATTATCATTAACCCTGCTGCATTCACGCATACTTCAGTTGCTCTACGTGATGCCCTATTGGCCACACAAAAGCCATTCATAGAAGTACACTTATCTAATGTTCATGCACGCGAGCCCTTTCGCCATCATTCTTATTTGAGCGATGTTGCAGTCGGAGTTATTTGTGGTTTGGGACAGATGGGTTATCAAATGGCACTAGATTATTGGCTCAACAACCTCTACTCTATCAACCTTAGCGACTAACAATTATGTGTTATTTCTTGAAGTGATAGTTTTAGGTGCTAATAATAATTGTTTGTGAGTGTTCAAGATGAATAAATCAACTATAGTTTGATTAAAATACTAGCATTATGGCTGAATAAACAACCCAATATACGGTGATATGAATGGCAAAATCGTCTGGAAAGCGCTTTATGAAACTCGCTGGCATGACTGCAAGTATTGCCGGAAAAGCAGCTAAAAACTCATTTAAGCACCTATCAAGCGATGAAGAGAAACGTCTGCAAGCACGCTCAGAGCTCATGCAAGATGTGGGAATTCAGATAGCTGAGACACTTGGTGAAATGAAAGGCGCCGTCATGAAAGTGGGGCAAATTGCGTCACAATATAAAGACGTGTTTCCGCCTGAGGTTGCCACTGCTCTAGAAAAGCTGCAAAAAGATGCGCCGCCCATGCCATACGCACAGATACAAGCACAGATAGAACGTGAGCTTAAAGCGCCTGTGGGAGAGCTATTCAACGAGTTTGAAGAAACACCATTTGCTGCTGCCTCTATTGGGCAAGTGCATAAAGCCGTATTGCCCTCTGGTCAGAGAGTCGTCGTCAAAGTTCAATATCCCGATGTGGATGAAAACTGTGATAGCGACCTTAAACAAGTACGCATGGCTTTGAAAATTGCTGGCGTGCTCAATATGAGCAAGCAATTACAAGAACAGTTGTTTCATGAGATTCGCCAAAGTTTGCATGATGAGTTGGACTACATTAAAGAAGCGCATAACTTACGCGTATTTGGTGCATTTCATGCAGAGGACGAAGGTCTTATTATTCCGAAAGTTATTAGCAGCCACTCTTCTAAACGGATTTTGACACTGACTGAAGAGATGGGAGAAACGCTCACCGTCGCAGCGAGTTGGGATAATGATATCAAACAAGAAATAGCCAAACGCCTGTTTCATTTTACTGCAGGGCAGCTATTTGGACTGTATCGTATGCACTGTGACCCACATCCTGGCAACTTTGCCTTTCGCAAAGATGGTAGCGTCGTGGCTTATGATTTCGGCGGTATTCGCAGTTATAGTGACAACGAGGTTCAACTGTTTCGACGTTTCGCTAAACATGCGATTAAAAGTGATGTAACTGCCCTTGAGCAAGATTTGGTGGCGTTAGATATTCGCCGTGATGATGATAAAAACATCCCTGGTGAATTCTATGAAAAATGGCTATCCATTGGCCTAAAGCCCTTTTCCATTGAACCTTACCAGAAAGGCGCTTTCGATTTTGGTAGCAGTCAAATACACCACGAAGCCATTGCACAAATGCGAACATCTTTGAAGTATTTCGGTCAGTTTCAGCCTTCTGCGACGACCATGATGCTCGACCGAACCGTGTCAGGACAATATTGGAATCTGGTCAATTTGGGCGTAGATATTGACTTATCACCGCTTATCAGTGAGTACATCGATATATAGCATGATACGAAGTAAAAACTTATATCAAAGCAGCTAGGCCATACTAAACGTGCAGCGCATGTCCACAGCGATCACAAAACTCTGCTGCGATGGCATGACCAAACTTACCACAGTTGGGACAAGTAACGGGATTGAGTTGAGGACGCATATTACGTGCTAGCTCAGAAGTAAAAATACCTGTAGGTACGGCAATGATCGAATAACCCGTAATCATGACCATGCTCGCAATCGCTTGACCAAGCGGGGTCTTGGGTGACATATCACCATAACCGACCGTCGTCATCGTAACGACCGCCCAGTAGATAGACAGCGGAATACTGGTAAAACCGTTCTCGGGCCCTTCTACTACGTAGATAATCGAGCCAAAAATCGTAACTAATAGTACGAGAGATAAGAAGAATACCGTGATCTTTTGCTGACTGGTCTTAAGCGCCGAGGCCAAAAATCCTGCTTGTTGCATATAAGCTTTGAGCTTGAGTACGCGAAAGATACGTAAAATGCGCAAAACGCGTATGACGAGTAGATACTGCACACCTACGAACATTAGGCTTAAGTAACTTGGTAATACGGACAACAAATCCACAACCCCAAAAAAACTAAAAGCGTAACGCAAGCGATTAGGGGCTGAAAATAACCGTAAGGCATATTCCATCGTAAATAAAATGGTAAAAAACCATTCTGCGTAAAAGAATATAACGCCATACTGCAAGCGCATATACAGCACACTATCAAGCATAACCACAGCCACACTGGCCAAGATTGCAATCAATAATACAATATCAAAAAGTTTGCCTAAACGAGTATCCGTGCCTTCAATAATGACATGAATACGGTTACGCAAGTGTGTAATGGCTTCGGCAGTGAGTTGCTTCATAGAGTCGGTAGCTTCATAAAATCAATGGCTTGATGGCATCCAATGACTTAAAATGTGATGGATAAGGCCAAGTTAGTCAAAATACACAAAACTGGTTTATAATATTGCTCACCTATCACAGTGAATACAATCTATAAGTTGCCACAGTGTAGCAAAAAAGCACTCTCAACAACATACAAATCGTTAACGTGTCAGTAGCTCTATTACTTTAAAGAGATAGTGCCATCTATATGATAAGACACGTGACTTAGTAATAAAGATGATTAATAAACACTTTTTTAAGCACAATAAATAGTACGCAGAACTTAAGGATATTATATGGCAGGCCATTCAAAGTGGGCAAATATCAAACACCGCAAAGCTCGTCAGGATGCGGTAAAAGGTAAAGTATTTACCAAGATTATCCGTGAAATTGTTTCTGCTGCCAAGCAAGGTGACCCCGACCCTGATAAAAACCCGCGCTTACGTGCCGTTATCGAAAAAGCATTATCTGTCAACATGACCCGCGACACGATTAACCGTGCGGTCGACCGTGGTACAGGCGGCGGCGACAATGAAAACATGGAAGATGTTAGCTACGAAGGTTATGGTGTCGGCGGTGTGGCAGTATTGGTCGAAACCATGACTGATAACCTAAATCGTACGGTCAGCGAAGTACGTCATGCTTTCACAAAAAATGAAGGTAATCTTGGCACTACAGGTTCAGTGGCTTACCTGTTTACCAAACGCGGCGAAATCACCTTTAACGATGTGAGTTTAGAGGATGAAGTCATGCTGGCAGCACTAGATGCTGGTGCCCTCGATATCGAAAATGATGGCGAAAGCTTACTGGTCATCACTGAATGGGAAAGCTTCGGTCAAGTTCAAGATGCGCTTAATGCAGCGGGCCTTGTCTCTGACAATGCGGAAGTAACCATGTCGCCATCCACCATTGCTGAAATAGACAATGTTGAAGATGCCGAAAAAGTCATGAAGATGATTGATATGCTAGAAGATATCGATGATGTACAAGAGGTTTATAGCAATGTGAACTTCTCTGCTGACGTAATGGCACAGCTTGAAGGATGATCGATACAGTCTCAAATGTGTCTTATGTTACTGAACTTTGAGACCTAAATATCAGAAATAACCTTTAGTATTAATCATTTAAATCTTAGAGCCAGACAGTTTCTTACTGTCTGGTTTTTTGTTGTCACAAGCACCCTTATAAATATTGTTTTTGTGAAAGTTGAGGAATATAATCGCACACAAACAGTAATAGTTATTATTTGCAATAATGCGAATAATTAAGGACTCTCTATGAGTATTACGATCCTCCCTTCTCAAAATCTCACTACCGATACATCTACTCTTTCTGATAATAAAACCACATTATCGCCTGTGTGTTCATTACTGGATTTCGATAAGCGTCAACCTGCCATTATTGATGAGATTGTCGCCAATAATCGGTTTGGTGAGATCGATGGCGCTATCAGTCAACGACTAAAAGATTTAGGGTTTTTACCTAATACTTTGATTCACATTGTAGCCAAAGGGTTATTTGGTAAGCCACCTTATGCCGTACAGCTGAGCACTGGCGCACAGTTTAGCTTACGTGCCGATGAACTGATAAAAATACAATGCCGCGCTGTCACATAAAGGCAAATGATAAAAGGCACTAATTATTGGATGCCCATCTGCTCTATCCAAATGCTTTTCTCATATAGTCGACTCCATTTAAAAGTAGTACAAGACAACCGAGTGTAGACGTATATTAAATACGTTAAGCGAGGTTAACGCAGTAACACTTTTTTAGTGAAATGACGATACCAGTCCTTTAACAGCGATTCATAAGCTTATGTCCTCTTCAGTAACCCTTTCAGTACCAGCCAATCAAATAAAAGCCAGCACTGCTCCTATCACACTGGCTTTGGTCGGCGCCCCCAATTGCGGCAAAACAGCTACCTTCAATGTACTTACAGGCTCTAAAGCTAAAGTGGCAAACTACTCTGGCGTCACGGTTGATAAACGCAGTGCTAGCCTACTTGGGCACTCAAACGTCAATATTTTAGATCTACCGGGCACTTATAGTTTAAAAACAGCCAGTCTCGATGAAGAAGTCACTCGTAAAGTACTGTTTGGTCAGATGCCTGGCGAATCTGTCCCTGATGGGATTATATTTGTGGCTGATGCAACCAATCTACGTATGTCATTACGTATGTTGCTAGAGCTGAAAAACTTAGGCTTACCCATCATCGTGGCGCTCAATCTAAGTGATGTGGCGCAGAGCCGTGGTTTGGTCGTCGATGAGTCGATACTATCAAATGAGCTGGGTGTTCCTTTCGTACAAACAGTCGCCATTAAACGTAAAGGCTGCACGCAGTTACTCACCTTAGCCGATGAGCTGATTGATTATATTGGTAATAGCGAGCAGCCCATACATTTTTTTGAGACTGATACTGACACCCATACGATGTACCAACAGGCTGACGATATTCTCAGCCGAGCCATGACGGCAGCACAGCGTTTGCCCAAATGGCATGAACGTCTAGACCAATTGACACTTCACCCCGTGATAGGTGTTGTCATCTTATTGATGATTTTATTTATCATATTTCAAGCAGTATATGCATGGGCCACACCACTGATGGACAGCATTGAGTGGCTAGTAGGCAGCGTGGGAACTCTGTTATCACAATGGCTGCCGGATGGAATATTACAAAGTCTCATTGTAGATGGCATCGTGGCTGGTGTGGGTAGCGTTGTGGTGTTTGTGCCACAGATTGCATTACTGTTTTTGTTTTTGTTGATACTTGAAGATTCAGGGTATCTGCCTCGAGCCGCTTTTTTGTTAGACAATCTATTGGCCAAGATAGGTCTGTCTGGACGCTCGTTTATTCCCCTATTATCAGGGTTTGCGTGCGCCGTACCAGCGGTTATGTCGACCCGTACTATTCCTAGTCACACAGAGCGATTGGTAGCGATTGCTGTTTTACCCATGCTAACCTGTTCGGCTCGTTTACCTATTTATGCACTCATTATTGCCGCTGTTATACCCAATCATACGGTACTTGGCATATTTAATTTGCAAGGCATTACGTTATTTATACTATATGTGGCTGGCACGTTTTCAGCAGCGCTTATCTCTTGGCTGTTCAAGCGCTTCCATAGCACAAAATCAGAGTCTTCGGCTTTTCCTTTATTGATGGAACTACCCACATATCGTATGCCCAATGTTAGGCATATAGCGGGTGAGCTTTGGGACAAAGTAAGTGCGTTTCTCATGAAGGCTGGTACCGTTATTTTCACCTTATCTGTTGTGCTATGGGTGTTGGTTACTTTTCCAGAAGCCCCTACTGGTGCCACTGGCCCCGCTATTGATTACAGCTTTGCTGGTATGCTTGGGCATTTAATTGAGCCTATCTTTGCACCTATTGGCTTTACATGGCAGATGTGTATTTCGTTAATTCCAGGGCTTGCAGCAAGAGAAGTCGTGGTGGCGGCTTTGGGTACAGTATATGCCGTGGGTAGTGTTGGTGATGAAGCTATCAATCAAACGCTTATCCCGATTATTCATGCCCAGTGGGGACTTGCGACTGCTTTTGCATTTTTAGCATTTTACGTATATGCACCTATGTGTTTGGCCACGCTGACGGTTATCCGCCGCGAGACCAAATCGTTAAAGCAGACGTTAGCCATCACTGGCTACTTGTTTGTATTGGCTTATGTCATGGCTTGGGTAGTTTATCGAATAACGGGCCAGATTTTTGGATTCTAAGGAGTTAATAATGAGTATATGGTTAGAATATTTTATCGTCTTTATAATCGTTGCCATCTCTATTTACTATGTATGGACAAAGGTTATATTTAAGAAGTCACAAGGCTGCTCTGGCTGTAATAAATGCGCCAAATAAAAAAGCACCAAACCCCATTACAGGTTTGGTGCTCAATCGATTCATAAAAAAATATTTACGCTTATGGTTTACATTTGATCCCTTCAAGCGCTAACAGATATTCTTTTTTATCTAGCCCGCCTGTGTAACCGCCAAGTTTACCGTCGCTAGCAATCACTCGATGACAAGGCACGATAATACTAAAAGGGTTTTTGCTATTGGCATTGGCAACGGCACGAAACCCTTTAGGACTATCAACACGCTTTGCTAATGTGGCATAGCTGATCGTTTCGCCATGATTGATATCTTGTAGTGCCTGCCATACTTGCTGCTGGAATTTAGTGCCCAAGCTCATATCTATCGGCAAATCAAACGCCTGAAGTTCACCTTTAAAATACGCCGTTAATTGCGCGATGGCTTCTATTAACAATGCTTGAGAAGGTTCGTTCTCGCTTAGGCTATTATTGTCTATAAAGGTAAAGTCTTGTTCTGTAAGCTTATAATGCTTTTTAAGTTTAGGAATAGATTTTGAGTGCTGCCAAGAGTTACCTGCTAGCAACCAATTGGCTTCAACGAGCATAGGGTGACCATGCTCATTGACACGGGCGATTAGCGTTAGTCGATGTGATCCAAAGGCTGCGGTGGTAACTATCATGGCTTCTACTTCCCAATTGTCTTAAAAATGACTTACTAGGGCGTGTCTTCAATTCACTCGATAGTCATCTAAACGGGCTAAAAATGGCTAAATCTTGCCAAACATCGTCAAATAGCTGGTTAATATCCCGATATCATCTGCGCTATTTTTCTTGTTTGACGGCGATTTATCTCATTTTTATCACCATTTTTGAAATAAAGACACGTCCTAACTAAAAACAGCTATTTTATTCTTTATCATCAGTCTCGAATAACGCAGCAACAAACTGTTTCGGACTGAAGGCACGCAAATCATCAATCGACTCACCCACACCAATATAGCGAATAGGCACATCCGTCGTTTCAGCAATATTAAAGACTACGCCACCTTTCGCCGTACCATCTAACTTGGTAATCGTAATGCCGGTCAATGGTACGATTTTATTAAATAGCTCTACTTGGTTAATCGCATTTTGCCCTGTACCAGCATCAAGTACAATCATGCCTTCATGCGGTGCACTTGGATCGGCTTTACGCATGACACGTACGACCTTCTCTAGTTCCGCCATCAAGTGAGTTTTGTTTTGCAGACGACCAGCAGTATCCGCGATTAGCACATCGATGTTTTTGGCTTTGGCAGACTGCATGGCATCAAAGATAACAGACGCACTATCAGAGCCATGACCTTGTGCTACTACTGGTATGTTATTACGCTCACCCCATATCTGTAACTGCTCTGTCGCAGCAGCACGGAACGTATCACCCGCTGCCAACATGACTGATTTACCTTCACCTTGCAAGCGCTTGGCAAGCTTACCAATCGTTGTTGTTTTACCCACACCATTGACACCAACGACTAGGATGACAAACGGTTTTTTGGTGCTATCAATCACTAAAGGTGCGACTTTCGGGGTTAAAATATCGACCAGCTCACTTTGCAATGCTTTATATAATGAATGTGCATAAATCAAATCACCACGGGCAGTCTGCTCGGTTAGGCTTTTGATAATACGATTGGTTGCATTCACCCCAATATCGGCAACTAGCAGCTGATCTTCAACTTCTTCTAATAGCTCATCATCGATCTCTTTGCCACCGATCAAGATACTGACCATACCTTCAGCAAGATTTTTACGTGACTTACTCAGTCCCGTTTTCATACGGTTAAACCAACTGCCTTTTTTATTATTTTCTTGGCTCTCTGCTGATTCTGGCGCTGTCTGAGTTACCGCTTGCGAATTACTTGCATTACTATTGGCATTGCTACTTGCAGCGCTTGCAGCTGGTGTATCGCCTAACTGATCCTGCAACGGCATGGTTGGGACAGTAGAAATGCTACTAGGTGCCTCGACTTTGTCTTTATCAAATGTCTCACTGTCAATTGGTGAACCCAGAGCGATATTGTCTGCTGCATTGGCAACAGCATTGATACTTGGTACTTCTTTATTTACCGTACTGTCTCTTTGCGATGCTGCAGCATCAACAGTCTCATCGATAATAGGTACAGATTGTGCCGATAGACTGGGTAAGGTTATATCGTCGTCATCCAAGTCATCAAGATCTCCATCGAGGTTAATGACCACACGGCTATTATTGTTTGGGTTATTCATAAGCTTGCCCTAAAAGTTATCACGATCAGTTATTTGTTTATTTTGAATAGATTTATCGGTCATGATGTTTTGACCATCGCCATGACTGACAATTTTCGCCTAGTTTAGCATAATTCGAGTGGCGCTCAGCCCTTACCGTCATAGACTATCATCAAAAATTATTCGCCTAGAAGAGGATGCAATCCGCTTAGCAAGCTTCGCTTAAGATTTGGACACAAAAATCTGACCTTGCTCATGCTAAACTTCACCTACTCTACTAGGGCATATCCTCAATTCAAGTGATTGTCATCTAACTGGGCTAAAAATGGCTAATTTTGCCAAACAGCGTCAAATAGCTGGTTAATATCTCGATATTAACCAGCTATTTTCTCATTTGACGGCAATTTATCTCATTTTTACTTCCATTTTTGAAATAAGGACACACACTAAGTCTTATTGTGGAATTTACGGTTTGTTTGACCACTGCTCATCCAACACTTACTTTTAGGAATTATCTATGTCCTCACTACTTAACACTTATAAAAAATATGGCAAAAAAATAGCCAATATTAGCGCGGCTACATTATTAGTGACCGTCGCACTATCAGCCACAGGATGTAACACCACACAAGGTTTTAAGCCGACTGCCAGTGTCATGGTCGGAGCCAACACATCTTTGTAGTGACTTCTGTAGCCGGTTCCATATAATTTGGATACAAGGAAGACGAGTGAAAGTGCTACAAGTAGTAGACTACACAAGACTGACATCGTATCCAATGTATAGAGGATTGGCTCTATCATCACAATTAAGTTTGATATACTCGCTCATTACCTTATAAATCGTCAGTTCACAAGTTGCCATTTTATATAAGTAGAACATACCATGACACTATCTTTATCCTCTTCACTACCATCCTTTTTACCACTACCCAAAACCTCACTACGCATTGCCTGTACTATAGCGATGATGACGACTCTTGCCGCTTGCCAAACCAATGCTATCGACTCGAATCCATTGTCTACGGTTCAAAGCCCAGTAACTCAGAGCACATTGAATCAAGATAAAGCAGGTCAAAACCAAACGACAAATGATAACCAGTCATCATCACTAACCATGGATATGTCAGGTCGACATGAGTATCAGTTAGAGAATGGTCTAAAAATAGTGGTAAAAGAAGACCATCGTGCACCAGTGGTCATGTCTCAGATATGGTATCGCGTAGGCTCAACAGATGAGCCAGCCAACAAAGGCGGCATCTCACATCTACTTGAACATATGATGTTTAAAGGTACTACTAACGTGTCAAGTGATGATTATGAGCGCTTAATTGCGAAGTTTGGTGGCGTCAACAATGCCTTTACGAGCTACGACTATACAGGTTATTACGAGCTGTTCCCCGCAAACAGATATCCTCTAGCGCTTGAGCTTGAGGCGGATCGTATGAAAAACCTCGTCTTTAATGAAAAAGAGTTTGTCAAAGAACATCAAGTTGTCATGGAAGAGCGCCGTCAACGTACCGATGACAACCCACTGGCAAAAGCATACGAGTCATTTCGTTTACTCGCATTGCCTGATAGTCCAAAAGGTGAATCCGTCATCGGCCCTATGAGTGAGATTGAATCAATCACACTACCAGAGCTCAAAAACTGGTATCAAAAATGGTACGCACCAAACAATGCAACCTTAGTCATCGTAGGTGATGTCGATCCTCAAGACGTGTTGGCTCAAGCCAAACGATACTTCGGTGAGCTAACCCCAAGTAATTTATCCAAACGTCCGACTGTTAGTCAAAAAGGTTTCCGTGGCTATCAGAAAGTCGACTCTGAGCAAGCCGTACAAGTACCTGTTTTATTAATGGGTTATAACGTACCCAGCCTCGTCACAGCAGATAAAAATAATGAAAAACAAGCATATGCGCTCTCACTTGCTCAAGATGTATTAGATGGCGGCTTATCTGCTCGCCTTGAGAGTCGACTAATACGTGAGCAAGGACTACTGACTACAGTGGGAACTTCTTATGATTTACTCGATCGCGGTGATGGCCTATTCTTGATTCAAGCAACTCCACGTGAAGGCGTGAGCTTAGAACAAGCGCAGCAGGCCATCATGACTGAGATAGAGAAGCTAAAAACTGATCCAATTGCCGCCGATGAAATCAGCCGTGCCAAAACCAATACGGTGACCGGGCTTGTCTACGCACAAGATAGTATGGAAGGTCAGGCACGTATGATTGGCTCGTTGCAGTCCATTGGACTAGATGACAGACTGCTTGCTGAGCTACCCGCCAAACTTGATGGCATCTCGATCACTGATATACAAACCGCCAGTAAAAAATACTTAGTAAAAGACAATTTAACGGTCATGCATATCATCCCGCCTAAAGACCAAGTAAACACAAAAAAATAATGGTGTGGTAATTGCGCCGATCATAAAGACGTTACTATTAATAAGAAGAAAACCATGACTCAAAATAATGACTTGTTGCAGACAAGAAGAAAACCTCTAACTCATGCACGAATACCAATGCAACGATCAAACGCCGCATCTAAAAAACTATCTAATCTAGGCATAGGCGTATTGTTCGGTATGACGATATTGACAATGCCAGCACAAGCGGACTCAGCGGCTACTGAAGAATATCGCGGCTCAGCGGCTGCCGTAGATACGAGCGCACCCATTGCAGCACTATCAAAACTGACGAGTCTAAAAGATGCCAAATCTTTAACCGTCAACGTACCGACGATTCAGCAGTTCAAAACCAAATCGGGTGTACCTGTACGCTTTGTACAAACAACAACATTACCAATTGTCGATGTCGATTTACGTTTTAATGCGGGTAGCGCACGTGATGGCAGTATCCAAAAAGATAGCTTTGGTATTGCTAATATGACAGCCACCATGCTGACTCAAGGCTCTAAAATCTTGGATGAAAATAAGTTCACACAAGCAGTTGAAACATTGGGTATCAATCTAGACAGCAGTGCCTATAAAGACATGTTTATCGTCTCATTGCGGAGCTTATCTGATGATAAACATTTGCTGCCTGCCATCGACTTAATGACCCAGATGCTCAGTGAACCTGCTTTTGATGATGATATTTTAGCGCGCAACAAAGCACGATTATTGGTCGGTTTGCAGCAGCAGAAACAAGATCCAAATAGCCTTGCCAGCATTGCCTTTGATCAGGCGCTATATGGAGAGCACCCCTACGCTCACCCATCCGCTGGTACGCTTGAAAGCGTCCCTAATATCGGCAAACCACAGCTGATAGATTTTAAAAATCGTTATTTAGTCGCGGCTAATGCCTCACTTGCTATGACAGGAAACCTAACCTTAGTACAAGCGAAAAAATTGGCTGAAGATATCACTGCCGAGCTACCGACAGGTCAGGTAGCACCTGAATTGCCTGAGCCAAAATCACTAAGCCAAGCAAAACACATTCATATTCCATTTCCAAGCACCCAAACTACCGTACTGATGGGCCAATTGGGTAGCAAACGCGCTACCAATACAAAAGATCAGCAGCAGCAAACCAACTTTGCTGTCGGCAACGAAGTCATGGCTGGCGGAGATTTTAATGCACGGCTGATGACTGAAATCAGACAAAATCTTGGCTACACCTACGGCATATCAGGATCTATGAACCCAATGCTTGCAAAAGGCCCATATCAGATTGGGTTTTCAACTCGTAATGATAAAGCTCGTGCTGCCATTGATGCCAGCTTAGAGGTTATCAATGACACTTTAGATGAGGGTATTACCAGTAGCGAGATGCAGCTGACAACAGATGGTCTTAAGAATAGTTTTCCAATGGGGTTTGCGAGTAACGCGGGGATTAATGGTTTGCTTGGCATGATGAATTTCTATCAGTTACAAGACAACTATCTGACTAATTACATCAACCGTATTGACCAAGTAAAGCTATCAGAGGTCAATCAAACAATGCGCGACACGCTAAAGCCTGATGGTTTTTTGATTGTCACTGTTGGACAGGATGACCCTTGGAAAGATAAAAAGTAGCTATTTAACTTAAGAGCGATGCCAAAAATAGTATCGTTCTTAACGTTTATCTTTAGTGATAAAGACAGTCAAGAATGTATTTAGTTGGCAATCGTTACGGCAACGTCATAAATAAAGTTTTCAGGTTTATAGTTTGCTCCATTGTAAGCCAGCCGAATCACGTGCTTGTCGTAAGAGCTTACTTGATAATCACCGTTGGCGAAGTTATATAACGTAGGTACTATTAACAATGCTTCGATTTGACTATTATTAACTTTGACTGAAATATTCTGACCTTCTTGTGGATATAAAAAATAATCACAATAATCATTTACCATAACTTCTGATGTACGCTTAATAACCTGACTGCCTACATCCTCTTGTATCAGCTTTGGACAGACATCTGAACGTTGTGAAGCCAATCGAGCATAAGAGTTTCGAATATTGTTTTCAATCTCTTCCGCTTCTTGTAAGGTTTTATCCGCATTGTTAGAAGGCGCCTCGGTCATTGGCATACTGTCCTCAAAAACAGAATCCGGACTGCAACCACTGATAAATAAAAGCGAGAATATGACTGAACCAAATAAAACGATGCGCTTGTTATTTGACTGCAAGAATGTTTTGGTTGGTTTGTAGGTATTATTATTTTTTGCTGAGTACTGCTTTTTCATAAATTCTACTTATAATAAATTTCTTACAAAAGTATGGAGTTACTAAGATTGACAGGCGAGCTTTGCAAGCTGTCTAGCGACTCAATCCAGAGGTCAAATAAGTGGTACTTTTAGTTATGCGAATATATTTTATCAACATATTCGTTAATACCAAAAAAATTTATGACTCATGCGTTTATTTTTTACCTCTAAACCATCCTATAGTTGAGCTTCTTTCTACTACTGTCAGCAAATACTTATTTGTTATTCTCATCACTGATAGTCACTCTAATAACGACAAGGAGAGCCACTACTCGCATGGTTGAAACCCCACTTACGATAGCCATCAGTATCTAAATGAATGGCGCCCGTAGCATATAGCCCTAAACCAAAATTATGAGATTGTCCTTGATATTGCCAGAACTGGCATAGTCCATCCTGCATCGTACTACGCCGCCATAAGTTGTCTTCATACTCTGGCACCCAAATATCCATAGCACTGGCATTCATGTGCTTGCTACTGTCAGCGCCACCCGCACAGTCATTGAGACCAGGACTACGATATACCGAACGTATCTCACTACTTGTAGGTAGGATGCCCTGCTGCTTAAGCTCACTATACAGACGTAACGTCGGTACAATGTTTGCCCATAATTCCTGCGGAGGCAGTTGATAAGGCTCATAGCCACATTTACTCCAGCTACGAGCAGTGGTCAATAACTGCGATAGCGGCGGTACGTTTTTTGCACCCACTTGTGAGCCGAGATAACGCTGATACTCTGCCACTTGTTTGGCACGGTAACTGTTGTTATTCAGCCATACGTTAAAGTCCATACTAACGGCGTCATTGTAATCATTGTTTGCTGCGTCCTGTCCTTCATGATTGTGCTCCGTGCCATAAGTAGGACGCCGATTGATATTTACACGTTTGTTTTCTTCGATAGATAGACGGGCATCCAAGTTAAAATCACGCTGTTTTTGAGTAATCAGTCCGCGCATACTATCGCCATTGGTAGCGTTTTCGCCACTCAGCATCGTAACACCAGGACTGTGAATTGAACCATTTGTAGAAGGTTCAATGTAGACATTGCTACTACTACCTTGACGTACCTGTATTCGACGTTCACTATTGTCACTGACAATAGCGGCATTAGCCGTAATACTACTAGCGTACAAGACAAGTAGCGCAAGAACAGGCTTATACATCTGCCTACAACTATGGATTTTTAAGTTATTCATTGCAAGAATCTACCGCTAAAAACGTTTTATCGATACTATCAAATTTTCGGCAAGCAAGCTAAACTATCGCCTCTAATCAGAGGGGTGATATTCGTAATTAACACTTATCCTCATAATTTTTATAATCATGTGACTTTATTGCTTAGGTGTTACTTTTTACGCAACATTGCCCTAGTGTAAATAATATATCGTACTCTCTGAATCTATATCATTAGATAAAAATTCCTTTTTACACCAATTGCCAGACTCACTTTGCCTATGTCTTCTAATCCGCAGTATCGTTTTTCACGTCAGAGCCATCATTTTGGCCAAGGTCATGCACCGACGTTATGGCAGCGTATTCATATCGACCCATGGTTAACCTTGCTTTTATTGACGGTTTGCTGCATTGGTTTGACGATTTTATATAGTGCTGCAGGCCAAGACGTCAATATGGTCATACGCCAGATGATCAGCTACGGTGTGGCCTTTACCGTCATGTTTATCATGGCGCAGATACCTCCTAGTATCTATCGTACCTTTACGCCTATATTTTATGTGCTTGGGCTCATTTTATTGGTGCTCGTCGATATTATCGGTGAAGTACGTATGGGTGCTCAGCGGTGGATCAATTTACCTGGATTTGGTAGTGTACAGCCGTCAGAATTTATGAGACTTGGCATGCCGATGATGTGTGCTTGGTTTTTGTCCAAACGTGAACTACCACCATCCGCTTCTAGTATCGCTATCACGTTGGCACTAATCATAGTTCCGGTCTTACTGATCGCTAAAGAGCCTGACCTTGGTACCTCGCTATTAGTAGCAGCCAGTGGTATTTTTGTATTGTTTTTGGCAGGTCTGTCTTGGCGACTGATTTCAGCAGCAGCCATTTTAGCAGTGCCTCTTGTCGCCTTCGCTTGGAATTTTCTATTACATGACTATCAGCGTACACGCGTAATGACACTGCTCAACCCTGAGGCCGATGTTCAAGGGGCTGGCTGGAATATCATTCAATCCAAAACCGCAATTGGGGCTGGTGGCCTCACAGGAAAAGGCTACTTAGAGGGCACACAGTCGCACCTACACTTCTTGCCAGAGGGTCACACAGATTTTATTATTGCGGCTTTTTCTGAAGAGTTTGGCTTGCTAGGTGTGTTGCTATTGATGTTTATTTACTCTTGTATTCTAATGCGCGCCTTATATATTGCCTTTACCCACCCTGATGCCTATAGCAGACTCTTGGCAGGTGCGATTGCGATGTCTTTCTTTGTTTATATATTTGTCAATGTCGGCATGGTCGGTGGTATTTTACCTGTCGTTGGTGTTCCACTGCCTTTTATCAGCTATGGTGGTACCGCTATCGTGACACTAATGGCAGGCTTTGGGCTTTTAATGTCTATTCATACCCATAAGTCAAGTTAACGCTAATCTATCAAAAATACTTAAAAACAACTGGAAGGGGTAAGGAGAGATAAACTAGAAAATACCCCTTCTATCCAATCTTTTAACTATTAAGTTAACGGATTAAAGTAGTGAATTTAGACAGCAACAAGTTTGAAGACAGCGAAGCATGAATAATCAGATATTGATTAAAACCAATAATTTTTAGTATTTAATTATTTCAGTGGAAAATATATACAGCGCCATAAAAAGCAATTAAATACGTTATCAAAATACCCATAAATAGTTGATATAAATAATATAAGTATCCATCCTTTCTCTAATACCTTTGCTAAAAATCCCACCTTCGTAAATAGTACTGATAGATTTTAATCCTTGTTTTTTACAAATAATTGCGTTAACCTCGTTCAAATGTACTTGGATACATAACCCGTACAGAGCTACTAAAAAAGTTTTCATTCAATTATATTCTGGTTGTAGCTCAGCCGTATAGTAAGCAGCTGATAGGTTTTGAGCTTTCAAATACACTACTTAATTAACGGTTTAGCTACAAAGTTATACGTAAAGACATTTATTAAACAATAGGTTCAGTACTTAACTATCTTATTTAAATTATTTGTTTTACTAGTATCGTTGACTATCATTTGAGCGTGTCATAAGTACCTTCAGTTAAGTGACTGTAACCGACTTATGATAATGAAAAATTACCCTATATTAAGATCTATAAAAGCCCTATCTGGTATTAACTATTACATAAAAATCAGATGAATAATGCGGCTTCAGAGTGTATGACACAGTTAAGTTGAACAGATACTGTCACACTCTATCTAATATGATTAGAGTTAGGTTTTAATGTACACGTTATAGAGGTATCTATGAACAAGCGTTTATCTGGTTTACTTACCGTCTCAGCAGTATTGTTTGCTGGCTCTGCAGCCGTTACTAATGCAAATGCTGTAGAATCAAAAACCTCCCTTACGATGGTTTCACAAGATAACGCCTCCCATATCGATCGTGTGCTTGGTGAGCTTAGCCGTCAACATGATGGTGCATCAAGTTTGGTTAAGTCAGCACGTCAACCTACTTCATTAGCGCTTAGCAGTTCGCTATTGGCCAATGATACGACTCAAGTAAGTAATGATGAAGATGTACTAGAGCGTCTGACAGCTGTCGCCTCCAATTCAGTCAGCAAATTTAAGCAGACTGGTCTAGCTTCTTGGTATGGTCGTAAATTCCATGGTCGTAAAACAGCCAGTGGCGAAACATTTGATATGAATGCATTGACGGCTGCCCATCGCTCATTACCATTGAACTGTTATATTAAAGTCACCAATAAGACAAACGGTAAAAGCGTCGTGGTAAAAGTGAATGACCGTGGTCCATTCCATGGCAACCGTGTATTAGATTTATCTTATGGCGCTGCTAAAAGCCTAGGTATTACGAACAAAGGGGTTGGCAACGTTTCTATCGAGCGTGTGTCAGGACCATAGTTCTGCCGCAATAGTTCTGCCCCAGACTTTATCTAAAAGATACGTCAAAACCTGATACCTATATCAAACAATAAAAAGCGCCTAACCATGATGAGTTAGGCGCTTTTTTATTTAGCTCAAATTGACTATATTGAAGATATAAGACCTTACAATTCAAATGCGCTTTCAATCGCATCATCAAGCCGCTCTACAGCAATGACATTAATACCTTTAAACTGAGGCGCATTCTTAGCAGGCGCATTCGCCTTTGGAATGATGGCATGCTTGAATCCATGCTTCATCGCTTCTTTTAGACGCTCTTGACCATTAGGTACAGGGCGAATTTCACCAGAGAGTCCTACCTCACCAAAGACCGCCAATGAAGATGGCAATGCCCGTTCCTTAATGCTTGAGGCACAGGCCAACAATACTGCTAAATCAGACCCTGTCTCTATGACTTTGACACCGCCGACCACATTGACATATACATCTTGCCCACTGGTATGAATACCACCATGACGGTGCATGACCGCTAACAACATAGACAGACGCTGAAAGTCTAATCCTAATGCCATCCGTCTAGGTGAACCTTGCGAATCATCAACTAAGGCCTGTACTTCTACCAATAGAGGTCTTGTACCTTCGCGACTGACCATGACAACAGAACCAGCCACAGGTTTGTCATAGCGACTCAAAAATATCGCTGATGGGTTGGCAACTTCTTTGAGACCCATGTCAGTCATACCAAAAATACCCAACTCATTAACCGCACCGAAACGGTTTTTTACAGCACGAATCATGCGAAATTTAGAGTCTGACTGACCTTCAAAGTACAACACTGTATCTACCATATGCTCGAGTACACGAGGTCCTGCTAGTGTGCCCTCTTTCGTCACATGACCCACTAAGAATAGTGCGGTGCCCGTTTGCTTAGCATAACGAGTCAAAATAGCTGCAGACTCTCGAATCTGACTGACACCGCCCGGTGCAGAGTTGATCGCATCTGTATAAATCGTCTGAATAGAGTCAATAATAGCAATCGCTGGCTGCTCTTGTGTCAAAGCTGCACAAATTGTCTCCACATTGGTTTCAGCGAGTACGCGCAACCTATCTGCAGGCAAATCCAAGCGTTTGGCGCGCATGGCTACCTGCGCAAGTGACTCTTCACCTGTCACATACAGTGCACTTCCTGCCAGTGAGTCAGCACGTGCCATATTAGTCGCCGTTTGCAACAGGATAGTCGACTTACCAATACCAGGGTCGCCGCCTATCAGTACTACAGAACCAGCGACCAATCCACCACCCAGCACTCGATCGAACTCACCAATACCCGTAGGCAGTCGCGTGTCTAACGTTACGCTGACCGCGTTGAGTGGCATGACCGCGCTATGCGTACCTGAATAATTACCCGCAGGTGTACCAGTACTACGAGAAGCAGCACGACTGGCATTAGGCTTGGCTGTACTTTTATTATGATGTGGCATGCTGACATTAGGTGCTTCGACCAAGCTATTCCACTCGCCACAATCGGTACACTGCCCTGCCCACTTGCCAAAATGCGCACCGCAATGCTGACAGACATAACTGCTCTTATTTTTTGCCATAATTTATGAGCCTTATTCAGGTGTTCAATCAAAAATAACTGAGAAAATATCGTGGCACTTTTATGAGTGCTAGTTAGAGGTAAGTATTGGTTTGAGAATGATTTAGAGATCAATCAGTCATAATCATGATGGACTATGCATAATAGAGGTGATGGCATCAAATATAGTCAAGTTCAAATAAATCCGCTACACCGTCATCCTCGCTAAGCATACTAATGTATAACTTGCACTCGGTTTCCTTGTATCGAAATTATTTGAATTCAACTATAGAATGATGTTCTAGAAATAAGAAAATTAGCGATAGCAGTAGCTGGCTGAAGGCATCAATTAAACCTTTTGATTCTAGCAACCAGCTTAAATATTAGGGCGTGTCCTCATTTTAAAAATGGTGATAGAAATGAGATAAATCGCAGTCAAACAAGGAAAATAGCGCAGATAATATCGAGATATTAGTCAGCTATTTGACGCCGTTTGGCAAAATTTAGCCATTTTTAACCCATTTAGATGACTATCGATTGAATTGAGGACACGCCCTAATGTGGTATATATGAAAAGGTATCGGTTTATACCTGAAAATCCTTACCTAAATAGACGGATTTTACTAGCTCATTGTCTAAGACTTCAGCCGAAGTACCTTCCGCAATGATGGCGCCCTCTGAAACGATATAAGCCTTTTCACAAATGGCCAATGTATCGCGTACATTATGATCCGTAATTAAAACCCCAATGCCACGATTTTTTAGGGACAGAATAACGTCTTTGATATCACCAACAGAGATAGGATCAACGCCTGCAAAAGGCTCATCTAATAAGATGAATTTTGGGTCAGCTGCCAATGCGCGTGCAATTTCACAGCGACGACGCTCACCACCTGACACACTCATTCCCAAAGATTTTCGTACATGCTCTAAATGAAATTCACCGATTAACTTTTCAAGCTCTTGCTTTTGCTCACTTTTAGTTAACTCTTTACGAGTTTGCAAAATAGCTAGGATATTATCTTCGATAGACAATTTACGGAAAATAGAGGCTTCTTGCGGTAAATAGCCAATACCTGCACGAGCACGCTCATGCATCGCATACTTAGATAGGTCCATTTTTCCTAACGTCACACGGCCTTTATCCATGTTAACCAGACCCACCACCATATAAAAACTAGTCGTCTTACCTGCACCGTTGGGTCCTAACAACCCAACAACTTGTCCTTGTTCAACAGAGAACGAGACATCTTTTACGACCCAACGTTTACCATAGCGCTTACCTAGATTTTGCATCGATAATCGCTCAGCAGGTACTATATTATTACCCGTGGCTGGAGAGTCTATATTTTTACTATCACTCATAACTTACTCATACTGTTGAAAAATCTAAGCACTGGTGCAGGCTGGTTAGTATATTGGTACATAGACGATTTAACGTCTTAGCGTACGCCACTTTGGCTGCTGCCACTACTGGGCGGAAATACCAATTCTACTCGCTGATTACCACCAGCAGTTGCCTCAACATCGCCTGCTTTTAGGCTATAACGAATGACATTACCAGCAAAACTTGCACCATTCTGAACCAACTTGGCATTACCTGTTAAAGTAATGATGCCGGTAACCGCATTATAATCGATCTTGCTGGCTTGGCCTTTTGCTAAGCCTTTTTCTTGAGTCACTACCTGCTGCATAGTCGCTGGACGTCCGGTCGCTACGGCTGAGTTAATACTACGCTGCTGCGATAAGTTGACAGTGATATTGTCCGCTGTCATCTTAAACGTACCTTGAGTGATACTGACATTGCCTGAGTAACTGGTCACCCCTGTACGCTCACTATAAGTCGCTTTGTCAGCCAGCAGTTTTATTTCTTGATTAGAATCTGATGGTAGTGCATGGCTGTAAAGTGGCAATGCTAGCAGCATGACCATTGGTAACTTGCGCAGTTGGCGCAGTTGGCGCAAGCTATGTACTTTTGAATTTGAGCGCAAAGTAGGCAAAAATTTAGATTTCATAAAATCACTCGTTTTATAATGGGTAGTAGAATTTGCAAACTTTGTGCTAGCTGCTGTCTTTTAATATAAGCAATAAGCACAGTTATCATTAGAACAATGCTTTATCTTGGCGTTCAGAAGGGGTAAAAGCAACAGCGACGTGGCCAAACTCATACTCACCTGTTTCAAGATTGGCAGTCATACTAGAAGCTTCAAAACGATTCATCCCTTGCACAACCTGAACAGGCTCGTCACTATATACTTTACCTGACTTAGTATTACCTTTAAGGGTACTACCTGTGACTTTTATTGGCTCAACCTCAGACGCGTCTTTGTTGCCTTCACTAACAAGTGAGAAGCCACCTGATAGACTAAGCTCACCTGTCTCTTGACTGATAGCAGCCGTACCTGCTTCAATACGATAGCGCTGTTCAGCGGACGGCTCCCAATTCATAATGATACCTGACATTTCGTCCAAATTGGTCTCTGGATTATGCGTCAAGGACTCAGCTGTCAGCTCATACTCAGTCTCACCTTCATCGTTAGTCTGTACCGCCTTAATTTCTGTTGCCTCATAATCGACATCAGTGGGCGCCATACTAACTGGTGGCGCAACATCACCCTGCTGCTGAAAAAACCAACCTGCAATACCAGCAATAATTAATGCAATAATTACTAAAACACGAGTATTCACGACAAATCATCCTGAGTTTTTACTTCATCAAGCGTATAGTGCGCAATAAAGTCTTGATAGTGTCCATGACCCTTTAAGATGAGATCACATATTTCACGTACAGCGCCAGTGCCACCTGCACGAGTCGTGACCATATCGCTTCGATTGATTACTTCCGCATGTGCATTAGGGACCGTGGCAGAAAACCCAACCGTTTGCATAGCTTTAATATCTGGTAAATCATCACCCATATAAGCACAATCAGCTACCGTAATATTGAGCGCTGGATCAAGTGTTGATAGTAGCTCATTCAAAGCAATCAGCTTATCGTCACGCCCTTGTACCACATAGCCAACACCCATCTCGAGGGCACGCTTATCAACCATAGCGCTGCTACGACCAGTAATAATAGCTGTTAAGATGCCATAACGCGCTAAAGACTTAACACCAACACCATCATGAACTGAAAATGCTTTGGTCTCGATACCATTGGCATCATAGATGATTTGACCATTTGATAAGATGCCATCAACATCCATTACCAGTAATTTTACCTGTCCAGCTTTTTTGATTAAGTCTTGCATCATGTACCTCTTGCTTAACGCTACTTATTAGATTTTATTATGATAAACCGATAATACCAGTCTGCTTACTTTACACCAGCTTGCAACAAGTCATGTACCGTAATAATCGCTTCTAAACGATCTTCGTCATCAATAATTAACAACTGACTGATGCTGTTTTCGTTCATCACGCTAAGCGCATCTGAGGCACGCATAGATTTACTAATACGGCGTGGATTGCTGACCATTACGTCACCCATCGGCGTTTGTAAATCGATACCTTTTTCTAGGCCACGACGCAGGTCACCATCTGTAAACACGCCAATGACTTTATCACTATCATCAGTCACCACTGTCATACCTAAACGCCCAGCAGACATCGTAAATAAAGCTTCTTGCAGTGGAGCGTTCTGATGAATAAGTGGCAGATTCTCAGACTGAGTATGCATTAAATCTTCAACTCGCGTTAGCAGCTGACGACCTAGTGCACCTGCCGGATGCGACAATGCAAAATCTTCTGAGGTGAAGTTGCGAGCATGTACTAAAGCAACCGCCAAGGCATCGCCAAGAGCCAAAGTGGCCGTGGTGCTCGAGGTAGGTGCTAGATTAAGAGGACAAGCTTCCTGAAACTGACCAAGTGTCAATACGGTATCAGCGGCACGAGGCAGCATGCCACGCTTATCACGGCTAATGCTAATCAGTGGAATATTTAGACGCTTAACGACAGGTAATAGCATCTTGATTTCATCAGACTCACCAGAGTTAGAGATAGCAAGTAACACGTCACCTTTTACCAACATACCCAAATCACCATGTCCCGCTTCACCAGGATGCATAAAAAATGATGGTGTACCAGTAGAGGCAAATGTTGCCGCGATTTTACGGCCAATCAGCCCTGACTTACCCATACCGGTCACTACAACTCGACCCTGACAGGCCAAAATAGTATCGCAAGCTTGTGCGAATCTATCATCTATCTGTTCTGTCAATAATGTTAGCGCAGATATTTCTGTATTAATCGCTTCGATAGCTCTACTGATAAACTGCTTATGGGTCAAATTAGCTTGGGTATTATCCATGAAAACGCTCTATTTTTATAATAAATCAATCAGGTATTTTACTATACTATGACTAATATTAGTAACATTAGGCAAAACCTATCGATAGCAATTAAAAGCCACCTATTGAATTATTATTATGTGTTTATTTATACAAAAAAAACCCACTATAGTAGCAGGTCTTAATCTAATAAGTCATATCTTAACGATGCAGTTGCGGCAATGCATTGAAAGATTTAACCATTGTTATCATTAGATCCATCATTTGGCTTATCTTCAAAGCCTGCATTGTCTGCTGGATTCTCAAACCCACGATCTTGACCAAATCCACCACGCTCAAAACCACGCTCTTGACCTTGACCAAAGCTACCGCGTTCAAAACCGCGCTCTTGGCCTTGGCTAAACCCACCACGGTTAAAACCACTACGGTTAGATGCAAAACCACGCTCTTCAAAGCCACCCGTACTAGCAGGGTTACTGCCACGCTCGAAACCACCACCTTGATAAGCCGTTGGTGCTGCGCTTTGAGGTTGTTGGGTGCTAGTGCCAGTTGTCGTGCTACTACGAGGATTTCGAGCTGGCACTACGGTTGAGATAGCATGTTTGTATACCATTTGACTAACGGTATTTTTAAGCAAAACAACATATTGATCAAATGACTCAATCTGGCCTTGCAGCTTGATGCCATTGACCAGAAAAATAGAAACAGGAATGCGATCTTTACGCAGCGAATTCAAGAACGGATCTTGTAAAGTTTGTCCTTTTGACATGAAATCTCTCCTAAATATTATATAGTTATGTTTTGAGCGCCAATTATTTTAAGTGTTGATTTAATTATAATGGCTGAAGGTAGATACAATAATAAGCTATCTTTATAAAACGTATCTAAATAAACCCTAATTGTTGTCAAGTGATTCCACTTTATCGTGAATACATTATTATTGTAAATAATTAAGTAACTACTTGTATCACTGATGATTATTTCAACGAGCATCAGTAACTAGCAATTAGGAAAGTAGTGTTAAAGCCGTTACTTTCATAGATTTAAATTATAACAGTTATCCACGTTATAATTTGAAACTAATTGTCACTACTTTCTAATGGCTGTGTAAATCCTGTTCCTATACCAAATCTTAAGTACATTACGCTTTGCCCACAACCTATCTTTGAGCTAATAGACTAATCGTACAAGCAATTTTTAGTATAGATACTCTCTTACCTCTGCCATCGTTGTAAATGTCTTTATGATAATACCCGTGTCTACAGAGGTATTCTCATCATTAGGCAAATCAGGTGTATTTATCACCTCTGTCGTGGCATGAGGCAATTGCATGACTTTACGCAACCAAGTGTACTGCCGTTTTGCCAGTTGTCTTGTAGCATATAATGCCTTATTTTGCATTTGCTGACAAGCAAGCGCCTCGGCCTCTGCACTGGGCGGTAATGAGTTGGCTGATAGCTCAGCCGTATTATTTAATTTTACTTGTCCATCTACTGATTGTGAATATTGTCCAAAAGCATCGTAAAACTGTGCTTTATCCAAATGCGGCAATTCAAATATCGGATGATTAATGTGTACCAAGTACTCCAATACTTGTCTATAGCCAACACAGCGCATAGCAGGCAAATTAGGTGTTAATGTATATTGCTCAAGTAAACCAATCACTTCAGCCACTAGCCCTTCATCCCACATTATATCTAGACGCTGAGCAATACGCGCATGCAGCCATGGACGATCCGGCATAATTGTCAATGCATGCCACTGCTGATTGGGATTATGTGCCAGTGCTTGTTTAGGCTGACGTTGCCAGTCACTGATGGGGATGTTTGTTTGCAGATAAACTTCAACCGCTCGGGTAATGCGCTGAGTATCAGTTGCATTAAGGCGCTCATGACTTATCGGGTCAACTTGACCAAGATAATCATACAATGCTTCAATATCTTCCTCTTGCCGCCACTGCTCCACACGTGCACGCACGCTATCATCACTATCAGGCACAGGTGATAGTCCATCAAGTAGCGCCATGTAATACATCATGGTGCCGCCCACTAATAACGGTATCTTGCCATTCTTATGACAGTTATCAATCAAACTAGCGACATCTGCGACAAATTCCGCAACACTATAGCTCTGTGTCGGATCAATGATATCAACCAGATGATGCGGATAACGTGCCAGCTCACTAGCCGATGGCTTTGCTGTACCGATAGTCATATCACGATATATCAGTGCTGAATCTACTGAAATCAGCTCGTAGCGCCCTGTATCATATAGCTCATATGCCAATGCAGTTTTGCCACTCGCGGTTGGCGCCATCAAGCACACCACGCTATTATCTGTCAGCTTATGAGATAAACCATCAGACGAATGTCTCATAGAATTGCCTTTAATCATTATTTATAGGTAAGTAATATTTATGTGTCAGTAAGGTGTGCTACCGAACCTAGCTTGGTATTTCTTCAGGGGTAGATAAAAGCATCAATGTTACTAGGTGACTGCTACTGATTGCCTTGATAGAGTTTTTAATTAACAACGCTTCAATATCTGTTATAAATAGCATCAAGTCTTGCGTAGACATCTGCTGGCTCATGGTAATAAGCTGCTGATTTATTTCTCTCGCACTAATGATATGCTTATCGTGCGGCAATACATTACTGCGCAGTATCTGTGATTCAAACAGTTGGTTCAACTTTGATTGCCAATCCTGTTCTCCAATAAGAAAGCACTGTGCTTGGTGGAAAAACAACAACCAAGGTAAGGTCTTATCATCAACATTTTTAGCAATATCATTGCCAAGTGCTAATTTATCTAAACCACTAATAACCTCTAAGCAAATTGGTAGAGGTCTCGTTCCTACCAACACACCATTAGAAATACTAGTACGCTGACTGATAAACTTATTGCTACCTAATTCTGTCTCTGTTGAATATTGAGATTGAGACATTATCTGGGTTGTCTGACTGGCTGGAAGCTCATAGGATTGCTTAGCAGTATTTACCTGCCTACTGCGATTCTGAGATACAACACTGTCGTAAGGCTGATCGGTAGCGACAACTTCTACCTCTTCACCACTTATCAGCTTGTTATCTTCTATTAGTGGTTTGTCAAATTTTGCAGGCTGTTCGTTTACTTCGATATTTTTCAGCTGAGACTGTATCGTATGGTTTAAATGCGCCATAATATTATTTAGCGGGCTAATCTTAATGCGCTGTTTCGATGGATGCACATTGATATTGAGCCACTGGGTTGGTAGGTCAAAATAAAGTGCGTAACCCATACCAGTTAATTGCGCACTCTGAGCCAATTGACGGAGCTGATTATTAATCAATGCTTCTTTAACCAGTCGACCATTCACATAGATTAGCTTTGGTAACGCAGCTGACCCCTTGGCTTGCTGCTCGTGATATATAGGCCACAACCAACCGCTGATACTTGCTTGACTACCAAAGCTATTATTATTGGCGTACTCCATCGTCTGTTGCATCAGGCTAGACAGATCAATCGTGACCTTTATGGCGTTATCTATTAATGAAATACCCGTGGCTTGCTCAAGACGTGATAACGGCAGACGGCTAGCATTTTCGTTGCCGTTTCTATTAACCCTTATCGTGCTATCATCTATATCCACACTATTTGAAGGCATTGAACCTACAGATAGTGACGTTGAAGACCATATATTTGAAGACAGGGTATTTGAAGACAATGTATCTGAGGATAGAGACATGCGTTTTTTATTGTCATGAAACAGCGTCAGCGACACATCTGCTCGCGCCAAAGAAACTTCTCGCACGATGGTCTCAATATGCCCAAACTCAGTCGCAATAGATTTCAAATTACCGCGACGGGCTGGCACATTGAAATATAAATCTTTGACAGTAATCGTCGTTCCGCGATTGTGTACGACAGGTATTAATTTTGGTGTATCAGCCAAGACACCAGCAACCTGTAACTGACGACCAACACCACTATCATCATAACTACTCGTCAGAGTCAAACGGGACACTGCAGCCGTTGCCGCTAGCGCCTCACCGCGAAACCCCAAAGTGGTGATGCCGTGTAGATTAGCGACATCAGCGACCTTACTGGTTGCGTGACGAGTAATTGCCATGACCATATCATCGGGATGGATACCAACACCATTGTCTATGACCTCTATCATACCCATGCCACCTTGGGTAATATGCACCTCTATATTGGTAGCACCAGCATCGATGGCGTTTTCAAGCAACTCTTTGACCACAGCTGCCGGACGCGTCACTACCTCACCCGCGGCTAATTGATTGATTAACAATGGCGACAGTTTTTTGATACGTGTATTAGCGTAATTATCAGACATGAATAAGCATCATATATTTTGGACTACAGGCATTTTGTATGACATTAAATTTTGAGCGTTGATAAATCTAAATCTAGCGCTTGTCCTGCTTTCGATAGTCGCAGCTCAACCAAACGAGATTCTTTACCATGATTATCACCATCACCTTGGGTCATATCGACAAATAACGTGGGCGCCGGTAGATAGCTATCAGCACGGCTTGCCCATTCGATAATGACCAGTGCATTTGGCTCATCCAGATACTCATCAAACCCAATAAAAGATAGTTCTTCTGGGTCTTGCAGACGATATAAGTCTGCATGATAGACCGGTTTAGTTGTGCCATCACTTTGCTGAATACTATAAGGCTCTACCAAGGTATACGTCGGGCTTTTTACTGCCCCTGTATGACCGAGCGCTTGCAGCCAATAACGGGTCAACGTGGTCTTACCTGCACCCAAGTCACCTGCCAGCCACACACTGCCCGTCAATGGTAAATTAGCCAATTGCTGCGCCAATGATTGAGTGTCTTGCTCAGATTTCAGTATCAATGTTTGCGAGTATATGCCGTCTTTTATAGATTCATTAATCTGCATCAGTCTGAACCTACCTGTACCTGCTCTGTCTGTACTTGCATGGTCACTGATGGGTTGATAAAGCGCTCGCCGCGAATCAATTTTGCATACAGTTCAGGGTCATGCCATTCTTTAGAAACTTGGTCACTGAATGCAAATTCTTCCAAAACCAGTTTGCCCATTTGATCATTGGCCACATCATCAGCGAAACACTGCGCATAACCCGTTGCTGTTTCGTGGGCAATCACTGAATAAACGCTGACATCCGACTCGCCGTTTTGCATTTTAGTCTGACGCAAAATTTCTTGCGCCCAAAAGAAGATAACGCGTGAGAATTGCTCTGCTGACGGTGATACTGGCAAGCTTATCCAGCGCGCACTGAATTTTTTGCAAGCATCAATATATTCAGGATCGTCTTTATTCCAAAAACAGATAGCATGATCGAAGCTGTCGATGATGTCTTTGATCGAAGACTTTAACAAACCAAAATCATAGACCATCTGACCGTGATCTAAACGCTTAGCTTCTAGAATCAGCTCAATCTGATAGCTGTGACCATGAATCGAGTGCTTGCAACGCTCAGAGCTACAATTACGAACGATATGGGCATTTTCAAATTTAAAAAGTTTACGAATACGCATAATAATTTTGACCAAAACAGTAAGCACCATCGTGCTAGATATTAATATCGTCAAATCCACATAAATCCGCTACATTGTCATCTTCGATAGGCACACTAATGTATAGTGTGTACTAGACTTCTTTGTATCAAAATTATTTGAATTCGACTATAAATAAGGGTTTGCCGCGTCTATTCATCGGCTTGTCGCTCATTATAGCAAATCGCCATGTATCCGTAAGTAAGCACTTATGAATACTCATATTTATTATACGAATTGACATGACGCAATTTTAGCTAATAGGAGCAATCCATTTAATCGTAGGTGAATTGTGCGCGTGCTATCTATTAGCACCTCTTCAGCCTATACTCAATCCAGTAAACGGCTATGTTGGCCGTCATTATAACGGCACTGCCTCAAACCAGCTCACTTTGGCTTAGAGAATGGCATGTGTTATATAAAAAGGAAACTACCATGAGTAAAGGTCAAGACAGTAAAAAGAATGTAAAAAAGAAACCACTTTTGACAGCAAAAGAAAAGAAAGCGGCGAAACAAGCTAAGAAAGAAGACAACGGCAGTATCCTAGGTAAACACTAATAGTAAATACAACAATATGCCAATCAAGCTTAACATTTTGATTGGCATTTTTTTTGTGTTAGCTACTAATTTTTAATTAGCCACTGCGCGGTGCAAACATAATAATCGCCATTCCTATCAGTGCAACTATCGAACCCAAAATATCCCAAGTGGTTGGTCGGATACCATTCACCGTCCACAACCATAGAATTGCCATTACAACATATACCCCACCGTAAGCGGCATAGACTCTGCCCACAGCCGTCGGATGCAATGTCAGCAACCATACAAAAGCTGCCAAACTCAGTACAGCAGGTATCAGAAGCCAGATTGACTTCCCTTCTCGCAGCCATAGATAAGGGAGGTAGCAACCGATAATTTCTGCTAATGCGGTAAGCGCAAACAGCCCAACGGTCTTTAATTCTGTCAAAACTTACTACTCCTCACCCACTACTCTTCAATCGTGATAAATCCAGTCAGATACTGTACGGCATTACCAGAAACCAGCACCCTATCCTCTACAACTGTGCAATCGAGCACCCCACCGCGACTGGATGCTTGATAGGCCTTATATCCACCTTCGTACACTAGCTAGATAAGCCTGATATTCTCTGCCAAAATTTTGTGTCATTATTCTTTCTTCTGGTTGAATTTGAAAGCGTGTCATATAAATCATAAAAACAGGCACTAGCACAAATGGCAAAAAATGAGACAGATAGAATGCCCAACCTAATAAGATAAGCACCAGTCCTAAATACATTGGATTGCGAGTATATTGATAAATACCGAATGTTACTAAATTCGTAGATTTTTCGGGCGTATGCGGATTAACAGTGGTTTGTGCTTTTTTAAATTGAACCACACCCATAATGCCACTGCTCAACCCTATGATACTCAGAGCAATCGCAAACATATTTTTTCCATCAAAATAGAACTGTAGACTTGGTATGATTCTAGAAGCACCATACATAACAGCTGCTGTAATAATGACTTGCGCTACAGGTGGAACTTTGAGCTCTAGAGCGTTCATGGTTAGACCTTCTCTATTTCTAATGAATATTATGGTGGTATTCCACAAAGCATACTAACAAGGAAAGTTAAGAAAATACCCTTTTTACGTTCTCTCGTTTTACAAAGGTTTTAAAGCATTAATAATATTTCTACATTTTTTAAAGATTAATCTTGGTCTTCATCTTCAGAGAAGTCAAAATAAAGGATATTTGACCAGAGTCCAAGGCCGAGATCGTAGATAGCTTGTTCTGGATTATTCGCGGACAATGCTTTTGGCGGTGTTGAGCGACGACCGAACAGTCTTTCCCAGAATCCAATAGGTTTAGGCTGCTCGCTCACTACTGGCGCAGGCAATAACAGTGACTGGTATGCTGCTTCTATCTCAGGCTGCAGGTTCTGCACTTGATTGAAAAGTGCCAGATTTTGTGCTTCTACTGGCGTCTCACTCATCTCAAAAATCTCGCCACACTCCAAAATAAAATACTGATTTTGGTTCTCTGGCATTTTTAAAAATTCAAGTGCCTCTGTGATTGGGACCTGAGCAGCAGGTAACGTGATACTTGCTAAGAATGCTTCAAGGTTTTGCACACCACTAGTATAATCCCCAATGAGAGCAATTTTTTCAGGGTTGTCCCAAATCACTGATAGACAGGCTTGCGGATTACCAGAGAGCAGAACTTTAAAGACGATTGGAATGTCATAATTATATTCTGAAATACCAGTTAGCACACGGCTACTATCATCTTGATTTAGTTCGGGGATAGTATTGGTCGAATACAGATAACTACGGTTCGCCATAATAATCACTCCAATTTATAATAATTAAATCAATCGCCATACATGCTTTTGTTTACAATAGTATGTAAGACCGTCCATTCGATAGTCGATGTAAGCGCCATTGTCATTATCCAATATACCCTGATTAAAATGACATGACAGTCAGAATCACCGTAAAATCTATCATATAGTTGAATTCAAATAATTTCTATACAAGGAAGCCGAGTGCAAGTGATACATTAGTATGCTTAACGAGGAGGATGATGTAGCGGATTTATATGGACTTGACTATAGCAAATAAACCTCTTAGAGAGAGCTCTACCGAGGTCATACCGACACTTTACATAGGAAGTTAGCGTCATGATGCGTATTGGATTATTTTTATTAACCAACTTAGCAGTGATTGTGGTATTTAGCATTGTGTTCGGTATATTGTCGAGGTTTTTTGGAATTGGTGGTGTGCATACAGCAGGTGGGCTGAACTATGTCAGCCTTGCTATTATGTGTGGTATCTACGGTATGGTTGGCTCGATAGTATCGCTGTTTCTGTCAAAGTGGATGGCTAAGAGATCAACTGGTACGGTCGTCATAGAATCTCCACGCAACGCTACTGAGCAATGGCTGGTCGATACGGTTGCCAAGCAAGCACGGGCGGTAAATATCGGCATGCCTGAGGTTGGTATTTTTAATAATTCTCAGCCAAACGCCTTTGCGACTGGTTGGAATAAGAATAAAGCGCTAGTGGCAGTATCGTCTGGCCTACTACAGAATATGAATCAAGATGAAGTCGAGGCAGTATTGGCGCATGAGATTGGTCATGTGGCCAATGGCGATATGATCACGCTTGCCCTTATCCAAGGCGTGGTAAATGCTTTTGTGATGTTCTTTGCACGAATTATCGGTAGCTTCGTTGATCGTACTGTGTTCAAAAATACCAGTGGTCGTCCAGGAGTTGGTTATTTCATCACCAGTATTGTAATGGACATTTTGCTTGGGTTTTTGGCGTCTGCCATCGTGATGTGGTTTTCACGCTTACGTGAATTCCGTGCGGATCAAATGGGTGCAAAATTGGCCAGCCGTGAAAAAATGATCAGTGCGCTTGATGCGTTACGTCCTTCTGCACAGCGTCCCGACCAAATGCCTGAGAGTATGAAAGCGTTTGCAATCTCGTCTGGGCAAACTCAAGGCTTTAGTATTGCAAACCTATTCCGCTCACACCCAACGCTTGATGACCGTATTGCGGCGTTGAGAGCGTATAATCCTAGTGAGGCATAATTTTATTTGCTGCTTTAAGTGTAATTTATAGATTAATTTTATAGTCTATAAGTTACGTTTTAATGTGAATGTAATACGTTGAAGCCTTGGTTACGGAGATATAAGTCTGTTTTAATTGAGACTTTTATTTGATACACAATATCCATCAGATAAAATTAATAGATTCGTTACTCATCTTTAAATGCACCTCTAAAATCAACCATATGCTCAGGAAACAATACTCCCACTCTGCCTGTTTTATAGTTAAAACCCAGTTGCCCTTTCTCCATTATCATTTCAATTTCTTCTTTCACTTCTGGCTTCAGCTTATTCACAATATATTGAATAAATTTGTTTACTACATCCCTATCTGTGTGTATGCGGTCAAATTTGACAGACTTCATTGACACTCCAATTGATTTATCCCAAAAATCTTCATACTGAAGGAAAAGTGGGATATTTTTATCAAAGTATACATCGCCGATTGAAAGCTTGTTTACTTCAACATTACCATGAAGTAAATCGTTTCTCTCATTCATTAAAGTGTGAAAATTCTTACATTCATCTGAAGAGTAATCTACAGCAGATTCAAACCCTATACAGTTGATGTGTAAAGACTGAATTCTTATATCGATAGGTTGTCGAATAGCGCTTTGAAAAAGTCGCTCATTCATTTTTATATCAGGCCGACATAGAATAAATATAACTAGATTCACAAAGGACTCCGCTAATACAGGAAGCATCGAACGCAAGCCAAAAGTTAGACCCATAGCATAGCTGTACTTATCACTAATAGCAGAGAACTTGTCACCAAACGAATTCCATTCTGACAAAGTAGTAGCCTGAGGAACTTTGTCTACTTCGGGATTTATAGATAGACTTTCTAACTTTAAGAAGTGTTGATCTACAGCTGATTCAATTCTTTTATATGGATTAACAAATTGTGTCCATTTTTCTAATTTTTTTCTTAACTCTGATATCTTTTTTCCTTGGCTACCAATATCTGATTTTATTTGAGAAATAAAGTCATCTATAGTAAGACCTTTATCTTTGAAATTCCCTCGTAACAAAACCTCACTACGAAAATTTTGCCCTTGGATCATAGTTATTCCAAGTTCACCTACTAGTGCCCACTCCCAGTGTATTAAATTGTTGGAATCATCTGATCTAAAAAAATTTTGCAATCCATTTGGAGGACCATACTTTGCATATAAGTAACAATAGAGATCTATTGGCTTAATCTCATTAGTAAACTCCCATATTTCACTTTCATTAGGCAGTTTATCTCCTTGCAATATCTTTATTAAACATGAAGGATTAATAGCTTGCTGATTTAAAAAATAATTTTCCATTAGAGCTTCTCTTTTTCACATGATTAATATTTAAGAAATTACCAAATATGACTTTCAGCTCTTATATTAGAAGTATTGAAAAAGTATAATTTATTTTTAGGCTTGTAAGAGTCGTAATTCAGCTAGGGCGCTGATAAAATAGATATCAATATAAGTTGTTTCGCTTGTTTTTAAATATGCGAAATTAAAACCTATTCGAATACATTTAAACCACAATAGATAGTAGCAAGAACAAGATATCACCGCTAGCCCTGATAGTAGCGGCTATCCTGCCATAACCGCTAGTTTAAATAAAAGAGATATTACTTCTTTTCCTTAGACGGAAAAAGCGATATTAAACCATCCCCTATTATCCCTCGCCAAGAAAAGTAATCATGCCCTGCACCATATTCTTCATAGCGAGTGTCATACCCTTTTGCCAATAGCACATTACGCAGATGACGATTGGTTCCCAATATACCGTTGCTACTACTATTACCACGAGCCGTTTCAAACACGCCAGCACTCAAAAAGAAACGAACGGGTGCTTTATCCATTTTTATGACTTCAGATGCCACAAAGTGCTTATCATCTGCCGTCTGATCTTCTGGCTTCCACCAAAAAGAACCAGACATAGAAATAACATTGCCAAATATATCGGGATGACGTAGCGCAATAGTCGTGGCAGCCAATCCGCCATAACTCGACCCTGCAATAATTGTTCTATCTTTTGGTATCGCTATTGGCAGTCGTTTATTAATTTTTGGCACCAACTCATTAGCCAATACATCTGCAAATACAGGGTTGGCAGGTAACTCACGCGCACGAGCATCACCATCAGGATTACTGATAAACACCGCCGTCACAGGTGGAATCTCTCCTGCTGCAATTAAATTATCTAATATCGTTGGCAATCCAACCGTATCGATATATGACTCGGCATCAAAGATATACAACAACACCGCATCGCCTCTATTGTGCTGGCTATCATCAATAGCAGGAGAATAGATAGTAATATCGCGGGTATTGTCTAATCTGCTACTGGTAAATTTAAAAGTAGTAAGCTTACCTTTGAGAGTTTCTTTTTGCACATCTAGCCAAGTATTTTTTGGTGCATCTTTTAACGTAATGGTAGATTTGGTTGTGTACTTATCAATTGCTGAATCAGGCCATGGATGGTGATTATAAGGATCGGCCTGAGCTACAGCTTTTATGGCAATTCTACGGGCACGTCCAGACAATGGTGGTTGAGGCACATTGGGCGCTATTTGATAAGACAGATGGGTATTTTTTGGCACAATAAAGCTTTTGTACCATGTATCAGAGTCCGCCAATCGTTGCAATGCATCATGATTATTGGACGGGCCACCCATTAGCTTGATATTACGATAGTCACCTCGCGCCAAAAACGTCATCAAGGTGCCAGAAGGCGTCTCTTCGATCAGCGGCGTACCTAATGCTTCTACATCTGCCCAAAAACTATCAGTACTCTCACCCTTTTGCAGTGATTCACGTAATGCAGAAACTTTTGGGCTAAGTAACGTATCAGAAATTTCTAAATGACTTTTTAAAGAGCCTTCTAAATCCTGTTCCGCCAAACTAACACGTTGTTCGAGCACTATCTGATAAGTACCTGCACCCGACAGTCGCCATATCTCTGCGCAGTTTTCGGCCACTGAATAGAATTTTTGCTTGCCAGTTTTATGGTCAATCAAACGGCGCGATAATTTTCCTGTGGCATCGATGATATCCATCGTCATCGTATTATCACCGCTCTCAACATATCCGGTCAGATAGTCACCCTTGTCACAAGGTACGTTGATTTCTAATGACTTAAATTGTGACTGCGGCTGAGTGTGTGGCTGTGGCTTGATATTATTCTCGCTGTTGGAATGACTTAGCTCACCCTTCAGAGGACTTCCCACTTTTAACACCGCTGTCTCCAAACCAAATGCCGAAAATGATGTCGAATATAACAAACAAGTAAATCCTGCTATCGCCCATTTATTAGAGAGAAATCGTATGTATGTCATCCATTGCTCCTTATTCTATTCACTGGCAAATACCTAACCTCCGCCGTTACAAGATGTCTAGGGCATGTCCTAGCAAATGATACAAAGGTGAAATACTACCTTACTTTCCTTATTAATAATATTAAAAATCATTCTCATTTAAGTATTGCAGAAACAAAAAAGCCCCTCTGACTCAATAATGAGTCAGAGGGGCTTTCGGATACAGATTACAACTAACTAGATATCAAACTCAAGCGCTCTATCACCATTCTCGTCTTTGATACGCGTTGGTAGACCAATCTTATTTAATAGATTAATAAGTGGCTTAGCATCAAGCTCTTCGACGTTGACCATCTTGCCTGCGTCCCATTCACCGGTAGCAACAAGCATAGCGGCCGCGACAGGTGGCACACCCGCAGTATAAGAAATACCTTGGCTGCCCATGGCTTCAAAGGCTTCTTTGTGATCAGATACATTGTAGATAAATACTTCGCTATCCACGCCATCTATCTTGCCTTTAACCTTGTCACCGATACAAGTCTTGCCAGTATATTCTGCTGCTAAAGAACTTGGATCTGGTAGTACGGCTTTCACCACTTTTAGCGGGATGACTTCTTGCCCTTCAGCCGTCATAACAGGCTGCTCAGACAACAAACCTAAGCTTTGAAGCACAGTAAAGACATTGATATAGTGCTCACCAAAACCCATCCAAAAGCGAATATTTGGCACATCTAAGTTGGCTGATAACGAGTGAATCTCATCATGTCCGCTTAGGTAGCTGTTTTGCATACCAACCACAGGCAAATCATCCGTACGCTTCACTTCAAACATTTTGTTTGACTGCCACTTACGATCTTGCCAAGAATAAACCGTACCCGTAAATTCACGGAAATTAATCTCAGGATCAAAGTTAGTAGCGAAATATTTGCCATGGCTACCAGCATTGATATCGATAATATCGATGTCTGTGACCGAGCCTGCATCCATCATGTCATAGCCAAGACGCGCATAAGCGTTGACCATACCAGGATCGAATCCTGCACCTAAGATAGCGGTGATTTTATTGTCCGCACAGCGCTGCTTACGCTTCCACTCATAGTTGTTATACCATGGCGGCGTCTCACAGATCTTACGAGGATCTTCGTGAATAGCCGTATCAATATAAGCAACTTCCGTTTCGATACAAGCTTCTAGTACACTCATATTCAAAAAAGGTGAGCCAACGTTGATGACGATTTGGATGCCTGTGTCTTTTATAAGCTGTATCAGCGCAGGGATATCCATGGCATCGATTTGGTGCGTATGCAAAGTCGCTGGCTGCTTGAAGCTGCCTTTCTCTTGCACACTTTGGGCGATGGCATCACACTTATCTTTGGTACGTGAGGCAATATGAATATTACCGAGCACGTCATTATGCATGGCACATTTATGCGCAACTACTTGAGCGACACCGCCTGCTCCAATGATAAGTACGTCTTTTTTGTTGGTTGTAGCTTGTTGGTTTGTGTTCAATGAACAATCCTCCTTTGTGTCCCTGTCGATACCATTGATAGCGGCTATGCAAAACAGAAACGAGTGAATGATATGCGTGAATTAAAAAGGAAGACCGAGGAAAACCCACGCACCCGTCGGGCAAATGCCATTTTTTACCAATGGATATTTGCCCGAGGCGATTATAACAATTTTTTAATCTCTTTTTGGCAAAAATTCATGAATAAACATCAATCTTATTAACAATGTAAATATTATGCTAATACTAAATTCTGAATATTAAGACAAACTTGCCTTATAATCCTGATAATCAAACTCACGCTGCACATCAATCGATCCATCAAGACGACGAATCACAATCGCTGGCATGTTGACGCCATTGAACCAGTTTTTCTTCACCATGGTATAACCTGCAGCATTACCAAAGGTAATCTGATCGCCTATCTGCAAGTTACTCGGCAAGTCGTACTCACCAAAAATATCCCCTGCCAAACACGAACGACCATAAATGAGCGTACTGTCTATCTCACTTTCGAGAATAGGTTCTGACGTCTCAATCACTGAATGACCGATAGGAGCGATATCCATTGCTGTATTGTTGATAGCGGCAATAGGTGCTGACTCGCGGTAAATCAGTAGATCAAGCATGTGCGCCTCGATAGACGAATCAACCACGGCAAGATGCTTTTCATTGTGCATGGTGTCTAATACGGTCGTGACTAGCGAGCCAGCGCCATGGATACTCGCTTCACCCGGTTCAAGATAGACTTGCACGCCATACTGTTCGCTAAACCCTTTTAACCTTTCAGCGAACTTTTCTAGCGGATAATCAGGCGCAATAAAATGAATACCACCGCCTAAGCTTACCCATTCTAATTGCGCAAGGATATCGCCAAATCTATTTTCAATATCTGCCAGACTTTCACTAAATGCTTCAAAGCTATCATTTTCACAATTGTTATGAATCATAACGCCAGTAATGTCACCAAGTACCGCGGTGATTTTATCTTTATCGTGCTCGCCTAGACGACTAAAAGGACGGGCAGGATCAGCGATAATAAATGACGAGTTACTGGTTTTTGGGTTTAAACGCAGGCCGACAGGAATGTCTTGCGCACGTGCCTGCTCGCTAAAAGCATTGAGCTGCGAGATTGAGTTAAAGATGATTTTATCAGCATATTTTAATACCTCAGGCATTTCATCTGCACTATAGGCCACACTATAAGCATGGGTCTCTTTTTTGCCTGGGCTATTAGCATCGTCATTATTGCCGAAGGTCTCATACCCAAGTCTGACTTCATTCAGTGACGATGAGGTAGTGCCATGCAAATACGGCTGCATAATATCAAACACGCCCCATGTGGCAAAGCATTTCAGTGCTAATAATGCCTTTGCACCGGACAGCTCGCATAACCGTGCAATGATTTGCATATTGGCAACGATGGCAGCTTCATCGAGTAAATAGTACGGCGTTGGCACGTTGATAGACTGGCTGGTAGATTTGGTAAAAGATGGATTGGTAGACGATGTATTCATGATGGTGCACCCGATAGCATTTGATAACAGTAGCGAATAATATTTTTCGCTATAGTAGACTAAATTTATCATGATTAGAATAGCTTATGGCACTTTCAACCGACTACTCCACCTCGTCCAGTCAAGCCAACTCGGCCCAATTGGATCCAAAAAATATTGATTTGACCCATCTAGATCCTAATGCGAGGGCCGTATTGGACTTTTGGTTTGATACAAACAATGAGCAATATTGGTTTGCACAAAATGATAATTTTGATAGACAAATAAAAAATAAATTTGGCGATATCTGGCAAGCAGCCAAACAGGGTGAATGTGCGACTTGGCGACTTTCAGAATCATCATTAGACAGCAACAGCTCAATCACTGCTCTGGCGGGACGCTTGGCAGAAATTATCGTATTGGATCAGTTTTCACGTAACTTATGCCGCGGGCAAGTCGGTGCTTTTTCTCAGGATGGTATGGCAGTCGCTTTAGCACAAGAAGCCAGTCAGCAACCGTATTTTGATACACTGCCAATGGAGTGGCGCAAGTTCATTATAATGCCATTTATGCACTCTGAATCGGCAGTTATTCACGAGCGTTATCTGCCATTGTTTGAACAATTGGATGATGCTTATACTTTAGACTTTGAACATCGCCATAAAAATATCATTGAGCAGTTTGGCCGCTACCCTCATCGCAATAATATGTTGGATCGTGAGTCAACTTACGAGGAAGAAGTCTTCTTACAGCAGCCTAATTCATCGTTCTAAGTATTTTTGACCACTTAAACTTTATAGTGGTTAAGTTATAAAAGCAAAAGCCACCTGCCTATAAATAAGTAGGTGGCTTTTCATATTTCAATGACAGTGTATTTTATGCTTAGGCTATTTTATAAGGGCAGTTTGCCAGCCAAATCTACTGCCCTTTTAGATACGCCTCCATTAGCTTTCTAGCGCCTTCCTGACAGGTGCAAAGCTACGCCTATGCTCAGATAATACGCCATAGCTTTCAATCGCTTCCATATGTGCACGCGTTGGATAGCCTTTGTGCTTGGCAATTCCGTATGCTGGGTGCTGTGTATCAAGCGCATACATGGCTTCATCGCGGCTTACTTTTGCCAAGATACTGCCTGCGGCAATACTAGTATGACGAGCGTCACCCTTTACCCATGCTTGGCAATCGATATTAGCCTGTTCGACCCCGCACTTAGTAAGCTTACCAAAGTCCAACTCTGGACAACGATTGCCATCGAACAGCACCTCAACTTGTAACGGTTTAACAGCATCTGCCTCGACTTCATGAGTCATGCCAAAATGCTGAGCAACCATTTCTATCAACGTTTCGGTACATAGGCGCATCCCTAACATGGTCGCTTGCAATATATTGACCTGATCAATCACTGCTGCAGGTATGTCAGCGATGACATAGCCAATTGCATATTGTTTCACCAACGGATAAAGAATGTCGCGTTTTTTTTCACTCAACTGCTTGGAGTCTGTCAATATAGACAGCGGTGTATCTGTAAGTGGCTGCTCCTCAATCAGTCCTGACCAAGCGGCAGGTAATATCGCAGCGGCAACATTGACGCTCCCGAGCAACGGCCCACGCCCTGCTTCATCGATGCCAATTTGTAGCATTGGCTGTGTTAAATCTTGCTGTCTATCTACTGAATATTGAGTGAGAAACTCAGAGACATTGAGTCGTCCAGTCAAATGAATGGGGGCTGCCAATTGGATATATTGGCCTTTAACATCAATGCTCTCAATACTCACTTCGATTGGTGTCACTGAGCTGTCGTCGGTACTGTGCTGTTTACTCATAGCGATGCTGTGTCTTTTTATCAAAATAGTGAAAATGTAGTGTGCGTCAATCTGCGATATTGTGCATTAGGCTTTGTGGTCTTTTTGAATAAACCATTGCTCAATCACGCTATTGGCTGGGTCATGGTTGCTTTGCTGCTCTAATGACCGTTTGGTAGCGACGAGGTCTTTTAACTGCTCAGCATAGGCCCGCGGTTGCAGTAATCGCATGAGCGTACGGCAAATATTATCGCCACTTGCCTGCTCTTGTATAAGCTCAGGGACGATAGCAGTACCCGCCAAGATATTAGGCAGCGCCACATATGGCACTTTTACCAAGCGTTTGGCTATCTGATAGGTGAGCTTGTTTAATTGATAAACCACGACCATCGGCCGCTCTAGTAGCATTGCCTCTAGCGTTGCCGTACCAGACGCTAGCATAACGATGTCTGATGCGGCCATGGCCTGCTGACTAAACGTTGGCTGGCTGTCGTCATATACCACGACTATTGCGGCGCGCAGCTGCTCTGAGCGTTGATCAATCACATCTTGCACGATATATTGATGATTCTGATCTACTGTTGGAATGATAAAACACAGCTTTGGATCTAATAGTATGAGCCTTTGAATACCGTCTAGCATCAACGGTAAAATAGCCGTTATCTCTCCGCGTCTAGAGCCTGGCATCACACAAATAAGTTGGCTGACGTCATCAAATCGCTCAATAAAGAACTGCTGCAAACCATCGTTGTGCCAAACCAATTCGCTACGGCGCTGATTAATCGGTGTCTCTAGTAATGTCTGATCAATAGTGCGTAAGAGCGGATGACCGACACATATCGCTGGGTGATTATGGCGCTCATAAACAGGTAGCTCAAAAGGAAATAAGCACAGCACTAGATTAGTCGCGGCTTTAATATTATGAATCCGTGACTCACGCCATGCCCAAATAGACGGACTGACATACTGCACACAAAACACGCCTTTTGGCTTTAGCTTTTTAGAGACTCTGAGATTGAAATCAGGGGCGTCAATACCGATGAACCAATCGATATTAGCGGATTTGAATGCGCTCAACAGCTCACGGCGGGCTTTAAGCAAATCAGGCAGTTGGCCCATCACTTCCACCAATCCCATCACGGCCAAACGAGACAAAGGAAAAATACTTTGTAACCCCTGCGCCTCCATCATGCTACCTCCCACACCTACCCAAACAATATCATCACGCAAGTTGTTCATTTGTTGCATAAAATCTGCACCCAAACTGTCACCTGATACTTCACCTGCGACGATACCTATCACTAATGGCGTCGATTTTAACTCAGGTGTCTGCTCTGTGAGTTCAGTATATTTATCAGGTGTAGAAAAATCTGTCATGACAAGCTCTCGATATTAAAAAACACAATGTTATAAAGAATAAAAAATAATTATTATGAAATAATACTTGGGAAATCTACACTAAAATACGGTGATTAATGAGTATTCTCAGCACGCACTATTTTAGCGTCCTATCGTTTATGTTGTCATCATACGTGACGATGATCTAAATAGCTAAGTTAGCTGATAAAAGTGGCGTGATATACCTATGAAAAATGACTCAAAATTTCGGTAAATTTTTTATTATGGATAAGAATATTAAGCAGAAATCTTACGTCTATTACACTCAACACAAGACTGATAATAAACAAGTATAACTAAGTTTTGTTTTTATCATTCCAGTTATGAGTCAATAAACTCGCCGACTACCCTTGTCAACAGCCCGTTTTGTCCGCATAATGATTATTCCTATAAATTAGCTAGACGATATAATCATGACGACACCAGCTACCCATAATGCAGATATTGATGACGTGAACATTGAACAATTCATCCCCCTAATCACTCCAAACGAGCTCAAAACTGAGCTGCCTTTGTCAGAGAAAGCGTATGATACGGTTTTGAAAGGCCGTAATACTATCCAAGATATCTTGGATGGCAAAGACAAACGCTTGTTTGTGGTCATCGGCCCTTGCTCTATCCATGATATCAAAGCCGCTCACGAATATGCCGATCGCTTAGCCATATTGGCAAAAGAAATCGAAGACAGCGTTTTCGTTGTGATGCGTGTCTATTTTGAAAAGCCGCGTACCACTGTCGGCTGGAAAGGTATGATTAATGACCCTGATATGAACGACAGCTTCGATATTGAAAAGGGTCTACGTATGGCCCGTAAACTGCTGATTGATCTGAACGAAAAAGGCTTGCCTTGTGCGACTGAAGCATTGGATCCAAATACGCCGCAGTACATGCAGGATTTGATTAGCTGGTCAGCGATTGGCGCACGTACCACTGAGAGTCAAACTCACCGCGAGATGAGCTCTGGTCTATCATGCCCAGTTGGCTTCAAGAATGGTACTGATGGCGGCATGACAGTCGCAGTCAACGCTATGCAAGCGGTAAAAGCGGGTCATAGCTTCTTAGGTCTATCATCAGATGGCAAAGTCTCTATCATCAAATCTAAAGGCAACCCTTACGCGCACGTAGTATTGCGTGGCGGTAATGGCAAACCTAACTATGATCAAACAGCTGTCTCTGAAGTTGAAGATGCACTGGCTGCAGGCAAAACTAGTAGCAAGATTATGATTGACTCAAGTCATGCCAACTCAGGTAAAGACCCGTATCTACAACCTATGGTCATCAAAAACGTCGCTGAACAAATCCAGAACGGCAACAAATCTATCATCGGCATGATGATTGAGAGTCACCTAAAAGGCGGCAATCAAAAACTGACTGCTGATTTGAGCCAGCTTGAATATGGCAAATCTATCACTGATGGTTGTTTAGATTGGGACAGTACTGTCGTTGCGCTACACAACTTACGTGACATGGTAAAAGACGTACTACCTAACCGCTAATCATCATCGGCTTATAGTTAATGACGATTGAGCCAAGCATAAAAAATCCCGTCCAACATTATTATGTCGGACGGGATTTTTTATGCTTTCAATTCAGTCATAAGGTCATTTAACCTACTCGCTTGCTGCACCTAACACACTATTTAAACTCTCAAGCACATGCTTAGATGAAACTTGCTGCTGCAACTCAAGCAACTGATCATGTGCCATCTGGCGATGCGATTCAGTCAATGTATTCCAACGTGCCAACACTTGCAACAAACGCGAGGCCAAAACAGGGTTGGCATCATCCAGCTTTTTGATTACACCTGTATAGAGACTCAACCCTTCTGCTGTCCACAGCGCTGTTGGCTGTGACGTAAAGGCACTGATGACCGAGCGTACGCGATTGGGCGTATTCCAATCAAAATCAGTATGATCAATCAACGACTCGATAGTATCAGCCGTGACCGTATCAGCGGACGCTTGCACACTGAACCATAAATCGATAACCAAATCATTGCTGTTAAAGCGCTCATAAAAATCAGCTAAATAAGCATCAGCACTTGCCACTTGATGATTGACCATCACTTTTAGCGCACCGAAACGCTCTGTCATACAGCTGGCATTGTCATACTGCTGCTGTGCCCATACTGCTGCATCTTCAATTTTGGCCGTTAATGCCATGTCTAACACCACATTACGTAACGCACGAGTACCACGTGCCTCAGGGCTATCTTCATAAGACTGCATCGGTAGCTGTTTATAAAGCACTGCCCACTGATCTTTTAAGGTATCTGCTACCAATTGATACAAGCCTTCACGTTGCGCTTTCACCAATGCTGGATCGTAATCTTTGTGAATCGCAGACGCCAACTCTTGTGCTGATGGAATATCGAGCAAACGTGCTGCCAACATCGCATCTTCAGCTGCCAATTCAGGCAATGTCTGAGCCAGTGCGCTTAGATAGACGTCAGGACTGCTCTTCGAACCTTGACCTTGTAGCAGGATACGATTGACGAGCATTTGCGTCACTTGCCAGCGATTAAAACCATTGGTTTCATGCTTGAGCAAAAACGCCAAGTCTTCATCTTGATAATCATAATTAAGCTGTACTGGCGCACTGAAATCACGCAGTAGTGACACGACTGGCTCACTAGACACATTTTCAAAGGTAAATGACTGTGTTGCTTGATCGAGCAATAACATACGTTCGGCGATGATGTCACCAGAGTCTTGATCAAACAGCGCCGTCGCTACCGGAATAGGCAATGGTTTTGGTGCATCAAAGCCACTGACGTGACGGGTTTGCTGACTTAAAGTAATGGTTAATGTCTGCGCAGCACTATCATAGCTCTGATGGCCAGAGACTACTGGCGTGCCAGGCTGACGATACCAATCTATGAAGTTTTCAATCTTGCTATCAGTGATACTCAGCGCAGATAAGAAGTCTTCAACGGTCACAGCTTGCCCATCATAACGGCGGAAGTACTCATCAGTGCCCTTGCGGAAGTCATCAGGCCCTAACGTATTCGCAATCATACGGACAATTTCAGCGCCTTTTTCATAGACGGTTGTCGTATAAAAGTTATTGATCTCAACGAAACTCTCAGGACGTACAGGATGTGCTAGCGGCCCTGCATCTTCTGCAAACTGATGCGCGCGCAATGTCGCGACATCGTCGATACGCTGTACAGCACGCGACTGCTGATCAGCTGAGAATGATTGATCACGGTAGACAGTAAAGCCTTCTTTTAGACACAGCTGGAACCAGTCACGACAGGTAATGCGATTGCCTGTCCAGTTATGAAAATACTCATGGGCAATGATGGCTTTCACACTGAAGCTACGTGAGTCAGTCGTTGTCTCTGGGCTAGACAATACGCAGGCCGTATTAAAAATATTTAGACCTTTGTTTTCCATCGCGCCCATATTAAATTGGCTGACAGCAACGATCATATAACGGTCTAAATCGTATGGTCGGCCATAATTGACCTCATCCCACTTCATGGCATCTTTTAGCGCTTGCATACCGACATCGCATTTATCGATATCGGCAGATTTGGCATACACCTCAAGCTTGACGTCTCGACCTTCGCTCGTCGTATAAGAGTCTGTCAGTACGTCTAAATCGGCGACAACACAGGCAAACAGATAGCTTGGCTTATTAGTCGGATCATGCCAGATTGCATAATGGCGGTCTGGCGCATCGGCCAACTCACCAGACTCAACCAAATTACCATTGGCCAACAGCGTTGGGTAGCGTTTATCTGCCTCCAGACGCGTGGTAAATATCGCTAGCACATCAGGACGGTCTGGATAAAAGGTAATCTTGCGGAAGCCTTCAGGCTCACATTGGGTGACAAACATGGTATCGTCACCACTACCTGCCATATATAAGCCTTCAAGTGCAGTATTGGTCTGCGGGCAGATGCGAACTTGGATCTCTAAAACGACCTCATCAGGTGCATTCGATATTGTCAGTTTTTCAGCATCTTGCTGATAATGCTCAGCAGTCAGTGTCTCGCCATTCATACTAATGGTAAGCAGCTCTAACGCTTCACCAAATAATACGATATCTCCTGCGGCTTGACGTACCATTTTTAGCGTACTGTCTACCTGCGCAAACTCTTCAAACAACTTAACATTTAAATCAACCGTTTCGACATCAAAGCTTGGTTTTCTATAGTCCTTCAGGTTGATTTTACTCGGTGCTTGCGGTGGCACATCTGGCATATCAGCATTGATGATCTGAGCTTCAGTTTCAGCAGTAGACATATAAATTCCTATTATTTTTTATGATATAAATAGACAAATGGTATTGGTACAAGAGCTTGCTAGACTTATAAGTAAATTGACCTGAACGGCCAAATTTCAAGTGCAGGTCTAAAGATTATAGCATTCAGAAGAAGTACAGATGTATATGTGATACTTCAAGCTAGGTTAAGACAACTTGTGTTAATCAATCATTGGATAATGATGCTTAAAATGATTTAATAGATTCACTACTGATCACTATTCAATTAACGGCCTATTATATGACAAAGCATGCCTTCCGTCGTTCAGACATTACTTTACCATTACTTATAGATTACGTTGATGCCCTACTACCATCGTTAATGACGCAAGATGACACACCGGAAATGATTGAACAAGTCAACGACATCGCTGAGTTATTATGGGTAGTACAAGACAAAAATGCACGCATAGCATTAAAGACAGAGCTAAAAGAATATCTCAGCAATAAAGACAGCTATGATGAAACAGTACAAGCTGAAGCGCTACAGATAGTAACGTTATCAGAGCTTACGCAGCAGCAACTGCCTGAACGGTATGAGCTCGCCTGTTTTTGGTTACCTACATTATCATCCGAGCTACTACAGCAATATATTCCACTACTGATGCGCTATCGTGATCTGTATGCTGCGCATCTACTCATCGCACTTGAGAGCAGCATAAGCTTGCAAGCTTATGGCTTTACACCATTTGATATTTTGAATGAGCAGTCTTTAGAGATTAGCTTAACTGATCAAAAAAACTCGTGCGTATCAACAGCCGCTACTCTCTGGCAGTTTAATTTATATGACTATAAACAGCTACCGAATTGGCTCAATGCTGACTACTGGGCCAACCCTGAAAACTGGGGCAAGCATCGTTGGTAGTAAGCCTCATATCTATATGTAAATTCTAGAATTATTTACAGTAAAACTAATTACATAAAGTAACATTTAGTATATTATAGATAGCAATTGCCCAAGTATTATCCTAAGCAGTTTACAAAAACAATTTAATTAAAATTTTAGGAGCTCAGCATGTCAACTAACTTTTCTAAGATCGCCGTTCTAACCGTATTAGCAAGCGCAATCGCCATTACTACAGGTTGTGCTACCAAAAGTTCAAACTCTGAAGTCGTGGTTGCCCCACTAGGCATCCCAGGTGGTCAAGCTGGATATAATGGTTCTGTTTCTATGAACAACTCTAGCGTAGTTATGGCTGGTGCTGAAAACATACAAGCCGTTGTATATTTCGGCTATGATAGCAGCGAAATCACAGCACAATCAGCCAGTGTTTTGAATCAACATGCAAGCCTACTTAGCTCAAATCCATCAGCGGGTGTTGTTATCGCTGGTCACACTGATGAGCGCGGTAGCCGTGAATACAATATCGCATTGGGTGAGCGCCGTGCTCAAGCAGCGCGTAACTATCTTGCAGCCCAAGGTGTGTCTACAAATAATATCCGTGTCATCAGCTATGGCGAAGAACGCGCTGCTGCTGCTGGTAACACTGAAGCTGATTATGCACAAAACCGTCGTGCTGAGCTGTCTTACTAAGAGTCGCAAAGCCAATCAGAATCAAATAAGCTTAAATTGATTTATAAAAGCCCAGTGATATTGATATTGCTGGGCTTTTTACGTGTTATTAAGCCAATAAAGACAACTCATACCAATCGATATAACTAATGATGCCAACATTACATCTGACGCAGATTCAATTTACTCAGCTGCAGCCCATGATCTGGTGTGCCACTGCACAGGTGAGTGAATATCCACGCCTTACATATCGAGATTTGTGGGGACAATCACCGAGGCGACCAATTGATGACGCTTCGTACTCGTATACTGATGAATGCTACAAATGTAATTGGCAATACCACCTATCATCAGATGACTTATCAACGCGTGATATTGCTCGTGCCCAACGCCAGCGACAGCGTCAAGGCGTGCGTCTGTTGTTACAGCAATTACTAAATAAACTAGCGCTCAGCGATACATTAAATGAATCCGACTTCCCGTATCGCCTTATCAAAGGTGGGCACTACGTATGCTTCAGTCATACAGGCGGCAAAAGTAAAAGCAAGCTCAATAAAAATGATAATCAAGTAATCAATACATTATTAAGTAGTACCGTCGCCGTGGTGATTAGCCTCCATCGCCCTATAGGTATAGATGTCGAGCTCAATAATGTTGCGTGGCATGTAGCACAGCGATTTTATTCAGATAATGAGATTGCGATCTTGCACTCATTACCCACAACTCAACGTGACACAATCGCTAAATTACTATGGCAAATAAAAGAAAGCTTCATTAAGATTCATCAATACAAACTGGCTCAAGGTCTAGGAATAGATTACTCCTCTCTTATTGATGATTTAATAGATGCCAGTAGAGAGCCATCGGCTTTAACTATTATCACTGATCATAAATCACCTTATCAAATTGCCATTTTATCTATGCAACAGACGGTCGTTGTTTTTTAGATAAGAAAAATATATATTGCTTTGAACAGTGCTTATTGTTCTAAACAACGACTGTTACTTTATTTTAAACAAAAAAACGACCCTAAAAAGGGTCGTTTTTTTGCGCTTACTTTTCTTCTAATGACAGTCTTTAGACTGCGATTAGATTAGAAACGGTAAGTTGCACCAACTTTAACAATTGGCATCCACTCTAACCAATCTTTATCTTCAAGCTCGTCTTCAGCAGCTTCAGCAGCAGCTATAGCGGTAGCGCTAGTACCTGAAGCAGTTACAGTAGCGTCTGTTTTACCCATGTACGCAGCACCTAACTCTCCAAATACACCGAAGTTGTTAGTGATGTTAGGACGGAAGCCGATAGTAGCGTATGGTGCTAGCTTGTTGCGATGCTCGATAGTACCTTCTAAAGTACCAACGTCAGCTGAGCTATAAGTCACGTTATCAATTTTATATGAACCATCTTCAGCGTTTGCACGTACATCGATATCGTTATCAGGAACGATGATACCAGCACCAACTGTGAACCAATTACTAGCAGGACGTAACTGTACACCTAGGTACGGGTTGCTGAAATCTGAATCTACTTCGTAGTTTACGTCGTCAGCATCAAAATCACCGCCGAATAGGTCAGCTGCATCACCACCTGCCCAACCAGCTTGTAATTCAGTTTTCTCGTTTAGTGAGTAACCAACGCTAGCACCATAACCCAAAGTACCAGCTTCAGCACTTACAGATGCTGGATTAATGGCTGTTTGGAACAAGGTTTTAGTACCACCAAAAATAGCGCCAGTAGTATTACGGACAGCACCCGTAGTTTTACCAACGATACCAGTGTTAGTATTAGTAGGTTCTGCTTCATAGGCGACAGCAACTGGCTCAGCTTCATAAGCAACAGCAACTGGTTCAGCTTCATATACCATTGCATCAGCGTCGTCAACAACGATAACTGGTTCTGCAGCGAATGCAGCAGTTGATGCCATGACAGCAGCAGAGATAGCCGTTAGTTTAATAAATTTCATCAATATTCTCCTAAAGAATGGGATAACTCGCCCGTAAAAAAATGATAATTCAGATTTTGATATCAATCATTTTTGTTGAGGAGATTAAAACAATTTTGGCCTCAAAAGTCATCCCTATAGATGCGCTTTTTATTTGCCATTATGTAAAGATTGCATAGATATTGTAATAATTACTACACCAATCCGTAAAACTTCGAGTTTCTGTTACACAACACTCTTACAGCTACTGAATAGCGTAAACATTGATATTGTGCAGCTTAATATTTATGTAAGGATATTACAAAATATGTCATTATGCTGAACGATTTTTCTATTAAACTCAGTGGCTGTTATATATTTTATTACTACGGCTTGTTGTACTTTGTGAGTTGGTGTAGCCACTGTTGCTTTAAATAGGTTTTTAGACACATGCGTTAATCGTTCAAATGTTTCTATATAGTATGGGTAAACCGTATAGTATGAGTAGATAGCATACCTAAGACTTGTCTAAGCTCAATATTATGCTAAATTAGAAGCAGTTAAGAGTATGTCACTAGTCTGCTTATTCACGACCACCTATCTGATTGATTAAAACATCGTGATATTTCCTACTGTATTATTTTTATTATTGAGCCATCCATATGCCTAAAGTATCGTCGATTACCCGTGTGTTAGAGATTATCGAAGCAGTATCTTATGCTTCTAAGCCTCTATCCCCACTTGAGCTGTCACAGGAATTAGACATTCCTAAGCCAACCATGCATAGATTGATTCAGAATTTGGTTGATGAAGGTTTTGTGACCGTCGATATTGGTGGTGGCATCATTCCTGGCAAACGAGTACGTAACTTAAGTGTTGAGCTGTGGCAGCAGCGCCAGTTCTTTAATGAACGACAAATGGTTTTGCATAAATTAGTAGAAGAGGTAAAAGAAACGTGCGGGATTGCGATACCCTATTATATGGACATGCTCTATACCAACCGTGCACAGACCGCTCTACCGCTACAGATTTATCTACCTGTAGGTGCTAAGTCACCAATGTGGTGTACCGCTACCGGTAAGCTGTATTTGAGTCAGTTATCTGCCACCAGTCGCAACAAGATACTGCAAAGTCTGCCACTAGATAAATTCACCAAAAACACTATCACCGATATCGATGCGTTAAATAAAGAACTGGATCGTATTGCTGAGACTGGTGTTGGTATCGACAATGAAGAGTTTATCTCTGAAATGGTAGCCGTATCCGTACCGATACTTGATAAAAAGTCGCGCTATCTGGCCTCGCTATATATTCATGCGCCAACCGTACGCCTATCGTTAGACGAGCTACTAACACACGTGCCACGATTACAAGCAGCAGCACAAGATATCCAATCGCTAGTATATGAGCTACAAAGCTAAAGCAGCGACCGTTAAATGACTATCATTAAATGGCTATAATCGGATAACTATAAAAAGGCCTGCGCTAATATCTTAGTGCAGGCCTTTTTATAGGATTAAACACATCTTTCTAATGTCTCAATTACTTTCTCTTGGTGCTAATAGAGTACCGAACTGTCATGACGCGCCATGATACTAGAAAAATCTCTATCACCATTTTCGACTGTATGCGCTTCGTATAACTCTGCAGCCTTAGCACCCATCGGTGTATCAACGTTTGTGTTCTGAGCAGTTTGCAAAGCCAGATTAAGGTCTTTTTGCATCAGCTTAGTCATAAAGCCACCTTGGTAACCGTTGCTCGATGGTACGTTGTCCATGACTTGCGGGTAAGGATTGTACACTTCTAAGGTCCAGTTACGACCTGAGCTTTGTAGCATAATATCTGATAGCACCTTGGGGTCTAAGCCATTTTTAACTCCTAGATTAATCGCCTCTGCTGTCCCAGCCATAAGAATACCTAACAGCATATTATTACAGATTTTTGCGACCTGTCCGGCACCATGCTCGCCAGCATGAAAGATGTTTTTGCCCATGACCGCTAGTATTGGCTCCGCTTTTGCAAACGCATCAGTACTGCCACCCACGATGAAAGTCAAACTGCCTGCAATAGCGCCGCCCGTACCGCCAGAGACTGGCGCATCTAAGAAATCTATACCCAGCTTGCTTGCTGCCTCTGCCAAGGTCCTTGCATCAGCCGCCGCGATAGTACTGCTGTCAATCACCAATGTGCCCTGTGGTAACTCTGCCAGTAGACCGTTGGTGCCATTTTCACCCAAATAGACAGAGTGAACGTGCTTGCCAGCAGGCAGCATACTGATAACGACTTGTGCATTGCTTGCAGCAGCTTTAGGACTGTCTGCCACCCTAGCACCTGCTTGCTGTAAGCGCTGGGTCGCATCCTCAGACAAATCATAGACAGACAATGCATAACCTGCTTTTAACAAGTTCTCTGCCATTGGCGCGCCCATATTACCAAGTCCGATAAAAGCAATGTTTGGCTTCGCACTGCCACTATCAGCAGTATTTACATCCTGTGTATTCATCTCATCATTCCTTGATGGTTATATAGTCAGCATGGCGCACGCTTGTGTTTTGTGTACGTCATGCCATTATGTCATTCAGTGTGGTATGTCTAGTTCGAATAGCACTCAAATGGGTAGTTTAAATTGTTAGCGCACAAACTTATTGCCTGCTGCTTCATTACCCAACCAAGCATCCAAAGGGTGCTCACCTGTCGCATAAGGGTTCACAAAATGCTGTTGGATATATGCCTGCCCCTCTGCATTGAGACAATCAGCTAATGAACGCGACCACTGCGGATTTCTATCTTTATCAATCAATAGCGCGCGCACCCCTTCTTTAAAGTCAGGATTGGCCGCACAATGTACAGCGACGTTGGTTTCTAGATATAAAACTTGCTCTAGCGACAGGTCAGCAACTTTATGATAAAGCGCATAGGTCAAAGCGACGGTAACGGGACAACCATGTCGATAAGTGGCGACTGCTCGCTGCGCCCAACTGTCTGCTGCAAATTCTGCATGTAACGTTGCTAATGACTCATCACTCTGCAATATGGCATCGATATCGCCTAAGCCTCCACTATTCATCAACTGCTGAATAGGTTGCCAATATTTTGCTAGATTGCTGGCAGGCAACTCAGCAACTGATTGCGTGGCGAGTACGCGGCTAACGATACTATGCGCACTATTGTTATCGCATTTGTCCATACTATTAACGGCTGGTTGCCAATCACTCTGTTTTAAACTTTGTATGACGGCATCATAATCATTACTAGCGACGGCATACTCTGCTAGATTGGCCAATAGCGCATCATTACCATTGCACATTGCACCCGTTAACCCTAAGAACAAACCTGTTTTGGCAGGCATGTTTTGCAAAAACCAACTGCCAGAGGCATCAGGGAATAGTCCAATAGTCACTTCTGGCATCGCAAAGCGAGTACGTTCAGTGACCAGACGATGGCTACAACCTGCCATCAATCCCATACCTCCGCCCATGATGATACCGTCACCCCAAAGGATTAATGGCTTGGCATAAAAATGCATCTGCCGATAAAGGCTGTACTCGTGACTGAAAAATTCTGTTGCATAAGGATTCGGTAACGGCGCACTAGTCGACATACTGTCATACAGCTTACGAATATCACCACCCGCACAAAAAGCCTTATCACCTGCGCCTCTTAATACAAGCGCTACTATTTGGGCATCGTTTGCCCATACATCTAGCTGCTGTGCTAATAGTTTGCACATATCAACACTCAGCGCATTGAGAGATTTGGGTGTATTGAGTGTCATGACGCCAATCAGATGACCACAATCTGTCGGTTCAGTATTAAACAATACTGACGCTTCTTGCTCCATGTTTTCTGTGACTTTTTGATTATTATCCGTTGCTGTTATAGCTGCTGTCATAAAAGGTACCTGCAAAAATTAAAATGAGTAAAACGACTGTTAGGACATCTTACCTACAGCCTATTTATTTTGCCAATTCGGTTTGCGCTTCTCTAAAAATGCTTGCACGCCTTCACGCTGATCGTTGGTATCGAACAACTTAACAAATGCTTCGCGCTCATGGATAAGGTTTTGTGCAGGCGGGGTATTTCTGGCGGCTTGTATAAGCACTTTAGAATAACTGACGGCAACAGGAGACTGTTTAGCAACTTTTTGCGCTAATGCTTGTGCCACTCTTAACCCTTCTCCTTTGGCAGCAACTTCTTCAACGAGGCCAATACGTAACGCTGTCTCTGCATCAACGCGCTCACCGCATAAAATCATGCGCTTCGCCCAACCCTCTCCTACTAACATAGCTAGATTCTGTGTACCACCCGCACATGGCAACAATCCCACACCAGTCTCTGGCAATGCCATCTGTGCGTGCGCTTCTGCGATACGAATGTCACAAGCAAGCGCACACTCAAGTCCGCCGCCCATCGCATAGCCGTTGATGACGGCAATACTGACACCGCGATACGCTGATAGCGCCTCAAACGCTTCGCCGAAAGCAATTGCCATGCTGATGGCTCGACCTTTATCACCATCTGAAAAATTGTTTAAATCCGCACCAGCTGAAAAGAACTTCTCGCCATCCCCATGAATAATTAAGGCATAAACATCATCGTTGGCATTCAAGTCAGTCACTAGCTGTTTGAGTGCAGGCAGACTGTCCATCGTCCACGTATGGGCTGGTGGGTTATTCAATGTCACGGTAGCAGTATGACCATCAATCGATAACTTAAGATTGGTATAATCCGTCATAAATAATCCTTTATTTTATCTGAATTTGGTATGTTTGATCGGTTAGCCGTTAGGGCGTGTCTTCAATTAGATTGAGAAAATACCCTAATACAATTAACGTAATTGATCCAACGCATCGTCCTGTAATAGCTGACGCGAGACAATCACTCGCATAATCTCATTGGTACCTTCCAAAATCTGATGCACACGCAAATCTCGTACATGGCGCTCAAGTGGATACTCATTTAGATAGCCATAACCACCGTGTAGCTGTAGAGCCTCATTGGCGACATCGAAGCACAGGTCAGTGGATAAACGCTTGGCCATTGCGCAGTAGGTAGACGCTTGAACATCATTGTTATCGACTTTGCTCGCTGCTAGATAAAGCATTTGTCGCGCGCTAATGGTTTGGGTCAGCATATCAGCAAGTTTGAACTGTACCGATTGTAAATTAGCAATCTGGCTGCCGAATTGGCTACGCTCTTGCACATAATTGGTCGCTGTCTCTAATGCGGACTGCGCCGTACCAACCGCACAAATACCAATATTGATACGACCACCATCTAAACCTTTCATCGCAATACGAAAGCCTTGACCCTCATCACCTATCAAATTTCCTACTGGAACTTTCACATCTTTAAAGCTAATCGTGCGTGTTGGCTGCGCTTTCCAGCCCATTTTATGCTCGTTTTTGCCATATTCGATACCAGCACTATTCGCATCTACCACAAAAGCCGAAACGCCCTTTGCGCCTGCGCCGCCTGTACGTGCCATGACGACTAACACATCGGTAGACCCTGCGCCTGAAATGAATGTTTTTTCTCCCGTTAGTACATAATGCTCGCCTTGCTTATCCGCTTTGGTACGCAGAGAAGCTGCATCAGAGCCAGCATTGGGTTCCGTTAAGCAATAACTCCCCAACCACTCTCCACTCACCATATTGGGTAAATATTTCTGACACAAAGCATCGCTACCATATTCACCGATCATCCAAGCAGTCATGTTATGAATACTCATATAGGCCGCAACGGCAGTATCACCCCATGCAAGCTCTTCAAATACCATGGCAGAGTCCAAGCGTGGTAATCCCAAACCATCATATTCTGGATTGGTATACAATCCTAAAAATCCGAGCTCGCCTGATTTTTTGATGACATCGACTGGGAAATACGAGGTGCGATCCCATTCTGCTGCATGTGGTTTTAGCTCTTTTTGGGCAAACTGCCGAGCGGTTTGGCGGAAGGCAATTTGGTCGTCGGTCAATGAAAAATCCATGAGGTCATCCTTGTGCTTGCATAGCAAATATGGTGTAGAGAGTTTTATAAATCGTCAGTCTAATATTGTTCATAAAGCGTTGGCTATACAGTATAGCAACGGTATAACGACAATCATAAGATCAGGCTTGGCTGAAATATGCCCTAAGCAGAACCATCGCTATACCACAAACATATCGAACGAACGATTAAATTGAAATGGTAGTATTGACGCCGCGGCTCGCTTCATCATCAAACCAACGCGCAGTAACAGTTTTGGTTTGAGTATAAAACTGCACGGCTTGCTTACCATACGGACCAAGATCACCAAGCTTACTAGCACGTGAACCTGAGAATGAGAACATTGGTAGTGGCACAGGAATCGGTAAGTTAATGCCAATCTGACCGACTTGAATGTCTTGTTGGAATTTATGTGCAGCAGCACCTGACTGAGTAAATATCGCCGTGCCATTACCATGTGGATTGGCATTGAGCATCTCAATCGCTTCATCAAGGTCGGCTGCACGCATGATGCACAGTACTGGCCCAAATATTTCCTGCTGATAAATTTGCATGTCACTTGTGACGTTATCAAAGATAGTTGGGCCAACGAAGTTACCTTTTTCATATCCTTCAACGGTAATGCCACGACCATCCAAAATCAAACTGGCACCTTCTTCTACCCCAGTACCAATCAAATGCTCGACACGGGCTTTTGCAGTAGGAGAAATCAGTGGGCCTAGATCTTTATCATGCTTACCTGCTGATACAACTAGTTTTTCTGCTTTGGCTTTAATGTCATCAATCCACTCACCTGCAGTACCGACCAACACCACCACTGACAGTGCCATACAACGCTGACCGGCAGCACCAAATGCTGCGCCTGCTAGCTGATTAAGCGTTTGTTCTTTATTAGCATCCGGTAAGATAACACCGTGATTTTTTGCACCCATCATGCACTGGGCACGCTTACCAGATTGACTGGCACGCTCATAGACGTGTTTGCCAACAGCGGTAGAACCGACGAAAGAAACGGCTTTGATATCAGGATGGTCACAAATAGCATCGACGGTAGCTTTTCCGCCATGTACGACGTTTAGCACGCCTTCAGGTACGCCCGCTTCAATCGCTAGTTCAACCAAACGCATGGTGACCATCGGGTCTTGCTCAGACGGCTTAAGAATAAAGGTGTTACCCGTAGCAATCGCCATTGGGAACATCCATAGTGGAATCATCGCTGGGAAGTTGAACGGCGTGATACCTGCACAAACCCCTAATGGCTGCCAGATACTGTAAGTATCAACGCCTGATGCGACGTTTTCAACGAAGTCACCAATCTGTAAATTTGCAATACCTGCTGCATGCTCGACCACTTCTAGACCACGGAATACGTCACCGCGAGCATCTGCAATCGTTTTGCCTTGTTCAGCGGTCAAAATCCCTGCTAGCTCATCCATATGCTCGCGTATCAATGCTTGATATCTTAAAAAGATACGGGCACGTGTGGTGATAGGTGTTTTACGCCACGTTTGGAAAGCGGTCTGGGCAGCGGCAACTGCTTGGTTAATTTCATCGTCGGTCGTTTGTGGAACTTTTGCGATGACTTCTTGTGTGGCGGGATCGGTGATATCAATCCATTCGCTGGTATTAGAATCGACGAATTGACCATTGATGAGTTGCTGAACGTGGTGCATAAGATATCCTTATCTTTTTTGCGAAACTACCATGTGACGGTATAATCAACCCTCTATAAATTGGCTACGGTGTCAGCCTCGCTTAGTCTACTATTTGTAGTAACTTCACTCTGCTTCCTGTATCCAAACTATATTGAACAAACTATATTTTGTATTGATAAATAATTAAGAATTCATCAATAACCACCAAACTTGATAATTTTAAAATGATTTATTATGTATCGTTATTGACTATAACAATAAATCAATTTTAGGGTCAAGCGCTTTATTAAACTTTTATGTTAGGTTGTATTTATCAGTAAATATTATGAAAACTTAAACCTGATACCAATCCCCGAAAACTACAATTAGCAGTGTCAAATCGGTTTAATCTACAGTATGTAGTACTTGCACTTGTTTTCTTTGCTACTCTAATTTTTGTGATTCGTACAAAAAAGCCCATGATGATTCATGAGCTTTTTACAAAATCGAATGTCGTTATTGGTCAGCAATCAATAAAGTCACATTCCGCATTGATTAATAATCTTTCATAGACTGCTTAATTGCATCAATCGCAGCTGGATTATCGAGTGTCGACATATCCCCTGTTTCATTCCCTTCTGCCAACGCACGAATGGCACGGCGTAATATTTTTCCAGAGCGTGTTTTTGGCAACGCTTGCGGGAAATAAATGGCTGCAGGCCTTGCAATACCACCAAGGGATTTGACCACGGCACCGATGATTTGCTGCTCAATACGGAACCGATTTTCAGTCGTTGCCACCTGCTCATGGTCTCTCAGTACACAGAACGCAATGGGCAACTCCCCTTTTAACTCATCCTGAATACCCACCACTGCACACTCTGCCATCTCTGGATGCATACTGATCGCCTCTTCAATCTCTTGCGTACCAATGCGATGACCAGCGACGTTAATCACATCGTCTGTGCGTCCTAAGATATAGAAATACCCATCCTCATCAGTTACGGCATAGTCAGACGTTGAGTATTGTTGTCCATCAAACAAGCCAAAATAGCTACTGATAAAGCGCTCGTCGTTACGCCATACGGTAGTGAGACAACCCGGTGGTAATGGGGCACTAATCGCTAGCAATCCTTTTTCGCCAGCAGAACAGGGCTCACCTGTTTCTTCATTGATAACGTGCGCATCATAGCCATACATTGGATAACCAGGCGAGCCTTGCTTGTGCGGTTTATGATTAAACTTTGGCGTATTACTTAGAATAGGCCAACCAGACTCTGTCTGCCAATAGTGATCTAAAATAGGAACGCCTAGATGCTTAGTTAGCCAATTGGCGGTTGACTCATCGAGTGGCTCACCTGCCAAAAAGAACGATTTAACGCTTGAGACATCGTAGCGTGTCATCCAAGCTTCATCCTGTTTTTTGAGCATCCGCACACCAGTCGGTGCGGTGAACAAAATATTGACCTTATTGGCCTCGACAATCCGCCACCAGATACCTGGATTTGGTCGATGTGGTAAGCCTTCATACATGACACTGGTCATGCCAGCTAGCAATGGCGCATAGATCGTATAAGAGTGTCCAACGGCCCAGCCAATATCAGATATCGCCCAAAACGTCTCTCCAGCCTTGCCATCATAAATATAATCCATCGATGTCGTCAGTGCTACGGCATGTCCACCTGTATCGCGTTGCACACCTTTTGGCGTACCCGTCGTACCTGAAGTATAGAGAAGATACGATGGCGTATTGGACTCAAGCCAAACAGGCTCAACAATCGCGTTGGCTTCACAACTGACACGGCGCTCAGTCGCATAGTCCACATCGATATCTTGTGGTGCAAATGGCAATACACCTCGGTTGACGACTAGCACATACTCAGGCTTAACGTTGGCTTGCTCGACCCCTTGATTGACGAGGTTTTTATAGTTAATGACCTTACCACCGCGCAAACCTGCATCCACTGTGATGACCATTTTTGCTTCAGCATCATCCATACGGATAGCCAAGTTATGTGCAGCAAACCCACCAAACACGACTGAATGTACTGCACCGATACGAGCACAAGCCAACATCGCATAAGCTGCTTCCAGAATCATCGGCATATAAATAATGACGCGATCACCCTTGCCGATACCATGACGCTGTAGCACGTCAGCGAAGTAATTAACTTCTTTATATAAGTCGTTGTAAGTCAAACGGCGCTTGGTATAGTCTGTATAAAACTCAACGTTGTTGCCCAGATCTTTAAACGAATCAACGACGGCAGGAAAGGTTTCGATTAATTCTTGATTGATTTCTGATGATAACCAGATAAATGCGTCCTGCTCTGCGCGCTCTTCGAGGTGACGATCCACACAGTTATAACAAAGATTGGTATCACCGCCGACGAACCACTTAGCGAATGGCAGATTACTGTCATCAAGGATTTGCTCAGGCTCTTTATGCCAGTAGATACGCTTGGCTTGCTCAGCCCAAAACTGCTCACGATTATTAATGGAGTCATGATAGATATCAGCAAAGTTCTGAGTGGTATCGGATGGCGCTTGAGAGTTTTGAATGGAGACGTGATTGCTGCTTTGATTAGTACTTTTATTGGTGGCTTGCTCGCTCATAATGGCTGTCCTTAGCGTAAACGATGAGTAATAAGATACTACTTTATAATATAATACCATTCACAAAAATTAGAGTCGCAAGAAAAACGAGTGCAAGTACTACCTGTCGTAGACTAAACAAGTTTGACACCGCTAATCCTACTTTTTGGAAATTGCTATAAGCTCTTATTGCATATTCTCATAATACAATACTGGCTGTCCTTGCCAAAACTAAAAAACCGATACATTATGTATCGGTTTAAAATGTAGCAGAGCTAATGATAAAGGTCAACTACATAAAATTATACTTCGGTCTGATCAGCATACATCTTACGCATGACTTTTTTATCATGTTTACCAACGGAGGTTTTTGGCAGATCATCCACAAACTTAAACTGACTGGGCACGCCATACTTAGGAATCATACCTCGCTCCACGGCTTTTTCAGCAATGGCTTTGATATCATCCACATTCGTGTCTTGCGCATCAGGTTTTAGAACTATCAAGGCCAATGGACGCTCACCCCACTGTTTGTCACGAACACCAATAACTGACACATCTGCCACGGCTGGATGCAATGATAAAATGGTCTCAATCTCCAATGATGATATCCACTCACCACCTGATTTGATCACATCTTTTAGGCGATCGGTAATGCCAATACAACCATCAGGACGTATGTAAGCGATATCTTGGGTATGCATGTAGCCATTTTCCCATAGCTCCTTACCTGCATCCTCATTTTTCAAGTAGCTTTGGGTCAGCCAAGGTGCCCGCAATACCAACTCGCCTGTATTTTCTTTACCGGTGCCAACCGATTTGTTGTCTGTGCCCCACACTTGGGCATCGACCATCAGCACAGGCTTACCAGTCATACAACGGCGCGCAATATCTTCATCATCAGACATCTCAGGCTCATTAAGACTAAATTCGGTCAAGCTAATAAGTGGCGCAGTTTCTGACATGCCATAACCAGTATAAACTTCGATACCTTGGCTCATGGCTATTTTTGCCAAGCCTTCTGTCAATCGTGAGCCACCGATGATCATTTTTAGACCGTTAAAGCTCGCACCGCGATCCTGTGCTTCTTTGAGCACCATCTGTAAAATCGTTGGTACGCAGTGGGTGATACTGACTTTTTCATTAATAATCAAATCGAGCAAGCTGTCAGGGGCATAGCGTCCTGGATATACTTGCTTTAGACCCACCATCGTTGCGGTGAACGGAAAGCCCCACGCATGTACATGGAACATCGGCGTCATCGGCATATAGACATCACCATAGCTAACACCCTGCTTATCAGGCAGCATACCTAAAGTCGCGGCTTCCGCCAAACTGTGCAATACCAATTGACGATGGCTAAAGAATACGCCTTTTGGATCGCCCGTTGTACCTGACGTATAAAAAGTCGTGGCAATAGTATTTTCATCAAAGTCAGGAAACTCAAACTCGCTATTGGCAGCTGCTAGTAATGCTTCATACTCACCTTTCACACGATTTTGACTACCACCAAAAACACCTTCGGACGTCACGCCATTGTCATCGAGCCAAATGATGTGCTCAATGCTGGAATTTTCAAACTGATAGTCTTTGACCAACGGCGCAAACTCAGAGTTCAGCATCAGTACTTTAGGCTTGGCATGATTGATGGTGTAGAGGATTTTGTCTGGTGACAGGCGGATGTTAACAGTTTGCAGAATATACTCTGACATCGGTACCGCAAAGTACGACTCCAGATAACGATGACTGTCCCAATCCATCACTGCCACCACATCACCAGCATCAAGCTTTAAATCAGCTAAAACGTTGGCCAAACGATTGATACGACTAAACAGCTCTTTATAAGTGAAGCGTTTTTTATCTGCATAAACGATTTCTTGATCTAATGATACCGTCTTCGCACGGTTTAATAACTGCTTTACCAATAGTGGGTAATCGTAAGCGGACGGTGCACTATTATAAATATTTGACATAAAATTGACTTCCTTGTTGGTCAGAGATAAAGCGTTAACGACTCGCATTTTTAAAACATTTTAATAAATTATATTGTTATGAGCAGCCACTGCTGTTGTTCTATTATTACTAATAGTATTTTAAAAACGCCGTCATCGATAGTAAGAAAAAACCCATACCATGTAAAGTATACACACGTAAACACCATGACACTGAGCGTTCGTTTATTCTGGTTTCACGCCTTATCACGTTATGTTAGCGAGCCTTTAGATTATTAGCCCTTAGATTAGTAGACTTTAGGTTAACATCACTTAGATTGTTAGCCTTTATATTAAGCGGCACGTGTTTTTGTCTTTACCATACCAAAACTGGCAACGAGCAATGCTAAAACCTGTACAAACACTAGCAGCCATACCGTTAGCGACCACTGCCCACGCGCATAGACGATGCCGCACAGCCATGCCCCTAATGTCCCACCCGTATAATAGCCCAGATAATATAAACCCGATGCGAGTGAGCGGCCTTTCTTCACGTTGACCGCGATATAACTAATAGTCGCCGCTTGGGTAACGAATACACCGGAGGACATGATAGCAAGCCCTACCACCACGCCCCATAATGGCGTCACAAGTGTCAACAACACGCCTATCATAGAGATAAAAATAGCGACCCGAACGGTGCGTGCTGATCCGAATCGACGTAACAGGTTGGTCGATAAGGGTGTAATGACGACCCCTATCAGATAAACCGCAAAAATATTGGCCAGTGCACCTGTACTCAGCTCATAAGGCGTATTGGCCAGATGTAGATTAATAAAGGTAAAACAGCCCACTAGCGAGAACAACACACACGCCCCAAGCAGACAGGCCGTCACGACATAACGGTTGGTCAAATGTTCTCCAAGCGTCTGTATCGCTGCTCGAAAGTTGGGATTGGCCACGAATTGCTGTGATGACGGTAGCATTTTTCCAACCCACATCGCACCGACCAGCGTCATTCCTGCCATCACATAATACCCAGCACGCCAGCCAATGAGCTCGTGTAAATGCCCGAGCAAAAACCGACCAAGGAACCCGCCTAATACACAGCCTGACACATAGAATGACATCAGATCCGTTACTGCTCGCCCTTCAAACTCCTCACCGATATAAGCAATCGTCACGACCGTAATACCCGGCACTGACAATCCCTGCATAAATCGCCATAGCCCTAGCCAACCAATACTCGGACTCTGCGCGATTAACGCCGTGGGTATCGCTAAAAACAACAGCGCCCCAACGATAAATGGTTTGCGCCCCACTGCATCAGAGAGCATGCCTAAAAATGGCGACATAATAGCAATCGCCATTATCGTCGCGCCAACGATCATACCTGCTTGCACTTCGGTCGCCGAAAAGTCCACCATTAAGACAGGTAGCACGGCTTGAATAGAGTACACCTGCAAAAAAGCAAACATACCAATCAAGCCAATTGTGAGCTTTAGTACCCACGATGGTGAACTGGTTTGAGGAGATAGCAATGGGGCGTTATTTTGAGTCTGACTGACAGTATTGTTCACAAGGATGCTGACTATATTAGGCGTCATGTGGCTGACGTGAGTGATAGAATTAAAATAGAGTTAATTCACTATAAAAGGGTTACAGCGTCAACTTCGCTTGAGGGATGATATCTACCTCTGCGCTCGGTTGCCTTATACCACTGTTAAGTTGAATTAACCATATAAACGTCAGCAATGATAATTGCTTTAGGTTTGTAACGACAAGCACATTATGGTATCACAGCCAATCACATGTGCTGATATCAAAACCTAATACAAACAAAAAACGCCATTAATAACAACGTTAGGGCATGTCCTCAATTCAAATGACATTCACCTAACTGGGCTAAAAATGTCTAAATTTTGCCAAACATCGTCAAGTAGTTAGTCAATATCTCGATATTATCTACACTATTTTTCTCGTTTGACGGCAATTTACCTCATTTTTATCTCCATTTTTGAAATCAGGACACACCCTAATCAAAGTTTCACCTTTGTAACAGACTTTGAGTGATCGAATTGCCATAATCATGAAGCGCTATATAAAATAGCTATATAAAAACAATCTTATAAATTTAATAATTAATCATTTAAGGAAGCAATTGATGAGCGATAAAATTCATGATTTAGGATCGGGTTTTTGGAACATACGTGGATCATTTCGCATTGGTGGTGTAATAAATATCGGTACGCAATGCTCGCTAATAAAGCTCGCATCAGGACGCTTTATCTTTTTGGACAGTTATGCCTTAACAGGTGACGTTCGAGACGAAGTGATGGCATTGACCAATAATGGGGAAAATGTCGAGGCTGTACTGAACGTACACCCATTTCACACGGTACATTGTGCACAAATGGCAAAAGACTTCCCAAAGGCAACTTTTTACGGCAGTAGCCGACATCATAAAAAAATATCAGAAGTACAATGGGCAGATGACTTGGTCGAGAGTGATGCGGTCGCTGAACGCTATCCTGAACTTGAATTCTCTATGTCAGAAGGCGTCTACTATATTTCGCCTAATGAGATGATTCATGCCGGTTCATTATTGGCCTATCACCCCGCCAGCAAAAGCTTGCACGTGGATGATACTTTTATGAGTCCGCCAACTAAATTACTAGAGGCGATATTGCCTGAGCTGATACTACATCCTACGACCAAAAAAGCACTGAAAAACGAACCAAGTGCTGGCAAGGAATACTGTGACTGGGCTGCCAATCTCGCCCATGAATGGCGTGACACTCAGAACTTTTGCGCGGCGCATTCATATTTGGTCCAGTTTAAAGAAGGCCAGTTTGAAAAGGCACTATTGAAAGCGATTAATAAGGCTCGTCCTAAGTTAGAAAATGCTTAGCTGCTCACAGTTAAAAGTTAAAAAACAGGCTAGGTAGGTCATCATTCCAATCGAAAACCACCCAAATGGACTAGAACGAATTTATTCCTCAAAGAAGAAGCTGCCATTTTGGTGGCTTTTTTTAGGAGATTACTTCTGATTTAATGTCACTATTTGCTAAGTAAACATAAATCTGTTATAAAATCCTACTTTCAGATAACACATAATAATCTTAATACAAGAAAATCAACTATAAGCTTTATATAATTGTGGCATACAATTTTTACGCCGTATCTATTTGATTTTTAAGGAACTATAACACTATAGCTTTATTCAGGACTATAATATGAATCGTCATTATTTAGCATTTGCTACCATAGCAGTAAGCACCCTCAGTTTTTCTGCCTGCATCTCTCAACATCAAGCTTCAAAAGAACAGCTGACTGACACTAGTGTGGCCGTAATGGCATCGCAAGATAACCACAGTAGCCATCATCCTAAGTGGTCATACGAAGGTAGTACAGGTACTGAATATTGGGGTGACGTCGAAGGTGCTAGTACTTGTAAAACTGGAAAACAACAGTCGCCTATCAATATTACGAAAGTGACTTCCAGTAGCGCCGCCATGCCCGTTATGGATTATGCTAAATCTACTGACGTTCGAATTCATGACAATGGCCATACTGTTGTTTATACACCGACGACCGAAAATAACGCTATTATCTTAGACAATGAACGCTATGTACTGAAGCAATTTCATTACCATACGCCAAGCGAACATCAATTCGGTAGTCAAAACTATCCAGGCGAGATTCATTTCGTTCACGCTAATAGCGAAGGCAATCTTGCGGTAGTAGGTGTCATGCTGAAAATTGGTGAGGCCAATAGCATGCTGCACGTGTTGCTAGACGGGACTGAAATCACCACCCAAAATGATGACGAATTTACGGCTAATGATGTTGATTTATCCACCTTAACACCTGTCATGGCTACTTTCTATCATTATAGCGGCTCGCTAACAACACCGCCTTGTTCAGAAAAAGTCCAATGGTATGTCAATAAGCAACCTTTAACATTGACTAGCGATCAGTTTAAGATTATGTCTGATTTATACGAAGGTAATAACCGCCCTATTCAGCCACAAGGCTCGCGTAAGGTAGAGCAGCTTAGCAACTAAACTACCCATCATTAATATAATTAGCTCAATATAAAAAAATATACCGTTAGGGCGTGTCATCATTACCTATAAATAGGCTAATTGATGATACGCCCTAAATAATTATCCACACCATTACCAAAACTATTATCGAAACAGCAAGGTCGCCAGCTCATCTTCATTATTGATAATATCTGCCAATGTATAGCGCTCAAGGACAGTAATAAAAGCCCTTAATGCTTCAGAGAATACACTTTTGAGTTGGCATACTGGCGTAATCACGCAGCCTATCGGTTTATCTGTCTTTTCCTCGATGAAGGTAACTGGCAAATCTTTTGATTGAGAGCCTTTATCCTTACTCACTGGTACGGCAAAGCATTCTACCAAATCAAAATCAGGCTCTATTTGTTTAATCAACACACCCAGGTTAACCTCCTTAGGTACACGTGCCAGTCGTATGCCTCCATTTTTACCACGCACACTTTCTATATATCCTAGCTGACCCAGCTGGTGAATAACCTTGGTCAAGTGGCTTTTGGAAATATCATAGCTGTTGGCAATGTCACTGATATTAGCGAGCGTGTGCGGCTCCGGTTTGACCGCCAGATAAATCAATGAGCGCAGTGCATAATCACTATAATTGGTCAATCGCATTTACGAACACTCCCATTCTAATTCTCATTATTAATCATTTAACCACTAGCTGCTTAACCACTAGCTACTTAACCAAATAAGCCATCCGGTCTAGGGCGTGCCAGCATCGGTACGTAGCTGATGCAAAATAACACAAAGCAGGCAATCCATGCACCTTGAGCAATCATAATCCATACTAAGTAATGGCTCATATCTATCAAAGGCAAAAGCACGCGACTGGCAAACACCAAAACCATCAAACCATACATCAAAGTTGTCGTTTTGGGTGGATTATGAATGCTGCGTCCAGTATGCCCAAGCGATACCCGTGTCATCATCGCTACCGTCATCATGCCAATACCCGAAATCGCGAGCCCATGTACCGCCAAACTATGAGAATAACCCAACCATGGTTGTAGTGCGTATAAGATAAAACTCAAACACATGCCTAAAAACGCAATATATAACGACCAAAGCAATGGCTTTTGCCAAATACCGCGATGATACCAACCTACCAAACGAATGATATTAACGATTGCCACACCGAGCGCCGTTACAGTCAGTAAATATGGATGAGGATAAAACAAATCAACGATAAAAAAGGCTAAAAATAATAATAAGCTTGCAATATCTTGTACTTTACTATTATGTAAGGTAATGGTTTCTGCAATGCCTTTAGCGTTAGTCGTACTAAGACCTCGTTCAATAAAGAATGGTACCACGCGGCGACCAATGGTCAATACTAAACCAATGATTAGATAAAACCCCAGATACATGCCTGTCTTCATGATGCTCATGTCTGCATTGATAATGCCCCAATAGCAGAGTCCATTGCCTAACATTAATAATGCCAATTTTGCTAAGATGCCCATCTGCTTATATTGCTTTACTTGCCATACTGCTCGGAAAATAGCGAAGGCCATTGAGGCGATAAACAAAAAGTCAAACACTGCGGCGACGTACAACAAAGATGCGCTATTACCTGCCACCACTACACCCATCCCAAAAGCCAACCAGCTAAGCCGTGCTAGCAACCAACAGACAAAGATAACCAGCAATTTGTAGCCGTGTGGCATCATCACCCCTGTCCAAGTCTTGACCGCTGTCAGTAAAAACCCTGCGACCACTGCCAACGCATAACCATAAATCATCTCATGGCCGTGCCAATACAAAGGGTTTAATACCTGCGCGTCGATATCTGTATGCCCAGTGAATACAAAAGCCCATAACACCATCGTGACTACCGCGAATAATGCAGCCGCACTAAAGAACAGACGAAAACTCAAATTAAGAATTGGGTGTGGCGAGCTTGGCGGCTTACTGGGTAGGTTAATAGATTGCATAGTGATCTTCTTAGAAAGTATTAATAAAGCCGATCTTAAAGATTCATTTTATATGAATGTTATTTGTTAAGCAACGTACTTAGCCAGCTATAGTCGGTGAACTACTAAACCGCTACGGTGTTACCCTCCTTAGATGTACTACTTGTAAAATCTGCAGTCGGCTGCCCTGTACCCATTTTAGAGTTTTTTGACTATATTGTATTGAAAAATAGTTTTCAGAAATAAAAAAGCCACCCATATGGTCGCTTCTTATTTTTGAAATACTTAGGACATACTGAGCGAGAAAAGCTATGAAAAAATGCCTTAAGCTCATCAGTAAATTTAAGGTGAGCTCAGTACATAATTATCAGTATTATCAGCTTGCCATTTATGAATAAAGCTACCACTCGGATCATATTGCTGAGTTTGTTTGGCCAAATTAAACTGTCGGCAGCCTCTTGGATCAGCACCCACTCCCGCCAGATATTGCCAATTACCCCAATTGCTAGCAACGTCATAATCAATAAGATACTGCTCGAAATGAGTTGCCCCATAACGCCAGTCCAAACCCAACTCATGGATGAAACAACTGGCAACTATTTGTCTGCCACGATTAGACATATAGCCCGTTTGCTTTAACTGATTCATACAAGCATTGACGATAGGATACGGTGTATTCCCCTCTTTCCACTGCTCCAGACGCCCTTTATCGAACCCTGTCGTTGGTGACTGTTGGGCAATACCTTTAAACCAAAATAGCTTCTGCTGATGGGTCATGGCATACCAATAAAAATACTCACGCCACAGTAGCTCAAACCATATCCAGTAAGTAGACTCATTGGCCACCACTTCACGCTCGTAATGACGCAAGCGGTTCAGCAGCATGTTGACCGAGAGTGTGCCGTTCGCGAGCCACGCAGAAAATTTAGTAGAATGTGTCCAGTCATCCAGCGCATTGCGTGTGGTTTTATACGTACTAGGCGCATCAGAATTAAAATAGTTATTCAGATGGCCGGTGGCATTAGCTTCGCCACCTTTAAACTCAGAGGGCAGTTGTACATCCAGATGATCTTTGTTGAAGAATAACGAATGGCTATCTGCTATACCATTTATCAAATTGTCTGGCATGGGTGATAGAGATTCTGGCGCTGGACTAATAACTACGTCTGTTTCGGCATTTAGTAAATCATGCTCTGATTCGACTTGTTTACGAAACTGCGTGAAGCTTTTGGGTAACGCCTCCATTGGTAAAGACGCAAACAACGTATTAGTTACTTGCTCATGCCAGCGTACCTGTGGGTACTTACGTTTCAAGATACTGTAGGCTTGGTTTTGGTTATAATCTGCCGTTTTACTGACACATATATCAGTGACATGCTGCTGCTCGATAAGCTGACATAGCTGCGTAAAGGTATCCAATGTGGCCGATGATGTATGCGGCGTTAGATGCAATAATCTATTGCCAAGACGCTGTAGCGATTCATCCAAATCAGACAGACTCTCAGATAAGAACTGCTGACGAGCATCGCCTATTTGATCGAAGTCATAAGCTTGACTCTTATGTGTCTGACCAATGCTATCCGCCAACGCATCTGTATAAACAAGTAACAGCTGCCTATGGTTGTCTTGGGCCAGCATTGCTGCTTTTGCTAAGGTTGCATTATCGTCTATACGCAAATCATTATAAAATAGTACCAACACCGCTTCTTTATCTGTTGGCTTCTTTGTTAAACTATCTAATTGCGGATTTGACATGTTTTCGACTCCCTAATTGTACTAATACACTTATCAGCTCAGTCTGAACTATAATATTTTAAAATATGATATACGGTACAAGGTATGTTAAATATCTCACTTAAATGTCTGTTATAGCCAAATCCATATAAATCCGCTACATCGTCATCCCCACCAACTATATTAACGTATCAATATCACTATAGATTGACGATACTTATCTGCGTTATTCTAACCATAAGCCTGACTGCCTACATGATTTATTCCTAGGAGAATAATATGACTGAAGAAAACGCACCCGAAGAGAAACGTAAGATCATCAACAAGTTTCTGATGAGACTAACGAAAGAGCAACCACAGATGTATTACGCCACGACATCCGAAATCTCTCGCAGCATACATACCATGATAAAAGAGCATACCAATCGCCTATCAGTAGAAGAGCAAGCACTTGTCAGACGCATCACGATTGAAGAGATTGAAGCCTTACTTGGTTTTCATCATAAACAGAAAATTTAAATAAATGCGTGTTAAATACAACCAAAAAAAAGACCGCTTATATAGCGGTCTTTTTTCTATTCAAATATCATTCTGTAGCTCTCAAAACGTGACGTTCTTAGAATGGATATTCGCGTGGCTGATGCTGTACAGATATCCAATGCAGTCTGGTGAATTCTTCTAATACCCACTCGCCATTGAAGCGGCCAATACCTGAGTTTTTCTCGCCACCGAACGGCGCATTACTGTCATCATTCACTGAGATATCATTGATGTGCGTCATGCCAGCTTTGATACCGCGGGCGAAACGTAAGCCTTTGGCTAAATCTTGCGTAAATACGGCACTTGATAGGCCATACATAGAATCATTAGCAATTGACAACGCATCGTCTTCATCTTTGGCACGAATAATACCGACTAATGGGCCAAACACTTCGTTACGTGACAAATCCATCTCACGTGTGACATCAGTGAAAATATGTGGTGGCACTACTTGACCTTCTATCTCACCACTTAAAATCATTTTTGCGCCTTCTTCTTGCGCCTTAGCGATTTTGTCTTTTAATGACTTGACTTGTTTTTCGTTAATGATTGGACCGACTGCTGTTTCCATTTTGTCAGGGTCGCCAACTTGCAAGGTTTTAACATGCTCAAGGAAACGCGTCACGAAGTCATCATATAGTGCATCTTCGATAATAATGCGGTTGATCGCAATACAGATCTGACCTTGGTGCAGGAACTTACCAAAGGCAGCTGCTTTTACTGCTTGATCGATATCAGCATCTTTTAATACGACAAATGGGCTATTACCACCCAATTCAAGGGCAACTTTTTTGATATAATCGCCGCCATTGGCCAGCTCGCCGATGTGCTTACCAACCGAGGTTGACCCAGTGAATGATACTAGGCTTGGCGTTTTGTGTTCAACAATCGCATCACCTATCTCGCTACCTGAACCGACGACTACGTTAAGCAAACCTTTTGGTAGTCCCGCTTCTTCAAATACTTTTGCAAGTAGCAAACCACCTGTCACAGGCGTGTCGCTAGCAGGTTTGAGCACCACTGCATTACCAAGTGCTAATGCTGGCGCGATAGAGCGCTGGGTCAAATGCAATGGGAAGTTCCATGGGCTAATGACCGCAACAACACCAATTGGCTCACGGTAAATAAAGTTCTCTTTATCAGGGGTATTGGACGGACGAATCTCACCGTGCACACGATTAGGGAAAGTCGCAGCTTCCAAGGTAATTGCTCGTGCCGTGCTAAGTTCTACAGTCGCTTTAATACGCGTACTACCTGACTCTTTAATTAGCCAGTCGATAATCTCTTCTTGACGCTGGTCTAATATATTAACGACGTTATATAACACAGCAGCACGTGCCGCTGGTGTTTGCTTGGCCCACTCTTGCTGTGCCTGACTAGCAGCTTCATAGGCTTCATTGAGCTGTACTTCCGTCGCTTGTTGAATTTTTACAAGCGCATCGCCGTTATATGGATTTGTATTAGTATTGACGCTATCGTCTTTACCTTTTTGCCATTCACCTGCGATATATTGCAAATGAAAGTCACTGTAAGCACTGGTGTTGGTATTATTCGCTGACATAATGATCCTTATTTTTACTTAGTTATGTTTGAAATTTGGTTTTAAAGACAGTTTTAAAATTATTATCGAAATATTGAATGGGAAGCTTATTTATAAAAAATCGCTTATAAATAGCCTCTTGTAAACAGTATCTTGCAAGAAGTGCATCTAAACTCATTGTTAAGCGATATATCAATCTAATTATTTGACTGATAAACGTCCTAATGACTAGCGAGCCTAAAACGTATCTTGATAGACGACTGGTCTAATGCTACCATAGCTATTAATAAAACAAGACCACTTTACCCGTAAATATTGTTGATAAAACGTAACGCACATAAATAAATACTATTAGAATACGTCCTCAATATGACGCTTAAATAAATATTAATCACTCTATTACTATGAAGTTCCAAGGAGAACATCAACTCTATGTCTACTATTACAAACGCACCACCCGTACCTATTGCTACATCAGATACTAGAGCTCACTTGCTCGAAACTGGCTATCAACTCATCGCCAAAAAAGGCTTTACTGCCGTTGGTCTTAAGCAAATATTAGACACAGCGGGTGTACCTAAAGGCTCTTTTTACCATTACTTTGCCTCTAAAGAAGCGTTTGGTGAAGCCATCATCCATCATTACTTCAGCCTATATAAAACACGCCTAGACATCATCGGCGCGCAAAACGTTAGTGCACAGCAAAAGCTATATAACTATTTTCAAAATTGGTACGACACTCAGCAAAACGGTTGCGATCATGAGAAATGTTTGGTGGTTAAGCTCAGTGCTGAAGTAGCGGATATGTCAGAGCCTATGCGCATCGCATTAAATGCAGGCTACCAACAAACCGTCAACTGGCTTGGTGATCAAATCAAAGCTGGCTGGATAGATGGCTCTGTACCACAGCCTGATAACATTGCTGCTGAGAGCATAGCGAAGCGTTGGTACTTTGCATGGCTTGGTGCCAGCTTAATTGCCAAAACCAGTCAAACCAATACCCCACTTGCAGAAGTTTGGCAGATGACAACGTCACAATTGGGACGTTAGGAATCTAGGCGTATATTGGCCATTCTTAGATATCCATTCCTGTATCAATATTTATATGTTAAAGACATCATTGGTGTCTCAAAAGCACACCAATGATAATCACTAGCAATAAATTACTCTTAGTCTCTTGTCATACTAGTCTTTTGACTGATTTCTTGACTGTCTCAATCTATCAAAGGCTTAAGAACGATTCACGTTCTAATACACAATCCTCGTAACTCTTAAACTCCTACTTAATAATCAAGTTATGAGAGACTTTTGTAAAAAAAACTAGACGACTGGTCTAATTGATGTACAATGCACGCAAATGTAAGAAACGAACTCGCCAATAAATAAATTTGCATTTCGCACATCCAATCAATATTTAACAAAGTTTAGGAATATTATGAACAACTTCCAATATTACAACCCAGTACGTATCGTCTTCGGTGAAGGTCAAATCGAGCAATTATCAGATCTAGTCCCTACTGATGCACGCGTTCTCATTACTTATGGTGGTGGTTCAGCACAGCGTACGGGTACATTAGACGAAGTAAAAAACGCCTTATCAGCGAGCGGTAACCGTACTGTATTTGAATTCGGTGGCATTGAAGCCAATCCAGAATTTACCACATTGCTAAAAGCAGCCGATATGGTGAATGAGCACAACATCGACTTCTTACTAGCAGTTGGTGGTGGTTCAGTGATTGATGGCAGCAAATTTGTTGCATTGGTATCATCACTGACTGAAGAAGATGGCACTGTGTCACGTGAACAAGCATGGGATGCATTGACCAGCTATTGCAGAGACATCGATTCTGCGGTTGATTTGGGTGCGGTATTGACCATTCCAGCAACTGGTTCTGAGATGAACTCGGGCGGCGTAATCAACTATAGTGAACGTCAAGCAAAACTACCGTTTGGTAATGCACTTGCCTTCCCTAAATTCTCAATTCTAGACCCAATCAAAACGCTTACGTTGCCTGAACGTCAAGTAATGAATGGTGTGGCTGATGCATTCGTTCATGTGATGGAACAGTATCTAACCTATCCTGTGAACGCTAAAGTACAAGATGCCTTTGCTGAAAGCTTGCTTAAAATTCTTATCGATGAAGGTCTAGTTGTTAAGCAAGATCCAGACAATTTGGAAACCCGAAAAAACATCATGTGGACAGCGACCATGGCACTGAATGGCCTGATCGGTACTGGTGTACCACAGGATTGGACAACTCACATGGTTGGTCACGAACTAACGTCATTGCATGCTATTGACCACGCTCGTACGTTGACCATCGTCTTGCCATCAGTAATGCGTGAACTAAAAGAAAGCAAGAAAGCAAAACTGCTTCAGTACGCACGTAACGTATGGAATATCACTGATACCGATCAAGACGACGACGCTATCATTGAGACAGCAATTGTTTACACTGAAAACTTCTTCCGCGACTTGGGCTTGCCAGTCAGCTTAGAAGATGCCGATTTAACTGAGGCAGCAATCGATCCAATCATCAAGCAGCTTGAAGTGCATGGTATGGTCAAGCTTGGTGAGCATGGTACCAACGATTTAGACGTATCACGTCGCATCCTACAACGTGCTATTACTAGCAAAGCATCTTAATAAGTAACATCGCCGTAATAAGAAATACATATAGTTATGCTATTTATAGTAGCTACTCAGCAATGGGTAGTTACTACATTCAACATCAGATTCAATATCAGATTAGACATCACATCAAAGATAAAAAGCTTTAAACAAAGAGTTTTGTATAAGAAAAACCTTTCATCGAAAGGTGCAAAGAGTATAAAGATAAACATTTAAAATCAATAATTAAAAAGGATAATAATATGAGCTTTGATAATACTCAAAACCAACAACAAAATCGTCAAATCAAACTGGCAAGTCGTCCTCATGGCACACCAACCAGCGACAACTTTGAGCTTGCCACTAGCGATATCCCTACCCCTAACGACAAGCAAATGCTTCTACGTACCGTTTATCTATCACTCGACCCTTACATGCGTGGCCGCATGAGTGATGCAAAGAGCTACACCGATCCACTACAAATTGGTGACGTCATGACGGGCGGCACAGTGGCACAAGTGGTCGAGTCTAATGTCGATGGCTTTGCTGAAGGTGACTTGGTTGTATCAAGTTCTGGCTGGCAGGACTATAGCGTCAGCGATGGCGAAGGTGTCCTAAAACTAGATAAAGACATGCCACATCCTTCTTATGGTCTTGGTGTACTTGGTATGCCTGGTTTTACTGGCTACATGGGCCTAACTGATATCGGTAAGCCACAAAAAGGCGAAACATTAGTAGTAGCCGCAGCAACTGGCCCTGTCGGTGCAACAGTCGGACAAGTGGGTAAAAAACTTGGTGTACGTGCAGTCGGCGTGGCAGGTGGTGCTGAGAAATGTGCTTATGCCGTCAATGAATTGGGTTTTGATGCTTGTATCGATCATCATGCCGAAGACTTCGCCGAACAACTAAGCAACGCATGTCCAGATGGTATCGACATCTATTACGAAAACGTTGGCGGTAAAGTGTTCGATGCGGTATTACCTCTCTTAAACGCGCATGCCCGTATCCCAGTATGTGGTCTAGTATCACAATACAACGCCACTGACTTACCTGACGGCAAAGACCGTTTAGGGATGCTAATGGGTCAAATATTGGCCAACCGTCTGACGGTTAAAGGTTTCATTATCTTTGAAGAGTATGGCGACCACTACCCTGAATTCTTAAAAACCATGGGTCAATGGGTTGAGTCAGGCGATATCAAAACCAAAGAGCACCAAGCAGATGGCTTAGCACAAGCACCGCAAGCGTTCTTTGATATGCTAGAAGGCAAGAACTTTGGTAAAACAGTCGTTAAGGTCGCTGATGTTAAATAGTTTATGGTGACTCATAATCGCTATAACTACTTAACAACATAAATACTGACTTTAACAACTGACTATTAAGTCTCAAACATAGATACTGTTAGCAGTCATCATTTGCTATTACAACTTTAAGATGGCTGCTAATTATCTGATAACAAAATTTTTTATCTATCCACACTAATTTTTAACACTAATGAATAATAAATAAGGATAACTATGAATATTTTAATGGTACTAACGTCACATGACCGTCTAGGCGATACTGGTAAAAAAACAGGTTTTTGGCTAGAAGAATTCGCAGCACCTTACTATGCATTTATTGATGCAGGTGTGAATGTCACGCTAGCCTCTCCTGCTGGCGGTCAGCCACCACTCGATCCTAGTAGTGACAATGAAGACACGCAAACCAAAGACACATTACGTTTCAAAGACGACACTGATGCTCAAGAACATCTTGCTACTACTAAAAAGCTCGCTGACATGAAAGCAGAAGACTTTGATTCAGTATTCTATCCTGGTGGTCATGGCCCATTGTGGGATTTGGCAGTGGATGAAAACTCTATCAATCTGATTGAGACTTTCGTTAAGCAAGACAAGCCTGTTGCGTTTGTTTGTCACTCTCCAGCAGCGCTCAAAAATGTGAAAATTGATGGCGAATACTTGGTTAAAGGCAAAAAAGTGACTGGCTTTACCAACTCAGAAGAAGATGCTGTTGGCCTTACCGATGTCGTGCCATTCTTAGTAGAAGATGCAATGATCGCTAATGGTGGTCATTATGAGAAAGCAGCTGATTGGGAATCATTTGTGGTAGAAGATGGCTTATTAATCACCGGTCAAAACCCAGCCTCTTCAGAAGAAGCTGCCAAACGCTTACTCGCTAAGCTTAAAGGTTAATACTATGATTCGTTTGCATCATCTTAACCAATCACGTTCATTGCGTATTTTATGGCTTTTAGAAGAACTAAGCGAGCCTTATGAGATAATAGGTCATCAACGTGATGCTAAGACGCATTTGGCGCCTGATAGCTTAAAAGCGGTACACCCTCTTGGTAAGTCACCGGTCATCGAAATGGATGGTCAAACATACTCAGAGTCCGGTGCCATTACTGAGCTATTGATCGAACGCTTTGCGCCAGATCGCTTACGTCCTGCCTCTGACAGTACTGACTATGGTCATTACTTGCAGTGGATAGACTTTGCTGAAAGCTCGCTCATGTTGCCACTTATGCTTGAATTATTTACCAAAAAAGCAGGCATTGAGGATAACGAGTTTTTGAACGGTTATATCGAGATAGAAAAGACTAGATTGTTTAAGTATCTAGATACGTCGGTTAAAGGTAAGTCGTTTATCGTGGGTAACCAACTCAGCGGTGCAGACTTTATGCTATCGTTCGACTTAATCATTCTTGCTCAACGTCAGAAACTAGACGATTATCCGCATATTAAGCAATATGCAGAGCAGTTGGCGAGCCTTGATAGCTATCAGCGTGCGATGCGCCTTGAAGCTGAACATGACGAATCAAAACAAGCCTAAACGCACGCCATAGTAAGTGCTCAATAAAAAATATGATAAAATAGCTCAAGTCTATCTTGGGCTATTTTTGTTGTTTGTTACTATCTATCAAGCATATTCTATTGTACGACTATACCGTTGGCAGGCTTTATTAATCAAAGCTTATAGAATCAACCGTCCACCTTCAAAGACAGTCATTCATCCATGAGTACTGAGTATCAATTTAAGCCCCACGAACAACCAATGATGGTCGGCTCACCAGCCAATCCTGACCATCCCGCACGCCGCAAGTTTTTTTACCTGATCATTGGTATTATTATTGGTGTAACAGCCGGTTTTCAAAACGGCTTGCTAGTAGTCAACTTGACCCAAATCCAAGGCGATCTCAGCTTAACGCCTATGGAAGGCGGCTGGATATCGGTTGCCTACAATATGACTAATGCTTGCATCACCGTATTGTTATATAAGATTCGTCAGCAATTTGGCATGTCATTGTTCAGTAAAATCACCCTGTTTTTTTTGCTACTAGCAACCAGTATGCAATGGTTTGTAAGCAGTGGTCTGGTGACGGCTGCTGATGGCTTATGGCTTGACCCTTATTACTTAGAGATTATAGCGCGTGGCTTAAGTGGTATGGTGGCCAGTGGCATGACCATATTAGGGTTATTCTATTGCTTGCAAGGTATGCCAACCGTCAAACGTACTAGCGGTCTAATATTGGGGTTTGGCTTGGTGCAGTTTGGTATTCCATTATCACGAATCATCTCGCCCTACCTCACCATCGATGGTCAGCTTGAAAGCTTATTTCTATTTCAATTTGGTTTGGCACTGATTTGTTTTGGACTGATTAACTTGCTAGAGCTACCACCAGGTAATACAGAAAAAGTATTTGAAAAACTGGATTTTTTAAGCTTTGGTTTTTTTGCCAGTGGTCTGGCTGCATTGTCTGTCGTTTTAGTACAAGGTAGGGTTTTATGGTGGACAACACCCTGGCTCATCTATCCACTAGCTATTGCCATCGTTGGGATTAGCATCGCATTATGGATTGAAACCCATCGTAAAAACCCGATGCTACAAGTCCGCTGGATGCGTAGCCGCAATATTATTGCCTTTATGATTACAGGCGCTGTCATGCGAATTTTGCTATCTGAGCAAAGTGTCGGCGCTGCAGGATTACTTGCCAACTTAGGCTATGGTAACGATCAGCTAGTTACTTTTTATGCTGTCATATTATCAGCCAGTATATTGGCTTTGGTAATTAGTATTTTTAGCACCAATCCGATAGATTTACGCCGACCCGTTATTTTTGCCGTGGCATTGATTGCCGTAGGTTCTTGGATGGACACGAGTGTGTCTATTAATTCAGCACCCTATATGTTTTATATCAGCCAATTTTTGATTGCATTTGCCGCCGTGTATTTTATGGGGCCGCTGGTTTTTGAAGGGTTTTTGCGTGCTATTACTAGTGGTCCTGCCTATATTATTAGTTTTTCCGTTATTTTTGGTATTTCACAAACGGTTGGCGGATTGGCAGGGGCAGCTGCTATTCAAGCATTTACCACGGTTCGTACGCAGGTACATTATGCAAATATGGTCAGTTCACTCAACTTTGGTGATCCTGAACTGGTAGCACAAATAGCCACTGCAAGCAGTACTATATCTTCACAAATGACCGATGTTACTCAAACCAATACTGCAGCTACACTGCAAGTATTACAAGGTATTCAACGTCAAGCCACTGTTTCTGCTTATGGTGATTTGTTTTTTATCATGGCCATTCTATCAACTGGTGCTACCTTTATTTTACTGCTCAATTATTTTTACTATCGTTATCATAAACGTAACCCATTGGCTAAAGAGCTCGCCGTTATCGCCAAAATGCGTGAGCAAAAATAAGATATTTTTTAATACCGCTAAAATATAAACAACACGTTTTTGTACCCATATCAAATTATCTATTATATTGATCTAACCCTTTAGGAGCGCGTCATGAGCCAAGAAAAACCCAATGACCTTGAACCAAAAACTCAGACGCCAGCCGATAGCTTATCCTCGAACACAGATGATACAGCCCATCCTCAAGACAACGAAACCCAAGTTGCAGAAAAGGTAATAGAGAGTGACGCTGATAATGAAACACCCATGCCGCCAACCGAGCCTATTCCTTCCGCTTCAGGGTGGAATCCTAAGAAAAAAACTTACTTTAACATAGGACTTTTTATTGTCCTTATTCTCATCGGTGTATTGCTGATTCTTTATGCTTGGAAACTGCCGCCGTTCACTCCGACGGTACAGCAAACCAATAATGCTTTTGTAAAAGGTCAAACAACCATTATCAGCTCACAAGTATCTGGCTACGTGACCGATGTGGCTGTACAAGACTTTGAAAATGTCAAAGAAGGTGATTTACTGGTTAAAATAGATGACCGTACCTTTCAGCAACAACTCGAACAAGCACAAGCCAATATCGAGGTGGCTGTCACCAACCGCTCAAGCAATGCGCAAGATACTCAATCTAGCCAAGCACAAATAGACGCCCGTGAAGCAGATTTGTACAGCGCCAAAGTAAGTGTCAATAGCGCTCAAGAAGATATCAAGCGCTATCAAGGACTTGATGCGATTGGTGCAGTATCGAAAGCGGAAGTGGCGCATACCAAAGCAGAGCTGGCTAAAGCACAGGCTGCGGTACAGCAAGCAGAAGCCAATCTACAAGCTGCAAAGCAGGCCAGTGAAAAAACCAGTGGTAGCCGCTCGTCACTGGATGCCAATATTCAAAGTGCAGAAGCTGCCAAAAAACAGGCACAAATTAATTTGAACAATACCATTATCACCTCCCCTGAATCAGGACAGTTGAGCCAAGTCAGTGTGAAATCAGGACAATACGTTAGTGCTGGTACACAGCTCATGTATATCGTACCAAAAGGCGTGTGGATTATCGCCAATTTTAAAGAAACCCAAATTGCAAATATGACGATAGGTGAAGCTGCAACTATTCGAGTTGACGCCCTTGGTGGTACTGAATTCACGGGGCGTATCAATAATATCTCGCCTGCAACGGGCAGTGAATTTAGTGCCGCAGCGGCAAATCCAACCACTGGCAACTATATCAAAATCGCTCAGCGTATTCCGGTACGTATCGATTTAGATGAAAACCAACCGGAACTGGCCAAACTGCGCCCTGGTATGTCCGTTTCTGTCGACGTGGATACTGAAGTAAAATAAATTCCCGCATTTACTATTTGGCACCTACTATTCGACACTTGCGATAATAAAAAGCCCCGCTAGCAAATTGTTTATAACAACTGCTAACGGGGCTTTTTATTATCGCAACATCAGTTATGGTAATAAGCGTTTGGTATTCCAATTATCACCATTTTCTTGAGTATATACAATGCGGTCATGCATACGATTGGCACGGCCTTGCCAAAACTCAATCTCGTTGACCATAATCTCATAACCACCCCAAAATACTGGCGTTGGCACTTGAGTGTCTTCTGGATAATCCGCTTGTAGCTGCTCAAAACTTTGTTCCATTACTTTACGATCAGCAACTTCACCACTCTGTGGCTGGCTCACCCATGCGCCAACCTGACTATCATGGGGACGCTTTTGAAAGTATGTCGCAGATTTTTGAGCGTCTATCTTAGCAATGCTGCCGCTAATACGGATTTGTCGTTCAAGCTCATGCCAAAAAAACAGCACCTCGGCATTTGGATTTTCAGCAATATCTTGCCCTTTAGCGCTTTCATAGTTGGTATAAAAGACAACACCAGTATCTGTAATCTCACGCATGAGAACAATACGTACGCTAGGCTTGTTGTCAGCACCGCAAGTAGCAAGGCTCATCGCATAAGGCTCTTGCACTTTCTGCTCTATCGCTTCATTCATCCAAGCGTTGAGTAACTCAAATGGTGATATAGGTACTGATTGTTGATCAAGTGCGCCCTTTTCATATGACAGACGTTGATCGGTAAAATCCATGCTCATGGTCATTCCTCAGTTTAATGTTCTTGCTTCATTATATGAACAACTATCAACCTAATACGGCCTTAATATGATCAGCTAAGTCGTTCGCTAGCACGTCACATTCTATTTCATCATCTGATTCAACCATCACTCGAATCATAGGCTCAGTTCCTGACTGACGAATCAACAGACGGCCTCTACCTTCTAAAGTAGCCTGAGCTTTATCAAAAGCGGCAACCAATTCTTCGTGCTCAAAAGGGTTTTGCATTTGCGACAGACGCACATTAACCAGTTTTTGTGGCAGCACTTCAAACCCTTCAACGAGATCACTGAGCGCGCGCCCACGTGCTTGCATCACAGCCAGTACTTGTAAGCCTGCAATGATAGCGTCGCCAGTACGGCTCTTATCCAAGCACAAAATGTGGCCAGATGGCTCACCACCTAATATCCAACCATTCGCTTCAAGCTCATGCATTACGTAGCGATCGCCCACTTTTGCACGCGTAAATGCAATGCCGTCTGCTTGCAGTGCTAACTCTAGACCCATATTGCTCATAAGTGTACCAACCACACCTTTGGCCTTAGTCTGACCTTGGGTAGCAAGCACATATAAAATGCCATCGCCGTCGACCAGATTACCAGCCTCATCGACCATTACAATACGATCACCATCGCCGTCTAATGCGATACCAACATCTGCCTCATGCTCAACTACTGCTTTTTGTAAGCCTTCAGGATGGGTAGAACCACAATCAGCATTGATATTGAGGCCATCTGGCGTATTGTTGATGGCAATTACGTTAGCGCCCAATTCACGCATGACTCTTGGTGCCACACTGTAGCCTGCACCATTGGCACAATCTACAACGACTGTCAGGTGACTCAGATCATACTGATAAGGAAAGCTGCCTTTACAGAATTCGATATAGCGGCCTTTGGCATCGTTGATTCGATTGTTTTTACCCATTTGAGCCGGATCAAGAATAGGCATAACTAGGTCATTATCACTGCCACCGATACTCATAATGACTTTTAACTTATCGTTAATAGCATTTTGCATCTCATCGGTCAGCTTTTTGCCATCCCCTGAAAACAGTTTGATACCGTTGTCATAATAAGGATTGTGTGATGCCGAAATCACCACGCCCGCATCAGCATTGAAACTACGGGTTAAATGAGCAATAGCTGGCGTTGGCAATGGGCCAAGCATATGAACATCGACACCAGCGGCGTTGAATCCTGCTTGCAACGCCCCTTCGATAACGTAGCCTGATAGACGAGTATCCTTACCGATGACCACACTAGGTCTGCGCATAGGATTGTTATTGTTCTCTATCAATACCTGTCCAGTGACATAACCCAATTTTAAAATAAAATCAGGCGTAATCGGTAATTCACCAAACTTTCCACGGATACCATCGGTGCCAAAATAGCTCATTATGCATGCTCTCCATATCTAAAAATTAAAGGCCCAACGTATACGCAGGCGATACTACTATTATAATAATAATCTGTTTATGCATTTTACAAAAAAAACGGCCAACAATAACAAGGTATTGTTGGCCGTTTTTATCTCAAAGTCAAGGCAGCTCTGCAAACCAGCTTTCGCTAACGTAACACAGAGCTGCCAAAAACTATCTAACTTACTCGATAGTTTGGTGCTTCTTTGGTGATTTGAACATCATGAACATGCGACTCTTTCATACCTGCCGACGTCACTTTAATGAACTGTGGATTAGTACGCATATCTTCGATGGTTGCAGAGCCCGTGTAACCCATTGATGAGCGTAGACCGCCAACCAACTGATTGACGATACCCGCGACTGGGCCTTTATAAGGAACACGGCCTTCGATACCTTCTGGTACCAGTTTTTCCACACCATCTTTGGCATCTTGGAAATAACGGTCTGATGAACCATTTGATCCTGACATCGCACCAAGACTACCCATACCGCGGTAAGCTTTGTAGTAACGACCTTGGAACAGTTCAACTTCACCTGGCGCCTCTTCTGTACCAGCCATCAATGATCCTACCATGATGCATGAGGCACCGGCGGCAATGGCTTTTGCCATATCACCTGAATAGCGGATACCGCCATCAGCAATCAGTGGAATGCTGTCTTTCAATGCACTAGCGACGTTATCAATCGCTGAGATTTGTGGCACACCGATACCTGCGATGATACGCGTGGTACAGATAGAACCAGGACCAATACCTACTTTTACGGCATCGGCGCCTGCATCACGTAGAGCAAGTGCAGCATCGCCTGTGGCAATATTGCCACCGATGACTTGTACATTTGGATAATGCTTTTTGATCCAAGCTACTTTATCAATCACGCCTTTTGAGTGACCATGTGCGGTATCAACCACGATAATATCAACGTCTGCTGCCACTAATGCTTCAACACGCGCTTGGGTATCTGCACCAGTACCAACAGCTGCGCCAACACGAAGACGACCTTGCTCATCTTTACAAGCATTTGGATTGTTTTCAGCTTTTGCAAAATCATTAACGGTGATAAGACCTTTTAGACGGAAATCATCATCAATAACGATCACTTTTTCGATACGATGTTCGTGTAGCAAGCGTTTGATATTTTCGTTGCTCTCACCTTCATGTACCGTGACTAGCTGACCTTTTGGTGTCATGATTTGGCTAACGGGTAATGACAGATTGGTTTCAAAACGCCAGTCACGATGCGTGACAATACCAACAACTTTATCAGTGCCTTTCTCTACGACAGGTACACCTGAGATATTGTTGTCTTGAGTTAAGCGCAGTAATTCACCGATAGTCATTTCTGGATGCACAGTGATAGGATCGACTACTGTACCCGCTTCAAACTTTTTGACGCGACGTACTTGTGTTGCTTGCTTGGCGATATCCATGCTCTTATGCAAGATACCCATGCCACCAAGCTGTGCCATTGTAATCGCCATTTCAGACTCAGTGACCGTATCCATAGCCGCAGAAATTAGCGGTAGATTCAGCGTAATGTTTTTGGTCAAACGGGTAGAAAGATCGGCAGTTTTTGGCAAGACTTCAGAATAGGCTGGCAACAATAAAACGTCATCAAAGGTTAAGGCTTCATCGACAATTCGCAACATACAGACCCCTAGTGGTGGTTATTTTGATGGGTGGGATTTTAGCAATAAACCAGCTAAACGAAACGCTCGAAAACTGCAAGTGATTGATGAATCATAAGTTTGCACAAATATAGGGCAGCCTTATGGTTAATCACTTATTTATCCCTTAAAAATAACGCCACATTATAACAAATAATCAGACAAATCGCATGCTATATTTGTCAGATTGTTTTACATAAGTAAGTCTGTGTCGATGACGATCGCACTTTACCTAGTCAGTGGTTCTATTTTAATGTTAATAGCTTTCTTTTACGGCTCATGACTCTCTCTTGTAACTATAGTTGTGCAGTCTAAAAGAGAGTCAAGGCAACCGAGTGATGATGTATATGTGATATTTCAAGTGAGGTTAACACTGTCACTCTTTTGTAGAGGATTGACTATATTGGCTTTCTGTTAAAGTAAAACGCTCTGTCGGTAGATACTTGTTTTGCTGCTCATATAAGTAACCAAGCATCTGCTCACGTATCTCACAGGCCAGCGTCCACGCTTCTATGGGACCTACCCCTGAAACAGCACCGCGCAATTGAATAGTGTTTTCTGTCACGTCTACGACAAATACTTCAGGCTCCGTTTTATTATCCCAAAGCTTGTTGTCTTTAACCATCGAGATAAACTGCTGACGAATAGCGTCAATATCTGCACCATAATCAATATATAAGAACACAGGACAGGTCTGGTGTACTTCTGTATGTGACCAGTTCTCCACCCTATCAGTGATCAATTCACGCATCGGCACGATTAATCGACGCTCATCCCATGTTTTTAGTACCGCGTAAGTGTAACGCAAGTCTTCCACGGTGCTAAAGTTGCCATCCATTATCACACTATCACCAATCCGTACTGGCTGAGTCACTGCCACTTGCACCCCTGCGATGATGTTACCCAATATTGGCTGGGCTGCGATACCAATGACCACACCTGCGATACCAGCTGAGGTCAATAAGGTCTTACCAAGGCCTTCCATATTGGCAAACTCACTAAGTCCTATCCAAAAGCTCCCCAAAATCATAACAAAGATAAAGACACGGCGAAATATCGACACATAAGTACGGCGGCGACGTTCCTTATCGAAATGCTCTTCAGCCAGATTCTCAATTTGCATGTCTTGATAACGGTTGGCAAAGAAGTTAATAATGCGAATACCTAGCCACATGGTACTGAATACCATTCCAATCCAAATGAGAGGACGGGTCGACGAAGCCACTGCATCTAGATAAGGAAATCCGCCAGAGACTAAAGTAAAAACGAGCGAAAAACTGATCGTAAAAGTTAAAGGCACCGTCAGCTTACTAACCAAATCCGCGACACCATTGGTGCTGCCAACATTTATGCTATATTTTTCATCATCAACATAATGATTGATGATTTTTTCAGTGCCTTTACTGAGTAGCCAGCCCACACCCATGGTTAATAAGAAAAATAGTATGAGCGCTGAAAACTCCCATAGCGCAATCCCAAATATTTTTATTTTTAACCAAGTAGGCAAATAACGTTCGAACTCAGCGGGATGATATTGCTCATAGAGATTGTCAATATTGCCAACCGTCTGCGCAGAAAATACCCAAACAGGGGCTTCCTCACCTACTCGCACTCGCTGCAAATAAATAGGGACACGGCGCTCTCGATAATCAATGTATCCCAGCTGAAGAGAGCGTCTAGCAATGCCCATGACACTGCTAGTGTTACCAAGTGGCGGCTCAATCAGACCGTCAGGGCGATCTGGCATATCATCGAATACATAAAGCTCTTTTTCAGATAATAAAAAATCCAGTCGCTTTGTCAGATCAAGCGCACTGCCACGTTGGCTTTTCTCATCAATCAAATTCATGTTTAGCGCATAGGCGGCCAAGTCATACTGCTGCTTCATTACTGCTGACTGAAAAAACTCTAAAGCTGCAAGCGGCGTCTCTAAATTGGGTGGCTCAGATAATGGTGGCAGTCCGGCATTTAGCTTATCGAGTATGTAGTAGCTTTCATTATACTCTCCTGTCAGTGCTGAATCCCCTTGTAGTCTGCCTGCCTGCTCGACAGCGCTACGCTCAGTCGGGTCAAATATCTCTTCTACCACACCAGAGAGACCAACACTATCATCTCTCATATCACTGACTTTTTGAGCGGCATATTCAGCAAAATTATCAGGGGTGCTCGATGACTGGGTACTATCTTGCTCACTTGCTGCATTAACAGGTACGCAAACAGCACTAATCACAATAATAATGAAAGAAAGCAACAATGACCGCAGGTTATAAAACGTCAGGTCAGACGTGGTATTAGGATGTTCATTACCATCCATACCGGCATCGACATTAGCAAACATATCAGTAGCTATGCTATGACTGCTAGCAGCTTGAGTTTTGAGAGTATTCATAGATTAACGGCCAGTAGTTTATGTGAGAGTCGCATACAAAGGCTGCCCTTTATGAAGATGATTCTTATATTTTGTTAAGTCTACAAAAAAAGCCAGCGTAAAGCTGACTTAGTTTATGACTATCTGTATGGGTGTTCTGTAACACAATTACTTTAAGCGCGGCGCCATGTTGTACCAGCTCGGCTGTCTTCGAGCTCGATACCAGCCTCTTTTAGTTGCTCACGTATCTCATCGGCACGGGCAAAGTTTTTGTTGGTTTTAGCGTCTGCACGTTCAATAATTAAACCATCGATAGCCATATCGGTTAAACCGTCATCTGCTTGTTCACCAATCACGGCTTGCAAAAACTGCTGTACTGGCTGCTGTAGAATATTGAGCACTTGCGCCAATGCCTTTAATTGCTGAGCTGACTGCCATGCGGTGTCTATCTCTTCAGATTTAATGGCTTTGGTGATGTCACGTGCCAGCCCAAACAAGACACTGATTGCGGTTGAGCTATTAAAATCATCATTCATCGCTTTGATAAAATCTTGCCCAGCTTCACTACTGTAGGCTTTAGTAGTCAACGCTTCATCAATTATGAGCGTCTCACCCTTTAACTGTTCTGCCAATTTTAGAACGTTATAGAGCCTGCTTAGGCTATTATGTGCTTCTTCCAACGCACTATCAGAGAAATTGACTTGGCTGCGATAATGGCTCGACAATAAGAAAAATCGCAACGTTTCAGGATGAAAATGGGCGATGACATCACGAATGGTTGAAAAATTATCCAACGACTTAGACATTTTTTCGCCATCGACATTAATAAAACCAACGTGCATCCAGTTACGCGCATACTCACAACCAGTTGCTGCTTCAGATTGAGCAATCTCGTTTTCGTGGTGTGGAAACTGTAAATCATGACCACCGCCATGAATATCAAAGGTATTACCCAAGCACTTAGTCGACATCGCTGAACATTCAATATGCCAACCTGGACGTCCTTGTCCCCATGGAGATGCCCACTGAGGCTCTTCAGGTTTGGCAGCTTTCCATAATACAAAGTCAAACGGATTGCGCTTATCATTTTCAACATCAACTCGCGAACCTGCCTGCATATCATCCAGATTACGCTTGGATAACTTACCGTAGTCAGCAAAGCTGTCAACGGCATAATAAACATCACCGTTGTTTCCTGCGTACGCATAATCACCTTCGACCAACGTCTCGATCATTTGCTGCATCTCATCGATATGATCTGTTGCCCGCGGCTCGGCGTTAGGTGATAAGCAGCCAAGTTCAGAGAAGTCTTCATGCATCGCTTTAATAAAACGCTGTGTGAGTGCGCCAATCTCTTCGCCATTCTCAGCTGCACGCGCGATAATTTTGTCATCAATATCTGTAATATTACGCACATAATTAACGTCATAGCCCAACTGTGTTAGCCAGCGTACCGCCATATCAAAGCCAATCATCATCCGTGCATGGCCAATGTGACAATAATCGTAAACGGTCATACCGCACACATACATGCCTACTTTCCCTGCTTTGAGTGGTACGAACTGGCGTTTACCACCAGTCAGTGAGTCATAAATCGCAAGCTGAGACATCGCATCGGCAAGAGGTGTGGTCATGATTAAAAAGCCTTTTAATATAAATAAAATTGATTAGGGCGTATTGAATATTCACAAATAGGCACTGCTGATTAATAAAACGGTTCCAGACAAGCCGTAAAACGACGGTAATGCTCGTGCCTTAACAAGACTTACAACACAGTATGGAGCCGCTTTAGTATCAGCTCGAAGAGACATGACTCTTTTTTGCCATTTCATGGTTAAAAATAGACGCTTAGAATAACTAAACTTACTATTTTTAACGTCGAACTGTCTAAAAAATAGTCTCTGTCAGTGCCATGGTTGAATGTTCAACATGCCCTAAATAAAAAGTAAAAACATTGCCTGTATTTGGTTAGCAAGCAATACGAACGACAGTCGCCATAAATATAACGACCGTGATATAAAACTTAACCCATTATCTTAGCGAAAACAGCCATAAAATACTACAATGAGCGCGCAACTAACACTATTCCATCACAAAAATGATTAAGGATTTAGATATGGGCAATCGCTTGAGCAAAATATACACACGTACTGGGGATGACGGCAGCACAGGTATGGCAGATGGTAGCCGTCTCAGTAAAGCTGACGACATATTCAACGTCATGGGTGATATTGACGAGCTTAACTCACACATTGGTCTAGTGCGTGCCCAGTTACAACGCAATAAAGGCCAATCTATCGCAAAGGAATTTTCTGAAGGCTTAATCATTATTCAGCACTTGTTATTCAATATCGGCGGTGAACTGGCTATGCCAGAATATGAAGGTGTCAATGCCACTCATATTGAATGGTTAGAGCAACAGATCGATGCCATGAATACCACCTTGCCACCGCTAAAGGATTTCATCCTACCGACAGGCTCTGTACTGGTTAGCCAGTTACATGTCGCGCGTAGTGTGTGTCGCCGCGCTGAGCGTCAAGCTGTGCTATTACGACAGCAGAGTCCAGAAGCCATTCGCCTTACAGCAGTGAGCTTTATCAATCGTTTATCTGACTGGTTGTTTGTAGCTGCTCGTTTTTGTACCGACCCCAAACAAGTCTCTGAGGTGCTATGGGACAGTCAAGTATTAAAAGATTTCGCTGATAAAAAATAGCGGTATGTGATTATTAAAATATAAAGAAAAGAAAAGAAAAGCCCGCAACCTTATCACTGCGGGCTTTTCTCTGTCTCATCATCTAAGCATTTTTTAAGCTAGCTGATTGATTAGTAAACAGCTTAGTAAGTAGCACTGCTGTCTTCGATGATTATCATATCAATAGATTCATCTTTAGGTACTTCTTTTGGTTTTGCTGGCGTCTTAGGCTCAGACGACGCCGTTTGATTGTTAGCTGCTGGGCTAGGCTGACTCTCTGCTGGCTTATTGATGGTTGGTGGCGTCGCAGGCTCAGTAGGACGAGTCGGCTCAACGGGCGTTACTACTCTAGGCTCACGAATCTGTGCTGGCTGGCTGTTATTTTGCGGTGTAGGTGTAGCAGCCCGCTGAGCGCGTTGATTTTCCACTGCTGATTGGAACACAGAGCCTGCCATCACGTCAGCAACAATGGTCATTAATGCTGGTTGTCCAGCGATACGTGTACGTACCTGGCCACCTTGAGTGCCTACGACATAAGTGAAAGCGTCATCAACGAGCATGTTGTTGTTAATACGAATGTTGTTTTGTGCTAAACGTGACTGCAAGCTTGGCTGATTATTGGCCGCTTGTACTTGACTAGCCTGATACAAATCTGCACTTGGTAGCGTCATGCTAACGCTTGCCTGACAAGTCGTCATACCATTTGCATTGGCTTGTTGCAATACCGCTGCATTCTGTACATCAATCACAATACCGCTCATTTTATCCGTGATAGCACCGCTAGCAAGATTGATCTGAGCATCGTTTGCGTAGTTGGCAGCCAGCGTTTGCGCTTGCTGATTGAGCGTATTCTTTAGAGCCGATTTGAGACGATCTTGTACCATTGGATCATCACAGCTAACGGCAGTGGCTGACGTGTTTTCAGTAGCGGTCGAATCCTGTTCTGTGAGCTCTGCTGCCTCAGTACTGTCTTCTTTCTCTGAGCGATCACAGCCTGCAAGCGCCAAACTACATACGATACCGATTCCAGCGACTTTCTGCCACTTGCTTAAACTCTTATTTGCTACGCTCATATTGATTCTGCTCCCAATTTACTAATTCGTACCGCCACTGAAGGACAGTGATTGATGTTCAAACCGCAACTCTAGCTGCCATAGGTCTGAAAACCAGATTATTATACGGTGTTTGGATGAAATGGTCATTAGTGTAGCCCATGGATATACAAATAACGCCCCACATAATGGGTAAAACCTACACTTGGTTGCAAAAACATAACAAATACATGCCTATGAACTCAATGTAAGTGCTTTTTTAAATTATTACCGCTGGTAAACAAAAGAAAAAAACTATCAACTGTCTGTTTTACAAATTTTATTAGACGCTGCTTATATGAGGCTATATGATTGCTCATAAAAACAGTAGGCCATATAAATAATGATAAATATAAGAAACACCCGCTTACTCGGTCATCGAGGCGCTCGTGGCGAAGCACTAGAAAACACCTTTATGGGGTTTCAGCATGCTCAACGTCTAAATGCTCATGGTTTAACAGGAGTGGAGTTTGATGTACAACTGAGCGCTGATGGTCATTTAGTCGTGTTCCATGATGATGACTTGGCACGCATGTGTCGTCAGCAGTCACGTATTGATCAGCTGAGTATGATAGAGATTCAGCGCCAACGACAGTTTGAACATCAAATCATTCCATTATCCAGTATGGCGCCTTTGCTGAGTAATTTTACGCACATTGAGCTTGAGATTAAGACACATAGCCGCACCGATTACCCCAAATTAATGAGAGCGTTGACACACAATTTAATCGATAGCCCATTTGCCAATCTTCCTATTGCACTAACCAGTTTTGATATGGAATTGCATGCTCGACTGCAACGCAGCAAGCTATTAATGCATATACCACGCGGCCTGTTAATTGATACACCTAAAGCGCTGACAGCCGCAACCAATACTGCGCTGCAACTTGGCTGTGGCCAGTTGGGTATTTATTACCCTTTAATTAACCAATCTGTCATTGAACTTAGCCACCGTTATGGTCTGCCCGTAAGCGCTTGGACGGTCAATGACACGGATATCATTGAACAGCTGATAAAATGGCAAACCGATGTTATTATTACTGATTTTCCAAGCCACTTGCTGTTGAAACCATAAATCTATTTCTCATTTCGTTCATTCAAAAAACCTACATATTTTTAGTGTTACTTACACTTTTCCTTAATGCCTGATAAGTCACAGGTTATTTCTACTAATACATTCTATAATCCATACAAGTTATTGTTATTTAGCAATATTTTTATAGTGTATAAGTGTTCACTTTGTTAGGTTTTTAGGGTACTATAGAGACTTAAATTAATACCGTTAGGGATATTATATGATCGCAAAAAAAGCACTTGGCTTACCGCTGAAAGGCTTACGTTTCGCTATCAAATCTGGTGATACGCTTGTAAAAGCTGCCAGCACTCAAGTCACACGTTTTAAGACGCGTTTTGATGAGAGCAACTCACTTAATGAGCAACCAGTTGCAAAGCGCAACTACGCTGATACTGCTGTTCAAATTGATGCTCCTGAAGCTAGCAGCATCGATATGCGTGAGTTCGAATTTACCAAAGCACCAATCAATTGGATTCCAGCGTCTATATTGATAGCTACGCCTATTGCGGCTGCTGTCATTACGCCATGGTATCTGCTGACTCATGAAGTTAGCGCACCTGTGTGGGGCGTGTTTGGCGCCTTTATGGTATGGACTGGCATGAGCATTACAGCAGGCTACCATCGCTTGCTAGCGCATCGTGCTTATAAAGCGCATCCAATTGTCAAAAACTTCTTATTGCTCGGCTCTACCCTAGCGGTGCAAGGTTCTGCGTTTGACTGGGTATCAGGTCACCGTGTTCATCATCGTCATGTAGATGATCGTTTGGATGATCCGTATTCAGCAAAACGAGGATTCTGGTTCAGTCATATTGGTTGGATGCTACGTAACTACCCGAGTGGTAAATTCGATTATAAAAACATTCCTGACTTGACCAAAGACAGAACGTTGCAGATTCAGCATAAATATTACGGTTTGTGGGTAGTAGCCATGAACGTTGGTATGGTTGCTGCTGTTGGTTGGTTATTGGGTGATGTTTGGGGTACGTTGGTTATCGCGGGTCTACTGCGTTTGGTACTGACTCACCACTTTACCTTCTTCATCAACTCGTTATGCCATATGTTTGGTAGCCGTCCTTATACTGATACCAATACTGCCCGTGATAACTTCTTCTTAGCTATCTTTACTTGGGGTGAGGGTTATCACAATTACCATCACTTCTTCCAATACGATTATCGTAATGGCGTAAAATGGTGGCAGTATGATCCAACTAAATGGTTGATCGTAGGCTTATCGAAGCTTGGTCTGACCACAGACTTACGTACTGTCGATGACACTACTATCAAGCATGCTGAAGTGCAAATGCAGTTTAAAGCAGCCCAACAGCAGATTGATACGGCAGCAAGTACTGGTCTTGACCTTCCTCATGCGATGAAGAGCTTCCAAGATCGCATTAAGTTTGAATACGATGCATTTATACAGACTGTCGAAGAATGGCAAGCACTGAAAGCTCAAACCATTGAGTTGAAAAAGACAGAATATGCTGATCGCTTGCATGAAGTTGATGATAAGCTAAAGCATGACTATGCCAAGATTGAGCAAAAAATACTTGAGCATAATAGCAATCTAAAAACAGCGTTTCGCTCTATTGGATTAAACAAAAAAGCGGCTTAACTATCCACGCTATAGCGCTAGTTTGCCCTTATGACTGTAAAGCTTATCCTTCCCTCTATCCATCATGGATAGGGGGATTTTTTTCTTTAGTATTACAAGAGATGGACAGAGCGACACGATGTCATATGACGGCTATGTTATAGTAATCTCTTTATCTGATATTCAAATAGGAACGGCTCGTATGCGTTATCAAAATACCTATGTCAACCTAGACACACGCCTCTATCATGAGCAATCGCCAACGGCATTAGACAATCCACGTGCGGGTCATTTCAACACACAAGTTGCACAGCAATTGGGCTGGTCAGAAGATGACGACTTGATGACTCGTTGGGTTGACATACTCGGTGGTCAATACGTGCCAGCCGAGTTCCAACCGTTGGCCATGGCGTATGCTGGTCACCAGTTTGGACAGTGGGCAGGACAATTGGGTGATGGACGTGGCCTATTGATGGCGCAAGTACTCGATAGTAATAATCAACCGCAAGACTTGCATCTAAAAGGCGCTGGTCTCACGCCTTACTCACGGATGGGCGATGGACGCGCTGTACTGCGCAGTACCATTCGTGAGTATTTGTGTGGTCATGCGCTTACGCAATTGGATATTCCCTCCTCTAACGCTTTAGGATTTGTGGTCTCCGATACCAGAGTACGCCGTGAGCGCATCGAGGCTGGCGCGGCATTGATGCGTGTGGCTGATAGTCATATTCGACTCGGTCATATCGAATGGATCGCCAGTTTTGCCCCTGATTTGCTTGCTGAATTTGCCGACTATATGATCGACACTTATTATCCAGAGTGCCGCGATAGCGAAAAACCTATATTGGCATTTTTGACTGCTGTGGTTGAGCGTACCGCACGGATGATCGCCGACTGGCAATTGATTGGCTTTGCTCATGGTGTTATGAATACAGACAACTTATCTATTACAGGCAGTACTTTAGACTTCGGGCCGTTTGGTTTTATGGAACGATTCAACCCTGCTTGGATCAATAACCACTCCGACCACACAGGTCGATACGCTTATCAAAACCAGCCTGCTATCGGTCATTGGAATCTCAATGCTTGGTTACCACACTTTATGCGACTAGAGAGTGTCACTCGCGAGGCATTAGCAGATTGTCTGGCGCCTTATGAGGCGACCTTTATGCAGCATTATCAGCAAGGACTGTGCCGTAAACTTGGATTACCGCACGAGTCCGATAGTCTGAGACTAGCTTTTGAATGGCTGACGTTATTAGAAGATAACTTGCTTGATTATACCAATAGCTTCCGCGCGCTACTGGGATTGGTCGCGCCAAGCGCTCATCCATATGAGCAGCAGCTACTAACGGCCATGACCGCTGAGCTTAACCTTGAGGCGACACAAGTATGGCAAGAGTGGTCGACACGTTATGTGGCGCAAATACAACAACTGCCACTTGAGCAAGTTATCAACGAGATGACCAGTAATAATCCTGTTTATATACTGCGTAATAGTATGGCGCAGCGTGCCATAACGGCAGCAGAACAAGGTCAGTTTGAAGAAGTTAACCGAGTGTTTGAGTTATTGGCCAACCCTTATCATGTACAAGATATCGCCACCGATTTAGATATTGCGCCCCCTCTTCCTCATACACCGCAAGAGCCAATCAGTTGCTCATCTTAATCTAAGGCATGTCCTCAATTCAAACGATAGTCATCTAACTGGGCTAAAGACGGCTAAATTTTGCCAACCGTCGTCAAATAGTTAGTTAATATTACGATATAAACCAACTATTTTCCTCGTTTGACGGCAATACATCTCATTTTTATCTTCATTTTTGAAATGAGGACATACCCTAGTCTATCATTCTGTAATATTTTGAAACATTATGGGGTTAAGGTTGGTATTTGGCTCTGTTTTTTGGCATCATCAACGAGATAAATAATGAATATCATTTCATTATATTGTTCGGACAATTCACGGCTATTGACTAGGCGTGAATTGTCAATAGTGCTAGAATGACAGTTTTTGCTAAATTACATTTTTAAGCCTGTCTTTAATCGTTGATTACTATGTCTGTGATCATCAGTTTTTTAATGTCAATGCACCCTTAGATTATGATCATTCCATGATTTTTTGAGGGTAAAACGTTATTTTTATCTCCATTTACTTTATTCCAATTTATTCCAACCATGGCAATTATTATGAATGACGATACCCATTTGAATACGGATCACCTTACGACAGAAAAAGAGCAGTTTGAACAAGCTGCCTTGCATTACCATGAGTTTCCACGCCCAGGTAAAATCTCAGTCACGCCTACTAAACAGCTGGCTAACCAACGCGATTTAGCGCTTGCTTACTCACCTGGTGTAGCGGTTCCTTGTCTCGAAATTGAAAGAGACCCGACATTGGCAGCTAAGTACACTGCACGTAGCAACTTGGTTGGTGTCATTACCAACGGTACTGCGGTACTGGGCCTAGGTAATATCGGTCCATTGGCATCAAAACCTGTCATGGAAGGTAAAGGCGTTCTATTCAAAAAATTCGCAGGTATTGATGTTTTTGATATTGAAATTGCACAGAATGATCCAGACAAATTCATCGAAGCGGTCGCCTCTCTTGAGCCTACTTTCGGTGGTATCAACCTAGAAGATATCAAAGCACCAGAATGTTTCAAAATTGAGCGTGAATTGCGTAAGCGCATGAACATCCCTGTATTCCATGATGATCAACATGGTACGTCAATCATCGTTGCTGCAGCGATGCTCAACGCGTTATTGATTACTGGTAAAAAAATCGAAGAAATTAAAGTGGTTTGTTCGGGTGCCGGTGCCGCTGCTATTTCTTGTTTAGACATCATTTGCGCACTTGGTGTGAACAAAAACAATATCTTTGTTTCAGATTCACGCGGTATCATCACCACCATTCGTGAAAATCTTGACGAAACCAAACAGCGCTATGCACGTGAGACGACTGCGACCACTATCGAAGAAGTCATGGACGATGTCGATATGTTCTTGGGTTTATCTATGCCTGGTACATTGTCTGAAGACATGGTTCGCCGTATGGCTAAAGACCCTATTGTCTTTGCACTTGCCAACCCAACGCCTGAAATCATGCCAGAATTGGCACATGCCGTACGTCCAGACGTCATCATGGCAACAGGTCGCTCAGACTATCCAAACCAAGTAAACAACGCACTATGCTTCCCTTATATATTCCGTGGTGCACTAGATGTTGGTGCGACTACTGTCAACGAAGAAATGAAAGTTGCTTGTGTAAAAGCAATCGCTGCGATGGCACACGTTGAAGCAACGCCAACTGCAAGCGTTAGAAACATCGAAAAAATGCAAAGCTTCGGTCGTGACTACTTAATTCCAGGACCTCTAGAGCCAAATCTAATCATTGAGATTGCTTCTGCCGTTGCTCAAGCTGCTATGGATTCAGGCGTTGCCACATTGCCTATCGATGACATGCAAGCCTATCGTCAGCGTCTGTCTGAGTTTGTATATAACTCTGCGTTTGTGATGAAGCCAATCTTTGCTCGTGCCAAATCTGATCCAAAACGTATTGTCTACTGTGAAGGTGAAGACAACAATATCTTGCTCGCTGTGCAAGTGGTCGTTGATGAGAAACTAGCGAAGCCTATCTTAGTTGGTCGTCCTTCAGTGATTGAAGCCAATATCGAAAAACTGGGCTTGCGTCTAAAAGATGGCGAGAACATTACCATCGTCAACGTTGATGATGACCCTCGTTATAAAGACTACTGGCAGGGCTACTATGAGCAAAACAAACGTCGCGGTGTCAGCATCGAGCTTGCGCGCCGTGATGTTCGTCGCAAGACCACATTGATTGGCTCGTTATTGGTCGAAAATGGTGCAGCAGATGGCATGGTATGCGGTACGTTTGGCCATTACCAGTTGCACCTAAAATACGTTGAAAGCGTCATTGGCAAAAAAGAAGGCATGAACGACTTCTATGCTATGAATGCGGTACTCATGCAAGATCGCAATATTTTCATCGCGGACACCTATATCCACGAAGATCCAACGGCTGAACAGCTGGCTGAAATGACAGTGTTGGCAGTTGACCAATTACGTCGCTTCGGTATCACGCCACGTGTCGCGCTAGTGTCTCATTCTAACTTTGGTGCATCAAACCGTACCAGCGCTGTTAAAATGCGCAAGGTATACCAGATACTGACAGATATGAATGTAAACTTTGAGTTTGATGGCGAGATGCAAGGTGATGCGGCTCTGAATGAGCATATTCGTCTAAACGACATGCCATCAAGCCCATTAAAAGGTGCAGCGAACTTGCTCATCTTACCAACACTTGATGCGTCGAACATTGCCTTCAACCTGCTTAAAACAGCAACTGGCAGTGCTTCTATTGGCCCTATCCTATTGGGTACCAATAAGCCAGTACACATCTTGACACCATCAGCGACTGCGCGTGGTATCGTCAACATGACTGCACTGACAGTGACTGAAGCTCAAGACTTAGAAAGCGAAAAATAGTCATCTATCATATGCAATATGATTAAGACGGGTTCTATCATCCACTGACAGAACCCGTCTGCTATACTAAAACCAGTCAATGCGACTTATAAAGCATTGGCTGTTTTTTTTGATCAATGAAAACTGAGCTGATGATAATTTAATCAATACAGCGATGATAAATACAATGACATTTTGCTAAATAAACAGAGGCTTTTATGCAAATATACCTTGTGGGCGGAGCTGTTCGTGATCGACTCCTAAAGCGTCCTATCAAAGATAAAGACTTTGTAGTCGTTGGTGCAACTGTCGCAGAAATGATTGACGCAGGCTTCCAGCAAGTCGGTGCAGACTTCCCTGTGTTTTTGCATCCTAACAGTCATGAAGAGTACGCACTGGCACGTACGGAACGAAAGCAAGGGTTAGGCTATCAAGGCTTTAGCGTACATGTCACTCCTGATGTAAGCCTAGAAGATGATTTGCAACGTCGCGATTTGACAATCAATGCCATGGCAATAGAAGTCACCAGCCTTAATGATGACACCCCTATCAATGGTCATGTCATTGACTATTATGGTGGACTAGCTGATATAAAAAGCAAGACCTTGCGCCATGTATCAAGTGCATTTAGCGAAGACCCACTACGGGTGCTGCGAACGGCTCGTTTCTATAGTCGTTACTACGATTTGGGGTTCAGTATCGCAGAGGATACCTTGAACTTAATGCGCCAACTGGTTGACTCTGGAGAGCTTAGTCATCTAAGTAGCGAACGCATTTGGCAAGAGTCGAGTCGCGCAACCATGCAGTTATCACCGCAAGTCTACTGGCAAAAATTGTTTGAGATTGGCGCACTCACAGAGTATTTTGCACCTTTGCATCATGCTTGGGCTGATACTCAGATACGAGAGAATGTACAGACCGCGCTATATTTTGCAGGGCAAATGCAGCTTAATTTGTCACAGCGTTGGGCACTGCTAATGAGTAGCCTTAACCCGTCTCTATTTACCTCAGAGCCTACAGATGAAAACGCTAATTCAGCAGCTAGTCTAAGAGAAATTAATAGCATAGGTAACATTGCCAAAGTGCCAAAAGCACATACCCAGTTTGCCAACTTATTCGTGCAACAAGCCGAAAATCTCAGCAAGACAAATCGTCTTAGTGCTGCTGAAAAAATCGACCTTATACAAACTTGCGGCGCTCATAAAGAGCCTGATAAATTGTCTCAATTACTCGTATGTAGTCATGTCCTACAACTGGCAGTACAACACCGTCAAATGATGATAGCGCTAAATAGCTTTCATGCTATCGGCATGATAGATATAGCACCAGACCTCAAAGGCCCAGCTATTGGTGCGGCATTGCAGCAGGCTAGAATTGAGCACTTGCAAGTACAGAACTCACATAAAAAACATTAGAGAGCAGATAGTATCTTCACTATGAATCAAACCATCAACGCCCTCCAATCAGAAAATTTCAATACCAAAGCGCCAGTGATGCTCGTCACGGGGAGTGCCAAGCGTATTGGCGCCGCGATTATTAAAGCAGCTCACAGCCAAGGCTATCGAGTCATTATTCATTGTCATCATAGTGAATCAGAAGCCCAAGTATTGGCCACACAGCTGAATAGTCTGCGTGCGGATAGTGCAGCGCTTATCATCGCCGATTTAGCCGTCGTTGATGATAGCAACGCTTTGAGTACACTCGGCAAAAATATTGTAGAGACCTTTGGCCAGCTCGATGTATTGGTACACAATGCTTCTCGCTTTTACCCTAGCCCACTTGGCAGTATTAATCACGCACAGTGGGACGAGCTATTTTTGACAAATGCCAAAGCGCCTTTATTATTGAGCCAAGCACTATTTCCTTACCTTAAAAATCAGCAAGGTTGTATTATCAGCCTTCTGGACATTCACGCGCACGATAAGCCGTTTAGCAATTATACTGTCTACAATATGGCAAAAGCGGCTCATCGTATGATGGTACAGTCTTTAGCACTTGAGATGGCACCAGAGGTACGGGTCAATGGTGTCGCACCTGGCGTCAATATCTTACCTGATGCTAATAGCGACCAAGCATTGGATCATGATCGGCAACGAAGTATCATCGGCTCAATCCCTATGCAGCGCATAGGTCGACCTGATGAAATTGCCCATAGCGTGCTGTATCTTGTGCAGGCCCATTATCTCACTGGTGAGATAATTACTGTTGATGGTGGTCGCAGTCTAACCCTAGCTGGTGGTCAAGTTTAATAGAAAATGGCACTTCATGAGAAATATCTTGATAATGGCCCATTTTTTGCTTGAAAAATTCAAAAAATCAGGTATCATTGTCCGTCTAGCGTTAGGGCCCATAGCTCAGTTGGTTAGAGCAGAGGACTCATAATCCTTTGGTCGTAGGTTCAAGTCCTACTGGGCCCACCAAATTCAAACCCTTACAGTCATTGACTGATAAGGGTTTTTTATTGTCTAAATTTTAGTAAAATACAATATAGTCAGTTCGATATAAATCAGTTCGATATAAAGTTGATACAGTCCATGTCAGACAACAGTTTATCTAGCGGCTGTCCTAGATAGCTAGTTCAGTTCCTTTGGACTCACTGTTTTAACTGATGTAATTGACGTTTTGGGTCACTGTCGTTAAAACGCCACTCACATTCCTCTAAAAATAGATGTAAACGCTCGTTTGGGATGCCATTATGTTTACACATATGTCGCTTGGCTTGGCTCCTTCGACTGTGCTGAACATATTTTTCTGGATATGCCTATATTACAAACTTGACAGCAGAACACTGGTTTCACTATTCAGAATGCCGTCAATTTCTCTTACTTGACGCAGCACTTCATCAAACTCTCTCAAGCTTGTGGTGTGTATTTCTGCAACCAAATCCCACGCCCCATTGGTCGTATGTAGCTTAATCAGTTGCGGGATACCCCGCAGTTTCCTAATCACTTGTGACGTAGACTTTCCTGTTACTTCAATCATCATCATCGCTTTGACGGTTTCTTTATCTAGTGCTTCATGCACTCGAATCGTAAATCCTAAAATAGCGCCATTATGAATCAATCTATCCAATCTGTTTTGGACAGTGGCACGAGAGACTTTGAGTTTTTTAGCAAGGTTTGAGATGGTTGCTCGACCATCTTGTCGCAGTTCAGATATCAGTTCGCTATCTAAAGAGTCATAAGTGTAATACGCCATAAAAATGCTTCCTTCATTGAGTTTTGACATTATGCTAAGTAGCACCTAACAATTTGTCAAAAATACGTCCATATTTAGTAAGTTATTGACATTTTAACTGACAATTATAATTGGTAGCATATTAATTGTCGGTTCAACAAACAATATTCATGAAAAGGAACAGCATTAATGTCTAAATTTATCGTATCACCCAAGGAAGGCGTGCCATTCGTTAGTGTACAAGCGATGGCTAAAATGATTCATGATTATGGCGTTGAGCAATGTATTACAGATCTAGTAAATGCTTTAGAGCAAGATTATCTTCGTTGGGATCAATTTGAAAAATCTTCTCGCTTTGCTTCGCATTCAAAAGACGGTGTCATCGAGCTGATGCCAGTCAGTGATGGAGAGATGTTTGCCTGCAAGTATGTCAATGGTCACCCAATCAATACCACACGAAACTTGCAGACCGTAGCTGCGATGGGTATCTTGTCTGACGTCGAAAATGGCTATCCTATTTTACTGACAGAGATGTGTATCCTGACGGCGTTACGTACGGCTGCCACATCAGCTATGTTGGCCAAACATTGTGCACCAAAAGGCGTTACAAAACTGGCGTTAATAGGAAACGGCGCTCAGTCTGAATTTCAAGCCTTGGGTATGAAAGCCATCATGGGTATCTCAGAAGTTCGTTTGTATGATATTGATCCAGCGGCATCACAGAAAACGGCTGACAACCTTGCAGACTCAGGTCTGAAAGTGATTGTTTGTCGTACGTTAGAGGAAGCTGTTTTAGGTGCAGAGATCATTACTACCTGTACGGCTGACAAAACCAATGCCACTATTTTACGGGACGATATAATCACAAAAGGTGTTTATATCAATGCGATAGGCGGTGATTGTCCTGGTAAAACAGAGCTAGATAGCAATATATTAATGCGAGCAGATCATGTGATTGTAGAGTTTGAGCCTCAGACACGCGTTGAAGGAGAGATTCAAAATCTATCAAGCGACTTCCCTGTTACTGAATTTCATCGCATCCTCAAAGGTGAAGTGCAAGCTCGAAAGTCAGCTGATGATCTAATCGTGTTTGATGGCGTTGGTTTTGCCTCAGAAGACTTTACGGCGTTGGTATTTTTACGCGACTTGATCAAAAAGCAGGGCGGGTATGAGATTTTAGATCTGATACCTCAGCAAGCTGACCCTAAAAACTTATATTCGGTAGTGAAAGGCCATAGCAAAAATCATAGCCTAGTGACGAATGAAGCTGAATCTGTGGCTATGTCGTAAGTGATTAATACAATCGCTATTCATATAGCAGTAATTAATACAAGAAAATGATAAGATTTTCTCATTTTTTATAACGTTTAAAACCAACATTGTTTTTTAAGTTTTTTCTATATTTAGTATGGCTCTTGAACACTTGTGGATATTTTTATTTTTTAAATCTATCTGCTAATTTTCAAGAGCTTTACTATATAAAAATTAATTTAATTTAAATGATGTAAAAATTATTTTATTTAATAGAGACAAAATCATGACTGATATGATGAAAAATATAAGAATAGTAGAAGTTTATTCAGATATTGCAGGATATAAAAAAGGTGCCTCTCTAGGTATTGATGCATTAAAAGCGTCATCGAAAGAACTTAATGCAGATTATTTTGAAAAATTGCAATTCGACAGTATTGAAGATGATAGCAACAGTGAGGGGGAATCACAATTTGCGCATGCAAAGTATGCTGATGTGATTGAACCGATTATCTCTAAATTAGCACATAAAATAAAAGATATAAGAAATGAGAATAAATTTCCCATTGTCTTAGCTGGAGATCATTCTAGCTGCGCAGGAACGATGCACGGCCTAAAAATGGCGCATCCTGATGCTGAAATTGGTGTGGTCTATATAGACGCACATGCTGACTTTCATTCGCCCTATACCAGTGGATCAGGAAACATGCATGGAATGCCTTTGGCCATGGCGTGTGCCATTGACAATCTAGAATGCCAGCGCAATGAGCTTTCTGAAAAAGAAAAAGAGTATTGGGAAAAACTGAAATTTATGGCATCTGATGAACCCTCAATCAAGCCAGAAAATGTGGTCTTTTGTGCCGTTAGAGACTATCAAGAAGAAGAGATGGATTTAATTAGAAGACATAAAATCCCTTTATATAGTGTTGCTGAGATAACTCAAAAAGGCATCAGTTCTACAGTAGAGGAAATCTTTAAGAAGCTAGAATATTGTGATCATATTTATGTGTCGTTTGATGTTGATAGTGTAGATCCTTTGTACGTGCCAGGAACCGGTACGCCTGCAATGAATGGTCTGTCATACGAACAAGCCATGCAACTTAACATAGAGCTAATCAAAAATAAGAAAGTATGCTGTTGGGAAATGGCAGAAATCAATCCTTTGTATAATAATTCAAAAGATGATTCAAACAGAATATTTAAAATTTTAGAAAAAGTGACGCAGTCTCTTTTAAAGAATTACTAATATTAAATATTTAAAATGAGTTAAAGCATCTAGCCCAAATGTATTTATTGCAAATATTTTTAGGCTAGTTAAAAAATGGACTGCGAGTAACAATAATATGGACATTATTAAATCTAGTTCTTCAAGTCAAGATATTAGCAGTATCAGTACCAGACAGTTTTTAAAATTCTTTATACCCTCTATAATAGGTCTGTTGCTCTTCGTATTTCCAATCCCCTATGTGGATGGTAAATTTGTGTCATATGCAGAAGGATTTACCATTCCTATCTCTGTGTTAAAGGATTATATACAGGGTTATATGGGTGATATTTTACCCTTGCTTGTTGTAGTCTCCATTATGGTTACGCTGTGTTGTACGCTATATACTAAGGTCATGAAGCCTTCATTGATTCTAAACAATGCCTTTTTAAACAACTTACTGAACGTCACAACACCTTGGCTCATCATTAGAATGCTTGGTGCATTCTTTGTTGTGGTTACCTATTTTAAATTTGGGTTTGAGGCAATATATTCAGATAATATCGGTGGATTAATATTATATGAATTAATGCCCATACTTTTTATCGTATTTTTCTTGGCTGGGTTGTTGCTACCACTACTGCTTGATTTTGGCTTATTAGAGTTCTTTGGTGTTTTATTAAGTAAAGTGATGAGACCTCTATTCGGTTTGCCCGGTAGGTCCTCTGTAGATTGTTTGACGTCATGGTTGGGTGATGGAACTATCGGCGTATTATTAACTGATAAACAATTGGAAGGTGGGTTTTATACCAAAAAAGAAGCGGCAGTTATTGCTACCAGTTTTTCAGCAGTCTCGATTACATTCTGCTTGGTTGTCATCTCTCAGGTTAAGCTAGAAACCTACTTTCTCAATATGATTGGGGTGGTTGCTTTATGCGGGATTGTTTGTGCCTTAATCGTACCAAGGCTGTTACCTTTATCTAGAATTGAAGATACGTATGTAGTAGAAAATAGTGATAGAGATCATGAAACCATCCCTGAAGGAAAAACATTATTTACGCACAGCTTGCATAAAGCGGTTCACAAAGCAGAAAAGAGTCCAAGCTTTTCTACCTTCTTAAAGGATGGGTTAAAAAATATTTTAGATATGTGGATCGGAATATTACCCGTCGTTATGGCAATCGGGACGATGGGCTTAATCGTTGCAGAAGAAACACCCGTGTTTGATTATTTGGGTATGCCGTTTATCCCACTCTTAGAGTTACTGAATATACCTTTTGCGGTAGAGATGTCAAAAACCATTATGGTAGGTTTTGCAGATATGTTTTTACCTGCGATTATCGGCTCTTCAATAGAATCAGAATTGACCCGATTTGTCATCGCTTGCTTGTCAGTATCTCAATTGATTTATATGTCGGAAGTGGGCGGATTGATTTTAGGAACGAAGATTCCAGTTAGCTTTTTTCAGTTATTAATAATCTTCCTATTAAGAACCATTATCTCATTACCGATTATTGCATTATGTGCGCACATGATTTTTTAAATAAAATTATTTGAAAGCTGACTGCACAACGTCTAAATAAGATAATCAGCAAAAAACCACCTATCAAGGTGGTTTTTTGCTATTAAAATCAGGCTATTTACAAACTTGTCGTTTTACAAAGCCGACTACCCTCTCCAACATGACAGGCTTATCAATTATCTTTTTCATTCAGTATGTTGCTTAGATAATTTGTCCAGTATTGAGTTTTGTTATATCTAATTTATAAACCTAGAAAGAAGTACGGCGATAGTTACGATATTCAGGTAACCAAAAATTCGCTTTCAATCGGCGTTGTAAATTCTCCGACGTGATAGGTAGTGCCAGCTTATCTTGAACTGCTTGCAATGCCACTGCATAAGCTATTTTTTCACTGATCTCTCTGATAACTTTGATAGGCGGTAGTATGGCACCTGGTGCTTTTTCGTATTCCATTGATATATCTGCAAGCGCTTGGCTTGCCGCCATTAGCATATTATCGCTGATACCCGTCGCCCGTGCTGCTAAAACACCCAGACCGATACCGGGGAAAATATAGCTGTTATTACACTGAGAAACCTCAAAAGACTGACCGTTAAAAGTAGTATGAGGAAAAGGACTACCGGTTGCAATAATTGCCTTACCCTTACTCCAATTAGTCACTTCTTGCGGTGTTGCTTCCACACGAGACGTTGGATTTGAAAGAGGCAGTACAATTGGGTTTTCAGTATTCACACACAAGGCTTCGATCACCTCTTGGGTGAACAGACCTTTTTGTCCGCTAACACCAAATAATACAGTGATTTTTGCTTGTTTAACCACTTGCGCTAAACCTAGCTTCTGACTTTTGTCCCAGTGCTCAATAGCAGATTGCTTTTGCACTAATGGTTCTTGGAATTTTTGTAGCTCTGTCATGCTATCAATAAGCAGGCCATAACGATCAACCATAAACACTTGGCTGCGCGCCTGCTCTTCAGTCAACCCTTCACGCTGCATTTGGCGAATGATATGCTCAGCAATACCACAACCAGCAGATCCTGCCCCTAAAAATGCTATTTTTTGCTGACTTAGTTTCTGACCTTTATTTAGGCACGCTGCAATCAAAGCACCGACCGAAACCGCAGCAGTCCCTTGAATATCATCATTGAAGCAGCATAATTGGTCACGATATCTATTCAATAACGGGGTGGCGTTGCCCTGTGCAAAGTCTTCAAATTGCAATAACACCTCTGGCCAACGACGCTTAACGGCTTGAATAAATAAATCGACAAACTCATTATACTCATCACCAGAGATGCGTGGATTTCTCCAACCCATGTACATAGGATCGTCAAGTAGCTGTTGGTTATTGGTGCCGACATCCAGCAAAATAGGGAGACAATAAGCAGGACTGATGCCACCACAAGCCGTGTACAAAGCTAACTTACCAATGGGAATACCCATACCACCAATACCTTGATCGCCTAGGCCTAATATACGTTCGCCGTCAGTGACAACGATCACTTTAACATTTTGTTTGGTGGCATTTTGCAGCATGTCATCGATTTGATGGCGCTCAGGATATGAGATAAACAGACCCCGTTTACGGCGATAAATTTGCGAGAATTTTTCACACGCTTGACCAACTGTTGGCGTATAAATGAGCGGCATAACTTCTTCGATATGCTGCTCAATTAGATGGTGAAATAAGGTTTCATTGGTATCTTGTATATTACGCAAGTAAATATGCTTATCCATATCATTAGTGAATGAGCGCAGTTGGTGATAAGCACGTAATGATTGCTCTTCAATCGTCTCAATGTTATGAGGTAACAGTCCCGTTAAATTAAAACTATCACGTTCTTCTGATGAAAAAGCACTCCCTTTATTCAGTAAAGAGGTCTCTAGTAGAGCTGGTCCAGCAATGGGAATATATAAAGGACGCTTGTTTGACATAATGAAATCTTCTTATTAAAGGCTTATGAGTAGGAACTATGCTAGTGCTGCATTATACATAGCATCAGCCTATATTTAACAATAGATAACAAATCATTTGAGTAAGCATGGCTCTAAACTTGATTACTCATACACATGACTGGAAATAATGTCATTTTATCTAAAGGGCAATGAAATGCGTCGATGACCAAGTCAACATTAATAAAGCACTACCAATCGATAGTGCTTCTAGGGTGTATTGAACGTTTCTAATAAATAAGCATTGGGCTACTTTTACTTAACCACTTATAAGTAAGCAATCCAGTGCTAGTTTAAGATTTCAATTATAAACAGCACGAGCAGTTACGCTTAGTTTTAGACATTTTGCCAACACCTGGATTAAACGTATTCGTTGGGTCTAGGCTTTTATAGAAATTTTGCAAATCAGGCTCTGCTTCGTATAGATGCCCCACATTATGCTCAGCAGGATATTTTGCACCGCGTTCATTCAACAGCTCTAACATCATTTTCTTAACAAGATGTGCATCACTACCCTTCTTCAAAATATAGTCTTGATGAAACACATAACAAAAGAAATGTCCGTAATAAAGCTTCATCTCTAAGTGTTGTGTGATTTCTTCAGGTAGGGTTTCAAGCCATTCTAATTCATTACGTGGTATGGCAATATCCAGCGCTAATATCTCACCCACTTCTTTTTCGTGTATGACTTCATATCTCAATGCAGCACCTGCCGCAGCAAAACGATGTAAAAAAGCACTTTCTGATTCTTCCTGACTACATTCAAAATAGTTGCCCGTGTCTGAAGCGTCAAAAAATGACTTCAGAAAATTTTGTGCTTCCTCTATACCTTCATCACTCATTTTTAAGATGAGATGATGCTCATATTGGTCGCGGTACTCCATCATGCGCTTCGGTAAATGCTTTGGAAATATATTGGCGATGAACTGCATGACTTTGTCAGTGAAATGCTTTGGCATCCATGACCATTTATGGAATTTTGCATCCATAGCGCCTTTGATAGAAAACAGTCTAGGTAAGGCATTTGTACCGAGATGCTTAATACTTAAGAACGTGTCTTTACCGTATTTAGCGGATACATCGAATATATCGCGATGCATGTACTCACCCACTTCAGGAATATTATCGAAGCTTGATAGTATCTCCCGTCGCAACTGTGCAAGCTCACTCACACTATTGGTGCCGATGTAGAAGGTTTTCTCTCTTGCAGCGGTTGGATACGTATCAAGACGTACTGCAAATACCGCAAGCTTGCCAGCACAACCACTGGCTTCATAAAGTCGTCGCTTGTCCGCATTAAAACGGCTCGGCGTACTTGCGTCAACGTCTTTCACTCTGGCGATATACTCTTTGTCAGATGCAAGCTTGCTAGTGTCAGGTAGCTTTCTTTTATCAAAATTACCTGTTTGCAAGTTAGTAAGTATTTCTTCTGGAGTGTCGCCCAATTCTACGTCTAGATGATTGACTAGCACCAGTTGACCGTGTTTATTTATTTGGGCAAACAAAGCAAGCTCAGTATAAGCAGGACCTCTTTTCACCAGAGCCCCACCTGAGTTGTTAGAGACACCACCAATAATAGACGCACCTAATGTCGAGGAACCGATGACGGAGTGAGGCGCCCTATTTACGGCCTTAAGCCGACTCTGCAATTGATGCAATGTCGCTCCAGGCAGGCTAATCACTTGCTCGTTATCATTCACCAAATACAACTGGTTCATTGCAAGGGTTTTGATAACAACCACTGGTCTATCGTAGTCATTACCGCTCGGTGTTGAGCCTTCCGTCAGTCCTGTTTTTGCCGCTTGCATGATAATAATGCAATCGCCTTCGACGCACACTTCTAGACTACGCCAAATCTCCAGCAATGTTTGCGGAAATAACACAGCCAAAGCATTGCCGCCACCAGAACGCCACCCCATTCTATAGTGTTCGTTTTTCTCTGGATCAGCCTGTACATTACTAGCACCCAGTAAATGCGTGAGCTTATCTAGTACCTGATCAGGACTGATTGTGTCCGGATACGTTATATTTGATGAGAAAAGGTTTGATGAAGCCATATGATGCTCCTTATCTTGTGATTGCGTGTCACTCATTATGCTAGAGGCCCTTGAAAACCAAAGAGGTAAATGGCAGCCATGACAATGATGCCACAGAACAACACATAATAGAGGGTAGGTAAAATAGTACGCCTAAGTGTGGCACCTTCCATACCGAGTAGACCCACCGTTGCTGATGCAGCCACCACATTATGTATGGCAATCATATTACCGGCTGCGGCACCAACTGCTTGAGCTGCGATGATCAATGAAGGTGAAATATGTAAGCTCATGGCGGCTTCATATTGGAATTGACTGAACATCATATTAGATACGGTATTAGAGCCCGCGATAAAGGCACCTAACGCTCCAATGGTTGCACTGATCAATGGAAAAGCACTGCCAAAAGTACCCGCAAATAACTCTGCACTAGCGACTGGCATACTTGCCACATCTGATAAGTTTACGCCTGAATTAATAAAAATCCTAACCATTGGAATCGTGAAGATAAGAACAAATCCAGCCCCTAGTACAGTTTTACCTGACTCTTTGAATGCACTGCTTAGTGCACTGCCTGATTTTTTGGTTTGAAAAGCTGCGGCAACCAAGGCGCTGATTAATAACAAGCCGCCTGGTAAGTATAAAGGGCTAAAACTGGCACTGATATCTGCCTCACTCAAAATCGAGGTTAGGTCTACTGTTGCGCTGTTAAGCAAAGACTGAAAACCTGTTAATACTCTTGAACACACCAGTAAGAGGGCAACCAGTAAATAAGGGAACCATGCCATAACCACGGACATCTTTTTACCATTTGAACTCGGTTTCAAGTCTTCCTTACTGACCACCAATTTACCAAGCCATTCATTTGGCCAGCTTTTTTTCGGTTCAAAATCCCATGTGGTTTTTGGTACCAAAAACCCTTTCTTAGCAGCATTAACAACGATAGCAATACTGACCAAACCACCGACTAGTGACGGAAACTCGGGCCCTAAAAAGACACCTGTTAGGGTATAAGGAATCGTAAATGCCAAGCCAGCGAATATAGCAAATGGCCAGATTTCGAAGCCTTCTTTCCAGCTTTTGTTTTTTCCAAAAAAACGCGTGAGCATCATCACCATAAAAAGTGGCATAAATGTACCAATGACACCGTGCATAATAGCGACTTGGCTGGTAATCAGTTGTAAAAAGTCACCCCACTCTAGTCCTTGTTGTGCCAGTTGGGCGCTAATGGCTACTGTATCTAACCCCTTGTTTACTCCAATAACGATAGGCGTACCGACTGCACCAAATGATACCGGCGTACTTTGTATCATCATTCCCATTAACACTGCACCCAATGCCGGAAAGCCTATTGCGACGAGTAAAGGTGCTGCAATAGCGGCAGCTGTACCAAAGCCGGCAGCCCCCTCAAGAAAGCAGCCAAAGCACCATGCAATAATAATGGCTTGCACTCGCCTATCTGGCGATACATTGGTAAACCCAGCACGGATAACAGCAATGGCACCAGTATGTTTTAGGGTATTGAGTAAAAAAATAGCACCGAATACGATCCACAATACTGAAACGGTAATAACCAAACCCTGAATAATAGATGAGGACACGCGATTAAGCGTCATATCCCATACAAAGAGGGCAAGCGCGGCAGTAACGGCTAAAATAATTGGCATGGTTTTTTTGGCTGACCACTGCAAGCCTATCAGAAAAACACCACAGAGAATGATTGGTAGTAATGCCAGCAGCCCATATATTGTTTGATTCAAAATCATATCCTTTTTATCGTGTAATCTTCCTTGAACAAAGTCATCTAAATATTTATTTTTATGGCTTATTTTTCATAACTTAATGATGGCTGAGGTATTGAACATTCATAAACAGGGACCGCTAATCACTGTGAATTTGTCAAAGCTATTTTTGAAAAAAGCCAAAGACAACCTTAGTCAGTGCATGATTAAATGGTCAAATGCTCAAAACTCCCTAAAATATTCTACGCCTTGTCCATACATTGATATATTGCATCAAAGGACAATGTTATTTTCTTTTTTTGCTATAATACAAAATGTATTACAGCAATTGGAGAATAAGTGTGGTCAAAGCTGACGATATGGTTTTATTCGTTCAAGTGGTTGATGAAGGTTCATTTTCTAGGGTCGCTGAAAAACTGTCATTGACGAATTCAGTCGTAAGCAAACGTATTGCAAGATTAGAAGAGAGCTTAAATGCACAGCTACTTTATAGAACCACCCGAAAGTTGAGCCTAACCGATGCTGGCAAGACACTTTATAACAAAGCTAAAATTGCTAAATTTGCCTTTCAAGAAGCCGAAAATGCAGTGACGGGTTACGGTGAAGATATGAAAGGCAACATACGTATCACCATGCCAGTGGTCTCTGCCAATCTAGTATTGAGCGAATCTATTGCTGAATTCTGTAAACAACACCCAGAAATATCAGTAGATTTACAAATTACCAATCGATTGGTTGATTTGATAGAAGAAGGGTTTGATCTGGCCATAAGAACCGCAGAGCTTGAAGACTCATCTCTCATTGCGAGGCGCCTTATAGATAGCCAGTGGGTGATATGTGCGACGCCGGACTATTTAGAGAAACATGGTACACCTCAGACACCTGAACAATTACAGGATCATAAATGCTTGGTCTATAAGTTTGATAATGCGGCTAACGATATATGGCCACTATATATAGACGGCACAGAGCAATTGCTTGCTGTAGAGGGTCGTTTTCATAGCAATCATCTTGATGCGATTAAACAGGCGACTCTTAGCGATTTAGGCATCGCTTTTTTACCACAAGCACTTGTTTATAAGGAGCTGCAGCAAAATACGCTCACACAGATTTTGCAACGCTTTACACGAAAAAGAATGGGAATGTATGCGGTTTATCCTAAAGCAAAACAACCGGATCAAAAATTGAAGCTGCTTGTTGAGCATCTGCGAGAGTCATTATATGAAAAACAGGCTTATTACTGCTAAGTAATAAGCCTGTTTTTCATATGTATAAGCAACGAGATATCGTAGTATTGCCATTAGCATTGAGCCTTTAAGCTACAAGGCTAAATTAGAGAAACAATAACAAGTTTATTAATTAACCTTTATTAATTTAACGTTTATAATGTAGATTGCACCCATTTATTCATGATTTTCTCAGACAGACCATAGCATACCTCTCGACTCTCAGCCTCTAACACAATACTTAGATAATGCACATCATCATTTATCCAATAGTTGATTAAGTTAGAGCCTATACCGACTAAGTTACCTGTCTTTAATCCTAGAATATTGGGGTAAAAACGCATAAGCTTATTGGTATTAAAAACTCTTTTTCCATTAAATTCAAAATATTTTAGAGAACAAAAAGAAATTATTGCCCCATACTGACTGATAAACACTCTGGCAAGCTTACTCATGTCTTGAGCCGTTGTATAAGCACTTTTCTCAAGACCTGAACAACTGGTCCAATGACTGCCCCTTAAACCAAGAAAGTATGACTGACGAACCATTTGAGTGACGAAAGTCTGTTCAGTACCAGAGTGCCAACAGGCTAAAGCAAATGCTGCTTCATTAGAGCTGGCAATTAAAGCAGACTCAATAAGTACTATTAAAGGTATTTGTTCGCCTTTTTGATAAAACTGATAGTACTCACTACTACCCTTTAATAAGCTAACCGGCATCTCTACCGTAGTTGTAACAGGATCGATTTTATCCTGCATCACTTTATCCCAGACCAACATAACTGTCATCAATTTAGCCAATGATGCCATCATTTTTGGTATTGCTGACTTGTTTTCTATGATAAGACGCTGAGCAGTTATCTCATTATCGTTTAGTTTAAAACTCTCAACCAATATGGCGGCGTCAGTAACAAAATCATCCATGGCAGTGCCTCCTATATTGTTAGCTCTGACTTCTAATTATATTGAGAATATTTTAACCCTCTATGAATAGCTTATTGAGCCCAATGCCATTAGAGGCTTTAATAAAAACATGGTCATAATCTTCAATAAACTCATGTAGTTTCAAGCTTAAGGCTTGTACGTCTTCAAAGTGATAAAGTGTTATGTCTAGACTTTTAAGCTTATCAACCAATACTTTGCTTTGACTCCCGACTAAAATCAAAGCTCTGAAATTCATATTCTCAATGATAGGAGCCAACTGTAAATGGTACCTACTACTGTCACTACCTAGCTCTAACATATCACCCAAAATCAATACTTTTTGATGGGTAGGTGCCTGCAACTGTTCAAAGGTTTCGAGTGCTGCCTGCATGGATAATGGGTTGGCATTGTAAGCTTCATCATAAAGCGTAATTGGTCGGTTTTTATAAGTCGTTTCAAGTACTTGCCCTCGCCCAGTCACGGCTTTAAAACTCTCTAATCGAGTAATGGCGTCACTGATAGACAAATTGTTATGATTGACCACTGCTAGGATAGCCATCGCATTTAATACCATGTGCTGACCACGGGCCTGTAAATTCAGCAGATAAGTCTGACCATCAACTGCTATCTGTGCTTGTGCCTCTTTTTGATTATAACTAAGTAGCTTAATTGTCGCATCATCATGTTCACCATAGCTAACGACATGAATACCCCATATGGTTGCCAAACGCTCAATCAAACTATACTGCTCGATATCTCGGCAAACAATGGCGAGAGAACCTGGCGCCATACCTTCAAAAATACGTGATTTTTTGAGAGCAATAGTCTCAACGTTATGATGATATTCAAGATGTGCGGGTGCAATATTAGTAATGAGCGCTATATCAGGGCGGACTAAATTGGTATTGGCAGACATAGAGCCAATCGCCATCTCTAGTACCCAATGACTTATAGAATGAGGCATAGAAGCCAAATTCCATGCAATACCCACTGGTAGATTTGCACTAGATTGAGTGTAGCTCGCACCGCCGAAACCATTCAGTACATGTGCCAGCATATGCACCGTTGTCGTTTTTCCGGCGCTACCAGTAATACCGATAACCTGACCATCAAATACTTGACGAGCATATCGTCCAATCGCAATAGTTGCTTGACGTATATCGTGCACGTACAGCACAGGAATACTTGAGTTTTTGTATGCTATGGCATCATCAGTAATAATGGCAGAAGCACCTTTTTTCACTAAAGACTCAATCGACTTTTCAGACAAATAGCCCACCGCCATATTTTTTCCTCGAGCCACGATAATCTGCCCTAACTCAAAAGTAGGCAGCCACTTGCACAAGCCTGTCGCAGACCAATCTACTGGCGGTGTAACCAGCCACTTCCCCTTAGTGGCAAGGACCAGCGAATTGGCTGTTAAGATAGATTTCATATCTTGGCTGCCTACTTCTATTACTGGCTGGTTTTTGCCTTCGTTATCTGCATGGATTACATCATAATTTGACTGATATTTTTTCGTAGCGAGCTTGGGGTAATTGGCCGTTTTTAAAAAATCAAAGTAACCAATAAGCCCTGATAAATAATGCTCTACATCATCAATTCGCACTCTGAACGAGTGATGGCGGATAAAAAATCCATGCAAAATGGTTTGCGGGGATTTGTAAAACATGGCCATTTCTGGAAAGAAAAAACCATTTATAAGATGATTGGCACGCGCATGCAATGCCTGATAAAATCCTTGAACATCAAAACCCGCTAACACATCATGAAACTCCGGATGTTCATCTAGCTTTAATAGCATTTTATGAAATGCCATGGATAGCTCAAGCAATGTCGGAAAAGTAGTGATACGGTTTTTGATAAAATCGGTATAGCCTACAATATTATTGACCGCGAACTGAAAATACTTTTTTTCAGGTTTATAAATGATCAGCTCGTTTGAACAGTAAGACAACCAATGGTCATGTGCTTGATGATGCTTGGCTTCAATAAAATAGTCAAAAGCACGAGTGACACAGTCGAGCCAGCGCGTATCTTTGGTCAAGCCATATAAACGCATCATTGCAAATGCCGCCTCCCCATCATAATAAATGATTCGGTTTTTTGCTTTTAGCGTTAAGTCTTTGCTATGTAAGACATGTACAAAGCTGCCATCATCTTGTTGCATCGCGATGATGCCTAGCGCTAATTGCTCTGCCAACGCATGATAATCATCTGCTTTTGGTGTGTCTCTAAACACTTGCAGATATTTAACGATTGCTAATATCGCAACGGCATTCGCACCTAACTTAATCTCTCCGCCAGTATCAATCACATACGCTTTGTCATCATAGGTTTGAATAAGTTCCTCAATTAGGTAGCTCATGGCATTATCAATACTAACTTTCATATTAGCCAAAGCAAGCTTAGCCTCATCGTTACGGTAGGCTTTAAAACTATGACAAGCTTCATAGCCTTCTATCAGTGCATAGGTGCTACTGGCATGACGCAGGCTATTATAAGTATTTATCGTGCGGCCAAAACAAGGAAAGTATCCATACACATACTGGCCAGAAGGCTGTACCTGTCTGGCTAAGTAATTTGTAGACATCTCAATGATAGGCTGAGTCGTATCTGCCGATAGTGACAACAACTTGCGGTGACCTTTAAAGCGTGGCTGTGTATCAAGGTGATGACACTCACCTGTGTGCTCATCAATAAACACACCCGCCGTATTAAAATTGATAATGGGCAAATCATCGCTAAACTTTGGCATTTGGCTACTGCCATGGCGCGCTTTTAGATACACGTTCAGGTTATTAGTATTAACCCCTGCATGAGAAACCGTGTTACCCATATAAAGACAGGCATTGGCATTTAACTCCATTTCAGTGAGTAGCAGCCAAGGCTCTCGCACTCCTGTAAATGCAATGCCTGAGCGATAATAATTACGCTTAAATCCTTTTAGACTTTGCTGAAAATCTGACCAAGTAGTGAGTGAAGCTTGATTAAGCCACTCAAGCCTTAGCCAAGCAATAGGAGCATCAAACTTCTCTGATAACGTATCAATCTTTGCTATTATCACCGGCAATATTTTTTCAAAATTAGAGAAGTTACTAGTATTATCTGCTTCCTTTATTTTCAATAAATCATCAATAATAAAAGTGACTACTTTGGCTTTTTTATGACTATCAGAGACTGATAAAACGAAGGTGCAAGGCAGCGTATCTACTGCAGCATCTTGAAAATTCCCAGTACTATTTTCATTATTTACTTGGGTAATATGTGTTTGTACCCAGTGTTCATAGATGGCTGGTAATTTATTTTTTAAGTGAGTCATTAGGCCATTCATACTGGTGGTTTCGCTCATTTTTTATTATCCTTTATTATTCACTATTTTTAGTATTTTGGGCACTATCCTATCTGTCCTTAAGGTTTATTAACTATAGCTCAATACGGTTATGTATAACTTGTAAAAAACGCCCCCAGTTTGGGAGCGTTTTAACGTTTACATTACGATTGGCCGATAATAAATAACTGATATGGCTTAAATAACTCAGACACCTGATATCAATTAAATAACATTGGTAATATCAACATCAATATTGACCTGTGTAGCCGAGTCAGTGCTCAGCGCCCACACATTATATTGTTGTCCATCGGCATCTGATGTCGTGGTTTGGGTATTTACCCACGTTGCCGCATTACCAGATCCATCTGTATCACTGAGATCAGCGCCAATATTACCTAAGTCTACGGTATCATCGCTATCGCCTTTGATATAGATAGGATCGGAGGTTGTAATATCAGCTGCTTGTACGGTCAAGGTATTCGCACCAATACCACTTATATCTATCACATCAACTTCAAAAATGTCAGATAAGCTGATGGTTTGATCTTCGCTTTCAAAGCTTAGAACATCAAGCCCTTCGCTTGAGACACTCAATGATGTATCAGGAATATCAATAGAAGTTGCATCATCAGCAAGTGTGAAGCTACTGGCACTTACACGATCTGCAGATGCCCCGCTCTCAGAATCATAGTCGATCGTAATCTCTAGATTTGCAGAAGATGACTCACCATTTGGTGCAGTAATCGTATACTCAAAGATATCTATATCACCATAAGTACCTGTAAATGTGGCGTTGGCCACATAGTTGTAGCTACCATCCGAATTAATGGTCAATGTGCCATAGCTACCCACTATTTCTGTGCCGTCAATCACAGTTGAGCCATTGACTGTTGATACCACTGTGCCAGTAGCTGCCGTATCAACACCATCAGTGCCTGAGTCAGTAATGACGTTACCCGCTACAGAGCCATCCACGCCTCCGTCTGGGCTGTAATTGGTAACCACATCGGACACTGTGCTGATAGATAAGCTACCTAATAAGTTAACATTTAAAAGCCCGCTAGCATTTCCTAGTGTCACGTAATAGGTACCGCCACCTTCAAACTCTGGTAATACCAAATTATCGGCACTCCATGAAGCGCTTACAACACCTGAGCCAACCAACCAATCGACTTTTTCGTATACTAATACAGCATTGGTGCTACCTTCTTCAACTCTATACACTACAAGGTCAAAATTGGTATCGCCTAACAATGATAAGTTTAGGAAAGCTGAACCAGTGCCATCTACGGTCACTTGCTCAGTCGTGTTATTAGGTACCACAAAAGTAAGCCCACTATTGCTACTAAGCAAACTTACATCTATCGTATCCGAAAGCACGCCAAGATTTAAAAGCCCTCCTACCGTTTTTGTTTGTGTCGTTTGCGTGGTGATGGTAGGCGTGACATTCACATTTAGCGTGGATTCATTGTCCACAGCCGCTGGTGAGGTTGTATCTACTGTAACTGTCACAGCAGGTGCATTACCGCTCACATTGTCCACAGCATCTTTGATGTTGTAGCTTAGCTCATACTCAGCATCATCTAAAGGCGTTTGCGGCGTTAAAGTATAGCTGCCATCGGCGTTTTCAGTGATCACTGCATCAACTACGTTACCATTTACCACTAACTGCAGTGTTTCACCGTCACTAAGCGCACCAGCAGCAATTTCCAGACTTGGTGTATTGTCATTTGTGGTGCCATCATCTGCAATGATTTCTGAAGGTGTTAGTACACCACCACTGCCGTCATTAGCTACATTGTCTGTAATAGTTGCCGCTGTGACTGGTGCATCAGGGGCCGTAGAGTTGATATTAATTACGAGCTTAGCCGTATCGCTGTTACCTGCTGTACCGTTAGAGATGGTGTACTCAAACACATCTGTTTCACCTGACGAAGCATAATCACCATTGGCCGTATAAGTATAGTCACCATTTTCGTCAATCACTAGTACACCGTATTGTCCCTGTATGGTAAATACATTAACACCGTCGACAAGCTGAGATGTTGGTTCTGACATCGTACTATCACTGCTTATGTCCGTCAGCTTAGTGTTGACGGTAACCGTATCTTCACCCAACTCACCTGTTACCAACCCATCAGGGTCAATCACGTTACCTGTGATAGCTGTACTTGAATCGAAATCATATTCCGTTAGGGTGGCTGTGACATCAGTGGTTTCAAGCAGCGTTAAAGTATTGCTAAGCAATGCTACTGCAACCGCATCCAATACTGGGTCAACCACACCACCAAGCAAAGTGTTCAATACGGTATTGTCTTGAAGCAACGTTACCAACGCATCGATACCCAGCTCATTCGTTACTAGCAATGCAGCTGACAGAATACCTTTGACAGTAGTGCCCAATTGCAAGATAGGGTAATCAGTATTAAGTGAGGTTTCCACTGCATTTAAGACAGCCTCTTGGTTATCTGGACCTAAAATGATGCCTGAGTCACCCAAATCTGCCAATTCCACATCTTCTACTAAAGTGGTTAATGCACTCTCACTTTTGCGCACCACCACAGTGTAATCTCCTGGCTCTAAACCAGATACGACTGCTGTTAATGTGTCATTGCCCGTCAATCCTAATAGTTCTAGACCTATTACATCACCCACCAGTGGATCACCACCAGTCGTACCGACATAAACACGGTCGCCATTACTATTGTAGACTTCGATATTGACTGCATCCGCTACTGCGACTAGCGCTGTCTGACTAACTTCAATACTAACAGTACCATTAGCGCCTTCACTTACCGTAAAGTCAAGGGTACCATCTGCACCGCTATCGCTTTCGGCGACACCAAGTACGATGACATTAGCGTTATTTACTGAAGGATAAGTGGTTACTTGTAATTTACCTAAATCGATATCATTGGAGTCATCTTGAGCGATGATGACGGTGGTATCAACCGTCACGCTAACAGCAGGAGCATCATCACTCTCGTTATTTGCAGCATCTATGATGTTGTAGCTTAAGTCATAATCACCATCAGTCAACGGCGTGGTTGGTGTTAGGGTAACGCTACCATCATCATTGGTCACGGCATCTGATGCTACCACCTCTCCGTCGATAACCAGTTGCGGCGTGCCATTAGCCACTTGATCGGCAGGGACAATCACACTTGGGGTATTGTCATTCGTGACGCCACCATCGGCAATGGCTTCTACAGGGTCAAGGACATCACCGCTACCGTCATTGGCGACGTTGTCAGTGATAAGAGGCGCGATAATCGGCGCATCTGGCGCGGTGGTGTCAGGCAAAGTCGTCGGAACGGTGCCTGTCGTTGAAGCACTGTCCAAGTCGCCATCGGTGGCATTGACCACAGGCGCCGCTAAGGTGCCACCTGCATTCACGATGTCCGCACCCGCTTGGGTCAAGGTAATCTCACCCGTTGCTGGATCAATGGCGTAGTTCACCGCTGAGTCCGTATCCAGCTCGTAAGTGACGTCATCACCATTGGGGTCAATGGAGCCACTGGCGGTGGCCACAACCGTACCTACGACCGCTTCCCCTTGTTCTAGATCAGCGGAGGCTGACACGGTTGGGGCTGTTGGCGCGTCGTTGTTGTTGTCGACCGTCGTCGGAACGGTGCCTGTCGTTGAAGCACTGTCCAAGTCGCCATCGGTGGCATTGACCACAGGTGCCGCTAAGGTGCCACCTGCATTCACGATGTCCGCACCCGCTTGGGTCAAGGTAATCTCACCCGTTGCTGGATCAATGGCGTAGTTCACCGCTGAGTCCGTATCCAGCTCGTAAGTGACGTCATCACCATTGGGGTCAATGGAGCCACTGGCGGTGGCCACAACCGTACCTACGACCGCTTCCCCTTGTTCTAGATCAGCGGAGGCTGACACGGTTGGGGCTGTTGGGGCGTCAGCATCGGCATCGGCATCGGCATCGGCATCGGCATCAGCATCAGCATCAGCATCAGCATCAGCATCAGCATCAGCATCAGCATCGGCATCGGCATCGGCATCGGCATCGGCATCGGCATCGGCGTCGGCATCGGCATCAGCATCGGCGTCAGCATCAGCATCAGCATCGGCGTCAGCATCGGCATCGGCATCAGCATCAGCATCAGCATCGGCATCAGCATCGGCGTCAGCATCAGCATCAGCATCAGCATCAGCATCAGCATCGGCATCGGCGTCGGCGTCGGCGTCGGCATCAGCATCAGCATCAGCATCGGCATCAGCATCGGCATCGGCATCGGCATCAGCATCAGCATCGGCGTCGGCGTCGGCGTCGGCATCAGCATCAGCATCGGCATCAGCATCGGCATCGGCATCAGCATCAGCATCAGCATCAGCATCGGCATCGGCGTCGGCGTCGGCATCAGCATCAGCATCGGCATCAGCATCGGCATCGGCATCGGCATCGGCATCAGCATCAGCATCGGCGTCGGCGTCGGCGTCGGCATCAGCATCAGCATCGGCATCAGCATCGGCATCGGCATCAGCATCAGCATCAGCATCAGCATCGGCATCAGCATCAGCATCGGCGTCTGCATCGGCATCAGCATCAGCATCAGCATCGGCGTCTGCATCGGCGTCTGCATCGGCATCAGCATCAGCATCAGCATCGGCATCAGCATCGGCATCAGCATCGGCGTCGGCATCAGCATCGGCGTCGGCATCAGCATCGGCGTCGGCATCAGC
>NZ_JADYWL010000020.1 GCF_015864825.1 Psychrobacter sp. NZS113
ACACTCTCAATGAAAATCTCAATAACTCCACTCCCATACTCATTAAGAGCCAACAACCTCAATCTGATCATGCACATGTCTCTCAACCCATGGAGGAGACACATGAAATTCCCCACCACAATCTAGCCGACTTCGAGCCTTGCCTCGGATATGCCACTGAAGGGCAAGCAGTTGGTGGTATACCCCTTGAAAACACTTTGGAAGGCCCTCAGTATCACCCACAACTACACCTCTTGCATTCCACAACAAGTAAAAACCCTCATGCTATGGCAGAAATGGGAAAGTTGGATCATCTAGAGGAAAGGCTCAGGGCCATTGAAGGAGGTGAAGATTATGCCTTTGCTAACCTAGAAGAGTTGTTCCTAATACCCAAACATGGTCATTCCCAAGTTCAAGGTGCTGGACTTTGACAAGTACAAGGGGACTACTTGCCCCAAGAACCATCTAAAGATGTATTGTCGGAAGATGGGGGCATACGCAAAAGATGAGGAATTACTGATACATTCCTTCCAAGAAAGTCTTACTGGGGTAGCTGTTACCTGGTACACTAACTTGGAACCTTCCCGAGTCCATTCTTGGAAGGACCTAATGGTTGCCTTCATTAGGCAGTATCAGTACAATTCTGATATGGCTCCGGATAGGATGCAACTATAAAACATGGGTAAAA
>NZ_JADYWL010000021.1 GCF_015864825.1 Psychrobacter sp. NZS113
TCGGCATCAGCATCGGCGTCGGCATCAGCATCGGCGTCGGCATCAGCATCGGCGTCGGCATCAGCGTCGGCATCAGCATCGGCGTCGGCATCGGCATCGGCATCAGCATCGGCGTCGGCATCAGCATCAGCATCGGCATCAGCATCGGCATCAGCATCGGCATCAGCATCAGCATCAGCATCAGCATCGGCATCGGCGTCGGCGTCGGCATCAGCATCAGCATCAGCATCAGCATCGGCATCAGCATCGGCATCGGCATCGGCATCAGCATCAGCATCGGCGTCGGCGTCGGCGTCGGCATCAGCATCAGCATCGGCATCAGCATCGGCATCGGCATCAGCATCAGCATCAGCATCGGCGTCGGCGTCGGCGTCGGCGTCGGCATCAGCATCAGCATCGGCATCAGCATCGGCATCGGCATCAGCATCAGCATCAGCATCGGCGTCGGCGTCGGCGTCGGCGTCGGCATCAGCATCAGCATCGGCATCAGCATCGGCATCGGCATCAGCATCAGCATCAGCATCGGCGTCGGCGTCGGCGTCGGCGTCGGCATCAGCATCAGCATCGGCATCAGCATCGGCATCGGCATCAGCATCAGCATCAGCATCAGCATCGGCATCAGCATCAGCATCGGCGTCTGCATCGGCATCAGCATCAGCATCGGCATCAGCATCAGCATCAGCATCGGCGTCTGCATCGGCGTCTGCATCGGCATCAGCATCAGCATCAGCATCGGCATCAGCATCGGCATCAGCATCGGCGTCGGCATCAGCATCGGCGTCGGCATCAGCATCGGCGTCGGCATCAGC
>NZ_JADYWL010000022.1 GCF_015864825.1 Psychrobacter sp. NZS113
GCAGGTCAAGCAGCGTACTACGCTGATGAGTTGTATCAAGCTGCCGGTGCCGACATTGCCAGTAGCAGCACCGAGGTCATTACCCAATCTCAGATTATTACCACCGTCAATGACCTATCAGCAGCAGCCATTGATGACTTGTCATCTGGTCAGATAGTCATTGGCATGCTTGACCCTTATCGTAACACTCAGCTTGATACTTATGCGGCTAAAGGTGCGACGGCCTTTGCGATGGAACTATTACCTCGCACCTTGTCACGCGCACAGAATATGGATGTCTTGTCATCACAAGCCAACCTTGCGGGTTATAAAGCAGTATTGCTGGCAGCCAACGAGTACTCGCGTCCTTTCCCAATGTTTATGACGTCAGCCGGTACCGTTAAGCCAGCCAAGGTCGTTATCTTGGGTGTCGGTGTGGCAGGTCTACAAGCCATTGCAACAGCCAAGCGTTTAGGCGCTGTCGTTGAAGCCAGTGACTTACGTCCGACTGCTCGTGAACAAGTAGAGTCACTCGGTGGTAAATGGCTTGATGTCCCGATGAGCGCAGAGGAGGCTGAAACAGCCAAGTCGACCGGTGGTTATGCGTGGACACCATCAGAGCAATATGTCAAAGATCAAGCGGCTGTCGTCGATAAAGCGCTCAGCAATGCTGATATCGTCATTACCACAGCACAGATTCCTGGTCGTAATGCCCCGCGTCTGGTACACGGTGCAACCCTTGCCAAAATGAAAGCAGGTTC
>NZ_JADYWL010000003.1 GCF_015864825.1 Psychrobacter sp. NZS113
ACCTCGGTGCTGCTACTGGCAATGTCGGCACCGGCAGCTTGATACAACTCATCAGCGTAGTACGCTGCTTGACCTGCGCCTGACTGAATGACAACGTCAAACCCAAGCTTACGCAGTTTTTTTACTGCGTCTGGGGTTAGTGCGACACGGCTCTCGCTCGCGCTATCTGCACTGATTACACCGATTTTCATACCGTCTCCTTACGTCTAGTGATTATTCTTCCGTTTTCGTCACTCAATTAGCAACAAGCTTTAGCCTAACGTACTGAAATATGCTAGGAATAACATGATGAAGATGAATAATATGGGTAATAACCACACTACTTTATCAACCTTACCAGGTACAACATACCAACCATCAACTTTCTCAGGTAAACCTTCAGCTGCAAATTTTAACTGCTGACCTTTCACCGTCTGTTCGTGCCAATTTTTTTGCTTACCATCAAGTATCAAGCTTGCAACGATTGACACAACAATGTTGATAGCGCCGCCGATGACGACAAACCAAGGCCATGCGATGGTTGGTGGCGTCCAACTGGTAAACGGAATACCTGCTGCAAACACGTACACACCGATAAAACCAACAATTACACCAATAATAAGGCCTTTCTCTGTAGTGTGTTTTGAAAAGAAACCCAAACCAAAAATAGCCAATTGTGCACCAACAAAATAAGAAGACACTTCTGTAAATGTCTCTAAGATAGATCCTTTACTGTCAATGAATGCGAATGCAATAGGGATAATGAATATTGCCCAAATGATGGTAAAAATACGAGAGGCTGTTAGATAATGCTTCTCGTCGCCATCTTTTTTCATATATGGCTGATAAAAGTCGAGTACGGATATTGTCGCTAGAGAGTTCAATGCCGACGATAAACTTGACATTGAAGCTGATAAGATTGCGGCAGCGATAATGCCCATTAAACCCGGAATAGCCAGCATGTTTGCAAATATCAAGATAATTTGATTTGGTTCTGCAAATACTTTGCCTTTGAAATACACATATAATAAAGCGCCAATAAAAAAGAATAGAAAGTAGATAAAAAATGCAGCAAAGCCCATTAGCAGATAGGATTTTTTGGCATCTCCCATACTCTTTGCACCTAAGGTACGCTGTACCATCATTTGATTACCACCGTATACTGTGATATGAAACAATGTCATCGCGACCACCCCTGCCCAAACCGTTGGGGCAACAGAAAAGTCTAGGCTCCAATTCAATGGATTTAGCTTATCGTTTTCTCCCAGCATAGTGAGAGCTCCTGACATCGGTGAGACTTCTCCAATTAATATGTAAAAGATAATTCCCGCACCAAGGAATAGAATAAATCCCTGCAAGACGTCTGTCCAAATCACAGCATTCATACCACCCATTAGGGTATAGCCTACAACAATAGCTGACATAAAGATGATTGCAGTTTTTGGATCTATACCTGTCGCAAAAGTAATGACAAAAGCCGTAGCAGTTAGGATAGAGGCTGTAGTAATAGTTTGGGTAACCAGAAACAGTGCACTTATAATGGCTCGAGATTTTTTACCAAACCGACGTTCTAAATAATCATAAATAGAGGCGACGCCACTGCTATAAAAGAAAGGTAGGAAAAATACAACAACGATGAAGATGACTATGGGATAGTTGATATGAATGGCGAGGGCTGCCATACCATCACCATATGCCCAAGCAGGTCCACCTAAAAATGACAAGGCACTGATGTAAGTAGCAATTACGGAAATGCCAATGGCCCACCAAGGTGCTGAACGGTCACCAATATAATAATCTTCCGCCGTAGAGATTTTCCGACTCATAAACCAGCCAAGCAAAAGATTGGCTAATAAATAAACAATGACAATCACCCAGTTGAGGGTACCAAAACTTTCCATAATCAAGATCCTTTTATTAATGGCCCTCTCAAGTGCGTAAAGTAAAACTTTATGAGCTTGATTAGGATTTCTTATAAATCAATATGACTTGAGTATATTTAATATTGAATTCGAATGCAATAAATTTGTACAGTGTGTTTTGGCTTGCTCTTATTCTTAGATGAGCGTCAAAATAGACTTATTTAAAGTGAGAGGTATTGCAGGAATAGTAAAATTATAATTACTGAGCTATGCTGAAAAAACCGTAGAAATAAACTTAGTAAACTAACGACTAGAAAAGAAACTTACCATGACCAACAAAATCAGAACTTACAGCATAGAATCTAAAGCAGAAGCTTTTAAGGAGATTGCGGACAGCAATGGCAACTTTTCAGCCACTGCTAAACAGTTTGGCACAGTGATGCAAACCTTATCAAACTGGAATAGTAGAGCCAATTAAGATAAGATTTCCGGCACAGAACAATATGATCTAGATTTTATGGTCGCTATGCAGGGAATAAGGCAGCTTAAAGTGGCTTAAAACGAACGAGAGATCCCAAATGAGGATTGACTGTATGCCTACCTAAGTGTGCAAGGATACGATATCAGTCAATATATGGTTAGAAGCATCAAAGAAGAATACGGTATCAAACGCCGTCGTCACAAGCGCTTTAAAATTACTACCAACTCCGATCATAACAAGCTTGTCTATCCAAACGTGCTAAATCAGAAGTTTTAATTTGTCAGATTGGACTTGTCTGAACTACCCTCTTCCTACCAGTCTGAATAAGCAGAACGCCACCAAGAATCAATAGTAAAGCTATAACCTCTAAACGAGTAATATCCTCTCCTATTATCGCACCAATAATAACAGCAACAACTGGGGCAATATAAGTTGCGCCAGCCGCACGCACCGAGCCTAGCGTCTCAATGATATAGTAATAAATTAGAAAAGCGGCTCCCGTTCCTAATATACCAAGCCCAAAAAACGTTCCCCACATAGCGTGACTGTCTGTTGCTATATTAGTAATGCCATCAAAATCAATCAGTACCGCAAGCGTGATAACAGCGATACCTATTTGCCATGTAGCTAATGCCAGTGGTGGCAGCTTTAGATAAGATAAAAAACGACGTGCATATACGAACGACGCACCAATACTCAAAGAGCCAGTAAGCATCCATAAAACACCTATAACAGATACTCCTGCATCTCCTTGCCATGGTTGTGCACTCAATACAATACCAGCAAACCCTAAAATAATTCCTATCGCCATCTGCTTGGTGGGGCACTCTTCTGGCAAGAATAATGCCGCACCTAAAAACGTAAATATAGGAATTGATCCGCTTAGTAAGCCAGCAATACTGGTGGGCAATAAAGCCGTACCCGCAACAAACCCATAATAATAGAACGAGGTTGCAAGCACCGACATTGCGATAAAGTGAGGTAAATATTTCAGCTGTTCGCGAGTAATAACTTTAGTACGCCATGCTATGAGTGCTAATGGCAAAAATCCAAATAATACTCGCAAAAATACGGTTTGAGAGGGTGAGATCAACGCTGTAGCCCATTTCATAAAAATGAAGTTTGACCCCCAGATCACACCAAGTAAAACCAATGCAGCATATGCGCGAAACATAGAATCAATCTTCATGAGGCAACTCTCTTAGGTATACAAACGTTAATTGGCTCATTAGACGGAACGGATCACACCACCGTCAACACGTATACTCTGACCAGTAATATAACCAGCATCTTCTGATAATAAAAAAGCAATGGCTGAGGCTACTTCCTTAGCCTCACCATAACGTGCCATCGGTACATTTTCACGGCGCTCAGTCACTTCAGGTAAGCTATCGATCCAGCCGGGTAAAACACTATTAATTCGAATACCCTGTGCTGCATAATCATCAGAAAAAATCTTTGTAAAAGCACCAAGGCTGGCACGGAAGGCTGTTGATGTTGGAAAAAGCGAGGTTGGTTGCGATACCCAAGAAGTAGAAATATTGACAATAGAACCACCACATTGTGCCATCATAATAGGAGTAACCAAACGAATAGGACGCACCGCACTGAGAAAATAAACCTCCATTCCTTTATGCCAATCTTCATCAGTAATTTCCAAAATAGGCGCTCGTGGGCCATGACCTGCAGAGTTCACTAGCGCATCAATACGGCCCCATTTTTCCATAGCTAAATTAACCAAGCATTGAACATCAGCATCTATCAAATTAGAACCAGTGACACCAACGCCCCCTAGCTCCTCTGCTAACAACTTACCTTTTCCAGAAGAGGATAAGATAGCTACCTTATAGCCATCCTGTGCAAGCTTACGAGCTGCTGCTGCACCTATACCTGAACCACCTGCCATGATAAGGGCCACTTTTTCTATAGTCATAATATTCTCCATCAGTTATTGTTTTATCTATGATAGCTAATATAATCCAAACTCTCGCACCATAATAAAAGATGCTAGACTGTAGAAAATCTACTGCCTAGAAGAATGTCATGCCAGAGTATTATCGCCCACTACCACCATTAAATGCATTGCGTGCATTTGAAGCCGCTGGTCGTAAGCTAAATTTTCGGGCTGCAGCGGATGAGCTGTTTGTGACCCAAGGAGCTGTTGCTCAGCAAGTTCGTACACTAGAGGAGCACATGGGATTCCCTTTATTTCAAAGGCTACCAAAAGGAGTCGCTCTTACAAGCCAAGGAACCATATACTTTGCAGAAGTCACACGTGCTTTTGATATTTTAAAAAAGGCAACGGCACAAATACTAAAGGAGCCTAATACAGTCACTATTAGTGTGACCCCTACTTTTGCCACCAAGCTATTACTTCCACAGCTTTCTTCACTAACAAATGCTGTTCCTGAAGCAGATTTACGTACTGTCGCAACCGAATCCATTGCAGATTTCGACCGTGATCAGGTAGATATTGCTGTACGCCTTACTCGCCCACCATTTCCTGCTTCATTTGAAACCCAGCTACTGTTTACCCAAAAACTTGTGCCCGTTGCAAGCCCTCATCTTATTAGTCATATAACACTACCTATATCACTCAATCACTTACGTGATATGACACTACTACATGACTCACATAACCACTGGCCACGTTTTTTTAACACTACTGACAAACTATCAGGTACAGTATTTAATCAAACAGCGCTCACTATCGATGCTGCATTAGCTGGTCAGGGAGTTGCTATTGCCTGTCAGGTATTTGTACAAGCGGACTTATCTGCAGGTCGGTTGGTTCAAGTCAGTGATTCAATCTTAACGGTTGAACCTGATTATTACCTTGTACGCAAACGAACATCTAACTCACGACCAACTGTAGATGCAGTGTGGAACTGGTGTATTAAAAATTTAGCAATCAACTGAAGAGTGGATAAAAGGTATAACGTGAGTTAGCCCATTCTTTATAACTATAAAGATATTTAGATACCGTTCAAAATATATTGCTATTGCGGTAGCCTTTCTTTCCAGAGTACTAGAGTACGTCTCAAATTTGAACGACTGTCATTTAACGATAAAAATAACTTTCTGTAATAATTACAGGTGTTGATGACCTCGCTTTAAATAGGAATGAATCAACTTGAAACCTATATGCTTTAATATTTGGAAACAAAGCGATCACTACTAAAAGGCTCTGCATCAATAAATAATGGCTTACCATGGATCATCTCTTCAATAAGACGCCCTGTCACTGGCCCAAGCGTTAAACCTTGATGCGCATGACCAAAAGCAAACCACAAATTGGCGTGTTTATATGCAGGCCCAATAACTGGCTTCATATCAGGCATGCAAGGCCTTGTACCACACCATGCTTCAGATTCTACAGCAATCTCAAGCGGTAGAATCTTGCGTGCATACATCAGTACTGATTCTAACTGATCAAAGTTTTTTGGGTCATCTGACATTGCCATTTCAGCTCCAGTCGTAATTCTAATACCTTGATCCATAGCTCCCATTACAAAGCCTTTTTCTACATCAAATAAGCTGTGAGAAAACGCGCTTTTATCAGTCATTTGAAAGTGTTGATGATAACCACGCATAGGAAATAATGGGATCTTATAACCCAATGGCTCGATGAGATTAGCTGACCAAGGACCTGCAGCAATTACTAATTTCTGACATGAGTAGGTTTCGCCATCTGTCGTAACCTGCCAACCCTCTTCCGTCTGTATAACGCTGTTTACCGTTGACTGCTTTATCTCTCCAGCCATTTTTTCAAAATTTTCAGCATATGCTTTGACAAGATTGCCAGGGCTTTTTATCTGCCAAGAATTTTTCCAATGGATACCACCGACATAGTCTGTAAAATTTATGTTTGGCTCTAACTCTTTTAGCGCTGCTAGCGATAAAACTTCATACTCCACGCCTTGATTAGCCGCTTTTTTTGCTTTGCCAATGGCTTTTTCAAAACTATTGGATAGACGATGAAGCTCAATCCAGCCTATTTTTCTAACTAGCTCATCAGCGCCTGATGCTTTAATCATAGGGTCATGCTCGTTTGTACAATGCTGAATGAGCGTAGACCATTCTTTATCTATCTCTTTAACCTTTTTCGGACTGGAATTTATCCAGTATTGTAATAAGGGGCGCTGAAGATTATAGATAGCAGACCAACGGTATCGAATATCGGTACTATTATTCGGCAATACTCTGAAAACTTCTCTAAAACTTCTAGGAAATGGTTTAATATTTACGGCTTCTCTTGTGATAATACCTGCATTACCATATGACGTTTCTTCTCCTGGTTGCTTTTTATCGAGCAAGAGAACTTGAGAGTTGCTTTTTTGAAGATGCCAGGCTATAGAGGTTCCTACTATACCTGCACCAATAACGATCACGTCATAGCGCATATTAATATCCTTAAATAGTAAGCCCATTTCATTAATTTAAAGTAATTTTCTTTACATGGATTTTCATAAAAAATCAATTTATTGGCTGAATATTTTTATAGCTCAATAGACTGACCTAAACCTTCTTTTTTAGCTTTTTGGGCAATCTTTATGGCAACTGCTGCATCAAAGCTTGCTGCACCAACTGACTTAAATAGCGTAATACCTTTACCCTCATTCGCATCAATACTGATTTTTTTATTGACCAGATCACTTAACGTACCTGTCAGTTGATCCCATATCCAAGTGCTTTGAATGTCATTATGAGCTTGTATTAAATCACCTGCCTCATGTAAACCACCCTCTGCATCATCGATAATAATAGCAGTACTGGCTTCTATAACCGAGTTACTAACCTCTTTCATCGTTGCTTGATAAGCACCAACCGCATTAATATGAGCATCCGGCTTTACTTGTGAAGCTTCAAAAAGTCCTGTCGTTGCTCGTGTCGCAAGATTAATAATATCAGCGTTTTTGATAGCCTCTTCGACACTTTCACAAACTTTAAAATCGACTTGCCATTGTGGATATTCTTGCTCAAATTTGTTCTGAAATTTATGTGCCGTCTGAGGTGTCCTGTTCCAAACAGTTACTTTTTTAATATTTGGACGCACAGTGAGTATCGCATTGAGTTGCTCATATGCCATTCCTCCAGTGCCTATCACCGCTGCCTCACTACTAGCTGGATTTGCTAAATATTTAGTCGCAATTCCGGACAGTGCTGCTGTTCGTACTTGAGTGATATATATACCATCCAAAAATGCCAGTACCTCTCCTGTTTCATTGTCTGATACGGTAATGACTGCCATGGTTGTTGGCTTATCACGCTTAGGGTTGTCTGGACAGATATTTACCAGCTTTACCACTGCATACTCGTTATCACCATCAAAAACTACTGAGGGCATAGATAGATGTGAGCCAGATGTGTTTTTGTTACTTTCCTCAAAAGTAGGAATCACTAGGCGCTCAGGTGTCTTAATCCATGTTGGATGATCGCCTTGTACTTTGAGTAAATCCTCAATAGCGTTGATTGCCATTGACATCGTCAGTTGTTTTTTTACCGTATTAATATCTAAAATTTGCATAATTATCCCCAAACTGCCCTGTGAATTTGTTATTACGGATTATAAAGATGTTATAGAGCATAGAAATTAAACATCATTAATACCTAAGTTCTTTTATTCAATATCAAAAATCTTACCGCGGTTCATAATGTTGTTTGGATCGAATACTTTTTTGACTTCTCGTAAATAATCAATTTCAGTTTCGCTACGGCTGTACTGTAGATAAGGCTTTTTGGTCATACCCACGCCATGCTCAGCAGAGACTGAACCGCCATATTTTTGTACCGTCTCGAACACGTGTTTATTGACAACCTGACACTCAGCAAAGAAATCATCCTTGTTCATATTCTCAGGCTTTAGGATATTGAGATGTAAGTTACCATCACCGATATGACCGAACCAACAGACTTCAAAGTCAGGGTAATTACTGCTAACGATGTGATCAATTTGTTCTATAAACTCTGGCACATGGCTGATAAGCACAGACACATCATTTTTATAAGGCGTAAATACCGAGATAGTCTCTGAGATATACTCTCGCAGCTTCCACAGCTCTGCCGCTTGCGTGAGGTTTTGGCTCATGACACCATCTACAACCCAACCTTGTTCCATGCAATCCTCAAATATGGCCATGGCTTTATCCATGATGGGCTCGTAGGGTGTTTCAAACTCTAATAGCGTATAAAATTTGGTGCGAGATTCAAACGGCTCTTGCACTTGACCATGTGCCATCAGCTTATCAATGGCCACACCATCAAAGAATTCAAAGGCGGTCAAATCAATCTTCGCTTGAAAAGCGGATAGCACGTTCATCACATCGTTAAAGCTGTCCATGCCGAGTACCATGACACTTAAGTCTTGTGGCTGACGCTCAAGCTTGATTTGTGCATGAGTGACTAGGCCAAGCGTGCCTTCGCTACCGATAAATAATTGACGTAAGTCATAACCCGTGGCGTTCTTTACCATACCGCGGTTGAGATGCAAGATATCACCTTTACCTGTGACGACAGTCAGTCCCATAATCCATTGGCGCGTCATACCATAACGAATGACTTTGATACCGCCAGCATTGGTTCCGATATTGCCACCGATTTGACTTGATCCTGCTGAGGCAAAGTCGACAGGATAGTACAAGTCTTTGGACTCTGCGAACTGTTGCAGCTGCTGAGTGATCACGCCTGCTTCAACTTCAACCATGCGATCTGCAGGATAGAACTGTCCGATATGATTCATTTTATCCATGCTGACGACGATTTCACCGTTGGCAGCGACAGCACCAGCAGAGAGTCCTGTACGACCACCACTGGGGGTCAAGACAATATTGTGTTCATTGGCAAGAAGTACGATGGATTGCACTTGCTCTGTGCTCTTTGGAAAGACGATAGCAGATGCAGCTGGGGCAAAATGCTTGGTCCAGTCTTTGCCCCAATGCTCTAAACTCTCAGCGTCAGTTTTGATTTGGCTAGCATCGTACTTATAGTCATGTAATAGCGACTGTATTAGGGTATTGATAACGACTTGAGATGATTCTAAAAGTTCATGCACCAGATGTATTCCCTACTATGATGAAAGATAGAACAGACCACCTAATTACCACGTACCATACCAATGGTGTTTATATTGATAATTATCAGTGAGACCTTTAATGAAATATCTATTATTGCTACCTGATATTTACGTTAGCGAATAATTTTTAAGCATTGCCCTGCATGATACAGAGTAAGGCCTACCTCGGTAAATACAGACTTCATACTCGATAAAGCGACTTTGGATTCCTTTAGCGTTTTAAAAGGCAGTGGGATACTGCTTCTATCTCCCGTTAGAATATAATCAGCAAAGCATTTGCCCATTAGTGTACCAGTGGTAATACCACGGCCATTGTAAGCTGTGGCTGTTAGAATGCCTTCATCAGGCTCTAATACCCGAAAAATATGGTCTTGCGTAAAGCCAAAATTTCCATACCATTCATATTGCCAATTAAACTTAGGTAAATCGGGGTAATAGCTTTTTTGCACACAATCTGCCCATGACTGATAAAAAGATTTGGGCTTACAAGCTCTACCACCTACTGTACCGAGTAGCAGACGGTCGTCATGATCGCGGCGAAAACTAGACAAGGCCAAGCGGGTATCCCAAGCCCCATTTTTATGAGGCAAGATACGATCGGCCAACTCACCCGTCAGAGGTTCAGAAGCTATTTGGTAATAAGAGACAAAGTAAAAAGTCTTAGATACTTCGGTCCATTCACCTTCAGTATAAGCGTTGGTTGCGATAATAACGCGCTCTGCTTTTACGCTAGCTTTAGGCGTTCTTACATACCACTCCCCATCAGATTTTTCTAAAGTACTGACCATAGAATGCTCATAAATCATCACTCCTAATTCAGTTGCTACTTTTGCAAGACCATTCACATAAGCTAATGGGTTCAACGTGCCTGTGCGGTGATCTAATAGCGCCTTATTAATGCTAGTAGTGCCACAATATTCATGGCAACGGCTACCCTTTAGTACTTCTACATTCACACCGCGGCGCTTCAGTTGCTCATATCTAATATCAACATCAGCCTCACCTTTAGCATTATGAGCCATATGAATATTGCCATTTTGAGTGGCTTGTGCATCAATTCCGTAGCGTGAAATCAAGTCAAATACAAGACTGGGCGCATGTCCTAATGCCTCTGTCAAACGCTCACCTTCAACTTCGCCCAAAGCTATATTTAAATCATCAGGACGTGCCCAAGTACCTGCATTGACCAGACCAACACTTTTCCCAGAACCACCACTACCAATACTCTGGCTCTCTAACAGGGTGACTTTGACCCCTTTTTCTGCTAAATGGATAGCAGCTGATAATCCTGTATAACCGCCACCAATGATACAAACACTGGTCTGGGTATCGCTACGAAGCTCATCATAGGGATGAATTTTGGGCGCAGTTACGCTCCACAAACATTGCTCTTGCAACATTTCGTACTCCGGTGAAGTTATAATTTATTGAGAGAAGGTACTGTGGTATCTGTAGCCGCAACAGGTTCGTCACGCGGTATGAATTTATCCAACACAGCCCATAGCAAACCAAATAAAGGAGACAACCAACAGGCAAAGGCAAAAGGTGCATAGGTTAATGTTGCTATACCTAGCGTGGCGGCGACAAAACTACCACCCATGTTCCAAGGAATTAGCGGTGATAATAGCGTACCCGCATCTTCAATAGATCGTGTCAGTGTGGTTCGTTTATAGCCCATTTCCTTATACTTATCTTTGAGCAGACGTCCTGGGAGTACCAACGTGGTATAGACATCACCAATAATCGTTCCTACTCCAAGAACACTGGCATAGGTTGTGAGAATCAAGCCTAAACGCGATTTCACTATTTTATCTACTTTTACCATAATGGCTTTGAGCGTACCGTAATGCTCAAGCGAACCCACAAACGCTAGTGCAAAAATAGTTAGAGTGACAACCCATGTCATCGACATTAGGCCACCTTTTGATAATAATTTATCAACGACCTCAAAACCCGTTTCACTCTTAAAACCATTCTGTAAAACATTGAAAATTTCGCTAACACCAATGCCTTGCATGAAGAATGCTACTAATGAGGCGACCACCACGCCACTCAACACAGTAGGTATAGCGGGTACTTTCATAATAGCAGCACCAACTACCACCACAGCAGGTAATAGAGTAATAATACTCAAGCTATAGTTATCGGCTAGTGTGCTTTGCAATGCTTGAATAGAAGACATGTCGACACTATCATCACCGTAACTAATGCCAATCCAAGCATACAGCGCTAAAGCTGTGAGCATCGCAGGAATTGTCGTCGGTAACATACCTTTGATATGGTCCCAAAGATCCACACCAGCGGCGGCAGGGGTTAAATTGGTTGTATCAGACAACGGCGACATTTTGTCACCAAAGAAAGCGCCAGAGACAATAGCTCCGCCTGTAAAATGTGCCGGGATACCAAGGCCCATACCAATACCCATCATGGCAAGCCCTACTGTGCCCACAGTACCCCAAGATGTACCAGTAGCAACCGAGATAATGGCACAAATAAGACAGACAGAGACCAAAAATGAAGACGGCGAAAAAATGCTAAATCCATAATAAAGAATGGTCGGCACTGTCCCTGCTATAATCCAAGACCCAATCAGCATGCCCACGCCCATCAGAATAATCATGGCGGGTAAGCCTATTTTTACCACTTTTAAAAATCGCTCCTCCATACCCATCCAATCTCGGCCACGCAGCTTCATAAATAAGCCAGTGATTAGAATGCCGCAAGCTAATGGAATATGAGGAGTAAAGTCTTTGAACACAAAAAACTGTACCATCAAAATCATGGCGGTTAAGAGCAGTGGAGCAATATCGAGTAAGAAACTAGAGGAGGCTTCGTAGCCATCTTTAGTAGGATCGTGTTGTTTGTCATCAATCATGATAGTTCTACCTTCCTTAGTCATAACCATTACTAGTAGTAACTATTGATAGTTATAAAACTCACTATCAATAGTTGGAATAATCAATCCTTAGCTAATTTGTGGCTTAAGAATTTTAACGACACGAAGCATATTTCTCTTAGCCAAAATTAATACCTTGAGCAAGTGGCAACTCTGTTGAGTAATTAACAGTATTAGTTTGACGACGCATATAATTCTTCCAGGCATCTGATCCTGACTCACGACCACCGCCTGTTTCCTTTTCACCACCGAATGCCCCACCAATTTCAGCACCACTGGTACCAATATTGACGTTGGCAATACCGCAATCACTGCCACGATCGCTCAAAAATATCTCAGCCTCACGCAGATCATTGGTAAATACACATGATGATAATCCTTGAGGCACATCGTTTTGCATCTCTAGCGCATCATCAAATTTTTTGTAAGTCATGACATATAGAATGGGTGCAAAGGTCTCAGTTCTTACGACATCGTTTTGCTCATCAAATTCGACAATAGCAGGCGTCACATAATAAGCATTTGGGTATTTATCTGACAATACACGCTCACCGCCTGTGACTTTGCCACCAGCACTTCTTGCTTTTTCTAATGCTTCTTGCATATTTTCGAAACTGTCTTTGTCAATCAGTGGACCTACTAGATTGCCTTCTAATGGGTGCCCAATACTGACTGTCGAATATGCAGCCTTAACCCGTGGCAAAATATCATCTTTGACGGTTTCATGAACAAACAGACGGCGTAATGTTGTACAACGCTGACCTGCAGTACCCACTGCCGAAAATAGAATGCCACGTAATGCTAAATCCAAATCAGCTGTTGGGGCCAAGATCATTGCATTATTACCACCAAGCTCTAGCAAACATTTACCAAAGCGTTCAGCAACTTTAGGTCCAACCGTTTTACCCATGCGGGTACTGCCCGTGGCACTAACCAATGCAATATCTTTACTTTCGACTAAAGCATTGCCTACATCCGTTTTGCCTAATAGGACTTGTGACAAATGAGAAGGGGCATCACCGAATTTTGCTAATGCTTTTTCGAACATGGCCTGACAAGCCAATGCGACAAGCGGTGCTTTTTCTGATGGCTTCCAAATAACAGGGTTACCACAAACGATAGCAAGCGCTGTATTCCAAGCCCAAACTGCCACTGGAAAGTTAAAGGCCGAGATAACACCAATGACGCCAAGTGGATGCCAAGTTTCACGCATATGATGACCCGGACGCTCTGATGCGATGGTCAAACCATATAATTGACGTGACACCCCTACTGCAAAGTCACAGATGTCGATCATCTCTTGTACTTCGCCAAGACCTTCTTCTTTAATCTTGCCAGCTTCAAGCGATACTAAGAAACCCAAATCTTCTTTATGCTCACGCAATACTTCACCTAACAGACGAATCAGCTCACCACGCTTTGGCGCAGGAACCGTGCGCCATGCTTGAAAAGCAGTTTTGGCGTTTTGAATTTTGGTATTAACTTCGGCAATGCTGTCTAAGGTAATTTTGCCAATAACAGTGCCATCAATCGGGGTATTTATTTCAAAGTCACCATTTTGATATTGTTCTTCTTGTACGCCCATTGCAGACATATATTGCTTAATCATAATCAATCCTTTATATATTGGTTTATTAGTTTCTCAACACACTTCTTAAATTACCTTGCAGACCAATAAGTTGCAAAATAATAAAATTCTTGTAGTCATTCCATTTAGGAATGGGCCTTAAATATATGCGTTAATATCACTATTAACTGCAACCAGCGAGACATTTTTTTAGGCTTTGTGCCTGTATTTCTTCATACAATTTGAGCTCGTCATAGACTTTAGACCCTAACGCTTTTTCAAACTCCTGCTGGTTTGAAGCGTTATCGTAGCTATTATTTTTACTCTGATTGAGGTTAGATTGAAAAATTCCTGCTGCACTCACAGGTAAAAAATCCTCATAAACAATTGGCTCAATACGAATGACTCCATCATCAATAAGTTTGCTGATCTCAGCACGAGATACTGCATTCAAATCAACCTTGTCAAATGCTGCTGCTAACAATGCTCGATCTTTACAAGAGTCATGAATGTTATCCGTCAGCTGATAATAGAAATAAGCCAGATCTGTATCATGTAGGGCCTGATAGTTGTCAGGGAATTTGCTAAATGTCTCGTCTAGAATCTGATAGTACTGAGACGCATTGTCTTCATTAGGTGTTATCCCTAACTGGTTACGAGCTTCGTTAAGCAACTGGTCATATAACGCTCTACCCTTTGGCGTTAAAGCTACTCCACGTTGCTCAATTTCACCGAAGCGTGCTGTATGAAACCCTTGCTCATAGCCATCACAGCACTCATCTAAATCACCTATATTGGCAGTTTTGAAGCTCACAGCCTCTTCCAACGCTTTAAAACTTGTTTGTCTTAACAAGATCGGACAAGCTCTTCGAGGTGGGCCTTCAATAATGGCTTTTGACGGTATACCTCCTGCCTGCATTTTCTGTTGAGCCGCATCAATATCCAATGTTCTGGGTGTTAAATGATTGATATGAGGGCCCTTAAAACCCACCACATCAGCAATCAGAGGATGCTGATGTAATAACCGCTGGTATAGCTCTTTTGTCACAGGAGTTTTGTCATGCCACCGAAAAGTCTGTAACGCTTCTTTTATGAAACACTGAGCATCCTCAGGTATTAATCCATCTTGCATCTCAAAACGTTCAATAAGGCCAATCACTTCATCGGTGAAAATACGACGCTTTTGCAGTGTCGCAGTTGCCTCTCTTTCAAGAGCCTCATCACCAATGAGATCTAGACGCAATAATGAGGTAAATACCCGAAAAGGGCTTTTATGCGACGAATGAGGATCTAGTGTTCGAAATGCCGTCGAATGCACTGGCACTCCAGCAGGAGCTAAGTCATAGTAGCCCACAGGATACATACCCATAACTGCAAAAAGACGGCGCATCATGCTCAACTCTGTTGCTGTACCCAATCGAATTGCCCCATGACGCTCCATACTCAAGCGCTCGATTTCTCCCGTGTGTAATAATTGAGTTTTGGTATCAGGATGCGTGGTCAAGACCTCAGCATTCACCTCACTGACTAGATCGATAAGATTGCCGTATAACGGCACTTCTTCTTGATACATAGCGGACATAGCCATCGAAAACTCATGGCGAATATCATCACTACTCATAAAATCGTGATTACTCATAGATATTTATCCTTTTTATATCTACCGCGGGCTTGAATCCCATTATTAATTGAGCTGTATATTTAAGACCAGTCGACTGGATTTTGATCAGGAATCGTGCTTAAGACGTCTCTCAAAATATCAAGGCCAACCTGGAGTGTTTCAGGCTCGATAGTCAGTGGTGGTAACAATCGAATGATGTGACGGTATTTACCACTTGGCATGAGCAGTAAACCTCGCTTTCGTGCTTGGGTTAGTACGTGGGTCATCACATTAGGATGAGAGCCATACTCTGCATGACGAAGCTCAATACCTCGCATGGCACCAATACCAGTGAGACCATATAGCCAAGGGGAAACGTCTTCCGCCTGCCATTGCGTAATACTTGTTTCAATCATTTGCACGTAGTGTTTAGCAGATGCCCATACTTCATCCTCTTGCATAATGTCTATCGTGGCATTGGCCGCTGCACATGCCACTGGATTACCAGAGTACGTACCGCCCAAACTGCCTTTAGGCAAGCCATTTACGACACTGGCCTTACCTACGACTGCACCTAAGGGCAAGCCGCCTGCGATGCTTTTACCAAGTAGTATCATATCTGGCTCAATGCCCAAATGTGAAAAGGCAAATGGTGAGCCAGTACGTCCATAGCCTGATTGAATCTCATCCATAATCAGCAAAATACTGTGCTCATCACAAAAGGCACGCAGGTACTGAGCAAAAGAGGGTGACATTAACTGAAACCCACCCTCCCCCTGTATTGGCTCTGCGATAATCGCACCAATATTATTGATATCAGTCTCTACTTCAAACAAACGATCTAGCGCATCGATTGCCTGTTGGTCACTCACCTCATTGTCTGGACTGGGGAAAGGAATGTGATAGACACTACCGGCTAACGGTCCCAACCCTCGCTTGTAAGGGGCAACCTTGCCATTTAGATTAACAGCAGCCAGTGTACGGCCATGGAACCCGCCATCAAAAGCAATGACCCCGGTACGCTTGGTCTTGAGACGCGCAATTTTTATAGCATTTTCAGTAGCCTCTGCACCAGAGTTGGTGAGCATACCTGACAGCTCGCCACTGATAGGAATGAGCTCACATAATCGTGGCATGAAGGTTTGGTAGGGTGTATGAGCCGCCGCATTGTAGGCATAGTGAATGAGGGATTGGGTTTGATTGATAATGGCGGTTACGATGTGAGGATGGCAATGACCAAAATTTAAGACGCCAATGCCACCCACAAAATCGATGTAGCATTGATCATTATCGTCCCACACTTTTGCATTTTTACCCTTAATTAAGGTGATGGGGTGTACCATCGTAAAAGCATCAGTGACGTTGTATAACTTATTCATTAAGAGTCTCTTATCTTCCTTAAGTTTGACCCTCATTTCAGCAAAACCTGATGTGCTCAGCAAACGAATAATAGTTGTGCTTTCATTCCTTTTTGTCAGTACGACTATTATTTAAAAAATTGAATAAAAAAAATCTAGGCGCAAACCTAGATTATTTTTTATAAACCCTAAACATCAAGCCACCTATATGGCACTCACAAAGTAAAGTAATAGGCCTCAATTCAGATAAGCATTTCAATCCATAGATGCTGCAATCCATTCTAAAACAGCTTTCACTTTATGTGAGTTACCCAAAGATAAAGGATAAGACATGTAGTACGCGCCCCGACCCCTTGCCTCATAATCCCATACGGTTATTAAGGTTCCCAGTTTTAGCTCAAGCTCTACCAAACGTAACGGCACGAGTGCAATACCATACCCGAGCAAAGCAGCAGCAATACAAGCATGAAAAGTATCAAATCTTGGTCCTCTGAATGTTCCATCAACACTGATATTTTGCTGTCTAAAATACTCATACCATGCGCTAGGACGAGAGCTTAATTGCAGTAATATAAATGCATCTAAATTATCAATACATAGTGATTTTTCCTGTAAGTATTCAGGCTGACAAACTGCGACACAATACTCATCGAACAACTTAATCGTCTCCATTCCTCCCCAGACTCCATCACCATACAAAAAAGCGATATCAACATTTTGATCTTCAGGAAAAAACGGACAAACCTCTTCCTTAATATCTAATGTAATTAACGGGTATTCTTTGCTAAATCCCTTCAATGCAGGAATCAACCAACGCGAGCAAAAAGTTGGATGTGCTACCACTTTGAGTACTTCTGTATTACTACTATGCGACATCAAGTTAGTAGTCGCAAATTCAATATGCTTAAGAATACCTAAGACTTCAATATAATATGTTTTTCCAGCAGGCGTTAAGGAGATACGTTGAGGTGTACGATAAAAGAGAGAAAGATTTAACATCTCTTCTAGCTGAGAAACCTGCTTACTAACGGCGCTTTGAGTCATATGCATTTCTTGTGCAGCATTAGTAAAACTTAAATGTCGAGCCGCCGTCTCAAAACATTGCAAAGCTGTCGTTGAAGGATATTTTCTAAAAGCTAGTGGGGTTTTGATTTCAGTTTTCATAGTTTATTTATTCTTTTGTACAATATGATTTGGAGTGTAAAAACATATTCTGTTTTACTCGGGTTGACCTGTGCTGTCAATCTCCTAGTCTTTAACTTAGGAGGTTTGACTTACGCAGCCTAACGATAATAATAAAACTACACTTATATTGGTTTTTTATAGCTAAAACCCTTCTGCATTCTAGTCCCAATTTGAAAATTCTGAGAGAATACGATTATCTCAGAATGTTCAAATAAAAAGATAGCGCCCATATTAGGCGCTATCTTTTTGTTTGGTTTTTAAGTGACCCAGACTTTATAATAAAGGCAACGTGATAAAGATCATCATTTCTTGAATAGGTTAACACTCTATTTACCACATTACTTTAACCAACAATGAGCGGCACTGTCTGCATATTTTAGATAAGTAAGTGTTGAAATAGACTACTATATTATTTGTAATCTATATTGAAGGATATATAGAGATAAATTTAGAAGAATAGCTAGGTAAACAAGAGGTTATCATAACTAAAAAGTCTGGAACCCATAGTACAGCTTTTAAATCTGAAGCTATCAAAAAGATAGTGGATAATCATAGTAATATTTCAGCTAAGCATAACAATGTAAAATTTATCTAACTTGAAGAATCAAGCTTGTCGGCACTAAGCAATATAATCCTGAACTTATAATAATAAAAAAAGACAAAATTCTTAAACGTAATCTTAATATTACTCAGAAGTAAAAAGAAATACTAAAAAGGTTGTTCATGCTATATGTAGCGTGAACAACCTTTTTAGTCATGATATTCACAAGTTATACCAATGATAGTTAAAGTGTAATAACATTCATATCAAGTTTTAAAAGCTAAAGCCTACATTTAAATTGACTCTGGAAAGCCACTCATCACTATTTTCAGAGGTAGCTGACGTAAAGCCTGTACTGTTGGTTGCGCCACCGATAATATTAGAATTCTTACCGTAAGTATGATCTAACCAAACCAAAAACGGAGGTGCGATAAACATCAGACCTGTGGTATTCATTTGCGAATCAGCCCAGTCACCATGATGCTTTTTAAGATAACTGTAGTCGTTATATACTTTGACAGCTTTCAATGCACCCATATCTTTCATTGGGACTGTATATGCCAAGTTTAAACTACCGACGGTACCTTCTGAGGCAATAAAATATGCTGGGGTTAATCCATTTGCGCCCATCAATGTCATACTATCATCAACACCACTAGGATTTTTGGCATCATAGTCATAATGTATAAGTGAACTTTGAACATTGAACTGATCAAAATTATTATTGGTATGTAATCCTACCGCATAATAGCTACCATCATCATTGGTTAAGCCATTCTCTAATTGGGAATAAGCACCCGACACACCAATTTCCTGCTTACCCGCCTCCGTTTCAAACTTGCGAGCCACACGCGCATTAAATTGGTTCTTTTTTTCATTCTCATACTGGCTCATAGAAGGAAACGTATTATCCAATTCGCTATAAGCCCCACTTTCAGGCGAGTATCTAAGACTTTCAGATAACATCTCAGGATAATACCCAAGCTTCACATCCCAGTCCTCACTTTCATGATTGAAATTTATACCGGGTGCAATATTGTTACCATATCCCAAAAAGAAAGGTAAATGGTATGTCCAGCCATTTTGAGGATAAGGATAAATCGCAAAAGGCTTATAAACCAACCCTGCCTCAACGCTGTTTCTTTCATCTACGTTATAACCCACATAGGCCTTTTCAATAGAAGTTTTATCATCGTCTTGAAAGATATAACTACCATTTAAATAAAAATCATCATATTTTCCATCAACATCTAAACGAAAAATATCAAAATCAGGATCACCTAAATCAGAGTTGTACTTATCCTCACTCCAACTCTGATAACGCTGATTAAATCTTATAACGCCACCAACATTTAGCTCCTTAGTTCCATCCTCACTTTTTAGTTCAATTACTTTGGCCTGAGCACTGGTGATTGTTGGTAGCCATAACACTGGCGCTAACACAATTAAAGATTTGAAAATTAGTTTAGTCATGAGAAATTCCTATTATCCAATTAGTAAAAATCCTTCTTGTAAAACCAACTGATATCAATATTTAATACAACTTCTTCTGTGGTGGGCCTGCAAACTTGAGCGGACCAATCGCATTCATATTGACTTCAACCAAGCACATACCATCTTGTTTCATAGCTTCATTAATCTTGATATCAAACTCTTCTAGAGAGTCTGCTTTGTAAGATTTGCAACCCATCGCTTCACCAAGTGCAATGAAAGAGGGTGTATGTAGCTCGTTGTAATACTGTCTACCATCAAAGTACTCTTTTTGAATACCGCGCATGACCCCATAACCGCCATCATTCATCACTAATAAAACCATATTGGCATTCTCTTGTATTGCTGTGGCAATTTCACCTACGCCAAGCATTAGACCACCATCACCTACTAGAGCCACCGTCTTTTTATCTGGGTTAGCAATTGCCGTACCAATACCATGTGATAGGCCTAAACCAATCGCGCCCGCCAAAGAATGAATATTCTGTAACGGCTTATTGACTGGGAACAATCGACTGCCCCACGTGCTGCCCGACATCGTAATGTCTCTCACCAATATGCCGTCTTCTGGCAAGGCTTTACGCAACAAGTAGCACAGATCAGCATACGGCCCTAGCTGAGTCTCCAATGCATTAATGGCAAAGTCCTTTGCCGATTTGATACGCTGATCATAGTCTGCATCTATTTTGGATGTGTCTCCTAACCTCTGGATGACATTCTGCAAAAAAGATTTTGCTTCAGCACAAAAGAAGTGTTTGACCGAATAATTTCTTTGCTGCGCCATTGGGCTTGCATCGATCTGTATCAGGTTTTCTGGGAATTTTAGTGAGTAGGTTTTTGTCTCATTACTACGTAAGCGAGAGCCAATAACGATGCAAGCATCACTCTCTGTGATGAGCGCTTCGACTGCGGATGAGTTATGAAACGCATTTAAACTTCTTGGGTGCGTATCGGCTAAGACACCGCGCGCATGAGTGGAAGACACCACAGGTATGCCCATGTCAGCCAATTTTTCGATCTCAGCACTCGCTTCGAGACAGCCGCCGCCTATCCATAAAATAGGGTTTTTGGCAGATTGGATTTGCTCAGCAACAAAATCCACATCTTTCTTATGGGCGTCAGGTAATTGCATAGCGCCCACATACGATAACTCAGTAGGTAGCTCAATGGTTGTCGCTTGTACATCAATCGGTATTTCAATACTGACGGGGCCTTTGGGCACAGTAGTCGCTACTCGAATCGCCTCTCTCACCATGCCAACCGCGTGCTCAGGACTCAAAATTCTAAAAGCCGCTTTACTACTGGATTTTAAGTAACCAAGCTGATCAGCCGCTTCATGGATAAAGCTTGCATCACGATCCAAGTATTCTTTTTCAACTTGTCCTGTGATATGAATAACTGGGCTACCCGCATTACATGCTTCAACCAAAGAGCCAATAGCATTGCCTGAACCTGCACCCGTACTGGTGATGGCCACACCTAACCCTTTGAATCGAGAATACGCATCTGCCATGTTGACGCATCCCGCTTCTCCCCGTGAACAAATAAATCTGATTTTATCTCTTCTACCAATGGCATCGGCAATCGGTAGGTTATGAATAGAAATCAAGCCAAAAACATCGCTCACACCATGTTCTTCCAAAACTCTCGCTACTAATTCACCGACGGTTACTTTGACTGTCATAATCTCATCCCTGTATGTTAATAATCTGGTTGTTTAATACATGTATTAAATATAGTTATTTGATATATAACTATTTGACTTCACACCATGGGTTTGGTGTTTCATCAAGGTTTAGAAATATACTTTTTGTTTGCATATAATCTAAAATACCCAATCTTCCTTTTTCTTTACCGACGCCACTTTCTTTGTGCCCACTAAAGGGGGTAGCGATAGAGAATTTTTTATACGTATTGATCCATATTGTTCCGGCCTCAAGACGTTTCGCCATATCAAGCGCTTTTCGATAGTCCTCTGTCCATATGCCAGCGGCAAGACCATAGACACTCTGATTCGCTTCAGCCACCAATGCGTCTTCGTCACTAAATGGCATTGCAACTAGCACAGGACCGAATATCTCTTCTTGGCAGATTTGGGCTTGGTTGGTTAACCCGGTGATGATAGTTGGTGCATAGTAAGAGCCTTTGTCAAAGTTTTCGCCAGTGAGTCTGTAGCCGCCAGTCACGACATTACCGCCCTCTTCTTTAGCCATTTTGACGTAGTCATCAACCGTATTAAGATGCGCTTCACTGACTAAAGGCCCCATTTGTGTGTTGGGTGCTTCTGGGTCACCTACGATGATTTTCTTGGTTTTCTCAATCAAAGCATCTAAAAACTTGTCGTAAATACTCTGATGAATAAATAGTCTTGAGCCTGCAATACAAGCTTGGCCCGATGAGCTGAAAATGCCGTAAATCACACCGTTTACTGCAATATCAACGTTGGCATCTTCAAAGACAATCGTAGGGGATTTACCACCCAGCTCTAAGGACGTAGAAATAAGCTTTTCAGCTGCCACATGCGCTAAGTGTCTACCCGTACTGGTACTGCCAGTAAAAGAAATTTTTTGTACCAGCGGATGTTTGACAATCGCTTCTCCAACGACAGAGCCTTTACCAGTCAACACACTAAATAAACCTGCTGGTAAGCCGGCCTCTTCAAATATCGTCGCCAACTCAAGGGCGATAAGAGAGGTTGCTTCAGCAGGTTTTAGGATAACGGCATTGCCCCCTGCCAGCGCGGGTATGATTTTTTGTATCTCTGATGCAACTGGAGAGTTCCATGGTGTGATCGCGGCAATTACCCCTAACGGCTCATAAGTGGTGAACGTCAAGACAGACTTGATGCGCTGATTGGTCAGCTCGTTGTCTAAGGTTTCAAGACAACTGGCGATATATCGAGTCGTGGCAATCGCACTATTTACCAGACCCATGGTTTCGGAGATCGGCTTACCATTATCTCGGGTTTGCAGTTTGGCTAAAAATGTCTTCTTATCTTCTAATAGGTTTGCCACTTTAAATAAAATGGTGGCCTTTTCTGAGGGTAATGTGTCGCGCCAGTCTGAGTGTCTCCAAGCAGCATCAGCCGCTAAAATGGCTTCATCGACATCATCCAAACTTGCGGATGATATTTCCGCATTTTCTGAATGATCGGCTGGGTAATAACTTTTTGACGGTTTGCCACCACCAAGCTTCCACTTACCTGCAATAAATATTTTTTTCATAAGGTTTCTCACATTAATGGCGCTTTATATTTGTAAGGTTTGGTCAATCTGACAGCACAAGCGCAAAGCACTAAAGGCTGCTAAACTTGAAGTCTTAGGGTTTTCGGCTAAGGGTAATCCAGTCATACTGATCTCAAGCTTGCCGAATACGCCTTCAGCGGTGATATGATGAATATTGTGCTCAAGTGCTGGATCAGCGATTAGCTCTACTGTCGTATGATCAAGACCAACACCTGCCAGCGCAATGGTGGCAGCAACGTTTGAATTGGCTGGGAATAAAGCCGCGGCCTCCCTCGCAGTACCCGTAAAGAAAACCGTTGCTTCTTTTAAATGATCGTAATCAATAAGCTGGTCAGCATGACTGCCCTTCCAGCTGTCTGGCTGCTTTCTGCCTTGATACACTACACGGTCCAGTCCCGCCAAACTTGCCGCATTGATACCATCAATGCCAGCCACGGCACCCGCTAAGATACGAATATTCACCCCGTTTCTTTGTGCAGCATCAGCAAGTGCGACGGCAAACGTCTCATCGGTAAACGCCCCGACAGAGACAATACCAAGGGGTATGCACTTCTCTAAAATCTTGATGGCATGTTCTTTGAGTCCATTTTGTCCTGACATCTCAATGGCCAAATCAGGCATGTTAGTTAAATCATCAACGCAAGTAATCACCTCGATAGAGTCGCCTATCTCCGCCTTGATACTCTCTGCGCTTTTAGGACTGGCAACTACCGTTGATAAAACGATATTTTGAGGCAACATCTCATGTACTTTTTTTGCCATTGATCCGTAGCCTATGAACATCACTCTTTTCATGCCTTACTCCTGTTTATATCTTTTATATTTCTTTGCTCAAGCCACCAGAGACATCAACCACCGAGCCTGTGGTATAAGAGGATAATGGCGATGCCAAAAACAGAAGTGCGTAAGCTGCCTCCTCGGGCTTACCTAGACGGCCAAGTGGAATCTGCTTTTTGGTAGCGACGTGGGCCGTCCATTCTTGCCAGTTTTTGCTTTGGTCTGATCGTTCCTCAAAACGTCTGCGCCACTGCCCAGACTCCACCAACCCAATCAATATAGAATTAACTCTAATGTTTTCTTTGACCAGCTCATTAGCGAGATTCTTACTTAGATTCAATAAGCCTGCTCTGGCGACTGAGGTTGCTACCATGTGCGTTTCTGGCTTTAGACCTAGTAAAGAGTTCACGTTGGTTATCGACGCAATATCGGACTGCTTTAGATGTGGTAACGTCGCATTAATCATATTCACCACGCTAAAAACCTTTAATTTAAGCTCATCAACCCAGTCTTGCTCTTCGGTGGCAAAAAAATCTGCCACTTTGCCTTGTCCGGCGTTATTCACAAGCATGTCAATTGCGCCAAATTTTTCGATCACTAACGCGACATAATCTGCTACCTGCTCTTTGTCGAGCACATCGCATTGATGAATGAACATCTGGTTTGCGTCGTATTCTGCACTCAACGCGTCGAAGGTTGATTGAAGCTTTTCTTGGTTTCTACCACACCAAGCGACGTTGGCACCTTCTGCTAGGAATAGCTTGACCAACTCGAGTCCTATACCAGAGGAGCCACCAGTGATGATGACTACCTTATCTCTTACTTTAAAACTCATAAATCATCACCTTTAATAATGGAGAGAAGTACTTGGTTAAAACGCTCTGGCTGATCCAAGTACGATAAATGGCTGGCGGCATCAATAGCATGCAATGTGATATTTTTATCCCGTGCTGCAATCTCAAACATAATCTTGGGGGTGGTAATACCATCCTCAGTGCCATAAATTAAGTCGACAGGTTTGTCTATCGTTGCTAGATAATGGTGGATACTGTCATGCGCCAATAACCGTGATGATTTTTCAAACCCTTCTATCGTAATGTCCTCCATTACTTTTTCGAGCAGCGCAACCTTGTCATTGCTAGCATCGAATAACAAGGCACTACTCCTCTGCCTTGCCATCTCTGCACCTCCCAATTCACGCAGACGCTTTGGACGCATATTGGCAACCTCATCTTGCTTTGCTTGCTCAAACTCTCCGTAGCCTTGAGCAGGATTGACCAAGATCAGTTTATTTACCTTGCCTGGATATTCAGAGGCAAAACCTGCAGCGATAAGCGCACCTAAGGAATGGCCTACGAGATAGATACGATCAATATTTTTTGATTCGAGAAGCGCCAATAGACGCTGGCTGTAGTCAAGCGCAGTAGGCACCTCTTGTTCAACTTGCTCACTGTTGCCATATCCAGGCGCATTCCACGCTAAAACAGACCCATTAGTTGCCAAGGCATCTATTTGGTTTGACCAAGAATCAGAACCTGAGCTGATACCATGTAAAAAGACAATCGTCTCCTCACCCAGCCCATCATTTTGAATAAACTCAATACGACTGATGGAGTCATATTCCTTGTCAAAATTTTTCATACAGATTCCTTTATGTATCCAAAAATCAGAGTCGATTCATCTCGTTACCATCGATGAAACAAAAACGTTTTCGCAAAACCTAACGTTTAATCTTAGACAACGGATGGTCATTTGGGTAAGTCGGAATGACAGGTTTTGGATTACCAATCATGACGCACATCAGCGCATCTTCTTGCGTATGATTGCGAAGCCCTCTGTACACATTGGGCGGTATCGAGATCAAATCTCTATAATTCAAAACCAAAGAGGTTTCTTCACCGTTCTCTTCTACCGTCAACTCAATAGAGCCGCGCAGCATAAAGAAAACCTCTTCAGCATCGGTGTGCACATGTGGCGGGCCTTCACACCCTGCTGGTAACAGCATTGTCGAAAAGGTAAAGTTTTCAGCTGGCACCGTATTGGTATCCCCAGAAATACCGGTCGCCCCTGTTCCCATATAACGCATTTGAGCGCGTCTGTATTTAGGATCAAAATCTGCTTGAAACTTCAGTGCGCTAAAGTCGTATTCGCGATTTTCAAATCTTGCAACACGGGTTGATATCCAATCTTTTAGCGTACTGCCTTCTGGTCTTTTCCAAGTTTCAGTATTTTTAGTATTCATAACTGCACTCCTTGTGGTTTCACTCACTATTTAATCGGTTGATTTAAAAAAATTTTGTGCTGTTTACGCTCTTTCTTTTTAAATCTAGTATTTCTTAAGCAATGGCAATAAGAAGAAAGAGGATACGATAGCCACACCTGCTAAAAACATAATTCCGTAGTCAATATTGCCTGTATAAACAACGATATAGCCGATGATAACGGGTGCTAAGGCACTACCGAAATTCCCAAATCCATTAAAGATGCCGCCTGCTGTTGTCGCCACTTCTTTTGCCGTCGTGTTAGCAAGCAAAGCGAAAATCGCTGAAACATTGAAGCCCCATAAAAAAGCACTGGCAGACATGAAGATGAGAACATTCACTACACCTTCTTGATAAATCAATAAAAACATCGTAATCCCTGCGCCAAATAGTCCGCCAAAGACTTGTAACGCTCTCTTATTTGGAAACCTGTCTGAGTTAAATGCACCAATAATCTCGCCAATAAGCATGGCTAAGAATGGAATCATAGATAAGCTGCCAAACTGCTTTAAATCAAAACCTTTTGCTTCTATTAGGTAAGTCGGTATCCAGCTGTTTAGACCCCATAGGTAGGCCAACGTCCCGACATTAAAGAAGGTAACCAACCAAAATGGCTTACTACTTAACAGTGTTGTGAAGTTCGTTTTATGGTCAACACTCTTTCTATTCGCTTTCACATACGTAATACCCTTTAAGCCAAAGAATACGATGATGAATAGGAATATGGTGATGAACGACATGAAGAAGAAAGTGGCTTCCCAGTGGTAGTTTTGCAGGATAAGAGCGGTTAACGGAAATCCAAGCGCCGCACCCAGCGGTGTACCCAATAAGAATAAGGTAGACGCACGTGCCTGCTCGGATTCCGTATAATTTTGCTTGACGATGCTATAACATAAAGCCAATAACGGCCCTTCAGCTATGCCGAGTAATACGCGATAGAATAAAAGCATATAGAAACTATTGGTCGTACCCATTAAGAACATCAACACGCCCCAACTGGCGATACCACATAGAAGTATCTTTTTTGGACCGAAGATATCACCTACAAAGCTTAGAAACACAGATGAGAGACCATAGGCCAATAAGAAGATACTCATCAACCAACCAAGTTTAGTTTTATCCCCTGCAATACCAAAATCAGATAAAAAAGCAGGATCTGAAAAAAGGACGGCAATACTAATTTTATCAAAAAAAGCCAGTATCACCGTTATCATCAATACAATGGCGGGCAACCAGTATTTAAAACCACCCGGTCTATTTCTTTGTACACCTACAGCATCGACATTATCTACGGTTGTATCCATTTCCGTTATCCTTGATAATTGACTTAAAATTTGATGACTAAATCAGTGATTGAATGCCACTCAAATCGGTTATTAAAAGCGTCTTTCATCTACAAAAAATAGTACTGAGTGATTAAAATCCTTATCTTCAGTGAATAACTATTTAGGTTTTATCTTCATAAGATTGAATGAGTTGTCTTTTAAAACCTCTGGATCAAGTGGCAATTCTGCTTTAATCCATCGCTTTGCTATTTTGACAATTTTGTTGTTATTGACAGCGACTAAATAACGTAGTTTTTTCTCATCATCGAGATAAAAAAAGCAGTCGTCATTTGAATCATCAGCTCTAATAACTAGTTGACAGTCATCGATATCAACGGGGGAGCCCAATATTTGGATGTTTTTATCGTATTGATCCGACCATAACCATGGTGTCTCTTCATAAGCAATCTTTTGATCAAGCATAGATTGAGCAGCGATGACACCTTGATGCTGAGCATTTGACCAAGACTGAATGCAAAATCCCAAGTTGGGATGAATCGCCACATCGCCTGCGGCATAGACATCGGGATCATTAGTTTGGCAATACTCATCAACGACAATACCATCACTTGTATCTAGACCTGACATCTCAGCTATTTCTTTATTGATATGCGCGCCTGTACCTAAAAAGACCAAATCATAGGTGACAATATCGTCATCATTGTCGATTCGAACATTGATGCTTTGATTCACGTCGGATTTATTCAGGTCGATTTTTTTACAGGATAGTTTGATATGGACGCCATGTTGCTTGTGAAGTTTTAACAGATAATCTGAAACCGCTTGACTCACGCTTCTGGTACATAATCGATCGTTCATTTCATAGACAGTGACGTCGATATTTCTTTTGGATAAAGAAGCAGCAACTTCCAGACCGATCCAACCGCCACCAATGATGCCAACTTTATCCACATTATTGAGCTTTTCTTCTATGAGAAGACTGTCTTCAATATTGCGTAGGCTAACGACATTATGAAAAGTAGACCACTTTTTGACAGGAATTTTTGCCTTACTACCAGTGGCAATCAACAGCTTGTCATATGTAATTGTTTGGTCAGTGTTGGTATAGACCGTTTTATTTTGACGATCGATGTGAGTTACTTTGACTGGCTTTAAGAGCTCAATGTTAAGCTCTGCCACAACTTCGTCTTTAAATATCTTTAAGGACTCATGAACAACTTCACCCAGTAACACCTGCTTCGACAAAGGAGGCCGTTCATAAAAGGCATACTTTTCATCACCTATGATCGTGATGCTACCTGTGTAACCTTCTGATCTTAGCGTCTTTGCCGTCCATATAGCAGCCTGACCCGCCCCAACTACGACTACCTTATCCATGGTAAATCTCCTGATTGATATTCGACTCCTTTACATATAAAGAAGATTTGCCTTTACATGTTATTGATTTGCCGTCTCGTAGTATCATCAATACCGCCCTCGACTGCCCACTCTGTAAACAAATCAAGTGAATAATCATAATGACGAGCTTGCCATTCAGGCGTTAAGTAATCGTCGTTAGTGTAGTATTCAAATGCCCCGCCAAATGGTGAATGCACATACCAAAAGTACGCAGAAGAAACAGGATGGCGACCAGGCCCGATAAACGAATCCCATTTTTTTCGGTTCATGTGCAGACCGCCGCCAATGACCTCATGTATGTCTCTAACAATAAAGGCCACATGGTTTAACCCAGACGCATCTCTGTGAGGCAGCTTTAATAAAAACAGATTGTGGTGCCAGCCTTCCGCGGAGCACCGTAAAAATGCCCCTCGATTGTTATAAGCATCTGATAGATAAAAGCCCAATTTATCTTCGTAAAATGTTTGTGCCGCTACAAGATTGGGACTAAAGAGGACAACATGACCGACGCCTAATGGTGCTGCTTTTTCATACACTGGACTGGCTTCATTGATTCTATTAATAGAACCATACTGATTGATACCCGCGCTTGCTTTATCGAGACTGGTTTGCATGACACTGATTTCAAAAGACAACGTCAGCCCATTTGGATCACGGCAATACAACATATCTGTCTCTGCTTTATAACCATCGACACCTTGTAAGCGATCCTTTAGCGTGTTAAGACTCTCTTGATCATCGACTGCCCAAGTCACTTCTCTTAGCGTCGAGCCGTCTTCAAAAGCAGGCGGCAATCTGGTGTCATCTTTGTCGTAGACATAAATGGCACTACCGTTGTCCATGCTAAATTTTGTCGTGCCTTCTATGTCTGAGCTGACTTCTTCTAACCCAAAATCAATTGCAAAGTTCTGACATTTTTTTCGGTCTTCAACACCGAATTTTAAGGTTTTAATTCCGTTTATCATGTGAAATCCTTATTGGAATGCTTTGGTCACTCGCTGTGACGCAAGCTTCCTAGTTAAATACAAAGCCACCATTTACTGGGATATTTTGACCTGTGACAAATGACGCCAAATCGGACAAGAGATATACTGCTGTGCCATCTATGTCTTCTGGATATTGCTTTCTGTTGAGCGCGCGTCCATTGACATAATGGTCGTGGCGTTGCTGTGGTACATAAGCGGTTGCTTCAACGATGGTAAGACCGGGTAAAATACAATTGACACAGATATTGTCTACACCAAGCTCACGCGCCATGGAGCGAGTCATAGAGATGATGGCACCTTTACTTGCGGTATAAGCCATCAAGTTTGGTGCACCCCAAAGCGCGGTATCTGAGGCAATATTGACAATTTTTCCTGCTTTAGATGTCTTGAGATAGGGTGTTAACGCCTTGCTTAATAACCACGTGCCCTTTACATTGATCTGCATCACACGATCCCAAAGTTCCTCATCATAATCCATCATACTTTTGCCACCGACGCCAGTCGCCAATGCCCCACAATTTATCAACCCGTCAATCTTATCGTTTTGGGCGATCAAGCTGTCAACTGTCGATTTAATGTTTGGCGCATCTGCCAAATCTATCTGCCAAGCATTTGCCTTGAAGCCTTGCTCTTTTAATATATTGGCTTGATTTTGAACCTCACTTTCTAAGATATCTAACATAATCACGTCTGCTCCTTGCTTAGCACAAGCGATGGCAAAAGATAGTCCCAGCCCGCGGGCTGCGCCCGATATCACAATTCTTTTGTCTGATAATAGATTGCTCATTTGTGCTCAAACTCCCTTTAGATTGATAAACCACGCTTGAGAACACTAACCGTTAAACACTGGCTTGCTCTTCTTTAGACGCTTTTAATATTTGCAACTGATTGAATTGTTTTTTACCTTCTTTTTGGAAGATTCGTCTTAAACGCGCAAGACCTACGTCATGCTGATACAAAAATTCATGAGCCTGAGCATTGGGTGCCAGATTCTCCAAAATGATTCTGTCTTGCTCTAAGACATCCCAGTGCAATTTTTCAAGATGTGCGCGGTACATAAAGCGCCATGTGTCGCGCTGCCAGCCTTGTACTTCACGGCAGCGCCAAAAGAAGACACGCGTGTGATTCTCATCAATAGGAGTGGCAAAACCGACAATCCAAAACACACCGCCTGGGCCAAAATCTTTCTTATAAGGAATAGACAGTCTTAACCAAGGGCTGCCAGTGTCGCCATATTCTACCCAGTCAAAATTCACGCCTTTTTGACCTGTTTTTTCGAATATAAAACCGTCTTCAGTCCGTCTAAACTCCATATCAGACTGTTTATCTCCTTCTGCCATAGAATGAGAGGTAGCATGTAAGAAAGCACCGTGCATGGGATCCATGACGTTATCAACGGCGTACTGATAGTTAACTTCCCAATCAGCCATGCACAAAAAGCTACTCCAATCATCACTTGCTAGCTGCTCTGGCAACTCAAGTGGCGTTGGCGTTTGACCATCTTCTAAACCAAACCAGACAAATATGGCACCATTTGACTCTTGTACTGGATAAGTACGCACGCAAGCCTGACCTTTCATTGGGCAATCGTTAACCGCAGGGACATCGATGACCGTGCCCGTCTTATCCACTTCTACGCCGTGATACCAGCAGGCAACCTTATTACCTAAATTCCAACCTAACGACAGTCTGGCACCACGATGCGGACATCTATCTTCTAATGCATGAACTTCGCCTTCTTCATCTCTCCACAGCACTAAGTTTTCACCCAAACGAGTGATACCAATTGGATTCGCTTCTATTTCCCAAGAAGATAGGACTGGATGCCAGCGATTCCTAAGTCCTAATGACAAATACTCTTCTAATGACTGAAACTGTCTCATCGCCTTGTACTCCCTACTTGATGATTTTTAGTAACCCAACCGTGCCATTTCTCGTTCAAATGACTCAGTGGTAAACGCATTTCCATCTCCATGGAGCATGCCTTGCATATTGAGAGCGCTGACAACATCTTCTACAGTTTCAGCACCAGATGAAAACGCCATGATTAGATTTTTTGCCAAAGACAATTCATAGTCTGTCGGCTCGTGATCGCGTGTTTGCCAGACCATGAGCGTTGGCTGTCCTGGCATTTGAATGTTGTTTATACCTGCATCCTTACTAGGACTATGTTGCTTCCAACGGATCAAGCTTTCGTTATATTGCTGCATCACTCTTCTCCTTTATGATCCTAACTTCTAGGCCCTCTTTAGACTTTATCTTGAAGGTATATTTTGTCTGCTTCGATTTTTAAAGCGTAGGTACATAGATTTCGATCAGCAGGTCCACTCAATAACTTGCCACTTTTGATGTCAAAAATAGCCTCATGCAACGGACACTCTACTGTCTCATCTTCAATAAAACCGTCAGTCAACAAAGCATAAGCATGTGGACATATATTTTCTAATGCAAAATAAGCGTCCTCAATTTGAAAAATCCCAATCTTCTTGCCGTTTACTTCTACAGATTTAGGTTCATCTTCATTGATATCTGATAGATCGCATATTGGTAACCAGTCCATGTAAATCGTCCTTAGTTTTGTATATAAAACTATGTTTAATGTGTAAAACTTAATATAGTTATATTTTCTACTGTTGTCAACCGCATATGAAATGAAAACAAACAGGATTTATAACCAGTAAATACACTTATAATCAAATACTTAAATAAAAAATAGCCGTATTTCTAAGGTTATCGTTTATAAAATATTTATGATTATTTAATATAAAAAAGAAAGGCAAGCAGAATTTCAATAGCAAGAAAGCATAAGAAAAGGGATACAAAGTTTGAGGATAATAAGGAACTAGCAAAACCGTAAAAGAGACAAGCGTATTATTATTTTTATCTAAAACTAAAAATAATAATTTGAATAAATGATCTAGAACAGACGCCCTCCATAGCATGGTTTGATGAATTAACCATTCTAATCAGTAGACAATACAATCTCGGTAACCTTTGCACAGAATTGATTAAACAGGACTACTATCTCCAACATTAAGAAGAACAATAAAGGTTTATATAGATATGATGATTAATTAAGTTACTAAACACTACCCATTTCGTATCGAAGTCTTGTGTGTGGACTACAAGATAAATCACCTTATATGATAGAATATTTCTAATTAATTTTTCGAGATCGATATAATGTCTGAATCATTACCTAATGATAAATATATGGTAAACAGCCTAAAAAACGGGCTTTTGTTGATGGAGTTGTTCAATAATAGTGAGATTGTTGAGATGTCATTATCAGAAGTAGCAGCGGAATTAGGAATAAATAAGTCTAGCGCTTACAGACTTCTGTTTACTTTAGAGCAAATGGGTTATATTAAAAAAGACAGTAATAAAAACTACATGTTAGACATTAAAGTGGTTGATTTATCTCATTCGTATTTAACATCTATCTCATTCAAGCACGAAGCTTATGCTGTCATGGAGAAATTGAGAGATGATACTGGTACTGCTGTACACCTCTTTACGTTAGATGGAACAGAGATCGTCAATTTACAGAATATCCAACCTTTGAGCAGTTTTATATCAAATATATTACCTGGATTGAGGTGGCCTGCTTATGCAACAGTTATTGGACAAATGTTATTGAGTGATTTACCGAACGAAGAGATAGAAAGAAGATTTCATAATTTCTCAGATTGGAAAGTTTATTCTGACGCAACTCCTACTAATATTGATGAACTATTAAAATTAGTAGATCAAGCTCGAGGAAAAAGCCACCTTACTAGCTGGCAAAAGTTCAATAATGACATGGTTGCTTGTACTGCTCCAGTTAAAGATTTATCATCTAACAAAATTGTATATTCGCTTTCTGTTAGTTTTCCAGTGCATGCATTTACATTGGAGTATTTCGAGGAACATATAACCCCTTCCATTGTCAATTCAGCTAATAATCTTAGTAAAATTTATAAACCTGATGGTAGTTGGTAATTAGATTTAAACTTATTGTCATAACCTAATAATAAATATTTATAAAACCGATAAATGTATCAAAAAAAATGAACCGCCCTAATGCTAGCGTTAAGGCGGTTCATACTGTAGTTATCTCAACAACTTAGAAGCTTGACCCTAATCATCCATAGTCTATATTTCGAACTCTAACTCCTAGTTTAGTAAGTACTGACTCATGCTGACAAATCCGTATAACTAAACTTGCGAGATTTTAGTTACGCAGCCTGACGTTAAAAGTCAAACCATACCTGCCTTTACGATCTATAGCCTAACCCCTTTTGAATTCTCGTTTCATTGCGAGCACAGCTCTTATCTTGCGTCGCTGCAAAACAGTGCTTTTCTAATAGCTCCTCATGTAGTAGAGCTCGATATAGCCGATGATATCGTTGATGGCTATGAACCTTGTTTTATAGTCTTGATGATATACCAGCTCATTCTTCAACCTTCAACATGCCCCAGAAGCTTTCTATTGGAGCGTTGTCGAAAAACTTGCCTTTACCACTCATTGAGTCTATAAACAGATGCTGCTTGATGATCTTGTGATACGCGTGTCTACAGTATTGACTGCCTCTGTCTGAATGTACAATCAGCCCTTGGCTTGTACGTTTGCTCTTAATGGCCATAAGTGCTTTGCAAACTAAATCAGCGGTCATTAATGGCGTAGCCAATCAGCTCTTTGGTGTATAAATCTTTTACTCCTGCTAAGTATAACTAACCCTCAGCAGTCCGAATATAGGTGATGTCACTGACCCACAATTTATTAGGACGCTTAGCATCAAACTTCTGATTTAGTATGTTTGAATAGAAAAGCTTGTTATATTTGGAGTCAGTAGTGATTTTAAAACGTTTGTGGCGACGGCATTTCATACCATGCTCTTCTTTAATACGTTGAACCATATATTGGCTGATATCGTGCCCTTGCTCGGTTAGCTTTGCATGTAGTCGCTCAACACCATAGCGCTCACGAATTTCACTGTGAGCGGCTTTCACCAGTAGTTCGCAATGGTCGCGATGTATCTGCTGGTCGCTGATATCGCGACTCAGCCAGACAGTCGTAGTAGCTTAAATACTTAATCTTTAGCACACCGCATATAGTAGTAATGCTTAAGAGGGACTGGTTGTCTTCAACAAAGGCGTACCTTACTAGCTGTTACTGCGGGCATAGCCCTACGTCTTGCATCACTAAGACAGTCTACTAGACTGTTTTTTAACGTTCCTCATTGGCGAAGTACGCCGTCGCCTTTTTTAATATCTCTCGTTCCTCCTAGGCAACTTTAAGCTGTCTTTTGAGGCGTTTGTTCTCTTCCATCACGGCCATAAGCTGTGGATCATACTGCTCAGTTCCTTCAAGCTTGCCTTGATTAGCTTTGTTATGCCAGTTCGATAGCGTTTGCTTGGCGATGCCAAATTGCTTTGCAGTAGCTGAAATATTGCCGTTATTATCCGCTATCTTCTTGACAGCTTCGGCTTTGAATTCTGCACTGTAGGTTCTGATTTTCTTGGTCATGGTAAACTCCTAATCGAGTCGTTAGTTTACCAAGTTTAGGTGTACGGTTTCTTCAGCATAGCTCATATGAGTACATGTACCTTTATCTCGCAACCCAAGTTCTAATTTCTCTACTACTCTCGTAGCTCATACCTAACCAAAGCATAGGCAAAGTAACCCTAGGAATTTTTGACTATGCTGCTTACTTTCCAAAGAGTGGACGGGCACAGGAGATAATAGCCACTGGCTGATAGAGCGGAGGCTCGTATCAGTCGCGATCTAAATTTTAGGCAGTTTTCAGAGACTGTTTATGAGGAGAGGAAGATTGAATGTCAGCATACTTTCGATCGTATCAACTATCATTCCCATATCTTATCAAGCACAGTAAACCAATTTTTTGACGTGATCTTTTCAATCAATGGATCAGAGAAATGGCGTTGTTGCATCCGCTCAATTAGCATAGAGAGTTGACTGATATCTGACAATCCATCAGGTAATAAACAACCATCGAAATCAGAGCCAAAACCAACATGATCTTCGCCTATATGGTCAACCAGATAATCAAGGTGATCGACAATCACGTCAAGTGAGGTTTGCGTATTGCGCTGCCCATCCGCACGAAGAAAAGCAACATCGAAGTTCACCCCAACCATACCATTGCTTTGTTTAACAGCTTCTAATTGCTGATCAGTTAAATTTCTAGCTTGCTGACATAAAGCGTGAACATTGGAATGTGTCGCGACAATGGGCTGATTAATAATCTCTAACGTATCCCAAAAAGCACGCTCATTCATATGTGACACATCGATCAGCATATGCTTTTCACTGCACTTAAGAATGAGGTCTTTGCCTTGAGTCGTGAGCCCAGCTCCCGTATCTGGAGAATGCGGAAAAGACGCATTTAAGCCATCACCGAAGAGGCTCTTTCTATTCCATAGTGGGCCAATGCTTCTGAGTCCTGCCTCATAAAACACATCTAGCAGATCAGGCTGTATGGCCAAAAACTCAGCACCTTCCAAATGCAATACAATGGCCAGTTGCTTATTCTGCTGACAGGCCTGAATTTGTTCTAACGAGGTGCAGATCTGAATCTGACCGTCAGATCTTGCCTCTAGTTGCTGAGCCAGTTTCAATTGCGCACAGCAAATATCGACGATTTCTTGCGGAGTGAAGTCTGAGTTTGTAGGATTAGATAGTTTTTCAGGATGGTTGTTTTTCACATAAGCGTAGGGCGGCAGGAAAATAGAAAATAATCCGCCCATCCAATTCGCTTGTCGGCAACGTTGTAAATCTAAATGTCCCGGTAACGTGCCATAAATAAAATCATGCACAGGATCGGTAGCTGAACTCAGCCAAAGGCGGGTCAACAGATCATTATGTCCATCAAATATCACAGGTTGAGCGTTCATATTCAATCCGTTACCGTACGAGTAGGTATCAGTTGTTCTTCATTCAGCTGTTTGTTGCTTAGCCGCTTAGAGTTTTTAGGGTTACGAAAACGCAATTCCTCAAAAGGTACAGGCGTCTCGCTATTGATACGCGCTTCCTCGATTAGATAATGATAAGGTGATTTGCCACACACAGGATCGGCGTTTTTTGCATCTCCAGTCAGCATAAACGCTTGGCAACGACAGCCACCGTAATCGTGTTCTTTATCTGGGCAGCTTTGGCAGATGTCGGGCATCCAGTCATCACCGCGAAACTGATTAAAACTCGCAGACTCATACCAAATATCTGACAGCTGGGTGTCTCGTACATTAGGAAACTGTATTGGCAGTTGTCTGGCAGCATGACAAGGTAGCGCTGTGCCATCAGGTGCTACTGTTAAGAAAATCTTGCCCCAACCATCCATGCAAGGTTTCGGACGTTCTTCGTAATAGTCAGGCACCACAAAAATAAGTTTGCATTTAATACCACGTTCTTCAATTTGCTTGCGGTATTCATTGGTAATGCGTTCGGCTCGAACCACTTGCGCTTTGGTTGGTAGTAAACCCTCTATATTTTCAAACGCCCAGCCGTAAAACTGACAAATAGCCAGCTCAACCGTGTCGGCTTCCAGCTCTAAGCACAGCTCGATAATCTGGTCAATCTGATCGATGTTTTGCCGATGAATCACAAAGTTGAGCACCATTGGATAGTCGTATTGCTTGACCAGACGTGACATTTCGTATTTTTGCTCAAAGGCATGTTTTGAACCTGCTAAGGCATTGTTCACCGTTGGATCACTGGCTTGAAAGCTGATCTGGATATGCTGAAGGCCAGCTTCTTTTAAATGTGCAATCCTAGCTTCGTTCAATCCCATGCCTGAGGTGATTAAGTTGGTATAAAAACCTTGGTTATGTGCATAAGCGACCAACTCTTCTAAGTCCTGACGCACCAATGGCTCACCACCAGAAAACCCCAGTTGCACCGCACCCATTTGCCGTGCCTGATCAAACACATCAAACCATTCTTGGGTCGTCAGCTCCTGCTTATACTGAGCATAATCAATGGGGTTGGAGCAATAAGGGCATTGTAATGGGCAACGATAGGTCAACTCAGCAAGTAGCCATAGCGGAAGCCCGACTGGTGTGGTCATACTAAATCAATCCAATGTTCACGCTGGGCGACCAGCATATATTCAATGATGTCTTGCTCGATTTCAGGCATATCACCAAACATGGCTTGCACCTTTTGGATAATATCAGCGATGGTTGCTTGACCATCAATATGTTGCCCAATGATGCTGGCACTCTCATTTAATTTGATCATGCCTTCAGGGTATAGTAAGACATACGCATTCTGAGCAGGCTCAAATTGAAAACGATAACCGTGACGCCACACCGGTACGATGGATTGATCCAGCTCAGGTAAACTAGCAGGTATACTCATTTGAACAATCCTTTATGCCAGACGTTATCAGAGGTGACGCTTTGGTAAGGGGCTTGGTCATGAACATAAGCTAAGCTTAAAGCATCCAAGATCGTCCATAAGATATCGAGTTTAAACTGTAGAATTTCTAACATTCGCTCTTGTTGCTCGGCCGTTTTGAATGAGTCGAGTGTGATGGTCAGACCATGCTCAACATCGCGGCGCGCTTGACTCAAGCGCGAGCGGAAATAGGTATAACCTTCTTCCTTAATCCAAGGATAATGCTTGGGCCAAGACTCTAAACGCGACTGATGAATCTGCGGGGCAAATAGCTCTGTAAGTGAGCTACTGGCAGCTTCTCTCCATGAGGTACGACGTGCGAAATTCACGTAAGCATCGACGGCAAAACGCACACCTGGTAGCACCAACTCTTCAGATATTACTTGCTCACGAGTCAGCCCAACCGCTTCTGCTAGGCCTAACCACGCCTCACGCCCGCCGCCATCAGGATATACTCCATCTTGATCAATCATGCGTTGAATCCACTCTTGACGTACGCGCTGATCGGGGCAATTTGCCATAATGGCCGCGTCTTTCAATGGAATATTGATCTGATAATAAAATCGGTTGGCGACCCACGCTTGGATTTGCTGTTGTGTCGCCTGCCCTTCATGCATCATGACATGAAAAGGGTGATAAATATGATAATACTGACCTTTATCCATAATCGCTTGTTCAAACGCTTCTGGGCTAAGTGCTGTTTTTTCTTGTTGCATTGCATTCACCTTACGATTGCTGTCGTCGCCTTACCGTTTGTCTTAAAGCTCAATCTGCATACCATCAAACGCCACTTCAACACCATGTTGTTTTAATGTCGCAGCCTGTTCAGATTGTTCGTCCAATACTGGGTTGGTGTTATTGATATGGATCAACACCTTACGCGCGTTGTCTAACTGATCTAAATAATTCAGCGAGCCGTCTTCACCACTAATATGCAAATGTCCCATGTCTTGGCCAGTTTTGGTACCGACGCCGCATTCTTGCATCTCATTGTCAGTCCATAGGGTGCCGTCAATCATCACGCAATCAGAGGTTTTCATGATCTGCATAACGTCATTGTCAATTTTGCCCAAACCTGGCGCATAAAAGAGTTGTTTTTGTGTTTTTAAATCTTTCACAATCAGCGCAATATTATCGCCGTCATGTGGATCATTGCGATGCGGGGAATAAGGCGGTGCAGAGCTTCTAATAACTAAAGGCGTCAACTCTAAATTGCCAAAGCCTTCAATCTTAAAGGTCTTTTTTGGATCAATTTGATGATATTGCAGGCCACCATTCCAGTGCTTTAACATGTTAAAAAGAGGAAATCCTGTCGTGAGATCTTGATAGACCATGTCAGTACACCAAACAGGCATCGGGCAACCTTCGCGCAGGGTTAATAGCCCCGTCGTATGATCAAGCTGACTGTCCATCAACACCACATTGGTGATGCCAGTATCTCTTAAGTTACGTGCTGGCTGTGCCGCCTTAAATTCAAATAACTGTTGGCGTATATCAGGAGACGCATTGAATAAAATCCAATCTATGCCATTTTCTGATATGGCAATCGAAGATTGGGTACGAGTCTTTGCTTGAATCGTGCCTTGACGAACACCATGACAATTATGGCAATTGCAATTCCACTGCGGAAAGCCGCCGCCCGCTGCTGAGCCTAAAACGTGAATATACATAGATCAATATTTCCAAATTGCTAAAAAAGTAAAAGCCCTAGTCATCTAGGGCTTTTAATGTATGCAGGTTTATTAGTTTTTAGCGTGCTTCAAAATACATGGTGATTTCGAAACCGATACGGATGTCTTGAAAAGCTGGTTTAGTCCACTGCATGAGGTTACTCCGACAGGATCTCACTACTTAGTAAGTAAGATTAAGAAAGGGAATTCTTAATGGTATTATAATCTGCCCCCTGCTGTCAAATCTGTAAAAACTGGCTTGGGATATTTGAGTCACGCAGTCTAACGGTAATAATCAGGCCATAATTATCTTGACATATACCACAGTCAATAAAGCACATACTATACACAATATCTGCTATGCAAACGGCAAGCTAGATTTTTAGCCTATTAAAATAGGAACTATCAGAATTTAACCGCTTGATGGCAGTACGTGATGATGCAGAAATATGTCAGTATAGTCGCGACTTCATGTAACTGTGTCAGAAACAATTCAACAACTAAAAAACCCTGCTGAACCGTTACTCTCAGCTTACCCCACCTTTACCGAACTTATGCACAAATGATAAAATAGAGTCTAGAACGTCATCCAACGTTCTGTTTTTTATTTATGCATGTATTGCTGGACGCCTAGACGTTTAATGGCTACTGGGTGTCGACCACTGCATGTCAATTTGACTTTCTGTAAACAGGTGATACCGCTCATGGAAAAACTCGTAGCGATCATTATGGCAATTTTCGCCGCCCCTCTACTTATCGGTGGCGCTTATTTGCTCTCTTTAGGCGGTAGTCCTTACTATCTCTTTGCTGGCGTTATCATGCTAACGACAGCATTTTTATTGTTCAAAAAACATTGGAGTGCTTACGGGCTATATGCTCTCTTTATAGTCGTGACCATTGTCTGGGCACTTTGGGAATCTGGCTTTTACTGGTGGGCACTAGCACCTCGAGTTGGTTTCCCGCTCATATTTGGTTTGCTCATGCTATTGCCATGGGTATCGAATAAGATGCGTGGGCATAAGACTCCCGTATCGACGAGCACTACTAGCACTTCAACAAACACGACCACAGAGACGAACAAGAAAAGCCCACTTTATTATTGGGGACTACTTGCTAGTGTCGGCGTAGGCGCGTTGCTCTCTTTTGGTAGTTTGGCAAACAACGCCACTGATAAATTGGGCGAGCTTGATTTGAGCGCCGCAGATGATGGCGAGCAAAACGCAACATCAACCGATACTGCTGCAAATCTTGGTGATCCTCTATCAAACGGCCAGAAAACGCCAGATGGTGAATGGAGCGCGTATGGTCGTACTGACTATGGGCAACGCTACTCGCCTCTAACTCAGATCAACACTGATAATGTCAAAGATTTAGAGCTGGCTTGGCAAATCCAAACAGGTGATGTCAAAGGTCCTGACGATGTCGGCGAGACCACTTATCAAGCAACGCCGTTAAAAATTGGCAATGCGCTGTACCTATGTACGCCTCACAATTGGGTAATGGCACTAGATGCTGACTCTGGTGAGTCACTATGGACGTTTGATCCAAAAGTAGAGAAAAACCTACAACGCCAGCATCAAACTTGCCGTGGTGTGTCTTATTATGCTGGTCAATCGGGCTCTGATACGACGCCTGTCCTTGCTAATGACGAAACAAGCAATAACAGCGCCATTACTAATGAAGCGGCGGCCACCAGCAATGTGATGGTTGAAAAAATCACTGGTAATACTTTTGAAAACGCCTCTAAACAATGCGATGCCAAGATATTTATTCCAACCTCTGATGCTAAATTATATGCACTTGATCCAAACACTGGACAACGCTGCCAAGATTTTGGTGATGATGGTGCACTAGATTTGATGCATAACATGCCATTTAATCAAGCAGGGTATTATTATTCGACGTCACCACCAGTAATCGCCGGTGATACCATCATCGTAGCTGGTGCTGTCAACGATAACTATGATGTCAACTCACCTTCTGGTGTGATCCGTGCTTATAATGTCAATACTGGTGAGCTGCTTTGGAACTGGGACTCAGGCGATCCTGAAAACACAGCGCCTTTCGATGTCAATGACCCAACCCAAACTTATAAGACCAGCTCACCAAACTCATGGTCAATCGCCACTGCCGATGAAGAGCTTGGATTGGCATACTTCCCAATGGGCAATCGTACGCCTGATCAGCTCGGCAGTTATCGAAATGCCGCTGAAGAAAAATATGCAACATCTGTGGTCGCGTTAGATCTCAAAACAGGTGAAGTACGCTGGGTTCAGCAGTTTGTCCATCATGATCTTTGGGATATGGACACCCCTGCTCAGCCAACACTGCTTGACTTAGATACCGCTGATGGTGTCCAGCCTGCGTTGGTCGTACCGACCAAACAAGGTGACGTCTATGTCTTGAACCGTGCAACTGGCGAGCCAATTGTACCGATTAAAGAACGTGATGCGCCGCAAGGGTATCTAGTAGCAGGAGAGCATGCAGCACCGACTCAGCCTTACTCTGGCTTGAGCTTTGAGCCTGAACCATTGACTGAAAAGGACATGTGGGGTGCCAGTCTCATTGATCAAATGATGTGCCGTATTGAGTTCAATCAGCTCAATTATGATGGTCGCTATACACCACCATCAACCAATGGTAGTTTGATCTATCCTGGTAACTTCGGCACCTTTAACTGGGGCGGCATCGCGGTCGATCCTGAGAATGGTGTGATGTTTGGTATGCCGACATACTTGGCATTTACCTCAAAACTCATTCCTAGAGACACATTGGGTGATGCAGAAACCAACAAAGGTGAGCAAGGGGTCAATGGGAACGAAGGCGCAGATTATGCGGTTGAGCTTGGGCCTTTCTTATCGCCGCTAGGTGTTCCTTGTCAGCAGCCACCATGGGGCACGATAGCAGGTGCAAATCTGGCCACAGGTGATATCGCCTATCAGCGTAAAAACGGTACCGTACAAGACTTGTCTCCTATTCCTATCAAACTGGAATTGGGTGTCCCTGGTATCGGTGGTCCTATCATTACTAAGGGCGGCGTAGCCTTCTTATCAGCAGCGACGGAAAACAACTTCCGAGCTTATGATCTGAAAAATGGTGATGTGCTATGGAATGTTCGTATTCCAGCAGGCGGTCAAGCCACACCAATGACTTATTTGAACTCGAAAGGTGAGCAAATGGTACTATTGGTTGCTGGTGGACATGGTTCAGTTGGTACAACCATTGGTGATTATGTCTTGGCTTATAAACTTGGTGACAAATCAAAGTAAAGCCAAGTAACGTCATAGCTTAACAATAAAGCGGCAATGATTCGATTCATTGCCGCTTTATTACTATGAAATGCCTTTAAATCATAGCTTTTATCAGTATTAAAGTAATCCGCTTATGCTATCAAACCCCTTCAACTTGACTGTCATGGACTCCACTGCCAATGACTGTAAAATCGAGGTGATATACATCGGCATCGGCTAGGTGTATCTTTTTAGTTGTACCCGCTAAAGCTTTGTCCAACTGCTCTGCCTTTACCAAGTCTAGTGTACGCCACGGTGTACTGTTTGAGCGGTTCAAGATTATTTGAGTAATATATTATCTAGACCAGAATAGTTACTATATTAAGTTATAATTATAAATCCTAACTTCTTCTATGATGGAGTCGGGATCTTCTTCAAGCTCTAAGCCCCCAGCTACGAAATATATCCCTTCAATGAACTGTCCTGCACCATCCGCTAAATAATGCACATCTTCCGTATCATCCAAAACTAGAGGGTGCTTTATATCACCGATACGGCTACCAATTTTGATACCACCCTCAAATATTTCGCCTTGATAACCAGTACCAGCAATAATAATGCATAAAGTTCTTTGCTTATTAAATACAAATTCCAGCTTAGGATCCGAAAAATATATTCTATATCCATTTTTATTCTGTATCTCGTACAGTAATACACCTGTATTTTCTAAAGCTAAATAAACAGTCCAAGGAACTTTATTTCCATCTACACTCTGATCGACATAAGGCAAAAAGCTTTCCAGTTTTTCACCTAGTGTGAACCCTGCTAAGGATTTGCCAATCTCTGCTTTAGCATGTATATCCAAATGAGCCATTTCTTTAATTAACCTTATATTGACTAATAAGCTTTGCAAGCCTGAAAATAGTATTAAATCGTGATTGGTGCGATATATAGGAGTCGAACTGTTGACCGTATAACCAGAGATAAGAGCCGACCAATCCAGCGTTCAATCTGCCTATCGTTTAGCCCAAACTCAAATAACCTATAGTCGTATTAAAAATACCTAAATCATAAAATCCAAACCAACTCTATTAACAATAAATGCTCGGTGACACCAGCTGAACAGCGCTATAATAAAAAATCAGTGCACCCAAGGAAGGTGAGCGCAATGTGTGGCTCTCATTCAATCGGCAACTAAGATGTAGACGTATCACCACACAAACGTTTGATAAGAGAATAGGATATGTTAATGCTTCGATTAAAATGCGGATACATAACACTCAAAAGTGCTTTGAGCGGATTACTATTGCCAGCACTAATAATGATTACGATGCCTAACACTCAAGCAGCTACGCCTATAAAAACGCCTTCTATCAGTAAAGCTATTATTACAAAACCTATCAAACCAATTACGGACGTCATCACTTATGCCGAGCGTGATTGGCGCTCAGATGATGGAAAGTTTTTATTAACGATATATTCCGGGGTGTGGAATCCGCATGGCACTTTATTCTATCTAAACAAGGATGACGGTGTTTCAGTCGAAGGGTTTCAAAAAGGATTAAATATTACCTTAAAATCATATGATCCAGAGGTGGGTTTAGAAGCGCCACCAGAATATGCTATCGATGGCACTCTAAATTTACGCAGCAATACTTTGGTCGGAACCGTCACCCACTATCCTGAGGGCAAAGCGACAATCAAAAAAACCACCTTTACGCCAGCGATTCCTATTAAAACCTATCCACAGTTTTCTTTTAAATATTATGGCGTTGACAATGACCTTTGGTATCGCTCTACTATTACCCGAGTAGATGTCATTGATAAAGACACTAAAAAACTGGTGCAGCAGCTATCGGGGTTTGAGGCATCTGCGTACAGTACCAGATACGTAGACATGAACTACGACGGCTATTTCGATCTGGTATTGAACGCCGCAGAAGGTGACCACAGTGAGAAATATATTTACTGGCTTTATGATCCACACAGCAAAAAGTTCGTGCGTAATAAAACGTTAGAGGCAGTTTTAGGCTATGCAACACGTTATCCGCACAAGCAACTGGCACGCTTTGACGACGACACCTTACAACGTGTAGAGGGTAAATGGAAAAGAGTGCCTTGCTGCTAGGGCATGTCCTCAATTCAAGCGAACATTATCTTAGAGTTCTTTGACTCTATACACGACTAAAGGTGCCTGTTAAATTTTTAATTGCCTACAGTAAACATACCCAATGATGTAAACCTGTCTAACAAAACAGTTGTTACTGATTGCAGCGCGTTTGCACCCCACTCCCACAAGCTTTATTGAGCCATATATCGGCTTGAGATTTATCCTGCTGTACCCCTCTGCCATAGTTGTACATCATACCGATGACATATGCTGCCATGGCATCACCTTGCTCAGCCGCTTTCAGATACCAGTTGAACGCTTGCTTATAATCTTGATCTACACCATAGCCATTCTCGAACATCCATGCCAGATTATATTCGGCTTCAGTTAATCCTTGAGCTGCTGACTTCTGATACCACATGACTGCTTTGGCATAGTCCTTAGTCATGCCACTGCCGTTCTCATACATGACCGCAAGATTATTTTGAGCATCAGCATGTCCTTGCTTAGCTGCTTTTTGATACCAATTAAATGCTTGGTTATCGCTTTGAGCAACCCCTTCGCCATGACTGTACATGACGCCAAGGCTATACTGTGCTTCATCATAGCCTTGCTCAGCTGACTTCTGCCACCACTCCCTAGCCTTGGTATAATCTTGTTTAACATCTTTACCAAAATAGTGCATAGCGCCCAGAACATATTGAGCCTTTGCTTGTCCCTGATTGGCCGCTTTGGTGAGCCATTCGACCACTCTATTAGAGTCCTGCTCCACACCATTGCCTTCGTGATAGAGAACACCAAGCTCAAATTGAGCATCCGCATTACCTTGCTCCGCCATAGCTTGAGTCGTTGCAAGGTCTGCATTAGCAGCTGATAACGTTAAACCAAATGACAAGCTCAGAATTAACACGTTATAAATAACAGAAGTTTTAAATTTAGACCTCATTACTACTCTCCCTACGAAAAGCAAATATCTCATTAAATAGCATAGACAATTCGCAGACATTTCGTACTTTTTTTGACTATGCAGGATTTTATTTATAAGCTAGGCTAGTGCAATTAGGGTCTGTTGAACATTCAAATGTGGTGCTGGCAGTCACTATTTTTTAGGCAATATGCAGTGAAATTTTTGACGCCTAGTCATTCTAGGTTAAATAATTTCGCCATATATTGGCAGAAAATAGTACTGCCCTGAAAGGCTGATGCTAAAATCACCCCAAACGTTGTTGCAATCCTAGTTAAGGTCTCGACATTATCGTCAGCTTGCGCCTAGTTTGGTGCAATTTTAGCAATCAGCAGCCCTAATATTTGAATGTTCAACAGACCCTAACAGCAACATCGACTTCTTGATTATATAATCAATCCTCTATAAAACAGTAACAGCATTAATAATTAGGAAAAATATTATGGCAAAATTAGAATCAAACATTGAATTAGAAGCCGCAGCATTTCGTCGCTTATTGGCTCATTTAGATGAACGTAAAGATGTACAAAATATTGAACTGATGAACCTTGCCGACTTTTGTCGTAACTGTCTATCCAAATGGTATAAAGCTGCCGGTGAAGAGCGTGGTATTGAAATCGAATACGAGGATGCGCGCGAGCTTGTGTATGGCATGCCTTACTCTGAGTGGAAGGAGAAGTATCAACAAAAAGCCACACCAGAGCAGTTAGCACGTTTTAACGAGATTGAAGCTGCTAAGAACAAAGCAGATTAAAGCTGACAGTGATGGCTCAAATAAAATAAGCCATCACTAGGGCGTGTCATCAATTAGCACATTAATACATTTAGTGGCTTTCTATAGATTTGAGTATGCTACTAAACCCTATGGTTCCTCGTTTCTGCATTTGACGGTCAAATAGGCGACCGACTAATGGCAATGGTACAGTCAATCGACCCTCAGATACCCAAGTCACGTATGTGGTGCCATCACCCAAGTCTTTTAAATCAATGACGCCTTTATCATGTCGCATTTTTATAGGTTTAGATTTTTCGATTTGGTATTGCATGTGAGTAGGACGCTCAAACGCCGTAATTCGCTCCCAAAACTTAACAGGTCCCGTTTGAATACTACGTAAAGCCCCAACGCCATTGCGCTCCTCGTCACCTTCATTCACCAACTTAGCAACCCCCACCGCTTTAAATGAGCCATAACTGGCGTGGTCACTCAGTGCCTCAAATACCTCATCAATCGGTTTCTTGACAATGCGTTCTACTTTTATTTTAAACATAATATTATCCTGTTAAGGTCAAAGTTAAAATTATTTAGCTTACTGACATTTAAAAAATGAATAAAGCAGTCGCACGTTAAAAACTTATGATCGCGAAACTACTACCGCTTAGACCCTCTACCTTTCGAAGGACGCCTACCATTGGTAGCAGGTTTTCCATTGCCTCCAGACTTACCATTACCCCCTGACGGCTTACCACGACCAGCAGGACGTCCATCTCTACCTTTAGAACCTGCTGGCTTTTTAGCATCATCCTTAGCATATTTGTTACGCCCCTTTGCTGCACCTGCCGATTTTGAAGACGATTTTGACTTTGATGAAGCATCGGTACGAGGTTTTTTTCGTGGCGCATTACTAGATTTCTTAGATGACTTACTGTCTTGCGAAGAAGAGTCTTCTACAGATTTGAGTAATACAGACAACTCTTTTGGCGTTAAGTCTCGCCAGTCTCCAACGGGCGTACCCTTGAGACTTACATTCATAATCCGTGTACGCTCAAGCTTCACGACTTCATAGCCAAAATGCTCACACATACGGCGAATTTGACGGTTTAGACCTTGAACTAGCGTGATGTTAAACACATTAGGCGCTACTTTAGTCACTGGGCATTTTTTCGTCATCTTGCCGAGCATCGGCACACCGCCCGCCAAACCTTCAATAACACTATCGGTTAACGGCTTATTGACCGTGACCAGATACTCTTTTTCATGGTTATTACCAGCACGTAGCACCTTGTTGACCAGATCGCCATTATTGGTCAAAAATATTAACCCTTGGGAGTCTTTATCCAAACGTCCAATCGGGAAAATACGTAAACTATGTCTCACAAAATCGACAATGTTATTTTTCTCAGAGCTTTCTGTGGTGCTCACAATACCTACCGGCTTATTCAAGACGATAAACACAAAATCATCGGGCTCTCGTGGCTCAATCAACTGCCCATTGACCTTTACCGCATCTCCAGCAACCACTTGGTCGCCTACTTGAGCACGCTTGCCATTAATATACACATTACCTTGTTCAATAAAGCGATCAGCATCTCGCCTGGAGCAGATACCGCTTTCGCTGATGTATTTATTCAAACGAGTCGAGGAAGCGTTAAACATAGAGCACCGTTTTACCTGAGGAAAAGCTTTTTTGCTCAAAAAGCCTAAATTGAATGGATTATCAATAACGAAATAGCTCTCATTATATAGGAAATTCAGTGTCCCTTTGAGGAGAGATGAGCGAAGAGTTAGAAATATATCCAGAGTTGTGTCAACCAGAATGGCGTCAAAATCACTTCTTTATCATATCAAAGGTTTAAAAAATAGATAAGCATTGGAAAATCTACGACAGATTAAGCTTGTCTCGGCAGTTTTTTGAAACTAACTCACTTTGACCTATGCTATTCATTCCGTGATGCGTTTTTCTAACTCGGCTCATCACTTATCTGCACTTGAGAATCAAGTAATGATAATAGAATAAAAAAAGCAGAGCACCATTTGATGCTCTGCTTTTTTAGATTGAACGGTATTTACAGAATGCTGCTTCTAAATTGTAAATAGGCCGCTGTGATTGCCGCTGCATCCTCTATCTGCGGATAGTGACCCAACATAGGCATATTGGTTACATTAGCATCGGGTATCAACTGACGATAACGATCAATCATATGCTGTCCTGAGATGGGATCTTTGGCACCAGCAATCAATTTCACAGGTACAGTACTGTTGATAATGGCACCTACCCATCGCTCGCGGTACTGCTGGCGTTGGGGAATATAGTTAATCAACTTATGCATCACTGCCAATCCGTTATTGTGATTTAACAACTGCCATAGCGTGTCTATTACCTCTGACGTAGGCTGCGTGTCAGGGCCAAATATCTGCTGTAGACTGCCTGCAAATTTCTGTTTATTAATTAACTTCGATACCAGAGGGCCTAATGGCGATAGCAATAGCTTCTGTACCAAGATAGGTTTGTGCGTCTCAGGGAATAGACCACCGTTTAAGAAGCATACGCTAGCAATGTATCGCTCAGTACTACCATCAACTTGTCTGGCTAGCAACTCTTGAGCCACCGTATCACCATAGTCATGCGCTAATATATGATAATCACTAACGCCCAGCTTTTCTAAAACCGCTTGATAAATATCGGCCTGCTCACTGATTAGATAGCGCGCGTTTTTGGGTTTGTCTGACAAACCAAACCCCAGCATATCAAGGGTGATGACATAATAATGCTCGGTTAGCGCCTCCCACATGCCCTCCCAGTCCCAACTGGCACTAGGGTAACCATGAATCAATAGCAATACAGGCGCACTTTTATCCCCTGCATACCGAGTAAAGATTTGGTGCCCATGAACGGATTCATACTGCCCCTGCCGTTGCCACTCATCCAAAGTTATCATTAGAGACTTACTCCTCAAATGATGGATCAGTGCGGCGCAGTTTTCTTAGTAACGCAGGCCATGCGATATCGCCATTCGCACCTCGGGTCACTTGCTCTGATGCAGCTTGGATACCTGCCAATATTTGAGCTGGTATCGGCGTCAAAGCACCGCCGCCGCTCTGCGCTTTGATCTGAATCTCACAAGCTCTTTGCATGATATACATGTACAAAAACGCATTGGCGACCGTATCGGCACAAGTAAGCAGACCATGATTGCGTAAAATCATGAAATGAGCATCGCCTAAGTCGGCAACCAAGCGTACTTTTTCTTCAGGGTTTAATGCGACGCCTTCATAATCGTGATATGCCAAGTTGGATAGCGGAAATAATGATTGTTGCGAGATGGGCAGTAGGCCTTTTTCTTGCGCTGAAACGGCAACGCCATCATTTGTGTGCAGATGAATGACGCAGTGCGCGTCTTCGCGAGCTTCGTGCACAGCACTATGAATGATAAATCCAGCTGGATTTACGTCGAACTCTGATGGTGCTACTTTCTCGCCTGATTTATTGACCTTGACCAGACTGGATGCTGTAATCTCTTCGAATAACATTCCGTATGGATTGATTAAAAACTCATCCTCAGTGCCTGGCACGCGGGCAGAGATATGAGTGAATACCAGATCGTCCCAGCCATAAGAGGCAATCATTCGATAACAGGCAGCAAGATTTACTCGCATCTGCCACTCTTGTTCGCTCATATTATGGTGTACACTCGATGATGAATCCATTGATGTAGTGGTTTGCATAGCTGTTTGCATGGTGTATTCCTTTACTGTTTTAGATATCCCGAATGATTACCTTACACCATTTTATAAAACCAAATCTGTCAAAAACATTACACTTATGAATATTAATCATTATTTAAATAACGACCTATGGTTTAGTCAACTACCAGCCATTGTGCAGCCGCTACTGGCAGGCGATGCGGTGCTAAAGGTATACCAAAAAGGTCAAATGATTCATGCCATCGGTGATGGTGATGATGCCGCTCTACACTTTGTTGTGTCGGGTACGATTAGAGTGTGTAATGTGAGCGCTAGTGGGCATGCCATGACACTGGCGCATCTATCTAGTGGCGAGTGGTTTGGTGAGATATCTATCATAGATGACAATCCTCGCACCCATGATGCGTGGACGATTAACAAAGTGACTCTAATCTCCATCCCTAGAAACCTAGTCATTCAGACAGCGCAATCGTATCCGATTTTATACAAGCACCTCGCACTTATAACTTGCCAACGAATTCGCCGAGCATTTGATTGGATTGACGATGCTACTTCACTCAACACCTCAGCGCGACTGGCTAGCATGCTTATTGGGCTCATCGATATTTATGGTAAGCAGATGGGAGATGATATCAAAATAGATCTGCGCTTATCGCAAGAAGAGCTTGGTTTTATGCTAGGCACTACGAGACAAACCATCAATAAAATCATCCAATCGTGGCAAAAACAGAGCCTTATCGATATGCATTATGGCTTTATCACTATAAAGGACAAAACTCAGTTGATGGCGATGATGAATCCTGCATAACTGGTCTTATCATTTGTTTTACTCGCTGCTATTAGACAATGCTATTTTTCAAACAGGCAATATGTTTATCTGGCAACAGATTATGAGACAGCTGTAAAAGTTGGCATGCGTTATGGCAAATCTGTTGTATTAAATATTGATAGTCAAAAAATGCAAGAAGATGGGTGCAAGTTTTATCAAGCAGAAAATAATATTTGGCTTACTTTAGCAGTGCCACCCGCTTATATAAACGTCTATAAATAGTACAGACTCTTTAGATTACATCAACTAAAACCCTGATGAGCTTATCATATGCCCTCACTATAAAGGCGTATTGAACGTTCAATAATAGCCCTAATAGCAGCTATCGGTGAATGCTCAACACGCCTTAGACACAGCTCATATAGAATGTGCAATGTGCAATGTGCAATGTGCCGCGACAGCCTAGTTTATAGGCTTACCTTTCATACTACTCGGCATCATCTAATAACTTGTTCAATGCCTCGACCATCGCATCATCTATGATGTTGTCTTCTACATAGTTAACTATCCCATCTATAGTCGACAGATCCATTTCACGAATGCCTAAGCTGGCTAGCTGCTCATTGATAGATTCTAAGCTTTCATTATCTTCAGCGTCATCCAATAGATGCTCTTCGAATCTACCTCTAACGAACCAATACATTTTTTCTAACAAGCTTTCTTTTTTTGTTAACGTAGAATAGCCATCACCATAAATAAACAAATTGAAATGATAAGGTATCTCTACATCATTGATGAAAAAATCACGTTTACATTCTAATGTGTAAGCTTGGATATCTTCTTCGACACCTTCTTCATTTTTATTGTCTTCATCATATTCAATCGCTTCTTCTATCAATCCGCCTAGTATTTGATATTCGCCTACTTTGATTTTGTGGTTGTAAATGATACTGGATTCCGCGATGGCCTCAAAAATGATAGCACTGACGTCTAACGTATTATTATCAATGTCATAAAATCTTTTTAGTGCTGGCAAAAACTCAGTCAGCTGCTCTTCAGGCACTTGAATGAGAAACTGCTGCTCGTATATCTTAATCATGTCTTCAGGAGCATAGGCATTAGCACTATTAGTCTCATTCCTGCCGATAGGCTGCAAGGGTAAAAAGTTAAACGGATTATCACTGGTCATTCAGAACTGCCTTTTTTATTTGGATTAACGTTGTTAAATGTGTGCTATTACTCATTTGTAATAGCCTTTTAGCGCACTACTACTTTCAATGTCGCAGTGCCTTAAAATCTATGGGCGTATTGTCTCTTATTCAGACAATTTTAGATATATATGCTGCTCAAAATAGAGATGATTTTAGTATGCTAAAAGTCTACTTTACCTCGCAGCGCCTTGGTTTTACCTCGCTGGGTTTTCTTATCCATACGTTTACGCTTGGCGTTTCTGCTAGGTCTAGTAGGCTTTCGGTTTTTGCTGATAGAAGTGGCTTGTATGATAAATTGTTGAAGGCGTTCAATAGCATCTGCCTTATTTCTTTCTTGAGTGCGAAATTGCTGCGCTTTCAACACAAACACGCCTTCTTTGCTAATGCGATTATCGTTACTGGCCAATAGACGCTCTTTTTGCGTAGCGCTAAGACTTGAGGCATTAATGTCAAAACGCAGATGAATGGCAGAAGAGACTTTATTGACGTTTTGCCCGCCAGCACCTTGCGCACGTATGGCGCTAATCTCTACTTCGTGGTCATTGAACCGGATAGTGTTACTAATGAAAATCATGATTTGCTTTTATATAAATAATCCATAATGTCTGCTCATGATAAATCATCATCGACAAAGCAGCTACTTTATAGTCAATCCTCTACAAAAGAGTGACAGCGTTAGCCTCGCTTGAAGTATCACATATATCTGCACTCGGTTGCCTTGACTCTCTTTTAAACTGAATCAATTATACAATACTGATAGCGACCGCAAGTATGAACGAGTGACATTTCAAAGTTCCCTAGCGTTAAATATGGCTTAGATTTTTGAGAGCATACCTACTTCAAGTCTAACAAGACCCGGTAAATAAGACAGGACTCTACAGTCAAATAGATTGCTAGGTTTTTAAAAAGTAGTTACAATCGGTTAATAATCCCGCCATATTTACGACAAGGAAGTCGATATGCCTCATCATACACCTCATGCTGTTATTAAACGCCCTACTCTAAAAACCCTTACTCAGAGCATACTAGCCATTACACTATGTACGGCCGGACTCGCTCATGCTAATGACTATAGTAGCGTGACATTTTTTGGTGACAGCTTAACGGATGGTGGTTATTTTAGCCCTCTTACCCAAGGTATCTTTGGACTAGGAGAATCAGGTCAGTTCACAACCAACCCTGACAATACATGGGCCACCTCATTCGCTGAACAACTGGGTACAACTGCTGTTGCCAATACTTATGATGGCAGCCAAACAGGGAATAACTATGCCATTGGCGGCGCAAGAGCGGGCGAAGATGTTACTGCTTTTGGTATTCCTGTGGCCTCGGCCAACACCCAAGTCAACAACTACATTGCCAGTAATCAGGTTGACCCTAATGGACTGTATGTGGTCTGGGCAGGTGCAAATGACTTACTTGCCGCGGCAGAAGATTCTGACAATGCTGCGACCATCATTACATCAGCAGTAAACAGTCAAGTCGAAACCATAGCAACGCTACAAAGCAATGGTGCAAACTATATTTTAGTACCGAATATTCCTGATGTTGGCCTCACACCTAGAGCCATAGAACAAGGGGCTGCAGCACAAGCGCAAAGCACTTACATTACCAACCTTTATAACCAATCCATGTATATTGGTGCTGAGACGACTGGCGCAAATATCATACCGCTTGATACCTTTAGCTTATTGCAAGAGGTCGCAGACAATCCTACCGCCTACGGCTTTACCAATATCACAACACCTGCTTGTACTACAGACAGCTCGCTCACCTGTGGATCAAGCGACTTAGTCGCCACAGATGCTAATGAAACCTACTTTTTTGCCGATGGCATCCATCCGACAGGCAGTGCCCACCAACTGATTGCTGACTACGCCAATGCAGTTGTCACAGCACCTAGCCTAATCGGTGTCCTACCACATATTGCGACTACCACAGGACTAGCGACCAATGATCGTTTACAATCACACGTTAATCAAATTCAAAGCAGCGAGCAAAAGCCTGACCGCACGTTATGGGCTGTAGGAGAATTTGAAAATCAAGACATCGCAGGATTTGATAGTGACAACAATACACAAGTACTGTTCGGCGTAGACTTTGCTCACCCCAACTCAGCAAATGCAGTCACTGGCTTATATGGCAATATTACCCAAAAAGAATTTGATGACTCAGGTGTTTCTACTGGTTTAAGCAATATTGAGCTGGATGAAGTAGGGTTTGGTGTCTACCATAGCAATACGCTAGACAATTTTGGTGGCATACAAATCAACGGTGCCATTGGCTTTGGTAATATGGATGTCGATGTCACGCGCGCCGTCACACTGGGCAGCAATAAGCAAGAATTTAAATCCAATGCTGATGGTAAACGTTTTTACGCCAACGTGCAGGCAGGCTACCCAATGCAAGTCAGCAGCGTGGCTATCACTCCGTATGTTGGTGCAACCGCTAGCCGTGTAAAAATTAGTGAACTTGAAGAACAAGAAAACTCTGGAATTGCCATGCAATTCGATGAGCAAAAATATACAACCACTTATGGCAAGCTTGGGGTTAAAGCCAATCATAATGTCATGGAAAATCTAAACGTGTTCGGTGATATTTATTACCAAAAACAACTGAGTGACAATCGTGACGCCGTCACCGCACGGTTAAACACGTTGTCTAATATTAGCTTTAGCACACCAATGATAGAAACTGATGATGACAGCCTCGGCATGACTCTTGGATTATCTAAAAACTTTGGTCAGCTAAATGCTAATGCTGGGGTGACCCATTCACAAGGTGAGGATGATAAATCAACCAGTTTATTCGTCGGCCTTAGCGGTGCATTTTAAATAAGTCTGTCATTAGGGATTGAAATGTAAATTCTAGGGTGTAAAACTACTGCATTGAAAATCTTATAAAACCGTCTGACGCAAAAAGCGTTTGACGGTTTTTCTTTGTGTGTCTGAGACTATTTTCAATAGCTTTAGATTTCTTTGACTATATATAATTTTCTTTGCACTGGTTATAGATTTAAAATATAGACCCAAAAAAGTCCCTATTCATTTGAATAGGGACTTTTTTGTTTTACAACACCTAATACTTTCTAATCGTTGAATCACTAATACTATAGAAGTCTTTATATTCAAACATTGCTAGATTTTGGCAATCCATACGCTATGTTCTCAATTACCTCATTATTCTGCTCAGCAATCAATCGGTAGCCTTTTATCACACCATCATAAGGCAAACCACTCACATACTGCTGATAATGATCATAGATAGCGTCTTTTACGATCGAGGTGCGTTTTACTTTATTCATTTCAGCAAAATCATTGGGTAGACGTATATGAGCCAAACGTGATACTCCGCAACGAACCATCCAATTGGCATTCACAAACTCAAAATCTATCTCTGCTCGTAAACTATATTTCCATAGAGACTTTGGAGGATTGACTAAGTCGTGTTTGATTTGAGCAATATCATCTGCAAAGGGTTCATAAGGTATATCGAGCACTGAAAATAGCGTCGCTAAAAATTCATCAGCGGTGAAATATTTATCAATATAGCTGCCATCAAGCCCAAGGAACTTGCTCGACAATACATGACGCAGGCGCTCACACGCAGGAATGGTATGCTTTTGCGGATAACCCATCTTTTTGATAATAGCTTGCGAACGCAGCTCAAGCGTGTCTATTTGATTGATCACGTATTGCGCTAAAAGATGATGTGGATGATAACGACGAATATATTTAGATTGGTTAGCAACGTGGCTCATGAGATTAAACACCTTAGACTCCTGTAACTCCGACAAAAAAGTATGATATAAGCCAATATGGGCAAATAAAATCAGGCACAAATGAGGATGTCGGAGTACAGGCTCATGCGCTTTACCAGAGTTCTTTTATATCGTGCTGGAAGTTGCAAGGTTTGCGCACCACTGCTATTACAAAAATAGTCGGTGATGACAAAACTGTTAAACCCACGATAGACAACGCAATAATGATAGCATATTAAATGATAAAAAATAAATACCGATGTGTGTGCCTGTTTGTGAATAATTGTTTTTCACTTTAAACACTCAGCTTTCGGTATTTCTATAAGTCGCCTGTTTATATGCTAGTACGAAGCTAAGTATTAGTATGGAAACGCTAGTGTTAAAGCATTAAGCATATCACCTATGTCTTAACGATTTACATCAACGACTATGCGACCACGAATTTTGCCATCCAACAACTCACTTGCTGTCGGAATGACTTCGCTTAGACCAATCTCTCTTGTGATAGCATCCAACTGTGTCATATCCAGACTCGTACTCAAGCGTTTCCATGCCTCTATACGCTCATCATAAGGTCGCGTCACGCTATTGATACCAAGCAAACTCACACCGCGCAAAATAAATGGCGCAACAGTAGCAGGGAAATCCATGCCTTGAGCCAATCCACAAGTAGCGACTAAACCATCTTCACATATACTGGCACAAACATTGGCAAGCGTATGACTGCCAACAGAATCAATTGCAGCGGCCCATCTCTCTTTACCAAGTGCGCGGCCCGGACTACTCAGTTCGGCACGATCAATGATAGTCGTTGCACCAAGGCTTTTTAAGTACTCCGACTCCTCTAGACGTCCCGTAGAGGCTGTGACAGAGTAACCTTGGTTTGCCAAAAGTGCGATGGCAAAGCTACCCACGCCGCCATTAGCACCAGTCACCAACACTTCACCACGCTCTGGTGTCAGTCCATGACGCTCCAATGCGATTAGACAAAGCATCGCTGTGTATCCTGCTGTGCCAATTGCCATCGCCTGACGTTCAGTCATCGATTCAGGGAGCGGGATAAGCCAGTCACCATTCAATCTGGCTTTCTGTGACAGACCGCCCCAATACTTCTCACCCACACTCCAACCATTCAACAATACTTTGTCACCAGCTGTATAGCGAGGATGGTTGCTCACTTCGACGGTACCCGCTAAATCTATACCTGGAACCATTGGAAATTGACGTACCACAGGACTACGACCAGTGATGGCTAGTCCGTCCTTGTAATTGAGCGTGCTAAATGCCACACGAACCGTGACATCACCCTCAGGCAACTGCGTGTCCTGTATCTCAGTCAGACTAGACTGATAAACATCATCATTTTTTTCAATTAATATTGCTTTAAACATAGTAGCTCCTATTTAGACCAATCGTCTATAAATGAGTAAAAAATAATTTAGACCGGTCGTCTAAAAATATAGATAAAAAAATTACTTCTGTATCCCTGCTGCAAATCCTCGGAAAAAGGTATCTAATGGACTGACGTCTTGTACCAACTTGGCACGCAAAACCGCACCTTCCCAACCAATCCAAAAGAAAGCAGCAAGCTCATCACAATCACTATTAGAAGGTATTTGTCCTTGTTGTACCGCAAGACGCAAGCAAACCGCTAAACGCTCCTGCCAATCAAGCAATATGTTGTCTAACTCACAACGAAAACTCTCAGGCAACACGACAATCTCTTGGCCTAAGTTACCTACCAAGCAGCCACGTCGAAATTCGTGCTTGATCATTCCCGATTTAGCATCCTCAACGAAGTCACTGATGCGCCTCATAGGAGATACTTGATCATTCAAAAGACAATAATCTAGCTTGCGAGCAAAATATAATGCATATTGCTGCAACACTTCCTGTCCAAATGCTTCTTTGTTTTTGAAATAATTGTAGAAGGAACCTTTAGGTACATTGATACGTTTGAGTATGGCATCGATACCAGTAGTCGCAAAACCTTGCTCTGTTAGCATTTCCATCCCAGATCTCAAAAGAGCTTCACGGGTATCCGTAAACTCTCGTTCAATATTAGGTGGACGCCCTCGACGGGCTTTTGGCTTAATCATTGTCATGCATAGATATTATGACCGATCGTCTTTAATGTCAATAAATTATTTTTAGCGGTTTATTTGTCCATTAGCCGCTCTAATTTTTTTGACTGTCCTTGCTGTCAGATCAGTCCTCACCATGATATGTTGGCTCATCCATCCAAACGATGGGATCTTCGCACAAATGAGTTAAGTGATACCAGATATCACTGCTACGGGCGATACAATGATGGCCTCCTTCGAAATAATCGACTTCCCAGCTGTCAGGTAGATTCACTAAGGTTCGTCTAGCGACTGCCACATCAAGACTTTCATCATCTACTTCTACCATAACCCGCACCATCTCAGTGTTAGATGTGGGGAACGACAGCTTCATATCAGCCACTACTGGAATACGATCGGCTAAGACCTCAATAGGATAGATACAGGGCGCAATCAATAATACCCGCAAGTTATATTTATGAGCAAAATGATTGGCAAACCAGCCGCCAAGCGAATGCCCTGCCAATACCACTCGTGGATAATGTTTCATTTTCTCGCGAATCAATACATCATAAATCTCAAATATTTCTGCAAAATTCTCTCGATAATTTACCGTTTGACAGCATTTTGGCTCACGCATGATACAGGTATATTTACAGGTCTCATTGCTTGAATCAAGGCCGTGAAAAAATAGTAAAAATGTGTCGTTATTTTCGATAGGAAACATCATAAGGTTCTCCTTTTTTAATTATTGTTTAGTTTTACTCTACTGGCTTATTTGTGATTTAGAGTGTGCTTTGATTGGCAACCTGCGCTTGGTACAAGCTTAAAATCTCCCCACAAGCTTGCACTGAGATATTTTTCGCAAAACCTTTACCAAACCAAAAATCATAAACCGATTGAACGATGGTTCTCACCGCTTCTGCATCTTTTGGCACCTGTTCTTTTAGTTTCATCGCAATGTCTTGTGCCTGTATATCCGACTCGCTATAGGGCGCACTCCAACCCACAGCATAACGATAGAGCACATCATTAATGGCCAATACGAATATGGCATTTGAGACACCAAATGAACCAATAAAGCTCTCTAACAGCTCACAGCGTTCTTTATATACACTGGCCTCAATTGGCATATCAGCTCGCTCAAATAAACAATCAGCACTAACCATGTGTGAGGGCTTGCTAAAATCCTCCCACAACAATGGATAGGATCCCTTAATACCACCCTTCTCTACCACATTAAAACGCCAAATCGCATACTGAGTATTTGGCCCCTTATAAGGCACATGCATGAACCACTGCATTAGCGCATCACTGTCATACATAATATCAACACTGCCAATACGCACGCCCTGCTTGGGAAGTATGTCCGTGTATAAACTATCGATGTCACCACTATAAAGCTTCACATTATTCAAATTTTCATCACTGCCATCGCCCAACGTGGCCTTTGCTTCCTCTATGCTTCGATACGGTTTGAATGGCGCTACCCATCTAAGCGTCTCCTCGGTATTATTAACGAAGTAAACATCATCTTCATAACTGTCTATAGCAACCGTTTCGAGATAAAACAATGGCATTTTTCGCACTCGATCTTTCTCATCACTCGCTAGCGCCGTTGTCCCAGAAAGTTTTGAGCCACTTGACCATTGAAAATCATCCATACGTTTTTGCTCAAATTGATACGTTAACTTGGTCATTGTCATCTCCTTATTGTTTTAATTTTGGTTTGCTTGTCGCATTATTTTTCTTGTTTACTACATTCTGAATACCAATTTTAAGCCAGCCGAGTTTGTTCGCCATTTTGTTTAAATGACGTCATTACCTACAAAGTTAAGAGAGTGAATAGGCTTGGTAAAGTAGCAATTTTTATGTATTTATATTTTTTAGTCACAGCTTTTCATTGTCGCATTGCCAATTTTTTTGCAACGCCAACGAGCTTTTTTCTGCTAGGTTTTTTGTTTATTAATAAATATGGTTTTTGGGTTTGTGCAGGCGAAGAAGCATAGAATTTAACGAAAATAACATAACTAAAATATTGTGTTAAAGACAACTCAGTTAAGAAGTGAAGCGTTGCGCCCCGAGGATTAACTGTTTGCCCTGTTATTTTTGCCTGACTCAATAACTATAGTATAAACCTATCTAAAAATAAAGGGTTTTGCTATCGTTTGCGACAACTGATATCGCCTGGCTTCGCTTAATAGTTACTCACCATGCTCCGAGCTTATGCGTGTCTACCGTGAGAGCCGCTAAGCAAAATCAGCGAGAATATAAAGGTACTCCTGCTGACCATCATCATTGTTAAACGACACTCGATAGCCATTGATAATCCCATCAAATGGGATATTCCCTGTCATAGTCGTATAATGCGCTCTAATCAACTGGTCAATCACTTGTCGCTGTTGGCATCTATCCAGTAGGCGCACCTTATCGTCCAATCCTATTCTCGTAAACTTAGAAACCGCCATCATACTCATAAATGAAGGGTAGAAATCATCACTAAAAATTACATCCGCATAGACGATTGGCATAGTAACACTGAGCACCTTGTGAGCGTATCGCTCCAATTGTTGTACGTGTGCCAAATACTCACTTTTATCAATATCCAACACTTCGCACAAAGCATGAATAAACTCAGCAGATGAGTATTTAAAATCATAACTGGTTTTGGTCAGGCCTAATTCTGTCGACAATAAGACATGCTCTAGACGCTTTATAGCTTTAGTTTGGGTTTTAACCATCTTCTGATAGCTCATAGACTGGAAAATTTGAGCGTATGATAAGTTTTTTTGCTCAATGCGCTGTAGGATTAAAGCCTGCAATGTGTTTGTATATTGACTAGAATGAGTCATGAGAGGTGTCCTTATACTCTGGCTAATTTAACTGTACTTATAAAGGTAAAAGCGCAGTTACTTTGCTGAAAGTTGCAGAGTAATAAGGTGTTGTGCGTTTTACCAGTGGTTGTTTTTCATCGTGCTGGAAGTAGCGTTAAACCCACGATGTGCTTATATAGTAGCAAGGGTGATACTGTCTGTATAGATGGATGTTGATATAATACGACAGCTGATGTCGCTTATAGCTATTTTCTCTACTTTAGCAGAAGTCTATGCCATAAGCGGTTAGTCCTTAAACTGATGCTTTAGCCCAGCACAAACCGTAAAAAATCACAGTGATTAGCTAAAAAAATAATGTGACTAGATAGCTCATAGTTAAGCGTTTAGATACTATATAATATCGCTCAGAAATGGGGTCTTAGTCTCAAGAAATTATCAGACGGTTATCCAATGCTAGGCAATTAGCAAATAATATGAGAAGTCTAGTAATATCAATGGATCCCCACAGTTTGTTTTTATATTTTACTTAATTTTCAATACTAATAATTGTAGGTGGTTATCTTGAATAGTGTGGTGTTTTCGTTTTTTTCCGGTGCTGGGTTTTTAGATTTGGGTTTTGAAAAGGCTGGTTTTGAAGTTGTTTTTGTTAACGAAATCGACAAGTCTTTCATATCTGCTTATAAGCATAGCCGTAATATTATGGAAATTCCACAGCCCAGATACGGCTATCATGTAGAGTCTATTGATGAGTTCTTACATGATAATGGTGAGCATTTACTGAAAGAAAGTGTGAATAAAGAGAAAAAGACAGGCAAGCTAGTTGGCTTTATTGGCGGGCCTCCATGCCCTGATTTTTCAGTAGGCGGTAAAAATAAAGGAAAAGACGGTGAAAACGGTAAACTATCAAAATCGTATATAGATTGTATAAAAAAATTCCAACCGGATTGGTTCGTTTTTGAAAACGTAAAAGGCTTATGGCGTACTAAAAAACATAGAGAGTTTTATGACGGCTTAAAAACAGAACTCTTAGCTGAAGGTTATGTCTTACAAGATAGGCTCATTAACTCTCTAGAGTACGGCGTAGCACAAGATAGAGATCGAATAATCCTTTTTGGCTGTAAGGCTGATCTTGTTAAAAACAAAAGCGCTTTTCCATGGGAAAGCCATATGAAATATTCTAAAGAAGATATATCAAGTTACGATTGGCCTGATAGAAATCCATTCGAAAACCAACCTACTATACCGGCAGGAGTTCCAAAAGAACTAACAGTACAACATTGGTTTGATAAGAATGATGTACCAAATCATCCAAATGCAGAAGCACATTTTACTCCTAGAGCTGGCCTAGCTAAATTCTTAGTTATAGACGAAGGTGATACTTCAAAAAAATCTTACAAACGCTTGCACAGATTCAGATACTCACCAACAGCAGCGTACGGAAATAACGAAGTTCATTTACATCCTTTTAAAGCAAGAAGGCTATCAGCAGCAGAAGCTTTATCAATTCAATCTTTACCCAAAGAGTTTGAACTACCCCAAACTATGACTCTTAGCGCTATGTTTAAGACTATAGGTAATGGTGTACCCTTCTTATTTTCATATGGTATCGCCTCAACTATAAAAGATTATTTGGATGAATAAATCATGCTGTCAGAAATAGAAAAAGGCCAAATAAAGCAATGGTTAGATAATTTAATAGGTAAAGAGCTTAATTATATCTCTAGATCTAAAACTGTCATTATTGAAAGTATTGACTGGGCTGATGGCGGTAGAATTAATGTAGCAAGAGATGAAGGTAGGATCACAATAAAGTGGGACCGCATTGAGTCTGTAATAAACAGATTAAAAGATGGGAATCCTATTCATGTAGATACTGTATTACGATCTAGTGGTAATGATAGAACCATCATTGAGACAGTAATAGCAAGCCTGCCTCATGTAGGATATATGAAGCCTAATCAAGGTCGGAATAATTCTAGAAATAAAGTATTACAGTGGATGGATGGTGAAATTCATCCACTAGGTGAGCTAATTGATGTAAGTGATGAAACGTATGCTCACTCATTGATCTCAGCTAATAATACTACATCAGTTTTCTCGGAAAAAACAATCGGAAAATTTGTCTTTGAACTACTAGTATTTTTGACTAACAATCAACTTGAATCATCTCTCTTCCAATACTTAATAGAAAAAAACCCAAACTCAAGAAGCTATAATATTGAGCTCAATGGTCAGCGACTAACATCCATTTTTAAAAGATCAGATGAACCTATCCCTGAAAACGAGCTAAAGCGAGGAGATAAATTACGTTTCTTTGCCGAACCTATCAAAGTAGGAACAGATTTATACTATCTATCTAATCAGTGGACAGATGGCACTGACTCTCGATTAGATATACAGACATTAGTTACCATATTTAATGAGCTATATGATGATTATAAAATCCTTAAAGAGAACGAATGTTATGTACTAATCCAAGTATCACAAGAAGAGCAAAAATCTCTTCCTAACGATGTGACACCCCTATCCAAACCTTTCCTACTATTAGCTGGTATCTCCGGTACTGGTAAAACTCGTTTTGTCCGTGAGCAAGCCAAAGCCACAGGTAGCCTTAATGATACTTACTGCCTCACTTCCGTACGTCCTGACTGGCATGAACCTAGTGACATACTTGGTTATATATCACGCTTAGGTAGAGATGGTAACGCCGAATACATCACCACTGATGTGCTGCAATTCATTGCCAAAGCATGGCGAGCAATTATCGATGCAGATCTTAAGCTAACAGTTAATGATGACTGTCGACTCACCGTAACTGGCAACAAAGACGAGCTTAATAAAGTGCGACCTTACTGGCTATGTTTGGATGAAATGAACTTAGCCCCTGTCGAGCAGTACTTTGCTGATTATCTATCCATTTTAGAAACTCGTGAGTGGCAATGGCATGATAATGACAGTTTTGATTATCGCTGCGACCCTCTTTTGAAGTCAGCGACTATTGACCAGCTAAAAGACAAAAATAAAAACGAGTTGCGTAATGCATTAGGTTTTGAAGATGGTAAATACGACAGAGAGTGGGAGTTATTCTGTAAGCATGGTTTAAGTCTGCCGTTTAACTTAATCGTTGCAGGTACGGTTAATATGGATGAAACCACCCATGGATTCTCACGTAAGGTCATTGACCGTGCTTTGAGTTTTGACTTTGGAGATTTTTTCCCCAATGAATTTGATGACTTCTTTGAACCGAAAGTCACTCATAACGCCTTGAGCTACCCTATTGACTCTCAAGCCACTATCGAGAACTTATCAGCAATAGATATAGATAGTAATGGCAGTAAGAGCGTTAATTTTCTAAAATCAATCAATAAAGTATTGGACAATACCCCATTTAAACTGGCTTTTAGAGCGCTCAACGAGCTACTACTAGCTGTTATTAGCGCCCGACCTACGGATGAGCTGCAGCTACAAGCGGTTTGGGATGACTTTATGATGTGTAAGGTATTGCCTCGTATTGAAGGCGATTACGACAAGTTAGCGCTTATAAATGAAGCCACTGTTAGCAATGAGGAATCATTACTCACAGAATTAGCTGTTATCTTACAGCAAGCGCTATCTGATATTTGGTCTACCACGAATGATACGAATAAACAGCGTCCTGACTTATATCGCAAAAATGCAGATGGTAGCATTTTGTCTATCAATTGTCGTAGCAAGGCTAAATTGGCTTGGATGCAGCAGCGCCTAGAGCGTTCAGGTTTCACCAGTTTTTGGCCTTAAAAATAGACATAGCTGAACGAATGGAGTGGTAATGCCAGATCTATTAAGGATACAAACCGCTGATTTTGAGCTGTCGATTTGGTGTAACGATGTCAGCAAACGCCAAGCGACTTATGAGGCGACTTTGGCTAAACGCCGAGCTATCAGCAATCATAGTGCTGGGCAACCTATCATACGTTTCTCTCCGCCCTTAGCCATTACTGAAGCTACCTTTATGGATCAGCCCATAGAAATAAAAGGTATCTTCACTCATTCTGGATTGGTAGAAGCGCTTGAGTTGGGTGATTTTATTTTCTTTGAAAATATCCAATACCACTTTGAATGGATTTTTTTGAATAATAAGCGCCTTGATGAAACTGGCGTAGATGAGTCTAATCAAGCAATTGGAAGCCAAGCTACGGACAGTAACAATAATATTAGTGACGTTGAGCAAGCTTATCTAACCCATCGTAGCCATTTAATTAATGAGAGCTTTCGATTTAGTCAGTCTCGCTCTCGAATGCCTGCGCATCTGACAGGCACTATCAATACCGCAAATAATGTCGGTTGGTTGCGCCTGCCCCTCAATTACGACAAATCAAACCAAACCTATAAAAGCAACATCGCCTTTGAAGTTTTGCCCACTAAGATGAGTCTACACGATGACTTGCCAGCGATGTATCAAGCGATTGATACCGTATTTCCGCTATGGCGCTTTAGTCTGGTCGAAAAAACTGAACAAGATAGCGCACAAACCAAACAACGCCATCAGTTCCCCCTACTTTGGCTCGCTAATTTTAGTCATTTACGTAACCAACTGACCCATGCACTAAAAGTCATTAGTCAAACACCGCATAGCCGCTTGCAATCTCATACTTCTTATAACAAAGCAGCACGGCTAAAAGGCAAACTACCTGCACGACTGGGAGCAAAAATAAAAGAAGACTTTGCGAATGGTCTTCATAAGCAGCGTTATCAGGTCACCAAAAAGCAGCTAAGTGTCGATACGCCAGAGAACCGCTTTATTAAAATGGTGGTCTCTACCGCTAAGAAACGACTGGCTGACTTTGAATATAAACTTAGGCAAAGCAATGCAGTGCCAGATAAGCAACGGCTATCTGATACATTCTTAGATGAGCTGCATCAATGGCAACAACCGCTACAAAAAACGTTGAAACAAAGCTTTATGACTGATGTGGGTGATTATAATGGTCGCAACCGTGAATCATTGGTATTGCAGCAAAAAGTCGGCTACAGCTCTGTATATCGCATTTGGCAAGATTTAAAGCTTTACCTAGATGTCTTTGACAACCAATCTAGCATCTCTATGAAGTCTGTCGCAGAAATCTATGAAGTCTGGTGCTTTTTAACCCTCAGAAATATCTTGATAGATGAGTTGGGCTTTAAAGAAGTAGCTACCAGTAAGCAAGCGTTAAAGCTTAAAGACTTTTTTGAATATCAGCTCCAAGATGGCTTCGCTGGTGCATTTGAGTTTGAGCGTAATGATGGTATTACAGCAAGGCTAGCACACGAACCACCATTTAATAAAACCACCAAAGACATTCGGACTTACTCGGTTAGCCAAAAGCCTGATATTGTCTTAGAAGTTATTCTGCCAAACAACAAACGCTTTATTTGGTTATTCGATGCCAAATACCGTATTAAGACACTTAAAAGTCGCTATGATGACCTTGAACAAAATATTGATACTATGGATTTTGTGCCGGATGATGCTATTAATCAAATGCACCGTTATCGTGATGCGCTGATTCGTATTGAACGAGATAAAAATGCTCTTAATGAAGAAGTCACCAATAAAGAAACAGCTAGAACTCAAAAAAGCCGTCCAATATTTGGTGCATTTGCGCTATACCCAGGTTATTTTGATCAAGTAAATACCAATAACCCTTATCTAAACTCCATTGACGAAGTCAGTATCGGTGCATTTGCTCTATTACCAAGCCCCCTACAGCTGGACTCAAAAATCAGCAATGGACATTATTGGCTATTAGATTTTCTTCGCCAACAGATTGGTACAGGCATCAGCACTCAATCTAATAATACCCAATCAACCACTATCGAGTTGATAAATAATAAGTTAAGAAAGAACGAGGTGAACAGCAAGGCTGTCGCTTATCAAGCTAATAACTATCAGGTTGATAAAGTTACTAAGCATAATCATCAGCTCGAAGAACGTTTGTATTTGCAAGAAGCCGCACGTATACCATATTCAGGTATGGAGCAAATACTCTATCCAGATTTGACCTTGACCATTGCGCTAGCGCCAAAAGCAGGACGTCATAAAGAGTATATTGATGGTTTTGAACACAGTACCGCTCAGTGGTATCACTTACCTCAAACTACATTTTTAGATAAATACAAACAACATATCGTCAATGAAATACGCTATTTAGCCATTGCTACGACCAATGATGCTCAGCCAACGAGTAAACAAATAAGCAAATTATGGCCAATTGCGAATGTTACTCTTGTCCCTAGAAGGGTGATAACTGCTGAACAAGCTGGTAAGAGCAGCGCTAATGATACGAAATTATACTACTTATTTAAGCTAGGCAAGCCTCTAACCATAAGAGATAAGATTGATAATGTACCCTTGCGTGATTTCAAAAACTCAATGAAGCTCACCACTCTAGAGCACTTACAACAAGCAGCCAATTTTAGTGAGCTTCAGACCGTCTATCAGCAAGCGTTAATCTAACCAGCCATAGACTCAAGTCTTACTTACAGACGGAATATAAAGATTCATATCATGTGCTTCAAACCCTTCGAATGAACAGCTAATTAACAATCCTTATCAAAAAAGCCCTTTAACTAATGCTTTTGACTTGGTATCTTGCCTCGCTATTCTTCTGTTACCAGAATTTTTACTCTACTATTGGCTAATCATTTTGCATTAGCACCTTCTTTGTATTGGATCTTATGAAACACAACATTGAGGCGAGCTCTGATGCTCGCCGGACTCAGTATTTCCAAGTATTTTTGATGGGCGTCAGTGCCTTTATTATGAATACCACAGAATTCGTCCCCGTCGCCCTATTGAGCGACATTGCCCAAGACTTCTCTATCACTACAGCAGAGACTGGCTGGATGCTGACACTCTATGCTTGGATTGTCGCGGCCATGTCATTGCCACTGATGCTGCTGACCAGTCGTTTTGAGCGTAAACGTTTGCTCTTGGGGCTTTTTGCGGTGTTCATTGCCAGTCACGTGCTATCCGTGTTTGCATGGAGTTTTGATGTACTGCTCATCAGCCGAGTCGGGATTGCTTTATCCCATGCGATATTTTGGTCAATCACGGCAGCGATCGCTATACGTGTCGCGCCTGAAGGTAGGAAAGCTCTGGCACTTAGCGTGCTTGCGACGGGCACCTCATTGGCGATGGTACTAGGTGTGCCTTTAGGGCGATTAATTGGTCAATGGTTTGGTTGGCGTGCGACGTTTGGCGGTATTGGCGTGGTTGCTTTTATCGTATTTGTACTACAAGCGAGACTATTACCAACACTACCTAGCATGTTTGAAGGGTCTTTTAGAAAGATTCCAGAGCTGCTCAAAAACCCATTATTGGTCTGCTTATACTTGCTTATTCTGCTTGTTTTTACCGCACACTATACAGCTTACTCTTATATCGAACCTTTCATGCGCCACGTTGGCTCAATCAGTGAAAACTCCGCAACGCTTGTATTACTGCTATTTGGTATAGCGGGGATTATAGGCAGCGTGATATTTAGTCGTTGGGGCAATAGGTTCAATACCAGACTGATGCTGATATCGACGATACTGATGCTCGTGTCTATGCTTACGCTATTGCTAGCAGTGACATCCGTATGGGCGCTCAGCTTTATTGCTTTACTTTGGGGCGCGGCACTTATGCTGCTCATTATCTCAATGCAAGCCAAAGTCATTATGGTCGATGTCAATGCGCAAGACATGCTGATGTCGATGTTTTCCGGCATTATCAATTTGGGTATTGGCACTGGTGCGCTATTCGGTGGTTATGCCGTAACCCATATTTCACTATCAAGTGTTGGATACGTCGGTGCAGCTATTGCCGTTGTAGCACTGCTACTGATGTTATTTATGATTAAGCGCTTTCCTGAATTGAGCAGAAGACTCGGCTAACTAAAAGACGATGTTAAAAATAGTAGTCAAAATGCCAGCCACGTAAGTGAGCTGGCATTTTCTTTAATGTTAACTACAGAATCATTTTAGCTATTTACTTAAACATCCATTGAACGAACGTTCAGGTGAGGCTATACTGATTTTTATTGGACATAAGTATGCTTAGACTATCAATATGGTTAGGCCATAAACATAGTCAATGAAATACTGACAGGGATTAAGCACAAAAGGATGCGTGTGAAATGAATAATATTAAACACAAGGAAGTCGTTGCCTTCGGTCTAAATACAGCTACGATGGCTATTAAGAACTTTCGACTTGTTGGAGGTTCGTGATGGCTGATGGAATGATTCAACAAGACAATCAAGATCAAGATCAAGATCAAGATCAAGATCAAGAAAATCAGGATAGCACCGCGCCTCTTAAGCTGGACAAGTTACATTATGCTTGGATAGTCGCTGCGACAGGCTCTGTGGCAATGTTCTGTGGACTTGGGTTAGGACGATTCGCATTTGGCATGTTGCTACCATCCATGTCATCTTCTTTGGGATTAAATTACACTCAAAGTGGCATATTGGGATTCACCAACCTGATAGGCTATCTCGTTGCAGTGCTTTTAAGTCCGTTCATTCTACCTCGTTTTGGTACTCGAGCTACGGCGACAGGCAGTCTGTTCTTGATCGCTGTCTCGATGCTCGGTATGGCTTTTACCACCAGTTTTCCTATACTCTGCGCACTCTATGTGCTGACGGGTATCGGTAGCGGCGGCGTGGTCTTACCGATGATGAGCGTCATGTCGCATTGGTTTTTCCCTTCGCACCGTGGGCTTGCTTTAGGACTGGTCATGGCTGGTCCTGGGTTTGGCATTATTCTATCAGGCTTTGTCGTACCCAAACTTTTACCCTTCTCTAATTTACTGTCTTGGCAGACTGGTTGGCTAATTTTTGCCGTTATCAACATTGTGGTGGCTTGTCTTACTTTTACGTTGATTCGAAATCATCCAGACGATGTCAGTCAAAACCCTTTTGGGCGCGCACCTACTCTGCCTGTGAAAAACAAGAAAAAGCTAGAACGCAGCAACATTAAATTGCTCGTGCATCTAGGTATCATCTTCGCCATTTATGGTGCTACTTATATGGTTTACGTGACCTTTATCGTCACCAGCATGGTTGGCTCCTACCAATTGAGTGAAGCGACTGCGGGCGGTATTTGGGCATGGATTGGACTGCTTAGCATCTTCTCAGGTATGTTGTTTGGCTGGATTTCTGACCACATTGGCAGACGCCTTGGTCTCGCCTTAGCCTTTGTTTTCCTTGCGATTGCTTATCTCTTGGTCGGGCTAACTGATTGGCATTCAGGACTGTATTTGTCAATTATCCTGTTTGGCTTAGTGGTGTGGAGTATACCTGTCATTATGGCTGCCTCGGCGGGCGACTATTTCGGTCCTGCAGCGGCAGCAAGTGCACTTGCGGCACTGACTTTTGCCTTTTCAGGTGGACAGGCTCTCGGGCCAGTGGCAGCAGGCTATCTCGCAGAAGTTACTGGGGACTTTAGCATCAGTTATATGGTGTCTGGTATCGCGGCTTTTGTCGCGCTTGGACTTTCCCTTTTGTTACGTCCACAAAAATCAGCTTAACGAAAACCCTTTTTGCTCTTACTCTGAATCGTGAGATAACGAACTACTACAAATAAACTTGAACGGTCGTTCATTTTTGTTTATAGTGGCTCTGACAAAACGATATTTATATAACTTAAACCCGTTTAGACCTATAACCCCTACTTCAATATCATAAGGATAAGATAATGCTTAAATTCTATTTTCACCAGACCCCTAACCCTCTGAAAGTCGCTCTATATCTTATGGAGACAGGCTTACCATATGAGTTAGTACCAATAGATACGATGAAAGGTGAACAACATACGCCTGAATACCGCGCCATCAATCCTAATGGTAAAACGCCCGCTCTCGAAGATGATGGCAAACGTGTCTTTGATTCAACGGCTATTTTGATGTATTTGGCTGAAAAAACAGGCCAGTTAGCAGGCGCGCCAGAAGACCGCGGTGAGATGTTGTCATGGCTGATGTTTTTAGCAACGGGTCTGGGTCCTTTTTCTGGTCAATCAGTACACTTTAGTCATAAAGCGCCAGAAAAAATTCCTTATGCCATCAATCGCTATCTTCGCGAAGCAGAGCGTCATTATGAAGTGCTAGACAAGCACATGGAAGGTCGTGAGTATTTGGTAGGTGATGACTACTCTATCGCTGATATTTCAGCATGGGGCTGGGTTGATAAGGCCGCGTTTATATTAGGCGAATCTGGCTTAGATAATTATCCTAACCTCAAGCGCTGGTTTGCTAGCATTAACGCTCGCCCTGCGGTAGAAAAAGCACGAAATATCGCTAAAGGTGTTGAGTTTAAGTCAGATTTTGATGAAGTCGCTGCACGTGCACTATACCCACAAAACTTCGCAAAAGACGCAGAATAGCGCTAGGGGTTATAAAAATGACAGATCAATACGTACCACCAAAAGTCTGGACACATGACGCAGAGAGTGGCGGCAAATGGGCCAGTGTCAATCGTCCCGTTTCAGGCGCTACTCATGAGCAAGCGCTACCAGTAGGCGAGCATGCGCTACAACTGTATTCTATCGCTACTCCTAATGGCCAAAAAGTAACGATTATGCTAGAAGAGTTATTGGCACTAGGCAAAGCGGCAGAATATGATGCCCATATGATTCAGATTGGCGAAGGTGACCAGTTCGGATCAGGGTTTGTAGACGTTAACCCTAACTCGAAAATTCCAGCTTTGGTTGATCAAAGTGGTGAAGATTCTGAAGCTGTATTTGAATCTGCCTCTATTCTGGTTTATCTTGCTGAGAAGTTTGACGTGTTGCTGCCTAAAAAAGGTAGCGAACGTACCAAAGTTTTTAACTGGTTATTTTGGTTACACGGTTCTGCACCATATTTGGGTGGTGGTTTTGGTCACTTTTATGCTTATGCGCCTGAAAAATTCGAATATGCGATTAATCGCTTTACGATGGAAACCAAGCGTCAGTTGGATGTACTAGATAAACAATTGGCAAAAAATGAGTTTATCGCTGGTGATGAATACAGCATTGCTGATATTGCCACTTGGCCTTGGTATGGCAATCTAGTCGTGGGTACTCAGTACGATGCGCAAGAGTTTTTGCAGGTTAATGAATACCCTAATGTGCAGCGCTGGGCAAATGCGATGTTAGCGAGACCAGCCGTACAACGTGGCCGCATCGTCAACCGCACTTGGGGCGAAACATGGGAACAACTAGAGAATCGTCACAGCGCCCAAGATATTGATAATGTATTAGCACTAAAACCAGAGTAGATTTTCTTACCAAATCTATTCTGACCATAGTCAATTTAGTCTAAAATAGGGAATTGACTATAAATATTTGTTTTGACAACTGTCTGTTCTGACTAAAACATCAGTTTGAATACAGATAACACATAAAAACCAAGTGACATCATTATCAATGCAAACGATAATAGTGTTACTTGGTTTTCTAATTAATAAAGCTATATAGTCAGAGAATCACTAAATGGCTACAGCGTTACCCTCCCTAGATGTACTACTTGTACAATCTGCGGTCGGATGCCTTGTATCCATTTTAGACTTCTTTGCCTATAGTTCTAAGACAACCGCTTTTAAGGTGAAAATTATGAGTGCACATGCGAAGTTTAATCGTGATGACGTAATCGAAAAAGCCAAAGACCTCTATTGGGAAAAAGGCTATCACGCTACATCGATGAGAAATCTGCAAGATGTGGTTGATATGCGTCCTGGTAGTATTTATGCTGCTTTCGGCAATAAAGACAGCCTGTTTAAAGAGGCATTAAATCGCTATGCTGAGCAAGGCGCTACAAACCTTGCTAATAGTATTGCACAAGAAAAAACCAAGCTTGATGGTCTAAAACGCTTCATTCACAGCGTGACTGTTTGCAATAAAAGTACTACCCCGAGTGGCATGTGTATGATTGTCAAAACAATCAGTGAGCTGACACAAAATGACAGTCCAGACTTGCTGACTCATGCGACCAATATTCTAGAAAATGTCGAAGCGTCTTTTGTTAAAGTTTTTCAGCAAGCTATTGATGATGGTGAAATTAACACAGATGAAAGTGCCGCTGAACTCGCTCGTTATTTTCAAATTCAAATGATCGGCTTGAGAACCTATTCGCAAGTAACGAATGATACAAATGCAGTAGAAAAGTATATTGATGATATATTTGCAAAGTTTTTGTAGCGCTACTTTGTGATATAGCGTTACTTTGAGATATTAGGATTCAGATATATTAACATTTAGAGAATCACTTTCGATAAGACCATCTATCAGATTGATAGTCCCATCACAGGATGCTGATAGACGTGGATCATGGGGAACCAACAACACATCACGCTCACGGTTGACTTTGCGACACAGCTTGAACACTTCAGCAGCCGTTGTCGTATCTAGATTACCTGTGGATTCATCGGCTAGATAGTATTACCTAATAGTTGACGGCTGCGCTCAATCACTGGTGCGTCTACCATTTGACCATCTATCTCAAAAACTGCCTGTCCGCTTCGCTCATACTCCTCGACCACACGCTGAGCAAATGACAATGCTTCGTCTGTTGGTTGCAATGCTTGTTGCACGACTGCTACTTGATTAGGATGAATACACAGCATTCCTGACATGCCCATTTGTGACCATAACTGTACTCGCTCGCTTAACCCTACTTCATCATTGAAATCAGGATAAACCGTATCAATGGGCGGCGCTAACTCATTTACTTTTGACGTCAGGATGAGTTGATAGCGAATCTGGTTGGCAACGATATCTGCGGCAGGCGTACCTACTTGTACTCGCAAATCATTGCACAGATCTAAAAAACCATAACTAAACGCGGCCAACCCGACTGCTTTTGCCATACTATCGATTTGATACAAACCAACAGCACTTTCTATCAGTGCAATGATAAGTAAACCAGTGCCCTGATGGGCTTTTTCAATATCTGATGCTTGCTCAGCCTTAGCCAGTAACACGCCAGCCAAATTAGGCATTTTCTGACAGAGCACTATGTCTTTGAAAAACTCTTCGCTACCTGCCTTATTAATACGTAGCCAAATCGGCTGATAATCTTTACTGTCATGATATTGTTGTAATGCTTCGCGTCCGGATGCTTTATCTTCTAGAGCCACTGCATCCTCTAAATCGACAATGACCGCACCCGCGCCACTAGCAAAGGCTTTGGCTATTCTATCGATACGAGTCGCTGGCACGAATAGCCATGTTTTATTTTGAGAAATCGTATTTATTTTATTTTTGATAACTGAATCCATGCGTGACTCCATTATATTGTCCAAGTAGCGGTTAGCAGCTTTATTATGCCACTATACAGCTGATGCTCATTTAAAATTAGCAATTTATTCGTTAGTACAAAACCAAGATTACTCAGACACTCCATCAAAAAACCAAATCAAAAAAACCGCATGAAAATTAATCTCATGCGGTTTTTAAGTAACTTTTCTTGAATTTATATTCCAAGTTTTCTGATCGGCTAGTTAAGCCAGCATACCGCCATCGACAACGATCGTTGCGCCTGTGGTATAACTTGATGCATCCGACACTAGATACAATACCGTGCCAGCCATTTCATCAGGGTTCGCGACACGCCCTAGTGGAATCGAATGTAGTGCCATTTTTAAGACTTTATCATTGGTTGTTAAGGCAGAGGCAAACTTGGTATCGGTTAAACCTGGCAATAATGCGTTGACGCGGATATTAAGTGGGCCACATTCTTTAGCAAAAGCTTTGGTCATGCTAATGACAGCAGCTTTGGTAATTGAGTAGATACCTTGCTTGTCACCGGCTACTAAGCCATTGACCGAAGCTGTATTCAGGATGACACCGCCACCCTGCTCTTTCATCATCTTGCCAGCTGCCGTCGACATAAAGAAGTAACCGCGGATATTGACTTCAACGGTCTTATCAAAAGCCGCTAAATCTGTATCTAAGATATGGCCATAGTAAGGGTTGGCTGCTGCGTTATTAACTAAAATATCGATTTGGCCAAACTCGCTTTTGATATGCTCAAAAATCGCATCAATCTGCGCCATCTCGCCCACGTGGCAAGCAAAAGCGCTGGCTTTGTGACCATCAGCGACGATGCTATCAGCGACTGCTTGGCAGGCATCAATCTTACGACTAGAGACAATCACATGTGCGCCTCGTGATGCCAGTAAACGGGCAATAGATTCGCCAATACCGCGGCTAGCGCCCGTAACCAAAGCGACCTTACCGGTTAAATCAAATAAATCTTTCATCATTATTCCTTATATTTTTATAAAATGTCTATTTTTAAACAACTATTCCTGAGCGCTGAATTCATATATCTAAAACGTGTATCTAAAATCAGATAACTAAACGCAGATAATCGCTGTCATATCTAACAGCGATTATCGAGCACTAGTAAATAAATAATGAGCGCTCAATTGCCACAGTTACGCTAGCATACCACCATCGAGTGTAAAGGCATGGCCATTCATAAAGGTGCTTTCATCGCTGGCTAGCCATGCAATCGCACTAGAGATTTCATTCACATCTCCTAGACGGCGCAGTGGACTGGCCTTAATCGTTGCTTGCTGCGTACGTTCGTCCATCGTTGCCATGGTATTACGTACCATTGGCGTATCAATGAAGCTTGGGCATACAGCGTTAAAACGAATATTGGCGCGGGCATACTCATGGGCAGCAGATTTGGTCAGACCCATAACCCCATGTTTAGCAGCGCTATAAGCTGAAATCATAGGCGCTGAGCGTAGACCAGCGATAGATGCGACATTAATCACATGACCGCCACCATTAGGTATCATACAGTTGACGGCGGCACGCATACAGTGCCAAACACCTTTTAAATTCACTGCGATATTACGATCAAAGTCGTCATCGCTTAGCTCGTGCATTGGCGAAGGCTTGTGGTCGATACCAGCGTTGTTTACCACAACATCTAAGCCACCAAGCGTTTCTACTGCAAAGTCGAACAACGCGCGTACTTCATCACCGCTTGTCACGTCTACTTTTTTGAAGACGATACTGTTGCCAGCATCTTGACCTTGTTTAGCAACTGCTTCGCCCATTTCTTCTGCCATATCACCAATGACGACTTTTGCGCCGCGACTGGCCAGCAATAACGCGCTTGCGGCGCCGATGCCTGACGCACCGCCCGTGATTAAAATTCGTTTACCCGTTACATCTGATGCAATTCCGTTTGTATTCAGTGTCATGATCTATCCCTCTACCTTAAGTACTAGTTTGCCGAAGTTTTCACCTTTAAAAAGCATCATCAAAGTATCTGGGAACGTCTCAATACCCTCAACGACATGGTCTTTCACTTTCATATCACCTGACTGAATCCAGCCAGCGATATCTTTCATGGCGACTGGATATTCTTTGATATTGTCAAAGACAACGATACCTTCCATGCGGGCACGATTGACCAATAATGATAAATAGTTCGATGGGCCTTTGACTTCTGTGGTGTTGTTATACTGACTAATGGCCCCGCAAATAACGATACGCGCATGCAGATTTATTTGTGTGAGGACGTCATTCAAGATATCACCGCCTACATTGTCAAAGTACACATCGACGCCATCTGGACAGGTTTTCTTCAGTGCTTTTTTCACATCTTCATTTTTGTAATCAATGGTCGCATCGAACCCAAGCTCATCAACTAAAAATTTGCATTTCTCAGCGCCGCCCGCGATACCAACGACGCGGCAGCCTTTGATCTTGGCAATCTGACCAACCAAGCTACCAACGGCACCAGCTGCACCAGAGACGACCACAGTCTCGCCCGCTTTTGGCTGACCTGTTTTTAGCAGACCAAAATACCCTGTCATACCGGGCATACCGAGCACGCCCAAATAATAAGACAATGGCGCCAGTTTTGGATCAACTTTATACAGATTGGCACCATCACTGACGGCATAGGACTGCACGCCATCGTGACCTGCGACATAGTCACCAACAGCAAATTTCTCATGCTTACTTTCAATCACTTCGCCCACAGTACCAGCGCGCATGACGTCACCAATCTGAACTGGTGTAATATAAGATTTGGCATCGTTCAACCAACCACGCATCGCCGGATCGATAGAGATATATTCAACCTTAATCAGCAGCTGACCATCGGTGATCGTCGGGATTTCTGTCTCGGTATAATCCCAAGTCTCGGCACTAGGCTCGCCTACCGGTCTTGCTTTTAATCGCCACTGTTTGTTCATTTTTGTCATGTCTCTGTCCTTAGAGTTGTCCTTAGAACCATTCTGTTTGCATATCAGTGCAAACAGAGTTGGTGTTGGTTAATAATTCGATGTCGCGTTTAACTAATGGTAGTTCCCAATCGATAAAATATTTTGCTGCTTGTATCTTGCCTTTGTAGAAGTTCTGCTGCTCAGCATCTTGCGTGGTGCTTAATAGCTGCTCAGCCTTACTCGCTTGACGGATCCAAATCCAGCTCAGCACAATTGAGGCAAATATATTCATCAATGCTTGTGCGTTGCCCGTCAATGTGACGGCTTCTTCGGTTTGTAACACTTTGCTGAGATGCACCAATACTTCATGCAAGTGACCCATGTAAGGCATCAATTTACCTGCCAATTGGGCGCTCTCAGGTGTAGTGATATTTTCTAGATCCTGTGTGATTTCACGTTTTAGAATTTGAATGCCCAGACCACTTTTTTGCCATAACTTACGAAATGACAAATCCAATGCTTGCACACCATTTGTACCTTCATGGATAGGATTCAGGCGATTGTCACGCCAGAACTGCTCGGCTTGATACTCACGTGTATAACCTGCACCGCCCAATACTTGAATACCCAAATCATTGGCTTTTGGCCCATATTCGGATGGCCATGCTTTTAATACTGGGGTGAGAAGGTCTAGTAATTCTGTTAGCTCATTTTTTAGGGTCTCGTCTTCACAAGTGTTGATACGATCAATCAGGTTTGAACCATATAGACATAATGAAATACCACCTTCAGAGTAGGCTTTTTGCGCCAATAGCATGCGCTTTACGTCACCATGATTGATGATAGCGGTTGCCGCATCTTCAGGTTTGTTGTTCGGGGCGATTCTGCCTTGCGTTCTGTCTTTGGCATAATCAAGTGAATACTGATAACCGCGATAGCCGACCATCGATGCACCAAAACCGACAGCGATACGCGCCTCATTCATCATTTTGAACATATAGCGCAGGCCGAAATGCTCTTCACCGATGAGATAACCATGGCACTCGCCCTCATCGCCGAAGCTCAATGCCGTAGACGTCGTGCCTCTATAGCCCAGTTTATGAATGAGCCCTGTCAAATGCACATCGTTGCGCTCGCCGACCGATGCATCCTCATTTAAGCGATACTTGGGCACAGCAAATAAAGAAATGCCTTTCACGCCACCTGGACCACCTGGCACTTTGGCCAATACGAGATGGACGATATTGTCAGACAGTTCGTGATCGCCGCCTGAGATATAAATTTTGCTGCCTTTGACGCGGTAAGAACCATCGTCTTGTTTTACCGCAGTGGTTTTGATGTCAGCAAGTGATGAACCTGCATGTGGCTCTGTTAATGCCATGGTTCCAGTGAATTCACCTGTTAGCATTCGTGGCATAAAGGCGGCTTTAATCTCATCACTGGCAAAATGTGAAATCACATTAATCGCAGCAGTGGTCAAAAATGGATAGGCAGTCGTTGATGGATTGGCAGCCATAAAGTAGCCTGCCACTGCTGTCATCACTGTTTCAGGCAACTGCATGCCGCCGTCTTCAAAACTATAACGACCAGCGATAAATCCTGACTCACGGAATGCATCAAAAGCGACTTTTACATCGCTTATCATGCTGACTTTTTTGCCATCAAACTGTGGTTCATTTTTATCCGCTACATGGTTATGCGGCAAAAACAATTGGGTCGCAATTTTATTGGCCGTATCCAATACAGCATCAAACGTTTCGCGGCTATGCTCTGCAAACTTAGCATGCTCGGTTAAATTTTCAGTGCCCAATACATCATATAATTGGAACGGTAACTCAAAGTCATTGATAAGCGTATCTGCTGCCATAGTATTCTCGTTAACTGATTAAATTTGGTTATCAATCGATATTAAGCTAATTTAACGCCTTACCGTATTGTCATTTATGACATAATTATGGTCAAATACGACATAAATAGTACTTATAATCAGAACATTCAGATAAAGAATTGATATTTTTGGTCAGCCAAGTAAAAGGAGAATAGATACCCATGCCCTATTTCAAACCGTTTAAAGTCATTGTTATTGGATTCGATGGTGTGCTCGGCAGTGCATTGACAGGTGCGTTAGATTTATTCTCATTCACTGGTGTCAGTTGGCAACGATTTTTAGATGAGCCAGTAGAGCCTAGGTTCAACGTGCAGATAGCAAGCGTTGGTGGCGTGGATATCAGATGTAGCAACCGCTTAATCATGCAAGCGCATTGCGATATTCAGGAAGTGACAGAATGCGACTTGCTATTGATTCCGACTATTGGTGATTCAATCGATAAAGTATTGAGCCGAAATGCGGAATTAATACCACATTTAAAGCGATTGGCAGACACCAAGTCAGATATTGCCAGCAACTGTAGCGGGGCTTTCTTTTTGGCAAAAGCAGGACTGCTAGATCATAAAATCGCCACCACGCACTGGGGTTACGCCAGTAAGTTTAAGGCAGACTTTCCACTGGTGGACTTACAAGAAAACCAGTTTGTTACTCATTCAAAAAGCAACTCAACAAACCAATTGGGCAATATATTTTGTGCGGCGGGCGGTAGTGCATTTTATGATTTGGGATTGTTATTAATAGAGCGCTATTGCGGACGTGAGATTTCTACTCAAGTAGCCAAAACCCAAATCATCGATAGTAAAAGAGGTAATCAGAACAGTTATACCAATGTGACGTTGCACAAACCGCATTCAGACCATTTGATCAAACAAGTTCAAGACTATATCGAAGAAAATTTCCACCAGCCACTACAGGTCAGTGCTCTGGCTGCTATGATAAATATCACCCCGCGTACTTTAAATAGACGCTTTCAGTCCTCTGTAGCGATGCGGCCGATTGAGTATATTCAAGCCGTTAGAATTGAGCAGGCAAAGCGCCTGCTAGAATTGGGAGATGTAACGATAAAATCGCTTGCCGAGCAAGTTGGCTATGATGATATTTCTTCATTCACACGTCTCTTTAAGCGCGCAACAGAACTGACGCCAAAAGAATATCAAGACAAGTTTTCGAGGTTGGCTATTTAGTCATGGCAGTGAATAGCAGTTAGGGATTAGCAGTTAAGCATTCTGCCACAAGCCTTCTACTTGGATAGCATCAGCCTTAATGGTTGGATAATCGGTAAATGCTAACTGATAGCCTCCCCCTGTATTAGGACTCAGCTGGCAAGTTACTCCCAGTGGAAAGCTATATTTTTTGCCGATATGGCCAAAAGGCATACCACTATAAATGGGTAATCCAGTCAACTCATGCAGCTGACGAATCACAGTAGCGACATCATAGCGCTTGTCATAGCTGTCCTCACCTGCACCAGATAATGCCCCAAACACAATCGCTTGCTGCCCTTTGAACACGCGCGCTAAGTACAAATCATACAGCATGCGTTCAATACGATAGGCTTGCTCGCCGACGTCTTCTAAGAATACAATGCCGCCATCAATACGCGGTAAATACTCACTACCTGCCAGCGCTGACACCACGCTCAGATTGCCGCCCCACATAGTGCCAGTTATAGTTTTGGGCTCAGCACTGGTCAAAATACTAGGCAAATTAGGACTGGTTAAGGTAGCGTCTGATATATCAATAACCAGATTAGGATTGGTGAGTGCTTCAGCAAATTGTCGACAGCTGATCTCATCAGGTTTGGTCTTGCCAAATTCACTATAAAGCATCGGTGCCGCAAGCGAACTCATACCTCCCTTTGCCAGCAATGCGCACTGAATAGCGGTCACATCACTAAAACCTGCGAGTATCGTGCCACGCTCTTTCATAATCCGCCCTAACGTCGACCAGTCAACCTTAGGCAATATCCGCATAGCGCCATAGCCACCGCGTACACCTAGCAGCAACTGTGGCGCAGCTATCGCACCAGTAGCAATATTTTGAAAATCACTAGCACGCTGAGAGTCTGTACCAGCAAAGCGTAAATACTGCCTATTGGTAATCGTAGGATTATTTACTTTAAAACCTGCACACGCTACACGATCTAATGCCAATTGGGTGCGGTCGTCACTACCACCAACATTAGAGCTGGCAAAAAGTCGTGTCTCAATCGTAGGCGCAATACAGCTGGTCTGCGTTAATGACACCTGTGACATTTGTGCTAATGAGCGATCATCCATCAGCGCAGTTGGCAGATCATCTTTGGTCAGTTGCGTGCTGCTTGGATCCATAGCATTAGAGGCCAGCGCCTGAGTGATACTATGCGTCGCTAACAATCCTGCCCCGGCACTCATACCAACTTGACGTAAAAACTGGCGACGATTCAATCCAGATTTCGTTTCAATCGCTTTATGACCATTTTTATTTTTATCATCTGTTAAAGCCTGTATTTTGGCACCCATATCTCGCTGCTACCTTATCACTTTTATTTTTATGATTTGTTTTCTTAAACCTTGTGGCAGCATATTGTAGACGCTTTTTTAACGTTGATGGTTGCCCAATCTTTACCGATATTTACTTTTTCGCTACTGAGACACACAATACGGGTCGATCAGATTTGTTACTGTAAATACAAATTCATCGCAAAGGAAAAAGGTAATAATTATGTTTGACAAAAAAACGGATAAAAACAAAGCACTCGACTCTAATTTGGAATACTTACTTAGCAAAGAAAGCAAACTCAAAGAAAAACTGGAGGACAGCGGCTATCTTGAGCCTTTTAGTGATGATCTAATGTTATTTATGAGTCTTATCAAAGACTATTACAAAGGTGACTACCGCAAGATTCCTTTTAAAACTATCTCAGCTGGCGTTATTGGTGCGCTTTATGTATTAAATCCAATTGACCTCATCCCTGACTCTATTCCATTTATCGGCCATATCGATGATGCGCTGGTACTTAAATTTTGTTTAAAACAGGCCAAAAAAGATCTGCAAAAATACAAAGAGTGGAAGCAAGAACAATCGAATACTAAAAATAATAAGTTAGAAGATAAGAACAACACTGATGACGACAAGACCAGTCCTGATGAGAAAGATAACGACGAGACTGGTACTAGTCTTAAGAAAGCTTCGTGAATGTTAATACCCTAGAAGGTTAACAAAAGCGCAGCATCAAAAAAGCCACGACCGCGAATTAATGTTTCGGTCGTGGCTTTTGTTATTTCCAGTTCATTCAATACTATAATTTAATCAGGCACTTCATAATTGGCTTTTTCAGGATTGAGACCGAACGAACAAACAAAGGTGGCAACCAAACTATTTATAATAATAAAAGGAAAATCTATGGCAGCATGTCCCAATGCATAGCGACCAATCAGCCATGATATAATCAGCATGATAATAAAAAATCCGCCAAGATATGCCAAGATGGCTGGATGCTTGAGATTATAAGGCTGCTCAGGTTCAGGCTTTTTATCGAGTATATATGCTCTTATCGCCCAACCGGCCGCATAAGAAAACCCGCCCAACACCACATAACTAAAAAAATTCATATTGCCTGACTCTGATCATATGGATGATCTAACTGTTTATAAAAAATGACTTGTTATCGCTTTTACCACAAGGCAATAAAGGAGTATTGAGAGAGGAGCATTGATAGACTTGTCTAGCTGCTCTCATTGACATTATCAATAATAATATTGGCATGTGGATTGGCTAAGATATCCGTATTCACCTCATCACACTCCACACGATAGATGGTATTGGCTCCTCGATAAATATAGGACAAATACTCACTGTCTAGTAGCGGATCGATATTGGCATAAACAGGTTTGACATGAGCCAGCACTAATACTCTGTCAGGACGACCAAGGACAGCATCGACATTATCAGGATCAATAGAGAAAAATTTCGGTATCTCGCTGTTTTCTATCAACTCTAACGGCTCTGCATCGTCCCAAACGCGCTTCGCATTTGCAGGCTCTTTCATTTGCATGACCCATGCGCCATCCTGTTGACTAACTCTGATCTGTGCAGGCTCTTCACTACTAACTGTATAACACCCTTCAAATACAGAGAGGTCTACTGGCGCAGCTACTTCCTTATCGAGTTGCGACCCACCATCATTACAGGCAGTCAAAAATAGAGTACTGCTCACAGCGATACCAACCGTTAGGTTTGTCAGACTTTTATAAAAAACGTTTGAGCGTAAGGACATAATAGGATTATCCTGCATTTATGCATTAGACTTTTATGAAAAAATTACCGTTAAACAGTGATAACTGATAGCTTGAACTGCTGTTGAAAAAGTTTTAGCGTCACGTAGCGATGTTAGGGTGTGTCCTCATTTCAAAAATGGAGATAAAAATGAGATAAATTGCCGTCAAACGAGAAAAATAGTGTAGATAATATCGAGATATTAACCAGCTATTTGACGATGTTTGGCAAAATTTAGCAATTTTTAGCCCAATTAGATGAATGTCGTTTAAATTTAGGACATGCTCTAGTAAGCAAGTATTTATTCAGCTGGATACCCGATACCTTACCGCTAGCCAGCCTATTTTAACAGAAAATGTAAAGGTTACTATTATGATATGTGGCTTTGCGATTTTGTGCGTGACGACTGCCCATCTTAATGATAGATTTGTTATACTCAACCTCAGCATATGGAGTGGTAGCCAGAACAAAACGTTTGCAAAATCTCTGTGCTTTACACTCATCACTTATTAGGTTAATAATTTTTTATGTCAGACAACCGCACTTCAGTACCCTCATTCAATACCAGTAACGCGATGGATCCATTAGCTGCCAAACCGAACACGACGGTTGCCTATACAGATGGTGCCTGCAAAGGCAATCCAGGTGCTGGCGGCTGGGGCGCACATCTTATTTTTAGTGATGGCAGCACGCAAGACTTATATGGCGGCGATAAAGAGACGACCAATAATCGTATGGAGCTGATGGGTGCGATACAAGCCCTGACCCATAGCCCGCATGGACACAACCTTGAGATTTGGACAGACTCCAGTTATGTCAAAAAAGGCATCACTGAATGGATTGAAGGCTGGAAAAAAAGAGGTTGGAAAACGGCCAGCAAAAAACCAGTCGCCAACCAAGACCTCTGGCAGCAACTGGATAACCTATGCCAACAGCGAGAAGTTGACTGGCACTGGGTAAAAGGCCATGCTGGACATGCCGGTAATGAAAAAGCAGATGAACTAGCAAACTTAGGTGTCACCTCCCGCAGTGCAGACATATCGGATACAGACCTACAAGATATGGCTAAAAAAAAACTCAAATAATGACTGGTAACACACAAAAACCGTCTAATGATGACTGGCTAAGTTTCGACCCATTAGGTTTAGATATAATGGATGACGAAGACCTTATAGATGAAGAGTTCATAGATGACAACAACCTCGACGAAGAACCACTAGATAGTCATAACGATAAAAAACATGATGATCATATGATCAACCAAGATGCCACTATAGACACGAATGACCATGATGATAATGCTAGCAAACCGATGAGTAATACAGATATGCCAGATACAGATGTAGACATGCGTATAGACGCTGATGCCCCAAAATTTGATGGTGATACCAGCCGTGCCAATCCACATTTTAAGCCGCTGCTACCCAAACCGATAAATCGCCACGAATCTGATCGCCAGCTTATTATGGATACCGAAACCACCGGGCTTGATCCGCTAAAAGGCGATCGAATCATTGAAGTCGGTATCGTTGAGATGATTGGTCGTAAATTCACGGGCGAAAAACTGCACGTCTATATCAACCCACAGCGCGGTATGGATGATGAAGTTATTCGTATTCATGGTATCTCTGAGGCGTTCTTAACAGACAAGCCTACTTTTGATCAAGTGGCTCAGTCACTATATGACTTTATGGACGGTGCCGAAATCATCGCTCACAATGCCTCGTTCGATATGAACTTCTTGAATATGGAATTTGCGAAAGTCGGTATGACTGACTTTGCCGAACGAGTCCAAGTAACCGACTCCCTATTCATGGCAAAGCAGCAATACCCTGGACAGAAAAACACACTAGATGCGCTTGTACGCCGCCTAAATGTTGGTAAGCAGGACCGTACTTTTCACGGGGCCTTACTAGATTCAGAGATTTTAGCAGAAGTTTATTTGGCGATGACAGGTGGACAGGTCACGCTTGCTATCGAAGAAGACACACAAACAGACGGCGGACAGACAGCTCATGCTAACCTTGCCAATCTAGCGTCTTTATTACTAGCCTCACCCAGCGATGAAAATACCAACCAAAACTGGTATGCATCGCTATCAGAAGACTACCCTGCACTCAAAACCTATATGTAGTCGTCATTTAAATGACTTGCGATATCGACATTTGTACAATATAGTCTTGATTATTGTTATATAAAGCGTCAAAAAATTATCAATAAATGCTTTTTTAATCGTCATCCAAACCATTGCTATTCTCATCAGTACAATATGGAAACTCCTTATGGATCAGTCTGCGCAAATGAAATTAACCGCCCCAACACTTAGTGTCACTGATTTCAACCTACCGTCACTGCATCTATTGCATGATGAAATCATCGTAACTCTTAAAGATACTGAGATTCATCTGAGTGAATTTAATGATGATAGTAGTCAGGCGCCTCTGTTATTAGACTCTATCATTGTACTAAAACAGCTGTCTTGTATTTTTGAGCTTATCTCTTTGGTTGGTGCAGAGGCACTGAACACCTCTATCGTCAACAGTTTACAGCGACTATATGATAATGGCGATAATAACGATACTGATCTGATTATGGATTTGTCAGAAGCTATCATGACGCTAGAGCGCTACATAGAGTTTGTCCTCTTGACAGAGTCGGTCGAGCCGACCTTATTATTGGATATTATTAACAAGCTTAATGCTCATGGGCAACAGACACCTATTACAGCAGACTACTTCTCTGCTTTCGGTAGCAGCAGTGTCGTTATCGCCAATCCTGAAAAAAACTTTCAACCACTAAACGAGCTTAACCTAGACAGTGAGTTATTAACTTACGCTTATCGCAGTGGCCTTGGTGTTGCATTGCTTAATCAAGATGGCAATATTGGCCCAGATGATCAGCAAAAACTTGATGGTATGAGTGCAGCTTGTGCCTTGATAGCGGCAAACACCAGTAGCCTATTCTGGCAAGCAGCCAATGCAGCGGTTACGGATATCGCCACAATATTACCGCTGGACCTGAACCAAAAGCACACGCTTATTTACTTGGAGCAGCAATTTCAAAGCTACTTACCGGTGATGGATACACGCTTTGCTTATTTGGTCAGTTTTGCATGCCAGCGTGATAATGAAGCCGCACAACAGTTGCGTGAGCAGTATGCTAAAAACCAGTTAGAAGCCCCTCAGCTTGAGCAAATGAAGCGCTTTTTATTCGGCCCTAATCGTGAGCTGACCGATACGTTAAACAACATCATTCAAACCCAAATTAATACCATTAAAGAAAATGTCGACAGCTATACGCGTGGCGATTCCATCAATCCGATCGATATGCAGACAGCACAAATTATTGAAGATCTCACAACATTGAGCTCCGCACTGTGCTTACTTGGCCTATCAAATGCAGCCGATAGTCTCAGCACAGCAGCTGCTGCTGTAGACAAGTGGCAAGCACCGTCGCCTGACGATTTCGATCATTTGCTACTGGCATTGATGCATGCTGAAAATGCTACTATTGCGATGGCAGAAATGCATACACCAGGGGCAATTTATTTGCCACTTAACAACCCTCATATCTCATTGCATCAGCTCAATACCGCACATGACACATTGATACAAGAGAGTCGTAGCGCAATTGCCAGTGCCGAACAAGCCATCAATGATTATTTGGCTGAGCCAGAGCGCGATATACTTAATATTCAAAACATCCCTGAAATGATGCGTCAAGTCTCAGGAGCGGTGCGCTTTTTACAACTGCCAACCCCTGCAAGCATGCTAAGCCAACTAGCCAATTATCTAGAGCAACGTATCGAGTACGGACAGCGTATAGAAGACAATACGCTAGCATGTATCGCGGATGTGATGATGGCAGTCGATCATCATTTGGATGGTTTTGAAAACAATCGTCCTGTTAGCAAGCAAGCACTTGATGTGGGTCAGCAAAGCTTGAGCCATCTACTCGCAGCTTAGCTTAGCCATGCAACTCTTTAATAATTAAATCGATACCTTTGTAGCCGCTTCTTTGCGGCTACAAATCCTCATTTATATCTCTTACTGTAAGCCAGTGTGTATCTATATGGATACGTACTGGTATCGAACTGTTTGGAATTCTATATGACCAACGCTTTTGTATTTAATGATGATGCCATTTTATGCCGTCAGACCCCTAATGGTTGGTGGCCTTTACAGCTTCAATTACCACCATTCAACAATGAAAATGCAGCAAGCAATGACTATCAGCAAGCCTATCAAGTGGGTCGTGTAACCCTAGTCCCAAGCCTAGCACCAAGTCATTGGCAATCAACGGCTCATTCCAGTGGCTCTGAAGGTACTCATGAAAATACTTATAAAAGCCCTCAAGAAAATACCAGTAAAAGCGCCGAGAGTTTGGTCAATTCCGAAATAGAGAATAAACATACTTTTACTGCACAAGCGGCCAGTGCGATTACTTATGATTATGCTGTGGCATATAATATTGCAATGCCTATTATTGATGAAAGCGATGAAAGTAGCGGTAATGCCTTTGTTCCTTATCGTCAGCTAATGACTCATCTGCCAGTTGCTTTATCAGATCAAATTAGCCAAGCGATACAGCTATTAAGCTGGCAAGCAGATACACAGTTTTGTAGTCGCTGCGCAAGTCCTACCGTACATGCTGATCAAGGCGAACGTGCCATGGTCTGCCCAGTATGTCGATTACGTCAGTATCCTCGTGTGCAACCTTGCGTCATTACTGCTATTACCCGACCCAATCCTGCGACTGGTGAAATGCAAATTTTACTCGCGCACCATCACCGTCATGGTCAGCCAACTATGGCGCCTATGTATGGTTTAATTGCAGGTTTTGTGGAGGTTGGAGAGAGCCTTGAACATGCGGTGGTACGCGAAGTTGCAGAAGAAGTGAATATCGGCGTGTCAGATATTTGCTATGTGAGTAGCCAGCCATGGCCGTTTCCTTCTAACTTAATGCTAGGTTTTCGGGCATCTTATGCCAGTGGTGATATCATCATTCAAGAAGAAGAGCTGGCACATGCTGACTTTTTTGATGTATCCAACCTGCCTAGAATACCGCCAAAAGGCAGTATTGCCCATGAGCTCATTGCGCAAATTATGTGCGAACAAGGTATGCCACTTTAACTTTTTACTCTTTAACGCTGACTACAGTCGAAGCCGTTTACACCGTAACCATTTACAAGTGCTTTGACTGTATCTATTCTAATACTCTCCACAAAACTCAAATTAGCAAAGAAAACGCATGCAGGTACTACATACACATTGTAGACCAAACGAGTTTGATACGGCTGAGTTTTGGGTTTGGTATAATGTCAGCACTTATCACTGATAGCAAGGTCATTAATTCAATGCAAAGTAGTACTACCATCCGCTTAGTCAATTTACCCATATTGTTTGATACATTGAGTTTAGAAACACTACCGGCGGATATACAAGCACAAATCTCGCATATTGATGCTTGTCTACCGCAAACACAATGTGGGCTTTGCGAGCATCCAGATGGTTGCTTGCCATATGCCGCTGCTATCGTGCTAGAGGGTGAGTCGTATAATAAATGCGTGCCTGGCGGTCAACCCGTTACTGATGCAATCGCGCAAATTATCGATATCGATATCGATATCGATATCAATAGTCATGAAGCGAAACTGATAGCGGCGCCTTCTCAGTGGCCAATAGACGCCACCTCTGAACGCCCAACAGAGGTACGTGCTGTTATCCGGGAAGATGACTGTATTGGCTGTACCAAATGCATCCCTGCTTGCCCAGTGGATGCCATCGTCGGTACTGGCAAGCACATGCATACTATCTTTACTGACTTGTGCACCGGCTGCGAGCTGTGTATCGCTCCTTGCCCTGTCGACTGCATCGATTTAGTCACTGTTGAACGTGACATCTCTGAGCCTGAACGAATAGCAGAGCAAGAAGATCTAAGACAGCGATATCACACTCACTTAAGACGCGTCACCGAACAGCTTGCTGATAGTAGCAACAGTAGACCCGTGGTCAGTATGGTCGAAGCAAAGCTAAACAATGCCGCCAGTCAGTCTTTAGATATCAGCGAAGCGCAAGCCAAAAATACCATTGCAGCAGCCAAGCTACGCAGTAAAATCAAAAAGCTCGAAAAACAATTAAGCGTCCGTGCAAATGCTCAAAAGCAAGCTGACCTTGAAGCGCTACAAGCGGAACTGTCACAGCTTTAATGAAACCATAGACATTTCATGCAATGAGTAAGTGTGCGAACACAACCAATACCACTTGGATAATTTGATAGCCAACAGTTTGAATAACTGACCGCCAAAATAGTAGTAAAGATACCATGAGTAAAACCGTCAAACATAAAACCGCCGATACGCCGCCATCAAGACGAATGCCCAATCGTGACGTGCGCCCATTTTTTGAGAAGCTGGCAGCGACCATTGACGAACCCGTCACCGAACTCAATTATGACAGTAACTTTGAGTTGCTGATTGCGGTGATATTGTCCGCACAGGCAACGGATGTGAGTGTCAATATTGCTACCCAGCAGTTGTATCCGGTAGCGAACACGCCTGAAGCAATATTGGCGTTAGGTGAAGACGGTCTAAAATCTTATATCAAAAATATTGGCTTATATAATGCCAAAGCTAAAAACGTCATCAAAACGTGTAGTGATTTGATTGAGAAATTTAATAGCACCGTTCCTGATAATCGCAAAGATTTAGAATCACTAGCGGGCGTTGGGCGTAAAACCGCCAATGTGGTGTTGAATACTGCTTTTGGTCAACCAACCATGGCAGTCGATACTCATATCTTTCGAGTGGGAAATCGCACTGGTCTCGCCACTGGTAAAAACGTGCTAATCGTTGAAAATAAATTGGTTGAACGCATACCCGATGATTTCATAGTCGATGCCCATCATTATCTTATTTTACATGGGCGTTATACCTGTCAAGCACGCACACCCAAATGCGGTGCTTGCCCTGTCTATGAAGAGTGCATGTTCAAAGACAAAGCCACATTTTTAGAATTATAATGACCATTGATTGTTTGCCGTTTGATCAATATGTGTTTTACTTTTATGGACAGATAGAATGTTGATGCTGTGATGACATGATGTCTTTTCTTTATAAAAGATACTTTCAAATAAGGGTGCCACATGCATACGATTACCGCGCTAGTGTTTGATGATTTTGAAACCTTAGATTTATTCGGACCTATTGAGATGTTTGGAAGCTTACCTGAGCATTATCGTATTCAATTTACCTCGATGGCTGGTGGCATCATCCGCAGTAAGCATGGCGTGCTTATGCAAACAATCGCTGTCAGCGAGTTAGCTCATCAGACTGATATTGTCTTAGTACCAGGCGGACTTGGTACGCGGCAGCTAGTCTACAACCCCTCCTTTTTGCAAACGCTAATAGCCCTCACTGATGAGGCTGACTGGGTACTTAGCGTCTGTACTGGTAGCGCCTTATTGGCGAAAAGCGGTGTATTAAACGGCAAGCGTGCCACCTCTAATAAACTGGCATGGCAATGGGTGATTTCTCAGTCGGATCAAGTTGATTGGGTCAAACAAGCACGCTGGGTCATCGATGGTAAGTTTTATACTTCGTCAGGGGTTAGCGCAGGCATGGATATGGCACTTGGTTTCATCGCTGATAGACATGGCGTCGATAGAGCCCACCAAGTCGCGCAACATACTGAATTTCGTTGGCAAGAAAATAGCCATGTTGATGACTTTTACCGCCCTTAATCCATCACCAGTTACCTCATAACACCATCCATTGCTAGAGTTTTACCTCGATACACGGTAAAATATGCTAATTTTTTTGATTCGTTTTCATCTTTTATTTTTCTATACATTTAATAATGACTGAGTTCGTCAACTACAGTCCCTGCAATTAAGCGACCCTATTATGCGCGAATACAACTTATTTACCTCAGAATCTGTGAGCGAAGGCCATCCTGATAAAATGGCTGATCAAATATCAGACGCTATTCTTGATGCTATCTTACGTGAAGATTTACATGCACGCGTAGCCTGCGAAACCTTAGTTAAGACGGGCGCAGTAATCCTTGCAGGTGAAATCACCACGACGGCAAATATTGATTTAGAGCGTCTCGTTCGTGACACCGTAAATGGCATTGGCTATCACCATTCAGATCTAGGGTTTGATGGCGAGACTTGCGCAGTGATTAACATGCTCGGCAAACAATCTCCTGAGATTGCTCAAGGTGTCGATCGTAGCGATCCTGAAGAGCAAGGTGCAGGCGATCAAGGTTTGATGTTCGGATATGCCAGTAATGAAACCGAAGTGTTGATGCCAGCCCCTATCGAGTATGCTCATCGTTTGATGGAGCGTCAGTCTGAGCTACGCCGCGCAGGAGATCTTCCTTGGTTACGCCCAGATGCCAAAGCACAAGTTACGCTAAAATACGATGGTAATAAACCTGTAGCGATTGATGCAGTGGTATTATCAACGCAACATGATCCTAGTATTTCACAAGCTGATCTTCAAGAAGCGGTCATGGAATCTATCATCAAACAGGTATTGCCAGCTGAGCTTCTACATGCCGGTACGCGCTATCATATCAATCCAACTGGTAAGTTTGTGATTGGCGGCCCTGTTGGTGATGCTGGCCTGACTGGTCGTAAAATCATTGTTGATACTTACGGCGGTATGGCTCGTCATGGCGGTGGTGCTTTCAGTGGCAAAGATCCTTCAAAAGTAGATCGCAGTGCGGCTTACGCGGTACGTTATGTGGCAAAAAATATCGTTGCAGCCGGCCTTGCTGATCGCTGTGAAGTACAAGTCAGCTACGCGATTGGTGTCGCTGAACCGACTTCTATCTCTGTCAATACGTTTGGTACTAGCAAAATCAGTAACGATGAAATCATTCGTCTGATTCGTACGCATTTTGATTTGCGTCCTTATGGTATTACCCGCATGCTGAACTTATTACAGCCAATGTATCAGCAAACTGCAACCTTCGGCCATTTTGGTCGTCAAGGTTCAGAAACTGCCTTTACATGGGAAAAAACAGACAAAGCTGAAATCTTGAAAGCAGATGCTGGTTTATAAAATCCTTGCTTTAACTTATTTACAAACCGTTTTTAGAAAATTCATTTACTGATACTTATTAGGAGCAGCTCATGTCTCAAGACACGACTCAAGGCAACGAAGTTGATACCAACGTTGAGATTACCCCTGAAATGCAGGCATTTTACCAACGTGCTGATGCCATCATTGGTATCGCAAACAGCCAGCTAGGCCCTGAAGCACATTCAGGACAAGTAGGCGCTTCTTTATTGTATGCAGCCGCCCGTTATAGCGCGTCAGTCGCTTCTATCGGGTTTGTCAAAGGCGATGATTTTGCCAAAGAAAAAGATGATATCGTTGAGTTCTATGTGAAGCAATATCGCCAAATGCTAAGCGACAACCTAACGGATTATGCGCAGAACTTTGATAAATATGTTCAGCTTAATCAAGATGACAAAGCTGCTAAATAGTACAGTAGCGTTTCGCTAAATTTTACGAAGCTATAAAAACTATTACAGTAATAAGAATTGAACCCAAGCTTATGATTAAGCTTGGGTTTTTTGTTCATCATGATTTAGTAGATGACTGCTCATAAATAGGCTACTATGGATTGAAACCACTTGATTCATAACATGGTTGAAGCTGACTATCGATAACAGGGATTTATCGAACTTTATCTTCTATAAGGACATATTATTATGAACCACTTATTCAAATCATGGCGATCATGCATATCATTATTAGGCTTATCCGCAGCAGTCGCGTTAACTGGCTGTAGCAATATCCAAAGCATTGATACGCCTGATACATCCACATACCCTATTCATAGCACTGAACATCATCAACCGATGTCTAGCGACAATCCTTTTACCAAATGCCCGCCCTATAATCCTGAGCAAACGATGTGTACCGCTCAATATGATCCTGTCTGTGTCAAAGTGAAAACTGATTCAGGATTTAACTATCGTACTGCGGGCAACTCATGCTCAGCATGCGGTACAACGACGGCATTAGGCTATATGAAAGGACAATGCTCATAACCTTGCATATATAGTCAGTCCTCTATAAAAAAGTGACAGCGTTAACCTCGCTTAGCCTACTATTAGTAGCATTTGCACTCGATTTACTTGTATTCAAGTTATATTGAATCGACTATAGATAATCTATATTAAAATAAAAATAGCTGAATCATATAAAAAGCCCCCACTCAATCATAAGTGGGGGCTTTTAAATATCACTTTCGATTAACGTACCACTTAATTTTTAGAGTCTTCAAGATCAAGCGGGCCTGTTAGCAAATCCTCGTCACGGAACTCGTTGGCTGAGTTGTGCTCTGCTGACTCTTCGGTGACGAACCATTGCTGATTACGATATAGTATTAGGCGATCTCGACTCAAGCCTCGTATTAGCGAGTACATCATAACAACGATGACGATAGCAAAAGGGAAACCTGAAACGATAGAGGCTGCTTGCAACGCACTCAGACCACCTGCTGTCAACAGTACGGCTGCAATAACACCCTCCGTACCCGCCCAAAATAGACGCTGAATCTTTGGTGGATTGGCATCGCCACCAGAGGTCAGCATATCAATGACGAAACTTGCCGAATCTGACGACGTCACAAACCACAATACAATCATCACAACAATGAGTAAGTTCACAGCTGAGGTCAATGGATAAGATTCCATCAGCTTGAAGATAGCGCTGCCAGTATCGGTTTGTACTGCTTCGATAAGACCAGGACTCACCATACTAGGATCAGCTGCTGCCATTAGCTCCATATGCACCGCAGAACCACCGAAAGCGGTAAACCATAAGAACAAAATGGTAATAGGGATCAATAACACCCCTAATATAAACTCACGAATAGTACGGCCGCGAGAAATACGAGCAACGAATACACCAACGAATGGTGACCAGCTTATCCACCATGCCCAATAGAATATCGTCCATGAAGACTGCCAGTTTTCTTCACCTCTATAAGACTCTGTCCATAGACCTAACGGCACAATTTGATGTAAATAGTTGCCGATGTTTTCGACAAAGCTATTAAAAATAAACTGCGTAGGGCCTAAGATAATCACAAAGCTCAGTAGCACGACGGTGAACAAAATATTGATATCGCTTAAACGCTTGATACCTTTATCCAGTCCCATAAACAGTGACAATGCTGATAATACCGTAATCAAGCCAATGAGAATAACCTGAACGGTCGTGTTATTAGGAATACCAAATAAAGTCTCAAGACCTGAGTTGATCTGTAATACACCTAAGCCAAGCGTCGTCACGACACCAAACATCGTACCGAACACGGCTAGCGTGTCTACCGTATGACCCCAGCCACCATATATTTTTTTGCCCAATATAGGGTATAGGGTTGAGCGGATGGCTAATGGCAAACCCACTCGGTAATGGAAGTAAGCCAAGGACAAAGCGACCATACCGTAGAGCGCCCACACATGTAAGCCGTAATGTAGAAACGATATATTCATCGCCTGTTTGGCGGCAGCAACCGTTTCAGCTTCTCCTAATGGCGGCGCCATAAAATGGTACAACGGTTCAGCTGTTCCCCAATAAAGCAGCCCGATACCAATACCGGCTGAAAACAGCATACCAATCCAAGACACTAGGTTGTATTCTGGTTTTTCATTTTGATGCCCAAGCCTGATATCGCCATAACGACTAAATATCATATAGATGCTCATTACCAACGTTAAGTTGACAACCACAATAAAAAACCAGCCAAAGCGTAAAGACACAAAGGCTTTTGCGTGGCCAAAGACCAGCTCTGCTTGCTCGCTAAAGAGCGCGCCGAAGATAATAAACGCAAGAATTAACAACGCTGAAGTTAAAAACACGGGTTTACTTACCCGCGGAAAAGGGCCTAATCGACCAACTTTCACATGATCCATGTCGTAATCTCAATTTTTTGGGGTGGCTACCTTAACAAGATATGCACAAACTATCAAATCTAAGCAGATGCTCATTACAATTGGAAATATAAAAAACCCTAAGATACCTTCGTATCTTAGGGTTTTTTCGAACGTCACTAACGATTAGTGCAAGGTAATCAATAATAAATGCTGCAATAATTATTAATTATCTTCGACTATCAGTCACCTTTAACAATCTTAGGAGGTCCTTTGAGTAGATGCTCATCAGCAAATTCATCTGCCGAGTTGTGATCTGCTGACTCTTCAGTAATATAATGCTGCTGCGCTCTATATAGTATCAGTCGATCGCGACTCAAACCACGCAGTAGCGCATACATCATGGCAAATATAACCAAGGCAAATGGCAATCCTGCTACGATAGCTGCTGCTTGTAACGCGCTCAATCCACCAGCAGCTAACAAAACAGCAGCAATGACGCCTTCAGTGCTTGCCCAAAATAAACGTTGAATCTTTGGTGGATTGGTATCACCACCTGCGGTCAACATATCGATGACAAAACTTGCTGAATCTGATGAGGTCACAAACCACAATACAATCATAATCACAATCATGAATGTGATGGGTTGGGCCAATGGATAGTACTCAACCAATTTGAAAATTGCACTACCAAAGTCTGTTTGTACCGCCTCGACCAGTCCAGGACTAACCAACGCTGGATCAATAGCAGCGAGAAGCTCCATATGAATAGCAACGCCGCCGAAAGTTGAAAACCAAAAGAACAATATGGTCATAGGGATAAGTAATACCCCAAGTACGAACTCTCTAATCGTACGACCACGGCTGATACGAGCAATAAACACGCCGACAAATGGTGCCCAACTTACCCACCATGCCCAATAAAATATCGTCCATGCTGACTGCCAGTTTGCCTCACCTTCATAAGACTCACCCCACAGACCTAATGGTACAACCACTGAAAGATAGTTGCCGATATTTTCTAGGAAGCTATCAAAAATGAAAAGCGTCGGCCCTAAGACGACCATAAAACTAAGCAGAATAGCCGTTAAACCGATGTTCACATCGCTTAGACGCTTGATACCTTTATCCAAGCCCATCATGACAGAACATGCGGCTAAAGCAGTAACAAAAGCAATCAGAGCGATTTGTATTGTGAGATTATTAGGAATACCAAATAATTTCTCGAGCCCTGAATTAATTTGCATAACCCCAAGACCGAGTGACGTCACCACACCAAACATCGTACCGAATACAGCTAAGATATCAACGGCATGACCCCACGAGCCATATATTTTTTTACCCAATATAGGATAAAGCGTTGAGCGAATCGATAGTGGTAAGCCACGGCGAAAGTGGAAATAGGCTAAAGATAATCCCACAATCGCGTACAGTGCCCAAGCATGTAAACCCCAATGTAAGAAGGTAATATTCATCGCCTGCTTGGCGGCTTCTATCGTCTCCTTTTCACCGAGTGGTGGTGCCATAAAGTGATATAACGGCTCTGCTGTACCCCAGTAGACAAGTCCAATACCGATACCAGCAGAGAACAGCATGCCGATCCACGAGAATAGACTGTACTGTGGGGTCTCAGTTTGAGCACCAAGGCGAATATCGCCATAACGGCTCATAGACAAATAAACACAAAGTCCTAAGGCCACATTAACGAGAATAATGAAAAACCAACCAAATTTATCGGTAATAAAGCCTTGTAAAAAACTGAACAACGTACCGGCAGCTTCAGTAAAAAAAACGCCCAGAACAATAAATGTAATAATAAGTAATGCTGAAATAATAAAAACAGGTTTACTTACCCGCGGGAAAGGGCCTAACCTGCCAACTTTCACATGATCCATTTGTATATTAACCTCTCACTTTTAGAAAGCTAACCTTAACAATTTAGCGGATAACTATCAAATTTAATTCAATTACTTACTCGTTCAGTATTGACTGACACAATCCTGAATACGTGTAATTCCTAGTTGTCATTTAGTTCAATCTAAGACTGTTTAATAGCGATTTCCATTTTTACTCACACTGGACATTCGTGAGTTCATTCCAATAAACAAAGCAAGTTTTCGCTATTTTTATTGCGGTGACAATTGTAGTAAACCACTCTCGTTACCATCTTCTAATACCCAAACGCTACCATCTACCGCCAGTACGTTACGAACACGTTCACCCATATCATAGCGGTAACGTTCAGAAGCCGTGTTGTCATCGTTGATACCAACTACAATAAGCGCTTTGGAGGATAAGCCACTAATCAGCATATTGCCTTGCCACTCTGGAAAGTCATCCACTGTACCCGCAGAGTAAACACTCATCGATGAAGGTGATATGACTGGGGTCCATGTAATCTCAGGTGCTTCAAACTCAGGCTGAGTATCATGATCAGGGATATCAACCCCCGAATAATTTCGGCCATTAGACACGAGCGGCCAGCCATAGTTTTTACCTTTTTTAATCAGATTAAACTCATCACCGCCTCTTGGGCCCATCTCGTGCGCCCATAACTGTCCGCTGTCATCGAATGCCATACCCAATATATTGCGATGACCTATCGTCCAAAACTGCTTGGCGATGTCATTTGTATCATTCGAAAATGGGTTGTCTACTGGGATAGATCCGTCAGCATTTAGACGTATAATTTTACCTAGATTGACACTCATATCTTGCGCTGGAGTTTTTTCTTGACGCTCGCCTGAACTAATGTATAAATATTGCCCATCAGGCGAAAACAGCAAACGATGACTGTAATGTCCTTGCCCTTTTACTTTTGGCGATTGCTCCCAGATTGGCATAATGGCTTGCAAACTTGGCGTACTGGTATCCAATCCTGACAATGTTGCTTTGATGACTTTTGCACCAAATTTATTACTATCAGCACCTTCCCCTGCTTCAACATAGCTAACATATATGTTATTGGTACTAGCAAAATCTGGTGCAATGATGACATCACCCAGTCCACCTTGCCCGCCATAAGCGACTGTTGGTACGCCAGTCACTGCTGTCTTCGCACCTGTTGTGGTATCAACTATAAATAACTCACCTGTCCTTTGTGTCACCAAGATTTTTTGTGGTGAATTATCCGCTTTGGGTAACGCCGTCATCGCCCAAGGTTCATCAAATGTAGCGATGATTTCAGTGGTAAATTCTGGTTTATCAGCACTCATAGAAGAATTAGCATCCGAGGTTTTGGCGTCTTTGTATTCTGCCAGATCCTCATTGGTATTGACTACTGACTGATTGGAGCAAGCAGACGTGCTCATCAGCAATGTCGCTACTATAATCGGTAAAGTTAACGGTGCACTTAGATATTTTTGATTGATTATCGCCATGTTGTCATCTCCATGTATTTTACATTCGTCTTATGAGTGCTTAGGTTATTTATAACATAGTAAAAGTATGAAAACGGTAAATAATAATAGCCCACAACATAAAAACCCCTTATTTACCTATATTTTATATAGGCAAATAAGGGGCTGGTTTTATCAAGAAAACAGTCCGTTTGTCTTAGATATTAGCTCATTCTGAGTTTATTGAAGCTTAGTTTGTCATCAGAGCCAACATCGACTTTGATGATATCACCTGCTACAAAATCACCCGACAATAGCTTCAATGACAATGGGTTTTCAATCTCTTGCTGAATGGCACGTTTGAGCGGGCGCGCACCATACACAGGATCATAACCGACCGCGACCAACTTGTTCATCGCATCCGCTGATAGCTCGATATCCATCTCACGATCATGCAAGCGTTGACGCAAACGATCTAACTGGATAGAAGCAATTCCTGCCATTTGTGACATACCAAGTGGATGGAAGACCACAATCTCATCGATACGGTTGACGAACTCTGGGCGGAAATGCTGACCAACAGAATCCATCACCTCAGCTTTGATATCCTCGTAGCTTTCACCGACCATTTCTTGAATCTTATGCGAACCCAAGTTACTGGTCATAATAATCACCGTGTTCTTGAAATCAACCACACGACCTTGTGAGTCAGTCAAACGCCCATCATCCAATACTTGTAATAATATATTGAATACGTCAGGATGCGCTTTCTCAACTTCATCAAACAAAATCACACTATAAGGCTTACGGCGAACAGCCTCAGTCAACGCACCGCCTTCTTCGTAGCCAACATAACCTGGAGGCGCACCAACCAAGCGACTGACACTGTGTTTTTCCATGTACTCACTCATGTCGATGCGCACTATCGAATCTTCACTATCAAACAAAAAGTTCGCCAATGACTTGGTCAGCTCAGTTTTACCGACCCCTGTAGGCCCAAGGAATAAGAACGAGCCAGAAGGACGGTTAGGATCAGACAAGCCCGCTCGGCTACGGCGTACCGCATTTGCTACCGATTCGACTGCTTCATCTTGACCAATCACGCGCTCATGGAGTTTTTCTTCCATTGCCAGCATTTTTTCACGCTCGCCCTGCATCATTTTATTGACTGGAATACCTGTGGCAGCTGCAACCACTTCCGCAATCTCGTTGTCTGTGACTTTGTTACGTAGCAATTTAACACCACTACCTTCGCCTGTTTGCTCTTTTTGTTCGGCCAAGTCAGACTCAGTGATACGGCGCTCTAGCTGCGGGATGGTTTCATATTGCAGCTTGCTCATAGTCTCATAATCGCCTTCACGACTGGCTTTGTCATAAGCAATACGAGCTTTATCTAGCTCGTCTTTTAGCTGCTGACTGCCTTTGACTAGCGCTTTTTCCGCTTGCCAAATCTCGTTTAGATCCGCGTACTCTTTTTCTAGCTCTTCAATTTGTGCATTTAGCACTTTACGCTCTGCCTGTGCGCCAGCGTCTTCTTCGTTCTTGAGTACTTCACGCTGCATTTTTAACTGAATTAAGCGACTGTCAAGCTTACCCAGTGCTTCAGGCTTACTGTCCATCTCCATACGCAAGCGACTGGCCGCTTCATCAATCAAATCAATCGCCTTATCCGGCAACTTGCGATCAGTAATATAACGATGGCTCATGCGTGCCGCAGCAATGATGGCGCTGTCTTGGATATCGACCCCATGATGCAGCTCATAGCGCTCTTTTAGGCCTCGCAAAATCGCAATGGTGTCTTCAACCGTTGGCTCATCGACCAACACTTTTTGAAAACGACGCTCAAGCGCCGCATCTTTTTCAATGTATTTGCGATACTCATCCAATGTCGTTGCACCAACGCAGTGTAACTCACCACGTGCCAATGCAGGTTTTAGCATATTGCCAGCATCCATCGCGCCTTCTGATTTGCCAGCACCAACCATGGTATGTAGCTCATCGATAAATAAGATGACGTTGCCTTCTTGCTTGGCCAAGTCGCTCAATACACTTTTGAGTCGCTCTTCAAACTCACCGCGGAATTTTGCCCCTGCAATCAAAGCGCCCAAGTCTAATGACAGCACTTCTTTACGGCGCAGACCTTCTGGTACATCACCATTAATTATTTTTTGTGCCAAGCCTTCAACGATAGCAGTTTTACCTACACCCGGTTCACCAATGAGCACAGGATTATTTTTAGTACGACGTGAGAGCACCTGAATGGTACGGCGAATCTCTTCGTCACGACCAATCACTGGATCCAGCTTGCCAAGCTCTGCTTGTTCAGTCAGATTGATCGTATATTTATTGAGTGCATCACGTTGATCTTCAGCGTTTTGATTATTGACGGTGTCATCACCGCGCAACTGCTCGATGACCACTTTTAATTTGCTAGCCGTCACGCCAGCACTTTCAAATATCTTTTTGGTTTCGCCTTGCTCAGACAGTGCCAACATGACCCATTCAGTGGCAATAAAATCATCGCCTTCTTTCTGTGCTTGGCGATCTGCCAAGTTTAAAATCTTGACTGAGTTTGGATTTAGATTGACATCACCTGTTGGCTCCGAAATCGTTGCTTGACCGTCGAGCGCCTTTGCTACGCCATTTTTTAGAGCAGGAATTGAGGCGCCCGCTTGTTGACAGATAGATAAGTTAGACTCATCTTGTAGCAATACAGCAAGCAAATGCACAGGATCGATACCCGTATGATCGCGGCCTAATGCTAGGCTCTGTGCTTCTTGAATGGCGGATTGCAGTTTTTGGGTAAACTTCTCAAATCTCATATTCACATCCTTTTATAATTAGTATTTACAGCAGGTGCTTTATAGTCTAGCGACTACTGTTATCTGTCATTTATATAAGGTATATACATAAGTATTTCAAGCCAATTATCAAATAAAACCTTACTATTAATGATGATATATCATACCACTTACTAATTAATATAATTTAATTATATTATTAATATAAATTTAAAAATTGTTTAGAGTAGATACATCATTAAATAGATATAAATAGACACAGCTTAACCATGCAAAAGCATTATTAGTACAAGAGTAAATATGAATGATGGGTAGTTGCTTTAAGATTAGCTAGTCAGTTGAAGGTAATACGGATATAAGGAGAATGAGTGGAAGTGAGTAGCAGTATTAAAGAACGAAATCATTAAAGAGTGAAAGCAATGCAGACAGTAAATAGAGTGTTCCTGACATGCTCTCTGATTTATACAGGATTGACTGTATCAGAACACAGTGAATAGCCCTACTCTACAATTTCGATAGAAGTACCAAGCGTTACTGCCGCCATAATCTCATCCATCTCGCCATCGGTAACGGCGATACAGCCATCGGTCCAATCATATTTTTGGTTGATAGCAGCCAAATGACCAAAGCCATTCATCTGTCCATGAATCATAATATCTCCGCCCGGACTGACACCCAATTGCTGAGCGTGTGCTTTATCAGCCGCATTCGGATAGCTGATATGGATAGAGCGATGGGCAATAGAGTTCTCGTTTTTATAATCTAATGTATAAGTGCCAACTGGGGTACGCTGATCACCCTCTTGCTGTTTGTGACCTATGGGACTGTCACCCAAAGCAATGCGATACGTACGAATGACGTCGTCGCCACTCAATAACTGCAAACGACGTTCGGATTTATCGACGAACACTTTATCAATCACCACGTCAGCAATATGCCGGTTGTTGACCTCTTCCAAGGTACTACTATTAGCAGACGCGCGTGTCATGTAATTAAAAACGCTGCTGCTAATAACCGTAATCACTCCAAGGCCAATCAAGATAAGGAATAGACGATGGGTACGATTATGCAAGAATGCCATGAGATTACCCTTTGTGATATTGATAACGTTACATACAGTTAATCATAATCTATCAAAGCATGGCGCCTGCTACTGTGTAAATAATATGGAAAATGATTATCATCCTGTCATTCACTCAGTCATTCAAAACAGATAACTACACCATACGAATCGCACCATCTAAGCGAATGACTTCTCCATTTAGGTAGGCATTATCAATGATATGGACAGCCAATTTAGCAAACTCATTTGGCGCGCCTAAACGCTTAGGATAAGGGACACCTGCCTCTAGCTGTTCGCGTGCCTTTTCAGGAATAGTGTCCATCATCGGTGTGGCAAACACACCAGGTGCGATAGTCATCACGCGAATACCATGACGAGCCAACTCACGTGCTAACGGTAAGGTCAAACCGACCACGCCCGCTTTAGATGATGAATAACTGGCTTGTCCAACTTGCCCATCGAAAGCAGCGATAGACGCGGTATTAATAATAATGCCTTGATCTGCATTATTTTCTCCATGTTTGCCTGCGCTGCTGTCATTAGCCACGCGCTTGGCAATACTGGCAGCAACCAAGCGTGCAACGTTAAACGAACCGACCAGATTGATGTTAACACCGCGGCTGAACGACTCAAGGTCTGCCGGATTGTTCTCACGATCCAGTAGTTTTTGTACGACAGCGATACCTGCACAGTTGATAGAACCCTGCAAGCCGCCAAATTCCTTTACAGCCATATCCACAGCTGCTTGTACCTCATCGCCACTGGTAACATCACAACGTACAAAACGAGTTTGGTCACCCAATTCAGCCACTAACGCTTGTCCTGCTGATTCGTTTAGGTCAGCGATGACGACATTGCCACCGTGCTCTACGATAGCGCGAACTACTGATTCACCTAAACCTGACGCACCACCAGTAACTAAAAAGCTGTGTTTTTCAATTTGCATAATTATTCCTTTAATTAGTATTTTTATTGAACGTTTTCTGCAGCCATCCCAAAATTTTGCATAGCATCATACTGATCTTGAGAAATCTCATACGTTCTAGTGCTTGATGTATCATAATGCGATGTATCATAATGAGTAGTATCGTTGGAATATTACTTGCTTAATCCGATAGGTATTCCTGATTCGATAGGAACAAAGCCATAATCACTTGTGTCATAATTATTTACCTACATGCTGTTTACTAAAAATGAATTCTAAACCAAAATTATTTAGATAAGGATCTGTTTCAAGGCACTCAATGGTTATGGTATAGCGGCCTTGTTGAAGCCCTCCGCTATACCCGTATTTCTGTATATAAGCTCTTCTACCATAGTAAGAGCCGCCGCTAAATGGATGGGTGCTCACTGTTTCCGTAACTTTTTCCCCCGTGTCGCTATTGACAGTGGTAATCTTAAATGTCGACGGTAAATCGACATCATCTTTAAAGTAGTCATAGAATTTTTCTTGGCTCACTTTAGACTGTCTACGTTTTGGAGAATACACCAAAAGTGATAGGTCGTAAGATCCCGATCTTTCTACAGTGACATCAAGAGTGTATATATCATTCTTAGCTAACGCGTTAATTCCAAGCGTCTGTGGTTCTACATTGGTGCTATAGGGATAGCAAGCTACTATAAAACTCGATAATAAAACCAGTATTAGTAGATGAGTTTTTTTCATTTATCTTCCAGTTTATAAATACGAACCACTTTACCTTAATAGGCGACAGTAGTAAGCTTATATAAATCTTTATTCATTGATGATATGCAGCGACTCCAAAAGTATAAATAGTATTATGGCTGGTATTCTAGAAAGTATGCTGGCGATAAAAATTAATAAGGAATCTATGCTAAGTTCTCTGATTCTATAGGGGTTGCAAAGCTTCAAAAATTGTTCAGATTTTAATCAGCATACTTTTTGATACACCACTCATTTTTTTAATAAATTGACGCATTGATATTTAATCTTCAATCCAATCGGCAAAAGCCATCGTGAACACCGTTATCGCTAAGCCAATGACAGGCTACGTAGCAAAAATCGCTGAATTTTACCACTTGGCGTCTTCGGTAATGCTGCTACAAACTCAACCTCGCGCGGATACGCATGGGTTGATAGACGTTTGCGTACGAGCTCTTGGATTTCTTTGGCAATTTGCTCACTGCCTTCGATGCCGTCTTTTAGCACCACATAAGACTTGATGGTATGGCCACGTACTTCGTCTGGCACGCCTACCGCTGCTGATTCTGCAACTGCGTCGTGTTCGAGTACCGTGTTTTCAACATCGGTCGGCCCCACGCGGTAACCTGCAGTAATAATGATGTCATCATCACGTCCTGAGAACCAATAGCTGCCATCACTGTGGCGCTCGACCACATCGCCTGTCAGATAATAATCATCTACAAAGGCTTGTTTTTCGTTCCAGCTATAGCCACGGAAATAAAATGCAGGGGATTGGCTGACCACAACGGCCAGCTGTCCTTGCTCACCATCAGGCAACACTTGCATGTCATCATTTAATACCACCAATGTATGCCCCGGTAGTGCCATACCCATCGAGCCAACTGGGCTCTCATGTACCAGTGCATGATGTGCGCAGCAAGTCATGCCTGTCTCTGTCTGTCCATACTGGTCTTTTACTTGGCAGCCCAGATAGGTTTCTAGCCAGCTGACGACTTCGGTATTGAGTGTTTCTCCTGCCGAGTTCGCACAGCGTAGAGATAGCTTGGCATTGGCATCACTATGTGAATGCTCAAATACACCACTAGACTTCATCATACGAAAAGCAGTTGGTGAAGAGGCCAAATTGGTAATCTGATGACGCACCATAAAGTCACGTGTATGGGTAGCATCAAAGCCTGCTTCGTTGAAATAAGTAGTGATACCTAACAATAAAGGCCCCGTAATGGCATAGTACAATCCATATGCCCAACCAGGATCGGCCATATTCCAATAACTATCATCGTCGCGCAAATCAATCGCATAGCGCATATAGAGATAGAAAGCCGATAATGCGCTTAGTGGTACACTCACGCCTTTTGATTTGCCCACGGTACCTGAGGTAAACATTTGCAAAAATGGTGCATCAGTATCAAGCGATACAGGTGCTATAGTTTGCGGCTGCGCTGCCATTACCTCGGCATAGTGATCATCAACCCAAGTTTGAGCATCCACGACGCTACCTACCATGACCATTTTGGTTTGCTCAGCCAAATCTTCAAATTTGCCACGGTTTTCTTGATTGGTAAAAACAACTTTGGTATTGGCTTTGTCCATTCGATACTTAATCGAATCGTAACCAAAAGCGGTGAATAACGGCTGATACACTGCCCCAATACGCCAAGTTGCTAGTACAACGGTGAGTAATTCAGGCGTACGCGGTAGCATGGTCGCGACTTGGTCACCGATTTGCACGCCGTAAGACAGTAATAAATTAGCGACTTGCGCACTCGCCGCATCTAGCTCAGCAAAGCTCATACGAGTCACATTGCCGGACGTGTCTTCATGCACTAGCGCAATGTTATCGCCGCGACCGTCACGTACATGACGACCACAGCACGCCATATAAGCATTTAACCGATCGTCTACCTGCGTGCCAAAGATTTCTGACAGCAGCGCATTCATATCGAAGTTATTATAATAATCGGTATAGTTTTTTGGTGTGGTGGTAGCGTCTACATCAACGATCGTAGCAGTTTGAAAAGCGGTGTTCATAAGCTAATCCTTTAGCAATAACAGATAACTAGTAAAATGGTGGTTATGATTGTAAAACGGTCACATCCTATAGACCGTTCAATATCTTCATATTTATCATGTCCTATTAGTAACGCATTTTTATATTTATTTCAATACATAACGTATCATTTTTATTTTATAGAAATGGAAACAATCTATAACTAATTATCATTAATTCGTTATAAGTCATCGATGGCACCTACAACAGCTAAGACGCTGTCGCATGTTTTCGAATTTCTATTAAAATACATGAACTCCAATATTACTGCTTAAAACCATATACTTAAACATCAGCTCTTAAAAACCCTAACAATGCTTTCTCTTCACAGCTTTGGTATTTTTTCGTACGTCCGCGGCGCGCTTGCTTGTAAGTCTCAAAAAACTGTCCTGCCAAAAACCGCTCAATAATGATGGGGTGAATATACGACGCGCGGCATACAGTCGGCGTATTACCTAGCTCTGCTGCCACACTTTTGACCATATCAACGACCAGTTGTTGGCGCTCAGCGCTTTTAGGCTCACTGGCTAATATTGTGTTTCCATGTGCTGTTTGTAGCTCATCATATAAATGACTGGCTGCGAGGACACTGGCCATCCAAGTCCGGAAATCCTTGGCGCTATACATATTGCCAGTGCCATCACCACAGCCAGTATGGGTGCGTATATAATCATTGATATCGGCGCTGTCGACGATTTGCTTAACACCGCTATCATCTAAGTATTTAAATATCTGATAGCCAGGTAATTCAGAACAGGCCTGTACAATGTCAATCAAGCGCTCATCCTGCAATTCGATATGATGCTCTTTTGCACTTTTTCCGACAAAATCAAACGCCAGTCCCTTGTCCGTTTCATTCACATGCTTGCTGCGTAGCGTGCTTAGGCCATAGCTTTTATTCAGCTTCGCATAGCGGCTATTGCCAATACGAATTAGAGTAGTCTCTAACAGTTTGACCACCGCAGCGAGTACATTAGCTCGTGACAAGGGCTTGGCATCTAGGTCTAACTCAACCTGAGCACGGAGATTCGGTAGCGCCTCTGCAAAGCCAATCATGGCATCAAACTTCGCTCGATCACGTACACGATCCCACTCTGGATGATACAAATATTGCTTGCGCGCTTTGTCATCACGTCCTGTCGACTGTAGATGCCCTGTTTCATCTTGGCATATCCAAACGTTCGACCACATCGGTGGTATCACCAACGCATCAAAACGCTTGCGCAATGCTTTATCTTTGACCGTTTTACCAGTGGCATCCTTATAAGTAAAACCACGACCCCAGCGGCGGCGCTCATAACCAGGCTCATCATCACTCACATAGCGCAAATTCGCCAAACGAGCTAGATGTTCGTAGTTATGGCGTACATCTACTGCTGAATCTATCTGATTATTTGGCTTAGCCATAAAAATATCCGTCTTATAAAATAGTCGTTTTAGCATAATTAATGACGGCTATTTTTACTGTTTACTTGCCACGGGCAAAGTGTAATCCTGTGTAAAACTAAGCGGATGGCAGGGTTCTCAACTATTGAATTTTAGGGCATAATTTAATGACTATCAAAACTTAAGTTGAATAACACACAATGAAAAACCCTTCTATAAAAATGACTCCATTATCTAATACTGACTACGATAGTTGGTTAGACTTATGGCAACGGTATTTGACATTTTATGAGACCAGTTTGCCCATGAGCACGACTGATGCAACATGGCGCAACTTACTAGATAGCAACGTGGCTATTTATGGGTTTGGGGCATGGCAGGATGGTACATTGGTAGGCATCACTCATGTGGTGTTGCATCCCAATACCTGGGATACCACAGAATGTTGTTATTTAGAAGATTTGTATGTGAGTGAGTCTGTTCGCGGGCAAGGTGTTGGACGCGCATTGATCGAGCAAGTATATGACTTTGCACGCCAGAAAAACTGCAACCGTGTATATTGGACGACGCAAGAAGGCAACACAACGGCACGCACTCTATACGACACCATTGCTACTCAAACAGATATGGTGCAGTATCGTAAGAACCTATGATTTGTACTACTTGCATTATGATTTACAATGAATAAGCAAATAAAAAACGCCAAATGTTAAACACTTGGCGCTTTCTTATCAATACGGCTTTAGGTTAAAGCAGCTTAGACATTATTTACCGTACACACATAGATAGGCTGTTTCTACTGCTACTTTTACTTGGAACTTTTGATTGGCTTCAACGGTAAATTGCTCGCCAGCATTAAAGGTCTGCCATTCGCTACTTTCTGGCAATTTAACGGTCAATGCACCACTTACCACGCTCATGGTTTCAAATTCGCTAGTACCAAACTCATACTCACCAACTTCCATAACGCCGACAGTAGCAGGCTTAGTCGCTGTCTGAAAGGCGATAGAAGTCACTTTATCATCAAAATAATTATTAACGCTTGGCATAATTTTCCTTAATTAAATGTTAGTTGCTATTTTAAAACGGCTGCTTGTTTAAAACGGCTGCTTACAATCCTGCTTTTAAACTCGCTTCGATAAACTGATCGAGGTCACCATCTAGCACAGCACCAGTATTAAAGGTTTCAACACCGGTACGCAAGTCTTTGATACGTGAGTCATCAAGTACGTACGAGCGAATTTGACTGCCCCAGCCGACGTCAGACTTACCGTCTTCAACTGCTTGCTGTGATTCCATACGCTTCTGCATTTCCAGCTCATACAGCTTAGCACGTAGCATTTTCATCGCAGTGGCTTTGTTACCATGTTGACTACGCTCGTTCTGACAAGTGACGACCACACCGCTTGGCTCATGGGTAATACGTACCGCAGAATCTGTCGTGTTCACATGCTGACCACCCGCGCCAGAGGAGCGATAGGTATCGATACGCAAGTCCGCTGGATTGATATCAATCTCAACATTGTCATCGATTTCAGGTGAGACAAACACCGCAGCAAACGAGGTATGACGGCCATTATTGCTATCGAATGGTGATTTACGTACTAGACGGTGGACACCAATTTCGGTACGCAACCAACCAAAGGCATAATCGCCCTTAATCTCAATCGTTGCCGACTTAATACCCGCGACACTACCAGATGACACTTCAATCACATCAACCTTGAAATTATGCGCCTCTGCCCAGCGTGTATACATACGCAGCAGCATCTCAGCCCAATCTTGCGCTTCGGTACCACCACTACCTGATTGAATATCCAAGTAGCAGTTATTTGGATCCATCTCACCACTGAACATCCGGCGGAACTCTAAGTCAGCCACACGTTTTTCAGCATTATCCAGCTCGGTCTGCACATCAGCGAGCAGTGATTCATCGTCTTCTTCTACCGCCAGCTCTAGCATGGCGGATGCATCTTCTAATGTGGTTTCAAGCGACACCACTACATCGATGACACCGTCAAGATGGCTTTTTTCTTTATTAATCTTGGTCGCACGCTCTGGATCGTTCCACAGCTCGGGGTTTTCCAACTCTAAATTGACTTCTTCTAAGCGCTCTTGCTTACCATCGAAGTCAAAGATACCTCCGTAAATCCTGCCCACGCTCAGATAAATCTTTGATTTGTTCTTGATACGGATTGATTTCCATAAATGTTCCTGTTTTTTTAAATAAATATCTAACGGATATGCCGTCATTTTAAATGAGATTGATGTTAAATAGTTGGCTAATTATTACCGCCTATATATTAAATAGCGTTAAATAACCTAAATCGACCAATCCTCTACCGCCCAGCGATGTGCCAAAGCATGCGCATGCAGTGCATCATCAGGTGACACGCAAACGGCCACATCCGCCCACTCAAGCAACGGAATATCGTTTTTAGAATCTGAATATGCATACGTCTTTTCAAAGGTAACCCCAGCCAACTGCTGCTTATTCACCCATTTGTCTAGATGATATATCTTACCTTCTTTAAAATTGGGCTTGTCCGCTAACTTACCCGTATAACGCTCATCTTTTATCTCGAGCGGTGTTGATAACACGTTGGCCGCTTCTATACCGAAACGTTTGGCAATGGCAGACACCACAAAATCATTGGTGGCAGAGATAATCACCACGTCATGGCCCTTCTCAATATGTTGACACAACACTTCCATCGCTTTTGGACGAATATGCGGTTCGATTTCGCGTTTGATATAATCTTCACGCAACTCATGCAAACGCGCCAAGGGTAATGTGGTCAAAAACTGGGCGACAAATTCGTTGTACTCGGTGGCATCGAGCGTGCCTGCTATATATTGCTCATAAAATTCTTGATTGGCTGTGCGATACTGCGCTTCATCGACCAGACCATTATTAACGATATATTCACCCCATAGATAGTCACTATCGACATCGAGCAACGTATGATCTAAATCAAACAGTGCCAGTTCTTTTTGAGTATTTTGTGTGTGAGATGCTTGCATAATGCAGCCTTATTATTTTTTTAAAGTGGATGATGAATAATCTTAACTATACTGATGCGCTTTATAAACCATATTTGCTTTGAAGCCTTGAATATAGTCGGTTTTATGGATATAACGTTTGCTCGGTAAATTTGTGAGAACACTACTGTTTGCCAGACAATATTGTGCTAAATTGTTTATTCAACTCATTTTATAAGACTTTCAACGAACTTAATAAGCAACCCAGAGAACCTTATGAAAGCGTATCATAACAAAACCAGCTTACCTAATAGACCGCACCGCCCAGCTCGCTCTATTAGAGAGATTAGACAACGTCAGTTAGGGGATGCTTATCAATCACCTCTAGACCGTATGTTTTATGCGCTCTTGAATGGCTTAATGTATGGATTTGGCGGCTTACTTATCGATCTTGCCATTGTTGTTATTCGCTCAGTAGCTGGTCTTGGGAATGGTGAAATTTTTTGGCTATTCACCCCTTTCATGCTCGTACTTGGCGTAATGATAGGATTCATCGTTGGCAAAAATGCAGGCGCTGAGAGCGTCAACGCATTGAATGTCGATCAAACGACCAACCCTAATGCGTACCTCAATGACTATTCTATACGCCATGATATTTTTCGTGGACTCATTGTAGGTATTGTCATCTTTGCCGTTATTTGGCTGGCTATGATGCTCATGGCATAACCACTGGCATCATATTATAAGAATATAAAAAGGATGGAGCAATATACTACCATCCTTTTATTTTTATCCACTACTGATCGCTCGCTCCTTACTAATTAATCAGGCATTGCGATTTCTTTTAAGCCTGTTTTAAACTTCTGACAACGCTCTGCATAATGCATCGCTGACAATTTCAGCATCGAAGCTTGCTCATCTGTTAACGTTTTCACTACTTTTGCTGGTGCGCCCATCACCAATGAGTTATCCGGAATAACCTTACCTTCCGTGACCAGTGCTTTAGCACCAATGATACAGTTTTTGCCGATTTTGGCATTATTTAATACTACTGCACCAATACCAATCAAACTATTATCACCGACTTCGCAGCCATGTAGCATTGCTAAATGCCCGATGGTGACGTAATTGCCGATTTTCACCTCAATACCTGCGTCAGTGTGAATCACACTGTTTTCTTGCACGTTGCTATAGTCACCGATATGAATCAGTTCATTGTCACCGCGGAGTACCGCACCAAACCAAATATTGGCTTGATGTCCCAAATACACATCGCCGATGACTTGCGCAGAATCGGCTACCCAACCGTTAAAAGGCACAGCAAATTTAGGCACCTTATCTAAATATTGATAAATCATAACCACTCCTTGTTATTGTTTTTTATACTAACCTAATAATAGATAGCTATCTATATCAGTCAATAATGCCCTCTATTGTGGCAAAGCCTTCTATCAAAATCTAGTGCTATTCACCCCAATATGATGGTTGTACCAGTCACAGTGAGAAACACCTAAGTTTACTTAGGCTATTATCACCGTTGTAGCTATTTACTTAAAATAAGTCATCACTTAGAACAAATCATCTTTTATACCGTAAGAATAAAGAAAAACATTCATCGCAATTAGAGTGCTAATTATCATATGCTGTTTTTCATATATTCTTTTTTCAGAAATCTTTTATAAACAATTATTTAATAGATAGTATATTGTATATTTACGGTAGATGAGAAATCCGTGCCCGTTAAGTTAGGAAATCGACTGGCTATCTGCGTGTATATTGTATATAATGCGCAAAATCTGTGCCTAAGCGAGCGGACATGATGCAAGTTACCTATTCACTATCTAGTGGGTTTTGTAGTTTCCATCAATAATGTCTTCTCGCTTTTTTGTGGAAAAATTTTGGGTTTAGTTGTTTTTTATTCTTAATTAACAGTGATTATCAAGATATAAAAAGCTGCTTTAAATCCAAAATTTAATCATGAGAATTATGGCACTCACCAATAACAGCGGAGGCAAACCTTGAATTCATCGGCAGAAATACAAGCAATTTTGGCATTAGCAGACGGTACGATTTTTCGCGGTGTGAGTATCGGCAGTCTCGGTCATCGTGTCGGTGAGGTGGTGTTTAATACGGCCATGACAGGGTATCAAGAAATCCTAACTGACCCAAGCTATGCACGTCAGCTAGTGACCCTAACCTACCCACACATCGGCAATACAGGCACTAACGCTGAAGATACAGAATCTGGTAATGGTCATCAAGTCTGGGCAGACGGTCTCATCATTCGTGATGCCACCATGGTTACCTCAAACTTCCGTAACTCAGAATCACTGAGTGACTACTTACAAAACCATGATACCGTCGCAATCGCTGAGATTGACACCCGTCAATTGACTCGCCTATTACGTGATAAAGGCGCTCAAAATGGTTGTATCATGACAGCCTCTAATGGCAAGACCATTAGCAGTGATGACGAGCAACAAGCCATCAAATTGGCGCAAGAGTTCGCTGGTATTGAAGGCATGGATCTAGCAAAAGAATGCTGTACCAAAGAGACGTTCGAATGGACAGCAGGTACGTGGGATTTATCAGACACTCTACTTAACCGTGATGCCGTTGGTAGTCATGATAGCGGTACTGGCGGTTTTTTTAAGCAACTAGGTACCCACGTTGAGCACAAATTTAATGTAGTCGCCTATGACTTTGGTACCAAAACCAACATCTTGCGCATGCTCGTCGATCGCGGCTGCCATGTAACGGTCGTACCAGCACAAACGCCTATCGCTGACGTGCTAGCGATGAATCCAGACGGTATCTTCTTATCGAATGGCCCTGGTGACCCTGCCGCTTGTGGCTACGCTATTGACAGCGTGCGTCACATTATTGAGCAAACTGACGTGCCAACCTTTGGTATCTGTTTAGGCCATCAGCTAGTCGGTCTGGCCAGCGGTGCAAACACCATCAAAATGAAAACAGGCCATCATGGTGCTAACCATCCAGTACAAGATGTGGCAGCTGGCACGGTGATGATTACCAGCCAGAACCATGGTTTCGCCGTTGATGAAGACACGCTACCTGACAACGTTAAATCTACCCATCGCTCATTATTCGATGGTACCAACCAAGGGATTGAGCTGACCAACAAGCCAGTATTTAGCTTCCAAGGTCACCCAGAAGCCAGCCCTGGCCCACATGACTGCGCGCCATTGTTTGATAAGTTTGCGGAAATGATGGCAGCAGCCAAAGCTTAATGCATCAACATTGGTAATGCATAATAAATGTTAAGCTTGAATCACTGATGGTGGTTCAAGTTGTATCAACCAGAATACTGTCAGTTTTATTCAAAATATAGATTAATCAAAATATAACCCAAACGAAGGTAGCCCTAACTATGCCAAAACGTACCGACATAAAAAGCATTCTTATCATTGGCGCAGGCCCTATCGTCATCGGCCAAGCATGTGAGTTTGACTACTCAGGCGCGCAGGCGTGTAAAGCACTAAAAGAAGAAGGTTACCGCGTCATCTTGGTCAACTCAAACCCTGCGACCATCATGACCGATCCTGTCATGGCTGACGCGACCTACATCGAGCCAATTACTTGGCAGACTGTGGAGCAAATCATTGCCAAGGAACGTCCTGATGCTATCCTGCCAACGATGGGCGGACAGACAGCGCTAAACTGTGCATTAGATTTAGATAAGCATGGCATATTGACCAAGTATGATTGCGAACTGATTGGGGCGACTAAAGACTCAATCGAGATGGCAGAAGATCGCAACTTATTTGATAAAGCGATGAAGCGTATCGGCCTTGAATGCCCACGCGCCGAAACTGCCGAAACCATGGAAGAAGCCTTTGCCACCCAAGAAAAAATGGGTTATCCATGTATCATTCGTCCTTCATTCACCATGGGTGGTTCAGGCGGCGGTATCGCGTATAACCGTGATGAGTTCATTGAAATCTGTGAGCGCGGTTTTGACTTATCTCCAAACCATCAATTACTTATCGATGAATCATTAATCGGTTGGAAAGAATATGAGATGGAAGTGGTTCGTGACAAAAACGACAACTGCATCATCATTTGTGCCATCGAAAACTTTGATCCAATGGGCGTACACACGGGCGACTCTATTACGGTTGCACCTGCACAGACTTTGACGGATAAAGAATACCAAATCATGCGTAATGCGTCATTAGCAGTACTACGTGAGATTGGTGTAGAAACTGGCGGCTCAAACGTACAGTTCGGTATCAACCCTGATACAGGTCGCATGGTCGTTATCGAGATGAACCCACGCGTATCGCGTTCATCAGCATTGGCATCAAAAGCAACTGGTTTCCCGATTGCTAAAATCGCAGCAAAACTGGCGATTGGTTATACCCTAGATGAATTGCAAAACGATATCACTGGCGGCAAAACACCAGCAAGCTTTGAGCCTGCGCTTGATTATGTTGTGACCAAGATACCTCGTTTTAACTTTGAAAAATTCCCGCAAGCCGATAGTGTTTTGTCAACGCAGATGAAATCAGTCGGTGAAGTCATGGCAATTGGCCGTAACTTCCAAGAATCTATGCAAAAAGCATTACGCGGTATGGAAACGGGCAATGATGGTTTTGATGAGCAGATTGACTTTGCCGCTATCAAAGACGGCAGCCTTAGTACTGACAAAGCCCGTAGCGAGATTCATAATCGCTTAACCATTCCAACGCCTGAACGCATTTACTATATTGCAGATGCCTTCCGCATCGGTATGAGCGTCGATGAGGTCTTTAATCTTACCAAAATCGATCCATGGTTCTTGGTACAAATCGAAGATATCGTTAAGGCTGAAGCACAAGTTAAAACTTTAGGTTTTGGCGGTTTAACTGAAGACAACTTGCGTCGCTTTAAACGTAAAGGTTTATCAGATTTACGTCTTGCCAAATTACTTGGCGTCTCGCAAAAGCAACTGCGCAAAAAGCGTTGGGATTTAAACGTGTATCCAGTTTATAAGCGCGTGGATACTTGTGCGGCAGAATTCTCTACCAGTACCGCTTATATGTACTCAACGTATGACAGCGAGTGTGAAGCCAACCCAACTAATAACAAAAAAATCATGGTTATCGGTGGTGGTCCTAACCGCATCGGTCAAGGTATCGAGTTTGACTATTGCTGTGTACACGCTGCTCTTGCGATGCGTGCAGATGGCTATGAGACCATCATGGTCAACTGTAATCCAGAAACGGTTTCAACTGACTATGACACCTCAGACCGTCTCTACTTTGAGCCAATCACGTTAGAGGACGTACTAGAAATCGTCCGTATCGAAAATCCTGATGGCGTCATTGTACAGTTCGGTGGTCAAACACCATTGAAACTGGCTCGCGCCCTCGAAGCCGCTGGTGTGAAAATCATCGGTACTAGCCCTGATGCGATTGACCGCGCTGAAGACCGCGAACGCTTCCAGCATATGATTCAACAATTGAATCTTGTCCAACCAACCAATGCCTTAGCGACTAGCTTAGAAGATGGATTGGTTAAAGCAAAAGACGTTGGCTATCCATTGGTTGTACGCCCCTCTTATGTACTAGGTGGCCGCGCGATGGAAATCGTTTATAACGAAGATGAGCTAAGACATTATCTACGCACTGCGGTACAAGCATCAAACGAAGCACCAGTATTGCTAGACCGCTTCTTAGATGATGCCATCGAAGTCGATGTTGACTGTGTCTGTGATGGTACTGACGTCGTGATTGGCGGCATCATGCAGCATATCGAACAAGCGGGTGTTCACTCTGGTGACTCAGCCTGTTCGTTACCGCCTTACTCACTATCTAAAGAGTTATGCGATGTGATGCGCGCACAGACTATTGCTATGGCTAAAGAGTTGGGCGTTATCGGTCTGATGAACGTACAGTTTGCCGTAAAAGGTGAAACTATTTATATTCTTGAGGTCAATCCACGTGCTGCGCGTACCGTACCATTTGTCTCTAAATGCATTGGTACATCATTGGCACAAATCGCTGCTCGCTGTATGGCTGGCACCTCGCTTAAAGACCAAGGATTTACCAAAGAGATTGTTCCTGCATTCTATGCCGTTAAAGAAGCCGTCTTCCCATTTGCTAAGTTCCCTGGTGTCGATCCAATCTTGAGCCCTGAGATGAAATCAACAGGTGAAGTCATGGGCGTGGGTAAAACCTTTGGTGAAGCGTTCTACAAAGCTATCATCGGTAGTAATGAGCGTCTGCCAGGTCTACCGACTGAAGGCGAAACCAAGACCGTCTTTATATCAGTACGTGACAGTGATAAAGCGCAAATCGCTCCAATCGCGCGCCAGCTTGCAGACTTTGGCTTTAATATTGTATCTACCACTGGTACACAAAAAATACTGAGCGACGCTGGTATCGAATGTAAGCAAATCAACAAAGTGACCGAAGGCCGTCCACATATCGTCGATGCATTGAAAAATGGCAAAATCGACCTTATCATTAATACAACTGAGGGCAAGCAGGCACAAGAGGATTCATTCTCTATCCGCCGCAGCGCGCTGCAAGGTAAAGTATTCTATGTCACGACGTTGGGCGCTGCAGATGCTATTTGCAAATCTTATTCGATTGACTTGCCATTTGAAGTTTATAAGCTACAAGATTTACATGAACAAGCAAAGACTATTGCTTAGCTCTATTGACTTGGCTGAATAATTTCAGTAGATTAAGCATAACAGTCAGGCTTATGTAAAAGCTCATGCAAAATTGGTTTTTATATGACAGTAATGCTTTAATCAAACAATACCTTTGAAAAGACAGACCCAAAAAGCATAGTGGCTAAACTGCGACTATGCTTTTTATTACGTAAGGTTAAGTGTGCATTAGTGGAGCATAAATACGCTCATACATGACCACTCGTATGCCAGTTATGCAGCCTAAACCACTCTATTTTTATATTTTATACCCATTGTAATAATCCCAACACCATCTCATCATGAGGTGGTGTGGTGTTATTGGTTTAAGGAAAAAACATGCAACGTTATCCCATGACTCCGCAAGGACATGAGGCTTTAGAAGCCGAATTAAAACAGTTAAAAAGTATCGACCGTCCACGCATCACAGCTTCTATTGCTGAAGCTCGCGAACATGGCGATTTGAAAGAAAACGCTGAATATCATGCAGCACGTGAGCAGCAAGGTTTTTGTGAAGCACGTATCCGTGATATCGAAGCCAAGCTTGGCGGCGCGCAAGTCATCGATCCTTCGACACTACCACAAGAAGGTCGCGTGGTATTTGGTGTAAGCGTTATCATCGAAAACATGGACACCGAAGAAGAAAAACAATACCAAATCGTTGGGGATGATGAAGCGGACTTTAAAGCGGGTAAAATCTCTGTCAACTCACCAATCGCTCGTGGTCTTATCGGTAAATCAGAAGGCGATGAAGCCCGTATTGAAACGCCAAAAGGCGTGGTCGAATATGAAATCATGAAAGTCATATACAACTAGTATCGCTCCATCATTTGGCCTAACATCTTACGAAAAACAATGATGGCTAAATGATTGACCGTGGCTATTATAAATACTGATACCCTCGTTATTTGACATGCGCTATAGTGTCATTTAACGAGGTTTTTTTGTTTGCGCGTTATCTACTGCTTCACTTACTATTACTTTAAAGGAGTCTTTTATGAATATGGATTTTGCAGCATCAATGCTTATCACCAAAAAAATAGCGGTTCAAAAAATATCAATAGCCACTGCTATCTCTTCGATTGTCGCAGGCACTTTACTTGCCGCAACTTCAGCCCATGCTGCGCCTGAAATAACCATTAATCAATCAGCTAGCGGCAGCACAACTGTGGTTGAGCAGTACTCTGATGGCAATACCTCGACTATCACTGCAACACCTAATGGCATCACCATGCAGGACGGAATGCCTTACGCTGTGACTCAAGTGACAACGACCCCAAGCTATGTTGTTCGTCAGAGTGCTAACGATACTATCATTTCTCAAGCCAGCACCACCGTCACTAGTGTGCCTGTGACCAATCAGGGGACTAACGCCGTCACCAAAGTGAACGTTATCACCACACCACTTAATAACGTAAAACAAGTACTGCCTGTCGCGTCTGCTACTCAATTGCCAGTGATGAATGCATCAACTGCCATTCAAGTCATGACCAGCTCATCGATGCTTAACCAATCAGCGATTAGCCCAACCTTTACCGATCAAACAGCTAATACGGTCTCTTTAGAGACCCTACAACTGACCCCAAGCTTTAGTAAGCCTGATATCGTCAATGCACAAACTAAGGTCATGAAAATATTAAAGAATAAAGAAGGCCGTGAGATAGCCGTACCTGCCAATCATATTGCTCAAGGTGATATTATTGAGTACCACACCACTTATACCAATACCACTGCTCAACCAGTGAACGGTATCAATGCGATGGTGTCATTACCAAGTGGCATTCAATTGGTATCGCTGAACAGTCTATTGCCGACTCTTGCAACCACGGATGGCAACAGCTATCAAGTGATTCAACCAATGAGTAATACGGCCGCGACGCAAGTGAGCTACTCTGGTCTTAAATGGGACTTGGTCAATCTAGATGCCAGTGCAACCCAGACTGTAGTGATACGCGCTAAGGTGCAATAAAAACTAGGGCGTGGTTGTTTAATAAATTTTATGAGGTCTTGTGGGCTAAATCTTTAGCCGGCAAGACCTTATTTTAAATTGCCAAGTTTTCAATCATTGAGGAACATAAATAATGAGCGTGCTGTCCATCAGAATACTCTTATTCTTCATTGTTTCGGTGGGTATATTTACAGTATTCAAAGCGATAAAAATGCTGAGAAACGCATTCAATGGTGACATATTATTAGCGCTGCCCTACCATGATAGCGTTGGTAATCTCACTATCTCCAAATCCGGTATTTATGCCATTTGGCACAAAGGCCCTGTGTTTAAAAAAACGCCACTGGCTCAGTTTCAACCTCATATCTCAAGTACAACTACTGGCAAAAAGATTAAGCTTAATTCCTCAATACTATCTCCACGCTCAAATAATTTGGCCACTGGTAGAATGGAGCTATTTACCTTTCGGGCGGAAGCTGGCCATTACGAGTTGAAGCTAGTATCAGGGTCAAGCACCTCAAGACTGCAAGCAATTTTAGGAAATGCCATACCTTTGGCAGATATTGATTTAAGCCTCTATTCTATCGAGGTTAAAGAAAGCCAATCACAGATCATAACGATACTGGCTATTCCTCTTCTACTGCTTGGTATTTTGGGTATTGTAGGTAGCTTGGTGGCTGGGTTATTGGCTGAGCAATTTTTTGTATAAACCTTAACTGGCTCATATATAGTAGGTACATTGTCAAACTCTCTCAGCTTAGTACTCGCCATGCTTGCACTCACCTTTATCATTTCTTAATAACCAACCTTTTGCTATAGTGCCTTTAATTCAAAACAAATATTTGGTTATTACCAGCATGTACAACTTCACCTCTCTCTATTCATTGGCTTTCGTTATTTTCGGCTGTATTTTAAGCGCTACATCTTGGGCTAAATCCGCCGAATCAAAATTTGACGATCGCTTTTATATGTCGAAAATTTGTACTGCATATATGAGTAAAGACGGTCATGAATATTGCGATGATGGTTATATTCTTAAAAGTGAAATATTAAATAATGGCGAAGTAATAGAAACCGTGCTTATGGATGGAATAGGTCATTACGGCTGGAACCATACTTCGCTCAAAAAAATCGATAAAGATACTTATCATGTCTATATCGGCTGTGGCAACCCGTGCGGTGCTAATATGCTATTTGGTCGTGGCGGCAAGGAGCAATACTTTGGCCGTTATTTCACCTTTGACCTAAACAGTCGGTGTAGCGTTGGATATAATAATGATAAACAATTATGGACGGCTAGCCGATTTTTTTCAGATAAAGAAATCGATTTTGCTTCGACCTATGACCCTGAAGCTTTTGCAGCTTACCCCAAGTACAACGTCGAGTTTGATAAAAAAGGACATCTTATTGTCAAAGAATACTTCTCAGAAGAAGTGGTTCAAACGTTGCCTAATCCTTGTACTTCTCGTTAACCCTAAAAACACATGAGTTTGAGAATCACAGGCGACAACGGCTGTCGTTTAATTTCTTTATTTTAGCTATAATTACAACGACTTAACGCTAATTTTGGTAAAATAGTCTTTCATTAATGCATTGGTAAATACCGCTTATGGCAACCATCAATTATGAACGACTACAGGGCAAACTAAACATCTTAGCGGACGCTGCTAAGTATGATGTTTCCTGCTCTTCCTCTGCTGGTACACGCAAGAACCAAGGCGGCGGTCTCGGTGATGCCTCAGCAACGGGTATCTGTCACAGCTATACCGAAGATGGGCGCTGTGTCAGTTTACTCAAAATCCTGCTGACCAATCATTGTATTTATGATTGTGCTTACTGTACCTCACGCAAAAGCAATGACACCCCACGTGCTGCCTTTAGTGTCGAAGAAGTCGTCGATTTGACCATGCAGTTTTATCGCCGTAATTATATCGAAGGGCTGTTTCTTAGCTCTGGTATCTTCAAAAGTGGCGACTACACGATGGAGCGATTGGTCGAGGTCGCCAAACTACTGCGCACACGTGAGCGATTCAATGGGTATATTCATCTAAAGACCATCCCAGGTGCGTCAAAGGAACTACTGCTAGAAGCTGGACTATATGCTGATCGCTTGAGCGTTAATATTGAGATTCCGACCAAGTCAGGGCTGGCATTGCTTGCGCCAGAAAAGTCACATGAGCAATTAAAAGCGCCGATGGAGACGGTAAAAGAAGAGATTATCACCATCCGTGAGAGCCGTAAAACCCATAAAAAAGCGCCGAAATTCACGCCAGCCGGTCAGACCAGCCAAATGATCGTAGGCGCCAGTAATGAGACCGATTTGCAGGTTATTCAGCTATCGAGCCACTTCTATAAAACGTATGATCTTAAGCGTGTCTACTACTCTGGCTACGTACCCATGCTATCTGACAGTCGCTTGCCAGCGATTGGTACGCCTGTGCCTATGGTTCGTGAAAACCGCCTTTATCAGGCAGATTGGTTAATGCGTTTTTATGGGTTTGGTGCACATGAAATCGTTGAGCCGGACTCGCCATTTTTAGATTTGGACTGTGACCCAAAACTGGCGTGGGCGATACGCCATCGTGAGCACTTCCCTGTCAATATTCAAACTGCAACCTACGAGATGATTGTTCGTATACCTGGTATCGGTACCAAAACGGCTAAAAAGATAGTGAAAGCGCGCAAATTTAATCAGCTGACCTTATATCATCTCAAAAAGATGGGAGCAGCCGTCAATCGCGCAAAGTACTTCATCGCAACGACGGGTAAAAACGAGCACCTTGCTCATTTGACCCGCGATAACTTCCGTCAATATGTACTGGCACAGACGCAGACCAAGTTTAAAGATCAGCGTAGCGGGCAGCTGGCCTTATTTTAAGTGTAAGAATAAAGTTTATTCGTAATAATTCATTTTTAAAATAAGCCACTACACGTCAACTGTTTTCTGAGGGCAGATAATGTCAGCACTAACTCAAAACAAAACTTACTCTGTCGGTCAACTAACGCCTAGCATTGTGCTTTATGAGCCAAGTTTTGAAGGTTGGCTTAGTGCGGTCTATCACGCCTATGAGTATAAACTACAACACGATTCCGCATTACAACTCATAGCGCAAGATTGCTATGTCCCCTCATTAATTGCTCAAGCGACTAGCGTGACAACTGATGAAGACAAAGCCGAGCGTGTCCTCACAAAACTGAATAAGTTATTGGGGCGCTCAGGTATGCGCAATATGCTTTGGGGATTTTTATCAGAAAAAGACAATATCGGCACCACTCTATTTCAAGTAGTCAAATACGCTATCGATTACCCTAGCCGTTCTGTTATGCAAGATTTGGGTAATTTAGACGTCCTTGAATTGGTGCAGACGGTCAAATCTGTGGGTCGTGAAAAGCACCGCATGGAAGCGTTTGTACGTTTTGAGCATACCACTGACGATATATATTTTGCGCGGGTGGAGCCTGATTTTAATGTATTGCCATTGATTGGTGAGCACTTCCGTCAGCGCTATCAAGACCAACACTGGGCCATTTATGATATCAGTCGCGGATTTGGCATTTATTATGACAAGAGCCAAAGCACGCCATCACGCCCTGCCACACTGCAAACCATTACGGACCTTGATGATGCGGTATTGCGTAACCCTGCCAGTATTCATAGCGAGGACGAGCAGCGTTACCAGAAGTTTTGGCAAGGCTATTTTACCAATGTCAATATCAAGGAGCGTAAAAACCCACGCTTGCACAAGCAGTACTTGCCGCAGCGCTATTGGAAGTATTTGAGCGAAAAACAAGTATTGCCTAACGCTGAGCATCTACAAAAACGTCGATAAGCGTTGTCAGCGTTGTATCTATGGCAGACTTACTCCTCGCTCTAAAAAACAAACGCTTTAACTTTACCTTGATGGTTGAGTTTTTACCGCTTTTAACTGACAATAGCAACTTGATATTACTAACCTGTGATCGACGCTATTATGAAAGTTATGCGCTTACTGTCGTCTTTGAAGCATGATGAATCCGAGCGCGGTATTTTTCATCTTGGGCGTGCATTGGTCAAAAATGGACATACCTCTATCATCGTCTCAAGCGCCGATGAAGACAATGATTTGGTCAGACGCCTCAAACGCGACGGCAATAACTATCACCAGTTGCAAATGAATAAAAAGTCTTGGCTATCATTACTCCAAGTTGCGCCATTGCGCCATTTGATTGAAAAGTACGAACCTGATGTGATTCATGCGCACTCGCGTACCCCCGCATGGATCGTCCATTTAGCCTTACGCCGTGCACGTGTCAAACGCATGCCTAAACTGGTCTCGACCATGTATGGCTTTTACCCTATTAATAGATATTCACAAGCGCTACTCAATGTTGACACGCTTATTACCGTCTCTGACAGTGTCACAAACTATCTAAAACACCGACTACGCCGTGAGGATACCGCACCAAAAATCATTAAGCGTATCTATCGCGGCATCGATACTCGCCGCTACCCCTATCGGCACAATCCCTCAGTCTATTGGCTACGCCACACCTTTGCAGAATATCCAGAGCTTGAACATAAAAAGTGGCTGATATTTCCAACTATTATTGGCAATGAATATGGTCAAGAATGGTTGATCGATATTTTGGGGAATCTACAAGAGCAGTTCCCCAATATCCACGTCATCATTATGGATGATGACTATAAAGATGGTGACGTGGCTCATGAAGACTTTCGCCAACGTACCAATACCTTAGGTCTGGCGGAGCGCATCACTTATGTGGGTAGCAAACGCAATGACATGCGTGAATGGTTGTCAGCAGCAAATATCGTTATGGCACTGGCCAATGAGCCTGAGTCTATCGGTATCAATGCGCTGCAAGCGATTCACTTAGGCACTCCTGTTATTGGCTGGGATCAAGCGGCTTTCAGCGAAATTCTACAACCGCTCTATCCGCAAGGTCTGGTCAAAAAATACAATGCGACGTCTCTCTGTAAAGCGGTTAGAAACCAGTTAGAAAGCGTGACTCGTCCGGAGATGACGAACAAGTTCACGATGCGTGAGATGATTGAGGAAACCCTCAATGTTTATCAAAATCTAAGTGATATGGCGCTGGCAGAAGAGCAAGCTGAAGCCGATGCAGCAGCGGTAAGAAGAATTAAGAAGTATTTGAAACCTATTCCCAATAATACAAATAATAAAGCCAAGATTTATGATGCTAGAGCAAAGCAGAACGATTCGCTTGCCAATACAGAACCTAATAAAAAAAGGCTTTCTGAAGCACCCAACCTCTCAAAAGAGACCGATACCTAAGAAAGCCTATTATAAATGCTCAGCTATCTACTGACTGTGCGCTTGTAGATAGTTCCATGCCCGTTCGTACCAGCCCCCACCCTTTCAATTAATACGTCGCTGGGGTATGCGCGCTGACAATGCGCGTGATAGCATTGCTTGGATTGATAAAAGTATGTGGATGGCAGGTTTTAATCACGTAGCTATCGCCTTCATTTAACAAGTAGGTTGTGTCATCGATACGAATGATAATCTTGCCTTCGATAACTGTACCAATCTCCTCACCTTCATGAGAAATCCTATCTTCAGTCGAACTGTTCGGCTGATACACCTCAATCAAAAACCCTAGATTCTTTATCGGACTGCCATTGAATACTTGTTTGATGGAGACCCGACTGTTTGGCTCACTGATCTCTATAAGGTCTTTTGGTGTAACGACGACTCTGTCCTTACGCTCCTTCCACTCGTCACTAAAAAAGGTATTGAGGTCAGAGTCTAGCACCTGCAGGATCGCTTTTAGCGTGTTGACAGCAGGGCTAACCTTATTACGCTCGATAGCACTGATTGAGGTATTGGTCAGTCCTGCCAGTCTCGCCAGTTTACGCTGTGAGAACCCTTTGGTAAGGCGCAGTTGATTGATTTTTTTACCGATATTCTCTTCTGGCTTTTCAACCGATTCAGACACCTCCTGCTCTTCAACAGAGGTTACCTCATCATTGTCTGGGATATCGTTATCAGGATTTTTTTTGACTGGCATAGTGAATAAATTCCGTAAATAAAAATTTGGAAAAACCATCTTGTGCATAATTCAGCTCAGGATGCCATTGTACACCAATCATAAACGGATGTTCTATTAAGCTAATCGCCTCTACCAATCCATCACGTGCTAGCGCTTCTACGAACAAACCCTCACCCACTTTATTGATGGCTTGCTTGTGTAATGAGTTGACGTGCCACTCGTCACCAAATGCTGCAAGCTTCCCCTTAAGCTGGATAATGACATCATGTACTGGCTGATATTGCACTTCCAGCGGTTGGGTATTGTCTTCTAAATGCTGCTCATAGAACCCTTCTACTTCACGCCAATCTGGGTGTAGCGTCCCATTGAAATGCACATTCATCTCTTGCAAACCTCGACATACTGCTAGTAAAGGTGTGCCAGATTCGGCTGAATAAGCCAGTAGTTTAAAGCTCAGCTCGTCACGATTTAAATCCTGCTTTTCTTCTACATGAGATGCGCCATAACGTATCGGCGCGACATTACTATAACTCCCTGTCAATACAATACCATCTGCCAGCGCGACCAATGCATCAAAGTTCTCGCTGTCAGCAGCCGTATAGGGAAGCAGTATCGGATTGCCACCATAATGCTGGATAGCATCGATGTATTTTTGATATACCGCTTGGGCTGGCTGGCCGTCCACCATTTTGTGACACGAGACGATAGCGATGATAGGTCTAGAGGTAGGCATGTGATTTTCCCTAAATGTGATATCTGTACCTAGATGTCCAGATACTGCGGTATTTAACTTGACTAAAATTTATCATAACTGCCTAGTAAATGTAAACTATAAACTTCATTGTCGATTAAATTGGTTTATATGGGTTATATAAATTACTTTTTAATAATTATAAATAAATATTGACAACTATAAACTTCATCCATATATTAAAAGGCATCTTCATGACAGAAAACAAATTTTATACATTGAGCAAGTTCATAGACAGCATTCTAAAATTCGTCAAGTACTTAATGCTAAGTATCTAATATTGTTAGTTAAAGTTTAAAAACCAACCAAATCGTTTAAAGACTGACAGGGATAGAAGAGATGACAACGAATAGTGACACTATAAGCGCGGCCACAAATAGTACCGAGTATGTCTATGTTGCAGCAGGTGATATAAACGGCTTGCTTCGCGGTAAACGTATCCCATTTAACCAAATGGAAAAAGCACAAGCTGGTGGCATCCGACTACCTTTATCTATTTTAGGTGTCGATATTTGGGGGGCTGATGTCATCGAATCCTCTCAGTGTAATGGTGATATCGATGCCATTGCTCGCCCTACCGGTCGTGCCGCTTACCCTCTTCTGAACACCAGCGCACCTTCCTCACTCCTACCTATCTGGCTCTATACCGAAGACAATGAGCCCTATTACGGTGACGCCAGACACGTTTTAGACTTTATCAGCAAAAAATTCAAAGCGCTTGGCTTGACGCCAGTAATGGCCACGGAACTTGAGTTTTATTTGGTTGACTACACAGAAGGTGAAACGCCAAAACCGCCTATTCGTCCAAAAAATGGTTTGAGATTAAATAAAACCTCTATTCTAAGCATCAATGATTTATTACAGTTTGATGAGTTTTTAGACGAAGTATATGAACAGTGTGAGAAACTCGATATTCCTGTTGATGCTGCATTGGCAGAGAATGGCTGTGGTCAGTTTGAGATTAACCTACTACATGTCGATGATCCGTTAAAAGCCGCTGATGATGCAATACTATTTAAACAAGTTGTCAAAGCGGTCGCTGCTCGTCGCAAGCTCACGGCTACCTTTATGGCAAAACCATTTGGTCTACAGTCAGGTAATGGCTTTCATGTACATTGCAGCTTATTGGATAAAGATGGCAATAATGTCTTTGACGATGGCTCAGATGAAGGCTCAGATATGCTACGTCATGCCGTCGCTGGCCTATTGAAAACAATGTCAGATTGCACCCTATTATTTGCACCACATGTCAACTCTTATCGCCGCTTTGCACCAGGCACCTTGGCACCAAACAATGTGTCATGGGGTTATGAAAACCGTACAGCAGCGGTACGTATTCCAGGTGGCGATCCAAAAGCACGCCGTATTGAGCATCGCGTCTCTGGCGCTGATGCCAACCCTTATCTCGTCTGCAGTGCGGTACTGGCAGGTATGTTATATGGCATCGAAAACAAACTAGAAGCGCCAGATCCAATCAATAGCATTACTTATAATGAAGAAGAGCTGAAAACTTTACCGTTAGATTGGCTCTCAGCCATCCGGAAGTTTGAAAGCAGTGATGTCATCGATGCATTATTCCCAAGCGAGATGATTGAACTTCTGATTGCCGTCAAAAAGCAAGAAGCCAAGCGCTTTGCTCAGCAAGTCACCAATCTTGAATACCTTACTTATTTACAGGACGTTTAATATGTCAAATAGCAAACCGTCTAATAACATGCGCAATATCCCGCACTACTCAGATAAAGGACAGTATCCTGATAGCTACTATGCTGCTAGTCGTAACCCCAAACCTGATAGACCAAAATTAGAAAATGACATTCAGGTTGAGATTTGCGTGGTCGGTGGTGGCTATAGCGGTCTATCTACGGCGCTGCATCTCATGGAGACAGATCATGAAGTGGTGGTACTTGAAGGCGCACAGATTGGCTGGGGTGCTTCAGGTCGCAATGGTGGTCAGATTGTCAACGGTCTAAATGCCAGCTTAGAAAAAATCAAAAGCTCTTATGGTCAACAAAATGCTGATTTTGTCGGTCAGCTAGTAACACGCGGTGGCAAAATTATTCGTCGATTAATCCAAGACTATGACATCAGCTGCGACCTCAAAGAAAAAAATATCTTTGCTGCCTTAAATAATGGGCAGTTAAGAGATCTACAAAAAACGCATGCGCTGTGGGAAAGACACGGCATGCACGATCGCGAAATGCTAGACAAATATGGCATGCAAGAGCATATCAAGTCAGAGGCATATGTAGGCGGGGTTATCGATCACTCAGGTGGACATTTTCATCCACTAAATCTTGCGCTTGGTGAAGCCGCTGCCATTGAATCACGTGGTGGTACTATTTATGAAAACACCTTAGTCGTTGATGTTGAATATGCTGACGACCATATCAAGGTCATCACTGAGTTCGGTACAGTCACTTGTAAACAAGCCGTTATGTGCGGTAATGCGTACCTAAATAAAGTCATTCCAAAATTGACCGACCGTGTCATGCCAGTATCGACACAAATTATCGCTACCGAACCATTAGGTGACTTAGCAGATAAGCTGCTCCCAACTGACGTCTGTGTAGAAGATGTCCGCTATATCCTTGATTACTACCGCCTGTCAGCAGATAAGCGCATGTTGTTCGGTGGTGGTACGGTCTATGGTGGTCAAGACCCCTCTGATATCACTGCCAAAATCAGACCCAACATGAATAAGATTTTTCCAGAACTGCGTGATGTAAAAATCGACTATGCATGGAGTGGCAACTTTGCCTTGTCTTTTTCACGCGTACCGCAGATGGGTAAGCTACATGATCGAGTGTATTTCGCCCATGGTTATAGTGGTCATGGTGTGACAGGCTCGCATCTGTTTGGACAGATATTGGCCGATGCCATCAACGGCAACACCAAAGAGTTTGACACGTTTGCGAAAATCCCATGGATTCCTTTCCCTGGTGGTCGCGCACTACGAGTGCCCTACTCTATGATGGGATCATGGTGGTACGCGCTAAAAGACACGACTGGCTTATAAGTACTAATAATGGCTTCGACGCACTGCAGGATTATGCAGTACAACGAAGCCATTAATGTATTGGATTGTTATTACTATCTCGATAGGAAGTCCACTCGCATTTCCTATCGATCATTACCCTAAAAACAGGATCTTTTCTATATAAGCCATAATGTCACATTAGGAGTGTAACCATGAACATGAAACTCAATGATGCCGTTGAAGGACAGTATCATAACAAGCGAGTTTTTCTCACTGTCGTAGTGGGAATAGCCATATATCTTGCCTTTGTCTGGTTATCATCCAGCCGCGATGCCTCAGAGTCTTGGGGCATACTATCCCTACTACCCACCATGCTAGTACTCATCATTGCTATTATTTCTAGACGCCCCTTTGAGTCAATGATGGCAGGCTGTGTTGCTGGCCTCGTGATGCTCAATCCATTCGATTTAGTCTCTCCATTTGCAGACAATATCTCAGCCGTACTCGGTAACGAAACCATTATTTGGATTGTTCTGGTTTGTGGCCTCATGGGTGGTCTTATCCAATTGCTTGAAGTTAGTGGTTGTTTAGATGGCTTTAGTGAATGGCTCAAAAGAATCATTAAATCACGCCGACAATCATTACTCGCGACCTTTGCGTTGGGTGTTGTGGTATTCATTGATGATTACCTAAACTGTTTGGCGGTTTCTACTTCAGTCAAAAAACTCACAGATACTTATGGTGTATCGCGTGAAAAGCTTGCCTATATCGTCGATTCTACCGCTGCACCAATGTGTGTGATCGTTCCTATCTCTACATGGGCGGTCTACTTTTCAGGCCTGTTAGAAGAAAACGGCGTGGCAGCAGACGGCGCTGGCATGTCACTCTACATCAGCTCTATTCCATTCATGGCTTACGCTTGGTTTGCGCTGCTTATTGTGTTCTTGGTGGCCTACGGTATCATAGGCGATTGGGGCCCAATGAAACGTGCAGAGAAACGTGCGAAAGAAGGCAGCCCTGTTCCAGAAGACTTTATCGATGAGCAGTTGGTTTCAAATGTGAAAGCCAAACGTACGTTATCATTCAAAGCCAATATTTTTAACTTTGCATTCCCAATGATATTGCTGATCGTCTCGACTATTTACTTTGAAGTGGATTTATTAAGAGGCGCATTGCTCACCTGTTTTGTGACCGTGATGGTCTATTGGGCACAAGGTCTTTTAAGTTTTGAGACGCAAGTAGAATCGATTTTTACAGGCTTTAAAGTCATGTTATATCCATTATCGACCGTTATTGGTGGTTTCTTTTTGAAAGCCATTAACGACGAGCTTGGTATGACCATGTATGTGATTGACGCTATCTCACCGCACATGACGATTATTATCTTCCCTGCTGTTATTTTCGCTGTTATGGCTTTCTTAACCTTTGCGACCTCATCAAGCTGGGGTCTATATGTCCTTGCCATGCCGATTGTATTTCCAGTAGCAGCAGCGCTAGGTGTTAGCACGCCATTGGTCATCGGTGCTTTGTTATCAGCGTCATCATTTGGTAGCCATGCTTGCTTCTTTAGTGATTCATCATTACTAGCTGCACAAGGTGCTGGTTGCTCACCCATGCAGCATGCGTTCACACAGTTCCCTTACGCGATGCTTGGTGCTGTGCTGTCGGTTGCTACCTTCTTAGGATTAGGTTTTATGATGGCTTAACACTAGATAGTGAGTAAAGAAACTGCTACTGCTACTCTCACTGCTAAATAACTTCTTAACCACAATACGGTTTAAATACATCACTATTTAAACCGTTAGTATGACAAGAAACTACTTTTATCAATTTTATTACCTGAAAATCTAATGTTACTCAAAGGAGCTACATCATGCGATCCGTTACTGTCGCCAGCACTCAAATCGCTTGCACTTGGGACAAACAAGACAACATCGATAAAGCAACCGCATTGGTTACTGAAGCTGCGAAAGCTGGTGCCAATATCATCTTGCTACAAGAGTTATTTGAGACCCCTTATTTTTGCCAAGTGCATGATTTTGAATATTTCAACTTGGCTACCGAAGTCGAGCACAATACAGCCATTAATCATTTCAAAGAACTGGCCAAGTCGCTTGAAGTGGTACTGCCTATTAGCTTTTATGAAAAGTCAGGCAATTCAATGTTTAATAGCGTGACCATTATTGATGCCGATGGCGAGATACTAGGTACCTACCGTAAGACGCACATTCCAGATGGTATCCCTTACGCCGAAAAATTCTACTTCACGCCTAGTGATACTGGGTTTAAAGTTTGGAACACTGAGTACGGCAAAATCGGCGTTGGTATTTGCTGGGATCAATGGTTCCCAGAATGCGCGCGCAGCATGGCATTGATGGGTGCAGAGATACTGCTATATCCAACCGCCATTGGTGATGAGCCAACCCTAAATATCAACTCAACTGGCCACTGGCAGCGCTGTATGCAAGGACACTCTGCGGCTAACCTCATGCCAGTTATTGCCTCCAACCGTATTGGTGAAGAAACCATCAGCCAAAATGGTACTGACAGCACGATGCAGTTTTATGGCAGCTCGTTTATCACTGATGGACGCGGCGAGATTATACAAGAAGCCTCAACCGATAAAAGCGAATTTATCATGGCCACCTTTGATCTGGATGCACTGGCAGAACAGCGTCGTCAATGGGGCGTGTTCCGTGACCGTCGCCCATCAATGTATGGCACATTGCTCACGCACGGCTAACCCACTTCCTATACTTTTATAACCACTTGAGTGCGATAAGGTGACTTTATGTCCACATTACTGACAGGTTCGACCCCCAAACAAGACGGCTTTTATATGCCTGCAGAATTTGCACCGATGCAAAAAGTCTGGATGGTATGGCCGTATCGAGAAGATAATTGGCGACAGAAAGCCGTCCCTGCACAAGCAGCATATGCAGATGTTGCTACTGCCATCAGACAGTTCAGTGAGGTTGGCGTTTTGGTCAATGCTAATGACTTTGATGCTTGTCGTACGCAACTGCCTGATAATATCGATGTGATAGCCATGCCAAGCAATGATGCGTGGGCGCGTGATACCGTTCCGACATTCTTAATCGATGATGCTGGCAATATGCGTGCGTGCGATTGGACATTTAATGCATGGGGCGGCGATTATGATGGTTTATATACGCCTTGGGATGATGATGACAAGCTCGCCGAGAGACTTTGCGAGCACTTAGATATTGAGCGCTATCGTACAGACGGTTTCGTACTAGAAGGCGGTGCCTTTCATGTCGATGGCGAAGGTACGGTACTGACCACACGCATGTGCTTGCTTAGCCCTGGGCGCAACCCTCACTTAAATGAAGCGCAAATCGAAGACATGCTAAAGTCGCACCTCAATGTCGAAAAAGTGCTGTGGGTTGATGATGGTATCGATCCCGATGAAACTACTGGGCACATTGATGATATTGCTTGCTTTGCGCGACCTGGCGAAGTGGTATGCTTATTTACTGATGATACTGAGCATCCATTTTATAAAGCCACTCAAAAGGCGTATCAGCAGCTTTCAGAGATGACTGATGCCAAAGGCCGGCAGTTAAAAGTGCATAAACTGTGCTGTACCAAGCATTCTGTCACCCTGCCTGACAATGCTGATATTACTCAGTCTGAAGATGCTAAGTCTCGTAATACAGATGATATTTGTATCGCCTCTTATGCTAACTTTCTTATTTGTAACGGCGGTGTCATTGTGCCGCAGTATGATGATATTAATGACAGTTTAGCGATTGAGCAGCTTGAAAAAATCTTCCCTCAGCATCAGGTAGTTGGAGTACGGACGAAAGAGATTGTGTTTGGCGGCGGCAATATCCACTGTATTACTCAGCAGCAGCCAATCGCCAACGCGCAATAACGAGATTTATATATTTTATACGTAGCTTTTTAAATACAAGCTTTTAAACATAACCAAAAATAAAATGTAAACAAAAGGACTTTTTATGAGCGATTATCAAGTAAACAACCCAGCCACAGGCGAACTCGAAGCTACCTACCCTACGGCAACCGAACAAGATATCCAACAAGTGATTGAGCAAGCAGATACAGCTTATCAAAGCTGGCGTCACGTTCCGCTAAGTGAGCGCAGTGCGCTACTCCATAAAGTCGCTGATATCTATCTTGACCGTCAAGAAGAGCTAGCACGTATCGTCGCCAACGAGATGGGTAAACCAGTCGCTCAAGCAAAAGGTGAGATTGGTCTGGTCGCTGACATCTATCGCTACTACGCAGACAACGCTGAGCAGCTATTAGCGCCTAACACCATCGACGTTGATACAGGAACGGCTTCTGTAGAGAAACGCCCTGTAGGCGCACTGCTAGGCATCATGCCTTGGAACTATCCACATTACCAAGTAGCACGCTTCGTCGCGCCAAACGCCATGGCGGGTAACACTATTATTCTAAAGCATGCACCGCAATGCCCTAAGACAGCCGAAATTATCGTCAATATCATGAAAGACGCAGGCATGCCTGATGGGGTTTATAACAATATCTTTGCGACCAATGAGCAATCAGCGACCATTATCAATGACACCCGTGTACAAGGTGTTTCATTGACGGGTTCTGAGCGTGCAGGTCAAGCGGTTGCAAAAGAAGCTGGCGGCGCACTCAAAAAAGTTGTCTTAGAGCTTGGTGGTTCGGATGCCTTTATCGTTACTGCTGATGCAGATATCAAAAAAGCCGTTCAGGGAGCCATCTCAGGTCGTTTTGGTAATGTTGGACAAGCCTGTAATGCGGCTAAACGCTTGATTATCGTCGATGACGTTTATGATCAATTCGTTCAAGAATTCACCGATAACGTACGTGCTATGACATTGGCAGACCCATTAGATGAGCAAACGTTTATGGGACCAATGTCTTCTAAAGCGGCTGCTGATGGTCTCCAAAAGCAGCTAGATAGTGCCATTCAAGCAGGTGCTACGGTTTTAGTAGAAGGCGGCGTAGTAAAAGATAAGCCAGGTGCTTGGTTTGCCCCAGCTGTGCTAACGGATGTAACTGAGTCAATGGATGTCTATCGTCAAGAGCTATTTGGCCCTGTCGCCGTCATCTATAAAGCTCGTGACGTCGATCATGCCATTCAAATCGCTAACGATGTGCCATTTGGTCTTGGTGCTTCTATCCAAACGCAAAGTCCAGAACTGGCCGCAGAAATCGCTGAGAAATTAGAAGTGGGCATGGTGACTATCAACTCTCCATCTGGTAGCGAAGCTAATACGCCATTCGGCGGTGTTAAACGCTCAGGCTTTGGCCGCGAACTTGGTACCCTTGGTATCACTGAGTTCTTAAACTATAAGCTGATTCGTAATAAAGCTGGCGCATAGAATAAATGTATTAATCTAAACACTCTACTCCTGTCCTAAAACAGAAAAAGCCTAACATTGATGTTAGGCTTTTTTAATGGATATTTAAAATAGAGTTAACTCTTTGGTGGGTTGTCTTTCAACCACAGCTGATTCACGATTTTTAATTCGCGCAACTCTTCTGCCATGATGGCTTCACTTTTGCCAGGGTACTTAATGGTTGCATAACCATATAGTGCCACACCTAACACCGTCCAACCAAAGAAAATCCACCATTCGATAGCGGTAAGCGCAGATGGCATACCTGGCATGTATAGTGCCAATAAGCCAAAGCTTAGTGCGATCGTGATCATACCCACAAGCTTACCTGCAGGTATCTTGAATGGACGTACCATATCAGGCTCACGGTAGCGCAGTACTAAGAAAGAGATAGCGACACAAGTATAAGCAATGACGATACCAAAACCACCAGCATCAACAATCCAAACCAACATCTTGCGACCAAATAATGGCGCGAGCGTGGCTAAACCACCAATCAATAAAATCGCATTAACAGGTGTGTTATATTTTGGATGTAATTTGCTTAAGAATGCTGGCAACATATGCGCTTTTGACATCGCATACAGTAGACGACTACCACCAATCAAGAACGCATTCCAGCTTGATAAAATACCCAATACGCCGCCAATAACCAGTAGGATACCGGCCCATTTACCATGCCACGCATTGGTCATTGCATCAGCGGTCGCCAAGGTAGAGTTTTCTGCTTGAATCAATGGCAATGTGGTACCGACACTCCACGCAACTGCGATGTACCAAAGTACTGCAATCGTTATTGATACGATTAGGAATTTGCCGATATTAGGACGGGTTAAATCAATCTCTTCAGCTGCTTGTGGAATCACATCAAAGCCGACGAACATAAAGGGAACCATCACGATAACTGCCATCACACCAGCAGCACCACCGATAAACGCTGGGGCTTGTATCGCAGTCGATGTCGCAGGATTATATAATGCTGCACCAATGAATAGTAATATACCGACAAACAAGATCCCTACAACTGCTGTTTTTTGGAACCATGCACTGACTTCCATGCCTCGTATATTCAGCCATGTCACAATCACTGAACCCAGCATCCCCACACCTACCCAAGTGGCATAGACATCCCAGCCTGCGATCGTCCAGAGATAACCTTGGTTATAGTTGGGAATAAAATACTCAACGACCGTCGGCAATGCGACTGCCTCAAATGCGACGACAGAGAAATAACCAAATAGAATACTCCATGAGCAGATAAATGAGACATTTACCCCTAACGCTCGGTGGGTATAAGTATGCTCACCGCCCGTGATAGGCATTGATGAAGCGAGCTCAGCATAAGTAACACCAATCAGTATCACTGCCAAACCACCCAAAAAGAACGCTAACATCGCGCCCCACGTACCAGCAGATAAAATCCAGCCGCCAGCCAATACTACCCAACCCCAACCTACCATAGCACCAAATGCTAAGGCTATAATATCAAACATCCCCAGCGATTTTTTTAGTCCAGACATAACTTACTCCTTGTCTATGTGTCACCCAGATTAACTCGTCAAAGTTAATCTGGCTTTAGTGTATTCGGGCATAGCCCATTGTCGTTATTTTCCGTACTTACCCTCTCATAGGGCATACCTATGAATGGGGTTAAATCGCTTTATTGAATTACTGTGTTAGCACCACTCCTTAATAAGGATATAAATAACCGTAAAAATAGAAGATAAAAAACAGTAGGCAAAAAAATAACAGCGTCTTGTCGTGCAAGGCGCTGTTACTTATTAAAAACTCAGAGTGGATACTCTAAGGGCAGCCTTGCCATTGCTTTTAAATCACTGCCTTTAAAATATCGCTGTTCAAATTAAGCAGTTAATATGCCGCCAATTATATCAAGGCCTTCTTGTAAGATTTCATCTTCAACCGTCAATGGCACCATTACGCGGATCGCATTGCCATACATACCACAAGACGCTAATAACAGGCCTTGCTCAAAAGATTTCTGTTTCAGGTTGGCAGTTGCGGCAGTATCTGGCTTGCCTTCGCTATCAACCAAATCAAATGCTAGCATGGCACCTTTATAGCGAATGTTGCCAATGCTGCTTAAATTTAAGCCTTTTAAAAATTCAGCAATGGTATCGCCAATCACGACACTACGCTCAAGCAAGTTTTCTTCTTCAATCACTTCTATGACAGCCAGTGCTGCCGCAACAGCAATAGGGCTACCTGCATACGTACCACCCAAGCCACCTACCTGTGGCGCATCCATAATATCAGCACGACCAACCACTGCCGAGATAGGATAACCACCAGCCAAACTCTTAGCGGTAGTCATCAAATCAGGCTCTACACCTAACTGCTCACCAGCAAACAAAGTACCTGTTCTGGCAAATCCGCACTGTACTTCATCAAAAATCAAGACAATACCGTGCTCATCACAGATATCGCGTAATGACTTGGCGAATGATGGTGTCACTTGATGGAATCCACCTTCTCCTTGTATCGGCTCTATGATAATTGCGGCCACTTCACTTGGATCAATATCGGCTTGAAAAATCATGTCAAGGCTATGCAGTGCTTGTGCTTCAGTTACATTTAACTCTTCAGCCGGGAACAATGCATGGAATACAGGACCAGGCATTGGTCCAAAATTCTTTTTGTACGGTAGTACTTTACCGGTCAGGCTCATACACATAAGCGTGCGACCATGCCAACCACCCACAAAAGAAATCACACCAGGGCGACCTGTCTTTGCACGGGCAATTTTGATGGTGTTCTCTACTGCTTCAGCACCTGTGGTTAAGAAAAATGCTTTTGTCGGGCCAGTAATAGGCGCTTTTTCACACAGTTTCTCTGCTAGATCAACATAGATTTCATAGTTAATCATTTGCGCTGCGGTATGCGTAAATTTGTCAATTTGCTCATGCACACGCTGGGTGATTTTTGGATGGCTATGGCCGGTATTCAATACCGAGATACCACCAACAAAGTCAATATAACGTTTGCCTTCAACATCCCAAACTTCCGAGTTTTTTGCTTTAGCGGCAAAAATAGGAAACGCTACACCAAGCCCAGTAGGCAATACTGCTTTGCGGCGTGCTAGTAACTCTTCGTTAGTGGTGTTGCTTTGTTGATTGTTCGTGGTCATCAGAATATCCTTTTTTATCTTGACATAAGTTATATTAAATTTATTGCTATCTGTGTTATTACGATTGAGGTTGTCATGCCAGCCATCATGAAATTAGCTGATATCAGAACACCAATATTTGGTTACGACGTAATCTTCTATGCCGTATTTTGAGCCTTCACGGCCAAATCCTGACTGCTTCACGCCACCAAATGGAGCCACTTCGGTAGAAATCAGACCAGTGTTGTGGCCGATGATGCCGTACTCCAAGCCTTCCGTCACACGCCATGAACGTGCATAGTCGCTACTGTAGAAGTAAGCCGCCAAGCCATAGATAGTATCGTTAGCAGCACGGATAACTTCCGCTTCGTCTTTGAAAGTAAAGATAGTAGCGATAGGGCCAAAAATTTCCTCAGAAGCGATATCCATATCACTACTGATATCCGTAATAACGGTCGGATTGTATGCCAGCTCTGAGGCACCGTTAGTGCTACCGCCAGTGATAAGATTTGCACCTTTATCTAATGCATCTTTAAGTAGCGCTTGTACTTTATCTAGGGCTTTTTTATTAATGAGAGGTCCAATGTCGACGCCTTCATCCATGCCGTTACCGACGTTTAGCGCAGCGACTTTTTTGACAAAGATGTCTAAAAACTCATCTTTGATGCTGTCTTGGACATAGACACGATTGGCACAAACACAAGTTTGACCAGCATTACGATATTTAGACGCAATAAGACCTGTCGCTGCTTTTTCAAGATCCGCATCATCAAAGACGATAAATGGCGCATTACCACCTAGCTCTAACGACAGTTTTTTGATAGTTGGTGCACACTGAGCCATCAACGTACGACCCACTTCTGTAGAACCTGTAAATGACAGCTTATGAATACGTGCATCACCCGTTAAGATTTCACCAATTACCGAAGATTTTCCAGTCACTACCTGTATAACGCCTGCTGGAATACCAGCTTCTTCTGCTAATGCACCCAGTGCCAAGGCAGAGAATGGCGTTTCAGTCGCAGGTTTGATAATAATCGTACAGCCAGCTGCCAATGCAGGAGCAGCTTTACGAGTAATCATTGCTGCTGGAAAGTTCCAAGGGGTAATAGCGGCACAAACGCCGACTGGCTGTTTGAGCACGACGTGACGTAACTGCGTGCTATTGGCAAGAATCACGTCGCCATAGACACGCTTACCTTCTTCTGCAAACCAGCGAATGAAGCTATTAGCATAGCCAATTTCGCCGCGTGATTCAGTCAAAGGCTTACCTTGCTCAGCCGTCATAATGATAGCGAGATCTTCTTTATTGGCATCGATGAGGTCTGCCCATTTTTGCAACAGCTCTGAACGCTCTTTTGCAGTCTTGGCTGCCCACGCAATTTGCGCTTCATGAGAATAAGCAACAGCGCCATTAACGTCTTGGGTGGTAAGGCTTGGTACTGTGCCAATGATGTCACCATTAAATGGATTATTCACGTCGAGGGTTTCTTGATCACTAGCACCATGCCAACCATCTTTAACTAAGCATTGTTGTTTGAGTAGATCTGGATTGGATAATTTTATATTTGCTGTGGGCTTTGTCATAGTAATGCTCCTTGTCGGCAAGCTCATTGCCAATTTATAACTTTTAATAAGATGACCACTTGATAGAGGAGTAAAACAGTTATTGATAAACTACCTATTGTTCAATATACTGTACAACAATTCCATATGTGAGACATCATTATAGGAATGATACGAGACACTTTGCAACCCTTATTCCTTTTTTAATTGAAATTTTTGCTATTATCCTAATTACGTCTTCCTCACTTTACTTTTTTGGTCACTTTATGAGCACAACTGCCGTTCCAGCCTTGGACAAAACGTTTCAGATTCTAGATTTAATTACTGACAGCCCTCAACCACTAACTGCTGCTCATATTGCTAAGCAGCTTGAACTGCCTCGCAGCTCTACCCACAATATTTTGCAAAGCCTATTAAGCAAACACGTCATTTATAAAGATGCCGATAGTCGCTTTCATCTGGGCTCATATCTCATGTACTGGGCTGGTAAGTATGAGCAGCAACAAGGGGTCATACAGTTATTCAAAGACCTTATCGTGCAGTATCCTGTGCTACTCCAACATACGGTTACCTTATCAAAGCTGGATTTGGGAGAAGTGGTATTTTTAGCATGTCATGAATCACCTGCCCCGCTCGGTTTTACTTTCCGTGCAGGTGTTCGTGTGCCTGCGGTGTTTTCTGCCACGGGCAAAGCCATGCTATCTACCTTGACGATGGACAGTATTCATTCGTTGTACGAAGGAGTATTTCCTACGCCAATCACTCAAAATGGGGTCGATAACTTTGAGCATTTGGCTGATGAGCTTAACGATATTCATGAGAGTCGCATCTCACTGGACGATGGGCAACTACGTGACGGCATGTACTGCTTGGGCACCTACATTCGTAATGCATCAGGCATTGCCATCGCTGGTATGGCGGTAAGTTTTTTGCAGGGAGAGTATGAGATTAGACGCGAGGAAGTAAGTGCGGTATTGATTGAATTGGCTGAGCAAATTGAACAGCGTTTGGGGTTAATTACTCATTCATAAGCAGTAGATGCAGGGTCTGTTACGACGAACCCTGCAACCAATTTCCTTGCTCTCTGATGCTACTGAGCTTTAAGTTAGATTGATTATGTCAGCTGGCTATTACTGTTGTCTTCTGAGATAAGCCCTGATAAAAATGCTTGCAAATTGTCATTGAGCTTTTGAATGTAATAACCACCCTCGACTAAGACAATCAATGGCGTATTTAGTGCTTTCATCTTTTGTGCCAATATTTTAAAGCCTTCCGTACTCACGGCACATTTCGCTTCTGGGTCGTTCTCATAAACATCAAAGCCCAATACATGAACGATAACGTCAGGATCAAATAGCATCATCGCTTCGATAGATTTATCAACATACTCAAAAAACCCAGCTTCATCGGTGCCATGCGGCATCGGGAAATTGATGTTGTAACCCTCACCTTCGCCTATACCTTTTTCAAACGCGTGCCCTGTCACTGCTGGGTAGAAATTAACAGGATCACCATGTACCGATGTATATAGCACGTCTTTGCGATCATAAAATATTTCTTGGATACCCTGTCCATGGTGCATATCCGTATCGATAATGGCGATTTTTTTATATTTTTGGCGTAAATGTTCAGCGATGATGGCAGCGTTATTAAGATAACAGAACCCGCCAGCCGCACTCTTACGTGCATGATGTCCAGGTGGCCGTGAAAAACAAAGCTGTATATGACTGTCGGCACGCTCGATGTCTGATGCCTTATCATTTAACAGGGCTTCAGCAGCGTTGAGCGCGGTCTGTGCCGACCAATAGATAGACGTCCAAGAATGCTCACTGATTGGCGCACTGTCATCTGCTTGATACTTCGCCGCTTTTGCCATGATGCCAATACCGGGATTGTCATAAGGCACAAAAATCCCCGTCTGCACCTGCGCGCCCAAGTCTTCCTCTACTGCTATCCATTCATCATAGCCATGCTTAAGAAATTCAACATAACCGAAGTCATGTACCGCTAATATTGGCCCGATGCCAATGTCAGTCGCTGTAGTCACTTCTAAACCTAACGCCGCTGGTGCTTTTAAAAACTCAACCATACGTTCTGGTATCTCTAACGGCTCATGCATCTTTCCGTAAGAAAAATAAGGGAGCGGTCTATGCAGGCTTAAATTTTTATGACTATAGATCTTCATATTTAACACTCCTTTGTTGGACACCAACATGTTTGAGATATTCTATTTTATTTTTAGGGTTTAGCGTTACTGATATTAATAATGCGAGAAATAGATTAAACAATCCCATCGGCTTTTAGCTTGGCTATCGTAGCCTTATCATAGCCTAAATTTGCCAACGTACTGTCAGTATGCTCGCTCAATTGTGGTGGTGGCGTACGATAAGTGACCGGTGATGCGGACAATTTAATAGGGTTGCCGAGTGCTCTTACCGGACTGCCTTGCTCAGTGAAGTCAACGATCATCTCACGGGCTTGTGCTTGCGGCATGGCCAATGCCTCAGCCACGTTATGAATCGCACCGCATGGGATACCTGCTTGATCTAAAACCTCTAGCCAATAAGTACGTGGTTGCTTGGCAAAATGCTTAGTCAGATCGCTGCACAACAATTCTCGATTGGTCACACGTGCTGGATTGGTCGCAAAACGAGAGTCTTGATGCCAATCGACTGCGAGCACGGTGCAAAGTTTGGCAAACTGACTGTCATTACCACAGGCTAAGATAAAGTGCTGCTCGCCCTCGCCAGCAAACACTTGATACGGCACAATATTAGGATGCTGATTACCTAATCTGGGTGGCACTTTGTCCGATGCCAAATGATTCATGCCGACATTGGCCAGCATGGCGAGTGCACTATCAAGCAATGCCACATCGACGTGTTGTCCAAGTCCAGTATTTTGGCGCGCCAGCAGTGCCGCTTGAATACCAATCGTCAGCTGCAAACCTGCAAACAAATCAACCACTGCGACGCCAACTTTGTGCGGTTCGCCATCACTAGGACCCGTGATGCTCATCAGCCCTGACAGACCTTGAATAATATAATCATAACCGGGGCGCGCGGCATCGGGACCAGTCTGACCAAAACCTGTCAATGACGCATAAACCAGACGCGGATTGTCTTGCTTTAGACTGTCATAATCTAAACCGTATTTTCTCAAACCACCGACTTTAAAGTTTTCGACCAAGATATCACTCTCAGCGATTAGCTGTTTAATAATGGTTTGTCCTGCTGGCGTAGTGATATCTACCGTCAGTGATTTTTTATTGCGGTTAATCGTAGCGTAATAAGCGGAGGTGTCATCGCTGAATGTTGGCGGTGCCCAATGACGAGTCTCATCACCGATATGAGGACGTTCAACCTTGATAACTTCGGCACCCAGATCAGCAAGTACTTGTGTACAAGAAGGGCCAGCCAGCACTCTCGATAAATCGAGCACCTTGATACCATGCAATGCGCCCTTTGGCATATTAGCCATATCAATCATAATAATCCCTTATTGTGTCGCGTATTTTTTGATTTTTTAATCATAAAATTGTTCTTCATCATGCAGCCATCTAACCGTTAAATCATGAAGAACAACTGAAAAACGTACGCTACTGTTAATGCTCTTTTTATCAAAAAGCTAAGCAGCAACGTACGTTAGGGCATGTTCCAAATCTGAATATTTAACTTAAAATCAGTTTAAAAGAATGCTTGAATGCCAGTCTGTGCACGTCCTAGGATAAGCGCATGAATATCATGTGTACCCTCGTAAGTGTTGACGGCTTCCAAGTTCATCACGTGACGGATGATATGGAATTCGTCAGAGATACCATTACCGCCATGCATATCACGAGCGATACGAGCGATATCCAGTGCCTTGCCACAGTTATTACGTTTAATAAGTGAAATCATCTCAGGCGCTGCGTTGTCTTCATCCATCAGACGACCCACGCGTAGCGCCGCTTGTAGACCTAACGTGATTTCAGTCTGCATATTGGCAAGCTTCAACTGCACGAGCTGCGTTGCCGCTAGCGGACGACCAAACTGCTTACGATCAAGCGTGTACTGACGGGCGGCTTTCCAGCAGAATTCAGCCGCACCCATCGAACCCCAAGCGATACCATAACGGGCTTTGTTCAAGCAGCCAAATGGTCCTTTTAGACCACGGATATCTGGGAAAGCATTGGCTTCAGGGACGAATACTTTGTCCATGACAATCTCACCTGTGACTGATGCACGTAGTGAGAATTTGCCTTCGATTTTCGGTGCTGATAACCCTTTCATGCCTTTGTCTAAAACAAAACCTCGAATCTCGCCAGCATCATCTTTGGCCCACACGACAAACACGTCAGCGATAGGACTATTGGTGATCCACATCTTATTGCCCGTCAACTCATAACCGCCATCCACAGCGCGCGCACGAGTAGACATTGATGAAGGATCTGACCCAGAGTCTGGCTCAGTCAAACCAAAGCAGCCAACATATTCACCCGAAGCTAGCTTAGGCAAATAACGCTCTCTCTGCTCTTCAGTACCATACGCCCAAATAGGATGCATAACCAAGCTTGACTGTACGCTCATCGCTGAACGGTAGCCCGAATCAACAGCTTCCACTTCCTTAGCAATCAGACCATAAGCAACACTTGATAGACCTGCACAGCCATAACCTTCAATTGTTACACCTAGAAGACCCATTTCACCCATTTGACGCATGATATTACGATCGAAATTCTCATTGCGATTGGCCTCGATAATGCCAGGCATCAGCTCTTTTTGAAAAAACTGACGGGCGCTGTCGGTGACCATGCGTTCTTCTTCAGTAAGTTGGTCACGTAATAAAAAAGGATCTTCCCAATCAAAACGTGGGCTAGTAGATGTTGCCATGTGGATCTCCTTGGTATCAGTCATCCTGACTGATGAATAGTGTTTGATACATCATTTGGTCTAACAAGTCGTTGACTTCGTTATTCCGCTGTGCGAAACTTAGTTTCATAATTTAAAACCATTTAAGCAAACTTTCGCTGCGCTGTAAACCTTTATCAAAAAAAGATGAGTATAAAATGACGAAACCCTTATCAACAGCTACTCCGCTACTCGAACGTATGCATGCAACGATGAGTCAAAATAAGGAAGAGAATGACCGACAGTTTGTGACGGCATTGGGACGGGGACTGATCATACTGGCAGCTTTTGAGCATCATGAGCGGCTCACCCATCAGCAGCTATGTCAGATGACCGAACTACCAAAAGCAACCATTACTCGCCTGATTCATACTTTAACCACGCTTGGTTTTTTACGTGTCACTGAGTATGGACAGTATCAACTGGGCAGTAGTGCTGTACGTCTAAGTGCGACCGCATGGAGTCGTCACGATATGGTGGCAGCAGCTGAGCCATTATTAAGGCAGTTCGCTAGTGAAAATGAAGTATCGGTGAATTTGGCGACCGAAGTCGAAGGAGAAATGCGCTATCACGCCTGCTGCCGTAGTCCTGCTCGACTATCAGTCAACTTGCAGATTGGCTCCGCTGTACCTGTCGCACGCACTGCTATTGGACGGGCCTTTTATGCGGCAAGTACGCAAGCGAGACAGGCTGTCATCATTAGCAATCTCCAAGAGAATTTATCTATTGAAGAATATAACGATGTACAAACTGCCCTAGCCAGCGCGGTAGAACATTATGATAGATATGGATATACCGTGTCTGATGGGGAGTTCTCTGCTGACATATTGGCTGTCGCAGTTGGGGTATATGATGTCGCCACTGGACAATACGCGTATTCGCTGAATGCTAGTGTGCCAAGTGCCAACTGGGAAGCGGATGACTATGCGGCGATGATAGTGCCAAAATTGCAGGCATTGGCTGAGCGGATTGGGGGTGGAAGTTAAAACGGTTTGTATTCAGTGTCTATAGGATCATAGATCATCACCAAATCGTCTGCACTAACCTTATAGCGATTACGAACATGAACAACGTAAGGATCGCCACCGCAGATTTCATCGTGAATTTCCATAGCGGCAAACTCCCAAGTTGTCGCTATCGCGTCGTCATTGTTGCTCTCAGGGAGAAACTGTAAACAATTCAGATCTGCGTTCGGACGCTGTTCTAAAGTCACTATTAATAATTCGAATGTCGCCCTTCCGGTGATACCTATTGTGGCAGTCGAATTATCTACGACTGTTCTATCACCTCGATCTAATGGTTTACAAGCAGTCAATAAGACGGCTAGAGAAATACAAATCGTTGACGTAAGTAGGTGCATAGGAAATCATTCAGTAATGACATCATTTTTGAAAGTATCATAACGGATAACAAACATCAGACTATTCCACGTACTTTCCATTTAACTTGATTGAAAATTCAGTATATCTGTATATGATAAAGACTGATTACAAAACAAAAGTTAATTGGGATTACTGATGAGACATCATAATAAAAGTCAGAATAGACAAACCTCTTATTTAGGTTTTGGTTTGAGTTCAAAACTGGGAATTAATATAAGCATTGGCTTACTGTGTGCACTAATGCTTAGCGCTTGCCAGCAGGCTGACAATAGTAACGCTGCGAATAATCAAGCCGATAATGCCAGCCAAACAGGTGGGGTAGCAAACGCAGCGACAGACACAACTGTGCAGGTTCCTACTAGCATACAGTTTCCACAATATATCAATGGTACTCCCGCACTATTGCACCCTATTACACCGATTGATATAGAAAACCAAGAAACAGGCTTAAGCAGTATCAAATCTAGAAAAGGAGAAATGTATTATCCTATATTTGAGCAACAGGGTACTTATCAATATGCGACTCATGTCAATAACTTTATTTTTGAAGATATAGCGATAGGCAACACGCAAAAACTGATGCCCAATGACAACTTCATCATCGATCAGATATTTCTACCATATACCACGCAATACAAACTCTTTGCAGCTAAAGATATCTCACAAGAGGAAGCACTCGCATATGACAATGAAATATCAGCTGATATAGATCATGAAGCTAATTATTATGCAGAGCAAGATGCCCCTAGAGATACCGAAAAAGTGACTATCAACACCCCTTTCAACCATTTCATTTACCATGTCTCTGAGACGCCTAACCAACCTGACGAAGAAGATAAAAATATCATGCGTCAACAAGCGTTATACATGAGTGACAACATGGGTAAGCAGCTGACTAAACTGCATGCTGATAATGAGTATATACAGCAGACCAAATGGATGCCGCAAGTCTCACGCTACTACTTTATCACCCAGTCCGACAGTGACGGCAATGGTGCTATTGATGAGAAAGATGCTACCCACAATTACCAAATCGACTTCTCGACAGACACGCCGGCGGTTAAAGGCTATGACTTTTAAGCTAAAAAAAATAGTCTTCATCACTTCTATAATACTTTTAAATTTTTACATTTTAGTAAAATCAAATATTACAGGATCTTTTATAGTTACTAATCATACAGAAACTCCGATTAGTATAAAAAACTTTCAATACGAAATAACTGGTTTTGAGCCTACTGCTGAGGAAATGGAGGGTTTCGAGTCAAGAGATGTTATTCAACCAGAAGAGTCTATAGACCTTAAAACATATAAAATGAATTGGTTTAAAAGTAGAGTATATATGGGTATAAGTTTCTTTTATAGATCAGATGTTGTCACAGATTATGAGCTTAATAGCTTAAAAGGTGTAAGTTTTTCTAGTATTACTAAGCCTTCAAATAAGAAACCTTACTGTAAGTTTCAAATAGAAGTATATCCCAATAACAAAACTATCGTTACGCCATTAGAAAGAGGTCTTTGTTTAAAATATTTTGATTACAATGCGAACTAATGATTTTCAAGAACGCTCTATACCAAAACACCTTTATAGCCTCATTGTTACTTGCCTACTCCTGACACGCTGTGACAAAGATATTGACATTTATCATGCCAAATATTTAGATGCTACCTTCCCTGATAGTGAGAACGAACAAACATTTATAATAAAATCTCACTTTTGGAACCGTCCGACGTGTAGTAACATAGAAAATGCTACAACTGTAAAGAATAAACGTTCTAAGCCATCATAAGAAATATAATGCCAAAACATCTAATAATAATTACTACCTATTTCATTTAATTCAATAAAGGCTCAGGCAAAACCGGCGGCGTACTATCCATATAAGTTAAGTAATTCAGCCACAACTCATGCATGCGTTGTTTGGTTATTCGGGTACTACAGTTAATAGACATTAAGCCACGAATTGAACCTGTCGTCCATGACGTATAGACCGCATCGCAATTACTATATTTATATTTTTCCCAAGCTTTTTGAGAGGCTTTGATGGCCTCAACAATCTCAGGGTTTTCATTGTATTGAGAATAACTGGCAATCAGATATCGACGCATAATTTTAGTAGCATCTTCTCTCTCTTGCGCGGCACAATACTCCATCGCATAGGTAGAATAGGCCTTTTCACAGTCAACCGTATCACCATTACTCGCCCATGCTGGAGATACCATTGCCATTAGCGTACATGCGCTCAGTATAAAACCATACGGTGCATAAGTTGGTTTAGTCTTCATGATACTGCCTTATCTTTTTAATCATACTGAATAATATACTTTATTTGACTGATTTACGTTTGTTGGTTAAATACAATATCTACCCCAACTCATCAAACCTAAGCCTAAATTTCATTAGATACTTACGCAATCTATCGCTATCATTTGGGCTTTTTAGCTTATCGCGTGAGTTGACATACAGATAGCGCCCAGCAGCCGCTTGGTTTTTATGGTTAATACAAACCTCAATCACGTATGCCAATTGCACTGCATCAAATGGATCAATAGTCGCAAGAGTTTCCTCATCTAGATATTTTCTTAAAATATTATGGCTACCCTGCTCGATGGTTTCGCTATCTAAATTAGCACTTTTCTTACTTAAACTATTCGAACCATTTAAACGATCAGGCAATTCCCAAAGATGCGTCAATCGCTCAATCTCCGCTTGCACATCATCATTGCGAATGACTTTACTTTCAGCCAGCGTGGTCAGGCGAATCATACTGGCGGTCAAATCACGAAAGTTCCCTTGCCATGTCGCATCCTGACTCATTGCAAAGCTTTCATACAGCTGCCTAGCCTCTGGGGTAAATCGATATTGCTGCTGCTGCTCGCTACCCAAGCGCGCTAGCTCATAGTCGATATTGGCAGGTAAGTCTTCCAGACGGTCTTTCAACGATGGTAAAAAGAACGTCCATGTATTAAGACGCGCAAACAAATCCGCTCGAAACTCGCCATTAGCGACCGCTTGCCGCAAGTCTTTATTCGTCCCTGCCATTAGTTGAAACGACACGCTAATCGGTGTATCACTGCCCAGCGGATAAAAGCGCTGCTCCTCCAGTGCGGTCAATAGCATCGCTTGCTCATCAAGCCCCAACTCACCGATTTCATCTAAAAATAACAATCCGCCATCAGCTGATTTTAGCAGCCCATCTCGACTCGTCGCAGCGCCCGTAAATGCCCCTTTGACATGACCGAATAACAAACTCATGGCGGTGTCACCACGCAGCGTGGCGCAGTTTACCTCGACGAATTGTTCAAGCGTGTTTTTGCCTTGCGTACTGCTGGCTTTGGCTTTTTTAAGCGCGTAGATTTGGCCTGCCAGTTGCGACTTGCCCGCCCCTGTTGCGCCCATCAATAGTATTGGTGCAGTTGAGCGAGTGGCTACCTTTTCGATATCAGAGATGAGCTTTTGATAAGCAGCATTTTGGGTGACTAGATTGGCTTGTAAGGTTTGCCAATGTTGTTGTTTTTCTGCTTCAAATCTTTCCCGTAATCCATCATAGCGCGAGACGTCCAAATCAATCACTTGATAGCGCCCTTGCGGATCAGCTTGGTCGGGTCTTGGGCAAGGAGAGGTCTGAATCAAATCAGCAGGAATAAATCCTGCCTCTACCAACAAGAACCAGCAAATCTGTGCCACATGCGTACCCGTGGTCAGATGCAGTAAATAGTCAGTATTGTCCTGAAAATCAAACCCTGCTGCAAAGTCATACAGCTCAGCATAAACATCGGCAAAATCCCACGGACTAATCAACGCCACATGATGACCAATAACGGTAGTGTCCGGGCTAACTTGTGCCACGTCATCGACAATTATTTTAAACAGGCGCTTATCGCGCTTGCTATATAAGATATGCAGCTCATCGACCAGTAGCTCGTCATGCAGACCCAAACTGACGGTTGGGCGCCAACGTTGCCAACGCTTATCATTAAAGCCACTGTCTAAAGTAGTGCCGAGGAAGCCGATGACGGCGGTTTTATTCATTGTTAGCTTCCACAGCTTCACGCTTAATTGACATGGTTTCTAATAGATACTTTTCACCTTCAGATGTGATTTCCCAATAGCCATTAGTACCTATGCTATCAAAACTAATATAACCTAAAGATAAAAACTGAACTTTTATTTGCTCAAAGTCAGTAAGGTCTATTTCTGGATAAAGGAAATTTCCATATTTTCTAGAAGCTATATACTCACTTAAAATATTAAAAATAAGATTCTCATTCTCTCCATTCAGAATTTTTGGACCAATACATTTGAATAAATTATTCCAAGTTACTTCTTGTTGCCACGACTTTTTTTCTATCTGTCTATTATTTATTACCTCACACTTCAGAGATATTAAAAGTTCATCATCACCCTGTGCTAAATTTAATATCTCACCTTTATTCTTTCGTAATTCCTGAATCTGTTTTTCGAGCCTATTATTCTCTTGTCTAAGATCATTCAACTGCTGTAATAGTTCAGTATTATCCGTTGCTTGATTGCCTCTTACCCAACCAACGGCTGGATAAGTTTTAATCGTTTTGGGCAAACTAAGCGCAACTAGACCTGGCAACTCTCTTGCGTCACTCCAAAACTTTACCAAACGCCCTGTTGTCACTTTATTCCTAAATCTTTCTAATTTATCTTGAGCTTCAGGATTCATCTCTACCTTCTCAACCGATAGCTTTTCAGGACTACCATGGACTAACGCTATGACCTTTACTCCTTGACTGATAGCATAGTCGTATTCCATTTCTGTGTAGCTAACACCCTCATCGGACAGACTACCATATCGACCGCCTACAATAAGTAAGTAGTAATCACTGTCATCAATAACTTTCTTTATGAATTCAAACTGCTCTTCATCTAGAGCAGGGAATAGCTCCATCCCAGCGGGTATACAGTCCATTTCCATAAGCGTTTGAATGACATTACTTCGCTCATCTTGTAAGTCTGCAAATGTAGAACTCACAAATACTTGGTATCTCTTATCCATATACGACGACCTTTTATAGTTAACTTTCTATATTTTTATAAAATATCATATTTTTAGAAATTGGTTTGATTATAGCTTATATTAATAGTTACTTTTATCTTTAAATTAAAACGTTTTTTATCAAATACTTATAAATAAATTTCAAATACTTTAAAAACTTGGCACGCCCTTAGCATTGTATAAAGTAAGCATCATCTTCAATAATAAACAAACTTTGCAATGCTAAGGAATACGACATGCAACCAACTACTCATAACATCATTCAAGACGGTGGAACGCCGATTAGACTTTGGACTAAAGGCGTGCCCGTCGATCCAAAAGCACATGACCAATTGATCAAAGCATCAAAAATGCCGTTTGTATATAAATGGCTTGCGGTGATGCCCGATGTGCATGTCGGTATTGGCGCGACTATCGGTACGGTATTGCCAACCAAAGAAGCGATTATTCCGGCTGCCGTTGGCGTCGATATCGGCTGCGGGATGATGGCAGTGCAAACCACGCTAACCGCGAACGACTTGCCAGACAGTTTGCTTGGTCTGCGTACCGAATTGGAAAAAGCCATTCCACATGGTCGTAGTAAAACGCGTGGTCGCGGATCACGCCGTGATGTTGGCGCGTGGGCGAACCCTGACGACACCGTAATGAATGGTTGGGGTACGCTGGTTGATGACTTTAACTATATAACCCAAAAGCACCCTAAGCTTAAAAATACCAACAACCTTAACCATTTGGGTACGCTGGGTACGGGGAACCATTTCGTCGAGGTATGCCTTGATGAGACCAACCAAGTTTGGATCATGCTGCACTCAGGCTCACGCGGTGTGGGTAATGCCATCGGACGCTACTTTATTGAGCTGGCACGTGAGGACATGCGCAAGTGGTTTATCAACTTGCCAGATAAAGATTTAGCCTACTTTGCCGAGGGTACAGAACATTTCGATGACTATTGGTTTGCGGTTGGTTGGGCGCAGCGCTTTGCCTTTAAAAACCGCGAAATCATGATGGAAAAAGCTATCAAAGCGCTACGCCAAATCATACCTAAGCCGTTTGATGCAGCCGTAAAAGCAGTGAACTGTCATCACAACTATGTAGAAAAAGAGCAACATTATGGCGAAGAAGTATTTGTGACCCGTAAAGGCGCTGTCCGTGCTCGCGTTGGTGAATACGGAATCATTCCGGGATCAATGGGTGCCAAATCATTCATCGTGCGCGGTAAAGGGAACGAAGAATCGTTTTGCTCTTGCTCGCATGGCGCAGGTCGTATCATGTCACGTACCGAGGCCAAAAAGGTATTTACGGTCGCCGATCAAATCGCGCAGACTGCGGGCGTAGAATGCCGAAAGGATGCGGATGTGATTGATGAGATCCCAGCGGCTTATAAAAATATTGATGACGTGATGCAAGCGCAAAGTGATTTGGTAGAAGTGGTACATACTTTGCGGCAGGTAGTTTGTGTTAAGGGTTAAGGATAAAGACATGAATAACTATGATTATAAAATTGGTAAATTAAACGGTATATTGAAGGCGTTTGAATGGGTTAATAGTAAAACGAATCATGGGTATGATTTTACTATTGAAATCTTAACAGGTAACGGTGACCTCAAAAATTTAGCTACAAGTCATTTAAAACATTGGTATCCCAAAGCTACTGTTCATTCAAAACCTATAGAAAACTGGCGTGATGGATTTTCTGAAACACTACAAGAGTGGCTGTTTGAGTATGTTCTAACTAATAAAAACTCTTCACACTCTGATGATAAGTTGCAAGAGATTAATAGTAGTTTCACCTTATTCGATTCTACTTCAAGAGAAGATTTTATAAATAGTTTCTGCAATGATTTAGAAGACGCTTTAGAAGTTATAGAGGTTATTTCAATAACTATTGAAACTGACGAATGGTATGAGGCTTATTGGCATGATTTTGCTTTTAAAGGCAAAAATGGTTCTGTATTCATACATTTAGGCGTCTCAGATTAGTGCAGCTTAATCAGAGAGTTTTTATGAAAAATAAATACGAAAAAAGAACTACTCCAATTCTTCGTCCCCGTAAAAAGGAAGAGTATTTATGTGCAGAATACTATGAATTACATTGGGGACAAGCATGTGCTGAATTTAAGTTCGTACAGGGTATAGATATTTATTTCTTTTATAGTGAGGCAGGATTTGTCGAAGGTATGGGGATAGCACCACTAACCCACTATTTCTTCGCTACAATTGAAAGTAAGGACAAAACCATGTGTTACGAACTGAGCTTTAGTACAGACTCACCAAACGACCTAGCAACATATAATTCCTCAACAGCATTTTTTGAACCAATTACTGACAATCGAAATGAAGACAACGTAAAGTATGAATACAAATATCGTTTAGCCACAGGTGATCCAGAATGTTGCAGTTGTTTCTTCCGTACCTTTGAATACGAAACAGCAAAAGACTTAAGCTTTTCACAACTACAAAAATGGTATGAAGAAGAACCCGATGACATGAATGTCTCCAACACTAAATGGATTTTACAAATTATCAAGGATTTAGTGAATGAGGGTTATCAGGTAGATACGCATATTGCTCAAGGGTATATGTCTTACGAGCCTCCAGAAGAGGAAAAAATCATTTACGTTAATAACTATAACAACGACAACTTTGCCTTTATAGAATGTATTTATTACGACTATAAAAAATAAGAGAGAACCAAAATGAAACTCGCAGAAGCTCTACTTATCCGTAGCGATATGCAAAAGAAGCTGGCTCAACTAAAGGGCCGTATCAACGCCAATATCAAAGTACAAGAAGGCGATACACCATCTGAGGATCCAAACGCATTGATGATTGATACCAGCCAAATCATCAATGAATTGTCAAACCTGATTGAACGTATTCACCGTACCAATGCAATTGCTCAAGCGGATAACGGTCAATCGATGCTAACGCTGTTGGTAGAGCGCGATACCTTAGAGATGCGCCATAAACTATTGATCGATGCCATAGCTGCCACGCATACCGAAACAGACCGTTATAGCCATCGTGAGATTAAATATAATGTCATGGTGTCAGTGGCTGGTTTACAGAAGCAAGCGGACGATATTGCGATGAAACTGCGTCAAATCAATATTGTGATTCAGGCCAATAACTGGCAAATAGATTTAGCAGAATAGTTTCTTTTAAATCACTACTTTTAAATCACTACTTTTATAGTGAAATGACTATAGAACACCCTTTTGGAACCGACTGGGCGAGTGTTAAGACCCCGCACTCCGCAACAGGGGGTTGAACAAATACTGCAGTGGCTACTTGACGTTGCGGGCAAACGTCTTTTTTACTATTCATGCCCCTATTCGTCACTTGTTACACCGCACTATTTAGACCTTATCACCAGACACTGACAGTCGGTTTCAATCTTATTTTTAAAGCCATTGATCATAAGCCATGTGAAAATTTTGGTTAAAACTCGTATTCCCGACGCATAATCGTTATTTAAAAAGGGCGACTTTAATACCCCTAAACGAATATAGATACGGTAGACTAAGATGTGCGTGGTATGTGACCACAGCACAGATTTATAAGCACTTTCACATTGAAGCATTTGATAATTACTTTTATATGAGGAAATACCGATGTTAAATATGAACGATATTTTAGGCGCTGTAACAGGCGGTGATAACGATGAGAATGGCCTATCAGGCTTGATCGACAGCGCAAAAAACATCAGCAGCGAAGACATACAGAGATATCAAAGCATGTCAAAAGCTGAGCTATTAGATGAAATCAAAAACTCTGAGCACAGCGCAGCCGTCGTGACATTTATCAAAGAGTTATTAGCGAAAAAATTCAACAGCTAATCGTTGATACCTAAAGCTAAACTTTGATAGATAGATAGATAGATAGATAGATTGATCAACAGGGCCTAAAAAATATGCGTCATAACGTATTTTTTAGGCTCTTTTATTTGATAATAATTGATAGTGAACTAAGCACGCACGATAGAATAATCATATCCCGCTTTACAAAACATCAAAATTTGAGAGTGTACCAATGAGCTTTATGTCCAAACAAAGCGCCAATAATGCCAACGCCTATACTGCGAGCACCAAGAGCGTGACCCTAAAAATAGATGGCAGCACTGGCGAAGGTGGCGGACAAATCATTCGTACCGCTCTCTCATTATCGATGCTGACAGGCATACCCATCGAAATTTTTAATATCCGCGCTGGGCGAGCCAAACCTGGGTTGATGCGGCAGCACCTGATGTGTGTGCAAGCGTCACAACAGATATCGAACGCTAGCGTATCAGGCGCAGTGTTAGGCAGCTCATCATTTCACTTTGTGCCGAGTACCATCAAATCAGGTGATTATCATTTCGGTATTGGTTCGGCTGGTAGTACCAGCTTGGTCTTACAAACGCTACTTCCTGCCCTATTTTTCGCCAATACAGATCAAAGCGCTCATTCAACCGTAACGATAAAAGGCGGTACGCATAATCCATTAGCGCCAACCACGGACTTTTTGCAGCAGGCATTCGTCCCTGCATTGGCGAAATTAGGCATACAAGTTGATATTGAGTGCGTGCAAGCGGGCTTTGCGCCCATCGGTGGCGGCCTGATTAAGACGACCATTACACCATTCATGCGCCGTGCTGATTCCAAGCCACTACACCTAACCGAACGTGGAGCGCTTACAAATATCGCATTAGTAGCCAGTGTCCTAAATTTAGAATATGACATTGGCAAACGTGAGCTTACTAGCGCTAAAGCCGTACTGCTCGAAACTGGAATGGATGACACACTTATAACTACCCAAGCCAATAAACTAGACGGTATCGGTGAAGGCAATACGTGCTATGCACAGGTTACTCATGAATGTGGCGATCATCTACATCACGAAATATTTACACTACTGGGTGAAAAGCGTACGTCAGCGGAAAAGATAGGCTATCGCTTAGCAGGGCTGGTTAAGCGCTATCTATTCAAAACCGATGCGCTGGTCGATGAATATCTTACCGATCAATTGTTGTTGCCACTGGCATTATCCGGTGGTGGCGAATTTACGGCACGGATTATCAGCCAGCATACCGAAACCCAAGCGTGGCTGATTAAGCAGTTTTTGCCCGTTGACATTAAGTTTGAGGCCATTGGTGATCAGAAAACTTTGGTGCGAGTGATTTGTTGAGAAAGTCATGGCACAAGCATACCTTACTCAATTACCGCTAAGCCGTGATATCATAACCGTACAATATGCGCGTTAATTATAAGTTAAGATAAATATTATCTGTCGTCAACATCATACGTATTGATGCTTGAGACATATTATTTTTATCTGTTATATATAATTACCGCGTTTTTTAATTTCCATGTTTTATTACCGAGCCTCGCTATGCCCCAATCTCGTACCAATCTAAACCCTGAACCAAAAAGTAACTCGCCCTATTTGACCGGTGTACTGTTGCGCTATAGCACCTTTGGTGCAGCCGTTTTTCTGTTTTTAGCAGGGTTATTGTTGCTGAACTGGTGGCTGATTCTTATTGGTGGCTTTGGGGTAGCTTTGGGCATTTACGATGTCATTCAATCCAAGCATGCCATCCTAAATAACTACCCTATCGCGGGTCATGTCCGCTACGTGCTAGAAGACTTTCGCCCTGAGATTCGTCAATACTTGCTCGAGGATGACAAAGAACAAGTACCTTTTTCGCGCCAGCAGCGTGCCTTGGTCTATCAACGTGCTAAAAACGTCAGTGATACCAACGCCTTTGGTACGCTAGATGACCTATATGCGCATGGTAAAGAGTGGTTTTTGCAATCAGCAGTGAGCCAACCTCTAGAGAATAAAGATTTTAAAATCATGGTTGGTGGTGAACGTTGTCAGCAGCCGCATGAGATGTCGGTATTCAATATCTCAGCGATGAGCTTTGGTAGCTTGTCTGCCAATGCTATTATGGCGCTGAATCAAGGCGCAAAATTAGGTGGCTTCACTCACGACACAGGCGAAGGTGCGATCAGTCCTCATCATCGCAAGTTCGGTGGCGATTTGATTTGGGAATTGGGTACGGGTTACTTCGGTTGCCGCGATGCCAATGGTGATTTCGATGCAAAGTCTTTTGCTGAAAAAGCCGTTGATCCACAAGTAAAAATGATCGAAATCAAACTGTCTCAAGGCGCTAAGCCAGGTAAAGGCGGCGTGCTACCAGCGGAGAAAATCACCCAAGAGATTGCTGACACGCGTCAAGTACCACTTGGTCAAGATTGCATCTCACCTTCTTCACATACAGCGTTTAGCACCCCGCGCGAGCTCGTGGCGTTTTGGCAGCAGTTACGTGAATTATCAGGTGGCAAGCCTGTTGGCTTCAAACTTTGTATTGGGCAGCCGTGGCAGTTTATGGCGATTGTCAAAGCCATGATTGAGATGGACAACTATCCTGATTTTATCGTCATTGATGGCGCTGAGGGTGGTACTGGTGCCGCACCTGTCGAATTCATGGACAATGTCGGCATGCCGATGGTTGATGGATTTCTATTGGTTCATAACACATTGGTTGGTGCAGGCATTCGTGACAAAGTGAGACTGGGTGTGAGTGGAAAAATCGTCTCTGGTTTTGATATCGCTCGTATGATTGCCTTAGGTGCAGACTGGTGCAACTCGGCACGTGGCTTCATGTTTGCCGTCGGTTGCATCCAATCTCGCTCATGTCATACCAATACTTGCCCGACAGGTGTCGCTACCCAAGACCCTTATCGTCAGAAGGCGCTTGATGTCCCAAGTAAAGCGGAGCGCGTCGCAAGCTTCCATAAAAACACACTAAAATCACTAGCCAGCATTGTTGGTGCCGTAGGCCTGCAACACCCAAGTCAATTACAGCCTTATCACATTGCACGCCGCTTAGACGATGGGCAAATCAAACTGCTGTCGAAGTTCTTTTATTTCACCGATAGAGGCGCATTACTTGATCAAAGTGCCCGTGCAGACGTGTTCAATCAGATGTGGGTAATGTCGACAGCGGATAGTTTCCTTGCCGATAATGATGCGCTGATTGCCTACAATAAAGACTCGCGTGATACAGGCAAACAAACCGAAGCGCCAACTTTAAAAGCAGGTGATCAAGCAACGGACGATAAAGTAAACAATAATACTACTGGTATCATGATGGGCAATGTTAATAATACCTTTCGCGATTTCCCACCTAGCAGTGACTAAAAGCTAGTGATTAACCCTATGAATGATTAACTTTATATAGGCCAAGACCACTGATATTTTTTCATTATAAAAGATCTATAATCAATGCCAATTTTTGCTCATACCTTACCTTTATGGACCATTACCCTGCTCTCGCTTAGCATCAGTGCTTGCCAACCAACAAGCATTGATGCCAGTAGCAGCGACACAGAAAACTGGTCATGCCAGTCTCAGGATGCCCCATTTTCTTATAGTGCTTGTCGTATTAGAGCGGAAGCATTGACTGATGGCCGTTACTCATTAAAGTTATTTTGGCAACAGTCTGAGAGTGCGCAACCCTTGCTAACTTTTGATAATTTGATGTCGACATTACCAAGCAATCAATCGCTTAGCTTTGCCATGAATGCGGGTATGTATAATAAAGACTATGCACCGATTGGCTATACGGTTATTGAAGGCAAAGAGATCAAGTCATTAAATTTAAAAGAAGGTGGCGGTAATTTCCATCTGCTGCCCAATGGTGTCATGTGGTGGGGCAAAGCTGGCACAGTGCAAATCACAGAAAGTAATGCGTTAAATGAGTTGCTTACAGAGGATAAAGCGCAGCCTTGGTATGCCACTCAATCTGGCCCAATGCTGGTTATCAATAACGAGATACATCCACAGTTCAAACCTGATAGCACCTCACTCAAGATTCGTAATGGTGCAGGCGTGTGTGATGACGGCACGATACAGTTCGTCAATAGCGATGAACCAGTCACGTTTTATCAGTTTGCATCCCTATTTAAAGACAACTTAATCTGCCCAAATGCACTATTTTTAGATGGTGGAATTGCATCGGCATTATACGCGCCTAGTATAGATAAGCATGATAAAAAAGAGATGGGCGTCATGATTGGTGTGGTTGAAAATAAAGAGTAATGTGCCCTGATACTCTTTATTGTCAACTAAGATTAAAAAAGCACTTAGCATGATTATTTCACTCTAAGTGCTTTTTTATAAACGTTTATTTTGAATATTATAATCAAAGAACGCTAAAATGGGTACAAGGCAGCCGACTGCAGATTGTACAAATAGTATATCTAAGGAGGGTAACGCCATAGCGGTTTAGTAGTTCACCGACTATATGTTAAAAACTTAACCACCCAAGCTCATTTTAGGGCCAAACGGTTCATAGTGAACGCTATCCACACCGTGATCTAATTCCACTAACCCATCAATCATACTTTCCATAAACGGCATTGATCCACATACATAGATATCGGCAGGCTTAGGCAATGTTTCAAGCCATGCAGCATCTAATAACTGCCCAGACTCAAAGTAAAAAATATGCTTTTCTACGTTTTCAGCCTTCGCGAGTAATGCCTCTACCTGAGTAGAAAAAGCATGATGTGTGGCATTTTGGCACGCATAAACCCAGATAATAGGTCGCTTGGGATTGGCCATTACTTGTGCCTCTAACATAGACAGTACAGGTGTAACCCCGACACCGGCACTCATCAATACCAACGCAATCTCATTCTGCTGTACCAAATCTTGATTAAGCGCGAAATCACCAGCTGGTGCTGACAGCAATACCGTGTCACCCACTTCTAATTCGTCATGCATATAGTTAGAGACTAAGCCATGATGCTCATTGCGGTTATCACGTCTAACAGCAAACTGAATGCCTACATCACTACTGGCAGAGTATAAAGAGTAATGACGCAGCGCAATATGATCGCTGTCTGCCGGATCTGTTTTCACCGTAATATATTGACCAGCAGTTAACTTCAATTTACTCAGGTCAATATCTTGATTACTATCTTCATTATCGTTCACTAGCACTACCGTAAAGGCTGCGATATCCTTAGCAGTTGCTACCTTTTCGGTCACTATAAAAGGCGCGAAGCCTTGCCACATCGCTTGCTCATACATGCCATGTTCAATTTGAATAAATATCGAAGCGATCTCATCATAAGCTTCTGTCCAAGCGGTAATGATGTCGTCAGTGGCTGCCTCTCCTAGCACTTCTTTTATCGCACCGATCAAATGCTTACCGACGATAGGATAATGCTCAGGCAATATCTGTAACGCTCTATGTTTATGGCTAATCTGGGTCACCTGAGGCAATAGCGTAGCCAATTTATCCAAATGCTTAGCAGCAGCTAATACTGTTGTAGCCAGAGCGGTCTGCTGACGTCCCAATTTTTGATTAGTCTCATTAAAAATATCTAATAGCTCAGGATGCTCATTAAACATATTTTTATAAAATACGGTGGTAATCGCGACGCCATGCTCTTCAAGTACAGGAACGGTTGCTGTGACGATTTCTAGTGTTTTTGGTGAAGCCATGTTGTTTCTCAGTGTGTGGTCGAATGGATATATTAAAAAACAGGAGATAAGAATCTTTAAGTAAATATCTTAAATAAGAATACTTATAAGATTCATTTTAAATGAATTTTATCATGTTTTACTCAGCATACCAATGCCGAATTGTCATATTGCTTATTTATAAACAAAAAAAAGCAGCCATTATGTTGTCATAACGGCTGCTATCATAAGAATTCAATCAGAACTAATAGATTTTATAAATTAGGGTAGATATCAAAACTATCGTGCTAAGTAACCGGTCATCTCTTCCACACCATGCAAGGTCATGGGATACATCTTGTTATCCACGAGCTTTTTGATTTCAACGATGGTTTGAGTATATTGCCAATACGTCGGATTTTCTGGATTGAGCCAAGCCACTTTATCAAAATGATCCAGTACCCTTTTTAGCCATACGATACCCGCCTCGTTATTCATATACTCAACGCTACCGCCTACCGTCATCAACTCATAGGGTGACATAGACGCATCACCAACGAATATAACTCGATACTCGCGCCCATACTTATTCAGCAGCTCATAGGTTGGCATTGGTGCGCTATGGCGACGGTTATTGTCTTTCCACACATAGTCGTAAAGACAGTTGTGAAAATAAAAAAACTCTAAGGTTTTAAACTCGTTTTTTGCCGCAGAAAATAATTTTTCAAGCGCTTCGACATGGACATCCATGCTACCACCTACATCAAACAACATCAGTACTTTGACACGGTTTCGGCGTTCAGCCTGCAGATGAATATCAAGCACGCCTTTTTTTGCGGTTCGCCTGATGGTCTCTTTGATATCAAGCTCATCAGCACTGCCAGTACGGGCAAACTGGCGCAGATTACGTAGCGCCATCTGGATTTGACGTGTACCAAGCTGACTATCGTCGTCTAGATTGCGATATTTACGCTGCTCCCAGACTTTCGCCGCGCTGCGCTTACGTGACTCGCCACCAACCCGCACGCCTTCTGGATGATCGCCATAGGCACCGAATGGCGATGTGCCACCTGTGCCGACCCATTTACTGCCACCTTGATGACGTTCTTTTTGTTCTTTCAGACGCTCTTCTAAGGCCTTCATCAGCTCCTCTAGCGAGCCATATTTTTTGAGTAGTCGACGTTGCTCTTCCGTTAAGTTTTTGGGGTCTAGTTTTAAATCCAACCACTCCTTAGGAACGTCCGTCAGCTTGGCCAATAGCTCATCCAGATCTAAACTGTCAGCACCTTCGAAATAATCCGCCATTGCCCGATCGAATTTATCAAAGTGGCGCTCGTCTTTGACCATGCAAAGCCGAATCAAGCGATACATGTCTTCGCGACTGGCAAAAGTAGTCAGTGTTGAATCTTCGGGATGCGGCTGCATCATCAGCCCCTGCTCAAGCGCAGCATTGAGGTCTAGCAGCTCACGCGTACTGACTGGCACGCCATAAGTACGTAAGGTGTAAAATAGTTTTATGAACATAGGATACGCATCACTTATTGGCTGATATGGTTATGATTTGGCATTGGCTCTCATGTTTATCGTGACTACTTTTTATCATAGCTACAACGCCCATGCTCATATTTAACGGCGCATCATATTGGCAAAGCGTTGTAATAGACTCACATCGGCCTCGTTTTTAAGCAGTGCACCATATAGTGGCGGAATGGACTTTTCACCACGCAAGTTTTCTTCTAACTCTGCTTGTGCCATATCATCAGCAAGCAATAGCGTTAGCCAATCGACCAATTCAGACGTTGATGGTGGCTTTTTAAGACCCTGAATATTACGCAGCTTATAGAAGATATCGAGCGCATCATTGACCAGTTTTTCTTGAATATCAGGAAAATGCACTTCGATAATTTGGCGCATGGTTTCTTCTTCAGGGAAATCAATATAATGGAAGAAGCAACGACGCAAAAATGCATCTGGCAACTCTTTTTCATTGTTCGATGTAATAATCACTACTGGGCGCTGCGCTGCGGTAATGGTTTCGCCCGTCTCATAAACATAAAATGACATCTTATCCAGCTCATGCAGCAAATCATTTGGGAACTCGATATCGGCTTTGTCAATCTCATCGATCAGCAGCACACTGCGCTCTGTGCTGGTGAATGCATCCCACAGTTTGCCTGGCTTGATATAGTTGGCAATGTCATAGACCTTATCGTCACCCAGTTGTGAGTCTCGCAGGCGCGATACCGCATCATACTCGTACAACCCTTGCTCAGCTTTGGTAGTCGATTTGACATGCCAAGTAATAAGCGGCATACCTAAACTCTCTGCCACCTCTTCGGCCAGTAGCGTCTTACCTGTACCCGGCTCACCTTTGATCAGTAGCGGCTTTTGTAGCGTCATCGCTGCATTTACCGCCAGCTGTAAATCATCAGTAGCAATATAACTACTGGTACCGGTAAAGCTTTTCTTAGTGTTGTCAGTCGTGGTCATAATCGAGTCTCAGTTATTGTTATACATTAAGGCTGTTAGGGGCTATCAAATAAGAGCCATCAAATTATTAAAACTAATCGATGGAAAATAAGCAATCATTTAGATTAGCACAGCCTTGTTCATTGCCAAAATACTCATGCGTTCGCGATTGCTAAACTTCGTAATTATTAAAGTTATTGATCAATAAAATTCTTGATTAACAAACATAGTATAACTTTCTCGTTATAGGTAGAGCATCTCACATAAAAATCTCAAAAAAAAAGACACGCAAGGTGTCTTTTTTATAAAGTCTTATTTTACTACTCCAGCGGTTTGAATTATTTATAAAGCACTTACTATTAACAACCGCTTTATAACTTATCCTATTTATCCGTCTTGGAACTTTTAGTTAAGCTACTGTCTTTCTTTAGGCTGACATCTGTTTCGACCTTAGCGGCTAAAGGCGTTTTACTAGACTGTAGCGTGTCATCATGCTGTTCAGTCAACGTAGTACTTCCTGCCAAATAACTGCCTGTTGTCAGCTGCATCGTCGCTTGCGTATCTTCTGCACTGCTTCTACGTGCTTTGTCTAGACTTGACTCAAAAGCACCACGAATGAGTTGCCAGATAAAACCAACGAACAAGCCTGCCACTAATACCACTAATATCGGTACCATATTAGCTATCGCACCAGCAAAGTCTTTCATCATAAAAGCATAAACCACATTGATGCTGGCTGGTGCCAATACACTAGGATCGTTTAGGGCAGTACCAGGTGCTAATAAAACAGCAAACAGTGCCATCCAACTCATACCGCCCAGCGGTTTCGGTAGCATACGAGCGACCAACAACCATAATACCAATACGATAACGACACCGCCAAGGTAAGCATACATTGGTAAATCGGCAGGCGGCACGTCTTTGACCATCTGCCCCCACCAAATAGCAACCTCACCGAGAATATCACTGATGGCTTCTAACGGTAAGAGATGTACGATATTTTTTAACCAGTCCATACGCGTTTCACTATTTGCGTTTATAAATTGTGCGTCTTTTCGTTTTTGCAGGCAGACAGTAGATACTGCCTTACTATAATCAGTAACAACGAATACATCATCGACATGCACACTTGATAGGTCGCTAGTTTATCACGACTCTCTACCAAAATGCATGTGACCAAATGTTTACTAAACGTTTTATTAATTGCTTTCTAAGGAACTCGTCTCAAGGATTCATCTAAAATTACCTTGCAACCATTTCCTTAAAATAAGGACACTAGTCGTAAATATTATCTTGCGCTTCACGGGCACGTAGCTCAGCTTGGCGGCGCATGACATCTTGCGGCGGCATCTGCACAAAATAGCCTTGTGACTCTAGTTTTGCCAATACTTCTGCTTTATCAACACGGGCTAGCGTTGGCGTAGCTGCCAAATCTAAATGCATAACAAACTTACTACGGCCTAAGCCTGCACGGAAATCTTTGGGCAAGACGCCCAACCAATCCCTAATCTCATCGGTATCATCTGGATAATCAGGGCGAGCAATATAGACGTACATATCGTCATGTTTTGGAAATTTATAAATATCGCAATGCATAAAAACAACCTATCAGAAACTATCGCCATAGGTTAGCATATTTTGGGCGATTATCAGTAGTCGCTTTATGTTTTGGTCTCGGTAATCGCCCCACATTCACTGCAATTTCACAGACGTAAAAACCGTCTATTTATTGATACTTGTACTGATTGCCCTCTCAAAAAGCCATTTTTGCCAAAATTATCCACTTTAATGCGGTTCATGTCTTGTAAAAATAGTATTAACCTTTCATAATAAAAGCGTTTTTCAGGAGAGAGTCTGTAAGCATCCACCTCGTATCAAACCGCATTGGTCATACGATGTATATAATTGCTATACGACCACCGAAGGCGCATCTACCCTGCCAATCGCTCAGGTAAAAGGACTGAAAAACACATGTCATTATTGTTTAGTTAAACGCCATCAAGCGTGTATAACTCAAACATTAGGCATAACAAATCTGGAGAGCGGTAAAGCGGACGACGTTTTACCCACCGAAGGGGAGAAAATACGCTATCATCAATAGCAGGTTTAGATTGAAAACCACATAATGATGATTCGTGTTGAAAATCTCAGGTCACAGGACAGATAGGGCTATTGCTTAAACCGACGTTCAGCGTCTGTTTGGTCTACGGTTTTCTATTTATTTTTTGTGCCACCCTTTGATGTAATACTTGCGCCTTGCAGTGTTGCTTCTCACTACTATGATAATGCGCATCCGTTTCTATACTTTTTGAGTATGACTGATGTACACATAAGGATTTGTTATGACCGATACTCAAGATAACCAAGCTCAAAATCAAGCGCCTCAACGCACTCCTCTATATCAGTCTCACGTCGACAGCGACGGCAAACTGGTGGATTTCTCTGGTTGGGAATTACCGATTCATTATGGCTCACAAATAGAAGAGCATGAAGCCGTTCGTACTGATGCAGGTATGTTTGACGTCTCACATATGGTCGTGGCTGATATCAAAGGCAGCGATGCAAAAGCATGGCTACAGAAACTGCTGGCCAATGATGTTGAGAAGCTAAAAACCGTTGGTAAAGCCCTCTACTCTGGTATGTTAAATGAGCAAGGTGGTGTCATCGATGATTTGATCGTCTACTTGATGAATGAAGAAGCCACTGAATACCGTATCGTCTCTAATGCTGCCACTCGCGATAAAGATATGGCACAGTTCCATAAAGTCGCCGAAAGCTTTGACATTACTATCACTGAGCGCCCTGAGCTTGCGATGATTGCTGTTCAAGGTCCAAACGCAGTAGAAAAACTGGCACAAGCCAAACCTAGCTGGGCAGATACCTTAGCAGGACTCAAGCCTTTCGTTGGTGCAGACTTAACAGATATCGAAGGCACAGATTGGTTCGTCGCGCGTACGGGTTACACAGGTGAAGATGGTGTCGAAGTCATTATGCATGGTGATGATGCACCCGCATTCTTTGAGCAATTAAAAGCCAATGGCATCAGACCTGCAGGCCTCGGTGCGCGTGATACCTTACGCATGGAAGCCGGCATGAACCTATATGGCCATGATATGGACGACTCCATCAGCCCTTATGAATGCAACATGGGCTGGACACTGGCATTAAAAGACGAGCGTGACTTCGTCGGCCGCACTGCCATGGTTAGCAAACGCAAGCAGTCAAAAGGTGACAACACTGCAATGAAGCAAGTGGGTCTACTACTAACGACTCGCGGCGTATTGCGTGAAGGCATGACAGTGACCATCAATCAAGGCACAGACAATGAGCAGACTGGTATCATTACCAGTGGTACATTCTCCCCTAGCCTCAAAAACTCAATCGCGATTGCCCGTATTCCTGCCAGCATATCAGACGATGACAACGTCCAAGTTGATCTGCGCGGCAAAGGTAAATTCGTTGATGTACGCGTTCTTAAACTACCGTTTGTCCGTAATGGCAAGCAGCAGTTTGACTCATAGGCTTTATAAATTCTATTATTAGCCTCTATTAGATTTAGCTTTACTATTCTTGTTAATTAACCTCTATCACGTAGGAGAGAGACCATGAGCAACATCCCAGCAGAACTAAAATACATTGCCAGCCACGAATGGTTACGCTTAGAAGACGACGGCACTATCACTGTTGGTATCACTGACCACGCTCAAGACCTACTGGGTGACGTGGTATTTGTTGAATTACCAGACGTCGGCGACATCATCGCTGTTGATGACGAAATCTCAGTGGTTGAATCAGTAAAAGCTGCTTCTGACGTTTATGCCCCTATCTCAGGTGAAGTTGTGGAAATCAACGAAGCACTAGAAGATGATCCTGAAATCATCAACTCTGACCCATATGGTGAAGGTTGGTTCTTTAGAATGAAGCCTGACAACATCGCTGACTACGAAGCATTACTGACTGCTGATGAGTACGAAAACGAGCTGTAATATCAGCCTGACACTCTAATCTACTAGCAGCGCTAGGGTTAGAGGTCACTATTTATCAAATCTTATTACGTCGAAAACTCGAATGATGGCAGATACTGGCAGCAGCTGGTATCTGTACGCTTTATTCTCAAAACCTGCATACCGTTTATTACTTCCAACCGCTATTTGATTTATTCGTATCAATCACTTGTCAGATGATATTGAAGAAGTGCACTCAATAATGACTCAAGTTGATCACTCAATCCCCAGCATGGATCCTAATATGAGCACCAACACTGACCTTAAAGACAATATGGCAACGCCTACTCATACACCGCAGCTACAGGCGTTTCGCGACGTGGTTGAATCACGCCGTTCTGTTCGTCGTTTTACGGACACGCCCATACCTAATGATGTATTAGCAGACTGTTTGCGTTTGGCCATGTTAGCGCCGAACTCTAGCAATCTACAGCCGTGGGAATTCTATGTCATCGATGATGCTGATAATCGCAAACGTGCGGTAAAGAACTGCATGAATCAAAACGCGGCAAAAACATCAGCACGCCTGATCGCGGTCGTGGCTCGTACTGATATCTGGCAAAGTCATGCTCAGCAAATCCTACGTGAATACCCTGACAAGCCTGTACCAAAAAAGGTCAAAGACTACTATACCAAAGTCGTCGCACTGGACTTTTTACGGGGTCCAGTTAATGTGGTATCAGCGGCTAAATGGGGCGCAACTCAAGTGGTCAGACGCTTAAAAGGTCCGATTAAATCGCCTTACTATACCTTTGAAGACACCAAAAATTGGGCAACCAACAACACCTCGCTCGCTGCTGAGAACCTGATGCTAGCACTCAGAGCACACGGTTTTGACAGCTGTGCGATGGGCGGCTTCGATGAGCCTGCCATGAAGCGACTATTAGGTTTAAACAGCGATCAACATATCATTATGATGATTGGTGCTGGCGAGCGTGCTGATAATGGTGTCTACGACACCCAGTACCGCTTTGATCAAGATCAGTTTGTGCACTACGTCTAATGCACTACGCCGTTATTTTTAGTTAATCTCTTTACTACTTTATTACTCCCTTAATCAAGGACTATCATGACTATCTCTCAAAACCCGACGTTTGATACTTTTCAAGGACTATTCAACGAAGCTGAATTTGTCTACCGTCATTTAGGTTCAAATGACACCAAACAAGCTGACTTGCTGAGTGCTGTTGGTTATCAAGATATGGCAAGCTTTATTAATGACACCGTGCCTGAGCCAGTACGTTTGCACAAAGAGTTAGACTTGCCAGTTGCGATGAGCGAGCATGCAGCATTAGCGAAACTGCGTACGATGGCAGATGACATCACTGTTAAAAAAAGCTATATCGGTCAAGGTTACTCGCCTGTGCGTATGCCTGCTGTCATTCAGCGTAACGTTCTTGAAAATCCAGGTTGGTACACTGCTTACACCCCTTATCAAGCTGAAATTGCTCAAGGTCGTTTAGAAGCCTTGCTTAACTTTCAACAAGTTTGTATCGATCTAACAGGTCTTGAACTTGCTGGTGCCTCATTACTTGACGAAGCAACCGCAGCTGCTGAAGCCATGGCGATGTCAAAACGTGTGAGCAAAAGCAAATCGATGCAGTTTTTTGTTGATGACCGTGTCTATCCACAAACATTAGATGTTATCAACACCCGCGCCAAATACTTTGGTTGGGACGTGGTCGTTGGTGATTTTGAAACGGCTAAATCAGGCGATTATTTCGGTGCGCTATTCCAATACGTTGGTGTTGAAGGTGATGTAAAAGACTTAACAGACGTCATCGCAGCTGTTAAAGAAAATAAAACGTACGTCAGTGTGGTTAGTGACATCATGAGCTTGGTGCTACTAAAATCACCAGCTGATATGGGCGCAGACGTGGCTTTGGGTAGCACACAGCGCTTCGGTATTCCAATGGGCTTCGGTGGTCCACATGCGGCTTACTTCGCTTTCTCTGACAAAGCCAAACGCTCAGCACCTGGCCGTATCATTGGTGTATCAAAAGATTCGCAAGGCAATACTGCGCTACGTATGGCTTTACAGACTCGTGAGCAGCATATCCGCCGCGAAAAAGCCAACTCAAACATCTGTACGTCACAAGTATTACTTGCCAACTTGGCAGGTATGTATGCTGTTTATCACGGTCCAACGGGTGTTAAACGTATTGCCACTCGTATCCATGCATTTGCTACTGCCTTTGCAGATGTAATTAAAGGTGCTAATGACAGCAACTTAAACGTAGTACATGATCAGTTCTTCGATACCGTTGTGGTTGATTGTGGTTCAGAAAGTCTGGCCACTCAGATTTTTGAAAATGCGGACAATGTTGGTTATAACTTATGGCGTCTGGGCGATACCAAACTAGCCGTTTCATTCAGTGAAATCAGTGATCAAACAGACTTTAATGTCTTAACGCAATTGTTTGTTAGTAAAGCACATGACTTACCTGAAGCTGCCAGTGTATCGCTTGATAGTGCACACTTACGTACCGATGATATCTTGACGCATCCAGTATTCAACTCGCATCATACCGAGCATGAAATGCTGCGTTATTTGAAGTCGCTTGAAGACAAAGATTTGGCGATGAACCGTAGCATGATTTCACTTGGTAGCTGTACCATGAAATTGAATGCGACCAGTGAAATGCTACCGATCACTTGGCCTGAATTTGCCAATGTGCATCCTTTTGCACCGCGTGATCAAGTCACTGGCTATATCGCCATGATTGATAGCTTACAAGACCAACTCAAAGCCATTACTGGTTTCGATGATGTGTCTATGCAGCCAAACTCTGGTGCTTCTGGTGAGTATGCGGGTCTGCTTGCAATCCGTCGCTATCACGAATCATTGGGTGAGACTGACCGTGATGTTTGCTTGATTCCAATGTCAGCGCATGGTACCAACCCAGCGACTGCTATGATGATGGGCATGAAAGTGGTCGTGGTCAAAACTGATGACAATGGTAACGTGGATATCGATGATCTAACCGCTAAATGTGAAGAACATAGCGCGCGTCTAGGTGCTTTGATGATCACTTACCCATCAACGCATGGTGTGTTCGAAGAAGGTATTCGTCATATTTGTGATTTGATTCATAAGCATGGTGGTCAGGTCTATATGGATGGTGCCAACATGAATGCTCAGGTAGGCATGATGCAGCCTGCAGATGTCGGCGCAGATGTGCTACACATGAACTTGCATAAAACTTTCTGTATTCCACATGGCGGCGGTGGTCCAGGTATGGGTCCTATCGGTATGAAGGCGCACTTAGCACCATTTATGGCCAACCATACGCTAAGCCCTGTACACAACGCGCAAAAAGACTGCTCAGCAGTATCAGCAGCGCCTTATGGTTCAGCGAGTATCTTACCAATTTCATGGATGTACATCGCCATGATGGGCCGTGATGGTTTGCTAAAAGCGACTGAGATGGCACTATTAAATGCTAACTATGTGGCCGCTGAACTAAAAGACCACTACCCTGTGCTATATACAGGTAAAAACGGCCACGTTGCTCACGAATGTATCATCGATATTCGTCCGTTAAAAGAAGAGACTGGCATCAGTGAAAGCGATATCGCTAAGCGCTTGATGGATTATGGTTTCCACTCACCAACGATGAGCTTCCCAGTTGCTGGCACTTTGATGATTGAGCCGACAGAGTCTGAGTCAAAAGAAGAGCTAGACCGCTTTATCAGCGCGCTCAAGTCTATCAAAGCTGAAGCGTTACAAGCCAAAGCTGGCGAAAATGGTTGGACGCTAGAAGACAACCCATTGGTCAACGCACCGCATACTGCTGCGATGGTGACTAGCGGCGAATGGACGCATCCATACAGCCGTGACACAGCTGCATTCCCGCTTCCTTATATCCGCGCTCATAAGTTCTGGCCGAGCGTAGCACGTGTCGATGACGCTTATGGCGATAAGAACCTCATGTGTTCTTGCCCAAGTATCGAAAACTATTTGTAATCGTAGTCTTTGATCAACCATAAGTAGATTTTTATAAAAAACCTCCAAGTCAGTAGCTGGCTTGGAGGTTTTATTTTGTGTGTACACTATTAAATAACATCAGAGAATGATGATAGTATTTATCGATATAATAAAATAACTTTTATAGTGTTGGAGCAGACATGCAACAGAAAAATCGCGTCATTCTTATTCATGGCCTGCATCAAACGGCATGGATTATGCGACCACTGGCCAAACGCTTACAAACAGCAGGTTTTGAGACTCATCAATACGGCTACCGTAGTATGCGTGATGGAATCAAGACTAACAGTCAACGTTTAAACGCTTGGCTTGAGAGCAATCACAATCCTGCCAAGCCCATCGATCTCATTGGTCACAGCTTAGGCGGGCTAATTATTCGTGATTTTATAGCGCACTACCCTCAGTGGAAAATTGGACGCTGTGTGACTCTAGGCACGCCACATAATGGCAGCATTAGTGGCGATTATATTTGGCGACTCGCTCCTGCGATTGTCGGTAAATCATACGAGCAAGCTTTGGATGGCACGGTTGCCCCTTTGCCAAAAGCTATTGAACTTGGCGTCATAGCTGGCAATAAAGCGCAAGGTTTAGGGCAACCTATCCTAGCCTATCATAATCGAAAATTGCGTAAGACAGATAATGCGCCATCAGCAGAACATCTAATGCATGACGGCACAGTATATATACAAGAAACTAAGATTGAAGCTGCTGCCGATCATATCGTGATGCCTGTCTCACATACGGGTATGCTAGTCGACAAATCCGTTGCGAAACAAGCAATATATTTTTTACAAAATGGACAATTTAAACGCTGATCGTTATGAGATTTTGATAGTTAACAATTAACAATGCTCAAACTCCAACAGACATTCATGCTTATTAAGCATGAACACCCATGCCTTGCTGTAATTCAGTTTTATGCTTCTCGATAACTGGAATCAAGGTATGCACTATCCAATGATTACGCCAACCTTTTAGCCCTTGTGGTAACTCGCTGATGCCTTTGTTGAAAGCCACAACTTCATACAGTTGAGCAAGCCATTTTTTGCGCATCAGCACATTAGCAGGCACACCAATTTTCTGCGCTTCATTATCTATCGCTTGTTGCACCGCCTTTGATAGGACTTTATTTTTTGAACGATAAGGCGGTAATAGACAATCGGGATGCTCAGCAGGTGGCAAACTCTTTGCGTCTTTGATGACCTTCAGCAACTCTTCACCATACAGTCGCAACATACTGCGATGCATCGTTGTTTTATGCGCTAGCTCTCGCATACTATTAGGCTTTTCAGTGATAATTTCACGCACTGCTTGTTTTTTTATCACAAATGTACGGGGTTGATTGGTCGCACGCGCCAGCTCTTCTCGCCACGTAGCAATTCCTTTGAGTATTGCCATCTGCTGCGAGTTATAGCGATAATCTGCCATCGTTAAATACATTGCATCATCTTCAACGTGCTGCGTATTATACAAATCACTGGCATAAAGCTGGCAATCTGCCCATACATAGTCGTACAGACCTTGTTTTTTTAGCTCGTATTCAAGGTTCAAATACAACGCTGGTAAAAACCGCACGTCATCAATCGCATATTGCTCTTGCTCATCCGATAGCGGACGTTGCAGCCAATCAGACTGGCTTTGTTCCTTATCAATATGCATATCTAACTGATCATCAAGCGCTTGCTGATAACCCATCTGCAGCTGACCCGTTAAATAAGACAACGCAATTTGCGTGTCAAATATATTGGTCAATGGCGGACAGCCAGACAGCAGATAAAAAATGCCTAAATCTTCACCGCATGCATGCCAAATCGCTACATCCACTTTACTTAGCGCCTGCCACAGTTCAGCCAGTTGCAACTGCGGCGCATCTAGCAAATAAATATGGTCACCCGTATTCAGCTGAACCAGTGCCAATCTTGGATAGTAGGTATCACGCTTGATAAATTCGGTATCTAATGCAACGCGGCCACAAGTAGCCAATGCATTGATGACTTGAGCCAGACCGCTTTGCTCACGTACCCACGTGACAGCAGCGTCATCAGCGATGTCTAGTAATGCATCGATATCTGGTTGTGGTGGTAATACTGCTGAATCGACATTGGTGTCAAGTGATTGACTGGATATATCATTAGCAACACAAGCGTCTTCTTGAGTGTTTGAATGGGTAGAAGCGTTCGAAACATGGTTAGACACGGGCAGATACCTGCATAAATAAGAGAAAATAAAACGCTAAACCACGTTTTAATAAAATGAAATAATAAAACAATTATAACAGTACCATCAATTATAACAGTACCATAAAATCAAATGAGCAAGACTTGACGGCTAGAGAGATATTATAAAAATGAGCGATTTTGTATGGCTTGACCAAGCGTCATACTATCAAGATACTCAAGTTCGCCGCCCATCGGTACACCTTGCGCCAATCGCGTAACTTTATTGACATGACGGCTAACGGCTTCACTGATAAAGTGTGCGGTGGTCTGCCCTTCGACAGTAGTACCAGTGGCCAGTATCAGCTCTTCAACCGGCTCTTGTTTGACACGCCAGACCAGCTGATCGATATTTAAATCATCTGCACTGATGCCGTCGATAGGTGATAAGTGTCCACCTAAGACAAAGTAACGTCCACGATAGCCTGCTGTCTGCTCTATCGCCATCACATCTGCTGCTGTTTCGACCACACATAGCAACCCATCATCACGTCTAGGATCTTGACACAGCGGACAGATAGCCTCATCACTGAAACTATGACAACGCTGACACTCAACAATATCACGCATCGCATCATCAAGTGCTTGGGCGAGCGCCATGCCTTGTGGGCGTTTTTTGGTGAGCAGATGTAACGCCATACGTTGGGCACTTTTTTGCCCGACGCCTGGCAAAATACGTAGCTGTTTGACCAGCTGATCAAATTTGGCTGTCAGCAAAACCACTTCCTTTATCTATAAACCGTAGCTATAAAAATGGGGTCGTATCATGTCGATAACAACCCCATTTACTAGACATTATAGTCAGATGACATATCGCCAATTAACTATAAAACAAGCCGCCTATCCATACCAAAAATTAAAAATAACGAGGAAGACTAGTACTGCCCTAGTAGGTTCAGTAAGTCTAACAAGTTAGATTATCTCTGGAATAGATATTAGAACATGCCTTGCATACCTGGTGGTAGGCCCATACCTGATGTTGCGCCAGCCATAGTTTCTTCATACAAGTCATCTGCTTGACGAACGGCATCATTGATAGCAGCAGCAATTAAGTCTTCGATCATGTCTGGCTCATCTTCGAGCAAGCTTGGATCGATGGTTAAACGCTTAACGACATGACGGCCAGTCATGGTTACTTTTACCAGACCGCTACCCGCTTCTGCGTGCACTTCTTTATTGGCCAAATCTTTCTTAGCATTTTCAACGTTTGCTTCGACTTTCTTTTGCATCGTTTGTGCTTGTTGCATCAATGCTTGAATATTCATAGTTGCCTCTTTTGTTTTTTAATAATAAATGATTGATATTTGACTAATATAAAGTGCTAACAGCGATTATACCGTTATCTTTACAAACTGTCTAAACCACGCGCCAAATCTTTGATGATATCTTCTACGTCTTCTAAACCTACAGACAGACGGATAAGACCATCTTTGACGCCTGCTTCTGCACGAGCCTCAGCAGTCAGACGGAAATGTGTGGTGGTCGCCGGATGGGTAATGGTTGTTTTCGCATCGCCCAAGTTATTGGTGATAGACACCATCCGTGTTGAGTCAATGACATGCCAAGCGGCAGCTTTTGAGTCAAGGTCAGCAGTCGGCTTTACTTCAAAACCCATGATAGCACCATAGCCACCTTTCATATGATGTTGGCGCGTGGCAAGCTCATGAGCAGGATGATCGCTCAACCCTGAGAAATGCACGGTACTCACATTAGGGTGATTGACTAAGAAATCAGCTACTTGGTTGGCATTCTGACAATGCGCTTGCATACGTAATTTAAGCGTTTCAAGACCTTTGGTGAATACCCAAGCGTTAAATGGGCTCATACTGATACCGCCTGAGCGTACCACGGTAAATGCTTCTTGCATAAGCTTGTCGCTACCGACCAGCGCGCCGCCGAGTACTCGACCTTGACCATCCAAATATTTAGTTGCAGAGTGAATCACCACATCGGCACCCAAATCTAATGGGCGCTGTAATGCTGGCGTGGCAAAGCAGTTATCAACCACTAATAAGATATCATTGGCTTTACATAACTGGCTGAGATAACCAAGGTCGCAAATCTGTGCCAACGGATTACTTGGGCTTTCGCAATAAATAACCTTGGTATTTGGCTGAACGGCATTCGTCCATGCTTCGTTATCGAAGCAATCAACGTAGCTAACTTCAACGCCAAACTTGGCCATATAATTATTAAATAGACCAATGGATGAGCCGAATAATTGATTGGCAGCCAGTAGATGATCGCCTGCTTTCAAATAGGCCAAGCACATGGTTAAAATCGCACCCATCCCTGAAGCCGTCGCAACGGCGCGCTCACCATTTTCGAGGGCGGCTAGACGACGCTCAAAGGTACGCACGCTCGGATTGGTATGACGTGAGTAAACATTACCCGTCTTGGTGCCATCAAAGTGCGCAGCGGCATCAGCGGCAGACGTGTAAACATAAGAGCTGGTAGTGAAAATAGGCTCTGAATGTTCACCTTCATCTGTACGATGCTGACCTGCCCGTACCGCAATGGTCTGCATGCCATAATCCAGCCCTAAATCTAAGGCATCGTTGCGCCAGTTTGGATCTAATTTGTTTGCATTGCTTTCATCATTGGTTTGCGACTGACTCATAAATCTTCCGTTACTTTGATAGTTATAAATTTGACTGTAATAAAAATGACTGCTTATTTTTTAATTATTGACTTAGGGCGTGTCTTCAATTCACTCGATAGTCATCTCAATGGGCTAAAAATGGCTAAATCTTGCCAAACATCGTCAAATAGCTGGTTAATATCCCGATATTATCAGCGCTATTTTTCTTGTTTGACGGCAATTTATCTCATTTTTATCACCATTTTTGAAATGAAGACACGCCCTAATACACCAGCGTTATCATATCATGCCAACTTATTCCAAACAGCTGGTTTCAGATGATTATCAAATGTTATTTTTGAATACCGATATACATTTATATCTTTGAAGACAAATAAGGATTAAAGAGTAGTCAAACAACCAATAAATGCGCCGCCAAATCTAACAAAAATAACGTATTTATAATAGGCATAGATGCCAACAGCTGATAAGCTTAGCGGCGATCTAAGTTCCACCTTGGGCAGTTTTGTCATTTGTCCCATAATTGACACTATTTTCTGTCAGAAAACACAGAGATATCATGCTTATTTTTAACGGAATTTTTATTATATCAAGGCTTACTAAGGCAGCTCATTTATGTCAATGTTCAGTATAGATCCAAGCAATCTATCGTTGAGTCTAACGCTCGGACTTACCTTAGGACTGGTTGGGTGCCAAAGCTTACCGAAGCAACCACATCTGCCTGAAAGCCAAGCGTTATCAGCGCGTGTGGAGGCTCTGTATCAACCTAAAAGCAGCCAAAACATTGATGAAAATAAAACATCTATAGCCAATAATATCGATCTAGTGGCGGCGGTTAGTGAGCAAAATGATATTCATCCAGAACTGTCAGGCTATCACCCTATCGTGACTGGTGCCAATGCATTTGCCTCTCGTAGTATATTGACGGATATGGCCACACGCAACATCGATGCACAGTATTATATTTGGCACAACGACCAAGCAGGTCAATTGCTCTTAAGAGATTTATGGAAAGCTGCTGAGCGCGGCGTGCTTGTGCGTTTATTATTAGATGATTTTAATAATAACGCTACATTCGATCAACATTTACTACGTTTTTCTAGCCACCCCAATATTGCAGTACGTATTATCAACCCTCTTATGCACCGTAAATTTCAAACATTGAATTACGTCACGGGTTTACCACGTATCAATCGCCGCATGCACAACAAGAGCATGACCTTTGATAAGCAAATCACCATTATTGGTGGGCGTAATATTGGTGATGAATATCTAAGTAATGATAAAAACAGCCAATTTGCAGATCTAGATGTTTTACTGATTGGTAAGGTAGTCGCAGACATTGACAACAGCTTTACAAGTTATTGGTCATCGCCGCTATCATTTGATATCGAAACCCTAGTCACTGCCGATGCTGACGCACCGTCTGATTTTTTATCAGCATTAGACAAACTTGGTCTAGATGGCAAAAAAGAAGAGAACGATTTAACGATTTATAAAACAGCAATTGAAGATTCAACGATAGACAATGATTTGATCAATAAACGTGTGCCCTTTCGTTGGACGGACATGCAGTTTTTGAGTGATGATGTTGGCAAACTAACAAAGGCGGTTCCCACTGATACCAATTTAGTGCATCAGCTACGTACATTGTTAGGTACACCAACCAAGCAGTTAACGATTATCTCATCTTACTTTGTGCCGACCAAAGACGGCGTAAATACGTTAGTGAAGCTAGCCGAAGCTGGTGTTGATATCAAAATTTTAACCAACTCGTTTGATGCAACTGATGTGACTGCTGTGCACTCTGGCTACAGCCAATGGCGACCTAACCTACTTCGTGCCGGTGTCAAAATCTATGAGCTAAAATCCACCGCTTCTGAAGAACAACGCGAAAACAAGCTATGGAAAGCGCGCAGTCAGTCCTCAACCAGCTTGCATGCAAAGACTTTTGCGGTTGATGACCACCAAGTATTCATTGGCTCATATAATGTTGACCCCCGATCTGCCAATATCAATACCGAAATGGGTGTGATTATCAATGATGATGAGCTAGCAAGACAGTTGCATGGTGCGCTTAGCGATGATCTATTAGGCAAGGCTTATGAAGTCAAGTTATTAGACAATGGTAACCTACAGTGGCAAACCATGGAAAACGATAAAAAAGTGGTTTACGATTCAGAGCCACGTGTCGATGTCAGTGATCATGTTTGGCTGACTATCATGTCATGGCTACCTATTGACTGGCTACTATAGCGTTCACGCTTGATAGACTTCGAAACACTCATTCAGATTTAAATAACGTAGCATAACTGAGTGAGTAATTTTTGCGTATGCTTAGCTTCACCGCTTGTAAATTAGACACTTGTTCCATCATATTTTAGCTCCCAAACCTTTATTTTTTCGACAAATCATTATCTATTCATACTGATTTGTCGTTTTTTATTATGGCCGGTTATCTAGATAATAACCGGCTTAACGAATGCCTTTATATATGCGTGATCTATTATGCCTTCTCGTTCTCAATATGCACTGATGTCTTCTAGAGACAGAAATACAGTAATGTTTATCTGCTTTAGTAGTGCAGTGGCATTTTTTGATTTTTTGATTTATTTATATATCTCAGATATTGTGGCGGCCGCTTTTTTTCCTGCTAACATCGATCCTACTATTACAAAGATACAAGGGCTTGGACTATTTACGATTGGTTATTTGGCACGCCCGATTGGTGGCATCATTTTTGGCCGTTATGGTGATATCAAAGGTCGAAAACCCATACTATTAATCAGTATATTAGTGACTGCGCTCAGCCTATTGGCAATGGCAAGCTTACCTACTTATGCACAATGGGGATTGATTGCGCCCATCTTATTTATCACCCTACGGTTTATACAAGGCATGGCATTTGGTATTTATGTCCCACTCGCTTGGATTTTTGTGGCAGAGCATGTGCCACGGCTGTATTCGTCGGTAGTCTGTAGTTATGTCAGTGCCAGTTTCTATGTAGGGGTACTATTCTCTAATGCCTTCTTTCTTTGGCTGACCAGTGCCATGACGACGTCACAATTGGCTGATTATGGTTGGCGTTTACCATTTTTCATCGCGGCTGCCTTGAGCCTTATGCCACTATTGGCATGGCGATGGATCGATGAGTCGCCATTTTTCCTTGAAATGAAAAGCTCGCAACCAAATAACTACGTTGCCAAACCATTCCGCCTCCTCTTCAAGCACTGCAAACATTCATTATTTATTGGTATGGTTCTCACGCTTATTGTTTCTAGTGTAACGACTGTGGTTGTGCTCTTGTTGCCTGATTTGATTGAAATGCACTTTACCTTAGATAGCGATCTGTTTGGATTTTCCCACAGTCTAGGTATTATATTCATGATTCTTGGCTGTATCTTTTATGGAATAATCTCTAACCATCAAAATTTTGGTAAAATTTTGACAATTGGTTCTATTCTATTAATCGTTCAGATGCTGGCATTCTTTTACCACCTACAGGGGAGCGGTGACTACATCCTTATTATGTATGCGCTGTTAGGATTTTGTGCTGGCATCATTGGTATGATACCAGCCATTATCTTGCAGTTATTTCCAACCAATGTCAGACTCACAGGAATGGCTTTTTGTTATAATATAGCCTACGGCATCGTCGGAGTACTAGTACCTTTCGGGCTTGGCTATGCCACTATTTATGTGTCTTTCTCACCAGCACTCTACATTGCGTTCATCGGTTTTATTGGGATAATAATGGGTATTTACTTCTATAATTTGCCTGAAGCCAAAAAAATCGATCATATTATCTAGTACGGGATATTCATTAAAATGTTTATACCATTATTTGGTATAAACATTTTTGTACCAAACCCCACATCTTCAAAGATTAGAATATTAAGGCTTAACAATCATGGTTGATATGACCAATAAAAGACTCTCTGTCGCACCAATGATCGACTGGACAACCACAGATTATCGGTACTTTGCACGGCTTTTTAATCCGCACGTGTACTTATATACAGAGATGATCAGTACGGGTGCCCTAATACATGGTAATCGCGCACGGCATCTACGCTTTGATACGCAAGAGCATCCATTAGTGTTGCAGCTGGGTGGCGCTGACAACAGTGAGATGACTCAATGTGCTGAATTTGCACAGCAGCATGGCTATGATGAAGTCAATATCAACGTTGGTTGCCCATCAGATCGCGTACAGCATAATAAGATAGGCGCTTGCCTAATGGCAGAGCCTCATACGGTTGCAGACTTGGTCAAACATATGCAAGCAGCAGTCGATATTCCGGTGACGGTTAAGCACCGCATCGGTATTGACGACTTTGACAGTTATGAGTTTATGGTAGATTTTGTGCAGGCGGTCGCCGAAGCTGGCTGTACACGATTCATCGTTCATGCACGTACTGCTTGGCTACAAGGGCTGAGTCCTAAGCAGAATCGCGAGATACCACCACTTCGCTACGAAGATGTTTATCGCCTAAAACAAGACTTTCCAGCACTCGATATTGAAATCAATGGTGGGATCGACACCATCGCTGATATTGAAGCGCACTTGCAGCATATTGATGGGGTCATGATTGGACGAGCGTTTTATCACAATCCTTACTTATTGGCAGAAGCCAATAGTCTATGGGGCGACGAGCCAACACCTAAACGCTCAGAGATTCTATCGCAGCTTTATCCTTATCTCGAAGAGCAACTCGCCAAAGGTGAGCCGCTACCTACGATGACGCGTCATTATTTAGGGTTGTTCCAAGGACTTATGGGTGCACGTAAATGGCGTCAGGCATTGAGTGGCAAACCTCAGCTGACCATTGATGATATCAAACGCGCGGCAGATGAAGTCTTCTTATTGAATCCTGATATGTAATCGCTTTTATCATCGTAAGAACGACAATAAAGACATATAAAAAATCAGCAACAATTGCTGTTTATTTAAGCTCCTTGCGCCATATATTGCCACATCGCTACACCGTTATTAGCGATGTGCAATAGTATTGGCAACAATAATGACCCTGATTTGATGCGTGCATAGCAAAATACCAATGCCAATACGACAATGGTGCTGATTTCATAAACACCATACTGCACATGGATTACTGCAAATATCAAACTGGTCACAATACTGGCAACGATTGCGCCTCGATACTTTGTTGGATAAGAGGAATAAGAGGAGTCAGCGAACTGTTCTGCAATAGCAGTCCATAATATACCGCGAAAGACCAGCTCTTCATATAGTGGTGCAACGACGACCATCGCAAAGACCAGCAGCCATACCGAACTGACAGACTGGTATAGCGGATCTACAAATACCAGTGGTGTCTCATCGAGAAAGTACGTGAGCGCCTGACTGGCAATCATAAATATCAATAGCAGTCCAGCCATTCCCAGCCCAACCGCAGGTGGAAATGACTTTAGCGCCAAATACTGACGCACACTGCCTCCCCTCAAACGAATGACTGAGAAAGTAGTCGCTGTTATTAACACACAACCTATAATGATAGAGAGGCTCACAACCGTGCCATCATTACCGCCAAATAAGAATATATCGCCTACTGTTGCATTTTGAGTAGCAGGTAATACCAACTTGCCAGCGACATATATCCCTAATAACTGACTGATAAAAAACACCATCAACATGCCTACCGTCAGTAGGAATGCACCTAAGTTTGAAAACAGTGGTACATGGTTAGGCAATGCAGCTTGCTTGTGTGCGTCAGTAGCATTTTTTAGCATAAAGTCGTTACTCAAAAGTCTGTTTTCAGCCCATGTCTGTGAAAAACATTAATAATAATTGGCGACTATTTTAACAGTTGCTGCTCAATCAATGACAATACTTGCAGTGATACAGAGTCAGGATGTTCAAGCGGGAACATATGACCACCTGCATGAGTGGTATAAGGCACCCCTAATCGTGCCTGCACTTGCTGAGGGAAGTGACGTTTTAAGAATATGCTATCTTCACCAATAATCAAAGTTACGGGCACCTTAGGACCACGATTTGGTGCCAACCAATACCAAGATGGATTGGTACGGAATACGGCAACTTCGCTCGATTTAGGAATGGCCAAAGTTACTTTACCGTCAGCACGCTGGTGTAGGCCGTGGTCGATATAGCCTTGAAAACTGCGCTCATCAAAATTCTTAAAAAACCCTTTATGGCGCATTTTTTCATAAGCATCTGCTCGACTATCCCATACATCACGGCGATGCTTGGATATTCCAGCGGGTGATAATTTATCCATCAAACGGTTATTCATCAACGGCAAACGATCCACTGTCTTTGCCAAGTGCCATAGCAGACTTACCTTGCCATAAATCCAAGGCGGATCCATGAGGACCGCTTTCGCAAAGTACTTTGGCTCACGATACAATGCTTGCATGGTACACATTGCGCCAAGTGAGTGGCCGACTGCGACTACTTGCGCGACGCCATGTTTCTCACAAGCACTTTTCACACTATCAATAATTTGGTTTGTGAGGCTGCGCCAATGATCATCTACAGGATAACCTGGAGTATCACCTAGCATCGCAATATATTCAATCGTAAAAAACTCTGCTAAATTCTCAAAAAATGGCTGATAGACAGCACTTGGCATACCATTGGCATGTGCAAAATGAATAACAGGTTTGTTTGTTATGTTAGAGATAGGTAAAGCGGCAAAGGTCTGAAAATTGCGTTCATCAGTCATAACTGGCTCTCATCGAATCATTATGGATAGCTTATGTGTCATTTGTCATGATTAAATCTGACATATCTGACATATCTGACATATCTAATATATAAATAAGAAGGCTGAGCATAATCATATACTCAGCCTTATCAATCATACACAGTAAATCTAAAATACAAAATGCTTAACGCATCTCTACATTGCCATCTTCTTTTGTTAGGACATCAAGATTGACACTTGAACCAATGCCTGCACCTAACTTAACAGCGAAGCGATCCATAAACGACTCAAAAGGATCTGTTGGGCTGTAGTTAATCGCCGTATCAAGATCTAACTCTTTTTCTAAGCTCGCGATGCTACCTTTCTTGTCTGCTAGACCAAGTTCGATAGACTGCTCACCTGTCCAAAATAGCCCTGAGAACAACTTATTCTGTTCAGGATTTTTTAGACGGTCGCCGCGGCCTTCTTTCACTGCATCGATAAAATGCTTGTGCGTATTTGCTAATACTTTCTCGACATGACCTTCTTCATAGTCAGTCAATGGACGCGATAAGCTTAGGATATCTTTGTACTCACCAGCGGTCAAAGTACGATCTTTTACGCCCACTTTATCCATCAAGCCTTCAATATTATAGCTCGACATAATCACGCCGATAGAGCCAACCAAACTTGATGGGTTGACATAAATCTCGTCTGCTGCAGAAGCAATGTAATAAGCGCCAGAAGCACCAATATCACCAATCACTGCGTAAAGTTTCTTGTCTGGATATTCTTGACGCAACTCCATCATAGTCTGCCAAATTTCATCAGACTGTACAGGTGAGCCGCCAGGTGAGTTGATATCTAGCACAACAGCTTTTGAATTACTGTTTTCAAAAGCACGGGTTAATGCTTCATTGACATCATAGGCATTGGCCACATCGCCACTACTAATGACGCCTTGCAGCTCAACCACGGCCAAATGTGGCTCGCTGTTGTCAACTGCATCGATACCTGTTGATGCACTGCTGCAACCACGGCCAAGGGTCAGAAATATCAATAAGATATAACCAAAGGTCAATAATTTAAAAAAGATACTCCAGCGACGAGCGCGGCGCTGTTCAACCACACTAGCTAGTAATGTGTTTTCCAGCAGTCGCCACTCTTGTCCAGTCGGTTGGCTTGATTGTTGAATGGGTGCTGGCTGATTTGCCGAAGTGTCAGGACGTTTATTAGGGTCTGGTGGCCAGTTGGGCATATAACTTCCTAAGTCAGAAACAATCTAAAACGATAAAAGAGATGATATAGAATATAAATGTAGTAAGAAGCTAGTTCTTACTCTCAACGCATTTGTAATACAATCGTCATTTATATTAATAGGTTGGTAAGTATGGTCGCATTTTCATCATGGTTCAATAGTATAACTGTGAAATATCACCATATTGTAACGCCAAGAGTATGAGCAATTTTTTGAGGGGCATTATTATAATTTAGTATGAGAGTTTGCTCTGAGAGTTATCATCTATAGATAGTGCCACCTCCAGCGCTTTATCATCATAGGTCATAATTTCATTAATGCTTTGAAGGCCTAGTACATTGGCGGTTATATGCGATGTACTGTGTCCAAGCCATGTAATATCAGATAGCATTGTTGTTTGATTGATAGTTATTGGATCAGTGGTTGTTTTGTTAATAGGTGTTTGACCAGCAGCTACCTGACCAGATAGTGGCTCCGTTGAACACAGCAGCTCCCACATCTGCCAAACACGTTGATGGGTATCTACATTCAAAACAAGACGTGATGTAGTCTCTGCTACATTAGGCGTCAAGGATGAAAGGTTTGATCGCAGTGTTTGTACAGCTGCAGGTGCTGACCTAAGTGGATCAGCTGCATTGTACTTTAATATTTGTATCGGTAAACCAGTGTCTATAGCGAGCGTGCAATCCCAGACGCTGTCATCATCTATTGTGCGCCAACCTGTCAATGCTTGTATGGACAAGTCGCCATTCGGTAGCTGCCATGTTTTACCCTGATCGCAACTTTGCACGCTAATATCTGACTTACTCTTAATTTGACTGGCGACCTTATATGAGCGCTGAAGTGCAGGCCAACGATCAAAGCGCCCTGCCTGCCAGTACTTATTAATAGGCAGCTGCTGATTTAACTGGACAACCGTCAGTGGTAATAGCTCAGAACCTATAGTATTGATGTCAGCACGCTTATCATCAGTCGTCAGCGTATCCGTTAATCCAACACTACCACTCTGTACGGTAATACCGTCTAGCTTACCAATCGATAAACTACCCAATTGCTGCTCTAACATCGTCGAGAGCTTCTCTACCGTCAAGTTACTTGGCATCGTTCGTGTGGCTTTCGGTCGGTGATCGGCTAAAAACAGCCAACTGACACTCCCATTATTAGTATTTTCAGAATTGATAATAGGATATTGCAACAGAGCAGCGCTTATATACTGATCACCCGTTGGTAATATATATAACGTTGGTGTCATCGTTAGTGACTGCTGATTGGCATAAACGGTCATCATTAGCATGGTCAATGGCGGCAACACTAGCCAACGACTGATAAACCCACGTGGTAACAGCCAAGGCAATGTGCTCAGCAATACCATCAATAAAATCGCCATATTTACTGGTGTATAGAGCCATGCTTCTGACAACGATGATAAGGAAGTTAGCCACGTCATCAACTCATGCAAGCTTGCAACAATTACGCTCACCAATGCCCAAATACTATCGGCGATAGTAGGTGACAACAGATAAAAAAGTCCTGCCAGTAGATTGAGCGGTACAATCACCCAACCAAATAAGCCGATAGCAAATAGATTGATGAAAAGTCCCCATAGTGAGGCCTTACCGAACAGCAGTAACGTAATGGGCAGTAAAGTGATAAACAACCAAAACTGTAATTTGAATATGCGTCTACCTATCATCCAAACACGTTTGGCCAACTCATTTATAGCATTAGATTTATAGGCGCCAGCTTGATGAGTAAATACAGAGGCTTGCCTATATTTATAGGACTTGTCTTCGTATTTGAGTAATAGTGCCACTGCAATAAAAGACAACCAATACCCTGCTTGCCATAGTACATAAGGATCAAGCCATGCCATCAATACTGCCAGTGCGAATAATACACGCATGGTGCTGATAGGTAATAAGGTTAAACGCACCAAGCCTATTGCCAATAGCATCCATGCAGTACGGGCAGCAGGCACATCAAATCCGGTGAATAAGGCATAAACAAAAGCAGCACCGATCATCACCCACCAACGCACTTGCCAACGTGGTATATAGCGATAAGCAACTGGACAGAATCGATCAAAGATTAGAACTGCACCACCCGCCAGCACAATCGCTAAAAACAATACATGCGTCCCTGATATTGCCAGTAAATGTGAGATACCTGCCAGCTGATACAAATCTTTAGTATCGCGGTTGATTAGACTACGGTCGCCTGTCAGCAGGCTCAGTATGACAGCTTTTGCTTGCTGCTCTGCTGTGGTTTTATCACGCCAATCGGTATAGAAATGCTGCCGCAATTGCCAACGCCCTTGGTCAATACGAGTACGCAAACGCTGAAGATAGCTATCGGAAGTAGGTGCTATGTTCGATGGCATATCATTAGAAAAGGTCGACGTACTAACCGCCAATATGTTTGCGACACCATCAATATGGCGACCTCGCAACCAACGATAGCTATCAAAACCAGAAGGATTATTTAACACTTGTTCAGAGGTAGCCAGTGGCGCAAGCGTCAAACTCATAAATAGCTGATCACCTGGCTGCAAATGATTTAAGTTTGCAAATTGATGACTGTCTGAAGACGTTTTGGATAGGGTTTTTTTGGGGTAAGCATTGAGTAATACACGGTACTCTATACTCTCATTGCCATTATTATCTGGACTGCTATCTGAATGGTTATCATACGACGTATCGTTATTTAAGGAACTCTTACTTAGGCTATTTTCTAAAAAACCAACGTTAATATCATCTAAGTCTTTCGACGTTAACTCTGATACCAGCGGTGATATATGGCTAATAACCGCTACTTGTCGATAGCCGCTTTCTGTAGTGGCATCATAGAAGCTATCACTTATCCCCTCAACGGTCACCAACGCTTGCACACGCATAGGCTCAGTGACTGCTGTCATTTCTGCTTGTTGGTGGCTTAGCAAAGCTTGCATCGCGCTGCCGATGACCAATCCAATCGCCAATATAGCGACTATCAAATGACTAGCAATACGACATAATAGTTTAGGATAATGTGGAGAGTAACTAGAAGGTTTTTGCGAGGAACGGCTGATATTGATGGAAGGTATATTGAATTGAACAAGGATAGTCAAAGTGATGGCAAGCGCCATTAGTGATAAAGGTGCAATAGATACATTAGTCATATCCATTAACAACGGACTCATTGGCATACTATCCGCAACTGCCAACACGCCCATCATAGCGCTAATAATCAAGCTACAGATCAACCAATACACCAGCACTCCTTGCTTGATGATATAAATATTATGATATGGCTAAATATAGTCATTGGTTACGGTGGACAGCAACCTAGCACCACAAAGAAGTATCGACATAAACTTAAGCCCAAACGAGCGGTAGCTAATACGTCATACAATGGCATTTATATTTATATTACCCTATACTGCTCATACATAGTACGATAACGATACTCTGACATTATCATACTATATAATCTTATCCTTATTTTTATTAAAAATATTACCTTATAACAGTCCATCAAGATGATTGATTGGGCTGTAGTTAACGATTAAAGGCAATCTTGTGCCCCAAAAACGTCTAAAAAGCCTACTTCCTACACCAGAGAAAATTCTAGAAAGTCGCACCTTAAAACTGTTTGCACCGCATTTAGCTGATCCACGATTATGGCACTTTAATCGTCACAGCCTAAATAAAGCGGTCTATATTGGTGTGCTTAGCGCATTTTTTCCATTGCCAGGACAGATGCTGATAGCGTTGGTCGGCTCATTAATCTTCCGTGCCAATGTTCCGATGGCGCTCGGTTTGACTTGGATTACCAATCCGCTTACTAGCTTGCCTATCTTTTATGCTGGTTATTACATCGGCGCTAAAATTATCGACGCACCAGTGCTAAGCCTTCGACTTATTGGAAGAATGATTGCTGATTTTAGTTTGTGGGCGTTGTCAGATGGTGCCAATCCATTTATTACCTATCGCGGTACTGTATCGATTGCGGCATTTTGTATTGGACTCACGATTTTGGCGGTGTTGACTAGCCTTATTTGCGGACTGGCATTTAAAGCTATTTGGCGTTATAAAACGGTCGTCAGCTGGCAAAACCGTCAGGATATACCTTCTGACAAACCGCCTGAATCTTAAACTAAGCTAGATGCCATTAGATTATAGATTACTAACAGCATCAGCCTTAAACTAGATTGCCTAAACTACACGTCTTTGCTATTTTCTATAGCTTCCGTAATATTATTGGTGAGATTGCTATCCATCACAAAAACCTCAATCACCTTCTCACCTTTGAAGAGCGTATAGCGTTTGCCTGTTGCGCTATCTTGAGCTTTGAGATCGTAGTCGACACCAGCCAAAGTAATGGCATCAAAGACAGGTGTCAGTAGATCTACCTGTTCCTGTCTATCAATCGTATCGAACAATGCTGGATCCATATAAGAATGTAGCGGCGCATTGCCTTCTTCGGCGCTGCCAAAAGCTTCGATTGGATCTTCATTTTCATTCATTATGTTCATCCTTGTCAGAAATAAGGGGCTTAATACTGTTCCCAATGACCATTACGCAATAGTAGTTGACGATCTGCCAATGCCGCCAGATTGCGATCATGCGTCACCATCAATAATGCGGTCTGCATCGTGTTTTGTAATTCTGTCAACAGTCCAAAAACGCTTTGGGCATTATCATAATCCAAGTTACCGGTTGGCTCATCTGCCAAGATAAGCGATGGCTTGGTCACAAGCGCACGGGCAATCGCCACACGCTGACGCTCACCGCCTGATAACTCGCCTGGTCTATGCATCAGACGATGCTCTAGACCGACACTTTCTAGAATATCAATCGCTTGTTGACGCGCTTCAGTCGTCGATACTTTTGGTCGCATCAATAATGGCATAGCGACATTTTCGATAGCCGTAAATTCAGCCAACAGATGATGAAACTGATAAATAAATCCCAAATGCTTATTACGCATCGCACCACGTTCGGTTTCATTCATACTGTTTAATAATTGACCATGTAGCCACACTTCACCCGTAGTAGGTGTATCAAGACCGCCTAGCAAATGTAGCAATGTACTCTTACCTGAGCCACTGGTACCAACGATAGCAATACGCTCGCCAGCCTTAACCGTCAAATCCAAGCCAGTCAATACTTGCGTACTAACTGCCCCTTCATCATATATCTTGTTGATATTTTTCGCCTCTAAAATGGCAGACATGGTATTTCCTTTATTCTATTTATATAGTTGATGCTTTATAAAATCATTTACTCATAACGCAATGTTTGTGCTGGCTGAATTTTAGCAGCGCGACGTGCTGGGTAGATCGTTGCCAAAAAGCTCAATACAAACGATGCACCAGTAATCAACACCACATCTAGTACACGCAACTCTGACGGCAAATAGTTCACAAAATACGCATCAAATAGGTTCAGGTTAAAGACTTGGTTGATGAAACCCAAAATATCGCTGACCGTGAGGGCGAATATCACACCCAATATCGTGCCAGCAACCGTACCGATGACACCGATGACCACACCTTGAACCATAAACACTTGGGTAATCAATCGAGGTGATGCACCAAAGGTTTTTAAGATTGCAATGTCCGCTTTCTTATCCGTGACAAGCATGACCAGACTAGAAACGATATTGAAGGCTGCAACTAATATAATCAAAAAGAGCAGTAAGCCTACCATCGCCTTTTCCATCTGAATGGCACCAAACAGATTGCCATGAGTCTGTGTCCAATTATTCGGATACAATCTATCAGGGGCAATCGCAGCCGCTTTCTCTGAGGCAATTGGCGCAGTAAAGATATCATTAAGCTTCATACGCACACCCTGTGCACCCTCTGGCAGACGTAACAGTTTTGCAGCATCACCCATAGGAATAAAGGCCATCAGACTATCGACTTCTGGACTAATAGTGAAGATACCCGTCAAAGTAAAGCGCTTAAATCGCGGTATGACACCGGCTGCTGACGGTGATGCCTCTGGCAATACTAACGTGACTTTATCACCGAGTTGCAACCCTAATGATTGCACCATCTCTTCACCCAGCACAATACTAAAGTCACCATTTTGTAAGGTATCAATACTACCCTCAACCATGTGCTCATTGATTATAGAGACCTTTTTCTCATACTCAGGTTCAACACCTGTGACCATAATCCCTGCGACCTGACCATTTGAAGTCAACATCCCTTGCAGTTGGATAAATGGCGCTACCGCTGCCACTTCTGGGTCTTCTTTAATCTTGTCTGCCAATTGCTCCCAGTCACTGATAATCTCAGATGAGACGACCGTTGCTTGCGGCACCATACCCAAAATACGGGTTTTTAGCTCTCGATCAAAACCATTCATGACCGACAACACCGTGATTAATACGGCAACCCCAAGAGTCAAACCAATCATCGAGATCAGCGATATAAAGGAGATAAAACCATTACTACGCTCTGCTCGGGTATATCGTAAGCCGATAAATAACGCTAAAGGACGAAACATATTCAAACTCTTTATCTTATCTACGTGCGACTTTATATATAGTCGGTTCAATATAATTTGGATACAAGGAAAGCAAGTGAAAGTACTACAAGTAGTAAACTAAGCGAGACTGACACCATATCCAATTTATAGAGGATTGGCTATATGCTATAAAACGAGCACACAAACTGGGTTTCAGACGAGCTTAAGACAGCCGTCAAAAGGGAGCTAGTTTGACACAAATCAGCTGATATGTGCCAATCATTAGCAAAAACTGAGTATGTTTTTTGCTAAAAAACAGGGTTTTGTTACTATTTTTTATGTGGGACTTGCTATTACTTGCGTCAATACCTATATATTGTATGCTAAGGACAATTGTCATTACCCATTCATTGTTGTTTGTTCACCTTTTGCTGATGACAACGTTGCTAGCCATCATAGACCCATGTTTAGCATAGTAGGTTATGGTATCCAGTAATCGCAGCTTTAGCGCCAAACTTCACGCTGACTTAATTTTGAGTACTCTCATGACCATTAATTACCAATATAAAAACATCCAGTCTCCCACTAAGGTAACCTTAACTGACGAGCAATCTGCAGGTCACGCTGATCATTGGCGAATTCTGACTGACGATATGAGCCATGACGTACCAGAATGGCTACAGAAAATGATCGAACAAGCAGCGATGCCTAAAGGTCTTAATAGCAATGTAAGCTCGCAAGATAGCTGCCTATTACTATCGGAAAACCAACCATGTCATATCAATCAAGTACTGGCGATGAAAAATGGTAAGCCTGAGTGCTTCATCAATGCCTACCCTTGTGTCGATAGTCCATATGGCCTAAATTGTAAAATTGAACGTATCATCGCCAATGACAACTCACACGATGCGGTATTACGCTTGCATACGGCTGATGGCAGTATCATCTATGCTTTTGATCAGCTTTATACGACCAACCGTCATTTATATCAACGAGATACGTCATACTTTGTGAACCTTAGCGCTTGGGCACATGAGATCAAACACAGTGAACAAAACGAAGTAATTATGGTCGAAGATCAAGAGTCGATTCGCTATCATCGTGCCTTTAACGACATTGTTGCCGCCAATGATGGAAAGATACCCGACGATTTGCAAGAGCAAATCAAAGAGTGGAAACCTGAGACCAAAGAGCAAATGGCGCCTGTCGAAATCAACTTGGGTCATATGTGTGCATATCTATTTGGCGATACACTCGGACAAGAAGACGAGGCATGGTGTCAGGGTCAAGTCCTTGGCAAACAAGAAACCGTCTTCAATGGCAAATCTATTATTTTGTTTGATATCGTCATATTACGCGAACAAGACGCAGACCCATTTGTGATACGTGTTGGTGCGCTCAACACGGCAGAGACAGCCATCATTAAAGTGCATGATTATATACAAGCCAACGTTTGGTTACAGGCGGCTATCTATAAGCAAAACCAAAAAAGTGCAGCGCAACAGTCCAAAGCCAGTTAATCAGATAAAAACGTATTGTTATTAAATTTATCAATAAAAAATCCTCTAATATGAATTAGAGGCTTTTTTACATCAACTGAATCATTCACATAGAACCATGCAAATATAAAACTAAGCCATAGTCGTCATAGACTTGATACGAGAGTACAGCTCTTTTTGCTCAGTGCTTGGGCGAGCAGTCTGTACTGCCATCAATTGTGACATATCGCCTTCAACACGAATTTTACCGCTCATAAATGCACCCATGATTTGATTGGTATCAAAATCAGTGATGATCGATTGCAAGATACTACGATCAAGTAGCAAGGTCGTGGTCGCCGCATCATTTAAGCCGCGATGCAATAAGCCATTAGTGAAGTTGGCTTCAATATCTTGATCAGTATCAGAAACCTTTAAGTTGACGATCATATTTGCAAGTGCTGGTGGTAAATTAAGCTCACCCGCTTCTTGACCCATTTTCTCAACTTGCTCAAACCATTCATTTGTCAAAAAAACTGCCATATTATTGTCCTTAATTAGTATTATGTAAGGCTAAGGTTTTAGTCACCCTCGCCTGACTGAACATCAAATTATAAAATAATTTCTGATAGCAATGATATAAAAACGCTGCTACCTATCATATTTAACCTCATTATAAGGGTCGGCTTGATGATAAGTAAAACTTATTTACATGACTAATGCTGCCATTGTTACAAGATTCTTTTTCATCCTGACAGTAACGTATGACACTTACCATCTGTTTCTAACCAAAGACCACCTCTAGAATCATGACAAAATTGTGTATAAAATAAGCGGATAGTGCAGCAATAATAAGTTGCACGCTAGAGTTTTTACCAAAGAGTTTGTATTTTGCCGCATAGTTCTGATGATATTTGATTAGGATTGCGTTACAATACCCTTAAACAGAGTCGGGAGTTTTAACTAAACATTACGTAAACATGTTTTTTTGTCAGCCGCCGCTAGCATACGTCTATGGTCAGTGCGTTTTTATGGCCCTATGGATATTGGTATCTATCTTCATTGGTACAGAATTTTGGTAATAATTAAGATAAATACTTAGCCTCATTAGATGTTTGATGCTCAAAAACGGCGCATTTTCTTATTCACCTTAACAGTTATTAATAATCCTACTATCGATTGGCCATGAGTGCTGTGATTTTAAATGCCTCTGTATATGAGCACCAGCTGATATATGGCTTAGATTGATAGCTAATAACGTTAAAACTATAAGCAATCCAAAAAACAGCATGTACCGCAACTACTATTTGACCATCAATTATTATGATGCAGATAGTGCGGAGAGTTAGTTAATTCTGTTGATAATTCGGGCTGTAAAGGAATCATCCAATGAGTTTACAAAACACAGCAGTCGCCCCAGTGGACCGTGAGTACGAAATTACTATCGTAAGATTTTTTGCGATAATGGCCGTAGTTTGGGGCATCGTCGGCATGAGTATTGGTGTGTTCATTGCTTCACAGTTAGCATGGCCAGCACTCAACTTTGACATTCCATGGCTGACTTTTAGTCGCCTAAGACCGCTTCATACCAATGCGGTCATTTTTGCGTTCGGTGGCTCTGCCCTGTTCGCAACGTCTTACTATATTGTGCAACGTACCTGTAAGACACGGTTATTTGCGCCTTATTTAGCTTGGTTTACCTTTTGGGGTTGGCAAGCGGTTATCGTATCAGCAGTTATTACCCTTCCTCTAGGCTTGACCTCGACTAAGGAATACGCTGAGCTTGAGTGGCCAATCGATATTTTGATTGCTTTGGTATGGATATCGTATGCCATTGTCTTTTTCGGTACGCTCATCAAACGTAAAACCTCACATATCTATGTAGCTAACTGGTTCTTTGCAGCTTTTATTATTACGATTGCACTACTGCATATCGTAAACAGCATGGCGATTCCTGTTAGCGCATTTAAATCTTACTCGTTATTTGGCGGTGCAACTGATGCGATGGTGCAGTGGTGGTACGGACATAATGCGGTAGGTTTTTATCTAACGGCAGCATTCCTTGGGATGATGTACTACTTCGTTCCAGTACAGATTGGTCGTCCTATTTATTCTTACCGTTTGTCTATCGTTCACTTTTGGGCACTAATTGCTTCATATATGTGGGCTGGTGGTCACCATTTGCATTATTCAGCGCTTCCAGATTGGACGCAGTCATTAGCAATGGTATTCTCAATCATCCTATTTGCACCATCTTGGGGTGGTATGATTAACGGTGTACTAACGTTATCAGGTAGTTGGGATAAGTTACGTACCGATCCAATCATTCGCTTTATGATTGTTGCATTGTCGTTCTACGCCATGTCGACGTTCGAAGGCCCAATGATGTCTATTAAGACAGTCAATGCGCTATCGCATAACACGGATTGGACAGTAGGACACGTACACTCAGGTGCGCTTGGCTGGGTTGGTATGATTACCATTGGTTCACTATACGTATTATTACCTCGTATCTTTAACAAACCAAAAATGTACTCTATCAGCTTAATCACCACGCATTTCTGGTTAGCGACTGCAGGAACGATCTTCTATATCGTGTCTATGTGGATTTCAGGTATTGGCCAAGGCATGATGTGGCTGGCTACCAATCCAGATGGTACTTTGGTATATAGCTTCGTTGATACTGTTGAGTTCTCACATTTCCCATATATCGGTCGTGCTTTTGGTGGCTTCTTATATGTGTCGGGCATGTTTGTGATGGCATACAACGTTTATAGAACACTTAAGATGCCAGAAGGCAAGCCTGTAGATGTGGCTGATCCAACGGATCATGAAACTAGTGTTGATAAACCTTCAGCAGCTAACGTATAAGGAGCTATCATGGCTGGTACACCGCATGAAATTATTGAAAAAAATACAGGCTTGTTGGTCATCGGTATCGTTATTGCTATTAGCTTTGCAACGCTAGTTGAAATCGTACCATTGATATATGACAACAAAGGTCCTGAAGAAGGTGGGGTTAACGCTCCCCTCCCCACTATGGAACCTTGGACGGCACTAGAGTTCGAAGGCCGTGACATTTATATTCGTGAAGGTTGTCACGTATGTCATACCCAAATGATTCGTCCGCTACGTGCTGAAGTTGAACGTTATGGACCATACTCGCGTGCTGCAGAATCAACGTGGGATCACCCATTCTTGTGGGGATCTAAACGTACTGGACCTGATCTAGCACGTGTTGGTGGACGTTACTCTGAAGACTGGCAAAAGCAGCATTTGATCAATCCGCGTTCATTGGTTCCTGAATCAGTAATGCCTGGCTTCCCTTGGCTCGCTGAGAATGAAGTAGATGGTGAAAACATTCAAGATAAAATGCGCCTATTCCGTGATCGCTTTGGTGTGCCTTATACTGAAGAAGATATCGAAGGAGCGCCAGATGCTGTTCTTGGTGCCACCGAACTTGATGCTTTGGTTGCCTATCTACAGCAACTAGGCACCGCGATGGAAGGACAGCGCTAATGGGTATTGGTGAATTACAAACAATTGCGACCGTTTCTGCCTTTATTGCCTTCGTAGGTGTTGCATGGTGGGCGTATTCGCCAAAAAACAAAAAACGCTTCGAAGAAGATGCACAACTTGCGCTTGATGACGAAGATATAAAGTCTTTGTCTGAAGAGCAGCGCAATAAGGATAAACGATGACATTTTTTTGGAGTTCTTGGATTACTATAATAAGTATCGGATGTTGGCTCTTTATTCTTGGGGTTTTGTTATTTGTTCTAAAATACAAACCTGACGTAGAAGAAGATGGCACCACTGGTCATACCTATGATGGTATCAAAGAATATGACAAACCATTGCCTAAATGGTGGCTAGTAATATTTTTTGGTTCGATTGTTTGGGGTGTTGCTTACTGGGTATTTTTCCCAGCTATGTTCCCCAAACATTGGGAAGGAATTGCCACTGTAGAAGTCGATGGTGAAACTGTACCATGGACCTCTAAAAACGAGCTATATAGTGAGCTTGAACAGAACAACAAAGTATTTACGGATAACTTTGAACAGAATATCTTGGCGAAAGCAGATGCAAGTGGTGCAACATCAACGTTAGCCACACTTGCAGATATGCAATCGACTTTGCGTCATAGCGAAACAGCACCAGCAGACTTAAAAACTCAGATTGATGGCAAAGTTGCAGAACTTGCACCTTATGTTGAGAAGCTATCTGAAAATCCGAATGCCTTGAAAGTGGGTAGCCGTTTATTTTTACAGAACTGTGCTGTATGTCATGGCTCTAACGCTAAAGGTGCAACCGGTTATCCAAATCTGACTGATAATGATTGGTTACATGGTGGAAAGCCAGAGAATATCTTGCTGACCTTGCATAACGGCTGGCATATTGGTGTAGATTACAAGAAAGAGCCTGCAAAACTACCAATGCCTGCTTGGCGTGAAAACCTTGGTGAAGACGGTGTGCGTGCGGTTGCTGAGTATGTACTATCAATCTCTGGCAATCAAAACGATTACGATCTAGACCAAACGTTAGTTACACAAGGTAAGACATTATTTAATCAGCCTACTAACTGTGTGCTTTGTCATGGCCCAGAAGGTAAAGGTATGGTATCTACAGGTGCACCAAACCTAACAGATAACATCTGGCTGTTCGGTGGAGATCGCGAAACCATCCGTGACACCTTACGTTATGGTCGTGCTGGTGTAATGCCACAATGGCAGACTAAACTGGGTAATGAACGCATTATGCTGCTTGCGGCCTATGTTTATTCATTATCAGATAAGGTAACACCGCCTATGACCCAGCAAACTGCTACTGCTACTGCTACTGCTACTGCTCCAACTGTAGAAACAGCAGAAGCTACTGCTAACTAATACTTTTAGTAGATTGCTCTGTCGTAAATGAATGATATTGAAAAAAGGGAGAACTGTTATTACAGTTCTCCCTTTTTTATATGCTTTCACTAAGTCATGTTTAATATTTGACCATAGCACTGCCTATTTGCGAACATCAAACATGCCCTAGACTATGTACGAAATCTGAATACTGATTAGTACACAACTAGCATGTTTTGAGAATAAGATATTGATTGCTTTTTGATATTATTACCCCATTTATAGTAAGGAGAATGCTAAAATAGCCGCACTCAAAAACAGTGCATCAATCGCTGATTTATACAGCTATTTCTCATTTTCATTAAGTTATTCGTAATCGATCATTTGGTAGATGGTTTAATAAATATTTATCCGCTACCTACTGACATTGATAACATCGTTCGCTCATACATCTTATGATTCAAGATGTTTGTTCATCATGCCAGCAAACTGATTCTTTTTTTAAAGAGGCACGTTTATGTCAGCACAACAATCCAATAAAATCCCTGTACAGCAAATTGACTTAGATGCCACCAAACACCGTGTTCATCCTAGGTTCATTAAAGGCTTTTATCAAAATATTCGTATCATCACAATGTATGCTCTATTGGCTGCTTTTTTGCTTTTGCCATGGCTACGTTACAATGGCCGACAAGCAATATGGTTTGACGTTCCCTCACAGCATTACTATATTTTTGGTACGACCTTTCTGACTCAGGACTTTTATTTCATTGCCGCTTTTGCCATTATTGCCGCATTCATGCTATTCATGGTGACCGTTTATGCAGGCCGTGTATGGTGTGGTTATGCTTGTCCACAGACGATTTGGACACACTTGTATCAGTACGTTGAAAAGTGGATCATTGGTGATCGTAATAAGCGCATAAAGTTCGACAAAGAGCCAATGAGCGCACAAAAAGCCTTTAAACGCTCTGCTGTATATTTTATTTGGTTTGTGCTTTCAGTTATCACAGCAGCGACTTTTGTAAGCTACGTCGCTGGCACAGACTATCTGTACCAAAGCTGGCAAATGATTGGGGTTGTCCCAATTCCTGATTGGCCAACATGGGTATGGGTATCGATGTTTATTTTCACCTTTGCCACCTACGCCAATGCAGGCTATATGCGTGAGCAGATGTGTATCCAGATCTGTCCTTACGGTCGCTTTCAGAGTGTGATGTTTGATAAAGATACACTGGTTGTATCCTATGACTACGAACGTGGTGAGCCACGTGGTGCACGCAAAAAAGGCACAAACCCTGAGCATTTGGGCGACTGTATTGAATGTACAATGTGCGTGCAGGTCTGCCCCACTGGCATCGATATTCGTGATGGGTTGCAGGTGGGTTGTATTCAGTGTGCCGCTTGTATTGATGCCTGTAATGATATTATGGACAAAGTAGGCTACCCTCGTGGGCTCATCCGCTATACGACGGAACGACAGCTGGCAGAAAAAGAAGATACTCGTGTATTTAGTCCACGCTTATTTGCTTATTTAGCAGTCATTTCTGTTTTATGTGGTGGTCTAGTTTATGCATTGACGGATCGTGTGCCCTTAGAGATTGATATTCGTCGCGACCGTAATCAGTTATCTTCAATAAACAATCAAGGCATGATTGAGAACAGTTATATTGTTAAACTGACCAATAAAACACAAAATCCTCATGCCTATAAAATAACACTAGCGCCGAAAGATGGTTTGAGTTTAGAGCTACGATTCAACGATGTGCCACTAGAGGCAGGCGAAAGTTTTGATATGCCAGTTAGCATCTATGGAGATCCAGATGTGATCGATTTCGAACAGACGCCCATCACTCTAAATGTGACCAGTGAAGATGGACAATACAAAGTCAGTAAACAGAATGTCTTTACTACTCAAGGTCAGTAGGCTTCAATAAACTATTGAGCGCCTCGCTAGTATATAATTATACATACTACCTGTTGATCTATGACTAGCAGGTAAACCATTTATCATTACACTGGCAGCATGTAGCCGTCAGATGGTTCGTTGATACAGTTTATAGATGTCTGACAAACCAGATATCTGATTAATAGGTACTTTATGTCTAATCCAGCATCAAACTTTAAGCATCAAGACACTCAGCCATGGTATAAAAATTACATGGTCGTTATCTTTGTGATTGGCATGCCAGCATTTGTGGTAGTGGCCTGTATCTACTTTGTTTACTATTCTTATCAGATTCGGGACAGTGTCGTACGTGACGATTGGTATATGGATGGCAAGACTCTTTATCAAGATGTGTCACGTGACAAGCTGACTTATGATTTAGACCTACATGGCAAAATGCAATTTGCCGATAATGGGGATGTTACCTTTTATTTAGATTATCCTGAGCAAAGCTTGCAATCAGGTAAATTATTGAATGGTACGCCGCTCGTTTATCCAGAACAGCTAAACCTGTCTATCTCGCATGCCACTGATATCAAAAAAGACCATGATGTTATATTACAGCACCAAGAAGGCAATAAATATAGCGCGCGAGTCGATATGGATCCAGTAAAAGCCAAATACTATCTGCAAGTCAGTAACGGTGGTACAAATAACTGGCGTATGCAAGATGTCGCCAAGCTACCTCGTTCAAATGTTAGTTTTGTGCCCTTACAAGCTTTCGAAAAAAAACAACCTGATTGATCAGATGTAATCTTAAGACTTAAAAAACCAGCCATTAGTAAATAATGAGCTGGTTTTTTTATGAGTTATATTTTTAGCAAACAAAGTGTTAAATAACAGGATTAATCGTTGGGATTTTCTGTGTTGTACGACTGACTTCTGGCCCTTTATCCGATTCTGGTAGTTGCTGTTTATCACTCATAAACTTCGGACTAAACGTTTGGGTCTTTGGTGATATAGGCAAGCCAATTTCGGCAAGACTATCGGTCTGCCCTGCTTGAATATTATCCCCTTCAAACAAACGCTCGTTTTCATCACGATCAAGACTTAACCCTTCAAAGTCAAATAATTCACGATCGGCTAATTGTGACGGGGCAACGTTTTGCATTGCTTTGAAAATAGAAGCCAAACGCTGTGGATGAGCATCGTCCCATTCTCGCAGCATATCGTTGATAATGGCTCGTTGTAGATTGGTTTGGCTACCACACAAGTTACATGGAATGATTGGGAATTCTTTCAATTTGGCGTATTCAATGATGTCTTTTTCTTCGACATAAGCCAGTGGACGAATAAGCATGTTTTGCTTATCATCGCTCAATAGTTTAGGTGGCATAGACTTGAGCGTACCGCCATGGAATAAGTTTAAAAAGAACGTCGCCAACATATCATCGCGATGATGACCCAGTGCAATCTTGGTGGCACCAATCTGCTTAGCAAAACCATATAACGAGCCGCGGCGCAGACGTGAGCAGGCAGAGCAATAAGTCTTACCTTCTGGCACCACGCTTTTAACGATACTATAAGTATCTTTTTCTAAAATATAATGAGCGATGCCCTGCTCGTTCAAATACGCGGGCAAAATGTCTTCGGGATAGCCAGGTTGTTTTTGATCGAGGTTCACCGCGACGATATCAAAGTTAATCGGGGCAATACGCTTGAGCAATAACAAGATATCAAGCAACGTATAGCTGTCTTTGCCGCCTGACACACAGACCATCACCACATCACCCTCTTCGATCATATTAAAATCACGAATCGCCCAAGATACTTGTCTACGCAGTTTTTTCTGTAGCTTGCGAAACTGTGCTGATTGAGTAGGTGATAACTGCTCCGCCATCAAATCATCCTCAGCGGCATCATCTTCCATGCCATCAGTCTCTAAAGTATAATCAGCCATACCTGCATCAGCAGACATCTCATCAAACTCTGGCGTAATTTTTGGCGTAAACAAGGTCGCTGCAGTCATAAGTTACTCAATATCTTTACAAGGGTGATTTTGCTATACAGCAAACTGCTATTACAGCGCTGTCATATTTGATGGGCAAGCACTAACACTGATGCTTTAAAAGCAGCGATTATAACAAAATTTGCTAACAGTTTGAAAAGAGGACATTAAATAATGGCTTCATGGTTCTGTAACGGTTGGATTTTTGCTAAAATAACCATTTTTCGTAAACCAATAATAGATACCATTATGACTAACGTTACCTCACAAAGTACCGCCGATGACACAACGCTTGATAGCGAATTAGATAGCCTTCATAACAACCAAAATGCCGTCGTGCTATTATCAGGCGGGCTTGACTCGGTTACTTGTTTATATTGGGCAAAAGCACGCTATGCCTCTGTGACAGCAGTCAGCTTCAATTATGGTCAACGTCATAACAGTGAACTTGTCGCAGCCAAGACTATCGCTGAGACGGCTGAAGTTAATCACAGAATTATCGATATCGACATCGCTCAACTCGGCGGCTCATCCCTGACAGATCATAGTATGATCGTTCCTGACGGTGATTCAGACAAATTCCCTAATAAAAACCGTGATGAAATCGATAACGACGCCATTCCTAACACTTATGTACCTGCACGCAATACCATATTTTTATCGTATGCGCTAGCAGTGGCAGAAGTCGCTGATGCCAACCATATCGTCATCGGGGTCAGCTCAGTCGATTACTCAGGCTACCCTGATTGCCGTCCAGAATACATTGCTGCCTTTGAGCACATGGCCAACCTTGCCACAAAAGCAGGCGTCACAGGGCACCATTTATCGATTCAAACGCCATTGCAGCAGTTGTCCAAAGCAAAAACTATTGAGCTTGGATTGTCACTCGGTGTTGATTATGGGCAGACTATTTCATGCTACCGTGCCGATGAAAAAGGCCTTGCTTGCGGTGTATGTGACAGCTGTACATTACGTCGTCAAGGCTTTGAACAAGCTGGCGTTGCTGACCCTACCCACTATCAATCTTAGTAAATAGTATCAGTAGAGTTTCATTAAGCGCCATGCTAAATAATGGTAGTGCTAAACATTAGCGCAACATTTGCTTGCATTAACACAGCATGTCGCCATTGTATTTTAATCGATATACTTGCTATGGTATGGGCGATTGCCTTCATCGAAAGTCACAAGTACCCATACCAATCATCACCTATTAGTGCTTTTAGTACACAATATAAGAACTGATGCCACCTGTAAGAGGATATTTATGAAGTTATTACCAATATTACCTTTAGCTCTAGCTGCTGTTTTTGCGATGCCACAAGCAAATGCGGCTGATATCAAAAAAGAAAATATCAATACTTGCATTGATGGTGCGGTCAAATACAAAGTCGCGGATAAAGGCACTGCTACCAAGCTGTGTAATTGCACCATTGAAGTCCGGAGCAATATGACCATTGGTCAAATGTGGGAAATAGAAAGCTACGCGCAAGACAAAAAAGACCCTTCTAGCCTACCCTACGTCAAAAAAATGCAAAAAGAATTACAGCAATGCACGGTTGGCTTAGACTTAAAACAGCCACAAAAACCTGCTTAATTTATAACTTGCTCAACATATAAAAGACTGGTCATTACCAGTCTTTTTTGTTGGAAATAGACAAGTAAAATGTAAAACTCATTATGAATCTCTCCTAATCTGCCTATAATAAGAATACGATAAATAAATATAGCCAATATATAGTTGATTCAGTTTAAAAGAGAGACAAGGTAACCGAGTGCAGATGTATATGTGATACGTCAAGCGAGGTTAACGCTGTCACTCTTTTATAGAGGATTGACTATATAATCAAAATTAATAAGGACTTTATAATGGCAAAGCCAACCACAGAAAACCTTACCTTACCTGAGTTCCCAGTCACTATAGTACGAGAGCTAGATGGCAACTTCGTCCATGACGAGATAAATCTAAAAGAGATGATTAGCAATACCAATAAAGGCCTCATTCTTTACTTTTATCCAAAAGACAATACGCCTGGCTGTACCACCCAAGCGACAGAGTTTACTACTCATCTTAACGAATTTGATGAGTTGGGCTATGACATCATCGGTGTCTCACGTGATAGTGTTGAGTCTCACGAAAAATTCATCGCTAAGCAAGACCTAAACATCGCCCTTATTAGTGATACTGACGAAAAACTATGCCAGTACTTTGACGTTATTAAAGAAAGAAATATGTATGGAAAAATAACGTTAGGCTTGGTCCGTTCAGCCTTTGTTTTTGATACGGATGGTACGCTAACTCATGCTCAGCGCAATCTACGTGCCAAAGGCTATACCGAACGGTTGCTTGAAATATTAGCACCTTAATCAACATAGCCTCTTAACCAATATAGCCATAAATCACGACAGTCATAAACGATATAAAGTTACTTTTGTATAAAGCCATTTTTATACAAAGTCACTTATATATAAAATCACTTTAAAATAAGCGCTGACCATAACGATAATAACCATAATAATAATGCGGTGCAAAATACTAATAAAAGCATTCAATGCTACCGCCTCTATCACTTGAGAATACTATGAATAAACAATCTGAGAACGGTGTTGATAATGCAGTACCCAAGGTCACTCGCAAAGTATCTGTAGCCATCATTGGTGCAGGTACCGCTGGTCAAAATGCCTTTCGCCAAGCCAAAAAAATTCATGACGACATTGTCATTATTAATGATGGATTTTGGACGACCACTTGTATCCAAGTCGGCTGTATGCCAAGCAAGCTGTTGATTGCAGCTGCTGAGCGTGCTCATGATGCTAAAAGTTCTGCTAAGTTTGGTGTTCATGCTACCGTTCAGATAGATGGTAAGCAAGTTATGCAACGTGTCCGTGATGAGCGCAATCACTTCGCTAGCTACATCAAAAAGCAAGTCGAAGGATGGCCTGACGATAAAAAAATAGATGGCCGAGCTCATATCAATAAGCAAGGGCTTATCGAAGTCAATGATGAGCTAATTGAAGCAGAACAAATCATTATCGCGACTGGTAGCTCTCCGTTCATTCCAGACGGTTGGGCTGATAAACTTGGTGATGCGCTACTCACTTCTGATAGCATCTTTGAGCTCACAGATTTACCAAAATCAATGGCAGTCGTTGGCGCAGGCGCGATAGGGTTGGAGATAGCTCAAGCGTTAACACGTTTGGGTGTGGACGTGACATTATTCAATCAAGTCAAACGTGTTGCCGGCCTCAAAGATGACGATATCAACAACAAAGCAATTGACTGCTTGAGTAGTGAGCTGACCATGCATTTGGGTAGTAAGATCAATAACGTCGGCACTCAAACGAATGACGAGCATAAAACAGCATTTATTGATTATGAAGACAGTGCTGGAGAGTCGAAGCAGTGGCAAGGTGAATACGTACTGGTCGCGACAGGCCGCCGCAATAACATTAAACAGCTAGGCGTTGAAAACCTAGGTGTCGAACTTGATGACAAAAATCGCCCAAAAGATTTAAGTAAGAAAACCGGAAAAATCGGCGATTTAAACATTTATATTGTGGGTGATGCCAACGCGCATATTCCATTGCTCCATGTGGCCAGTGATGAAGGCTATAGTGCAGGAAGTATGGTCTGCGAAAACGAAGAAAACGCTCACATTCGCCCGCCTGCCACACCATTCTCTATCGTATTCTGCTCACCACAAATCGTTAATGTTGGTATGTCTTTGTCAGAGATTCAACAGGACTCAGACCTAGAGCATGTTATCGGCAGTGTCAGCTTTGATAATCAAGGCCGTAGTCGTGTCATGGGCATCAATTGCGGTCTCCTACACATCTATGGCTGTAAAAAAACAGATAAAATTTTAGGGGCTAGCATGGTGGGTCCTGACGCTGAATATATTGGTCATATTTTGGCATCAGCGATTACCAATGACTTGAGTGTCAAAGACATGCTTGACACGCCTTTTTATCACCCAACGATATTGGAAGGTCTACGCACTGCTTTACGTGATGTACAGCACAAGATGGAGATACCTTATCAGTATCAAGACACTCAGAAAAATAGCTCTTAATTATTAGCTCAGCCGTTCCTTCAAAGCAGGTATACTCAGTGTCAATCAGCACATCTCTTATGTTTGATTGCACTGATGATTTAAGGTAACTTATAATCCTATACCTTGTATTGAACCCTTTGCATGTACCAAAATCTGCATGGACCAAAAAATGCCAATCGCTAGTATTACTGATTTTTTCAAAGAGATCATACGTGACCTCCATACTAGCCTCTACCTTGCGCTTGGCGGATCTGCAGATGAAGAGGCACTTGATTGGTCATCTCAAGCAGTAGATCTGGCAAGTACTGGCATCAAAATCCTAATACTGCTTGCGGTATTGGGATTTTTTTATTGGTTGGCTATTTATATTCTCAAACAAAGCAAAGCGAAAATTCGTTTAAATGAGCGTCGAACCAAAATTGTTCGCTCAGTGCTGCGTTATATATGGGTTGTGGCCAGTTTAATCGCCATTATGAGTCAGATTTACTTTGAACCAGATACTATCAAAGCGACGGCAAAGGCCAGTACGTGGGCCGGTATCTACTATGTGCTCTGGACCTCTTCAGGGCAAATTATTCATAGAGTGTTACAGCATTATGGCCTCAATGCCTCCATAGAGCAGTTACTTAAGAATATCTTGTCCGTGCTGCTATTGGTACTCGGACTTGCCAGCGTCATGGCGCAATTTGGCTTTGATATCGTCTCACTGGTAGCGGGTTTGGGTATTGTAGGTCTAGCAGTTGGTTTTGCTGCTCAGTCGACGCTTGCCAACTTTATCGCTGGTATTACTATTTTACTTGAGCAGTCCTTTCAAGTTGGCGACTGGATTCATATTAATGAGAATGAAGGACGTGTGGTGCTTATCGCCTTACGTACCACTCATATTTTGACTCGAGACAATATCACTGTCATTATCCCGAACTCTAATGTTGCCTCCTCCGAAGTAATCAACTTAACCTCCAAAAACTTTATACGCTTTGATGTTCGTGTACGTATTGCTTTCGAAGACGATATTGACACTGCCCGTAAGGAAATTTTGCAAGTACTGACCGACACCGAGGTGGTACTTAGCCGTCCTGAAACCTCGGCCACTGTGGCAGAGATTGGTGAGTATGGTGTGTTCTTTATCGTACGTTTTTGGGTTAAGCCAGCCGCTGTGGCACGTATGCCGAAAATCAAAGAACATTTGAGAGAAGATATCAAGTGCGCTTTCGATGCAGCAAACATCTCAACCCCTTATCCACATATGCGTTTGCTGATGCCAAAAGACGTAGACTACCCTATCGCAACCAAACCGTTTGCAACGACGACACAACGGGTAGCACCAGACAGTCATATCCACCCTGAAAACAATATTCAGCCTTAATATCAAATGAAATCGCTAACCGTTTATGGTTGTTCTGTTAGCTTAATAAAATTTTGTACGCATGCAATAGACTGCTCATAACATTGCTCAAGGTATTTAAAGACGCATTGCTTTGAGTAACACCTGACCTATCCTGCATATCATCACCTAAGAACACCTCTTATAGCTTACTTTCATAGTGACGGGTTACGATACTAATTAATATGAATTAAGGCTATTAAAATACCTCTAACGCTATGCATGCAGATCCTATACCTGTAGATATCTACAGGTACATCTTTGATAAATCCTTGTTATGCTGCAAACAGATACTAGTAGACCGTTGAATAGGTTTAATAAAATATCTAAGGGCATAATCAATTGATTACTGACAGGGAATTCTGCGCATGGAAATCAAATTAAGACTCACTCAAGCTTTGAGCATAGCTGGTGCTAGTTTAATATTGACAACGGGAGCATTTGCAAATCAACTGGTTAATGGAGGCTTTGAGCTAAATCCGCCTGCCAGTGGGTTTGGCAACCATATAGGTCATCCTATTACTCCTTGGGTGTTAGGAACAGGTGATGATTCAAACGTCATCAGAACCAACCAAGGCATTAATTCCACGGGAGATGGCCCTCGGAGTGATGCATCAGGCACTGCGTCAGGAACTATTAGACATTATCTTGATATTGCTAATGGCAGTAATGACTTCTATCAAACCTTTATAGCAAAATGTAATGGTGAAGCAAATTTTGGTGGATACTTTTCTACCAGAGCTGATAGTAATGGAACAGCCTCTGTCATCTTGCGTAATGGAACAGGTACCAATGGATCAATCGTTGGTCAGTCTAACCCTGTAACTCTCCCAGGCGGTAACTCTTCAACAGATCCTTGGAAATTAGTATCCTATACTAGCCCAGTGGTAGCAGGTAATACCTATTCATTAGTCATCAAAATGGATAATAACATGAACTTTGATGAAGCCTTTGTCAATATCAAAGGGTGTGCTGGCGATGGAGGCACTGGACCGGGTCCCATAATTTTTGATGAGGCTACAAATTTAGGTGATTTGGTTCCAATGGATTTTGATGATATTGTCATTAATATACCTGCTGATAACTGCTGCCCACCTATCAATGAAGAAGCTATCATTCGACAATTAACCCCGGTATTTCAGCCCGGTGGCGGATCAAATGCAAAATATCGTCTTAATTTCTCAGCAACACCGCAATTTAACAATCAGATGCAAAGCTACTTAAACTATGTGCATAGCATGAAGCCCCCTATCAATGCATTAATATCCAAATGGACTATATATGATAAAGGACCAGGTGCATTAGGTTCACCCGTACCTACGTCACCAGGTTGGGGTACTAGTATTGATGCATTTTATACCAACTTCCATATCACTAATCCCATAAATCATGGTAATACTTCATCAAGTTATGACATGAAACCAAACCATTGGTATCGTGTACAAGTAGGCACATATTTTAATGGTGGTAACAAATTCTTCCCCCAGACATGTGAGTCTGCTGATTATTGGGTTAATTGGCAAGTTGGTGGAAACAAGTCGTCTGGCTCAAATGGTAGTGCTGGTAGCTTCGTCATTAGTGATGGTAAAAAAGAGATTGCTAGAGTCAAAGTAGAATCTAAAGCTCAGCCTAAATCTATGTCAATGAAGAAAAGCGCTACTCTAAAACGATTCTAAAATAGATCTATAGCTCTTTAGAGAAATCTGATAAGAGAATAATGGAGAAGTCATAGAATTTTGAAGACGTTAATTATCAATTAATAAACCACTTATCATTTTATGATGGGTGGTTTATTTGTTAATGTAGACTCCAATTTAGTGCTACCGCTTCTTCAATCCCGCTCAACCATTTTTCAAATCATATACTTTTGAATCAATATCTATCAATCCATGATTGACTGCTTGTACTATGGCATGTGTACGGTTAGAGACTTCCAGCTTTCTGAGGCAATTGCTCATATGAAAGCAAACTGTTCGCTGGGAGATACCGAGATCGCACGCGATTTGTTTGTTGCTATCCCCTTTTACAATGCAGGTTAGCACTTCAATTTCACGCACAGTGAGTTGAGGTTTATTAATTTTGGCTATGATAGGTTTCAGACTGGCCAGTAATGATGGGGATATGAATTTTTTTCCTGTACGAACCTGCTTGATAATGGCTAATAAATCTACAAAGGCTGTATTTTTTAACACGTAACCTGACAATCCAATATTGAGTAATTGCTGTGCTTTAGCGCTATCATTGACGGTGGTCAATGCAATTAATTGCGTGATGAGTGATTGCTTTTCAACCGAAAGAACGATGTTTTCGATATCTATACCAGACATCGTGACATTCATTAAGACAATATTTGGCTCGTACTTTTCTATTAGATGTAATGTTTGATCGCCATTCGTCGCATGGCCTACAATATCTAGCCATTCCACACGTGCAAGCAAAAGCATCAACCCTTCCAAAAATATTGGATGGTTGTCTGCTACGATTACTGTGGTTATCGTCTCCATTTTTTTAGTATAGAACAAATATTGCGTTAACTTACCAGTTTATTACTGGTTTATTGAACACCGTGACATTCAATCTTATAATCCTAGATAGCTTTTAAACTAAATTTATTGAAATATGGTAAAATTGTCGGTTAAACATCTTATTTTATGATGTGCATTAATTATCAATTTAGCCCACAGGTATCCGTATGACCGAAACAACCGCGCCCTCAACTTTAGTAGCAGCTTCGCCAGAGTTGTCGCTTGATCTTATCATCACTTGTGCCGATGGGCTTGAGGCACCGCTACAGACCGAACTGACCAGTTTTGGCATTGCCAGTGAGATAAAAAGCACAGGCCGTCTAGCAGTTACAGGTACTTTGCGCGACCTATATACTATTTGTCTGTGGTCACGTGTCGCTTCTCGAGTATTGATGCTCATCAAACGTAAAAACATCAATGCCGAATATGATGTGGCTGAGCAAATTTATGGTTTGGCAAAATCGGTTAATTGGACTGAGCAATTTAGCTTGGAGCAAACGTTTGCGATTCGTCTCTCTGTAGACAAGCGCGTGGCCGTCAGCCAGCAGTTCGCCATGCTGCGTATTAAAGATGCGATTGCGGATACATTTAATGAAGTTTATGACAGTCGTCCTAACGTCGATAGCAAAAATCCAGATTTTTCTATTTTTGCGACCGTGAATGACAAACAAGCTGAACTATATTTAGATTTATCAGGTACCAGTCTACATCGCCGTGGTTACCGTGTGGCCATGACAGACGCGCCTTTAAAAGAAAACTTGGCCGCCGCCCTGCTCTATAGCGCTGGCTGGCATAAAAAGAACGAAGAAGGTAACGCGCCTTTCTACAATGCCTTAATCGACCCTATGTGTGGCTCTGGAACGTTCATCATTGAAGCGTTACTCATGCATTGTGATTATGCGGTTGGTATCGATAAAGCCGCCAATCAATTTGGCTTTTATCAGTGGCAGCACCATGATGATACGTTATGGCAGCAGATGATCGATGATGCACAGACGCGTTTCCGTGAAGCGTTGGAGATTGCAAACGAGCAGCCTGACACCCTACCACTAATGTTAGGTTTCGACGCTGATAGTGGTGCAATTCTCGCCACAGAAAAAAACATCATTGCCGCAGGTTTACAAGATTTACTGCCGCTACTCGATATCGAAACTCGCGCCCTTGACCAGTTGGGTGCTGTACTAAGCCCTCTCGTCAGTGATGGTCGATTGAGCAATCCTTTAATCATTACCAACCCGCCTTATGGTGAGCGTTTGGGTGATGAAGAAATGATTAAGCCGTTATACCAAGCGATTGGTCTTATTTTGCAAGATAGCTTTGCCGGTAGTGGCGTTGATCCGATGCTTGGCATACTGGCGTCTCATGTCGAACAAGTCGATATCTTACCGATCAAAGAGCCAAAAACGTTGCGTTGTCATAATGGTGCTATCACCGTTTATTTCCGCTATGGCACCTTGATTGCAGGACAAACGGGCAACCTCGTGAGTCGCTTTGAAAAACGTGATATTGAAGTAGAAGATGGTCAAGACTTCATCAACCGCTTGCAAAAAAATCTTGCCAAGCTGAAGAAGCTGGCGAAAAAAGACAACGTCAGTAATGTACGTGTCTACGATGCTGACCTACCAGATTTCAAAGTCGCGATCGATTTATATGGTGACTACGCTCATGTGCAAGAATATGCACCACCAAAGACTATCCCACCTGAGACAGCTAAAAAGCGCTTTAACTTGGCATTGATGGGAATACGTGAAGTATTTGGCATTAACCGTGAACAAATCTTTATCAAAACACGTGCACGCCAGTCTGGTAATGATCAATATAGCAAGCAGAACACCACAGAAAAGCGCGGCAAGTTTCATGTTGCGCGTGAAGACGGTGCCTATCTCTATGTGAATTTTACAGATTATCTTGATACTGGTCTGTTCATCGATCACCGTAACATGCGTGCACGTATCAAGGACAACAGTCGCGGCAAGGTGGTATTGAACTTATTTGCTTATACTTGTACGGCGAGTGTTCACGCTGCATTGGCTGGCGCGAAAAAAGTCACTAGTGTCGATTTGTCACAGAACTATCTAGATTGGGGCAAACAGAACTTTGTACTCAATGGCTTGGACGTTAGCCGCAATAAATACCAGTTCGTTGCTGCTGACATCTTCGAATGGATTAAAGACAATACCGAGCAGTTCGATATTATCTTCATTGATCCACCGACCTTCTCAAACTCTAAAAAGTTTCAAGGTACTTTTGATGTACAGCGTGACCATGCTGCCCTTATCAATCGTGCGATGAATCGCCTGACATCAGATGGTGTGTTGTACTTCTCAAACAACTTTACTCGCTTTGAGCTAGATGAGCAGTTGACTGAGCGCTACGATATTGTTGAGATTACGCAAAAGACTATTGGCTTTGATTTCAATATCAAAAAGCCAATCCATCAGAGCTTTGAGATTCGCCATCGTCAGAGTTTCTAAGCGACAGTCTATAATCTTATGGCTGTCACCAAAGCTTTTAAATGACAGCTTTTAGATAAGCGCCTACAGATGACTAATCATATAAACGGTCATCTATAAGCCACTAAATCTTAAGTTTTATGCTCAATTTTTTATGAAACATAACAATGACCCAATCAGTTTTGATTGGGTCATTTTTTGTTGTTATGATAGGGCGTTATTAAGCAATAGTTTTGCGGCGATAGCTTGTTGATAATATTAATCCCACTATCGATTTTACTAGCTTATCTTTACTCCTTCGCATGGCTATTGCTTTAATATTGAACCTCTCCCTACTCTAATAACAAGGATATTCTCATGGCTTTATCACTTAATAAAGGCGGTAATTTATCGCTAACCAAAACGGATCCAAACCTAACTAAGCTACTTATCGGTCTTGGCTGGGATGAGCGTGCCACATCAGGCGCAGAGTTTGATCTTGATGCAAGCGTATTCTTGCTAAGTGGTGCTGGTAAAGTGCGCGGTGACCATGACTTCATCTTTTATAATCAGCTTAAATCTGACAATGGTGCCGTTGAACATACTGGTGATAACCGTACTGGCGAAGGTGATGGCGATGATGAAGTTATCAAAGTAAACCTAACTCAAGTGCCTGCTGACGTCGACAAAATCGTCGTCACAGTGACTATCCATGATGCTGCAGCACGTAGTCAAAATTTTGGTCAAGTAGCCAACGCCTTTATCCGTGTCGTTAACGAAGAAACAGGCACTGAAGTCGTACGTTTTGACTTGGCTGAAGACTACTCTGTTGAGACGGCAATGGTGTTTGGCGAAGTATATCGCCATAACGGTGAGTGGAAATTCCGCGCCGTTGGTCAAGGCTATTCAGGTGGCCTACAGGCGATGTGTCAGCAATACGGTGTTGATATTTAAAATCCCATTTTATTAACATTTAGGTGGTTATCAACCGTCGTTATCACGTCCAAAACGTAAAGCTGACATAGTTGCAAATAGTCACAATTTATAGTGACCAAATGACTAGTAATGCTCTGCGTTTCGTTTAGAATTACCTATCAAAGGTGGTTAGCAATAACCACTTTTTTGCAGTTTGTGTCTATAATAGGCCGACCTTAGCTTTACGCAACCAGACAGGATGTGTCATGAGACATTTTTATTTAGATTTTATCTTCACAGCTATTGCCCTAGCGGTAGCGGCATGGTGGGGATATTCACATGGCGGTATGGGTGGCATGATATCCACCCTATCTATTACCGCTATTTTGGCCGTCATGGAAATTTCATTATCATTTGATAATGCGGTGGTCAATGCTTCAGTCCTCAAGGGCTGGGACGAATTTTGGAAGAAGATATTTTTAACCGTTGGTATTTTGATTGCAGTATTTGGTATGCGCTTGGTCTTCCCTATTGTCATCGTCGCGGTTACCGCTGATCTTGGCATGATGGAAGTTATCAATCTAGCTCTGTATCAACCAGAAGAATACTCAGCCAGACTAATGGCGCATCACGCTGAAATCTCAGCATTTGGTGGTATTTTCCTACTATTAGTTTTCTTGAACTTCATTTTTGATGAAAAAGAAGTCCATTGGTTTGATTGGCTAGAGAGCCGTTTGGCTAAGCTCGGTAAAGTCGATGCTATGAGCGTGTTTGTCGCTCTCATCGTCTTAATGATTGCCGTATCATGGGCCAGCGCTGAGCAGTCAGGTGCCGTCTTAATTGCAGGTGTCTGGGGTATTCTCGTTTATCTTGGCGTACAGGTTGTCTCTGGCATGCTCGAAGGTGATCTTGAAGAAGGCTTAGAAAACGAAGAAAGCGGTTCGGGTGCAGCAGCGACTAGCGCTATTATGAAAGGCGGTATCATCGGCTTCTTATACTTAGAAGTCCTCGATGCTTCATTCAGTTTTGATGGTGTTATTGGTGCATTTGCCATTACCAACGACGTTATTGTCATCATGTTGGGTCTTGCCATTGGTGCGATGTTTGTACGTTCTATGACTATCTTCTTGGTAGATAAAGGCACGCTTGACGAGTTTGTCTATCTTGAGCATGGCGCACATTATGCGATTGGTGCATTAGCAATTATCATGCTGCTGTCGGTTAAGTTCCATGTACCAGAGATCATTACTGGTCTGATCGGTATTACCTTTATTGGTTGGGCATTTGTTGCATCACTTAATTATCGTAAAGCTGAAAAGGCAAGTCTGAACTAAGGCGTGTCCTTCATATAGCATCTGCTATATCTAGTGATGTATTTGAGCAGGTCATATCAAAAAATTGATATGACCTGCTTTTTTTAGCCTAATTAAAGCGATCAGTTATAAATAGATGATGTAGGCATCGGTATGCCAGAATGACCAATAATTAAAGTACAATTCCCCCAGCACCATCATCCTTTATTCAGTTAAAATCTCCACCTTCTAATAACATCATAAAAATACGACTACATGATTAATATACAAAAAATTCTTGATAACATTGCTGCAGAAATGGCAAATGAAACCGATCGTGGCAAAGTAGCAGATTATATCCCGCAACTGGCTCATGTAGATCCAAATCAATTCGGTATTGCGGTAGCGACACCTGATGGACAGGTCTATACAGCGGGTGATGCGGGCACACTGTTTTCTATTCAAAGTATTTCCAAGGTATTTACCTTGACCATCGGTCTTGGCAAATTAGGTAATGCGCTCTGGACACACGTCGGTCGCGAGCCATCTGGCGACCCTTTCAACTCCATTATGATGCTAGAGCACGAATCTGGTAGGCCACGTAATCCCTTCATCAATGCGGGTGCGATTGCGGTAGTGGATGCCATCATGATGGGACATGAGCCAAAAGAGACATTGGGCGAGATACTACAGTTTGTGCGCTTCATTGCTGATGATGATTCGATCAGTTTTGATCACAAAGTCGCCGCATCCGAAATGGCGCATAAAGATCGAAATGCGTCATTGGCCTACTTTATGAAATCCTTTGGACGTCTAAAACATGATGTGGATAAAGTACTGGGTACTTATTTTCATCAATGCTCAATTGCGATGAATTGTCAGCAGTTAGCTCAGGCTGGCCTATTTTTAGTTTCTAATGGTATTAATGAGCACACAGGCGTTAGAGTTATTAATGCACAACGTTCTCGACGGATTAATTCGCTGATGATGATGTGTGGTCATTACGATGGCTCTGGTGAGTTTGCTTATCGTGTCGGTCTGCCAGGTAAAAGCGGAGTTGGTGGCGGTATTTTGACAATAGCACCAGGGGAAGGTTCAATTGCCGTCTGGTCACCAGGGCTCGATCATATAGGAAACTCTAAGCTTGGGACTAAAGCATTAGAGCTGTTTGTACAGGAAACTGGCTGGTCGGTTTTTGGAGATTAAAAACTATTATCTAATACTTTATCGGTGAGTTATTCAAGACGATGTACACCGTTAGATATGGTAAGTTTTACTACGGGTCATGCCAAATATATTGGCATGACCCGTTTTCGTTTTAAAGCTTTCTTTAGGAAAATACGTTCTTATCAGCCAAAAACCAATTTTTTCTTGTTTAATCTACAAATGATGATAGATAGGTAATTTACTTTTGATAACAACACCTTAAGTATTGCTATCAAAATTGTTAAAAAGTATCAGATATACAGGGGCATTATGTCTCTTAGGAAACATATAGTAAGTGCACAAAATACGCCTTGCTTACTAAGCAAACGCTTAGTATAGTAAAACGTAATGATATGCAGGCCGTGACATACAGGCAGAGATATTAACTGTGTGCGCTTACGTATCAACCTTTGCACCATTTTCAGTTCATTTTTTTATTATTTAATTACTAATCAATAGGATATTTATATGGCTATCAGCTTAACAAAAGGCGGCAACGTAAACTTATCAAAAGAAGCGCCAGGCTTAACCAATATTACAGTCGGTCTTGGCTGGGATCCACGCGCTACTGACGGTCAAGAGTTTGACTTAGATGCGATTGGCTTTTTGGTCAATGAAGCAGGTAAAGTACGTAACGACCAAGATTTCATTTTCTTTAACAACTTAAAGTCAGACAATGGCGCTGTTGAGCACACAGGCGACAACCGTACTGGCGAAGGTGATGGCGATGATGAAGCTATTAAAGTAAATCTAGCGAGCATTCCAGCTGACGTTAATAAAGTAGCACTTTGTGCCATCATTTATGAAGGTCAGGCCCGTAACCAAAACTTCGGTCAAGTAGGCGAAGCTTATATCCGTATCGTTAATGACAATGGCGGCAGTGAAATTGCACGCTATGACCTATCAGAAGACGGCAGCACTGAAACGGCCATGATCTTTGGTGAGTTGTATCGTCACAGCGGCGACTGGAAATTCCGTGCTGTTGGTCAAGGCTTCAGCGGTGGTCTTGGACCATTAGCGGGCTCTTATGGCGTAAACGTATAAGCTTAGCTTTGACGTAATCGCTTAGCAAACTAAATATCGCTGTCATATAGTTGATTGCGATATAACAGAGCTATTTAAAGTCATCAAGTGTGCCCTTTTAAAGCATTTGATGGCTTTAATGTTAATTGGCTAATCAAAAAAGCCAAAGTCTTCAAGACAACATATACAGAACCACAAACATAGTTATCAAGCGCACATATTAAAAAATTAGAATAAGGATTTGCAAATCATGGCCGCAACATTTAGCTTAATCGGTACCATCGAACCTTTTTTACATTGTAATCTCAAAAAAGGCGACTCGATTTATTGTGAAGCCAATGCAATGGTGATGATGGAATCAAACCTTGAACTAAAAGGTAAGCTGCAAGGCGGGTTAATGCAGTCACTCATGCGCCGATTTGCTAATGATGAATCACTATTTCAACAGCAAATCGAAGCGGTCAATGGTGAAGGTGATTGTTTGCTTGCACCAACGCTAGATGGAGATATGCAAATCATTGATTGCGGTGCTCAGCAGTACACGCTCAGCGATGGTGCTTTTGTAGCAGCACAAACTGGCGTTGATATCAGAGCCAATATTCAACGCAACCTTGGCGGTGCGGTATTTGGTGATACTGGTGGCTTTATGGTTATGCAAACACAAGGCCAAGGTCAGGTCGTGGTATCAGGGTTTGGTTCGCTGTTCGAGATCGATGTAGAACCCGGTAAAGACGTCATTATTGATAACGGTCACGTGGTCTGCTGGGACTCCAACTTAGATTATAAGCTGTCAGTGTCTACCAGCAAGAAAAAAGGCTTCATGAGCAATATTATCAACTCCGTCACCAGTGGTGAAGGCATGGTATTGAACTTCTCTGGTACTGGCAAGGTCATTATTTGTTCGCGCAATCGTGATAGCTATCAAGGCTGGCTACAAAGCGTTTTGGGTAGTAGCTCAGGCGGTCGCGGTGGTAGTAGCGGCTTATTAGGCAATATCTTATAATTGTATATCGTCATATATAGGTTTTACTCAACGCTTTACTCAAAACTATTACAACATTTTTAGAAACTTAGATAGCAAGGAAGACGAGTAGTAGTAATACACTCAGTTCATATTTCTCAATATTGATACTATAAGGATAATCACATGGCAGTTAGCTTACAAAAAGGTCAAAAAATCTCACTTAGCAAAGAAGCTGGTGGTGACCTCACGCAGGTAAAACTAGGTTTAGGCTGGGATGTCGCACAAGGTCCACAAGAGAAAAAAGGTGGGTTCTTAGGTAAACTATTTGGTGGCGGTAGTGGCGGCGACTCTATCGATCTTGATGCCTCATGCATCATGTTCGATAGTAATAAACAAGCGATCGATGCTATTTGGTTCAGTCAGCTAAAATCAAAAGATGGCAGCATTGTACATACTGGTGATAACCGTACGGGTGATGGCGATGGCGATGATGAAGTCATCAACGTAGACCTCTCTAGAATTCCTGCTAATGTTGTATCGCTGGTCTTTACGGTTAACAGCTTTACTGGTCAGACTTTTGAGACCGTAGAAAATGCGTTTTGCCGTATCGTCAATGCCAATAACAACCAAGAAGTTGCCCGCTATAACTTGTCAGCGCAAGGTGGACACACAGCGATGGTAATGGCAAAAGTTTATCGCCATAACAATGAGTGGAAAATGCATGCCATCGGTGAAACAGCATCTGGTCGTACTTTTCATGATTTGATGCCTGCTATCACACCGCATGCGTAATTGACTCTAGAAAATTTTTGAATATTGAATACTCTTCAATAGCAATAAGCCCTTCTATAATAGAAGGGCTTATTTTTTTGTACCAATCGATATTCTTGCAGCCGTTACTACTTAGTTACTATTTACTGCCGCGTTTCCAGCTAAATCCCCAATTAAAGGCTTTGTCCATTTCTTGGTGACCTTTAAAGTATTGATTGATACGCTCAACATTGATACTGCCTTGTTGATTGACCAAACGAGCGATTGCACACATTGGCAAGTTGCCTGTACCTTCTGTTAAACGTGTTTCAATCGGTGGCTGCTCTGGTACCGCAATGGTGACCACGCCATCTGTCTGTGCCCAGTTCGGTGCACCTTCGTAGATAAAGGCAAAGATAAAGACCTCCTCTATCTGCGACCACTGCTGACCATTGATATCCAGCCACTCACCACCACTTATCTGACCTGTTCTGTCATCGGCACGCAGACAAACATAAGGCGCTGACTGTAAGCTACCAAAACGATTACCTAACGCTTGGATAAGCGTCTTTTCACCGTTTTTCAGGTGAATCATCGCACCAACATCCAGATCAATACCACCTGCTTTATGTTGCTTAAATAGATCACCCAAGAGCCCTTTTTTAGGTGCCTGCTGATCAGCATTTGGTCGTTGATTCCAGTTTAAGTTCACAGTAATTTTACCAAAATCATCGCGTTTTTTGAGATTGATGCTAGATTGATTTTTAGTTAAGGTTACTTTGCTTAGGTTTATAGCAGGATTGGCTGGAATCGGTGGTGGTGTGTTTGCTTGAGGTGCGCTACCCGCTTTTTGAGTATTGATTGGACGTTGCGTGTTGATAGGTTGAGCCTGACTCTGTGACTGGCTTTGAGACTGGTTTGGAACTGGGGCTTCATCAGCGATCTCAACACCGAAGTGCTCTGACAATGGTTTTAGACCACCCTCAAAACCTTGCGCAATAAATCTAAATTTCCAACTGCCCTGCCTGCGATAGCACTCAGCTAAAATAATCGCTTTTTCATTGCGATCGGTACTACTAAGCTGACAAGTCATCAGCACTTGACTGCCTTGTAATACTTGAATATCCACATCACCGACTTGAGCAAGTGTTTTATCACTAGAAAATGCGAGCGCTATCTTTTCAATACTTGCAGGTTGAGCTGGCAAATTGATGTCAAAAAAGCCATCACTGTCATGACCACGAAAGCTGACACTGCTGTCGTCACTACGTGTCTGCCCATAAAATATCATGTCTCCATCACCGCGCACTTTACCATCGGCAGTTAGGCGATAAGCAGCACAATCAATCGCATTTTGGCTTAAGATACGAATACTAATATTGTCCGTCGGTAGTGGCGCATTGGCACCTGCGATTAGAGTTTGACTCATTGTTCATCCTTTCATTTATTTATTATATCGATGTATTTATTATGTCTACTATCAGCATATAGTAGCACGGTTATTACAGGGTTTTTAGTCGATACACGTCTTCTGTTAAGTGCTAAAAATCCCAAAATAAACCTTAAGCATTCTTATTCATACTATTTTATCAGTATCATTTATAACGACTAGCATTTGTATATAATAGCTCTACTATCAGCAATATGATGACTTGGATGGTTAGCTATATTTTGAGCTTATCTAGATTGCTGTTGGTTTTGCGATGACGGTATTTCGTTATCCAATTATATCTAAAACTAACAATACTGCTGAGAGAATTATGGATAACACTGCTAACGATAATCACCCTACAATCTCAACTGCGGCTTGGTTAGCTGAAGGCCAGTCAAGCCAGCGTGATATGTTAGCCAGCCTACAAACGCTAAAAACCCAGTCTGAGGCATCATTCAACATCATCGCCTCACACCGTCACGACAGACCTGAGATTTTTGAGTTTGCGGATGATGTCTATCTCGAACCATCTATAACCACTATAGATAGCCTCGATGAAGTGGACGTTGAACCTGAGCCCGTTATACCGCGTTGGCAGTTCGTCCTAGAACAGGCTCAACAGCACAATGTAAAGGTATTATTGACTGGTCGAAATGGTATTGATTATGAGGCCCATCGAGAGGTATTTGATGCAGCAGGTATTCGCTTGTTGACTGGCGCAACCAGTGTTGCATCATTAGAATCAATCGATGATAAATTTGCTTTTATGCAACAGTGCCATTCTCATGACATACCTGTTGCTGATGCTTGGCGCTTTGATACGACTGAGCAGCTTGAGGCGCTACTTGCCAAACATGGTCATCAGCCTTTATGTGTCAAACCAGTCACTGGTATTTTTGCACAAGGGTTTTGGCGATTGGACTTAGGCAAAACAGCAGAGGAGCAATATGATAGCTTTGAGCATTTATACTTTACCGAAGAGAAAAAAATCAGTACTGCCCAATTTATAAATGCGTACACAAACAGCTTAATGGTGCATGAGCGCCCTATTCCGATGTTATTAATGCCTTACTTGTCAGGGCAAGAGTACTCTATCGATGTGGTATGCGAATATGGTGAAGTACTGGCCGCTATTACTCGTTATAAAACTGGGAAAATCCAGCATATCGGCTACGAGCAATCCGTTATGGATGTCGTCATTCCATTAATCAAAGCCTTCAACTGTGATGGTATCGTCAGTGTACAGACCAAAGCCGATGATGAGGGTCAGCACCGTGTACTTGAGATTAATAGTCGCCCATCTGGCGGTATTGGTTACACAACTCATAGCGGTGTGGATTTAACACAGGTCGGCTTTGCCTACTGGTTGGGCTTGACTGATAAACCAAAGCTGGCTGATATCGCTCAGAAAATAACCCCATGCCAAGTACGTTCAATCATGATAGGTGTAAAAGTCGAAGAGACAACAACGGATTAGAGTGTAGATAAATCCTTATCTATACACTGGCTATTCGACATAAAAAAAGGTTTTTAGAATAATATCTAAAAACCTTTTTTGTATTAACCATTCAATAGACAGAACAGTCGTGGCTTATATATAGTCAATCCCCTATAAAAGAGTGATAGCGTTAACCTTGCTTGAAGTATCATATATACATCTGTACTCGGTTGCCTTGATTCTCTTCTAAACTGAATTAACTATATCATTACTCGCCGAATACTAAGTTTTCTTGTTTAGGAGCATTTTTAGATGCTAAGAACCATAGTAAGCCGAGTACAACTGCTGAGCCAATAAAGATGATAATCGACGAAGTAATCGCACCTTCATGTGTATGGCTCATAGACATTGTGTGACCAGCAGTAGCGCTCATTTCCATCGCGGCTACACCAGTATAATGCATACCACAAACAGCGATACCCATAATGAATGCACTACCAAAGCGCTGTACTGTACCGCGTAGGTTAAATGCTAACCATAGCGCAGCCATTGCTGCCACAATTGCAATGACAATCGAAGTGATTAAAAGTGGTATGTTATATGACATGGTTGCCTCCATCTGCATTGAGGCCATACCAGTATAGTGCATTGCTGCAACACCCAATCCAGTAAGTACGCCACCACTGATCAACTTGGCAATACTCGACGAACCACGGCCGACGATGACAATACCAACAGCAACAAACAAAATAGCAAGTAGCATTGAAATAACGGTCAAACCCAAATCATAAGTGACCGGCATTTTCATATCAACGGCCATCATACCAATATAATGCATAGACCAAATCGCACCACCGATCGCGATTGAAGATAATGCTACCCAAAAGTATAGATCGTTACCTGGTTTGGCTGATGGTACGCGAATGGCAAGGTTTAGACCAACAAAAGAACCAATAACGGCAATAACATACGAGATAGCCACCAAAAGCAAGTTGTATTCGATTTCAATCATTTTTTCGACCTTTATATTTAATAAAAACTGAGCGTAAGCAATATTGGCTTTAATGAACTAACATCGCTTTATGCATGTATTACTATTTTTAATAGACATTTAGTTGTCTATGAATCATTATTTTCTACCAGATGATAAATTCACAAATATTGGTAGTACCAGCACCACAACTTGATTCCTCAACCCGAACTCTGTCTACAGCTGGATTACTTGATAAGAATCCATCTATGTAGCCTACTACAAAGTGACAGCCTGAATGATTGCTATCTGACAACTTGCAGAATGGACATTTAGTCAAAGCGACTAAGTTATTCTTAGCCTTAACCTTAGAAAACATCTTCAAAGCTGGTACAAGTTCGCGATTAATCGTGGTTGGCATTTTTAGTGCACTACCAAGTGAATAGTCACGTTTGTAAATTCCACTCCCCACTTTACGTCCCAACTCATGCATTGCTTTAGCACGAGTCTCCTGTGGTAAACTGGCCTCATAGTGCCTAACGACATCCGCTATATCAGGATACTGTGCACCAATAGCTGCTAATGCATTTTTTTGATCTAAATCTTGTACTACTGGTGGTGGTGTCGGCGGTACTGCATCGACACTTCCCTCTCCATCTATCTCTAGCTGAAAAAGTGTACAGCCTTCAATAGAAGAAAGATCATCGATTAAATCCTCTTGTGTCTTTGACCCTTGGCTTTTGGCAACAACATGAATAATGTTGCCACCATTTTCTGAAGGCTCTTGTCTTTGGGTTACGAGTTGGTAACCTGCTTTAATAAGTGGCGAGATAACATTAACCAAACGAATCCGCTCAGAAGACGTTTCCAATGAACAAGAAAATTTCAAAGAGCACTCCTTTTCTAAAAAAATCGCTAAACTTTTTAGTACAAAGCTATCTATTTAAGCTTAACGACTAATATAAATTCAGTTTCAGACTTATGGTTTATCGACTTTCTTGTCGAATGAATGTGACGAGAAAATAATGTTCAAGACATTTACTTTCTATTAATACTTAGTGAGATGGAACAAGAAATCTGTATATTTGGTATTTGATAAATTTTTTATCACTAACAATGAAGCTCAGCTTTATATTTATTTGTTTTTGACTTTCTACATCTCTAGCTAGTACAGAGAAATATTCGTAGATGATATTTAAAGAATTAGGAGCTTAACTACTATTCACCCCTTGTCTAATAAAACTCAGTTACTTTATAGAAGTAATTATGTAGCATTATTACTGAGTAGATATATTATGACAAGAGCTAACTCGATATTGCCGGATAAATGGCGATATTATCCGATAGGTGGCTGAAAGCAAAAATAGAGACTTGTTTTATTTTATTAAAAATAAGCTATAGGTCTTTTGAATTGATTTTTAAAGTTCGCTTTTTACTAGATGCTTTAGCTTAATATTAGAATTTAGAATAATGAGATATTAACTATTCTATGCCGAATTATAAGCAAAAACCACTATAATGCACAAATATCGGCTTTTTATAGTGACCCTATAGTTATTTAAACAGCTATCTAAAAACTGTCTATAATGACTTATAATCGACTCAATTAGAGGCATATGATGACTGTACAGACTGCGTTAGTGCTAGGAGCAAATACGATTATCGCGCAATCTAATTGTTCGGTTGCTTTTTCTACAACAGAGCAGCTTACATTTGGGCAGCAACTTGGACTGATATGGCTGCCGTTAGATGAACATCGTAAAGCAGCTTGTAGCCCTGCCTACCTTCATGAGCCCAAGGACTGGGCTCAGTTAGACGATAATGATAATCCAAGCGCATGGCAGCTAGATTTGACCAAATTATTTGATACGCAAGGTGTTGTTTCTTTGCAATTGATTGCATATGTCTATCATGATCCAAGCCTTAACCTACCAGCGATTGAACTCAACAATATTTGTCTAACCCTCAATAATGACGCGATCAAATATGATTTCATGGCAACTGAACGTCATATTAAAGTGGCTATCATATTGGAAGTATATCGACGTAATGGCCAGTTTAAATGCCGTGCACTGGGGGAAAGCTCTACACAAGGACTAGCAAGTGTAGAGCATCGAGTCGAAATCAGTCTCGATACCCGTCCGCCAGATACGCATGCACTTATTCAAGCGGCTCAGCAGCAACAGCGAACTCAGCCAAACAACGAGTCGCGTCCCCCACGTCACGTTCAGCCTGGCGAAACCTGGACGGGAACAGCATTTGCGATTGACTCCTATCACCTATTGACCTGCTATCATGTGATTGAGTCAGCGGCGATGATTGGTGTCCGTCAGCAAGGCCAACCTGATCGGGAGGCGCAAGTAGTCCTCAGCGATATCGGAAGCGACTCAGCCATTATTCGAGTGAGTGAACCTTTGCCTAGCTATTTGCCATTAGCACAGCGATGCTCTGATAATTTGGGAGAGACCATTACGACATTGGGATTCCCGTTGTCAGGACTGAGTAGCCAATTACAAGTCACGCAAGGTTGTATCTCAGGTCTGACAGGGTTTGGCGATGATATTCGCTATATGCAATTCACCGCACCCATTCAGCCCGGATCTAGTGGCAGCCCTTTATTACTGCCTACTGGTGAAGTTGTCGGCATGGTAACCTCTAGCCTCGTCCACGAGCATGCACAAAACATGAACTACGCAGTGAAATTTCAGTTATTATCTGCCCTACTAGCGAGCGCTGGCATTGGCTTAGATGACTTATCGGACTTGCCTCTTGGTAAAACGTCACCACTAACCACACCGCAGTTGAGCAAACAAAGCCGCGGTGCGCTATGGCTGGTTGGCTGTCAAGGTTGAGGTTGAGGTTGAGGTTAAAGAATCACGTAACGAACCTAAAAAATATAAAACAATGGCTTAAAGAAAACGTATTAGGAAATATAAATGTCAGCTCAGCTCAAAAATATAGCCATACTTATCGATGCTGATAATGCATCAGCAAAAAATATTGGCCATATTTTGCAAGAAATAGAAAAGCTTGGTCATATCACTTGCAAAAAAATATATGGTGATTGGGGAAATGCTCATATTCAAAGTTGGCAAGAAGCATTACTCAAATATGCTATCGATCCTATGCAGCAGTTTGCTTATGTTAAAGGCAAAAATGCCACTGATATAGGCATGGTCATCGAAGCCATGGATTTGCTGTATAGCAATAATTACGATGGGTTTTGTCTCATATCAAGTGATAGTGACTTTACCTCACTGGCTTTACGTATTCGTAAAAACCATGTAAAAGTATTTGGCTTTGGCAAACGTAATACGGTTAGCGCGTTTTCGCAGGCTTGTGATAAATTCTTTTATGTAGAAGATTTATTGGTCGATCAGAATAATAGCAATTCTACGCAAACAACTCTTTCTCCTAAAAAAGCACCTGATAATAATTCATCAAAACAATGGACGACTAAACAGTTACAAACACAAACGCACTTAATTAACTTATTAAATAAAATAATCAAAGAAAATATTAATGCCCATAATGGTTGGTCGAATCTATCTTATATAGCCAGCGAGCTCAGCAAAAATCATAATGATATCAAACTCGATAAGTATGGCTATGATAAATTTTCTAATTTAATGATTGCATTGCGTTTATATGATATTAGAAAGCAATCTAATGGCATGTGGGCAAAGATTAAAATACAGAAGGCATTAACAGCCGCTACAACTGCTAATAAAAAAACGATTAATACTAAGCCAACTTCTAACCTGTTCCCAGCTGCTCCTATTCTTGTCAAAATATCAACAGCACCTACTATCGACGCCGTCTTATTTAGAGTGACTCCCACTGCAAAGGTACGCGGTGATGAAGATATGATATTTTATGGTCAAACGCATAGCGAGGATGGTTCAATCGAGCTAAACCAGCAGCTCGAAAGTAATACATCAGTATCTGAGTTCAGTTGTGATCTAAACCTCCAACCTACCAGCATTGAACAACTTAACTTCGTGCTATCAAGTGAACTGGAAAGCTTAGCGACTGACTCACAGCAAACCAATATTGAATTAAATATCACTGATGAGCAGCAAAATACATTATTATTCTCAGGCAAATTTGACGTAAAGAATAAATCAGGCAAAAGCCTAATACTATTTACGTTAAACCGAACTGGCAATCAATGGCAGTTTGTGCCAAAACATCAAAATATAGATGGCGACCTACGTTATCTCTGTGAAAAATATGGGGTAGAACTAAGTGATAACTGATTTTAAAAATAGTACGACATCTAATAAAACCTACAAACGCAGCATCGCTTTACCTCGTGGTACGCTTGATCTAACTTATCAAATCAATCCAGCAGCTGCTAGAAATGACTCGCAAAAAAATGACAACTATCAATTAGAAGACTTACTCGGGTTTGCCCAGCGTATCAATCCAAAACGTGCGTTTTTATTTGTGTCAAAAGTCTTAGGCCGTCATATTCCGGTAGCGCCTAGTACGATGCGTAGTGCTTTTACGGATTTGGCAAACTTAGTGCCTAGCGATTTACCTGAACCGATTTTGGTTATTGGCATGGCAGAGACGGCCGTTGGCTTATCGGCCGGCGTTCATCAAGCATTGCAAACGCGTTACCCTAATGCTTTATTATTGAATTCTACGCGTCATGCGCAACACAATGATGATAACAGTGAAACGTTGCTGACCACATTCAGCGAAGACCACAGTCATGCTAGCCAGCATCTCATTTATCAAAGCTCTGATAAAATCACGCAAGCGCAGCTACTGGCCAGTAAAACTTTGATTATGGTGGATGACGAAGCGTCAACGGGTAACACTTGCGTCAATGTCGTCACAGCACTACGCAATGCAGGGCTAAGCCAATTAGAGCAAGTGCATCTCACCACGTTGGTTGACTGGTCTCTAAGTCAGAATCAAGGTGCAGCGGATATAGACGACACCATATCTACTCGTTTGCCGAATATTGACTTTCATCGTCATCATCTACTATCTGGCGCTTGGCAATGGACGGATGCACCCAATCCTGAACCCATCATCATGCCATCAGTCGACACCACTGACGCTGGTAGTCAGTCGTTGGGCAACACTGGCCATTGGGGACGTTTTCCAACACTAGACAGTACGGATGGATTCGATAACTATCTAGAGAATTTTCAAGCAGCATTGACGAGTTTTAGTAATCAAACACCATTTGATAAAGAACAGTTACCTGAGCGAATTCTGGTATTAGGTAGTAATGAGTTTGTGTGGCTGCCATTTTTGTTGGCTGAATGGCTCGAAGGTCAGGTTCAAGACTCTAAAAAAACTGTTAACTTTAGCGCTTTGACACGCTCACCCATTGCTCTGGGTGGTGCTATTACCACCATGCTAAGCTTTAGCGATAATTATGGACTTGGTATGACCAATTTTGCCTATAACGTTGAGCCTAGCGATTGGGATTTAATTGTGCTGTGTGTAGAAACCTCAAGCGATAGCGTTGATGACATGTGGCAAGGTTTGGATAATGTATTGGTGGTTAGTCCTACGCCTTAATTTACTATATAACATTCTGTTTAACGTTTAGGAACGGTTCTATGACCACCCCATTTTTTCAACCTAATGCAAATATCGTAAAACCCTATGCGCTAATGGATTTAGACGACACGCTATTCCAAACTCAACGCAAAATTGACGCGTGGGACTTACCCACTACGGAGCCTGAACAATTGGTTTGTGCGACCGTCAATAAGCAAGACGAGCCATTGAGCTTTATGAGTCAACGTCAAGCGGCGCTATTTAATTGGCTGCTTGCGAGCACTGAGTTGGTAGTCGTTACTGCCCGTGACCGTAGTGAAATAAAACGCGTGAAGCTGCCTTTTGACAGCTGGCAAGTCTTAACCCATGGTGCGATTATTCTCAGCAAGGATGGCAAGCTACAAGCTCAATGGCAGCAGCATATGCATGACCAGCTTGCACCACTACAGAATAAACTAAATCAGCTGAGTCAAGTATTCGCCAATTACAGCAAAAGTGATGGCAGTCAGCTCGTATTTACACCGCATATCGATAGCTTTCATAATGGCTCTGTTGATGCAGAATTAACCATTTATCTGGCTATTAAACATGCTCACAAAAACCATCAGGCATTGATAGATTTGGCTGAAAAGTTGCCAACGTTAATACGTGATTTTGATCAAGACTTTTATGTACACGTGAATGCAAATAATCTAGCGATATTGCCGCGTGCCGTGCATAAGCATCATGCTGTAAAGTTTTTATTAGACCATCATTTAGACAGTCAGCGGCCTAGCTTTGGCTTTGGTGACAGCCTAGCGGACTTGCCATTTCTACAGCTACTAGACTGGTATGGGATGCCCAATCACGGCCAGTTGCATTCAGAGTTACAATCGCAGTTACAGCCTTTGTGATAGGCTAGGTTATTCATTCTCACGACCCTCACCTTTTTCTATAATGAGTGACAATATTGCTATCATGATTTCAAATAACCTCAATACAAAAATAGCCGATTTGCAAAGTTACGGTTCAGGCAGTTACCTTGCCAGTGATGTGACTGTTCTACTCGATATCGTTGATAAAGACGCCGTAGCTGATGTACCTGTCAGCCAAAAAGAAGCGCTTATCCAAAGTGGCCAGCGTCACTATTCTGATATGTTGACGTTAGAAAATGCACCAACAGCGATGCATGAGCGACTCTATCATCAGGCGCTAGAGCAAGGAACAAACAGAACTGCGACTGATATCGCTAACTTAGCTCATACATTACAGGGTACTTTTGAGTCGACCGTTGATATTGAGCAACCATTAGTTTTGGTCAGCTTAGTGCGCGCAGGTTTGCCGATTGGGGTACTGTTACAGCGTGCATTGGTAGATACTGATAGCCATTACACATTGCCAAGCGTACATTATGGTATTAGCATCATTCGTGACCGAGGTTTAGATTCTGTCGCCCTAGCATTAATATTAAAATCACATCCAAACAGCCCTATTGTATTCGTCGATGGTTGGACAGGAAAAGGCGCTATTTACCAAGAGCTATCCCGTAGCCTAGAGGTATTTAGCAATCCTAGCCATTCAAATTTTGCGAATATCTTTCATCAGGGTGAAGGTGTGATTCCATTATTGACGCTTGCTGATCCGGCTGGCGTCGCTTGGCTTGCGGCAAGCGAAGAAGACTGGTTGATTCCATCAGGGCTATTAAACAGCACCGTGTCAGGGCTCATATCACGCAGCTTATATACCGAGCCACAATCAGGGCTGCATCGTAGTGTTTTTTATGATAACTTGGTAGCGTCAGATCACAGTTTAGCATTTGTCGATCGCATCGATGCGGCACGTCGTACACTGACCGATTCTTTGCAATGTTTGTCACTATACAAACAACCCCGCTATCAAACGGCTGACTTAATCGACACGCTCGCAGCAGATTATGCTATTGCCAATCGCAACCGAATCAAGCCGACCATTGCAGAAGCAACGAGGGCCATATTGCGCCGTGATCCTGAACGTATTTTGCTAGCAACAGCCGATCATCCAGATACGATACTGCTCAGACATTTATGTGCGCAACGAGATATCGCTATCAGTGTATTAGGTGATAAAATACTGCCTTATCAAGCCATCACTCTCATCAAGCAACGCACCAAAGACAGCTAATGGCTATTTTTTAGTTTTAATGGCTATATTTTAATAACTACATTTCAATGTCTATATTTAGAGATATTGAACTTAGAGCTGTTGATAAGTAATGACCCTTGAGCCATGCCACTTGATAATAACTTCGATTTTTTATAACTCCTTACTTATCACTACTTATGATGCCAACTATGTCAGATACGCCACACAACGAAGCAAGCTTCTATAACCATTCCCAGTCTTACGCTCATCTATTTACTGAGCGTCATGCGATGGTTAAACCACACACACATCATCCTTATCAGCTTGGTGCTAGCCTTTATATGCCTGCAACTCGGGAAGATATATGGCAAGTCATCAAGCGCGACAAGCTTCCTACGATTAACAGTATTATTATTTGTTTAGAGGATGCCGTCAGTCATAGCGATGTCGACTTAGCACTTGATCGCTTGCAAGTATTACTCGACACATGGGCTACGCATGTCGATAGTATCAATAACCCCTCTAGAAAAGCAGACATCAAAACTCAACATCCAACTCGTCCGTTGGTGTTCATTCGTCCACGCAATCCGATGATGCTACAGCAGTTGGCGGACTACCCTCATATCGATCTCATCGATGGTTTCGTCATGCCAAAAGTCGATATGTATAGCTTATCCAACTGGCGCATGGCTTGTCAGAATCTAAGTGCCGAGCAACTATTAATGCCCACGCTTGAGACGGCCGCCTTATTCAATCCACATCACAATCAAGAGCTGGCTATCGGTTTTAAAGAAGCTTTTAGCCAGCCAGTATTTGCACTGCGTATCGGTGGCAATGACTTGTTTGCCGCGCTGCGTCTCAGGCGCCCTAAACACAGTATTGTCTATGACACACCCATTGGCACCTTAGCCTATCAGCTACTTGGCTGCTTTGTGCCACATGGCTTTTATCTGACGGCACCTGTGTTTGAATACTTGGATCAACCAACACTGTTTATGCAAGAACTGACTCATGATGTTAGCTTAGGTTTGGTTGGCAAAACTGTCATTCATCCAAGCCAAATCGCTTTGGTACAGCAAGCATATTGTGTACCACTCAGCACCTTGGATGAGGCACAAGCGATTCTTCATAGCGAAGCCAAAGCGGTATTCAAATACAACAACACCATGTTAGAGCCAGCCACGCATCGTGCTTGGGCGACTGAGGTCGTGAATCGTGCCGAAGTGTTTGGGACTATTGATGATGGCAGTAGTGAATACAGCTCTCGAATGTAGCTATCAGATAGTTAATGTATGTCACAAAAAAGCCGCTATCATCATTTGATAGCGGCTTTTTTATGCTAAGTTTAACCCTAAGAATGAGGCTTTAATACACTATAGTCAAAGAACTCTACAATGGGTACAAGGCAGCTGACTGCAAATTGTACGAGTAGTACATTTAAGAAGGATAACGCCGTAGCAGTTTAATAGTTCACTGACTACACACAGTTTTCTAAAAACTGACTCATGACTCGGTTTACTTGCTCTGGCTCTTCTACAGATGATGTATGACCCGCACCTTTAATAATTGCTAGCTTTGATCCTGCAATCGCAAAATGCATGCGCTCAGCCTTTGCATATGGGGTCGCTACATCTTCATCACCAACGATAATTAATGTGGGTGTTGTGATATCACCGAGCTGCTCATAGATGCCTTTACGCTCAATCACACCCATTGTTGCCTTAATCACACCACCTTTACGATTGCCTTGTAGCATCGTGAGCCATTGTTTGCGTTCCACTTTACGCAGCTTGTCTGCCAAAAAAGTATTGCCAAACATAATAGGCATGAGTTTATTACTCACACGCTTGCTACCCAACCAACGAATGGCTTGGACAAGTTTACGATACTGCGGCATATTTTTAGGATCTTCAGGATCAGCAGACGTTGCTAATAAGGTAAGCGATAGCAGTAAATCAGGACGCTTAATTGCAACTCGCTGAGCGACAAAACCACCCATAGACAATCCTACAAAGTGACATTTATCAATGCCAAGCGCAGCAATCAGGCCAAGTGTATCCTCTGTGAGCGCATCCATATCATAGCCAGACTTGGTAATTTGCGATTGACCTTGCCCACGGAAGTCAAAAGCAATACAGCGATAGTCTGCTTGGAAATGTTTGACTTGTTCGTCATATATTTGCGTACTCCACAGCAGACCATGTGCAAATACCATGACCGGCTTTTGCACATCATTTGGTGCACTGTCTTCATAATAAATATCTGCATCATTGATTTTAATGACTGGCATAATAACTTCCTTGTTTGATAGATAAGAGAGGCTAATATATCCCTCAGGATTCTAGCATCTTTATAAATAATTCCCTGACACAGCTTTTGGCATTTTAGCATAACCTATCCAATTTCGATGTGTCTTGAGCGCCCACAAAACCTACTTTTATAATCATGCCAAACTGCTATAGTAATATGCTGTCTACATCGTCAGTTCAATATAATTCAGATATAAGTAAGGCTAGTGAAAGGACTACAAAACGTAGATTTTGCGTATCTGGCTTATATGTGATCGACCATAAGATACTTATAAAAACTTATACAAGGATAGATAACATGTCGCAGCCTTTAGTCGATTATCAAGTCGAACAGCATATTGCTACCATTACATTCAATGACCCAAAAAGCCTAAATGCTTTTGGTACGCCTCTAAAAAATGGTGTGTTGAAAGCGCTTGGTGAGGCCGATGCCGATGACCAAGTGCGTGTCATTATCTTACAAGGTGCAGGTGGCAATTTTTCTAGCGGCGGCGATATCAAAGAAATGCTGTCTGAAGGTCTAGATAAAGACATTATTTCAAGCAAGCTAAAAGGTATGGTAGAAGGTGCTGGAGAAGTCAGCTTAAAGTTGCGTAATATTCATAAACCTATTATTGCCAAGTTAGAAGGTGCAGTAGCTGGCGCAGGCATGAACTTAGCCTTAACTTGTGATTTCCGTATTGCGGCTGATAATGCCAAATTTGTACAAGCCTTTGTCAATATTGGCCTGATTCCAGATGCGGGCGGTATCTATTTGCTAAACCAGCTGGTTGGCGCAGCTAAAACTACTGAACTGGTTATGTTGGGTGATAAGCTTAAAGCCGAAGATATGGCGCGCTTAAATCTAGTAAATAGCGTGGTTGGTGCCGATGAGTTAGACGCGAGCGTACAGGCATTAGCAAACCGCTTAAGTCAGTTGCCAGGTAAAGCATTGGCTTCAATGAAACATATGCTCAACGTGCATGCTTTTATGGGGTTAAATGAAGCCTTAGATATGGAAGTTGAACAACAAACTATGATGGCAAAAACGGATGACTTTATTGAAGGTGTCACGGCCTTTGTAGAAAAGCGTAAGCCAGTTTATCAAGGTAAGTAGTTTTATTATCTATAGTCAATTCTCTATAAAAGAGTGACAGCGTTAACCTCGCTTGAAGTATCACATATACGTCTGCACTCGGTTGTCTTGTACCTCTTTTAGACTGAATCAACTATAAAGTCGAAATACCAGTTCCTGACTTCTATAACAAACTAATTATTGAAAAACTTTGGGATAATGAACTACACCATAAAAAAATCCGACCACATACAGTGATCGGATTTTTTATGGTCTCAAGATATTGAAAAATAAAGGTTATGGCAGTTTTTATCGTTAACACTTACATTAAACAGCTTTTAGTTTATTTGTAGAGAACAATCTATATATCAATCATCTTTTTAAGCTATTAGGGTCTGTTGAACATTCAAACGTGGTGCTGGCAGTCACTATTTTTTAGACAATATGCAGTGAAATTTTTGATGCCTAGTCATTCTAGGTTAAACAATTTCGCCATCTATTGGCAAAAAAGAGTACTGCCCTGAAAGGCTGATGCTAAAACCACCCCAAACGTTGTTGAAAACCTAGCTAAGGTCTCGACATTATCGTCAATTTTCGCCTAGTTTGGTGCATTTTTAGCGATCAGCAGCCCTAATGTTTGAATGTTCAACAGACCCTAATATTTATTAGCTACATGATTTTTTAGACTGACTGATTTTTCCGTTTTTACAGACAAACTTAGCACCTTGGCAATGCGATATGCCACCCATCTTGCCAGAACAAGGCGTATTCTTTGCATTTGCCTGCATGACAGGCGCTAACATAAATATAGAGATAAAAAATGCTGACCAAGTTTTCATAAATAGAAGCCTCAAAAAATGAATAATATAAATTCGAACTATATTACTGTGACGTTCTTTTATCAATCTTTATTTAATCTACTTCCGTCGATGAATACTAAACCTTAAAATAGTGTCTTTACATCAACTTATTTATTATTCAATACCTGAAAAAAACAAAAGGCTAACAGTCTATGACTGTCAGCCCTTTATCATTACATTCATTTCTCAATACCAATTCACTGACTAAACACCTTATATATTTATGCCGTCAAAATATACTACGATATATTCAATAAGGCATCGCCATGATCATCACGTAAATCCTTTTTCACCATTTTTCCAGCACCGTTAAGCAATATACTCTCTACAAAAATAACTTTATCTGGTATCTGCCAACTGGCTATTTTATCCTCATAAAAGCTCAGTACTTGCACTTCATCGATTTCTGAATCTTCTTCTTTTACAACGATCAATATTGGACGCTCGCCCCACTTTTTATGCTTTGCCGCAATGGCCGCCGCGATTTTTATTTCCGGATGCGCGACGGCGATGTTCTCAAGTTCTACCGAAGATATCCATTCGCCACCAGATTTTATCAAGTCTTTTGAGCGATCACGGATATTCATATAACCATCTGCGTCAATGGTGGCAATATCACCTGTATCGAACCAACCGTCTTCAGTAATGGCGTCCGGGTTCTCTGTGTAATAATCATTGATAATCCAGTGCCCCTTAATCTGCAAACGACCCTGAGACAGACCATCTTCTTTTACAAGCTTGGATGGCTCGTCAGTGTCTATCAGACGTAGCTGAACGCCATAAGGCGGACGACCCTGAGACTTGCGTAAATCATTAATCTCTTCTTTACTCAGTGATTTATGCTTGGCTTTTATTTGATTCATCGTCCCAAGCGGACTGGTTTCAGTCATGCCCCAGCCATGTACCGCATCGCAGTTGAAATCTTCTCTAAATGTTTTGATAACTGACGGTGGACACGCTGCGCCACCAACGATAGTGCGCGTCATACTTTCAAGCTTACTGCCTTTAGACTTTGCGGCAGTCAATAGGCTTTGCCAAATCGTCGGAACGCCTAAGGCAACTGTTACCTGATAATCATCAATGAGAGAGACCAGACTGTCACCGTCTAGATTGGGGCCAGGCAATATGAGAGAGCAACCTGTTAATGCAGCAGCATAAGGAGTGCCCCATGCATTGACATGAAACATAGGTACTACTGGTAATAAAACATCTTGCGCAGATAGTGCTGAGACGTCAGGCATACATAATGCCATTGCGTGAAGTACAGAAGAGCGATGAGTGTATAAAATACCTTTAGGATTGCCTGTCGTGCCTGAGGTATAACATAAGGAGCTGGCAGTAGCCTCATCAAGTTGAGGCCACTCAAAATCAGGAGAATGCGCTGCTAGCAACTCGTCAAAGAACAGTACATTCGGTAACTGCTCTACGACCTTCTCATTTCTAGCGCTCAAGCAAATAAAATGCTCAACACCTTTGATGTCTTCCTTAATTGCCATAATCAACGGCAAAAAGGTCACATCAAAGAACAATACGCGGTCGTCAGCATCGTTGATAATATAGCTGAGCTGTTCGGGGAATAAGCGAGGATTAATGGTGTGGCAAACCATACCACTACCCGAAATCGCATACCACGCTTCTAAGTGACGATGATTATTCCAAGCCAGCGTAGCGATTCGTTCTGAGGACCTTAATCCAAGTGTAGCCAGCGCATTGGCCAAACGTTTTGAATTGTTTGACACGCTAAGCCAGTCAGTATGCGTTATCTGTCCATCTACTTCTTTGGAGACGACTGCTGTATCACCATGATAGCGTGCAGCATGTTCAATAAGACCACTGATCAGCAATGGCTGATACATCATTTTTCCTAACATAATACATTCCCTGTAGTTGTTTGAACGTCAGCTTACTCTTATTGGTATATCATCTGATACTCCGAATAGGCCACAATTAAGAATAATCAGAATTATTGGTTAAAACAAGCGAATATTATGACCTCAATTGATGAAAAAATAATGTTTGCTCTCCTAGACTCCAGCTCTCAACGGTAGCTCATTGTCATTTTAGATAGAAACACATAAAATTTAGACAAAAAAAATCCGACCACATTGAGTGATCGAATTTTTAATATTTGGTGGAGATGGCGGAAACTAAACTATCAATTCAAGTTATTGATAACAAACGTTATTAATAAAATTAAAACAGACGATACCAACCATAATACCAACAATCGTTTTTCGTCATCGAATACCTCTAACTCTACCGTATCAGCTCAATAATATTTTGTAATTAAATATGAGCATTTTACCCTACTCGCTCAAATTCAAGTTCATTCTCTATTATTAATACCCATCTACTATACTTGCATCTGTGGTGGCTATGTACGTCAAGCATTCCATATTATGACTCCAATATATTACCAACTATAAATATAAAAAACTGCATTGACACTTAATAGCTTGACGTAGCTTATAGGTGCTCAACGATGTTGCTCAAATCTCACTAATCGGTTAAAGTTGGGTAAATATAAAATTGGCTGATGGTGTGTAATGGAAATTAAGAAAATAATAATTATAGCTGTCATATTGCTTTTAAGCATTATTGGCTTTAACTATTACAATAGCGCCCAATCTGCTAGAAAGATAGCGGATCGAACTTCTGAAACCGAGGCTTTGCGTGCCGATCTTGCTCAAGCCGAAAATGACAAGGTAAAACAGGCAAAAATCCAGCAGCAGCAGTTAGAGTTTGAAGCAATGCCTGAAAAAGCACAGCAGATAATCGCAGCTAAAGAATCTGAACCACAGCCAGATATTGAATACCAAAATATTAATTTTGAGAAAGAAGATAGGGCTAAGCTTGATGAGATTATGGGTAGATGGACTGACGCTAGCGCCATTGCAAGCAGAACATCTAGAATAGCTTTGCCAGCAGTGGTTAAGGACATGCAATCGATAAAGCGTGAAGTAGATAAACTCAGTGTTACACCTTGCCTCACAAGAGCACAAGCCAACCTGATGGCAGCTATGGAATCTGAAATAACCATGTATTTAAAGTTTATGTCTGACTCTAAAGCTGATATTTCAGGAGATATGATGGAGGTTTATAAAGCTCAAGAACAGTATTACCTAATAATTAAAAAGTGTACTGATTAGCTTGAATTACTTTCATTGATTGAATCAACTTCTGGTGAATAATATGGCACAACAAGTTTATTGCAGTAACTGCGGATCAACAACGGCCCCCAAAAGAGCTGGCAGTATAATTATTACGTTAATATTAGTTTGGTTCGCCTTTTTCCCAGCTGTCATTTATGAAATCTGGCGCGGGAAAAATAAAAGATGCCGAACTTGCAGTAGTCCATCTATTATGCCATTAAGCTCACCGGCAGCTCAGCAAGCAATAAAGCGCCAAGAAGAGTCGCTAAGACAACAAGATAAAAAAAGTAGTGGGTCTTTAATGGATGAGTCGGATTACTGGAAGCAGCAACCTAAAATAGAACCTAAACTACCGCCTGAGTTACCGCCAACTGAAACATATGCAATCGATAAAAACATCACTGGCGGCTTGATTGAGTTCTTTGGGTTACAGGGGTGGTACCAAGCTACTTTTAACGATGAGCAAAAGCATAGATTGGAAGAGCTATTTGGCACAGTGTCTGGCAACAAACTAGCTTCAGGTCCAGTGCGCTTTAAGTTTGCCAATGTGGATGTGTTGCAATTTCTTTATGATCTAGAAGAGAAACTTAAGTCGCAAAAATTCAGCGATATCTATAAGTTGGTAGATGAACAGTACAAAATAGAAGCTGGCAAGTTCTGTAAAATTGATAATAAGAGATGGGATAACGAAAAATACTATAAATCATGGTTTTCACTTATGAAATATAGGATTGACGCTCTCAATAAATTAAAAGCCGATAACTACTTTACTGATGGTCAGTTTGATGTGGTTGACGATAACTTTACCACTCAGACCTGCTTAGATATCAACAATAAAGGGTTTAAAATATTAAATGGCGATTTGGACCGCGCCTTTGATCAGCATTTCCTTGAGCCTATAGAAGGTTGCCGTTGCACAGTGCGAGGTTATAGAGGTTAAACAAAACCCACCATTTAGCCGGTGGGTTTTTTATTGGCCAATTAACTAAAGCGTTCATCGTCATGATGAGCCTGGTATCACTATCCAAAGTTGGACAGTGCTATCAACTTGCCACCCTTGCTCAACTTTGAGCATGGCTTAGTCGCTTCAGACATCCTCAATTTGAGGGGGTTAAGTTACCATTAACCATCATGGTGAACCCTCCCGACTTTTGAGGAAGGGTCGGATTTGCTCGTCTATCATCTATTACAGCCGCAATAAGTTTGCCTAGGCTAATTTATTGCTGATAGCTTGGAAGCGATTACCCCTACCCAAATTTGAGCAGGGGTAAAGGTAAGTTATTGATTTAAATTAACTTCCGCCATTGGTGGAAGTTGTTTATCTATCCTCAATGTGAGGATGGACGTACCTATTCCGCATTTCAAATGCGGAACCCTGATAATAAAGGGCTTATATCGGCGTTACCGTGTAACGTGCCAGCCTTCATGGGACATTTCTACCAAACCAAGGGCCGCATTCTAAATACCTCCCTTGCTAGCATTTCAAATGCAGGCAAGATGGCGCGTATTCCTCCTGTATGTCATTCACCTTTTATTTTCGGATCAGTATCAATACCAACGATAGCGTCAATTTTAACTTTAAGCCATTTATTAGGCCGGCCCTTAATATCCGGCTCAGGTAAAAAACCTGATTTTCTACGTTGGGCCAATGTGTCATCTGATCGCCATTGGAATATCTGCTTAATATCTTGAGTCGTGTAATAAATACCTTTCATGTGAATGGTTCCTAGGTCAGTTAAATTGTAATACCTTTTGAGCATCTCGGTTTGATATGCAAACGACTAATGCAGATGAAAGGTATCAAAATCTTGGTGACATTTAAAATGCTGGCAAGATCATTCTACTTCTTGCCTTATCAAAAGTCGTTGCTTCTGCCACTGAGTACAAAAGCTGCCGTAGGTTTGGGGTATGCTATTTTTTAGCACACCCCCCAATGGGGATTGTTCAGTAATTCCGCGAGCTGCAAGGGTTTTGAATAACAACATTTAACAACAGGCAATCTTGCTTACCTGAGAATAAATAGAGCTGAGTTGCTACGCCGTTAGCTGACTTAATCCCATTCACCAGTGGTGGTTTGGTCTAAGTGATTGATTTATTTAACTTCCATCACTGGTAGACATTGGATAAAACCTTTCAATGTTAATGATTGTTAATGATTTGAGTATAAGGTTTTATAAGAAGTTGTAACCTGAAGTTTACTGTAGCGGTAAACCCTTACCACGGCGATGAAAGGTGGACTGCGCCGCTAATACCTCCTAACGACCTAGGTATTCGCCATCATGTCGTAAACCCCGTAGTTTATGCCTTCTAATCTAGATAGTTGCACCTTGGTCAGATTTGAAATCCAAGCAAGACCCACCCCCCAAACTCGGGGAGTGCCAAGTACTAGGACTAAGATTTGCTAATAGCCCTAGCAACGTGGCGAGATAATGCAGGGGCAGTAAATCTAACCACTGTTGGCTTGGGTGTCGTTGGGTTTACGATGCCCTGTAAAGCGTGGTTAACCTTATGCTTGTTGGTGAACGCCTCGCCTACTTCCTTGGCTGCCTGTTCTAATAGTTTCGCTGCTAACGGCCTGTTTTTAGACTCCAGTGCCCCTCGCGCCATATTATCAAGCATCTTTAACCTGTAAGCCTTATTGGCAATTGGTATAGAGTTGATTTCATCGTTGAAGTCTTTGCGATGCTTTACGAATAGCTGTTGCCACTTATCAGACAAATTAACTCCGGACGCTTTCTCAGGATCATACTTTGCAACCTGCTGTCTTGTAACTTTCAATCCGTCAAATTCTTGATTGACGGCATCAACAACTTCGGAGGGAGTCATATAGGTGGCGAGCCCTCTCACGATATAGGCTTTAACCTTAGTACTCAGTGCTGCCATAATGCCTCCTCGTATCTCTAAGTAAACCTAAATGGCGCTTAGCTTACATTCATTGTTGTGCTTTATTATACTTTTTTGGCTGGCTTTAAATTATTTCCAACCATAACAATTAATAACAGGTTGAGCGCAAAAATATTTTGCATATCAACTGTGATCAAAATGGTGATGGCTATCTTAAGCCATCCAACGTGTCAGCAAATCAAAACCCATTTCCCGATAAACATTTATAAACATCGATATACTTTTCTATACTCTTTTAGCTTGCTGCAGAAAGCATTTGAACCATAACATTTGATAACATCCTCAAGTGTAAAATTAGTATTTTTTAGTAATTCACGGTTCAACTTTCTTCAACAATTCTCAGTATCAGCAACTTATGCCAACCTCAACATTTCCAACATGCTGTAATGGGTGTCACGATTTCCGTTATACCTATAACTTTACGTCCTGATTCGCTCAATTTTGAGCCCATCTACCTTGTGTTTTAACAGTTCTTTTTATTGACAGCATAGAGTAGCTGAAACTGGTCGCAAGTGGCTGCAATCGTTAGGCGTAAGGGCTTTCACCTGCCTGCACGCTATTGCGCCTTGCTAATCCGTCAATGTCCTGTCAATAATCTAAGCGTATGATGATGGATGAAGGCAACTGCTACAGATTTAAGTCGTCCAGCAACTCAATACCAACTGCCTTGGCTGCCATCAACCCTCTAATGAATGACTTGGTCATCTGTGCATTATCATCTTTGGTCAGCTCCACCCTGTCCGTATCGACTGTAAGCATCTCCAACCAGTCAGTATTGATGCTAGGGTCAATATCTTTGATTGCGTATCTTGCTTGATCTGATTTATACATGGCGGTTATTTCACACATCTCATTCAAGGGTTATTGCTAAGTCTTCTGTTAAATTCCAGCAAATCACTATTCTTAAAATAATTCTTACTAAATAAGATGACCGGCTTTGGAAACTCTCCTTTATCCCAATAGCGCCTCAATGTGCTTGTACTTACATCGTACAGTTTTGCGACACCTGCCAGGGTGGTAAATCCATCTGGGTTCAACCCTTCGGTTTGTTCATTTTTCTCAATCACCTGTCACCTCGCTTAATAATCTGTTTGCAGGTTCATCACTATGATGAACCTTATTTCATCACAACTCATTTATAAATCTTGCTGAGTTAACCGGCTTACTTTTATTGGCACTGCGTACTTCCACTTGCGACCATCCTGATCTGTGAAAGCATTGCCATCATAAGATACTATTCGCTTACTACAAATGTCACGCATAGCATCGTTATCACTGGTAGTGCTAACTGAACAAAGAATGTCTTTGAAGTCGTGTTTAAACAGCATCTTAGTGAAGTCGCTGCCTTGTGGGTTTCCTATAGTCATATCGTCGCTCGCTTTGTCGTTGTTTGCACGTTCACTCAGTGGGTGAACGTAGCTCTATGCCATATCTTCGTTGATACTGTCACCTACGTGCAAAGCATTGTAGAGCTTTATCTCAGCCACCTTTATCAGCGCTTCACGCATAGCATACCCATAAGTCTTGGTGGCATCGGCGTAGAGAAGTCGATCTTCATTATTCTGTTCTTGCCAGCCGGTAATCTTCTGCAGGAGCTCAGCGCAATAAGCATCCATCTTTTCATCGAACAACGGCATATCGGCAGTGGGTGTGCTTCCAATACCAACTTTGGCCATAATGGCGTCAAAATTTTGGCTGCTGGCTTGTACGTCATCTTGTCTGTCCTGATTAATCATAATTCCATCCTCTTCACATCATTTTGTGTTTTTTACGCGTTACCGGTAACGAATCTGCACCCGACTCCAATCCTGAAACGTAAGTTGATTTGCAGATTCTTTTAGCTTGGTAGCTATCATCGGCTATTCTAAAAACAACCTTTTCATGCTTTTGCGATCGTAAGTTTCTGATCAGTAATTTGTAGTTCGCTATAGTAGGTTTTTGATATGACATGCTCATGACCCTTATGCTTCATATATTTGGGTTGTGCTGCGGTTTTGGTGGTGATAAAGAAGGTTTATCGGCAAAGTCTTTATAATCCTGCTCACTATCGAACTCATTCCAATGGCTTACGTAAGCCGCCTAAAAATCCACCTTAACTCAGTCATAAATTATTGATAGCATCGAGTAGCTACAACTGGTTGCAAGTAGCTGCAATCATTAGTTATAAAGGTTTGCGTCTGCCTGCACGCTATTGCGCCTCATTGATTTGTCTATACTCTGTCTATAGTTGCTCCTGCTAAAACTTAACGCTCTGTGTGACGTTCTAAGGTATGTATTTTTTAATTATGCTATGTATGCCTTACAAGAGCTATTCGGGCTTAAATTGGCGATATGGCATAGCGTGGCGTGTCTCAATTTAAACACTCTTTGAGGGTTAGAACTTATATTGTCCTAACTCCCTCTTGAACGGTTCCTAAATTTAGATCGCTTAGCCCATCAAGCGTCCCTCCTTCCAAATCCCAACTGGCCATCTACCGTTAATGCTGAATTGTTAAACCTGATTGCCGTATTGGGCTTGCCAGCCTTAGCATCATCACGCATTTTTAGCCATTGAGTTTGGTCGACTGTACGATTAATCACGGCGCTATCTGCCCTGCATCTCTGCATGAACATCAAAAAGCGTTGGCTCTTTGATGTTGATTTCAGTTATCTTGTTACAATGGTGGCACTTGGTTCGTTTGCGACTTTCCAATCTGCGAGCAACTATATTATTTCTAGCCACTCGCTTCTCTGCTTCATCCGCATATTTATCTAACCGCTTTTTATAATCATCCAATGCGTCTGAATAATCCATAATTGCATTAAAAGGGTCTAGCACCTCCTTGCAATCTCTACAGGTTATTGACTTGTTAGACCTGTCGATACTTATGATGTTGTGCTCACATGAGGTAACAACTTCGTATTCTTTCTTTTGAAACTTGATAACACCCATACCACTAACCTCCATACTCTGGTATATCATCCAAATCATTCATCATTGGCATGTAATTAGCAAAGCGTGCATATTGCCCCTCAAAGCCCAATCTTACGGTTCCAGTTGGTCCATTTCTGCTTTTGGCCAAGATAACCTCTGCCGAACCATCAAGTTTGGCGCTGCCGCCTTTCTCTTTTTGCTCGTAGTAGTCATTGCGGTAAATGAAAGTAATAAGGTCAGCGTCTTGCTCAATCGTGCCTGAATCGCGTAGATCAGACATTATAGGGCGCTTATTTGGGCGCTTCTCAACATCACGGCTCAACTGTGACAGTAAAAACACGGGGCAACCAAACTCATGCCCCAATGCTTTTAGTGTGCGAGTGACTTTGCCGATATTATCAATCTTGTACTGGCCATCAAGCCCGCCCATTATCTGCAGGTAATCAATACCAATCGCAGATAGCTTACCGCCAGCCTCACGCTTGATACGGTTCAAGTGGGTGCGTATCTTCGCAATGCTAATGTCTTTTTCATCTACGATGGTTAAAGGCATGCTCTCTTGGTCTGAGACAAAGCGCTGCATTCGTGCCCACTCATCCACACTTAGCTGACCTTTCCTGATAGAAGTAAGCTCAACTTTAGCTTCAGCGCTGGCAAGTCTGTCCATGACCTGCTCCTGTGGCATCTCTACGCTAAAGAATACCGCTTCACCTTCTCGGTACTTGGCGATATGTGCAAGCCAGTTCATGACTAAGGCAGTCTTACCCATTGAAGGGCGAGCGGCGACCACGACTAAGTTACCAGCAGCAATCATCATCAGGTTATCAAGCTCTGGAAAGCCGGTAGAGATGAAATTGTTAACACCATCCCTAGCAGCTGCGATACGTTCAATCATTCCGCCCATCAAGTCACCTACTCGAGAGCAGCTGTTATCAGTATCACCCACTTCAAGGTTGGCAATAGCACTCATAACCTCGTTATTAACCTCAATAGTCTGATTATCGCCCTCTTCAAGCTTCTGTATGCCGTACATCATCTGAGCAATAGACTGCCTACGAATTGAACGGCTCTTGACCAACTGGGCATGGTGGCGCAAGCTACTGAACGTAATACTCGGCACCAAACTCATTTGGGCAAAGTAATCCGATGGGCAGCAACCTTCATTGAGTTGGTTACGCTCTTCAAGTAGGTCCGTCACCATGACCTGATCGTAAGGCTTGCCATTCATCGCCAAATCACTGACTGCTTGATAGATGATTTGATGCCTTAGTGCGTCAAAATCCTGAGCAATAATAACGTCGCTGACCATATCAAATGCGCCGTCTCTACCAAGCAATTGATTAAGTACGCACTGCTCAACTTGGATAAATCTCTTTTGATCGCTAATCATTGGGCAGCTCCTGCAATTTGAATGTCTGACGTTTGAGTTCTATAGCTACCCCAGTCGCAATGCATCACCAATAGGTTTTGCTGCAATCTATCCCATGCTCTATCGCCTAAGAACTCACGTAGGCCCTTAATGTCCATATTGGTGGTTATGACTGTCGGCGCTCGGTTGTAGCGTAAGGCGATTATCTGAGCAATGCGCGCGCGGTCTTTTTCGTGACCGTCGCCCGCTCCCAAGTCGTCAATAATCAACAATTCATTTGCAGCAAGCTCCTGAAGGTAATTATATTCACTCACCTGGTAATTACCCCAATGACCTCTTGCCTGTGCGCCAATATCAAAAGACGTTATCAACTCACAAGTGTGATCATAAAAATCTTGTTGGTTATAGCTCTTAAACTCGCTCGGTAGCGCCTGCTCTTTGACCAAGTAATGATTGACCGCTATTGCATTGGCCAACATCGTCTTGCCCGTGCCAGTAGGCCCAAGAATAACGATGTTGCGCGAGCGACCGTCGATAGTCTTACTATATTGCTGCAGCTGGGCAATCTTGGCACGCTGGTCATCACCCTTTACTGAGTCATACCGCCATTCGCTGAATCGCCCCATATTCGCGCTCACGCCTTTGCTTTTCATTTTAGCTAGCATTAACGCTCTCATGATGCCACGGTCTGTTTTAAGGCGCTCCTCGTTGTCACGTACACGCTTATCTTCGTTACACTGGCAGCAGTTAACTTTACCTGCTATATCTCTATGAGCTGTCTGGCCATGTATGTCACAGTCAGCCAATATCTCACGCATAACCGTCGTTCCTAACTCAATCCGCGATAACTCTTTAATGATTTTCATGAAGTGCTCCTGCTCTGCTCGATAGTCCATCCAAAGGGTCATAATCTGGATCTTCATACTTGGCATTTACATTCATACTGCTATAAGACGGCTTTGACTGCTGATTGCTGCTTGATTCGTCAACAATGATGTCGTCTAGCCAGCCTTTGTCGTTCAGATAGGTATAAGGGTCTTTGCGAAACTTCTTAGTTGGTGTTGAAGCAACGTATGCTGGCAAGTGCTGCATGATCTGCTCACGTACCTTGTTGCTAAGAGATTTCCACTTGGCCTCGCACTTCTCTTTAGCTGCTGACTTAGCGTAAGTCTTCCAGAAAACATCAAAAGGAATGTTAAGGGCTTTTTCATCATCGCCATTAGTATTAGTTAATGGTTCTTGGTTCTTGGTTATTGGTTCTATTTTAGTCGTGCCACTTGCGTCCGCGAGACGTTCCCGAGACGTTCCATTTGCGTCATCTTTTGGGGAGCTTTCACCTACCTGACAATGTTCAGAATAAAGGGCCCGCAAATCATCCATCTTTATATTAAAATCAGGTACAACGCCTACAGCACGTAGCCCTGCAAACATATCACGCCTATCATCTCTATATCGGCGCTTACGCTCATTGGCTGCATCTTGCTTCTTGGCTGCCTCTTTATCCCTAGCTTTATAGGTGGCAATCTCCCTATCGCAGCGGCCATTCATATAAATACCACCTTCTTCCTCAAAGAATTCATTAAGGATAAAATCAAGTGCGACTTTTTCCGCGTCGCTGTGACAAAGTAAGCGTCTCTGGAGACGTTCCAAGTCCGTTCCATCTAAAGGGCTTTCTGTGTCGTAGTACATTTCAATACAATCACGATAGATAGACCGCTCTAAGCGTCCCAAGTGCCGTGTAGCATTATTGAAATCTGCTATATGGTGTGGGTAGTAGTGCATGGCACACCTCCAATAGGTCTGCACTGCATACACCATGCTGACATAGATTTATGAGCCCAGAAGGATTCAATATCGCAGACAGTTGTGCTATTATCATTCTCGTGACGTTTAACCACTGATCTGAATGATGTTCGCTTATCTGCTATTCCTTGCCGTGGAGTAAGCACGAAAGTATTTATCAGTTCCAAGAAGCCTGAGCTAATCGCTCGGGCTTTTTTGTGGCTGTACTTTTTACGCAATGTGGTAGTCATGGCTCCCTCCATGCTTGCTTATTTTCTTGCGGCATTGGCTGGAAGGTTGGCGCGCAGAGTGATACTTTTGGTAGTGGTTCTTGCGCTTGGCGTGCTTACGGCTTTGCTTCGGTGGGTAAGTTTTCATTATTTACCCTCCTTGCCGTAACGAGTCATTGCTAGAGTTTCTTTGATTGAACCTAACTGGCTGTTTAATAGCTCGCACCACGTTACAGTGGCATCATGCGTTAAGCGTGCCATCGATATAGCGGTGGAAGTTTCTATTTTTTCATAGTGAATGAGTGCTAATAGCTTGCCGATGTCATTTATGACAATAGCTGCACTTTCAATGTCACAAGCAATATCTGATAACTCATGCGACGACATGATGATAACTTCGTTGTCGTCTGCTTCGGTTATGTCTATTACTGTGCGTTGTTTGATTTGGGTACTGGGGGAACTACCATACAAGGTGTTTATTGCTTGCTGATTAGCAGGGGTGTTGTGGTATAGGCTTGGTTGAAAATCGCCTGTTTCATGGTCGCTGGCTCTAATAAAGTAACCGTTGCCATCATAGTAAAAATAACTACCTTCAAATTCTAGCGTCAAATTATTACGCTTGCCATGTGGATCATTCGTTAGCACAAAAGGGCTATTACTCAATGACGGGCATAGAACGCTGTCACCTGCCTTGAATAGGGCTGGTGTGCTGTTGATAGTGGCTTGGGTATTTGAGGTCGTGCGAATTGAATTACCCATGATGGATAGCTCCTAACGTTTTTTGAGTGAATGCCACGCTATACAATAAAGATATAGGGTGACGGGTCTTACTCTCGGTAACGTTAGTAACCGCCCTGCATATTCGCCTTTCGGCTATTTTATTTTGCAGCGTCAACCCGTCATAGTCGGTCGGTGAAGTGTTCACCTTAGATATGAGGGAGTACTCCCTTGAGTCGCTTAAGTGCGCTCTTAGGATGGTGCTTGATCGTATAGTGACAGCTTGAGAGGCTGGGCTATTATCAGGCACAAAAAAAGCCAATAAATAACGGCTGGCTTGTCCGCTAACGTTTTTTGAGAGGACTCCATAATAACGCTTTTTATAATCTGTTGTAAAGCTGTTAATACTAAAACTATTGGCATTTAATCCATGACTAGCAAATGCAAACATTTGCGAAAATGGTGCAATCACTTTCAAACAATTGGTCAAAAAATGGGTAATAACCGGTGTTACATCAGAAAATAAGAACCCTAAAGTTATGCTTGCTGAAGCAAAGTCTTTCATCTGATTAATTGGGCTCGAAATACTACTTATAAAACTCAAATTCATATCATAAACACTCAAATTTGAGTGTTTATAGCTATAATTTGAGCCATGGTTAGGTTTTATATCAATTTTAATGTAATTAGTCATTGGTGATTAACTCCCCTATGCTTGCGCTTATCTCAGCCAGTCGCATTGATGCCTCACTGACGCCTTCGTTCATGCCAGCAGTAGTAAGCCGCGCTAATATGGCCATTGTTCCCAAACCATTAGCATTACCATCAATCGATTGCTTTATCTGCTTAATATAGTCATGAGCAAGCCATGTGCCGCTAATGTCCGCTCTATCAGGGTGTGGCTTGGCATTGTTAGTAGCCAGCGTAACGCTCATAGCAATATCTAACACTTCCATTGAATAATCATTAATCTGATCAGCTTCTGCGGTGCCTTCCATGTCGGCAAGCTGCGCCAGTAGATTAATAGCCTTAGCATTCGTGGTGAGGGCGTTTAATAGGTTGTCAATATAGTCGTTTGGTAGCCATACGCCATCGTCAGCATTAACGGCAGCTAAAGCAGCATGGTTAGCCTGGTGGCCTTTCGTCACCTCGTTTATGCTGGCAAGAATACTGATATCTTGATCGGCTTCATCGCTGCCAGTTCCGCGAACATCGTTAGGTGTATTGACCTGACCGTATTGGTTGCGTTCTTCATTCTTATTCTTATTCTTATTAACTTTAGACACGGTCCTTCTCCTCAATCCAATAAAGCTCAAAGCGCTTACCATTTTTAGTGACAGACTTACCTTGTATTTTTACGCCAGCTCTCCGTAATTCATGGACGCGCTGAGCAAGGCATGTGATTTGATAGCGCTCGTAAGAATCCCACTTTGATATGGGCGCGCCAGTCATAAGGTGCGCTTTGATAGTGGCTGTCTGGGTCGCTGTTACTGTTTGCCGTGGAGTAGTCATTGTTATGCTCCCTCTACTTCTGCTGATTGTCCTTCCAACCATGCAATAACTTCATTATTACGCCACGCAGTCATGGTGGGAGATAGTCTCACTGGTGCTGGGAAACGTCCATCTTTTGACCATTCGAAAAGTGTAGTTTTACTAAAAGGCACAAATGGCAAAAGCTGGCTTGCGCGGCTCATGCCTTGTGGTGGTAAATGTTTAAAATGGTTTTCTTGCGCCTTCAGTTTGGTGCTGCCCTTGTTATTAGCAGTGAAAGGAATAACCGGAATGTCTGTAGTAGTCATGACTAAACTCCCTTGCTAGCTGAGTGTTGACGTTCAATCCATGATAATAAGTCAGCATTTCTAAATAATAAAATTCCGTTGATATCAATCGGTCTTGGGAACTTTTCGACCTTCCACCATCGGCGGAGTGTCTGATGATGAACACCTATTAAGGATGCCGCTGTCTTAATGCGCGTCTGCCCTTGTGGGTGTAATTGCGATGGGTTTTGAGGATTGTTTGATATATTCAGCATTTTGATATCTCCTGTTTAATGCCGTTGATTGGCGTTATTAAGTGTTATCAATATTAGCTACTGGGAGGTTTACCAGCATCCCAACTGGTATGAACTGGCATCCCAACTGGTATGCCAGTTTTATTTTGGTATGGTTTTTTTGACAATAAAAAAGGCGAGCTATTAAGCTCACCTCTTTGTCATTTCTTATGCTGGCATGTTGAATGTATTACTGTCCTGATATTGCCTTGCTTTCACCTAGCTGTTTCAAGAACATATTAAACATTGATTCTTGCGTTGCCGGTATTGTTGCATCAACGGTGCCAGTCGCCGATTGCAATTGCACTGCTATTGTTTTGATTGGGCCACTAACAGCAGTTGCGCTCGTATCATAGTTTTTGTTGTTCAAGCTACTCTGTGCTTGTAAGGCTGATTCGGGTATCTTGCTAGAACTGCTATTGGTCTGACTGTAACGTATATTCTCAGCAAGCTCTAAGAGGTAAGAGGATGCCGACTTGAACTTAGTTAGCTCGGCGGTGGTTAACTTCTCTCCGTCCGTATAACCTTGCAGCTCGCCAAAGTTTAGAGCGCCACTGCGAATTCCTTGCTTGTTGTACAGCTTTCTAACCTCCTCCATTGCCTGATCGTCACTAAGACCTGCTGACTTCAGAAAGTTCTCAACAGCCGTCTTACTGCCGAACTGGTTGCCTTGCGTTGGTATATCTTCAGTGCCATAAATCCGCAAGTTTCTAAGCGTTTCATCACCACTTTCAAGTGCCATTGCCTCTTTAACGCCTTTAATTTTCTCCTGTAACTGTTCATAAGCGGTAAAGGTTCTGCTTGCAGCCTTAACCATTTCCGTTCCCGCAGCTCCTGCGCTGCTGGCTAGACTTCTATGTGATGTGGCCACTCTATCTACTGACGTTCTAATACGATCATTTGCCGTAACTGCTTGCCCTGCCTTTTCAAACGTGATGCGCCCTTGTTCATCAATGGCAACAGTAACACCACGCTCAGCGGCCATTTTCGCCGTAACTGAATCGATAACACCTTTGTTGGCTGCAATATTGGCTTTTGCTGTTTTCTCAAACACCTCTTCTAACTGCTGAGCTGTCGCTTGTCCGTCTTTTTTGACAATGTTATAAGCATCGGTGTAAGCACCTGCATCTTTAGCGAGCTCCTCACGGGTTTTTAATCCTAAGAAGCCATATGCCTCAGTCACACCATTGATACCATCTTTAAGTATATTGGCCCTTCTTTCTATGCCCTCTAAGCCATCAGCAAGCTCCTGACCAGTGATTTTCCCTTCTTTGTAGAGTTCATTCCATTTAACAATCAATGCTTCAATTTCAACCGTATTGCTAGCTTTATCTGACATTGCAATAAGCGAGTCAACGAGTGCCCCGCCTGCGTCATAACCTGCCTTTTCTAGGTCGTCAAAGCCACTGACAAGCTCGTTAAGACTGGCGCTAGACTTTACAAACTCTTTAGATAAACCGATACCGACCGCACCTGCCAGCTCGTCAATCTGCTCTTTGGTGCGATCGCTTGCTAAAGTAGACTTATCAGCCTGTGTGACCAATATGCCGCCTGTCTCGGTTGCTTGTACCGCCAAGCCTTGCAATGCTGCTGCCTTCTCAAGCTCGGAGGTGATAATACCGTCATTGTCAGCAATACTCTTGGCCGCATATCTCGCAAAGTTCGCCTCAATCTCTTTGTAACGCTCATTGGCTAAATTGATACCATAAGCCAAATCCTCACCCGATATTTTACCTTGTGAGCTTAACGCACTAAGAGAAGATATGATGTCATCAACAGCACCGATAGTCTGCGCTTTTGGTACCGCATCGGTCAACGACTCACGCATTGATGTGCCAGACTCCTCCGCTTTGATTGCCACTTCAGCAAAGCTTTGCCCAACACCAAGATAGGCAGCTTGCACGCCTTTTGATGACTTAATAATTAACTCACCTGTCTCGCTGATTGATGCTTGCAGATCTTGCCCTGCTAACTCAAGCCGCATATCATCAGTGATAATCATATCGTTAGCGGCAATCTTGGCTTCAGCTACTTTGATATATTGCTCTTCCATCGCTTCAGCGGCATAGCTACCTTTAGCAACCATTTCATCGTAGTTTTTAACGACCTGGACCACTGTCTCATCAAGTCTATCTTGAGCTGTCTTATTCATTTCAGCCCATGCAGCAGCAGACTTGGATTGAAAGTCCATCATCTTTTGTTCTGAGCGTGCGTATAGCTCTTCCTGCTTGGCAATTAATGCTTCGCCCATTGTCGAGGTTTCACCGTTGAGCTTAGCAATACCGATCAACACGCTACCAATAATACCGCTGATTGTGCCAAAAACACTGTCAGCTGCGATTGATAGCCCACGTATGCCGTCAATAACTACGCCTGTAGTTACTGCAAACTGCTGCATAAGCTTTGTGATTAAGCCTACATCATTACCAGCTGCTACCGTGCCACTGATGATAGAGGTTAAGTCACTAAACGCGCCGTAAATGTCTTTAACGAGAGTGAATAAAGCAGAGGTCTGATCTAATACAAAGTCAAATGACTGTCCGATAGCGGCCATTGTCGCGGGGTCGATATTATCAATAGCGTCACTAATGTACTGTATGCCCTGCGCCAACCGTCCTGATTGGTTGACTGTTTCGTTTAAGCTACCAACGAGTTCAAACACAGTCGTTTTCATATTCTGAACGGAGTTTGCAAAAGTCGTTGGCAGTGTCGCAAACTCATCATTGATGGTTTTAGTTTGTGATCTAACAGCTTCAATGACGACTTCACTTGTTAACTTGCCTGCGGCCGCCATTGCTCGCAGTTCGCCTTTGGTCACGCCTAGACCGTCAGCCATTGCTGTAGCTAATCGCGGCGCTTGCTCCATGATTGAGTTGAATTCTTCACCACGCACTACGCCTGATTGTAAGCCCTGCACAAGCTGAATGATTGCAGCATCAGCACTGGCAGCACTACCACCTGATAACTTGATTGCCTCGTTGATGGTCTTAGTGACCGACAGTATCTCGCTTTGTGCCAAGCCCAGTGACTCAGATGCTTGGGTGATACGTGAAAAGAGCTCCCCTGTGTTTTCAATACTAGTAAAGGTTTCCTTTGCAATATCGGTTACACCTTGAAAGCCTGTGACAAAAGCTGCCCCTTCACCTGTAGCAAGTTTTACCTTTGCTTCCAATGTGACAAAAGCATCTGACATCTCGATGATTTCAGCGGCACCGATACCGATACCAGCAGCAGCCAGTAGTCCTGCCAATCCCCCCATAGCAGCTCTAAGCTTACCAACGTTGCTGCTAAAGTTGTTTGCACTTGTGTCTGTCCTTCTTATTGTGTCATCAACACCATTGAGCTCGCGCTCAAGCCGTCTGATTTGCTCCTCAGCTGCTCGTGTAGCCCTTTCAATCTCTGCTGCTGGCCTTCCGCTGTTCTGCTGAAAGTTAACCAGTGTACGGTTGATTTGCTCAATCTCACCACGTATCGTTTCAGGTACTCGGATGTTTGCCATTCGATATAGCGCGTTACGTGCATTGTCTGCACTGGTGCTGGCACGATTCATCGCACCTGCTAACTCATTGGATAGCGATGTACTGGCTGATCGTGCTTGGTTAAGCTCAGCTTCTAAGCGGTTAACGCTCTGTGCCGCTGTTTCCAAGTCTCTTGGGCTTGCGCCTGTCTGAGCTAGGCGTGTGGCTTCAAGGCGTGCTTCTTGTAGATTGGTTTCAAGACGTGCGACATGCTGTGCTGCGCTTTGCATAGCAGTATCAATTTGTTCACGGGTAAGGTTCGCGCCAGCACCCATCTGTCTTAATTGGTCTGCCGCTGTTTTTATCTCACTTGTGAGCCTGTCTGCACTCACGTTGCCAAGGCCAGTTAATAAACCTTGCGCGCGGTCTGTGTCGGTTGCCAGTTGCGCCAGATTGCGTTCTACTGACTCTGTGAACTGACTGAATCGATCACGCGCCTGGTTAACACCAGCATTGAAATTCTCGTTAAGTAATCGCAACTGTACGCTGAAATCTAAATCACCTGCCATTTTGATAACTCCTGAGCTGTACTGTTAATTAGAGTTATCATTATGTTGTAAGCACTAGGGGCCAGCATCCCAGCTGATATGCAGGTTTATACCAGTTGGGATGCTAATTTTATTTTAAAATAGCATGCTTGATTTGCTATCTAATTACGCTTTTTTTGCGTCTTTAAATACCTTACCAGCAGTTTCAAAGCACTCTTTTAATTCTGTTTCTATTTCGTTTATATTTTCTTGCAAGCCATCCTTTCCTTCTTTAAGGCGTTGTGCGACTTTGGTTTTTGCCTGCCCCCATATCGAGTAATTCACTATCTCATTGATAATGTCGTTCTGGCTTGAAAAAGGGGGCTTTTTATCTACATCAACCCCATTCTCTTTAATATAACCTCTTGGCTTGCTAGTTAATAATTCTAATAATAATCCTATGGTCACTAAGTAAGCTTTCTGATTAGATTGATTTACTCTAACGTTACTTTTCTGACTTGGTTTTTCAGTTCCTCTTGGTTGTTTAGATAGTATTTCATACTCCAACCTCAGCTCTTCATAGTCCTCTGCAAGCTGCTCAATCTCTTTATCTTTTTCTTTATTCTCGTCAAAGACAACGGACACAACTCCCATTATCTCATCTCTAATCCTATCTAGTGGATCATCCTCGTCATCAAGATATTCAACTAGATCATCATTAAAACCTTCGTAGATAAAATTAGAGCGTGCTAGCCAGCACTTAACCTCTCCAGATGGGATTTGTCCTTTATCATTGAAGACTGTTAGCAAACGAGCATCTATTGCGGTGTCTACCATTTCCTTATATAGCTTATAATCGTCATCAGTATGATAATTCTCCCCTACTGGGTTATGGTTTGAAATCAGACAAGCGATATGGTGGGCTGTCAATAACGGATAGCCAATTAGTAATTTCCGATACTTTCCTAGCTCTATAGGAGACGTTGTATTTTCAATAACTGAGCTGTTTTGCATGCTTTCTACAGCTATAAGTTCTTTTTGCAGGTCTGCAACTTGCTGCTGTAGGATTAAAACCTGCTCAGAGTCTTGTTGTTGAGGGTTATCAAAAAACGGGAGGCTATAATACGGGGGGAGTTGAGTATGACTTGAACCCTGCGTACCTATCAGGTCGCCTAGTTCATGCCCTATGCTACCTAGGTAGTCGCCAAGTTCGTGAGCGCTAATACTAGTATTTTCAAGATCAACATGAGTCTTAGTGTCACCACCGTATGTGGTTACTGTCCGAGTATGCAAGTCCATTTCTTCAATCTTGTTATTAAGCGCTTCTGCTGAAAAATACTGCAGTAAGGTTTCAAATTTACCGCAAACACTTTCGTCATAATCGTTTTTATTGTGAATATAGCTATTGTTTGCAGTGGTGGTTATGTCAGCCAAATCGATATGAAGAATCAAGGCAGCCACTTGGGGTAAGGTGTACTCCGCAACATAGCTGGCAAGACTGTTGTTTCCTTGTGGACTTGTGGCTTCCTCGCTTGCTGCATCAGGCTCCAAAAATCCCAAATAACCATCTAAAGGTGCAAAACTTAAAAGCTCTGATACCTTAAAGTGTATAAGAGATCCTGTGCTAAACAACCTCATTAAATTCTGCTCTGCCTCGGTGGTTAGCGCATCAAGGCTATCTTTGTCCGTAAGAACCCAATCAAGATTATCTTGTGGTATTGCAGACCTAACACTCTCTAAGAAAAAATAAATAGTCTCTCGGGAATCTTTATTAGGCAACATCTCACATCTCGAACCTAGTGAAAATATATTTAGAGTGTCAAAACCTGTGCTGACTAGGTACTCAATAACGTCATAAAGTGGCTCGTTATTAGCACTAGATAAACCATATAGAAGGTCAGGAAAGACAATGTGACTCTTTGTTAGCTTCGAAACTAGATCCTTTAAACGCATACTTACACCCTCACACACACCCTTAAAAATAGAAGAAGGTGCAAGGCAGTGCCAGCCTGAGGGTGTGTAAAACGGCTGGCGTTCGGGTAATTAGTCCTAGCCTTGCATAGTAGTTAAAGCATGATGTTAGCCATGCTTTTGTGTTTGTTGTTTGAAGCTGGCATGAATGACGTTATCTAACTTGCCTGCATAAGCATCATCAATGAAGTTTGCCCATTGGTGCATCATGTCTATTCTGTATGGTAGGTGCTGAGCACCGTTGTAGGCTGCGCTGATTTTATTTTCCCTATCATGTGCCAGCTGCAGCTCTATCGCTTCGTGCATAAATTCTTTTTCATGTAATGTAGTGCTGGCAAGACCACGGAAGCCATGACCAGTCATGCGACCTTTATAGCCCATTCTCCATAAGGCAGTAATGAACGCATTTTGACTGTAAGGCTTACGTGTTGAGGTATTAAAGAAAACGTATTGATTCGAAAATCCTAACTCTTTGATCTGCTCCAATATAGCCATTGCTTGTGGCGCCAATGGCACAATATGCAAACGATTAGCTTTCATCTTCTCAGCAGGTATTCGCCATAGACCGTGTTTATAGTCAATCTCTGACCACTCCATAAAGCGGAGCTCACTGGTACGTACAAACGTATAGCACATGAACCATAAGCCCAACTTGACCAGTAAATCACCCTCATAGGCGTTAATGTCCTGAAGTAGCTTAGGTAGCTGTTGAGAGGTTACACGGCTGTGGTGCACAGTTTTACGAGGTTTGATAGCTTCTGCAAGGTCGGTAGCGGGATTATGAATTGCAAGTCCGTTACGTATAGCGTGTTTGAATATTTGACCCACCTCCCTAATAGTACGCTTCGCCATTTCGCCAGCGCCACGTGCCTCTACTGCCTTACCAATAGCTAAGACATCAGGTGCGGTTATGTCATCTATATTCTTTTGGCCAATAGAAGGCTTAATATCACGCATGTATGCGGAGTAATTACGGGAGAAGGTACTTTCTGCTAGGTAGGTTTTACGTTCGGCATACCAATCTTGTGCGACTGTATCAAATATCTTTTTACCGTCTTGGCTGGCTTGCTGCTCTTTCTTGTGGTCTTTCGGATTCACACCATCAGCTATTAAACGTTTAATCTCAATATTGCGCTGGCGTGCATTTTGAAGGCTCATTACTGGATAGGTGCCAATAGTGAGAGTTTGCTGCTTACCTTGCCAGCGGTAAGCACTGATCCATGACTTAACACCTGTATAACGAACCCATAATTGCAGCCCGTTACCGTCACTGTGTTTGTCAGGTCGCTTAGTATCAATGGAAATACTACTAGGCTGTAGCTTATTGATAGCGGTATGGGTTAGGGGCATGGGTCTATCCTTTGTTGGTATTGTCCATGTTGGTATTGCTCAATACCAACAATAATACCAACATTCTATATGGAACGCCATAGGACGGGATAGAACTTAATACCTGAAAAACGCCCAAAATAAAGGGCTAACCGTCTATGACGGTCAGCCCTGTATCGTTGTTTGGTGGAGATGGCGGGAGTTGAACCCGCGTCCGCCAGCATTACGCTCATGAATCTACATGTTTAGTTTCTGTCTTTAATTTTAGTCTGCACCGATCCGACAGTCAGGATGGATTAGCCGATTCTCTACTTTTGAACCCAAGCGATTGAGACAATCCCTTGTGGCGAGCCTACATGCGGACGCTTCAACTTAGTTGACCAACTGTAGGTGATCAGCAACTTAGTAAGCAGGGTTTAAGCTGCTAGAGCGTAATTTTCGTCGTTTGCGACTATAACAATATATGTTGGATTAACGAGAGGACATATACTCTCGACATGCATCATTGAGTTTCATTACCAGCGTCGAAGCCAGAACATCCCCAATAAGGTCGACTATTATATAGTAGGTTGTGGGTAGGTTTCAACCTTTATAAGGCCTGTATTACATTACGTTACAGCTCAACTGTCTAAGCAAGTACTGCGTTCAACCATGTACCAATCGCTTGAATCTGCGGCATACATACTTGATGTGCCATTGGATAAGTATGATATGCCACGTTATAGCCTTTATCAGACAATAATTGCTGTGCTTGCTCACCCAAAACAACAGGAACTACCGGATCATGACTACCATGTTCGATTAAAATAGGCATGTCTTTGTTAGCAGCACTATAGTCGATGTTATCGTTCGTCGCCAAATAGGTCGAGAGTGTCATCAATCCTGCCAAACGCTCTGGATAACCAAGCGCTACGTGATAAGCCACTGCCCCGCCCTGCGAAAACCCTGCAATGACGATATGCTCAGGCGAGACACCGCGCTCAACCTCACGGCTGATCAAATCATTGATTTGTTGGGCAGACTCTTCAATTTGTGCGACATCGATTTTACGTTCTAGACTCATCTCTAAAATATCGTACCATGCTGGCATGACCATACCGCCATTCACCGTCACTGCACGCTTTGGTGCATGTGGGAAAATAAATCGTACAGCCATATCATCAGCCAAGCCTAGCTGCGGTACCACAGGCTCAAAATCGTGACCACTGGCACCTAAGCCATGAAGCCAAATGACAGCACGGTTGATGGTTTTTTGGCTAGGGTTATGCTCAACGATAACAGTGTCTAAATAGTCAGTCATGACTGATCCTTAATGTAGTTTTGATAGCTTAGTTTTGATAGTTTAGTTTTAAAAATTGGGAGTGAAATATTTTTGTAACAATTGCTTGCCTGTCATCATCTTTTAAAGATTATCGGGTAACTTAAAGGATGAATCAATGACCGCAATGTTGTACTTATTATTTTCACTTTTTGTAGGGACAGTTTACATGACAATATTAGATAATTCAGTGGCTAGGCTCAATCAACTAAAAAAAACGCCATTTAAAACCGTTAAGACAGTCAGTATAGCCATAGCACTAGGGACCACTTGCACCCTGTCAATGGCCGCAGATGATATACGCAGTACCACATTGACTCAAACATCCAACCAGACCATTAAGCCATCACTCAAACAGTTGTCAAATAACTTGCCTGCCAAGCCTCAAGCTTATACCTATGGTGTGCGGCCCTTCTATTTGGTCAATGACATGGATGCAGGACCATTAAAAGATGAGCTAATGGCTTGTAGTGCGCAAACACCTAGCCAAACGAACTTTTCTATCGCCCATCGCGGTGCACCGCTGCAATTGCCTGAACATACTTATGATAGCTATGTTGCCTCAGCGCAAATGGGCGCAGGTATCTTAGAATGCGATGTGGCTTTTACCAATGACGGAGAGCTGGTCTGCCGCCATGCACAAGATGATCTACATACCACTACTAATATTCTTGCGACCCCGCTATCCAAACAGTGCACCATACCGCCAATGATAGACGCCAACGGCCTACTGACCAATGCCGATAGTATTGAATGCCGAACTTCAGACATTAGCGCGAATGAGTTCAAGACCCTCACAGGCAAAATGGATGCCGCAGATAAAACAGCTACCAATCTCAATGATTATATGAATGCAACGGCTGCATGGCGAACTGATTTATATTCACAAAATGGTCAAGTGCTCATATTAAAAGAACATATTAAGCTTGCTCAAAGCCTCGGTATGAAACACACGCCAGAGCTAAAAGCACCAGCAGTCACGATGCCATTTAACGGCTATAGCATAGATGCTTATCGTCAGCAGCTGATTGACACTTATAAAAATGCAGGCGTGGCTGCCAGTGACGTGTTTGCACAGTCGTTTAATATCGAAGATGTAGATTACTGGATTAAAAACGAGCCTGATTTTGGTGCCAATGCTATCTACTTGATTGATGATAGTAATGAGACCGCAGACGGCAAAACATTTGATAAAAATGATCCTAGCACGTGGAAGCACTCACTAGCCAACATAAAAGCACGTGGCATTAAAACCATTGCCCCACCACCTTGGATACTGGTAACCACTGACGCAACAGGTAAAATGATACCTTCCGCTTATGCCAAACAAGCCAAAGCACTTAATTTAGATATTATTACTTGGTCAATTGAGCGTTCAGGGCCGTTAGCAGCAGGTGGCGACTGGTATTATACTGACTTAGGTAAAGCCATTAATAATGATGGTGATATGATGACTTATATCGATGTACTGGCTCAGGATGTTGGGGTCAAAGGCATTTTTTCAGACTGGCCCGCAACCGTTACGTACTACGCAAATTGCAAAGGTTTGAGCTAGGCGGTATTAGGGTATGTCCTCAATTCAAGCGATAGTCCTCTAACTGGGCTAAAAATGGCTGAATTTTGCCAAACAGCGTCAAATAGCGTCAAATAGCGTCAAATAGCTGGTTAATATCTCGATATTATCTACACTATTTTCTCGTTTGACGGCAATTTATCTCATTTTTACCTCCATTTTTGAAATGAGGACACACCCTATAATACATTTATAAACAAGTCCTGCTAATAATCAAAAGGCCAACTGAGTCGCAACTTGGTTGGCTTTTTTGTATGCTGAAGTATTGATACAAAGATTAGTTCATAGATTGGTTCAACGTCTGCTTTGACTCATTCAGTTAATCAACGACTGTCATATCAGCACCGCGAAACATAAAAACAGTTCATCTCTCATTTTTTCCATCAATTTTTCATCGCTTTTGACGAGCATTCACAAAATGCCCTGGGACTTTTATGCTAGGATAATCCCAACAACTTTGGAGTCTTTCCATACCTTCAAATACAAACTGTATTTAGCAAAGTGGACACTGACAGTATCTATGCGATTGTTATCTATTAACCATCACGTCAAGCAGCCATTTTTTACACATTTCTCTAAAATAAGTATACCGTCATGACTCATATTTTACTGGTAGAAGATGACCCCGCCATCGCGATGTCGCTCAAGGTCACTTGCAAGCGTGAAGGCTGGCAAATTACATGGCTAGACAATGCCAGTAGCGTACTGCCGATGCTACATAGTAAAGCAGCAAGCGATCTATCAGCTATTATTTTGGATGTTGGCTTACCAGATGGCGATGGTCTTAGCTTGTGTCAACAAATACGCCATACACCTGATATTGATGCCTTAAAAGACATTCCTATCGTGTTTTTGACCGCACGCAGTGATGAGGTCGATCGTATTTTGGGCTTGGAGATGGGCGGCGATGATTACTGTGCCAAACCCTTTAGCCCGCGAGAGTTGGTCGCTCGCCTAAAAGCCATTTGGCGACGCGAGCAATTATTGTCTCAACAGTCTCCCGCTCCTACCACCTCAGTAGATAGTGAAAACCCGTCTAATAATATGTCTGGGCAAGCATTAACATTTGAATGTCAGTCTGGCATCTGGCATTACCAACCACTCAATTACTCATTGATGTGGCAAGAGCAAAAGCTAGAGCTGAGCAATACCGAGCGCAAAATCTTATTGACCTTATTACAAGCACCCAATCAAGTCTTCAGTCGTGAGCAACTGTTAAATGCGGTCAGTGACTATCCAGATCATCGCTTGGCAAGAACGATAGACAGCCATATCAAATCGATTCGTAAGCAGCTGGCTACGGTAGACGCTAGCATCGATGTCATCCATACGCACCGTGGATTGGGTTATGCGTTATGTCCCGCTTAGCTATATTTTACTTAGTACTGACTTTCTATAACTGCAAGCAACACTGATAAAAATATGACCAATAAAGCGAATGATATCGTTGATAACCACGCTAATAATAGCGTTAACCACCATACTCATGCTAATCAAAGTAACTGGTATGCAAAGTTACATCCTATTGGCACCGCGCAGCAAACGACTGAGCCAAAACGACTACTAAATCTGAGTATATTTTTTAGAATTTGGTTGGCCGTTGCTTTGGTATTAACCATTTGCGGTGTGGTTGTATTTACTCAACTATTTGGCTACGTCAAACCGACAGCGCAGCAAGTCATCGAAGACACGCTATTAGATACCAGTAAATTGCTCGCGGTCAGCTTGCAGGTGCCATTATCGTCTGGGCAGCTATATGAGGAGGCTTATCAAGCAAGACTGGATTCAGCATTTATTGGCACGCCAGCGACGAATAAAACCAGAGAGCCCGACTATAAAAATAAAAGCTATAGCAGTTTTCGAATATACGTCACAGACCGCTCTGGCAAGGTTATATATGACTCTCTGCCTTACCCTGACAACGATGAGGGGCAAGACTATAGTCGTTGGAACGATGTCTACTTGACCCTACAAGGTCAATATGGCGCAAGAAGTACGACGCGAGACCATCATCAGCGCGATGGCACTATTATGTATGTGGCGCAGCCTATAAAAGATGCTGCTGGCAATCTGATTGGCATCGTCAGCGTCGGTAAGCCTGTCGCTAGCGTATTGCCTTATTTGGATGATACGCGCAATCGTATGCTCATCACGGCACTGTTCATGAGTATCGCTGCCCTGATATTGGCAGGACTGGTAGCGTGGTGGCTTAAGCAAAGCATCACGTTAGTTACCCAATATACCAGTGCGCTGGCTGAGGATACCAAAAAACCCTATTTTTACTTAGGACATGAGCTCAATAGCCTGACAGATACGATTGAATCCATGAAACATCGATTGGAAAACCGATCTTATGTGACTGACTATGTCCATACCCTCACCCATGAGTTGAAAAGCCCGTTGACCGCAATTCGTGCCAGCAGTGAATTGTTAGAGGATGATGGTCTTGATAGTAGCGCATTAGACATTGAAGATCGGCAGATGCTTATCCAAACTATCGGTGAACAGAGCATAAAAATGCAGCAGCTCATCGATCGATTACTGTTACTTGCCAAAATTGAGCAACCAACTTTTAAGCTAAACCAACAGCTGACGCCTCTATTACCGTTACTACAAACCCTTGCAAAAAATAATACCGCTAAATTGCAGCAGCAGCTTTTAGCACCTATTGAAATCTATATCGATGATGCACGCTTCACTGACACCACAAGTTTGCAGCCGAATATATTGGCAAATACCAGTGTCTTTGCTGATCAGTTCTGGTTGGTACAAGTGCTACAGAACGTATTGGATAATGCCATTCATTTTGCTGAAAGCACGGTCAATATTTATATCCACAATACAGTGCAGACAGTGACTATTGATATATTTAACGATGGCAAATTACTACCCGACTATGCCGTGAAAAAAGCCTTCGACCGCTATTTTAGTTTATCGCATCAGAGCCAAGCCACTTATAACGCAGCAAGCCAGCCCAACCAGTCATCAGAGACACCACTCAATAAAGACTTAATCACAGAAGCTAAACAACAACAGCCTAGCACCTCTGGCAACACTCTCAAAAAAGGCACTGGCCTTGGTTTAACGTTAGTAAAACAAGTGATTGAACATCATGGAGGCCATGTTGCGATTAAAAACGTGCATAGTAATGAAGGTTCTGAAAATGGCGAGAGTAGCGCTGTTAAATATCCACACTCTGGTGTGATGGTTAGCATTACGCTGCCTTTAGCTCGCGAATAAAATTCAGATAAATATAATTCATTAAACTTCCATCATTCCTACACAGGTTTTCTATCTCATTGTCTTACGATAGCGTTATTCAAATTCGTAAGACAGATTAAGGATAGAAATACGATGCAACACACACTTATTACCAACCATATTGTTAATAACAAGCTTATCGAAAGTCAATTGATTGAGAGCTTGCTAGGATATAGTCGTCATCATTGCGCACAGATTTTGTCAAATCAAAGCATTGATAGTATTGAATTTGGATACTGGCTCGCTATTCCCAGTCAGCAGGTGTTATTGGTGTTTCGCCATCAACGGTGTGTGGCAATTGATGCTTATCAAATAGCAGCTTAAGCACTTATTCAACTCTACATCAGATAGCAACCCACCAATTTAAGAACTTTATACTCATCCATAAAAAAGCCCTGTGCTAACTCTAATCAGAAATCATTAGAGCCAGCGCAGGACTTTTTCAATCACATTACGATAAAAATACTGCTACTGGTGCTGGTGCTAGTGTTGCTACTAACACTAAAGCTATGTAATCGACTCTACCGGCTGCTTTACATCGCCGTTTTGACCACGATGACGCAAATAATGATCAAGCAACACAATCGCTAGCATAGCTTCTGCGATAGGCGTGGCACGGACACCAACACACGGATCATGACGACCCTTGGTCAGCATATCGATCGACTCACCTTGCGTGTTGATACTCTTGCCAGCGGTGGTAATACTAGACGTTGGCTTCAGGGCAATACTGACACGAATGTCTTGCCCGGATGAGATGCCGCCCAAAATACCGCCAGCATGATTGGCAGTGAAACCGTCTGGCGTTAGCTCATCACGAGAGCTATGACCGAACTGCCCAGCCACTGCCATACCGTCACCAACTTCAACGCCTTTTACCGCATTGATACTCATCATGGCATGAGCAATATCTGCATCTAATCGATCAAATACTGGCTCACCAAGTCCTACAGGGACTCCGCTTGCGATAACTTCTAGACGCGCACCGCAACTAGTGCCTTCACGGCGCAAGTTATCGATTAATGACTCAAAACGAGTCACCGCTTCTTTGTCAGCACAAAAGAATGGATTGCTATTTACGAATTCCCAATCAATTTGGCTAGCATCTGTGACGTTACTATATTCATTGCCAATCTGGGTCACATGACCACGGACTTGCACGCCTAGACGGTCTTGTAGATATTTCTTTGCAATAGCACCAGCCGCGACGCGCATCGCCGTCTCGCGTGCTGATGAACGACCACCGCCACGATAATCGCGAAAGCCATATTTCATACTATAAGTATAGTCAGCATGACCTGGACGAAAAGTATCTTTAATCTCGCTATAGTCTTTGGATTTTTGATTGGTATTACGAATCAGTAGGCCAATAGACGTACCGGTCGTTTTACCTTCAAATACGCCAGAGATAATTTCAACTTCATCAGATTCACGGCGCTGAGTCGAATACTTAGACGTGCCTGGTTTGCGACGATCTAAATCTACTTGCAAATCTTCTTCAGATAAAACCAAACCAGGTGGCACGCCATCGACGATAGCCATAAGGCCTGCGCCATGCGACTCTCCACACGTAGTGACAGTGAAAACCTGTCCGATACTATTGCCTGCCATATCTATCCTTAAATAAGTAAACGCAACTTATGCTTATTTTATTCATCGTTTGTGACTGTAACGAAAGTGGCGGATTGTTATGATAATCCGTACCCAATCACGACCCATATTTGACTATTGAATGCTGTCTAATAGCTGTACATAAGAAGCAAACAACTGACGATGGGTCATAAGCTCGTCATAGGTAATCGCAAAAACACCATGACCGCCGTGGGCAAATTTCAACCAGTCAAGCTGGATTTCAGGATAGGCTTGTTTTAATGCCCATTCGCTATCGCCCACTTCGCAGATTAGCAGACCTTCTGGGCTTAGATAGTCAGGTGCTTCAAACAAGATACGATGTACCAAATCTAGTCCATCTTGACCAGCAGCTAGTGCATGCTCAGGCTCATATAAAAACTCAGGTGGCAAGTCAGCCATGATAGCTGCATCGACATACGGCGGGTTGGTCACGATGAGCTCATACTGGTTTTCAGCAGGTATCTTCGCAAATAGATTAGACTCAATCACATTCACTTGATGACCAAGGTCATGATGATCAACGTTGACCATTGCTACTTCTAGCGCACCTTTATCGATATCGACAGCATCAACCAATGCATCGACGAAACGGGTCGCAAGCGCGATAGCGATACAGCCAGAACCAGTACACATATCCAAAATACGCTCAGGCTGTGACAGTTGCTTGACGTCTAGACCATGATCATAAAATGCTGCGCCTTGCTCATTAGGGCTAGTACCCAGAGGCTTAGCCAATTCAGTCACCTCAAAGTAAGGATGAAACTGCTGACGAATCAACTCTGCTATCGGTGAACGTGGAATCAAAACACGCTCATCGACATAAAAAGGCAAATCACAGAAGTATGATAAGTTAATCAAGTAACTGAGTGGCTTACGTTCAGCGATGCGCTCTTCTAGCAAACTTAGCACCAACTGCTTCTCTGACGTCGTCAAGCGACAGTCAAGAATCTGCTCATTTGCTGACCAGTCTAGCGATAATGAATGCAATACAATGGCGGATGCCTCTGCGAATTCATCGGTAGTACCTTGGGCGACAACCACATCATAATTGCGTAGTTGAGTGACTGAAAAACGAATGAAATCGCGAATACTGACGAGCTGCTCTCTCGCTTCTTCTAGCTCTGCATGCAAATTGGCAAATTGATCGTCCTCACCGAGAAGCCCAGACTCCAAATCAAACGCCATATCCTCTTCTAGACTATCGTCATTGAAGTACTGGTTTTGAAACTCTTCTGCGCTCATTGTTTGGTCTTCTGACATATCATACCTTGCTGATTACATGTTCGTTGACGACATGTGGGTGGGTTAAATCGCTTCTAATAAAAGCCAATCTATTAATTAGTATTCTAATTATACATTATAGCCATAAACACTAAGTAGCGCCAATATTTGCATTTTTGTGTTTATAGAAATAATGAAAAATGTAAGAGGCTTGAGTCCTATAATGGGCTATCACCCTATATAAACTCTCGCTAAGTTATTACCCAACTGTAGTGAATACGTCAGCAGTTGACGTTTAGCAAGCATTAAATGAAAAAAGATGTGTCTAAAGTTTGCGAAGCATTCAAATTATGCGCATAATAGCCACATTAGTACCAACTACAAGTGATTCAACATGATGAAAATAAAGCCTATTATTACCGCCCTTTCTATCGCTGCTGTTAGCGTTAGTGCCATTGCTGCCACTGCCGATACGACTCGCACATTGCCAGTACGTACAGCGGATTCGCTTGCGAAAAAAGTTAGCCTTAATGTGCAAGAAAATCGCAGCAACTCGTTAGACAGTCGTACAGCGACTGACAACATGACGCAGCTAATCGATTCAAAGGAAGCACAGACAGAAGCAGCGGCGCCTGATAATATGAGCGCAGCTGAGCTGATGCGTAAAGATGAGCAGGCTGATCGTACTGACGATATAAGTGAAGGTCAAGCGGTTGCTGCTCCTAGCGATCTCTCATCGATCGATTCATCTGACCCACTTTCTTTTGAATTGCCTGAGAACGAAAAACGTCAAGACTTCAGTGATGATCCTACCATCAAAAATATCGAAGACAAAGATGGTAAAAAACACACTACTCTGAACCTATCAAACTATGCCAAGCAAGTGAATAGTGCTGTCTGGTCACCAAATATGAAAGTCAACTCGGCGATGACTATCAAGATGCAGGCATTACTGGATTGGAACCATGCATCTCCTGGTCCTATCGATGGTGGTTGGGGTATGAACAGTAAAAAAGCTCTTGTCAACTTTCAAACCATGAAAGGTTTGACTGCTAACGGTAAAATGGACCAAAAAACATGGGATGCTTTGATCAAAAACATTCCTGCTAATAAGCCCGTACTGGTCACCTATACGCTAACTAAAGCAGATCTTGATACCAACTTTGCGACTACCCCTTCTGGTTCAGAAGCCAAGTCAAAAATGAAAGGTCTTTATTATCAAGACATCAAAGAGATGCTCGGCGAACGTTTCCACATGGACGTACGCTACCTTGATAAGTTGAATAAGAACAAAGAGTACAAGGTCGGTGAAACTATCACTGTATTGAACAACCGTGGCGAGCTTAACCAACGTATCAACCGTATTGTTGCTAACAAAGCAGACCAAACCCTGTATGCATACAATGGTGACAAGCTGGTTGCTACCTATCCGACGACTGTCGGTAGTGCTGCTACACCTTCACCAAAAGGTACGTTTAAGATTATCAATAAAGTAAAAATGCCTTGGTATAAGTCAACAGTCGGTGAAGGTGCTCAGAAGAAAGTACATATGATCGCACCAGGACCAAATAACCCAGTAGGCGTTGTTTGGATGGGACTGTCTAAACCTTCTTATGGTTTACATGGTTCACCAGTACCTGAAGGCATCAGTCGCCAAGGGTCAGCAGGTTGTGTTCGTTTGACCAACTGGGATGTGCTAGAGGTTTATGCCAATGTTGAGAATGGCGCAGTGGTCGAACTTCAATAACTCTCTATTGTAATGACCAATATAGTGACCAAAAAAGACCTTGATATAGTTCAAGGTCTTTTTTTATGTCTGACTATCAATGATAGTTGAACGTCCTGAATATATCTTACACTTTATACCCTTGCTCATTGCCAGTGATACTACCGACTTTTTTGGTAAAGAATAATCCTGCTGGGATAGATACCAAAATCCCTAATGCGACTGCTATTTGCACATGCCCTATCTCATTAAAACCTGTGACTAGCGTGGCAACTATAAACACACCAATAGTAACCGTTGCAGCTATTGAATAAATTACAGAAAATAATGGCCAGTTCATAAGATACTCCTTACTTTTATTGTGGATATATTACCTTTATACACCAAACCCACAAAAAAAGTAAGTATTTAATATAGACCCGCAGAGTAGCCATAACAGATGATCTAGAACAAAAGCCATGTTAATATTAAGGTTTTATTCTAGTAGTCTCAATATCATAAACATTATCTTTCAGTTGTTATCAGTTACCGACTAACTTCCCTTCTTGTTCGCAAAAAACTCCTATACCTTCCTCTATTTATCATTACAATAACGACTTTCTTTTACTTTTTAAGAAAGTTACCTGCTATGACCTCATCTAAAGAAAAACCGTCTAATAACACGAGTACTACCAAAGACTCATTAGCGATGACTAAATCTACAAAAGAACAAGCTATGGTCGAAAATGAGACTGATAACTCTGAGCCAGACAGTATCCCAAAAGATGCTGAATCTTCAGAGCATTCAGAGCATTCAGAGAATTCAGAGAAATCAGAGCATCATGATGAAAATGAATTAGATAAGGAGATGGCAGATACACAAAATCCTGAAGCAAAAGTAATCATAGAGTCGGTCAGCCCAGACATAGCAGTTGCGACATTAGAGACACCTGATACCACAATATCCGAGTCTGAAACGTCTGAAGATAAAATACAATCCTCTACTGAAAACTTAACACCAGAGACTGAAGCAGTTTCAAATAATACCGATATTGAACATACCCACCTAGAAAATCCTGAAGCGACAAAGCAAATTCAGGATGATACTGACAGCACTAAGCAAACCTCTCAAGAGGAAGCCGACGCTGAAGTAACGGTTTCTGATAGTGATATAGAAGACAGCTCAATAAAAAATAATACGAATATAGAGCAATCCGTCAACGAATCAACAAACACTATTGCAAATAAGCCTGAAACTGGCACAAAACCAGACGGTCAGAAAAATATAGAGGATACTGTAAAAGACGCTGTCAAAGATGAGGCGAACGATCAAGAAGCGCAAGAGGAAGAAGTTAAAGAACAAAAAGAAGCCAAACTGGAGTCTTATAAGCAGTTTGTTGCTGAACAATTTAGCAATCAAAAGGTAGATTATCCAGAAGTACGTGTCAGGATTGAAGCAAACGCACTGCCTAGTAAAATGTATTTCATCATGAATATACTGTCTGCCATCATTGCCAGTTATGGGCTGGTGACCAACTCAGCAGCGGTAGTCATTGGCGCCATGCTGGTTGCCATGATGCTAGGACCGATTACTGGTGTCGCATTGGCCATTATTGACCACCGTATGCCGCTACTGCGTAGGTCGCTTATTACCATGCTAATTGGTGTATCATTGGTGATATTGGTTGGCTTTATCGTGGGCTGGCTACACAAAGATCAGCCTTTAACAGCAGAAATACTATCGCGTACTCAGCCAACATCCATGGACTTAATGATTGCTCTAGCAGGTGGTACTGCTGGTGCTTATGCGATGGTTTCGCCGCATCTCTCGGTTGCCGTTGTGGGCGTAGCCGTTGCCACAGCACTGGTGCCACCACTTGCTGCTAGTGGTATTTTATTGGCTAATGGTGAGCTACAGCTCGGACTCGGTGCATTTTTATTAGCCATCACCAACATTATTGCGATTCAATTTACCAATGCATTGGTGCTTTGGCTGCTAGGGTTTCGACGTTTGGTTGATGACGACTATAAATCAAAAACCTACTTAACTTTTTTGCGACGTAATGCCGTGACTTTATTATTGTTAGGTGGCTTGGGTACTTATTTGACCATCAATCTACAGACCAATGCTAAGCAGCAAGTATTTGAGAGTAATGTCAAAGAGACCATCAATAGCTATTTTATTGATAAGGGCAACGTGCTAACCAACACCCAATTCGACACCGTCGATGACAACCAAGTCGTACGTGCTGTTATTCGCGGGGAGACAACGCCTAGCTCATACGATGTCCGTCAAATCGAATTAGCAATTACCCAAGATATGGCGACAAACTTTCCCAAATACTTACCCATTAAACTACAACTGCGCTACTTACCAGTACAAGTAATCGAGTCCAATCCACTCATACAAGATAAATTAGACGAGACTGATGCAGCAATTTTGACCAACTAATTCATTTGCGAGCCAGATTTTGTAATGCTTTAAAATACTGGCTATAGTCAGCTCAAGATAATTTTAATACAATCATGGAGGCAAGTGAAAGCACTACCAATAGCAGAATTAACAATCCTGACACGCTATTTGGCTGATATAGCCATTCCACTATAAAGGTATTACAGCGTTAACCTCGCTTGAAGTATCACATATACATCTACACTCGGTTGCCTTGTACTACTTTTAAATTGAATCGACTATATAGTATTGCCTATATATGCACAGAATAACCTTGCAGTTGTAACTCTTGTACCAAGAGCTTGGGCGTTTGTGCTAAAATCGCTTGCAAAATTATTTTACTTAATCTACTCAATTCTATCCGTCAGTAAGGAGCCGCTGTGAGCCAGCCATTTCGCTCAGCCGATATTCGCCAAGCCTTTATCGATTTTTTCATAAGCAAGCAGCATACTACAGTCCCATCATCTAGTCTGATTCCGCATAACGATCCGACATTGCTATTCACCAATGCCGGTATGAATCAGTTTAAAGAGACGTTTTTGGGCATGGAGCCACGTGACTATACACGTGCTGTGTCCTCGCAAAAGTGCGTACGTGCTGGCGGTAAACACAATGACTTAGATAATGTTGGCTACACTGCCCGGCATCATACGTTCTTTGAAATGTTGGGTAACTTCTCGTTTGGCGATTACTTTAAGCAAGCCGGTATTGAGTATATTTGGGAGTTTTTGACATCGAGTGACTGGTTAGCGATTGATAAAGACCGTCTCTATGTCACCATTTATGAAACCGATGATGAAGCTTTTGATATTTGGAACAAGAACATCGGTATTCCAAGTGAGCGCATCATTCGTATTGGTGATAATAAAGGCGCGCCGTATGCGTCAGATAACTTTTGGACGATGGGCGACACAGGTCCTTGTGGTCCTTGTACCGAAGTCTTCTATGATCATGGTGCAGATATCGAGGGCGGCCTACCGGGCACGCCTGAAGAAGATGGTGACCGCTATATCGAGATTTGGAACTGTGTATTTATGCAGTTCAACCGTCAAAAAGACGGTACGTTATTACCACTACCAGCACCTAGCGTAGATACAGGTATGGGTCTTGAGCGTATTAGTGCCATCATGCAAGGCGTCCATGGCAACTACGAGATCGATTTGTTTATCCATTTGATGGATGCGGCAGCTGAGATTTTAGAAATTGACAATGAACAGCAATCATCATTGAAAGTCATCGCCGATCACATTCGTGCCGTTGCCTTTTTGATTGCTGATGGTGTCACACCAAGTAACGAAGGCCGTGGCTATGTGCTACGCCGTGTAATCCGCCGTGCGGTGCGCCATGGTAACAAGCTGGGTGCAGATGGTGACTTTTTCTATAAGATGGTCGCACCATTGGTTGCCGAAATGGGCCATGCCTATCCTGAGCTAAAAGATAAGCAAAGCGCTATTGAAAATGCCATTCAAAAAGAAGAGACACAGTTTGCCAAGACACTAGCGCAAGGATTACGTTTGCTTGCCAGCGAACTTGAAGGGTTGCAAGATGGTGATACGCTATCTGGTGAAGCAGCCTTTAAACTGTATGACACTTATGGCTTCCCACTTGATTTGACCGCTGACATCACTCGTGAACGCGGTATTGTTATCAATGAAGCTGAGTTCGATGAGCACATGCAAGCACAACGTGAGCGTGCGCGTGATGCCGGTAAGTTCGATGTCGATTATAGCAGCGTCATTCAAGTAGAGACGCCGACGACCTTTATTGGTTATGAGCAACTTGAAGAAGACGGCGTGACGATTGATGCGCTTTATCAAGACGGCAATTCAGCAGACAGCTTAAATGAAGGTATGGAAGGTGTGGTGGTACTTGACCGTACCCCATTTTATGCCGAAGGTGGTGGTCAGGTTGGTGAGCTGGGCGAAATTCGTACCGCATCCGGTGTCTTTGAAGTTCAAGATACCAAAAAATCTGGTCAAGCCATTATTCACTATGGTGTTGTCACCATGGGTGAGATTAATGTTAAGCAAGTGGCTGATGCACAAGTACTTTCTAGTATCCGTGCGGCGAGTGCCAAAAACCACTCGGCTACTCACCTATTACACGCAGCGCTCAGAGAAGTATTGGGCGACGCGGTCACGCAAAAAGGCTCGCTAGTATCAAGCGAAGTATTACGTTTTGATTTCTCCTATGATAGACCCGTTAGTATTGCCGAAATCAGCCGTATCGAACGTCTCGTCAATGAGCAAATCCAAGCCAACACCCCTGCCCGTATCGAGAACATGTCGATTGATGAAGCCATGAAAAACGGTGCAATGGCACTATTTGGCGAAAAGTACGGCAGTGAGGTTCGCGTGCTTACCATGGGTGCAGATAGTATCGTAGATGGTCAACGCAAGCCCTTCTCTATCGAGCTGTGTGGCGGTTTGCATGTACAGCGTACTGGTGATATTGGACTGTTGAAAATCACGAGCGAGTCAGGCATTGCTGCTGGTATTCGCCGTATTGAAGCCGTTACTGGCATGAATGCGGTCAAAAACATTCAGCAAAGCGAGCAACAATTGAGCGAGCTTGCCAGTCAGCTTAAAGTAAAACGCCCTGAAGTTGCACAGCGTGTACGTACCATGGCAGATAAGCAACGCGATCTAGAAAAACAACTAGAGCGCCTGCAACAAAAAATCGCCAGTGCCCAAGCAGCCAACTTACTCGACGACGTGCAGACTATCGCAGGTACGCCTGTACTTATCAGTATGTTGAGCGGTATCGATGGTAAGTCAATCCGTACGCTGATGGATGATATCAAATCGAAACTTCCAGACAGTGTGATTGTATTGGTGGGTGATAAAGACGATCAGTTAGCCCTAGCAGCCAGTGTGGCGAAATCTGTCATAGCGAAAGTAAAAGCGGGTGATATCATTCGTCACTTGGCGGGCGAGCTTGGTGGTAAAGGTGGCGGTAAGCCTGACTATGCTCAAGGCGGCGCACCGAAATCTGGTAACAGTGCAGTAGTCATCGATGCCCTACCTGCTTGGATTGCAGACCAGCTTGGCTAGATACTAGAGAGCCAACTGAGCAAAACGCTGCATCCTAAAATGTACAATACGTGATTGGTTATAACCGTTATAACCAATCGCCATACGTCTAAGCCGCACTAGCACTTAACGTGGTGACGTAGATATGATATAAAGGTCAACGTTTGAACACATTGTTCATTCATTAACTGCTAAGCACTATTGAATATAAGTACCATTAAAGCACCATTGAATAAATGAAAGGCATAGGGCGCAACTCTTATAATACGGCTTTGTCTATGCAAACATTGATTGAGCGTCACATGGCGACATTGGCTCTCATTGATGATAACAAAAGGCCATTAATGAATAATAGGTAGATTTTTATGGCGTTAATAGTACAGAAATACGGCGGCACCTCGATGGGCAGTATCGACCGCATCAAAAACGTCGCCAAACGAGTCAAACGCTGGCATGACAATGGTCATCAAGTGGTCGTTGTGGTATCTGCCATGAGCGGCGAAACCAACCGTTTGATCGATCTGGCTCGCCAAATTAGCACTCAGCCTGATCCTCGTGAATACGACCAAATGGTTTCGACAGGTGAGCAGGTCTCTATCTCATTGCTCGCGATGGCGATTAAAGAGCTTGGTATCGGTGCGCGTTCATTTACTGGCCGTCAAGTCGCGATTAAGACGGATAGCGCCCACAATAAAGCCCGTATCGAAAGCATCGATGATAAAAATATTCGTGAGCAGTTAGATGCTGGCAATATTGTCATCGTCGCAGGCTTCCAAGGTATTGATGAAGAAGGCAACGCGACCACATTAGGGCGCGGTGGCTCTGATACTACTGGCGTCGCTATTGCGGCTGCTTTGGGCGCGGATGAATGTCAAATCTATACCGATGTTGATGGCGTCTACACCACTGACCCTCGTGTCACCTCAAAAGCTAAGAAACTTGAAAAAATTACCTTTGAAGAAATGCTTGAGATGGCAAGTCTTGGCTCTAAAATTCTACAGATTCGTTCCGTAGAGTTCGCTGGTAAATATGGTGTGCCTTTGCGTGTACTATCTAGCTTTGATGAAAACACAGACGGTAGCTTTGACCAAGAATTTCAAGACAATGTCGGCACCTTAATTACGATAGACGAAGGAGATAGTATGGAACAGGCAATCATCTCAGGTATCGCCTTTAACCGAGACGAAGCAAAAATTGTAGTGCGCGGTGTACCTGATCACCCTGGTATTGCCTCTGCTATCTTGAGCCCGATTGGACGCGCCAATATCGAAATCGATATGATCGTACAAAACCTCTCGACCAATGGCACAACTGACTTCACTTTTACCGTCAATCGCTCTGATTTAGACAAAACCATGAAAGTGCTGAATGAAGAAGTCAAAGACGAGATTGGTGCAAAAGAAGTCTTAGGTAATAGTGAAGTCGTCAAAGTCTCACTAGTGGGTGTTGGCATGCGCTCGCACGCTGGCGTCGCTAGTCTTATGTTCCAGACGCTCGCTGAAAACAACATCAATATCCAAATGATATCGACCAGTGAAATCAAAGTCTCTGTACTGATTCAAGACCAGCATTTAGAAAAAGCGGTTAAATCATTACATACTGCATTTGGTTTGGATCGCGAAGATGGCGAAAGTAAAATCGCTGGGCTATAATAGCCATCTATAATCCTGATGTGTTCTTTATAGTGACTGGACTATTATTTTAATTAACAATAATAGATTTGGCTGGCGCAGTTACCACTCATGGGTTACTAATAACAGTCAATAATACGTTCAATTAAATAGGGTCTCTTGAGATCCTATTTTATTTTTTATTATTGCTGACGTTAGTAGTTACCTAATAGTTTTGTGAAAACTCGTGACAGTCTCTGCCATGCCCCCTATAATGGGCTTTCATTTGGGCTAAATGAATCTACCTATCATCACCGCCCTTGGCACTACGTTAATTATTTTAGTTATGCCGATATATAGTATGTTTAGTGCTGCGGTGATGTCCTGCAATTGAGAAGTAATCTAATGAGTAATAATTTGTTGATGCGACATAAGGAGTGTGACGCATGTTAATTTTGACACGCCGCGTGGGCGAAACGCTAATGATTGGTGATGAGGTCAGTGTGACTGTCCTAGGTGTCAAAGGCAATCAAGTACGTATCGGTGTAAATGCACCTAAAGATATTGCCGTACACCGCGAAGAGATTTATCAACGTATTCAGCATGAGCGTTCTGTACAGTCGCAAATGCAACATCTTGAGCAAGGCAGTTTTGCGCCTTCTTTCGATGACGAAGACTATTTTAATCGCTAATCGATATATTTTCACTTTTCTAATCTGCTCTGAGGTCATTTATTTATGAGTATTCGCCAATCAGACATATCGGCTCTACTTAATGGTTTGAATAAAAAAGCCATTGGATTCAATGATGTCATCAGTTTTATTGATGATTTTTATCGTTATGCACCTGCCCCTTTTGTTAATGGCATGGTACATAATGCAGCTGGTGAAAATGAAGGCAGTGCAAAGATTTTTGGCTTTGCTAAGCTCCATGGTCTGGATCAATTAGACACGCTAAAACTATTCGGTGAGCATTATGCCAAAGTTCAAGCAACCCCTAATGGTACCGATCATGCCAATATTCGTAATTTTTTACATTGGGGTTGGCAAGGGTTTTTGATGCAAAAAAACCCACTAACAGTACGCCCTAGCGTCGATACGACTGCACTTTAATAAACCATCAAGCAATAAAAAAGCCACGCTATATATAGCGTGGCTTTTTTATTGTGATCTACATCGATAATAAATGCTTATTTATCACGAAACTTGACAGGTTGCACAGCCCCTTTAGGGTTCGGCATATTAGGATAATGGTGCTCATGCTCAACATCACATTCTGCTCCAACGACAGACCCATCGTCTTTTACTGGTTTGTGAATGTAGCCAGTACGCTCAGCAGGTGGTAGGTGCTCATGCTCCCAAACCATGATGGCTTGCATACAGGTTTCACGCTGTTCAGCGGTTAGCTTACGTCCATCAGGCCACTTACCTATCTCAATCGCCATACGAAACTTATCAGCCACTTCTAGCGTCAAACTTGCCAATATTGTTTGCTTATCCATCTTATCTACTCTCCACTACTATTTTTTATAGCATATTCTATATAACGTTTTTATATAACGGATGCACTTATTCGTCATCATCCATAATATCATCATCGACATCCAGACTGAATTCTTCAGCATGGACGTTCCAGTGCAACTTTGTACGACAAGCTTCATAAAAGTCAAACCCTGGTGGATGCAATAGTGTGAGCTTATCAGGGTGCTTGCGAATATAGAGCCGCTGCTCTTGTTCAAGTGGTACACTCGGCTTACCATCTGCACTGACCATCGGCTGCGTGCGATTGTCTTCGTGAATACGAATACACACCTCACTATTGCCACTGACCACAATAGGCCTGCTAGATAGCGTATGCGGGTGCATAGGCACTAGACAGATCGCATCCATACTTGGATGAATAATAGGGCCACCACCTGACAGTGCGTAAGCGGTAGATCCAGTCGGTGTCGCCGCTATCAAGCCATCACTATGCTGTCTGTACACATCATGCTCGTCAATTTTCATCTGAAAATCAATCATGTGTACGGATTTACCAGCATGTAATACGATGTCGTTGAGCGCCATGTCTTCGTGGATAATCTTACGACCTTCTCGTATCTCCATGGTCAACAGGAACCGATGATCTAGCTGGTAATCACCCATCAAGACTTGGCGTAGCTTAAACGCCGCCTCATCAGGCTTTACATCTGCCAAAAACCCAAGCCGACCACGGTTAACGCCCAGCACAGGAACACGGTAACGTGCCAAAGCTTCGGCAGCATGCAATATAGACCCATCCCCACCGACAACGATGACTAAGTCGCAAATTTCACCGATTAGACTGCGCTTAACGATTTTAACTTTTTCAATCTCAGTGAGATTCAATGTTGGTAAGTTGGCTGTCTTTACATCCATAATCAATGTGAGATTCATATCATTGATCGTTTGGGCAATCTGCACGAGGCTTTGGGTGACACTACGCTTGCCTGCACGGCCCATCAATCCGATACGCCTAAAAGCAGGGTTTTTGATAGCGTGAAACAGCTCTGACTCATGTAAGTGTGGCAATCTGGCTGACTGCGCTGAGTTTTCCATAAAACGGCTCGGTATAACGGTAAAATACTAGGTAATGATAGCGATAAATGAGCGCTTAGACTAGCATGTTTATGAATTATCGTTGTTAACTGTCGTAATCGACCCCATATAAAAGCCATCATACGTTACTTTTAAACGTGTTTATTTAGCTACACAGCATCACATTATTATAATTCTATAAGCAACTGCAGAATGTCGTGAGGCCTTTATGGCCGTCACGCAAACACAGTTGACAATAATGGCGGATTTGCTAAAGTAGCTGTTATCTAACTCATTTATATTTTATTATTAGGGACATATATATGGCCAATCCTATTGTCAGTCGCGCAGAACTTGCGATCGGCGGGAATCCAATGACGGTCAAGGGCGTTATTCAAAAGACCAGTCTATTACTTGGGCTATCAGCTATCACTGGTGTGGGTTTTTTCTTTTATGCCCTTATGGCAGGTCTATCGCAGGGTTTTATCACGATGGCAGCCTTTGGTAGCATGATTGCTGCATTCGTTCTCGCTCTTTTCATCACTTTTAAGCCACAAAAAGCTAAAACTTTAGCTGTACCTTATGCACTACTAGAAGGTATATTTTTAGGCGGCATTTCACTGTTCTTTATGAGAATGTATCCAAGCGTGCCAGTGACTGCTATGTGTGCAACCTTTGTCACAGCAGCCGTTATGTTAGGGCTATATCGTTCGGGTCTGGTGAAAGTTACTCAAAAGTTCCGTTCAATCGTGACCTCAGCCGTTATCGCCATCATGTTGGTTTATGTAGCTCAATGGGTACTTTCTTTAGCATTTGGCTCAAGCTTACCTTTCTTGTTTGAAGGTGGCGTTATCGCTATTGGCTTTAGCTTATTCGTTATTGTTATTGCTTCTTTCACACTGCTATTAGACTTCGATAATATCGACCGCGGTGTGGCAATGGGCATCTCAGAAGACTACGAGTGGCTATTCAGTATTGGTATACTTGCCACACTAGTGTGGATGTACATTGAATTTATGCGCCTATTAAGCTATCTACAAGACTAGTATAAATAGACTGTCTAATAGTAAGCTAATACAAAAAAACCGTCTTTTATTAAAGGCGGTTTTTTTACGGGTCAAAGTAAATACTGGTTCACAACTAAGAATGTGATGATATTCTTACAATATACTCACTAAATAAAGTAAAAAATGAGCGTCAATGAGTTTCTTACTTTTTATAGGGCTATCTATCATTCAAACTAGCTATGAGTATCTGACTTTAATGTGCTTTGGAAATTATTTTTCTTCGTAAATTACGTCTTTTGGATAAACAATTTTCATAAAAATCCATAACCAAAAAATATTTATAAATAAAGTTATGCCTAAAAAAATCATGTTTGCATCTTTAGTAAATTTTAATGTTTTTTTATAATATCTTTTCTGATCCCCCTCAACTTCCAAGGTTACTAGCTGTGGGAAATCATTACTAAACCCTAAAAAATCGGGTTGAAAATACCAGCCTATCTTTGCAGGTTTATCTAAATAAGGTTCAATATTCTTACGATCCATACAACTGCCAGAATCTCTAGTCGTGAAAGCTGTATAATGGCAACTAAAAACAATATCTTTACTAGGTTCTTCTATAGATTTTAGAGTGACGCCAAACCCTTCATAGTCTAATATCCCTTCACTATAATGCAGCTCGGACTTTAAAGGAAAATTTCTACCACTCCACTCTAAAAGAAGTTTCGATGGGAAAAAAAATAATGTTAATAAGAGAATAACGATATGAATTTTTTGAGATTTCGATAAATCGCTAAATTTTCTGAGATTTTTGAACATAAATTATTTCTTATAAAAGTTATCTAACACGTCATTTTGAGAAATCCCCCAAAATAATGAGTTTTTCTTTGTTGTAATGACTTTTGATCTTGCAACAGTTTACGAGCTAAGTATTTGCCCTTCCCTAATCGCTACCCAATGTGATGAAGTGTTTATTCATTAACTACTAATCGGTTTTTTACCCACTTTACTAAATAGCCAGTACATAAACACTGAAAATGGAAAAGCAAATAAAATCATAAATCTATAAAGTTTATTCTTGCTATTTATTTTTCTGAGAGTATCCGTGTAACTAATAATCACCTTATCATCGACTTCTACAGTTACCACTTGAGGTACATTGTTTTTGAATATTAAAAACTTATCTTGTATATACCATCCTATGGTCGCTTCTTTATTTAGATAGGGTTTATAAGAACTGTTACCACAATTACTACTTCTTCCGTTATCAAAAAATGAATAACCGCATGCAAAAACTTGAGTCTCTGTTTTACCCGCGACATTATCAAGCGTTAGGTGTTTAGTGTGACGCATATTGTCATGAAGACCTAAAATACCTGTCGTGTAAAAGAGGGAGACTTCTTTAGGGAATCCTATACCAGCATATTTTGTAGTCATACTTATTAGTATAAATACAAATAGAGATACGCTTAGGTAAAAGTCTAGTTTTCGCTTTATTTTGAATCCAAGCATATGTCTTACTCAAGAGAAGGGGTATTAGTTATAAAGATAACTGGTCGATCATTAAATTATTAGTCTGCGCATAGTAGTCATCTGCGACAAGTTATTGCTAATAACAGACTCACTGCGGCAATAACAATTGTTTAGTATAATTCGAAGATACTAATGCAACAGCAATATTATCGCAACAAAAATTTACTTTTTTATTTACTAACATTACAAAAGGATTGCTTGCTAATATATTGTTGATTCTATGATTTTCATCCACAAGATATACACCCGTAAGGCGGAAATTTGATGCGTAGAAGTTTTAGTAAAGAAGATTAAAAGAAAAGGCCTATACAAAAAAGGCATTTGAGCAGACACAGCAGGCACAAAAAAACCTCAAGCAAACTAATACTTGAGGCGAAAATTGCTTAAACTCAAAAGTTTAAATTCGTTTAAAAAACATCATATAAAAGTTGAAATATTGAGAAACAAGGCAACTTATACCCCCTTATCATAGGTTTCATATTAACCACTTGATATTTAGGCAGCGCACTAAGTCATCGATTGAGCCAACACCTCGAAAACTTTTGAATGATTCATCTGTGCCACATTGAACCGCATAAAGTTTTCAGCATTGTCCGACTGACTAAAAACATTGCCCGGTGCCAATACCACACCTTTTGATAAACAGCGATTGGCCAATTCGGTCGCATTGTTATTCTCAGGCAATCGGCACCATAGGAACATACCTGCTTGTGGAAGCAGCCACGGTACGATGCCTAATTTAGCCAGTCTTGGTAGCGTATGAGTACGCGCGCTTGCCAGCCGAATATGGATATCATTCATATGCTTACGGTAGCCGCTATCAGTCAACGCTGAGAACACAACCGCCGCTGCTAACTGACTGCCACCAAAACCAGTCGCTATCTTTAAATCTACCAAGCTCTCGACCCATTCCATAGGCGCTGCAATATAACCACAGCGTAGGGATGCGGATAACGTTTTAGAAAAACTGCCGATATAGAATACTCGTGATAACCCATCCAAAGCTGCCAATCTCGCTGCAGGCTTAACTTCAAAGTCTGCAAAAATATCGTCTTCGATAATGTACAAACCAGCCGCTTGGCCCAACTGTAATACACGGTATGCCGTGGCAGGTGATAACGTTGCGCCAGTAGGATTGTGAATAGCAGCGTTGGTAATGTACAGGCGCGGCTTATGCTCATCTAAAATCGCTGCAAAGGCCTCTACATCTGGCCCGTTTGGCATATAAGGGACGCCAACCACTTTGACTCGATGAGCTAGCAGTTGTGCTCGAAAGTTAAAATAACAAGGATCATCGACGACGACCGTATCACCTGGTGTCAGTAAAAATCGAAAAATCAAATCTATCGCTTGAGTGCCCGAATCCGTCAGTATTATCTGTGACGGTTCTGCATTGATACTCAATCCTGCCATACGCCGCGTGAGTAGTTGGCGCAATGCTAACAGTCCTAGCGGCGTTGCATATTCACTGATAATGGACGCGTCAGCCTTTGCCACATTTCGTAGACCACGGCGCATACCTGCTTCAAACAGCCAATCCGCTGGTAGCCAACCGCAGCCTGGTTTCAGCGCACCATCGGGTGGCTCCAGCGACTGCCGTGATACCCACAATGGATCTACCACTCGGTCAATTTTTGGCGCTATATCTGTCAATGATAGCGGTGCCGTCGTCTCTGCCACATAAAACCCTGCACCAGGTCGAGAGTAGATAATTCCCTCCGTTTGCAGGCGCTCGTAGGCTTCAACCACGGTAGATGGCGAGAATCCATAGCTTTTAGCGGCTGCCCGTACAGACGGCAGACGTGATTCTGGCATATAGATAACGGTCGCTATTTTCTCTTTTACGTCAGCCATGACAACTTCGATACGTGTTAGCTTCTTATTCATATTTTTTACTGTTTTTGGTAGGTCAGCTTCTATGGATGTCTTGTCTCAAAATTGCAGATGAGACAATATATTGATTTGATTTTCGAACTGTATCGGTTCTATAGACCAAACAGTTCTGTCTAATTGTACTGGATTGTATATAGATAACCTACTGCGCTTTTGTTTTAATCATTGAACGTAAACGATGTAGAGGTAGGTGTGATTCTATTGTGAATCGCACTAACCTCAGTCAATTCAACGATTATTATTCAAAAAGCAGCGATATATGACCACGAAAAAATATAATAAATATCTGGCCTTTGCCTTATGCGTAATAACGACAAGCGTCAATATCCAAGGGCCGCTTTATGCCGTTTACGCACACAATGATGGCTATGGCGTACTAGCAACTACGATAGCCTTTTCCTTTTATGTATTAGGCGTCATACCTGTATTGTTGGCTTTTGGCGGATTGTCTGATCGAATTGGACGGCGCAAGACAATTTTAATAGCTTTATCGTTATCAATAACAGCGACGGCTCTCATGCTATTTTATCCTTACACACGAGCGTTAGCAGTAGTACGATTCATACTTGGTGTGGGAACGGCTCTAATGGCTGCTACGGCGACTGCCTATATGATTGAGCTGCTTGGCTCATCAGATACGATGCGTGCGACAGCGTGGGTGACGGCCAGTACGACGATAGGTTTTGGTCTTGGCCCTGTATTGACGACAGTTTCTTTGATATTTTATGAAACCGATCAGCCAGCCAGTTTTTTCTTACTGCTAGCGAGCGGGATATTCGCTATGTTTTTGTTATATCAATTACCAGAGACAGCACCTAAACACACTAATTTGCCCACATCTATGCTACGGCTACCTTATTTTAACCGTGAAGTCATTTGGTATGGCAGCGGTATTTTGATTTGTTGGGCGACGACAGGATTGGTGTTGTCAGTTATTCCCTCAGTACTGGCCACGCATGGACTCGCTAAGTATGCAGGGATATCCTCTATGTTAGCCATCAGTTGCGGATTGATCGTTCAACCAATCGCCCGAAAACTTGACCCTCAAGTTTCAAGTAAGCTGGGCCTCTTAATCTTACTGCCAGCTTATGCTTTATTGGCTTGGGGAACGTTGAACGCCAATCTTCCAGTGATTCTTTTGGCTGCTTTCTTAGCTAGCAGTAGTTGTTATGGCTTTGTCTATTTAGGAGGTATGCTAGGAGTCGCACGCTCGGCTGGCAATGAGCAGGCACGCGCGAGTGCAGGCTATTTTTTGATGGCATATATAGGGCTTAGTGTGCCTGTCATCTTTACTGGTTTGATTGTGGATCGGTATGGTGCTACTACTGCATTCTACGCCTTTGGTGTGTTTTCATTAGTTGGTGTGATTGTCTTGTTTGCCAGCCAGCCTATGTTGAAAGTTAGGCGTCATTCAAACTTAGAAATGAGAAAGATTACCTGATCAAACCTTAAATAGAAATAAAAGAAGTAATATTTCTCTTCGAACAATCGTAAAATGCGAGATGCGTTCAAGTAGCAAAATAGAATAGGTAGGCACAGGATAAGGACAGCATTAGGACATAAATACTTTAGATAGCCTACTCTTCTCTATTCAGAAGTCTAACCACACCAATCTGAGTTTTAAGTGATATTACAGACACAAAAAAACCTCAAACAATCTAATGTTTGAGGCGAAACTTGCTTAAACTCGAGAGTTTAAATTCGTTTTAAATATGGCGCAGCGGACGGGACTCGAACCCGCGACCCCCGGCGTGACAGGCCGGTATTCTAACCAACTGAACTACCGCTGCTTAGGTCTCTTTAGCATTTCACCTTTATGAAGAGGTCCACTTCGCTAAAGTAGTGGTGGGTGATGACGGATTCGAACCGCCGACATTCTGCGTGTAAGGCAGACGCTCTACCAACTGAGCTAATCACCCGCGAACAATTGCTATGCAATTTATTCAACATCAACTGAGCTCTTAAGTTTGTCACTAAGCTCTGCTGCTGTGGGTGTGTATTATATAGATTTACAGTTGGGTGTCAAACAGTATTTTCGAGTTTTTCGCATATTTTTTGCATTTTTATCGAAATTTCTAGCAAGCATATGTTTTTATTAGTTTTATATTTTTATAAAAAACCAATGTTTTTTGAGTTCGATACTTATTTATTGGCTAATGCTTGATCAATATCATTTTTAATGGCTTCTGGCTTGGTCGTTGGTGCATAGCGGTCAATGACTTGTCCATTACTACCAATTAAAAACTTGGTAAAATTCCATTTGATGCCATTTGTGAGCACACCGCCCTTTTGCTCTTTGAGCCATTCGTAGATCGGATGAGCACCTTCCCCATTCACATCAACCTTTGCCATCATTGAAAAGCTAACACCATAGTTTTTTTGACAAAACGCACCAATCTCATCATTGCTGCCTGGATCTTGGCTACCAAATTGATTACAAGGAAAACCGATAACCACCAGTCCTTGATCTTTATACTGTTGATATAACGACTCTAGCCCTTCGAACTGCGGCGTAAATCCACATTTACTGGCGGTATTGACGATTAGTAGCACCTTACCTTTATAGTCAGAAAATTCTTGTGTCGTACCATCCATGCGCTCAACCGTAAAATCATAAATAGTACTCATCATCTATCCTTAAATTGATTGCATCGTTATTTTAATTGTTTTTTAAGCGTTACTATATCCTTAGTAGCAACCACAACCATACTACCAATAAATAAAAAGAGTGCCAACAAATAAAAAGGAAGCAAAATGCTTCCTTTTTATACTTCTAAGCTTATCTGACCAGCTGACAACTACTTCTCAGATTTATCTAAATCAATAGAGACTGAGTTGATGCAGTAACGCATGCCTGTTGTCTCACTCGGCCCATCAGGGAATACATGACCCAAATGCGCGCCGCAGTTGCTGCAGGTTACTTCTGTGCGAGTCATGCCCAGCGAGTTATCGACATGCTCTTCAATCGCGCTGTTATCGATTCCTTGGTCAAAACTTGGCCAACCGCAGCTAGCATCAAATTTATTGGTAGAATCAAATAAGCTGGCACCGCAACCTTTACAACGATAAACGCCATCATCGGTCGCATCATTATAAACACCTGTGAACGGACGCTCTGTGCCTTTCTCACGCAGCACATGATATTCGTCAGCGCTTAAACGCTCTTTCCAGTCAGCTTCTGTTAACTGGCTAATTTCTTCTTTGCTAAGTTGATTATCTTGCATAATTTACCCTTAGTTAGATAGGTTTTATCTAATATTTTATGTTTCTACTATTTGAGTTTTATCGTTATTGCTTTATAAAAACGATGCGCCCTATCTATTGGTTACTGCTCCAATATTCAAGGTATATATTACAATAATATTATGTTGATAAAGCAATTAGTAATAGGTAATCATGTGTCATTTTAGTATAAAACTGTCTCACATATTCATAAATGCAAGATTTACTTTCATTTTTCTAAAAACTTCAAAGTTAACTTGCATTACTATTATTTATGCAATAATATCTTGCATTAGTACATAAACATTACTCTTTAATCAAAGTAATCCGTTTATTACAAACCTATTGATGAACACAGGCTTAACTGATTATGGCTAGCGATAAGAATAAAAATACACAAGCTGAGCGACTTGTACAGTTGCGCCGCGGTAAAGGTTTTACCGCTGAACAATTGGCACAAGCGATGACAGCAGCAGGAGCAAAAGTAAGTCGTGGCGCTATCTCTAACTGGGAGCGTGGCACGAACGGTATTGTCTCGTCTAAGCTGCCGACATTAGCACGCATCCTAGGCTGTAGCGAAGGCTATCTGCTACGTGGCGAACTTCAGAGCGAAGTCAGTGCGACAATAAAATCAACAAGAGGTAGCTCAGGCAAGAATGACGATATATCTACTTCTTTACCTGTAGACATGCAGCCCAACCATACAGACCAAAATCAATCGAAAACAGTCTCTACAACACCTAATGCTCGAAAAAACTCACAAAATAACCCTAAGAGTGGTCACTCTATGAATACAATCAAAAAATCTGATAAATTACAAAACGTTTGTTATGACATCCGTGGTCCCCTACTACAGACTGCAAATAGAATGGAAGCGGAAGGCAAGCGCATATTAAAACTAAATGTTGGCAATCCAGCACCGTTCGGTCTAGAAGCGCCGCATGAAATTTTACGTGATGTGGCGATGAACTTAGCAGAAGCGACAGGATATTCAGACTCTCAAGGGATTTTTTCTGCACGTAAAGCGGTATTGCAATATTATCAATCAAAAGGATTGTTATCAGCTGTTGATGTGCGTGATGTGTATTTGGGTAATGGCGTGTCTGAGCTGATTGTCATGACCATGCAAGCGTTGATGAATGATGGTGATGAAGTGCTCATTCCAATGCCGGACTACCCGCTGTGGACAGCAGCAGCCAATCTGTCTGGTGGTACCGCAGTGCACTATCGTTGCAACGAAGAAGACAACTGGCACCCTGATATCGAAGACATCAAGTCTAAGATTACCAGCAAAACAAAGGGCATCGTGGTTATTAACCCCAATAACCCGACTGGTGCGCTTTATAGCGATGAGCTGCTATTACAAATTATCGACGTCGCTAAAGAGCACGATCTCATCATTATGGCCGATGAGATTTATGATCGTATTCTTTATGATGATACCGTACATACGCCAATGAGCACGCTGACTGACGACGTGCTGGTCCTTTCATATAATGGCTTATCAAAGTCGCACCGTATCGCTGGTTTCCGTGCGGGCTGGATGATGGTATCTGGTCGCAAGCAACACGCAACAGACTTCATCGAAGGATTAGACATGCTCGCATCCATGCGCTTGTGTTCTAATGTTCAGGGGCAGTATGCCATCCAAACAGCGATGGGTGGCCACCAAAGTATGAAAGAACTCACTTCCAAGACAGGTCGTTTGTATAAACAGCGCGAAATGGCTGTTTCACGTCTCAACGCTATCAAAGGTATTTCGTGCACCATGCCTCAAGGTGCGTTCTACTGTTTTCCAAAGATAGATCCTGACGTCTACCCTATCAAAGATGATATGGACTTTATGATGGACTTACTGATTGAAGAAAATGTCTTAATGGTACAAGGTACTGGATTTAACTGGGATAAACCGGATCATTTTCGCTTAGTATTCCTACCTAATTTACATGAATTAGAAGACGCAATGGATCGCTTAGATCGCTTCTTTGCCAAAAAACGCCAACAGTTTGGCACTGATTAAATCTTAAATGGATATAGTCGGTTAAATATAATTTGGATACAAGGAAGGCGAGTGAAAGTACTACAAGTCGTAGACTAAGCGAGATTGACACCGTATCCAATTTATAGAGGATTGGCTATATAAAAAAACGCTTATCAGCATAGTGCCGATAAGCGTTTTTTATTGTATTAAACTTAGCTATAAGAACTTAGTCATAAAGATGCATTCACTAACTAACTAACTAACTAACTAACTAACTAACTAACTAACTAACTAACTAACTAACTAACTAAGCAGATTAGCCGAATATTAGAAAACATTGCTCAATATGACATAACTGATAGCAGACATGGTGGCCGCTGCAGGAAGCGTAACGATCCAAGCCAAACCAATCGGTCTCATAAGCTTCCAGTTGGTATCCTTATTGACAATACCAATACCCAGTACCGCACCTACTAGCGTATGCGTGCTCGATACAGGTAAACCCATAGTTGATGCACCCATAACAACAGCAGCAGCAGCCAGTTCAGCGGAGAAGCCAGAAGCAGGATGCATTTTTGCCAAGTTCGTACCCACTGTCTGAATCACTTCTTTACCGATAAACCATAGACCGACAATCAATGAAACACCAAAGGTTAGCATCACAGCAGGTGGCACTGCCGCTTCTGTGGCAATGCTATTGGTACGAATCACATCCATAATAGCCGCAAAAGGACCGACAGCGTTGGCGATATCGTTTGAGCCATGACTGAAAGCAAATGCGGATGCCGTAAAGACCTGCATCCAACTAAACATAATAAATGTCGCTTTGGTCAAATCTTCCTTATGCTTACCGCGGATACTTTTGGTATAGATATAGGTCGCTAGCCATACTAGCGCCGCTATCATGCCCATAATCAAGAAACCCTGCAAGGTGGTCAGGCCATTATTGACGTTCTTCAAGCCTTTAAAGACAACCAAAGAGCTCATCACTGCACCACCTGCCGCAGCAATAATAGGAACCCATTGCTTAAGGGCTTTTAGCGTATCAAGGCTACTGCGCTCGTTCTCGATATCATAAAGCTTTTTATAGTAATCAGTCTCTAAGTCTTCAACGTCACAATCATCATCTTTGTAGATTTCTTGATCGCGTAACATAGCTGACGTATAGGCCAACTGCTCAGACTCTGTCAAACCATCCAGAAACTCTCGATGATTTTGCTTTAAGACTTTTTTATTGCCTTTTAGCGTCGCAATATAAGCTTCTGTTTTATCATTATATTCAATGATGTTTTTCTTGATTTGCCCATACAAGAGATAGGACAGGATGCCACCTAGTAACGGTGATAACACCCAAGAAATAGCGATCGTTCCAACCGTGCCCCAGTCTACCGTTGATAACGCCATATCAGTACCACCTAACGTGATACCTAAGACAATGGAGCTACCAATCACACCACCAATAATGGAGTGAGTGGTCGAGACGGGCAAGCCCTTTTTGGTCGCAAATAACAGCCAAAATGCCGCAGCAATCAATGCGGAAAGCATGACATAGATAAACTGATTGGGCGTCACGGATAGACCATCTAGATCGACAATTCCACTCCGAATCGTGTCAGTGACTTCACCGCCTGCGAGGACTGCCCCCGATACTTCAAATATCGCGGCAATACCCAATGCTTGAGGGATAGTCAGCGTCCCTGCACCCACTGACGTACCAAAAGAGTTGGCAACATCGTTACCGCCGATATTGAATGCCATAAAGACACCAAAGGCAGTCGCTACAATAAATAGCGTGGTCTGTTGACGCATTGTGTAATCTAGACCCCACCACAAAAAGTAGGAAGTCATCGCAATCAGTAAAATGGCAAAAAATAGATTTATTCTCATAGAGCCAACGGTTTTGACTGACTCTGTAGAACTGCTGCTAATACCCATACGTTAATACGTCCTGCGTAAGCTGATTGAAATTATATGAGGTTGATAACATTGCGCTGCTACTCATAATGCCTGTTGTAGCATATATAAAGCACGCAACATGCTTTTAAATGGTCTTAAACTAACTATGGTCAAGGCAAAAAACACATCCCTCAACATGTCACAAAGCCGCAAGTAATATTGCCAAATCGTCTGATTACAGCATCTTGCGGCTTAGATATTTCATAGTGATATTTATGGTACTACTAGTAGTGGCTATTGTAACAATTTTTGTCGTAATTATTAAGGTATCTGTATCAAATAACCAAAACACGATATTTGCTAAATCAGAATTGTTATTTAGCAGAAGCTATTACGCGCTCTATTATATTAAATATGAGCGCATAATGCATGATGATATTGCGAGATTTGTAACTGCCAGTATTTGAACAATATAACTCTATTATTTTATGGCTGACTATAGTCGATTCAATTTAAAAGTAGTACAAGTCAACCAAGTATAAAGGTCAGTATAAAAGCAAGTACTAGCTATCATATGCTAGAGATAATTGTTCAATAGCATGATCTAATACGTCCAATCGTGCTTGGCGTTTTTCATTCGTAGCGATGACACACCAAGAAGCATTTTTGGTATCCGTGTACGTCAACATATCAGCGGCGGATTGCACATAATCAGACCACTTATCACGGTTTCGCCAATCATCATCCGTTAGTTTAAATTGTTTGTGCGGCGTCTCTTGACGCTCTTCAAAACGCTTAAGCTGTTCTTTTTTATCAATAGCCAGCCAGTACTTGATAACGATCGTGCCAGCAGTTACTAAGTCCGCCTCAAAACGATTGATCTCATCATAAGCGCGCTGCCATTCATCGCGCGTTGCAAACCCTTCGATACGCTCAACCAACACACGTCCATACCAAGTCCGGTCAAAGATGGCGACACGACTTATATGATCGGTTTGCTCGTTAGGCAACCTTGTCCAAAAGCGCCATAGATAAGGGTGTTGTAGTTCATACAGCATTGGCGCGCTAATGTTATAGACTTGATACTCACGTGGGTCGAGCGGCGCGACCAATCTCTTAATTGCCCCACCCTTGCCAGCAGCATCCATACCTTCAAAGGCAAATACCACATGCCGACCATTGCGCGCACGTAGCAATTCAGCGAAACGCGCTTGCTTTTCTGCCAGTTCTTTGCGGTAGTCAGACTTATCTATGTCTACATCAACAATGGTCTTTAATTGCTTGGGTATTTTTACCGATTTAAATGTATTCAGATCCAAGGCTTGATTTGTCTGGTCATTAGATTCTGATTTATCGGATGATTTTTGTTTTTTAGCTGTTTCAGACGAGCTTACTTTACTACTCACTAGTGCAGTTTGCATCGCATGTAGCACTTCATGACAAAAGCGATCAGTTGCTTGTGATTTATCATCACCATCGATGACGATCCAGTCATCTTGCTGTCGTAATAAGGCTGCCGCAACTTCGTTAAATTTTTCGATAACTTTTTGACTGTTCCAGTCAATTTGATACAGAAAATGTGGATCAGCGTCTTTGTCATTCAGCCGTGACTGGAGGGTTTCAATGTCGACATGAAACCAGCATTTTAGTAATCTGGTTTGATTGGCAACGAGGTCTTTTTCAAAAGCTTGTAACTTGATGAGTTGCTGCTCTAGATATGCCTGCCATTTAGCGATAGGTAGCGATTTTTTCTCTTTTGAGCTTTTGTTTTTTGACTGTTCATTATCACTGTCTGATGTCGCCATTCGCATAGCGCTATAGAGCAAATCAGCGTACCAGTTCCCAAAATAAACCATCACGTCACCATGACGTGGCATCACTTTGGTATGCGCTTGCCAAATAGGCTGAGACGGTAATGGACAAGAACCAATCGTAGCCTCAACCTTGAGTAGCCTAGGATCAACCCATTCTCGCAGCTGCTTCACCGCAGTTCCTTTGCCTGCCTGCTCCATCCCATTAACCAATACTAATAAACCTGTTGGCTTATTGAGAGTGGGCGGTGTTTGTTGCCGCGTTGCTCGTAGAGCGTATTGAGCGGTAACCAAGGCCAGTCTCAGCGAATCTGTATCCATAGAAAACTGACTGAGAGGGTTTGGCGTCAGACGCTGATCGACAACCTGCTCACTAAATTGCGCACTGACTGACTCTAGTGCGGTTGGTTCAGTCGTATTACTTTTTTTACTCATAACCAAAATCATCCTATGATTTAAAACGCATTTTTTTAATCATAGCATTCGATTAATCGAGTAAATAACGATGCTATGTAACAGTTTGACATTTGTATTCTACTTTATTTTCTTTTATTGTGAACACAATCTTGGATACATGGTTTAATAACTGTCTATCAGTGTAAGACACTAAGTATAAATTATCAGTTTGATTATATTTTTTACCACTTTTACTTATTTGTAGGTTTACGTACTATGGCCGCTTTAGCCGATTTACAACAGCATTTAACACGTTTTTGGGCGCTGCCCTATCATGAAGATTTGGCGTTAGATGCCAAGCTCAAAGACGTACAGTCATGGCAACAAACACGGATTAAACACACGCACAGCGACCTCTTTGAACAGCCAAAAAACCAGCTGATGGCAGATTATTTTCTGACGCAGTTGTATGGTGGTGACGAATTCAAATTACTGGCTAAGCAGTTAGCACGCATTCTACCCAAAGCTCAAAAACTTGAGCGCTTAGCTAAAGAGTCTGCGCTAGAAGCGGGCAGTATGGGCATCCAAGCAGCAATTTTAGCGATTGAGCTAGATTTGCATTTGGCGCAGTGGTTGCTTGCTGAAGCGTTACCAGTCAACGAAGACAATATGCTTGCTGCATATCGTGCTGTCGATGAAGCTGATGAGCGCCGAGTACAGATTCGTAACCTGAAAGATGTCTGCTACCGCACTGATAAGCACTTGAACTCGTTTATGCTCAAAAAAGCCTTTGCCCTAGCTAAAGGCACTGCGTATCGCTATAATTTTCAGCCACTTTACGACTTTATTGATACAGGGTTTAAAGCCATGAAGCCACTCAAAAGTGTGAGTGATTTTATTGAGCCTTTTTGTGAGCGTGAGCTGACAATTATTGACCAAGTCCATGATACGGATAATGGCGGTAAGCCAATGACGTTTGGTGTATCATAGAATACATATTACACCTGACTCATCGCCATCTTATATCTCTTAGAAATACAATCATAAAAATGAACGATAGGACAATACCATGACCAATACTACAAATAATAAAAACACACATCTCGACCAACCAACGACAACCAACGGTCATTTACAAGATCAGCTGGTAAAAAATAGTATCGCCAACAATCAAAATATCACAGCCCAAGTACTAGCAGCACAAACTGCGAACGTAGAAACAGTGCCAATAACAGATGTAAAAAACCACAATAATAGTGTAAAGAGCAATGACTTCACGCAAGTCCAAGACTTACCAACCGGAACACCACAAGGCCAACAAACCACTATGCCAACCAATGACACCATTAATAATACCAATAGCACCTTAGAAAATGTCTCTGCAAAGGTAGAAGCGGCCAAACAAACGCTTTTCAATCAGCGTGATGACATCAATAACCCGCATACGTCTGACACTGATGGCGAAGAAGAAACGCATTTTGGTTATACAACAGTTAACAAAGCAGAAAAGCAGGCGCGCGTGGCTGATGTCTTTACCTCTGTTGCCAAAAAATATGACATTATGAATGACCTAATGTCTTTCGGTATCCATCGTCTGTGGAAGCGTTATGCAATAAGCTTATCAGGTGTACGTTCAGGTCAGCATGTGCTTGATATCGCGGGCGGTACTGGAGATTTGGCTAAAGTCTTTAGCCGTGAAGTTGGTAGAAACGGGCACGTGGTATTATCCGATATCAACGCTGCCATGTTGGAAGTGGGTCGTGAGCGCCTGATCAATGCTGGCTGTAATAACGTTGATTTCGTATTGGCCAATGCTGAGACACTTGCGCCTTTTGATGATGAAAGCTTTGATTTAGTAACCATTAGCTTTGGTCTGCGTAATGTCACAGACAAAGATGCTGCGCTAAAAGCCATGTACCGTGTGTTGAAGCCGGGCGGTCGTTTATTAATACTAGAGTTTTCGAAGCCTGTCTTTGAACCATTATCGAAAGCCTATGACCTATACTCTTTTACCGCGCTACCATTGATGGGTAAAATCATCGCCAACGATTCAGAAAGCTATAAGTATTTAGCAGAATCGATTCGCATGCACCCTGATCAGCAAACCCTGAAACAAATGATGCAACAAGCGGGCTTTGAAAATTGTGATTATCATAACCTAACTGCTGGTATCGTTGCTGTACATCGTGGCTTTAAAGCATAACGATAAAGTACGATTAGTCAGACCTTATTGAGCCTGACACGAACATACTATGCGCTGATGCAGCTAATGCAGAGGCGCTCATTTAACAATGCGAGAGCCTTATGCTGACTGTCCTCCTATTAGCTGGTGCCGAAAAGCTGATCAACCTTGCCATTGCTAGTGATGAGATTACCAAAGCAGGTCTAGCACCACTGGCTGGCAAAGTGTTACGACTGAATATGGGCATGCCTGAAATCAATCTAGATGTGCTGTTTACTCACGAGCGTTTACGCTTTGAGCCTGTCACGACCGATAGCATATTTGAGCCAAGTGGTCAGATGAATGAACGCCAAAAAGCCAGTATGGAACGAGCACGTCTGGGTCATAGTCAGCCAGAGTGTACCATTACCGTAGAAAACCCCGCTCAACTGCTCAACCTGATGCGTGGCACTGAGGGCAATCTGCCTATCGCTGGTGATTATAAAGTGCTGATGCAGCTCAAACAGCTGGTTGCAGGCTTTGATCCTGATGTTGCCGGACAACTTGAACCATTCATTGGTAGACCTATGGCGAGTCAGTTGCATCTGCTTATCTCGCAGCTCAAAGGTAGCTGGCGTCATGGTGCTAAGCGTGCTTTTAACGATGTCAGTGATTGGGCAAATGATGTAGCGGGCAATAGCGCTCCTAATCCTGCTGAGACGGCAGAAGTAAATGACCTCAAGCAACAACTCCTAAAGCTACGTGCTGATGTCGAACGTGAAGAGGCCAAACTCGCGGCTATCAAGGATGAACAAGTACGCTTCCTTAATAACTCATTTCATCAATAGACAATCACTACGCCTACCCTATTTCTGACTTTATTTAGAGTACATATATCACATGCTATTATCTCATCGCGCCCGTTTATTTGAGCTTTGGCGTATTGCCGCTACGTATCGCATTGATACCCATTTTTCGGTCGAAGAAGCACCGCAGCTGCAACCTTTAGCACGTCTAATCCGTATGCATCCAGCTGCTTGGGGTAAAAAACATCAACCAAATGCGATTAAATATGCGCTTGAAGATATGGGCACGCTGTTTTTAAAACTTGGACAGCTGCTCTCTACGCGTCGTGATTTGGTGCCACCTGAGATTATTGAGCAACTGGTTCAGCTACAAGACAAAGTCAAACCGTTTGATGCTGAGATTGCTATTGCACAAATTCAAGATAATAAAAACGGTCTTGGACAATCTATCCAAACCTTGTTTGCACGCTTTGACATCAAACCACTGGCAGCCGCTTCTATCGCTCAAGTTCATACTGCTGCCCTACATGATGGCCGTGAAGTCGTCGTAAAGGTGGTTCGTCCCGATATCCGTACCACCATTGTTGCTGACTTTGAGCTACTACGTGAATTAGCCAACTGGGCGTCTGCTCGTATCGAAGCGGCACGTGCTGTACATATTATTGATATTGTCGAAGACTATCGGCAAGTCATGCTTAACGAGCTAGATTTAACCCTTGAAGCAGACAATACTACCCAAATGCGCAATAACTTCTTAGGTTCAGCATTGATGTATGTACCTGAAGTCTATGATGCGGCCAAAAATGTGATGGTGATGGAGCGTATTCAAGGCGTTCCCATCTCGCAGGTTGAGGTTTTTGATCAGCTGGGTTATGACCGTGCGGCACTGGCAAAAAAAGGCTTAACGATATTTTTTACCCAAGTTTTCCGTGATAACTTCTTTCATGCTGATATGCATCCGGGTAATGTATTCGTAGAGACGCCGCCAGTTCAAACACTACATGCAGGTATGGCAGCGGTCGATTTAGGTCATGAGCCACGTTATATCGGACTAGATTGTGCCATCATGGGCACTTTATCGAAGGACGATCAACTCATCGTCGCGCGTATGCTGTTGGCAGTCATGAATGACAACTTTACGGCAATGGTTGATATTGTGAGCCGAGCAGGTTGGATACCGCCAAATACTGACAAACACGCCTTGATGCGCGATATGAAGCGCACCGTTGGGCCAATGCTAAAAAAATCCATTAATGATATCGACTTTGCTGGTGTTCTGATGCAGATTCTAGATATTGCACGCCGCCATCATATGAGCATTCCACCGCAACTCATGCTATTACTGAAAACATTGGTACATGTTGAAGGATTGGGTCGCGACTTATATCCTGATCTTGATATCTGGTCACTTGCCAAGCCAATTTTAAGCAGCTGGATCAAAGAGCAGCTAGACCCTATGCGTAACTTACAACAGCTACGCCAGCAATTACCTGAGATATTACTGTCTACCACTGATATTCCAAAATTGTTGGATCAAGGCTTACAAAGTCTTGCTTCACAAGGATCGCGTCAAGACAGTCAACTACGTGAAATACAGCAAATTCGTGCTGACATGCTCAATGACCGTCGCCGTGACTGGTTAGCACTGGCAGGGTTTGCTATATTTATTGCTATTGCTACGCAAGTCATCGGCTGGCTATCACCTATATTTTATATACTGGCTGTCTTAGTAGTTGTTTGGCGAATTTTAGCTTAAAGACCAGCTTTATCTTTTATTTACTTAGTTCAGAAAAAGCCTCGTAACTTTAGACTTAAACAAAGAAATGCGCCTGCTTCTCATGAGAATCAGGCGCATTTCTTATACTGAATACTATAGCATTTGATCAATAGCCATTTGGGTCAATACCCGACCACGTGCCGTACGAAGTACGTAACCTTGTTGAATCAGATACGGCTCAATAACGTCTTCAAGCGTGCCGCGATCCTCTGCCATAGCTGCGGCCACCGCTTCTACTCCAGCAGGACCACCATCAAAGCGCTCGTGTAATATTTCGATATAACGTCTGTCTAAATGGTCAAGACCACGTCTATCAACGGCTAGCATATCTAGCGCACTGCCAGCAATCGCACCATTGATACTACCATCGCCCCTGACTTCAGCATAATCACGTACACGGCGCAATAGGCGATTGGCTATCCTTGGTGTACCACGCGCCCTACGGGCAATCTCTACCGCGCCATCTTCACTCATAGGTACACGCATCAAACGTGCTGCTCGACTGACAATCGTCGTGAGGTCAGCGATATTATAGAACTCTAATCGTTGTACAATACCAAAGCGATCACGTAACGGTGAGGTCAATAGCCCTGCTCTAGTGGTCGCTGCCACTAAGGTAAACGGTGGCAAATCAAGCTTAATAGAACGTGCAGCAGGCCCTTCACCAATCATAATATCCAGCTGAAAATCTTCCATTGCTGGATATAGTATTTCCTCAATGACTGAGCTCAATCGATGAATCTCATCAATAAAGAGTACATCACCCTCTTCTAAATTGGTCAGCATGGCTGCCAAATCACCTGGACGCTCAAGCACTGGTCCTGAGGTCGAGCGTAGATTACCACCCATTTCACGAGCAATAATATTAGCAAGCGTGGTTTTACCTAAACCTGGCGGGCCAAAAATAAGGGTATGATCTAACGCTTCATTACGGCCTCGCGCTGCACCAATAAACACTTCCATCTGCTCACGTACGACTGGTTGACCAATATATTCGGCCAATAATGCTGGTCGAATATTGGAATCAGGAGCATCCCCTGCACCTTCTAGTGGATTAATCAAACGATCTTGCATCATAGTTTTTATCATTATATTAAAAAATTAGGTAATAAATAGCATAACCAAACGCCACCTATAAGTCATGCAAAACATCAAAAGTTATCTGCCAAAACGAAAATAAGCGACAATTAATGTCGCTTATTTGTTTAATACTTTCTGATACAACTATTAATAGCAACAGCAGCTAAAATTACTTAAACGTTGATAGCTGCTGTAACGTGGCTTTTAACAACCCTTGCGTATCTGCAAAGACATCACCGTTACTCTTAGCAGCTTTAATGGCTTGCTGAGCTTCTTTTTCTTTATAGCCCAAGCTAATCAAAGCGCCTTCTACTTCAGCGATGATATTGTCTTCGGCAGAAACCTCAGCAGGCTGAATAGCGAACTCTAAATTGCTATTATCCACTTCAATATTTTTCAGTTTGTCTTTTAGTTCAATCAGCAAACGTTGTGCCGTTTTTTTACCGATACCTGGAATACGAGTCAAGGCTATCTCTGAATCCTGCTCAACGTGCATTTTGAGCTCAGCTGCTGACATCGCAGACAACATAGCCAAGGCCATTTTTGCACCAACGCCATTGATTTTAATCAACTGACGAAAGACGTCACGCTCTTTGCGATCGATAAATCCATATAGCAGCTGCGCATCTTCACGCACATGAAAATGCGTCCAAATACTCGCCTGCTCATTGAGATGTAGCTGACAAAATGAGGGCAATGGCAGCTCAATATCATAACCAACACCAGAGGTAGTCATGATACAGGCGGTTGGTGCCATTAAGTATTGCACTTGTCCGGTAATCAATCCGATCATCACTTACTACCTCTTATATAGGTTATTGTATAAACGACATCAGCATAAATAACATCAGCTGCCACTTCATTGTCCGCTATTTTTTTACCAGACAAATTTTACTGGTAAAAATTTACCATACCTTCAAGGCTGGTTGGACGAATTTTATGCGCTTGACCTGCAGAACCGAAAGCTTCAAAACGATTGGTGCAAATATCTGACATTGCGACCATAGATGCTTTGAAGTATTTACGTGGATCAAACTCGCTCGGGTTTTCTGCAAGAAATTTACGAATAGCACCTGTTGAGGCCAAGCGTAAATCTGTATCGATATTAACCTTACGGACACCATGCTTGATCGCTTCAACGATTTGCTCAACAGGTACGCCATAAGTTTCACCAATATTGCCGCCATTTTCATTGATGACTTTTAGCCACTCTTGCGGTACTGATGACGAACCATGCATGACCAAATGCGTGTTAGGAATACGGGCATGAATCTCTTTTACGCGTTCAATAGACAGGATGTCGCCTGTCGGTGGACGCGTGAATTTATACGCACCGTGGCTCGTACCGATAGCAATAGCTAGCGCATCGACATTGGTGTCTTTAACAAACTGCTCAGCTTCGTCAGCACTGGTCAATAGTTGCTCATGATCCAATACACCTTCTGCACCAGAACCATCTTCTTCGCCTGCCATACCAGTCTCAAGACTACCCAAGCAACCGATCTCGCCTTCTACAGAAACACCGCAAGCGTGGGCCATTTTGACAACTTCACGAGTCACGCTAGCATTATAATCATAATCCATTGGCGTCTTACCATCTTCGCCAAGTGAGCCGTCCATCATCACTGATGAAAAGCCAAGCTGGATTGAACGTTGGCAAATCGCTGGTGACATGCCATGATCTTGATGCATAACGACTGGAATATGTGGCCATTCTTCGATAGCAGCAATAATCAAGTGACGCAAAAATGCTGACCCTGCATAACTACGTGCGCCAGCGCTAGCTTGGACAATAACAGGTGAGTCACAGGCATCTGCAGCCATCATAATTGCACGCATCTGCTCTAGGTTATTGACGTTGAAGGCAGGAACACCATAGCTGTGTTCAGCGGCATGATCTAGAAGTTGACGTAAAGATATTAAGGCCATAAAACGCTCTCTGATTGAGTTTTGAATAGTATTTTAAAAAATAGCTCTTGAAATGACGGCTTTTAAAGCCATTAGCAAAAAACTTTGCTTGATAACAGTAATAGCACTGTCAATCAGCATAATAGTGAATCATTTCAGGACAATGAATACGCGATGATTATAACAAAAATTGCTCTGTCTTCGTAGTCGTTGCCTGACTATTTGTTTATATGTTTACTCTATGCTTCGTTTTGGCTCATTCTGTAAATAATCAGCTAATAAGTTAGTTCATATAAAGCTTCAAATTAAAAATAAGAAACGCAAAAAGCCTTGGCAATCACCAAGGCTTTTCTAATATATCATGAGGCTTATAATACAGAAATCTATGTTCGTTACTAACCTATTAATTTATTCTATCAATCAATAGCAGGTCAATAAATCAGTAATGAAGTGACTTATTACTTAGCTTACTACTTAACTTAGTACTGTTGCTCAGCGTCAACAGCGATATCGTCCGCACCTTCAGCAACAGCAGTAGCGCCTTCAGATACCGCAGAAGCAGTACCTTCAACGACAGTGCTAGTACCTTCAGCGATAGCATCACCAGTGTTTTGCAATGCATCTGTAGCAGCAGCACCAGCAGTTTCTGCGCCTTCGGCAACTTCAGTACCAGCGTCTTGAGCAGCCGCTTCAGCGTCAGCAGCAGTCGCTTCAGTTTCAGCAGAGATGTCGTCAGCAGCAGACTCAGTAGTCGCTTCAGCGTTTTCTTCTGTCTGTTGGCTACATGCAGTAACTGCAAAAGTACCAGCAAGTACGCTAGCAAGTAACAAATGACGTTTTAACATAATAAACCTCTCGTAAATAAAACATGTCAAAATACATGGTGGCACTATTTTATAGAGTGCAAATAACACATGCAATAATAATTTTCAGTATAGATACAAATAATAATGACTTAATAATCAATGACTATTGCTTATAATTGGTCTGAAGACAGACTAAAAAAGCACTAGCCATCACATTATGTCGATAGCCTACCTTAGATGCTTAACATTAGTTGTACGTCTAATGTTACTAAACGGCTCGGTAGCATAGACTTAATTAAGCATCAATTTGCAGCGCTGCAACTGCCGGAAGCACTTTACCTTCTACAAATTCTAAGAATGCACCGCCACCCGTTGACATATAGCTGACATCATCAGCAATTTGATATTTATCGATTGCTGCCAACGTATCGCCGCCGCCAGCAATTGAAAAACCTTGGCTATCTTTAACAGCATTCGCCACTATATGCGTACCTTGGCCGAAAGCATCTACTTCAAACACACCCACTGGGCCGTTCCATAAAATAGTCTTCGCATTGATAATCGCATCGGCAAGCTGTTTTGCGCTCTCTGGTGCGATGTCCAATATCATGTCATTGTCACCAATTGCATCGACAGACTTAATCGTCGCCGTGGCTTGTTGTAACGAGCCAGTAAAGTCAGCAAAGTCGATGTCGTTTTTATCAGCAACGACGACATACTCAGGTAGTAAAATTTCAGTTTTACTCATGATGTCACGAGCCGTATCTACTAAATCTGCTTCATACAATGACGCACCAACACTATGACCTTGAGCGGCCAAGAAAGTATTAGCAATACCGCCCCCAACAATAATCTGTGTGCATACTTCTGCCAAACTATGCAAAACTTCTAATTTTGTCGATACTTTCGATCCACCAACAATAGCCAACATAGGCTGAGCTGGCGTTTCAAGTGCTAGGCTCAGTGCATCAAGTTCAGCAGCTAACAAAGGGCCTGCGCAAACTGTTTTGCCCGCTTGACGCATGGCTTGAGTAACGCCTTCTGTTGATGCTTGCGCACGATGTGCCGTACCAAAAGCATCCATCACAAACACATCGCATAAATCTGCGTATTTTTTTGCTAAAGTGGCATCGTTTTTCTTTTCGCCTTCATTGAAACGCACGTTTTCTAGTAGTACGACTTCACCAGCTTTGATAGAAGCGCCTTGCGTCAAATAATCACGATTCAAGCTCACTGGCGCTGCTAATTTTTCGCTTAAATAGTCAGCAACAGGTGCTAATGAATATATTGCTTCAGGACTGCCTTCAGTCGGACGTCCTAGATGTGAGCAAACAATAACAGCTGCCCCTTTTTCTAGTGCCATTTTTATAGTAGGTAGGCTTGCTTGCAGACGAGCAGCACTCGTAACTTTACCATTTTTGATAGGTACGTTTAGATCTTCTCGGACTAACACGACTTTATCCGTTAAGTTCAGCTCACTCATACGCAAAAAATTCATTACCTGCTCCTATACATCAATCTGTTGGTTAATTTACGGTTGCTATTGCTATAACATGTGTTATTACATATTTTTTATAAAAGAGGGGCGACCAACTGTTATCTATGTTGATCTTTATTTTCTTAAACCAAGCGCTACCTTTGTGATAATTCTTTATGTTTATTATTCGATTATCAACATATCTGTTTATGCAAAAATTAACGGCCGTGTATTCTACCAGTTTTCTATCTAAAGCTCATACGGAACCTACCAAAAACTCAACCCTTATTCTTTGAACCTTGTTATTTGGCTCTTATTAAAGGCCCAGTAACATTTTGTGGTGGCACTCAACCGTCAGCGTCTCTACGATAGAATTGTAGATAATAAAAACAACCCATCCTTAGGAGAATATAATGAGCATCAATTTAGAGACTACCAAACAAAACCTATTAGCACTAAAAAACGAGTATGAGACTCGAATCGATAAAATTGAAGACCATATTCAACACCCACAAGATTCTCTAAACGAGCACTGGGAAGATCAAGCCATCTCATATCGTCAAAATGACATGCGCAAGAACCTCATGGGCGAAGCACGCCAAAGCTTAATTTATGTCGACAATGCCTTAAGCCGTATCGAAAAAGGCACATATGGCGAGTGTGAGGTATGTGGCAAGCAAATCGAAGTACAACGCTTAGAAGCCCTACCCTACGCCACACTATGTATGGAACATGCTGAATAACGTTTAGGTTCTATTTTCAATAAATAGACTATAGAGCAGGTTTTTCCCACTCAGAAAATGCCTGCTGCCACTGTTGGCAACGTTTAGCGATTTGCACTACTGGTAAATCCATGATATCGCCTACTACTGCGACATATTTAATAGGTAATCCTGCTAGAGTCGAGACATTTTCAGCCGTCAGACCACCTATCACGCACATGTCTATGCCTTGCTGACAACCGGTAACAAGCTGCTCATGTGAAACGATATCGGCATTTGGTTTGGTTGTAGAAGTAAAGACTGCGCCCATTGCAGCATAACTTGCGCCATCGCTTTTTGCTTCTTCGACTAACGCTGACTCACAATGACAAGTGCGACCAATAATCTGGTTCGGTGCTAAATACTTTTGTGCATCACGAACACTGCCATCTTTTTGACCTAGATGTACACCGACACCAAGCTTCGCTGCCAAGTTAATATCATCATTTATAACAACGGGAACGTTATACGTATTTGCCAAATCAACTATCTGTAGCGCCTCTTCGTACAGTTGCGACTCGCCATTAGGTAACGCAAGTATCTTCTTGCGCCTGATCTGTAGTAGCGCAATTAAGCCAGTTGCTAATGCTGCTTCTAACTTTTGATAGAGAAGTGAAAACTCATCATCATTGGTCAATAAGTATAGCTTTGGCGTTAAAAAATTTGATGACTGAATCATATAATTTGTCCGTAATTTCCACACAATAAAAAAGCTGTTATATCACATAACAGCCTCTTTATAAGTACCAAACCAATAAGCTTACACTGTGCGACGTGTCGCTAAACTGTTAAGAATATTTTTGGCATCACCCCAACGCGTGGCTGAGCTGTTCGCCCCTAAGATCACGATAATCGCTGGACGGTTATTCACGCGCGTTTCCATCACGACGCAACGACCCGCTTCATTGATAAACCCTGTTTTTGAGATACCAATTGGATAACTGCCGTCTCTAACCAAGCTACTGGTATTATTGGCTTTATAAGTGCGGTTGCCACTTGAGTAGTTTGAGACAAAGAAGTCATAGCTCTTAGTAGTAGAGAAACGGCGAATCACATCATAATTACCAGCAGCACGTACCATTTTCACAAGATCTTTTGGCGAAGCAACGTTGCGCTTATCAAGACCAGTTGGGTCACCAAAGAAAGCGGTCGTCATGCCTAAGTCTTGAGCCTTACGGTTCATCGCACGCATAAAGGCATTATAGCCACCTGGATAGTTACGGGCTAGACTTTTTGCAGCAGGGTTTTCTGATTTCATCAATGCCATTAATAAAATTTCAGCACGATTCATACGATCGCCAGATTTTAGGTTCGAGCTTGCACGCTTAGGACCGACGAAGTCTTCTGGATCAAGAGTAATCTCTTCACGCATATCGAGACCAGCATCAAGTACCACCATAGCCGTCATTACTTTAGTAATACTGGCCATCGGGCGCGCAACATCGGCATCTTTTTCATAAATAGACTCACCAGTCTCAGCGTCAATGACAGCGACACTGCGAGAATCAGTACTAATAGGGATCATATCACTACTACCGAATGCACCGCGGTAGGTGGTATTGTAACTATTGTTACTACTACCAAAACTGTTAGAAGTAGTCGTGCCAGAGCCGTTATCAATTTTTTTGATAGTAGAGCTGTTAGACTTGTACATGATGTTACGTGCTTCAGATAGACTGTCGGCACCGCCCCAACTCATGCGAGCACTAGATCCAGTATCAGTGCTACCATTAATTGTAAGTGCAGCTTGTGCAGCACTGCCCAAACTCAATGAAATCATAGCAGCGATTAATTGCTGTTTGGTTAATGGTAGTTGCTTCATTATGCCCCCTGCTGTCGTTATCACGTCAGTTATGCCCTGCCTGACGTCATAAACGTACGTAGCCTTTATGGATGTGTTTGTAAGTACTCATATAGAGTTTTTGTATTTTTAGTGTATCATGGTTTGCATTTAAGTTTAATCTATCAAACTGATTTAGTAGTTTATTTTGACCTAATTCAAATTTCGCTACAACCACTTTATACTATAGAAACATTGCTTCACATTTTAGAAACATAGGTTGACTGTTAACAAAGCAACCATTCATATTTTGTTATATTACGTAGCAATAACGACATAATATGTTAGCAGTATATTGCGTTCCAAGATTAGAAAATGGCTAAGATGACTTGAAATTACTTTTCATTCAGCATCAGTTAAACCTTCATTTTGACAAAAAATAAAGAGTATCGTTATGATTAAAGTATTGGTAGTAGATGATCATGATTTGGTCAGAATGGGTATTAGCCGCATGCTATCAGACAGTATCGACATCGAAGTTGTCGGCGAAGCTGACAGTGGTGATATGGCTATTAGGTTGGCTAAACAGCTGCGTCCTGATGTGGTCTTGCTTGATGTCAACATGCCCAATATCGGTGGACTAGAAGCAACCAAACGCTTAATTCAGCTTGATATAGGTGTCAAAATATTAGCCGTCAGTAGCATGTCCGCACAGCCTTATCCGTCGATGCTTATCAAAGCAGGTGTGAATGGTTATATTACTAAAGGCACACCTCTTGATGAGATGATAAGAGCTGTTAAGAAGATTTATCAAGGCGGACGCTATTTTAGCCAAGATGTTGCCGAACAATTGGCCGATGTGCTGTTATCAGATAATGCTAACTCACCATTTGATCTATTAAGTGACCGTGAAAAACAAGTGGCCATGATGGTGGTTAACTGTCAAAGCCCTCAACAGATAGCTGATCAGCTATTCGTCAGTGTGAAAACCATTAACACTTATCGCTATCGTATTTACGAAAAAGTCGGTGTTGATAGTGATGTCAAATTGACTCATTTGGCCATTCGTCACGGTCTTATTCAACCATAAATCGTTTAGCCACCTCTTCTTTACTATGGTCAATTTATGAAGTCTGCTATTACTGATTATTTACATCAAGATGAAACCCTTCCGCTAATACAGTTACGCAGATTAGGGCTAATCTATAGCAGTTACCGCTTCATCGTTGGCCTATTTTCTATGTTGATGGTGTATATCACTGCTCAGACTGGCAATATCGCCTCTCTACCAAGCTTTTTGCAACAAACTGTCCTAAGTTTTTATATTTTACTGAGTCTAATCTTGCTTGGGCTATTTTATGTAGTGCATAAAAAGATGCGACGTCAGCTGGCCTTTGGCTTGGTCTTAGACGTTACTATATTGAGCTTATTGCTTTATTCAGCTGGCGCACCTGATTTACAGCTGACCATGCTATATATGGTAGTAGTAGCAGCTAGCTTTATGCTGTTACACAGCTCACAAGCCTTAGTTATTACGCTACTTGCTATTATTTTCGTCATTTATCAGCAATTTTTTTATGCCATTGCCAATAGTATGAACTTGGCTAATTTAGGCAATGCTTTACTAATGTCCGCCAGTTTTTTGGCAGTTGGTGGATTAAGTTGGTCGATCTCCTATCGCTTAGTACAGCTAGAAAAAGTAGCCGCGAGTCATGCTAAAGAAGTAGAACGACTGAACGTTATCAATCAAGAAGTTATCACGCAGATGGCTAATGGTGTCATCGTCATCGACAAGCAGCATGTCGTTTTAGCCAACCTTGCAGCGCATCAATTACTCAGCCTCCCCTACAATTCATCGGTACCATTGCCAAGCGCATCTGACGAGTTAGATAGTACACGACATGAGAGCTACACTGAACTATTAACCAACTTTGAGCAACAGCTTAGCAAACAACATACGCAACTCTTGCATGCCTGTTTGTCCGTCTCAGCAGGACAATCTTGTACCTTTACTTACGACCTACCTGCAGTAGCAAATGCCTCTATATTCGGCAAACTACGCGTATATATCATTCCATTAAAGGATGGTAGCAAACTAATAATGCTAGAAGATTTACGCCGTGAGCAAGCCAGCGCTCAACAGTTAAAGCTAGCATCTCTAGGACAGTTAACTGCCAGTATTGCCCACGAAATAAGAAATCCTTTAGCGGCTATTTCTCAAGCCAGTCAGCTGTTAATGGAAGATGTGATAGAAATTGAGGAAAGAAATGCCACAGATGAGAATATAGTGGTTGGTAACTCAAATGTCGACCTGTCCGGTAATTATGAGCTTTATAAAATGATATTTGCGCAAACAAAACGCGTCAATCGTATTATAGAGGATGTCCTAAAACTGTCACGCCAGCAAACAGCAAGTCAGCAGTCAATCGTATTAGCTGAGTGGATGCCAACATTTTTAGAAAACTACTTCCAAGGACATGACGTTTTTTTACGAGTAAAAACGCAACCTACCATATCATTCGACACTCATCAGTTAGAGCAAGTTTTGATCAATTTAATCAATAATGGCCTACGCTATAGTAGCTATGCTCACCCTCATGCTTATGTAGAAATCGAGATTTATTGTGCCGACAACGATGTTATAATCGATGTTTTAGACGAGGGTGCTGGCGTGAGCGCCGAAATTTTAGAGCATTTATTTAATCCGTTTTTTACTACAGATCAAGCGGGAACAGGCTTGGGATTATATTTATCGCAAGCCTTTTGTGAGGCCAATCAGACTCGTTTACTTTATATACCTGAGCATAAGAAAACATGCTTTCGTTTGATAGCACCTTCTGTCTAGGCTAATACGTATGGCACGATGAACAAAACAACGTGAATAAAAGCGTTCTGTAAGTAGCAGTCTTATCCTGTGGCAAAATTTTTACCACTGAGTTATGTTGATTTTAAGGTGTACTATTTTTTTAATTTTATATAGTTGGTCTAAGATAATTCAAATACAAGAAAGGCGAGAGAAAGTACTACAAACAGTAGACTGAACGCTCCTGACACCGTAACTGAATTGTATAGGACAGGCTATAGCTATTGAACACAATGAGATAATGTATGACAACAACCGCGCTAGTCGTCGATGATGAAGTAGATTTGTGCCGATTAATGCAAATTACTTTGACCAAAATGGGCATCAAAAGTGATGTGGCCTATACATTGTCACAAGCAAGATCATTCTGGAAAGACAATGACTATGATTTTTGCTTGACCGACTTAAAGCTCCCTGATGGGTCAGGGCTAGAGTTGGTAAAAGAAATAAGTAATAGCTCTAGCACCCCCATAGCTGTTATTACTGCTTATGGTAGTATGGACTTAGCCATTGAGGCACTCAAACTTGGTGCTTTTGATTTCGTTAATAAACCCCTTGAGCTACCGCGCTTACGCCAACTGGTCGAAAATGCCTTAAAAGTTATCCACCAAGACCATGCAGCAAGTGCTACACCTGAATCCTCACCTGAGCAAAAAATATTAGACAGTAGGCTTATCGGCGATTCTGCCGTGATGCATCCTCTGAAACAAACTATTTTAAAATTAGCTCGCTCACAAGCACCCGTTTTTTTATCAGGCGCATCAGGTACAGGTAAAGAAGTGGTTGCCAGACTGATTCACGACTTAAGCCCACGTAGAGATGGTAGCTTTGTACCAGTTAACTGCGGTGCAATACCTTCAGAGCTCATGGAGTCAGAATTTTTTGGTCACAAAAAAGGCAGCTTTACTGGTGCTGTCGCTGACAAACAAGGACTGTTCCAACAAGCAAACGGTGGCACGCTATTTTTAGACGAGGTAGCAGACTTACCGCTCGCAATGCAAGTAAAACTATTACGTGCCATTCAGGAAAAAACAGTAAGAGCCATTGGTGATACTAAGGAAGTGCCAGTAGACATTCGCATCTTGTCTGCCACTCATAAAGACTTAAGTCAATTGGTACAAGATGGCGCATTTCGACAAGATTTGTACTACCGTATTAATGTGATTGAACTAAAACTCCCTACTCTAAATGCACGTCGTGACGACATACCTGTTTTAGCTGAGCATTTTTTGGCCATGATTACTAATGAATGGCAGTTAGAGACGCCGCCATCATTGACCAATGAGGCTTGCGAGCGCTTGCAACATCATGACTTTGCTGGCAACGTCCGTGAGCTACGCAATATCCTTGAGCGAGCCGTGACTCTAGCAGAGAGCTCACACATTGACGTCAATCACTTAGGTCTTACAGATATTGATATCAGTAATGCGCAAATACCAGAAACTGAGTTAAAAGATAAGGTAGTGGGTGGAACGCTAGAAGCGGGTGAAAAAACCATCCAACCAACACATGAAGCAATAGCACCGCAGATACAACGAGTACCAACCAACCTGCACCCTTATCGCACTACTACTCAGCACTTCCCTGCTATGAGACAGCGTTCATCAGTCAATCAAACAGAAATGTTAAACCATACAACATCTGATAATGATGAAGCATCCATCAATCCTGATTCTACTCAGCAAGAAAGTAATATAAAGGTCAATCTAAGCGAGTTATCTGATGGCCAATTGCCCGTTCAAGGGTTAGAAACCTACTTACAAGAGCAAGAAAAGCAACTGATTATTACTGCGCTTAAAAAAACTGGATGGAATAAAACTCAGGCTGCTGAACTATTAGGTACGACTTTTCGCTCTTTACGCTACCGCATGAAAAAGTTAGAAATATCTGAGGATGAGTCTGAATCATAAACCTTTATATAGTTGAGTCAGTTTAAGAGGTATATAAGGCAACCGAGTGCAGATGTAACTGTAATACTTCAAGCGAGGTTAACGTTGCAACTCTTTTATAGAAAATTGACTATAGTGATGATTCGACTCTATAGCCTATCCATAATCTATAATGAATAACGGCTACTTAATCAGCTACCTTCGGCCTCTAAGGCCTTATCATTTTGAGTAGGCTTTCGAACAAAACGAATACCTGAACCTAACTTTTGTGCTTGTAGTAACTTGAGTGCCTGCTGCTCCCATGTACTCTCATTGCCTGACAATGTGACGTCAGGCTTTACACCGATACCATCTATCTTTTTGCCTGATGCTGTCATATAGTTAGCAACCGTCAGTTTGACGGCTTGTTCATCATTGAGCGGGATGACTGACTGCACTGACCCCTTACCATAACTTACTTCACCGGCAATCGTGGCTCGCTTTTGCGTTTGTAAGCTACTGGCCAGTACCTCTGCTGCTGATGCCGAATATCTATTTTGTAAAACAACAACTGGCAGTGATTCAAATAATGCTGCACCTTGAGTCGATAGAGTCCGTGTGTCACTTTGACGAGCTTTTACTTGTACCACATCAGTATCAGTCATAAATAGACTGGCAACGCTCACCGCTGATGTTAATACGCCACCCGGATTGTCACGCATGTCTAGCAGAATACCGGTTACAGGTGCCTCTAAGTCAATCAAACTTTCTATCATTTTTTCACGGCTGTTGTTTTGAAAAGCAGGTAACTTAATAACTGCTATGCCATTTACCAGCTTTGCCTCAACGACTTGAGGATGACTGTTATTACGCTGTAAGGTAGTGCTATGTTTGCGGCGTCCAGCTCTTGAGGTCACAATATCTACTTGCGTACCAGCAATCCCAGTCAGGAGTTGCTTGATATCATTACTTTCTTTACTAGCATCCAGTTTGAGATCGCCAATTTGATGCAAATAATCACCAACAGCGATGTCTTTTTTATCAGCAGGTGAATCCTCATCAACGTCTGTAATTACCCAGTAGCCAACTACAGGCTGATAAGTGACCTTGATACCGACGTCACCGACATCACCTTCCGTAAAAGCGCGTAGATTTTCGTACGCCTCAGCATCTAAAAACTCAGCATGACTGTCAAGCTTGGTCAGCATACCACTCATCGCATTACTAAATAGCTCTTCATCATTCACTGTATTTACATATTCGCGGCGCACCAAATCCACTACTGCGACAAACGTCTTAAGCGTCTCTGGAGAAATGGCATTCAGTGATACTTGTGCAACGTCAGACGGAATACTGGTATCGATATCATCCGTATCGTCAGTTAAAGCACTTTCATCTGGCACACTGTCTATTGAGTCATCAGCATCGTCTGCAGCTTCAAGCATATCAGCAATATCTGATAAATTATGAGTGTCATTTTCGGCAGCTATCTCATCATCGTTTAAACTGATAAGTTGTAGGTTGGCTGTAGGGTTACGTGCATCGTTCTCAGGCAATATTGCTGCCTGTGCCTGTATAGTAAAAGCACTCAATCCTAGTAAACCTATCATCAATACAGGCTTAAAAAAAGTCGGTATGATAGATAAATTCGGCGCTGGTTTACCCAATCGCTTAGAAAGAGACAGTCGCACAGAATAGATAGAATGCATAGGACAACTCGTTTAAATAATAGAATGTACAACATCATTATTATAGATATATTTATCAAACATGCCTGATAACATAACACCAAGCGTATGTTTAAAACTAGAATAGTATTGCAAATATCTTAGGCAAAATGTATCAAAAAAAGGAAAGATAATAGATATCCTTCCTTTTTTTAGTTTCTAACAACGACAATCTGTCACCAATTATGAGGCTGGCAACAATAAGCTATCACCCGTCATTTCAACTGGTGCTTCGATGTCCATCAATGCCAAAATAGTTGGTGCGATATCACTTAACTTACCGCCATGACGCACTTTTAAACTTTTGCCACCAACATAAATAAAAGGTACTAGTTCAGTGGTATGTTGAGTATGTACTTGACCGCTGTCATAATCCTGCATCTGCTCACAGTTACCATGATCAGCCGTGATTAGCATGTCGCCTCCAGCGGCTCGCACTGCAGTCGCCACACGACCCACACATACGTCTAACGCCTCTACCGCTTGTACAGCAGCATTAAATATACCCGTGTGACCAACCATATCACCATTGGCATAGTTCACGACCAACACGTCATATTTACCAGATTCAATCGCTTCTACCAACTTATTTGTTACTTCAGGCGCACTCATTTCAGGCTGCAAATCATAAGTAGCCACATTTGGAGAAGGTACTAAAATACGTGTCTCACCGTTGTACTCATCCTCACGTCCACCACTAAAGAAAAATGTTACATGAGCATATTTTTCGGTTTCTGCGATACGTAGCTGCGTCTTGCCTTGATCTTGCAGATATTCACCAAGTGTATTGGTCAATGACGTTGGATAATACGCGATACTGGTTTTTGAGTTATCCGCCAAAACGTCTGAGTACTTGGTCAGCATCACAAAAGCGGCCAGTTTAGGTTGCTTATTTCGCGCAAATCCAGAAAACTCATGATCTGGCAGTACAAAAGCTTGTGCAAGTTCACGAGCACGGTCAGAACGGAAATTCATAAAAATCAAAGCATCATTATCATCAACCGTGTATGGCACTTCATCACGCCCGATTACGGTAGTAGGACTGATAAATTCATCTGTCTCACGTGCTTTATAAGCGGCTTGTACAGCACCATCGGCTCGGGTCGACAAGCGGTCAGCCTTACCTTCAGTGATAAGCTCATAGGCTTTTTGCACTCGGTCCCAACGGTTGTCACGATCCATCGCATAATAACGTCCGATAATACTCGCAATCTGTACTCGACCACCTTCGTAGTGCTCATTGAGCTTGCCGATATGTGTACGCAAACGATTGATGTATTTATCAGCAGATTTTGGCGGTGTATCACGGCCATCTAAAAAGCAATGGACAAAGACGTTTTTGGCGCCATGGACAAGTGCTGAATGGCACATCGCTTCGATATGATCTTGATGAGAATGCACTCCACCGTCCGACAACAGCCCCATAATGTGCACGTTGCCACCAAGCTCATTTGCCGCTTTTACAGCATTTACCAATGCTTCGTTTTTATAAAACTCACGATTATTCACTTCACTAGAGATACGAGTCGAGTCTTGATAAAGAACACGGCCAGCACCCAAGTTCATATGTCCAACTTCGGAGTTACCAAATTGACCATCTGGCAAACCAACGTCTTCTCCTGAAGCAGATATCAATCCGTGTGAATACTGCTGATAAATCTTATCTAGATTTGGCATATCGGCAGCAGCAATTGCGTTGTCCTTATCGTCTTCACGATGCCCAAAACCATCTAATATCATTAAAACATGCGGTATTTTTTTATTGTTATCGCTGTCGCTTTTATTATTGAGTTGAGCCTGACTATCGTTGATAAATTCTGATTGTTGCTGATTATGGGTCATGAATTACCGCTCCTCAAGTGAATGAACGCCTATGATGCTGTACTAGGAAGTTTAAAGCCCTCTATATTAACACACATCTCAAAATAGCTGAAAAATCGCTATTTTTAACTAGTAATTAAGCGCCTAATATGATCCTAAATCATTCAAAAATGGTTAAAACTCGACATGAATCACGTAATCATTAATCCTACGTATCAATCTGTAAATCGTACTTGCAATCATTCAATCCATTGGTTAAGATAATTATATTCTGAAGTGTTGGCTAGTAGATGTTTATTCCCTGAGCCGATAATGCTTTACCAGGATGTGGTACCTATCGTCTCATTGTGTATGCCTGCACCGCTTGCGGTGTATCAGGAAACCTGCAGAGATGATGACGCATCCGCCCTGAACTTCACGGTTCATGGGTCACCATCTTACAGCGGCACTTCGGTTGTTTCATTCGGTTATTGACCGTTTCATTTACAACAAATAAGTTTACGATAATACGGTTACAACCAACAAAAAGCCCCTTTTGTCATCGACGAAAGGGGCTTTTTTTATGCCTGCTATTTATTTTATTTATTACTCATCGTTAGCAGACTTTGTGATTTTCTTTACATCTTTAGGGATGTTTTTAGCAGTACCATCAACGGTTGTATGCTGTTTGAACACATCACCAAACGGGTTTTGTTGTTGCTGACCAAATGGATTTTGGCCATTCGTGCCGCCTGCTCCGCCGAATGGGTTTTGACCACCCATACCACCAAAGGGATTTTGACCGCCGCCCATTTGACCACCCATCTGCTTTGCCATCATTTCCATCATTTTTTGCTGATTGTTCATAACATAGTTATTGGCAAAGTCTTTAAGCTTTTTCTGTACAGGTGGTAATACGACCAATAACGCGAGCAAATCACTGAGTACTCCTGGTATAAGCAGTAAAATACCCGCTGCTGCCATCGCCACACTTTTAATCATGGTCGACTCTTGCGGACGCATCGACGGGTTCGTCATGCCACCAGCTTTCATCTGCTGTGCCATTGGATTGAGTGCTGCCATTCCTTTACGCAGCAATGAGATACCGATGACGGCGGCAATGATAAACCACATAAACACCCACCAACCACTCATAAACTGAGCAAGCAAATACCAAAGCAGCATCTCGATAATAAACCAAACGATGGCAATACCAACTATCTGACCCATAAAGTGTCGTCCTATAAAATAAAAACCAATAAATTGAGCGCCATGCAAATTAAGATGGCTAACATATGATGTATATGGGGATTGATTGCTATACTATCAAACTTACGGCTAATTTTTAAGCCATATAGTCGGTACAATATAATTTGGATACAAGGAATTTGAGTGAAAGTACTACGAGTAGTAGACTGAGCGAGTCTGACACCGTATCCGATTTATATAGGATTGAATATAAAATAAAATGTAAGCAAGACGGGATATTATGGCCATTATTATCGGGATTGACCCAGGCTCACGCATGACGGGTTATGGAATTGTTCAACAAACCGGCGACAAACTGACTTATATCGATGCAGGTACTATTCGTACGGATACCAAGGAGATGCCTGAACGACTTAAGCGTATTTTTAATGGTTTAACACGGATTACCCAACATCATTTGAAATATGCAGACGAGCCTATTTATACGGCTATTGAGCAGGTGTTTATGGCTGAAAATCCAGACTCTGCGCTTAAGCTTGGTCAGGCGCGAGGTGCAGCGATTGCTGCTATGGTAGCACTGGACCTAGAAGTATCAGAATATACTGCTCGCCAAATCAAGCAAGCCGTCTGCGGCTATGGTGCTGCGGCAAAAGAGCAGGTGCAAGAGATGGTCTGCCGTATCTTGTCTCTAGATGTGGTACCACAACAGGATGCTGCTGATGGACTCGCCTGCGCCATCTGTCACGCTCACTCAAGCCACTCTATGAACAAACTGATATTGAATAGCGCTATGCGTGGACGTGGTGCTTCTAAAAAGAAAGGCCGTTGGCGTCTAACGGAAGAAGACTTAGGCAATTTGCGTTAAATACAGAGTCTGTTATACAACCATAAAAAAACACGCACCATCTGGACGCGTGTTTTTTGAATCATTGACTCAATATATTCATAACGATAATAAAAGAATCTATTCTACTACTGAACTTTCAATGACTGCATCCAACACATAAGCATATTCTTCATCTGACGAGTTTGAATTATCTTCTTCTGCCGTACCGCTGCCGTCTAATCGATAGCGCTGTAGACGTAATACCTCTTCATGTTGGCCATCATGCTGATAACCATCGATTTCACCAGTAAATGTGCTCCACTTACCTTCATTGGTTTTAATGCCTTGGCTGTTATAAGTAATGGGCTTAACTCGCAAACACATCTGTGAGCTATTATCTGAACACGTTACCATGTCTGCACTTACAGCCCAGAATACAGCCTCGCCCTTACTATTATATCTGGCTTGTGGAGTCAGCTTTCCTTGCCAAACTAAAGTATCATCATCACTGGTAGTCTGTGTCAATATTGGTGTATCACTTTTAAGACTATCAACACTAGCATCGTTAGCCATTGCCAATACCAGTTTGCTATCACCTTGCATCAACGTACTTAAGTTGTCTTCAGCCTTATTAAGATCACCGCAAGACATTTTAGTGCTCATGCTATCTTCAACGGTCAAAGCGGCACCTTGCAACTGATAAGTCGCACTGATGGTATTACAGCCAACACTATAGTTTAAGGTATTCTGACCCTGATACTCGTTGAGTGACAGTCGCACTTGGTCTGTGATTTGCATCAACATATCTAATGGCTGATCATGACTGTCCGTTGCAGATATCAGTGTCCAACGATAACGTGAAAGATTGCTAATCATTGCATCTTCAACACTCATTTTATCGGCTATCAACTCTTTGTCCATCGCATCGGTATTAATAGCATCTTGATTAACAGTATCACTATCAACAGCTGTATCACCTACTTCATTAGCCGCTACATCCGTATCATCTGGTCCTTCATTTTCGTCAGAAGGCCCATGACAAGCACTTAATGCCAAACTGGTGGCTAGCATACTTAGTAGCAACACCAAACGAACAGGCTGTTTTTTAATAAACGATGTCATAACAATCGTACCTTTTGGCTACTCACATGCATCGTGATTATCCTTTTTGCAAAACTAAGCTTTAAACCATCAATTCTTTGAGACTAAATTACGAATTTTAGAGTCATATAACACACCATATCTAGCACAAAAATCGTAACGATTTCACCACTATAGCGCTGATGCCTACGGTAGTTGTAACGAAGTGTTTAATTTTATGTAGTCATAGTAACTGCTATTTGCAGATTATTCTTACGTGCCATCCATCCATAAAAACGGTCTTAAGTAGTTGACAGTACTATCAACTACTTAAGACCGCTGATTATAGATGATTTTTAATTTTTAGTGTTTGCCTCAGTCCTCTTTATGAGCAGGTTTGGCTTTTGCCATATTTTTGATACTAAACCGCTCATTCATCATGTGATAAAAACGGGCAAGATTTTCACCTTGCTCATTGGGATCAACTTTGAGCACTTTACCAAAGTCTAAACCTATGTATAGAACAATATCAGCAAAACTCAATTGCTCACCGACCAAATACTCACGGCCTTCTAGTATGTTTTCAAAATAAGCGAGTGTTTTGACCCCTCGTGCGATAGATGGAGCAACAAACTCTGGCACTTGTTCCACACGTTGGGCTTTCGCGGGATTGCTGTGTTGGAATGCCAACATGAAGTTGTACAATACTTCAAACTCAGCGATTCGGCGCATGGAACAAACTTGTGCGCGTTGTATGACGTCATTACCCATCACTGAGCGCTCGCCATAGACACGGTCGAGGTATTCACAAACGGCCTGTGAGTCATTTAGTACGGTACCATCAGACAAGGTTAAGACTGGAACAGTACGCATCGGGTTCATTGCAGTGAATTCATCTGAATTCTGCTCATTAGCAGCAAAGTCAATATCAATGACATCAATATCGTCCATGTCATCAACATCGATGCCTTTTGATGCTAATAAAATAAGTGCTTTGCGCGGATTCGGTGCAGTACGGGTGACGTATAGTTTTTTCATGGCAAACTCCTTAAAATATGGGTTGAAAAGCAAATGGGTACTATTGGTTTTTATAGTAGATAACGCTCATTAAAAATATATCATTCAAAGACGCTATTACCTAGACATAATCTATGGTTCTTTTGCCATCATATAGTCAGCGAACGGCTAAACCGCTACAACATTATCGTCCCTAGATGTCCTACTTGTACAATCTGAAATCAGCCGCCTTGTAGCCATTTTAGAATTCTTTAACTATAGTAAAACCTAACGCTAGTTGTTATACGAACAGCAAAAAGCCCCATAACGTAACGCTATAGGGCTTAATATCTATTATCACAGGGCAAGTACGCTCAACTTACTTATTTGGTGCAGGTGTGGTACGTAGATAAGGCTTAACCTCTGTATAACCTTTAGGGTATTTAGCAGCAATATCTTCATTTTTCACACTTGGTGGAATGATCACGTCATCACCATCTTTCCAGTCTACTGGCGTCGCGATACTATATTCGTCAGACAGTTGCAGAGCATCGATAACGCGAAGAATCTCGTCAAAGTTACGACCACAGCTCGCAGGATACGTTAAAGTTAAACGGATTTTTTTGCTTGGATCAATGATAAAGACACTACGTACGGTATGCGTGCTATCGGCATTTGGATGCATCATGTCGTACAGCTCAGCGACTTCTTTATTCGGGTCAGCGATGATTGGGAAATTCAGCTCGGTCCCTTGGGTCTCACCGATATCACTCGCCCATGCTTTGTGGTCTTCTAAGCTATCGACAGAGATACAAATCGGCTTGACATTGCGCTTTTGGAACTCGCCATTAAGGGCAGCGGCGCGACCAAGCTCAGTGGTACATACTGGGGTAAAATCGGCTGGATGCGAAAAAAACACCACCCAATGATCGCCTGCCCACTCGTGGAAATTGATATCACCCTCTGTGGTTGCTGCATCAAAATTCGGTGCGGTATCGCCTAAACGTAAATGTGCCATGCTTGATTCCTTAGCTTTGTTAGTGATGAGTGCTAGTATCCAAAGATATCCACACTCTCTATTATTATCAACGTACTTCTTATTATCAACATACTCAGTCAGATACTACACAATAACGCAAAGCACGTCAGCAGAAATTCTATCTTATCTTAGCAAACTGGTTATGAATGTCTTGTGAACGATTGTAATGCGGTTATTCCATTTGGCAATAAATAAACCCGTATATTCCTAGAGGGTTAATTAGATGACCATCCCTGCATCCCACAAGCAAAATTCACCAAACTTGCCCTTTTTGCTAGTGCCGCCAGCTGCACGTCCAGCATCAGTCAATATCAATTCACCATCTTGCGCTTCTAAATAACCGGCTGCAAGCAGCTTATCATTTAATGCCTGAGTTTTGAACCCCAGCTCTTTAGCAAGCTTGGCAGTCGTCAATCTAGAGTAATTCGGCGTCGCCGCTTCTGTCGTAGATTTTACCGTTGTATTAGCGTTAGTGTTCACCGCAGTATGACTAGGCGCTGCTTTATTATCCGTTTTAGCATCGACTCCGGATTCAATTTCAGTCACTTTTTCAAGTGACATTCTCACTTCGTCACTGATTCGGATGATGCGCTGTGCTTCTTCATAAGTATCGGCATAAAGCTTACTGTCTTCATTACGATAAATCAGCACACCCATTTCATTATTATTGACTTGGCTAAACTCATAAAGGTTCAGACTGGTAATGATGCACTCATTTTCATTCAGATAGCATTTCGCATGTAAGTTTTTGCAAAAACTGGTACGTATAAATGTTAAATTTTTGAGCCAATTTATCTCTTCAGGATGCAGGTCATTTTTACCATAAACGATTCTAATATCAATTTTGAGACGATTACGGTCTTCTAATAATTCTTTAATACGCTCATTAAGCTTTAAATACGGACTAATAATAATCAGCCTATCAGAGGCATTTTTAATTAATTCTTCTAAATGATAAGTCGTACCACTACTGTTCAAAAACTTTGCCATTCTCATTTCCTTAAATATTACGATACTCAACTTTACAGATGCACAAAAAAGCCCATCCCTAGCGTACTAGAAATGGGCTGGCTTGCAAACTACTATTGTTCAGTATCGTCTCAAAACAAACGTTGTTTGCATTGCTCGTTATGTATTAAGCAGGTTTATAGCTATCACGTAAGCTAACGATTTGGTTAAAGACTGGTTTATCCGTGCTGTGGTCTTCGCTATCAGAGATAAAGTAACCTTCACGCTCAAACTGAAAACGCGTGCTAGCATAAGCATTGGCAAGTGATGGCTCAACCACAGCATTGAGTTCAGTCAACGAGTTAGGATTCAGTGCTTGATGGACATCAGCAACGCTGCTTGGGTCTTCAACACTAAATAGCTGTTCATACATACGCACGGTTGCTGGAACGCCTTGACTGGCCGATACCCAATGAATAACACCCTTGACCTTACGGCCTTCGGGATTTTGACCCAAAGTAGTCGGATCAATGGTGGCTTTTAGCTCGACCACATTGCCCGCTTCATCCGTAATATGCTCAGTCACTGCCAACACATAGGTATTACGCAGACGAATTTCTGGCTTTTCTGGTGACAAGCGCTTATAGCCTGCTGGCGGTACAATCTCGTAATCGCCTTGATCGATATATATCGTCTCAGTGAATGGGATTTCACGCTCGCCCATATCGACATTAGGATGGTTCGGCTGAGTCAACCATAAGGTTTGAGCGGCATCATCAAAACGCGCGTTGACGCTATCCGCTTTTAGAGATTCCCAGCTGCTAATCGCTTCTGCAAAGTTAGTGATGGTCACTTTTAATGGCTTGAGCACCGCCATGCCACGTGCAGTCGTCGTCTCTAACGATTGACGGATACTAAACTCTAATAAGCGGAAATCAACCACGCTGTCTACTTTCGTCACGCCCACACGTTCACAGAAGTCACGTAAACCCTCTGGCGTATAACCACGACGACGCATACCAGCGACGGTTGGCATACGCGGATCATCCCAACCACTAACGATACTTTCATCAACCAACTGCTTAAGTTTACGTTTACTGGTCAATGTATGATCCACATTCAAGCGGCTGAACTCGTACTGGTGCGGCGGCGTGGCAAAGCCAACTTTTTCGATGACCCAATCATAGAACGGGCGATGGTCTTCAAACTCTAGCGTACATAGTGAGTGAGTAATCCCTTCGAGCGCATCAGAGAGCGGATGGGCAAAATCATACATAGGATAGATGCACCATTTATCCCCTGTTTGATGATGCGCTTGATGCATGACGCGGTAGATGACAGGGTCACGCATGTTCATATTTGGGCTTGCCATATCAATCTTGGCACGCAACACGGCTTTGCCTTCAGTATACTTGCCGTCTTTCATATCATTGAATAGCGCTAGGTTTTCTTCAACACTGGCATCACGCTGCGGAGACGGCGTGCCTGCCTCATTGAATGAGCCACGGTTTTCTTTCATCTGCTCAGGCGTTTGCAAATCAACATACGCATCACCTTGTTCAATCAACTGTATTGCCCATGCATGCAACTGGTCAAAGTAGCCTGACGCATGGTGCGCTTCACCTGACCACTCAAATCCTAGCCATTTCACATCGTTTTCGATATTGTCGATGAAATCTTGCTTTTCTGCCGTTGGATTGGTGTCATCAAAACGCAGGTTGCACACGCCGTCGAATTCTTTAGCCACACCAAAGTTTAAACAGATAGATTTTACATGACCCAAATGTAGGTAGCCGTTTGGCTCAGGCGGAAAACGCGTCACAATCTGTTGCTGTTTTTGCGCTTTGATATCGTCACGAATAATATTACGGATAAAGTCGTTTTTGTGTTCGTCTTTTTGTGCATTATTGCTTGAGTTCTCACTCATCGGGTATTGCTCCTAACGCAAATTGTCAGTTCACGATGCATGCCATCACACATCATGGAAAATTCAAACCAAACTATTAAAAACAGGTTATCAAAAATGATAATAAAAAGTTAAAGTTGCGTTATTCTATCAGCTTTTGCGAACGCATTAACAGCCTGATACATGACACAGACTAAAAAAGCCGTTAGACTACCCATGACTTTTTATTAACCAACTTTTTACCCACCACTTGACAGCGTCATTTAAGGCGCTGCAATCAAAGAGGAATATCACATGGTAGACATGCCACCAGTAGTAGAACTAGACACCAGTATGGGTGCGATCGTTATCGAACTCAATGAAGAAAAAGCACCAAAAACCGTAGAAAACTTTTTGAACTATGTAAAATCTGGTCAATATGACGGTACGATTTTTCATCGCATCATTGATGGTTTCATGATTCAAGGTGGCGGAATGGACGCTGAAATGAATGAAAAGCCAACCAATGCTCCCGTTGAAAACGAAGCAGACAACGGTCTAAAGAATGACAAAGGTACGATTGCGATGGCGCGTACGCAAGATCCGCATTCAGCGACCAGCCAGTTCTTCGTAAACGTAAAAGACAATGATTTCCTAAACCACACTGGCAAAAACATGCAAGGTTGGGGCTATACTGTATTTGGTAAAGTCACAAGCGGTATGGATGTTATTGAAAAAATGAAAAGCGTTCCTACTGGTCGTTTCGGCATGCATGCTGATGTGCCAAAAGAGCCAGTCGTTATCAACTCAGCGACCATCATTACTCAGTAATTGTTTCTCAGTAGCAGTCTAAGTAGTCATATTTACTCAATAAGCACTTGTTAGAATAGCCTTTCAAAAAAGCATTCTGATAAGTCACGAGGATAAAGATAAATGCAAACTTTTAATCATTTAATCACGACCCGCCCTCATGAGGTGCGGCAAGTTTTGATTAGCGATTTGCATTTATCGCCTGAAGAGCCTGCCTTAGTGCAGGCTTTTTTGGCGCTGCTTGATGATTGCCTTGCCTTACCTGCTCTCAAACGCCTGTTTATCTTGGGTGATTGGTTCGAAGTATGGCTGGGTGATGATGTTTATTTATCGTTATCAGAAGATGAGCGCCAAACCCATTGGCTCACCCCGCTTATCGTAAAGTTAAAAAAACTGCGAGTGGCTGGCTGTGAGATTTTGGTGATGCATGGCAATCGTGATTTTCTCTTAGATCAACCATTTTGTAATTTATTCGGTGGTGAGCTTATTTATGAGCCATACACCCTAAACGTTGGGCAGAAAAACTACCGATTAGAGCATGGCGATGCGCTCTGTACCGATGATAAAAAGTATCAGTTTTTTCGCAAAATAATGCGCAACCGTTTAACTCAGTGGTATTTACTTAATAAATCGCTAGAAAAACGCTTGGCGATCGCTGATAAAATGCGACAGAAGAGTCAGAGAAATAACGCCAATAAAGCCACTCATATCATGGATGTCAATGCAGACGCGGTCAGTACAGTGATGGCTGATAGTGATGCCTTATTACATGGGCACACACATCGTCCAGACATTCATCAAACTGCCAATGACAAAATACGTTATGTCTTAGGTGATTGGCGACTACTAGATACAGAGACACGCCAGCCAAAAGTCAGTGCCGTTATTGGTGCAGTGACAGGTTCCGAACATTCAAATGATAGTTTTAGTAGTAATAATACTGAGTTTGGATTGTTTGAGTTTAAAGCACTCGTTTGATATAGTTTTTGCATATATCTTGAAAATAAAAAGGGTCTGTTGATAATACAACAGACCCTTTTTACTATCTCGCAACTGCTCGCTTATATCTAGAGCACCTTCCGCTTTAAGGGATCAACTTAAAGAAATGCTGACGATAGTGCTTGAGCTCACGGATAGAGTCACGAATATCGTCTAAGGCTAAATGACTGCCACCTTTTTCAAAGTTTCTTAAGATGTCAGGGCGCCAGCGGAAGCAAAGCTCTTTGATAGACGACACATCTAGATTACGATAATGGAAGAAGCGCTCAAGCTCTGGCATTTGGCGTGCCATAAAGCGACGATCTTGACAGATTGAGTTGCCACACATTGGAGACTTGCCACTATCGACCCATTTGTTCAAAAACTTAATGGTCTCAGCTTCGGCTTCTGCCAATGTCACGGTACTACGACGCACACGGTCGACCAATCCTGATTGACCATGTTGCTTAGTATTCCAATCATCCATTTTATTTAAGACTTGATCAGATACCTTAATGGCAAACACCGGCCCTTCTGCGAGAACATTCAAATCTTCGTCCGTGACGACAGTGGCAATCTCGATAATCTCGTCATTGACGGTATCAAGACCTGTCATTTCTAGGTCAATCCATACCAGCCCTTTTTTGCCTTGGTTTCTGATTTTGATTTTATTGGGATGGTCATCGGTACTCATATTTTGTCCTATGGTCAATAAAGCTTGGAACAACTTTGGGGCAATGTGAACTAAATAAACCACATATAAATGGTCATGCTCAAATGATATTATGTTGCGCTGACGGACTCATAACGTCTCAAAAACTTAAAACATTACAAAATCACCGTCTGGTATAGGCGCTTTAGGCTGTATGTTAGCAAATTTTCACGCTACACTTAGCAATATTTTTTAATAGGTTCAAACCCATGGCATTAATCCGGCAACGCAAACTGACCAAACAGCAGATTCGTCGCATCGATAAGCAGCAATTGTTAAGTCAAGACAGCATCGATGACAGTTTGATGGATGGCGTGGTCATGGCGCATTACGGTAAGCAACTAGAAGTACAAGTCACCAGCTTGCCTGCTGTGATACCGGTGCAGCCAGAGATTGGGCCTGATGACCCTGAGCCATTTTGGCAAACGCTCGAGTTGGGTGATATCTGGCGCTGCCATGTACGTACCAATTTGCCAATGCTAGCCGCTGGTGACCAAGTACGTTGGAATGCCGACTCCAATACAGGGTTTGGCCGTATCGAGTCTGTCAAACCGCGTACCTCGCTCGTCTCACGCCCTGATCGTTATCACAAGCTCAAACCTGTCGCTGCCAACATCGATATCTTGGCCATTGTATTTGCACCACTACCTGCTGCTGCACCCACACTGATTGATCGCTACCTAGTGGTTTGTCATCTTGCTGACGTAAAGCCATTATTGGTGCTTAATAAAGCCGATTTACTGGCGCAAGAAAACGGCGTCGATACCAATGAGTTATTGGCACAATATGCAGCACTTGGGTATGAGAGCGTCTTAACCTCAGTCGACTGCCCTGAAAACGTCGCTGATAGCGATGAGCAAGAAGGACTGGATGAGCTAAAACGCTACATAGATAAGAAACTGGTTATCTTTGCTGGACAGTCTGGTGTTGGTAAAAGTAGCTTAATCAATGCACTACTGCCAGAATCTGGTCAAGTGGTAAACATCATCTCTGAAAACTCGAAGCTCGGTCAACACACCACCACCACTAGCCGCTTATTACCATTTAATCCAGATGACTTGACCCAAGGTGGCATCGTCGACACGCCCGGTATCCGTGAATATGGTATTTGGCATTTGAGTCCAGATGACATAATCTCGGGCTTCGTTGAGCTAGCACCACTGGCTGGTTACTGTCAGTTCCGTGACTGTCGTCACACTCACAACAGCAAAGGCTGCGCATTATGGCAAGCCGTGGCTGATGGTGAAGTGTTGCAGCGCCGTGTCGAAAACCTTGTGACCCTTAGAGAAGAGGCTGATACTAAACCTTATTAATTGCTGCCTTATTAATCGTTCATTACTAGGTTGACCATCACACGTTTACTATGGATGGTCTAATCGGTATAATAGCGCCTTGTTCAATATCGTTGGGCTGGCTTCTCGGCTTAATAGAACACTTATTTTTTGGAGGTATGGTTTGGATCGTGCGCTGGATTTTGTGGGCAACCACCCGTTTTTATTTGGTATATTGGCCGTACTTGCCATACTGTTTTTTGCTATTGAAAACAAACGTAGCGGCAGAAAAATATCGCCTAATACCCTTGGTATGATGGTTAACTCGCAAAATGCGCAGCTGATCGATATTCGTGCCAAAAAGAAGTTTGAGTCAGGTTATATCCAAGGCAGCCGCAACATACCTTTCACTGATCTCAAAGACCGCATAGAAGAAATTCGTGCCATTGAGCAACCAGTCATTATTATCTGTGATATGGGTGTGCAAGCTGGCGCTGCGATTCAGATGATCGGTAAAGATGATGTCTACCGTTTAGAAGGTGGTGTTGGCGGCTGGCAAGGCGCAGGCATGCCGTTGGTTGGTGTAAAAGATGTTAAGCCAAAGAACAAAGGCAAAGCCAAGCCGAGTTTGCATAAATAGCAAGTCGTATTACTATTTAGATAAATGCTCAACGGGCAACAATTAATATCTGATTGATACGCTCAAAAAAAGACACCTTATCGATAGGTGTCTTTTTGTTTGTGGCATTTATGCTACCCTCAGCGCTTTTATGCGCCAGCATCTTGAATTTGATATGCTCATCCCCACTTTAATAATGAGCATCACCAAATATATTTTTAATATCAATTTATGTGCTGGTAACGGATTACAATAAAACGTTTACCTTCTAAATCAATAAATAAGGATTCATCATGACCGTACCTGTTAAAGTCTACACGACCCCTATCTGCCCATACTGCTCAAACGCCAAACAACTGCTAAAAACCAAAGGCGTTGCTTATGAAGAGATTGGCATGCACGACATCAGTAGCGAAGAGCGCCAAGCATTGATGAAAAAAACCAATAACTATCGCACCGTGCCACAAATCTTCGTTGGTGATACCTTTGTCGGTGGTTTCGATGAGCTTAATCAAATGAACCAACAAGGTAAACTTGACGAGCTATTAGCGGGTTAATCTGCTGCCTGTTTTTTGAACCCACCTCTACTTATACAAAGATAGAGAAAGAGGTAGGTTCAAGACTAGTAATAAAAAGTATTGATAAAAATGTCGAGATTCAGTCTCGATTTATATTACAATGAACTTTGATTAAAATGACCTTTTTCCCAATTATTTGATCTAATTTTAGAGGAATTACCATGGCTGACGAACAAGCACAACCACAATTGGCACTAGAGCGCATTTACGTAAAAGACATGTCACTTGAAGTGCCAGGCGCTAGTGTATTCACCAAAGAGTGGAACCCAGAGCTTGATATCAACCTATCTAGCAATGCTGAAAAGCTTGATGATGATCATTATCAAATCATTTTGACCGTGAGTGTTACGGCTAAAAATGCTGATGAAGCAGCCTTTATCGCTGAAGTGCATCAAGCGGGTATTTTCTTATTAAAAGACATTCCAGAAGACCAAATCGGTCAAATCTTGGGTGCATACTGCCCTAACGTGCTATTCCCATATGCTCGTGAAGTCATCAGTGACATCGTGACCCGTGGTAGCTTCCCACAGTTATTACTAGCACCAGTAAACTTTGATCAAGCTTACGCGCAAAGCCAGCAGCAAGCGCAAGTTGATGCTCAAGGTAATGCATAAGCTTTAGCTTGATGACGTATTGATATAGCAGTATTTAAAAGCCGTTTACTTTCTATAGGTAAGCGGCTTTTTTATGCCCTATTGGTCACCTATCTTTGTAAAAATACTTTTCTTTATAGTGAGGCACAAAAAAGACCCTACTAATGAATGATTAGCAGGGTCTTAGATAGTGCTATCAACAATCTATAATAAGCGATTAGCCTTTTAGAGCTGATAAGATTTGTTGCTTCACATCATCGATACCTTGAGTACCATCGAACTTATCATACTTAGGTGCATCAGCACCTTCTTTGGCTTTGTCTTGATAAAAACCAACAAGTGCAGATGTCTGCTCATGATAAGTCGCTAGACGATCACGAATCGTAGATTCTTTATCATCTTCACGCTGGATTAACGCTTCGCCAGTCACATCATCAAGACCGTCTTGCTTAGGTGGATTGTGATGAACGTGATAAACGCGACCTGAGCCTGGATGCTGGCGGCGGCCAGACAGACGGTTGACGATTTCATCATCAGGAACGCTGATTTCAACCACATGGTTAATCGCAACGTCAGCATCTGCAAGCGCTTGAGCTTGTGGAATCGTACGTGGGAAACCATCAAAGATACAACCGTTGACACAATCAGGCTTAGCGATACGTTCTTTCACTAGGTTAATGATAAGGTCATCAGAAACCAAGCCACCAGCATTCATGATATCTTTGGCTTTTTTGCCGAGCTCGCTACCCTCTTTAATTGCTGCACGCAGCATATCGCCAGTTGAGATTTGCGGGATATCATATTCTTTCGAAATGAACTGGGCTTGGGTACCTTTACCGGCGCCTGGTGGACCTAGCAAAATAATACGCATCATTATACGATTCTCCTTAATAAATAGGATTTTGGGACTAATACAACGTTGGGATTGGTTGTTTGCAAGGCTACCTTACATTGTGGCCCTGCAAAGCTCAAGTATTTTAATTATTTGGGGTGATAAGTTGCGATGACTTACCTGTTCATATAATACTGTTGCACGCTGCTATATCGGACAGCAGCGCTTATATCATAAGTGCTAGCAACAGATAAACAGACTAAGGTATTTGCTGATTAATGTCTACATTGACCTCAGTTTGTTCAGCGCCAATCACGACTGGATTGCCTGACAAGTCACCTGATTCAGCACTAGCAGTGCCGCTATGACTAATGCGTGCGATGACTGCTAATTGCACCTTTTCGTCTCGAGCAGACTTCAACGTACGTTCAGGCATCATAGCATCCAAATCACTTAGGCTAATATTGGCTTCACCTTGCTTAATGACACTAATCGGTAAACGCTTAGCTGCAAATGGCGGACCACCATTCACGTCACGTATTGCCACAAATAGCACATCGTCAGCCTTAACCAATGGCAACAGACTTGCATTGATCTTCACATTGACTTCAACGCCTTCAGACGCTTGCTGCTTCTGAGCACTCACACTGGCACTTAACTCATCCAAACTCGATAGCGCTTGGGTATGGTCGCCAGGCTTGGCAGAAATGCTCTCACGTAGACGTCTAATCCAGCCTTGTGCTTGATCAAAGTTACTACTGCGTGCCTCACCCATTGCCATGAGCATTTGCGCACCTTCGTGCGCAGGATTTTTAGCCAATACGCCTTCTAGCACTCGACGAGTATTAGCATCTAACTGGCCTTTATTAGCAAAAAAGCTAATCTGTGCATAGGTAGTCGCGATTTCTTCATTGTCCGGTGTTAAACGATAAGCACGTGATAAAGCCTCTAGTGCCGAATCGGTCGCTTCTAATGATAAAAACAGCTCTGATAGGCGCATCCAGCGATTGGGATCATCGGCATGACGATAGACATTGGTCTGCATAGCACTAATGAGCTGCTGACCATCTTCGATCGCCCAAGCTGGTGGCTGATCAATCTTACCAGTTAGTAAGTCATCAGCCACTTGGCTGACCTTGTCTTCGGCTGCCCACAGCTCGAACACAGGGGTACGATCGCCGACCATAACATACGCCATAGCCGACAACACAGGTACCCAAACGATAATAATTAGGCGACTCTTAATGCCAGGTGTGACCATCGGTGTGACTTCACGCTGAGCATCTAACAGCTGACGCTCAAGCTCAAGCTTTTGATTCTGATAGTGACTGTCGTCAATAGTGCCACTATCTTTATCGGTTTTTAATTCTGCTAAACGCTCACGGAACACCGCAACGTTGATATCTAATAGCTGATTGTCTACTTGTTTTTCTTGTGAACGAGGCGATCTTAACCACGGTATGATAGTAATCACAGCAAGTATTAAGGCTGTAAGTAAGCTTAGAGCAATAAATAAGCCCACAGTAGAGAATATGGTCATTTTTTGTCCTCGAGACTTGTGATGTCATGATCTTTCTTATCATTGCTCTCAGCACGTGATAACAAGCGATCAAGTTCAGCTTTTTCGGCAGAAGATAGCGCTGTGGCAGTACTATTTACTGTCACCCCACTCTCCCCGCTCGCCACAAGCTGACGCCGTTTGCTTTGCCAGAACCAACCTGCGACCAAAATGATGAGCAATAATGGCGGAAAAAACCATAAAATCCACGTTGATGGACGTACAGGCGGCTTATAACTAATAAAATCGCCATAACGCTCCTGCATATAAGCGCGAATTTCACCATCACTACGACCGTCTTTTATCAAATCATAGGTTTTTTGCTTCAAATCTTGAGCAATCGGTGCGTCAGAGCCTGCAAGATTCTGGTTTTGACATTTGGGGCAACGAAACTCTTCAATGAGACCACGATACTGAGCTTCTTGCTGCGGAGAATCAAAGTCATAGACCTCAATTGCCGCATAACTGCTCATACTTAAGAGACAAGCAATGATAAAACCTGCTAACTGTAGCGTCGCCTTCTTTATTTGATAAGCAATCATTTGCACGCCTCCTGAACCTGGCTCAGCTCTGGACTGACGTTTTTATCATTGGCTTCATTGAGTACCATCAAGCAAGGCGTGATACGACTTTGCCAATTGCTTTCATTGATCTCACCAATGATATGCTGACGAATAATACCCTCGCCATCGACGATGAAAGTCTCAGGCGCACCCGTCAAGCCCAAGTCCAATGCAAACTGACCAGACAAATCTTGAATAGACATCGAGAACGGATCACCACCTCGGTTTAAGTACCCTAACGCATCGCCAATATCATCTTTGTAATTGACACCGACCAGATTGACACCGCGCTCTTCTAATTGCATTAAGAACGGGTGCTCAATGATACAGGTTGGACACCAAGAGCCCCAAATGTTCATCAAAAACGGCTTGTCAGGCAGATTTTCATTGGTCATGATGCGGCTAGTGTCTGATAACAGTGGCAGCTCAAACGTTGGTACTGGGCGCTCAAGTGCCGTATTGGTAACGATATCCGTTGGTTTGCCCAAACGCATATATAGCATGACGACAAAACCAAGGAATACAATTAACGGAATAACAAACCATAATTTAAGCTGTTTTTTGTTCATGGTTTTTGTGCTGCTTGCTTTATCTTTTTTCGGACTTGGATCAGAGGAATGGTTTGATGTACTCATTACTTATCCCCCATCTTTATTGCTGGCGAATCCAAATCAGCCACTGTCGTAAAGCCAGATTTGCTTGCCGCAATTTGCGCAGGCGTCTTGGCTTTCTTAATACGATAACGGTGATCCAACATGCTGAGCAATGCACCAAATGCCATAATCAAAGCACCAAGCCATATCCAACGGATAAGCGGTTTAACGTAAATACGGAAGGCCCACTCGTTACTATCCTCTGCGATAGGTTCGCCAAGTGCTACGTACACATCACGCATTAGACTGGCATCAATAGCCGCTTCTGTCATAGGCATCATGCTGATGATGTAATTACGTTTGTCAGGATATAATGTCGTCACCGCCTGACCGTCTTTGGTTATCTCAACTTCAGCTTGTGTGGCATCAAAGTTACTGCCTTTTACTTCACTGAAGCCTTTGACGGTAAAGTCATAACCTTGGACATGAACGCTGTCATTTGGTCCAAGCGCGACATCCCGCTCGATACTTAATGTGCTGGTAAATGCAATACCAATCACCGCCACAATCACACCGACGTGAGCGGTCTGTTGACCCCAATAGCTCAGACGTAATTGACGTAGTCCCTTAAGAAAGCTCGGGGCATTTTTGGTTTTGTCTTTGAAATCCACCACCATCCAGAACAGCACCCAAAAACTGACTGCCAACGTGACGCCAATATTGAGCATCGCAGACGGGCTAGTGAAATATGCAATAACTGCTGCCAATACAACACTACTCGCCGCAATCACCATGCCGGCGCCCAATAACGGACGGCTGTCTTTTTTCCAGCGAATATTGGAGCCCATACCCATCGCGACTAATATCAACCAAGTTAGTGGGACAAATAGCGCATTGAAATACGGAGGACCGACAGAGACTTGTCCTAAATTGAAGGAATCAGCGATAATAGGATATAGCGTACCGAGCAGTACGACCAAAGTTGAAATCAAAAGGATGACGTTATTAATAACTAAGAACGACTCACGTGAAACTAACTGATACTGACTTTCGACCGTCAAGCGCCAGCCGCGTACAGCAAACATCAATAAGCCACCACCGATAATCACACCAAGAATCACTAAGATGACAAGACCACGAGTTGGATCAGCGGCAAACGAATGCACGGAGGTAATCACGCCTGAGCGTACAAGGAATGTACCTAGTAAACTAAGTGCAAAGGCAAAAATCGCCAGCATGATAGTCCATGCTTTGAACACACCGCGTTTTTCGGTAACAGCAAGCGAATGTAGCAAAGCCGTGCCTGCCAACCATGGCATCAGTGAGGCATTCTCTACTGGATCCCAGAACCACCAACCACCCCAGCCAAGCTCATAATAAGCCCACCATGAGCCTAGTGCGATACCAACGGTCAAAAAACCCCAAGCAGCTAGCGCCCATGGACGCGACCAGCGTGTCCATACCGCATCTAAACGACCTTCCCACAATGCCGCCATACAAAAAGCAAATGGCACGACTAAACCCACATAGCCCATATAAAGCATCGGTGGATGAATAATCAAACCAAAATCTTGTAGCACAGGATTTAGATCTGCACCATCAACAGGTAAGTTAGGCAATGTACGGTCAAACGGCGATGAGGTAAAGATAAGCATCGCTAGCATCATCATCTGCACGCCAGCTAATATCACCAATACTCGCGCACGCATAGACAATGGTAGACCACGGCTGAAATAAGAGACCAGCGCACACCAAGTGGCCATAATGGTCATCCAAAGCAGCAATGAACCCTCGTGCCCACCCCACGTTGCTGATAACTTATAGTACCAAGGCAATAGAGTATTCGAATGTTGAGTGACATAGACGAGGCTAAAGTCATTGTAATAAAAGCCTGCCATCAGCGCGGCAAATGAGGTGATCATTGCAGCAAACTGTGCCCATGCCAAACTTGGCGCTAGACGCTGCCATGCAACGTGGTCACGCATGATGCCGATGGTCGGTAATACTACCTGTAAAATCGCCAACATAAAGGCGGCGAGCAAGGCAAAATAACCCAATTCTGTGATTAACATACGGTCTAACCTTGTTTACCTTAATACGGTCATAGTTTATTTGAGGGATTAGAATGTTAAGACGTTATAAGCATCCAGTATTTGTGACTGCTATATTTATGATTGCGATGATTGGCGTAACCAGCCCTTGCAGCTTGAGACGCTTACAGCATGGTACATTAGCGCCAACTTGTCACGTTTTTGTATCCACTCTGTATGCGATGTGTATAAAGCACATAAAAGTTAATCTATTGTTAAGTCGATGGAAAAAATACTAAGATAAGGTGCAGCCAACCAGCCAAAAATCCCGTCAAACCACCCAATACAATTAGCGTCATCTCGTCTTCACGAAAAGCAGGACGTAATAGATTTTGAAACTCATTTGGTGTCAGTGCACGGATACGGTCACGAAACAGTCCAAATATCTTACTGGCTCGGCTCTCATTCAGTTCAGGATCGCGCAACGGCACCATCGTTGCGACAATGGACTTATCAATAATCGTGTTTTTCAGTTGACCATACTCACGGCGACCTAATCCTACGCGCAACGTCGTACTAATTACTGGTGACTCTAATACTTTATATAAATGTGACTTCATCAGCTCACGCGTTTGCACAGCACGGTCGCCATACATCATCTCATTCATGATATTTTCAAGCGTCACCAAATCCTTTACCACAATCTCAGCAAAAACCTCAGAGACTTCCTCCTGACGTTTCATAAAGCCACCTTGTAGACGGTATCGATCAATACGCGGTATCTGTGGTTTTATAAATGGGAAATGGCTCTGTACAGTAAAAAACTTAACATAGGGAATATAGTGTGGCTCGACCGGATTGAACACCATCCAAATAGCAATCCAATTGGTGAGAAAGCCCCAAATCGCTGCAAAAAACGGTACTGTCCAATGTTGCGGCACTACCAAAAATATGAACATTTGGATAAGACCGAAAATCAAACCAATCAAGGCACTGATATGCCAAATAAAATCGATCTCTTTTTGACCTACCTTTAAAAACATATTGACCATCAACCGACGATCATTCTCCATCGTGTTGACGATCATCTTACGCATATCAACCAAATCTTCGACATTATGGGTCAAGTCTGTCACCAACGACTGCATAATATTGGGCAGCTCTTGGTGTGCTTGGGCATAGACGCGACGTTTTAACGCATAAGGCAGATTACCCCACAGCGCAGGCGAATGATCCAGCATAATTTCATCAATCAATGCCTCAAGGTTTTTATCAACCGTATCGGTGATAAATACTGCCATCTGCTCAGGTTCCATCGCCTGAAAAAACTCATCAAGCGAGCCCAGCTTTGACAGTGTCTGATCAACGATGACACCAGATATCTTGCCAGCTTTGCGCGGTACGATACCTTGCCAGCCAATACCTGGCAACCCAAAAAATGGAAAGTTAGGAATACGAATACCCCAAAACTTAACCGGATAAAATAGCATTTTGAGCGCCATCCACACATGTATCCAGGTAACGAATGCGGTTACCGGTGGAATGGTTAGCATGGCAAAGAACTCTGGGTGCTCAGCTATCGCCTGCCACAATGAAGTTGTGTCCATGACTTATCTTGTCCCTGACAGGTTGATTGTCGTTGCTAATAACATACCGTTAGCACATTAGAACGCTGCACAAACACACGCTCTACCCATAATAATAACTATCAAATAAACCGCCTGATTTTAGCATACTTGCTATCCATTAGCACACGTAGACCCTAGCCAAGTTGTGACTAGACATGACACGTTTTATCGTTCACTTCAGACGAAAAACACAGAAGTATAAGCTATCATTGATATGGCAATAATAAAGACAAAACAAACAGCGAAGTACTGCGTCATCTCATTTGTTCTGTTATAATTTGTGATTAAGTGACAACGAATATCTATAGACAGACTATGTGTGTCATCGTTTCAAATCATATCGCTTATGTGTTTGAAATCCTTTGTATTATCCTTTTTGCTCACCGCACTTTGGTTAACGACCCCGCCTATCTATTTCTCTTTAATTGACTTACTGACCGTTTGGGCTCTGACTTTATATGAATAAACCGATAACTCCCAACACTGATCAGGTCAATCGAATTTTTACCAGTCGTATTATTGTCTTTGGATTTTTAATATTCATTGGCTTGGGCGGATTGATAATGCGTTATGGATACCTACAAGTCTACGCCCACGACAAGTACACAACGCAAGCTGATAATAATCGAATCAAGCTGATATCTGCACCGCCTAGCCGCGGTTATATTTACGATCGTAACGGGGTCATATTGGCAGACAATCAACCAGTATTTACGGCGATGTTAAGTCCTAACGAAGTCGAAAACCCAGAACGTACATTACAGCTACTCGCGCCTATTTTTGATCTAACAGAAAAAGACATCACTGATATCTTGGCGCGCCTGAGCAAAAATAAGAATGACCCTGTCACGATCAAAATCGACGTGACTGACGCACAATTGGCACAATTTAGTGAGCGTAAGCCATTTTTTCGTGGTGTCAGCATTCAGAGTAAGCTAACGCGCTCTTACCCTTATGACGAGCTATTCGCACACGTCATTGGCTATGTCGGTCGTATCAATGACAAAGAAAGCAAACGTATTGATAAAGAGCGCTACGCTGGTACTGACCTCATCGGCAAGATTGGCATCGAAAATTACTATGAAGATATTTTACTCGGACAGCCGGGCTATCAATCAGTCGAAACGGATGCCCTTGGCAATATTGTCCGTCAGTTAGATACCAAGCCGCCTATAGCAGGTAACGACATTACGTTGAGCTTGGACTATGGCCTACAAACGATCGCCCAACAGCAGCTGGATGGTCGTCGTGGCGCGATTGTCGCAATCGATCCAAAAAATGGCGATGTATTGGCTTTTGTCAGTAACCCAAGCTATGACCCCAACCCTTTTATCTCAGGTATCTCCTTCAGAGACTATGGTGATTTGCGCGACGACCTTGATCAGCCATTATACAATCGTGCCTTACAAGGTATGTATCCACCCGGCTCTACCATTAAACCTTTTGAAGGCTTGGGCGGTATTCATTATGGTCTGCGCAACTGGAACACCACTATTTATGACCCCGGTTACTTTAGCTTACCAGGTGACTCACATCGTTTTCGTGATTGGAAACGAGGCGGTCATGGCACGGTAGATCTTAAAAAATCAATCATGATGTCTGTGGATACTTATTACTACAAACTGGCCTACGAGATGGGCATACAGCGCTTACATGATTGGATGATACGTTTTGGTTTTGGTGAGCAAACGGGTATCGATTTACCCAATGAAAAGCCAGGTATCATGCCATCGCCAAAATGGAAAAAAGACACTTATGACAGACGCTGGTTACCCGGTGAAACTATTTCAGTCAGTATCGGTCAAGGGTATTTTCTAGCCACCCCTCTACAAGTAGCCAATGCCACAGCCATGACGGCCAATAAGGGCTATCATATTACGCCGCACTTACTAAAAAATAGTGAAGGTGAAGCCCCCGTTAATGTCATCACGAAACCTGATGGCAAAATTGAATACAATGGCCAGCCTTCTGATTGGCTTCGTATGCACGATGCAATGGAAAATACTGTAAAAAACGGTACGGCCCATGGTATTTATACCCCGCGTTACCGTATCGCAGGCAAAACTGGTACCGCGCAGGTAAAGTCCATTGCACAAGGCAAACGTTACGACAAGTCCGCCATAGACAAACGCTACTGGGATCATGCTTGGTTTAACGGCTTTGCACCAGTAGAAGACCCTCAAATTGCCCTTGCTGTATTGGTCGAAAACGGTGGTGGTGGTAGTACCGTCGCTGCACCTATCGGTCGTGCCCTATTTGATTATTGGGTCTTACAACGCAAAAGCAATCCTATACTGCCGCCTACAGCTGATGAGTTAAAAGCCATCAAACGTCAAAAGGCATTTGATAAAGCGCTGCGCGATGCCCTGCGTGATAAAGAAGAGCAGGCTCTAAAAGAGCAAACTGAAACTGAAGTAGCAACGCCTGAATAAAAAGAGGATCAGCGAGAAAACAGAATGAAAAAGTCTATGAGTAACCGCGATACTAAAAAAAACCACAAAGCAAAAAAGGCATCTATTGGTGGCGATGTGCGTATCATTGGTGGTCAATTTAAACGCCGCACTGTAAGCTTTATCGATGCAGAGGGTTTACGTCCAACGCCTGATCGCCTACGCGAGACATTGTTTAATTGGCTACTGGCTGATATTCATGGCGCTTATGTGCTTGATAGCTGTGCAGGTAGTGGTGTGTTAGGCTTCGAAGCTTTATCTCGTGGCGCTGCACATTGCACTTTCATTGAAATGAATGCTGCGCAAAGCAACATGCTATGCCAAAGTTCTTTACAACTGCGCATTGATGCTGACAGCCATCAAATCATCACTGGCATAGCAGAGAAAGTCTTAACACAGCAGCAAGTGGTCCCGCAAACTTTTGATATTGTGTTCATTGACCCGCCTTATGCTCAAGATCTGTGGCAACCGATTTTGACCGCGCTAATTACTCAATCGTTAATTAATACTGACACGCTGATTTATTTGGAAGCTGACAAAGATTTAGAGAGCCAACTGCAGCAATTGGCAAATACTTTGAATGACAATTTAACCGCTCAAGCGCAGACAACCCCAGAGGTCGTGGCGTTTGAATGCTTGAAACAAACCAAAGTCGGACAAGTTGTCGCTGGACTTTATCGGCTATCATCGTCATAATTGCACGGTGATTACCAAACATAACATTTACGGTTATGTAATTTGTCTTGTTTGAGAAATCATTTAATACCCACTAAAAATGTCTAAAACCGCTTAAAACTGGCCAAACGCTGCAGTTAAATGTATATAAGGCAAAAATAAACCCTAATGCAGCTTGCAAGCGTAGGCTCTACTGCTTATAATGTGCAGTCTGTTTTTTGAGAGCCCCGTTCCCAGCTAAACTCTCAACGAATTCTAATTTTAAGGTTTTATCATGAAAACACTTAGTGCAAAACCAGCTGAAGTGACCCATGACTGGTATGTCGTAGATGCTGACGGCAAAACCCTTGGTCGCTTAGCCACTCAAATTGCTACTCGCTTACGTGGCAAGCATAAGCCTTCTTTTACACCGCACGTTGATACTGGTGACTTTATTGTTGTCATCAATGCTGACAAAATCACGGTAACGGGTAAAAAAGCACAAGATAAAAAATACTATCGTCACAGTGGCTACCCAGGTGGTATCAAAGAAACTAACTTCAGTAAATTGCTTGCACATAAGCCTGAAGATGTTCTACACAAAGCAGTTAAGGGTATGCTTCCAAAAGGCCCTCTTGGCTATGCGATGATCAAGAAGCTGAAACTATATGCGGGTACTGAACATCCACATGAAGCACAGCAACCTAAAGCACTAGACATCTAAGGATACACTTATGGAACGCAATTACGGAACTGGTCGTCGTAAGACTTCTACTGCTCGTGTCTTTTTATCAAAAGGTACTGGTAGCATTGTCGTTAACGGCAAGCCACTTGACGAATACTTCAGCCGTGAAACTTCACGCATGGTAGTACGTCAACCATTAGAGCTACTAGACTCTGCTAACGCATATGACTTATATGTAACTGTTGCAGGCGGTGGTATTAGTGGTCAAGCTGGCGCAATCCGCCACGGCATCACTCGTGCGCTAATCGAAGCTGACGAAGCTTTGAAACCTGCTTTAAAAGCAGCTGGCTTTGTTACTCGTGACTCACGTCAAGTTGAACGTAAGAAATTGGGTCTACGTAAAGCACGTAAACGTCCACAATTCTCAAAACGTTAATCAAAGCTATCTCTTATTTTTTTGCGACTGTTGTCTTTATCTCAGAGCAACAGTATTCGCATTAAATGAAAGAGTAGATTTGCAAAACCTTACAAGCTGTTCGCAGCTTGTAAGGTTTTTTTATGGCTATTTATTAGATAGAACTTTATCTTATATATTTTATAGATACGCCAATCTATAGCACTTTTATAGAGTTACTTTACCAAAGAGCAACTTGTAAACCCGTTGCCACTACCCCATTATCATAATAACTTTTCATCAATAGCGACAATGCTATAAGATGCTATAACCCGATGCCATAAAAGTGCTGCAAAAGGATATTATGAAAGCGCCCGAACAATACGACCCCAGTAAGCAACCTTCAAAAGACAGCATGCCTTCACCGAGCATACAGCCGTCGGCTAAGTCACCAGCACTACCTGCTGGTACGCCAACGATTACGCAAACCCATAAGCGTACAGCGCAAGCCGATAAGAAACCCTTTCAATGGCAGTTTTTATCGCCTAAATATTGGGGTATCTGGTTATTGCTCGCTTTGGTGTTGCCACTGATTTACTTACCATTGCGCTATCAGTTTTGGCTAGGTCGTAAACTGGGTGTTTTGCTTTATAAAATAGCAGGCTCACGCAGGCGGGATACATTGATTAACCTCAAGCTGGCCTTTCCAGAAAAGCCAGAAGTTGAACGTGAACTGATGGCCAAGCAAGTTTTTGTCAATCAGGGTATCGGAGTGTTTGAAACCTTGTGCGCTTGGTTTCGTCCCAACGTCTTTACTCGTACGGTTTCTATTTCTGGACTCCAACATCTCATTAATGCCCAAAATGAGGGCCGTCCGGTTATCTTGCTTGGTGCCCACTACACTATGCTTGATTTGGGTGGCTTATTTTGTGCCCAGTTTTTTGCCTTAGACTGTATGTATCGTACGCAAAACAATCCTTTATTAGATTGGTTCATTTATAACGGTCGTACCAATATATTTGGTAAGCAAATCTCCAGTCGAGATATGCGGAGTTTGGTCAGCTCTATCAAAGAAAAACACGTTATCTGGTACTCTCCTGATCAAGACTATGGTCTTAAACAAGGCGTTATGGCGCCATTTTTCGGTGTACCAGCAGCCACTATTACTGCCTCACGACGTATGGCTAAATTGGGCGATAAGACCTATCCGCCAGTGTTCATGGCACTACATACCTATCGTCAAACGCCGGACAATTTACCCAGTGGTAAACGCCCGCATTATCATCTGACGATTACGCCTGAGATAAATAACTATCCAAGTAATGATGAGGTCGCTGATGCCACTCAGATCAATGAAGTCTTAGAAGGACTCATTCGTATCGATCCCACCCAGTGGATGTGGTTTCATCGGCGCTTCAAACACGGTCCGACAGGTCGCACGGATATCTATAAGTAGCCGTTATTCCAAAGAAAAATAGTCGAAAAGTTTGTTATACTTTGTGGCCAATATTTTCAATATGATCGACTCATAAATAACAACGCATTTATAATAATTTGATGAACAAAATAACGGATTTCCTATGACTAGTAATAGTACATCTAACAATCAAACCTCTACTGAGGCAGCAGCTGCAAAGCGTGTTTTGACTGGTATTAAGCCGACTGGCACTCTACATTTGGGTAATTATGTTGGTGCGATTCGTCCAGCCATCCAAGCTATTCAAAACAGTGACGATGAAGCATTTTTCTTTTTGGCAGATTATCACGGCATTATTGGCTGTTACGATCCCGCTATCATTCATGAGTCAACCAAAGCGATTGCCGCGACTTGGATTGCCTGTGGTCTAGACCCAGAGCGTGTGACCTTCTATCGCCAGTCAGACGTGCCTGAAATTCCAGAGCTAGCATGGGTATTGAACTGCTCATGTGCCAAAGGTTTGATGAACCGTGCTCACGCTTATAAAGCGGCGGTCGATATCAATATGGACAAAGAAGACGTCGATCCTGATCAAGGTATCAACATGGGGCTATTCGGCTATCCTGTGCTCATGGCAGCTGATATATTGATGTTCAATGCTACTCATGTGCCTGTTGGCCGCGACCAAATACAGCATATCGAAATGGCGCGTGATATTGCTGGTACTTTTAATCATCGTTACAAAACCTTATTCACGCTACCATCAGCTGTCGTTGATGACAATATCCCGTTATTGACTGGACTTGATGGCCGTAAAATGAGTAAGAGCTATGGCAATACCATTCCTCTATTTGGTGACTCTAATCCGCAAGTCAGCGCCGAAAAACAGATGCATAAAGCCATCATGAAAATCGTCACCAACTCGCAGCTGCCTGAAGAGCCAAAAGATCCTGATGACTCTGCTATTTTTGAGATTTATAAAGCTTTTGCGACGCCTGAAGAAATTGCTGACATGCGTGAGAAGTTTGCAGCTGGTATTGGTTGGGGCGATGCAAAAAAAGCCTTGTTTGAAAAAATAAACGATGAAATCGCACCATTCCGTGAGCGTTATCAAGAACTGATGGCCAATCCGAAAGAGCTTGAAGAAATCTTACAAATGGGCGCAGAAAAAGCACGTCGTCATAGCCGTAAGCAACTAGACAAGACTCGCCGTGCCATTGGTATTCGTCCACTTGCCAAGCTTAAGTAATACATTGAATACAGACCACGTACCAGAAATGATACCGGTATCTGCTGGCAATGCTCATGATATGTCGTTGCGTATTTATCAGACGCCAGTACAACATTTGCCAGAAGATTTATACGTGCCACCACAAGCCTTTGCCATTTGGCTAGAGCAGTTTGCTGGACCATTGGATTTTCTGTTGTATTTGGTCAAAAAGAACAATGTTGACCTGACCCAAATGCCAATACTGCCCATCACTGAGCAGTATCTGGCATACATTGGTGAGTTGGATACTGAGCATTTTGAATTGGCAGGTGATTATCTACTGATGGCATCGACGTTGATTGCCATCAAAACAGAGCTATTACTGCCCAAACCAGAAGCACCTACCGATGAGCGCGACCCAAAGGCAGAATTGATTGAACGCCTCGAAGCCTACGCTCAGATTAAGGTAGCCAGTCAATGCCTAGACAATTTGGTTCGTCTTGAGCGCGATGTATTTTTGGCCATGGTGAGTATGCCCAGTCAAGAGATCATGAATACCGAGCTGCCAAACTACTCACCAAATTTATTGATTGATAGTTTGTTTAAGATGCAACTACAGCCCGACTATCAGATGCACAATATTAAGGTCGATGCTGTACCGCTTGCTGATCGTATCGCGAGTATCAGTCGGCAGCTCAGTACCGACGGTGCACGCTCTTTTTATGAGTTATTGGATAAAGCACAAGGCAAGATAGGTGTGGTGGTCAGTTTCGTCGCGGTATTAGAGCTAATAAAACGGCAGTTGGTCGGTGTCGTGGATATTGATTTAGCAAGCAACCCCACTGCTGATAGTGGTTCTGAAAACGACTCACACATTGGGCCATTGACCTTGCAGTGGTTGGCTTAGCAATATATTCAATCCTCTATAAACTGGTTACGGTGTTAGTCTACTGCTTGTCGTACTTTCACTCGCTTTCCTTATATCTAGATGCTATTGAACCAACTATATTTAACCTGCCCTATATTAAAAATACAATACTTATAAAAGAGCATACTCTCGATGGTAGATATTGACGACATAACACTAAATGACACAGTACCAAACGACATGGCACTAAACGATAAGACACAACAATCGATATCAGCAGCCGAACGCTCATCACTACCTGATGATCAGCTACAAAGATTTGAAAGTATCAGCAAAGATGTCGAAGTGCTATTACATGCTTCAGAAACGCCTCTAACTGCCACTGTATTAAAGAAGCATCTGGCTTTGTCTACCAAAGAGCTAAAACAAGCGCTCGCATTATTACAAACACGATTGGATACAGGCGTGCTCAGCTTACACGAGACTGCTAGTGGCTATCGATTACAAATAGCAGATAACTATAGCACCCTCATTCAGACTGTTTTTCCGCAGCGTCAGGAGCGCCTCAGCCAAGCGTTATTAGAGACGCTAAGTGTCATTGCTTACAAACAACCCGTCACCCGTAGTGACATCGAGTATGTACGCGGTGTGACGCTATCGAGCAACATACTTAGACAGCTCTTTGATAAAGGTTGGGTCAAGGAAGACGGTTATAAAGAGACTTTAGGTCGTCCTGCATTGCTACATACCACACCGCAATTTTTAGATGCCTTTGGATTGAGTGATTTAGATGAATTACCACCGATGCCAGATATGGATGCTATCAAAGCAATGTCTTAGACCCTCAAACCTTTAAAGATATTCAAAGTACAATATTGGTATAACCTTATAGCCATACTCGCTGCCACAAAAAAGGACAAATCATTTAAGATTTGTCCTTTTTTATTGAATCACTAACTATAGTTTCGTGATTGATTGTTACTGATTGATAACATCAACACCTGCTGGTGGTGTGAATTTAAACTGACTGCTACTGATGCTTGGATTCAGTTTAATATTGCTGAACTTAATCGATGTGGTCTGACCAAGGCTATCATTCAGTACCATCATCACTGGCTTACCACCGCTAAAGCTCATTGATAAGCTCTTGAAGCTAGCACTGTCTGATTTTGGATAGAGCACATAGTAGTTTTTATTAGAGTATGGCTGAGTGATTTTGAAGTTCTGATCAATTTTGCTCGGATCACCTGATAGCAATAGTGCTGGAGTGTTACCTACTTGGCTATCGACGTTTTGCTTGGTCGCTTGCTCCAAATCTTTGTCATAAACCCACATTGAACTACCGTTGGCAACAATTATCTGCTGTGATGGTGACTTCGTTTCCCAGCGGAAATTGTTCGGACGTTGAACGCTCATAGAGCCGCTAAACGTACCACTGTTTGCGCCTTTAGTCGTTTGAGTAAAGTTGGCCGTCATACTCTTAGTATTGGTCAACAGGGTGTTCAAACGCTTAGCAGCAGTTAAGTTATCTGCAGGTGCTGCCGTCGCAGTTTGGGTCATCGCAATCATAGGAGCTGCCACGCCAAGTGATGTCGTTAATACACCCGCTAGAGCACCGTTCATCATTTTTTGTTTGATTGATTTGTTCATTGATAAATTCATCATTAATCCTCTCTAAAAAAGCATAATCGCTTTAAAATTGTCGCTTTAAAATAAAACATCTCATTAAAATTTTTGTTTTCTATAAGTGCTTATCTGACCAATATAGAACTGGTGCCCATAAACAATGACAACAGTGTGCCAGTTTTTTTATTGCGCGCCTAGTCATGATTTGCAATCATTACTACGCCTGCCATACACGCTTGTAACTACATTGATTTCACACTATTTAATAATATGAGCGGTTTTTTTTATTGTTTTTTACTACTTCTAGCAAGCTTTAATCACAATGAATACGTATAAAAAAAAGCCCCTATTACCATAAGGCAATAGGAGCTTTTTAGTCATCTAGTTATTTCATTCAAAAATGAAATAACTTAGATACGCAAATTATGCGTTTTCAACCGTCACATAACGACGGTTAAATTTACCTTTGGTCGCAAACTTTACAACACCGTCATTCAGTGCAAATAAAGTATGGTCACGACCCATGCCAACGCCTTCGCCTGCGTGGAATTCTGTACCACGTTGACGAACGATGATGTTACCAGCTGTGATAGCTTGGCCACCAAAGATTTTTACGCCTAGCATTTTTGGGTTTGAATCACGACCGTTACGGCTCGAACCGGCAGCTTTTTTATGTGCCATGAGAAAATCTCCTTGTTAATTTGACTTACCGCTGATGCGATAACTCTTAAGCATTTAGTGCGCTGTTTAGCAATAATTGCTAAATGGGTAATTAGGCATTAATGGCTTTGATTTTTAACAAGGTGTACCATTGGCGGTGACCTTGTTCTTTGTGATAATGCTTACGACGGTTGTGCTTGATGATACGGATTTTTTCGCCGCGACCATGCTCAACAACTTCAACTTCTACGCTAGCGCCGTCAACGACAGGCTGACCGATTTTGACGTTATCGCCGTCAACAACCATTAACACGTCTTCAAATTTGATTGTTTCGCCTTTTTCTGCTTTTAGCAATTCAACTTTAAGCAATTCATCGACGACTACACGGTGCTGTTTACCACCAGTTTTGATTACTGCGTACATTGTATGACTCCGTTTAACCCGTGTGCCGTGGCTGATGTTATACCAACGCTTTTACGACGAACACGACAGGGAAAAATTAAAGGCAAGATTTTACGGCTTTTTGCTCATAAAAGCAAGCCGCTCATCTTGTTTTTGTAAGGTGGTTACACTAATAACCCTATCCGTTATTACTATATAAGCTGTTGATTGTGAACGCATCTGAGAGGCTACTCAATAAAAAACAGCTAACATAACAATGATGGATAACAGTTTATGCCTAACAGGCGCTATTATAACTTATATAATCAGTTACTTATAGCCCTTTATCACTCATGCTTGCCTATAAAAGCACAGCAAAGACAGGCGACTTTATATAGGTATCATTTAGACTGGTTCTAGCATTTTATGCTAATAGCTATATACCATAAGTATTGTATAAAATATAATCGCTCTATGCCCTAAATGCTTTAACCAACAATTTAAAGACACAGCTATGCTATTATAGAAAAATGCCTTGCCTGCTATAGGCTCAAGGTTAAAAAGCATCAAGGCTAAAAACTCTTTCTACTCTTATTAATATGACTATTTATTATGACCATCACCCCTTCAAATAATACAGATTCAATGGCTCAATCAACACCTAACTATGCTGATATCCAAAGTATCGTGGCTGATGATTTTGAGATTATGGACAAGCAAGTATTCGGTAGTCTTAATTCCAAAGTTCAATTGGTAATGAGCGTCTCGCAGCACGTGATTAATGCTGGCGGTAAACGTATGCGCCCGCTGATTACGTTGTTGTGTGCACGCATGTTCAATGACAATCCATCAGAAAAAGCCATGCATTTAGCAGCCATCACCGAGATGCTGCACACCGCTACGCTCGTTCATGATGATGTCATTGATGAGTCAGGTCAGCGTCGTGGCAAGCCAACCGCCAATGCCACATGGGATAATGCCACAGCCGTACTGGTCGGCGACTATCTGATTGCCCGTGCCTTTAACCTGTTGGTCGGCTTTCAAAGCTTACCATTGTTGCAAGTGTTCTCAGACGGCACATGTGATATCGCTGAAGGAGAAGTGTTGCAGTTACAACATCAGCACAACCCTGCCGCTACAGAAGATGACTACTTGCGTATTATCGACGGTAAAACCTCGCGTCTGTTTATGATGGCGACCCAAGGTGCTGCTATCTTGCAAGACAAGACAGAATATATGCAGGCATTGGGTGATTTTGGTCAGCACTTCGGCAATGCGTTCCAAATCATCGATGACGTGCTTGATTACAGTGGTGATAGTGAAGTGATGGGCAAAAACCTCGGCGATGATCTTGCTGAAGGCAAACCAACTCTACCAACTATCAAAGCGCTTGAACTGCTAAAAAATAGCGACGCTGAAGGCTATGAGCAGCTGCGTATTGCTGTGCAGACAGGTAAGACACCGAACGCTGAGCAACTTATTGAATTGGTACGTCGTTCAGGCGCTCTAGACTACTGCAAGCAGCGCGCGCTGGAAGAAACCAAACTGGCTCAAGACGCTCTAAGTACGCTGCCTGACAATCGCTATCGTACAGGATTGTATCAATTGACAGAACTCGCGAGCGCACGATTAGTATAATCAAATGTGAGTCGTCTGCACTATCAAGGTGTTAAGACGACTCATTTTTGAGCAGCATTTTTTAGTGACTAATAAATAGGAAGCTAACGACCCAAAAAGCTGTCGCTTAATAACCAATATCTCAGCTAAATCGTTACCTTTCTTTAAGTTTTATAAATCCTCGCAGTACTATAATCGTGTAAGAATTGTGTTGATGGTTGGACAACGTTTGGTCAAAAAACTTTGAGTGACGCCTCATGCACCTTCGCTCAGGTTAAAGATGTTTTTAGGTATTGCTAAAACCACCTTTTTGCTGTCTGCGCAACATTTTTTAAGCATAATCTCAGATATGTATATAAAAGCAGCCTCTATAACAAAAAAACAACACTGTCTTGCGCTGTCACAACGTTACGCTTTGATAAACGTTATCTCTTGTGATGCTTACCCCTTCAATGTTTATAAAGTTCATAAGAACAAATGTAGCTTTCTTTTGTAAAAGATCTATTTTTATTAGCTTGACTGTAGGGTTAACCCTTTAGTTTATAATAGCAGACTATGTTTATTGGCTAAATCTAACTATTTAATTATATATTTAATAGCAGTAGCCATCTTTATATTTATTAAACAATCAATGTTGTGAAACCTATGTCTATTATTCACAACGCTTAGCATTGACTGTCATACAGTCGATTCAATTTAAAAGTAGTACAAGGCAACCGAGCGTAGGTGTATACGTGATATTTTAAGCGAGGTTAATGCTGTAATACTTTTATAGTGGAATGACTATAGAACAAACAACAATATCTCGAACGCTACTACTGATTATTACTCTTTTATTTATACCGCAATTATATTATTGACGAGGACATTGATGAAGCACTCTTATCTTGCGCTTGTAATAGCAGCTGTACTATCTGGAGCTGTACTGGTGGGCTGTAACAGTAACGAGGATGCCGCTGGTGATGCCGCTCAGCAGCAAATGCCACCCTCCGTCGTCAACGTACAGACTGTAACCTTTGAAACCGTACCACAAGTACAAACCTTTTCTGGTCGCACTTCAGCCTATCAGACTGCAGATGTCCGTCCACAGGTTAATGGAGTCATTGACGAAATACTGTTCCGTGAAGGAAGTACCGTCAAAAAAGGTCAGCCACTTTATCGTATCAATACAGACAACTATGCGTCTTCTGTGACGAGTGGTCGAGCAGCTGTACAACAAGCAGAGGCCAACTATCAAACAGCGTTGGCAAATACGGCCAGCAGTGAAGCTGCCTTAGTTAGTAGCCAAGCATCGTTGGCACAGGCACAAAGCGACTTACAGCGATTGCAAGGTTTGATTGATATCAATGCTATCTCTAAGCAGGAATATGATCAAGCAGTAACAGCCGTACGTACAGCCGAAGCATCGGTAAATAGTTCACGGGCTGCTATCGCGCAATCCAAGGCCAGTGCAGCAAGCTCAAAGGCAAGTATCTCCAGTGCAAAAGCAGGTCTAGAAGCCAGTGCTCTAGACTATAGTCGTACGATAGTACGTTCGCCCATATCAGGTCGTAGCGATCGCTCAAGCTTTACTGCTGGTGCATTGGTCAGTGCAAGTCAAACTGATCCTTTAGTAACAGTGTCACGCCTAGATCCTATCTATGTTGATATCAGTCAGTCTTCATCTGAGCTACTTAAACTGCGTCAACAGATTTCTGCTGGCAAGGCCCAAACTGGACTGAATACAGTTGAGTTGGTATTAGAAGATGGTACGGTTTATCCCGTCAGTGGCGAGTTGGCCTTGTCTGAAGCAAAAGTTGATGAGTCAACAGGTGCTGTCACCCTACGTGCTATATTCCCGAATAGTAACAATATTCTGCTACCAGGCATGTATGTCAGCGCGCGCTTGACCCAGAGTGTGATCAACAATGCGGTACTGGTACCTCAAAGTGCTGTCACACGCTCTGTTAAAGGTGAGACCCAGGTTTATATCGTTGATGAAAACAACAAAATCAAAGTACGCCCTATCACAGTTAATGGTACTTATAACGGCAACTGGGTAGTGACTGATGGTCTTAAAGAAGGTGAAAAACTGGTGGTGATCGGTGGCTCAAAAGTCAAGCCTGATCAAGAAGTCGTTGCCAAGCCTTTAGAAAACGCTACGCCAGCACCGACTGGAAATAGCACTCCTGCTAGTACTTCGGCCAAGACACCACAGCAAGCAGCAACAGAAACTAAGAAACCTGCTGAGAGCAACACGGCCAAGAAACCTGCGGAAGATGCAGCTAACTAATTCCATTCAAAGATAGGAAGACTTAGGGATATACTATGTCACGTTTTTTTATTAATCGCCCTATTTTTGCATGGGTATTGGCTATTTTAGTCATGCTCATCGGGGTGATATCGGTCATTAATCTACCGATCGAACAGTACCCACGTATTGCACCGCCGACTGTTACAGTTAGCACCAGTTACCCTGGTGCCAGTGCACAAACCGTTGAAGACTCAGTGGTTCAGATCATTGAACAAAAAATGAAAGGTCTTGATGGTTTGATGTATATGTCATCAACCAGCTCGTCAAACGGTAGCGCATCAGTGACGCTCACCTTTGAAACTGGTACTGACTCTGATACCGCTCAGGTACAGGTACAGAACAAGCTTCAAGCGGCAACAAGCTCACTACCTGAATCCGTTCAGCGTCAAGGTGTCACGGTCAACAAATCCTCTAGCAGCTTTTTGATGGTGCAAGCATTCATCTCTGAAGATGGCAGTATGGATCGCCGTGATATCGCCGATTACATTAACTCAAACATCGTTGATCAGATCAGCCGTGTCGAAGGTGTTGGTGAAGTTCGTGTATTTGGTTCTACTTACGCGATGCGTATCTGGCTAGACCCTGCACGCTTACGTAGCTATAACTTGATGCCTTCTGATGTCATTACTGCCGTCGGTGCGCAAAATGCGCAAGTCTCTGCAGGCCAGTTAGGTCAAGCGCCCGCTGACACTGAGCAACAGGTTATCAACGCCACTGTAACGGTACAAAGCTACCTACAGACCCCTGATGAGTTTAGAAACATATTATTGAAAACGGATACCTCAGGCGCGCAAGTACGCTTAAGCGATGTGGCAGATGTTGAGATTGGAAGTCAAGACTACAGTGTTAACTCACTATTTAACGGTCAAGAAGCCGCTGGTATGGGTATATCCTTGGCAGGTGGCGCTAACGCACTTGATACGCGCGAAGCACTTGGTGCTCGTATGGCTGAGTTGGAACAAAACTTTCCTGCTGGCCTAACCACAGTTACTCCTTATGACACGACACCATTCGTTCGGTTGTCTATTGAACAAGTAGTACATACGCTCATCGAAGCTATTGTGCTTGTATTTATCGTCATGTTCATTTTCTTACAGAACTGGCGTGCAACGATTATTCCGACACTGGCAGTACCTGTGGTACTTCTCGGTACCTTGTGTGTGCTGTATATCGCAGGTTTTAGTATTAACGTTCTGACCATGTTTGCGATGGTACTGTCTATCGGACTACTGGTCGATGATGCCATCGTAGTCGTAGAGAACGTCGAACGGATTATGGAAGAAGATCCTGACATTTCTGTCAAAGATGCTACCGTTCAATCGATGGGTGAAATTAGTAAGATTGTTGTCGGTATTGCTCTGATTCTATCAGCAGTATTTGTACCTATGGCGTTCTTTAGTGGCTCCACTGGTGCTATCTATCGTCAGTTCTCCATTACCTTGATTACCAGCATGGTACTATCGGCTTTAGTTGCCCTTATCTTTACCCCTGCCTTGTGTGTGACCTTGCTTAAACGTAGCAAGAGCCATGACAAGAGTAATATGGCCACTCAAAAAGGTTTCTTCGGTTGGTTTAACCGTAGTTTCTCTAAAGCAAGTAACTCCTATGAGCGCTTTGTCGGTAAAAGCTTCGGTCGTAAATGGTTATATTTAATTGGCTATGCTGCCATTATTGGTATCATGACAGTAGTCTTTTTACGCATTCCTAGCTCGTTTTTGCCAGAAGAAGATCAAGGTATTATGTTTACCTTAGTTCAGCTTCCCTCTGGCTCTACACTCGATCAAACACAAGACGTACTAGATAAAGTTAGAAACTATTACGATACTCAAGAAACCGATAATATTGCCTCTGTCTTTACTGTTGCAGGCTTTAGTTTTGCCGGAACAGGTCAAAATATGGGTCTGGCGTTTGTACGCTTGTCAGATTGGGAAGAACGCCCAGGCGATGAAAATACCGCGCAAGCTGTGGCTGGCCGGGCAATGGGTTATTTCTTTACTCAGATTAATGAGGCACAAGTATTCCCGATTGTACCGCCCGCTATTACCGAATTGGGTAATGCCAGTGGTTTTGACTTGATGTTACAGGATACCGGAAACGTCGGTCATGACGGGCTGCTCGAAGCCCGCAATATGTTGTTGGGCATGGCCGCTCAGAACGACCAAGTCTCTGGTGTACGTCCTAACGGTCAAGAAGATGCACAACAGCTTAAAGTTAATGTCAATCAAGAACAGGCCGCTGCTTATGGCTTGTCGATGTCAAGTATCAACAGTGTTATCTCGACTGCATGGGGCTCAAGTTATATTAATGACTTCGTTGATCGTGGTCGTATTAAGAGCGTTTATGTACAAGGCGAGCCAAGCAGTCGTACCAATCCTGATGATCTTGGCAAATGGTACGTACGTAATGACAACAACGATATGATTTCATTCGATGCGTTCTCTAGCAGTGAATGGCAGTCAGGTTCTCCGCGTCTGACCCGTTACAACAGTTTCCCTTCTATGAATATTCAAGGTGCTGCTGCTGCTGGACTCAGTACAGGTGAAGCAATGGCTGCGGTGGAAGCGATGATAACCAACCTGCCTGAAGGCGTCGGTTATGAGTGGACAGGCACGTCACTTGAAGAGCAAAAATCAGGTGCGCAGGCTCCCTTACTATATGCAATCTCCCTCTTAGTGGTATTCTTATGTCTAGCCGCTTTGTATGAGAGTTGGTCTATTCCGTTCTCTGTCCTACTGGTTGTTCCACTTGGGGTATTAGGAGCGGTGGTATTTACATGGATGCGCGGTTTCTCCAATGACGTTTATTTGCAGGTAGGTCTGCTTACCGTAGTCGGGCTGTCTGCTAAGAATGCTATTCTGATTATCGAATTTGCGAGAGACTATCAAGAAGCTGGTTATAGTCTCAAAGAGTCCGTGATGACAGCAGCACGTCAACGTTTGCGCCCCATCATTATGACATCGCTCGCCTTTGGTCTTGGTGTTGTACCATTATTCCTAGCCACTGGCGCTGGTTCTGGTAGCCAAAGTGCGATCGGTACTAGTGTGGTTGGCGGGGTCGTAAGTGCGACATTATTAGGTGTATTCTTTATCCCAATGTTCTATATTTGGATACGTAGCATCTTCCCTCATAAGTATGAGAATAATAAGCCAAATGACAGAGACGATGGTGGTGATAATACGCCGCATACACCAAATGGTGATCCACAAAACCCGACTCTCTCTAAGAGTTATCAGCCTGTGAACTTAGGAGACAACACACAATGAGTTTTCGTTCTCTTTTTACCTCAAACTCAGCACACGCGGCAGTCAGTACGACTGCCAGCGCGTGCGCAACGACAGGTGAGTGCCCCGTGACCTCTACCCCTTTATCAGTATCTAGTGCTCGCAAAAATGGCGGTCGTCTAATAGGTCTAACCGCCTTAGCGATCAGTATGGCGGCGTGTAATACTATACCTAAATCAGATACAAACCCTGTACTGGCTCAGCCCAATATTCCAATCAACCAAGCCTATGGCGCGTACGACAAAGAAACTGTCAGTAGTGCTGATCAGGCCAGTATCGCCAGTCAACGCTGGCAGAATTTTTATAGCGATGAGCGTTTAAAAGGTTTGATTGCGCTTGGTCTTGAGAACAACAAAGAGTTTGAAAATGCGCGTCTCGCCATTGAAAAATCGCGTGCGCAATACCGCATCACTGACATAAGTGACGTGCCGATGATTGATGGCAGCGGCAGTTACTCTCGCAGTGCTGATAACAGTTCGGATAGAAACTCTAGCAGCAGCTATAACGTAAGTTTAGGGTTGACAAGCTACGAGTTGGATTTTTGGGGTAGAATTTCGAGTCTAAAAGATCAAGCCTTACAAAACTTTTTGGCCACCACGGCCGCAAAAAACACCACTCAAATTACGCTCATCAGTAATATTGCTCAAAGCTATGCCAATCTAAGTTATAGTTTGGCGCAATTAGAGCTGGCTTCTAAAACTTATGAAAGTCGTAAAGAGTCATTGTTTATTACGACCAAGCGTTTTGAAGCGGGTATCGATGATCGACTGGCTTCTTTACAAGCGAGCGCCTCATTAGAGGATGCTAATCTAGCAATGCTGAGTGCTCAAAGCAGTGTTTTGACAGCACGTAATTCATTACAGTACTTGATTGGCGCACCTATACCCAGTAACCTTGTTCCTACGCCTTCAGTTACGAATATTACCAACCAGCAAATATTCAATACTGGACTACCTAGTGAGCTACTACGCTATCGCCCAGACGTGTTACAAGCAGAATATAACCTTAAAGCAGCTGGTGCCAATATCGAAGTGGCGCGTGCGTCTTACTTCCCATCTATTAGCCTTGCCAGCAGTATCGGTCTCAGCACTAGTAGTTTGAGTGATTTATTCAGCAGTGGCGCGGTTGGTTGGTCATTTGGCCCAAGTATCAGTGTGCCTATCTTCGATGCTGGTAACTTAGATGCCAATTATGATGTTGCTAAGATTGAACGCGAACAAACGCTTGCCAGCTATGAAAATACTATTCAAACGGCATTCCGTGAAGTATCAGACGTTCTAGCAACAAGAGCAACATTGGTTGATCAGCTCGATGCTCAGTATCGCTTGCAGGATAACTTTGAACAAACATATCAGATTTCAGATGCTCGCTTCAAAGCTGGTATCTCTAACTATCTAGATGTACTGGATGCCCAGCGTTCTTTATTCTCAACGCAGCAAGGTATCTTGAATTTAGAACTGCAAAAAATTATCAGTCAGATTGAGTTGTATCAAACGCTCGGTGGTGGGGTCAATCTAGACACACCGACTGCCATCCCTGTTCCTCAGCACACTAACTTGGTACAAATAGCGAACCCATCAGCCTACAGCAATAAGGCAAAAGCAGTTAATGCGGTCAATGCAGCAGGTTCAGCGCGCGTTGTGTCTTTGCAAGAAGCATCAGCGATTAAGCAGGCGCAACCGTCAGAGTCAGCCACCTTCAGACCTATTACTGAGGTCGATATCAATAATGATGGTACAAAGGATGCTACTGTCGGCGTAGTCACTGAAGAAACACGCTTAATTAAAAAATAGTGTAGATCCCGTTCTCGTTACAAAGATTGTTGAGCTTTACTCCATACAATCATCAACTTGTGACGTAACGGTATCATCACATTGACAGTCGATATCTACAATCAGCCCTACCGACTTGGTAGGGCTTTTTGCTTTCTACTGTCACTATTGGTTATAGTAGCGTTAGATTTTTTAATATCATGCTATAACTCTGCTGTTATAACCTTCTGTAATAAAAAACCTAAATCAAAACTCAGATAACACCATATAGCGAGACTAATATGACTTATACCTTCAATCGCCAATATCCTGCCACCCGCTTACGTCGCTTACGTTATAACGATAATGTACGTGCCATGATTCGTGAAGTTGAGCTGCACCCTAAACACTTCATCGCTCCTGTCTTTGTGCTAGAAGGCGAAAGCCAACGTGAATCTATTGCGAGTATGCCAGGTGTTGAGCGCTTATCTATTGACCTACTGATTAAATATGCCAAAGAGCTATTGGCAGAAGGCGTCACAACTATTGATATCTTCCCTGTGATTGACAACTCACTAAAGACACCAGATGGCAGATCAGCATATGATGAAAACGCCCTGACAGCACGTGCAGTCAAAGCGGTCAAAGACGCGGTGCCAGAAATGGTGGTCATGACTGACGTGGCTTTAGATCCTTATACCTCACATGGTCAAGACGGCCTGCTTGATGACAGTGGCTATGTCATCAACGATGCAACCATTGAGGTGTTGGTCAAGCAAGCACTAGTTCATGCTCGTGCTGGTGCTGATATTATCTCACCGAGCGATATGATGGATGGCCGTATCAAAGCCATGCGTGATGCGTTTGAAGCAGAAGGCTTTGTGAATACCGCTATCATGGCCTACTCGGCTAAATACGCCTCTGCCTATTATGGTCCATTCCGTGATGCGGTCGGTAGTGCTGGCAACTTAAAAGGTGGTCATAAGAAACAATATCAGATGGATTTTGGCAATCGTGCAGAAGCCTTGCATGAAGTGGCCATGGACATCAATGAGGGTGCTGATATGGTGATGATTAAACCTGGTCAGCCATACTTAGATTTGATTCGTGAAGTCAAAAACACTTTCGGTGTACCAACCTTTGCTTATCAAGTCTCTGGTGAATACGCCATGCACATGGCAGCCATTCAAAACGGTTGGTTGAGTGACGCGGTCATTTTAGAGTCTTTAATTGGCTTCCGCCGCGCCGGGGCTGATGGTATCTTGACTTACTTTGCTCTAGAAGCAGCACGCCAGCTAAACAATGCTTAGTATTAAGTAAACGGCCTGTCATCTCATAAAAAATAGCCCCAACTACCATAAAGCAGCTGGGGCTATTTTTTGTCTGAATGCTTTTTTAATAAATCAAACTATAAACGTGCACGATCATGCGGCTCATTAAAATCAATCACGGGCCCCACAGGTATGATACGAGTAGGATTGATGTTGGCATGACTGGTGTAGTAATGCTGCTTGATGTGCGTCATATTCACCGTCTCCGCAATACCTGACACTTGGTACAAATCAAGCAGATATCCCCATAGATTTGGGTAGTCAATAATTCGATGCAGATTGCATTTAAAATGTCCGACATAAACAGCATCAAAACGTACTAAGGTCGTAAATAATCGCCAATCGGCCTCTGTTATCGTACTACCCACCAAGTAACGCTGCTCTGCCAGACGTATCTCTAAAGTATCTAATGCATCAAACAGTTCAGTCACTGCTGATTCATAGGCTGATTGTGTGGTCGCAAACCCTGCTTTATACACGCCATTATTTATCGCAGAATAAACAAACGCATTAATCTCGTCTATTTCTGTTAGCAACTCTGTCGGTAAAAAATTACCCGCTACAGCTCCAACTTCATCGAAAGCTGAATTAAACATACGGATAATTTCTGACGACTCATTACTTACGATGGTGTTAGTCTGCTTATCCCATAAAATAGGCACCGTGACGCGCCCTGTATAGTCTGGTTTTGCCGCAATATAAACCTCATAAGCATAAGAGGCGTTGTTTATTGGATCAGCGATAACACCCTCGCCCGCTGCAAACGTCCAACCATTCTCACCCATAAGTGGATGAACGACAGATAAAGAAATTATATCCTCTAAGCCTTTTAGCTTACGATAAATGAGGGTACGATGTGCCCAAGGGCAAGCTAGCGAAACATACAAATGGTAACGATTGGCTTCAGCTTTGAAGCCTCCTACGCCTGACAGCCCTGCACTACCGTCTACCGTGATCCAGTTCCTAAATCCGGCATCTTCACGCTCAAAGCGTCCACCGCTAGATTCTGTATCGTACCATTTGTCTTGCCACTGACCGTCTACCAATAGACCCATATTATCCTCCAACTTGTGCTCGTTTTATTCTCAATGAACACGATTGACCTGAAATCGTTATCATTATCGCTATCACTAAAGTTCAAGATATATCATATCAGCTCTATCTCGATAAATAGTAGGGTTTACAACCTAATTAACAACAAAAACTAAACTTAATTAAATAAGTATTTATTAAAACTAAATAGAATGTACTAATAAATACTCAATATCTGAGGCTGTATCAGATATTATGATAATAAGTCATTATTGTTATAGAAAAGACTTGCAAAGTTTGAAAAACTTGCTAAAATGCATGACCTAAATAGGCGTATAGCTCAGTTGGTTAGAGCGCTACCTTGACATGGTAGAGGTCAGCAGTTCGAGTCTGCTTATGCCTACCAAATTTAGAAAGCCCCAATCTCACGATTGGGGCTTTTTTTGTCTGTAAAATATAGGCTGTAGTGAAAAAGGAAACTATACGTCGATTCAAATTTCCTCTTTTCTCACTTTCAGCAAACGTCATCAGAAAATGGGTGTGCCCGAATTGGGCATAAGTTGCGCCTACTCTCTATTTTGCCTTTCTTTCAGAGTAGTACTTTCGACCTCTACCCTAGATTATCTAAAACCACTTCAAAATTAATTTACTTCTCTTTATCTAGCGGCTCGTTAGGTATATAAGTAAATAAATCACCTACTTCAATATCTAGAGCCTCATAAATTTTATCCATAGTGTCAAAATCTATTCTTGAAGTTGGACTTCTGCTGTCAAATCTATAAATATAAACTCGGAAGGTTATCGTTTTGAAAAAGCATACGTTACTGTTTATTTTTATTAGGGTATACTTTTTTATACACCACGGGCATTTTTACAGGTCCGACTAAATAATATACCGATACTGGCCCTCATTGCTCCATCCATGGATCAGACAGAGTACTGTAATTATTCAATGAAACTAAGAACAGAGCAAGAGAAAACAATGACAGAGATTAATGGAAAGCGGTTATCCTATCTTTATGAGGCTGTAACTATGGGTACAATCCGGGCTGCAGCAGATAAGCTAGATATTGCTCCCTCAGCCATCAGTCGACAAATATCTCTGTTAGAAAAAGAGTTAGCATGCATTCTTATTGAACGGCACCGAAAAGGAGTAACACCAACAGAAGCTGGTAGTATTCTCTTGCAGTTTTATCGGGAATCAGTCTCCGCTGAAGAGACTTGTGTTTCCAAATTACAGTCTTTGTTGGGATTACAGCGGGGTCATATAAAGTTAGCAATGGGTGATGGTTTTGTTGGGGATTTGATGCTGGGTCCATTATCTGAGTTTGCCCGTCTATATCCGGCGCTAACACTTTCAATCAGTACTGGTGGATCAAACGAAGTGATTCGTCAGGTTGAGGAAGATGAAGCACATATCGGGCTAGTATTCCATCCCAGCAGTCATCCTCGCATCCGCTCACAGATCATCAGTTATCAGCCAATGTATATTATTGTTTCGCCCGACCATCCGTTAGCTGATCGAAGTAAACCTATGCAGTTAAAGGAGCTTTTGGAATATCCAGTGGGGCTGGCTGAAAGTCGTTTTGGCGTGCGTCAGTTACTAGCAATGGCCGAATTTCAACAAAAAATTCGATTTGACCCTATACTAACCACTGACTCATTCACGGTGCTAAAGAACTTTGCTCGTTCAAATATGGGGTTTACCTTTTTACCGTATTTTGTAGTGTCCAAAGAAGTGAAAGACGGACATTTGATAGCAATCCCTATAGACAATACGCTACTGTCAAGCGGTGAAGCTCATATCGTCACTCGGTTGGGTCGTCATCTATCCCAAGGTCCGCATGAATTACTACAGCATATGAAGTCATGGATGAAAGCTTTGTAAGCGGGCTGCACACCAGCAACGTTGAGTTGCTGGATGCTGTTTTGAAATAGCTGTTAACGTTGAATTCAACGACTTTGCACCTTTTAAAGCATAGCCTGGGCTATTATGGCAGAACCTAAGAAAGTGCCGGTAAAAGTAAGCAGCGCAACCACTGCGATTTTAAATCCAGATTTTTTAAACAAAGTCACCTCCATCTGAGAAATTGCAAACCCTGCATAGGCAAGCACAGGAGTAATGAGTTGTAATACGCCAAGCTTCTCTGTTTCTACTAAAACATACTCGCTCATTGGAAACTGTGGCAAAGATATCAAAATAGCCACAATTGATATCCAAGCAATAGCGGGGACATTGACAGGAATAATCTCCTTTAATAAAACTCCAGCGATACAACAAGCGAACAGAATCAACATAGCAGGTAGAGCAGAAATTGGATTGACACCTTGCCCTACCCAATTGCTTAGTAATAGAACGATACAGATAACCGCCAATAGGGATAGAGACTGCTTTACTGATAAAATAGATTGCTCTGGTACCTTTAAACCAAAATCTGTTTTTGTGGCAGCAGTAATATCATTATTCTTCTTAAATTTGTTAATAACTTTATATAAAAACTCTGTGAATGGTAGGGCAACAAACAAACTGACGAACAGCCCTGTGGCGTAAGTTAGTAGATTAGAGGTCGCTGCAAACGCAGTAATAGTTTCCGCTTGAGCAGGTACCGTTTCTGCGAGCGCTGCTGAACAGGCACCCATCATACTACCACTACCAATACCACAAGCCATAGCGAGTGCTCGAACATCCATGATATCCATAGAAGCAATAATACCCGCCATTAATGAGAAGTAAATTGCGCCAAACAAGGTACCCATTACATAGACACCCATGACACCAATACCTTCGGCGCTCTGAAGTCCATACTTATCAGCAATTAGCGCAATATTAGGTTCACGAGCAATTGAGTGAGTGGCACCAATAGCCTCCCTCCCCATTCCAAATACCAATACCGCAACGGGTAAGGCGATAAGAGCAGTCATTACATTGCCCAATTCTTGTAGCAAAAGGGCGGGGCCTGCGGCTATGATTTCTTCGACCTTAGGACCGACACCAACACCAAATTTTGCAATGAATGGCATGATGCTCAAAAGGACGGCGTAGCTTGCAAATTTTGCTCGGTCTCTAGAAATTACCGCTTTCATTGAAGGTATAACGTTGGGATTCAATAGTAGTGTAAATATGAATGCATATAGCAAAGGCAGTAAGACTAGTGTACCAATACCAATAGGTATCTTAATGATCCCTATCCATTCTGCAAATAGCGATGTAATAATTACTAGTAAATGCAGCTTCCAATCAAATAAGTGCTTCGTCATTGTACTTGATAGTATAGTGGTATTATTCATAGCAGTTCCTTTTGCATTTTATGATGCCTACGTTTTTTGATGATTTGGTTTATGCAGAAATTTTTGGTAGCTGAGACTCAACTAAAGAGACCCATACTTTGATTCCTGTCTCAATAGCATCGTCATTAAAATCATAAGCCGCATTGTGTAATGGTTTGGAGGGGCTATTACCATCAACACCTAACCAAAAATAAGCGCCCTTGACGACTTGACTCATAAATGAAAAATCCTCCGATGCCATTGAGGGTTCCACATCAGTATTTACCTTGGCAGCACCTAGCACTTTGGTAGCCGCCTCTTTAATTTCAAGATAGGCTTGGCTGTCATTAGTGGTTACTGGATAGCGAATATGGTAATCCATCTCTCCTGTGACACCATATAAAGGCGGCAGTGTTGCAACCATTTCTGTCAGCATATCCTGCATGGACTGTCGTATGTCCATATCAAAGCTACGAACGGTTCCTTTTAGAATGGCGTAATCAGGAATGACATTGGTCGTATCACCACTATTCATCTGAGTAACGCTGATAACACCTGACTTGAGTGGAGATATTCGACGAGAGACAATAGATTGAATGTTAGTAATCAATGCCGCACCTGCTGCTATAGGATCAGCTCCCAAATGCGGCATAGCTGCGTGAGTTCCTTTACCAGTTAAAGTAATCTCAAAGGTATCAAAAGACGCCATCATAGGCCCGTTGTTGACCGCAATCTCTCCCACAGGTAGACCTGGCCAGTTATGTAACCCATAAACAGCATCCATAGGGAACTTATCAAACAATCCATCGTCAATCATAGCCTTTGCACCGCCTAAGACCTCTTCAGCAGGTTGAAAGATAAAATAAATGGTGCCATTAAAGTCTTTATGTTGGCTCAGATGCTTTGCCGTACCAAGCAGAACTGAAGTATGACCATCATGGCCACAGGCATGCATACAGTTTTCATGAGTGGATTTATGCTCAATATCGTTTTGCTCTTTTATTGGTAGCGCATCGATATCGGCTCGTATGCCAATAGTAGGACCTGAGCCGTTCTTTAGAACACCGACAACGCCCGTGCCGCCCAATCCTTGATGCACTTCCATCCCAAAGCTCTGTAATTTATCAACAATAAATGATGAGGTCTTGAACTCTTTAAAGCCCAGCTCTGGTTGACTATGGATTTGCTGACGCCACTGCTTTACTTCACCTAATAGGGTTTCGTTAATTAACATGTGTTTTCTCCTTACGTACTATTGAATTGAGTAACCAAATTGGATAGCGGAGTCTTTTGCTGTTTCGACCCAGACACTTTTGGTCTGTGTATATTCGAGTAAACCTTCGTAGCCACTCGATCGACCATAGCCACTCTCACCAAAACCACCAAATGGCGACATGACGTTGATTGATTTATAGCTATTTACCCAGAATGTCCCAGCATTTACTTGAGCGGCCATCCGATGCGCGCGGCCGACATCAGCCGTCCAAACAGCGCCCGCTAAACCAAAACGACTGTCGTTTGCTATCGCTACCGCTTCTTCTTCTTCATCGAATGAAATAACAGAAACCACAGGTCCAAAAATTTCTTCTTGCGCGATTCGCATATCATTTTTTACATTGGCCAAAACGGTTGGCTGATAAAAGTAACCGTTTTCACCGCCACAAATAGCACCCGCCTTTCCGCCTGCGGCAACAACCGCACCTTCAGCAATACCGTCCGATACTAACGAGTGTACGTGACTAAACTGTTTTTGATTATTGATCGGTCCCACCATCGTGCCTTCATGCCATGGCAAACCCACGGGCAACTTACTCGCGGCCGAGGCAACCCGATCCACGACTTCTTTATAGATATCACGATGGACCAATAATCGAGCACCCGATACACAGCTCTGTCCAGCAGCAGAAAACACCGCAGCTTGCGCGCCCACTACCGCACGATCCAGATCAGCATCTGGAAAAATAATATTGGCTGACTTACCACCCAGCTCCAATACGCAAGGGATGACACGTTGCGCAGATGCCGAAGCAATGAGCGCGCCAGTCTTCGGTGAGCCAACAAAAACCACTTTTTTAGTTGCTGGATGAGCAATGGCAGCAGATCCTGTGGTGTGTCCCAGCCCATTAATGACATTGACCAAACCACGCGGGATACCTGCTTGCTCAAGAATTTTAACGAGTGCTGTTGAGCTTAGTGGGGTTAATTCAGATGGCTTTAGTAAGACGGCATTGCCGGCGCAGATGGCTGGCGCGATTTGCCAGCCTCCAGTAAATACAGGTGCATTCCAAGGGGTGATTTGAGTGACGACACCATAAGGCTCATGGCGAGTGTAGTTCAAGTGGCTTGTTGGTACGGGGATAACTTGCCCCATAATTTTGTCACACCAGCCAGCATAGTATTCAAACATCTCTGCAACTTTTGCCACCTCAACCCGGCAATCACGAATAGGCTTGCCTGCAGAGATACACTCTAAGCGTGCCAAAGGTTCTGCGGCTTCGCGTATTTTTATGCCGCACTTCCACATTAACTGACCCCGTGCACTGGCAGTCATTGACCACCATACTTTTTGAGCTTTCATAGCGCCATCAGCGGCATCAGCAACAATACTTTTTCCCGCGTCACGATAGGTTAAGAATACTTGGCCAGTCGCTGGGTTAGTCAGATCGATGTTGTCTCCATTACCTGTAACTAATTCTCCATCAATCCAGCTGCCAAATTCAGAAGTACCTAATAGTTCATTAAGCAATATGTCAACTTGCTGCTCGCCATTTCCTTCTACGATAAAACTCATAACCTACTCTCCCAAGCCAGCATTTTTTACAATGCAGTTAAAATCATCCTGATCAGGTATGTTCTCTTCACTCTGCGACCAAATCTCGGCTACCTGCTGCGCCAAAGGCAACTCTAATCCCATCTCACCAATCATATTTTTTGCCAGACGTACGTCTTTACGCATCAGCTGCATCGTAAAACCGGAATCAAAACTTTGATTGAGAATCCAACGAGGGAAATTAACTTCACTAATTGCACTACGACCTGAGCCTGCATTCAAACCAGCAATAAGGTCTGCAGGATCGAGGCCTGCCTTGGTGCCCAAAGCTACTGCTTCGGCAGTAGTCACGAGATGTGCGGCACATAGTAGATTATTAATGAGCTTAGCGGCATGTCCATTGCCAGACTTGCCCATGTAGACCACTTTTGAGCTTAGCGCATCCAGATACAATTGGGCACGTTCAAGGGAGCTGCGTTCGCCGCCAACAACCATTACCATAGTACCGGCTTCAGCACCCGCCGGACCGCCACTGACAGGACAGTCCAATAACTGATGGCCTAACTGATCCAGCTCTATCGCGAGTACCCGAGTCACCTCTGGTTCTGAGGTAGAAGTATCAATGATCAGAGTATTAGGCTGAGCACAGTCAATAATGCCACCTTTACTTTTAACAACTGCTTGTACATGCTTTGCCATTGGCAAAGATAGAATGATGACGCTAGATTCAGCACATAGCGCTTTGATATCTGCAACAACAGTCACGCCCACTTCTTTGGCAGCTTGGCGCTGGGCCTCTCCTATGTCCGTGCCGAATACTTTAAAACCTTTGCGAAGCAAAGACTGAGCCATACCATTGCCCATACGGCCTAAACCGACAATACCTATATTTCCATTAGTCATGTCTATTCCTTTAGTCTTGTGTTTTCTGTCAGTCTTATTATGACTAATAAACCATTAAGAAGAATCACAACAAATAACCTTTTGTGTTCTAAAAAAGGCAACACTAGCGTAAGAAAATAGATAGGTTTCTCTTCACTTCATACTGTTATTTATAGAGATTGGCAAAATGTTGCTAAAATAGCTATAGCGAGTTTATAGCAGACATAGCGGACTGATGACTTAGTTTCGGGAACGTTGTCATTTCGGTCTTGGTGGGCGGATTTGTTGTGTGGATGAGAGTAAATGGATGAATACTGAGAACGAGTATAAGGCCTGAATAGTTACCAGCTCAGTCGCTCCAGTTAGCCAGTCAACTGGTAATGACAAACCTTGATTGATGTGGTGGTACGCCGAGATTCTAAAAAAGGCCACAGCGTACTTTGCCAAGCACAGTTAGTGAAGTATGCCTTTATCCAAGACAACCAACAGGTCTTTAGCATCACCACTATGTGCCGTGTACTAAAGGTTAAGCATTCAAGCTACTACGACTGGCTGAGTCGCGATATCAGCGAACAGCAGATACGCCATAATCATTGCGAGCTACTGGTGAAAGTGCTCACATTGAAACTCGTGAGCACTACGGCTGTGAGCGACTACACGCAAAGCTGATAGAGCAAGGGCACGATATTAGCTTATATATGGTCAGAAGTATTAAAGAAGAACATGGTATCAAATGCCGTCGTCATAAACGCTTCAAAGTCACCAACGACTCCAATCACAATAAGTTGGTCTATCCAAACGTTCTGGATCAGAAGTTTGGTGCTAGGCGTCCTAATGAGTCTTGGGTCAGCGATATTACTTATATCTGGACCGATGAAGGCTGGTTGTATTTGGCAGGAGTGAAAGACCTCTACACTAAAGAGCTGGTCGGCTATGCTATCAATAAGCGCATGACTGCTGACTTAGTTGGCAAAGCACTCAATATGGCAGTCAAAAACAAACGACCAAACCCAGGATTGATTGTTCATTCAGACAGAGGCAGTCAGTATTGTAATCATGCCTATCACAAGATCATCAAGCAGCATCAGTTCATAGGCTCAATGAGCGGTAAGGGAAATTGTTATGATAATGTGCCAATAGAGAGTTTCTGGGGCACATTAAAGAATGAGCTGATATATCATCACGACTATAAAACAAGGTTTACAGCCATAAACGAGATCATTAGCTATATTGAGCTGTACTACAACCAAACGAGGATTCAAAAGGGCCTGGGCTATAAGTCGCCAAGACAGGTGTGGTTTGACTTTTATCGTCAGGCTGCGTAACTAAAATCTCCCAAGTTTAACTGTACGGATTTGACAGCAGGGGTCATATTGAGCTATGCTTAAGAAACCGTGTACCTAAACTTGGTAAGCTAAACGTATTAGCAGGATTTTTTTAATATATCTTGTCTTAACGCAATAGACTTTAATCCATCATAAAACCTCTTCAAAGCTTATATTTTTACTACAAATCTAATTCATAGCGCGTAATACGTCCTGAAGCCTCAGACTTTTTTAGCACGCCTTTCTCTACTAAATCACTAATATCTCGTAGGGCTATGTCTATAGAAACTTGGTCACAATAGCCCATTTTTTAGTAGTCAGCTTGCCATAAAAATCAGTCCGTAAGATATCGTCATAATATGCATTTTGGTCGACCTACCTTGATATGGTAGAGGTCAGCAGTTCGAGTCTGCTTATGCCTACCAAATTCAGAAAGCTCCAATCTCACGATTAGGGCTTTTTTTGGCTGTAATATATGGGCTGTAGAGGAAAAGTCTTGCATACATCAACTCATAGTTATAACTATTTAATCAACTTCAAATCAATTGAAAAAGCGACGGTGTCCAAATGGTGACCAAAACGTGACCAACCCTTAAAAACCATTAAAATTAAAACCCTCTTTTTGACCTCTACTTCAAATTCTAAGCTAGAACCTATTTCTTAGTATTTTTCTCTTTATCCTCTTTTACATATTCCAAAATCTCTCCTACTTCTAAATATTCACAAAGCTTATCTATACGAAATCAATTCTAGATGATTGGTCGTTGTATATCTTGTGCAACGTCGCTTTACTGCCTCCTGTTGCTCGTACGGCATCCGCTACTTTTAGCCTTCTTTCAGCTAATAAATTTGGAAAATGGGAAGAGATTGAAAAAGATATGCGCACTGGTATCGCTAGTAGCATTAATGCAATAGCATTGCAATAAGGAGAAATAGGATAGCTATTATCAGAAGTAAATACGGCAAGCTCGTTGTCGATTTTTATCATATGGGTATACACCGTCAGGAGAAGACAAAACTGACAAGCACGCTAGCGAATCGCAAGAAGCTTGAGAAGGTGATTGAGAAAATGGAAGCAGAAATCACCCTAGGTCTGTTTCATTACGCTAAGTACTTTCCAAAAAGTGATAAAGCGGCAGAAATGGTAGCGTTGAACGATCGCAAATAATATTGCTAACTCTCTCATTTTGAGCTCTATATTTAATCAGGTACTGGTTTGGCACGTTTCTTAAATATTGATAGCTGCTTTGATAAGCATATGACAATTCAGGTAATGGTAACGCCTAAATATAGCCAAAGAGTTTTTTCTTTTCTGCAAAAAACTAAGCATAGGTCTAATATTCACTTTAATTGGCTAAAGTTTACACAAGTTACTTACGCTTACATTATTAGAAACAATTAACTATCTATTTCCTATCAAGTCTTCCGCTATGATATTTAACAAACAAATGTATTGGCGATAAATGTCAATGGTAACAACTAGATACTGATGTTTTTAGTTCTCGCCATTGTTTCTAAGTGAAGAGCATAATTTGAGGCGTACATAGGGATAGGTTATGGCGTTCGATAAGGGAGTTACTACTAAAGTAGGTTTGGAATATGTAATAGGTGGGGAGATTGTAAAAAGCTCCTCTGTAAATAATCATGTCGAAAAAGACCCCTTACAAACCCATACAACGGCTTTAAGTTTTCAATTGATGACACGTGCAGAGCCTCCGAAACTAGTCATTGCCACCATACAATCTCTCCTTGCGGTAAAAAAAGATTGTGATGAAATTATTATTATCGACAACAATAATACTGATCCATCTATGTATAAACCGTTGGAAGCGTTTTGTGCCAGTTTGGACCCCGAGTTAAAGGTCTATTTTTATCACATTGACGCGGTGGACGGATTTAAAGCGGGTGCTCTGAATTTAGCATTGGGACTTATGAGCCCAGATTGTACGCACATTGTCGTCGTTGACAGTGATTATCAAGCATTACCACATGCTAGAGTGTCAATAGCTGATGCTATCAAACAGTATCCTGCTCACACTCTACTTCAGTTTCCACAGTTTTACCGTAACGCTGGACAAATAGACATCCATAGCGAATTAAACCACTATTTCAATCATCACTTATACCGTCCTTTTAATCGCAAGCGTGCGCTATCAACAGGAACTTATGCGGTGATACGCCGCTCAGATCTTTTAAGTTTAGGAGGCTGGTCAGGTGCATCGATTACTGAAGATGCGCAGATGGGTGTTCTGATGCATCAACAAGGTTTGCGTAGTCAATTCATACCTAAAATCATTGCCATCGGTTTATTACCCAATACATTGAATGATTTAATGTGCCAGCGTCGACGTTGGATCTATGGAAATATGCAAGTAATAAACAATTACTTCTCGATAGATAAGCCTTCAATGTGCCGAAAATATCTAGAGAAAAGTCAAACGTCGACTTCTGTTATCCCTCTTAATCGATACGCTATCAATAGCATAAAAGTAAAAGATGTCGGCGAACATCTACTCTATGCGCGTGCACACTTTTCTCAGCTCAGCGCTTGGATAAACTTTACTGGTTTCTTTATTTTTCTACAACTATGTACGCTACTTATCATTACCAGTGCACTCTTTGTCCCTAAGATTCTCGATATTAATACCAGCTCAACTTTGCTCATGCCTTTATATCTAGTGTACGCAGGTTATACAGTCTTCTTACTAAGGCGTTTATGGGCATATATGCAGGATCAGGTGCCGCTGAATAAACAAGTGAATAAAAACTATCAACCAACTATGAAAATGCGTTTGAGAGCATGGTTAATGCATTTGAATTTTTGGGAGCTTGGGGCTCTATCGTGGTTACCCGTTATATGGGGTAGTGAAAAACCGTTTATATGTACCCCAAAGCAAAAGTATATTCATAATCAGCCCTCATTACAGTTGGCAAATATAGTGGCTTTACCTAAGCTGCTATTGGCAATAAATATCATCACAGCGCTTGTAGTAGCACCGTTCTCACCCCTTTATTCTCCGATATTATTTATTTGTGCGTTGACAGTTTGTCTGTTAAAAATCAGTGCGGCAAAAGTGGCATTTGATAACTTTGCTGCTACAGAGCCAAAACTTAACAGTATCAGGATTAAGTCCAAATCTGTGGTCAAGCATGCGCGAAAACAAATCAAACCCCTAGCGCCGCCTAAGATTTGAACGGTATTTGAAGACAAAAAATTATTAACTCTTAGCCTTAAAAAAAGGTCCATTTTTGAAGACAGGCGTTATACCAGTATCTTTAATAATTTACCTGTACAAAACCTGTCGTGCTTGCCAATTTAAAATAATCGCTATTTTTACTTTGAGGTTTATATGTCTTTCACTCATTCTGTTGGTTTTATAAGCTCTACTGATATTGATAATAAACGCCCTAGCGCAATAACCAATGAACCATTGCGCATAGCAATTATTGCACACTGCTTGTATCCTATTGCCCAGCCATATGCAGGTGGACTTGAGATGATTACGCAACTCATTTGTGATGAGCTCGTTGCTCAAGGTCATGAGGTACTGCTATATGCCCATAAAGACAGTCGAACACAAGCAACCTTAGTCCCAATGCTAACCCGAGCTGAGTTTGAGGCCACTGTCTATGAGAACGAACATGACACGGTAGGAATGAGCCGCGAGGAAATGTATCAATACTTGGTCTATCAACGTGTACTGCGTGACATTATTGAGCGTGATGCTCGCGGTGAAATTGATATCGTGCACAATCATAGTCTCCATCATATCCCGATGATGACAGGTCAAGCATTTGGTGCTCGATTTTTTACTACTTTTCATACCCCTATTTTCCCGCAGTTGCGTCTGGCACTGTTGACGTTACGTCATGGTACAAACACTCAGTTTACCGCCATCAGCAAACACCAGCAGCAGCTTTTTTCTGAGTTCGTCCCCTCACATGTCGTTTACAATGGGGTTGATGTTGAATCTTTTATTGCTAACACTCAGCCTACGGATAGTTTAATTAGAGAGAATGGCGAGTTTTATTTTTGGTACGGACGTATTTGTCCTGAAAAAGGCACGCACTTGGCCATGCAGTACTGTATTGAAGCTGGGAAAAGACTCATTATTGCTGGCCCTAAAAGTAATGAAGATTACTTTAATGAACAAGTAGCGCCTTTATTATCTCAAGACCGTAAAAATGGCGAACAAAAATTGTTTGATTATATTGGTCATGTGACTAAGGAAGAGGTAAATCACTATCTCGTTCAAGCAACTGCCATGCTATTTACCAGTACGTGGGATGAACCTTATGGATTGACACTGGCCGAAAGCTTGGCGTGTGGTACACCAGTGATTGGTTTTGATGTGGGGGCAAGCGCTGAAATCGTCACGCCTAATACAGGTATTATCGTTGCTAAGGAAGATAAAGAAGCCTTTATAAAGGCGTTTTCCGAGATTAAACACATATCACGTCAGGCTTGCCGCGAACGCGCTTTACAGTTTTGCTCAGTATCAGCGATGGTAGAAGGATATCTTGCACTATATAAAGCAGCAGTAAGAGACAGTCAGCTAAAAAAGGGCTTTTCCAATTCACGAAATGAGCCGCTGGCACAGAGTGCCTTTATCCATGATAAGTCAAATTCGTTAACGGGTTCAAATCCTAAATTAAACCATACGTCAAACGATTGCTGCATCACTATGAGCCTTGAGGAGCGTTGAGTATGCGTCTTGGCTATTACGCACATCATCACGGCTCAGGTCACTGCCGTCAAATTGATAAACTTGCGGCGCTATTACCGGCGGATGTAAGAAGACAATTAATAGTATTTACGAGCTTAAGCCGAGATGACTATGACTTCACCGCTGTTGATGAGACACAAATTGTAAGGCTGCAAGCAGAAGATGAGTGTGCAGATGATGTGCTAAAGGGTCGCGCAGGAGAACATTGGCAACCAGATAGCCTCCATTACTCGCCTGTTGGTAATAGCAATATTCAAAGACGTAGCCATCAAATACTAGATACGGTTTATCAGCATCATATTGATTTGATGATTATCGATGTGAGTGTTGAAGTGGCGATGCTATGCCGCGCTGCTAGTATTCCTTATCTTTATATCAGGCTTCCTGGTATTCGTGATGATACCCCGCATCTTAATGCCTTTGCTGGTGCTCTTGCTTTACTAGCGCCTTATCCTCGTCTACTGGAGGCTGCTATGACGCCTGAATGGGTAGGTAAAAAAACGCTATATCTTGATTTCATTAATGCGGTGCAACAAAAAGAGCTCACTTATAATGAATTTATAAAAATACTGGTGAAGTTAGATGCTTCAAATTCAAAAGACTGGAAAGAAGCTCCACATACGATCATTACGGTTATTAAAGGCTACGGTGGACATCAGGCCATTGACATGAAATTACCCGAGTTGCGCCAGCTATTACCCAACGCTTTTATCATATCACTTGGTCCTATAAACGATAATATGCGATGCCACGTTGATATTGCCGCACAAGTGAATGATGTCATACCATTTATACAACATAGTGACTATCTACTGATGGCCTGTGGTCTGAACGCAGTTGCGCAAGCCTATAATTATGCGACGCCGCTTATTGTTCTACCGGATGAGCGTCCGCATCAAGAGCAAGACGTGATGGCGCAAGCACTAATAGACCAAGAACGTGCATTGAGCTGGCAGCAATTTAAAACCCTGCTCTCTCATAAACAATCTCATATAGATCCGAATGGACTGCCTACAAATACGGCGCAACCCGTACAACCTAAATTAATTTCAAAGTCTAATAATGCAAATCGCAACAGAGACTGTTTAACTGCTGCCCAAGAATTTATGAATAGTACGACTGAATATCCAACGACTAAAGCTTGGTTCGAAAAGTGGTTACTTCCTCAACTTGAGTTAAATCCTGACTACTAATAACTTCAACACTAATGAACAAACTCTCAATAATATCCAACGCATCATGAAAAAAGTAAAATAATAAAAGAGGCGATAACGACTGATGAACATAAAACCCATGTCTACTGTTAAAGATGGTACTGACCATGTGCCAGTAACGGTTATCACCACCTGTTATGGGCGCAATCGCCATCTTTATAATCTACTCAGCAGCCTTATGAACGGTAGCGTCCAGCCTGACGAAGTCATCATCGTCAATGACGACGCTGACCCAAAGCGGTTGGCTGAATTTTCTTTAAACATCATAAAACTGCCTACTATCACTGAAGAAGCGCCCGATATATCAAATAAAAAAGGTTTTGATATTGGGCGCAATCGTAATGTGGGTGCAGCGCGAGCCACTCATGACACGCTTATATTTTTAGATGTTGATTGTATAGTAGCGCCGACGTTTATTGAGCAATTAAGCATTAAGTTGCAACGATATCCTGACTCCTTACTCATGGGTCAACCGCGCTATCTCACGCGTCCTTTGTCAGATGAAGAAGGCTTAGAGTTACAAAGTGGCATGCTAACTGCCTGCTTTTTAAATGAACTGTCTATCTACAACCCTTATCGTTATAATTTCGATGAGGCTGGCTGCATTGCCACCTCAATAAAGCAGACGGTTATTAAGCAGACCGATGATTACGGTGCGTTTTGGAGTTTATGCTTTGCGATTAAACACCAACAGTTTGAGCATATAGGTGGGTTTGATACTCAATACATCGGTTATGGAGCCGAAGATACTGACTTTGCTTTTACTGCGCGAAAATTAGATATCGACTTTTATCTTACAGCTGACATTGTTTACCACCAGCAGCATAGCGTCTATCGGCCACCTCTTAATCATCTAGATAGCATCATCATCAATGCCAATCGTTTTTATGAGAAATGGCAGCATTGGCCAATGGAGGGGTGGCTTAAGCAATTTTCAGATATAGGACTTATCCGTTGGACAGCGGTACAGTCGACGCCGATAATTGCGTTACGGAAACCTAGCCCACATGAGATAGAGCAAGCACACTGCCCTAATGCACCTTATGTTTGAATTTTTAGTTAAGGCTTAATACTGACGAACTGTCTCTACTTCTTGCGGCGACGCACTCATTTCGCGGCGTTCAAGATCCCAAGTATGCTCGTATCAAAAATGGGCAGTCTTGCCATTATCATTAATAGTCGTAGTGGCAGACCTAATGCTTGCACCAACTGTAGTTGTTCTCAAGCGGCTAAGGACGCTATTAGAAGACCAGTACTAATGATACATTTAATTGTATCTTCTTCGTCTCAACGTCCTTAGGCAAATTGAAGTAAAGTGCCAATTAGCTCAGTAGTTGGTCGAGCATACTTTGATACTTATCTTTTTTATCGGTAATCTTACTACGTTCCTCTGCGGCATTGGGCACTGGCTCTTTAGAGTCTTCTACGTTCTTATCAAAAGTCTTTAGCTCAGCTTCTGTAGCGTACAGCAGCCTATTAAGCATCATAGCAACTGCCTTTTCAGAAACGTCATGCGTCATACTAAAGGCTTCAGAGGTGAAATCATCTTTAAGCTTAGATGCCCATTGATAGATATTAGCTATTGTTGCACTGTGTTTGTCATCTTGATCAGATTTACTAGATGTCTCTTTGTCATTAGAATCAGATTTACTATCTTTATCAGAGATAAAATCATCCTTAAGTTTAGATGCCCATTGGTAGATATTGGCTATCGTCATACTGTATTTATCATCTTTATTAGATTCATCTTCTTTGTCAGATTCATCTTCTTTATCAGATTCATCTTCTTTATCAGATTCATCTTCTTTGTTAGATTTATCATCTTTATCAGATTCATCTTCTTTGTTAGATTCGTCTTCTTTGTTAGATTCGTCTTCTTTATCAGACTCAGCCTTTTTTTCATCATTGTAATCTTCGAAGTCACCGTCTTCATACATTACTGTATCACCTCTCAAGACCTCAACACCCGTTAACCCATCATTTGAAGGAGCTTCTGTTGTATTCTCAAGAGATTCCAAAGCACTCTTGATGTTATCGTTATTAGTAGGATCATTTGACATGATTTATATTCCTTATTATTGAAGTATATTTACACTTAATAATAAGTCAGTACAATCTTGTACTGCGTATCTTAATGTAGATTGTTTTGTTCTAAAATGTTTATAAATGCTGTAAAACCTTCATTTGCTCGAGCTTTCAAACGGTTACTTGTCATCACGCGGACACGATTGCGCCAAGTGATGGCATAGCTTTAAGCTTCAAATTTTTCGACCAGATTTACATCTTCATGACAAGGTATATGGTCAAAGCCGCCCACAGCAATATAAGCTTCACTGCTAGAACGTAAATCTGCCCCATGAACATGATGAGGTCCCATCTTATCTTAGTAATGAGCGATATAATCCTCTCGCGTTTACGGTATCAAGTATGCCTAGCTATCAATGTTCATCACCCCAATCTCACAATTGGGGCTTTTTTTGTCCGCAAAATATAGACTGTAGTGGAAATAGTTATTTTCAGCGTCAATGAGCATGCACCATATAAGAACGTAAGAGGATTAATTTGGTGCACTTCTTCGTACTCTCTAAATAACGTAATTCCCTACAAAAAACAAAGCCTGTTCAGATGGTACATTTAGGAGGCGAGTTTATGGTTATTTTGTCACTTATTTTTTTATTTTATTTTATTTTTGCTGTTGGCATAAAGGTTGCTTTTTCTAAACCATAACCTCCAGAGTAAGGATATTAAGTGATGAATCAATCCAATGACTACCCTTTAAGTGCTGTACCAATTGACAAGAGAAAAGGCTTGTGGTCCATGATGTCGGTGTTATTGGGCTTTACATTTTTTACCTCTACAATGTGGGCAGGTGGTACGCTTGGCAAATCATTTTCATTTTATGAGCTAATTTCTATTATATTCATAGGCAATTTACTGCTTGGATCTTATGCAGCAGGCTTAGGCTACATTGCCTGTAAAACTGGCTTAAATACCGTGTTATTAGGTCGATATTGTTTCGGGTTAAATGGCAGCAAGCTATCTGACGTTGTATTAGGATTTACACAAATTGGTTGGTATGCGTGGGGTACTGCAACGATCGCTATCGTCATTGTAAAATTATTGGAATTGCCAGATACATGGCTAACCCCATTAATGATAGTTTTTGGTTTCGGTTTTTGTATCAGTGCATATATCGGTTATAAAGCATTAGAAATCCTTTCAAAAATTTCCGTTCCTGCAATGCTATTCTTTATTGGCTTATGTTTTTACAAAGGTATTCTTGATATAGGTGGTATTTCGGAATTTATAGCTATCGAACCCACCGAAAGTATGCCAGTCGCAGCTGCAATTACTTTAGTGTTTGGCACTTTTGTAAGTGGAGGTACGCAAGCAACAAATTGGAGCCGTTTTGCTAAATCAGGAAAAGTAGCGGTCATAAGCACTTTAGCGGCATTTTTTATCGGAAATGGCTTAATAGTATTCATTGGTGCTTTTGGCACTTCTATATACCAACAGGCAGATATCGTTGATGTACTTGTTTCTCAAGGTTTTATGCTTGTCGCTATTCTAATGCTTTTCAGTAATATTTGGACTACCCAAGACAATACTATTTACAACTTTGCAGCTGCAGGATGTAACTTGTTAAGAACAGATAAAAGGCGTTTAGTTACACTATTTGGTGCCGCATTGGGAACTGCGTTAGCCGTCATGGGAATGTACAATATGCTGATCCCATTTCTAATATTATTAGGCACTTTTATCCCACCAATTGGTGCGATCATCATGACAGATTTTTGGGTGAAATATAAAGGCAACATGCCAGATTTGAGCAGTATTGAATTGCCACAGTACAATATGACGGGATTATCTGCTTATATTATTGGTTCGGGTTGCGCTTACGCTTCACCTTGGATTGCACCACTCGTTGGCATTGTTACTTCTGCTATTGCTTACACCATATTATTAAATCTCTCTACCGTAAAAAATCAACGAAAGCAGAGTATTTAATCAATGATATCTATTGGATCGTTAAATCAAATAAATGGACTAGAAGAGCTGCAGTTTCGCGCAGGGCTACAAGGTAGCAAAAATGCTATACGTTGGCCTTATATTGCAGAAAACACAGAAATTGAACCCTGGACACAAGGTGGAGAGCTAATCTTTGTGACTGGACTAAATTGGAATTGGACTGTACAAGACTTTATTATTCTAATTAAAAAAGCCCAAAAGCAATGTACCAGTGGGCTAGTCATTTTAACGCAGTCACCATATCTAGATACCATTCCTAATGAAGTTTTGGATTTTGCAAATAAACTAAACTTTCCTCTTTTTGAACAACCTTACTCGATCCCAATGGTCAACGTTACCGAAATACTATCTAATGCGATCATTATGGATGGTCTCAATAATAAATCGAGTCGTTGGTTTCTACAGAACCTTGCAGATAATCCCCATGTATCTGAAATAGACCTCATTAAAGCCACAGAAATAGGATTCGATCCAGCTCAACGATTATCTGTCGCCTTTATTAAATCAAATCGTATTGCAGATGAAGAGTTAATTAAAGGGGACCATATAATTAGTCAGTTTATGCTAAATGAGGGGATCCAACTTCCTATTGCAGAGCTGCATCAAGGTTGGCTTGCTATTACGCCGACATCATCGGAATACTGTAGTGATAGTATGAAGCTATGGCATAAATTACATCAACAGTTACTTGCATGTGGTTTTGATTGCACTATTGGTATCAGCGATGCAAAAGAATTAAAAGTAATTCATAAAGCAGTTTCACAGGCAAGACAAAGTGCTGGACTTCACAGAGAGAATAACAAAAACAAAGTTATACATTACAACTCATTAGGTATTGCTCAACTTTTTACTCATATCGATAACAATGAAATTGATTCTTTTTGTCGTCAGCATTTAGGTGATATTTTCAACAAACATGATACTCAGAGTTTGATTCTGAAAACTACTTTAAATTGCTATTTTGATAATTTATGTTCAATGCGACAAACAGCATTGGCAATGAATATACATAGAAATACTTTATCCAATCGACTAAAAAAAATTGAATCTCTGACCGGTTTTAATTTAAGTAATGCTCAGCAGCGATTGAGCTTACAAATAGCGCTCATTGCAGATCGTTTCATCAGTTAAATTTTTATAAAATATGACTATTAATTAGGAAAAACCATGATTATTAACAATGCAAAACTTCGAGGTAAACAGGGCTTATATAGCATTGAATGCGAAAATGGAAAATTTATAAGCATCATCGAGCAAGATGGCCCAGTCACTCCATTAGAGTCAAGTCTTGATGCAAAAATGAACTTACTGTCCGCTCCCTTTGTTGAACCTCATATTCACCTTGATGCTGTATTTACAGCAGGCGAACCAAACTGGAATATAAGTGGCACTTTGTTTGAAGGAATAGAGCGTTGGGCTGAACGCAAGCCAATGTTAACCAGCGAAGATGTTCAGCGACGAGTATTAAAAGCAGTACAACTATTGATTGAAAATGGTGTTCAACATATTCGGACACATGTTGATATTACCGATCCTGAATTAGTTGCCTTAAAAGCAATAGTCGCTTTAAAAGAAAAACTCAGTGCTTATATTGATTTACAAATAGTTGCATTCCCCCAAGAAGGTATCTTATCCTTTCCTAACGGCAAGGAGCTGATGGAAAAAGCACTTGAAGAAGGTGCTGATGTTATCGGTGGTATTCCTCATTTCGAATACACTAGAGAATATGGGGTTGAGTCGATGCGATGGATCATCGATCTTGCAGAAAAGCATGGGAAACTAGTTGATGTTCATTGTGATGAAATCGACGATGGCGCATCAAGATTTTTAGAGGTATTGGCTACAGCTGCCTTAGAAAAAGGCATCGGAGAACGCGTTACCGCAAGCCATACGACTGCCATGCACTCTTACAACAATGCTTACTGTACTAAATTATTTCGTTTACTAAAAAAATCTAAAATAAACTTCATTGCGCTTCCTACTGAAAATATGCATCTGCAAGGACGATTTGATGGTTATCCAAAAATCCGAGGTATCACACGAGTTAAAGAAATAAGAGATGCTGGAATGAATATATGTTTCGGTCAAGATTCAATACAGGATCCATGGTATACATTAGGTAATGGCAAACTACTTCGTGTGCTAGATTCAGGTATTCACTCATGTCATATGATGGGATATGAAGACCTAGAGACCGCATTGGATTTAATTACAGATAATGGGGCTAAAACGCTTAATATATTTGAAAATTACGGTATAGAAGTGGGCAAGCCTGCAAACTTTATTGTTCTTGAAGGTGGCAATGATCTTGAAGTCATCCAAAAACAAGGCGACGTTTTATATTCTGTAAGAGCGGGAGAGGTACTGGTATCTAGACAGCCTGCTATTCTGAATCAAACTGTGAAGTTAGCTGAATAAATTAACGGTTTTTGAAAGCAATTGAAGTTGCGTTCGAGCCCGCTCTCTTGAACGCAATATTTACCGCCCAGGTTTTGAGTGCACTGCTGATCGCAAAGTTTTTTTCTTAGTGAGGTAGTTATGCTTATGCCTACCAAATTTAGCAAGCCTCAATCTTAAGATTGGGGCTTTTTTTGTTTATAGCATGTGGGCTATTATAAAAAATATATACTCCAATAATCTTATCACCACCATCTATACTATTAACGGCTTTATTTGCTTTGTATTACCTTCCAACTCAGTTAGCTACATACAGACTTGCCATTTTGGCTGCATAACTTGTCGCTCCATTACTTTTGATAAAGTAGAGCCGACAGCTGGAGTGAGCAACCAAGATAAGCCATGGTATAATGCCCTGATAATCGATATTTTATGAAAGGTTTATATTATGGCTCGTACCGCTAGCGCATTACACATTTTAGTAAAACACAAAGAAGTGGCTGAGGACATTATTATCAAGCTCAAAAAAGGTGCTAAGTTTGATGTGCTGGCTAAAAAGCATTCAAATTGCCCATCAGGTAAGAAAGGTGGCAGCTTAGGCGAATTTCAAAAAGGCGACATGGTGCCAGCATTTGATAAAGTCTGCTTCAGCAGTGAACTCTACACCCCGCATTTAGTAAAAACCAAATTTGGCTGGCATGTGGTTAAAGTGCTTTACAGAACATAAGCGTTAGAATTGGGGTTTTGATTGCAATCTAACTAAAATATGTCCTGAACATCATTCAAACCCATATTTCAAATAACTTTATTTAAAATGTCTGTATTTAAAATGACATTAATCTTCTGATTGCTTATCACTTATCAAAACCAATGAACCCGCTATGATATCTATTCATAGCGGGTTCATTGGTTTTACTGTCTTCAACGCTAGGATGTGTTAGCCAAACACTTTTAAGCGACTGTCTACAGATTTAAATGCTTTGTCACCTGCAGGCTGCTCGATCGCACCAAATACCATCTGTGCAACCAACTCCCAGTCCTTATCTACATTCCAAGCGTCGGCAACTTGACTATCAATGATAGGATTGTAATGCTGTAAGTTTGCACCGATATCTAAACTAGATAATGCAGTCCAAATCATATACTGATGCATGCCACTGGTATGTTCAGACCACACTGGGAATTTGTCAGCATATAACGGTGCTGCTTCCTGTAAACCTTTCACCACTGCATGATCTTCAAAGAATAATATGGTACCTGCACCCGCTTTAAAGCTATCGATTTTTTGCTTAGTTGATACAAATTGCTCATCGTCATTGACGATATCACGTAAGGTATCTTCCGTCATCTGCCACAGCTTTTGATGCTCGTCACCGAACAACACGATAACGCGCGTTGACTGTGAGTTGAACGCTGATGGAGTATGCAAAATAGCATGCTCAACCAATTTTACTACTTCATCATTTGATACTGGTAATTGATTGCTTAACGCGTAAATAGAACGGCGTTTTTCTGCTAATTTCTGTAAATCTTGTAAATTTGACATGGTTTTCTCCAGTAGTTTTTATGAATTAAAATTAAATATTGATGCATTGGGATAAATAGTCACTAGCCTTTGAAACCAAGATACCGTACTCCAAGATACCGTATTCAAAGCCTGGTTCTAGGTTCAATCTCGCTATTTAACATTTTGTATGTCACAAATAATGAGCATAGAAAGGTATTAAACAGTTATCGGTACTTCCATGATTAACACTTTGGCGTCTTCTTCGATATCCACTATGAACTGCTGAGCATCCCAAATACCAAGCGCATCTCTAGTATCTAACGTCTTACCATCTACAGTGGCTTTTCCGCTAATGACAAAGAGATAAACCCCATTATTAGCGTCTTTTAACTGATAAGACGCAGTCATGTCTTTCTCAAAGTCGCCCATACTAAACCATGCATTTTGATGGATCCAAACACCTGCATCGTCAGTGTTTGGCGATAGCACTTGGTTGAACTGGTTTGGCTGCATGATATCAGCCATACGCACTTGTTCATAACGTGGCGTCACTCCCATTTCGTTGGGAATTACCCATATTTGTAAAAACTGCACCGCCTCATCAAGACTGTCATTCATTTCACTGTGAGTAATGCCCGTACCTGCTGACATGACCTGTATTTCACCCGTTTCGATAATACCTTTATTACCAATATTGTCACCATGAGCGAGCTTACCCGATAGCGGGATACTGATAATCTCCATATCGCGATGTGAGTGCTTGCCAAAACCTTGACCGCCAATAACAAAATCATCGTTAATAACACGTAGCGCCCCAAAGCCCATACGTTCTGGATTGTAATAATTAGCAAAGCTAAAGGTGTGTTTGCTCTTTAGCCAGCCGTGGTTGGCATTGCCACGAGAGCCCGCTGCATGATATATGGTTTGCATCATTTATCCCTAGTTATTAACTTGTTGATTAAAAAGTTAAATAACGATAAATACTGTTTAGTTAACTTGTTTAAGTGATGGATATATTATAATTGTTGTTCAGCTGCAGATAAACATCGATAATTGCAAATGTAAGTTCTCATTTAAAGAACAATTAAGGGGTGGCTAAAATGGGACAACTAGAAGACATGGCAATGTTTGTACGCATTGTCGAAGCAGGCAGCATTACTAAAGCCGCAGAGCAATTAAATATCGCCAAGTCAGCTGTCAGCCGCCGTCTCAAGGAGTTAGAGACGCGCTTAGGCAGTCAGTTGATCAGCCGAACCACACGTCAATCGAACTTGACGCAAGCAGGTGAGCAGTATTACCAAAGAGTGAGTAATATACTGAATGAGGTTGATGCGCTGAATGAAGCATCCAGTGGTGCGCCGACTCGTATCGAAGGCACATTAAAGATGACCGCACCGTTATCATTTGGCTTGCTTCATCTAAAGGATGTCATTGATGAATACGCCAATCAACATCCCAATCTCAATTTTGAATTGGATTTTTCTGATCGGTATACGGATTTAGTTGAAGAAGGGTTTGAGCTGGCCATTCGTATTGGAGAGATGCAAGATTCTAGCTATCAGGCCAAACGTCTATCATTAATTCGTCATACCCTATGCGCCAGCCCTGAGTATCTAGATAAAATGGGCACACCTAAAACGGTAGAAGATTTAGCAGATCATGAATTTTTGCAATACAGTCTGAGCAAATCTAGCACGATAGAATTGATAGATGAACAAGGCAAAAAACATCAAGTGGAAACTAACTCAAAAATAAAAATAAATAATGGTGATTTTATGCGTGAAATGGCAGTAAAAGGTCATGGCATTATCTTTTTGCCAACCTTTATCGCTTACCAAGCCGTAGCTAGTGGCGAGCTAAGGCCCATCTTGCAACAATATGAGCTACCCACGCTAACTGCCTATGCAGTCTATCCGAAAAACAGATTTTTATCTCAGCGATGCCGCTATTTTATTGATTTTATCGCTGAGCGTTTCGGTGATAATCCCTATTGGGATGAGTGCTAGCCTTTCCAGTTCATCAAGTTAAAGCACAAGAAGCTCAATAAACTTAAAGAAGATAATTCGAATTTTTAGTAACTTCTAACTAAAAAACATCTTGAATATAGGTGAATTCAAATAAGTTCAATCCAAGGAAATCGAGTGCAAGCAAACCGGGTTCAAGTTGTACATTAGTAAGATTAGCGAAGAGGACGATGTAGCGGATTTAACCATACTACAAACTCAATTCAGTATACGCTAAGTTTTCATGATAGTTGTTGATTGAAGAATACAGTTCGGCTCCTGTGATTGACATAAAATCAGATGTATTTTTGAGGCCTCTATTAAGAATGGAATGATGTCAGAATCTGCGTGCTAACTTACATAATTACATAGAGACAGCGTCATTAGCCGCTAACTCGGTAGGCACATCGTCAAAGGTCACAATAGCTATGTCTATACCGCCATTGCCATCCGTTATGGTGTAAGTCACATCTGGCACAACACCTGCGTAACCAACATTTGGCGTGAAGGTTAACGTCCCATCATTCGTCATAGTGATAATGCCAACACTTGGAACCGTCGCTGTGTCATCTGGTTGATAAACCGTGGTATAGCCTTCAATAGTAAACACTTCTACGCTTAATGAATCACTTTCCGAATCCGTGTGACTGCCAAGAACTTTTATCTCAACTGCCCTGTTATGTACAGTCGTCACACTCTGACTATTGGCAGCTTCTAATTGTTTCGAAGCCATAGATACATCATCAAAGATTATAATGCCTTTATCGCAGTCTCCGTGGCCACTTGTCATAGTGTAGGCCACGTCTGGTACAGCGCCTGCGTAACCCTTATTTGGCATGAAGGCTAGCATGCCATCAGCGGTAATTGTGAGCGGGCCATCATTTGGAATCGTCGCCGTGTTATCTGGTTGATAAACCGTAGTATGACCTTCAATCATAAAGTCTTCTACACTCAATAAATCTCTGTCTACATCAGTCTCATTGCGAGCCATGTCTGACCTATGGCCTACAGTCGTCACGCTGTTATTACGAACAAATGGAGCACCATCCTCAAAATTATTTCTATTGCTATAACAGCTATCAGCGACTAAACCTACTTCCCTAGCCTCAGTTGCTGTAGGCATCCACCAAGGTATCGCTACCGCATTATCTTCTATGCCCTCTAGTCCTTGCCTTTCTGCATTACTTATTGCTAGATATGTTAGAAAATCAAAGGCATCGCCAGTATCCGTTATATAATACTCGCCAATTTCAGTTACTAGCTGTACTTGGTCTAGAATCTGAGTCATGTCATTAGTTTTGACTATAGTATTCATATACTGATTCTCCCTTTTCTTTTTTAAGTCAACTAATACAGATTGAGACATATTTATATTAGACAATCAGCTACGATATCTTATTAAGTTACTTGCATAAGTTATCGTCAGTGCTAATAGTTCTATTGGCGATGGTTAGTAAACAGATGTTTTGTTAAAGTATAGATTATAAGAGACGTATTACTATCTAGTAACCTCTTTACTACAGGTTAACTCGCAAGCGGACAACCTCATATCATATTGACTCGAAATGCAACAAATAATGGAGCAGTCCCAGTAGTAAAGGAGCAACACTACAATTGATACGAGTAGTGTTTGTCGTATTTTTATTGTCACTAAAGTAAGATTTACTACTAAGAAACCCATTAAAAAAGCCACTTAAAGATAGTGGCTTTTTTAATGGGTTTCTTACGCGAGTTTGTTCAATCAAAGCGTATTGGCGTAAATACTGATTCAATCTACTGTCGAATCACTGTTATCCATGTCTTGCTCCAATACCAAAAATGCTTAGATATCATTTTCTGTATGATTTAGCTTGTTACTTTGATACGTTTTCGGTGTTATGCCAAACCAAGTTTTAAAGACTTTGAAAAATTGGCTGTGGGATTTGTAGCCCAATAAATACGCAACGTCCGTTGTTGATATTTTCCTTTCAGTTAAATACAGTTTGGCCAATCGCTTTCTAGTATCCTCTAAAATCTCTTGAAACGTCGTCCCCTCGTCAGTTAGCCTTCTTTGTAACGTACTGACGCTAATATTCATTGAATCTGCGACCTGACTTCGGGTTGGCGAGCTCACACCCATCATTGTATCGATGACTATCTCACAGCGCTGTTTGTAACTAACTTCAGAAAACTGAGTAAACAACATATTAAATAAAGGATTGATATAAAACTTTCTGCCCAGCTCCTCTTCAGCTTTTATCAATAAGCTAGCGGCATCTTTATAATGATCTTTGCATTTTAAGGCATAGACCAAACTTGTTTTATTAGCAGACTCAGCAGGTGCCCCAAAGACTGATTGATAGTACTCCAACTCATAAGCCGTATGACGCTGTGCAATATATAATTTCTTCAGCATACCTGGACAAAACGCTTCTACGATTCGATAGACCAGTACCATAGCACCATCAATTTGATGCTTATTCATCATATCTGGGGCGTTGGAGATAAAATCAAATCGAAGCATTCTTTTCTCTACAGAAAGCTTGAGGGTAATAGACTGTGTAATCAGGGGGAAAAAACGATATACAAGCCGACTGACCAATAGGAAAGGCAGCTCATTACTCACATTGGCAAAAGGCCTTACACATTCGCTAATAGATTTATAAGAAGGTAATGATTCAATATTCACCAAAAAATTTAAGCTTAATCCTAAATAGTTGTCTTGCAAGGTACTACATAAATCGTTTACTTCTTTCATAACAGCTGACATAGGTACTCTGTCACCGTCGTAGCTGTCCATTGATAAAAAAATCTCTGCAATTTTAGGAATGTCTTTTTCACGTTTTTTATCAAACAAGTACAATGTCATTGCTTCTCTTATGGCAAACATCATACTTTTATGAGTACTGTATTCAGCTTCTATCATTTTTGACTCAGTTACGATTGACTATATTCAATCTATCTTTTGACGAGACTAAGGCCAATGTTATTTGGACCATAGATTCCTGAAACATATAATTGTATTGATTTTCTTTGTTACTACAGACCTCTACTTTCAACAACTTTAGTTATCTAGCATATCGCCGTTTTGGTTCCTCAACAAACTATAAAATCAGCTAATAACTGAGGATTTTTCTTTATGTACTGGCCTTTTTTGACGAAAGAATTATCTAGATTTTTACCTGAAAGAACACAGTAAAGTCTAACGCTGACTCATATTACTACACAATAGTCATAAGTTACCTTTAAAAAAACTTATATCTCTGATTGTTATCACGTATTCTACGTAATATTGATAATATCGAATTCATTGGAGCCTATTAGACATTGCACTCTACACCATCTTAATTAACCCCATATAGTCAAGCCGCGATAAGATTGACACAAGGGAGCTAGTACCATATTTGTTTTATATGAGAATCATGATATCTCAACCGATTGATAACACTAATAACCAGTCATCATTTTTTAGGCCAATTATATGACCCCTTTATATACTGCATTAGCTGTACTGGTTACCTTTATTTGGGGTGTGAACTTTACCTTTATTGCATGGGGGCTCGACAGCTTTCCTCCACTGATGCTCACTGCCCTACGTTTTTTCTTTACGGCTGTGCCCCTGGTCTTTTTTCTTAAGCCGCCTAAGTTCAACCGCACACTATTTATCTATGCCATCGGTACGTTTGTTATGCAGTATGCTTTTGTATTTACCGCGATGCATTTGGGTGCATCGGCAGGATTGACGGCACTATTGCTACAGATTCAGATTTTTATCACCGTATTGCTTGCATACTTTATATTGGGTGAGGCAGTAAATCGCATGCAAATCATCGGTATGATAGTTGGCGTACTAGGCTTGGGTGTGATTGCGCTAAACCTTGGCGGTGATATGCCTTTGGCTGGATTTGTCTGTATTTTGATTGCGGCAATAGGTTGGAGTTTTGGTAATATCGCATCAAAGCAAGCATCAGCACAAGCGACCTTAAAAGCCGCACAGCAGGAATCAAGTGCTTCTATTGTGTCGCCTGCCACTGGCAAAAACAAAGCCTCTGCTTTGTCTGCGTTAGCACTAGTGGTATGGGGCGGTTTAATTGCTTGTGTGATTTTAACCTTATCTTCTCTCATATTTGAGACCGAGGCATGGCAGTTGGCGACGTTTACAGAGGCATCGCTCAAGTCATGGTTATCGCTTGGATTTATCGTATATATCTCAACCTTGATTGGTTTTGGACTGTGGGCACATCTGCTTAGCCAAAACACGGCCTCTAAGGTGATGCCGTTTGCTCTATTAGTGCCCGTATTCGGTATGACTACGTCAGTGCTGCTCACAGGGGAAGTAGTGACATGGTGGAAGATGCTGGCGATGATATTGATCTTGTCAGGTTTGTTATTGGCAAATATGAAGCTGACAAAAAAGCCTAAATCAGCATAATATTATTGGCTTATATTCCTATCAAACAGCATAGATTACTATTTATCATTTATCATCCGCAGAAAACAGAAAAGCGAATTTGATAAAGTATTTTTATCAAACTCGCTTAAATGACTTGCTTACTAGCGTTATGAGGGCATGTGCTCATTTTAGACATGTCGATGAAAATGAGATGAGAACACGCCTTAACCACTAAATAATATTAATCTCATAACTGAACTTCTCTGCCATCCCGTACGACTCTCGGTACTCAATGGGAACCCCTTCTAAGTTCTTGGCAATACGGCATACCTTGACTAAGTTTTCTTGCTTAGTATTTTGTAGATAGGGATCTACATGATTAGTTATAAAGAATAAGGTCTCTACAGCAGACGATACAAATTGACCGCACTCTGTGTAATAAAAAGGGTAGAGAAGATTCTCAAACTCTTCTGGCTCTAAATTTACAAAGGCGGAGTAGCGACTTTCAGGCAACCAAATTCTTTCACTCAGCATAACCTTGTCTTCGACAATACGCACACGCTCTATATAAATCAGTGCTTTATTTTTACCAATATTTAATTTTTTATTGATGGTGTCAACAGCGTCTATCACCATCACTTTTTCAACAACTCCAGTTGGGGTGACGTAACAAGCATCCTGATCACGAAATTTAAAAAACCTCAATAATGAACTTTCGAAATTTGGGCGCTTTAAGAAAGTACCTCTACCTTGTTGCTTCATTAAAATACCATCTTCTACCAGCTTTTCGACTGCTTTACGGACGGTTCCTACCGATACTTGATACTTATCTGCAAACTCTTGCTCAGTAGGTAATGGTGTATTTTCATTCCACTTACTTTCTGTCAATAAATTTAAGATATGCCACCGTACCTGCTCATAGCGCGGCATTTTAAAACCTTTTAGATTATTCAACATTTTTTCACCAAAATAGAAGGGGTTCTGTCTACTACGTTAAACAAAGCTATTATTTTAGATAGCGAAACAAACCTGACCACACTAGCTCAAATATCAAGAAAGTTTTATATCCATCCATTTAATATTGAAGCTTATCCATATTCTTATGGTCAATATCATCTATGATATGTCATCATTTAGATTATATGGCTTTAAATAAAATAAATACCGCGAACCAGTAAGTCACCCTAAATATAAACATATTGATAAGATTTCTAACAATATTTGGCAGAATTTAGCCACTTTAAGACCACTAAGTAATTAAATTTGCTAATAGATGACGCGCCCTCGTTATTGCTACACTTTTGGCATTATTACCATAGAACCAGACACTTTTTTAGCTTATATGATTCTCTAACTTAGCAAGTTATTTGTCAATGTTATCTTAGCGTACTTTACTCTATAACAATTTGGGCATCTTTGATATTCACAAAGTTACGCTCAAGGAGCAGCCATGACTCTATATATTATAGCTGCCATCGTAATATCTATTGCGTTGGGCTACATAACCAAAATTAATATTGGCCTATTTGCCATCGTGTTTTCATACCTTATCGGTTGTTTTGGAATGGAACTCAGTGCTTATGAGGTTATTGAGCTATGGCCTCTCAAAATTTTCTTTGTTATTTTCGCGGTCACTCTATTCTATAATTTCCCCCTCGCTAATGGCGCATTAGAAAAACTATGCAGTCATTTAATCTATAAGTGTCGGCATTTCCCCGCTTTACTACCGTTGGTTATTTTCTTTGTCGCCACCATTGTTGCAGGCTTAGGCGCTGGTTATTACACTGTCCTCGCCACAATGGCACCAATGATTTTATTATTGGCCAAAAGAACCAACTTAAATATCATTATTGCTACCTTATCAGTAAACTATGGTGCCTTAGCCGGTGCTAACTTCGTCACCTCACAAAGTGGCGTCATTTTCAGAGAACTTATGCGCGGAGCAGGTGTAGCCAACGATAATACCTTTACCTATGCTTTAGGGATCTTTACTGCGACCTTTTTAATGCCGATTGTTGTGTTAGGTATTTATAGCATTATCAATGCTAAAAATAGCAGGATAGCGATTCAAACAGTGATGCCGGAGCCTTTAGATAGTAAACAAAAAAAATCTATCATGCTGATTTTTATCATGATGGCTGTTGTACTGATTGTACCCATTTTGAATTTATTAATACCAAATGTAGAAACCATTCAGTTTTTAAATGCTCGGATTGATATTGGTTTTATCGCTCTTTTTTTCGCGTTGGTTAGCTTGATATTGAAGTTAGGCGATGAAAAAGTCGTCATTGCGTTAATACCTTGGAATACCCTCATTATGATTTGTGGCGTCGGTATGCTGATTAGCCTCGGAGTGGAGATAGGCGTTGTTTACGAGCTGACAGAATGGCTAAGTACAAACGTACCTATTTGGATGATACCGATTTTGGTATTTATCATTAGCGCGATTATGTCTGTATTTGCTAGCACACTTGGGGTCGTCGCCCCGACTTTATTCCCTATGGTGCCTGCCCTAGCCGTTGCTTCTGGGCTAAACCCTTTATTATTATTTATTTGTATTGTGATGGGTGCTCAAAGCTCATCGATTTCCCCTTTCTCATCTGGAGGCAGTCTAATATTAGGCGCTTCTCAAGTACACATAGACAAAAACCAGCTTTTAAATACTTTATTATTTAAGGCGGTACCCCTAGGTATCGTTGTAGGATTGCTAGCCATTTTTGTTATCCAGCTTTTATTTTGATGATTATTAAGAAAAGAGGTTTATATGGATTACATAGATGCCCATGCACATGTATTTTCACAGCATGATACTTTTCCAGCGGCAGCGCGCTATCGGCCCGATTATACCGCCAGTGTGGAGAGTTATATAGAGCAGCTTGATGAGCATGGCTTTAGCAAAGGAGTATTAGTTCAGCCTAGCTTTTTAGGCACTGATAACCGCTATCTGTTAGCCGCTCTCTCAAAATATCCCACACGTCTTAGAGGCATTGCTGTGTTGGCTAACACCACAGATGCTACTACTTTAGAGGCACTTGATAAACGAGGAGTTATAGGCATACGGATTAACCTATTCGGTGTGGTCTGCCCTGACTTGACTGACCCGCAGTGGAAGGTTTTTTTAACCCATTTAGCCAATATCAATTGGCAGGTAGAGATTCAGGCACCTCCTATATATTTGATCCAGTTGTTACCAGTGTTAAAACAATATCGCATCGACATTGTAATTGATCATTTTGGTCGATTTAATCCTACCAAAGGTGTCCAAGATAAGGACTATTTTAAGCTTTTAGACATGCTTGACCCCGACCAACACTGGATAAAAGTATCGGGGTATTATCGGCTAGGAAGCAACCTTGGCATCCAAAATGCCAAAGATGCCTTCAAGCTACTGATGGCACGTCATATGAAAGACCGTCTCATTTGGGGAAGTGACTGGCCACATACGCAAAATGAACATCAGGTAAATTTTACCAAAGCCCTAACCACTTTTAAGCACATCATCAATGATGATGCATTGGAAACACAAATATTAACGACCAACAATATCTCTTTATTCAACTTCTAATGTAACCATCACTTAAAATAATATACCTCTCTTGTTCTTTATCAAATGTGCTAAATAATTTCTTTATTCTCATCTTACCTATCGACGTTGCAGTATGTGACATTATCATTGCCATATTTTAGCGCGCACGGCCCCCATTTTATTTTTCAGTCATTTCCATGCTTATTTTTGAAAAAACTACCAGTCGCAACCGATAAAATTCTTAGCACACCCTTTATTCTGTCTGCCATTACAGGCCTTCTCGTATTATTAATCAAAATATCTTTCTGTTTTTAGGGTGGTCAGATAAAAAATAGCATTCATACATACATACATATGTTTCTTGTATTTATCAGAACATTCTGTTACTTTTGCACAACGATGAAAGCTCTATCACTATAAAATTTATGTATCTGAGTCAATTCAGCATTAAATTTACATTTGATAACTGTCTCGCCTTAATTAAAATCTCGTCGCTATCTAGTCGACAAAACACACAAGGAGTGTCGTGTGAACAAACTATCCTATTTGGCTCTTGGCCTTTCTGCACTAGCCCTTACTGCATGTAATAAGTCTGATACAACAGCATCTGATGCCAGCTATGACTCCCCTTCACGTCCAGAATGTATCGCCCCAGCAAAACCAGGCGGCGGCTTTGACTTGACTTGTAAACTTGCTCAAGCTGGCCTCAGAGATACTGGCCTATTAGAAGATCCGATGCGAGTCACTTATATGCCAGGCGGCGTCGGTGCTGTTGCTTATAACAAAATCGTTGCTAATGATCGTGCTAATAACGATGCAATCATTGCCTTCTCTACTGGCTCTATCCTCAACTTATCGCAAGGTAAATTTGGTAAATTCACTGAAAAAGATGTGAAATGGCTAGCAGGCGTTGGTACCGATTATGGTGCTATCGCTGTCAATGCCGAATCTCCTATCAAAGATTTGGCAGGATTGGTCGCTGAGCTGAAGTCAAATCCAAAAGCAATTAGTTTTGCAGCTGGTGGTAGTGTTGGTGGTCAGGACTGGATGCAGACGGCGATTTTAGCCAAAGCGGTTGGTGTTAATCCTAGTGACATGACTTATGTTGCGATGGAAGGTGGCGGCGAGGCGATCACAGCGGTAATGGGTAACCATGTTACTGTCGTGAGCGCTGGTATTGCTGAGATCATGCCACAAGCCAATGCTGGAAAATTACGTGTATTAGCCGTATTTGCAGATGACAGATTGGGTGGCACTATGGCCGATATCCCAACTGCCAAAGAGCAAGGCTATGACGTCACTTGGCCAGTTGTTCGCGGATACTATATGGGTCCAGATGTTAGTCCTGCAGCCTATGACTGGTGGAAAGGAACATTTGACAAAATGCTTGCTGATCCAAAATTTGCTGAAATACGTGAGCAGCAAGAATTACTACCATTCTCTATGACTGGAGAAGAGCTACAAGCGTACGTTTATAAGCGTACTGGTGAGCTACGTGAGTTGTCTGCTGAGTACGGTCTTGTTGATGCTGCAGCTAAGTAGCATTACTCAGATCATATCCCCTTAATGGTTGAATACTGATCTTTATAGTATTTATCGAAGGTTGACAGATGAGGCATCTCTCAACCTTCTTATTTTGGAATTTAAGGAATACTTCTATGACAATGGAACGTGCATTCTCTGGGCTGATGGCACTGGTTAGTTTGTTCTTAATATACTTAGCCATTGGGTATGTAGCCCCTATCGCCTATGATCCAATCGGTCCTCGCCCTTATCCTATCTTAATCTTTTCATTGCTGGCATTTGGGGCTTTAGTCGTCACTTTTCGTCCAGCAAGTTTTACTAAGCCTATCGATTTGGCGCTGACTAAACCTATCATTAGAAACTTGATACTTTGTGCGCTAGCCTTATTGGTCTATGCTCTTATTTTTGAAGTACTAGGTTTTATTTTTGCCACTATTCTGATGTCTTTTGCGGTAGGTTTACTGTTTGCAGGTAACCCTCTAAAAAGCTTTATCTTTTCAGTGTTAATCAGTATTGGCTTATACGTTTTATTTGACATACTTTTAGACGTCAAATTACCACTTGGATTGTTATCAGGGATAATGGGATAGCCAATATGGATACTTTTGATTTTTTGATGCATGGCTTCGCCATTGCATCCACGCCAAAAAACTTATTGATTGCACTTATCGGTGCTTTTTTGGGCACGATTGTAGGCATGTTGCCCGGACTCGGTCCAATCAACGGTGTGGCGATTTTACTACCATTCGCCTTTGCACTTGGTTTACCACCAGAGAGTGCGCTCATTTTGTTAGCAGCCGTTTATCTCGGGTGTGAGTATGGTGGTCGTATTTCTGCTATTCTCATCAATGTACCCGGTGATGCTGGTGCTATTATGACAACCTTGGATGGCTATCCATTAGCAAAACAAGGCAAGGCTGGTATTGCACTATCTTTATCTGCTGTTAGCTCATTCGTTGGTGCGACTATTGCTACCATCGGTGTGGTGCTATTTGCTCCTTTACTCGCCAAATGGGCAATCTCATTTGGACCTGCTGAATACTTTGTACTGATGGTATTTGCTATCACCTGTTTAAGTGGACTAGTTGGTGACCAACCCGTTAAAACCGGTATTGCAGCGTTAATTGGTCTTGGTCTTGCGACCGTGGGCGTTGATGCGGTTACGGGTATTTATCGATTTACTTTCGATTCTGTTAATCTGTCTGATGGTATCCAGTTTACGACTATCGTTATTGGTTTTTTCAGTGTCAGTGAGATTTTAATATTACTAGAAAAAACAACAACTGGGCATAAGGTTATTGCTCAAGGCAAGCGCACTTTACTGAATTTTAAAGAGTTTACCTTTGCCTTTGGCGCCATGCTACGTAGTGGATTAATGGGTTTTGTTGTTGGTATTTTGCCTGGTGCAGGCGCGACTATTGCGAGTGCGATGACTTATGCTAGTGAGCGTAAAATCGCTGGTGATACTGGCACCTTTGGTGACGGCGATCTTCGCGGTGTTGCTTCACCAGAGGCAGCAAACAATGCCTCAGCTTGTGGTTCGTTTGTGCCAATGTTGACTTTAGGTGTGCCAGGTTCTGGTACGACAGCTGTCATGATGGGTGCATTGACCTTATATAACATCACACCAGGTCCGCAGTTGTTTACTGAGCAGCCTGATATCGTTTGGGGTCTGATTGCCTCGCTATTCATCTGTAACGTTATTTTGTTAGTCATGAATATTCCGTTGGTTGGTCTATTTGCCAAGCTGCTTGATGTACCAAACTATATCTTAATACCAGCAATCGCTGCTGTCAGTTTTGTTGGGGTTTATTCAATCCATAGCACCACATTTGACTTAGTATTTATGGTCGCACTGGGTGTCTTTGGTTATTTCTTACGTAAATTAAACTTCCCATTATCCGCACTTATCTTAGGTTATGTACTGGGTGAATTAATGGAGTCTAATTTGAGACGCGCTCTGTCCATCTCCCAGGGAGACTTGGGTATCTTATGGAGCAGCCCTATTACTGTCGTTCTATGGTTATTGGCTATCTTAATGGTATTCATGCCTATAATACGCAGCGTATATCGTAAGCGTTATAAAAAGACTGCTATTTAGTTTTCAGCCAGTCTGCTCTCTAAATGCTATTTCTACGGTGGTCATACTCTATGTGTGACCACCGTTTTTTTAGGATATAGTCAAGCTTTTATCAATCGTCCAAAATGCGTTATGCCTCCCTACTTGATGTCACTTATGAAATAGGATTTTATAGTGCTCTTTGTTTTAGATTTACTGCAAACCATTCCAACTTGGCACTTAGCAGGTTTGTTTGTCGCTGGCATGGTCGCTTTTATTATCTCCACTATATCCGGTGGTGGCGGTGCGATGCTACTGATACCAGTCACCTCTTCGATGATAGGGACAGCGGTTGCACCACCTGTGATCAACGTGGCTACCTTTATGAGCAATGCCTCGCGGCTCTATTTATTCTGGCATGATATTGATTGGTCATTGACTAAATACTATGTCCCAAGCGCTATCGTAGGTGCATGGCTAGCCGCATTGGTGTTTAGTCGTTTGGATGCAGGCTGGATTCAGTTATTGGTTGGTGCATTTTTAGTCTCGACTATTTTCCAATACAAGTTTGGTAAAGTAAGTAAAACATTTGATATGCCAAAAGTAGGTTTTGTACCTGTAGGCTTTGCCATTGCTTTTATGAGCACATTGGTGGGTGGTCTCGGCCCTATTCTTAACCCTTTTTATATGAATGCTGGACTAGAAAAAGAAAGCCTTATTGCGACCAAAACGGCCAATTCTTTCTTTGTAGGTATTGTACAAATCGTCAGCTACACCTTTTTTGGAATACTCACCGTCAAGATATGGGTGTATGGTCTAGTATTAGGACTGGGCGCCGTGATTGGCAATATCATTGGCAAACGCTTTTTGGCAGGAATCAGTATTAGCCAGTTTAGAATCATGCTGCTGATACTCATGGTCATCAGTGGCTTAATAATGATAATAAGAAATATTGATGTGCTGTTCTAGAGACTCCTCCATTCTACGCCATAACTATCCACAGTACGTTTGCATAAACAATGATAGTATTTTCACCTCATATATCTTTACCAATGGAGTCGCTACACATAGTGTCTTTGTTGGCTACATGCCTACTGGTTATCCCTGAGCAATGCTATCAAAACCAACGCAGATAGTTTTAATCGAACAGACTGACGATATCAGTAAAATAACATCTTCCTTAGCGTTTTTTCGAATCTGCTTATGCCTACCAAATTTAAAAAGCCCCAATCTTAAGACTGAGGCTTTTTTTCGTCCGTTAAACACGGGTTGCGGCGGAAAACATCTGCTTTTATTAATCTCTAATCATAATTATTCAATCAAGGTTAAGTTACTTGAAAAAGCGACGATGACCAAAACGCAACTAACTCTTAAAATCTATTAAAATTAAAACCCTCTTTTTGATCCCTACTATTTGCTAAAAAGTCGGAAACAACTGGTTTGAGTGACAAGTACTAGAATAGCTAAAACTTATAAGTTACCTTGCCTGACACAGTGAGTGGTGTACCATAATAAACTTGGCTAAAGTTAACACTGTCTACATACTGCTCATCAAACAAATTTTCAACATTGAGTTGTAGTGCTAGTTTTTCGTTTACAGCATAACGCGCCATCAAATCAACCAAGGCTACGGCATCTTGCTGGTATTTTTCTTGTAGACCACTTGCGGGATTGGTTAACAAGCTATAACGTTCATCAGACCAACTAACACCGCCACCCACGGTCAATCCAGAAACCCAGTTAGACATATCATAGGTAGTGAATAGCTTGAACACTCTGTCAGGATAGCCACTATTGACCGTAACATTATCCTTATCTTCAGCCGTAAACTGAGTATATCCAATGCTTGTCTGCCATTCCGGTGTTATTTTTCCAGTCACCTCAACATCGATACCTGTACTGGTTGCTCCTTCAGCACCAACATAAGCTTGTGTTGGGATATCGACACCAGACACCATATTGTCACCATCTGCTTGAGCTAGATTGTCTTGCTTGATACGAAAGACGCTAAATTGACCTTGTATCGTACCCGCATCATTACTACTCTTTATGCCTAGCTCATAGTTATCACCATCAATAGGGTCTAAATAATCATTATTCACATCCACTTCTGTTTGCGGTTTAAAAATACTAGTGTAACTGGCAAATAACGTATGATTGTCATCAATGTCATAAGTAGCACCAACATAAGGTACCCAGATAGCGTCATGTGACACATCAATATCTGTACCAAAATTCACACCTTCGCTTTCGTAGTCAGTAACTCGTGATCCTAAAATAACGGCTAAAGGCTCGCTCAATTGGAATCGGCCTGAACCAAATATACTTGTCTCTTTAGTCGTGAGCTCGGTAGACAGACTCTTATCACTCCATACTGGTTCCGAATAACTACCATCCCAACTGAAAAAATCACCGATAGCACCAAAGTTAGGAGTAGCGGTATAACTGTAGGCGGTCAAATCGTTTTTATTATAGCTAGCGCCGAAACGTACCTCGTGTGTTTGGCCAAAAGCATCAAAATAACCATCGACACTCGCCTGTACATTGTCTTGATTACGCTCACTCTCAAAACGTCCGTTGTATGCTGACAGACCCAGACCCGTCTCTTTGTCTATCGTGTTTCCTGATAGATAAAACAGCTTGTCATTAGACTCGTTTTCGCTACGACTACCTTTCAACTCAAGTCGCCAATCATCATTCAAGTCATGAGTCACAGAACCAAAATAACTGCGGTTGGTGCTATTCCATTTCACCCAATCAACACTGCCGTTTTTACTCACATCCCAAGAAGCCTTGTTACCATCGCTAAAATAAGCCGGTAACGATCCCCACATGGTTGAGTTTTGTACATTATCTTGATATGAAGCACCGACACTTATCGTAGTATCATCACTAATATCCGCATCGATCACGCCATAAAACAGTCCAAGCTGTTTATCTTCTCGATCGACATAAGTATCACCATTCTGATACTCAGTGATAAAGCGACCGCGCACATCACCGTCAGCTGTCAGTGGTGTGCTGGCATCTATCGTCGTCCCATATTTACCATAGTTGTCTGCAGTCGCGCTAATAGTCGCAGTCGGCTCACGACTGTCAGCGTGCTTTCTCACTAAGTTAATTGATGCAGAAGGTTGACCTGATCCAGCCGTCAGCCCTGCAGCACCGCGTACCACTTCGACTCGATCGTAAATGGCAGTGCTCGCCAAGTCCTCACCATTTGACCACTGCGCATAGAAATCAACATCTTGACCATCAATACGATACTGATCAATATCAAAGCCTCTTGCTGATGCACCACTACGCCCACCATCAAAACTTGCTGCACTAATACCAGGAGTATTGCGAAGGACATCAGATACTGTTTCTAACTTTTGGTCTTCAATTTGCTGATTGGTGATGGTCGTTACTGATTGTGGGGTTTCTTTAGCCGTTAGCGTCAATCCTGTTGCAGTTGATTGACGGTCATAGACATAGTCGTCTGTATCTTCACTATTGCTAATGCTGGATGCCGTCACTACTATCGTATCTAAAGTGGTCGAAGGCACTTCATTCGACGCTTCATCTGCTTCAATATATGCAGACTTGTTATTTACCTGTGTGATAGGTCGCATATTGTCATCGGCTAGTACCGTCTGACTTGCCATGGTGACCATGATAGATATCACTGATAACGATAAAAAATGGTATGGCATTTGAACAGCAGGTGTCGGGGGTTTTGTCATCGTAGTTACTCATGGCAAGTTTAAGAAAGCTGAAATCATTAGTTTTCACTGTAGCAATAATTAGTATCAATTATTAACAATAGAGTATAACTATAAATAGTAATGAAAACAATTATCATTATCTTATGATGATCTATTCCTGAAACTATCACTTTCTACATTTAATACCATTCACAAGCATGAGCATCGTAAGGAAAACGAGTGTACGTACTACAGACTAGAAACTAAATAAATCAGGTTTTGACACAATTAAAAAATCCCCAATATCACTAGTAATAACTAACGATTGGGGATTATTTAATTTGATTTTTAATAAATAAGCGACTACTTAGTAAGCTATTTCTTTTAATGCATTATTTTGATGAAAGCTAGCTTATAAACTACCTATAACACGCCAATACCACTTAACAATAACTGTCCACCAGCTACTAATAATAACAGGCCAAAGGCCCGCTTAAGCATCAAAGCTGGCAATACATGGGCAAGCTTTGCACCAACCTTCGCCATCGCAAAGCTCGCCACTGAAATACATAAGAATCCACTAATATGCACAAATCCTATCGTACCTTCAGGAAGGTTGGCCACGTCTTGACCAAACCATGCAAAGCCTACCGCACCAGCTAAAGCAATCGGTAAACCACAGGCAGCGGAAGTCCCAACTGACTGCTTCATTGGCAAGCCTGCCCAATTTAAAAATGGAACGGTCAAACTACCACCGCCTATACCAAAAATAGACGATGCCATACCAATACCCGTACCCGCCCCAAACTGTACACTAGCAGGTGGTAATGGCTTCTCTACTGACTCTTGGTTAGAGAAGAACAACATTTTTAGCGCCATTAGTAATGCACCAATACCAATGATAATTTGTAGCATCTGACCTTCAATCATATCAGCAATGCCTGCGCCAACCAGACTACCAATAACCAGACCCAAGGCCATATGACGCCAGACCTCCCAACGTATACCGCCACGTTTATTATGAGCCGTTAGTGAGCTGATAGAAGTCACAACAATCGTCGCAAGAGAAGTACCAATCGCTAAATGAGTAATAACTTCAGGAGGAAAATTATACGCCGTAAAAATCCATACGAGTACTGGGACAATAATCATGCCGCCGCCCACACCAAACAAGCCAGCACTGACTCCCGCGAACGCGCCTGCAATAACAAACCACACATACAACATGTAGAGCCTACCTTTTGATTATAATAAGGCGCACATCATCATTATTATTATTGTTTTTATCTGACGGCCTTATTGAAAACATTATAAAAAACCATGTATCAAGCTCTAAACTATAGCCATTAACCATTAGCCATTAACTGTTCTTTTCTATCCACTCTTTTAACCCATCTACATTACGAAAATCATCCCAACTTCTACAAGGCACATGCGGTAGCAAATTATTTACCATTCTGGACAAAGCATTTCCCGGGCCTATCTCTATCACCATACTCGGCTGGTACTCTTCAATACTTTCCATACAGCGGTACCAATCTAAGGCATGATCGATTTGACGTGACAAGATATCTAAACCTTGATTTGTCTCACTGTATCTTACGCCTTCAGTGGCACTAATAATCGGTGTTGTCATAGCGGATAAAGCTAATGAGTCTGTATATTTACGGAATTCTGCTGCTGCACCCTGCATCATTACCGTATGCGATGGCACTGATACATTTAGCAGCTGCACATTTTGCGCACCTAATGTCTGGGCAATTTGTGTAGCCTGTTCAAGATTTCTTTTGTGACCACCTATAATGAACTGGTCTCTATTAATCTTGATAGATAGATAGGTTTTACTCTCTTCAAGCAATTGATCCAGTTTACTATCAGGCACACCTTTGATTGCTAATAACCCGCTAGACTCTGTTACTTCTTGCTGCATGAGATTGGCTCTTTTACTAACTAAATCTAACCCGTCCTCAAATGTGAGCTGGCTACTACAACAAAAGGCACTTGCTTCTCCCAAAGAATACCCAGCAAAAGCCGTTGGTGCTGCAATCAATTGACGTAGCTGGTGCCATCGATAATATTGCAAAGTATAAATGAACGGTTGTGCAACTTTGTTATCAAACAACTTATCACTGTCAAGATTTTCATCGAATAGCTCTGGTACTATAGCGCTTAGAACGGATTGCTCATGCTCCGAGGTATAGGTCAGTATTTCATCCACGTGCTTTTGGCTTTGTAGACCTTGCCCACTAAATAGGATAATTAAATTCATTTTCCACCTTATAAAAAAATATCGTGACGGCCAATAGATCAGCACTGCCACCTGGGCTGAGGTTATTATGAATAAAATACTGATTGATATTACTTACTTTTTGGCGCCAATCTGATTGATGTACGCCCCCTGCTTGCAAAAACTGTTTCGCCAACGCTTGCGCATTTTCTAAGTCTTTTATCCCGCCTCGCCACACGATATTAGTATCTGACAATACGGATATCAATGTCATTAACGACTGCATACTGGCTTTTTCAAAATCTCGAGTGCTATAGATAGTGTCATAGAAGCATGGCAAAACGTCAGTTAAAATAACCTCAAAACCATTAGAAACCATCTCAATAGCACCAGTTATGCCGTATTTCTTAAACATTTTTTGACCGTGGCTATCTGGCTCACGCTGCAGACGAGTCGTTAAATCAAACTGCCACCGATCCACCAGTTGCTCACAGATATTCTTAGCGGTTAGTGGTATTTCTGCTTGTATACATCTACCAATCGCTGCACAGACAAAACCTAAATTAAATATTGCACCCTTATGAGTATTAATATTTTTGGTCGCCTCTCTCATTTTTGCTTCTTGGTAAATTCCCATATTTTTTAAGTCATCGAATGGTCTGTCATCATAGCCAAACTGACTCAACGTGGAAAAATACCCTTTCAAAGAGTTGATACTATTAATAAAGGTAAGGTGGTTCATATCTGTATGGCTACCATTGCTAGACGGACAGACCAATCCTGGTTTATTCTCCAGACTTAATTCATCATATAAAGCTTCACATGCTAATTCATCAATCTGCTGCCAGACTGCCTGTATGGACAATAAAGGCTTGTTTGTTCGATCTAATAAAGTGTTCAAATTCATCAGTATTCCATCCTAGTAATACGTCTATTTTTTGAAGTTTGATATCACAAAGGGTTTTTACTAAAACGGTTGGGACATCAAACATAATGGCGTAGATTAGCTCATTAAAAGATACGTCGTTACATCCATGTAGTCTTATCTCCCCATCTATCTTTAAACCCGCGGCAGATTGCGCAAGCAGGTTAAAGGCTTCCACTTCTAATAATATTTGTGAAATATTATTGCTGTGTGCAACGATTAAAATATCCAAATCTGATGTAGGTTTCACAAAAGGCAAACCCGTAAAGTATTGATTGGCAAAGGAGCCATAGACACGCACATCACAATTTAAATCAGCACAGCGTTCAATAAATTGTTGAGTAGGTCTTTGAATCACTTTCGGTAACTGAGGTATTAAAGCTTCAAGCGCTAAAGGTGGCTTGATAACGTCAGGAGTTGTAGATAGCGTTAGTGCCAATCGATATTTACGACCGTCCTCTATATAGCTGGTCGCAACCTTGATGACATCGTTTATATCTTGTCTACAAGCCGTCAGTGGTTGTTGAGACGCAATCATCTTACCAACCGCCATGGTCACCGATAAAGGTAGAGATGCATTCATAAAGTCATATGGCTCATGGGGCTGTAAGTAAACTAAATCATGACGTTGCATACATCTCACCTCTATAAAGACCTGTTTAATATTAAGCGGTCAAAACCGACTGAACAATATCATTGCATAACAAACGCCCTTTTCTTTCTTCTGCCACTTGCCGGCGATTATCTATAAGAAAATCATCAATATGTGTCAGTTGAGATTCAAGAGCGTTTTCGACCAAATGTTCATCAAGCGCTTTCCATATATCATTGACGGCGCCCATTGCATAGTAGTTCTCTACACCTGGGGCAAAAATGGCAGATGTCTGTGATAAGGACTTCAGCTTATCTAACGGTATCTTAGTTACCCTCGACATCGCATTTAAATCCATCACTTTCACTTGGCTTGATTGCATGGCAAACACTTGATTTGCCATGAGACCATAAGATAAGAACCCACCACTGACTGCCTCACCCAAAACAATAGCCAAATTTGGATGACCGCTGCGTTTAAGCAGATCAACACAAGATGCCAGATGAGCAAACGTTCTATTGAGACATAACAACTCGTCAGCTCTCGATGAGTCTTGTCCCATCGTGTCTACGATAAATACGATAGGCGTTTTTTTACCTTGTGCTATGACATCTAATATCTCATTGGCAAGTGTCATTGCAATCAGTTGGTTCATAGCGGCGGAATCGACGGTACCAACGATTTCAACTTTGCCGATTTTGGTTTCTGCACTACCTCGTATCATTGAATGCTCAATGTGATACTCAAGCTCGTTAGGAAACAATGCTTCTAAAATTGTTTTCGTTTGCATGATATTATCCTTTTTTAATAGCTCTAATCTGTTGAGCGCTCAGCATAGAAATAGATTCAGGGTTGTCTATATTCATCGACTGCCAAATTGGTATACTGTCTTTTTCTCCAAACCATTTATCATACTGGCTTTGCAATGAGGCTTGCTGTTGCTGTAAATACGCTAAGTTCAAATCAATAGCAGGTTGTTGAAGAGCCTCAACAATCCCTTGAGTAATATCAGTTACATCATCTTCTACCAAAAATTCGACATGATTGAGTAAATAACGTGTCTTGCCACCTGTCACTCGCCATACTAAAGCTCTGTCTTTGGAGTCAAATTCTTCTACACCCTTGATAGTTTCAATCACTTCAGGCCCTGAAAGAGCCAGACGCCCCTCCTCTGTCATAATGACATGTGTACTTAAACACGCACATATTCCCATACCACCGAAGGCACCATTTGTACCACCAATGACGGTAATAATAGGAATGCCGGCATTGCGAACCTTTAACATCGCACGCATAATCTCAGAAATCGTAATCAAACCAGCGTTTGCCTCGTGAAGGCGAACACCACCTGAATCAACCAAAAAGATGATGGCTTTGGGCTTTTCTTGAATAGCTTTGAGTAACATGCCGACAATCTTTGCCCCATGTATTTCCCCCACAGCACCACCCATGAACTTGCCTTCTTGAGCAATCATGTATATTGGCTCATCTTGAATTTTTGCCTGCCCAATAATGACACCATCATCGAAACTGCCTACGATATCTAATGAGGCAAGATTAGGACTCACAGGGATGCTACCGGGCTTAAGAACTTCTTGAAAACTATTCTTATCAACAATACTGGCGATACGATTACGTGCCGTCTTTTCATAAAAGCTTTGTTGAATATGTGAATTATCCATGTGATTCTTCCTCTAAGATATTAATCGCTTGGCTTAAGCGTAAACTCACTACTGCAGGAGTCGCGCCCATATCATTGACCTTAAACTCCAATCCGCCTACGGCATAACGACTAGAGAAATCCTGCAACACAGTCTCCCAAATGTGATCAAAGCCTGCGACTGACGTATCAATAATAAATTTACTACTTTCATTATTCGCTAGCGGTGTTACTAATACTTCTAAGTTGCCTGAACCAACCACACCGCAAATAACTTCTTTTTTGATATTTTCGATGGGTTGTGAAGTGAAGTCGAAATTAAGTACATTCATAGTTATATCCTTAGTATTATTTTTACCAGTTTCTGAAACGACTTGGTGGAGAGTAAGTACCATTGGACCACTTCACTAAATCTTTGACAGATTTGGCTGCCAATAGATCTCTCGTCGCTTTTGAAGCATCTACGCCAATATCCTCTGGTCTTTGGATAATCCCACGTTGTCTTAACTCTTTGACTTTTTCATGATCTCGTTGCATACCGATAGGTGTGTACCCCGCTACACCGCGAATCGCTTGCTCTCTCTCTTCTGGAGTGCGACACAATAGTAAGTTTGCAATCCCTTCTTCGGTCACAATATGTGTGACATCATCGCCATAGATCATGATGGGTGGAAAATCACTTCCCATTTTTTCTTGTAGTTGCCATGCATCAAGCTCTTCAACAAAGACAGAATCCATATGCTCACGGTAAGTTTCTACCATCTGCACCACTAGCTTCCGACCTTTTACCACGCGTCCGTCTGTCGCTTCTTGACCTGCTTTGAGATATGCATAGCTAGAATGTCTACGTCCATGTGGATCTGACCCCATATTGGGAGCGCCGCCAAAACCTGCAATGCGATCTACCGTCGCGGTCGAACTATTACCCTGTAGATCAATCTGTAAAGTTGCCCCTATAAATAAATCACAAGCATACAAACCTGCCGTTTGACTAAAAGCACGGTTGGATCTCATACTGCCGTCTTTACCCGTAAAAAACACATCAGGGCGACTTTGAATGTATTCGTCCATCCCTACTTCTGAGCCAAAGCTATGAATGCTGTCGACAAACCCGCTTTCTATCGCTGGAATCATAGTCGGATGAGGATTGAGCGCCCAATTAGTACAAATTTTACCTTTAAGATTTAATTCTGCCCCGTAAGTAGGTAACAGCAACTCAATGGCAGCCGTATTAAAGCCGATACCATGATTCAGGCGTTTGATTTGATAAGGTGCATAGATGCCTTTTATGACCATCATTGCCATCAGTATCTGTACTTCGGTAATTTGAGCAGGGTCACGGGTAAACAAAGGCTCTATATAGTTGGGCTTAGGTGCAACAATGAAAAAGTCCACCCAGTCCGCAGGAATATCAACGCGTGGTACGTTATCTACTAGCTCATTTACCTGTGCAATGACAATACCGCTTTTGAATGCTGTGGCTTCTACAATTGCTGGCGTATCTTCGGTATTTGGGCCCGTATATAGGTTACCTTCGGCATCTGCAGAATGTGCCGTGATCAAGCACACGTTTGGTATTAAATCGATGAAATATCTACCATACAATTCTAGATAGGTATGGATGGAGCCAATTTGAATTTTTTGTTGCTGAACCAGCTTTGCCAGTCTTAATGCTTGTGGACCAGAAAAGGAAAAGTCGACCTTACTCGCAATACCTTTTTCAAAGATATCAATATGACTCGGAAGTGCTAAAACCGACTGTAATATGTGCAAATCATTCAACACTTCATTATTACACTGAGACAAACACTCCGATAAGAAGTCGGCTTGTTTTTGGTTGTTACCTTCTATACAGACCTTATCTTCAGGCACCAGTACCGTTTCCAGCAATTCAATCGTTCTATTGCTTGGTACCAGTTTTTCCAAGCCTTTATTCTTCGCTTCATTCAGCTTTGTAGCCCGTCTTCTTTTTTGTATATCCCATGTTTTTTCTTCGATATTCGTTTTCATAAGACTTCCTTTATCTACTTATTAAAATATGGCATTTAAAGTTAGGAAAAATATAGATGGCCCTAATAAACACCCTAGCCCTGTGTAGAACGTAGCCACTAATGCGCCATAGGGAACTAATCTTACATCTGTGCCTGCCAGCCCAGCTGCTACCCCACTAGTAGTACCCACTAAGCCGCCGAAAATCATGGCTGAACGAGGACTTTTCAGTTGCATGAACTTAGCAAGCAATGGCGTTGAAATCATAAAAAATACAGCTTTGATTAAACCAATCGCAATAGACAAGGCAATCACATCAGAGCTTGCACCAACAGCAGTACCTGTAATTGGACCTACAATATAGGTCATCGCACCTGCACCAATAGTCGTCATAGAAATAGCGTCTCTATAACCTAATGTCCATGCGACACCAGCGCCTACCACAAAGGGGATAACGCAGCCTAATAACAAGGCAATAACACCTATTTTTCCAGCACGTTTTAGTTCTTTGACATCTACCTCAAATGCAGTCGATGAGATAGCAAGATCTCGAAGCATCGCTCCGCCTAAGAGTGTGAATCCAGAAAAAATTTCAATATCAGAAATGCCTTTGCTGCCAGTTGTATATAGACCTGCAAAGTAAGCAGCAATCAAACCGAGGGTGATAGCAATCGCCGATGACTGTAGTTTGCCTTTAGTTAGGTATTTGGATAGTACTTGAGAGAAAAGCATCACCAGGCCTGTTACTGCAATAGCAGTGACAAAGGCATTCTTAGTGAGCGTCTGTATAATTAAGTCCATTTAATTACTCCATTTCGCGCTTTAATTAGTTGCGTAGTTTTTCGTATATTATTAATAACTCTCATTTATAGATAAGAGCTATTCGACAGTTACCTCTTTATCGTCGTCCCATGTGAATGTATCGTAATCGTTGGCTATGTTATTAAGCCAACGTACAACGAACACAGTGGCAGTCAGCGCAATAACAGAAACAACAGCCGCTACCATTCCACCAGATAACGCAGCAACAACGTTTTGGCCTGCTGCCATTGCGACTACAATAGGAATATACATTCCTGCCCAATACAAAATTCCAAACTGCGTGGATTTCGGCAGCATGCCTTTTTTGGCAAGCAGCTCTTTACCGATAATTAATAGAATCATTGCGATTGCTACACCGCCAACGTTGGCATCGACACCTAATATTTGTCCCAATAGCCCACCGAGGAACACTCCGAGTAGATAACAAACTGCTAGCAAAGCAGTACCATATATGATCATAAAAACCTTCCTTGGATATGAATGACAGCCGCTTTAGTTGTATCTAACTTGATACACGGCCTGTATAAAATAAAAACCTCAATTAATAACACCAGATATAGAAACAAGTACGGATAACTATCGTTTGGTAATACCTTTTGAGGTTCTTTGACTTTCCCTATCTATCCCCTCCCCTTCACAAAGAGTATTAGCCTTAATAAAGCTCAACACCTTTGCAAGGATCTACCACGTACTACCCACTTGTTTGATATAATCTAATACAGTTGGTTTGAAAGTGCAACCATATTGTATTTATTAAATCGCTTATTGTATACAAATGGAGAATTTATGAGTTTAATTGACGACTTACCTTTATCTGTACAGGTCAGTAAAAAGATAGAAGATGAAATTATTTACGGTCGTCTTCCACCTGGTACTAAACTTGACGAAGCAAAACTTTGTGAAAAATATGAGGTATCTAGAACACCTATCCGTGAGGCTTTAAAGCTTTTAGCATCTGAAGGTTTGGTAGAAATCCGCCCTCGTAGAGGCGCAATTATCCCTACACTAAATATCGTGACGCTGTTTGAGATGTTTGAGGTGATGGCATATCTTGAAGGTATGTGTGGACGGTTGGCTGCTCGAAGAATCAATGAGGAAGAGAAAGTTGAGCTATTAGCGCTGCATAATGAATGTAAAGCGTATTTAATGGAAGGGAATACAGAAAGCTATTATGAAGCAAATAGAAAGTTCCATTTTTTCCTGTATCAACTCAGTCATAACAGTTTTTTGATAGAGCAAGCCAGCAACTTACATAACCGACTGCACCCTTATAGACGACTACAGCTGCGAGTAAACAATCGAATGCAGCATTCTTTTGAAGAACACCAAAGCATCGTAGATGCCGTTATTAATTCTGATGAAGATTTGGCTGAGCGTTTGATTAAAGAGCACGTGTCAGTTCAGGGAGAGAAGTTTACAGACTTGGTGGCAACAATGGGTCCTGATAATACTAAAGACTAGACGACTTCATAATTTTTCTGGGAAAAGGCTACTGCATTTCTGCCAGAATCATTGCAAAACCACCTCCATTATCCATATAACAGAAACCCGAAGATTTAAGTTCATTAAATCCTCGGGTTTTTTAGTTTAAATGATTACTCTATAGTCGGTTCAATATCAGATCTCAAAGTGAGCACTTACTACAGCATCACTTGTGCAATCATAGCCGAACCGATGAACGTACCTGTAAAGGTCAATATCGCAACCACTGCAATCTTAAATCCAGATTTTTTGAACAAATCCACTTCCATTTGCGAGATAGCAAAACCAGCATATGCAAGTACAGGTGTCAGTAATTGTAATACACCCATTTTCGCAGTCTCTTCCCATACCAAAGACCAATACCGCAACCGGTAGTGCAATCAGTACAGTCGCTACATTACCCAGCTCTTGTAATAGTAAGGCTGGACCTGCCGCGATGATTTCTTCGATATTAGGACCAACACCCACACCAAACTTTGCAATGAAAGGCATGATGCTTAAAAGAATGGCATAACTGGCAAACTTGGCGCGTTTTTTGGTTATGACCGCCTTCATAGAAGGAATGACGTTTGGGTTGAGTAGAATTGCAAAGATAAAAGCATAAACTTTGGGCGAAATGCCCGTTTGTGAATGTGTTAGCCTGATTTATAATCAATAATCAATAATTTGAACGTTGTATTACTTGTTAATCACTGATTTAGAAACCCTTGAGAGCTATTATTTTGCTTTCAAGGGTTCTGACTAAAAAAGGTTCTAACTAGCTGATGATGACTTTACTGTCATTTATCAAATTACTTATCGAACTCTTTAAAATCTGCTTTACGAATCTTGGCATGGATGCCTTTGGTTTTGTCCACTACTTGCGATACTTCAAAATCTGTAGCGGCACTGAGGTAAGCATATGCGGTTGCTTCATCAATACCATATTCTTGATTTAAAAAGCGAATGGCTTCACGGGTAGATTTTTTCATTGCTTCATCTAGATCTTCATCTAGCCCTGGCGTGATCCAAAACTCCGCATTCTCTGCCAAAGGTTGAATGATCTCTTTACCAGGGATTTTATCCTTGCCAGCTTTTAATAAAGTAAATTTGAACGTGGCACGCGCAGACGCTTCAAGTGCCGTTAAGGCAACCTCACCATCGCCTTGTGCAAAGTGACTGTCACCTGTGTAAAACAGTGCACCAGCGACTTGTACAGGATAATAAACCGTTGAACCTGCACCCAGTTCATTGATATCGATGTTACCGCCATACATAGCAGGTGGTACAGAGTGTACTTTTTCTGAGGTATTGGCTGCGACGCCCATCAGACCCATAAACGGCTCAAGTGGAAAACGAATAGATTTGCCAGAGTCGGTCTTTAGCACACCCTCGTAGTCGCCTTTGGTATTTTTTTCTATCGGGGTAAACACGGACACATTGCCATAACGCTCAGGATGAGCAGCGGAAGCATTGGCTTGTTTTGGGATTTTTGGGAACTCTCCTGCTAAAGCACCTTTACCATGACGATTAGAGATGACACCATAAGGCACTCGCGGCTCAACTTTGATGACTTCTACTTTTAGAATATCGCCCGGTTGTGCGCCTTTAATTTCAATCGGTCCTGTCACAATATGCGGGCCATCTTTATCAAAGTCATGATCTAATTTAGATTGCGTGATTTTCTTTGCTTCATCCAAGATGAAGTCATCTTTGACCCCTTTGGACTTGAAGTATTTGGCGGCATCACGTCCCTGATCTTCGAGCAAGCCTTCATGCGAGACCGTATCAAACGTTACCACGCTACCAGAGGCCACAGACATAATAGGTTTGGCATCTCTATTCGGCAGATATCCCCACGTTATTGTATCTAGAGTCGAAGGTACGTAGTAATTCCCTTTATATTCGCCATTTGTTAGCTGCGTGGGTTTATCTGATATCTGCTTAAGCACAGTAAAGTCTTCTGCTTGAGCGACTGATACGCCAAGTGCACTGAGAACGAATAATGAAAGAACTGTATTTTTAAACATAGAATCTACCCTTGATAAATGAAACATAACAACAATGTTTTGCATCTAAGGTAGCGCAAGTTCCATGCCATAGAAAAATCAGTCTTATCGCTTAATTTGAGTAGAAAAAGCACTGTTTTGATACAACTTACTGCTCCAGTGAGGTGCTCTCCTTTATAAAAAGAATGGTTTTAGTGCATAAATATCTGCACCATTATTAGGTCCTCTAACGAAAATCGTTACCTTTCTTCAAGTTTCATAAATATACGTAACATTGCAATCGGTTATCATCTCCTCTATCGAACGTGTAACGCGTTGCCACTTTTTTATCTCAATAGGAAATAACAATAATGAAAAAAACAGTAATCAGCTTAATGTTAGCCGCCTCTACTTGCTTTGCAATGATAGCACCAGCAAGTGCTGCTTTAAACGACTCATCAAAGCAGACCGTTCATAAACAGAACCAGAAAGAAGACACTTCTGCACAGAAAAATAAGACCTCAAGCCAAAAGACGGCTAAGCAGCAAACAACAAGTAAAACCACCAAAAAGACTGATACCAAAAAGCAGACGGTAAAAACAAAAACGGTCACGCCAAAAAAATCTACAACACAACAACAACCTAGCAAGTCTAAAAACGTAACATCTGACCATAAATCGAAAGACAGTGAATACGAAAAAAATCATAAGTCTTAATTAAACAAAAAAACTCGAATGTACTATCAGTTATCTCTAACAGACATCTGATAGCACGCTCTAATATTGGTTATGCTACATGCTTCTAGTAATGTAGTAGCCTATTTTCTGTGTAAAAAGGAGTTTTATCATGAAATACAAAATGACTCGTACCAATCAGCAGTTACTACTGGGCTTAGCCGTATTTGGGTCGACCATAATGCCTGTGACTTCTGCAGTTGCTATCATGCCAATGGGTTCAGAGTTTTTTCAGAAAGAACTATCTGAAACGACGTCTAGCACTGAAACAGCATTGATTAAAAAAGCGTTATCTAAAGAAGGCAGTTTGAACAGAGAGAACGAACATCTCACTGCTTTTAGTAATAAATCAAAATTTTCAACGTTGATTAGAGAAAGTAAGCAATTTAGAGATATTGAAAAACATAATAACGATATACTGCATGACTAAACCCCGCTTAAAAGTAATAAGCGGCTAGGGCGTGTCCTCAATTCAATCGATAGTAATCTAAACGGGTTACCAAGGTCTAAACACGTTTAGGCGGTACCGAATACGTGCCGACTACATGGGCTACGACATCATCAGAGCCTTCTGAATAAAGAGACACCTCGCCTACTATCAGCGTGCGCCCTACTTTCATTAAAGTACACTCGGCGATAATACGAGCATCTGCTGATGGTTTGCGCAAAAAGTTAATGGTCAAACTCGTCGTCACGGTAAGTGGAACGATGCCTATTCTTCCGAGTATCGCAACATAAATGGCGACATCAGCAACGGCCATCATAACGGGCCCAGAGACTGTGCCACCGGGGCGCAGCTCATCTATACCAATATCGTGCGATAAGGTCGCGCCTTTTTCACTGACAGCCTCGACGACACATTTGGTTTGTGGAAACTCCAACGCCAGAAAGGCGCTGATTTCTTCTTTGCTTGCAGACATACATCTTCCTTGATTTTAATGGTCCTTTTTGTTTTGCCTGATATGTTTATACCGTTGTTGCTAGGTGACAAGGTAAAAACTCTTCAGCATATGCTACTTCCTTCTTTTAGTGATTTAAATCCCGCACCACTTATACATATATCAATTTGTCACTGGCGTGCCTTCCGTACTAAAGGCAAATCCTTTATTGCTAAAGTTACCAATCATGACCGCTTCGATAACGGGTTTAACGGTTTCATCCACACCTTCGACTTCGATAATAAAGTTGGCACCTGAGCCGCCTTTATCCTCTTCTTTTTCGACGATATAATTAAGCGTGGCCATCGCTGGTAGCTCAATAGGTTTGTTGAGATATGATTTTACCAATGCACCGTCCGTATCGTAATAATCAATTTTATTGATATACAGTGACTTTTTGAACGTCGTATTACGCACGCTCAGCGTCGCCGACAGTAGTACTTTGCGAGCATCTCTATCGGTGTAAATATCAGAATAAATCGGCACATAAAAGGTTTGTTTATAACCAAACTGACTGCGATCTACGTCTGATGTAATTTCTAACTGTTCAATCGGGTCTTGTTGATGCTCGGACAGAAGAACATTCGGGTCTTGTGCGGACTCATCACAACCTGACAGTAGTGCCATTACAGCGATCAATAGAACAGATATTCTGCGCTTATTCATAACAATTTCCTTGTAGCCTCAGTGTCACTGCGATTGGCAAACCATTATTTGATTTTACACCTTTATTTTTACACCCACACTACGTAAGAACTGGTTGATGTGTTTGTTGGCGCCATAAATGACCAATACATCATGGTCTTGCAATACTTGCTCAGGCGTCGCCAACCCTTTAATGCTAGGTTTACTCTGCGTACGACCAAAGCTGTCTTCATAATACTCATAGCGCATGGTACTAAGCAATCGGATATTAAACCTTTGCTCCAACTGCAACTCATCAACGGTATTACCGATTAGAACATTTGGAATCTTAATCTCTACCATGCTGAAATTGTCGCTCAACTCAAACGAATCGACAAAGTAGCGTAGCGACAGTCTTTTCGCCCAGCGATTGGCTGCTTCTTTTTCAGGATGAATCAAATCATCAACACCAATAGCTTGTAGGACTTTTTCGTGCAGCGGATTAATACTACGGCTTATCAGACGTTTGGCTTTTAACGTTTTAAATAGCGCTGTTGCCATGACATTTGCGCCTTGGTCTTCCCCAATAGCCACGATGACAATATCGGTATCAACGATTGGTAATCCGCTAACCGCATACTCGTCGGTGGCATCCATACAGAGAGTATGAGAGATGACCTCTTTATAGGCTTCTACCCGTTGCATGCTACTATCAATGGCAATCACTTCATGGCCTTGACTGGTCAACGCCGAACCTAGCGATGCGCCAAAATTTCCCAATCCTACGATGATATATCTCATAATGTTTATGAACCTTCTTTAGTATTTTTTGAGCATAAAACAGCCAGTTTGTGACGGTTTAATTGATCGTAATCTCTTCAGTGGGATAGCGATAATTACGCTGACGCATGTTTTTGAGTAGCGCAATAAATATCGTCAGCATACTGACACGCCCAACGAACATAATGACCGAAACCACGATTTTACTAAAATCTGATAAGTCTGCTGTTAGATTCAAGCTTAGCCCCACCGTGCTATAAGCTGAGAAACACTCAAACACCACTTTAATCAAATCAAGCTCTGGCTGATCATAACTGATGAGCGTTACGCCCGTACCGATGACCAGTAGCGACAACCACATAATAGAAAACGCGCGGCGTACAGAAATCTCAGCAATCTCTCGTTTGAATACCTCTATCTTGGTCTGCCCACGCGCCAGACTCAACGTATTTAATAGCGCAATCGCAAAGGTACTGGTCTTGATACCACCACCTGTCGAGTTTGGCGAGGCACCAATCCACATCAGAAATATCGTCAGCATCACGGTCGGAAACGTGAGATCACCCATATCAACGACGTTGAATCCTGCGGTACGCGGGGTAGCAGCAGTAAAGAACCCTGTTACTAGCTTCCCAAAAAAGCTGGTATGGTCAGCGAGCACGTTATTGTACTCAAATATCATCACGCCGATCAGACCGACTAGCAATAACGCGCCTGTCGTAATCAAAGTAATGCGACTATTAATATTGAGTAGCCAAGGCTGATAAATGTAGCGCTGGTCATGAGGATATATCAGCCGCTGAGCACGATGACGCAAATACCGTAGGACATTGACCACGATGGTAAAACCCATACCACCGAAGATAAATGTCATGGCAAGGATCAGCTGTAGTGGATAATTAAAGCGTAGTGAATCATCATACAAGCCAGCGCTAAAGGTAGAAAACCCAGCATTACAAAAAGCAGAAATCGCGTGAAAGACAGAAAAGAATAGCTGCTCAGACCAATCCATATCGGGTATGTCATAAATACTGATATAAATCAGAGTAGCCGCCACTGCCTCGACGGCAAATGTGACATACAAGATAGACTTGAGGGTCGACACCACATTACCCATACCGCGCATATAAGACATCTCGCTGATGCTTGCTTGCGTCTCATAGCTGACACCGCCTTTAAAAAAGTAACTAAAATAGGTCACAAAGGTCAAAATACCTAAGCCGCCGATTTGTATCAGCCCCATGATGATAACTTGCCCGAAAGTCGTAAAATAGGTCGCCGTATCTACGACAATAAGCCCTGTCACGCAAACCGCGCTGGTCGCAGTAAATAACGCATCAATAAAGGACAGCGGCTGCGTCGTCGCATTGGGCATCATCAGTAGTAGCGCGCCAACCAGTATCACTACTAAAAAGCTCAGAATAAAAAACTGTGCGGGGTGCAGAAAGGTACGATTGAGATTAAAATTATGATCGGATATTTCGCGAATAAAGGTAACGAATACCGCTATTTTTATCGCGACAAACCCATCAACGGCGGCCGATAATCCTGAGCGCACCAAATCTGTGAAATGTGCTGTCAATAGAACGATAATCGCGATGCTGGTCAATGTGTCAAAAACGGCAACTTTATTGAAGGTTAGCGATTTTTTTGTATAAATATAACGGCCAACAGTCACCACAAAACTTAGAAAAATAATGACCAAGTAGAAAATGTGGAATACTTGCTGTAGCCATGTCGGTAGTGTAAAACCACTATCGAATAGAGCAATCGCTACTCCGATGACACTAATGAGAATTGTAAAATTATTCAATAAGCGATAACGCGTGGCTGCATTCATAGCCTGAGTCCGTGACAACAATAACCACGATACTTATACTCCTTTTTTATCGTATTCACAAAAAATGATTGAAGTTAATCGTAACCAATTATTGAGCCTGAACAGACTCTAATTATGAAAGCAAAATAAAAAAAGATCATAAGAACATAGCGTATTTAATAGATTTTCAGTTTGATAGATCTTTGCTAAACATCTTCTTTGGCTACCCTCGCTATTTTTACTCCACCCCATGTCACTAACGCTACGCCAATAGCAATCAAAGAGGCTCCTAAGAACAGGCCTTCTGGTGGCTGCTCTCCTTGCAAGAATATAGCGACGGGCACACCAACAATAGCTCCTACCGAACCTAACAAGCTCAATAACACTGGTCCGCCTGTTTTTTGCAGCAGAAATAACAATAAAAACTGACCAGCAAACACACAAGATTGGACAGCGATTAAACCTACTGGCAATAGCCCTTCTCGTGGTATGTCGATAGAAAAGTCAGACATCATACTGAATAAGCCTAGCAGGAGTGCTGCCGCAATCAGCATACCTGGAGCGAGTGCACTAACAGCAGTATCATTAGGCCAGCGCAATGTCCGATATATATTGCCAATGGCTAACAGCACAGGGCCGCAAAGCGCGATTAAAATCCAGAATATACTCGTATCTGGCGCAGAGAACTTTTGCACCGCCATCACGCCTGCCCCGATAAGTGCCGCAACCACGCCAAGGGCACGGACAGTACTGAACCGCTCCATACGCAGCATGAGTGCGCCAAGATACGTTAAGAGTGGCGGTAAGGAGAGGATTAAAGCGACGAAACTGGCGCCCACATGTGGAATGGCAGAAAACAGCAGTAAGTTAGCAGCCGCCACGCTGACAAGCGCGGCGACAAAGTAATATTCTAAGCTACGAGCATTAAAGGGAGGGAGCTCTTTTCTGATGAGCGCTACCACCAATAGAATAATAGCAGCACCTGTGATCGACCAAAACAAAAACCCCAAAGGAGTGAGACCATTGTCAACTGCGTATTTTGCCACATTGGTTGAGATACCAGTGAGTGCACCGCCTGCTAGTAGACAAGCGAAAGGAATCAGCCATATGTTTTTGTTGCGATATATTTGCTGTTCCGTAGGCTCACTCATCAACGATCCTATAAGCTTTGTACCGCTTTGCTTGCCGCGTCGATAGCACCAGCGATATAACCAGGGAACGCCTCTGACCACTCACTACCACTACCCGTCAGACTATCTTGCCACATACCTGTTTTTGGTTTGGCAGTAGGTGCTACAGCATGCTGACCTGTGCCAGTGGCATCAGCAGGCATGGCAGTAAATGAATCTTGCGCCCAGTCTTTTAGATACTCAGCTTTTGGTTTGTCTGCTTGCGCGCCTAACAGCCGCACCAACTGCGCGCGGCAATGCGCTTTTAGCACATCTACAGAGACGCTTTGACGCACGTGAGCGGGCACGCCAAAGAAACCAAATACAGCGCCTTCGCCCTTTGCTAACGAGGCATCGTGAATCTCAGTGAGCGGCCCTATCGCACTTCTTGCTGCACCCGAGAGACCGTTATCTCGCCAAAATGGTGAGTCATAAACAGCCACATACTTGGCATGTGGTGCCATCCAAGTGGCTGTTTCTTGCCACTCTATCGCTAAATCTTGCGGTAAAGCAGGTTCAAATACGATATTACTAACCGCCAACCGCGGTGGTAGTGCAAGTAATACATGCTGCGCTTGATAAGTGATTATTTGACCAGCATTGATATGTTCAGAGCCACGCTCACTGTCTATTTTGATATGCTGACCAATTTTAGTTAAGCACCTTACTATCTGTCCCGTTGCAATACGTTTGGCATCCAAGCGAGCGTATAAAGCATCAATTAAAGCCGTCATTCCACCCATGAGGCGCATAGATGGTGGTGAGCTCTTATAACCTTGCGTACGGATAGGCAACTCACTGGCGCCACGTTCAACCATCATATCGCCCTCTTCGAACTGAGCGAAACGTGGTAAACCTAATGTCTCGATAAGACTGCTCAACTGCGGCTGATACTCTGGCCAAAACCACGACGGCCCTAAATCAAAGCCATCGTTTGATTTTTCATGATCGCCACTTTGACTGCTAGCATTCTGACCCACTGATGATTTGGCAACAGTGATACGACCGCCCAATCTATCACGGGCCTCTATCAATATATAATCGATGCCTTTTTGTTCTAATAAAAAGGCGGCATACAATCCGCTTAATCCGCCACCGACTATCACCACAGGTACATTTTGCATATCAAATACGTCCTATCTCATCAAGTACATTTAATCAGGACTACTCGATCAAAATTGTTCGAGCGAAACTACTCAGCCAACAACTTAGTCAGCATCTCATCTATCTCAACTTTAAACTCTTTATCTTCAATCTTATTTGCCGTGATTTTGGCATTTTGTAGACTTTGAATAGCCGCTTCTTTGTTACCTGTCTCAAGCTGTAGCACCGCCATAGAAAAAGCAATCGACGACAGATGATCCTTTGAATTGATCGCCGTTGCTTTGGTTAGTGCTTTGTCATAAATGACCAGTGCTTCGTCCAAATCTTCTGTAAAGTCAGCAAGCGTTTCCCACTGCTCTGGATGATCTTTGTCTGTGTTTTCGTTGTCAGTACAGATGGCCTTTAGCTCAGCATAAAATGCATCAAATTTTTCTTGATTGCCGATACGGTCAGCTTCTAGTAGCTCTTCTGCCAATTTATAAATAGATTTATATATTTTAGTATTGATCATTGCTTACAACCTTTTATTGACTTGGGGTATAGATTATTTGGTTAGGATTATAACGTAATTCTAGGGTGTGTCCTCATTTTAAAAATGGTGATAAAAATGAGATAAATTGCAGTCAAACAAGGAAAATAGCGCAGATAATATCGGGATATTAACCAGCTATTTAACGATGTTTGGCAAAATTCAGCCATTTTTAGCCCGTTTAGATATGATCAATTGAATTGAGGACACGCCCTAGCGGCTCAGATGATTGGCACAAAAAAGGACACGATATTTATATGGCTGTTATTAAGGTTGCTATTCAGGTTACAACTCTCGCCAGTGCAACCAAAGCCGCGTATCTAGCTCAAACTGGTGATAGTCAGGCTCCATATGACAGCATAGTTGATAAAACGCTTTGTTATGGTCATGCTCTTTAAAATGTGCCAACTCATGCACGACAATCATGCGTAAAAACTCAGGCGGCGCTTCTTGAAACAAGCTGGCTACCGTGATGCTGTTATGCGATTTCAGCTTACTGCCTTGTATGCGAGACTGGGTGGTATGAATACCTAGCGCATGTTTGAGAACTTTTAACTTGCTGCTATAGCTGACATTAGATAGCTGTCCCACTTTGCGCATATACTGGTTTTTTATCTCATTGATATACTGATAAAGAGCCTTATCACTTTTTATTTGGTGCTGAGTGGGATACTTTTTTTCTAGATAGGCGCCCAAGTTACCATCGCTAATGAGTAGCGCGGCTTGGGTTTGAACTTGCTCAGAATAATGAGCGATGTATTTTAACTTGGTCACGAACCTATCCTTTACTAATGCGTTACCACGTATCGACGCGGTCTAAATGAATTTTACCTTATATTGGTGCGCTTTATTAGAGCGTGTCATCATTTAGGTTGTAAGAAACAACCCCATAAGTTGAATCCAACTTATGGGGTTGTTTCTTACAAGATTTTTACTGAACTATTTGGAGCATATTAATGAGTGAATTAACGCTCTAAATGTAGATACTGTAAATGACGCTCGTACTGATTTAAGATATCGACCAATACTTGCTCTTTGGAGTAGCCAACCAAGTCATACTCTTGCGAGCCTTCGCTTAAGAACACTTCTGCACGATAATAGTACTCTGCATTCTTAGTTGAGGTGCTCAATGTAAAGTTAGGACGCTCTGCTTTAATCAAGTTGACTTCATAAATAAAGTCATCTTCATCGCCATGTCCAACTCGCAATTTTAGACCATCTATTTGACCGCTACTCTCATCCATACCTTCATCTATATCTTGTCCGATATGTGCAGGGTTACGGATGTCCAAAGACGTTTTTAGACCGCCTGCGGCAAACTCTTTTTCAACTTCCGTCATGGCAGGTCTAACTACATTTTGTAAGAACTGCTCTACTTGTGCATGTTTAGGGAAACTGACAATACGTTGCAAGCGTGCTTTCCAGCTCTTACCACTATCTAACACGTTAGCCGTACCAATCGTACTGGCCTTACGTTTATTGCCTTCTTCTTTTAATGACCTCCACATCGCCACCATATAGAGCACTAGAATGACAGAGAATGGCAAACCTGCAATGACAGAGACGGACTGTAGTGAAGAAAAACCACCTGCAAACAATAATCCTAAGGTAATAAGACCAGTGGCTGCTGCCCAAAACAGACGTAACCAAACAGGAGCATCGGTATCATTGGTCATGCCACGTGAGCTCAAGTTCGCTAGTACTAACGCGCCTGAATCAGCTGAGGTCACAAAAAAGATAAGGCCAATAATCACACCAGCGAATGATAGAATATCGCTGTAAGGAAAATACTCAAACAACGCAAACATGCCCATTGCAGCATCATTGACTGCGATTTCGCCAAGCTCTGTTGCGCCATTGGCAACCAAATCTATCGCTGAATTACCAAAGATAGAGAACCATGCAAAAATAAACCCAAGCGGAATGAACATCACGCCAAATACAAACTCGCGTAACGTACGGCCACGGCTAATACGTGCGATAAACAGACCTACAAATGGTGCCCAAGCAACCCACCATGCCCAGAAAAATATCGTCCACCAAGATTTCCACTCGGCACCAGCTTGACCATCATACGCATAGACATCAAAAGTCTTATAAATAATAGTTTGAAAGTATTGACCGATGTTTTGGGTAAAGGTATTAAGCAGATAAACCGTATTGCCCATCACCAATATAGCAATCAGTAGCAATATCGACGATAGCATGTTGAATTCAGACAGACGACGTACGCCTTTTTCGACACCTGTCATCGCTGAGACAGCCGCCGCTGCGACAACACCTACGATAATGATCGTTTGAACCGTTTTGCTAGACTCAATACCGAAGACATGGGTCAAGCCTGCGTTGGCCTGCAATACTCCAATACCTAAACTGGTGGCGATACCCATGAGTGTACAAACAACACCAAAGGTATCAATACCATCACCAAGCCAGCCTTTGATTAAGCGTTCACCAAAGATAGGCGTCAACGGCGAGCGTAGCGCCAATGGCATGTTTTTGCGATAAGCAAAATACGCTAGCGCCATACCAATCAGCGCATAAATACCCCAACCGTGCAGACCCCAATGTAAAAAGGTCTGCGCAAGTGCTTCGCGCATGGCCTCGGCACTCGCAGGTTCTAGTCCAGTATGCGGTGTTAAATAATGCATCAAAGGCTCAGAGGCACCAAAGAACAGTAAATCAATACCGATACCAGCGGAAAACAGCATCGCCGCCCATGCTAGGAAAGGAAACTGTGCTTTTTCGTGATCTTGCCCAAGCTTGATATCACCATACTTAGAAAAACCGACAAACAAAGCAAAGATACTATAAGCGGCAACCACCAGCATGTAGTACCAGCCAAACTTATCTGATACCCAAGTCATGCTTGAGCCTAACAATGTCTCACTATAAGTTGGAAACGCAATCGTCCAAATTATCAATAAAATAGAAATAATAGCTGAGCCTAAAAAAACCGTCTTATTTAGAGTCAGGGGTTTCGTCTCATCCTTTGATGGTGAGCTGTACATAAAAGACCTCAATAGGTAAATTAAACAGGGTCTGATATTGCTTTGTCCGTCATAATCTTATGACTGATAGTCATACAAGATATAAATCACCGCATGACGCACAAAGCAGTACCAATAAATAAAGATTTGCTGCTCAAGTAATGGCTACTTCAGTAATTATTTAAGCAACAAGGCAAGTCATTAAAAATCAATCTTAATCGTATTCATTTTCTAAAACATTAGCGCGGATAAAAAAGACCTTTATGTAAAAGGCCTTCTTATCAACATCATTTATTAACACTCTTCATAAACGCTATGTCATATAGCTGTTTTATATCGCTATGTAGACAGTCGTTTATTAGCATTTAACTTAAACAGAGCCATAAGCGCGCATCGGCTCAGCTCTCAATGGCGCACCATTGGCAGTAAAATAATCTACCGTCGAACGTGGCAGCTGCACACCGCGCATCTTATCAACGATTTTTTCTGCCAACATAATGGTTGTTGCGTTGAGATTGCCACTGATGATATTTGGCATAATCGATGCATCAACGACGCGCAAACCATCGATACCATGTACTAGTCCTTCGCCATTGACAACCGAATCATTGCCTTCGCCCATCGCACAAGTACAAGATGGATGATAGGCCGTCTCGCTGTGGTTACGGACATACTCATCCAACTGCGCGTCGGTCACTAGATCATCGGTTGGTGCAATCGAGCGACCACGATAAGGGTCAAGCGCTGGCTGATGCATAATCTCACGAGTGATACGCATGGCAGCACGGAACTCTTGCCAGTCTTGATCATGAGACATATAGTTAAACAAGATACTCGGATGAGCGCTTGGATCTTTCGATGTCAGCTTGACACGGCCACGACTTGGCGAGCGTAATGAGCCCACGTGCGCTTGGAAGCTATGAGACTTCACGGCACTGCGACCATCGTAGCGTACTGCTAATGGCAAGAAGTGATACTGAATATTAGGATGGGTAAATTTCTCATCGGTACGAATAAAACCGCCACCTTCGAACTGATTTGACGCGCCCAGTCCAGTACCATTGAATAACCACTCTGCACCGATGGCGGGCTTATTCCACCATTTATTGGAAGGCGCAATCGACACTGGCAGCTTACATTCATACTGCATATACAGCTCTAAATGATCTTGCAGATTATTACCCACACCTGGCAAATCCAGAATCTCATTGACACCTAAATCTTTTAGCCATTGACCAGGGCCAATACCAGAGCGCTGCAATAATTGTGGCGAAGCAATCGCACCAGAGGAAACAATCACTTCACGAGAGGCATGAAAGTTTTTGGTTTGACCTTGGTGCTCGACTTTGACACCGATAGCACGCTTACCATCAAACAAAATCACATCGGTCAGTGCACCCGTCAAAATCGTGATATTGCTGCGCGGCTTAGCACGGTCCAGATAACCACGAGCCGTTGAGGCACGGCGACCATTAGGCGTCACGAAACGATCCATTGGCCCAAAGCCTTCTTGCTGATAGCCATTTAAATCGTCGGTACTTGGATAGCCAGCTTGCACGCCAGCTTCAATCATCGCCTGAAACAGTGGATTGACCCCTGGTTTTGATGTGGTCATTTCAACAGGACCGCCTACACCATGATAGTCATTTTCGCCCGCATCACGGTTTTCTAACTTTTTAAAATAAGGCAGGCAGTCCAAATACGTCCAATCTTCTAGACCTTTAATCTTAGACCAATCATCAAAATCTAGTGCGTTACCACGGATATAACACATACCGTTAATCAGTGACGAGCCGCCAAGTCCTTTACCGCGACCGCAGTCCATGACACGGTTATTCATATACGGCTCAGGATCAGTTTTGTAGCCCCAGTTATAGGTCGTTCCTTGCAACGGCATGGCGAGCGCTGCTGGCATCTGCGTACGAAAATCTAAGCGATGGTCTGGACGACCCGCTTCTAGTAGCAGCACCTTAATGTTGGCATCTTCGGTCAAACGCGTGGCCAGCACATTGCCTGCTGATCCTGCGCCAACGATGATGTAGTCATACTCAGGTGTGATTGATGTCATAAAACGCTCCATAATATTGAAAAATAAATCATTTACTATCAGTAAAGTCGAACAAAAAACAAATTAGCTCTACTGAACTACTTTACTGATTAAAAAACTGATCAAAAACTTTCTCAATAAAAGTAATTAAAAGACTGATTCAAACGCGCCTAACTCTACTTGGATAGATTTGGTCTGCGTATAGTGTTCAAGGGCTTCAATACCGTTTTCGCGGCCAACACCTGAGTGCTTGTAACCGCCGACTGGCATTTGAGCAGCTGATTCGCCCCATGTATTTAACCAGCAGATACCCGCTTCAATTTGAGCGATGACTCGATGTGCTCGGGTCAAGTCAGCAGTCACGACGCCAGCTGCCAATCCATATTCGGTATCATTGGCACGGCGAATAACTTCTTCTTCAGTCTCATAAGTCAATATCGACATTACTGGGCCAAATATTTCCTCACGTACGATAGTCATCTCATCGGTGCAATCAGTGAATACCGTCGGTGCGACGAATGCGCCATTTGCCAATTCGCCTGTTGTCACACGGTCACCACCTGTTAGCAGTCGTGCGCCACTGGCTTTACCTTGCTCGATATAGCCAAGCACTCTTTCCATATGCGGGAAGCTAACTAGTGGGCCCATGTTGATATTTTTATCCATTGGATCACCCAACTTAATACGCTCAACACGTGTTGAAATAGCCTGCTCAAACTTAGCTTGCATCGCTTTAGGAATGAACACGCGCGTACCATTGGTACATACCTGACCACTGCTATAGAAGTTCGCCATCATCGCGATGTCCGCCGCCGTATCGATGTCCGCATCATCAAAGATAATCAATGGCGATTTACCACCCAGCTCTAATGTCACGTCTTTAAGAGATGATGATGCCGCACTCGACATGACTTTTTTACCTGTCGGTACGCCACCCGTAAACGAGACTTTGGCGATATCAGGATGCTGAGTTAAGGCCTCACCTACTTTATAATTGCCTTGCACGACGTTGAATACGCCATCTGGTAAACCTGCTTCTGTCAAAATTTCTGCCAGTTTCAATGCAGTTAACGGCGTCACTTCTGATGGTTTGAATATCATCGCATTACCAGCAGCTAGTGCTGGTGCTGCCTTCCACATCGCGATTTGAATTGGGTAATTCCATGCACCAATACCAGCGACCACACCAAGTGGCTCACGGCGGGTATAGACAAAGCTAGTATCACGCAATGGAATCTGACGACCCTCAATCATCGGTGCAAGACCCGCATAATACTCAACGACATCGGCACCAGTGACGATATCCACGTACTTAGTTTCAGAATACGCTTTACCTGTGTCTTTGGTCTCAAGTAATGCCAATACATCGTTGCGTTCGCGCAGTATGGCTACTGCATTTAGTAGAATGCGGCCACGCTCAACCGATGTCATCGCCGCCCAAACTTTTTGACCTTTTTGCGCTGCTTTAACAGCCTCGTCGATTTGCTCATTGGTCGTTTGTTGAACGGTAGCTAACAGCTCACCTGTCGCTGGATTGATATCTTCAAAAGTAGCCAAAGATTCATCGACAGCCAAATAACGACCATTGATATAAGCGGTTTGTATTTGTTCTAAATCAATAATGTCTGTTAAATTATTTGAGTTTGTATGAGTAGCTGTCATGGAGTGCTCCTTACGACGACTGGTACAAGTGCTATAAAAGCGCGCCTACCGAATAATTTCGTCATGGTTTCAGTTTTAAAAATAAAAGTTACATCGTTATATGATGACAAGTCGTTATGTGGTTAAAATTAGTTATGTGGCTAAAATTTATTACGTGATTAAAAGTTGTTATATAATTATCAGTTATTCTTTATAAATAGTTTGAGTGCGGCACTTTAATGAACGCGCTGCATCATCCTTACGAATCAAAACCACGTTGCGTCATTTTTATTAGACGCTCACGTAGCGATTTCTTATCCGAGATATTGATACCTGAAAAGTCAGAAAGCCAAATCCCATCAGCGACCAACCGCACCATACACAATGTCTCAGTATTATCGGTTGCTTCATGCTTTTGTAATTGCTCATTTGCCCACTTGGCCCACAATTTACGCATCTCACTATCACCTAGCATCAATACATATAGCGTCGCTTGACTGTCAAACTCTTCCTGCCCTTTTTCGCCTAGACTGATAGTGGCATCTATATAAGCGCGGGTAAAAGAGCCATAACTCACTGGATCTTTCGCCATTGCGCTATCTACCTCTGCCTCAAACTTCGCCATCGCATCATGAAACACTTCAAGAATGAGCGCGTTTTTAGTAGCGAAATGATGCATGATGCCGCCTTTAGTCACCCCAACCGCATCTGCCACGGCTTGAAAGGTGACTTTAGACAACCCTTGCTCTAGCGTTATTCGTGCAGCCTGATCGAGCAGTGCACGACGAATAACTTCTGGTTGTTTTTTGCGTTTATGAGCGTTTTCAATTTCCATATCAGTGCACCACAGAATTAGAGAGTAAATTCATTACCATGACACCGCCTACAATCATGGCAATACCAACCACTGCTGCCGTATCAAGGCTTTGTTTAAAAAACACTAAGCCGACGAGCGATGTTAGTACGATTCCGAGTCCGCCCCACAGCGCATAGGCAATACCAAGCGGTATAGTCTTCAGGGTCTGCGTCAATAAGTAAAATGAGATGACATAAAGCAAACCCATAATGAGCGTCGGTACCAAACGCGTGAACTGCTCTGACTTCATTAGGAAGGTAGTGCCGATCACTTCACAAATGATGGCAATGGCTAAGTAACCATAAGCAATAGTGGTAGGACTCATATTTAACATACCTTTTAGAATCAAGCATATTTCTCGATTCAATATCAATTGGTCAAAGTAAATTGTTTGAGCATGCATTAAAGATACCGTACGGTCGGTATTCTATAGACATATTCTAGCAATGTGAAGGGCTAACTCATAAGTTTTTTGTTTCAAGTGATGTATGGATTGCGTTAATATTCAAAAAGATAGACAAGTTGTCTAATCAAATATAGGCCTGAAACCTAAGCGCAAAGGCGAATAAAGGGTTGCTTGACCATCTTTCAAAGTCACTTTTTCTTTGGCTAATACGTTTAATAAAAGTATCGACGGCTCAGCCAATAAATAAGAATTTCAGATTCACCTATCTACCAGAACTGCCTATTCAACGGGCGATAACGAGCTATTTTGAATTAATTACAACAATATTGATAATTAATGGTGTAATAAGGTTGACAGCCTATGATGACTTGGCTAAAATACGCCCCACATAACGCAAACAAGATAAGCAATTGTTCTTATATAATGCTTACTAAACTTACTGTTATGACAACTTATTCTCCAATAGCTCAGTTGGTAGAGCAACGGACTGTTAATCCGTGTGTCCCTGGTTCGAGCCCAGGTTGGAGAGCCATATACTGAGAACCTTCATCATTACTTGATGAAGGTTTTTTTTATGGTCGTCATTTATAACTGTGATGGTCATAATATTCGCATGGCTACTGTGTTCTTTTGTGCATTTTTGTTGTATGGTAAGTGAAGTATTGATTGGGTTAATTTTTGTCTGAGCGCTTTACTCCTACTCACTAAAAGTAATGGTTTATTATGATACCTGTACGTGTAAAAAATAAATTTTCTGATCATCCACAAAAAATCATGCGCCCAGTCAGCATTCGCCTGTCTGAAGAAATGATTTCGCTACTAGAAGCGACTTCGTCGGATTTAGGTTTTAAACGTATCCAAGGTCTTATCCGCCTATATATTCGTCAGGGTCTTGATCGTGATCATCAGGATTATACGTTAGCCCATGATGAAGTTTTTATCGAAACACTACGTAAGCGCGGTGTTAGCCAGCATATTATTGATGAGGCTATTGTTGTGACGCATAACAATAATATTACGCATTCATTGTCTGAGCTGCAAGAAAACGACCAAGCTAATGACCAAACCAATAACTAGATAGCTGAGTTAAAAGCAACATGCCAATGGGTATTGAATAATAATAACGGTTCAAAACCACTATTAATCATCCAGTTTTACGACTTTTAATAAAAAAAGACTGAGTCCGCCTAATCGCACTCAGTCTTTTTTTATGGGCATCATAAACATATCCTTTGCTATTTCTTACTATTATTCGCTTTGACCAACACCACTCCTACCCCTTTCTGCTGTTCACGAACGTAAGAACATACCTATTTTATTTCCATACCCCCTTTAGCGATAACTAAACACAAGCAATCATCAAACGAGGTATATTAATAAAAAAACTACTATAGTCGTTTCAATATAATGTCGATATCAGAAAACCAAGCGAAGATGACGATGTAGTAGATTTATATAGACGTGATTATATTATTGCTCTTTATTGTTCATAAAGATTTACAAGGAGGTGTACGATGATGGGTTTATATCAGCGTTTAGACAGAGCGTTGTTACTAGCGGTTGCGTTGGCAGTACTGCCAGTCGTTTCTGCGTGCTCACAGCCGCAAACAGATCCAAACAAAAAAACAATACCAACCAACTCAGACCAGTGGCAAAAAGAGCTCGGTACTACCTTTGAGCAGCTACCCAAGGCTGATCAGCAAGTCCTTAGCCGCTATATGTTACGAATGAAGCTGAGCGGCGCTTATGAGTCAGGCGCGATGCCACGTACCACTATCAAACAAGCCCTCATACAGCAGCGTGAATACGAGCGCTTACATCCAAACAATCCTACGGGTAAGAAGAGCCCTATCGTCAAGGGTCAGCAAGCAGCAACCGCTAATGCACAGAATTACCCTATTGCCCTGCTGCCAGTCAAGACCAGCGACGACGATAGCCTAAACCAAGTAAAACTACAGTTCATGCTATCAAACCACGGTCAGGTCGCTATTCAAAGCTTTAGAGGGACGCTAATCATGCAAGACGCGCAGCTGACGAAAGGCAAAAGATTCAACGTGCCTTCGACACCGTTTGATCCGCCCATTCAACCAGAGCAGTCTGGCAAAATTATCATTGAGAGCAGTATAGAAGACATCAACGTCATGCGCGCCATAAAAAACACCAAGGACATGACCATTATGATTAGCGAAGGTGTTTTAACATTAGAGGATGGACAAACCGTGGAGTTTGATGAGTCACTAATGAAATAAATGACGTCATTGCTAGGGCGTGTCATCAATTAGCACATTAATACATTTAGTGGCCTTAAAATGGCTAAATTTTGCTAAACATCGTCAGTAATTTTGTCAATATGTTCATATTAACGGCAATTCTTTCCTTGTTTATCTACAATTTTTCTCATTTTAAGCCTCACAATCTAATTGATGACATGCCCTAGTTCATTACAAGTTAGTTCATCGCAATATCATTAAAAAAGCCATTGGAAAAGAACGTAAAAAAAGCCCCAATCAATAGTGATTGAGGCTTTTTTCGAATTTGGAGGAGACGGAGAGATTCGAACTCTCGAAGGGCTACAAACCCTTGTCGGTTTTCAAGACCGGTGCATTCAACCACTCTGCCACGTCTCCATAGGTGCATCATTATAACGATATAAAATAAAAATGCAACAAAAAAAGCCGCAATCATTATGAATGATTGCGGCTTTCGAATTTGGAGGAGACGGAGAGATTCGAACTCTCGAAGGGCTACGAACCCTTGTCGGTTTTCAAGACCGGTGCATTCAACCACTCTGCCACGTCTCCATTGGTGGACTATTATAGCGATATAACATGAGAATGCAAGCAATTAATTTAACGAATTTAAATTATTTTGCTGCTATCGTTGATTCCGTTTAAAAGAGCGTAAAGGCAACTGAGTGCAAAGGTAGAGTTGATATTTCAAGCCATGTTAACGCTGTCACTCTTTTATAAAAAATTGACTATATTTATAGAGGATTGACTATAGGTTTTTTATTAGATGCCAGATGTAGGCACATATCTAGCAGTCTATTGGCATAACCCCATTCATTATCATACCAAGCAAAAACCTTATATTGCTCACCCACCTGCATCAACTGCTGCCCATCGATGATAAGCGACTCTGTCTGATGGATGAAATCACTTGAGACCAATGGCTCCTCGGTATAAGCCATAATATCAATCAAACCACCTTGGCTAGCCGATTTCAGCACGTCACGAATGTCATCGACACTCACGTTAGGCGCATCAAACACAAAAGTCACGTCAATAGCGGCAACATCGATGGTTGGTACACGTATTGAATGCCCATTTATTTTGCCTATCATCGACGGCAGCACCCGCTCGGTCGCAGCGATACTGCTAGACGTGGTCGGAATAATATTATAACCAGAAGCCCTTGCGCGTCTCGGATCTCGATGTGCCTGATCGAGTACCGTTTGGTCGGCCGTGACTGCGTGAATCTCGGTCATCATGGCTGATTTAACACCAAATGCAGTATCGAGGGTCGCAATCAAGGGTACCAATGCTTGCGTGGTACAAGAAACACTTGAGATAATCGGCAGCTCACGCGTTAACTCATCCGTGTTGACGCCCATCACTATACAGGCATCCACATCATCAAAGGGCGCTGCACCAATAATCACTTGCTGCGCGCCAGCCGCTCTATGCAGCTGAGATTGCTCATAAGAGCGGAAATGACCTGTACACTCTAGTACCACATCAACACCTAGCGCTTCCCAAGGTAGATTTTTCGGATCTGCCTCCGACAGCATGTTAATACAGTAGGTTAGATTACTCTTCGTCAGACAAAGCTGAGTCTTACTGGTATCGTCGGCTCCACTCTCTACAATCTCGGCACTCACACCCAGTCGACTCAAACGCCCATGCGTACTATCAAACTTTAATAAATGCAGCAAGATATCCGCTGGCGCTAAATCATTAATCGCCACTACATGAATCGCACGACCTAACACTTCAAAGCGCTCTAGCAATGCGCGCAATACATTGCGCCCTATACGTCCAAAACCATTAATAGCCACTCTCAATGGCTGTGTGTGCTCACCAGTGGCATAAAGCGCTGCTACGACAGGGTCAGACGTTAATTGATAGGTGGCGCTAGAAAAATCAGGCATAACAAGTTATCGCTATAAAGAGAGATATAAAATTGAGCACTGCAATTTCAGCACTACACTGGAACAAAAACCATGCGCTTTAATGGTTTTAACAATAGGTTCAATATTAGGGCATGTTGCCCATTCACAAGTAGGCACACAATTAGGCACTGATGATTGCCATAGTCGAATGTTTAACAAGCGCTAAGGTGTTATAAAGATAAGTGCCAATCGAATGGTATTGTAGTCAATGCTTTGCTTCAGATGGTCAAATATCGGACGCAGCTTAATACTACCATCATCATTAAAATCATTTGGATTATTGGCAACTTTAATCACCACATAAGCATTACCAACGGCAGTCATCACCTCGTCTTCAGGACGCAAATGATCACAAGCCAAGCTTGGGTCTTGAGATTTTAACTCGCCGATATGGCGCATGATGGTGGATTGTGACAGCTGACGGGCTTGAGAGATTTCTGCAATAGACAGACTCTCTTCTAATAGTATTCTAGTCGCTAGCAATGTACTGTCCGACTTATCAGACACCTGATTGCCCATTTTTTGCTTTTTATCTAGCTGCGCCTGTTGTTGCTCGCGGCGCTTCTTTTGTAGATTGGCATAGCCATCAATCACTGACTTACTCAGTGTACCGCCTGACTTTAGAACGAACTTCTCATGTGCCTGCGTCATACTCTCTTCATCGAGCATCGCATAATTAGCATCAGCTTCCTCAGATAGCACCAGAAATCGCTTGTCTGCACCGCGAGCTAATGGATCCAGCTGCAAGCTCATGTCGTTCATACCCAGCAACTGCAATCCTGCTAGCGACTTGAGCCTTGATAATGCCACATAGCCCTGCCCCAGCTCAAAGGTACGCGACAAATCTATCTCAGCAGCGTCCAGTGTCATGCCTTGTGACTTATGAATAGTAATCGCCCATGCCAGACAAAGCGGCACTTGCTCATAGCTTGCTAGCACTTCACCTGTCTCATCTTCGATAATCCACTCTTCAGGCTCAGCGATGACTTCTCGTCCTGAATTGAGTCTTACCACTGGCATTTTCTGTGTCGTTGGCTTTTTGGCTTTTGGCTTTTCTTTGTCTTTTTTGGTTTTACTTTTTGTGCTTTTGGCAGATGCTTCATCACTGTCGGCAGTGATGTCAATATCGTCAGCTTCAATCAAAGCCTCACTGGTATCTTTGCTATCGTCGATTTTCACCGCAGCAAAACCTATCAGCTCACCCATCGTACCGTTAGAGACACCAAGCTCGGTGTTGTTTTTGATAAACATCACCTTTGAGCCAACTTTGAGCACTAAATCATCTTGGGTACGTACTGTCTTTTTGAGTGTCTCAACCAGCTTACTATCACCCGTAGACGTGGCTTCAAAGCGCATCATCTCACCAGACAGTGCCGCCAATTCTTTATCATTGATTTTATTGACGTTGAGATTATGCGTATACAGACGAGTACGCTTGATATCGACGTCTTGGTCAAAGGTCGCTTCTAGCGCAGCAATCGCATCAAAAGTGACTTCTTGACGACGAATTTGGTTCAAAATATCGTCCAAATCAAGACCGCCGTTGGCCGCCTCACTCACTTGTCGATGCTGCTCAGATAAATAACAAATATGAAACTTGGCATCCAGCCATGCCTCAGACATAAAAGCGAATTTTTCACGGTTGCTCTCGCCTTTGCTACCTATCGGTGGTAACTGAAAAAAGTCCCCTGCAACCACGACCTGAATACCGCCAAATGCTTTATCATTTTTGCGAATATGTTTGAGTACCTGACTCACTAAATTAATCTGCTTGGCATGCAGCATCGATATCTCATCAATGATGAGTACCGCCGTGTCCTTTAATCTATCTGCTAAAAACTGTTTGCGTGATAGCGTGGTCAGGTCTCGGTCACTTAGCTCATCTTTGATACCGATACCCGACCAGCTATGAATGGTCGTACCGTTCATATGTGTGGCCGCAATCCCCGTACTGGCAGTGACCGCCACTGGCACACGGCGTGCGCGTAGATAATCGATGTATTGATTGAGTGTATAGGTCTTACCTGAACCTGCTGAGCCAGTCAAAAAGACATTTTGACCTGTTTTTAGGATATCAAGAGCAGAAGATTGACGCATATATTCAAACCAACCAATAACTTAGAAGAAAAAGAAAAGAGAGCAGCCATCAGCAATTTTATAAATGCCGTAGCCTAAAATATTGGCAATAATTATAACAGCTACATCAGCTTTACGAACCCTTTTAACTGACACATTTTCCATAACTAAATTTTATGAGTCTATTGATTAGTTATTATTAAAAGTGAGTATAACTCTGCTCAAAAGTTGAGTAGTATGAAGTGAGAACTCAACCAGGAAGGTTCGAAGTTTCAGTGGCGATAAGATAAGCATTTATTTTACACGGTGATGTAATAAATAATTGCTTATATATGACTTGCCTCATACATAAAACAATAAGGAGCAGTTAATGTTATATCCCTATCCAAATACAGAAAAAAGCCAAGTCCAATTCCGAGAAAAATATGACAACTT
>NZ_JADYWL010000023.1 GCF_015864825.1 Psychrobacter sp. NZS113
ACTTAGACCTCAACTTACCACTCATGAGTCTGAGCCTAGAGTTATACAATAAAACTTTCTGTCCAACCACGAAGTCCTTCTTAGCTATCAAGCTATCATGGAACTTCTTGGTCTTCTCCTTGTAGAATTTGGAATTCTCATAGGCTTCTAGGTGGATCTCATCTAACTCACTCAGTTGCAACTTTCTTTCCTCACCAGCTTGATCCATAGAGAAGTTGCAGGTCTTCACTGCCCAGTATGCTTTGTGCTCAATTTCCACTGGAAGATGACATGCCTTTCCAAAGACAACCCGATAAGGAGACATTCCTATGGGTGCTTTGTAGGCAGTCCGATGTGCCCAGAGAGCATCATCAAGCCGGGTACTCCAATCTTTCCTGCTTGGCTGCACAATCTTCTCTAAAATTCTCTTGATCTCCCTGTTAGAAATTTCTGCCTGTCCATTGGTTTGAGGGTGGTATGGTGTGGATACCCTGTGTACAACCCCGTACTTTTTAAGCAAGGCATGCATTGATTTGTTGCAAAAATGGGTTCCTTG
>NZ_JADYWL010000024.1 GCF_015864825.1 Psychrobacter sp. NZS113
TATCTCCCTAGATCTCACTCAGTGATTTAGAGTGCCCGCTCTGATACCAATTGAAATTCTGATACTGAGGACAGATGTCGTACAGGATGTCACGACATCGCGCTTCAGAACATGCAGATTGTATATGACAGTATGAACAGATTAAACAAGTAAATAACACAAGAGAATTGTTAACCCAGTTCGGTGCAACCTCACCTACATCTGGGGGCTACCAAGCCAGGGAGGAAATCCACTAAAATAGTGTTAGTTCAAGGTCTAACAGCCACTGTTTACAACCTTCTCACCTAACCACTACCCGTGCGATCTCTACCTAAGAGCCACTCTTAGATATGAGAAACCCCGCTCACTCCCTCTCAATCACTCTCCCGTGTTTACAATTAAATCAAATACACACCAGAGATTGCTCTCTGAACAAAAGAGATCAACTCTACACACTCAGGTCCAACACTTGATGTTAGGGTAGCATCAAGGTGGCTCACAAAACACTCAAGTCCCAAAACTCACAAAATAACTCTTCAATCCCGGACTTGGTCCAGAACTCGTGCAGCCTCCACGATTATATAGCAATTTGCGTTTCTGGGCTGCAACGGCTTGTGCTGGAGGAGATCTATCATTATCCTGAGAAAATCTGCAGTTAAAGAAC
>NZ_JADYWL010000025.1 GCF_015864825.1 Psychrobacter sp. NZS113
ACCCGTGAGGCTTAACCATACAACGCCAAACGAGTTTTATGTGATAGTGAAACACGCGAAGAAGTTAATATGACTAAAGTAGATATTACTTAGAAAGACTTAAAAAATATTATCAGATATTTTCCAAATTCAGTTAGTGCGTAGAAATACGAATTAACGCCCAAATTTGCTTGGTGACAATAGCGTTTTGGACCCACCTGACTCCATGCCGAACTCAGTAGTGAAACGAAACAGCGCCGATGATAGTGTAGCATTTGCTATGTGAAAGTAGGACATTACCAGGCTTCAAATTGTAGAAAGCCCGAATTTAACGATTCGGGCTTTTTTACGTCTGCAGAAAAGTGAAAACGTGCAATTAACACACACTCACAGCAACACCCATCACGTAGGTCGGGCGAGCGTAGCGACTCCCGACGCTAAAATCACAACAAAAACCCTCAATATCTCAGTCGGCCAATAAAGTAGCATTTGCTACGTGACTTTCTACCGCTGGGGGCACTATGACATTACACAAGCTTCACATTGTAGAAAGCCCGATTCGAAAGAGTCGGGATTTTTACGTCTGTAGAAAAGTAAAATACGCACAATTAATAGACACTCATATCAAAACCCATAGCGT
>NZ_JADYWL010000026.1 GCF_015864825.1 Psychrobacter sp. NZS113
AAACAGCGGGTTTTACATTACCACTTATTGAGCGTTTGTCGTCAGGCCCTAAAGCTAAAAGTAACCACGTACGTGCACTTATTTTAACGCCTACACGTGACCTTGCTTTGCAAGTAAGCGAAAACGTTGAAGAGTACGCTAAGCATTCTGATGTGAGCTCATTTGTAGTTTACGGTGGCGTTAAAATTAACCCACAAATGCAGCGTCTTCGTAAAGGTGTTGATATTTTAGTAGCAACGCCGGGTCGTTTAATCGACTTACATAATCAAAATGCAGTTAAATTTGATAGCGTTGAAGTGCTTGTACTCGATGAAGCTGACCGCATGTTAGACATGGGCTTTATTCACGACATTAAACGCTTAATTGCTAAAATGCCTGCTAAACGTCAAAACTTGATGTTTTCGGCTACATTTTCAGATGAAATTCGAGCATTAGCAAAAGGGTTAATTAATGACCCAGTTGAAATTTCAGTTGCAGCAAAAAATACCACTGCAAAAAGTGTTACTCAGTGCGTTTACGCGGTAGATAAAACACGTAAAACAGCATTGCTAAGCCACTTAATTCGCACTAACGATTGGCAACAAGTATTAGTGTTTAGCCGTACAAAGCACGGTGCTAA
>NZ_JADYWL010000027.1 GCF_015864825.1 Psychrobacter sp. NZS113
CCTGATATTGGAGGGCAACCAACTGTGCGAGCACAACCAGAGAGGGAGGCTATCGCTCAACTACTATGCATACCGGGGCAAGATTTCACCCGTGCCGCTGCAAAGAGACGAGTGCGGATCATGCGCACCAATATGACCACCCTGACCCAGATATGGATGACGTTGCTCCTCAGCAACATCCTGCCCAGCGATCATAATTCCGACCTCCCCATGCCGAAGTGTCAGCTGGTGTACGCCATCCTGACACGGATGAGCATTCACGTGGCTCAGTTGATCGCTGATGCCATCTATATATTTGCAGGTATGGCGCCTACCAGGCACCCTCTGGACCCAGATAAGTCCAACAGGGCCCTGGGATTTCCCTCGCTGATCACAGGACTCTGCCAGTCGTTCGGAGTCCCCGTTGCACCTACCAAGGTGATTCGGCCGCCCATCACCCGGGCTTTTATTGAGAAGTACTGTACCCAGAGACAGGCTCAGGGTGATGCTCCACAGGCCGCAGGCGCGCCACCACCACCTCATCAGGCTGGCCAGGCTGGGTCATTTGACATGGAGCAGTATTTACGGCATTTGGTTCGCCAGCAGGCGGCCAACCCCAGAGCAGGGGCAGGGTTCCGT
>NZ_JADYWL010000028.1 GCF_015864825.1 Psychrobacter sp. NZS113
CCATCCCAATTTTGCAAAATCATATTCATATATCATTGGGGCATTTCACCGAGCACTTGATGGGCGCATGTTTGGACATAAATTGCAAGAGAATGGGGGCAATGTGGCATGCCCCATTGCTTCAAAATGCATTATAGGCCTAGGGCCATCTCATACAAACCCCCAATTCAACCTAATCAAGCAAGAAAACAAACCAAAATTGCCCCATATATTTGAGCACATTCCCACAATTTAGAGCACCAAAAGGAGATCAAAATACACCAATGAAAAGCTAGAAAGCTTAGGGATGGAATACTTACTTGTTGGTGATGAATAAAAGCGCAAAACGGAATCAAAAAATGCGAAAAACAGTGACCCTAGGGCTGCAAACTCGTCAATCCCGTGGGTATGGCTTTTGAAAGGGGGGAAAAGAAGTTTTTGAATGTTAAAACGCCCCCCCTTTCGTCATTCTTATAATTTGGTGCAGGGGTGGCTCGCCCAGGCGAGCTAACCTGCAATTTCTTTTTTTTTGGGATGAAATAAGTAAGACTCCTAAGGGTCAGTGTTTTCTTACTCGAAACCCCTCAGGGTAGATTAGGCATCTAATACTTACTTTATAGACACAACAACAATAATTAC
>NZ_JADYWL010000004.1 GCF_015864825.1 Psychrobacter sp. NZS113
CACATCTATCCGTCGCATTCTGCATTCGGTGGTTATAAGCAGTCTGGTATCGGCCGTGAGAACCATTTGATGATGCTAGATCATTATCAGCAAACCAAAAACATGCTGGTGTCTTACGATCCTAAAAAAATGGGGTTCTTTTAATTTTAAAATATATGTTCTAAAAATATGCTTTTTTCCTGATAGGGCACCGAAATGACGCAAACAGTTGTATCAAAATAGTGCTTTTCCTACCTAATTTATTGGAGAAGACCGTTTTTCGTATGGCACAAAATTTGCCTTTGATGAAAGTATGACGATGTTGGTCACGCTTTAACCGAAAAGGGTATGTTGTCTTTACTTATAAAGCACTTAATATATTTTGATAATAGCTTACCAATTCACTATTCATTGGCTGAGCTTCGGAGAACGATATGTCTACAAACGCTAATGGCCAGATAAATGGCGTAGCAGGAAATACTCAGGCTGAAAAAGACTATTTTGCTAAAAGACAACTCAAACAAGGTGCGGTCGGCTGGGTGTTATTAATAGGCCTTGGTGTTGCCTACGTTATTTCTGGAGATTTTGCAGGTTGGAACTTTGGGCTTGCTCAAGGTGGTTGGGGCGGGATGTTTGTTGCCACCATTGTGGTCGCCATAATGTACCTTTGTATGTGCTTATCTATGTCAGAAATGGCGACGATGTTACCTACCGCGGGTGGCGGTTATAGCTTTGCCCGAACCGCCTTTGGTCCTTTGGGCGGTTATTTAACAGGTACAGCCATTTTAATCGAATATGCGATTGCACCAGCTGCGATTGCTGTATTCATCGGCGCTTACTGTGAGTCTTTATTTGGCGTTGGTGGGTGGATGGTATATCTCGCTTGCTATATTGTCTTCATAGCGATTCACTTGAAAGGTGCTGGCGAAGCTTTAAAAATTATGTTTATTATCACAGCTATTGCTTGTATCGCATTGGGTGTGTTTATAGTAGCCATGATTCCTCATTTCGACAGTAAAAATCTTTTTGATATCGCAGTTGGTAATCAAGCTGGTGCAAGCACCTTCTTACCCTACGGTTATGTCGGAATTTGGGCGGCTGTGCCCTATGCCATTTGGTTCTTTCTAGCCGTTGAAGGCGTACCCTTAGCAGCTGAAGAGGCCAAAGACCCTGCTAAATCATTACCACGTGGACTGATTGGCTCGATGTTGATACTCGCAACATTCGCCATTCTGATCCTATTTTTAGGCCCAGGAGCAGCTGGTGCTGATGCGTTAAAAGACTCAGGCGCACCCTTAGTAGATGCTTTGGCTTCTGTATATGGAAGCAATTCTTGGTTAGCAAGTTTTGTAAACTTTGTTGGTTTAGCGGGTCTCATTGCCAGCTTTTTCTCCATCATTTATGCCTACTCTAGACAGATATTTGCCTTGTCTCGTGCAGGATACCTACCTAAGAAATTATCATTAACCAACAATAATAAAGCCCCCTATTTAGCGCTTATCGTTCCTGGAGTCATAGGCTTCCTGTTATCGCTCACAGGTGAAGGTGATCTGCTTATTCTCATGGCTGTGTTTGGTGCAACCGTTTCTTATGTTCTCATGATGGCATCTCATATCAAATTACGTTTATCTCGGTCTGACCTTGCTCGCCCATATAAAACACCTGGTGGGATTTTTACTTCAGGTGTGGCTTTAGTATTGGCATTACTTGCTGTCATAGCAGGGTTAATGGTAGATCCTAAAGTATGGTTTATGGCCGCTGGTATTTATGTCGTACTTATTCTATATTTTGTGATATTTAGTCGGCATCATCTAGTCAGTGGTACACCAGAAGAAGAGTTCGCGCAAATAGAAGCGGCAGCTGATGAATTGAGTTAAAAGCATAGGGCATGTCCTCAATTCAGTCGATAGTCATCTAAATGGGTTGAAAATGGCTAAATCTTGCCAAACAGCGTCAAACAGCTGACTAATATTTCGATATTATCTGCACTATTTTCCTTGTTTGACTGCAATTTATCTCATTTTTATCACCATTTTTAAAATGAGGACACGCCCTAATTATAAAGTCACTGATTACGATGTTGTATAAAGTAATTAGACATTTCTCACATGACTTTAAGTTTCAAATTGGTTAAAACTTAAAGTCATGATAATTTGAAATACATAATACATAGTTTCGTTGGCAACTCACATATCAAAGTTGAGTAATGTGATTACGCAATAAAGGTGGTTAACATGGCATATAAACATACCGTAGGACAGCGAAGCTACCAATTTAAAGACTTAAAAACTTTACTTGCAAAAGCATCGCCAAGGCGTTCGGGTGATGAGCTAGCTAGAGTAGCAGCTAACGATGCAACTGAGCGCGTAGCAGCACAAATGGCGTTAGCAGACTGCCTATTAACTGACTTTCTAGATGACTTTCTAATACCCTATGAGACAGATGAAGTCACTCGTTTAATCATGGAGCAGCACGACTCTCAAGCGTTCTCTGAAATATCCAGTTTTACTGTTGGAGATTTGAGAGACTGGCTTTTAGGAGAGTCAGCTACTACAGAGACCATATCAGAATTAAAATACGCTTTCACACCTGAGATGGTAGCAGCCGTTAGTAAAATAATGCGGGTACAAGATCTTATCTTGGTAGCGAAAAAATGTCGCGTTGTCACTAAATTTCGTAATACCATCGGTTTAGAAGGATCGCTGTCCACACGATTACAGCCCAATCACCCAACCGACGACCTATTGGGTATTTCTGCAAGCATCATTGATGGACTGATGTATGGCAATGGTGATGCGGTCATTGGTATCAACCCTGCTACCGATAACATCCAAAACCTGTCTGAACTATTGAAACTACTAGACCATGTCATCTCCGAATATCAAATCCCTACTCAATCTTGCGTTTTAACTCATATCACGTCCGCTATACAGTTAATCAATAAAAACGTACCTGTCGATTTGGTTTTCCAGTCCATCACAGGTAGTGAAAAAGCGAATACCAGCTATGGCATAAACTTAGCGATGTTAAGAGAAGGCTATGACGCTGCCACGAGTCTTAATCGTGGCACAGTAGGTCAAAACGTCATGTATTTTGAGACAGGTCAAGGTAGTGCGTTATCCAGTAATGCTAACTTTGGCGCTGATCAGCAGACGCTTGAAGCCAGAGCTTATGCTGTGGCTAGAGAGTTTAACCCTTTGTTGGTCAATACTGTGGTTGGTTTCATCGGGCCTGAATATCTCTTCGATGGTAAACAAATCATTCGAGCAGGATTAGAAGATCATTTTTGTGGCAAGCTGCTTGGCGTACCCATGGGTTGTGATATTTGTTATACCAATCACGCTGATGCAGATCAGGATGATATGGATACGTTACTGACGTTGCTTGCCAATGCTGGCATTAACTTCATCATGGGTATCCCAGGCTCGGACGATGTCATGCTGAATTATCAGACAACTTCATTTCATGACGCTCTATACATTAGACAACTTCTTGGTCTCTCCCCCGCCCCTGAATTTGCGCTTTGGCTGAGTAATAACGACATCTATACTCAATCTGGCAATAGTATCAATTGGTCAGATAAGCCATCTGCCTTACTGTCAGGGATAATGGGTAGCAAGCTTACTTAAGCGAGAGTATAGAAAACGTCGATACACTATAAAGAGAAATGCTATGTCCATTGATTACTCACAAAATAAGACATCATTGACTGTCAAATCGAATACAAACAGTGCTAGTGATTTAGTGCATTTAGACCCTTGGGAGAAGTTAAAACAATATACAGACTCTAGAATTGCTTTGGGACGTGTAGGTTGTAGTGTTCCCACTAAGCCCTTGCTCAAGTTTCAGCTTGATCACGCTGAGGCAAAAGATGCTGTATTGCAGGATTTAGATGTTGATTCTTTAGTCGTGAAGCTGTCTGAACATTGCCGCTCCTCTATAGTCGAGCTAGATTTAAAACTGGTTACAGATGGGTTAGATCATATAAATAGCCAAGACGATCATGTCAGTGATAGCTTAAAAATACTGAGAGTCTCCAGCCAAGCGCAAGATAAATCGGAGTATCTTAAACGTCCGGATTGGGGCAGACTGCTTAGTATTGAATCCGCTAAGCAATTGGAAATATTCGGTAAGGACAAGTCTTACGATGTTGCTATTGTTATGGGAGATGGCTTATCAGCGAGAGCCATCGCTGAGAATGCTCCAAAACTTGTTGCAGAACTTCTCTCGCTTTTTAATGATAAAGGTTGGACTATCGCCCCCTTAGTTATTGCTACTGGTAGCCGTGTCGCTTTAGGGGATGAGGTTGCAGAGCGTCTTCATGCCAAAATGCTGGTCATGCTGATTGGAGAGCGTCCAGGTTTGAGCTCTCCTGATAGCTTAGGTATTTATTATACTTGGGATGCTCAATCTTCGAGTCATGATGCTATGAGGAACTGCATCTCTAATGTGCGCAGTGCTGGCCTGCCAACCAGAGTGGCAGCAAGCCGTCTCTTAGCATTAATGGAAAAATCTTATGAGCTCAAGTTATCTGGAGTTGAGTTAAAAGATGAGCAGGAACTACCGGTATTAGATCAAGGTCAAACAGCGATTAAGCTACTATGATGACTAAAAAACATCATGCAATGTAACCTAAAATGCGAGGAACACAATCTTATGTTACGATGGCTAGGCTGTCGTAAGCATTGAGATATTTCATGTCAATAGAATAGCTCGCTAGGTATAGAAACGCCTGCTACCCTTTTAAATATTAAACGGTTGAAATAGCTTCATCTCTTCGCAGAGTAAGAACCTCGTAACCATCAGACGTGACAGCTATCGTATGCTCCCACTGAGCAGATAACTTTTTATCGTTGGTAATTACCGTCCAACCATCTTTTTTGACTTTAACTTTAGCCTTGCCTTGGTTGATCATAGGCTCAATGGTGAATGTCATACCTTCTTGTAGAACTAGACCTTTTCCCAAATGTCCGTAATGAAGCACTTGCGGTTCTTCATGCATTTCACGTCCAATACCGTGACCACAATACTCCCGTACTACAGAATAACCCTGCTTCTCAGCATAGCTTTGAAGAGCATGACCAACATCACCTAGCGTCGCTCCAGGTTTCACTGCTCGTATTCCTTCCCACATAGCTTCATAGGTCTTATCAACTAAACGTTTTGCAAGGGGTAACACCTCACCTATCAAATACATTTTGCTAGAATCAGCGATAAAACCACCTTGTTCTAGGGTAATATCCACATTCACAATATCACCTGATTTAAGTATTTGCTGGTCTGAAGGAATGCCATGACAGACCACGTTATTCACCGAGGTATTTAATGCATACTGATAACCATACTGACCTTTACTGGCTGGGCGTGCACCTAGCTGATCGACAATATAACGCTCGGCAAGATCATTAATATCCATCGTAGAGATACCGACTGTGATTTTTCCATCTAGATAATCAAAGACAGAGGCTAGAAGCCTTCCTGACTCGCGCATGATTTCCAATTGCGCTGCATTTTTAAGTATTACCTTATCCATCTATAAGGTTCCTTACATTAATATCAGCTTGTTTCATTTGCTCATTGATAATTTGGTTATAAGACATATTGGGATTAGATTCAGCAAGCATTCCTATCTTAATCCAATATTCAGCTTGTGTGTATGAAATAGCACCCCATTATTGATATTAATTTCAAAACAAAAAAACCTCCTTATAAGGAGGTTTTTTATGCTGGTAATATTTATTGCGATACTTACATCGCTGTTTCGTATTGCATGACAGCACATATCTTAATTGGTACAGCAAACCTCCATGGCATGCCAGCACTGCAATAAAAATACCCGTCACTATAAGATACAATATACGCCGTAAAGTCATTACCATAATGATCCATCATGGCTTGTTCATCATTTTCATCACAAACTGCACACCATATATCTTTATCACCTCGTGCTAGCATTGCCCGTGTTAGATCACTCCCTTTTAATTCGTTATACATTATCAGCTCCTTAGTCATTCTAAATTCTCTAAAAGCAACGTGTTCTTAAAATATTAATTTCAATAGTACCGAATCTTTTATTTCGATATGAACGATAAGCAACGTCTCTTTTTGAATGATTATGGAAGTGCATAAAGCATTGCTTATTATTTAACAGTCATACATTAGCGCGGATAATATATTGTAAAACACCAGAATCAAAACTGTAACATATAAACATAAAATTCATGACAAACGGTGAAGTTGTTACGACAAGTGGTATGACTAAACAAATATTTTTTATACACACTATATTTAGATCGACTAAAATAAAACACATGTTCACTAAGAGACGCAAGATAAGATGACTATAGTGCTCCAAGTCCATGATATATAAGATTTGTAGAAGATAAAATTAACTATATCTCTCCGCCACTTTACCCAATAATTTATTGTAAAATCTTATCTCAATACCTAACCTTTGATCATAAATCATAACAGTCAAATCAGGTACAATAACGATTATGACAACTGCTATAACCCCTAATCCTCGGAAAATCATTCACATAGATATGGATGCTTTTTATGCCAGTGTGGAGCAGCGTGATTTTCCTGAATTACGCGGTAAGCCATTGGTCGTTGGTGGCGATCCTAGTGGTCGCGGTGTCGTAGCAGCAGCCAGTTATGAGGTACGTAAATTTGGCGTACGTTCTGCCATGTCTTGCTATGAGGCACGCAAACGTTGTCCAGAAGTAATATTTGTAAGGCCACGTTTTGAAGTTTATCGAACAGTGAGCCATGAAATTCGCCGCATTATGTACCTCTTAACCCCACATGTTGAGCCATTATCGCTAGATGAAGCGTATCTAGATGTTACAGGGCTAGAAGTCCATAAAGGATCAGCGACGTTGATGGCCAATTGGCTGAGAGCTCAGATACTAGAGCACACAGGATTGACGGCGTCTGCTGGCGTTTCATTTAACAAAATGCTGGCCAAAATTGCTTCTGATATTAATAAACCCGATGGCATAGCGATTATCACGCCAACAGATGCCGATGCTTTTATTAGCAGCTTACCCATCGAGCGCTTTCACGGTATTGGCAAAGCAACTGCTAAACGCCTACACGCGATGGGCGTGAACGTTGGTGCCGATCTACGGCAGACGTCAGCAGCAGTATTGGTACAGGAATTTGGCAAACGTGGTCAGTTTTATCACGATATCGCACATGGACGTGATGATCGTGCTGTCAAATCTGAGCGTAAGCATAAATCTATTGGCTCAGAGACTACCTTTAGAGACAATCTAACCGATGATAATGCGTTACGAGTGCAGATTTATGAGCAAAATGAAGATGCTTTTAGTCAGATGCAGAAAAAACAGCTGATCGCCTATACCATCACTCTTAAAGTGAAATATGCGGACTTTACTCAAATAACACGCTCTCACACATTATCCACCGCTTTTGATAGTGCCAAATCTGCACATTATTGGTTGGACAGGCTGTTTCTAGATATCCCTCGTGAGCTACCCATTCGCCTAGTGGGTGTCACCTTCTCCTCACTTGCGCCCGCTGCACAATTACTCCCTCAGTTAAACTTGTTTGAATAACTTTATGGACGACTGACATTAAATTGTTCTTTTGATGATGATTAATAGTAATTATTTATATTATTGCTTAGGCTCTTTATTGAAGCAGCTACTCTACTTGTATGCGCATGAGTCGTTATTAAACTGTCCTTTCACAATCTCATTTCTGTTACAATTACATCAAAATTTATATTTATTTAAAGACTCATTATGATCGATATACACGCTGTAAACTCTGATACCAACACTTTGATTGATACTAATAAAGATAATGATAGCTTAGATTATTTAAGCGTTGATGATTACGATTATGAGTTGCCGGATAGCCTAATTGCACGCTATCCGTTGTCACAACGTTCTGCCTCCAAACTACTATACTTGCCTGCCAACCAACAGAAAACCGACACTACTGTAGAGGATCGTTTATTTGCTGAGCTGCCTGACCTTTTAAGTGCTGGAGACCTCATCGTATTTAATGACACTAAAGTGATGAAAGCGCGATTGTTCGGTCAAAAAGACACTGGTGGCAAACTTGAGGTACTCATTGAGCGGTTGGTTGTTGTTTCGGATTTGGATACAGCAGCACTGCATTTAGAGAACACGAATGATAAGCCAATCAATCAAGAGCATATTGCGCTTTGTCATGTAAAAGCTAGTAAAGCACTTAAACTTGGACAACGCTTGCAACTCGCCGATGGTCATATGAGTGCCACCATGATTGGTCGTCAAGACAATTTATTTATTTTAGCTTTTGATGCGCCTATCTTGCCGCACTTAGAGCTTTATGGTGAGTTGCCTATCCCGCCCTATTTTGAGCGCCATGCTGATGATACAGACAATGCTCGCTATCAAACGGTATTTCATGACCCAACTAAGCTAGCGAGCGTAGCAGCCCCTACTGCAAGCTTACATTTTGATGACTTGGTACTCAGTAAACTGACTGAAAAAGGCATTAATACTGCCTTTGTCACTTTGCATGTCGGCGCTGGTACATTTGCTCCTGTAAAAACAGACAATCTCCTCAATCACACTATGCATAGTGAGTACGCACATCTACCACAAGCCACTGCCGACCTAATCAATCAGACGCATGCTAATGGTAAGCAGGTTATCGCTATTGGTACGACGGTTACTCGCGTGCTCGAAACGGCGTATCAAAAAACAGCCAATGATGGACAGGCCTTATCTAGTTGGTCAGGTGACACTGATATATTTATTTATCCAGGATTTAAGTTTGGTGTAATAGACAAACTGTTAACCAATTTTCATTTACCTAAATCCACGTTACTGATGCTAGTGTCAGCATTTTCGGGTAAAGACACGATAGAACATGCTTATCAACATGCTATTAAAGAGCAATATCGCTTCTTTAGTTACGGTGACGCAATGCTGCTTGAGAAGAAATCGGATTAAACATTACTTAAACATTTTTTGTATTGTTCACAACAGTTGTGAAATAAACTGGTAAACTAAGCAGTATTTTGTTATAACAGCAAAGATAACTAATATTTTAAAGGGCGGCACATGTCTGGTCATTTATCTCATCGCTTGACTAATATACATCGCGCAGTATCGATAGCACTACTTTATTCTGTAGGGTATGCCGCCTTAGTGTCGAGTGCGCAAGCTGCAATGATAGGAAAGACTGTTGTTACTTCTGCTCAGCATGAGCCTTTGGTAGCAAGCATTGCTGTTTCAGATATTAGAGCGGCTGATTTTTCAGCAAGCTTGGCAAACTCTACTATTTATCAACAGATGGGTTTGACCCAGACTGACTCGATGAGTGTACGCTTTCAGCCTACTTCAGCGACCAGTGGCCAAGTAGTTATCACGACGTCACAGCCAGTATCTAAGCCCTTTGCCGATGTGGTTTTGACCCTAAATGATAAGGGTAAGAACAATGTCGTACCTAAAACATTGTTGATGCCGCTTAATGATAATGCACCGATTAAAGCAGCCAAGAATACCGTTACTGGTGCACAAAAACCCAATTTACCAAGTGTATCCGCTAGTATTTCCGAGCCATTGACCGTCAGAAAAGGCGCGCCACCACCATTAATATCAGCGCCTACAGTATCCACGAGCGAGTTAGTCGCCTCTAGATTACCAGCGCCGAGCATGCAGTTACCTACTATTATAGATACTGCGTCACAAGGCAACAATCTTGCTTATGCTCCGAGTCGTTTAGATAATGGTCGTCTGGGCAACAGCGTTGAGATAAATAATACCAATACTAACGACAATAAGCCAAATTCAGCAAGCCGATTAGACACTGGTCGTTTGAGTGCAGATAATAATGTTACGACAATCGGCGCCAATAATACCGACATTAATGATAATAAAGACACGTCGATTACAGCCCTCGCTGACAAAAAATTCGATATTTTAAATATACAAATTACTCGCCAAATACAGCCAAGTAGTAAACCAGGTAATAGCATAATGACTGCTGTACCTATGGCGCCTGCATCAAACGGTAATAAAGCAAACGTATCCACGCCCGATCTCGACACTAGCAATAACATTGCCACAGCTACTCCGACAAATAATATACCCGCTAACATTGCTGCACCTGCATCAGCCAATACCAGTGTTGCCAACAATGATTCTGACAATACGGCAACCAGTACTACGGCTGCCCAGTATCAGGTACAGCGGAACGATAGCCTATGGGTCATTGCTCAGCAGATCGCACAAGAAAATGATCTCGATGTGCAAACCGTGATGAAACAGATTCAATCACAAAACCCTGATGCTTTCATTAACAAAGATGCCGATCAATTAAAAGCAGATGCCAAGCTTAGCTTACCTAGCTATGATGTCGTGCCTTCACAACAGAAATTAGAAGCGGCAATTAGCGCACAAAGACAATACAACCGCAGAGCAAACACGCCTACAGTAAAAAAGACAGCTAAAGCTCCGGCTAAAAAAACCGCTGAGAAATCTCAAGCAGCGACACAACGTAAAAAACCAATGATTACGAAAACACAAACGTTACCAAAAGCCCAGTTTTCTGTGCTAGCTCCTGGTCGTAATGGCAGTGCAGACGGTACTCAAGAAAAATCTGCTTCGACAACAGGTAATGGTCTTAGTACAGATGTATTAGCTACACTCAAAGCATCAAGAGAAAACGCCGCATTACAAGCTGAGCGCTTGTCAAAAACCAGTAGTGCCCTTGATAGCTATACTAAAAAAATTCAACTACAGAACCAAAAACTGGCTGAGCTACAAGCTCGTCTCAAAAAATTACGCAATCAATAATTGCCTGACTAACCAATGCAATACGCCGTAGTCACAGGCGTGGGAGTAACTATGGACAATATGCTATATATCATCGCCGGATTGGTACTTATTCTACTAGTAGTTGGTTTAGTACTGCGCAAGAACAAAGCGCAAAAATCATCACTACAACCACTTACAAAGTCGGAGAAAAGCACTGCTACGTCCACTCCTGCCCCAATCGACAAAGCTGAAGATAAATTCAATCCTATTATAATTGCCCAACGCTTTATGGATCAACAACGCTATGACAAAGCGATTGAAACACTCAACCGTGATCTAAGAGAAAATCCAAGTGATGGTGACCTGTCACTCAAACTACTTAGCATATACGCGACTATCAATCAGCCAGAGAACTTCAATAAAGTTTATGATTCCATCAAAACTCAAGGCGACTCAAAGAGTATCGCGCTAGCTGATGATTTAAAAGGTTTGTTTTCTGAAGAACAAAATCAAGTCGCAGCAAAAGAAGCACCAGTAGAAGATAATAGCAATTTTGAAAGCATAGATTTTGACTTACCGACCGACCAAAGCGATAGCAACAACGATACGTTAAGTAGTGAATCTATTGTTAGTTCATCACTTTTAGATGACTCTCCAGAGGCAACTGCTACTAACAATAATGTAGAGGATAGCTTTGATCTTACGTTAAATGACTTAGAGAGCAGCTTCAGCGAACCTGCTGCAACTAGTACAGCACCTGTCGCATCAGATATGACAGAAGATGCACCTACTACCGATACTACTACCGAAGATAGCGAGCTTATCGATTTTGACTTTAGCTTTGATTCACCTGAAGAAACAAGCACCTCAACTGAACCCTCTATCGCTTCGGCTATCTCTGACAATATCACCGAAGACAAGCCTTTAGACAATGAAGCGTTTGTCTTAGATTTCGACGACTTGTCCTCTGATGTTAATCAAAATACTGAAAAAACCCTTGTTGAAGAATTGGTTGTCGATTCATTCGAACAGGATACAGAAGAAGATTTCGCCTTATCTTTAGACAATATTGATACGCCAAACGATATAGAAGCATCATTAGAAAACGAAAAAGCGGTCTTTGAGGACAATAGCGATAACTTCGTTCTTCAAGACAGCAGTTTTGGAGAGCCTAACCCCGAAGAATCTCTCTTTGAAGAGACTGTTTTTGAAGAGACTGTCCTTGAAGAAGATGCTGTTTTTGATGAACCTAAGTCTGAAAGCAGTGATTCTGAAGCAGAAGATCTTGAAAAAACTAATGTTGAAGAGAATCTGTTCGACGACACCAACTTACAAGATATTTTTATCAATGGTCTTGATGCCACACCAACTGATATATCCCTGTTCGATGATAACAGCATAATAAATGATGAGTTTGCTGTAGAACCTTTGACTGCAGCTACTCCGGTCGATATCGAGACTGATATTGCAGCTGACAAAGTAGTTGAAAGTCCTGGAACTGCAGAAGAGTTTTCGTCACGTTTTGCAGCAGATTTTGACTTTGTAAAGTCTTTAGATAGCAATCAAGTGACGCTAGACTTGGCTGGCCAATATTTGCAACTGGGTGAGTACGACAGCGCCAAACGCCTGCTTAATGAAGTGATTGCCCATGGTGATAGTGAACAGCAGAGCCAAGCGCAAATACTCCTTGAGCGCACTGCATAGTAAACAACCCGTTTTATTATCAGCAAGCATTCTATCGTCATAGAATACTTGCTGATTTTTTTTGCGTTTAACCTTTATACTATTTATTATTAATAGAGCTTATTGAGTACAATCTAGACCTCCTTTTCTTTTATACTTAATTATTACACCAATACTATGCCATCTTCTACTATGACAACGACAATATCTAATTCTATTCAACTGGTTTATGCTGGTGGTACTTTTGGTAGCTATGGACGACCTTTAGCTCCTTTATCAGCAGATGTGTTTTTGCCAACGCTGCAAGTACTGATGCTTAATCATGATAGTTCAGCCAAGCTCCCATGTATCTCTTGGTTAGATAATTCATTGATTAAAGACAGTAGCCAACTCACCCCGAGTAACTTTATTCACTTTTATCAGCTGTTACTGACAGCTTATGCACAAGGTGATAGACGCTTTGTGTTAATTACTGGTACAGATACCTTAAGCTACTTAGGGGCATTTTTGGCAGAAGCATTTGCAGGTAGCGATATTTGTGTCATCGTCACTGGTAGTATGCGGCCATTGTTAGATAGTGAGGTGCTGCAGTCCTACACTATCGACACTCACAGTGATGCTTGGGACAACCTCAATCATTCGTTGAAACTGGCAGCGGCAGGTGAGTCAGGTGTCAAAATCAGTTTTGGTGGTGAATCTTGGCCCGCACAAACGGTACAAAAGATTCATAGTCATGATTTGATGGCATTTACTGGTCACTCTCGAGCTGCCTATCCGGCAAATAGCTATATCAAAAATCTACCAGATACCCGTCGCCAGCATTGGCTTGATGACCAGCAATCCTTGCTTGCCAGCATTCAAGCGCGTGCTGAATCTAGCAGCGTCCACGCCCTATATTGCTTGCCTAATGATACCGAAATCATTAATAATCAGCTACAAGCACTCTTATCACAGCCACCTTCTGGTATTATTCTATTGGGATTTGGGGCTGGCAATGTTCCTCATTCCGCAGCACTAGCAGAAACATTAGAACTGATTCATAAAAAAGGGCACATGGTAATATGTGCTAGCCAATGCCCATTCGGCGGTGTGAGCGATAGCTATGCGGCTGGTAGTTGGCAATATGACCATCATGTCATTGCGGGTGGACGTCTGACCATTCCGGCAATTTATGCACGATTATTATGGCTGCTATTACGCTACGACACTCCAGCAAGACGCAAACAACGGTGGTTGAACAATGTCAGTCAGACTGGCACAAGCATTAAAAAGCGATAACCTACTCTTAATAACCTTAATTTTATAAGTTTAAAAACCACCATGTCTGAAACTGAAATCATCGAGTCTGAACGTTCACCAATTTATACCTTAGCGATTGCTATTGAGTTTTTGGGCACACATTATCATGGTTGGCAGCGACAACGAGAAGTAATGGGTGTACAAGAAGCACTAGAAACGGCTATTAGCAAAGTTGCCAACGAATCAGTAGAAGTCATCGCAGCTGGGCGTACTGATGCAAGCGTCCATGCCAGTAATATGATTGCTCATTTTACGACGCACGCTTATCGCCCTACTCATAACTGGTTACGTGGCGTGAACAGCTTGCTACCTGACGACATTGCTCTACGCTGGATTCAACCGATGCCTGCTGACTTCCATGCGCGCTTTGGCGCCATTGCCCGTCGTTACCGGTACATTACTCTCAACCAACCACAGCGCCCTGCGATACTCAATCATCAAGTCACTCATATCTATGAGCCGCTCGATTTAGCAGCAATGCAACTGGCGGCAGCCGATATCGTTGGTACTCACGATTTTAGTAGTTACCGTGCCGCAGCTTGTCAATCTAATCAGCCAGTGCGGACCATCAGCCATGCTAGACTTTTTGAACACGGTCAGTTTATTGTGTTTGATATTCAAGCGGATGGGTTCTTACATCATATGGTTCGTAATTTGATGGGTACTTTATATGCCATCGGTAGGCATGAGTTAGTGCCAGATGATTTTATGAATATTTTGCATAAAAAAGATCGTACGATTGCACCGCCAACAGCCTCTGGTGATGGCTTGTACTTCATTAACGCTTATTACCCTGAACGTTTCCAGCAGATATTACCGAAGGTACCTTTGACGCCTATTTGGCTAAATTTGCCTAACTAAATTAATGTGAACTGGCATACATATCACTTACAGACTGTCAAGTCAAAACCCGGTTCCGTATTGCTTTAACCTGCTAACTTACGTATAATATGGGCTTATTTTTAATTGATTGATACAAATTATGGCAAAAGACGATATTATCGAATTTGAAGGCGAAGTCATTGACACCCTTCCTAACACTTTGTTCAAAGTTCGTTTAGAAAACGGACATGAAATCATTGCGCACATCTCTGGTAAAATGCGTAAGCATTATATCCGTATCTTGACTGGTGATAAAGTTAAGGTCGAAATGACGCCTTATGACCTGTCTAAAGGTCGTATTACTTATCGTGGCAAAAACTAATTTCTTACCAACTAAAACGGTTATAAAAGCATTTATATAAACACAGCCAGCTGTCGAATGACACTTTTATCACTGGTATAAATGTTTGAGTAGTTTAACTGATAATAATAATGAAAATGCTAACCTACTCATTATTGCCTATCAATATTTTAGTTGTTTGACGTTTGTTTTTACCATAAAAATACCGCTCAATATCAGCGGTATTTTTTTGTCTGTTTTTTATGATTTAGCTTCTTTATTTTTAACTAAATTCGACGGTTGCGCCGTTCTTGATCACACCTAACAGACTAAGTGCATCCCAGTTGGTTAAACGCACACAGCCAGCTGAAGCCTGACGACTGATACGATCAGGGTCTGGTGAACCATGAATACCATAAGTTGGTTTACTCAGTCCAATCCATACCGAACCAACTGGATTATTAGGGCCTGGCGGAATTATAGACTTACGGCCGTCATTGCCTGTATAGGTATAATTAGGCTCGTTCACCTTCACCTTTACTGTATGCGTGCCTGTGGGCGACGGTGTCGCTGTACTACCCACTGTCGTCGGATAACTAGCGACTAATTTATTGTCTTCATCATAAGCATAGAGTGTTTCAGTGTCCTTGTCGGCGACTACTCGGCTAACAGGCTTGGTATTCGGGTTGCCAGGGTTATATACTGTAATTATTTCACCAGCAGTAAAGCTGGCATTAGGATTGAGAGATTTTAGATACCTCTCACTAATATGGAATTTTTCTGCGAGCGCTTCAGTGAGGCTTTCATAATACATTCCTTCAAGCTTGGATTTGGCAACAGAATCAGCCGGTATAGTCGTGGTCTTGACGTTTACATCTGTATCAGTTAGCTGATAATTTACTAATACTGGTTGGGCTATAAGTTTTTCATTTTTAATCAGTGCTTGCCACGTTTCATTGTTCAACGTATCAGTTACGGTCAGGCCATTCGCATTTTGAAATGCCTGCATGGCTTTGCGGGTGTTTTTTCCCCAGTATCCATCGACAGATCCTACCCCATTGTGATGCCAATTCAATAAGGCTTGCAGTTTTGTTCCCATGTTACGATCTACGGCAGCACCTGCAGACCAATTGATAGCATTCACTTTTTTTGCAGTGTCTGATAGATTTTCAGTTGTGTATTTTATGGTAGGCAATAGCTTATTTAGTGATGTCACAGCTTTGCTATCTCCTGTTAACTTTTGGCTTATCCCATTAGTCACTGGACTCACTTCTGTTGGAGCTGTAGCGCTATTATCTGCAATCATGCTATTAGTTGGTTCTGCTGCAATACTTTGCCCCATAAAAACGACTGCACAGAGTCCAGTCATTGCTATCGCTGTGCTTAATTTTTTTAATTGGTACATGTAACACTCCTGATTTTTGATAAAATTTTTTTTGTTTTCAGTTTTTATTATGAATACGCTATTATTTTTAGACTTTCGAAATTTTAATGGTTATAAAACTTTTTCTATTGATCTCCTTATAATGTGATAAATACCTCTATCTATTTATCATTCGTCAATATTGCCATATTCTTCTGTGAGCATATAACAGCTTTGTGTTAATGGAAGCCTTGCCTGACGGTAGCTGTGTTAAAACAAGTGCTTTTTTACGACTTGGTGAACTAGTATGTTACGGCTAGTAAAAATCTCAGACAAGCACGAAAAAACCCATAATCTGCTTAGCAAATTATGGGTTTGCAAATACAAAAATCTATGAAGGTTAAAATGATACAGTCTAAAAATCAGACGAAGAAAATTTCAAGCTACATCACAAAGGCATGGGTTAAACCAGTTTAGCCAATACTGCTTGACCCATTTCTATACAACCTACTTGCTTAAGTCCGGCTTCACTACTGTCTAAAATATCAAGCGTACGTAGACCATCATCAAGCACATCACTGACCGCTTGCTCAATGGCTTTAGCGGCTTCTTCTTGCTTAAAGGTATAACGCAGCATCATCGCAACAGATAAGATGGTCGCCAATGGGTTGGCTTTATCTTGTCCTGCGATATCAGGTGCTGAGCCATGGCATGGCTCATACATCCCTTTACCTGCCACATCTAGACTGGCTGATGGCAACATACCGATAGAGCCCGTTAGCATCGCCGCTTCATCAGATAAGATATCACCGAACATATTGCCCGTCACCATCACGTCGAACTGCTTAGGGTCTTTAATAAGTTGCATACAAGCATTATCAGCATACATGTGCGATAACGCTACATCGCTATAGTCCGCTTGTTGCATCTGGATCATCGTCTGCTTCCACAGCTCTGTGACTTCCAATACGTTTGCTTTGTCCACTGAGCAAACTTTCGGCGCTGTACCTGCTGCTTGCGCACGTGTTTTTGCCAATTCAAAAGCCACTTTACCGATACGTTGAATCTCACTCGTACTATACACCATGGTGTTATAGCCTTGCTGCTCGCCATTCTCTAATGTGCGAATACCACGCGGCTCACCAAAGTAAATACCACCTGTTAGTTCGCGAACAATAAGCAAATCTAAACCTGAGATAATTTCAGGCTTGATACTAGATGCATTAGCAAGCTGTGGATAAAGCTTTGCCACACGTAGATTAGCAAACAAACCAAGCTCACCACGAATCTTCAGCAGACCACGTTCAGGACGTTTGCTACGTTCAATACTATCCCATTTAGGGCCGCCAACAGCGCCTAGCAATACGGCATCTGCAGCACGTGCGCGCGCCAAAGTCTCATCGGGTAAAGGCTCGCCAGTGGCGTCAATAGCCACGCCACCAATCAATCCAGACTCAAGTATCAAACCTAATGTAAATTTATCGTTCACAGCATTAAGCACATCAATGGCTTGAGTCATGATTTCAGGGCCAATACCATCGCCTGCTAATGTTAAAATCGTTGCCATACTGATCCTTGGGGGTAAGTAAGTTTTATTTATAATATTGCTATAAGCTAATGATATTTTTTAAAATCAACCACTCATGCGATGAGCTACGCAAAAATTGCGATATATCTGCTTGCATGATTATCCGCATTAATATTAAGAGACTAATGCACTGACTTTACTAACTGTTAAGCTTTCGCTTTTGACGGTGCAGGCATAGCATTAGTGAGACGCGTTTCTACAAACTCGCCTTGATGCTCAGCACCAATTTCTTTACAAAAGCGGCGCTTTACACTATTTCCTTGATATAGATCGACACACAGAGGTTCTGGTGATGCAGTGTCTAATAAACTACCTGAGTTATCGCTAGATTTCTTTTGATAAGCTCGAAGCTGATAAGTATCCGCCTCTACAAAATCATGAATCATCGCAAAACGCTCAACGTAACCCAAGTTGTTTTCTGGATAAAAATTCACTTGTACTTCTCGTTTGGCTGGCTTTACCCGTGCATAATAATTGGTTAGACCTGCGATACCTGATGCAGACAAAGGGACAATTTTTATCTCGTTTTTATGAGCTATCGGTGTCATGTCCATTTTCATAGTGACTTTTGCAGGTTTATTACTATTATAATTTGTCCCACTACCACTTGTTCCATTATCACTCGCTGCTGTCATCGCAACAACCATCGCAGAGTTAATAGGCTCATGAGTATCAGTACCTATTACTGGTACTTTATCTATTCGCGCAATTTCACAATGATAAGTGCCTATGCAAGCAATATTCACCTCACCAGCAACAGGTTGAATCTTACCTGCCCACGCTGTTGCGTTTTCTGCCTCATCTATTTTCTGATAGCCACTCATGAGCTGACAGCCTGACAACCACAAGCTGGCAGCAACAATTGTACTTGACCATAAAACATAACGTTTTTTATTCATAATGACGGCTACTATTCATAAGTGAAATAATAAAATACTTTACAAAACCATACTTCATTTTAGCCAGTTCGCCGCCATAACTCAACGCCACATTACTGTTGTTCAGCAGTTTTATAGGCAATAACTATCAATTGATTGTCTAAGCTCGCACTTCGTTAAAGATCCAAGGCGTTTTTTGCTTCATTTGTTGCTCATACTCTTTGATAGCATCACTTTGCTGCAAGGTAAGGCCGATATCATCAAGACCATTTAGCAAGCAGTGTTTACGGAAATCGTCCACTTCAAAAGCGTACTCTTCACCTGTTGGCGTAATAACGACCTGACGCTCAAGATCAGCCGTCAGCTCATAGCCTTCATTGGCAACGGTCGCTTTCATCAACGTATCGACGATGTCTTCCGCCAATACAATTGGGAGCATGCCGTTTTTAAAACAGTTGTTATAAAAAATATCGGCAAAGCTTGGTGCAATAACCGTACGAAAGCCATATTCTGAAAGCGCCCACGGTGCATGCTCACGGCTAGAGCCACAGCCAAAGTTTCTGCGTGCCAGCAAGATATTAGCGCCCTGATAACGTGGCTGATTGAGAATAAAGTCTGGGTTGATAATTCGTGTGCTATTGTCCTGACCTGGATAGCCTTCGTCGAGATAGCGCCAATCATCAAACAAATTGACGCCAAACCCTGTACGTTTAATAGATTTTAAAAACTGTTTTGCGATAATTTGATCGGTATCGACGTTTGCGCGATCTAAAGGGCAAACGATACCGGTTTGGGTGTTATAAGCTTGCATAAAATTCCCTATCAATGATATTTTTATTGATGCGTATCCGTCTTAGAATGTGCGTACATCTACAAAGTGACCGGCCAATGCTGCTGCTGCTGCCATCGCTGGGCTAACCAAATGCGTACGACCACCATTACCCTGACGACCCTCAAAATTACGATTAGACGTAGAGGCGCAATGCTCTTGTGGCTCAAGCTTATCGGCATTCATGGCTAAACACATAGAACAGCCCGGCTCACGCCATTCAAATCCAGCATCCGTAAACAAGGTATTCAAACCTTCTGCTTCTGCTTGTAACTTCACTTGACCAGAACCAGCAACCACAATAGCTTCTTTAATATTGTCAGCCACTTTACGACCTTTAATCACCGCTGCTGCATCACGCAAATCTTCGATACGTGAGTTGGTGCACGACCCAATAAAGATACGATCTAGCTGGATATCGGTAATTTTTTGACCTGCTTCTAAACCCATATAAGTATAGGCACGTAACCAACCTTCTTCTTGCGCTTCATCCACAGCTTGGTCAGGTGTTGGTACTGACTGAGTAATATCGACGACCATTTCAGGTGACGTACCCCATGACACTTGCGGTGCTATTTGGCTACCATCAATCTCGACCACGCTGTCAAATACTGCATCATCATCTGAATACAATGTGCGCCAGTATGCTTCAGCTTGTTGCCATTGTGATTCTGTTGGCGCATAAGGACGACCTTTCACATAGTCGATAGTGATGTCATCGACCGCAACCATCCCTACGCGAGCACCGGCTTCAATGGCCATGTTACAGACGGTCATACGACCTTCCATACTCATCTCTTCAAATACTTGCCCAGCAAATTCAATCGCGTAGCCTGTGCCACCCGCTGTACCAATTTTTGCGATGATGGCCAATACAACATCTTTCGAGGTCACGCCAGCACCTAGCTGACCGGACACACGAATTTGCATATTTTTTGATTTTTTCTGAATCAGGCATTGGGTGGCCAATACATGTTCAACTTCAGACGTACCGATACCATGTGCCAAGCAGCCAAGGGCACCATGGGTCGCTGTATGCGAATCACCACAAACGACTGTCATACCTGGCAATACAAGACCTTGCTCAGGACCAACAACATGCAAAATTCCTTGACGAGCGTCGTTGATCGTAAATTCAGCGATATCAAATTTGGTACAATTATCATCCAATGTGACCACTTGCAAGCGTGATACCTTATCTTTGATACCAGATACACCTTCTAGGCGCTCTTTAGACACTGTGGGTACGTTGTGATCGGGACTCGCGATATTGGCAGACAAACGCCATGGCGCTCGATTGGCCAATTCCAAACCTTCAAATGCTTGCGGACTTGTCACTTCATGCAGTAGATGACGATCGATATAAATGAGGCTCGAACCATCATCACGTTTAGTGACTTCGTGAGCGTTCCAAAGTTTGTCATATAACGTTTGACTGGCCATGTTGCTATCCTTTATTGGTTGCTAGCTACTTAATTACTCGATGGCTTACACCATAATAAACGAGGATTCTATTTAAAATTTATGTATAACGGCTTGCTGGTATTTTCTTATCAATGCCTATTGGCTTAAAACTGACACTTTTCAATCAATACTTTCATCAAAATAGATCTATCAGAACATTTCTACTCTATAAATAAAAAATAATGATTTTCTATATTTTTATATTTATTGCTGCAATTGAGGCTCAAAACAAGTTTTATAGCGTCATTTATCAAGTTAATCTAATAAATATGTCACAATACGTCCTGATGTCTTGTGATTATAGCAGGCTAATCCTATAATAATAATTGATGATTTTTAACCAGACGCAAACTTTTATTTCTAATACATTGTGATTAGGCCAGCCAACTTTTATTTATAGCTCGATAAGTAGCTAAGGACATCCGCTTGAACACCACAAACCTAACAACATTCGTCACTGTTATGCATACAGGCAGTATTTCAGGCGCGGCTGAAAAGCTGTTTATCACTCAGCCTGCTGTCAGTAAACGCATCAAAAATCTAGAAGATGAATTTAATATTACGTTGTTTGACACAGTAGGACGCGGGATTGTACCGACACAAGCCGCCAATGAGATGCTACCACATGCCAAACGTTGGTTAGAAGATTATGAAAATTTCAAAATTAACTTACAACACTCTCAACATATTGTATCTGGCAAACTGGTCATCGGTACCAGTCATCACATAGGCTTACATCATCTAGCGCCTGTGCTTAAACACTTTATTCAAGCTTATCCTGCAGTGCAATTAGAAGTGCATTTTGTCGATTCAGAAAAAGCACATAAGGCCGTGTTAGATGGTGATTTGTCATTGGCCTTCGTCACGCTGCCACCTGTTTATGATAAGCGCTTGACCTACCATACGCTATGGTCAGATCCTCTCTACTTTATGACAGGCACTTTATCGCCTTTAGCGACCAAATCTAATGTCACTTTAGAGCAATTAGCACGTTATCCTGCTATTTTGCCATCAGCCAACACCTTTACCAGTCAGATTACATTGGCTGAATTCGCTAAGCACAATCTCAAACCTTATGCCACGATGAGCACTAATCCACTTGAGTCTATTCGCATGTTGGTTTCTGTTGGGCTTGGTTGGTCTGTGTTACCGCAAACCATGATCAGTCAAGATTTGGAACGTATCGATATGGCCGATAACGTTGAGCTACAGCGTCATTTAGGTGTCGTCATAAATCCAAAACTTACACAATCTAGCAGTGTAACGGCATTGTTAGACTTGCTTGCACCTATCGAATAAAAGTGACTCTCAAAGTACATTTTCATAGTTACAATTGGGACAATTAATCAGGTAAAAAAACACGCTATTCGCATTTGCGTCAGTCATACGTTATAATACACTCGGCGTTGTCTATATAACAAAAACTTACCATAAGAACACTGATAGTCATACATTGAAGACTTCTAGTAAGATATGATGGTTAGTAGTAGGTTTGATGGTTTTAAATGATTGGTTATACAGGCGGCTGATATTGATATATAACAAGCAGATGCGAGTAATTAAGACAGATGGAAAGAGCGTAATATTTCTATTGCTCTCAGATAACTGCTTAATTGGTATTAGCCCTAGAAAAGCATCAATCATATAAAACTAACAACAGATATTAAATAAAAGCCATTATGTCCTACTTAATGGCTTTTTTTGTCTTTAGATATTGTTTTGGACATCGTCTTGTAACACTTAATATTTATAGTTAAAAATAATTACAGCCAACATGGTTGGTTAAGGATCATTTATATGAACGGAGTTTCTAGTGGCGTGCTGATATCACTCGGCGCCTATTTTTTAGTGATGATTGGGATTGGTATTTACGCTTATTTTAAGCAAGCCAATGATACTGAAGGCTATATGCTAGGGGGTCGTAATTTAGGACCAGCAGTTACTGCATTGTCAGCAGGTGCGTCAGATATGTCAGGTTGGTTATTACTTGGCCTACCTGGTTATATGTTCGCCGATGGTGTGGTCAGTATTTGGATTGCCCTTGGTTTGACACTTGGTGCATTCTTAAACTATCTCATCGTAGCACCGCGCCTTCGTGTTTATACCGAAGTGGCTGACAACGCTATTACCCTACCCGATTACTTCGCCAACCGCTTTGAAGATAAATCACATATGCTACGAGTTATTTCAGCCGTGGTTATCATCTTGTTCTTCACTGTTTACACCGCGGCCAGCTTAGTCGGTGGTGGTAAATTATTCGAAAGCTCACTCAACCTTTCTTACAGCACAGGCCTATGGGTCACAGCAAGTGTCGTTGTTGCATACACCTTATTTGGTGGTTTCTTAGCCGTATCAATGACCGACTTTGTGCAGGGCGTTATCATGCTTTTTGCCATGGTTATCGTACCTGTTGTTGCCTTTACAGACTTAGGCGGTATTTCTGCTACCACAACGGCTGTTAGAAACATTGATCCAAGTTTGCTAGACATTACTAGTGGTATGACAGTTATTGGTATCATTTCTCTGATGGCATGGGGCTTAGGTTATTTTGGCCAACCTCATATTATTGTTCGTTTTATGGCGATTCGCTCAGTAAAAGACGTGCCTACTGCGCGTAATATAGGTATGAGCTGGATGGTAGTCAGTCTTGTGGGTTCATTGATGACTGGTTTTGCTGGTCGTGCTTATGTACAAAAGACGGCCATGACATTAGACGATCCTGAAACTATCTTTTTAGTATTCACTCAGTTTTTATTCCATCCATTGGTATCAGGTTTCTTATTAGCTGCTATCTTAGCCGCTATTATGAGTACGATTTCTTCACAGCTATTGGTCGTATCAAGCTCACTAACCAAAGATGTGTACAAATTGTTCTTTGATCAGGAAGCACCTGAAGCTCGCCAAGTATTGGTTGGACGTATTTCTGTAGTCGCCGTTGCTTTGGTATCAATCTTACTCGCGTCTAATCCTGAAAGCTCTGTATTAAGCCTTGTATCTAATGCATGGGCTGGATTTGGCGCAGCGTTTGGACCATTGGTTATATTTAGCTTGATATGGCGTGGTATGAACCGCAACGGTGCAGTTGCCGGTATGGTAATTGGTGCTTTGACCGTTATCCTATGGATATATGGTCCGTTCGAGATGAATGGTATGGCATTGAATAGCTGGTTATATGCTATCGTTCCAGGCTTTATATTAAGTACCATCGCAATCTTTGCTGTTAGTATTATGACTGGTGGGCCAAGACCTTCAGTATCTGCTAAGTTCGAAGAGATGGAGCTGAACCTAAACAAATAAATTTGTTTAGCACTTTTAGCTTATCGCAATAAAAAAACCTCGCCATGATTGGCGAGGTTTTTTGTTGACTGGAATTAATACGAAAATAAAAAGCAACTAGAACTTAAATCAATTCACTTTGGGCTTATTGCTCCAGACCTACCATATAGTGGCAATGCCAAAATCTTGCAATGACAAGGACAATACCTCTATCGAGAGAGGACAGAAACAGTCGACAACTAGCCTTTCGGACTATCATATAACAACTTCATCAATAACTCGTTATAGCATCCAATCTGAGTAGTACACTTCGGAAATGACCTCATGAACGTATAAACTGAAACACTGCAGTTTATCTTAAGCCTTCTATGTCTTCAGTCTACCTAACCCACAGTAACTTATCATCTGCCTTAGACTTATTTATATCGATTGCATCAATCAGTATTTTTTATACTAAAAATAATATTCTATTATTCTCTATCACTCTATGTATAGGAGAATTCACATAAAAAACGCTATAAAAAAGCGATCCCTCATGGATCGCTTTTTTTACTTTAAATGGTACTATCTGTCGTTAAAAGCTTTGTGCGGCTTGGTAAGAAACCTTTACACCCAGGATAAAGCCATCATTGTCCTCAAAGTCAGCAACAATTTTGTCAGTTGGTAAGGCGCCTTGAGCATCACCGAACCATAAGTATTTTCCACCGGCTGATACTGCCCAGTTTTCAGTCACATTGTATTTTGCACCAAGGCCGACACTATAGTAGCCGTCGATAGGACCTAGTGAGGTCGTTGTATCACCAGCCCCACTATCCCAACCCACCGTACCACTAATAGCAAGTGCTGGTGCTACACGCTTCGCCAAACCAAGCTCCACTTGCCACTGATCATCCTCATACTCAACTAGATTTAGGCCATCTGGACCATAATTCGCTTGACTCACTTCGTTATATAATGGTGGCGTAATAACAAAGTCACTCCAAGGTACCCAACGTACTTTTGCTGTGGCTAGTGTCGTCGGATTAATACCTGTCTGGAAATCAAAGTTGACGGATTTGGGAGTTGTAATCTCATAATTACTACTCTGACTAGCTGACAGTGCGCCTCCAGAAATAATAGATCTGATAGGATAGGTTTCAGCTATATCTACATTGTGTTCAATCTCAGAACGGTATGTTAGCGCCGCTTTTAGAGCAATCTCAGGCTTATAATAGGCAACACCTGCTATGTAACCGTAATCCATATCAGGATTACTGGTTGAGGTATAACCACTAGCAGGGCCGTAAGCCAGTCCACGTAGCTTGGTTTCTGCCTGAATACGTTGGGCAACTGGGCCACCATAAACTTGGAAGTTTTTGTTAGCGCCAAATTTCATACCAAGCATGCCTGTAAGGCTTTGGCTACGTACTTCAACGTTGGTATGCTCACCGGCACCAGTGGCTTCAGCTGTTGCTATCGCACCTGCAGTTTGCCCATCAACGCCATCGGCTACTAATTTACCGGCAGACTCACCAAAGCTCTCACTTGCAACAAAATTACTTTGAGTGTATTCAGCAGCTGCACCGAAGGGCTCATCATATAAAACGCCAATACTAAAAGTGTCATTAATGTCCGCTTTTACGGCATAACGAGCAAAGTCATAAGCTTCAGCGATATCACCCGTTTTATCGCCCTGTACATATTCGTTGGTACTATTATTGTTGTTTGAGCTATCGTAACCACTGACATCAGCATCAATATAGGTATAGACCGCTTCAGCATAGATACCATCTTGAAAAAAGGCGGTGACATCTTGACCTGAACGATCGAGACCAGCTGCGTTCGTTACGCTAGCTATAGAAAGAGTAGCAATGGCTACTGCGAGGGTTTTTAGATGAAAGTTCTTGCGCATGGTATATCTCCAACGGTCCTTGTTGTAATACTACTTTAACAATCAATACATAGCATTGTTGCGCTTAACATTGAGGTTATCAAAGTCGTGTCCTAAGTTGAATACTAATGCCTTTTTGACACTAAAACAACAATTAAAGTGCTTTATTTCCCAATTATGACTGTTCAGTACAAATACCATATAAATATAATGCTGGTATATATTTTTGAGATATGATGATTATTTAAACTATTGTCATTATTACTAAGGTATCGCAGCTAAATACAAATTTGGCCGCAGTCAAACCACTATAGCCTGCGCTTACTTTCTCTAAAAATAGTAATGCAGGCACAAAAAAACGACCCATTATGGGTCGTTTTTTTTACTGTTAAATTATACATTTAACAACATGATGGACATATCTCTTATAGCGCTTGGTAAGAAACCTTCACACCAAGTACAAAACCGTCATTGTTTTCAAAGTTAGCAACAGTGTCACCAGTTGGCACTTGACCATCAGCGTCACCAAGCCACAAATATTTACCACCAGCTGAGACTGCCCAGTTTTCAGTGACATTATACTTGGCACCTAAACCTGCACTATAGTAACCTTCAGTAGGGCCTAAAGAGGTCACAGGATTACCAGCACCACTATCCCATCCAACGGTACCGCTTACTGCTAAAGCTGGCGCTAAGCGCTTCGCCAAACCTAGTTCTACCTGCCATTGATCTTCATCATAGCTTACTAGTGGCAAGCCATCTGGTTGATAAGCAGGGTTCAGCTTGCTAACGTCATTATATAATGACGGTACAATTGAAAAATTGCTCCATGGTACCCAACGTGCTTTTGCTGTGACTAAAGTCGTAGGATTAATACCAGTCTGGAAATCAAAGTTTACTGACTCAGGGGTAGTAATATCAATATCGCCACTTCTAGTACCAAGTCCTAACGCTGCTACAGCAGGATAACTTTCAGCAACATTAGCCGTATGCTCAATTTCTGAACGATAGGTTAAAGCAGCTTTCAATGCAATTTCAGGCTTGCTATAGGCAATACCAGCGATATAGCCATATTCTTGATCTGTACCAATATGGGCCGTATAACCATTAGCGGCACTATAGGCCGTACCACGCAGCTTTACATCAGCTTCAACGCGCTGGGCCACTGGACCGCCATATACTTGGAAATTTTTATTTTCGCCAAACTTCATTCCAACAATACCAGTAATGTTTTCAGTACGTACTTCTACATTCGTACCTTCACCACTTGCATCTACGAAGTTGTTACTACCACTATAGTCAGCCGCTGCGCCAAAAGGCTCGTCATATAAGATACCAACACTGAAAGTATCATTGATATCGGCTTTTACACCATAACGAAAGGAATCATAAGACTCTGCAATGTCACCAATACTATTACCTGAGGCGTCATTGCCTGTTACATCAGCATCGATATAGGTATAGACGGCTTCGGCATAGGTACCATCTTGTAAAAATGCAGTGATATCCTGACCTGAACGATCAAGACCAGCAGCACTAGCAATGCTAGTAATAGAAAGCGCAGCAACAGCTACTGTAAGAGTTTTTAAATGAAAGGTGTTGCGCATTATATGTCTCCAAACGTCCGCATTGTTTTACTGCTATACCCATTTTTGACGAGTAGACAGCATCCGAGATAGAGAATAGTAATGATTTTCGAACATTAAAACAACTATAAGAATACATTATTTCTTCATTATGACCATATAGTCACAATAAAGCTCCTTTATGTAAATATGTGAATATAATTTTATGGATTGTTCAATGTTTATATCTATCAGTAATGAGGCGGTCTGTCTGCCATCACATCAAACGGTGCAATGCCAGTTTCTGTATCTTGACTATCCACTTGCTTATAAATCAGCTGCAATTGTCGCTGTAATGTCTGAATATCCCTATCTTGACGTGCAATCACCGCATCGAGTCTCTCTACTGTCATCTCAAGATGTGCCATGCTCATTTGCAAGTCAATAACTTGTTGTGTTTGTAATTCATCCTGCATAGCTGATTCATCGATTTGAGCATCATTTCGGGCATTGTCTTGAGTGTTAGATTGATTCATGTCTTTCTCTGAGTTAACGTAAATATGAAGCTAGTAGGATTGGTTACATAAGCAAATAACTAACCAGTATATTGCCGCTATTAAAAAGTAAGGCTTTTAAAACAGGTGCTATAAATAGTGTGTATAAAACCATTTACACGCACTACAGTCACGTAGTGGCATGTTATACTGCTAGCAATTCTGCAACAACCCCTACCTCACTATTATATAAGCTTAAGATATTCTATGGCACTGATACATTTAAAAGACATTCACCTTGCATTTGGCGTCGCCCCTGTTCTTGATGGCATTGATTTTGCTATCGAAGCAGGCGAGCGCGTCTGTCTAATTGGCCGTAATGGCGAAGGCAAATCTACTTTATTTAAACTGATTAGCGGCACATTACAACCTGATAGTGGCGAAGTCATTATCAATAGTAGCGTACGTGTTGCAATGCTAGAACAAGACGTTCCTGAGACAAGTGGACGTATCCTAGACATCGTCATGGGTGGTAGCCGCCGCACGGCCGATCTGCTTATCAACTATAACGCCCAAACTGACTTATGTGCAAATGGCGATATGGTTGCCTGCGAGCGTATGGCAGATTTGCAACATGATATCGATGCGGTACATGGTTGGGATTTAGAGCGCGAAGCCACTCGCTTAATCAAAACGATGGGGCTTAACCCAGACGATGATCTATCTTCGTTATCTGGTGGTCGTAAGCGCCGTGTACTACTAGCACGCTCGTTGGTGACCAAACCTGATGTACTACTTCTCGATGAACCAACCAACCATTTAGATGTTGATAGTATTGAATGGTTAGAACGTTTCCTATTAGATTGGCAAGGTCTGACATTGTTATTCGTCACCCATGATAGAGCATTCGTTAACAAACTATCGACTCGCATCATCGAGCTTGATCGTGGTCAGCTGACCAGCTATGACGTCACTCAAGGCGAAGGTGGCTACGCACGCTACCAAGAGCTAAAAGAGCTACAGTTACTGGCTGAAGAAAAGAATAATGCTAACTTTGATAAAAAGCTGGCACAAGAAGAAGTTTGGATTCGCCAAGGTATTAAAGCCCGTCGCACCCGTAATGAAGGCCGTGTCCGTGAGCTAAAAGCCTTACGTGAAGAGCGTAGCGATCGCCGTGAGCAAGTTGGTAATGTCAACATTACGATGGGTCAAGGCGAGAAAAGCGGTAAGCTCGTCTGTAAAGTTAAAAACTTACATCTTGAGTATGACGGCAATGTATTGGTTGAGAACTTTACGACGACTATCATGCGCGGCGATAAAATCGGTATTGTCGGACCTAACGGTGCTGGTAAAACCACCCTTATCAAAGCCCTACTCGATATGTCTGATGACGAAGTCACAAAATCTGGTAGTGTTGAATTAGGGACCAACCTAAAAATCGCTTTCTTCGACCAGTTGCGTGATCAGTTAGACCTTGAAGCCAGCGTGGCGCAAAACGTCTCAGAAGGCTCGGATTTTGTAGAAGTGGGTGGTCGTAAGACGCACATCATGAGCTATTTGCAAGATTTCTTGTTTGCCCCAGAGCGTGCACGTACACCAGTTAAAGCATTGTCAGGTGGTGAGCGTAACCGTGTCCTACTTGCCAAGCAATTATTAAAGCCTGCTAACATTCTGGTACTCGATGAGCCAACCAACGATTTGGATATGGCGACGCTTGAGCTGTTAGAAGAGTCAGTAGCAAGCTTTGGTGGTACGATTTTGCTCATCAGTCATGATCGTTCATTCATGGACAACGTCGTTACCTCAACATGGGTATTTGGCGAAGACGAAGATGGCAAAGGTACTGTCAGCGAGTATGTCGGTGGCTACCAAGAGTATCTAGTACAGAAAAACCGTGCGCAAGCCGCACAAGCCGCTAGATCAAACAACAATGGTGCTACAAATAATAAGCCTGCTAACAAGTCAGCACAAGCTGTTGCTGCTAAGCCTACCAAAACTGCTAAAAAGCTCAACTATAATGACCAGCGCGAACTAGACAATTTGCCAAAAGAAATCGCGGCATTAGAAGCTGAGCAAAATGAGCTACAAGAAAAGTTAGCTGATGGCTCTTGGTTCAATAGCGACTTCGATGCGGCGACTGCTGCTAGTGAGCGTCTATTGACTATCGAAGATGAGATGATGAGTAAGCTTGAACGTTGGAGTACGCTAGAGGGCTAGATATTCGTTTTAGATTCTTTGATAAGTGCTCATTTGATGAGCACTTATAGTGGTAAGCAGTTAAATATTAAAAAATAATCACCACTTGATTGTATAAAGTGGTGATTATTCGTTTATAGCGACTTACAAAGCAGTTAGATAGTGAAAGTTACCTTAATTTCAAGTATCATTCGCTATTGCTAAATATCCTTATTAATTATAAGGTCATCCGCATTTATAATCCTTGCTAAAAAATAGAGTCTAGATAGCGATAACACATCTACTTTACTTAAGTTATCGCTTTCAACCCTATAATATATCCTATTAAGGTTGCTTTATTTTTAACGCAATAATTTATTTTATCACCGAAATAGCTTAGAATAGCAACAATTAGCAAAATTAGGCATAGCCAAAGTGGCTTGATATTATATATTTTTATAAGTCACAAACCCAGTGTGGGATAATCCCATTTCATTCACCTGGAGGAAGTATTAATGAGCCAAGCCGAAGGCGTTAATGTACAACGCCGTAGAGTTCTTATTGCCTCAACTGCCGCGATTGGTGCAGTTGGAGTCGCTGCTGTGGCAACACCTTTTGTCCGTTCTTGGTATCCAAGCGCTAAAGCTGAGGCCGCAGGGGCTGCAGTGACCCAAGACATTGGTTCTATTGAAGCAGGACAGATGATTGTTGTCAAATACCGTGGTAAACCTATTTATGTGGTTAAGCGCACCGAAGACATGGTTGCAGGACTAGAGTCAGTCAAACCTCTATTATCTGATCCTGAGTCTGATGCGTCTCTACAACCTGAATATTGCAAAAATCCTACTCGCTCTTTAGAACCAACTGTGTTGGTCGTTGAAGGCGTTTGTACGCATCTAGGCTGTGCACCGAACTATCGTCCTGATGTTGGTGCAGCTGATTTGGGTGGTAATGACTGGTATGGTGGGTTTTTCTGCCCATGTCACGGGTCTAAGTATGACTTAGCCGGTCGCGTCTTTAGTGGCGTTCCAGCACCGCTTAATTTACCTATTCCAGAGTACAACGTGGATGGTACCATCTTGACGGTTGGGGAGGCTTAATATGAGTATGGGTAAAAAGTTAATGCATTGGGTGGACGCGCGTTTCCCAGCGACCGAAACCTATGAATACCATATGTCAAAGTACTATGCACCAAAGAACTTTAACTTTTGGTACTTCTTTGGCGTATTGTCAATGATTGTACTGGTTAACCAATTGGTGACTGGTATTTGGCTGACGATGATGTATAACCCAAGTGCCGAAGGGGCGTTTGCATCTGTTGAATACATCATGCGTGATGTAAAAGGCGGCTGGCTCATCCGTTATATGCACTCGACTGGCGCATCAGCGTTCTTCGTCGTGGTATATCTGCATATGTTCCGCGCATTGCTATATGGTTCATATCAGAAACCTCGTGAGCTTATTTGGCTCATCGGTATGGGTATCTACCTAGCGCTAATGGCAGAAGGCTTCTTTGGTTATCTATTACCTTGGGGTAACATGTCATTCTGGGGTGCACAGGTTATTTTGAACCTTCCTGCTGCTCTGCCTGTAATTGGCGACGGTCTTGCTGAATGGGTACGTGGTGACTATATTATCTCCGGTATTACGCTAAACCGTTTCTTTGCTCTACACGTTGTTGCTATTCCATTAGTCCTGGTAGGCTTAGTATTTATGCATTTGGTGGCACTGCATCACGTGGGTTCAAACAACCCTGATGGCATTGACATTAAAAAGCTAAAAGATAAAAACGGTGTACCATTAGACGGTATCGAATTCCATCCGTACTACACTGTGCATGACATGGTTGGTATTGTTGTGTTCTTCATCTGCTTCTTTGCAGTGGTATTTTTCTTCCCAGAAGGCGGCGGTTTCTTCCTTGAGCCACCAAACTTTGAGACAGCGAACTCACTGAAAACACCAGCACATATTGCACCAGTATGGTACTACACGCCGTTCTACGCTATTTTACGTGCGGTTCCTGATAAGCTAGGTGGTGTGGTCGCGATGGGTGCTGCAATTGCCGTACTATTCTTGATACCATGGCTTGATAGATCACCAGTACGCTCTATACGCTATAAAGGCATATTGTCTAAGATTGCTTTAACAGTATTTGCTATTAGCTTTGTCGTACTAGGCTACTTGGGTGCAACACCAACGACCCCAACAGCAACATTAATGGCTCGTATATTTACGATCTTGTATTTCTTATTCTTCTTATTGATGCCGTTCTACACTGCTATTGAGAAGTGTAAACAGCCACCAGAACGCGTTACCGGAGGTCACTAATGAACACGCTAATTAAATCCCTAGCTGGTCTAGGCTTGGGCGCGGCATTAACTTTGACTGCTGGTACTGCAATGGCTGAAGGTAGTGGCTGTGGTACGTTCACTAATGCTGATGGCGTTGTTGAACATCTGGCTTGTAGTACAGCTCCTATTGATTTTACCAATAAGGGCTCGCTACAAAACGGTGCTAAAATCTTTATGAACTACTGTGCTGGGTGTCACTCAGCAGAGTATGTTCGTCACTCTCGTATTGCCCAAGATTTAGAGATACCGCCTGAGCTTGTTGAAAAGTATCTAATGGTAACGACGGATCAAATTGGTGACCATATCGATGCTGAAATCGATTCTGACGTTCAAGCATCTTGGTTTGGCGCAGCGCCTCCGGATTTGTCACTTGAAACCAGACTACGCGGCGATGACTGGGTCTATACTTACTTGCTATCATTTTATGAAGATCCAAATCGTCCTTGGGGCGCTAATAACTTAGTGCTAGCCAATGCTGCAATGCCTCATGTTTTGCATAATATGCAAGAAAAATTGAGCCAAGAAGAATTTGAATCTGAGGTTGGTGACTTGGTTAACTTTATGGCATGGATGGGCGAACCTGCTCGTCATGACCGTCAAGTGATTGGTTTCTTTGTAATTCTATTCTTATTGGTACTACTCATCCCAGTTTACTTATTGAACAAAGAATTCTGGAAAGACGTAAAATAAGATAGTAGTAGAAACATAAGAGACAAGCATGATATTAGGCACTACTTCGGTAGTGCCTTTTTCTGTTCTGATAAACCATTAAATAATAGAGTTATCGCCAAAGGAGTAGACAAATAAAGCGCTCACAAGCAATGTTTACGTACGTTGCCTTGATAATCAGGGTAACTTTGTTTACGATGATAGTCTTTACTATTAACATTAGGCTTTCATGATTGATGCGAACGACATTCCAAGTAGTCAGCTGATTTTATACGCTGATGACGGCTACGACAGTCATGTGGTACGCCTATTACTTGAAGAAAAAAAGCTCGCTTACTATTTATCACGTTTACACTCTGAGCGTCCTGAAGATTTGACTGAGCTGAACCCCTATCATACCTTGCCTGTCCTACAGCAGCGTGAGATTGCGCTCTATGAGATCAATGTTATCTTTGAGTATCTCGAAGAACGCTATCACACAAACAAGCTACTGCCTGATACCCCGCAAGAGCGTGCACAGTTCAGGCAACTGGCGTGGCGTATTCAGCGTGATTGGCTCTCACTTGGTAAGCGCTTACTCGTACACCCAGATAGCTTTAATAAAGCACAAGCAGTAATTGCTAAAAAGCAGCTGAGTGACTCGCTGATTACCTTATCGCCTCTATTTGCTCACAAGCCTTATTTTATGGCAGATGAGTTTGGCTGGTGTGACATACTGTTAGCACCGTTATTGTGGCGACTTGAAGAGATGAATATAGAACTGCCTCGTGCCATTAGTCGCCCACTATTTGATTATCAAAAGCGTGTCTTTGAACGCGATAGCTTTCAAAAAAGTGTGCGTTGATTAGACAGCTGGTTTAGAATAAAAAACTATTAGAATAGAAACTGAGCAACATTTATTTAGGTTTTTTCAATGAATAAGCTACTCCAAGAAGTATCTGTTCACTATTAAAAATAATTCGTATAGGAAATCATTAAATGAGCGAAACTACCTCTATTACCCCAACACGTCCCTATATGGTGCGCGCGCTATATCAGTGGATAGAAGACAATGCCCTGACCCCGTATCTAATGGTCGATGCCACTGCTGAAGAAGTACAGATTCCAAGAGAGCATGTGCAAGATGGTCGTATCGTGCTCAATATTGCTAGCCGTGCAACTGGTAATATGAGTATGGGAAACGACTATATTAACTTCAGTGCGCGCTTTGGTGGTGTATCACAAGAAATTTGGGTGCCATTGACTGCCGTATTGGGTATCTATGCGAAAGAGAACTCACAAGGCATGTTCTTTGATCCTAACGAATATGATAATTATGTACCTGAAGAAGACTCAGACGTTACTGTTAAGAAAAGTCCCGCTGCTGCACCTAAGCCAAAACGTGATAACAGAGCCGGCTTAAAAGTCTTAAAGTAGTCGATTTCTCTGTACAAAAAAAGCCAGTCATATAAAATATGACTGGCTTTTTTTGTACTGCGTATTGCCTAAGACCTAATCTAGGTTCTTGGTAATGTCACACCACGTTGACCTTGGTATTTACCACCGCGGTCTTTGTAGCTGGTCTCACAAACGTCATCAGCATCACTTTGGAAAAACAGCATTTGTGCCACACCTTCTCCGGCATAGATACGCGCTGGGAGATTGGTAGTATTACTAAACTCTAAAGTGACATGCCCTTCCCACTCAGGCTCAAGCGGTGTCACGTTGACAATAATACCGCAACGCGCATACGTTGATTTACCTAGGCAAATAGTCAATACGTCACGTGGAATACGGAAGTACTCCATGGTACGAGCCAATGCAAATGAGTTTGGCGGAATGATACATTCGTCACCAACGATATCGATGAAGCTTTTTTCATCGAAGTTTTTAGGATCTACTACGACTGAATGTACATTGGTGAATACCTTAAACTCAGGAGCACAGCGCACGTCATAACCATAGCTTGACGTACCATAGCTAACCAAACGCTCGCCAGCATCATTAAAACGTACTTGACCCGCTTCAAATGGCTCAATCATGCCATGCTCTTCGGCCATTTTACGAATCCAGCGATCAGATTTGATAGACATTGTTATTCCTTAGCAAATATTTAATAGCGGTTATGATAACAGTATTTTGATAGCGATGATTATACGGAATTGACGGCTGAATTTATAGTGGAGCGGCTACTTAAAAATTAATACGTTCAGTAATCTCATTTATCTTCACCTTATATTTTATAGGCTACCATCTGGCAAAATGATCTTCTGCTAGTCCTATCACTCTATCCAGGATAATAACCTCCCCCGCTAAACGTATCTCACCGCTATAGAAGCCTATCCACTGCTCAAAAACACTAGCAATCACACCGAAGTTGTCAGTTTTCTTATAAACAGTGATAGGTGTAAAAGTTAAGTCAATATTCACATTACTCCAACCTAAATTTTGATGATGGATACGCCATGGCTGCGGGTCGCTCTCACCTGTGCCCATCTCCGCAGTTGGCTCAGAATTTTCTTGATTTACTGATTGACTATTTGAGCCCTCACGAGCAAACATAACGGGTGGTAAATAAATTATCTGCCCAGCAAGCCAGCAAGCATTTTCACTGGCTCCAGTCTCATTAACACCCATAGAAAGATTAAGCAAAAAGTGACGACCATCTGACAAATAGCTAGTGATACAGCTCCAAAACCAATTGGTCTCGTGACGCATATAGCCAAGCGTCCAATCTAGATTGGCAATAGTGGCATCGGTGAAGGTTATTTTTTGAGGTTGAGCATCAGGAGTATTGGCATCAAATTTTGAATGGGTTTTGATAAGTAAATGCCCAGATAATGCGGTCAACGGCTCTTTTTGCGTAAACGTCCAACCGCGCCTACCAGTCGGCGTACATATGGCTAAAGGTTGTGTGCTTCGTGCTAACGCTGCTGTTATTGCAATATACTGACTGTCTAGCGCAATATTTATTTGGGCAGGGCTAAAATCCAAGGTGATGGTGAGCTTTGTATGTGCAAACGCCATCTGCCCTTGATAACTATCACCGTCTAAGTGCGTACGATGAGTCAAAGGCTGTAGCACATCACAGACTTTCAACTGCTGAGTATCCTCATGATAAATATAGACGAAAGCGCTAGTGGCAAGCTTAATCGTTGCGAGCGCGAGGCAAACTCGATAAGGGGGCTGAAGAATCTGAATAAAGCAGAATTGGTTGGCTTTTATTTCTTTTCGCCAGTTGGGTAAGGATTTTTGTGAAATGAGATGGCTATAATAGTCTAAGTAATTGATACTTTTGACTTGGGAGAAAACACCAAAAGCAGGCTGACCATTTTGAATAAGCTCGTTAAGAACAACTGGTTTAGTACTGCTAGCTAAGTGTTGTTTACCTTGTTCATTACACTTTTGATTCATCGTTGCGGCATCCTAGCCAAATTTTTCTAAAGATACTCTAGGCCATATCCTCATTTTTAGCTCCATGTTTAAAATGAGGACACGCCTTAGGTTACTTCTCCACCATCAGAAAATCCGCTTGTCATCGACAGGCTTTGCAAATTTATTAATATTGGTTTCGATATTTTTAGCAATGCTCAAATAATATGGTGCAAACTCATCATCGGCCAATACACTTGGTTCGCCTTTATCCACTTGAGCACGAATACCACTGGCAAGGGGGAGCTGCCCTAATAGCGGCACTTGATATTGTTCAGCGATTTTTTCGCCGCCACCCGTACCAAAGATCGCTTCGGTATGATTACAGTTGCTACAGGTATGCAGTGCCATGTTTTCAACCACACCGAGTACAGGGATGTTGGTTTTGTTAAACATCTCGATACCTTTTTGCGCATCCAGTAGCGCGACATGCTGAGGTGTCGTCACAATCACGGCTCCAGTGACTGGAATACGCTGTGCCAATGTCAGTTGTATATCACCAGTACCGGGTGGCATATCAATCACTAAATAGTCTAGCTGTGGCCAGTTAGTTTGATTATAAAGCTGCATCAAAGCACCGGTCGCTTTAGGTCCACGCCATGCGACAGGAGTATTATCTCCATCGAGTAAGCTACCAATAGACAGCATCGCTATGCCATGTGCATCAACAGGTACGAATTGCTCGTTCTCTAATTGTGGTTTTACATCGGCGACGCCCAACATCGTAGGCATACTAGGACCATAAATATCAGCATCAAGCACACCAACGCGATTGCCAAGCTTTTGTAATGCCAATGCGATATTGACTGTCGTTGTAGACTTACCAACGCCGCCCTTGCCTGATGCTACTACGATAATGTGACGAATACGTGGATGTGCCGCTAGCGATGCTTGTGTCGGTGCCGCTTTAGTAATCGGTGGTTCAGCATTATTATCATTATTACTACTGTCATCAGGATTGGCTGTAGGCTTGCTCTGACTATCCATAGCATTGGTCGTCTTTGGCATTTTCTTTGGTAAGCTTGAACCAGCCCCTTTCGCTGGTGCAGGCAGACGTACATTCATATGAATCGTCGTAATACCATGCGGATGCAGCAGCTGACCAAGCTCTTGCTGAATGGTTTCAGGCTTACTCTCTGGTGGCAGACGCAAGTCTAACGTGAGTTGATCACCATCGCGACTGAGACCCGTTACCATCGTCGCAATACTGACCATACCAACTTCATAACCAAGCAATACTTTATCCACGGCACTATCTCGAGCCGCCCGCTGCTCTGGTGTTTCTGGTTTATTAGTGGGAGTTTTCTTCATAAAGTTAAACATAGCGACCATTACTGCCTATACAAGTGGGTTGGTATGCTAAAACAACTCGTTCAACACCATAGTAGATATGATAAACCATATAGTCGGTTCAATATAATTTAGATACAAGGAAGGCGAGTGAAAGTACTACAAGCCGTAGACTAAGCGAGCCTGACACCGTATCCAATTTATAGAGGATTGACTATATAATATATGAGCGTTTAGCCAGACCTTTTATCGTGATAGTGTAGCTGAATTACAAGCATAAAAAAACCACAACGCCAGTAGGACTGAACTTTGCTACATATGTTTTACGATAGGCTATGTTTACTAACGGCTATTCCTTGGATTGGCTCAACCATTAGTTAAAAATAGACAGGAATAAGCAATAAAAAAGAGCCAATCTAATTGGCTCTAATAGACATAAGGCAAGATATTGATCTAATGAGAATCTAAAAGAAATCGAGTGTCTACTTCATCAAATGAGAATCTAAAAGAAATCGAGTGTCTACTTCATCAAATGGATAGTTACTAATTCCTTAGTTCATAAACCAACCATGGCTGGCAACGATAGATTGACCGGTAAATACATTGGTTGGGAAAGCTGCTAAAAATAATGCCAATTGAGCAATGTCTTCTACTGTCGTAAATTCTTTATCTACCGTGTTAACTAGCATGATATCGTTAATGACAGACTCTTCACTGATACCTTTTTCAGCCGCTTGCTCTGGAATTTGTTTTTCTACCAAAGGTGTTTTGACAAACCCTGGACAAATTACATGCGAACGTACCTTATGCTCTGCACCTTCTTTGGCCAATACACGGCACAAACCTAGTAGTCCGTGCTTGGCGGTCACATAAGGGGCTTTATATAATGAGGCCTCATGTGAATGAGCAGAACCCATATAAATGACTGTGCCACCTTTATCGCCTTTATACATGTGCTTAATCGCTGCTTTGGTGGTTAAAAATGCACCGTCCAAATGGATGTTAAGCATTTTTTTCCAATCGCTGAAGGCCATTTTATCAATAGGGTCAATGATCTGAATACCAGCATTAGAGACCAGAATATCAATACCACCAAAGGTATCTACTAGCTGCTGCACACCTTCGTTGACTGCATCTTCTGACGTCACATCCATGGCAATCGCGAGAGCACGTCCACCAGCGGCTTCAATCGCATCAACGGTTTTCTGTGCCGCTTCTAAATTAATATCTGCAATACCAACCGCGGCCCCTGCTTTTGCATAAGTCTCAGCGATGTCACGTCCGATACCACTTGCAGAGCCAGTGACTAACGCTACTTTGCCTGTCAAATCTTGTTGTAATTGAGTCGCCATACATATTCCTTATAATGGTCTAAAATATTATTTGAATTTTATAAAAATAGAACTGAATGAATACGCCACTATAATCATAGTGGCGTATTTATCTGAGGGATGAAGCTCATTGATGTTAAAACAGTTACATGACAGTAAAGAGCTTACTGTACAAAGTTTACTGGATAATGTTTACTGGCGTTTTTTCTTGTAACGCTTCAAAACTAACACCGTCTGCTAATTCAACCAATTTTAACCCGCTGTCAGTCACGTCTAATACGGCAAGCTCAGTGATGATACGATCAACCACGCCTTTGCCTGTCAGTGGTAACTCGCAATTGGCCAGAATTTTTGGGTCACCGTGTTTATTGACTTGTTCCATTAGGACAATCACACGCTGCACGCCTGCAACCAAGTCCATCGCGCCGCCCATGCCTTTGACCATCTTTTTGGGAATCATCCAGTTAGCAAGATCGCCTTTTTCTGAGACTTCCATTGCGCCTAATATCGCCAAATTAACATGACCACCGCGAATCATCGCAAAAGACTCTGAGCTGCTAAAATAACTGGAGCCTGGCGCTGCTGTCACGGTTTGCTTGCCAGCATTAATCAAGTCAGCATCGACTTTATCTGCTGTTGGAAACTCGCCAATCCCTAGTAAGCCGTTCTCTGATTGTAACCACACATCCACGCCTTCAGGAATATAGTTGGCGACCAACGTTGGCAGACCAATGCCTAAGTTCACGTAATAGCCGTCTTGTAATTCTTGTGCGGCGCGTTGCGCCATTTGCTCTCTTGTCCATGCCATGCTGATTTCCTTATTTTTTACGATATTCTATTTTTACTTATCTAAACGATGAGCTATCTAAACTGTCATGAATATAAAAACTGATTATTAGTTTCAAACACAGTTAAGCTTTAGTCGTGGTTTTTTCGATACGTTTTTCAGGGCTATTATTCAATACAATACGTTGAACAAAGATACCTGGCAGATGCACTTCATCTGGATCAAAGGTGCCCGTCTCAACGATTTCTTCGACTTCGACGATGGTGATTTTACCTGCCATTGCGCAATCTGGATTAAAGTTGCGAGCGGTTTTGTTAAAGATTAGATTACCCGCTTTATCTGCTTTTTGCGCTTTGATCAATGCTACATCAGCACGTAGTGTATGCTCTAACACATAAGTGCGACCATCGAAATCACGTGTCTCTTTACCTTCAGCGACAAGTGTACCAACACCCGTTGCGGTATAAAATGCAGGAATACCTGCACCACCTGAGCGTAATTTTTCAGCCAATGTACCTTGCGGAGTCAACTCAACTTCTAACTCACCAGCCAAATATTGACGCTCAAACTCTTTGTTTTCACCGACGTATGATGAAATCATTTTTTTGATTTGGCGAGTCTGTAGTAACAGCCCAAGACCGAAGTCATCGACGCCTGCGTTATTACTGATACAGGTCAAGCCTTTAACCTTGCTATCACGCAATGCTTCGATTAACGATTCTGGAATACCGCATAGACCAAAACCGCCGATAGCAAGTGTTTGCCCGTCAGTTACGACGCCTTTTAGCGCTTCTTCGGCACTGCTATATATTTTTGATTGACTCATGCTTGTCTCCTATGATTATCATTTATATTTTTAATCCGTGCATAAACTAATGCTGAATTAGATGTATCAATTATCCGTTTGATTGTTGCTTTTAATAAAAACTAACAGTGAAAACTCATTATGCTTGTTTTTCTTTTGAGCGTTATAACCTTGTATAGTCGATTCGATTAAATTTAAAAACAGTACAAGGCAACCGCGTGTAGATGTATATTAAATACTTCAAGCGAGGTTAACGCAGTAATACTTTTATAGTGGAATGACTATACCAATAGCCAAAACACACCCATGATAACAGCACCAGATACCGCCAGTACGATCAGGCAATAACCCATAATGGCTCGCGCATCTAAACCTGCGATACCCAGCAATGGCAAGGCCCAAAACGGCTGAATCATGTTGGTCCACGCATCACCCCATGCAATCGCCATCGCAGTGATTGCTGGATTGACACCCAACTCGATGCCAGCTGGAATCATAACAGGGCCCTGTACGGCAAACTGACCACCACCTGATGGTACAAAGACATTGACCAAACCTGCACTTAAAAAGGCAAAGATTGGAAAGCTGTCTGCGGAGGCAGAATTGACAAAAAATTCGGTCACTTGCGTACTGATAGAGATACCATCCGCATTTGCGCCAGTCATGATACCCATGATACCGCCGTAGAACGGGAACAATAGCACAATACCCGTGATACCACCTATCCCTGAGTGTACGGCACGATAATAACGCTCTAACGTGCCATGCGATAGCAACCCTATAAATAAAAACAGCCCAATGACGATATTTAGCCCGAGGTTAAAACCGTTACTGCCAAACTCGCTGATATAGTACATCAGTGCCAAGGCTAATAGGATAACCGCAATAATGCGACTGTCATCTAGTTTTTGTGCAGGCGTGTCTCTCTGAGGCGCGATATACACTTCTTGTTTGATAAGTTTAGGATCAATAACCGTAGGGTTTTTGGGATGCATAAAACGATTGACGAGTGGCAAAATGATGATGAGCAAACCTACAAGCAACAAGTTATAGCCTGCAAATACCGTCTGTGACAGAGGCACTGCTTTAGTCATGGTATTGCCTGATAACGTCAGCAGTGTCTCACCGCCTGAACTGAGTGTCAGCGGTATCGACCCTGAAAAACCACCATGCCAAATCACAAAACCTGAATACGCGGCCGCGACCAGCAAAGGATAGTCGACGTTGGCCACTTTTCTAGCTAGTGCTTTCGCAAAGATAGCACCGATGATAAGACCGAAACCCCAGTTTATCCATGAACCAACCAATCCCACCAAGGTCGATACGATAATGGCGGTCGTAGGAGAGTGAACACGACTAGCCAGATTGTCCAGTAAGCGTTGAATGAATGGCGCACTGGCAAAGGCATAGCCTGTCACTAAAACCAACGCCATTTGCATGGCAAAGCTATGCAGTGACCACAGTCCGTTGCCCCAATGCCCCGCCATCGCAATCATATCTTGGCCAGTAGTAGCCAATCCTACAGCAAACGCGATGAGGGTCAAAACGATCGAAAACACAAATGGGGATGGTAGATAGCGATTGACTAACTGTACGCTCATATTAGTGATGGCACTAAACATATTCACATTCCTTGTAAATTTGATGTTTGGTTTTAAGAATTATTGTTAGAGCTTTGTTGAACGATTATCAGATTTGAGAATAATTACTGTTTACTACATCTAATAAATGGCGAACATTGTATTTTATATTGTTGTCCATAACAATACATTTTACATCGCTATATCATGCATGAAATACTTATGCTAACTTAACATATTATTTTCGTAGCGACTAGAAAATAACAGTCAGCGCATGTGAGTCAACGCCGCGCAGTATATAGATCGGCAGGATATTAATGGTAAATAGTGTATTAGTCTAGATTTATGTTTGATAAAACAGGCGAAATAGACCTATTTTGATTCATTTTATTGACCTATACCGATAAGCACGGCATACTCGCTGCCTTATTTTTTGCCAAGGAGGGCCATCATGTTTAGTACGCTTGCTATTGTCATTACCCTATTATTACTCATGTTCTTTGCTTATCGCGGTTATTCTGTGCTTATCTTAGCACCGATTATGGCGACGTTAGCCGTATTTCTTTCAGGTGATTTTTTAAGCAGTATTCCCGCCTATACCGATGTCTTCATGGGTGCTTTGAGTGGATTTTTACTCAAGTTCTTCCCTATTTTCTTATTGGGCGCGCTCTTTGGGCGTTTGATGGCGGACTCTGGTGCAGCGACAGCGATTGCCAATACTGTGGTTGAAAAGCTTGGTGCTAGCAAAGCCATTTTGGCCGTTATCTTAGTCTGTGCTATTTTGACCTATGGCGGTGTGTCATTATTCGTCGTGGCATTTGCTATTTATCCAATCGCCAAAGACTTGTTCAAAGCTGCCGATATTCCTAAGCGCTTGATACCAGCAGCGATTGCTTTGGGTTCATTCACCTTTACGATGACAGCATTGCCAGGTACGCCTGCCATTCAGAACGCCATTCCAATTCCTTATTACAATACCAATGTATTTGCCGCGCCTATTCTGGGTATCATCGGTGGTCTGGTTATGTTTATTGGTGGTTGGTTGTGGTTGCAGTCACGCGCCAGAAAGGCCAATGCAGCAGGTGAAGGCTATGGTCAGCATGATGAAGAGGATGTGGGCGGTATCAGTTCAACTGCAAAAGAAACTGAAGCATTAAACACGCATCACACTTCATTTACCGTTGCGATGATTCCATTAATATTGGTCATCGGTTTAAACGCTATATTGACGTATGCTATCTTTCCATCGATGGACTTTAGCGCTCTACAGACACAGTTTCCTGACTTAAATATCGCAGGCTCACTCGGATTATGGTCAATTATTCTCTCATTGGTTGTGGCTTGTGTGGTATTAATCTTGCTACGTATCGGACATTGGAACAATCTACAGAAAACCATTAACCGTGGTACTTACGACTCTATGTTGCCGATTTTTAACACGGCATCGGAAGTAGGCTATGGTGCGGTCATCGCCTCGTTGGCAGGCTTCCTTATCATTCGTGATAGCATCCTAAACCTAAGCCCTGAAAACCCACTCATCTCAGAAGCGGTGGCAATGACCACGCTGGCAGGTATTACGGGTTCGTCGTCTGGTGGTTTGAGTATTGCTCTATCCACTTTGGGTGAAGATTATCTCAGAATGGCCGTCAATGCTGGTATCGATCCAGAGCTGATGCATCGAGTCGCTGTCATGGCAGCCGGTGGTTTGGATACCTTGCCACATAGTGGTGCGGTTATTACCTTGCTAGCGATTTGTGGTCTGACCCACAAGCAGTCATATCTAAACGTTGCCATGGTCACAATGGCTATTCCTCTGGTAGCAGTGGTCACCGTTATCACTTTAGGTACTATGTTTGGTTCGTTTTAGCTTTTAATAATAAAGTCTAAAACAACAGTACCTAACCAAAAACCCACTTAGCGATTGCTCGGTGGGTTTTTTATGGCCAGCTGATAACGTCTAAATTCGATGCAAGCCTATTGTTTATGGTTAGTAGATGCCTAACGAATGAGAAGTAATTACCAAGGAATATCACAAATTTAGCCGAATTACGGTATCATAGGCACACTTTTTAAATTTTCATTATTTTTGGAAGTTTTTAGCATTGATAACATCGCGTCCAATGGCCATAAGCTGCTTAAGACGTTTGATAACTAACCCGTTTATATAAAAATATAGGTGATGAAAGTGCGTGAGATTCTAGTAACCAGTGCGCTGCCCTACGCCAATGGCTATATCCATTTGGGGCATCTTGTAGAGTATATTCAGACAGACATTTGGGTACGTGCGATGAAAGCGCAAGGCCATCAGGTCACTTATGTCTGCGCAGATGATGCACACGGCACCGCCATCATGCTAAAAGCAGAAGCCAATGGCGTGACACCTGAAGAACAAATTGCGTCAGTGAAAGCATCACATGAAGCTGATTTTTCTAAGTTTTTGATTAATTTTGATAATTATCATTCTACTCATTCAGAAGAAAATAAAGAGTTTTCCGAGCTTATTTATCGTCGTCTTAGTAGCGCTGGGCACATCAGCACTAAAGACGTTGAACAATTATTCGATCCTGAAAAGCAGTTATTTTTAGCCGATCGATTTGTCAAAGGCACCTGTCCTGAATGTGATAGTCCAGACCAATATGGTGATAACTGTGAAGTATGCGGCACCACATACAATGCCACTGAACTTAAAAATCCACAGTCTACGCTGTCTGGTTCAACGCCCGTACTCAAAACCTCTAAGCATTATTTCTTTAATTTGCCAGAGTTTGAGCAATTCTTAAAAGACTGGACACGCAGTGACAACCGTTTGCAAACGTCAGTGGCCAATAAATTGCAAGAGTGGTTTGAGGCAGGCCTAGCGACTTGGGATATCTCACGTGATGCGCCTTATTTTGGCTTTCAAATTCCAGATACCCCAAGCGATGAGCCAGATAAATATTTTTATGTGTGGCTAGATGCGCCAGTCGGCTATATGGCAAGTTTTAAAAATCTATGCGACAAACGTGCAGGTACAGAGCAAGCGCTTGATTTTGACCGCTATTGGGCACAAGAAAACGAGCACAAAACCGAGGTTTACCACTTCATTGGTAAAGATATCGTTTACTTCCATGCGTTGTTTTGGCCAGCAATGCTTGCGGGCAGCGAGTATCGTACACCAACAGGCGTCTTTGCCCACGGCTTCTTGATGGTCAATGGCGAAAAAATGAGTAAGTCACGCGGTACCTTTATCAAGGCCGAAACGTACGCTGAGCATTTACACCCTGAGTACCTGCGCTATTACTTCGCCAGTAAACTGTCTGACAAAGTCGAAGATATCAATCTAGATTTAGAAGACTTTATGCAAAAGGTCAACTCTGATCTGGTTGGAAAAGTAGTCAATATCGCCAGTCGCAGTGCTGGGTTCTTGGTTAAGAAGTACGACGGCATGCTGTCAGAAGTTTGTGCAGAGCCAGAACTGTTAGAAGACATCACCAAAACGGGTGATGAAATTGCTGCTGCCTATGAAAACCGTGAGTTTTCACGTGCCATGCGCTTAATCATGCAGTGTGCAGATAAAGCCAATGAGTATATTGATGAGAAAAAACCATGGTCACTTGCTAAACAAGAAGGCACTGAACAAGAAGTTCAAGATGTCTGCTCGGTCGCGATTAATATCTTCCGTCAATTGATGGTCTACCTTGCACCTGTACTGCCTGAGCTGACCAATAATGCCAAAGAATTCTTAAACATTGACAGCTTAGATTTCGCCAGTCGTAACCAGTGGTTACTAGGCCATAAAATCAATAAGTTCAAACCATTGATGCAGCGTATCGAAGAAAAAGATATTGAAGCCATGGTGGAAGACTCAAAAGCCTCTCTCGCACAAATAGACGCGCCAGCGCCAGCTGCTGTCACAAACAGCAAGCCAGTAGCCAAAGATACCGATACGAATGCTGAGCAAGCTGACTATATTGGTATCGAAGATTTTGCTAAAGTTGAGATGAAGGTGGCACATGTTTTGGCCTGCAACCACGTCGAAGGCGCGGACAAGCTTTTACAGTTTACGTTAGATGTTGGTGAAGACAAGCCACGCAACGTGTTCAGCGGTATTCGTAAGTTTTATGAGCCTGAACAATTGGTTGATAAAAAGGTCATTTGTGTAACCAATCTTGCCCCGCGTAAGATGAAATTTGGTATCTCAGAAGGCATGGTACTATCAACTGGTGAGCCAAAGACAGGCTTAACGGTCGTTACTTTACCTGATGCTTGTGTCGTTGGTGACGTATTAGCTTAACGGTTATTTTTAGTAGTAAAAAATAAAAAAGATGCTCTAGTGGCATCTTTTTTTATGGTTAATTTATTAAATGAATAAAAACCACGCTTTACCTATTTAAAATATCAATGATTTGCAACGTATCACTAATTACCGTCACAATATTATTTTCTGGCGTACGAATACGAACGTAACGGTCGTTATAACGGTCTAAAATGACTGAACGATCATAATTCCTTCTATCAATCTTGCCGACCACTCTATAACCGTATCTATCGAGATCACGCTTAAATGAGGCGTTAGGGCTAGCATTGCGATAAGCATTGATATTTGGGTGGGCATTGCCATTATGCTTATAGTTTTTACTGATATGGGCAGAATTACCCTTTGCGTTTCCATGTCCATTACCGTGCCCGTTTCCATGACCATCTTTTGCCACAGCAGGCAAACAAATCAAGGAGGTAGCAGTAATACCAGCGATGGTTAATAGTTTGAGATTAGTAGTGTTCATAATTTTACCTTTATAAGATTGCGTTCAGAATATTCATTTGAACAATATTAAGTAGAGATCAAAGTAAGTTATACGTTCACCACGTCAGCGTAATAGTCATGCGTATTTAGGGCTCACTCTGATTTTTATATTAAAAATTCTCGTATAAACATTAGCTTACGTTAATTATGAAGGGAGTTCGTAATAGATGAGTTGCTAGCTTGTAATATTTTTGATGGTGATTTTATCGAATAGAACAGCCTTATAACGGCATTTTTTTCATAGATAAAATAAATAAGCAGCTATCGAATAAAATCGACGACCTACTCCTTATTAACACCTATGACGAATACGACTGAATTTTTTATTGCGATAACTTACATTACTGTCATAATATGAACATAATGATCGATGGAACGATTACTTTATTGTTAGCCTGCTATTTTGGCATCAACATAGCATTGACTCGGCTAACCTGCATTTTCCAATATCATGTTTAAAACCCAAGCATAACGAAGACGAATAAGGTCTCTTATATATAGACTAAACACATCTAACGTTATCTACTTGGTTTTTACGATTGATATAACCTATGAGTTAACCTAATAATGACTATTGCTTCTACCTTACGCTTAAGCCTATACGGTGCTGCTATCAGTGCCACTCTCGGACTGATCGGCTGCTCAAATACTACAGACACTACTGCAACTGATGACAGCGCCACTGCTGATGCTAGCAAGCCCGCCAAAACATTGGCCATCACGCAAATTGTCGAACACCCTTCGTTAGATGAGATGCGCCGCGGTATCATAGATGAGCTGGCTGACAACGGTTATGTCGAAGGCCAAAACCTAACAATTAACTTCCAAAGCGCTCAAGGAAACACAGCGACAGCAGGTCAGATTGCCAAGCAATTCGCAGGAGACAACCCAGATGCCATCGTGGCCATCTCAACGCCCTCTGCCCAATCAATCGTGGCTTCAACTAAAACCGTCCCTGTCATCTATACTGCTATCTCAGATCCTGTCGCGGCGAAGCTTATCGATGCAAACGCTGTGCCTATCCAATCTAATGTGACAGGCTTATCTAGCGAATTGCCTATCGAGCCGCAATTAGACAATATTCAAAAAATTGCGCCTAATGCTAAGACCATTGGTTACGTTTATAGCCCAGGTGAGGTCAACTCTGTATCAGTACTCAACCAACTGAAAAAAGCTGCACCCGCGCGTGGTCTTAAAATATTAGAAGTCACCGCCAATCGCCCAACGGACGTTGCTATGGCGACGCGTAGCTTATCTGGTCGTGCTGATATCATTTATACATCTTTAGACAACAATGTCGTCTCTGCCTTTGAAGCGATGGCAGGTGCTGCCAATGAGCTTGATATTCCCGTCATTGCTTCAGACGAGTTTAGTGTGAGACGCGGTGCCACTGCGGCGCTTGGTGTCAATGACTATGACTTTGGTCGTACCACAGGGAAAATGGTGTATCGAGTATTAAGTGGCGAAGCCGTCAATACGATCAAGCCCGAAGTCATGAATACATTAACCTTGTATGCCAGCCCAAAACATGCGGCTGAGCAAGGTGTGAGTTTGACCGATGAGCTGCTAAAAAATGCCATCAATGTCGACAAAGAAGCAAAGAGTGCTAAATAAGTAATCGTTACCTATCTAAGGCATTGTATCAATTAGCACGTTAATACGTTTAGTGGCCTTAAAATGGCTAAATTTTAAGCCTCACAATCTAATTGATAACATGCCCTATAAGAACCGCTAGCAATCATTTTTATTTATTAAATAATGTACGGACACATTATTATTTTCAGGAGTGAGACCCATGTTGTATCAAAATCGTTTTGGTCATTTCAATTTTAGTAAGGCATTATTATTAGGCGGTGTTTGTACCGCTCTATTGACTGGTTGTAATCAATCAGCACAAGACACTGGTAGCACTGACAGCGCCACTGGCGATGCCGCAACAGAGATGAAAAACGTCGCTATTACGGCTATTGTTGAGCATCCAGCGCTTGATGACGTACGCAAAGGCGTCATCGATGAGCTAAATGAGGCCGGCTTTAAAGACGGTGAGAATTTAACCGTTAACTTCCAAAGCGCACAAGGTAATACCGCAACAGCTGGGCAGATTGCCAAGCAATTTGTTGCAGACAACTCAGATGTTATCGTTGCCATTGGTACGCCATCAGCACAGTCGGTTGCGGCTGCTACTAGCACTATTCCTTTGGTATTCTCTGCCGTGACCGACCCAGTAGAAGCCAAATTGGTATCAAAGCTTGATGGCTCTGGCACCAATGTAACTGGCGGTTCTGATGCGCTTCCTTATGAACCACAAATTGCCTTAATGCGCCAAATTATTCCAAGCTTAAAAAACGTAGGTTATGTTTATAGCCCAGGTGAGGTGAACTCTACCATCATCCTAAAAAATCTCAAAGAAAAGCTGACACCAATGGGCATCACTGTACATGAAGCCCCTGCCCAGCGTAGTACCGACATCGCGATGGCGGCACGTAGCCTCGAAGGTAAAGTCGATATGATTTACACATCAACCGATAACAACGTGGTATCTGCTTACGAGTCGCTGTTCCAAGTCGCTAAAGAAAGCAAAATCCCGCTGATTGCTTCAGACACCAGTTCTGTTGCACGCGGTGCCATTGCTGCATTGGGCGTTGACTATTATGCACTTGGTCGCGAAACAGGTAAAATTGTAGTGCGTATTTTGAATGGTGAAAAAGCAGGCGATATCCCTGTTTATACGCCACAAGCACTTGATTTGTATGTCAGTCCAAAAAATGCCACAGCTGAAGGCATCACATTGCCACAAGCAGTTATCGATAAAGCAAAAGAAGTGGTAGAATAGCGCCCTCTGAATGTAAGCATCACGTTAAACGATTACATTGATGGTTTAATCATAGATTGTTGCTTATATTTACTGCTATTATTTCAGTATAAAAATGACCCAGCTACTGGTATATGAGCTGGGTTATTTCTAATGTGATATAAGCATTAAAACCGAATTTCGAACCAAGGTATTTTATGCTCATTCCTCATAGGAAGATGTTTTGGTTTACCCTAACCGCAGATTGCTTAATCTGTTAAATTCACCGCTTAGCCGTTTGGGTTATATGGGCTTATAGGCAGCATGCTTCATACCTTTGCTGTTTTTTGCTTGTGATAATAATCGCTAAACGCTTGATGATAACCGACTAATATCTTATGTCCTTAATTGCTTTTTTTGGTGCGCTTGAAAGCGGTCTAATTTATGGCCTTGTTGCACTTGGCGTGCTGATTTCATTTCGTACGCTCGACTTTCCCGACTTGACCGCTGATGGTAGCTTTCCGCTAGGTGGCGCAGTCGCCGGTATATCCATCATCGCTGGTGTTAACCCATGGTTGGCCTGTGCGTTTGGTATGCTAGCAGGCTCCGTCGCTGGTGTCGTTACTGCATGGTTGCATGTCAAACTTGGCATACTGCAATTACTTGCCAGTATCTTAGTCATGGTTGCCCTATATTCTATCAATTTACGTATTATGGGGGCGCCAAACTTACCACTATTGGGCGAAACCACGGTGTTTAGCACCTTGGTGACCGATGGTAATGGCTATTGGATGCGCTGTTTGATTATTGGTATGGTTGTGATACTTGCCATGCTGTTTTTAAACTGGTTCTATAGTACCGAAACTGGTCTTTCGATGCGTGCCACTGGCTCAAACCTAAGAATGGCGCAGGCTCAAGGTATTAATACCTCATGGATGACCATCGTTGGTATGGCAGTGTCTAACGGTTTGATCGCTTTAGCGGGTGCATTGTTTGTTCAAACTCAGGGCGGTGCAGATATCTCGATCGGTATCGGTACGATTGTCATTGGTCTAGCAGCGGTCATCATCGGTGAAACCATCATTCCGGCCAAGCGTATTTGGCTGATTACTTTTGCCGTGGTCGTCGGTGCCGTGCTGTACAAGCTATTTATTCAGGTTGCGCTATCGAGCGATACACTGCGTAGTATTGGCTTTGGCCCGCAGGATTTGAACTTGATTACAGCGCTACTCGTCGTATTTGCCTTGGTATTGCCAAAAGCTAAAAATAAATTCTTAAGTCGTAAAGTTCGAGCTTAATGTCAATGTGCAACCATAAGGAATAATTATTATGATGCAAGCTACAGATTTGCGGTTGACCTTTAATCCTGGAACGCCCATTGAAAACCCTGCACTACGCGGTATCAATTTAAACATTGCAGATGGTGAGTTTGTGACTGTCATCGGTACTAATGGTGCTGGTAAGTCGACCTTTCTAAACGCAGTCAGTGGTACCACGCGCGTCGATAGTGGCTCAATCCTGTTAAACGGTATTGATGTCACCAAAAAGACTGCGCATCAACGTGCTCATTGGGTTGCTCGTGTGTTTCAAGACCCAATGGCAGGAACTTGTGAAGCGCTCACTATCGAAGAAAATATGGCGCTTGCTTATAAGCGCGGCGGCAAACGTGGGTTGAGCTTTGCGCTAAACCCAAGCAACCGAGACTTGTTTAGAGAGAAACTCTCAGTCCTAAAGCTTGGACTAGAGAATCGACTGACTGACCGTATGGGACTGTTGTCTGGTGGTCAACGACAAGCCGTCAGTCTACTAATGGCATCATTGCAACCGTCTAAAATTCTATTACTTGATGAGCATACAGCGGCACTTGATCCAAAGACAGCGGCTTTCGTTTTAGAATTGACCGATAAAATTGTAACGGACAATAAGCTGACCACGATGATGGTCACGCACTCGATGCAACAAGCATTGGCGCATGGCACACGTACTGTTATGTTGCATCAAGGCCAAGTCGTACTCGATGTGTCAGGCGACAAACGCCAAGGCATGACTGTACATGATTTACTCGATATGTTTGAGCAAACTCGTGGCGAAAAAGTCGAAGATGACAGCTTGATTTTAAGCTAATCCGCAAAACAGCTGCATTTGAATGCTAAATAAAAAACGCCTGTTAAATGGGCGTGTTGAACATTAGGAGCAAAAAAATAGCAAACGAGTAATCTTTAAGTTCTCACACAAAAAAGACGTCGTTTGCTATGCCTTGCTCAAAGAGCAACACTGGACAAGACTAAGGTCTATATTACTAGAGCTTAATATCTATGACACAGGGAATAACGGTCGAAGGCGTACTGTATCGTATGCGTGTCGGCTATCCTTGGCGTGATCTACCCTCCTCATTTTTAATCATCATAGTCATTATATAAATTTTATAAAGAATGACAAACGACTTCAATCTTGTTCCCTGAAGGATCGATTAGAAAAGCGGCATAATAACCCTCATGATACTCAGCTCGAAGTCCTGGCTGCCCAGCGTCATATCCACCATTAGCAATGCCTTGAACATGAAAGGAATTAACTCTATCTCTCTTATCGACTTGAAAACACCAATGGTTAGCATGGTTACGAGTGAAGTCTTGTGCCTCAAAGATAGTCAGATAGCTATTATGATGAGCATCTGGCGTGTTCCGAACGCCGTATTTTAAAGCCTCGGCTGAACCCTCTACTTTCTTAGCACCTAAAATAGGCATAATAGCATCGTAAAATTTTTCAGCATTATTTAAGTTGGCAACCGATAGTGAGATATGATCAATTTGTAGCGTCATGAAAGTTAAACCTTAAAGTTATTAGAGTGTTAGGGTGTGTTATCAATTAATACATTATTTATCTACAATTTTTCTCATTTTAAGCCTCATAATCTAATCGATGACACACCCTAGGTGATTTAAGAATAAATAAGCATAATAGAGACACTTCTCTACTTTGCGCAAAAGCTTTTAATACCTATCAGCCGCAATGCTTACATTAATTTCCATATCTCCGGAACTAAAACCCCTTCCATATCGATAAAGGCAACTTTATTCATATTTAATTCCTTTAGTTTAAGTTTGCAAAGAGCAAGAACACACCTAATAGACCTAATATAAAACCAATGACACGATTAATTGCGACTTGCTGCTTTAGCATTTTTTCTCTTAGCGTCCGTTGAGAGAACAATAAAGCCACCAAGGCGAACCACATGAAGTGAGCCACAGACATAAACAATCCATAACCGATTAAAATAGACTTTGGGGTACTAGCACTAACAATCTGTGTATACGTACTAATGACAAACAATGTAGTTTTGGGATTCAAAGCATTGGTAAAAAAACCATAGCGCAATGCTTGTCCGGAACTGATGCGCGCAGAAGCGCCGACGTCATGTACAGGCTTTTGTGTGAATGTCTTATAACCAATATAAATAAGATAAAGTGCACCAAGATATTTTATGATTGTCAAAAAATTTGGCGCAAGCTTCATGACAATCGCAACAGCTACTAACGTATAAGTCACATGCACTAAGACACCTAGCGCTATACCAATAGACGTTAGCACACCGACTGAACGCCCGTATAGGTAGCTATTCTTAGTAACAATAGCGAAATCAGCCCCAGGACTAATCACAGCAAGAATGGTAATCATGATAACGGTAAAAAATTCTGTCATTTAATGAACTCTATAAAGAAAATACCAATATATAAAGAGTTTTATCTTTATATTAGTTTTTTCATATTATTAATTTAAGTGCATTCTCCTACATTTACAGATAAACTAAAATTGAGTTTATTACATCATCATCTATGAGTTTTTGGCATGATAGAAAAAATATCGTTGAATTCATTAAGGTTCTTTTACTACGTTGCAGAGCATAATAGTGTGACGCTTGCTTCTCAGAAACTGTTTGTGACACAAAGTGCAGTGAGCAAACAGATTAAGAATTTGGAAGATGCTTTAGGTGTATCTTTATTTAACCGAGTCAATAAGAAACTGGTACTCACAGCCAATGGCAATCTACTTTTTTCTTGTTGTCAGCAAATTTTTGCGAAATTAGATGACTGTCTTGTAGATCTAACGAGACAAGATCATCGAAAAAAGCAACTGGTACTCTCCTGTGAACCCACTATTTCAATGAAATGGTTAATACCACGTTTGGCTGAATTTAATTCATTAAACTATGGGTTTGAAATTGTATTACTGACGGGTGGCGGAATAGTAGACTTTCAAGGGAAATCTATCGATATTGCTTTGCGCAGAAATGATTTTGAATGGGACAAAAATATATTTCATGAGAAAATTATTGAAGAATACATAGTCGCTGTCCGCAACCCTAGAACTGAACCAACGAATACCCTATTACTGACTTCTTCTCGACCAAATTTTTGGCATCACATAAATAAATCTAAGTTAGTCAGTAGCGAGATTTTATCGTACGAGACTATGGTGTTAGAGCACTTTTACTTATGTATTGAGGGATGCTTAGCTGGTTTGGGAACCGCTATTGTTTCAATGTTTATGGTGGAAAAAGAACTTTCGCATCACTTTTTAGAATTAATCCATCCTCCAATGGCAGACAGCTCGTCTTATCATTTATTGTCTTATCACCCTTTTTACGAAGATGAGAGAAAGGTGGTGTTTAAAAATTGGCTGAAAAAAGAGATGCTGAATAGCAAAATGCAGTTTATGGAAACTTTGCAATGCGTATAGAAATTATATCGTGATATTTCGCCAATACTTGCATTTTGTTATAAGTAAAAAAATATATTGAGTAAGATGAACCGCCCCAACTTTATCGGAAACTTAATATTCCGAGAAAATTGACTATATGAGATTCAACCCTCTTCGAAAAGGTGCTCGGTATTACTCACTTTATGGATTTAGGCTATAGAACGCCAAGACAGATGTGGTTTGACTTTTATTATCAGGCTACGTAACTAAAATCTCCCAAGTGAATGTCTACAGATTTGACAGCATAGGTCACTTATCAACCTTTGAGAACACTCAATCCTCTCAAAGGTTTTTTGTTATCTATAGTTACTGATTCTACAAATTTCATGTTCACCATTATATAGTTGTTGTCTATAACAATAACTTAGCCATCACCATTTATCTATGAGGTCTGTCATGCGCAAAATTCCTGTCTACTCCCACCCTGCTGCTGGTTGGCCTGCGTTGTTTTCCTCTACTCGTAAACTGATGGACTATCAAACTTTTTTGCGTGGCAGTGTCAGCGTATTCAAAAGCAACCAACCTCAAGGCGGGTTTGATTGCCCAGGTTGTGCTTGGCCTGACCACAAATCACACAAAGCTATCGACGTCTGTGAAAATGGTATCAAAGTCATCGCTAGTGAAACCATGACCAAAAAAGCAGATGCCCAGTTCTTTGCGCGACACACCGTCACTGAACTACAAGGGTGGTCTGGCTATGAGCTAGAGCACAGTGGCCGCTTATCAGAGCCACTATATTATGATGCCGCGCAAGACCGATATGTAGCGATCTCTTGGGAGATGGCTTACCAACGTATCGCTGAGCAATTTAAACAGCTGAGCTCGCCAGATGAGGCGCTCTTTTATACCTCGGGCCGTGTTACCAACGAGCCAGCCTTTATGTATCAGCTATTCGTACGCTGTTTCGGTACTAACAACCTACCTGATTGCTCAAACATGTGTCACGAGCCAACCTCGGTCATGCTAGGTAGGCAGCTAGGTATTGGTAAAGCAACGGTCAAGTTAGAAGATTTTGAGCAAGCCAAACTTATCTTGATGTTTGGACAAAATCCAGCGACCAATCATCCGCGGATGCTTGAGATGCTCGCCCATGCTCACGAGCAAGGATGTCGAATTATTTCTATCAATCCCATGCGCGAACAAGGTCTAAGTAAATTTAGAAACCCGCAAAAACCCACACATATGGCAGCAGGCCAAAGTGATGAGATGGTCGATGAAGTCGTTCAACTTCAGATCGGTGGCGATGCGGCGTTATTGACAGGTATCGCCAAATGGCTGATTGAAAACGATAAAATCAACCACGATTTCATTACCACTCATACATCAGGTTTTGAGCCAATAAAACAGTGGTTGGCAGAGCAGTCATGGGCAGATATCGAGCTTGGTTGCGGTATTCTAGAAACAGACATTATAAATCTTGCCGAACTGGTTGCGGCTAGTCCTGCAACAATTTGCACATGGGGTATGGGCATCACTCAGCATGTGCAAGGTGATGACAATGTCGCGATGATTACCAATCTATTACTATTGATGGGAATGATTGGTATTGATGGCGCAGGCGCATCTCCTGTTCGTGGGCACTCTAATGTACAGGGCGATCGCACCATGGGTATCCATGAACGCCCTAGCAAAAGCTTACTAGACAGTCTCGAGCGTGTCTTTGAGCATCCTATGCCACAAGAGCATGGCTATGACGTGGTTACTGGGGCCAAAGCACTTATCGCTGGTAAATTAAAAATCTTTATGGGAATGGGTGGTAATTACGCTGTGGCAGCACCTGATACCAGCGCCATTGAACAAGCTTTAACCACAACTCAGCTTAATATATTCGTAGGCACTAAGCTAAATGAGACTATGCTATATCCGGGCGAAAATAATCTGATTTTACCGTGTTTAGGGCGTACTGAACGCATCGTTACGGCTAAAGGTGAGCAGTTTGCGACCATCGAAGATTCGATGTGTCAGGTAGTACCCACTCAAGGCACGCTCAAACCTGTCAGTGATACCTTGAAATCTGAATCACAGATTGTGGCAGACATAGCCACTCATGTGCTTGGCCCTGACTCTACCATTCCTTGGCAAGCCATGAGTGAGGATTTTGACATCGTTCGTGACTATGTTGCCCAAGCTATCGACGGTTTTGAAGGTTTTAATAATCGTATTCGCACTGCTGAACGTGGCTTTCATTTATATCATGCCGCTCGCCATCGTGTATGGAATACTGACAGTGGCAAAGCACAGTTTGAAGTACCACAATACCCAATTACTTATGTCGCCGCACAGATGGCAGAAACAACGTCACGTCTTGAAGACAATGCGAGAAAAGATGGCAGCGTTGATGATGGTCAAAATAATGGACAGAAGATTTGGCAATTGACCAGCGTCCGTAGCCATGATCAATTTAATACTATGATTTTCGGATTTGAAGATCGCTATCGTCAAACCAATCGCCGTGATGTTTTGTTTATGCATCCCGATGAAATTGGCCGCTTGGGCTGGCACGCAGGTGATAGTGTCATGGTATCTCGACAAGGCAACCCAAATGGCACTAGCCAGCCGCGTACACTAGGGCCACTGGTATTGACTGAAATGGACATTGCATCCAATGCTGTTGCCGCCTACTACCCTGAATGTAATGATTTATTTGACTTAGACACGCATGCGCCAGATTCACACATACCAGCGTATAAATCAACGACAGTCGTCTTACAACGGGTAAATGCAAGCATAGCTGAGCCTGTATGACGAATGGGGATTGGATCGTAAAATAATGACAACATACACAATAATATCGTCAAAAATAACATCGCCAAAATGATGTTGCTGACAAGACAATATAACGAACCATGATGACAACTGAAACCTATGTTAAAGAGCATGAGCACACCGGTGAACAGCAGCATGAAAACAATGTGTTTGAAAGCGTAAATACATCGATGACGCCATTGGTACGTACCCATTTATCGGAAAAGCATTACTATTCATCCGTTAGCAACAATGATGACAATACCTCTCAGGTACGTATTGATCGCCAACCAGCCAGTCTCGCCGTAGAAGCGGCGGTTGCCATCATTATCAATGGTATTCACTATGCGGTACTGATGGCCAGCCCGCATCAATTAGAGTATTTAGCTGTTGGGTTTTTATTTAGCGAAGGCCTGATCCAACATAGCCATGAGTTACTTGATTGGGACGTCACTCAGCTGACCGATACTGCAAGTTATCAACCCCTTACTCAAGAGTCAGCTGATCAAGGTCTGGAATCAGAAAGCCTTGAGCAAACCTTACAGCAGCTACAGGACTATGATATTTATATCGTGGATCTGGTATTGAACCAACGCTGCCATCAACGTATCCAAGCACAGAAACGTCAGCTCGCAGGGCGCACAGGTTGCGGTATGTGTGGTATCACTGGACTGGCACAAGCTTTGCCTGATTTGAGCACCTACACCCAAGATGACGTATCAAGTAGCTCAAATAAAAAGTCTTTAGCGCCAAGTCTAGATGACTTATTAAAAATGCGAAAACAAGTTGATGCCACACAACACACGCACCAACTGACAGGTGCCGTACACGCTGCGGCAACGATGCATCAGCAGCAATTATATCTATTCGAAGATGTAGGGCGCCATAATGCCCTCGATAAACTGATCGGCTGGCAACTACGACAGAAGATCAATGTCGACTGTGTGCTAATGACCTCACGCGTATCGATTGAGCTGGTACAAAAATCTATCCGTAGTCGCATACCTTGGCTGGTCGGCATGTCTGCGCCTACCAGTACGGCGGTACGTGTCGCTGAGCGTTATGGATTGGGGTTGGCGGGATTCTTACGTAACGATAGAGTGACTTACTACTCCGGTATTTGACGCATCATCAAGTATTTCTTAATCGAGGCTAATGCTTCGAACTAGTGAGTATACTTAATACTAAATCTACTCATATTAGCTTCTTGCAACACCTCTCAACACCACTTCTTCTACTAAACCTAGACCACCCACTAATGGCTTATCTTGGACGTTCCGACGCTCAAGGATAGGTCGTGTCCATATTTTAAAGGTATTAATAAAAATAGGATAAGTTGCCGTCAAACGAGAAAAGCAGCGCAGATAACATCAAGATATTAACTAGATTTCTGACGTTGTTTGGCTAGATTTAGCTACTTTTAGCCCAGTTAGGTGATAAGCAACTGAATTGAGGAAATACCTTCTTAATCTTGCATAACATTTGAGGTTGACGACATAATAGGTTACCCTAACCTCACGAACATGTTACATATACTTAACAGACCTGTAGTTTTATTTGTTAATACTAAGTTCACTGTGCTGATTATTCACACAGTACTGGATTTGGTATTTGAATTACAGGTGATGCATCAATGCGATAATTGAGTGAAAACCTCTTAACTATTGCTTATTACAGCTGATAAGGCTGTCTAAACCGAGATCAGGTCATGCCCTCATGGCTTAGTGCTCATTCGTAATTCTGCTATAGACGCTCATCATATGGGCTTTCTTTAGCACTCAGCTACCTTTGTGTATGCATATTAATAGCGTCATGGTTTATCCATGAACTGACGCCTATTGAGAGTAGCCCCTGTCATTTTGATTTAATACGATGTGAATCATAAAACAGCGGCACGACACTTAGTACTTGCTCAGCACTACAGTTGGTATTTTTGCTATTCATATTAGCCACATACATCCAGTATGAGGGCTTTTTAGGCTATGTCGTATGCTCAATAGTTTGGAATAGATAATTTTACTAAACTTTATTTACTTAAAACAATTGCGAGGTATACATTTGAAAACTGAGTCATTGTTCCAATTTTCATCATTAACCATTATTTTATTACTACTAGCTTTTTATGGCGGTACTTACCTACTTTCTTTGTTGATAAAGAAGGACAAAGAGACAACTTCTGGGTTTATGGTCGCAGGCCACGGTGTTGGCTTTGGTATGGGTGCGGCCAGTATGACCGCCACTTGGATTTGGGCGGCTTCATTTTATGCTGCTGCTACCTCTGGCTATAAATACGGTGTATCAGGTCCGATACATTATGGCTTCTGGGGCGCGTTGATGATTTTATTCATCTATCCTTTTGGTATGCGCTTTCGTGAGCTTGCGCCCAATGGCCACACGTTAGGTGAACTTATCCATGCCCGCCATGGTTCATCAAGCCAATTAATTTTAGCAATATCCAATATTATGGGCAGCTTAATTAGCTTGATGGTCAACTTTACTGCCGCTGGAGCATTGGTGTCAGTATTGTCACCATTATCGTTCCAAACCGGTGTGATGATCGCGGGTATCGGGGTATTGAGCTATACGTTAACGTCAGGCTTCCGTGCATCCGTGTTTACTGACTTCGCACAATTGGTCGCGTTGATGGCCATTGGTGTTGTCATTATCCCAGCGGTACTATTTGCGATGGGTGGACCTGAAGTCATGGTTGAAGGACTATCAAATCTAACATTAGAGCAACAAAACTTCTTTTCTTCTGAAGCATTCTTTCAGCAAGGCGCACCTTATTTCGTTGCGGTATTGGCTTATGCGATCGGTAACCAAACCATTACTCAGCGTTTATTTGCGATTGATAAAACTAAAATCAAAGCCACCTTTGTCACAGCCACCGTCGGCTATGCGGGCATTGTCATTGGTCTCGGTATGATTGGATTGATGGCTGTCACCATCGGTATCGAACCACTCGATGGCAATATGAATAACCTGATTCCACAGATGGTCAGCACTTATCTGCATCCTGTCTTTATCGCCTTATTCTTTATCTTAGTGATTGGTTCATTGTCATCGACTGCTGATTCCGATTTATCAGCACTATCGACGATTATGATGGCAGATGTATATGGTAAAAACATCGCCAAAAAAGGTCATATTAAACCAAAAACCATGATGCTTGTCGGTCGTGGCACGATGATTGTCGCGACAGCAGCTGGACTGATTTTTGCCAGCTTTAAGCTCGATATTTTAGTGATGCTAGTCTTCGTTGGTGCATTGTGGGGAGCCATCGTATTCCCTGTCATTGCCAGTGTGTTCTGGAATCGCGTGACCAATACCGCTTTTACCTCAGCCGTCATCGTCGGACTCCTCCTATTCTGTGTCGCACGCTTTGAATTGTTGCCAATTACAGGTTTCACTGCCCTATTCTTCGAGATATTGGCCAGTGTCGGTGGTGCTGTCGTGATTGGTCTGATGGTCTTTGGCTTCTTAGGTCGTAAGATTGGCATGGGAGCCGCTGCTATCACGCTCGTACTGATGCTAATCTTTGCCACTGGCTTCCTACGTCAGTACATGGTCTTACTCGCCTCACTGACCGCTTATGGCGCTAGTACTATCGTCTGTGTGATAGTCAGCCTGATGGGTGACGAACATTTTGACTTTGACTTAATTAAGCAACGTGTGGGTGACTACGATAATAAGCCTGATACACCAAAAATTTAAATTGTCTTAACTGAAATTATTTAACGCAAACAGCGGTTGGTCAGTTTGTTATCGCATCATGAAACTGATCATCCGACAATTATTAAAAAAGACTATAAGGAGATAGTATGGATAACGTCTTTATCTACGGCTCATATATTTTGATTTGGCCAGTGATTACGCTAGGCGTGCTGATATTAATTTGCACCGCAACTTATCGTGATATTAAAAAAGCAAAACGTGATAACAAGGATATTGTTTAGCGTATCATTGCCATTATTTTCAGAAAACATCACTGAACACTAGCTTGGTGATAGCGTTATAAAGCCTATTAATCGTATAAATAACTCTAAATCAGGGTTATTTATAGATAAGGTAGCAAATAACCTGTTTTTAATGAAAAAAGGGCTTGTAATTTATTATATTTTTGCTAATATAGGCGACCTTGATTGGCTGGATGGCAGAGTGGTCATGCAGCGGACTGCAACTCCGTTAACGCCGGTTCGATTCCGACTCCAGCCTCCAATTATTTATTAACTTTACGTTAATTTAAGCTTGCATTATTATCATAACTGACTATAATAGCGAGCACTTATCTAGTAACTAGATGGTCTATCAGCTAGCTTACATATTAGATAAAACAAGTTTTGCCCGGGTGGTGAAATTGGTAGACACAAGGGATTTAAAATCCCTCGCTAGCAATAGCGTGCCGGTTCAAGTCCGGCTCCGGGTACCATTACATTAAAAGGCTTCCAAGCAATTGGAAGCCTTTTTCTTATGCCTTGATATTTCTTATTAAACTGAATCTCTTCTTTAAATTCCCACTTCCTAGATGGTCTACAGTAATAATTTCATATATATCTTTTTAGAACAACCACTTTTCTCTACATATCATATGCTACCAGCAGTAGATTTTATTGTCTTCTGTTTGCATGGCAGAGTCAGTAAGTAAGAACTCATACAAACAATACTGTATCGGTTTTAAAGTTATTAAATTATAGTTTAAGTCCATTACTTAAAATCAGTATTAACCTCATAGGTCTTCTAGCCACTTCCCTACTTATATTATTTACTCTTCAGATCAGGGATCTATAGTAGATAACTACTAACTATTATAAGCCACTACCGCCCAAGCAAATAAACCAGCATTAATAAGTATGATACATACCCACCTGACATTAACTTCCCAATTGCTACCTTCAAAGGCTAATTTGGCTTCATCAGTTATAGGCTGTATCGGATAAGGATTGTCTTGACCGTTCCAAGTTAAAAGCTTCTGCACGTCAGGATGTAAGATGGCTCGCTTGGTACATTGATAATGATTTGCCTGAAATAGATTACCCAAAGCTATTATTGAGCCTATTATAAAGACCATGATCTGGTCACCGCCAGAATGATCGCTAGGCAGTATGCCGTTTTTGCGAAAGACAATATCAGCGCAAGCAAATAGTGAACCACTTGTATCAGCTGGATAAGCTTCACAGAACTGAGCGTCTATTGGCAACTCATCCGCAGGGCTTTCCATATAGGTACGGATAAATGCCCATTGTACGCGTGGGTTTACTCTATAATCTTCTAGCTTGAGATGATGGGTGATATCGCCAGTCTTAGGATCGGCGACATATAGATTGAGCGGTGTATAGGCTCGATTGTACGGATCTTGATGAAGGTCTGGATGTACGTCTTTGTAGTCGACTATTTTAAGCTCATAAGGCTGTCTAAACTTCCTTAGCGGACGATAGTAGTAGGCAATTTTTTGTTCTTTTTTCAAAAAGTAGTACTGGGTACGAATAGAGTATTTTCTAATAAATTGATAGATGAGTAATATTAGTGGTGTGCAAAACACTATAAACATTAATAGTAATATAAAAATATCTAACAAAAATAGAGGCACATTAGAAATTTCTAAACGAAACACTTCATTAATAGAAACAATAAAAAACATAAAAGAAGAAAAGTAAACCCAGCCCATAGCAAAGTAAAACATCCAAAAGTACGCTGGTAGGAAGGTCAGATAATCAGGATTAACATCATGAATTTCTTTATTAAGATGTTCAATATCTTCAGTATTCTTTAATAAGCTTTTGTCTATACTGGCGGTATAAGGACGCTCAAGTGGATCGTTAAGCTCACTGATATGCTGGGCAAAGTCGTCGCGTAGTTGCATTTACCGCCTTCTTATTTTTATTTAAACTATCTCACACATCAATGAATCCGTGCATTAATGATAGCGCTATATTAACTACCTGTACCTGCTCTTTTTGCTAAAAGCATAAAAAGCGTACTACCAAAGAACCAAAAAAAACCTAAACCAAGAGATACGACATTTAAAACTAACCATTTATAATTGTTTTTGATTAGTAAAAGGGCTGTTTCTTCATTGAGGTTAGGGTACATCGAGCCTTTTCCTTTCTTAAACATTGGAAAGTAACCCTTTCTTTTATATATGAGATGATATTGATAAAATATAACATTAGCTATTGAAGTCATAAATATTGTTTCATACATATTTAATTTTTTTCTATAGTGACTTTCATAGCCATAAAGATATTTATATATAGACTGCAAATTCTTTTGCGTGTAATTGATTACCATTTGATGTGAAATCATCCAAATTATAATATCTCCCAGCCATGATATAATGGCAACCCACTCTATAATATTCTTCCGGTCCATTATATTCTCTTATTCACCGAATATCTAACTACCTACTCGCTTCGCCCACATCATGAAAAAACCGCTTCCAAATAACCAAAAAAAACCAAGCAATAAAGATATGAAGTTCAAAACCAACCATTTATAGTGTTTCTTAACTAATAAAAGTGCATTTTTTTCGTCTAAATTAGCATGCATCACACTAGTACCACCCTTAAACATTGGCAGATACCCTTTTCTTTTATATACAAAGTGGTACTGTACAAAAATAGGGCTAGCTATAAAGGTCATAAAAAACATGTCATACATATTTAGCTTACCTTCGTAAAAGTATTCATCTCCATAAAGGTAATAACACAACGACCTTAAATTCTTTTGTGTATAACGGATTACAAGTTGTTGCGATATCAACCAAATAATTATACCTACAACAAAAATAAGAACGCTAATATCTGCTAAAAGGTCATAAGTAATCATAGTTCATTCACCCCATCTCCGATTCGTTCTCCAGCGAACTCTCCAATTTCACCCCCTGCCAAACCGCCAACTGTACCACCTATAACTGCTCCAGCACCCAATACAACAAAGCCTAATCCAGCAGTACTTACTCCAAAAACTATTGCTAAAATGCAATCCCTACCATAGCACCATAATATCCTTCATGGACACTACCACCAAATTCAAGGGTTCCTGTCACAGTTGTTTTTAACTGTGAGTGATATCTGACTGTTGATATCAGTGAGTTGTCCAGTAGGATCGTACTGGTGCTGAGATCCAACGACGATATAATCGTTGTAGCTACTATTTTGGTTGGTGAGTCGCCCCATGGAGTCATAGGTGTAGACACTGTCAGGAACACCTTGTTAACAGATGGCCCTGACATGGATTTTGTTACGCTAATTATGGCATATCTCAATATGCTGATCGGTACTTTGGTAATATAGGCTTTGGTCGTAGAGAGCTTTTGTGAAATACTAAAGAATGAGTCGGTATATAACCATCTGTATAAAACTAAGCTCCATACTACTTGCAATATTATTGGCTATATTGAGCTGTATGACGATCATACTAGAATCCAAAAGGTTTTAGATTCTAAATAACCAAAACATGTCTGGTTTGGTTTTTGTTATCAATCAGAATAGCTAAAAATTATCAATTTTCTTATAACGATAGGGGTTAATATTCTACTTTAAGCCCATATCATATAATTAACTTGGATGATATTTTTCTAACTCATAGCTGTATACTACAGTAAATATAAAAAACGAATAAAAACTTAATAAGCATAACATCAGAAAAGATGCATACATAAAACATGCTAAAAACCTACTAAAAAAGTAAATCATGATAGAGCTAAAAATAACACCTAATATTACGTACCATAGGTTTTTATTGAAAAAAATATTTTTTCTATAGAATAAAGATGGCAGATAATTTTTGTTAAAGTCACTGTCTTTCATATAATCAAAATCGATCTTTCTTATAATAAAATACACATATGCTGTTGTAGAAAAAATAGAGACTAAAATAACAAATTTTATTAAGTAGTAGTTGATGTCTGTAAAGCTCAGACCAAACAAAATTATATGATAAACAAATAAAAATACAAACAAGCTATACATTAATATTTTTTTATAAAATTCATTTTTATTTATATATAACCCTATTGCCAAGGTGGTAATAATTAATAAATCTATATAATAGTTATATATGCTAATTTCATATATATCGTAAATCATATAACCTATCAAAATAATAAGAGTACTCATAACAAGTATGGTTTTAGAGTACAATTCGGTTATCACAGATATCCGATATTTTTTTTGATTAATCATAATATTCTAACAAGCCTTACAAAAATTATAGTGATAGCGCACCATATTACCCTCTGCATCAATGATCTGCTATACACGCTGCTTATCATTGTATAGATATTGGGTTTGATAGCTCCTATAATCTGTCATAAATCTTCATTGAGTATTATCTTCTTATCACACAACCCTTCATCTAGCCCTCTAACCTCAGTATGAGTATCATAAATATCGATTTCGTAGCTACAAAAACCTTCATCTGTCTCAGAGACCTTAAAAAATTTTCCTTGGTTTTGGTACAAAAGCTTTCCGTCAATACCCTCATCGGTAACATGCCACATAATATCAATATTAACTAGAAAATCCGCTAATAGAGCATAGTCACTAACATAATAAAGATCTTTTTCATTCACATCTAAAACGATACGTTTTTCCGACTCCATCTCTTCTAAGGTAATCTCAGCATCACTATCTTCGGTCTCAAACTTCGAAGTATAAAGCGTAAAGCTTGTTTTATTATTCAAAAAAATCTTGTTTGAATAATTTGCATGCATACATCCTGATAGGCTACTTATAGCAAATAATATATTTGGAATTACTATGTATTTTATTAACTTTTTCTTTAAATGCATTATGATTCCTGTTTATTCTATAAATAACATACATGGTTCTGTTTAGAAAAAGGTAAATCAGATTTTGGTGTAGAATCTAATATTTTCAATATCAGATATTCGGTGACATATGTTGCAGGATAATATCTTTCAAACAAATCTATACCTATTTGCATGGCTGTAATATCGTCTTTAGTATCTGCTTTAAGCTCCATATCTTTGAAAACTTTTTCACCATTTTTAACCTTCATCACCTCATCAATTGCTTCCTTACCAAATTGTTGTAGATAAGAACCCGTTAGCAAAGTATTTGCGTCAAAACCTACATACCTGCCTACATAGCCATAATGAATGTTTGACCAAACATCATAAAAATAATCGTAATTTTTATATTTATGAAAAAATGACTCGGACATTCTACCCGATTCAAGTTTTCTCTGAACAGCTATATATTTAAGATTTGAATGATCTTTAATTTTAGGCTTATGATCCCATGGTTTTCCGGGGGCAACTTGCACATACCAATTATAAAACCCTAAAGATTTTCTCGCTGCTATTATAGATGATAACTGAGACTTTATTTTTGCAGCCTCACTAGATCTAACGTTTTTCTGTATTTCTTTAACAATATATTCCGCTACTTGAATTGCACCATCAGGATACTTGCAGGTCTGGGCATTCACTTTTCTTTGGGCTTCTCGATTATCTATAGTTACTTCAACTGTAGACCTAATACGAAGCTGATTGACATTATTATTTATAATCTGAGCTTTACTGCTACTTGAAGCATTTAGAATACCCTCATCTACTTTTAACTCTCCAATAAATAGTTTATAACTTATAATTATTTTATTGACATCTACCTTACCGCTATCGTAGCTGAAATCTATTCTTTTGATTCCTTTATTGCCCACTATATCCTTGGCACTTATTAGTCCAATAATTGGATTTTTAGAAAGTATAGCATTACTATTGATTTTTATTTCATACCTACATCTTGTTACGAAAACACCGCCTGAAATAGATAAGTGAATATATCCTGTGTTCTTAGCCATTATCTTGTCCCTCTACAACATGTATTTCAATATTTTCTGGTTCTTCAGTAATAAACTGCTCGGTATAGCCTAAATTATCTGTTTTACCTGTTATCATTTCCTCAGTCGTATGGTTATAGGCAATATAGTCACGGTTTCTAAGAATATTACCTTGCTTATCTTTAATCTCATATTTCAAATAAAACTTCTCGCCTTCTATTATCTTTGCCTGTCTAAGAACAATAGCTTTGGCAATACTCCCACCCCCACTGCCCCGATCCACCTTACTCGCCTTATAGCCCACTTGAGCAGGCGTGATAAATGTCACATTACCACCTGTTATCTCAATACCACTACCCGCTGATTTTAGGGTCAGCGTATCAGGTGCGATGATCTCAATACTGTCTCGGCTATGGATGCGTAATACTTGCTCACTATCGAGTCGCATCTCACTTTGATGCGCTTGTATGGTCACATCACCATGAGCCGCGGTATGGGTTTGCGCTTTGTTTGAATAGTAGTGAATATCCCCTGCTGCCAGCTGATTCATCTGCGTTTGACTGTGATAATGGGTGCTATCGGTGGCGTGGCTATGTGTGCTCTGGGTACTGGTATGTTGGCTGTGTTGTCCTGTGAGCATGGCAAGGTGGCGCTGAGAGTCGATCAGCAGATTGGCTTGTTGCCATTGACCTGCTTCATCTAGCGCACTGTCATTGGTGTCTTCGCTAAATTGACCGAATGCGGTTTGTTGTTCTCCTCCTTTGCTACTGCTTTGACTGCTGCCATCTATACCGACAGGTTGATGGGTTTCTGCTAGGCTTTGATAGGCTATTTGATGTTGGTCAGCAATTTGCAGTTTGCTATGACTGTCATGGCTCATGTGAGGGTTTGATGAGGGGTCTGACTGGCTGCTGCTGATATGAATGCCTGTGCTGCCTTGAATATTGGCAGCGGCTCCAGTTTCGATACTGATACCTTGTCCACGTGCTTGACCACGGGTATGGTCAGTGTGTTGGTAGAGATGGCCAATGGTTAGGCTGGACTGGTAGCTACTGCTATAGACGTTGATCTGTGAACTCTCAGGATGGGCGTCAAACATGAGCTGGTTATAGCCATTAGTGATGCTGTCTTTGGTGGCGTTCCCTGTACGACTGCTGTCGATGCTTTGGGTTTTGATTCCGTCTATGGGGTAAGCATGGCTTTGGTTGATGAACCAAGCTGGACTGGTGGCGTCGATGCTACCTGAGTCACTGACGATGCTATTGTGCTGAGCGTCAGAATTGCCTTGTCCGTTATGGGTGCTGCCTATGATGATGGGATGGGTTAAGTCACCACCGATGAAGTCGATGAGTACATGCTGTCCATGACGTAAGGGGTGGGTCTGTCCCATGTGATCGGCGACGAGGTGACTGGCGATGGGTATCCAGTGGGCATCATCATGACTATTGTCGCTATTATTATCGCTGCCATTACTGCCATCAGATTGCCAGTGATATCTGATATGGGCACGGTGGTTACGGTCATGGGTGATGGCGCTGCTGTCTGTGTCTATGATGCTGGCACTCATGAGACCTGTCAGACTCGGATGTGGCTGTCCAAGCTCGCTCAGTTGTTGACCAAAAGGAATATGGTGATGATGTGGAAACGGTAGATAGCAGGCATTGATGTGATGGACGTTGTTGTCGCCGTTGTTATCATCATTGTCATAATTGGCATGGTTCGTATTGGGCTGCAAGGTAATAGGGTCAAAGGCGACTGCGCCCAACCAATCTGCAGGTATGTGGTTATTAATGTGCTGATGAATAGAGACGAGACTGATCGGGTCGGTCAAATAAGGGTTGCCATCGATATAGTGGGCGCTTGGCAAGTTCAGATGACGGATGTTGCCGGTTAGACGACCAAGGTTGGCAAGTTGCTGTGCGTGCTGCTGATAGCGGGTGGCAAGCGCGGTGAGTCCGTCGTCATTTAGGTGGCTATAACTGTGCAAGAAGCGACTGTGAACATTGGGGCTGTCCGCGTCAATAGGTTGTTCACTGGTGCTACTGCCAGTATACGTGCCAATTAAGCGGTTGTCGTAACGATATAGTTCACTCTGCTGAGTATGTTGTGCAACTTGCGGACGAATAGCGGTGATGCGATCTTGTCTGTCAGCGAGGTTAGCAGGGTTTTGACTCAAGATGCTTTGAATGTCATTGGCATCAGGACGCAGTATTTCACCATCATGGGGTAGTAGCACCAGCGTGTGGCTGTCCGCTTCATGACGGTAATAGCCAGTGATACCATAAAGAGTGAGATACTGCGTTAAGTAAGCGAGATCGGTTTGGTTATATTGCACGCTGTGCTGAATATGATAGTTACTGTCATCACTGAGACGTTCGTCAATCTCAACATTCATATCGTATGGACTGAGAATATCGGTGATCAACTCGCTTAGACTGAGATGATGATGGCGGCGGTTATGACTAGATAGGCGTAATTGATTCAGAGCGGGTTCGCAGATGATACGATAGGCCGCCATACCGCTGTTACTACCTAGAGCGACAACTTCGGTGATGATACCATGACGGATCTGACTGGTTAACAGCGCGTCGCCTGTATGCCAGTGAATAGATAGACTCTGCCCTATCCAATCTTTGGTAGCCAGTCCTGCTTGCGGATGCAATAGCGTAATACTGATACGGTAGCCGCAATAGAGCGCAAGTTGACGCTGCTGATAGGATTGCGCGCGTTGATCTTGATGATAAGGGCTTGGGTAAGCATCGGGCGTTGGCATCAGCGCGGGCTTACTCCACACGCTATCAGGCAGCGGCAAACCAAGCAAGCTCTCTATAAGGTCAGCTTGTTGAATAAGGCTAGTAGCAATATCAGGATGGGCACTACTAATTTGCAGATGCCGCTTCGTTTGAGTCCATACCATGACAAGCCCTTCTATATCAGTCCAAAGGTGTAAACATATATTAAAAATGGCACACAGATTGCCAGTTAAGCCGCAGCCAAATTGACTATTTAGTTATAACTGTTTTCTTAGCTATAACTGTCATCAGATGAGTCACGTTTTGGCTGAATCCCAATCATGTCTGAAAGATTAGCAAGCTGGTCTTCATTTTTGATGATATGTGTGAGCCATTGATCTAGTGGCATATCAGCCCAATTAATCGCCCGTCCGAGTAAAAATGTCACTGGACTGTGCGGCTCATTGGTCGCAAAGTAGTCTTGGATTTGACCTAATAACTTAAGCGCTTGCCGGCGATTGCTTTGATGATCGCGATTGTTCGGATTAAAGCTGGTTGATGCGCTTGTTTTTGCGCCAGTTACTTGTCCATCATTTAGCACTGCATTCTCAGTAGAAAAACCTTCTTCCATATCGTCAATACCTTCTTGACTATTACTGTCTACCATATCAGCCTGCTCTGGTATCAATGAGTGCAGGTGTTGCTTCAGTCCAGCCAACAGCTCTGTCACTGGCGCGAAGACAGGCGCATCGATACCCATGAGATCATTAAGCTGGTCAGATAATGCTTGCCACTGCTCAGTAACGGTACTCAGAGTCGTCATCAATGCGCGTTGCCATGATTCGCTACTGCTTTTGATGGCTTGGTTATAATCACTCAGCGTCAATTGGCTGGACGATTCGCTATCAGGATTTTGCTGACGCTGCTTGTCATGGTCACGAGCGGTTAGATAATAGTTATAATTATATTTTTCTGTCTTTGTATCAGAGAGTGATAGCTGTTTTAGGTCATCAGTGAGCGCTTTTACAAACCATGACAATAGCCCTGCCCTAATATCCATGCTGTCTTCTTCACCATCTAATGGTGGATACATGGTGAGCCAGTATTCGTCATTGAATGCTTGCAATACGCTTAGCCCATGACTAATACCTGCCAGATGATCTGTATGACTCAAGGCATCAACGTACCAAAGCGCCAACTTCATGTCCTTACTAGTATGGCTCAGCAACTCTGCACATTGGTTTTTGACAAAATCCCAATCAGCGACTTTTAATTCAGTGACCCAGTTGCCTTGTGCCAGCATTGGATCGTCCTCTTGACGAGCAGCAACGATGGCATCAATACGTAAATCAAAAGTCAGGTCTTCGCCGACACCATGATGACTGCCATCAATAGGAGCGATAAGGGCATCTATATTGGTGGCTAAAGAGTTATCAGTGTTCATTATAGTAATTCCTCTTTAACAGGTTTTTTGCGTGCTGTTTTTTTAACTGTTGGCTTTTTAGCAGCAGGCTTTTTGGCTGAAACTGGTTTGCTTGCCGACTTTTTAACCTTATCCTCACTTTCACTTTCACTTTCACTTTCACTTTCACTGTATTGCGCCATTTGATTCAGTGGCACAACCGCATCGGTATCAAGACGATACGCAAAATTATCTTCATCATCGACGAATACAGTAATTTTCTTTAGCACACTCTGACTGTCATCGTGAGCAAGTAGCTGACCTGCCAGCTGCGGTAGCAAGGTATGACTGATGATGGCATCGGCATTACGTGCACCAGAGTCGACCTCATGACAACGCGATAAAATGAGCTCAATGACCTCAGAATCAATGACACAAGGCACATCATAATTGTCACGAATGCGGCCAGTTATTTTGTCCAGTTTCAGGCGAATGATTTCTGCCAGTGCGTCATCCGTCAATGGATAATAAGGAATGACCGTTAGACGACCCAAAAAGGCAGGCTTAAATGATTTATATAAATGCGGATTGATCACCTGTTTTAGGCTATCGCTGTCTGGTAAGCTAAAATCAGTGACGGCTGGATCAGTATTGATGCACGCTTGCATAATCTGCGATGAACCAACATTACTGGTCAATAAGATCAGGGTATTTTTGAAATCAATTAAACGCCCTTCGCTGTCTTCCATGACTCCTTTGTCAAAGACTTGATAAAACAAATCCAATACGTCTGGATGGGCTTTTTCGACTTCGTCGAGCAAGAGCACACTATAAGGGCGACGGCGAATAGCCTCCGTTAGCACACCACCTTCACCATAACCAACATAACCTGGAGGCGAGCCTTTTAAGGAGGCAACACTATGCGCTTCCTGATACTCTGATAGATTGATGGTAATAAGATTACGCTCACCACCATACAATACCTCTGATAGCGCCAATGCAGTTTCTGTCTTACCCACACCACTTGGCCCGACGAGCATGAACACCCCTTGCGGGCGATTGGGATCGTCTAACCGTGCTTTTGCAGTATGAATCCGCTTGACGATGGCAGCCACAGAATGGTCTTGGCCAATCACGCGCGTCTGTAAGGTGTCAGCCAAATTCAAGATATGGTCTTTTTCATTTCCTGCCATATCGTTGAGTGGAATCCCTGTCCAATCCGAGATAATTTGCTTAATAACTTGTCTGTCTAATACAGGATGAATGAGGCGATGTGTCTCTTGTATTTGTTTTAGCGACTGCTCAATGCTTTGGTACTCAGACTGTTTGTCTAAGCGCTCTGTTGCACTGAGCGTATCAGCACCATCAGCCTTGCCATTCAACTGCTGATTGAGTGCATCAAGCTGATCATTAAGCTCACGCTGTTCATGCCAGCGATTGGTCATATCAGCGATGCTTTGCTGATTGGTTTGACGCTGCTCATCAAGCACGGCAATTTTTTGGCTGACTTTTTCTTTTTCGTCCACGCCGCCGATACGCTCAAGCTGTTGACTGAGATTATTGATATGCTGCTCTAGTTGCACACCTTTGGCTTGTAATCTATCCAGCTGATTGGGCATGGCGGTTTTCGATAAGCTCACCCGAGCGGCCGCCGTATCTAATACGCTGACCGCCTTATCAGGCAGTTGTCGATCACTGATATAACGTGCTGACAGCTCAACGGCTGCTTGTAGCGCATCGTCATCTATCAATATGCCAAAGTGCGCCTGCATCTTGGCACTCAAACCACGAATCATCGCCACTGCCGTATCGATATCAGGCTCATCAACTTTGACCACTTGGAAGCGACGTGACAATGCAGCGTCTTTTTCAAAGTACTTCTTATATTCTGACCACGTCGTCGCAGCAATGGTTCTGAGCTCACCACGAGCCAGCGCAGGCTTCAGCAAATTCGCCGCGTCGTTTTGACCCGCTTGCCCACCAGCGCCAATCAAGGTATGCGCTTCATCGATGAACAATATAATCGGCTGTACCGAGGCTTGTACTTCTTCGATGACTTGCTTTAGCCGGTTTTCAAATTCACCTTTGACACTCGCACCAGCTTGCAATAGTCCCATGTCGAGACTACGTATCGTCACGTCTTTAAGCTGATCAGGTACTTGACCGGCAACTATCTTCTGCGCCAATCCCTCTACCACAGCAGTTTTACCTACACCTGCCTCACCCGTCAAAATTGGATTGTTTTGACGACGACGAATCAAAATATCGATCAGCTGATGAATTTCAAACTCACGGCCTATCACTGGATCTATTTGCTCTGCACTGGCCTTTGCGGTCAAATCATAAGTATATTTATCCAATGCAGGGGTTGGCTTAGCTTCAGTTTGCATAGCGTCTAAAGATTCTTGATTGTTAGTATCATTGTCTATACCATCATCAGCACCCTTATTGACGTCTTTATTATTGATACTTTTATTACTGCTTGATCCACTACCCTCGGTACTACCAAGACACTGACGCTCATAATCATCTTTTAGGGTAAAACGATCAATATACTGTAGCGGTTCAGGTAGGGTTTTGAGCAGCGATTGATACTGCTCATAAGCCAGTAGCACAAGCAGTATGTGTCCAGAGCGGATTTCGAGTGGGCTGTTACTGTCATTACTTTGGCTATGTTGGCTACTGGCTAGCTCCCACGCATCTTCTAACAACGCCATCAACCCTTGACTAAACACAGGGGTCGAGCCTGTTGCCTGATCAAAGGTGTTTAGTAAATCTGTTAAGTCTGCAAGCAGCGATTGCTGATTAATCTTATTGAACTTGAGTATTTGAGCCACATCATTGTGCGGCGTCGCAATCAACTCATGCAATAGATGGACAGTATCGACTTCACGATGCCCATTATTTATACAAAGCCTAGCTGCCTGCTGCAAACACTGTCGGCAGCTCGGGCTCAAGCGGGTAATTACAGCTTTTAACTGGCTCATAAACCTTTTCCTTTGGCATTCTGATTAGACTTAACATTATTTTTATAAAACTGACGTATAAAACTTAGCGCGACTTCTTATAATCACTAGTGAACAGACCGTTTTTAGCCCATTTACCGTTTAGGGTTCAGACTGACGACATACCCTAGCTATTGAATAGGCAACACATAGCGAGTGTCGTCATGATGCTGTGTCGCAGGCTGAGATACCAAAAACCCGCCTCGCCCTAAGCCACCAAAACTGCTTTCTGATAATGACAGAGGGGTGATATATTTCTTGTCTAATTCTAGCTGCATTTCAACGGCAAGACAGACGCCGCACCATTTCCGAATAAAGTCAATAATGACTCGATACATATCACCGGCTGGCAACAATCTCAAATAACGCTTAGCATCCAACTGGTGAAATACGATTCTAATTTTGCTATCGAACTGTACGACGCGCGCACCGCAAAATGCAGATAAGCCGAGTGCCGCATGTTGTCCACCAAGTGCGGTCTGCTCACTAGCTGGCAAGTCAAACCATTCTGGTACGAACTGCTCGACACTGACCGTGCTATCCAAAAAATGCGACAGTACATGTGCTAACTGATCAGCGGTCAGGCGTCCTGGGGCAATCATGCCAGCATAGGCAATCAAGCTATCGATCGCCGTTAGCTTTTTCGGCTGACGTGCCAGCGCCCGCAAGCTCAGCAGATAACTGTCTTTTTTATTGTTTATCTCATACTGTAATGGCAAGTTATAAAACCAGCTCGCTTGCACATATAAATCTGTCAAACGATGGTTGAATAAATCCAGAAAGGCTGGTGCTGCTTTATCCTTTGCATGATTGACTCGCGATGCCAGATGGTCGGTATACATCGCCGGCAAAGCTGATAATGGCCCTGTCAGTCCAATAACTGCTGGGCAAACCTCTATCTGCCTGGCCTTTAATGAACTGGCCTTTGTTTGACCATCCTTTACTGAACTACCACTGCCTCCCATATTGTCTTGGACAATAAGCGACATTGACTCAATTTCTGCTTGTGGATACGCTAACGACAGTGAGGCACGGTAGCGCACCTCAATAGGCGCATATCCCATACTGACTTCATGCTGAACTAAACGCAGCGCTTGCAATAACTCATAGGATTGCGGCGCTGCCATTAAATCCGTTAAATAAGAGGACTGAGACCGCTGCGTGGTTGGCATCTGTATATCTCCTCTTTAGTAACGGCATCACTAATGGCAACCTCTACGAAGCTATTTAAGCTGGCGTGATAGCCAAAAACATGAGCCAATAAGTTGGCAAACTGGCGAATACTGACGCCAGCAAAATTATTTTGATTGATTTGAATATTGATCAGCGTACCGCGCACAAACCCAGGTTGTGGCAAGCGCTGAATACGTCTCGCCTCAATACTGGTCTCGACAGAGACAATACCCTCAACCAACAACTTATTAGATGCAGACTGCGTAATATCATACAGCGACAGATACTCTTTCATCAGCTCCGCATCTTGGGCCGCCAATGATAAAAAGTTCAGACTAATCAGCGATATCAAACGCCAACGCTCTTCTCCTGTGTATTCAAACCGTGCCGTTCTGGTTGGCTGCTTCAATAATGACAGACTACTGAACCCCGACATCCCTTCACTAAACAAATCACCACGGCTTTGGCCGAATACCACTTGGGCGGGCAAATCTCTATTGGTACATAACAAAGACGCACTCATGCTCACCGCACCTGACAAGTCTTCACGGTTTTTTTCTACAAACATAATCTGATATTCAAAACCCTGCTTAAACTCGGCCATGTCTTTATCACGTTTGATATGATAATAACGACCTTCATCTTGCTGCTCGTAATGATTGAGCGCATAAAACGGATGGTACTCACGTTGTATCAGACGATTGTCGCTTTGTTTGGACTCTATGACTTTTTTTACCTCATAGATTTCATGTTGAAAGAGCGCACGGGTATCGGGTACCAAATCGTAATAGACAGAACGATGGGTTACTTGGATAGGCTTGGCAGCAGCTTTGAATAGATTGACAACAGGCGTGCAAAACAACTTGATACTGCTAGCGCTTAACTGCTGCAAGTTTTTTAAACGGATGGTGTTTTTTTTATCAAACTTAAAATAACAGCGAATCTCAAAGCCATTACTATCGATTTTCAAATTTGGACAAGCACGGCCAAGATTCAGGCGTAAAAAATTGAATTTTTCGGGAAAATAAAAGTACTCTTTTAATAACGCAGAGGCCGCGTTACTCACACGGTGACTGGGCAGAATCTGCTGCTCAGGATCGAAGCCTATAATCTCAAATGGACTGCCGGTTATCTTATTAATCTGCCTACCATGAAGATGCGTTTGCTTGACATCACACCATAACAAGTCCCATAGACTCGTGCCCTGACTGGCATCCTCATCTATATATAAGTCTAGCGAATGATTTAATAATGCCTGATAGTCAAAGCTTGGATTCAATGCTTTAAACTTAATACTGATACAACCATTCAATAGACCATGCTGATTGTCGTATATTTCTTGGCGCGTCTCAAAGCTGACGCTATCTATTTCTAGGGGTAGCAACGTCACGTCTTGGGTTGACTGAAACTGGCAAGGCGTACCGTTTATTTTTTGAGTGGCAAACGTACTTTGTTTAGGTGCTACAACGACTTCACTCATCGCATTGCCCTGCACGCCTAAATTGAACTGTGCGATAGAAACGGATGGAAAAGGCTTGAGATAATCAGGATAAACGACTTCTAATAGTGACTCAGTAAAATCAGAGTACGAGTCATCTAGTTTCTTATTGATACGCGCGCTAATCAACGAAAAAGACTGTATTAATCGCTCAATATGAGGATCATCTACCGTGTCATGACCCATCAGTAGCCGATTGGCAATTTTTGGGTACTTTTTGGCAAACTCTTTTGACTGTTTATTAAACAGGCTAAGCTCATGCTCAAAATAAGGAAGTAGACTGTCCATGAGGCCTCAATATGATTAGCGCCGCTAACGGTGTTAGCTGAGCATAGATATGGGTTATTTTATTAAGTAACGTTGAGAGCTTGGCTCAAAGAATGCATCAAAACTGACCAGCTCTTGTGCTGGATAAACCTTTAATAACGCTTCAATAGAAAAACACAGCTGATTGACATCAACAGCGCCAATATCTAACGATACTCGAACGTTTCTTAGTCGGGTGTCTTGTTGTTCGACAGTGGTTGCGATTTGTCGACAGATATAATCACAGTCGGTAGGATTGGCACTACTGAGCCCCACAAAATCCAAGATGCCAAAATTTAATATCGATGAGCGCACATGCTGATACTCTTGCAGCTTATTAGACACCACGCAGCGCGTATTTAATAAAGCTTCAAGGTCTCGTGCAACAGAGGACTTTAACTCTTCAATGTTGAGACGACGAACCACGAGCTCATGCGACAAATGGCGGGGCTGATCATCAAATAACTGTTCAAACAAATTTGGACGAAAGCCGATTTCTTTGTTAGAGACGTTAGTGGCATAATTCATTGATATAATCATTCCTATTTTAAAAAACAAAAAAGAAAGGCCTAGATATAAACCTTTCTTTTTCGGTACGATACAATAGATGACACCTGATACAACCTAACTTAAGCTGTATACGTAGCAGTATTATTAGCTAGTGACCATTTCTTAGTCACAGCACCTTTAGCAGTACCATCGATATCTTGCTGGGTATAAGTCCATTCAACAGCTGCATACTTGATACCGACTTTTTCGATTGGCACGCCTTCAGAGCGTACTGTTGGCTCAACACTTGCGATCAGCGCATGCTTGAGTTTTACTTCAAGATATTTAACACGTTTGTCACCGTTGGCACGATAGAAATCAATTTGAATCTCATCGAAAGTGTAACCAGCAGAACACGCTTCCCATAGCTTAGGACTGGTCGAGTCCAAGTCTTTCATAAACGTCATGTCAGCATGCTCACAACGCTCAGAAGTATGACCACCAACGCTACTTGCTGTCGCTGATTTTGGCTGACGGATCAAATGATCCCAAGTATTTACTTCAAGCCAACCTTTATGCTCGCTATCACGAGACTCGCCATCAATTTTATATTTACCACGGAACTGAATATAAATATCTTTCATATCTCATACCTTTTTTAAAAATTTAAATTTAACGTTAGTTTTTAATAAACGATTAGCTGTTGCTAGACTGCGGCAACTGAGTCACCAGACGCAAAGAAACAGATAATTCGTCAAGCTGAAAGTGTGGTCTCAAAAAGACCACCGACTTGTAGACACCAGGCTTACCCGGCACTTCTACAACTTGTACAGAAGCTTCGCGCAGTGGGTACTGGGCTTTTGCTTCTTGTGAGGCTCCGTCATCTAGCAAGACATAACGAGAAATCCAGTCATTCAAAAACGTCTCAACATTACCAGGTGCTAAGAAACTACCAACCTTATCGCGCATCATCGCTTTTAGATAATGAGCAATACGTGACACGGCCATAATGTACTGAATCTGCGTTGATAGCGCAGCATTGGCATTGGCATCATCGTTTTGATAAGTTTTGGCTTTTTGTACTGACTGCGCCCCAAAAAAAGCGGCATAATTGGTATTTTTGCAATGAACTAGTGGGATAAATCCTAAGTCACTGAGTTCTTTTTCACGGCGATCCGTAATAGATATCTCAGTTGGACACTTGAGTGCCAAATCCCCTTCATCTGTCTTAAAGGTATGGACAGGTAAACCTTCAACCAGACCACCGCCCTCAACACCGCGAATAGCAGCACACCAACGGTAATCAGAAAAAGCAGCTGTCAAGCGTGACGCAAATGCATACGCCGCGTTTACCCATAGATAATCACTATGATCGCTACCTGACACGTCTTCGGTAAAGTTGAACCCTTCAACCACTGTGCCGTCTTTAGGATCATAAGGCAGACGCCCTAAAAACCTAGGCGCAGTCAATGCTACATAACGGGCATCTTCTGACTGTCTAAAGGCGCGCCAACGTATATATTCAGCGGTCTCAAATATCTTCGATAGATCACGAGGACGACCGATATCGGTGAACGAATCTAGACCAAACATCTCAGCAGATGCTGCTGATACGAAAGGCGCATGAGCCGCAGCAGCGACATGAGACAGTTGCTCGAGTAGATACATGTCTGAATTTTGACGAGTGAACTCAAAATCGCCAACAATGGCAGCATAAGGTTCACCACCAAAGCTACCAAACTCTTCTTCATAGATTTTTTTGAACAAAGTACTTTGGTCAAAATCAATTGAAGACTGAAAATCTTTGGTCAGCTCACGTTTGGTAGTATTCATCATGCGAATTTTCAGCATAGATTCTGATGGCGTTTGACTACACAAGTAATGTAGACCGCGCCAGCTAGACTCTAGCTTTTGAAATTCAGGTGCATGCATGACAGTTGTCAATTGCTTAGATATCAATGCGTCAATTTGCGCAATACGAGCATCAATTGAGGCTGCTAAATTATCTGATAGCGTCACCGTACCTTGCATGACTTCATTGGCCAGCTCTGCAATTTGTGACTTCGCACGATTTTTTTCGTCATCGGACTTGGCAACGTTACTTTTATTGACGATTTCTTCGAGTAGGTCGTAGTTTTCACTACTGACTGAATCCGCTGCTATATTCTGCTGGGCTTGGGCACTCATCGATTAATCCTCACCGTCAATTTGGTTTTGTTCTGCCATTTTTTTGACTTGCTCAGTGTTTTTGAGCACATCCTCTAACAAATCTTCGAGTTTTTCATTGGCTGATATCTTGTTACGCAGATCTGCTAAGCGATCTCGTGCTTGTACCAATTGTTTTAATGGCTCAATCTGATCAGCAACCGCTTCTGGACGAAAGTCATCGATGCTATTGAATGCCAAGTCAACGGCAAACTCGCCACCCTTATCACTCAAATCATTGCTGACACGGAATGTCGCACGTGGTGCTAAGCCTGACATCACCTCGTCAAAGGTATCCAAATCCACTTCAACGAACTTTTTGTCTTTAAAGCGAGGCTGCTCAAGTTTAGAATCTCCCGAAAACTCTCCCAGCACACCGACGACGAAAGGAATCTCTTTCGTTTCGATTGCATCACCAACTTCGACGTCATAGGTAAGATGTACACGAGGAGCACGTACTTTTGCGAGTTTCTTTTGCACACTGTCTTGCTTTGCCATAATTAATTACCTCAGCATTTTTTGGTTTTAACGCAATATACTAAATGGATCAGTAGATACAGGAGTGTTGCTTCTAGGAGATGATGTTTGTGCCGGCTTAGTAACAGGCTTGACGTAAGTTGTTTTTGGTTTCACGACTGTTTTTTTCTTAACAGAAGCAGCTGATTTTTTTGTACTGCTTGCTTTTCTAGGGACGTTACGCCTGATAACTTTCGGTGGTTTTGGCAAAGACTCATCGTAATTAAATCCGTAAACATCACCAGCTATCTTACTTAAGGCGTGCTGGTACTCTGTTTTAGACGCCGCATCCACATTATTTAAGTAGCCTGACTGCAATTGCTTTTGCGCGATGATGGCACTGCTATTCAGCAAAATATTTTTGAGCTCAGCAGTGCTTTGACCTCGATCCATTGCCTCACTAGCGGCATAAACGGCATAATCATGATAGCCGTTGTTATAATAAATCTGCGCCAAAATATCCCATGCCAAAGCGTCATTAGGATTGACAGCCAGTCTTTGATTCAAATCTGCAATCAGTTGATGTAGCTCAGGTGATTGGGCATTCGCATTTTTGAGTGTGGCGAATTGATTGGTAATGCTAGAACCAGGATCTCTTTCTTGAATCACCAATTCACTATGCGCTGCACTCATCGCGGAACCCATGACTAACAAACCCGCCAAGAGTGCTTTCGGTAGCGTAAAGCTGACGTTAATACTACGTTGGATACTGGTCATTGTAAGTCGGTGCTCGTCATTATTAGTATTGGATGGGTACATTACTGCTTTAGGTGTATTTACACTAAATATTGCCAATCAAACCAAAGGATTTAATTAGAAGCTCTAATTAGTGGATTGGATCATGGTCGTGATATTGGTTAACTTGTCTTTCAACATGTCTTTATCATCGCTATCCATTAATGCATCGTTGTGATAAGCACTGATACTGCCCTCTGTCACCTTAATAGATGAGAGCATCGCAATTTGACGCGCTTCAACCGCTTGATTATCGATAGCAAGAGCTTCATTAGCAGCTCTGAGTGCTCGTGCGTATTTTTTTGAATCATAGTTAGTTTTAGCAATGGTCATCCATGCTTCAAAATCGCGTTGCACAGTGTTGGGACCAGACAAATAGACAAGTGATGGTGCACTCAATGCTTTAACACTTGCACTTGCACTCTTTTTTTCACCAGTCGTGTTACAACCAGTTATCAATACAGAAGCGCTCACCACTACGGAGAGCAAGCCCATCTTTGTTAGATTGGTACAATAAATAGGGTTCATAAGTGCAGTATCATCACTAAAAGCGTCAAAACAAAGTCTGACTAAAGTTTGTTAAGTATAATATATTCGGTGAGATTGATTATACATACACTTGACAATATTTCAATAAACTCTATACTTTTATTGGTAAATAATTCAGTAACAATCCAATTCGGGCCATTCCCTTGGTATAAAGCCAGTAGTAACGGTACCCCTCTCATGCCCTCTCAGACCAATCGTTTATATACAATTACTATCCAAACCGATATATTAACGACAAATATCTTATATCCTGTCGCGTTTTCTGGTATTAATCGTATCAATCAAACCGACATTATTGACATACTAGTGTTCAGTTACGATTTTTTGGACTCGGACGCTTGTTTATCATTGGTCGGTACGCCTATCTGTTTGAACACGCTATCGGTCAGTCGTACTCCTACGAGTCGTACCGGACTGATACGAGGTGTCCGTTATCAGCAGTCTGATGGCGCGATGCATTTTTATGCGTTAGATATCGTGAGCCCTGATTGGCAATTGACGCAGTCGATACATACGCGCAGTTTCATCAATCAATCCACCCTCGATATCCTGACCGCTATCCTTGGTGATTATGATATGAAGTGGGAAATGTCTGAGGCGCTTGTGTCATCGGACAGTAGTTCAGCAGAGCGATTATCTGCAACACTGCCTATGCGTATTCAGGCGGATGTCAGTGACTATGAGTTTGTCATGGGTCTGCTTGCGGATATTGGTGTCTCTACTTTGTGGGTATCAGGGGATGCGGTAGATGAGCTTGGCACATGGTGGTTGGTCAGTGGTTTGGATGAGAGTGAGCAAATACCGCTGACCTACAGTTATGCCCAGTCATCGGTACAGTCAGGTCAAGACAGCGTCAATGCACTGCAAATGAGCTCGCAGCAGCTAGGTAGTCATAGTGTCATGGTACGGGCAGATGGCCTTGCCGCTGATACCATCTATGAAGGTCAAGCAGTAGATGAGTCACCGCTTGCGATAGAGGATGCGACTGTATTAATTGGTGCACCATCGCGAGTGCACAGCGATGATGCAGCGACTGCGATTGCTGAACAATGGATCGCGGCCAATCGCTGTCAACGTGAGACATATCAAGCGACTGGCGCCATGCGTGGCTTAAGTATCGGTAGTCCTGTAGATATCAACAACCTACCCTCCATTGGCAGCTTATCGATGCATTGTATAGCAGTTACCTTAATCGGCATTGAGCCTGACAATGATAGCGTGTCGTATCATTATCAGACCTTTATCAAACAGTGGTTACAGCAAACGGTGCAGCAGATGCAGCGCTGCATCACAAACGCGACCCTATCATCAATGCCCGCTCATGGCTTTGATATCGCTCGTGATACTGGTGTTTGGGTCTCTGCCACATTACTTGATGCGACTATCGCCTATCGTCCTTATCCCAGCGCTTTGTCTTTTGCCAGTAGTAGCTATCACGGTCTGACGCAAGCACGTACGGGAGACACGAGTAGCTCGCCCTCTCCTAGTTACGCGTCTAGTATCACTGATGACAACCTGCAACAAACCATTACTACGCCTGTCTGGTCAGGACTCAGTCCTCATGATGATGGCACGACGCCACCGCTACGCTCCTTGCAACTGTCATCAGGGGCGACGCATGGCTGGCAGTTCGCTCCGCGCATCGGCCAGTCCGTACTCCTTAACCACTGGTATGGTGATATTGACAGTCCCGTGATTAGCCGTGCGCTCTTCGATGGTATCGGTATGGGCGATGTGGATGAGCAAGACATCACCACTCAGGATGCCGGTTTAGCCAATCGACATAACCTCAAAGGCGGTGCTTCCCCTAGATGGCATGGCGGTGGTCTCGGTCATTCGCAAATCAGTGACGATGATACTCACAGCGGCTGGATCTCTGGTATTGCGCAATACGGACTGACGGCTGACTCTGAAGTGGCGATGAGCTTTGATGACACGCCAAACAAGGTCGGTCTACAGTGGACGGTGAATACTGGCACACGCGCCAATGCCGAGACACCAACCATCACTTCTAGCGCTACCTTTGCCCCTGATGAGCATATCGTCGCATTGGGCACGCTACGCCATCGCTTTAGCAATCATCAATCAAATGATAGTGGTCAAGGTATTAATGTCGCCACCGATCATGGGCTACAAATCACTGGTGATACGGGCGTTCTACTCTCTACCTTTGATATCAGACACACGCAAACCGAGCATGAGTCTGCGTGGGTCAATGATGCCGGACAGCAGCAGTTAAAGTTGGGCGCTGAGCTCAGTGAGACGTTAGCAGAGGCCAAGCACGCACATCTGCAATCGACCGAGGCGCTCAGTCATGCCCGAGCGTCAATAGAAGGCTTTAAGAGTACGGCGCAAATCATTGATGAGACACTGAATACCGAAGTACTTGGCGCAGCGGATGTGCTACTGGTGAGCAAAGATAGTATCCTCGCATCAAGCAGCAATACTCTGTGGACGGCGAAAACCATAGTCAGGCAATCAGGCAGCACGCAATCAGATATGGTGGCAGGCAATTATGCGCTGACGGCAAATACAATTGACTCACTCTCAGGCGTCGGTGGTCAAGCCGGTCAGTCAGGACTACATATCAGTGCCAATAGCAAACCTGTGGCGATACAGGCACAAGGCGGTGAGCTGCAATTGCACAGTCAGCAGTCGATGACGGTTGGTAGTGAGTCGGGACAGGTCAATGTGTCGAGTCCGAAACGGATTAAGCTGCAAACGTCAGGCGGAGCGTCGATTACCATCGATGACAGCGGTATTAAGCTGGTGTGTCCGGGCACGGTTAAGATTAAAGCGGTGAAGAAGGAGATGGTTGCGGGGGCTAAGGTTAGTGCGCCAGTAATTGCTTTGCCGACTTCAGGGTTGTTTAGTAAAGCGTTTGATCTCAAGAAATTGCTACCGCAAGATTTAATAGATCAGGGTATAAGCTATAAGCTTATCAATCATTCTAAAGGAACAGAGTTTGAAGGACAACTTGATAAAGACGGTCAGACATTAAGAGTGTTCGGTGATAAAGTTGAGAAGATTGAGTTAAAGATTCTTGGCAACGTGAACCACAAAGGAGAGATTAAGGTCATTGATGTATCAGATCAGATAGAGTGCGATAATTGCTCTATTGAAGATCTATTTGAAGATTGTGGTGATAATCATGCACATGATGAAGACGACTTTGGCTGTGATTGCTCTATTGAAGATCTATTTGAAGATTGTAGTGATAATCATGCACATGATGAAGACGACTTTGGCTATTAAACCTCTTACAGAGTAAGTTTACAGGATAACCTATGTACTCGTTTAATAATAAAAATTTATGCTTTTTTTCAATATTCCTCTTTACAACACCATTTATCAGTGTAGCTCAAACCACAAACGAAGAAGATTATCAAAGTTATAGAGATAGCATACCTCGCGTTCAGCTCGAAATGATCGCTCCTTCACAAGATGAAGAGAACGAACCTTCAGAGCAAGCATATACTTCAGATCCAATAAGTTATACCGATAAACTAAATAAAGAACTGGCAATCAATGAAGTTCCTTTTCGGTATGTAGATTATGAGTATGGCGATGGGAAATTCACCATATACCCTTTTGAGTTAGTGAATGAGAAATTACCAACCGTAGAGGGTATTAACTCTAATTACGATAGTAGATATGACAAAGCATTTCAAAAAATGATTTCTAAACTTGTCAGTCCTATTGATCTTACTAATAAGGAGCTTTATGCCATGGGATCACAGCAAGAAGGAGTATACATACAAGATATAAATACTGATAAAAAGTATGTATTTAATGAAATTTGCTTTGATAGTAAATGTGCTATAGGTCAAGTGTTCTATATTTTTGACCCCAAAAACTATGAAATGACAGGGATGCTCTATGATGGTTGTTCGTTTATTAAAGTTAACATAACAGGTAAGGATCAACGTACTAAAGAACTATTACAAAAATATATCGATGTACAAGACCCTCTAGATTATAGCTATGCTCCTAGTGCTTGTAAAAAACGCTTGTCGATAGTTAAGGAAAAATAATATGAGCTCACTGATAAAGCCAGTTAAAGGAGCGATCTATACCCCTAATAGAGTAGGTTATATTGGAGCAGTTTCTAGACAAGAATCATCTTCAGATCTACGTTATTCTTACTCTTATAAAGGAAAAAATAAAGAAGGTGAGTATGTAGACAATCCAGCTTCTGTTAGAAGACAGAATCCTTGGAAGTATACAGGACTTTTTCAGTTTTCTGAAATAGCATTAGAAGACGTAGGTTGTTATCGTTTCGATGGCACTAGAAATGATACCGAGAAAAACGGCTTAACTCAAGACTGGGGAAGGAGCGGAAATTACTGGACTGGTAAGTATGGTGCTACATCACTTAGCGTTTTTAGAAATAGTGGTATTATTCAAATGCAGGCTATTCAATATTGGATCAACCGTCTTTGTGGATATGCAAGGAACATGAACTTAAACGAATTCTATGGTTCAACTATTACAGGAGCAAGAGGTTATGAAGATTTTGAAGTAAGTGAATCAGGAGTTATCGCCGCTATTCATCTAAAAGGTCAGGGAGCCGTTAAAAAATTTTTAATCTCAAATGGTGAAAAGAATGCAGTTGACGGTAATAAAACAAGTATAGCTAAGTACATGAGCTTATTTGCTCATTATGACATTCAAACTTGTTGTAAAAGAAAGATATACGTAAAGATTGTAGACGCTAAAAAAGTTGGCATTCCTAACAAAGAAGTTGAAGTCAGCTCTGAATTTAAGGGTAAGTTTAATCTAGGTAAAATAGTAGTTACTCATAAAACTGATAAAAAAGGTAATTTACCAGTAATAATTAGACATCCAGAAACGAAAATTCAGTTAAAAATAGATGGGAATCTTATTGAAACAATAATTCAAAAAGCAGATCAGATACAAGGTTATGAAATATTTTATCTAGGTAAGAATAACTACTCATCCGTACTATCAGAACATAAAAAATTTGAAGCTACACAAGAGAGTAATGATAGCAATAGTAGTACCAACAATGATAAAACAAGTAATTCAGAACAAAAGGACGACGGCACTACTAATATTATCATTGATGAAGTAACTTTTAATATAAAGCTAGTCGAAGGCGATACAGGCAAACCTTTATCAAACACAACCTATCACCTTGAGTACAAGAACAATATCAAACCCCATAAAACGAATGACTCAGGTATCGACTCAGGTATAAAAGCAGATGTCAGCCAATCTATTGGCGTCTATCTTGATGACGACGATGGAAAGAAACAATCTATTTACAGCATGGCATTTCCTGTTACTGGAGACTTAAACGGACAAACCAAAGTTTTAAAAGTTCCTGTTGTCATCTTTAGCATCAAATTTGTTGATAACAAGAACCAACCAATACCATACTACGAGTTTAAAATTCTATATCGTGGCAGACAATCTGCTATAAAAAGAGCAAGCAGCCAAGGTATTAGTATTATTAGAGCCCTTGCTGGTCAAAAACTCACCCTTATCGATGGACAAGGTAGAGCGCAAGCAACCGCCATCGCTACCTATGGATCCAAGCAATGGACTATAATTATAGGAACAGGCATCACCGAAGAAAATATCAGCGATGCCTCAGATACCTTGAGTCAAGAAGCATCGACTACTCCGGAGACAAGCGAATCAAATGACACACCAAAACCTCAAATAGAGCAAAACCCTGTCATCAAAGTAGAAAAGCCGAAGGTAACAGAGATTGAAAAAAAGACAGAAACAGGGCCGACGCTTGAGGTTTCTTCAGATGAGGCTAAAATTACCATAAAGTTCGTTGATGAATCTACAAATAAGCCACTATCAGGTCTTTCATATATTACTCAGTCTACTAAATATGGTAAGAACACTTCTGTGACAGGAAATGATGGTACCAGAGGTAAAACACATGATTCGCTAGTAGGTGTTGATATAACCGTACTGGTGTATGAAGACGGTAAGGAAGTTGAGAAAGATGTTATTACAGCAAGTGCTGATCGAAATGATATTCCCTATGTTTATAAGGCTAAGAAGTCAAAAGCTAAATGGCATAATCCCTTGTCAAGAATGGAACTCAGAGGATGGTACTCTAATACACAGTGGACTCCAAATAAAAGCGACTACAAAGGAAGAACGGGCGGTAAACATGATGGTTTAGACTTGTATGCACCAGAAGGTACAACCTTATTTGCTTGTGTTAGTGGGATAGTTTATGAATACTACACATCAAGTACCTATGGTCATGTAATTGGCATAGAAGGAGTTCACAATGGCAAAACATACTATTTCTTTTATGCACACCTGTCGGAAAGGTTGTTTGAAAAATATGAAAAAGTGACTGTTGGAAACCCTATAGGTAAGACTGGTAAGACTGGTAATGTAGATAAAAAATTAACAAAAGGACATCATCTTCATTTTGAAGTCCGCACTACTCCTAATAAAGTAGGTGGACGAATTAACCCTTACACAATTGAAGAGTTGAAAACTATTAATAAATCTCCGAGCAAGTCCTCACAAAGGTAGTAATATGAGAACGATTTTTTTAACAGCTTTTTTCTTTCTTTTAGTTGGTTGTACAGACGTTGATACAAATAGTGTAGCTCCGTCTACTAGTACATCCGATAAGGGAATAAATAATTCGTCAAAGGGCGTAGTCTCATCTGTTAATACCTCTGAAAAAAAAGTGAATAGCGTTTCAGACAATACGGAGTCGCACTTTATTACTCCTGATAAAAAATCAAGTAATTCTTTTATCTTACCAGAGGGTTTTGTTATTGAGAGAACCATTCGTGAAGATTTCAACAACAACCTAATAGATGACTATATATATCTTGCTTACTCTGAAGAGCTATCAGATTTTAGTGAATTTTGGGTTCAAGATAATGGTCGACTATTTCTCACATTGAGTGATCTACCTAGCCAGAACTATCACTTTTTTATAGATGTAGATAATGATAACCAAAAAGAACTAATTAGTATAAGAGGTTATGAAGACGGCAGTGATGCAAAAATTGCAAAGATAAATTTTGATAAGAAGTCATTAGATACACTATTTTATTTTAATCCTATTATTTATAGTAACGATAAATATTATTGGGGTTACGCATGGGATATTGATAGTCTCATAATCAATAACCAGAAAGAAATCTATAGCTCATATACTAACATTAAAAGAGATGATGATTATGCGATGGCTGAAAATCAAGTGAACTTACCTACTTTAATATTTTCTCCAAACAAAATTTTCGAACCTTTAATTGAGCATAAAATTCAAACTGCAAAGTATCGCCCTATAGAAAAAATAGTAGAGTTTAGTATGAATAACGATATGCAGTAGAAAAAAATAAACTTTAATTTAACTTTTTTAACATATAGTACATATTAAGGCGTGTTGAACATTGTGAATAAAATGATGGAAAAAATAGCAAACGGTTAGTCTTTAAGTTCTCACACAAAACAGACATCGTTTGCTATGCCTCGCACAGTGCTAGCCAAGATGACCCCTACCGTCAAATCCGCACAGTTAAACTTTGGAAGATGTAAATGATAAGCAAGCTATATCAGTAGCCTGTCTTCTAGTTGCTTTAATGAAAAAATATAACTTTACCTATGACGAAGTTCATTTTCATGAAGACTTATGTCAAAAACAAAGTTACGAAGGTCTCTTAGTTTGGATCGCTCTGAAAGAGTATTTGCCGAACCCTCCCTCTAGTAACAAAATTGCACCTTACCGCAATAGCCCACTTATACTTGATAAAAGATTTCCCGAGGGATAAGAGATGAAAAAAAATCTTTATAGGTTAGTATTAACGATATTATTTATTGCAATGGCAGGTTGTAGCAATACGGGAGATATCAACTCTCCAGCGATATCTAAGACTCATGAAGGAGAGGTTTCTTTATCTCAAACACAAACGTTAGAAACACCTCAATCTAGATTAAACTGCGCACAGTTTAATTTAGATATCGAAGATAATATGGTGTGTACTTACTGGAAAGATTCCAAAAAATTTAAAGAAGCGATCAAAATTCAAGATTATGAAACCTACTCTTCGCTTATAGAAGCCAATGAACTATCACCAATTGAGTATGGTTTTTTTGCAACTACAAAATCACATTACAAAAATAAGAGTTACGAAGCTAAGGTTTTTCCTAATTCTAGAGTACAACTATCAAATGGAAATGAAATTATCAACCTAATTTGTAATATAGATAGTTGTTCTAAGCCATTTTTATGGGGTTTTGCTACAGAGTCAACTGTTAGAGCTAACCCTAAACTAGCTGATGCGATGATGATTAAGTTATCGTCTATATATTCTGAAAACTATGGGGATTATCTTGATAAAATAAATAAACAATCACTCAAAGGCAAGTTAGCTGCAAAAGTTTTTTTTGAAAATTCAAATTTAGAGGGCCCAAGTTATGTTATTCGATATGTAGATAAGGCATCACCACTAAAAAATAGCATTCAAGAATACTTGAATGGTTTAACGTTAGAAGAGAAAAAGCTAGGATTTGAAACTAGTAATTTTGACAACGATAGTTTTCAAGTACATATTGAGAAAAAAACTGCTCTTATAAATTTTAAAAGCAGTGATTTATCAATTACAGGTCCAGAACAAATATTAAACTTCACTTACAACATTTCAAAAATAGCTGAGCAGTTTGATACTGTGAATAAAACAGAAATTTGTATCAATGATACTTATAACTATCAAATGGCTTTTTTAGCTAATGAAGAACCAATTGAATGTCCTTTTAGTTTTTGAAATTTAAAAACTATATAAAGTTAATTAAACTGCATTTGTCATTTCTGATGGCTCCAAGTAAAACTCATAGGAATGGAGAGGCAGGTGATTTCAGATATCTTGGTGAAAATGGAGCTCATAGACGTGGTGCTGTTCATATCACTTACTCTTCATTTGATATGCAAGCTAATGTCAAACTAGTAAAGCTATTTAAAAGATTTAAGTTTAGAACTTTCTATACAGGTAATAAAGCAACTAATGGAGTAGCTAAAATACCAGGTACTTCTTGGGCTCCGAAGCATCATCACCACTTACACGTAGGAGGTCATACTTATGAGGTCGAAGATGTATAAAAACATTGTTATGTCTATTGTAGGATGTTTTTTAATAGTATCTTGTAGCCCAAAAAATAATGCTGCTATTGAAAAAGATAGCTCTAGTGAGAATGTTGGCTTAATAAACGTCATTGAAAAAGACACTACTAATAGAAAAACAGTTGCTGATTCAACACATATTATTGAAACAAAAAATATTAATGCCAGCACTCTTACTGATCTAAATGATTCAGGTTACTTCAATAAAAACAATTACAACGATATTTATATCGGCGATAAATTCGATGAGACTTTATTAAAGCGAGATACAGAAATTATTGATGACTGCTTTAACGCTGTTAGCAATACAGATGAAAAGGAAGCTAACTATCAAATAGAAAATGGATTAGTAGCAATAATATATACTAATGAATTAGGACTTGGATCTTATAGTGGAGTCAAAACAGGAAGTAGCTTAGAAGATGTATATAGCAAACATGCCAATGAGACACCTGAAGTAATAGACAATCCATATGGTGAATCAGGTAGAAATATAGTATTAATCTACTGGTATTCTCCCGAGAAGAATAGTGGTATTCGTTATGATGTTGATGATGATATTGTTACAGGTATGAGTATAGGAAACACCTCTTTATTGTATATGGAAGGATGTCTGTAATAATTTTTATTTCAATTTAGGATTAATAAAGAAAATTATATTTCATTAGCTAGTCTGAAATCTCATAAAATTCTTGAAGGTATTTAGAATGAAATATTTATCGGTAGCTTTATTTTCTGTTACCTTAATAGCATGCAATGTAAACAATGAAGCCGCCACTAAAGTTGATATTAGTGAAGTTGATAAAAAAGATATGATTGAAGTTTCAAATAACAAAGCATTAGAATGCCATAACACCATACCAGATTGGCAAGCTAAAGAGCTAGCAGAAGTTCCTTGTTTTGAATTACCTATTTCTAATCAAGATTTCCTAGATATAAAGAAGTTTGATAATGGTATGTTTGATGTTGAAGGTGACAGGAAATACCCAAAATCTCAAGTGTATTATAAGCAAATATTACTGGGTCTCATACCCTACGATGATCAAGAAACGTTTCTGCTTAGTTTTAGCAACGACCAATCCGAAGATATGTATCTAAATCAGTCATTTCATATTACAAGCATTAAAAAAGATAATGAGAAAGATAGCACCTATACTATAGGAGTTTATCCTTTAGGGCTTATTGATTGTGAATTTCAAGATAGCGAACTCATTAAACTAGATATTGACCCTAACGAGTTTGCCGATATTGACTTTGATACTCTTGGACAAGAGAACATCCAGATAGATGATATCTGCATGATGAATTTTAACATTGATACTAACTGGCACTTGACTCGTTCATATACTTGTCAAAACACTCAAGCTGATCAAGAAACCGTTGATAGTTTCAAAGAGCAATTTGGCTTCGAGTACCGTTTAGTTAATAACGATACGGGGATAACTTATGAGCGGGTGGATATCAAAATAGATTAAGATAATAACGGCACTGTCAACTAATTCAAAATCCGTAGCTTACCCAACAAAAAACCTCGCATCATACAATACGGGGTTTTCTTGTTTTGAACGTAAGACTTCTCATTTTACAAAGAAGCCTTAAAACATCAAAAACTAGGCCAACTGAGCGACGTTAATCTTATCCGCTTCTTCAGTGTACTCTAACATACGGTCAGACATTAAGAGTGTTTAGTGAGAAGGTTGAGTTAGAGATTATTGGCAACGTGAACCATAAAGGAGAGATTAAAGTTATTGACCTATGCTGTCAAATCCATACGGTTAAATTGGGGAGATTGTAGTTACGCAGCCTGACGATAAAAACCTTGTTTTGTAACCTTGGTGATATATCAATTCATTAGTAATACCATCAAAAAAGGGCTACCAATATGGCAGCCCTTTTTTGGTCAATGTCTTTAGTTAAGAGGCAGACGCGGGTTTATAGTGATAAGGTAAAGTAAATATTTTATCGAAAATAAAGGTGAATAAGAAGTTATATATTAAGAAGAAAATCATCAGAGCGGCTTCCATCATAAACGCTTCGATCAAGCCGACATTATACCAAATGATGTATATCGGTAAACAAATCAATACTAGGCCGATTTCAAAGATGAGCGCATGCGCACTACGAATCAGTAATGTACGCTGTGCCACCTGCCTGTGACGCTCCCAAGCTTCAAAAGCAGTATTGTATAAGAAGTTCCAAATAATCGCAGCGAGCGATATCATCATAGCAGCGGGCAATGATTCTGATGCATCACTGTTGCTAAGCTTCATCAGTACAAAGGTAGAGGAGATGATTGCGAGAATCTCAAACACAATCACATAGACGATACGGCGTTTAACTGGGGATAAGGTAATCAACCAAAACTCCAAAGCACATAGGTGCGTATTAAAGTATCGGTCCGTCCCGAGATAGAAAGAATAAAGATATTGCAGAGCCACGGTTTCCGCCTGCTACTATATTATACATTAGACAACATAAAAAACCAGACTGCCCATTTATAGAAGAATATAAAAAACCCCGCATCATCACGATACGGGGTTTTCTTTATTGAAAAACGTTTAGCTTAAATTTCAACCAAGATTAAGTCAACTGAGCAACGTTAATTTTATCAGCTTCTTCAGTATACTCTGACATACGGTCGAAGTTCATGTATTGATACACTTCCTCGCCCATGCTGTCTAGCATACCAGCATACTGCTGATATTCGTCGTTGGTTGGCAGTTTACCAAGTACCGCTGCTACTGCTGCAAGCTCTGCAGAAGCTAGGTATACGTTAGCGCCTTGACCTAGACGGTTCGGGAAGTTACGCGTAGAGGTAGATACGGCGGTAGACTTCGGAGCGATACGTGCTTGGTTACCCATACACAATGAACAACCTGGCATCTCAGTACGAGCACCGGCTTGAGCATAGATGTTGTAGTAACCCTCTTCCATCAACTGACGCGCATCCATTTTAGTTGGTGGCGCAATCCATAGACGAGTTTTTAGACTTCCTGCTGGTACGTCTTTTAGCAGTTTACCAGCGGCACGGAAATGACCAATGTTGGTCATACATGAACCAATGAATACTTCATCAATGGTATCACCAGCGACGTCAGCTAATGTTTTAGCATCATCTGGATCATTCGGGCAGCATAGGATAGGCTCTTTGATATCAGACATATCGATAGTCATATCGATCGTGTACTCAGCATCTTCATCGGCACGCAATAGGCTTGGGTTCGCTAGCCAATCTTGCATCTGCTCGATACGACGACTGATGGTACGTGCATCGCCATAGCCTTCTGAGATCATCCACTTAAGTAGCGTGATGTTTGAGTTTAAGTACTCAGTCACTGACGCTTCAGATAGAGTTATAGTACAACCAGCAGCACTACGCTCAGCTGATGCATCAGATAGCTCAAACGCTTGCTCAGCAGTTAAGTCTTCTAGACCTTCGATTTCAAGAATACGACCGTTGAATTCGTTGATTTTACCTTTCTTATCGACAGTCAATAGACCTTCTTTGATTGCTTGATAAGGAATCGCATGTACTAAGTCACGTAGTGTGATACCAGGCTGACGTTCGCCAACGAAGCGTACACGGACAGACTCAGGCATATCAAGTGGCATAACACCAGTCGCTGCGGCAAATGCCACTAGACCAGAACCCGCTGGGAACGAGATACCCATTGGGAAACGAGTATGCGAGTCACCACCAGTACCAACGGTATCTGGAAGTAGCATACGGTTCAACCAGCTATGAATGATACCATCACCTGGACGTAAGCTTACGCCGCCACGGTTCATGATAAAGTCAGGTAGTGTGTGCTGAGTTTCAACGTCAACTGGCTTTGGATAAGCCGCAGTGTGACAAAATGACTGCATCACGAGATCCGCTTGGAAACCTAGGCAAGCCAAATCTTTTAGCTCATCACGAGTCATTGGACCAGTAGTATCCTGGCTACCAACAGTTGTCATTTTAGGCTCACAGTACATACCAGGACGTACGCCCTCTAAACCACAAGCTTTACCAACCATTTTTTGCGCAAGGGTAAAGCCTTTACCAGTATCAACTGGCTCTTCTGGTTTAGCAAAGATATCTGAATGACCAAGACCCATGTATTCACGAGCACGATTGGTCAGGCCACGACCAACGATCAATGGAATACGGCCACCAGCACGAACTTCGTCAAGCAACGTTGGCGAGTTTAGCTCAAACGTTGACAATACTTCGTCAGAGTCATGCTTAGTGATTTTGCCTTCGTACGGATAGATGTCAAATACATCACCCATGTTTAGGTTATCAACCGCTACTTTTTCGATTGGCAATGCACCAGAATCTTCCATCGTGTTAAAGAAGATAGGCGCGATGTTGTTACCAAGTACTAGACCACCGCCACGTTTGTTTGGTACGTTAGGGATATCATCACCCATCAACCACAACACTGAGTTGGTTGCAGACTTACGGCTAGAACCCGTACCGACAACATCACCAACATAAGCCAATTGATGGCCTAGTTTTTTCAGCTCTTCGATTTGCTTCATTGGGCCAACGACGCCTTCGTCATCAGCATTGATGCCGTCACGAGAGTTTTTGTGCATGGCTAATGAATGCAATGGGATGTCTGGACGGCTCCATGCATCTTGCGCAGGTGACAAGTCATCTGTGTTGGTTTCGCCAGTTACTTTGAACGTTGTATAAGTTGTTTTTTCTGGTACTGCAGCGCGGTTCAAGAACCACTCAGCATCTGCCCAAGATTGAACGACTTCTTTTGCAATAGTGTTGCCCGCTTCTGCTTTTTCAGTCACGTCATTGAACGCGTCAAATACTAGCAAAGTCTTTTTCAATGCTTCAGCAGCATCTTGTGCAACATCGCTATCATCTAGTGCAGCAACCAATGGCTGAACGTTGTAGCCACCTTGCATGGTGCCTAAGATTTCAACTGCTTTTTGCTTGCTGATAAGTGGTGATGATGTTTCACCCTTAAGGATCGCAGCTAAAAATGCCGCTTTAACGTAAGCAGCTTGGTCAACACCAGCAGGAATACGATTTTCTAGCAAGTTCATCAAGAATGCATCTTCGCCTGCAGGTGGCGTTTTTAATAGCTCAACCAACTCTGCTACTTGTTTTTCATTCAGTGGTAGCGGAACCGTTCCTAGCTCAGCACGTTCTTCGACATGTTTACGATAAGCTTCTAACACAATAGTCGTCCTCGTTAGTTGGTGTTTAGCACATTACGTTGGGTAGTCAGTATGACAGCCTGCGTCCATGTACTAGATGGAATAATTATCTGTGCAATCATAGCTCAAAACGCTCTAAATGTTAATGGCTCAGCTTGGAAAAGGCTTAGAATAAGGCCATATTGGACATTTATTATAAAAATAGTACCGTCAATAGTACGCTTGAATGGTCTTTTATAATTTATACGTCTATTACTACGCTCATCGACTGCTTTATGATTTTCGATTAAATAGACGCTACGTGCCTGCTATACTCTTCTATAAGATATTATTTTTCAAACATGCTTTTTTTCAAATGCGCTTTAGTCATTTAATGCACTCTAGCACAGCAGCTTAATAAAGTAGCACATATCATTAGCATACATATATCATTAGCATACATAGCTAGCACATATAAACCGCCAGTGAGGATAATAAAATGAATGATAAAGAAAACAATGCCAATTATGACAACGGTCTAAAAGTTCGCACCGAGGTAATGGGTGAGCAACATGTCAAACGCTCACTGGATAGCGCGAATGGGTTCACTCAGCCATTACAGAATTGGATCATTGAGCATGCGTGGGGTAGCACGTGGCAAGAGGACTCCGTATTACCACGCAAATATCGATCATTGATCACTATCGCTTTTTTAATTGCCCAAAAAAGCCCAAATGAGCTAAAAGGACATATTCGAGGCGCTATCAATAATGGTGCCAGTGTCGCTGAGATTCGAGAAGTGCTCATGCATAGCTTGCCCTACTGCGGCGCACCTGCTACCCAAGAAGCGTTTCGTGCCGCCATAGAAATCCTGAATGAGTTGGATATTGACATAGATATTTAAAACTATGGTAAAGAGATAAGTCGTAGTAATCTTAACAAGATTGATTAAAAGCTACCCCTTGAATTTCTGTTATAATGTCCTCACTCACAACACATTCTAATAATTCCATAAACCCTTATAAGATAAAGGGTTAAGAGATAATTTTATTATGACAATTGCCGTACAAACCTATGTACCTGCTGCTAAGGCCAAACCCAAAAAAGCCATTCAAGGCGAGAAGCTGCGTGGATACGATAAAGTTGCCCGTATCCCAATTAAAGTGATCCCGACCATCGAGGCAAAGAAAAAGCCAGATTGGATTCGGGTCAAGATGTCATCGCCTGCTGAAGTAGCCCGTATCAAAGCCACTTTGCGTGAGCAAAAGCTTTATACCGTCTGTGAAGAAGCCGCCTGCCCTAACCTGCCACAGTGCTTCGCTGATGGTACGGCGACCTTTATGATTATGGGTGATATCTGTACGCGTCGCTGCCCGTTCTGTGATGTCGGCCATGGTCGTCCAAATGAGCTAGATGCTGATGAGCCACGCCATACTGCTGAGACAATTGAAGGCTTGAAGCTCAAGTATGCAGTCATTACTTCTGTGGATCGTGATGATCTAAAAGATGGCGGTGCTATGCATTTCGTTGAAGTACTCAACGAATCACGTGCGCTTAGCCCGAACTGCTTAATTGAGATATTGGTGCCTGATTTTCGTGGTCGTATGGATATTGCATTGGATTTGCTAACGGAAACGCCGCCAGATGTCTTTAACCATAACATCGAAACGGTACCGCGTTTGTACAAAGCGTTCCGTCCAGGTTCTGATTATCAGCATTCACTCGACTTGCTTAAGCTGTATAAAGAGCGCCGTCCAGATATCGCTACCAAATGTGGCTTTATGGTTGGCCTTGGTGAGACCGAAGAAGAGATTTATGCGCTGCTTGACGATTTAAAGGCACATAATGTGGATATGATTACGGTTGGTCAGTATCTACAACCTAGTAAAAACCATGCGCCTGTTGATCGCTATGTCCATCCAGATGAGTTCCAACGTTATATGGACTACGGCAAAAAGATCGGATTCTTTAATATTTGGGCAGGTCCAATGGTACGTTCAAGCTACTTTGCAGATCGTCAGTACTACGGCGAAGACTGCCCTGCACCAATCCGTAGCAAAAAAGCATTGGCGGCAGAAGGTAAACTTGGTTGCTAATCTGACCATACAGCTGATGTAAAAGCGTTCGCTAAGAAAAGCTACTGAGCATAGAAAAAGGGTGAATAACAAATTTGTTATTCACCCTTTTTTTGTAACTTAATTAAATATCAATACCTAAAAGCTAGACACTTAACGTCGGTGTCGGTGCTTCACTCGTCTTAATATTAAACACAGCAATACCAAGCACAATAACAGCGCCTGCAACACCAGTGATGATCTCAGGATAAATCAACAACAATGCTCCAACCACCAAGATAACACGGGTAAGCGTATTCATTCCGCCTCTGAAATATCCCTCAAGCGCAGCGCTTAGTGCAATCACACCAGTGATTGACGTTACTACCACGGTAATGATATCTACAATAGGAGGCAGTGGGAAATCTTTCGCCGTGACTGCCAAACCTGTTGGATCTATCATTAGCATCGTCGGGTTGTAGATAAACATAAACGGCACGATGAATCCAGCAAGGGCAAGTTTCAGCGACAAGAAGCCCGTTCTCATCGGATCGCCACCTGATATACCAGCACCAGCAAAGGCTGCCAGACACACAGGCGGTGTAATATTGGCAAAGATACCAAAATAGAATACAAACATATGCGCTGATAAAATTGGAATATCAAAGCCAGCTAGTGCAGGTGCTGCCATTGTCGCCGTAATGATATAGGCAGGAATAGAAGGTAGTCCCATGCCTAAAACCATCGATGCCAACATGGTTAAGATGAGCGTAAAGAATAATGACCCTGCGCCTAATGTGACGATAGATGAGGTCATCACCGTACCAAAGCTGGTCAAACTAACGACCCCGATGATAATACCGACGACCGCACAAGCCGCCATGACCGCTAGTGACTGGCGAGCACCATCCTCTAGTGCGCCTAAGATATCAGACAACCCCATGCGAGTCTCAGCACGTAACATACTGATCACAACGGTGAACCCAATGGTATAAGCCGCTGCATAGCCAACTGGCACGTTTTTGATTAATAAGAAAACCAAAAACACAATCGGTAGTAGCATATGACCACGGGCTTTTAGTACTTCTTTTACCGCTGGCAAGTTTTCTTTCGCGATGCCTTTTAGATCACGGCGTCCAGCGCGGAAATGCACCTGTGCAATCACGCCCAAATAGTACAAAATCGCGGGCAGTAAGGCTGCCAATGCAATTGTGCTATAAGGTAAGCCTGTTGTCTCGGCCATGATGAACGCACTCGCACCCATAATTGGCGGTAATATCTGCCCGCCAACAGAGGCACTTGCCTCAACGGCACCCGCAAAATCTTTGTGATAGCCGACCTTTTTCATCAACGGAATGGTGAAAGCACCGGTACTGACCACGTTTGATAACGCAGAGCCGTTGATACTGCCCATAAAGCCACTAGAAATGACCGCTACTTTTGCAGGGCCGCCTTTTTTGTGACCCGCGATGGCCAATGCCAAATCATTGAACAGCTGCCCCATTCCCGAGCGTGCTAAGAACGCGCCAAAGAGAATGAATAGGAAAATGAACGTTACCGATGCACCAATCGCAACAGAGTATAAGCCTTCGGTTTTTAAGAATAATTGACCAAAGATATCGCCCATATCATAAGGACGAGTCAATAATCTATCAGGCATAAAATCCAAATGACTGACAAATGGATACGCCAAAAATATCCCTGCTAAGATCGGTAAAATCCAACCAGTGATACGGCGACTACCCTCTAGCACACAGACCACCGTAATCAATGAAAATATCACATCGACTTGGTTGGCCATACCGCCACGCGAGGTCACAATATCTTGATACTCATATATTAGATAGCCCATGCCAGATAACGACAGCGCAAACCAAATCCAGTCATACCATGCCACGCGCTGGCGGCTGCTTTTTTTACTCGCGGGGAAAATCAAGAAAATTAATGCAAAACCAACGCCTACGTGTACAGAACGCTGTAATAACGCTGGCATCGGATTAAAGGTAATATAGAGGTGAAACAGTGAATAGAGTATACAAACCCCAGCGATCAAATACTTCACTGGTCCTTGAGTAATATGACGCGTGATTGACTCTCGGTCATATTTTTCCAATACTGCTTTGTTGATTGCCGCAGCTTCAGCGTCGGTATCAACATGAGCGTCTGGCTTGGTAGTTACGCTACCGTGATCCGTCACTTGGGATGTCATGACAAAAGTCCTTGTTAAATCTATCAATGAAACCATACATTTTCGGCATGATCGTTACTTCAGAATAATCTGGCACCAACTGATGTATTAAAACACGATGGTCGCCATAATCAATCTCACCTTTGGTCAGTCTGGATACCACCCAATTGAGATTAGGTAACTTCTCATTGATTTGGTAACCCAGATAGCCAGGTTTTTGTACAGGAGCAAGCATTTCGGTGGAAGGAGTACCTGCACCGAAAGCTTCAAAATAGGTTGTGGTCAGTAGCAGTGCACCTTTTTCCGTACGGCTTTCGTCAATACGTTGGTACTGCTCCTCCCACCATTGTTTTTCTACAGAATGTATCCATCGCAGTTGAAAGTCAGACTCAACGAAATAACAAACTGTATCATCAGCACCTTCTACTCCTGCGACGCGCACTTCAACGACAGGCTGGAGAATAACCCCCATCCATAACGTAAAAAAAACCAGCGCGGCAATAAATGCTGCGCCAGTCGATAACCACAATGAATTATTTGGCTGCTTGTTCGTCATAGTACTTTTTAGCGCCAGGATGAATTGGAGCGACCATGCCATCACGTGCTGTCTCTAAGCTGATATCGTTAGCCGCTTGGTGAGCTGTTTTTAGACTTTCCAAATTATCAAATAACGTTTTGGTTAACTTATAACCATCAGCTTCAGATAGATCAGAGCTAACCAATAGCGCATTCATGATTGCTGCCGTTGGGATAGCGGCTTCGTTGCCATACGTGCCAGCAGGAATCTCAAAGGTTTTGAAATAAGGCTTGGTCGCGATGATTTCTTTTAGCTTGTCTTGGTCGATGCTGACAATCTGTAAGTCTAAGCCCTGCTCAAGCTCCATCAAAGATGAGTTTGGAAGACCACTACTAAAGAAGGCTGCTTCAATTTTACCTGCTTTCATACCATCGGCCGCTTCAGCGAAGCCTAGATAATCAACAGTGACATCGTCATACGTGATACCAAACCCTTCCAATAACGTGCGAGCATTTACTTCAGTACCAGAACCTTGATCACCCACAGCAATACGCTTGCCTCTCAAATCTTCAATAGTTTTGATACCAGATTTTTTTGACGTGACGATTTGCACGACATTAGGATATAAAACAGCAATCTGTTGGATGTTAGTGATTGGCTTCTCAAAGTTGTTTTTACCTTCGATTGCATCCGTGACTACGTCACTGAGTGCCAATACCATATCGACTTTACCTTGGGTCAACAGGTTAACGTTTTCGACTGATGCACCCGTGGTTTGAGTCTTTGAGTTGACCCCAAATGTTTTGACATAAAGTTCAGATAATGACGTACCAATGATGTTATAAGGGCCAGAAGCGCCACCAGTAGCGATGGTAAGGAATTTTGTATCTAGCTTATCAGCGGCAGTGTCCGTCGCAGCGCTATCCGTTGCGGTACTATCAGTGGCTGTAGTATCACTACTTTCTGAACATGCAGCTAGGCCTAACGTGGCGCTTAGCATCGCTGACAATAATAACGGGGACTTGAAAGAGTTGAGCATGGAATTCATCCTTGAAATAATCAATTTAATATATCTAGTTGCATCAACACATATACATTGATGCGTTACAGACTTGTAATAATATAGTAATTTTAACAATAAATAAACCAAAGCTTATCTTCTCTTTTACTTTCAATACCTTATATTTAAAGCTGTTTGAAGGCATGCTAGTGTTTTATCATCAAATCTGAATATGCACATAGTTTCTCTATATAAAACTAAGTTTCGATCATCAACTATCCAAGCAAAGTTTGAGGGTAGTACAAACCTTTATCAAAACCAGATATGGATGACACATACTACCTATCTGAGGCAGCATCTACTTTAATTGTGACAATATATTGTTATAGATAACGCATAAAATTTGACCCAGTACTTATTTTTGATTGCTTACTATTACCACTCAATTTCTGCTATATTTTCTTTAAATATTAATAAGCGCCAATAGCAAGAAATTTCTTCTACATTAGCACGGTTGTCTTCGACAACTAAATTGGATAACACTTATGACAACCTCTATAGAACAAGCACCACTATCTGCAGATATCGCTATCATTGGGGGTAGCGGGTTGTATCAAATGGATGCGCTCATCAACAAGCGTCATATTACTATTGATACGCCCTTTGGCAGCCCCTCTGATGACATTGTCCTTGGTGAGTTAGAAGGTGTGACCGTTGCTTTTTTGACGAGGCATGGTCAAGGTCATAGACTGACGCCGTCTGAAGTGCCTTATCGTGCCAATATTTATGCGTTAAAAACGCTTGGGGTGCGCTACATCGTGTCCGTATCAGCAGTAGGCTCTCTACGAGAATCGCTTAAGCCACTAGATATGGTCATTCCAGATCAAATGATTGATATGACCAAGCAGCGAGTGAATACTTTTTTTGGCGCGGGTGCAGTCGCTCATGTATCAATGGCCGATCCGCTTTGCCCTGCCCTAGCAGAACTCTTGACGCGTGCTTATGACAATGCAGATATTGCAGAAGGCACCAGTCACTCAAAAGCGACCTATGTCTGTATCGAAGGTCCACAGTTCTCAACTCGTGCGGAGTCAGAGTGGTATCGTCAGATGCAGGCAGATATTATCGGTATGACTAATATGCCAGAAGCCAAATTGGCACGTGAAGCGAGTATTGCCTATGCCACGTTGGCCTTAGTGACAGATTTTGATTGTTGGCATCCGACTGAAGAAGCTGTCAGTGCAGACTACGCGATAAAAAATCTCATGAAAAATGCCGACAATGCTCAAAAAGTGATTAAGGAAGCTGTTTCTTTGATTGCCGCTGAATCGCCTGACTCAATTGCACATAATGCGCTTGCTCAGGCATTAGTGACGTCAGTAGATACGATGGACGACACAACCAAAATCAGACTGGCAGCATTACTTCCTAAACATTGATAAACATGTCGATAAATGAGTATCTAACCGAAAATCAATCGATCAAACAGTAAAACGCTATTTCTATAGTGTCTGCCAATACACAAACATCAGCAACGAATGACTCATAAAAAAGGCCATTAAGTAAATTAATGGCCTTTGCTAATGTCAATCTCTTAGTTTTAACAACAACCACCTAATCCAGAGGTTGATATCACAGACTGGTTAAATGGCATCAGCTCACCGCAGCCGGCAAAAATACCATAGTGACGACTGTCATCACCAATAAACTCAAAATGCGGTGCAAAGCGAGACTCTTTTAGCATTCTAAACGTATTGCCACACACTGGAAATACCCGACCCGCTTCAATAGCATGATGTTTATCAAGATCAAAACGGTGCGGTGATTGCTCGATAGAGCCTTTATATATCACCGCTTGACCATGATCTTCGCAAGCATCTTCGAGCGCTGCAATCTTAAACAAACGATAAGTAGCAGAAAAAAACTGAATATCACCAATTTTTGCCGCCAAGGCAGGACCAGTAATCTCAAGCGGACGATCCTCGACCAAACGTACGTCTAAAAATCCTGCGTCTCGTGACAAACGGGTAAAGTCCTTCCAATACAACGCGCCGCTCAAACACTCGCCATACAAGACTGGATCATCGACTAAATGTTGTGGAATACGGCGATCAGCATACACATCAGAAAAATAAAACTCGCCGCCAGGCTTAAGTAAGCGCTGCACACTGGCCATGACGGCTGCTTTGTCTGGTGAGAGATTAATCACGCAATTTGAGACAATAATATCGAAGCTAGCATCTGCAAGATTGAGCTCATCTAGCTTTTCGATATAGCCATGTAAAAAAGTCACATTGTCATAACCAAACTTGTCGATGTGATATTGCTGATGCTCTTTGGCAACGGCCAGCTGCTCATCGGTCATATCGACGCCGACCACATGCCCACTCTCGCCCACCAATTGCGCCAATGCATAGACGTCACGGCCTGAACCACTGCCCAAGTCTAAAATTCGGCAACCCTCGAGCAGTGCAGGACACACCAGCCCGCATCCATAATAGCGACTCAGCACTTCATCATGGATATTGGCCAATAATGGCTTGAGCCACTCTGGCATATTGCTCACATCACAACACGCTGAGGTTTTTAGATCATCGGTACTTTGTAACTCTTTACCATAGTAATTTTGCACGACGTCATGCATAACAATATCCTTATTGAGAGTAAAACCTGGTTAAAATCTGAGTAAACATCATAAAAAATAAAGCAATACGGTATAAATACATCCATGACAAGCGGGTGCCGACCGTCATCTAGTTGTTCGTATGGTCATAGCTATTGAGCAAACTTAAGCCAATCTGATGGCAGATGCTCTAAATCTGCAGGCTCGTCAATATCATGTAGCGGCGCTAACAATGCCAATGTCCAACCCAAATCCGCCACACGCTGCCGGGTCACAGTTGCCACACTAGCTGTACTCCAGACGATATCTGAAAACAGACTGCCATCAAATTGCTTAAACCCGAATAACACATAGCCACCATCAGTCGCTGGGGTCATAACCGCATCATGGGCATCGAGCTGCTGTACTGCTGTCTGAATACGCTCTGCCGTCAGACTGGGACAGTCAGAGCCTATCAATACGATTTTTTGGTATCTTTTCAGGGCATCTTGACTTGCTGTGATTAAACGCGTGCCCAAGTCGCCATCTGCTTGAGTCGACCACTGCAGTGAGTCAGGCAAATTAAGGGTTTGCCAGCAAGGCTCTATCGCTGCTGGACTGACACATAGCTCAACGACAAAATCAGTAGCGACTGCTTGCTCGACACTATGCAACAGCAATTGTCTTGCCATACGAGCAGCGCCCTCTACGCCTAGGGCTGGTTGCAGGCGCGTTTTTGCCATATCACGCGCTGGATATTTGGCAAACAATATGACACAGGTGTCTGGGTATTGTGCTTGTGCATCGGTTATCGTACGGGTTTTGTGAGGGCTTGAATGCTCAGTCATGCTAGGGCGCATCCTTAATCTAAAGGGGTATTAGGTATTAATGTTTATATCGTTGATTCGGTTTAAACGAGCATCAAGGCAATCGAAGTCATTTGGATTCAACGATAGTAGCGCTGCGTTAAATTATCAGGTGATACGCCACGCCAATAATCAAAGCGCAAATGCCACATCAAGAAAATCGTCCGCCACGTACCATGTTGCTGCCAACGCCGAGCTGATGTTGTTACTTTATTCTTTAAACAAGCAGGTCGGGCAATTCGTTTGAGCCGCTTACAGAGCTCAACATCTTCCATCAATGGCTGGTCGGCATAGCCATTCATTCGCTCAAACAAAGACCTTTTGATAAAAATCGCTTGATCACCCGTGGCGATACTCACTAAGCGTGAACGCTTATTGATCATCATGGCGACGATTTTTAATAATAGATCACGGCTGTCTAGACGCACATCGAAACGTCCCCAGTCATACTGAGTCATTGCCTGCTGAATGTTATCTATCGCCTCAATTGGTAACTCGGTATCAGCATGTAAAAATAGCAAAACATCCTCTGTTGCTTGCCTAGCGCCCGTATTCATTTGCCGAGCACGTCCTGCTACGGATTCAATCACTTGCCAGTCTATAGTAGGCTGCGCCACACTTGATAAATCATTTAATAAACGTCTAGCAATACCAACCGAATCATCCGTCGAGCCACCATCCACCACTATCACTTGTGATGGCGGTGGATATAGACCATTAATATGAGCAATGAGCTGCGGCATATTGTCCGCTTCATTGAGCAACGGAATGATGATAGAGATGTCCAATAAATGCACCATTTTAATGAATCATCATCAGTTTCGCCTATCTTTGATAAAGACCAGCACCTGTATCGACCAAAATCTAGAGTTACTTTTTATTTAAGTTCCAATTGTAATCGGTATAACTGATTTTGATTTTGCCTTGCTTTAAGTCAGCGGTTTGGGATTTGCTCAATCCCAATGATGAAGAGTAACGACCCAAAAATCCTTCCAAATCGTTGGTACTGCGCCAATTGGTCTCAAAGTCTTCTTTATACCATTTGAAGATTGGTGATACACTCAGCGTATTACCTTTTAGACGATTGCGGCTACTGTCTGCCAAAAATTTTGAGGTAGCTTGCTCTAATTGCCCGTCCAAACCTTTGCCAGTGAAAGCATCATCTTGTAATGCAGGGCAGCCAATACTGGCGCAGTTAACGGCGAAGTGAATGCGCGGATCGTTGTAACGCTTAGAGCCACGAATAAGATTATGCTCGATGTCGTCAAGCGAACGTGTTTTGCCCAATAATGGAATAAACTCTTGCTTCCATGGTGAGCTCAAAACGCTGCCAATATCCTTGATAGACTTAATATTTGGATATTTTGTTAGTACCAAATCGACCGTGCCAGCATTATAAACATTGATTAAAAATGCCAACTGCTCGTTTTTACTCCAACGATTAAATTCTGACTGCGATACTTTACTTGCTGAATTAAGATAACTGGTGAGCTTAGCTTTGTCTGCCTTCATACCGGCATAGTTCACAACAGAAGCTTTGCCACCATTGGTCATGGTTACGTTCTTATTTAACAAGCTATCCCAGCTTTGATGGTTAAAATCAGCATGAGCCGCCACGCTTGCTAATAAAATAGTCGTAGCAATCACTGGTTGCGCGAACAATGTCTTCGCTGAAAAATTAAATACCGACATAATACTTACTCCGTTTACACTGATTATTTTTTGTCTAAATTGTTTTTTATATATGCTAAAACTACTTATGCCAAAAGTCCTTGTATTAAAAGTACTAGGGCGTGTCTACTAGCACTGGCTCTACTACCTCTTCTTCTAATGCGCCACCACAGCTACTGCCCTGTCCTGCGGTGCAGCCATAACAATGATCAGCAATAGCAATTTCATCACCAGAAGGGTTTTGGGTTAACAGATCGTTTAAATGTCGACGCGATTTATTGGGTACGGGTATTTCTAGCTGTTGATTAAAATCACAATCAAATAGCTCGCCCAACCAATTGACGCTAATGGTTGATCGGCACATAACATCAGCTACATTGGCAGCGACATAGTTGTCTTTGAGCAGTGTCATATAAGGGTGGAATTGATCCTTGGCCAATAGCACTGCCCCAAAACGCTGAATCGGCATATTAGTCAGTGCAAACAGTTGATTAAACTCAATATCGAAATGCTCTTTTAGCTCCCGCTTATAATCGGCTTCCAACTGCTGCTGATTGGGCGGTAGTGTGGCACCTTGCGGATTGAAGACCAAATTCAGTGTCAGGCTTGAGTCAGGCTTGCCATAACCCAAACTATTAAGCTTCTGTAATCCCAATATACTGTCGTCAAACGCGCCCTTGCCGCGCTGTTTGTCTACATTTTCTAGGGAATAGCATGGCAATGAGGCCACCACCTCTACCTGATTGTCTGCCAAAAACTGCGCCATATCTTCATAACCCTCTTCCATAAGAATGGTCAGATTACAGCGGTCTATAACTTTGACACCTAAAGCACGGGCGGCCTTGACCAAATACTTAAAATCCTCGTGCATCTCAGGCGCACCGCCCGTCAAATCAAGCGTGTCGATATTTTGTGCTTGCAACACCTTAGGTATCAACTCGACCAATTCACGTGACATCATCTCTGTACGATAAGGACTAGCAGCCACATGGCAATGTACACAGGACATATTGCATAAGTAGCCCATATTGACTTGCAATATCGTCAATTGATGCCGTTTTATCGTTGGAAAGTCAGTATGCTCAAGTAACTCGATAGTTGATTTCATGGTGGTATAAAATCCTGTTGGCGGTACAACTAAAAAAGGATAGCAACGCAAAAACGAACATTAGAAAATAATAGCAACACATTGCTTTTACTGACTATTTTAAAAAAAACAGCTTAGATCTTACTTGCCCACTTTAACATTTATCTAATCAATCATACCTGATTATGAATAATCATTGATAACTAATCGTATGGATTTTATCTTTTATTCCAAATAAGCATTAGGGTCTATTTGAGATTTACAAATAGGTATAGCTTCAAAAATCCATTTAAAAATAGCATATAAATAAAACAAATCTGTTACAGGCTAACAGTAAGAGCGTAAATGTCTTATCTAGCTTCAAGAGTACTTACTACGCTAAGGCTTGCTCTTATTTTGAAAATGGTGATAAAAACAATAAAATAGGGTGAAATTACTTACTAACGACCAGTACAATAGGACATTATTATAGCCGCATGACAGATTGCTCTGCGTAGCCTATCATCTGAACATAACCATCGAACCCCTTAATGACAATTATAAGTAATCAAGGAATCTTATATGAGTACCAATATCGATACCGCTAACGATCACATTCTCTCCTCTGATAACATTCACTATTTGCATCACGAATTTTTTGAGCCCAGCGATGAAAAGACAGAAGTAAAGGCCACATTATTAATTGTGCATGGTATGGCAGAGCATAGCGGACGTTATGCAGAATTTGCTCAGTTTTTGGCAGATCATGGTGTTTCAGTGGTCACTTATGATCATCTTGGTCATGGGAAAACCATCAAAACAGAAAAGGATTTAGGATTTTTTGGCGAAGAGCATCCGGTTCAATCCTTGTTGAAAGACGTGATTATTATGGCCGATACCCTAAAAAATCGCCATCCTGACGTGCCGCATTTTGTCTTGGGTCATTCAATGGGTTCGTTCATTATCCGCAACGTCCTCAAGCATCATGCAGGCACTTTTTCTGGCGCTATTTTAATGGGCACAGCAGATGCCAATCCATTGACTAAAGTACTACTGCCCGTCAATAAAATACTGGCAAAAGTCGCCTCAAGAAAACAAAATCCTGTGTTTGCCAAAGTGATGAACAAGGTATTGAATAGCAAGCTTGAAGATCGCATCTCTTCATCAGAATTTGCATGGTTAACTGAAGACCCTGCCGCCATCGAAATCTACGAAGCAGATCCATTAACGGGCTTTGACTTTACCAACAATGGCTTTATGACGTTGTTTTCTCTAATGGAAACAGGCTTGAATAAAAACTGGGCGACGACGATTGCCAAAAACTTCCCGATGTTATTCATCAGCGGTGAAGATGATCCCATTGGAGATATGGGTCATGGTATCCGCAAAATCGTCACTCGCTTAAACAAGAGAAACTTTAATAACGTAGATATTCAACTCTACCCTAATATGCGCCATGAGCCACTACACGAAAAAGACCATAAAATCGTTTATCAAGATATCTTGGAGTGGATTGAGAGTAATACGTCGGATAATTAACCTCAATGCCGAGGTTCACAGTGAACTCGTTTGCTAAAAGTTGTTAAATTAGCGACAATACGGCAAGTAAAATCTTAGTCCAAAACTAAGCAAACATTTAACTATAAGTACGATGTATTTTTTAACTACCTTTAACTAACGTTAGGATTTTTTATGTCATTACAACAAACCATCGAACAAGCCTTTGAAAACCGTAACGAATACAGCCCAAGTACTATGCCACAAGACGTACGCGATGCTGTCGAGCAAGTGCTTGAGCAACTAGATAACGGTAGCCTACGTGTTGCAGAAAAGAAAGACGGTGAATGGGTCGTCAACCAGTGGGCGAAAAAGGCGGTATTACTGTCTTTCCGCTTAAACGACAACTATGTTCAGGCCGCTGGTGAGCATGTGCAGTTTTATGACAAAGTGCCGACTAAATTTGCTGATTGGACAGAAGCGCAGTTTAAAGAAGCTGGCGTACGTGTGGTACCACCAGCCGTAGCTCGTAAAGGCTCTTTCATCGCAGCTGGTGCGGTATTAATGCCATCGTATGTCAATATTGGTGCTTACGTTGATCAAGGCGCCATGGTTGACACGTGGGCGACCGTTGGCTCATGTGCCCAAATCGGTAAAAACGTCCATCTATCAGGCGGTGTTGGCATCGGCGGTGTTCTTGAACCATTGCAAGCTAATCCAACCATCATCGAAGACAACTGCTTCATCGGTGCACGCTCTGAAATCGTTGAAGGCGTTATCGTAGAAGAAGGTTCTGTCATCTCTATGGGTGTGTTCATCGGTCAATCTACCCGCATTTATGATCGCGAAACTGGCGAGATTCATCGTGGCCGTGTACCAGCTGGCTCAGTTGTCGTACCAGGTAGCTTACCGTCAGAAGATGGTACTCACAGCTTGTATGCTGCTATCATCGTGAAAAAAGTAGATGCGCAAACTCGTGCAAAAACATCAGTCAATGAGCTATTACGCTTAGCCTAGTATTTCTGATACTTATAGTCTCGTACCCAAACAGTACGGACAGCGACAGATCATCTTTATTAAAGACGCTGAAGAAAACTTCAGCGTCTTTTTTGCAGCTTAATAGAGGGTGGTGCGTTATAATCCTTTTCTTTAGTTTGGCTTTATCCAAACGCAAAATCCCCATATCAGAACCCGCCTTTTTATTACGATTGATAGATGCCTAATCGCCTTATCAATCTTTAACTGTATTTGACATATTATGAGTGAATCACTATTACGCACAGCCGCCATCCCTGTCACTGATCCTGAAGCAGGTCTACGTCTGACAGAGATTTTTTATTCCTTGCAAGGGGAAGCCATCACCTCAGGTCTGCCAACGATATTTGTGCGCCTAACGGGCTGTCCACTGCGCTGCGTGTATTGCGATACCGAATATGCATTTACAGGTGGTGAGCGTCAGTCATTAGAAACTATCATCGAGACCATCAAAGGCTATCCATGCAAGCGCATCTGTTTGACTGGCGGAGAGCCACTAGCGCAGCCGAATGCCATTGAACTACTGAAACGTTTGCTGAACGATGATTATGAAATCTCGCTTGAGACAGCAGGCGCGCTCACGGTAGAAAATGTACCGCCAGCTGTCAGCAAAGTGATGGATCTTAAAACGCCAAGCTCAGGCGAAGTCGATAAAAACCTGTGGTCTAACCTCGACTATCTCACTCAGCATGACCAAATAAAATTCGTCATTATGAATCGTACCGATTACGACTGGGCAAAAGCTATGTTGACCAAGCATAAGCTACACGAGTTAGTTGGTACCGTATGGTTTTCTCCGATGTTCAACGTCGCAGATGACATCAGTGAAGATGCTAGTAAAAACTTGCCTAGCCCTGAAGTACCGGTACTAGCTCGTGAGCTTGCAGAGTGGATGTTGGTGGATGCGCTACCTGTACGCTTCCAATTACAGTTGCATAAAATTATTTGGGCAGATGCCAAAGGCAAATAGCAATATAAAAGTGTAAATAGACACTTTAAATAACTAGCGAAGCAAGTGTAAGGATAGAGTTATGGTCAAACTCATTTTATTGGGGTTATTATCGGGCGCATTTTTTAGCTCGACGTTTATCCTAAATGAGCTAATGAGTGCGGCTGGTGGACATTGGTTTTGGTCAGCCAGCCTTCGCTATTTATTTATGTGGTTGATTCTCACCGCCATTATCGTTATGCAACATGGCTTTGGACGTATTAGAGAGCTGCTCACTATCTTTCGTCAACATTGGGGTTTTTGGTGCATTACCGGTAGTATTGGCTTTGGTGTTTTCTATACAGGCATATGCTACGCGGCAGATCATGCTGCGGGCTGGGTCGTTGCGGCAACCTTTATGTTTACCGTTGTCGCAAGTCTGCTCGTCTTACTAGTATTTGGCCAGCGGTTTGATAAGAAATTCATCGCTTATGCACTATTGGTGTTTTTCGGTGTAGTGCTGGTTAACATTAGTGAAGGTATACATGCCGCCTCTGTATTGGGTGCTGATGCCGTACCTATGAAAGACATGCTGCTTTACGGTGCTTTGCCTGCTTTAGTAGCAGCCTTTAGCTACCCCATTGGTAACCAGTTAGTTTGGCAGGTCTCTTATAATACCAAGCAGAAAAATACTGAATCACAAGCTCCGATGCAAGCGATCCATCAAGCAACTGACCAGACGGCGGAAACTGAGCTGCCGCCTTTATCTGCTATTGATACTCACTACCCAACAGACTCAATCAGTATTGCTCATACGACAGATGCTGTCTTAGCCGAACCAACCCCTTCTCTACTGCAAGGCTTAATTGCAAAAATTCCCGCTATCCAAACCACTTTACTGCAAAATGCTTTTAATAAGGTATGGCTCATGACCTTGGGTACTGTGCCATTTTGGTTGGTATTGGGTCTTATCGTTCATCCTGAATTGCCCGAGACGAAGCAAGTATTTAATACGTTACTGGTTGCTTTATTGGCAGGTGTGGCAGCCACTAGTATTTTCTTATATGCCCGTGAAAAAGCAGAAACATCAAGCGAAGTGGCTGGTGTTGATGCCACGCAAGCCAGTGAGGTGATATTTGCCTTGATTGGTGGCATGTTATTGCTCAATAGCAGTCTGCCATCGATGATGGGATTAATAGGTATTGCTCTCATTATTGTTGGGTTGATTCTATTTGCAAAAGATGGCTAAACGGTCTGGGTCTAATACTCAGCTTTCCGTCTGAGTCACGCACATAGTGACAGCTCAAAAAACACTTAATCACTTTGATAAACACGATTTGGTAATATAACCATGGTTAATGCTTTAATTTTCCCTGATATTTTATTATATTTATTGGACATGATTGGTATCATTGCGTGCGCGATTGCAGGAACTTTGCTGGCGCAGCATAAAGGTTTTGACATTGCGGGATGTATCTTGGTAGCCATGGTCAATGCCATCGGCGGTGGTACATTACGAGACATGGCGCTAGACCGTCATCCACTATTTTGGATGACTGACCTCAACTATGTGATTGTCATTACTGTGACATCACTCATCTTACAAATATTTTTCCATCTATATCATAAGATCGACAATGCATTAAAACTCTTTGATGCCGTTGGTCTGGCAGCGTTTAGTGTCATTGGCTTTAAAATCGCGTTGACGCAAGACATGTCGCCTATTATTGCCATCATGATGGGGGTATGGACGGCTATTCTCGGTGGCCTACTACGCGATATTATCTGTAATGAGATTCCCTTAGTGCTGCAACGTGAGATTTATATTACTGCCAGTATCGCTGGGTCTGTTACTTATTTATGCTTACAGTATTTAGGAGTGGGTACCAGTATCAACGAATTTATTATGCTCTTCGTCATCTTTGCGGTACGCATGTTAGCGCTTAAATACGACTGGCACCTGCCTTCTATTCGCCTAGTTGCTTAGTCGCCTAGCTGCTTAGTCGCTTGGCCACTTAAAGTAAAAACGGCTGTAGATTTAACAATTATCATATCGATTTATCATTATCAAAAACTAGTGAGACTTGCTTATGCTATCTATCGCATTGGACCCTGCCGTCCTAATCACTACTTTTGATCCGCGCTCTTTGATATATTTATTTGATATGATCGGCATCATCGCTTGCAGCGTTTCAGGCACGATACTGGCCAAACATAAGAATTTCGATGTCTTTGGTTGTTTGCTAGTGTCTATTGTCACAGCTATCGGCGGTGGTACTGTGCGTGATGTGATTTTGGATCGTCATCCGCTTTTTTGGATGGTGGATATGAGCTACTTGACCGTTATTACGATATCGTCACTCGTGATGCAGATATTCTTCCATCCCAACTCTAAACGCGTTGATAAGTTTCTCAAACTCTCAGATACTATCGGGCTGGCAGCGTTTACCTTAATCGGTATCAAGGTTGCCGATAGCATGGGCACGAATGTACCCGTGGCATTATTACTTGGAGTTATTACCATTATCGTCGGCGGTATCATCCGCGATATGATCTGCAATGAGATTCCACTGGTATTACAGCAAGAGATTTATATCACCGCAGCCTTGACTGGTGGTATTCTCTACTTTGCGCTAAGCAATTTGGGTGTGACAGATTGGATTACTGATATCGCCACCATGAGTACGATTTTCACCTTACGCATGATGGCAATACGCTACGATTGGCAATTTCCAGCCCTGGAATGGAAGTACTGATATCCAATCAAAAAGCAACAAGTAACAAGCAACAAATGCTATAAGTGCACTCAAACTCAAACGCACTGATACCTTATAACCTTAGCCCTGCTCTACCACAGCCAAGTCTTTGACCATCAGCTGTAGGCTTTGCTTACCATTCCACTCGTTGATGTCTAGCTGAAATAACAAATGTACCTGCTCGGCACGGTAATCCCATACATCGCTATCAAAATTAAAGTAAATCGCTTCAATTGGATACTGTACATCGGGATAGCGTAATGACAGTTTCAGATGTTTATCCTTTAAAACTTTAAAACTTAGCACTTCGAATATCCCATCAAATATCGGCGGTGCAAAACCATGACCCCAAATACTGGCATCCGCCAAGTGTTCAGCGAACCATAAGCTAAAGTCACTGGCCTGCAAGGGTCCATCAGTGAATTTCTGCTCAGCAAACACCTCATCATCCATCTGCGCCATGACTTCATTAAAGGCCGTCACAAAACCATCAAAGTTGCCGCGCTTAATCGTTAAACCTGCTGCCATCGCATGTCCACCAAAGTGAGTAATCAACTCAGGATAACGCTCGGCCACTTGTTCAATCGCATCACGAATATGCACGCCAGCGATAGAACGTGCCGAGCCTTTGATGGCGCTGTCTTCATCGGTGCGCTCAGTATCTGCTGGTGCAAAAACGATGCTAGGTAAATAGTGGCTCTCTTTTAGGCGACCAGCGACAATACCAATGACTCCCTGATGCCAGTCATCTTGATACAAAATGATGCTTCTTTCAGCAATACTAGGCTTAGCACTATTAGACTCAGCACCGTTAACAGCCTTCTTCTCAGGCTTCATTTGGATGATGATATCACTGGCTTCATCTATATCGTTATCCGTCTCCACTGCCAACGCTGCTACAATGCTGTCTGCTTGCGTCCGCATCTCACCCTCTACCTGACGACGGGTACGGTTCAATTGCTCAAGCTCTTGCGCCAATCGCTGTGCGGTGCTCCAATCTTCCGTCAATAAGCACTCAATACCGATGCGCATATTGTCCATGCGACCCGCAGCATTGATACGTGGTCCCAAGACAAACCCAAAGTCTTGTGCATGCAATTGCTTGGGATCACGACCAGCCTGCTCAAGTAAGGCTAAGATACCTAGACAGCAGCGCCCCTGACGGATAGCATTCAACCCATGATGTACTAAGATACGATTGTTTTTATCTAGTACCCCAACATCAGCAATCGTCCCAAGCGCTACCAAATCTAAATATTGACTGACTTGTACGGTAGACTTACCAGCCTCTCGGCGCAGCTTGGCCAAGCGTCCAAGCACATAGAATGCCACGCCCACACCTACTAGTGCCTTACTGGTGAAGTCACAACCGAGCTGATTGGGATTGACCACAGCTTCAGCGGGTGGTGTCTGTTTGGTCGTAAGATGATGGTCAGTGATAATGACAGTGATGCCATCGGCCTGCGCACGAGCCACACCCTCATGGCTTGATATACCATTATCCACCGTCACTATCATGTCAGGGCGATAAGTCTCAATACCCAACTCGACAATCTCTGGTGTCAGACCATAACCGTACTTAAACCTATCAGGCACTAAAAAATCAACGACTGCGCCCATCTTTGTGAGCGCACGCATCATCAGTACGGTACTGGTTGCACCATCACAGTCGAAGTCACCCACAATCAGGATACGTTGACCATCATCAATGGCAATATCTAACAAGCGTACTGCTTCAGTAACGCCATGTAGCATCTCTGCAGGCAGTAGACCTGCTAGTCCTGTCTCAAGCTCATCGGGATCAGTGATACCTCGACCAGCATATAGGCGGGCAAGCGTTAATGATTGAGCAGCAAGTGGCTGCAGCGCGGTGGGCAACTCGTCGACGCGAGTGCTGGTATAACGGGGGGTTAAATTTAGCATGGGTGTATTCTACTGGCTTTAGTAAAAGGTCACAATGGTCATTTCTAGCGGGACGGTTTATCATTTTTATGTATGACGTTGATTCAGTTTAAAAGAGAGACAAGGCAACCGAGTGCATCTGTATATATGATACTTCAAGCGAGGTTACAGGTCATTCTTAGGCCATCTCAATACGCTATAAGACAGCCAGTTTACAAAAACGGTGCACAGTGCACTGTATTTTTCTGCATTTGCTACAAGCAATGATTGTCTGCCTTTTATAAATCTATAAAATAGACAGCAACTGAGATATTTGTTATTCGTTAAAACTACAATTCGATATTTTAGAATGTGGGAGTTGAGGATTTTTGCGTTATTTAACTGAATAAAACAAAGCGCATGCTTACGTTAATATTTATATCTATAACCAAGCGCTTATATACGACTTCTTATCCACGTGGACAGCTCACGCATTATCACTTAATAAACACAAAAAAGTTCAAAACTACATAATTGCCCTACATGTAAGAGCTACACTCTTCATGGCTAATTCTTTTTATGTACTCTCAATCTTTGGATTTTTGAATGATGAAAAATACCTATGCATTTTTACTTAGTGCACTGTGCTGCGTAACCTTAAGTGCCTGCAATGACCAAAGCAGCCAATCGCTTGAACAATCGAACCTCAATGATTTTACGCTAACGAGCTCGAAAGTAATTGATGGCGGTGACTTGCCTATTACTTATACGTGCGATGGGCAAAGCATTAGCCCTCCACTTAACTGGAGCGGTGCGCCTAACGCAACCAAATATTATGCGTTAATTATGGATCATAAAGCACCTGAAGGAATGCATTGGTATTGGACCATGTACAATATTGCCGCTGATAAAACACAAATTAAAGCGGACGAAACTCTCGGTGAAGTAGGCTCTAATAGCGTAAACGATTTGAACCAATACGCGCCTCCTTGCTCTAAAGGCCCAGGTGAAAAAAGCTATACTTATACTGTGTACGCGTTATCTGCACCGGTTACCTTTAATAGCAATACAAAAGTAGATCGCTCAGCATTACTCGCCGCTGTAAAAGATATTACACTCGATACTGCAAGTATGACGGTAAAATACTCGCGAAGCGCTAATAGCGCCGAGCACAAGCCGGATTCAAAACCAACACCAGAGGGGTAATCCAAGCCTGATAAATCATATTTAATCGCTAATGTAAGATTACCTCATTGCGATAGCATGTGATTGTACAATCAATAGGTAATGCAGGGTTTAAGCAAAGCGTATCTGTTACGTGCGATGAACAATATCTTTATATTGCTTCATCTACTGATCGTGAAGCGATGAGTGTAGATTGATATGTGATACTTCAAGCGAGGTCAACGCTGTCACTCTTTTATAGAGGATTGACCATATTAATCATATTTTAATGTCTATATAAAACAAGCCATTCTTAGACCATATCAATGCGCTACAAGACAGCCAGTTTACAAAAACGGTGCACAGTAACTGTATTTATCTGCATTTTGCTACAAAGCAATGATTGTATGCCTCTTATAAATCCATAAAATAGATAGCAACTGAGATATTTGTTATTCATTAAAACTATAATTCGATATTTTAGAGTGTATTATTTTAATTACTTACTTCAATTATTTATAAGGAACCTTTATGAAAACCACACCAAACGCCGAAAAACTACCAAATACGATAGATCCTAGCTTAGACCTGGAACAAACAAAAAAAGAATGTCAAAAGTTGGTCAAAAAACGCGCGAAGTACTCTGCTGGTGTTGCCATCGTTCCTGTGCCTTTCTTTGATGTTGCTGTGGATGCGGGCATGCTTACCCAGCTATTGCCTGATATCAGTGAGCGTTTCGGTTTAATTGAAGATCGTCAGTCAGCTGTTGATTTAGAGTCACGAGCCGTTCATTGGGGCGCTTTAAAAGACCGTACCGTTGACTTCGCAGGTCTAATGGCGACACGTGGTATCGTAAAAAAGACAGTACAAGGCTTCGGTGGTCGTATCGCTGCCAAGCAAGTGACGAAATTTATCCCATTGGGTGGTCAAATGGTTGCAGCAACCATGGGCTATATGATTTTCAAAAAAATTGCTAATGACCATATCAATGAATGCTACAAGCTAGCAAAAGAAATTCAAACCAAACAGCATGGTAAAAATGTATAAAGGCACTCATTAAATAACATCAAGAACCAGCTTAGACTATTTGTCTTTGCTGGTTTTTTTATGTTGTTAACTGGCGGGATATGTCGGTTGTGAATAGCATAATTACTATCATCCTTATGCATGGCTGGATTAACATAAAAAGTGGCTTGATTTTTCTTAAGTAACCATTGATAGTGTTATTAACGTATTTTGCTGATAATATACAACTTGCTCAGGACGAAAATAAGTTTCGACTGACCAATATTAATTGCTATCAAATACATGCTTCAAAAGCGCATAAAAACTTTAAAGGATAACTCTGTGAAAAAACTCCTAGCTTCGACCGCTATGCTTGCCACTCTTGCTCTAGCTGGCTGTACATCAACAGGCACTGGTACGACTACAGGTACTGGCACTACTGCTAGCACAGCCATGACAACTGCAAGTAGTATTGGTATGAATATATTTACATCAGCCATCGATACGCAATGCCGCAGCGAAATCGAAAAACAAAATGCATGGCGCGTTGCTAGTGTTGCGATGACTGATGCGCAACAAGAAACTGTTAAAACCAACGTTTGTGGCTGCGTCAGTGAGCAAGCACCTCAACAAGTAACTATGGTTGAATTGGGCAATGCTGCAATAGACTCAAGCTATCGCACTGAATTGGTCGCTACCGTGGTCGCCAAATCACTACAAAGCTGCTACACCAGTCTCGTTAAATAGATCACTTACTAACGATATGTAGACGCATAAAAAAGGGCTAGGTTATCGATGATAACCTAGCCCTTTTTATCAAACTTATAAATCATTATAATAATTGAATTATCAACATCAGTTAAAGACGATATCTAGTATTTATCAGCCTCTGTAATAATCGCATCACTGCCTCCTAGTGCAGGCGTAACAGGTAAGACTTTGCTGCGACGGAAATACTTAGAGTGACTGTCTATAATATCATTTACGTTACCTACCACATCGTCGATGACATCATCATAAATTCCATGATGTAGCTCAGTCGCAAAAGAAGTAAAAGGATGCTTTCGAGCCGCTGCTCTGACGTCAGTGATTCCCGCCTTAGTATAGAAAATATTGACACTACCATCGCTGTTTAGCACGCAGGTCAACTCCCCTTCTTCAACCGTCATCTCTATCAGCTCAGGCTTAAATATATAGTCATCCACATCCAGTAACTGTTTTTCTATGCCCTTTTTAAATAATGCTTTAACGTCCATTATAATTATGTCCTTTTTATCTAATATTTTTTGATCTTGATGAGTCAAAAACAGCTATATACTGTGTTTGCTTATCCTATTAGATGGAAGGATGTTTGTTAAGGGGCAATGTGTAAACATGCGTTTATGGTTAGTAAAAATAATTCTTAAATTTAGCATTTAACACAATTCAAATCACACCCAACCCTTTTCACGAAATGACTTAAGCACTTCTACAAATACTGCCATTTCATCAGGTCGACCAAGCGTTAAGCGATTGAAACCAGTAATAGGCGCAAACTCACGACCGACTGCTATACCATGCTCACGCATTCTATCGATATAGGTTTGCACATCGCCTTTTATCTCATGGAATATAAAGCTGGCCTGCGATGGTAGGTAACGCAGACCAAGCTCATCTAACGTCTGCTCGACCATCTGGCGGGACTGGTTGGCAGTACGTAAACTCAATGCTAAAAATGCTTCGTCATCTAAGGTCGCCATCGCGGCAACAGCACCTGATAGATTGGTATTATCAATTGATATAAATGCCTCTAGCTTAGCAGTCATTTGCGGGCTAGCAACTGCATAGCCGATACGCATGCCTGCGAGCGCGCACAGCTTTGAAAAAGTACGCACTACAACGATATTTTCTGAATACTCTTCTCGTATCCAGGCAACACCACTCTCAAAACTTGAATCGGTCACATACTCTGAGTATGCCTCATCTAATAAAAAATAATGATGGTCTGGTGCCGCTCCTACCCATTCTTTAAGCTTATTCGTATCAGTAATCGTCGCGGTTGGATTGTTAGGATTGCAGAGATAAAATAAGCTTATTCCGTCAAAGTCATCAGCCACTTTTTGCATTTTTTGTAAATCAAGAGAATAGCTTTCAGGCGTTAACGGTACTTTTACCACAGGCACATTAATAGAAGTCGCATATAATTCAGCATAGGCAAACGTTGGATGCGGTACGACTATTTGAAAGTTTTTGCCTTCTCTCAAGGCTTTGTTTTTCAGCATCTGTACAACCGTACGGATGTTTTCGCTAGAGCCGCAGCCTAGAGAGATTTGGTTTTCCGTAACGCCGTTTATATCAGCAATTCGGCTGATAAGGGCAGCACGTTGTTCGTCCGGATAACGAAACCCGATGTTCAAAGAGTCGATAACGGCTTGTTTGGCAGAGTTTGCCATACCTAGTGAGTTTTCGTTAGAGTTTAATTCTATTAAATTATTGGTAAGCACAATATAAATACGCCTAGTTAGTACTCATACCAAATATTGAATTCGCAGTGTCAGTATTAGACTCGCAAAGTCTATTAGACAAAATGCTTGCGACTGAAAGTTCTTACGACTGTTAGTCACTGCTGTCGTTATTTGGAATGATATGATTTATGGATGGAAAGACTCACTTGCATAAGTGCTGATATGGTAAGTGGCATCGATTATTATTACAAGGATTCTGATATCAAATGATGCATAAAAAGATGAGCTACAGAATATGTAACTCATCATTTATATTATTGAATAAAAGCCAAAACACGCCTTAGATTAAATGTGCTTTTAACTCTAACACTTTGTCACGCGTCTTCGCTGCATCCTCGAACTTCAAGTCACGAGACATCTGTTTCATAAGCTTCTCAAGACGGCTGATTTCTTTGGCAAGCAAATCAGGGCTACGTAAGATGCTAATATCGACATCAGGCAGATTGCTCTTGATTGGAATCACTTGATTGTCATTGGCATTCTGATCGTCACCGGTATCGATTTTATCCGTGATACTACGACGCGCACCTTTCGGCGTGATATTGTGCTCAAGGTTAAACGCCACTTGTTTTTCACGGCGACGGTCAGTCTCGTCTATCGCCTTTTGCATACTGTTGGTAATGCGGTCCGCATATAGAATGGCTTTACCATTGATATGACGTGCGGCTCGTCCAATGGTCTGAATTAAGGCACGCTCAGAACGCAAGAAACCTTCTTTATCAGCATCAAATATCGCAACCAACGACACCTCTGGCATATCCAAACCTTCACGCAACAGGTTGATACCGACCAGCACATCATGCACACCTGTACGTAACTCATGAATAATCTGCATACGCTCGACGGTATCGATATCTGAATGGAGATATGCGACTTTGACATCGTATTCTTTTAGGTAGCTGGTCAGATCCTCTGACATGCGCTTGGTCAATGTGGTAATCAATACACGCTCATCTTTTTCGCGGCGTTTGGTAATTTCCGATAGCACATCATCGACTTGCGTCAATACGGGACGTATCTCAATCTCTGGATCAATCAAACCCGTTGGGCGTACCACCTGCTCGACCACTTGCTCACTGTGCTCTAACTCATATAAGGCTGGCGTGGCGCTCACATAAATAGTTTTCGGCTTGATACGCTCCCACTCTTCAAACTTCATCGGGCGGTTATTCATTGCACTTGGTAGACGGAAACCGTAATTCACCAAGTTTTCTTTACGTGATCTATCGCCTTTGTACATCGCCCCAATTTGCGAGACGGTTACGTGTGATTCATCAAGGAACAGCAGTGCATCTTCTGGAATATAATCAAACAACGTCGGTGGCGCTTCGCCTGACGGACGGCCAGACAGATGCTGCGAGTAGTTTTCGATGCCGTTACAGTAGCCGAGCTGCTGTATCATCTCAAGATCATATTGCGTACGCTCTTTGAGACGCTGTGCTTCAATGAGCTTATTATTCTCACGGAAATACTCAAGACGTGGCTCTAGCTCTTCTCGAATGGTATGGCTAGCAGCTTCTAATTTATTGCGCGGCGTCACATAGTGCGACTTTGGATAAATGGTAATACGCGGCACGCTACGCACAGTCTTGCCCGTCAGTGGATCGAACCAAGTGATCTTTTCCACTTCATTGTCAAACAAATGCACCCGAACGGCCAATTGCTCAGACTCAGCCGGATAGATATCTAACAGTTCACCACGCAAGCGATACGTACCACGGCCAAAATCCAACTCGTTACGCATATACTGCATTTCAACTAGGCGCTTAATCGTCGCTGTACGGTCTATTTGATCGCCCACAACCACATGCAGTAGCATTTTTAGATAGCTTTCAGGATCACCCAAACCATAGATACAAGATACTGACGCCACGATAATCGCATCACGACGCTCTAATAGAGCACGCGTGGCTGATAGACGCATCTGATCAATATGATCGTTGATGGCACTGTCTTTTTCAATAAAAGTGTCACTCGCTGCAACATAAGCTTCAGGCTGATAGTAGTCATAATAACTGACAAAGTATTCAACCGCATTGTTGGGGAAGAATGATTTGAACTCACCATATAGCTGAGCGGCAAGGGTTTTATTATGCGCCATGATAATGGTTGGGCGCTGCGTCTCAGAGATGACCTTCGCCATGGTATATGTCTTACCAGAACCCGTCACACCCAATAACAACTGCTCATCCATACCAGAATTGATACCGTTGACCAGCTTTTTGATGGCTTGTGGCTGATCGCCTGCCGGCTCAAAATCCGTGACCATCTCAAAGGCACGGCTCGATATTTGCGTCCCTGACGCATTGACACCACTAATTTCAGCTTCGCCTTGGAGCTGAGTGGCCAATTGATTTAACTGACGCGATGAGCGCGGTTCAGGCATACGCATAATGGCTTTCTTCCTAATTTTTATAATGAGGTAAGGTTTAAAACAATATGGGGTCTGAGTGTTCGTTTTTAAAGGACAATCATGGGCTGGATACGATGCTAATGGGTACTAGTTTTAGCTTATATATAGGTGCACAAAACCGATATTGTATACGCCTGTTTTGGCAAAAAGTCTAAGGCAGTTGTAAAAAACTTACATAATTTTGGCTATATTTACAAAGCTTTTCATGGTTAACAAACTCTTTACACGACCACTCAACAAAGCCTAACGCTTGAGGGTTCCAATAGCGATTTAAACTGCTATTATTCATAACGAATCAACAAGCAGTACTAATACAACATATTAAATAAGAATAAGTTAAACATTCGATTCAATAAAACAAAATAGATAACGGAGTAAGATATGAGAGAACGTTACGCAAGTGGAATATCAGACGAAACAGCCAAAAACATGGTAGAGCTGTTAAATGCAAATTTAGCTAACGTCATTGATTTAACGTTAGACGGTAAGCAGTGTCATTGGAACCTACAAGGTACTGGCTTTATCGGTGTGCATCAGTTATTAGATGACACATCAGACCGTATCCTTGAAGTATCAGATACTATTGCTGAACGTATTGTAATCTTAGGCGGTCAACCAAACGGTTTGGCCAGTCGTGTGGTAAAAGAGTCTATCCTAGACGATTATCCAACTGATATCACTGAAGTCGATCAACATGTCCGTGAGCTGACTAGCCGCTACAAGAAAGTAGCTGAAACATTGCGTAAGGCAATTACTACTGCTGGCGATGCAGGTGATGAAGATACCGCTGATTTATTTACAGAAGCCAGTCGTATCATTGATAAAGATGCATGGTTCATCGGTGCGAACGCTCCTAGTAAGTAACCTTAATAAGTAATCCTCGCAAGTAATAAGCAGACAACTTACCGAGCATTTGAAGCGTAAATTTAGAACACAAAAAAAGGTCGCCAACTATGGCGACCTTTTTTATGCCTTAAAACTTTTCTATAAACAGTTTGGAGAATATGTAAGTTTTAAGACGAATAACGATCTAAGTTATTCTTCAAGTTTAAGGGCTTTAATATCTGCAGCCATTCTCGGCATAATATCTTGTACCTTTTCCATCGTAGCCTCCATAACGATAGGCATCACTTTTGTCATATAATCTTTCATCATAGCCGGCTGCTTATTAATAATACTTTGACCTGCTTTACTACTATAAAATGCTATCTGTGCATCAACCTCTGTTTGGTCAAAGTGCTGTTTCGCCGTATCCATATAGACCTGTATAACTTGTTGATTCACGCTTTCTCTATCGCCATTGTTTGTCATCTCTTTACTGTATTTACTGACGATTTCTTCTAAACGTTGGCGCTGATCTGCACTCAAATTTTCATTAGGTAGCGAAGATAACATGGACTGCGTCACTTGATCGGTAATCCCACTATCACTAGACATGTCGTTCATCATCTCTACAACTTTAGTCACTTTTACTAAGTTTAATAGAGACTCATTTGTTGGCACAGCTGCTTGTGCCGATAAAGTAGGCACGGTCATCAAGCCAACAGTGCTAACGCTCAACGAGACAGCAAATACAGTATTTTTTAATATAGTACTCTTTAGCATAGCGTTCTTTAATATAGTTTTCATATGACTATCACTTTATCATGATGGGTTAAGTTTCTAGCGGACTGTCGGGCAAGAGCAAAACATCTGCATTTGGTACTGACAGTGTCAATATGACTTCTTGAAATAATGGATTGGCACGGAATTGACTTTCAATAATTTCGAATTTTTGGGCAATCTCTTTTTCTTTTTGATTACCAGCGATGTCCACTGCTGCTACCATAAATATTTTTTTGGGTCCTACCCACTCTAAATGTAGATATGAGACACTGTCAATATCTGAATGTTCGAGCAATTCGCTCAATGCGTAGTTATGTATTCTCTCTGACACCTTATAACCAACCAAAAAGTCACGGTTACGGCTAATCAAGAATATTGCTACAGCGCCCAATAATATTCCAACGATGATAGAACCTAGTGCATCCCAAAATGGCTGTCCAGTATAAGCATGCATGCCCATCGAAGCAGCCGCAACCGCCAAGCCAATGACAGCGGCCAAGTCCTCAAAGAATACACCACGTAACGTTGGGTTAGATGTATTGATCACATAACCGATAGCACTGACATTAATCACTTCACCGTGCTTTTTGCTTTGTAAATAAGCTTGCCCTAATGAAAACCCTTCGAGTACAAATGCCACCGCCAATATAATAAAGCCAATGGTATAGTTGGTCTCGCTCTCCGCAGCATTCCATTCGGTGATACCCGTATAAATGGAGACAATAGAGCCTGCCATAAAGACACCAAAAGCGGCAATCATCGACCAGACATAAGATTCTTTGCCGTAGCCTAATGGGTGACTGCTATCGGCAGGTTTAACTGCCTTTTTTTCTGCAACAATTAACAAAGTGCCGTTGCCTGCATCAGCCCAAGAGTGTGCGGACTCCGCTATCATAGAAGCAGAGCCCGTCATAACTGCCGCAACGGTTTTTGCAATAGCAATAATAAGATTGGCCCCAACAGCAATCAGTACTGTCGTCAATGAGCCAGAGTGTTGCTCACCTTCACTAGTGGCATTATCAGAGTCCACTATATCCATACCAACACCACGTGCGATTCGTGTTGTTGGTTGAGCGATAGAAGTGTCTTGCGAATTGGTTTTTGGCGGCTTCAGATTCATAGTAGCCTCAATACAGACGGGTTAAACATAGATATTTAGATACTCAACGATATAGTAGATTTAGGATAATTATTTTACGATAATCATTTTACGATAATTAGATACATACATAGGAACATAGGAACATAGGAACATAGGAACATAGGAACAGTAAATTAACCCCTTACCTATATTCCTATTACTTTAACGCTCATAATCGCTATCCAACTCTCCGACCATTTATTTTAGGTCGCAACTTGGACGATGTGAGCTTTGCATACGCAAGTTTTTTCGCTCTAACGCAGCATCAGCACGGCACTGTTGCAGATTGTTTTTAATCTCAAGTGGTGGCACTGCTGTTGGCTTACCTTTATCATCGATAGCGACCATCGTAAAGTAACAACTATTGGTATGACGGACCGTACGACCACGCACATCTTCCGCTTCGACACGAATGCCAATCTCCATCGACGTATTTCCCACATAGTTTACACTGGCAGCAAAGGTCACCAGTTCACCCACATAGATAGGCTCTCGAAACATCACTTGGTCGACAGACAGTGTCACCACATAGTTACCGCTATAGCGACTGGCACAGGCATAAGCGACCTGATCAAGCATCTTTAACAAATCACCACCATGCACATTCCCAATAAAATTTGCCATATCAGGTGTCATAAGTATCGACATATATAGCTCACTATTCAAAGGAGCTTTTTGAGCGGATGTGCTGGTGTTAGATTGTGGCATGATGATCCTTATTTTTAGAAATTTTATTTGTATATATTTGCATGCCAGTATGACAGATTTAATGACTTAATAATATTTAGCTGAGCCAATGAAAGCGATAAGCCAACCATGCAACAACTGCGCTTACCGTACCTGTCAAGACGCCACCCCATACAAAATCAACCAACGCTGTATCTAACGTAAAGCCTTTATATAATGCTAAATTGGTAAAATCATAAGTGCCATAAGCCATAAGCCCAATTAAACCACCAAGCAAGAATATATGACCAATTGAAGCGCCTGCCTTGATTTGTGGATACAGAATCAAAATACAAAGTGCCAATATATAAAACATATAGAACACGCCAGCAGCCATCATGTTTGGCTCGTCAGCCAACAAGTGACCAATGCGCGACTCATAAAAAGCGCCTTTCATAGTCGTCAACCAAACAGCGTCAACACCCAAAAAGATAACCACAGCGGCGAGATAAATAAAAACGTAACCCATAATATCACCTCTTATAAAATGAATAAAAACGTAGAAAATTATAATGTCGATGAGGCGTTAGCGGTGACACGCTATTCAGGGTTCCTTGATAGACGCGCTAATCAAACAATATAAAATATCTCAGCACGTAAGTCTCAAACGGTTAATGCGTTATGAGACCTTACGAGCGCTAAAACGAAACCATATCCACATCAAAACATTTACACAGTCGCGGTGTCTGTCATGTTTTCATCATTAAAGACTGTCTCATCGTTCAAAACTGTTTTATGATTTAAGACGGCAGCTGGCAAATCAGAGAAATGCATTATATCGATGTTGTTTGGCTTCACTGCTGTCAACTGCACCACACCGATAGTGCGCTCTAAAAATCCCCCTTCACAGTAGCAAAAGTAAAAGTTCCACAAACGGATAAACGCCTCATCATAACCAAGCGTGACTATCTCTTCACGCTGCTCCATAAAGGCTAGGCGCCAATCTCGTAGTGTGTGCGCATAATCAAAGCCGTAGTCATGAAGCTGCTTGATAACCATGTCGGTCTGCTCTGTGAATTGAGTAGTCAACTCTTGGTTTGAAAGCAAACAGCCACCTGGGAATATATGCGTTTGGATAAAATCCACTGACCCTACATAGTCTTGATAGTTTTGGTCGTTAAAAGTGATTGCTTGTAACACCATCAGCCCTGTTGGCTTGAGTAAACTATTACACTTGGCAAAGAACGTCGGTAAATATTCATGACCGACTGCTTCAATCATCTCAATACTGACCAATTTATCATATTGTCCTGTCAGCTCACGATAGTCTTGCTTGAGTAGCGTAATCTTATCAGACAGACCTGCCGCCTTGACTCGACGCTGTGCCTCATCATACTGGGCATCAGAGATGGTCGTTGTGGTGACATGGCAGCCATAATGCTTGGCGGCATAAATAGCAAAACCGCCCCAACCTGTACCAATCTCAATCACGTGATCGTCAGCACTAAGCTGCAGTCGCTGGCAAATGAGTGCCAATTTATGCTGCTGAGCATCGCTAAGAGACACATCAGGCGTACGATATACCGCTGATGAATACATCATGGTGTCATCTAAAAAACGCTGATACATATCATTGCCCAAATCGTAATGGGCTAAAATATTGGACTTGGAGCCAGACTTATCATTACTACGCAGCTGATGCTTGGCTTTTTCAAAGGCTTTACTGACACCTGCAAAACGATTCTCCAATTTATTCAATACGGCCAAGTTACGAGCCGCCAACCGAATCAAACCTGTCAAATCATTCGTATCCCACTCGCCATTGATATAGCTATCTGCTAACGCAATAGAGCCACCAAGTAGCAGTTGTCGATAGACAGCTGGATCATGGATGGTCAAGGTGACATGCAAAGAGTGACGACCCACTGCCGAGCTGCTGGCTACAGTAGTAGACTCACTGCCGAAACAGCTGGTCTTAGGTGCCTCATTACCAAACGATTCGATGACGGTAAGGCTACCAAACTGTATATGCTGCAACGCGTGAAATATCAACTTTCTTGCCACTTTATTGACCCCGCCACTGACGGGTTTCAAGACAGCGCTCTCATTGACCACTTTACTCATCTGTGCAGTTAACTTCTCTAGTGTTGAAACAGGTGCTCGGTCGGTCAGTCTGGCTGGCATCGTGTATTTATCCTTGTCTAAATGCTTTATTGGTTGGTCTAACATTCATGAGATTTTTGGATTATTAATGGCTTTAAATTGCTAACGGCTTCAAATGGCTAATGGCTATCTTTTGAGCTGTTTTATTTTTGCTGTTGGCTATCTGCTAGCTTTTCATCATAATTAATATAAGGGACTTTTTTGACGGCATAAAGTTTAAAAGCATGCCAATAGATACGAGTCACAGATGTCATGTTCATTAGCGGATTTTGTTGCAAGCTTTTGCGTATAGAGTCCTCGGTCATCGGCACGCCTGTCATTTTTACACCCGTTTTTAGCACTTCACCACGCTCATCACTGATATTAATGGCTATACGAACCTGCAAGCAGTTATTTGGCTGTTTTTTTACCTTTACCTGCCAACGATAGAGCTGGTCGATAGGATTAAAAGGCGATACGTGAAAATCCTTGTCATGACAGAACTCTGTGTCTTCGCCATCGAGTAAAAACCCATAACAATGACGCTTGTCCCATGGCGTATTAGAAACTTCAGCTAACAGATGCGTTGGGGTCTGCTGTTCGTTAAATCCTAAATAGAAATTAACTGGGCTAAAATACATGCCCGCATTGCGACAGACTAGCAAGCCGACCATATCGCCTTTCGGCGCGCTACCCGAATACTCAACGAAAGCATCACGCAGACGATTATTGAGTGCTTGAGTAGGATTTAAATCAATATTGCCATTAGTACCGTCATTGTCGTTATCCTCATTGCCGCTTAAACCTTCTAATTTCTGCAAATAATCATCAGGGCAAAACTGCTGCAAGGCTCTTTTATTTGCTGAGAATAACGGTAGTCCTTTTGCTAAAAGCCCTTGTAATGGCAATTTCTTTATAAGGCTATTTTTGCTAAAAATATTTTTACTGACTTCAGGAAGCTCCTGCCCTGCAGTTAGTGCGCTGATATTGACTCCCCAATAGCGATACGGGTAGACAAATTTATTCACACTAGGCAGTAGCCGGCTATGCCATGTTGTCCCATGAAACAACTGATGTGGTAAGGCGCTGTTAGACGAGTAGTCTTCGTTAGACATAGCACTCTCTTTAGTGGTGTTTTTTATTTTAATTCTAAAATTACTTCGAGTTACGATAGCCAAATAAGCCACGTTTTTTCTTCTGACCACTATCTATAACGGTAGACTGTAAACGCTCAGCATACTCAACCAGCTCCTGATTGGTGGTCGCTGTGATGACTTCACGCTTATTAAGTTTGCGTAACTTAGTATCTGCTTTTACTGGCATGTCTTTATAGCGGAATGGCGTATGGGCACTATCAGCATCAGGCAAGTGAGCCAGGTCAACGTCGTCTTTTATCTCAATATCATGACCCAATGCCTGACATACACGTAGACCACTACGCACACCATCTTCATGAAAACCATTGAACCAATAGGCACCGCAAAAGTGCGTATGCAAACCGTTACTAGAGATACTTGACCATTGGGTTTGAGCGTCAATCATCGCGAGGTCAAAAACTGGATGGCTATAGTCAATACTTTTAATAACTTGCTTGTCATCGATATTTTTATCAACGGTTTCTGGATTAAGCGTCACTAGATAATTATGCTGTTTGGTGAGTCGCTGCAGGATATTCATATGGTACGTCAGTACGGGCTTAGAAGGGGTTTGTGCGCTTTCAACAGCTTGCTCCGTCTCCGTCGTGTTGCCTGATGCTGTTTCATCAATGAGGTAGTTCCAACTTGCCCATGCCAGCGGTTTTTTAGGTAGGATACTGGTGTCGGTATGAAGTACGGCAGTATTTTTGGTAAAGCGGAAATGTTTCAGTACTTCAGACTCTTCTGTACTGGCATCTTTTAAAATCTTCAGCGCAGTATCTGCATGACAAGCAAAGATAACTTCATCAAATACAAAATTTTCGATCTTGTTATCAGAGTTGCCTTTATCTTGCACTGTCAATAATACTTGCTCACCATCACGAACTACCGACTGTACTGGGCTGTTTACTCGCACTTCGCCACCCGCTTTGATAAAGCGTGGCACTAACTTATTGACGTACTGTTTTGAGCCGCCTTTAATCGTGAACCACTGTGGACGATTGACCACATCGAGCAAGCCGTGGTTGTCAAAGAACTGTGCAAAAAACACCAATGGGAAATCTTGTACCTCATCGAGGCTGGTCGACCAAATAGCAGAGACCATTGGCAGCAGATAGTTGTCTGTGAACAGTTTACCGTAGTTTTTTTGCGTGAGATAACCACCAAGTGTTTGCTCAGTGAAGGTGCTGATATCCTGACCTTGAGTACGTGCCGTTTCATAGTCTTGACGTAGCTGCTTGATGTGTTTATTGAACTGTAGGATATCTTTGATAAATCGCCAAAATTTTGGATTGAGCACGTTTTTGCGCTGCGATAGTAACGTGTTTAGCGTATGACCGTTGTATTCAAAATGACGTGCGGTATTTTTTACCGAAAAGCTCATGTCTGTCGATTGGAACGGTACTTTTAAGTCGTATAACAACCGAAAGAAGTTAGGATAGGTACGCTCGTTAAAAACAATAAATCCCGTGTCTATCGCACTGGTTTCCACATTACCCGTTTTTGCTTTTTTGCCATCTTGGAGTGCAACATCAATCGTATTCACATGCCCGCCGATATAATCATTGGCTTCAAACACTGTCACGTCATGTTGTGCCACGAGGTAATGAGCACAAGTCAATCCTGACACACCCGAGCCAATAATAGCGATACGCTTTTTGACTTGGACGCTAGACGCACTTTTCAAAACGTTGCTGGCTTCGTTAGAGACTGTTTCTGTGTTCTTACGTTTACGGCGGATAAACGACATACATGCATTCCTTTGTAGGTTTTTAACAATCTGTTTTTGACGACTTGTTTTTAGCGATTTATTTTGAACGACTCTTCAGGGCGTGTCTTCATTTCAAAAATGGTGATAAAAATGAGATAAATTGCCGTCAAACAAGAAAAATAGCGCAGATAATATCGGGATATTAACCAGCTATTTGACGATGTTTGGCAAGATTTAGCCATTTTTAGCACATTTAGATGACTATCGGGTGAATTGAAGACACGCCCTAGTATCAGTTATTTTTTATTAAGCTTTCCACTGACTTGCTGCCATACCAGATCTGGTAATGTACCCAACGCCTTCAATGGCAAAGTTAGCTTCTTCGGAAATTCAATCACATCATGCCCGCTAGCTATACCGTCACGGATGGCTTGACTTGCCTGCTCTGGCGTCTGAATAAATGGCATCGGAAAATCATTTTGTTTGGTCATTGGTGTTTCGACAAAACCAGGCACGACTAAGCTGACTGATACATCATGCGGTGCAAGACTGATCTGTAGCGTTTTCATTAGGTAATGAATGGCCGCCTTTGAGCTGCCATAAGCCTCAGCACGGGCAAAAGGCACATAAGCAGATGCTGAACCAATACCAACCAAGCGACCTTTTGAGGCAATTAACTTAGGTAAGACACCTTCAATAGCGTGCGATAATGTTCCCATATTCACTGTCATAACCTTCATAAATGACGCGCTATCAAAGTTTGGCATATCTAGATATTCACACATACCTGCACCGCAAATCGCCAAATCAACCACTTCGATTTTCTCGAAAGCTTCAACTACCTTTTCTCGATCCATGAGGTCCAAGTCAATGGTCTCTGCCCCCAATGATTTTAGCTCAGCCAATGCGACATCATCACGGCCAACAGCATAGACATGATGGTCGTCTAACAAGTAATCTTTAGCTAATTGATTGCCAATACCTGATGTTGCGCCAGTGATGAGAATATATTGTTTCTTGGGAGAGTTTGTCATTGTCAGCATCCTTTGTTATGTCTTCTATAATATATAAGTCAACGCTTAAACAGATATTAAATACTCAGTTATTATTGTTTTTGGTATATAACATTAATCGCATTTCATTAAGATAATGCCTATTTTATTTAAGAAATCTAAATAATTATAGTGTACCGATACAGGTTTATTGTTGTGACTTCGCAATTAAAATACGTATAAGAGTACAAATTTTTCCGGTTTATCTAGTCAATGATAATGCTATGAATAATGACATTAATTCCTATTATTAAGACACCACCCTCATTCTATAAAATATTGGTGAAAATTAGATAGAGGTTAGTTAGAAGAGAAAAACAGCGCAGACAATATAGTGCGAATAACATAGAACCGCTAAGCAGCTATTTTGCAAAATTTAGTCATTGTTAGCTCATGTATATAACTATCAATTGAATGTCGACCGAGTTGATGACATAACCTAGTGTCTTGGGACAGCAAAATACCTAGATGCTACAATATTACAGTCAAAGCACATTTATTATTGAGTATTATTTATAGTCTTAACGGCTTAAAAAACCACCTCATCTTCGACACGCCTACAACGTTGTGTACTGGTTTCATGCAACACGTTATATAATCAATATCAGCTGTTCACCCACGCCACTCTAATATAAAAAGGATACCTCATGAGCGAGATACAACTGTCTAACCGCGTCAACAGCATTAAGCCGTCACCGACTATGGCCATTACCAATAAAGCCAAAGAGATGAAGGCTGCGGGCAAAGACATTATCGGCTTAGGCGCTGGCGAACCTGACTTTGATACACCAGAGCACATCAAAAAAGCAGCGATTGACGCCATTAATAATGGCTTCACCAAGTACACTGCTGTTGATGGCACGCCAGAGCTAAAAAAAGCCATTATTGAGAAATTCAAGCGTGACAATGACATCAGCTATGAACCTAATGAAATCTTAGTATCGGCCGGTGGTAAGCAATCATTCTTTAACCTTGCTCAAGCCTTTATCAATCCAGGTGACGAAGTTATCATTCCTGCGCCTTACTGGGTCAGCTATCCTGACATGGTCATAATCGCAGAAGGTGTACCCGTCATTGTCAAATGCCCTGCTGAGCAAAACTTCAAAATCACTGCCGACCAGTTAGAAGCAGCTATCACCGATAAAACCAAAATGTTGGTATTGAATAGCCCTTCTAACCCAACGGGTATGATTTATACGTTAGACGAGCTAAAAGCCATTGCTGAAGTCTTAAAGAAGCATCCGCAAGTCTATGTAGCCTCAGATGATATGTATGAGCATATCCGCTGGACAGGTGATAAGTTCTACAATATTTTGAATGCTGCACCTGAGCTAAAAGACCGCGCCATCATCTTGAACGGCGTCTCAAAAGCCTATGCCATGACAGGCTGGCGTATCGGTTATGCTGGCGGGCCTGCCAAACTAATTGGTGCGATGAAAAAGGTGCAATCACAATCCACCTCATGCCCAGCTTCTATCAGTCAAGTCGCTGCCGAAGCGGCTATCAGTGGCGATCAAAGCGTACTAGAACCAATGGTAGCGGCTTTCGAGAAGCGCTGTAATTTGGTCGTGAATGGCCTAAATGCCATTAAAGGTATTACTTGCCTGCGTCCTGATGGCGCATTCTATGTATATCCAAATATCGTACCGCTCATCAAAGCGGCTGGCCTGTCGTCATGCACGGAGTTCTCAGCATGGTTATTAGACAAGGTTGGCGTGGCAGTCGTACCTGGTGATGCATTCGGCCTTGGCGGTTACATGCGTATCTCTTACGCCACTGATGAAGCCACACTAAAGGATGCATTGTCACGTATCGAACAAGCAGTTGCGGATCTAGACGTTGCTGAATAAACTTCAAAGGCGATAAGCTCAGAAATATATTGATAGATTAAGATAGCACTTAGAGAAGATGCCAGATAGAGAGTATGTGGCGTCTTTTTTATTCACCTAGCAATGGCTAGTTCTTTGGGGAAAAAACCTCGAAAAATGCCTTATTAGCTAATTAAAATAATAAACTTTGAAAATTATGCAAAAAAAGCTTGACGTATTTCTTATCTTTGCTAGAATACGCCCCACTTAGCAAGAACTCGTTAGAGACTTTCTAAGCTCGTTGTAAGAGTGTTTAATACTTGCAACCTATTCTCCAATAGCTCAGTTGGTAGAGCAACGGACTGTTAATCCGTGTGTCCCTGGTTCGAGCCCAGGTTGGAGAGCCACATTTTAGTAGTAAATTTTTTGAATTATTATTAATTCGATTATGGCATTTGCCAAAACCCTCATCAATTTGATGAGGGTTTTTTTATGTCTGCTATTTTCTTAATCGACATATGCAAGACGGACAATACAGTTCAAATAATAGATACTATGCGCACAAAAAAGGCATTAGTAATAGTCGCTATATAAAATAGTAACCATACTAATGCCCTTCTTATATTGCTGTCTGCTCGTAGAATCTATTCAGAGCTTCTACATACTTACCACAGCATAGCTGTCATTAAGGTAAGAAAATCGAAATATGAGCCTGCTCTTTGTTCTCTTGAATCACATTATCATAGGCGGACAGCTGCTCGTTAGAGAAACTATTGGTAAATTGCCACATGGTTGCAAATATCACTGTCAATAATACCGCCATCACTGCCAAAATAATCCATAATGGCGTTTCGCTCGTAAGCGTATGTTTGATCTGATCAGGAATCGCCCAAAATGGTGAAAACTCGTTTTTGTTACCGCGTAGATGTTCAATCTCATCACCTAGTCGTGAGATAAGATAGCGGATTTTTTCAGGTGCTTCTAAACGATACTTTCCTTGAAAACCAAGCAGCATTGCGTAGTGGTAAACTTCTAGGGCTGGCAGACGTTTCTCCCCCTGCTCTCGCAGCCCATCTAGACGGTCGAAGAACTCATTACCAGCGACTTGTGAGCCAAACAAATCCAATTGCAACGGATTGAGCTCCCAAGAATCTTTGAGAGTTTGAAACTCTGGCTCTTGCGATGTCATAATTGTTTCATCAATCAACGCACAATACGCGTACTTGGCTTCATGGACATCTTCTGACAGAAATCCTTTTTTGCGCGCATTCATCTCGAATTTATCTAAAAAATCATATATTTTTTGACGAAATTTGCGTGGCTCTGTACTGAAATAATGATTCCGCAGTAAAAACACCAAATAAAAACCGTCATACATGATATCAACCAGCGACTGGCTGCTGATACGTTTATCAAGGCCCGTTGCTGAGACTTTTGAGGCTACCTCACCTGAATCTAATAGCGAAGGCGCAGAACCCGTTGAATTATTCCCTGACATGATTGTTCCTAATGCTTGTTATTTTGCGAATACTAATTTGTAAATGCTGGTTTGCGAATGCTGGTTTTCGAATACTAACTTAAAAGCACTGACGAATAGAAATCCTTAACGACTGTTGACGTATAGACTAATAGATACATTGGTATATAAATACATTGATAGATAATCGTTAAGTAGAATCACTTTGCCTGTTTATATAAAGCTGCACTCAAAATTGAAAACGATAGTAGCGATTAAAGAGACTACTGCACGATAGCCATCAGTTCAATTTTTAAGTCATCAAAGCCATTCGGCACATAGATACAGATAGATTCAGACTTTAGCATCTCGTCATACAGCTCACCTACCGGCTCAATAGTAAAGTAGCTGAATCCAGGTCTCACAGGTATCGCACTAGGCACTTGAGTGACGTGTGACACAGGTGAGCCTGGAAGCGCGGATAAGACTCGTTTCTCTACTGAATCGGGGGTCGCAATCTTAAAGCGGCGCGGTACGATATCGATGAGCTCATGCATTGGTAGCGACGAGCTAATAGACAGATACAGCTGTGAGCCACGCGTAATCTTGTCACTGCCTAGCTCACCAGTATAGTAAGACGGCTTATTCTGACGCAATGGAATCGATATAAAGTTACTCGCAATGACCGTATTAAGCAGCTCACGAATGATCAGAATAATACTCACAAATGACTCATTGGCATTATCATGATGATAAGCAGGCAAATCACCTACTTTATATAATGAGCTAAAAGTCGCTAACTGACTGGCCACATTTAGCAGCGCTTCATAGAGGCGCTCTGGATGTAATTTAGCGTTGTTATACAAATGACTCAACTGAGAATATGCCGTATTCAGTGTATGTAACAACCAAAAGGAAGCAATATCTGAAGATCGGAATTCTAGTAAGTCATTGTTGGATTGACGATGATGATCGTACAGCGAAGTAGACTTGGTATTAATCATAGTCATCAAACGATAGACCTGACTCACAAGCGCAGCATTACTCGTAATATGTACGCTCGGCACGATGTAATCATCGTCCACTTGATAAACACCTTGGGTCGTACGCACTAGCTTAGCAACCAGTAGAGATACAGTATCTTGACTAGGCGCTTGCACAGAATGACTTAGCTGTAAGCTAGGTGATAACTTAACGACATCAATAACGGCTTCGGCGGCTTGACTGTACAAATCCTGCGCCTCAACAGCACCTCTGACATAGCGAGCGGGATTGTCACTGTGGTCTGTCTGTATATTACTACCACCACTATGGACAATCTCTAAGCTCAAGAATACAAAAACTTCATCGCCATTGTCTTGAGTATCTAGCGTAATGGCTTTTGGTAACGTATCGGTACGGGGAGCCTGATATATCGTGCCATCTGGCAGTACAGCATAAATACTCTGAAAGCTTAATAGGTTGCTTTCCAAAAGTTGCTTGTCGATCTGCACATCCGATACACCGTAAGCATAGGGATGCATCAGCATCATGCTCAACGCTCGCTGCGAGTCATGATAGGTGTCTTGAATCTGAAAATGCTGAGGTCGTAAGAATAGCCCCTCGCCCCATAGTACTTTGTGTTTACTCAAGACAATCTCCTACGAACAGCTGACAAGCGGCTGCTGATAATATTTAAGTTTGGTGGTAAATGTGGGTGCCTGCTCTGGGCTGATACCTTCTACGATACTCACATCACATGCGCCAATATTCAGAGTAAGTGGGGTATCAAAGTTGAGGCTGGTAATAGGAATAAGGAACTGTGAGCGCTTTTTGGTATATCTCAATCCCACTTTTACTGCGATAAAACGTGCGTTTTGTGGAATATTCAATGTCAAACTACTCTCACGATTGGGCACGACACTGACCTCTTTCGCTGCTAGCGATTCGATGTCAGTGAATTCACTTTCTTCTTCCAAAAACGCAATATAAGCAGTACTCGCTGTACCCTGCGTTGCGCGTCCCGCATTGGCATTAGCAGATGGCTTAATAGTCAATGTAATCTGCTGACGCTTTAGCTGTTGCTGCAACGCCTGCTGCTCACTAAGCATTGTCTCTAACTGTTGTTGCTGCTTCTCTAACTGGCCTTTGAGGCTCTGTAAATCATCATTGTCACTGCTAATCATATCTTTTATCTTGTCACCAATGCCAGACTCACCAGCCAGTTCAGAGGTTTTATCATTTGATTGACTAAATCTATCCGTGCTACATCCTGTGAGCACGCCACTTAGCAAACAGACCGTGGTTATTAATGCTGTCGGCAATGTCATACATCTGTTCATATTTTCAATTTACCTTGAGATATTATTATCATCATTGACTGGTCAAAAGCTCTGCCATTTCTGGCCGACCAAGTACGCCTTTTTTACGCAGCTCAACATGTCCTAGATCCATCATGCGCCAGTCACCACCCCACACAAGTCCGGCAGACTTGGCTACTTTACCATATAATTTGTAACCCCGCATCGCCCAAGGATCCTTTTCAGTTATGACAATCTTGCCGTTTCTGATAAAGGCACTATCACCTGCCAAACCAAACTGATGATAGCTCTTATATGAGCCTGCTTTTGTCACATGCGTTCCTTTTTTGAGCAGTCTGCCTTGCCTTTCAGGACTACGATAACCTTCTAAAAGCACCATATCATAGCCATACTGATCACTCATTACCTTATACACAGTCAACAGCCGTTGAACAAATTCCGAGTTCATCTTTTTCCAATTACGGTCAGCATTCTTGATGTTGATATGACCACCACTCAAATGCGAAGCCAACATGTCACCTGAATAGCCAGTGCTATGATCTAGCGCATTTACGTTAGACAGGTCAGGTTCAGGCATCATAAGAGGTCTATTTATCTGACTTCCATCCGTCTGGGCATCCGGCCAATAGTCGACATCCGCTTTACTGGCTTGATAACTTGCAATCTCAGCATCGAGCTCATCAAACAGCTCTTCTGGTGGCGTTGGTGGCGGACGCAACCGCTCTCCTATCAGTAACTGGCTGATTTGTGTGCTGGCAGTGCTGGGTACGGTATCTTTCGCATGGTATACCGCCAACGAGTGATTGTTAATCAGTGCATAGCAGAGACCAGCGGTTGCCATGACAATCAATACCGACAATGCTGATATGACTGGGACACGAGAGACATCGATACGCGAAACCATACTGCTCAGCTGCCGGATACGAGAACGGAGCAGTTTTGATTGTGGTTTGATAGATGAGCGCTTAATTTTGAATCTGAATAATCGCTGAAAACGAACAGCTACTTTATTAAACAGTCGCGCACACAGCTGCCTATCAAACAGCATGATAATCATGATGATAGAGACAATAGTAAATGCAGACACAGTCCAGTAAATCATAAGGAAGCAGTAGCGATAGTTAAGACGATGGAAATAAAAACAAACAGGCGTTTATTATTAGTGTTGCGTAAGTATTATATAGATAAATATCCACCGTTTAAAACAAAGCTGACTTAATTACGTTAATTTTCTTATCTTTCCGTTTACTTTTTTCTTTATAAGCCATTTTATATTCAGACTATCTTATAAACTATCACTTATAACCCTTTATTTACCTTATTTTTATAGATATTTCCTGTTTGAGCAGACGGCCATCGATTACTTACTCCCTTCATAAGCAAATGACATATAAGTAAAATAAAGTCATCAAATATAGTAGAAAGAAGTCTGTGAATACCCTAAAATACTGCCTAGTAAGTTTGTCTACGTAGTTACAATGATGATAACAACTCAACAAATAGGGAGTTTAGATAAGTGGCTGTAAAAAAAATACTGTCGTACAGTCGCTTTATTTTAGGCGCATTTTTGGGCATTTATCTCATTTTGGTTTGGATGTACTTTAAAGACAATGCCCGACAGCTGACTTCATCTGGCTTATTACTGTGGTTCGTTGCTATTCCTTTATTGTTACTTGGCACTATCATGGCACTCCTATGGTGGCAAAAAAAGTTAGATAAGCAAGCCAACAAAAACTCAGACTCCCTTGATGGCGTATCAAGCGAAAAGGCAAGCGCCAAAAATCCCGATACTTATCAAGTATTTATATTTAGCCGTGTTTGCCTGCCTGAAGGAGATAGCTGGTCTGAAGTTATTGACAACGACGAAGACCTAACACTATTAAGTGATGAGCTGACAGATTTCGATGGTCTGCCGATACTAGTAAAACCGATTACCAGACTTACCGATGCAGCATCGCTACCATATCAGTATATATCTAAGGATCTGGAAGACTCGGACTGGGATATTGACACCTCCGATGAAGACGACACACGATCAGAGCGTATGGCCGTATTAAATGATACAACTTTGCGCTTGTGCTCATTGATTCATGAGCAGCTTACTTTGAGCGATGAGATATGGTCCGTACTCGCTGAACATTTTTATCAACATCATCAGAAAGACAATATGCAGTCCAACTCGGCTGCCCATATTCATCCCGAATGGCAGCAGCATTACTTAGTTAGTGCCAAAGAAGGCAATAGCGATGAGACAATGGCGACCGCTCCTACTGTCCGTCTGTCCAACTTGCCTATCTATTTGTGCTTGCCTGCCAGCGCTGACTCAGCATCTCTTATCTCAGTAATAACAGAACAGTTAGCGACCTACGGTATTCCCGAAACCGCACTCTCCTTTACGACTATCGCGACTGACGATACCGATGCAACAAGTGATAGAGTAAGCGAAACGACAACGGCCAATCCTGCCGAGTTTATCAATAGGCATATCATCTCCTTGTCGCAGTCTGCTACCCCTGACATTTGCTTGATGCTCATTGCAGATTCGCAAATTAGTGAGGAATGGTTGGACTCTCATCTGTATTCCAATCAAACGGCCAACATTATTCCTACTGAGGCTGGCGCTCTGCTAGTATTTTTTAATAAAGCGGCACAAGATCTACTAAATATCGAGATGAGTACTAGTATTCTATTAACCGAGATAGATACTCCCAAAGCCAACGATAGAGATAAGGAATCTCATACCTCTAATCATATAAGTAATAATCGTCGCTATCTTAATCATCTAACAACAATCCAAAAAATATTAATCGATAATAAGCTATCACTATCACCAACCAATACGGCAGCGCTAAATCCTGTCAACAAACCCACAACAAAAGCAGATGATGCTGATTCCAAAACTAATGTTGCACTATCAGACCTCAGCATTATGGCCATATCAGACATTAATCCATCAAACCAACCTTATGACATGTCGGTATACATGAATTTTCTTGACGCATTTATAGCGCAAGGCGCTCTAGTAAACGAACGTCATTTAGGGCATTATATGCCATTGAATCACTGGTTAAAGCCATTTATTAGCTTATCGCTATTCGTAGACTTAGTCGAAAATGACCAACAAGAGTCAGACAGCGTATTTTTAATTACTCAACATAAGAATTGCACCATGCTTTGGTTAGCAGATGCCTCTCAGCAGTCTGAATCATAGCTTTTGTTGAGGCTTTACTATCGAAAATACTCATTTTATTATCTTAAGACCACACTAGGTAGCACGCATGTTTTCAAGGTTTTTTCATCTTATCTATAACCCAAGAGTGCTATTGGCCTTGGGTATCATAGTCGCCTTAGTCTTGCTATACGACTACGTCCCTATCAAAACCTTTTTCATTATTATTGGCGTCCTAATCACCTTTACGGTGTTAGGAGCGCTTGCCTACTATCTGTGGAAGAAGCGTAAAAAAGCCTCAGATGAGCTGGCAAATTTGGTAGAAGATAATGGCGGTGAGGGTACCATTGAAAATGGCACTCCTACAGCCAAAGATGAAAACACCCAAGAAGTACAAGCGCTACGTCAGCAAATGCAAGATGCGATCAAAACCATTCGCAAATCAAAGATCGGTGATCAAACGGGCAAAGCAGCATTGTATGAATTGCCTTGGTATATGGTCATTGGTAATCCAGCAGCAGGTAAAAGCTCAGCCGTACTGCATTCTGGCTTAAAATTCCCATTTATGGAGCAAACCAACAAGCTGTCTGTCAAAGGGGTCGGCGGTACACGTAACTGTGATTGGTTCTTTTCAACTGAAGGAATCTTACTTGATACTGCAGGGCGCTATTCTGTTTATGAAGAAGATCGCTCAGAATGGCTGTCGTTTTTAAGCCTACTCAAAAAGAACCGTCCTAAAGCACCGATTAACGGCATTATTATCGCTGTTAGTATCGCTGAATTGACCAAAAACGACCCAAACTATGCATTAGATTTGGCCAAAAACTTACGTAGCCGTGTCCAAGATTTGACTGAGCAGCTAGAAGTCTATGCACCGGTTTACGTCGTCTTTACCAAGATGGATTTAATCTCGGGCTTTCGTGACTTCTTTAATGACTATGAGCAAGAGGAGCGTAATCAAGTATGGGGTGCGACCATCCCCTACCCTGAAGATCCAGATAACATCAACATGACCGATGTATTCGAAGAGCATTTTGGCATATTGGTAAATGGTCTAAAGGATTTGAGTACAACGAAATTATCTTTACGTCATCAGCGGACCGTATCTCCTAGCTTGATGACATTTCCTATGGAGTTTCAGTCATTACGCCCAATGATACGAACACTGATGCATGCTCTGTTTGAGGACAACCCTTTTCAGTTTAAACCTATCCTTCGTGGGTTTTACTTTACGAGCGCATTGCAAGAGGGACAAGTTAGCAGTCAAATGACGCTGCAAATGATGCAGAATTACGACTTACGTCCACCTGCTATCCCGCTCAATGCGCAGCAAGAGGCTGCAGACAAGCCTTATTTTTTACAAGACCTATTTTCAAAAGTTATTTTAAAAGACAAGCATTTGGTCAAGCAGCACAAAAACCGTAATAGACGCAGTCACCGTGCGATTGCAACCTTAGCAGCTGTCGTAACACTATGCGCGGCAGCTGGTCTATGGACGTGGTCTTATGCCAACAACAAACAGCTCACTGAACGCGTCGTGGCTGACTTACAACAAGTCGCAGCGCTACAAAAGAACGCTAATGGCGACCTACAGTCTCAGCTTGAGTCGCTTAATATCTTACAAAGCAGAATAGAGCAACTTGAGGGTTATGAAGAAGACAAGCCGCTATCTTTGAGATTTGGTCTGTATCAAGGTGACAAACTCAAAGACAAACTGCTAGCAGAGTACTACAACGGTATCAGCATTATCGTCTTGGCACCCACCAAACAAAACATAGAACAGTTTTTGACCGAGGTGAACACCAATACTGACCAGCTAGAAGTGCGTACAGAGGACTCAACCACTGACGATGCCGCTGAAGCCGCGACTAATGATGCCTACATTCAGTCAGATCCTACGGATGTTGAAGATGCTTACAATGCCCTCAAAGCCTACCTCATGCTTGGCAATCATGACAACTTAGAGACCAGTCACTTGAGTGATCAGATGACACGATTTTGGCGTAACTGGCTTGAAGCCAATCGTGCAGATATGCCACGTGACAAAATGATTCGCCAAGCTGAGCGTATCTTGAGTTTCACACTGTCTCATGCCGATGACCCTGCCTTTCCACTCATCCAAAATGATTTGGGTTTGGTAGACAAAACACGTACCAATCTATCGAAAGTCAGCAAAGGTCAACCTGCTCGTGATCGTGTCTACTCTGAAATTAAAATGCGCTCCTCTGCCCGCTTCCCATCCGTTACCGTTGCCCAAATTACGCAAGACACCAACAGTGAAGCGCTACTGGGCAGCTACGTGATTTCGGGTACTTTTACCAAGCAAGCATGGGACTCTTTTGTCAGTGATGAGATAGACAAAGCCGCTACTACTAGAGTGGTAGCAGATGACTGGGTGCTAGCAACCAGCAGCCAGAATGATCTTACATTAACAGGCAGTCCTGAACAGATTCGACAATATTTGGTCAACCGTTATAAGCAAGAGTACATCAGCGAGTGGAAACGGTTTTTATCGCAAGTATATGTTCGTGATAGCAAAGGATTCGATGACCATGCTGTGCTGTTGAATCAGCTGTCTAACCCCACAGAGTCACCATTAAAGACACTGTTTGAGACCGTCGATCGTCAGACACAATGGGATAATCAGGCAGCCAATCCAGCAGCAGCCAATGGTGGCCAATCTCGTCGCTCATTTGTCAATTGGTTTAAGCAGACCATACTGCGTCAAAGCCCTGCGGAGCTGCGACAGGCAGAAGCAGCGCTAGGCAACAATGGTAGCACCAGTAACGCAGCGACCCCTACAGCACAAGCACCATCAGGGGTAATTGCTCAAGAGTTCTCTTCTATACATGCCTTGGTAACACCAAGAGAAGACAATCAAGACCTATCGCTATTGGACAACTATTTGGCGAGTTTAGGTGATGTTAGAACGCGCTTTAATAATATTGCTCGTAGTGATGATATCGGTCCTGATGCTCTGTTATTTGCTTCGCAGACCCTCAGCCCTGACGGTTCAGAGTTGACCAAATCTCTACAGATTTTGGACGAGCAGATACTCAGCCAAGCCAACTCTGAAATCAAAAAACTCGTTCGACCGTTATTAAGTGAGCCACTAACTCGCTCATTTAATATGCTATTGACGCCCACTAAAGCGGAGATTAATAAAGTCTGGAAAGCACAAGTACGTAAGCCTTTCCTCGATAATTTAGAAAAGAAATATCCATTTACTGCCAATGCAAATTTAGAGGCAACACCCGCAGAGATTGGTCAGTTCTTTGGTGAAGACGGCTATGTGGCAAAATTCGTCAACGAGACGTTGTCGCCCTTTATCATTCGCCGTGGTGACCAAATCTCTAGTAAGATTTGGAATGGTGCAGGCCTAGGCCTTAACCCAAAATTTGTCGCTGATTTTGGCCGTTACTTTACTAACTATACGGGTAGCAATACTTCTGGAACGACAGGTGCCGCTGGCAATGGTGGCTCTACTAATCAAACTACTTTCCAAATCATGCCACTACCCGTCAGCGGCTTGACCGAGTATACGATTGTGGTTGATGGTCAGCAGCTACGCTACCGCATGGGTACCCAAGCTTGGACGACCTTTGTATGGCCGAACCCAAGCAGCCAGCCTGGTGCGAGCATTCGAGCTAAGGACTATGATGGCAGAGACTTTACCGTCTTTGAAGAAGCTGGTAGCTTCGGTGTAGAACGCCTCATCAATAGTGCAAGACGTACTGAACTTGGCGACGATATCTTTGAGATGGCTTGGTCAGGTGACGGCATCACTATCTCTGTACGCTTTAGAATCATTAGTGGTAATAGCAGCAATGCTACTCAGGGTCGCTCTACCAATCCATTTAATGGTATGAAATTACCCGATGAGATTATCGCTCTTGGGGTCACACGTACGGCAGCCCCTATTGCTGATAGCAATGCTGCCAATAATAGTACGCCTACCAATGGTTCAACAACCAACACGACAACGCCAAGTGGTGGGCAGAATAATACACCATCTACGACGCCATCCAACGCCTTGAACTTGACGCCTACTACTGATACCAATGATGCTAGTAATGCGCAAACTGATAGCCCTGTTGCGAATAACACCTCTACGGATAATGACTCAGCCGAAGCAGAAACTCAGGAGCAAGCCCCATGACTCCTGAATCTTTACCTTTAGTATATTTTGGCAAGCTGCCTGCACGCGGAGACTTTGTGCGGGCACGTGCTCATATCTCAGAGACCAACGCGATTGACGAGTGGGTCAGTAAAGCCCTAGCAAGCTCGGAAACACTATTCAGTGACAGATTAGTAGACAAGACAACGACCAATAAAACGGCTTTTTTAAACTTTAGTCATGTGGATACCAGAACCAATGAAATTATCACTGGCGTCTTGATTCCCAGTCATGATAGTAGTGAGAGAAACTATCCGTTGGTAGGCTTCGGTGTACTACATATCGACAAACCCAAGAGTTGGATGAATTATTTGCCCATTAAGTCTGCTAGCATTTGGAATGAGACTTACGAAATTATAAGCATAGCCAAGTCTAAGACAGACAGCACTGACTTGATGGAATATCTCGGTCATAGCCAGCTCACGATTGACAATAATGCCAGTACGCACTATTACGATTTTATCAATACCACGACTCTACACGATATCGCCATATTGATGAAAATCGACAAGTCGCAATTGATACAGCAAATTATCGCGACTGGATTGTTGTTTTTACCGACATTCACGAAAGGCTTTCATGGTCTGAACAAGGCTATCTGTTGGTCACTCACTTCTGATAGAGCTGCCTCGATAAATATGGCTACTTTTTGGCATGATTTGATCAGTGGGTTTTACCAACCACATCAACTCTATCTGAACACCTATCTCTACCGTGCTTCTAATTGCTATCGTCTGCTACTGAGCTTTACGAAACCTGACGGGCATATACTCAGTCAAATATCGGAGAGTGAGGACAGCTACCCTGAAGGCTGGGTTGTCATCGCTGATAGTGACTGGACACAAGGATATATTGAAGAAGATATCGGTCTGACCCGCTTCAATAAAGTCTTGTTACAAGACAGTCTCTACCTGTATGATACTAGGCAATTGTTTAAAAAAACCTTTTTGGCACAATGATGATTCATGATTAACTGATGACCGTGTATGTCAGGCCTCTGTATTTAATAACTGCTCAATAATATAAAGATTAAAAGGCACTTCAATGAAAGTCCTCTCCAAAATATTACCATCTAAGCTTGCTGGTCACTCCAAAAAACTGTTATTAGTGTCCGCGATGATATTTCCTATCAGTGCGGCTGTCTTTGCAGCTCAAGACTCGCCTGTCGTCATCAAAGGGGTGGTCGCGACCAGCTCAGACAAGCAGCAGCTTCTCGAAAAACTAAAAGCACAATATCCCAATAAAACGGTCAGAGACGAGATCGAAGTGCGCTCGAATATTAGTATACCGACTAATTGGCAACAGGTAGCCACTGCTATTATCGATAGCGACATCTCTAATATTAGCCAAGGTCGTATCGATATCCATGGTACGACCATTAGCTTACATGGCAAAGTAAGCAGTCTTGAACAAAAACAAGCGATCCAAAATCGCATTCATACCCGTCTAACCGACCTCTATCAATTGGACAACCAACTGGTCGTCGTAGAGGGGGAACAACGTCTCCTCGACGATACCTTAGGCAATCGTATCGTTGAGTTTGAATCAGGTAGCACCACACTAACACCCATGGGGCTTGGTATTTTGGACGATATGGCAGGCGTGTTACAGCGAGTCGGTGATAAGCCCGTGACCATCACTGGACATACGGATAATGTCGGCAACCCAAGTTCGAACTTGGTGTTATCAAATAAGCGTGCCGAAGCGGTCAAACAATACCTCATCGGTCGAAACATCAGTGCAGCACGTCTCAGCACTACGGGTAAAGGGGACGCAGACCCCATCGCTAGTAATGACAATGAAGAAGGACGTACTCGTAATCGCCGTATCGAATTTACCCTCGCTGAATAACACGGCTGTACGCGTGATAATGGCAGACAAGCACTTATGTTTTGATGCCAGCGCTCAAAAAACATGATGCCATTGCGCAAAGAATAGGGACATAACTATGTTACGCTTGACCAATACTGTACTTCCCATGCATCCTGACAGACTCTATGCCAGTGAAGGCAGTACACAAGCTCCCTATGCGAGTGCTCAGCAGGACATCAATGACCATAAAGCGTGGCAGAATAAGCTGATTCAAGCATCTTCTGAAGATGATATCGTTGCCCAGCTAAACCCCAATGGGAATGAGCAATATCAGCAGCACGGTATCGACACTTACCTGCTTCAAGTCTATATTCATGAGCGTCACCATCCGCCATTTACATCGCTTACTTACTTAATCGGCACTCCGCTTACCTTGAGATTTGATACCCCGAGCGGTCTAAACTATCGTCATTTATACCTGACGGCCGTACATCAATTGGATCACGATGGCAGCTATGGTTATTATCGTCTGCTCGCACAGCCCATTACTTATCGCCTGCATCAGCATCCACGCTGTCATATAGATACTGACTTATCCGTACAAGCAATGGTGGCAGAACGCACTGCTACTTTAGAGATAGAGACCGTCGATGATAGTAGCAGTGAAGACGCTACTGGCTGGACACCAGCGCGCATGACTCAGTGGCAAATCAGTGACTGGACACATATTCGTGAGCGGCTTGCACGTCAAGGACTGACAGCCTATCTGCGACATGAGCAAACGGATGAACATTGCCCGCCTAAGCTCATTATCACCACAGCCTATCCAAGCGATAGCGATGGCATTAGCGCAAACATTGGTGCGATACGCTACCAGCAAGTATTACACGACCGCGTACATGCACCAGTATTGGCACTGAGTGAGCAAATCATCACTCAGCCAAGCTCCGTGACAATGCAACGCTTTAACAGTGCGAGTGTTGCACACCCTACTCAGTCCGCTGATATTGCTACCAATAACGATCAAGAGAATGGTCAAGAGGACAATCAAGCAAATAGCCAATCACTCACGCTAGATACCCCTGCTGCGTTTGCCCCAGTGACCGATACCGATACCGTCGACGAAGCGACTGTCATAGCAAACAGTCATCACAGCCATCACAGCGTCTATCATGCACTTGCTCATGCCACTGATTTGAATGTTGCCGATACATTTATATTGGTTGATCACAACCATCTTAATCAGCACTATCGTGCGACCCATATCGTACATTTGGCACGTAACAGTCTGGCACATGTGACAGGACTGACCATAAGTCGTCGCCACCATGAGCGTCATGCCTCAACACTAGAATCAGGCATTCACTTAACCCAACTGCGTCTGATTACCGCAGACACGCCGTGGGTCGGTAGTTTATATAGCAAACGCGTGCTACCGCCAATGACAGGTATCACAGATGCTCAAAGCGATACCGACAGTCGCAATCATATGACACCTACTAAGAGCTATCTGCTTGATAGCCCTGCACAACCTATCAATCGATTAGAAGCTCAAGCAGGTGCCAACTATGGCAGTCACTTCACTCATAGAACTGACGACCAGACCCTGATGCAATCTATCGGTGATGGTGAGCACTTAATCAATACTGGTAGCTTATTATCTAGCACGCGCCCTAGCCTATTTGTTACGGACAATGAGCAAGCTGTTGAGAGTGGCTATCGCAATACAGACAATGGACTATCAGAATGGATCAGCGATCATAGAGATGAGCAAGCGTACTCACAGCTGAACGTCGATGATGGTCAAGTAGCTGCCACACTCAAGATGGGGATTATCAATGCTGAGGGTGATGGCGCCAGTAGTAAACGTCAAGGTATCAATGCCAATACCAGTGCACAAATCAATATCAAGTCAGGCGAAGCCTTAGTATTCTCCACCCAGCCGCAAACTCATGCACAATCTGAGCAGCATAACTATCAACAGCACACCCCTACTCTGACCCAAACGGCGTTGGGCGGTCAGCATCTGGCCGAGCGCTTAACACAATTGGCAACGGGACTGGGACGTCATATCAATGACCACAAAGCGATTAAGACTCAGTTAGAAAACATCGCAGAGGAACAGCAAACCAAAACCCATCAACAAGCACCCTATACGCTGATAGATAGCGCTGCTGATACCAGCTATGTCAGTGACGATACGCTGATTCAGCGATCGATGAGTGAGATGATAACCACCACTCAGCAAGATATGATGGTGAGTAGTGGTGATGGTCATCATCAGGTCAGTAGTGAGTCTTTGACAATGGTCGCTGATGGTCAGTTTAGTATGACAAATAGTAAGGACAATATCATGCTGTCTGCGCATACAGGGAAGCTTGAGGCAACGGCGAAGCAAGATGTGAATATGTCATCTTCAACTAAAGAAGTTGAGATAGTGGCAACGAATAAGATTACGCTAACGGCGGGCGGTGCGAATATCACGCTAGATGGCGGTGATATTACGATTGCGGCGATGCAGTTTACGGAGAAGGCTGGTAAGCATAGTCGTGATAGCGGCGGGATGGATGGAAAATTCGTTTCAGGATTACCTTCCAACATTTTAGCTGAGCCGCCAACATTCATTGAACTAAATTATCTATACGATGATGATACACCTGTTAGCCAAGCCCCCTATCGCGTAGAGTTCGCTGATGGCTCTGTAAGAGAAGGTACTTTAGATGACAATGGCTTCGCCCGTTTAGAAGGTGTACCAAAGGGTCAAGCGAACGTTTACTACGGTGAAGATCCCGCTGACTTTGTGCCAGATACTGATTTGGAAGATGAGATATGAGCGATCCAGTAGCACATGCCAAAAAGTATACTAATGTCCAAAAACGAAAAAATAAGGTAAACGAGCAGCCTACAGGCTGGTTTGCAGCATTACAAAAAGAAGCAGGTTCGTTTCTTACAGGTGAAAATACGTCAACTTGGGCGCTGTTTGCCGAGATTGTAATCGGTGCTGTACCTATCGCTGGGCAATTGATTGATGCTCGAGACATCATCAAAGCAGTCATGAACCTAAAAGACAAGCCTTCTGATACCACCTTATGGTTCTTACTCATAGCAGCATTGATAGGGCTTATACCTGTCTTTGGTGATGCAGTTAAAAGTGCTATTAAAGCAATTAAGATTGGCGGTAAAAGTCCTGCTGATTTGTTTGCCTTCATCAGAAAATTTGGCAAAGGTAATGCAGAGCAAGCATTAAAAAAAGCCTTAGATGTGAGCAGGCTAAAGGGTTTACTGAATAACATCTTGACTCCTAAGTTTTTAAACAGTTTAAGCAAGTCTAACAAGCAAAAGCTGATACAGATTCAAAAGGACTTTGATCGTTTCGCTCAGCAAATCGTCAATGAGATTAATGGCTGGTCAAAGATGACACCAGCGACAGCCAGTAGCAATAGCGTAGGAGTTGGTCGGACAGCTGGTAATAAGCCGAGTACGGCACTGGCTTCAACCAATAGAAATGCTTCTGGTGAAGCGGTCAGTCATAATAGTAGCATAACGTCAACTGTCGCTAAAAAAGATCCTCCTAGAGATGAAAAAGGGCGTTATACTTATGATCCAAACAAACCTAGAACTAATCTGACTCGACCATCAATTCGGGCAAATACTGAACGTAAAATTAGAGAACGCTATAAATTTACTGATGACGGTAAGGCTATTGACAAAATAACAGGTGAAGTTATAGAACCTCCTTTACATTACGGTCATCAATATGGTTGGGAGAATAGAAGGCTAATAGAAGCCTCTGAGGAGTTAGGCATGTCACAGAAACAGCTAAATGATTATGTTAATTCAAAACCTAATTTGTTTAAAATTGAAAACGGACCTGACAATATAAGCCACCGCGATGAAAAACCTGGACGTGGAGAATTAGACGATATTACCAAAGATATGAGAAGATTCTTAGAAAACAAATAGTGGAGATTAATTATGAAACTAGAAACAATCGGAGAAAAAATCATTGGAGCTAACTGGGATGGAGATATTGCATTTCTACAACAAATGGTTAATGAAAAAAAAATTGATCCTTTACATATTACAGAGGTAGAGTCTTGGAACTATCTTCATAGAGCAAACCTAATTAATCCATCACCAAAAGAAACCATTCAATTCTATCTGAATCAAGGTGTCCATGTAAACGCTCAAGACTGCTATGGTATGACACCTTTACATTATGCCATGCGTGTACAAAATGTAGATGCCGCTAAGCTACTACTAGAAGCAGGTGCTGATCCCAACATTCCTGATGAAAAAAAGCTAACCCCTCTTGCCTATATCAATGGTGTGCCAGAGCAGCTTGACCTGTTAAAACTTATGCTAGATAAGGGCGGTGACGTAAATATTAATACAGGTAATGGCACAATCTTAGAGAAAATAAAAAAATATAGATCAGACGAAGAAGAGTTTATACCAGTGATTAGGATGATGGAAAGATACACTAAATAATCAAATGAGAAAATCTGTGACAGATAAAGGTTTTAATTACTTCTTAGAAAAGTTCAGCTTACCTGACTGGCAAGTCGAGGTAGACCTAAATACTATTAATCAATATCGGGGCAAACTACCTGATAAACTTCTTTTCTATTGGGAAAAAATGGGCTTTTGCCGTTTTAAGCAGGGTTTGTTTTGGATAGTCAATCCTTCTGATTATGCGGACGAGTTAGCTATTTGGTTAGGTGAAGATATTCTAAAACAAGACGATTACTATGTCATTGCTCGTAGTGGTTTTGGTAAGCTGTATGTTTGGGGAGAAAAAACAGGTCATTCTTATACTATAACTCCAACTCTAGGCTGGATATACCAAGAGATAGGAGAGGCTAACGATATTACAAAAGGTTTAGCTAATGAAAAAATAGAACTGTTTTTCGCTTTTAAAAAGACCAAAAACGTTGATATGGTTGATAACAATAGCAAACTACTTTTTGACCGCTGCGTTAAAAAGTTCGGTGCACTTGAGTATGATGAGATGTTTGGCTTTGTCCCTGCCCTTGCTATTAGTGATAATGCTTCCATCAAAAATATAGATAAGATGAACATATTTGTACATCTGAACATCCTTGCTGACTTGATTGAAATTCAACATATCGACTTTAAAAAGTTAGGACAAATGGCATTTGGCATTGAAGATACTTCAAATCTGCCTGATTTAAATAGTTTGCAATGATTCATAATGACTTAAGCCACCTTTGGGTGGTTTTTTATTATTGTTTCACAACTCATGCGCAATCTGGACAGCATAACTATCAACAGCACACCCTGACTCTCACCCAAACAGCATTGGGCGGTCAACATCTAGCTGAACGCTTAACACAGTTGGCAACGGGATCGGGACGTCATGTCAATGACCACAAAGCGATTAAGACCCAGTTAGAAAACATTGCAGAGGATCAGCAAACCAAAACCCATCAACAATCGCCCTACACGCTGATAGAAAGCGCTGCTGATACGCTGTTTCAGCGGTCGATGGGTGAGATGATAACTACACTGCCAATGCATTTCTGAAATTAAACCTAAGCACGCTTCAAGCGCAAAGCATTTAAGACCACAAACAACGAGCTGAGTGACATACCAATAGCAGCGAGCCATGGTGGCACGTAACCCAAAGCTGCTGGTATCAACACAATACTGTTGTACACCAGTGCCCAGCGAAAGTTTTGTTTGATGATGCGTTCTGTTTTATCAGCGATACGTTTGGCCGCAGTAATAGCTTCTATTTGACCGTTTAAGATAATACTATCGCTCGATACTTGCGCCAAATCTGCCGCGCCAGCAATCGAAGTCGAGACATCTGCTGCTGCTAATACGGGAGCATCATTGATACCGTCACCAACCATCAACACCACTGCACCTTCAGACTGCAATTTTTGAATATGATTGACCTTATCGGTTGGAGACAGACCATTATAAGCAGATTTCATACCCAAACCTTTCGCCATCACTAACGCTTGTGGACTTGGATCACCCGTCAGCATCACAGACTCGATGCCTAGCGCTTTCAGTGTATCAAGCATCGACTTGGCACTGTCACGCACCTTATCATTAAAGTAAAAACACGCTAGCGCCTGCCAATCGTCTGAATCGTTATTTTGACAAGATAATACTACTGCTGAGCTAGCCCGTTGAGTTACTAAATCAATATTTATATTATTTTCACTAGCATCATTGGTGTTGTCTAAGGCAAAGTCTACATGACCAATCCGATATAACACACCGTCGATCATTGCTTCTACCCCACCCGCTGGATAATGCTGTAGTGATTGCGTGGCTGGCAGGTGCAATTGATAAGCCGCAGTCAGCAATGCGTGGGCAATGGGATGGCGACTACCCACTTCTAGAGCAGCAGCGATGGCTAAGACTTTATCTTTTTGGTCTGATAATGCTAAACCTTCTATATTTTTTTGATTCAGAGGATCAGTTAATTCGATATTGAGTAAGTTTGGCTTACCATAAGTCAGCGTACCCGTTTTATCAAAAGCCACATGGGTTATTTCAGCGAGCGTCTGCAGCGTATGTCCACGCGTCGTTAAAAATCCATAGCTCGCCAACCGATTCGTCGATACCGTCAGGGCAATAGGTGTCGCCAAAGACAATGCACAAGGACAAGTTGCAACCAATACTGCGACGGTCGCCCAAATGGCTTGGCTTGGATCAACGATATACCAACCGATAAACACCAAGACGGACAATACTAAAATCCGTGCTACAAACCAACGTGCCAGCTTATCTGCTTGCTGTGCCAGTTTTGGCTTTTCGCTCATGGCGCGGTTCATAAGTCTATCTATCAAGCCTATCTGGCTGTCTTCTGGTAGTGCGGTGACTAGCATCTCAAACGGTTGACTGTCATTTTGCGCACCACCAACGATATAGTCGCCTTGGGTCTTGATAATCAAGTCGCCCTCACCCGTTAGCAGGCTTTGCGAGACTGTTGCTGTTGAACTGAGCAAAATACCATCACTGATAATTTCAGATCCAGCTTCTACCATGATGATGTCACCCACTTGCAAGCTGTGAGCGGTCACCATTTTTTTATCTTGTATACTATTTTTTTCTTCGACGTTGACGTCTGTTGTTGACTCTGGTTTTGATTCTAGTTTTAATAAAGAGAATTGCTGATTACGCGATTGCTGCCAGTCTTGGGCAATACGTACGGTTAGTTCATGAACGTTATCATCTATGCTCTTCATAAAATTGGGCATAGCACTTGATAAATTTTGGTTGCTTATAACATCCATATTCACATTATCACGTGAAATATCAGCAGTGCCACCTTCTGTATTGCTAGCCGTTTCATTGAGCATGTTCTGCGAAATCTGTTGCAAAATACGCTCAGCAGCTTCTTTATCTTCCGCAACTTTTTGAACCAATACCGGTTCAACCACCACCAAATCATTGGCCATAGTCGCAGCTTTTAGACGAGCATTATGCTCGATGTAACGCCCCGCTAATAAGAAGAAAATAAACATGCTAACCGAATCGTAATACGTTTCCCCTTGCCCAGTGATCGTGGCATAGAGACTGGCGAAGAAAGTCACAATTAGCGCAATACTGACAGGCACGTCCATATTGACTTGGCGGGCACGAACCGCTGACCATGCTGATGTAAAAAACGGTAATCCAGCATAAAAGAAAACAGGTGTGCTGACGAACAATGAAACCCAACGTAGAAAATCACGCTGCAATATCAGCATATCGCTATATTCACCAAAATAGAGCGCCACCGCATACATCATTGCTTGCATCGAACCTAGCGCAGCAATGCCAAGGCGCAGCAGCATTTGATTGGTATGGCGTGCCAGCATGGCCTCATGCGTGTCTTGACGATAAGGCTTGGCCTCATAGCCGATTTCATTGATAACGGCTAGAATACGGCTAATCGGTAGCTTGTCTTCGTTCCAAATCACTCGCATGCGTTGGTTGGTCAGATTTACCTGACACTTACTGATACCGTCCAATTCGTCGAGACGTGATTCAATCAACCACGTACACGCCGCACAACGCAGATTATTAACAGACAACTCTGCCACTGACATGCCATCCTGCGCATACACAAACTGCTGCTTTATCTCGTCATGATCATAAGCCTCAAGGCGTGTCATTTGAGTAGGCAAGCTTGCCGTACGACTAATCTCCGAGCGATCCAGATAATATTGCTCAAGCCCTGCCTCTACGATACTCTGCGCTGCCAGCTGACAGCCCATACAGCACATTTCACGTGATTGACCCAATATCTCGGCATAGAATGGCGGCTGCGGTACAGGATCGCCGCAATGAAAGCAATCGCCCGCAAGTGGCAGCACTAGACCTTCAATAATCGAGTTGTCTTCATAATGATGGTTTGGGGTAGCGGCTATTGATGGAGGGACACTAGACATAATCGCGCTTACTTCCTTTAGACAGGTTTGCTCGAACCTTATTCGTTTCAAGTTCGTTTCAAGTAAATTCGCTTCGCGTGCAGCTTGCTATCATTCACGGTATTTAATGCTTAGGTTATAGAACTTAGGTTATATAACCAAATAAAACAGCAATTTTAGCTAGGGCGTGTCATCAATTAGATTGTGAGGCTTAAAATGAGAAAAATTGTAGATAAACAAGGAAGAAATTGCCGTTAATATGAACATATTGGCAAAATTTCTGACGATGTTTAGCAAAATTTAGCCACTTTAAGGCCACTAAATGTATTAATGTGCTAATTGATGACACGCCGTAGCTCTTGGCTTTGCTAGCATAAAGTAACACGCAACAATAACAGCGAATAATTCATAAAAAACACATCGTTGTAGCAAGATTAAATTGCTATCGTGAACGACTATTCTATATGGCATCCATAAAAGCAATTAAAAGCTCTTGATGCGTTTATATTAATGTGAATACTTTAATAAAGATTATACTATAAGCAAGTACTGTAAGCCGTCTCAATGCTCATAGTTTAATACCAATGAATGCCGACTTTGACGATGATAGATTGAAAAATTTGTCATTTTGCGTCATTATGAAGCAGTTTTTTATCCCAAAATGGTGCGATATCAGTGCAAAAATCCAATTCCAAGCTACCAAATACCCAGTTACCACAGTCTGCTAGGCCTATTGTAAGCACGCTACCTTCACAGCAGCGCGGCTTGGTATTTAGTAGTCTTATATTAATTGTCATTATCGCGGGTATGGTGCTGCTCGCGCTATACTTAATCAAACTTGATCGTACCATTACCCATAAGTTCGAGGGTAAGCGTTGGGACATTCCTGCCAAAGTATATTCACAGCCACTTGAATTATATCAAGGTGCTAGTGTCGATACAGATACGATGAAAACTTGGCTAGAATTGCTCAATTATCAAAGCAATAAAGCTTATGATCGAACTGGCACTTATCATAAGTCAGGTAATACCTACTTTATCCATACGCGTGGCTTTACTTATAGCGCCAATGATGTGGACAAAGAGCAAGTCATCAAAATGACTATTAATGGTAATAAGATTTCATCGGTACAGAGCACCTTACCTGCCAAGAGCGGCATCATTCGCTTAGAGCCTGTCAATATTGGTGGTATTTACCCAGACAGTAACGAAGATCGTATGGTCGTCTCATTAGATGACGTGCCGCAGCCGCTCATCGACGCGTTGATCGCCACGGAAGACCGTGGGTTTTATGAGCACAAAGGGGTATCTGTACGCGGTATCGCACGCGCCGTAATAAATAATTTCTCTGGTGGCTCTAGACAGGGCGGCTCCACCATTACTCAGCAGTTGATCAAAAACTTCTATCTCAACTCAGACCGTACGCTCAAACGCAAAGCCAACGAAGCATTGATGGCTGTATTGCTTGAATTGCATTACAGCAAAGACGAAATTCTACAGACGTATCTAAACGAGATTTATTTAGGTCAGAATGGTAAGCGCTCTATCAATGGTTTTGGCTTGGCCTCACAGTTTTATTTTGGCAAACCACTCAAAGAGCTACGCTTAGATCAACAAGCAATGCTTGTCGGTATGGCAAAAGGCCCAAGTATTTATAATCCGCGTCGCAATCCAAATGACTCAAAAGAACGCCGTAATGTTGTCCTTAGTAATATGCTGGCCGTAGAGTCACTTAGCCAAGAAGACTATGATAAAGCGATTGAACGACCGCTCGATATCGTTGAAAAACCTGTTGAGGGTAAGAGCCAATTCCCTGACTTTTTGGATATTGTCAAACGTGAACTGAACACTGTTTATTATTCTGATGATCTCAAAAACGAAGGTTTAACTATTATCAGTACGTTAGACCCAATTGCGCAGTTGGCAGCAGACAAAGCCGTTGATAAAAAACTGGGTGAGCTACGTCGCAAGAGCAGCAAAACCAAAGATTTGCAAGGTGCGCTAGTGAGTGCCAATCCTGAAACTGGCGAGCTGGTATCTGTGGTCGGTAGTGGCAGTGAGTTTACAGGCTTTAACCGTGCCGTCGATGCCAAGCGTCAAGTCGGTTCATTATTAAAGCCTGTCATTTATATGACAGCGCTTGAAAGTGGTCGCTACAATCTCGCAAGCTCGGTAGATGACTCACCAATTACGGTCAATCTCAGTGATGGCACTAAATGGAACCCGAAGAACTACGACAATCGTGATCATGGTTATATACCGCTTACCACTGCGCTATCACAATCATATAACCAAGCGGCGGTACGCTTAGGTATGGAGTTTGGGATTGATACCTTTGCTAAGCAGTTAAAGCGTATGGGTGTCAAAGAGGATATACCACCTTACCCTTCAGCATTGCTAGGCTCTGTCAATCTCAGCCCAATGGATATGCTTGGCGTATACCAAGTCTTTGCGACTGGTGGCTTTCGCACCCCTATTCATAGTATTCGTACGGTGATAGATGATCGCGGCCGTATCTTGCAGCGTACTGGACTCAATACTCAGCGCAGCATCCCACCTGAGACCAACTACCTAACGAATTACGCGCTACAGCAAGTGGTCGCAACTGGTTCTGCTAAACGTGCAAAATCACTTGGTAGCAATTTAAACTTGGCGGGTAAAACAGGTACTACGAACGACTTTCGAGATGCTTGGTTTGCTGGTTATAGTGGCAACTACGTTAGTGTGGTTTGGGTTGGTCGTGATGATAACAAACCTATCGGTCTAAGCGGTGGTACTGGCGCATTACCAGTTTGGGTTGATTATATGGACCGTCTCAAGCTGACGCCTGTGTCATTACCAGAGCCTGAAGGCATTGAATGGTTATGGTTGGAGAATAACTCAGGTAAGCTCTCTAATGAGCGCTGTACTGATGCCCGTTATCTGCCAGTACTATCAGCACATCTACCAGAAGAAGCCAGCAGTTGTGCGCTTGGTCTATATCAACAAGACCGTGCACGCGAGCAGTCACAATTGCAAAACCAGCAAGGTAACTTTGAGATTCCAAATGGTGAAGCCGTTGATAGCGATAGTCAAGCTGACAGTGATGAGCAAGATGAAAACGATGCTGATACTTGGTATGAACGTGCCGTTGAATGGTTCTAACATTGCTTTTAAACATTACAAAAGGTCTCAACATGTTGTTATCTCAGAAGCACGCTACCTCAGTCAAGCCAGCCGTTATTGGTAGTCCCAAAAGGCCTACCTCAGCCAATGCTATACTGGTAACCAGCGCACTTATCAGCATGTTGGGTTTGAGCGCTTGTCAGACTGCGCCGACTACGATGACGACAGCCCCTTCTCAAACTGTCCCATTGTCGCAAATACCTAACACATCTGTGACCCCTGTGACTCAAGCTCCTATCTATGAAGAGGATGATGGCAACGATTATCCAATCGAGCCTGATAGTCCAATTGAATCGACAAACCCATTGACGCAAGAGACACCAGTATTCATACCATCTAGTCCAATGCCGACTCAAACGGAAACTATTATTATCACCCCTTCTCGTGAGGATTATGTTACTCCTGAGCCATCAATACCGTCACACAATGAGCTGTTAGAGCACGCTAGAAGAAACTCACAGCAACGGACGCAACAAGCGACCAGTAATAATAGCAACCTGCCAGCATTTCGCAATTTAATGCAAACTGGTATCAGTCAACTCAAAGCGGGTCAACTGACCAACGCCGAAAGTAGCTTTACCCGAGCGCAGCGTCTAGCGCCCAAATCATCAGCGGTTTATTTCTATTTAGCACAAGTGGCATTGAAAAAGAACCAACCTCGTAAAGCAGAGGCAATGGCACGCCGCGGGCTTAGTGTTTCTCAAGACGCCAATCGCAGACGCGCGTTATGGCAAATCATTTTGCAGTCAGGACAGGCACAAGGTAACTCACGTGTGGTCAGTGAGGCAAAACAAGCATTACGCTAATATCAAAACATATCTAAGTGAATAGGCGCCCAGTTTCTAACTTTGCAACCTGTTCACTTTTTATATTTCACACCCCATCATTTATCCAAAATATACATTTAATTTAGCTTAAGGTTATCGTTATGGCATGGCAACAACTACATTTACAATGTGAAAAAGCAAACGTCGATTTGGCTGAGGCACTGCTACTAGAAGCAGGCGCACTGTCTATTGCCTTAGACGATGCAGGTGACCAGCCTTTATTTGAGCCATTACCTGGTGAATCTCCTTTATGGGATGACGTCATTTTGACGGGTTTGTTTGATGCGACGACCGATGCTGGTAGCCTTCAGGTTGTCGAGCAATTGAGTCATGAAATCGCAGCGCAAGTACAGGCCACCCGTGTTTGGCTGAGCGCTGTCGATGATAAAGACTGGGAACGCGAGTGGATGAGTAACTATAATCCTATCGAGTGTGCCAATAACCTATGGATCGTACCTAATTGGCTAACGCCACCGAACCCTGACGCGACTAATATTATTATGGATCCTGGGCTGGCATTTGGTACTGGCTATCATGCGACCACCCGCTTATGTCTTGATTGGCTGACAGAGCAAGATTTAAAAGATAAAGTGGTCATTGATTATGGTTGTGGCTCAGGTATTTTGGGCATTGCTGCTTTGCTATTGGGTGCGCGCCAAGTGTATGCGGTCGATATCGATCCACAAGCGGTATTGGCAACCAATCAAAATGCAGAACGCAATGATGTTGGTAACCGTCTACAAGCATTCTTGCCAGAAGAATTTACAGATTACTGTTCACAGAATACTGTCTTGCCAGTAGACGTTATCGTCGCAAATATCTTGGCAAAGCCCCTGATTGGCCTAGCGCCTTACTTTGCAACTTTAATCGCGCAAAAAGGTAGAATCGTACTAGCAGGCTTGATAGAGTCACAGACTGACCAAGTCACTGATGCTTATCAGCCTTATTTTGCCCTTGACGCAAAGCATGCTTTTACAGCGCAAGAAGACCAGCATTGGCAACGTCTATCTGGTACATTTACAGGCTAGCAACATTTAATTACATCTGTTACGATAGAGGGCAGTCAGATACCCTGTGTTTGACGCCACTCTATCTGTGCTCATGACTTATAGATTTTTGAAAGCTTTTGAATGATGGCATTAGCATCATAGGCAGCCTTTATTGAGTGGCTAAACGGTATTGATAACCATATTTTTTGGATTCGACCCTATGACTACGCCAATACAGACCCAATGCCCTCATTGCAAAAACTGCTTGAAAACACAGCAGGATCAGCTGAATAAAGACAATGCAACGGTCATCTGTGATCAGTGCCAACAAAGTTTTTTAGTCAACAAACATCTTATTGTGAACCCTGATGTTTCCCAGACGTCACTATCTCCAGTAGCTACGACAACGATCCCTAAAAATGATAAATCGACTCCAAATGACCACTCTGTAAAAACTTCCAAAATCGACCATAAAAACAGCTCAGTTAACACTAAATCAGTACTCAAAAAACCACCTTCAAAAAAAATCTCCTCTGACATATTGATCTATGATGACATGGATACTGATGAGCCAGACGATACCTCTTTAGAATATGACTCTCTAGACAGTATGGATGCATGGTTGGATCAAATAAATGAGGCCAATCATACTTCAGTAGCGCCTGATGAACCGTCGAACACTACCTCTGACACAACCAGTAAAAGCATCAGTTCAGCCGTCTCTAATGATATTCACGCCAATATCGATGATACTACTGACAACTCATGGCTCGAAAAGCTTCTGAAAGACCAAAATAAAAACGAAGACATACTGCAAGACGATACCGATTTATCTCAATTATTACTCGATATGGGCGTACCACTTAAAGACGAAGACAAGACCATTGACGAACGTATGAGAAAGTCTCAAGAGCAATTCATACCAACACCGAGGAAACGTTCAGCAGCATCGGTACTATGGATACTCGGATGTTTAGTATTGGCACTATTGCTGTTTGCACAATATGTCATTTTCAACTTAGAAACCTTGGTAAAAAATCCTGCTCATGCTGGAAAACTCCAGTCAATATGTTCAGCTATTTCTTGTAGCTTGCCCAGTGCCGATATAAATGCTCTGACTATCACCAATACCAATCATAGATCCAGTAGAATAAAAACGACGGGTAAATTTAGCGATATAAGCGCTACATTAAACAATCAAAGTGCAAGCACGCAGCTATATCCGAATGTTAAAGTCAGCGTCTATGGTACCAACGAGCTGATTGGTGAATTTATCGCTGCACCAAGTGATTATCTATTGAGTAAGCAAAGCCAGCTTGCTGCAGACAGTAACCGTCAGGTACTCTTTACTATACCTGTTGCCAATACACAAATTCGTGATGTTAGCATCAGTCCCTTATACTAAGCTTTGAGCTAAATTAAAATTTAGTACATGGAGTTGGTGTCTATCAATCACAAAAGTTCGTATCAACAATATTGAGAATAAGCTTTCGTAAATAGCGCCAATGCTAAGATAACCGCCAATATATCAGCGCTAGACGACATTAATTTGATATAATACCCACAATATCTTATGGTTTGATTCTCCCTAATCCCAAGGACATTATCTTATGGCGCCTCATGCACAGCATTATGCCAATCATTTTGCTACAAGCTCTGAGCATCCTGCCGATTATAATAAAGAAAAATACCCTCAGCCGACTCACCAACTTAATGCGTCAGTAGATAGCTATGCGAGTAATACGCATGAGCCGCTACGAGTACATGTTGAGCGTGTGGTACGACAGTACTTTGCGATGCTAGGCGATGAGACACCCACCGACTTATACGAGCTTATCTTAAAACAAATAGAAGAACCGCTCTTATCTGTCGTCCTTGAAAAAACTCGAGGCAATCAAACCAAATGTGCGCAAATCCTAGGTCTAAACCGTGGCACTTTACGCAAAAAACTCAAAACTTATGACTTAATGTAGCCCTTGCTCTATGAGCACACTTATCTTTACCAACCATTACTATGTATGGCAATTTAATATTCATGACATTATCCATTGTGATACTGCTTGCAATAATTGTCTTCATCACCTTGCCAGACGTTTACGTCAGGCTTTTTTTATGGAAGTTTTTTTATGAGTACTACCCCACTTGCATTGTTATCGGTCTCCGACAAATCTAATATCGTTGAATTTGCTCAGGGCCTTATTAAAGCAGGCTTTGGCTTGCTATCTACTGGCGGTACTTATCGGTTACTCACAGAAAATAACGTTGATGTGACAGAGGTATCAGACTATACCGGTTTCCCTGAAATGATGGACGGTCGTGTCAAAACACTACACCCTAAAATTCATGGTGGTATCTTAGGACGCCGTGGTACAGACGATGCTGTCATGAGTGAGCATGCGATTGACCGTATAGATTTGGTGGTGGTGAATTTATATCCGTTTGCTGAAACGATTGCTCGTGCTGATGTCACGATGAACGATGCCATCGAAAACATCGATATCGGCGGCCCTACCATGGTCCGTTCAGCTGCCAAAAATCACGCCCATGTGGGTATCGTGACTGATCCGGCTGATTATGATCGCATCCTTACTGCTTTAGGTGATGGTACTGCATTGACAACTGCTCTACGCTACGACTTAGCAGTTAAGGCTTTTGAACATACGGCACAGTACGACGGTATGATTGCCAACTTCTTAGGCAGTCGTGTTAACAAAAACCAAGAAGCAGAAAACTTTTCACGTACATTCAATGTACAGCTTGAAAAAGTCCAAGACCTACGCTACGGCGAAAACCCACATCAAAACGCTGCTTTCTATATCGAAAATCAGCCACTAAAGAGCCAACAAGCCTCTATAGCGACTGCCAAGCAACTACAAGGTAAAGCACTGTCTTATAACAATATCGCTGACACTGATGCGGCTCTTGAGTGTGTAAAAGCCTTTAGCACACCTGCCTGCGTCATCGTCAAGCATGCAAACCCTTGTGGCGTCGCAGTTGATAATGATCAGGTAGCTGCTTATAACACCGCTTTCAGCACTGATCCTGAGTCTTCTTTCGGTGGTATCATTGCCTTTAACCGCCCATTGACGCTTGCAGCAGCAAAAGCCATTATCGACAATCAATTTGTAGAAGTGATTATCGCGCCTAGTATCGAAGACGGTGTGCTTGAAGCGACTGCTGCTAAGAAAAACGTACGTGTATTGGTATGCGGCGAGTTACCAGCCCCAGATCAACGCGATATCCAACTAGACTATAAGCGCGTTAATGGTGGTCTACTCGTCCAAGAGCAAGATCTTGGTTTGATTACCGCCAATGACCTAAAAATCGTCACTGATGTACAGCCGACTGAAGCACAAATTGCTGATCTACTGTTCAGCTGGAACGTAGCAAAATACGTCAAATCTAACGCCATTGTCTATGCCAAAGGGCAACGCACTATCGGTGTTGGCGCAGGTCAGATGAGCCGCGTTAACTCAGCTCGTATTGCTGCTATCAAAGCAGAGCACGCTGGACTAGCGACTGAAGGTGCTGTCATGGCATCAGACGCGTTCTTCCCATTCCGTGATGGTATCGATAACGCTGCTGCAGTAGGCATCTCTGCCATTATCCAGCCAGGTGGCTCTATGCGTGATGACGAAACCATCGCTGCAGCCAATGAGCATGGCATTGCAATGGTCTTCACTGGTATGCGCCATTTCCGCCATTAAAATGTGTTTTATCACCTTGAAAAATAGCATTAATAGCATTAATAGCAGAATGAAACTTTATATTGCTATCAATGCTACATTCTTATGATAAAAGCAATATCCATTAAAAAAGCCACTATAAATAGTGGCTTTTTTATATTTCAAATTTGATAAGAATATTTAGAAGATACGGTTTAACAAGTAAATCATATTTCCCTTAATACCCTTATTTTAATATACTTATTTCAACACCTTTATCTCTAGCGCCCTTGCGCATTTGACATATTGGCTTCATTAATCTCAACTTTATACACCAAGCGTAGATAATCTAAATAGTCTTGTAGCTGATCCTGACCTAAGTTATCACGGATAATGCTAGCCGTTTGCGCTCTTTGCGCATCAGATAATGGAGACTGTGGTTCTGTCTTGATACGATCACCAACCAACAGAGTAGCACCCGTTTCTGTTTCGCTCGCAACAGCAACCACACCATTATTAGCCGCTTGCTGACTGAAAGCCAATCCACGCTCTTTTTCTGTCAATAGCGTCGTTTGACGATTCACTGCACCCAATGATTGAAGACTGACTGGCTGCTTACTAATATCAGCTGACGTTTTAATACCAGCAACCAACGATTTGGCTTCTTTCAATGCCAATGCTGTGGCTTTCTGCTGACGTAGTATCTGGGTAATTCTTGGTGTAGCAGCAGATAAAACCAGCGTTTTAGTAGGACGATAATTGCTTGGCTGCACCCATACTGTGCCATTACCCACTTCGATACCAGCGGTCACTGCTTGATCTTGAATGGTAAACTCATCAAATGCTTGCTTGATCACCGCAGGTTGTGACAGTACTGATGTGTTGTTCTCTTTACGGTAATCTTTGAGACGTTTCAACGACACGTTCTCTTGTTGAGCAATGTCTTCAATACTAAAGCCATCTGCTGCCATATCATTAATCGATGTCACTTTATCAGCATACATTTCCTGACGCTTATACTCGGTAGCCTTGGCTGTTAAGTCATCGCGCATGCTCTCTAGAGTCGGTATTTTACTACCGTTGTCTTCGGTCACCGTAAATATCTGATAGCCAAAGCTGGTCTTGATGGGTGCGGTGATATCACCAACACTCAATCCTTCTAACGCTTTTTCAACTGCTGTCGCGTCATTGCCGAATACAGAAGCGTTAAAGCGACCGATACTACCACCCGTCTCTCCTGATGGATCATCTGACTCTGATTTGGCCAATGCTACAAACGATGCCCCTTTGTCTAAACGAGCCTTAACGCTATCTGCTCTTGTCTTAGCATTATCACCTGTCAATAGAATTTGACTAACTTGACGCTCATCAACGATGGCTTGCTCTTGCTTATAAGCTTCATACTGCTGCTGCAAGTCTTCTTTTGTAACATCTGTCACTTGGATAGTTTGGGGACTGAGTTGCAGATAAGCCAAATCTACCATTGCCGCACTTTTTAGCGTGTCTTTATTGGCATCATAATAGGCTTGTATGTCATTTTTGCTCAATTTCACCTGATCGGTATAGTCTTGCCAATTGAAGCGATGCAACCAGACGTTGCGCGACTCAAGCTGCAGATCTATCAACTGACTGACCGCTTGCATTGGATATACTGCTGTACCGACGATACTGGCATTAAGCTGATCCAAGCTTAACTGATTGCGAAATTCAGCAAACAACTGATTCTTTGTCATACCGCGCTGACGCAAAAAGTTCGCAAATTGATCGTTAGAGAAATTACCATCAGCATCCTGAAAAACTTCTTCTTGACGCAACAAACGATTAATTGTGTCATCAGAAACAGTCATACCAAGCTTTCCTGCTTGCTGCTCTAATAGCGTACGATCAATAAGACCTTTTAGAACTTGCTCGTGCAACACATCTTCATTTAATAGACTGGCATCCTCAACTTGTTCTAATATTTCAGTACGACGGCTATTGACAGCAGACTGATATTCGGTCAGCCCTACGCTTGCATCACCTACCTGAGCGACTTGGTTGGGATCGACTCCACCGCCAAAGTAGCTTTCGACACCCAATAGAGCGAGCGGCGATAGGCATAAAATCAATAAAATGCGACCTGGCCAGCTTTTTAAGAAATCGCGCAATTTATCCATAGTTATCTCTGCTGTATTAACCTATATTGATGAAAAACCATTGTAATATTAATATGAATATCAATGCTATCTAAGCAGGCAATGGTAAAAGTAAGCGCGCGTGCATTTTATATAGAAAGACAAGACTGACTAAAGCAGCCTAGTTTCAACAACGCATCTATCGCGCGCCCTATGATACGTGATTTTTGGTGTAGACTCAAAATATTCACGTTGTATGATACAAACTATCGCAATAAAAAAAGCACCCAAATATTAGGTGCTTTTTTATGACTTAGAGTATGACGTTAAACCATACTCTAAATCATCATCTACTTTACTATTAGTAAGCGCTATGTTTATTCGTATATCACGTCATAACCCAGCGCTTACTGATAATAGTATGGCTTAGTTCAAGCGCTCTTTTAAGTTTTTACCAGCTTTGAAGCTAGGTACTTTGCTTGCAGGGATGCTAAGCTCTTCACCAGTCTTAGGGTTACGGCCAGTACGCGCTTTGCGGTCTTTTACGCTGAAAGTACCAAAACCAACTAATGAGATGCTATCGCCAGCTTCTAGCGCTTCACCAACACTTTCCATAACAGCATTCAATGCATCACCAGCTTGGGTTTTGTTTAGACCACTTTTGTCTGCGATGCTATCAATTAATTCTGACTTATTCATAAAATTTCCTTCAAGTTTAAGGGGGATAATAAACGCTCACGCCAAGCATTGTAACGCTCTCATAGCATTTAAGCAATAAAAACTGCCTGACTGACGTATTAACAGGTTTCGCTTTGTTATCGTCTTTATATCAAGGCAGCATAAGGAGCGCAAGCGATTTTACATATTTTTGTTCACTACACTACGTATTTGACACTCAATGTTACGCAAAGTATCTTCAACGGTTCTATCAAGGCACAATGTTAAATTAATATGATCTTATCTTAAAGACATATCTATATATTATCTTATCGTCTAGCCCTAGTCAGGTCACATTAATACACCATCAGTCACAAACACTCGTGTCTTTATTGCCTAACAAATTGTAAAGTAATAATTTACCAACTGACAGAAACTAGCGTTACTTTTTATTATAAAGGCGTTACTATAAGCAAAATATTACTGCACATTTTGCGTCAATTTTGACCCTTGATTGTCTTTTGCCTATAATTTGCCAAATAAAAAAACGGATTATTTACATGAAGCGTTCTACGTTGTCTCACTCTTTTTCTAATATCATTCTGGTGTTCATCGAGTCGGCGCTGACATTATTGTTACGTTTAGATCCTGAACTGCGTAGAGCTGCTTATCCGCTTGCTAAGCAAGGTACTGTTGTAGCATTGCGATTGTACTTGCCGCACGTTGAAATTTTTGCCACTTTTAGTACCAAAGGCGTATTGCTAGATGCCCAGTTACCTATAGATCGTAGCGAACCTGATGTCATCATCAATGCCTACAGTCTCCAAGTCATCAATGCCATTACCACTCATGACAGTGAAACGACTGAAAAGTTACAAATGCGCGGTGAGTCTGTACAAGTACAGTTGGTCAAACAATTCATCATGCAACTTGGTTTAGGCAGCTTAATTCAAGGCTTAATCAAAAAGATAAAAGGTGGCAAAGGTAAATCTAAGCCAACTGAAGCCGACCTAGCAGAAAAAAAGGAAAACTATAAGTTACGCATTAAAGAACAACAAACCCAGATAAACACTCTTACTATCAAAAACCGTGAACTTGAAACCACCGTCAAGGAATTACAAAGTAAGCAAAAGATACTTGTTATTGTGACGGTCGCTGCTCTTATCATTATGATTGGCACTATCATTGCGTTATTAATGAATTAATCTCAATGGTACGTCATAATTTAGAACGATGGCTTAATAAAAAGCGGCAGATATCCATTACAGGATATCTGCCGCTTTTTGCTTCTTAACCACCTCAATACTTAGTCACTTCAACACTTAGTCAACTCAACATAGTAGGCAGACAATCTTACAACCTTCTGTTTCTCAGTACATTCAAAAACTCTAAGCCCACTCTCTATAATCACCACTACTAAACTGTTTTATGACTGCTTCTAAATACCATTGTTTTTATCAATCGTAGTAATAAGCTAGATTAACCATTCAACCACACTTTAATCTTGACTAAATTACTCGGGATTAAGTATAATTGGTCCAATCGTTGCACACATCGGGTCAATCATCTGTTGTTTAATAACGATAAGACACAACTTAGCTGCCCTATGATTTATATCCGTAGTTTGCGTATTTATATAAGTTATTGTAGATATCATCTCGCTAAGATCGTTGTTAACTAAAATGACATAACAGTTTGGAGATAACACATGCGTTTGACTACTCGAGGCAGATATGCCGTTACTGCGTTACTAGATTTGGCATTACAAACCAGCCAACAAGAAAGTGCAGTATCCTTATCTGATATAGCCAAACGGCAATCGATTTCTATCTCTTATCTTGAGCAATTATTCTCCAAACTTCGCAAACGTGGACTCGTTACCAGTATTCGCGGTGCAGCCGGTGGTTATCATTTGGCTAAGCCATTAGACGAGATAGATGTGATGAGCATCATATCTGCCGTCGATGAGTCTGTGAATGCGATGCAGTGTGAAGGACGTGGTGATTGCCAAGGTGGTACAATGTGCTTAACCCATGATTTATGGTGTGCACTGTCAAATCATATCGAACAGTACTTGAATAATATAACATTAGCACAATTATTAGACATGGAAAACGTGCAGTCAGTTTCCGAACGTCAGCATAGCTCTACTAAAGAGATTTCCATAAAAGACATCAATACTATTACTCTATCGAACAGCGAGGCAAACCCAGCATGAGCCAACATAACAACCTTATATACTTAGATTATGCCGCCACTACTCCAGTTGCTAAATCAGTAGCTGCCAAAATGAGCGAGTATTTGACTGTAGACGGTATCTTTGGTAACCCAGCCTCGCGCTCGCACGGTTACGGCTGGCAAGCAGAAGAAGCAGTAGAGACAGCGCGTCAACAAGTGGCTGAAGTCATTAACGCTGATCCACGCGAAATCGTCTTTACCTCTGGTGCTACTGAGTCTGACAACCTAGCTATTAAAGGTGCTGCACATTTTTACCAGTCTCGTGGTAAGCACATTATCACCAGTAAAATTGAACACAAAGCGGTACTAGATACCTGCCGTGAGCTTGAGCAAGAAGGGTTTGAGATCACTTATCTTGAGCCGCAACCAAGCACTGGGCTAATCTTGCCAGAACAAGTTAAAGAAGCGCTACGTGAGGATACAATCCTAGTATCACTTATGATGGTTAACAATGAGCTTGGTACGCTTACTGATGTGAAAGCGATTGGTGAAATCACTCGCGAAGCTGGTGTGGTTTTCCATGTTGATGGTGCACAATCAGTGGGTAAAGTATTGATCAATCTTGCAGAGATGAAAATCGACTTGATGAGCTTCTCAGGTCATAAAGCCTACGGTCCTAAAGGTATCGGTGCTCTGTTTGTTAGCCGCAAGCCACGTATTCGTCTAAAAGCTGAGCAACATGGTGGTGGTCACGAGCGTGGCATGCGTTCAGGTACTTTGCCTACGCATCAAATCGTTGGTCTTGGCGCAGCATTTGCTCTAGCCAATGACAGATATAAAGAAGACAATGCCCACGCAGCAAAACTACGCCAAAAGCTGTGGGATGGTCTACAAGATATTGAAGAGATTTACTTAAACGGTGATTTAGAGCATAGCGTTCCTAACATTGTGAACATCAGCTTTAACTTCGTTGAAGGTGAGTCGCTGATGATGTCACTTAAAGACTTGGCTGTCTCATCAGGCTCGGCCTGTACGTCAGCGACGCTTGAGCCATCATATGTATTACGTGCTATTGGCCGTCCAGATGAATTGGCACATAGCTCTATCCGCTTTAGCTTTGGTCGTTATACGACTGAAGAAGATATCGACACCGTTATCAAGCAAATGCATGAAGCCGTTGACAAATTACGTGCCCTATCACCACTTTGGGATATGTACCAAGATGGCGTTGATTTAGATTCAGTCGAATGGGCTGAGCACTAAAATTACCAAAAACGAAGATATGGCTATCGAACATAGCCATTAACCGATTGATCAGACAATTACGATTAAGTGTTTGACCCCAATTATCAATGAGTAGCAGCGTTCAAACCAATCAGCTACTGCTCATTATCTAACTAGGAGAAAACCCCATGGCCTATAGCGACCAAGTTATTGATCATTACGAAAACCCACGCAACGTTGGCAACCTTGATAAAAATGCCAAAAATGTTGGTACCGGTATGGTCGGTGCTCCAGCATGTGGCGATGTGATGCGTCTACAAATCCAAGTCGATGATAATGGTATTATCGAAGATGCACGCTTTAAAACTTATGGCTGCGGTTCAGCTATTGCTTCAAGCTCACTCGTTACTGAGTGGCTAAAAGGCAAAAGCCTAGACCAAGCTGGCGAAATCAAGAACAGTCACATTGCTGAAGAATTGGCATTACCACCAGTAAAAGTGCATTGCTCTGTACTTGCAGAAGATGCTATTAAAGCCGCTATTAGCGACTATAAAGGTAAGCATGGCGTAGCAGCAGCAACTGAAGAAGCTGTTATCTAAGGCTAAACCTACTAGCCTATGTGCTGCATGGTATTAGCAGCGCTATAGTAGCAACACGTTAAACAGCTGCTGATGCTAAAAAGGTGACAATGACACTTATGTAATTGTCACCTTTTATTTTCTAAGAGCCGCTAGCATATTATCTTGGCAATCTCGTAATTTCAGTTGCCAGTCTATACAGATTTTTTTATTGATACTTATAATTAATAGTCAATGGGAGTTGGCATGATTGAAATGACAGAACGCGCCGCTCAGCATGTTCGAGACTTTTTGGACAATCGCGGCAAAGGTGAAGGCATTCGAGTCGGTATCCGCACAGCGGGTTGCTCAGGCCTAGCTTATGTTTTAGAGTTTGTAGATACACCTGACGAAAACGACACACGTTATGAAAGCCGAGACGTTAGCATCTTTATCGATCCTAAAAGCTTGGTATATTTAGATGGTTTGTTGATGGATTATGAAAAAGAAGGTCTCAACGAAGGCTTTAAGTTCAGTAACCCTAACCAGAAAGGCGAATGTGGTTGCGGTGAGTCATTTACAGTTTAATGATTTAAATCTTTCAACCTTTACGCTCGAAAAATAGTCTACGCTGCAATCCAGATTGTAGACTCAATAATAGAGCGTCAGACAGATATTTCAAACAAATAAAAAGCAAGGCGTATGATATGACAGACATCACACCAGAAGCACAGTTTGATAACTTCTTTGCTTTATTTGAGCAACCAGTACAATTTGAAGTCAATCAAGACAGTCTCGATCAACATCTACGTCTGCTACAAAAACGTTATCACCCTGATAATGTTGCTAAAAACCAGGCTGACATTGCTCAAGCACAACTACAGTCTGAAAAATATTCAGCACTGATCAATCAAGCTTATCAAACGCTTAGATCGCCTGATAGTCGTGCTAGTTACCTACTAGATATAGCAGATCAAGCTCAAAATCTAGAGCATTCAATTGCAGATTTAGACTTCTTAGAAGATGCGATGGAAATGCGAATGGATTTGGATGACGCTATTGAAGGCAAAGATCTTCCAGCCTTGCAGCAGTTACATCCTCAAATCACAGAGCGTCTCGCAAAACAATCTGAGCGCTTTAGCCATGCTTATGACAGCCAAGATTGGCAAACGGCGATTGATGCGACACAAAAATTGAAGTTTTTGGTCAAGTTAAATGCAGATGTCACGACTGGTCTTGATGACGTTGCAGCTGCGGCGCATTCAGATGACGATGATTTATACGTTTAGATAGCTGTGAACAATTTATTTTATCCAAAGGCTAGGTTGTAGATATTTAGTTAAAAAATATTTGGTTAAAATAGTACCGACTATACCGTATAATCATGTATCCCAAAACTTATTGGCCGTTGTACGACTCTATTTGTATGGTAGAGAACATAGTCGAGACAGTCTAGAATTGATACAAGGCAACCGAGCATATATAGCAGTATTAGTTAACACGTTAGGTTAGCGCCATATTACTTGATAAATATTTTGACTGTAATTGTCAGACTGTCGTAATGCCTATGTTGCACTTACCCCATTTCACTTATTCATTTTATCTTTGAGTTATTTTATGTCTTTAATGCAAATTGCCGAACCCAATCAAAGTGCACAACCTCACCAGCATCGTTTTGGTTTAGGAATCGATCTTGGCACCACACGCTCGTTGGTCGCTGTGGTACGTTCAGGCAAGGCGCAAGTATTAGAAGCAAATACCAGCACTGATACCTTGTTACCGTCTGTTGTTTATTACCCAAGCACTGGCAAGCCATTGGTTGGTTATGATGCCCTAGCCCACTTAGCGGATGATCCAAAAAATACGATCGTCTCGGCTAAGCGCTTTATGGGTCGTAGCCAGGCGGATATCAAGTTCTCTCATCCTTACGAATTGAGTGGCAATAAAGATGACATGCCAGCTTTTGTTACCGCTCAGGGTGAAGTATCTCCTGTTGAGGTTTCTGCCCGTATATTAGCGGCGCTTGAGCAACGTGCAGCAAGCGCATTGCCTGCAGACAGTATCGAAGGCGCCGTCATTACTGTACCGGCTTATTTTGATGAAGCGCAACGCCAAGCGACCAAAGATGCGGCTCAAGCAGCTGGTATTAAGGTACTGCGTTTACTGAACGAACCAACTGCTGCTGCTGTTGCTTATGGTCTCGATCAAGCCACAGAAGCTAGCGAAAAAGAAAGCTACTATCTAATTTACGATTTAGGTGGCGGTACGTTTGATGTCTCTATCTTAAAGCTGACTGACGGCGTCTTTGAAGTACTAGCCACTGGTGGTAACAGTGCATTAGGTGGTGACGATATCGATCGCCTCATCACCAATTGGCTTATCAAACAACTGGATATCGATCCAAAAGATGTCAGTCTTCATGACAAGTCAATACTTGCGCAACAAGCCAAAGCATATAAGCAAGCACTGACTGATAGTGAACAAGTTGATATCGACATTGTCGTCAATACTCAGTCTTATCAAGGTGTATTGAGCCGTGCAGATATCATGACTATCGTAGAACCTGTTAGCCGCCGTACTTTAAGTGTCTGCGAGCAAGTACTACGTGATGCAAAACTTTCTAGTACTGATTTGGACGAAGTTATCTTGGTTGGTGGCTCTACACGTATGCCTGCTATCCAGCAAGTCGTGACTGAATTCTTTGCCAAGCAGCCACTGTGCCGTCTCAACCCAGATGAGGTAGTCGCTCTAGGCGCAGCGCAGACAGCACATCAACTGGTCAATGGTGATAGTGACAATAACCTACTATTGCTAGACGTGACGCCGCTATCACTTGGTCTTGAGACTATGGGTGGCCTAGTCGAAGTGCTCATACCGCGCAATACCCCTATCCCTGTTAAAAAACGTCAAGTATTTACGACTTATCAAGACGGTCAGACAGGCATGGTAATCCATGTTGTACAGGGTGAACGTGAAACTGTCGATAACTGCCGCTCACTTGGACGCTTTGAATTGTATGGCATTCCTTCCATGAAGGCTGGGTTTGCCCGTATTGAGGTTACCTTTAGTATTGATGCCAACGGTCAGCTAACGGTCAGCGCACAAGAGACCACAACCAAAACAGAAAGTAAGATTGAAATTGTGCCTTCTTATGGGTTGTCAGACGAACAAAAAGAGCAGTTATTGATTGCAGGATTTAAGCATGCAGAAGAAGACAAAAATGCACGCTCTTTAATCGAAACCAAAGTAGAGGCTGAGCGTGAAATATTAGCACTACAATCGGCACTTAATGAGTTTGCAGCCTTACTATCTTCTAAAGAGCAGCAATCACTGGCTGATCAAATACAATTGATGCAAGAAGTACTGAGCACTAATGACTTAGCACTTATTGAAGCACAACAAGCACAACTCAAGCCCCATAGTGATGCTTTTGCCGCCCGTATTATGAATCAGAGTGTTAAAACCAGTATGGCTGGTACGAGCGCCCAAGATTGGTAGCATATTTGCTGAATAGCATCTTCATTATATTTTCATTTCTTTAAATTGATTAGCATCGGAAAGACGATTTATGCCAAAGATTACTGTATTACCCCACCACGAGATTTGTCCTGAAGGCGCTGAAGTCGAGCTAGAGGCCGGCAGTAACTTATGCAAAGCACTAGTAGAGAAAGGCATTAAAATTGAGCATGCTTGTGAGATGTCAAAAGCATGCACAACTTGCCATGTAGTCGTACGTAAAGGCTTTAATGGTCTGGAAGAGATGGATGATATCGAAGCTGACTTATTAGATCGTGCTTGGGGGTTAGAGCCTGATTCACGTCTGTCCTGCCAAGTGATAGTTGAAGACGAAGACCTAACCATCGAAGTTCCTAAATATACCCTAAACCATGCTAAAGAAAATCATTAGGCACTTGTAGAAAGCTCTTTTTTATTTTTATATAAAAAGCCAACGATCCTTATGATCGTTGGCTTTTTATATGTACGTTTAAAAATTATTAATTTTCAACGCGGCTTACTTATTACCTTTATCATTTCGTTTATTTTCTGCATCAATTTCGTTTTCATTTTTTTCGTTTTCTTGTTCAATACGTCCAAGCGCAAAGTTCAATCGAGCTCTAATATCTTGATAATCGTTATGATTCATGTCTTTAAAGTTTAAGTGCAAATTAAATCCAGGCAGTGTGTAATCGACCCATTTCGATAAATTAGCTTTATTGATGTCAGGATCAAAGACTCGCCATGCTTGTACCTTCCTATCAAATCCTTTCAGATGAAATGCACCAGCATGCTGACACTCATAATTGTGACAAACATAGTCATAAGTACTTTCACTGATCAATATCTCGTCTTTGCCAGCACTAGACTCTAGTCTCGCAGCTAAATTGGCCTCTTTACCAATCAATGTATAGCTGAGACGATTGTTACTACCAAAATTACCCACATGGCAATAACCTGTTGTAATGCCAATACGTATATATAGCCCTTCAAAACCCATAAGGCGCCATTTCTGTCTCAATGTACGCATTTCACGTCGCATGTCTATTGCCATCTCAAGACAGCTCAAAGCATCTTGACGCGTACCTTGACTATTGGGCTCACCGAAAAAGCATACCATGCCATCACCAACAAACTTATCAAGCACTGCACCGTGTTTATTGGCAATTAACGTCATGCTATGCATGTAGGTATTCAAGATATCGGCCAAATTATCCGCGCTAAGGCTATCAGACAACTCAGTAAAACCAATAATATCTGAGAACATAATCGTCAGCTTGGCACGTTTATTAGAAACGTTCACTGGTATATCTGCTCTTACGATTGGCTCCCAAACTTGTAGTGGAACAAAGCGTGTTAATTTATTGATAACAGAGACTGCGCTAGTTAGTCGCCCAACTGCCTGATGAGAGCGGGCTTCATAACGGATATATTTTCTATAAAAACACGTAAATCGACATAAAACAACGATCATGCTAGCTAACAATATGACAGGCGTTATCCAATCATCATAACCTTCTAGCTTGGGAATCTTTAAAATAACACTGACATAATAAAAAATAATAACCGTTATTACGGATACAATGATCAATTTTATACGATTTTCAGGGCTACTAACAATGATTCTAAGACCTATTAATGCCGCTAGACTAAGCGAAATAATCATATGCAACTCTATCGACCCAATCACCATAGACAGTAAAATAATGACAATATTAGATGTCCAAAAGCTGGCTTGGCGACGATAATTATAGATTAGAATTAACAAGCTTGGCAGACCAACAATGACAAGAAGTGCCATTGCAGTCGGTCTAAAGTCAAAATGGAATGCGAGGAGTATAACCGTAAGTATTAGTACGAAAACCTCTGGATAGTCAACCTTATCGTGTACTTCCTCTTTTGTCAGAAGCTCCGGTCTCAACCTGTCTAAAGTAGTCATATGAGTGTTCGCTTAAGCAAAATAGGCTATGGTCATTCCACTATAAAAGTATTACTGCGTTAACCGCGCTTGAAGTATCTAATATACATCTACACTTGGTTGCCTTGTACTACTTTTAAATTGAATGGACTATATAGGAGAAGCCAAGAGACATGATTATAAGTATATTACCTATTTTTATGACTAATTGGACATAAGTATGGTCTGATACTATATTATACTTCTTAAAGGTTATAAATCCCATACCATTCATAACCGAAAGAACACCATTTATCATTTAATTCGTCTTAATACCTAATTAAATTAAAATAACAATGTTCATTGTTTAAGTTAAAAACAAAAAAGCCAGATATTTATTATCTGGCTTTTTTCAGTTTTAATTGAGATGAAATAGATTTCAAATAATTGAGTATGTATTTTTTATTGATGTAATTGTGGCTTAACGCTTTATTTCATTTGCCAATCAAACGGCATTTGGTGATGACCACGTAGCGCCATCATTAGAGTTTGCTGCATTTGTGCCAATACTTCTTTGGTATAAGGAACGGCAGGGACACCCCATACTGGGTTTGGCCACTGCATGTCGTTTTGATAACGTACGATATGATGAAAATGTAACTGTGGTACTTGATTGCCTAGTGCTGCTACATTCATCTTATCCGCTTGGAAAGTCTTGGCCAGTTGGCTTGATAGCCAGCTCGACTCACGTAAAAACTGTACTTGGTCTGTTTCAGATAACTCATATAACTCTTTGATACCTGATACACGTGGCACCAATATCAACCAAGGAAACTGGCAATCATTGATTAAACGGCACGTCGATAGCGGAAAATCACCCACTAAAAAGCTATCAGCAGCAAGTTTATGATGAAGTTGGAACATAATGACGGTTCTCTTGTTATGGATCTCAAATAAAAGAAATCAAAAATATAGAAAGCTAAAATATGAGTAAATAAAATATAGTCTCATTATTTTATCAGTAATCTATCCGATAAAATAGCGCCATGACTCATTGCCTTGGCGTTTTGTCTTTAAACTATCTGTGTGAACGACTTGGCTAATCTTCTCATTCATCTGTATAGCAAATAGCCATTATAGAATAAAGCTAAGCAGGCTCTGACACCATATGCTGGCTAAAATAGTGCAACAGCTCTTGAATGACCGTAACACGCTGTTGTGGCGTTTCCAGTTTATCAGCATTTTGGTAACGGATACCAGACGCGCCATTCATACGATAGCGCTGACCATCTGTTTGAATCAGTTTAATAATCGCTAAAGCATCGACGGGCGTATCAGGGGCAAACTCTAACGTCATACTACTACCATTGGCATCGATTTTGTTAATCTTCAATGGTTCTGCTTGTAAACGCAGACCATGGATAGCAAAAAGCTGCTTAGTTTGATCTGGTAATATACCAAAACGGTCAATCATTTCAGTCCGGATATCCGTCAGTGCCTCTTTATCATCGGCATTGCTAATACGTTTGTAAAATAATAAGCGCTGATGCACATCATGCAAGTACTCTTCTGGTATCAATGCTGAGCTGTGTAGATTGATTTCACTGGTGAGTGACAGCGGTGTACTTAAATCAGGCTGTTTACCCGCTTTAATCGCTTTCGTCGCACGTTCTAGCATATCCATATATAAGCTAAAGCCAATCACCTGCATATTACCACTTTGCTGCTTACCGAGTATCTCACCTGCCCCACGAATCTCTAAATCCTCACTGGCCAGCATAAAACCTGCGCCCAATGTGTTGGCACGTTCAATAGCATGCAGGCGGCGCTTCGCATCGCCCTTGAGGCCTTTGATAGACGGTACAAGCAAATAACAGTACGCCTGATGATGGCTACGGCCGACGCGACCACGTAGCTGATGCAACTGAGCCAAACCGAATTTATCAGCACGCTCAATGATAATAGTATTGGCATTAGGCACATCAATACCTGTCTCGATGATGGTCGAGCATACTAGCACATTGAATTTTTTGTGATAATACTGCTGCATCACTTGCTCCAGCTGGCGCTCCTGCATTTGTCCATGAGCCACGCCTACTCGCGCCTCTGGAACTAGCTCGCGTATGGTCTCTGCCATGCGCTCAATGCTAGCCACATCATTATGCAGCAGATACACCTGACCACCGCGCAATAGTTCACGCAAGATGGCTTCTTTCATTAATGCTTCTGTCTTTTGCATAACAAAGGTTTTAATCGCTAGGCGTCTCGCAGGCGGTGTAGCAATGATCGACATATCACGCATACCTGAGAGCGCCATATTGAGCGTTCTAGGGATAGGCGTTGCTGTCATAGACATACTGTCTACATCAGTCTGAATGGCTTTAATACGCTCTTTATGACGCACACCAAAGCGATGTTCTTCATCGACGATCATCAATCCTAGATTAGAGAATTTGACATCAGGTTGTAATAGCTTGTGCGTACCAATAACGATATCGACCTTGCCAGCCGCCAAGTCTGCCAATACCGTATCTTGATGCTTTTTGCCACCGAAGCGCGATAGCGTTTCGATACGTACTGGCCAATCAGCAAATCGATCACGGAAGTTGTCTTCATGTTGACCTGCCAATAACGTTGTAGGTACTAGTACCGCCACTTGGTATCCTGCGCTAACGGCAATAAAAGCTGCACGCATGGCGACCTCTGTTTTCCCAAAACCAACATCCCCGCAAATAAGGCGATCCATCGGTTGATTTTGCTTCATATCTTCCATCACCGCATGAATGGCATTCGCTTGATCAAGCGTTTCTTCAAACGCAAATTGACTGGCAAACAAATCATATTGTGACGAGTCTATTTTAAAATGAATGCCTACCTTAGCTTCGCGTCTTGCCTGCATATTAAGTAGCTCAGCAGCGACATCATGGATTTGCTCCAAGGCTTTTTGTTTGGCCTTATCCCACTTGCCACTACCAATTTTGTGCAATGGCGCAAGGGCTGGATCACCGCCACTATAGCGATTAATCATTTGTAAATTGGCGACTGGAACATAAATACTGGCGTCACCATCATATTTCAGGTGAATAAACTCTTGCTCGCCGTCACCCACGTCTAAAGTAATCAGGCCGTTATAACGCCCAACGCCATGCTCAATATGAACGACAGGGCTGCCTTCCGTTATTTCAGTAACGCTCTTAACCAAGAACTCTTCTGACACACCGCTTTGACGGCGACGACGCGTTTGCAATACTTGCCGACCAAACAATTGCGTCTCACTAATCAGCACCAAACGCTCAGGCACATAAACACCGCGCTCAATAGGTGCGACTGTTAGACCAACCTGAGGTAATTTATTATGACCAGCCCCACTCGTTTTATCGGCTACCAGGAATGCTTCAAAGCTGTCATAGGCTTTGATATCGACTTTGCCTTTAAACAACTCGATGAGAATCTCACGACGACCTGCTGTTTCAGCAACGATTAATACAGGTGTGGACGTTTTTTCTTGTATTTCTAAGAACGCTAATAGCTCAGCGAGAGGTTCAGATTTTTGATGATTTACCGCTAGCTGTGGTGGTGCTTGGGCACTTAATCTTACCAATCCCTGTGGTTTGTTTGATGCAGGCTCTAATAATGAATTCTCATTATCCACTTCAGCCACATCTGTCATCAATGCTAGCTCATCACGTGCGCTTAGAATAACGCGTGGATAACCGTTGAGATGTTCATTGAGCTTATTAGATAATAGATACAGTAGCTCAGGGGCGACGATAGGCTTGTCAATGTCATGACGGCGCTCTTCATAGCGGCGCTGAATTTGTGACCAATAATCTGCCTGCTTTTCGTTAATCAACTCATCAGTGATAAATAACGCATTACTTGGCAAGTAGGCAAATAAACTACTCTCTGCTTTCCAGTCTTTCAAATCAAAAAACAATGGCTGATAATATTCAAGCCCACTGCTGGCAATACCCGCCATCACGTCTTTATGCAATTCAAACTTACGGCTACTCGTATTGGGGAATATCGCGGCAAAGTTGGTACGGAAGGTCTCACGCCCTTCATCAAGTGGAAATTCTTTTGCGGGTAGGATTTGGAACTGCTGAATAGGCTTTGATATATCTGGCAGTTTATGCAGTAGCGACAACGACTCCTTGCCCATACTACTATCATTACCACTCATCATTGATTTGAGATCATCAACCGTCAGCGTGCGCTGAGTCTGTGGATTAAAGAAGCGAATGGTTTCAATTTCATCATCGAATAAATCGAGACGTAACGGAAAAGGCTGACCCATCGCAAAAATATCGATAATACTACCACGTACGGCAAACTCACCCGGCTCAAAAACATTTTCAACGGCGCGGTAGCCTGCTTTTGCTAGTAATCCGCGTTGGGTGTTGATATCAAATTGATCACCCACACTCAAATCAAAATGCTGTCCAATCAGCCAGCTTGGCGGTGCTACTCGGTGCATCAACGCCTGTACAGAAATCAGCAAGACACCCGATGTCGGCATATCCGTCAATAGGTTGATACGCTCGCTAACGATGTCTTGATGCGGTGACAGCTCATCATAGGTCAGCGTTTCCCAATCAGGAAACACGTGGGCATCCACGCCGCAAAATGCCAATTCTGTCTCTATCTGATTGAGCTGATTTTGGTCGCGAGTCACGACAACCTTGAGACGATCAGCCACATCCCATATGGATCCCTGTACCAAGCTTGCTAACCACAAACTACTGACAGCACCGTGCACAGGTGCTAGCCAACGCCGCTCGGCATTTTGGATAGGAAATAGCTGCTGGTTAATAGGGTCAAACGCGTCAGTCAAAGCAGTGATAGGCATATAGAATAGGATCAAAGTTAAGAGTCAGATAGCTATTATACGAATATTTCATCAATTACCAAAATTTATGCCGTAACGGTTTGTCACTCAAAACTTGACTATTTATTAAACGGTCAATTAAGACCTTAAAATACTCATTACCGCCTAAAATCGTCGTGAAATGAAAAAACCTCAACTTATAAGCTGAGGTTTTTAGTGAGTACTCATCGAGCTATTGTTAAAATAATGGCTTATCACTAGCGATAATGCCATTGTTATCTGCGTAAACAAACATACCAGAGTTCAAAGTTAAATCACCGAAACTAATTTCGATATCTGTTTGGCCTTCGTCACGGCGATTTGATTTACGCGGGATACAACCGAGTGCTTTAACACCAATATCCATCTGTGCCACGTCATCCACGTCACGGACACAACCATAGATAACCATTCCTGCCCAGCCATTGTCGATCGCTGACGCTGCAATCATATCGCCCAAAAGAGCACAGCGCATTGAGCCGCCACCATCGACGACCAGCACCTTGCCATGCCCCTCTTTGTCTTTACCGTCACTGTTTAGAAGTGATTTGACGCGGCTATTATCTTCAAAGCACTTCACTGTTACGATTTCACCGCAAAATCTGTTTTTGCCACCAAAGTTATGAAATGACTTACCTTCAATGTTTGGCAAACATACTTGCGATTCAGGATTGGCATCCAATAAATCACAAGTCACAAAATTTTCTCTATTCATTTGCATGGATTCTGGCATAGTGAAACTCCTTGTTTTTGATTATCTAGGGCGGGTCTTTAATTCACTCGATATTCATCTTAATGGGCTAAACATAAGATGCTTTAAGCACTTAATTTTTTACTCTCGTCATCGCAAGCATCTGCCTATTTTCGATGATTTCTATTTTTTTCAACATAGGTTCAGCACGGTACTTGTTACGCTCATAGATAGCATGCGCACTCATTGCAATTGCACTAGCGACACGCTTAGCAGAAATAGGATGCAGTGATAATGATTCTGATACAAGCGGCGATATAAGCTTAAAAGCTTTTTGACCAATAGTTTCAAGTGGTCGGCCTTGGTGTTTTCCTAGCAGTAATGAAGGTCTCAAAATTACTAAATGCTTAAAGTCCAATGACATGATAGATTGCTCGGTTTCTGCTTTTACTCGATTATATAGAAAACGACTGTCACTATCGGCGTTCATTGAAGATAACAAGAAGAAGTTTTCAACGCCTTTATCTTGGCACAATTTAGCAAAATTCACGTTGTAGTCGTGGTCGACTTTTCGAAATGCTTCATCACTACCCGCCTGCTTCTTAGTCGTACCAAGACAACTAAAAGCATCCGTTTTACGATCAGCACCAACGCTGGCAAAAACCTCAGTTAGATTATCAAAATCATTTACTTGATAAAAACGCATGCTAGCGTTGATATAGCGTGGTGGACGCCGTGCAATCACAATTAGCGTGTCATAAAGCTCACTAAGCTGCTTAACCAGATACTGCCCTACCAGCCCTGTCGCACCAATTACAATTGCTTTTCGCTGCATATCCGATCCATTTATATAGTGTTGGAAAATTTGTCATTATAAGAAAGTATATCGTGTGAAAGACCTTAAGTTTAGTATCATACCTAATTTAATGCACGACTGACGGTATTCTATAGGATATATTGTAAGAGGTATTATCAGCTAGCGCATCTGTGTAACCAATCATCTCTACGCCAACAATATTGAAAGATAGCTTAACAACAACCCTAATAGAAAGTAGAGAAACCAGTAGCCCATGTGATATCATAACTTCTTTTGGCATTAATCATCAAATATATTGTTCTAAGCGCAATAATTTGCTAAGATGTCCGGCTTTACACGTCAACGCTGTTTAATTATTCCAAACAGTTCTGGCGCTTGCGATGATCTATTCATATTAGATACTTTAATATGAGACATCGACATCATGTTTGGCGAGAGGCTGCTCGTCACCGATGATTGTTTAAACCCTTTATTGCAATCAACATTCATATTTTATCTGTCTTTATCAAGGAGATACGCGTGGCTAATACTGCACAAGCTCGTAAACGCGCCCGTCAAAACACCAAACGTCGTCAGAACTCTGCGTCACAACGCTCTATGGTTCGTACTTACTTAAAACGTGTTGATGCGGCTATCGCAGCTAAAGATTATGACGCGGCTACCGAAGCTTACAAAAAAGCGGTACCAGTTCTTGATCGTATGGCTGACAAAGGTATTATTCATAAGAATAAAGCTGCTCGTCGTAAGAGCCGCCTAAACAAAACAATCAAAGGCCTTCAAGCTTAAGATTGGTCATGTTTAGACCGCATTACGCTTTATAGTGTAATGACTAAAACCTTGTCACTGGTTCTAATACTGGGGCAAGGTTTTTTTATGTCTGCTTAAAACTTATTGATTCAACTTATACTGAACTCAAGTCCATTTTACTTCTGGTGGTAGCAGTAGTTTACTAGGATGATACCCTGCAGCACGGTAGCCGTCTAACAAAGTATGAATTGGACGAATATAGACTTGACCACGCCAGACAAAATGCGCGTTAGCTTGCTCAAATGGTTTATCATCAAACCACAGAAACACCCCTTCCATCATTTTTGGCCAATCATTCCAGTCAATCTCGACCACATCAAACATAACAGCTAAAAATGCAGACAGTAACGTATCATGACTGACTGCGAGCATGAGGTGCCCGTGTTCAGGCTGGTGTTGATAAAAAAGCGATAAAATATCGAGCCCACCTTGATAGGCGTTTTTAGTACCTTCAAGATTGCCTTGTAAGAATCGATTGATGAAGTTAAGCACACCTATCTCTTTGAACACTGGATTGGCTATTTCAGGTTCAGTCACGAGGCTGCCGGGCTCAACCAACAATGATTGATGTGCAATGTCTCGTCGTAACCCTGCGCCTTCTTGCATCAGCTGCGCTGTATCAATACAACGGCCTATAGGGCTGGAGATACTATCAACATCGAGGGAGTACGGCAGATGTCCTGCCAACCAGCGACCCCAAGATTTTGCCAACACGCGACCTTTAGAGGTCAATGGCAACTGATAGCTGGCAAAACCATTGCCATCAGAACGCTCACGTAGAGAGTGCCTAGTAAACAAAATCAATCGCTTATTTTCAGGCAACAAGCTGACTGACGAGATCATACTATCAGGCAGGTGCGAAGGCGCTGGTGCACTCGGTATGTGAGTCCCAAGCTTTTCAGCGGATAATTTTGACAAAGTATCGTTCGTGTATTTACTCATGACAGCAAGCGTAGCAGATTTTTTGGTAGGAATGAACAAAATATCAGTATAATCATAGTATATGCGCCAATTGTTATACCAAAAGCTGCTCAAGAATAGAATAGTCCGTCTTAATAATGCTATGACATTATTGCTAACAATACCTATATCTCTACAGATGCACGCTAACCGATATCAACCACTCTATTCCATGAGAACTCTAATGCTGTACTGCTTACCTCATTTGGATAAGCACGGGGATTAACAATCACTCGCGTCTTACCAATCTGATAGTCAAATGCTTCATGGGTATGTCCGTGCACCCAAAGTATCGGCGCCCATTCCTCATACATCCATTCAGACAAGTCACTGACAAAAGCGGCATTACTTGGCAAATTGGCATACTTTTCAGACACAGAGAGTGCACTGATACTATGATGGCTCATTACCACGGTCTTTTTGCCCAATTCCTTAGCCGTTATCAGTGCTTGCTTTAACCACTGACGATGTGTCGCATGGATTTGCATGGAGACCTCAGGTGAAAACAACTCCTTACCGGCATAGATTTGTTTGTAGTCACGCATAAACTGTCGAGCAGCAGCCATCGTATCTTCATTGGCATGATATTGATAATCCGTCCACAACGTACAACCTAGGATTCGTACCTCACCAATATCCATATGTTGACACTGCAATACGCGAACGCCTTGGCTCGACTCTACATTATAATTGTCCCACGTTGCTAACTTTCGATCAAAGCTCAACACATCCTCATCAAAGTACTCATGATTACCTGCAATAGTGATCAGAGGAACTTGTAGACGTGCAGCTTGCTCCTGTAGCCATGGCATGCCACCGTCACTGTTTGCAGTATCTCCTGCTACTAGCACCACATCTGCATCAGTTTTAGGAATATGCCCTATCGGATGCGACTGACGAGCATAACTATCGATATGTAAGTCACTCAAAATCTGTAATTTCATATAAGCCAATATCATTGAATAAACACAAATAGTTTAGCACCTTTTACCTACCCGCAAAAAGCAAAAAAGACAGCGAGTTAGGCTGTCTTTTTGTCGTTCTGTCATTACAAATAACTAAATACCTTGCAGTATCTTTTTCAATTTTGCAGCAGGGTTTTCTGCCTGTGTAATTGAACGCCCAATGACCAAGTAATCAGAACCATCACCAAGTGCTTGTATAGGCGTGCAAATACGTTTTTGATCATCAGCATTGTCCTCTAGCAGACGAATACCAGGAGTGACTAGTTTAAAATCTTGACCACACAATGCTTTAAGCGCTTTAGCTTCTTGTGCTGAGCACACCACACCATCAAGTCCAGCTTGCTTGGTCAATTGTGCCAGTCTACTCACGTGCGCATCCAGGCCGTCAGTAATGCCCGTTTGCGTCAGCGCTTCATTGTCCATAGAGGTCAATACAGTGACTGCTATCAGCAAGGTATCAAAACCATTATCTAGTAACCGCTGCTTGGCTAATGACATTGCTTCTAGACCTGCACTTGCATGGACGTTCACCATCCATACACCCAGCTCAGCCGCTGCCAAAACTGCTTGTGCAGTGGTATTGGGAATATCATGAAACTTCAAATCTAAAAACACATCAAAATTACGCTGATGCAGTGCCTTCACTATGTCAGGGCCACAGCGAGTAAAAAGCTCTTTGCCTACTTTTAATCGACATAATGCTGGATCTAATTGATCCGCTAGCGCTAAAGAGGCTTCCATGGTCATATTATCTAGAGCAACGACGACTGGAGACTTAATTATATTATTCATGACTTAGCCATATTGATATCGGAGTTATTGAAGAAGTATATCTAACTTAACCGCAGATTCATTGCGAGATGGTTTAGTCTCGCTTATGTTTAGTGAGCGTAGCATTTTCATCTAAGTCACTATCCACTCCATCCTTTACATTAATCGCCGTAGAGCCATAAACGGCCTCTTCTACCGTTGGCGAATTCGCTTGACGATCGATGACTATATTGGCTTGTGTGAGTTGCTCTTGTAGATTGGTTTTTGCTTTTTGCAAACGCGAAATTTCCCACTTGTTTTGTAAAACGCGGAAAATAAGCAGTGCTAGCAAAATACCAATAACGATACCCAGCATCAGACAAAGTATCAGTAGCAGCCCTAGATTCATCGTAGGCGCTTGCGAGAACAGTAAATTTACACCAACTTCAGTATTATTTGCCAACACCAAACCAAGCGCATAGGCAAAGCTCAGAAACAGTAATACAAACAGTAAAAAGCGCATGAGACGGTTACCTTAGTTGGAAATGCCGTTAATGTATTCAGAATAAATAAGTGATATGAGCGACTGATAAACCATTTTATGAAAAATGCTTATTTAATAAATGGGTTATGACAACATTTAGCTAGTTGCAACCGTATCATTGACCGCTTCACGTAGTGCTTTTCCTGGTTTAAAATGAGGAATAGCCTTAGCAGGTACTGGCACGCTTTCCCCTGTTTTAGGGTTGCGTCCTAGACGTGCACGGCGATGGTGTAGACAGAAACTACCAAACCCACGAACCTCTACTCGGCCATCATTGGCTAAAGTATGGGTCATTAAAGTTAATATTTCGCGTACTGCATCATCGACGACTGTATCAGTCATATTGTCACAGTTCGCACTCAAATTACTAATAAATTCGGACTTGTTAATCGCTTGCTGCATTATTACGCTTGCCTTGTAAATTAATGGATAAGATGATTGTGAGTCAAAACGATATTTTAGGTTATTTAAATAACGGTATTTATTTCAATAACTGCTATTAAATCAGCATATCCTTAAAATAGTAAGGATAAAAACTCGGTCTTTAGAACAGCCTATCGCTTTAAATAAATAGTGACTCACATCTTGTTACTCAATGTTGCAAATGATAGCGGATATTACCGTAAATGAAAATAAGAGTTTGCCTCTTTGGGCAAAAACATCACCTATGAATAGTAATATCAAAATTTATTCATAAAAAAAAGCGACCGGAGTCGCTTCTTTTATATTACTTTATATCAATAACTTAGCAGCTTACTGCATTTGTTCTTTGATCAAGTCACCAATAGTTTTTGGTTGAGCTTCAGAACCGGCAGCGGCAGTAGTACTTGTGCTGCTTAGTTCTTTAATCGCTTGACGCTCTTCAGCTTCGTCTTTCGCTTTGATAGACAAGTTGATGTTGCGTGTTTTGCGATCAACACTGATGATTTTAGCTTCAACATCATCACCAACAGTTAGATGCTTAGTGGCATCTTCAACGCGGTCACGTTGAATCTCAGAGGCACGTAGATAAGCTTCTACTTCGTCAGCAAGTTCGATAGTAGCACCTTTAGCGTCTACTTCTTTCACTTTACCATTAACGATAGCACCACGGTCATTGTTGACTAGGTATTCGTTGAATGGATCAGAGCTTAACTGCTTAACGCCTAGGCTGATACGGTTAGCTTCTGCATCTACTGACAATACCATTGCTTCAACGGTGTCGCCTTTGTTGTAGTTACGGATAGCATCTTCGCCAGTTTCGTTCCAAGAGATATCAGATAGATGAACAAGACCATCAATACCACCGTCTAGACCGATAAAGATACCGAAGTCAGTGATTGATTTGATAGTACCAGTGATTTTATCACCGCGCTCATGTTTCTTATCAAACTCATCCCATGGGTTAGCAAGAGTTTGTTTGATACCTAGGCTGATACGGCGACGTTCTTCGTCGATATCAAGAATCATTACTTCAACTTCATCACCCACTTGAACAACTTTAGATGGATGGATGTTTTTGTTGGTATGATCCATTTCTGATACGTGTACTAGACCTTCAATACCTTCAGAAATCTCAGCAAAACAACCATAATCAGTTAGGTTAGTTACGCGTGCTTTAACAACACTACCTACTGGATAAGTTCCGCCAACGTTATCCCAAGGATCAGTACCAAGTTGTTTTAGACCTAGGCTTACGCGATTGCGTTCACGATCAAACTTCAATACTTTAACTTTTAGGTCTTGACCAACTTCAACAACTTCTGATGGGTGCTTGATACGGCGCCATGCCATATCAGTGATGTGCAATAGACCATCAATACCGCCAAGATCAACGAATGCGCCGTAATCAGTAAGGTTCTTAACGATACCTTCGATTTCGATGCCTTCTTCAAGCTTGTTTAATAGCTCTTCGCGCTCAGCTGAATTTTCAGCTTCCATAACTGCACGACGGCTAACTACAACGTTGTTGCGTTTTTGATCAAGTTTGATAACTTTGAATTCTAGCTCTTTGCCTTCAAGATGCGTCGTATCACGGATAGGACGTACATCTACCAATGAACCTGGTAAGAATGCGCGTACTGAACCGATATCTACAGTGAAACCGCCTTTAACTTTGCTTGAGATGATACCTTTTACGATTTCATCGTTGTCAGCAATTTTCTCAAGGAAGTTCCAAGTTTCAACACGCTTAGCTTTTTCACGTGATAGCAAGGTTTGACCCATGCCGTTATCAACTGCTTCAACCACGACATCAACGCTATCGCCAACTTCAACTTCAAGTTCGCCTTCTTCGCTTAAAAACTCTTCACGAGCGACAATACCTTCAGACTTAAGACCAGTGTCAACAGTGATCCAGTCGCTATCGATGGCTACAACAGTACCAGTGATAACCGAGCCACGCTCGATATCCAGACCTGTTTCTTCGATGCTCGCTTCAAATAGTTCAGCAAATGATTCCATTATGTCTACCTTTGTATAGCCGTATCCTGTCCAGCACAGTACGGATCAAATTTATGATTGCATAAAACGAGAATACTGGTTTTTTATCCCATGCAATCATATATAAAAACGTTTGTTGTTAATAAGCGCATGTTCTACTGAAATTATTAACAACAACTGTCTTACCTAGAATTTTGTTGTCTATTCTATCAAATAGTGTCTTTTTAGGATCTATTAAGCCCTATAAATTTCAACACTACAATTTTATACTAAAACCAAACCTCATAGCAAAGCTTTTAATGCTTAATATGTTGTTTTTATTAACTATTAAAGAATATGCCTTTTGTTTGGCAGTGTTTCTTCACTTGTTCGTATACAGTATCAGCATCTAGTATTGAGCTATCAAGCAGCAAAGCGTCCTCTGCAGGTCTCGACGGTGCAGTGCTACGATTTTCATCACGATCATCACGGGCTTTAATCGTTGTTAAGATTGCATCAAAGTCTGCTATTTGTCCAGCATTCAATAACTGTGTCACACGGCGCTCAGCACGCGCTTCAGCACTAGCTGTCAAAAACACCTTAACATCAGCATTTGGGAATACTATAGTCCCCATATCGCGACCATCAGCAACCAGACCTGAACGAGTGGCCATGTCCTGTTGTAATTTCAACAACGCTTCACGAACTTTTGGAAAGATTGCTATCTGTGATGCATAGCCTCCAACTGTTTCGTTACGCACCTGCTCACCGACCGCATCATCATTCACGAGAATATCGACACGTCCTGACGCATTATTAGGCACAAATGCAATTTCTAGACTTTGTGTCAACTTCAATACCGCCATCTCATCAATGGCTTTGCTTGCATCAGCGGCAACCAAACCAGCTTCAAATGCCTTAAGTCCTACAATACGATATAGAGCACCCGAATCAAGCAGCTGATAATTCAATGCTTGAGCTAAGCGCCATGTGACCGTGCCTTTGCCTGCACCACTCGGCCCATCAATACAAATAACAGGATAACGCAGTGATTGCGTTTGGCTATTATCGTTATGAGGTGCTGTGTTATCAGCTGTAGAAACGGTCATAATATTCACTTAATCGGAGACAATACTCATATGGCTGACAACTTTGCCATTAAATAGGGCGATATTATAGCAAAGAAATCTTCCTATCACTAGAAACAAGTCCGATATCTTGTTAACAGTTTATTTTGATTTCATTTTAGCCAGTTTTCTTCGTTCACGAAAAAAGCTTTTGAGTATTTGGCTACTATGCTCGCTACACAGACCTTTGTGTACTTGAATACTATGATTATAAAAAGGCTGCATTGGCAAGTTCATCTGACTGCCAACCATGCCAGCTCGTGGCTCACTTGCCGCATAGACCAACCTATCCACCCGTGCATGAATCATCGCGCCCACACACATCGTACAAGGCTCTAAGGTGACATACAGTGTCGTCTGTAATGGCAGTCGGTAGTTATTTAGACGAGTGCAAGCATCTCTTAATGCGACAATTTCGGCATGTGCAGTTGCATCATGGCGACCAATGGGCTCATTAAACCCATGACCTATAACTTGCTGATTGTGTACCAGTATTGCCCCTACTGGCACTTCTCCATGCTCAGCACCTTGTTTAGCAAGCTTGAGTGCTTCTTGCATCCACCTAACATCTTCAGTTGACCAAAATGTACTGACCTGAATGCCTTCGATATCTGGTTGATGATTAAAGAGTTGAGATGGTTTCAAGCTTATGTCCGGTATATTTATCATCTACTGCGGTAACTGCCAATCAATCGGTGTCTGACCATACTGCACCAGATAGTCATTGGTCTTAGAAAATGGCTTAGAGCCAAAGAAACCACCACGGTTAGCAGCAAGCGGTGAAGGATGCACAGCCGTCAAAATAAGATGCTTATCTGTATTGATATATTTGCCTTTTTTCTGAGCTTTACTACCCCATAATATAAACACTGTATGCTCTGTTTGTTCATTAACCACATCTATTACCGCATCAGTGAACTGCTCCCATCCTTGGTTTTGATGACTGTTCGGCTCACCCTCTTTTACGGTCAATGAGCTGTTCAATAATAATACTCCCTGCTGCGCCCAATACGTCAAGTCACCATGTGCTGATGGATGCAAACCAATATCCGTAGCCATCTCTTTCAATAGATTATTAAGCGATGGTGGTTTTGGAATGGCTTTTGGCACAGAAAACGATAATCCCATTGCTTGTCCTGGACGATGATAAGGATCCTGACCTAATATCACGACTTTGACTTGTGATAAAGGTGTTAGGTTAAAGGCATTGAACATCAGCGGTGCTGGTGGATAAACACTCTCATCTGATTGGTACGCTTCTTTTAAAAACGCACGCAGATTATCCATGTTATCAGAGGTTAGCTCATCTGCTAATGCTGTTTTCCAATCAGTTGGCAGACGCACATTGTCTAAAATCGCTTGCTTTTGCTCGGGAGTTTTGGTCGTCTGCTCATCAAACAGTTCCATAATATATCCTTTTTTATTTGTTATACATCATATAAATGCTGCCTCAGGGTGCATGAATAAGTCTCTCACATTGGAATGAATGGACTCATGCATTGGCTTTATGATGAATTATAGCAATAAAAAAACGGCTACCGTAGCAACATGGTAACCGTTCTTGTTTTATTGATAATAAAAGACTTAGCTGGCTAACGACTCAGAGTCCGGATATGGCTCATGCGTTTCAACGACGGTCAAAATAATACGACTGTCTGACGAACCTTTATCTGACGTTTTACCATTGGTTTTTTCAATCTTAACAGACTTGTCATCTTGCTCAGTACTTTCTTCAGGCTCTAGCGTTAGATGTACAACCCCACCATTGACCAAGTCACCAAACAAAATCATGCTTGCCAATGGCTTTTTGATCTCGTCTTGAATCAGACGCTGCATAGGACGTGCACCCATTAGGCGATCGTAACCTTTATCAGCTAGATAGTTACGGACATCATCGTCAATCTCTAAAGTTACTTGCTTATCATCAAGCTGCACTTGCAACTCAACTAAGAACTTGTCGACTACTGATACCACGACCGACGTATCTAATGGGTTGAACTGGATAATTGCATCAAGACGGTTGCGGAACTCTGGCGTAAAGACACGTTTGAGTGACTCTGTGTTATCACGACTATGGTCTTGCTGAGTAAAGCCCATAGATGAGCGGCTGATACTGTCAGCACCCACGTTGGTGGTCATAATAACGATAACTTGCTTGAAGATAGCAACACGACCATTGTTGTCCGTCAAAGTACCGTGATCCATCACTTGTAGTAACAAGTTGAATACATCAGGATGGGCTTTTTCGATTTCATCAAGTAATAAGACACAATGCGGATGTTGATTGATCTTTTCAGTCAACAGACCACCTTGATCATAACCGACATAGCCAGGAGGCGCGCCGATCAAGCGTGAGGCCGTATGTGCTTCCATATACTCTGACATATCAAAGCGAACTAATTCCACACCAAGTAAATTGGCTAACTGACGTGATACCTCTGTTTTACCAACACCTGTAGGACCAGCAAACATAAACGAGCCGATAGGCTTGTCTGGTGCTTTTAGACCAGCACGAGACAGTTTAATTGCATCTGCTAATGTCTCAATCGCTTCATCTTGACCAAACACTAAATGCTTGAGATCGCGATCTAGGTATTTGAGAATGCTCTTATCATCGCTAGACACTGACTTGGGTGGAATACGTGCAAGCTTGGCAACGATGGCTTCAATATCTGCCACATCAATTTTCATCGGTGGTCGCTTTTTCGTAGCTTTGAACTCACTAGATGATTGGGCACGATCATTGGCTTTGGCAGTATCGGCTTCATCTTGCATTTCATTACTGTCAATATCGCTGTGAGTCACACCATCAAGATCTTCCTCATCAGCGTCAATCTGAGCATCAAAGTCTTGCTCTAAATCAGCAATGAAGCTTTCTTCTGCATCAATATCATCGGCATCCGGAATCACACCCAAACGCTTGTAAGCACCCGCTTCATCAATCACATCAATGGCTTTGTCTGGTAAGAAGCGCTCGTGAATGTGCTTAGCAGATAACTGAACAGCGGTAACCAATGCTTCATCAGTATATTCAACGTTATGGAACTCTTCATAGCGAGGCTTTAGACCACGTAAAATATCGATACTGTCATCAACACTTGGTTCTTTTACATCGATTTTTTGGAAACGACGTGATAACGCATGATCCTTCTCAAATACCTGACGATACTCGGTAAAGGTCGTAGAACCTATACAACGTAGCTCGCCATTAGCAAGTGCCGGTTTGATTAAGTTTGACACATCCATATTGCTACTCATTGACGACCCTGCGCCAATAATCATATGGATTTCGTCAATAAACAAAATCGCATTGGGTTTTTTCTTAAGTGCGTCAAGCAGCGACTTCATACGTTTTTCAAAATCACCGCGGTATTTCGTACCAGCGATTAATGAGCCAATATCAAGACTGTAGATCACGCAACCATTTAATGGCTTTGGTGCTTTATCATTGATAATCAACCACGCCAAACCTTCAGCGATAGACGTTTTACCAACACCAGGCTCACCCACTAGCAACGGGTTATTTTTACGGCGACGACATAGTACTTGCGCAGCACGTTCAATTTCAGAGGCACGTCCAATCAATGGATCGGTTTTACCTTCAGCAGCGCGCTGATTTAAATTGGTGGCAAATTCAACCAGTGGATCTTTACTGGTTTTTTCTGAGGCATTACGACGCTCACCAGTCATCGAAGCACGCGGCTCAGATGGTTCTTCTTTGTCTTGACCATGTGATAAGTACTGAGTCAACTCAAGACGGCTGATACCTTGCTTTTTAAGCAGGTAAACAGCATAAGTATCATGTTCTGAGAACATAGATACCAAGATATCGGAGCCCTCTACCAAACGCCCACCACCGATAGATTGCACATGAAAAATAGCACGTTGCAAAATACGATCAAAGCTTTGGGTAGGCTGCGGTGATTGCTCTGTATCTGCATCTATCGTTGGCGTATGCTTATTAATATAAGCTTCCAACTCAGTACGCAACGTTGATACATTTGCATTGCAAGCAGTCAATGTATTGGCGGCGTGCGTATTTTCTAGCAATGCCAGTAGTAAGTGTTCAACAGTTAGATACTCATGCGACTTTTGACGCGCAAGGGTCATTGCTAAACGCAAAGAAACTTCAAGATGACGACTTAACATAACAACTTCCTACGGTTATACCTATCTTTATAATTGATAGCTTTATGAATGAGTTAGTAAGTAAATCAGGGCGATAGATGGATTGTTCAAGGGTAATATCTGTATTATTAAAATATCTTGCTAAATGACACTGTCTAGGGATTGTATAAATAACAGTACTTTCTATCATCAACTAACTATTACCAACCAAGAGTGTTGATAACTCATACTTGCTGTTCTTTATATCAACACGATACTCAATCAGAGTCAATCTATTAAAAACGACTAAAGTGTATCAAAGCGTGCTGTACACCAACGGTGTTAGAAATAATAAATGATAAAAGCTTAGAGAGTGAAACAGATAAAAGAGAGATTGAACGAGGCGACAAAGAATTTGAAAGGGTTTTTTATCAACAGTGAAGTGAAAAAAGTTCTATGCAAAATAACTATATAGCTCACTGTGGCAAGTAAGCTATTTATCAAAGCTAAGAATAGATAAACGAAACATTGAAATCAGCATGATAAGGGGATTCAGTTATTCGCCTTGGTGCGGCTCTATTTGAGTCAATAATGGATAGCCTTCACGATGCGCCAAACTATTTACTTTTTTGGCCTTAGTCTCAGCAATGTCTTTTGGATAAATACCCGCAATACCTTTGCTCGCATTGTGAATCGTCAGCATAATCTCAACGGCAGAGTCCATACTGTGACGAAACTCTGATTGCAGAATATAGACGACGAATTCCATCGGTGTATAGTTATCATTATACATAACGACTGCATACATCGGCGGCTTAGCCACTTCCGGTTCTGCCACCAGTACGTCTGCTTGCGGTGACGTTTCGCCATCCGTATCCCCATCTTGCGCACGGTCAGCAGGCATGTTTGGGAGATGCCAATCAGAGACGATTGGCGTAGTCTGTAGTATTGCTTGATTTATCATAATTAGAGTACAAATTAATAGGTATATTTATTACAGAATAAGGGATAGTGAAGAGAGGTAATCGCTAGTTTAATACAATTAGATTTAACACATTCAGATATAGTATCAGGCGCGCTTAGTCTACTGTTTGTAGTACTGTCACTCGCCTTTTTCATATCTCAGTTATCTAGAACCAACTAAGGCTTAATAGGACTGTCATCAACTTCTGGCAAATCCAAAAGTGATAGCGGCATGTTATCAACTCGAGCACCGAGCTTCCAATCATAGATTTGCTCTACTTCCTGCCCGTCTGCTTTCAAGCTGAGTTTTACTTGTAACGGCTTAAAGCTAGATGGCATGATAAAGCGACCACGAATACGAACAATGCCTTCAATCGTATCGACTGGATACTCTAAAGGCACTTCTACGAAGTCATCATCATTGAGCAGTGTCAATGTTGGCGTCAGTCGTTTTGATGTGCCATCACTGGCAAGCATTCCAACATCAAACATATACTCAAAAGCATTTTCGGGTAATGGTTTAATATGAGCGCCAAGCACCTGTAATGGCATGCCGCCTTTACTACTAACGATATCAGCATATAACTCGTTGAGCTGCGAAAGCTGTCTGTTTTCAACCGTTAATTCTTGCTTGTTTTCACTCAGCTCTTTTACATTGGCTAAGCTTATCCCCAGCTCTTGCTTGGCAGTAGCCGCTTGATTGATCGCTATTTTATGACTAAGACGCGTGTCTTCCAGCTCTTTGGTCGCCTCTTCACTATTGATTAGTGCTTGCTGGGTTTCCGTTTCCATAGAGTGGTAGCCGCGCTGATAGCCGAGCTTATGACCAAATATCAGTCCAACCACGGCAGTTACCAGTATGACAACCACAAATAGCGCCAGTACCAATGTAGACGCTCCTTGCTGCTCGCGGCCTATAGAACTTACTGGGCTAAAACGATGGCGATTGGCGTCTATACACGATGAACGTGCTGACTGTGAGCAAAAGCGTAATACAAACTTAACACGCATTTAGGCGGTATCTCTTAACAATAAGTACCTGTTATTATAGCGGAATTTATAATCAATACCTAGCACCGTAAATGTGAATGATTGGAATATAAAGCAGTCGATGTTAAGGAACAATCGGCGCAAAGTTCAGTCCCATTGACTCATCAAACCCAAACATAACGTTCATGTTTTGCACAGCCTGCCCTGCTGCGCCTTTGACCAAATTATCTTGTACTACGATAACCGTCAGCTCAGCACGATCGTTGTCTTGATGCACGGCAATACGTAAACGATTACTGGCACGTACACTACGTGTATCAGGGTAAACACCCTTTGGCATCACATCAACGAACGTCTCTGATGCATATGCGTTTTCAAACGCCTGTTGCCAGTCGATAGCAGCCCCAGCATCCGTCAGTTCCATATGAATTGAGCTTAGCATACCGCGTATCATCGGTACTAAATGCGGTAAAAAACGAATACGATGGGTAAACTGACTATCTAATAGTTGTGCAACACCCTGCTCAATTTCAGGTAGATGACGATGCCCCTCGACGCTATAAGCTTTAAAGTTATCTGTTGATTCAGCGTAATTAAGCGCGAGCGAAGCTTGGCGACCCGCGCCAGACACACCAGACTTTGCATCAATAACAATGCGAGACTCTATCAAACGTTCTGCTTGTTTATTTTGTGCTTCAATAATCGGCTTCAAACCCAAAATTGCAGTGGTTGGGTAACAGCCAGGGTTGCCCACCAACAATGCATTTGCAAGTTTATCGCGATTAACTTCAGGTAGTCCATAAACAGCGGTCTTTAATAGCTCAGGACACGCATGTGACTGTTTGTACCATTTCTCAAAGTCAGTCAATGACTGCAAACGAAAGTCAGCAGCCAAATCAATGACCTTTACGCCTGCTTGAGTAAGCGCTTCAGCTTGTTGCATTGCTACGCCGTGTGGTGTCGCAAAAAACACCACATCACACTTTTGTAGCGTCGCAAGCGTATCGTCACCTAAGTCGCTAAAGACAATATCTGATATACCGCGTAAGCTTGGGAATATCTCATCAGCTCGTGTACCAGCTTCACTACGCGAGGTTAGCAAATCAATAGATACTTCAGGATGGGCAGATAATAAGCGAATCAGCTCAATACCTGTATAACCTGTACCACCAACAATCGCTGCTGAAATCATAAGATATCCTTTTTTCTTTTACTCAGTAAATAGCAGATAAATATCACGTCTATGTTAACGCTTATAAGCTTTGCATATTCAAACTTTAGATTTTGTAATCGTGCACTGCATCGATAAACACTTTTGCATTGTCAGGGTTGACCCACTGAGTGATGCCATGACCTAAGTTTGCGACATAACCTGTTTTTTCGCCGCTCGCATAAGCACTATCTAGCATTGCATTTACTTCAGTGCGAATCGTGGCAGGTGAACCATACAAGGTTGCTGGATCCAAGTTACCTTGGATAGCTTTGCTACTCTGTAGTTTTTTATGCTGCTTGGTCAATTGACGCTGACTGTCAGTCAATACTTGACGCGCACGATCAATCGGCATCGTCCAGTCTAGGCCTAAAGCATCAGCTTCGCTATCAGCTTGGATGTCTAACCATAGCCCACCACCTTTGGTAAACAACACCACTGGTATTTCCGGATGGCGTACCTTTAGTTCAGCGACAATACGCTTATTATAAGCATGAGAAAAGTCAATAAACTGACGATGACCAAGCGCGCCGCCCCAACTGTCAAATATCTGTAAAATTTGGGCACCAGCAACTACTTGCGCATCTAGATAATCAATGACAGACGTTGCCAATTTATCCAATAGTTGATGTAGAAAGTCAGGATTGCTGTATAAAAAACCTTTGGTATAGCGATAGTCTTTTGAGCTGCCGCCTTCAATCATATACGTGGCTAACGTCCACGGGCTACCAGAAAAACCAAATAACGGCACTTGACCATTCAGCGCTTTACGAATACTCGTCACCGCACGCATGACATAATCAAGAGAGTCGGTCGGATCAAGCTTTGGTATTCTATCAAGATCCGCTTGTGTACGAATAGGATGCTTAAATTTAGGACCTTCGCCCGCCTCAAAGTATAAGCCCAGTCCCATTGCATCAGGGATAGTCAAGATATCACTGAATAAGATGGCAGCATCTAAATCATAACGACGTAATGGCTGTAGAGTGACTTCCGTAGCACGGTCTGTATCTCTACACAGACTCATGAAATCGCCGGCTTCAGCACGGGTCGCTTTATATTCTGGTAAATAACGGCCTGCTTGACGCATCATCCAAACTGGGGTGGTATCTATCGTCTCAAATCGTAGTGCTCGCAGCAATCTGTCGTTTTTTAATGGCGCAAAGTCGTGCTGAGTTGAATTACTATTGTCTGAAGCACTCATGTACAAATCTCCAAAACAACAAAGTATTCATACTTATCGATGAATACTTTGTTGGATAAAATACGTTAAATAAAAGAATGATAAATATTTATAGAATGGTCGTAGCAACATCTCAGTTTCAATATTATTAATACATATTTAGACTGAAAATGTGTACATACCAAGCGCTTCTATATTATTAATGTACTATACGGTTAGTGCCAAGTTGTCACGATGTACCATGACAACGCGCTCTTCACTGCTACCAAAAATCCTATCAAACTGCTCTGTACGCTCACGGGCTACTCGATGTGCATCCTGCGATGAGAAGTTGACTTGCCCAACCGCGATACGCTCACCAGTATCTTGATGGATAATCTCAACCACATCACCTTCATCAAAACCACCACGGACTTCGACAACACCGACCGGTAGTAGACTTCTATTAAGCTCAGTCAATGCCTTAGCAGCACCTGCATCTACAACCAAGCTACCTGACATGCGTAAATGCGCAGCAAGCCATTGCTTACGGGCGATAATCTTGTCTTCATCGTTAGTCGTCAATAGCGTACCAACCGCTTCACCTGATACTACACGAGTAATGACATCTTCAATGGCACCGCTCACAATAACAGTTGGACAGCCACCCATTGCAGCAAGGCGACCAGCACGGATTTTGGTTAACATACCGCCGCGTCCTAGCTTACCGCCATCACCAGCTATATCAAATAAATAATCAGCCATCGCACGCTCTTGACGAATCATTTTTGCATTAGGATTGTCACGTGGATTATCTGTGAACACACCATCTTGATCGGTGAGGATGATATACAAATCAGCATTGACCATCGCAGCAGCCATTGCCCCTAATGTATCATTATCACCGAATTTGATTTCATCGATGGTAATGGTATCGTTTTCATTGATAACAGGTAGCACGCGCCATTCTAATAATTGAGTCAGAGCACCTGTCGTATTGAGATAACGGCTACGATTAGACAGATCATCATGAGTCAGTAGCAGTTGCGAGCTTTGGATACCATGTTGGATCAATGCTGACCACCATGTTTCAATCAAACCCATTTGACCAATAGAAGCACAGGCCTGCAGTGCTGCTAGTTTTTTAGGACGCTCCTCAAGGTTCATACGTACCACACCTTCAGCAACAGCACCTGACGATACTAACAGCACTTCGACGCCTTGCTTGTGCAGCTTAGCAATCTGCTTGGCCCACTCGTATATGGCAGTTCGATCCAGTCCTCGACCGTTATTGGTTAACAACGATGAGCCAATCTTGACAATAACGCGCTGAATATCAAAGTTGCGATTTTGTTTAACAAATCTTGCTTCTTCGATCGTGTTTTCTATGCCATCTGCCATATAAACTCCTTTTTATCTTATGAATTGATTAGGGGATTGATTTAAAAAATTCAGGTATATCAGTTCAAGCTTGTTCACTTACTACGGAACGTAAACCACTTCGACACCATCTTCATCATCGAAGTCGTCATCATCGTCATTTAAGTCTAGTCCTTCACGTGCTGCTTTACGAGCTGCACGATAGGCTTCACGCTGAGCTTCAGTATTCAGGCGGACTTCTACTTCTAAGCGCTCAAAACGTGTTCTTTGTGCTTCAGCGAAGATAGGATCTTCTAGTTCACGCTCACGCTCTAGTTCAATCTCATTCATCAGATGATATTTAACCGCATCAGTCCCTTCGCCCATTAGGGTTGACGTGCGAAATACATCGCCTGTCCAACCAAGCTCAGCGACAATATGGGTACAGAGCTCATCTAACTCTTCTTCAGGCACCTGATCAATTTTGTTTAATACCAAAATCTGAGGCAAGTTAGATAATTCAGGCGAAAAACGTTCAAGTTCATTTAAGATAACACGAGCGTTGGCTACTGGATCGCTGCCATCAACTGGCTTTACATCAACCACATGTAACAGACGACGAGTACGCGCTACATGCTTTAAGAAACGGATACCAAGTCCAGCACCTTCTGAAGCACCTTCGATTAAACCCGGAATATCTGCCATCACAAATGAGCGATGACGACCGATATCGACTACGCCTAGATTCGGAACTAGCGTGGTAAATGGATAATCAGCAACTTTTGGTCTAGCAGCAGAAACCTGACGGATAAAGGTCGATTTACCAGCATTAGGTAAACCAATCAAGCCAACGTCAGCCACAACTTTTAGCTCAAATTTAAGAACCTTTAGCTCACCTTCAAAACCTGATGTGGCTTTACGCGGTGCTTGATTAGTGGAGCTCTTGAAGTGGGTATTACCCAAGCCACCATCACCACCTTTGGCAATTAGTAACGTCTGACCAAGTTCAATCAAATCACCCAATACTTCATCTGTTTCGGTATCAACTACCGTGGTACCGATAGGTACTGGTAAGAACAAATCATCAGAACCCTTGCCTGAGCAGTTTCTACTGTGACCGTTCTCAGCTCGCATGGCATCATGACGACGGGTATAACGATAATCAACTAAGGTGTTAGTGTTATCTTCTGCAATGACATAAACATCTCCGCCTTTACCACCATCACCACCATCAGGGCCACCACGTGGGACATATTTTTCTCGGCGAAAACTGGCGATTCCGTTACCACCGTCACCTGCTTTTACCGTTACGACGGCTTCATCAATAAATCGCATTTTACTTTCCTTAATTCACAATCCAGTTTATGTACTGGTTACAACCAACGGTTATATTATGGGGTTTTACTGTGTTGTCACAAAAAATATCGTGACAAAATAATCGCTAAAAGCACGCTACTTGTATTTGATATTCAATATGAAAATAACACCCGATAATCAATCGGACTATCGGGTGTTTAAGTATGACAGCTAACGCAATATCAAGCTATCCAAACCAGACGCTATTATGGCAAATTTTGCAGTACGACTGCACCGATTTACACAATATCAGACAACTGGTTTGTTATGCTTAACGTTCTATGCAGGAATCTGAGCGTAGCTGATTCCGGCCATCTGTGTCGCCAGACGCAATACCTGAGTACTATAACCTACTTCGTTGTCATACCAAACATACACAATAGCTTGATTACCAGTCAGAATAGTCGCTTGCGCATCGATGATGCCAACATGAGTCGTGCCAACGAAATCAGTCGATACGGCTTCTGTAGAATCTGTATAAGCAATCTGCGACTGCCAAGTGCTGCCGTTGGCAATTTTACGCAAGAATTCATTCAACGCTTCAGCACTTTCTGGTGCCGTTTTAAGCGTCAAGTTCAAAATTGCTAGGCTGACATTTGGTGTTGGTACACGGATAGCGTTACCCGTTAGCTTACCACTTAGTTCTGGTAGTGCTTTACCAACTGCTTTTGCCGCGCCTGTGCTCGTGATAACCATGTTCATCACTGCACTACGACCACGGCGGTCTGCTTTATGGTAGTTATCAACCAAGTTTTGATCATTGGTAAATGAGTGAATAGTCTCTACGTGACCGTTTTCGATACCGTACTCATCATTCAATACATTCAACGTTGGTGTAATAGCATTAGTAGTACAGCTAGCAGCACTAACGATAGTGTCATCACCAACCGTGTCATTGTTCACACCATAAACGACATTTTTGATGTCACCACCAGCAGGGGCAGTTAGTAGTACTTTTTTCACGCCAGTAGATTGTAGATGCTTGCCAAGGCCTGCTTCGTCTTTCCAGATACCCGTGTTATCGATAACGAGAGCATCGTTGATACCATAAGCGGTGTAATCTATTTCACTAGGATCTTTCGCATAGATAACTTGTACAAAACGACCATTAATAATCATGCCGTTGTTGTCATCATCGATACTGATGCCACCCAAGAATCTACCATGGATCGAATCACGCTCAAGCAATGAAATACGTTTGGCCAAGTCACCAGCAGCTGCTGGACGTACGACGATAGCTTTTAACTGCATACCTTTTGCACTTGATGCTTGCGCCAGTAATAAACGGGTCAAGATACGACCAATACGGCCGAAACCATATAATACTACATCTGTCGCGCCATTCACGGCACCTGCATTATTAACAGATTTTAGCGCAGCTTGTACGTCAGTGTCATTAGCAATCAATTGACCAACATCGATACGAGTGGCTTGGATATCTTTGCTCTCTGCGATGACTTTTACCATTGCTAAAGTATCAGCGATATCAATAGACTTAGCGCCATGGTCACGCAACGCAACTTTTTGATGCAAAGCGAGTATTTGACCAACTGAGGTAGAGTCTAGCGTTTCGCCGAACAAGGTCACTTGTACGTCTTGCGCATTATAGAGCTTATTCAATAACCCCATTAGCTCAATCGCTTGTTGCTCTTGATTGTTATAGTTGCTTAAGTGGTCTTGATGTAATTGGCGTAAGGTATCAGCGTTGCTCACGAGAAACATCCTTATGGTCAGTAATGTATGATCAATAAAATATGAAGAAGTATGAAATAGATAGGTTGTGTATGCTTTAAATGGTGACTCTAATATGATAATCAACCACTATCAATATGGGTTATTGACACTAGAGTATTTGAATCGCATAGATTTTAGCCTAAAACGCCTCATTTTGCCAGTAGTAACCGATTAGCTAGTGTGCATAATAGGTTTCATTCTCATATACAGACTCATATATAGACAGGGATAAAAATAAAGGCAGCCATGTATGCTGCCTTATCAGGTTTTTTTAAAATTAGAATTGCTATAACTTTTTATTAATTGAAGTGCCTGATAATAAACAGCTCTCAAGCAAATATACAAACTCGTTCTACAATTAGATCTAACGTTTCATATTTAACATTAACTATGGCGTTAAATTTACCGTCTGATTGGTTTGCGGCGTTAGCTTAAATTCTTTTAGATCATAGCCTTGCTGTTGCGCAATCTGACGATATTTAGAGTAGGTCTCTTGACTGATATTGGGCGAACGAGCCAACAGCCATAGATAATCTTTGTCAGGTGTACCGACCAATGCCGTCTTATAATCAGCATCACGTGCTAGCACCCAATAGTCGGCACGGCCGACTGGTAACCAACGAATCCATGAGGGCAAGAAGGTGACTTTTAGCTTGCTACCAGTCTCATCCGCCGGCTTTGCTAGACCTTCAGCAACAATCTCCGAGCCATCTTCGGCCATACACTTGTTAGTAACGGTTATACCTTTTCCATCAGCTTTTTGAGCATAATTGGCCGTAACATCACCTGCGCATTTACGTTGAAAATACATCGGTAGGCGCCCTATCTCATACCATTTACCCGCATACTGCTTTAAATCAACACTATCTACAGTGGTTGGTGTAGTTGCAGATTTGTGAATGATGGCACTTGGTTCTATAGACAATGTCTCTGTCGTGGTTTTATCCATCATCGCATTAGTAGCAGCCATAGCCGCTACATTGACTGGTGGCGTAGCAGCATAAGCTGAGAACGCAGCCAATGGGATAATAATCGCTAAGGCAATACCCGTATGCTTAATCAGTCCATTCATAAATACGCGCTCCGGTATTTCTTTATACGATGAAAGAGTGGTATCCGATGACAAATCAGTTTTTTGTTCAAAATTTTTGTGCTCGAATTTTTCTTTTGATATGTTCACCTGATCAGCCACAGACTCTGAAGTCAGTGGCTCAGACAAGGTTACTCCTTGAGACTGTTCAAGACTGCTGTTCAAACCATTATTTTTCGTAATGTCGTTATCAGACATAGCAGACTCTTTAGCCTTTGGCGGGCTTTTGACAGCGTTTTTGTACCCAAAATAGCTGTCTTGCGAAGACGTGTCTTTTACCGAATGGCTCGGATACTCATCATTCGATTCGTCATGGTTGTAGCTAGCATCATTGCTGGCATAGCCTGTCCTTCGCGTATTATCCTTATTCAGATAATAACTGCTTGGCTGGCTAGTCTGCTGAGATTGAGAACCAGCTTCCTGTGAATCAGACCATCCTGACTTAGGTAACTTGTTGGCTTTCATAGAATTACCGTTATTAATAATGACTGTGAAAATTTCTTTGTGTATTTATCCACCTAACCTAACTCTCTGAACGTCACCAAATTCAAAAAACGCGTTTAATAAACAAATCAGCGCTATAGAATTTGATATTACTACAAAGGTTAAAATATATTTTCATAGGCATTTTGCTAATGAACGATAGGCAGTTTGCTTATGAATGATAGAGTAAACACTCTTTAATTAGGTATTCTATATTAAGGACAACTTGACTATTAAAATAGTGTCGCTATGTAGGGAAAAGCAACGGTTTGTAAGTAACTATGTTTTTATTAGGTATTTATACGGTGGAACAAATACCTAATAAAAACATAGTTACTTACTGGATAAGTATCAGGAGAATTAGTAATAATCCTGATAATTTTCGACAAATAACAGGCTCAAAATAAGTCGAATCTCTTATCAATTTTCCTTGTTAAAAAACTGACGAATACCAGCAACACTAATACCACCATGTACTAATGCACGGTCAATCATCATGGGTGACAGACCTCCCAAACCAATGACTGGCATATCGGCCAGCTGTGCTAAGGCAGACCACGCCTCCCAACCAAGTGGCACAGTATCAGGATGTGTCTGAGTGGCTAATACTGGTGAGATAAAAATACCAATCACTGGCGACAGCTGGTGCTGTATTCGAACACTGGCGAGTTTGTTGGCGGCTTTAATACTGGCAATATCGTGACAACTGATTATCAATGGAAAGCTATCCGATAAACAAGCCTCAGAGACAGAAAGATCTTGAGCATCTTCAAACCATTGCATCAGTGATGCATGGGTCAAATGATTTGCAACGACTTGATGAGAGATGCTTTCAGCTTTAGTCGGCATTGGCTCATCAACGTCTACAAATTGGCTGTCAGTACCATAAGGTACAATTACTTGAATGTCTGGACGACCATGCATCAATTGAGCTGCTAAGTTACCTGAGCGCTCTGGGCAAGCCTCTTTTATTCGAATATAAACCAAAGACTCTGGTGCTAAATGTGCTTGATGATATTGCAACCATGCTGCCGCTGAATCTGCGCATTCACTAAAATGTGCTAACGGATAGGTAATAGTGATTTGCGTTGGTAATCTCAGCCACTCTAGAATCGTTTTATTCGCAGCAGGCAAAGGATACTCACCTGCCAATAACTTGGACTTATCTACCCATGTCAGCGCCTGCCCTTCTAGTCCATATTCGCAATGCTTATGCTGCTCGTATTGCTGCACTGCCAGCTCAATCTTGTAAACCTGTAGTACAACCTGCTTGTCACCATAGTCATGATGCAAACGACCAAGCTTGACGATAATGTCATTCTCTATAGCAATCCCTGTTTCTTCAGCGACTTCTCGAACCAGTGCCTGTTCAGCACTCTCATTGGCATCAATCTTACCACCGACGAACTCATAGCAATTGCCTTGATGTTGGGTAGCATTTCTAAACCCAAGCAAATATTGCTCTTTATGGTGAATAACAGCGACGGCAACGTTTACGATGACTGCTTTTTTATCTATGTTTTGGTTTATTTCTTGGTTATCTGATTTGCTTGGCATAGTTTTGTCCTTCATTGTTCATTTTTATCCAGTCATTCAAAAATATTAGAAAACAGCAATTATCTAACTTAAAATACTGATTCTGAAAACAATTTTTATAAACTAACTTGTTTGATGTAGGCTTTATGACAACTGCTTTAGATAAGTTTACATAATAACTGCATTTTATTTTATCAATTGTCTTGCAAAATCATTCAATCTAAATGATAATTATTATCGTTAAAGATGATTGCTTACTGTTATCGCTACTCAGCTATTTTTTATCAAAAGGATTTTATTATGAGCATGGTCATCTCTCGTTATCTAAACTGCCGCGAAAACCGTCTACCTACCCTACAATCACAGCACTTATTTGCTCTAACCAAGGAAGTACGTATCGAGCACGAAGGTGAAGAGTATCGTCTACGCCTAACGCGTAATAATCGACTAATCCTAACCAAATAGAACGAACATCGCTCGGTGTCCACTTATAAAAAAACGCCTTCATTAAAAGGCGTTTTTTATTGACTGAACATTACTATAGTCATCGTTAATGGATATAGATTTTAGATATTGATAATAATTTATAGTCAAAGAAATCTAAAATTGCTACAAGGCAGTCGACTGCAGATTGTACAGGTAGTACATCTAAGGAGACTAACACCGTAGCAGCTTAGTAATTCTCTGACTACAGCGTTACGCTTAGAACTGCCAGCTATAAACCACATCCACTGCATTCTCTGCAGCAGCGCTTGCTTCAACATAGATACGACGCGTCAACTGGTAACGAATAGACAAGCTATTCTGAGCATTGAACACACCCACTCCGTAGCGAATATACAAGTCAGGGGTCACATAACCAGTGACATTGACATTAGTATCTTCACTACTACCTGAGGCATCCACTGTCAGAGATTGTAGCCCAAAAGCCTGACCTATCTGATTGGTTAAGCTGCGCGTACCACTCAGTCCAAAACTCAGTCCAGCTGCTGCTAAGTTGTTGGTAACCTGCGACTTAAATCCTTGCTCACTGATCTGGGTCGCACCAGTATTAGTAAGGCGGCCTGTGACCAATGCATTCATCGCTTGCTGCTGTGTTAGACCAGCATTGTTGAAGACAGTAATGTTTGGTGATTCGGTATTACCTGTGACCCGTAGACCAACTGTTTTACTTTCAATAGTTTTAACCGCCTCGATACTCAAGGTCGGGTTCATAACATCACCATCAAAGCGTACTTGACCATAATTGAGCTCTAAGCTTTGACCAAAGGCATTGATATCGGTACGACGTGACACCTGTACCACACCTTTAGCACGCATAATGCCCGTACCATTTTGGGTGATATTAATCGCACCTGCTAAAGGAATAACAGCACCAAAGCCACGGAAATTGATATCCTCACCCAAATCAATACCAATATTTGCATTAATAGACCAAGGCTTAGAGACAGCCAAGACCTCATCGATATTACCAATCAAACGACGATCGAGCACGACTGCGTCTTCGGTTTGAGTCACAATATCTTCACTGGCTTCTGGTGGACGAATGGTCGCTGACGGTACACTAATCGCCCCTTTAATATCGACATAGCGGTCGCCTGGTCGCACAATAATGTCAATATCTGGATCTATTTCAGCCACTAGCAACGGCGGCTGAGTAAGCACCAAGCCTTCGCCTATAACACTCAGCTTAGCTTGTAGCTTTTGCTTCCAATCAATCGTTCCTGTCAAAGACCCTTTACCAGTACCGCTGTTAAACGTGCCATCCATCGTTGCTTGAGTGCCACGAATTTTGGCTGCAGCATTCACATTGGTCAAGTTAATTGGTAAGTCCAACATGGCGATACGGCCATTCGAAAGTTTTACATCACCATAGAACTGCGGCTTGTCTAACGTACCACCGACTCCACCTGCCATTGTGACATTCCCTCGCAGGACTCGCATACCAGGGAAGAAAGGCTTAAATATCGCTAGATTAAGCTCATTGAGCACCAGTGCACCTGAGATTGGTTTAGGCGACTTATAAGGATCAACAACGACCTCAGCATAGCCACGAGCACCGCTTCCTGTATTGATGTCTGTACGCAGCTTGAGACCTTCTGCGACTGATACAGCAATGAGAGAGACTCGTTTATAAGGCAAAGTAACAGCAGCACTATCACCTTCTTGAGCTAAGCCGATTTTGCCATTGTCCGAATACAAGGTTGTATTGATAGTCGGTGGACGACCACGTTGCCAACCGACAATAGCCTTACCATTAATCTTGCCATACCAATCAATATCTTCGGGCAAAAAGACTGAGAACAATGAAGTATCCAGGTTTTGTAAGGCCACATCGACCTCACCTTGATCTGGTGATGCGATTAATTTTTTGCGTAAACACAGCTTGCCAGTTTGATCAGCAGCTTGCCAACAGTGCGCGGCTAGCTGTACTTTGAAGTCCGTGTTTTTTCCATTCTGTTCATTAGGTAAATTCACAATCAATTGTGCTGGTTGTAACTGGTTCAAGGTCGCGTATTTAGACTTAATACGACCCTCACCGATTACTCCAGACCAGCTCACGTTATTGCGATTGAAACCACCTTTGACTCGCGCACCGATAGTCAGCTGTTCATTCGCCACGTCGAGATCGACCACGTGTGCCTGCTCTGTACCATTGAATGAAGCCTTAACACTCTTAAAGCTCTGTCCAGCAGCATCTAGTCCTTCAGCAGTAATGATAAGCTGACTTGGACTGTTTGCCAGATTAACCAGTTTGCCGCGAACTCGGCCCTGACGCAATATAAAGCCTGGTAGCGCAAGACGCTCACCCACCAAATCAATATAAATCGTTGGCAAGGCTTGCCCTACGGGCTGTGATAAAGTGGCGCCCCCTGTTACTTTACCTGCAAACTGATTTGAGAGCTGATCTAAGCTGGTAATATTAATTTTAGTTTGTAACTGCTTAGCATTACCGTTGGCGGTTACGTAATTATCACCCCAGCGCAGTACGAGGTTGTTGGCATTTAAGCTATCAATTAAGGCATTTACTTTCTTATATTGCGCTTGAGCATCTTGCTTTTGCAGGCTTTCAAAGTAGCTTGCCAAGTCTTTTGGTAAGCGCATCTTTGCCGTTAAACTGCCTTTAGCACTTAGCGTTTGACCTTTTAACGTTCCTCTCAAATCAACTTGTTTAATATTAATAATTTGCTGTGAGTCACTCCAGCGCCCATCAGTATCTATCGTACCCGTGATAAGGCTTGGTGTATCTTTTAGGAAATACCCTAGGTTAAACCGATCCATTACTGCGTTGATATCCCAAGCAACGCCTTGACGCACATCTACGGTGCCGTTGGCATCTATACTGCCGGCAGCCCCAACATGGCGGAAGCGTTTGATACGAATCAATTGATCATCGCCGCTAGTTTCAATGGTCAACTTACCAGCTGGCAGTTGTTCAGCATCCAGCACACCATCGAAATTTACGGCAAAACGTTTTAGTTTGCCTGCTGCATTTGCACTATTATTAGATGCCGCTTGCCACTCTCCACTGGTTTTTAGATCCCCAGTAATAATTGCTGGATTATTAGGCAGAAAATAACCCAAATTGAAATCGTCAAAGCGGCCATCTACCGTCCAACCAATATTTTTGCGTAAATCAATGACACCCTTCGCTGCCACTGCACCAGCCTCGCCATTGTAGTTTAGCTTACGAATACTAATCAGACTTGGCGTACCAGCGGCATCAATAGATAGGCGACCTTTTGGCACATCTGCCGTGTCAACTTGCCCATCGAAACGCGCATCAAATACAGAAAGCTCTCCGCCCACGATATCGATACTAGCATCACCACCACCTGTTATGCCGATGGTACGACTGTCTTGTGTGGCATCAAGCTGCGTCTGCAAATCAGTGTTATTCAACGTAATAATATGACGCTGTCCACTAACACCGTTTTTGGTGATGTTTAACAAACGACCACGGGCATTAATACTGCCTATCAAACGCTCAAGCGGTAAGTCACTGCGGTATTTTTTCGGGAGCAAACCCTTGGTACTCGCATCCACTTGCCATGTAAGTGGCGTATTCTTACTCGCTAGTCGAATCTGTCCAGTTCCCGATAGGTCGCCCACGATTCCTTCATAGTTAAGGCGATTGATATCTATGACGTCACCAGCTTTGCGTAGACGCACATCATAGTTGCCTTTAGGTGCAGCATTGAGCTCATTGATAACCGCATTGGCATCGACGGATAGCTGTGAACCACGAATGATGACATCCGCCTGCCCACTAGGGCTATTAATATTGCCTATATCAGGCACATCACGGCGAACTAAGTTTTGCCATTTGGCATCAATGTACCAAGGAGCCGCCTGTTTAGATTTCGCTGAAACTTTACCACTGGCAATGTTGGCATTGACATGCTCGCCATCACGTTGACGTAAGTCTACATCTATCTCTGTATTACCTGCGCTATTCTGCTGCTGATAATGTAGCGACAGTCTGCCATCAAGCGTTTGCGGTGCATATGCTTTAAAGTCAGCATACTCATCAGGAATCGCTTGGCGAATATTAAAGTTACTGCCTGTCGCTCTAATTTTTGCATCAAAGCTGTTTTTCCAATCCAAAATACCCTGCAACCCTAAACGTCCAGCAGGTACATCAGCATCTAAACGATCAATACGCAGCTGACTATCAGCAATAATCGCACGGCCTTGATAATGACCTGAAGGGATATCTTTGGCCGTCAGTTCAGTATTGATGCGTAGACGTATCTCAGAGACGACACCCTCAGCGGTGGCCGTACCGCTTTTTAGACGAATATCTTGATCTTCAGCATAAGGAATTAGGATATCATCCCATTGCAATTTTGCCCGAAACGGTGAATCACTGTCCAATCCCTGCACGATAAAATCGCCACTCACATCACTATCATTATAGCGGCTGCGCACTTTGCCAACCGTACGTTTGAGGGTGCCTGTAGCGGTAATATTCAGCGGATCGATATAGGCTTGTTCTAGTGCACTTACTTCTGCAATAGCACTTAAATCTAGTGGATAATCGCCTTGGAAATCAATCTCACCTTGCAAGGCACTGATCTTGACTATATCAGCATACTGTAAATCACCACGAGCAATGGATACCGTGCTGCCGACCCAAGTCAAATCACGGGCAACGACATTGCGGACGACAATAGGCTCTTTAGTCACTTGCTTATAAGTAATGTTTTTGATTTTAGCTTGGTCAAACCGTAGATTAACGGGTAATTGCAGAGTTTTATAATCGAAAGGCTCACCCGTTGGTGGCTCATTATTGATAATTTCAATATTCTGTATGTCGGCCTCACGCAAATGCACTTCTTTGGCAAACACAGCGCGCCAGCCTATCTTTACATAGGCTTTATCAACCAATATCTCAAGATCTTCTGTCGCTTTGATATCGATATCACTAACCCAAATACCGTCACGCAAGTTACCTTGACCATATTTGAACTCTATGCCCGTCTCAGCGCTAACTTTTTCTAATATGAACTTAGTGCCCGTCTCTGTACCTGCTGCGTAAAAAAACACTGCAAACATAATTGCTAGTACAATTACAACCAGAACCAGCAGTTTGAGTAGGAATGACAGGGGATAAAAACGTTTAACTGCACGAGCGTCACGCTGTGCAGGATCTTCATCTGGTGAATTACTAGGCGGGGTGTTTTTTGTCAGCATGACACTCAACTACGTTAGAAAATGATGGCCAGCGATTGGCACGATAAACAACAAATAGAACCAATTTCATGACTACAAAGGTGAGCCAATAAAGAAATGTAATCGAATAGGAATACTCTCCTCTGTTACACCAGCTGCCACATCGACTCGCACCACACCTACTGGCGATGCCCAGCGGATACCGACACCGACACCGACTTTTGTCTCAGTCTCAAAGTTTTCGTCATAAGCATTACCCACATCAGTGAAGAATGCACCGCGAAGACCTGGTTTAAACTCATAGTTATATTCAGCACTACCAACTGCGAGAACTTGCCCACCCGTCAGATAGCCATTTTCTAATGGCGATAAGCTTTCGTAATCGTAACCACGAATACTTTGATCACCACCTGCAAAGAAACGTAATTTATAAGGCACATCGTAAAAGTCATCTGCCCAAATATAACCCGTATTTAGACTACCCAATACTTGATGTTTCTTATCCTCACCAAAGCTATAAATACCGCTAAGACCAGCACGAACGATGGCCATATTGGTATCACTAGCTAGCGTATCGCTGCCTGCTTCAAGGGAATAGGTCTGACGTATGCCCTGAGTTGGATTGGTATTATTATCCACATCGGCTTTACTGACACTATAACCAAATAACAATGCTTGCTGAGTTGGATTGGAGGACGTAAAGCGTATGGGTAAATCTTCCAACTCTGTTTCATCAACACCTGTCTCAAGCTGATCCAAACGGTAGCGCATAGAGTAACTACGACTCCACCCACTGTCACGACGGATATTACGTGCCAATCCTGCTTTTAGGGTTTTGGTCGATAGGTCAAAATTGCCTTCACCTTGATCGATGACTTCTTCTTCATAAGTTAAGGTCGCATCAAGCTTGTCATTGAGTGGATGCTTCCAAGGCCGACTTGCATAAATACCCACATTTTGAGTGATGCCTGACACTTCAGTTTCTGCACCAGCTTGATAGCCCTGACGATTTAGCAGATTGTAATCTATTTTTGCGGTTGCTCGAACACCAGTATCTGTTCCATAACCAAGACCAAATTGAGCATCACGTGGCTTATTAGAAGCCACGAAAACATATAAAGGTACTTTTTTACTCTCAGCCACTTCTTGCGGTGTTTTTCGTCCTGCCAAGGTTGGTGGCACAAAGTTTTCATCAGCGAGGAGACCTTCTTTATCAGGGAATATTTTTTGAGCGACATTACTGATGGAATCACTAATTCTACCCAAAAGATTCTCTGCTTCTTGCTCTTTTTCATCCAGCACTCGGTCATTTGGCAAGCTACTCAAGCGTTCTGCTTTTTGTTCGATGGCTTGTAGTTTATCGAGCGTGGCTTCATCAGCTTCAAACTCAATAGCCGCAATATCCTCTTCATTAACCGTGTTTTCGCCAACTACACTACTGTCATCAGAGTCACTGACAAGGGCCTCGTTAGCAGTCATTATAGATTCATTGCCATTATTCATGAGATCTGTGATGCTACCACTACTGATGTCTTCACTTGACGTACTGTTACTATTCACTGGAGTATTATCAAAAGCCAAGGTACTGTATTCACTGCTTTCGTTTGGTGGTAATATCGATTCTACGTTGACCGTATTAAAGTAACGTGTCGATGATAAATCGTTGCTAAATTTAGTCACGGCAGGTGCATAGAATGGCTCGCCTGGTTTAAAGTCAAACAGCTGCTGTAATAATGACAGCTCAACTGGCAGTTTATCGGGATCTCGAGTCAATGTGTTGGTTTCTCTGTCATAGGTAAAGAAAACCACTTCATCAAACTTGTAACGCTCGCCCGTGTCATAGACCAAAGACACATCCGCTGTGTTATCGGGCAAGATGACGTCGACAGATTTGTTTAGCCAGTATTGGTCAAAGTAACCATAAGTATTACTGAGCGACTCTAGCGCAGCTTTACTTTCTTTGTAGACACGATGGTTAAAGACATCACCTTCTTTTGGTGGCAGCTCTTCCCCTAATTTGACAAACTCTTCTTGGTCGCTACCTTCACCTCGAATTTCTATGATACGGCTATCTACTAGCACTGGTTCGCCCAGTTCTTCAATAACGACATCCAACGTGTCCCTGCTGGGCTGACGCAGACTCAATTCAACCTCATAGTAACCCACTGCTTTTGCCGCATCCAAAGCGGTTTCACGTAAGCCTGGCAAAGCGGAAGTAAAGTCGGCAACTGAAGGAGCGGTGGTTTGGTCAAGGGCAGCTTTGATATTTTTCATCGGCTGAATACTATCATCTGCTTTGATTTCTTTAGGCTCACCATTGGTCGTATCATCAGACGGTGCTTGCTGTAAATAAATCGTTGTTTCTATACTAGGTAAGGTTATCGCGCCATCATTAAAGAAACGATTGTAAAGGCGCTTAACGATGTTGCCTTTGTTGCGTTCCCGCGGCCCAGTTCTATTGTTTTGTTCAACATTTTCGATTTCTACCTGAGTATCAGTTTGATAATCTGGCAGGTAATCACTTGGATCAATAATATTTGATGTCGTACCCTCTACATCCGTTACATCACTGGTGCTCGCTATCAACTCATTACTATCACCGCTGTCACCATCTACACTTTCGGCACTGACTGTTGCAGGCTGTACCACTTCAGTTGTTTCTGTTGATTCAGCGGCTGTCTCATTCCTACCCAATGTGTCAAGATTACTAGGTAATGGCAGGCTGTCGGCATCAAGTTCCACATCTAAACCAATTGGAGGTGCCGTATCATTCAACGTCGCGATTGGCGCCGTAAAGTCCCTATCAACGTCACTATTGCTGATGCCATTAGTATTATTAAGATTGTTACCGCTACCTATCGTATTAATATCTTGGGTATTTTGCGTATTCAACTCAGCGAGTTCACGATCAATCTGCGCAGGCGTCATCATCTGATAACCCTGCTGCTGTATCGCTGTGGCTTGTTGCAACAACTCATCATCCGAACTATCAAAAAGATTGAGCTGAACATCGTCATCTGAATCTAGATCTAAATCTAAAAGTGTGGTTGATTGACTGGCTGCTACTTGGTTGGTCACGGATTGAGCAGGAGTACTTGCATTGATGGCAGTATCAGCTAAAGCTGCAGGTGCGATACCAAAACCAACAAAGCTGGTCGCTAAAGCAGAAAAAAGCGCAGAGCGTGTAAAGTGAATGCGCGGCGCATCGCACGTAGCCATACGAGGGCTGTTTTGAGTTTTGCAAAGTTGAATATCGCAAGGTTGAGTATGATGAGATCGCATGCGTTGAGCACTGATATCATCTTGCACATTTATATGAGTATCACACGGACTAACCGATATAAGACGCGCTAGAGTTGAAGGCTGGTGGTTCATTTTTATTTCCTATCACCTCACGCGGCACAATGTCATTAACGATAGCAGTCGCTAAGTTTTACCGGTGAATAAACTTATTAATCGGGGCTCAGATTCTGATTGACTACCTTTGCTCTTGATAATGACAGTCTGCGGCCAATAGTGCAAACTTTAGACCTGAGTGCCATTATCGTATCAATAGGTAGGTAGACTGTATTGATAGCGGGGCTTGCCATCACTTATATATAACAGTAAAACCCTGTAAAATTCACAAATCATAACGTAGATAATTATGAAATCATAGCGTCGGGCGCATGTATTTATACCAAAGCCTTGCTATTATACGTCCTAATATTGATAAAACCTATGCTATATTTCGATAAGTTTTTGATACTATTAATAATTACCTTTATCTTAAAAGCCGCACTCCGTATGTCCTTTTAATCTATCAGCCGCGATCTATCTGTAGGAACTTTCATGGCAAATCAGTTTCAGTTATTTAAGCACCGCCGGTTTAGTGCCATGTTTTTTACCCAGTTTTTGGGCGCGTTTAATGACAATGTTTTTAAGCAAGCGCTCATACTGGTTCTGACTTACACCGCTGCAAGTCAATTGGGAATGGAAGTCAGTATCTTAAATAACTTAGCCGCGATGTTATTTATCTTGCCCTATTTTTTGTTTTCAGCGTTGGCAGGGCAAATTGCGGATAAATACGAAAAGTCAAAGCTAACACAATTGATCAAACTGCTTGAGCTGGTGATCATGGCGATCGCTGCAGTTGGTTTCGTGTTTGAGTGGTATGCCCTCTTATTTGTAGCATTGTTTTTAATGGGTACCCATTCAACTTTTTTTGGACCGATTAAATACGCCTACTTGCCACAAGCGATGAAAGAAGACGAGTTGGTTGGTGCCAATGGTTTGTTTCAAATGGGCACCTCATTAGCTATTTTGCTAGGGATGATTATTGCGGGCGTCCTCACGCAACTGTCGCAGTCGCTGTATTGGATTAGTGTGACCGTTCTGATCGTAGCCGTGTTGGGCTATTTGGCAGCACGTTACATTCCAACCATGCCAGCGATGCAGCCCAGTCTAAAAATCAACTGGAATATTTTCACCACCAGTTTGGCCACGGTTCGCTACTTATATTCATTACCTTTTCTATTCTGTGTCATCCTTGGCAACAGTTGGTTTTGGTTTTATGGTGCGACGTTCTTGACCCAAATGCCAGAACTTAGCAAAGTCATTTTGCATGGTGATGAGTCAGTGGTAATTTTCCTATTGACGCTATTTTCAGTTGGCGTATCGATTGGTTCATTACTGTGTAAATCTTTGACCAAAAACCAAGTCAGTTTGCGCTTATTACCTTTTGGCATTGCTGGATTAAGTATTTTTGCAATCGATTTATATTTCTCACTATCAGGTCTTAATATCAACGTGAGCAATGACACCTTCCTCAGTGTCAGTGATTTAGTGGGTATGAGTGGTAGCTGGCGAGTATTTGCAGACTTGTTCTTTTTGGGTTTTAGTGGCGGTCTATATATTGTGCCTTTATATGCATCTATGCAGGCGTATGCACCCAAAAGCCATCGTGCGCGTATCATTGGTGCTAATAATATCTTTAATGCGATATTTATGGTTACCTCAGCGATTTTCGCAATTATTATCTTAAATACGTTGGCGTTGAGCATGCCTCAGCTGTTTTTGGCAACAGGACTACTCAATATTGCATTTGGCGCGTTTTTATACGTCAAGCTCAATAAACATATCAAAAGCGCTGTGATTCAAACGCATGATGAAGTCGTTCCATAAATATGCTAAAGCTGAATTGAGTATTACTATAGTAATCAGTATGTTTTTGAGCCGATAATATTCGTGCTGATAATTTAGATTGTTTGCTATAGTAATGCTTGTGAAGCTGAGACTATAATTGTCTCAGAAAAACAGACAACCTTATTTTTTGATAGTAATTCTTAACAATAGCACTTTAACAATAGCACCTTTTAATAACAGTACCTTTTGATAGTACATACAGCCATTAGGAGTGAATTATGGCCCTACGTCCCTTATCCAAAATTGACCAGTTCTTACTCGGCGTCGATAAGGCATTACGAGCTGTCGTACCGCACTCAAATCCTAGTACCCGTCCATTACCCGTCAGCAGTGATGAGATTCCCGAGCTGACCATTACTGAAGCTCGGCATGTCGCAGGACTGATGCGTATCAATCATACTGGTGAAGTATGTGCGCAAGGTCTGTATCACGGTCAAGCCTTTGCTGCGAAAGATCATGGCGTCAAGCAATCCATGCAACACTCTGCCGAAGAGGAAGTTGACCATCTGGTTTGGTGTGAGACTCGTCTAAGTGAGCTTGGTAGCCACGCCAGTCTCTTTACGCCACTATGGTACGGCATGTCTTTTAGTCTTGGGGCAGTAGCTGGTGCTATCTCTAATGAATTCAGCTTGGGGTTCGTCGCAGAGACAGAAGCACAAGTCAGTGAGCACTTGCAAGATCATATCCAGCAACTGCCTGAGCATGACAAGCGCTCAAAAGAGATACTGGCACAAATGGATATCGAAGAGTTGCACCATCGTGAGCTCGCACTTGCCAGCGGCGGTGCTGCATTGTCACCGCCTGTACGCAAGACGATGCGCTGGATGGCCAACCGTATGAAAGCCACTGCTTATCATTTGTAGTGCTAAGCAGGAAGTTTGCCAGCTCTAGATTAATAGAGACTATAAGCTTGATTATCGCGTCTACTATCGAGTTTTTGACGTTTGCTATTAACAATCCTACTACTGATAGCGTAAAGCTTAATTTGCTACGGTATAAAAAATTTGTACGATTTTGCAGTAAAGACACAACTTATATGACCATTTAATTGCTAAATAACGACTAAATAAACAAGGTAACAATCTTTATGAATACCATTAAAAAATCAATACTCTCTAGCAGTGTGTCTACCAAGTCTTCTAAACTGGTCACGATGACCGCCCTAGCAGCCGCATGTACAATGTTACTATCAGCGCCTGTCAATGCGGCCGAAACCAATGCAGCAGCCACATCAGTTCCTAGTGCTGTAGACTCTAGCAAACGCGTGATTCGTCTTGCTCAACCTAAAGCTGCTAGTACAGATCAATCAAACACTCAACCAACTTCACAAGCTAATGCGCCTGCCGCCACTACTCAACCAAGCGCTCCTACACAAAGCCTTTTCCCGATGAGTTCTGGGCAGCCACAAAATGTCACACCTGCCCCAACTAAGCCTGTATATACAGGTAGCACTCATGTCTATGAGCCTGGGCCAATGACGACATCTGGTATCGATCTGCGTAGTGGTCAACTTGCAAATATTCCAACGCCGAAAGTACAGTTGTCAGACGTGAGCTTTTTAAAGACCGTATTGATTCCACAACAAACAACCGCTAACTCTGACAAATTAGACGTGAGCTTGCTTGATGACTTTATCCAAGAGGCGTCACCTAATGCCCGCCATTATCCGCCAAACTTCCCTAACCGTACGCAACGATATAATGTTCGCGAAAAAATCAAAGTGTTAGCTGAGTGGATTGAACCTTATGCCCTGTCACCAAATGCCTCTTATGATGTACTGCTTCGTGCAGCCAAGCTTAATGGTATGGGACGTAATTTAGATTTGGGTTCAGACTATACGATACGCGGTGGTAAATATGTTGACCGCGCTATCAAGCTTCAGCCTGATAGTGGTGAAGCCAACTTCTTGTACGGCATGATGCTATCAGAAGGTGGCGGTTTTAAAGAAGGTCAAAAATACTTAGATAAAGCCGTCTCTCTAGGCTATACCGAAGCAGAGCAAAGCTTGGCACAGTCAGACGTGTTAAGTGACCGTCGTGATAGCGCATTAGAGCGTCTACGTCGCCTTGAAAGTCAAAATCCTAATAATGCTATGATTGGTCAGCAGATCAAACTCATTGAAGAAGGTAAATTCTATATTTGGGACATACCAGCGCCTGACATCAACGTTAAACCAGGTGCTTAAAATGGTTTTATGTATTGATCAAAATGATTGATACATAATCTACGACCAAAGTAGTCAGCGTCTTCATTTTATATCGATATAAAATGGAGACGCTTTTTTGTGTCTAGTAGGGCATGTCCTCAATTCAAGCGATAATCATCTAACTGGGCTAAAAATGGCTAAACTTTGCCAAACAGCGTCAAACAGCGTCAAACAGCGTCAAACAGCGTCAAATAGTTGGTCAATATCTCGATATTATCTGCACTATTTTTCTCGTTTGACGACAATTTATCTCATTTTATCTCCATTTTTGAAATGAGGACACACCCTAATAAACCAGTTATTTTAATTGGGTTCTCATCTTGCTTAAATAAGTAATATATTCGATTATTGAAATATAAATATAGTTGAGCAATGTCAACAGTAGCATCAATAATAGACAGCCTTATTCCTTAGATATTACTTAATGATAAAGCCCTAATGATACAGTCTCAAATAAAAAAGCTTAATCACAAAAGTTACGCTACACTCTCTCTTGTACACCGCTTACTGACTCATACCTTGATGACTAACTGGACTGAACTATGACTTTCGTTAACCCTATCAAAAATATGGTAACGCACGCTAATAAAAAAAATATACCGATCACTTCAGTCGTTTTGATAGCAGCGATGGCGTTGTTGCCTGCATGTAGTACGGTCACGGTGAATAAACAAGCGTCAGCAAAGACCATTACGGCACAGCGTGGTAATATTGTCACTGACGATAAGCTTAGTAGTGATACCGCATCAGCACTCCTATCAGCAGGGCTCAATGAGCAAGCTTGTATGCAACAATTTGATTTATGTTTGACCCAGCTCACAGACAGTCTCTTAAATGAACACTACCGTCCTGCATTGGCTGTTTTTTCCGAACTACATTATGCAAAGGCTCGACAGCTTGCCAAATCGCAAGACTGCCGCAATGCCCTTGCTCGTCCGCCTCTCGACCCTTATTATGCCAATGCACCGTTAAGTGATACCGAGGCCAATACTCAACAAGAAAACACCAGTCGCTGCCTAACTGGCTATCAAGAAAGCTTGTTTAATGCAATAAAATACAGTTATACCTATTTATTTTATGACAGTTTAGCGCATGATTTTGAGGGTAGCACTCAGGACAATAGCCATTCTAGTACACCAAACCGCATTCCAAACGATACCGATATTCAGACCCAAGATATCTATAATGCGGCGAGCAACGATGTCATCACTCAGCTCTACAAAGCAGTGGATGGTTCAGATAAATTGATGGGCGACCCGCAGATAGAACATTTACCAATAGCCTCCACTGAGCGTGACAACAGTGCCCAAGCTGCTATTGCCAATCGTCCACCTCTAAAAGGCAAGACCACCGACCAAATCAAAGTCATGAGAATACAAGTCGATGGCTATGACCTCGGTGTTTATCTACCCAATGAAAACAGCTATCTACAAAATGCGCATAAGCAAACGTCCGCACTGGCAGACTTGGTCTCTACTTATGATCTACGCCTCTCTGGGCTCAATTCAATTAGCAAACGTCCAGGCTTAGGTATTAGCTTTGTTGCCTCACTGGATGATCGCTACACCACCACGATTCGCCAACTATTGGTATCCTCATTATCAGGTCAATCGAGTGATGAAAAAGATAACAACATCGATGACAGTAAACCAAGTTCGCGAATCTATCCCACAGGCCACTTACTATTAACAGGTCTGATTAAACCCAGTGGTGATAGCGTGCTAAAAGTACTAGACAGTCGCAAGCTCGATATCCATCTGTATGACCCGTATCAAAGCGAAAGCGTCAATATCCTTAATAACGACTATACACTGGCTGCTAACTTCTCTGCCGGTTATGGCTTGTGGCTATCAGAAAACCAACTGGATGGCGTCGGCTATTTGAACTTAATCACTCGTCAGCCAGAAGAAAGACTGCCCAAACTATTTATGCTTGAGCCTTACGATCCCAATAAGCGCGTGCTGATTATGCTGCATGGCTTAGCCTCTAGCCCTGCAACGTGGGTGAATTTGACCAACGATATTCTCAATGATGATAAGTTACGTGACAACTATCAAGTTTGGCAAATATTCTACCCAACCAACTTACCTATTTTAGAAAACCGTTACCAAATCCAACGTCTGATTGACAGCACTTACCAACAGACCGACCCAACAGGACAAAATCTCGCCAGCAAAAACAGTGTGATTATCAGTCATAGCATGGGTGCTGTGATCGCTCGCATGATGCTATCTGACGAGAATTTGGTCGATGACCTAGACAACCTCGATGATCAAGATATACTCTCAAATAGCGAGAAACGTAAAATTCGTGATGCACTCAAAGCTTCGTTTGGTGAAGCACAATTGCAAGAACGTTTTAAGCTACAGGCATTACCACAAGTAGATACCGCTGTCTTTTTGTCTGCGCCGTTTCGTGGCACTGATTATGCAGACCGCTGGTTCACTCGTGCCCTACGCCGTGTTGTCTACTTGCCTGTCGGTTTAGTGAAAACCGTCACTGAAAATTTAGCAACGATTGCAACGAAAGGCGATTTGGCAGACAACCCATTAGGGGCTCTATATCTACAAAATGGCGCCAGTCAACTCAGTAATAAATCCTCCTTTATACAGTTAACCAAAGACATCAACATGAGTGAGCGCATTACTTATCACTCAATTATTGCCAATAACGATGCTGACATCACCAAAGGACTGGCACAAATGCAGCCAGGCGGTGCAAGAATTGACTTGTCACAAGTAATGGAAGAAAACGCGCGAGATAATACTGTTAGTACAAGTAAAATCTCTAATTCTGATACTACTCAACTGACAGATGAATCACTTGTAGCAGCTGTTACCATTGATGAAGATATCAGTCAGGCATTAACTGAGCGTTTATCTGATGGTATCGTACCTTACACCAGTGCACATCTAGACGGTGCTGCCTCTGAGACGGTCATTAATGGTGGTCATAGCATTCAAGAAAACCCTCAAACTATCTTAACTTTAAGGCGTATACTGCATCAGCAGCTCAATCAGTAACTTTATTAGGATTGACGATATTGAACACTGTTGAGTACGATAAAATACCTTCTTTATACTTTATTACAATATATAATATTATATAAAGAATATAGCATTAACTTATTCTTACTAATTTATATGTACTAGTAAGTATGCGTTACATGGCCTTACTTGTAGCTATAAAGCTGTAGGCGCATAATGAGGCATCAGTAACAGTAGCAGTAATTAAATGAACGACTATTTCTTAATTTGTATGGATATAAATTATTTATTCAGTTAAATCGCTTTAGTCATAGCACAAATAAAACGATTTAACTTGCTAATATTCACAGCTAAAGAAAATCTGATTATTGACCGCGATACTCGTATAAAAGGTTGCGGGCAGTTACTTGAGCGTATCATGGAAGCTTGCGCTACTTGGCTAACAAATAAAGGTAAGCGCTTATGTTCGCTGCATTTATGATCGATCAAATGGACGCACTACTACTTGCGCGTATTCAATTCGCGTTTGTTATCTCATTCCATATTGTATTTCCAGCCTTCTCTATTGGGCTTGCTAGCTGGTTAACCGTACTTGAATTCCGTTGGTTAAGAACGGGCGATCCTATCTATGCTGAAGTTTATAAGCATTGGATTAAGATATTCGCTGTCGTCTTCGGTATGGGTGTCGTATCAGGTGTGGTGATGTCCTACCAGTTCGGCACTAACTGGGCTGTATTCTCTGACAAAGCTGGTAACGTCTTGGGCCCACTACTCGCCTATGAAGTACTGACTGCTTTCTTCTTAGAAGCTTCTTTCTTGGGTATCATGCTATTTGGTTGGGGACGTGTGAGCAAACGTATGCATTTTGCTGCCACTGCAATTGTCGCCATCGGTACGCTAATTTCAGGTTTTTGGATTTTAGCCGCCAACAGTTTTATGCAAACGCCGCAGGGCTTTATGGTGGGTGCAGATGGTTTGTTATACCCAACCAATTGGCTTGAGATTATCTTCAACCCTTCTTTCCCATACCGCTATGCTCATATGATGACAGCAGCATTCTTGACAACTGCATTCGTCATTGGTGGTATTGGTGCTTATTATTTACAATCCAAAAAACATACCGAGCACCGCAAACACGGTCGTGTCATGCTAGGTATGGCGATGATTATGGCCATATTTGTCGCGCCAGCTCAGGTGTTGATTGGTGATGAACATGGTCTAAACACCTTAGAACATCAACCAGCCAAAGTCGCTGCGATGGAAGGTATTTGGGAAGATGAGCGCGGCGCCGCCTTACGCTTATTTGCGATTCCCGACCAAGAAAACCAAACCAATAAATATGAAGTTAAGATTCCATATGTCTCTGGTTTGATTCTGACACACTCATTAGATGGTGAAATCAAAGGTCTCAAAAACTGGGCACCTGAAGACCAACCACACGTTATGATTGTGTTTTGGGCATTCCGTATGATGGTCGCTATTGGTATGTTGATGGTGTTGGTCGGTTTGTTTAGTATATACAAATACTTCAAAAAACAGCAATTCAATCCCGAAAGTGTCTGGTTCCACCGTGCGTGGATGATGATGACACCGCTTGGTTTTATTGCATTATTGTCTGGTTGGTTTGTAACTGAAACTGGCCGTCAGCCATGGACCGTGTATGGCGTTATACGTACCGCTGAGAGTATGTCACCAGTCGCTGCACAGCAAGTCGCGACCACACTGATTGGTTTTATTGTGTTGTATATCTTTGTCTTTGGCGCAGGCAGTTTCTATATCTTACGCCTAATTGCTCAAGGGCCAAAACCTTATGCCGACCCTTCTGAAGATAACTTCTATGAGCATTCTGTCACGGAAGGTCAAGGTCGTACGTTGGCTGGCGATATCAACGCTGGCGATAGAATGAGAACAGACCTTGATGAACCTGCAGATGACATCGATGAAGGAGGGTTACGCTAATGTTTAACTACGGTGATGTATTAGACTTACCTTTAATTTGGGGCGGACTCATCGCTCTCGCAGTATTCGTTTATGTTTTACTGGACGGTTTCGATTTAGGCTGTGGTATTTTATTTCCATTTGCAGGCTCCGATAAAAATCGTAGTCGCATCATGAACTCTATCGCGCCATTTTGGGACGGTAATGAGACATGGTTGGTACTGGGTGGTGGTGGCTTGTTCGCCGCTTTCCCAGTCGCTTATGGCATCATTATGACAGGTCTTTATTTGCCTGTGACGGCGATGTTATTCGGCCTTATCCTGCGCGGCGTAGCATTTGAGTTTCGATTCAAATCCTCGACACGTCGTCATGTCTGGGATACTTGCTTTTTTGTCGGTTCAGTACTTGCTACTTTTTCTCAAGGGATTATGCTTGGGGCGTTGGTACAAGGGCTCGAAGCCAGCAATCGATTATACTCTGGCGGACCGTTTGACTGGTTAACGCCTTTCTCAATCGTCTGCGGCTTTGCGATGATTATTGGTTATGCCTTATTAGGCTCTACATGGCTAATCATTAAAACAGAGCACAAACTACAAGTTTGGGCACGCAAAGTCTCTGGTTGGATGTTATCGGCCTTGGTCGTCGCCATGATTGTCGTGACAGCTTTTATGTATTTTTCAGATATCAATGCACTCGACGGATGGTTTCATTTTCCAGGTATCTTATATCTGGCTCCTATGCCTATTATCGTTGTGCTGTTATTCTTTATCATGCGTAAAGATTTAAATACCGAGCGTGAATATCGTCCATTCTTATTGACTGTGGCATTGTTTTTGATGGGTTATATCGGTGTGTGTTCTGCCATGTTCCCTTATATCGTACCGTATCAAATGACGATTTATGAGGCAGCCGCAGCAGATACGTCATTATCCTTTATGTTAATTGGTGCCGTTATTATGCTGCCAATTATTCTGAGTTATACCGCTTTTGCGTATTACACCTTTAAGGGTAAAACGGATCATGAGCATATGTACTGATAAGTAAGAACATTAAGCACAGACATATGAATTGATAAAACAGTCACTGGCTACTGCCGTTATTAGCAATAGCTATACTGATTTTCAAAAGCGTATTAACACGCAAGTAGGAGACGAGTATGAAAAAACTCAGTAAGAAAAAGTCACAATGGCTATGGTTTGTCGGGCTGTATGTGGCAGGGTTCTTGGTGGTATTTACCATTGCACAATTAATCAAACTCGCAATGGGTGTTTAATACTCATAACGGCACACACATAAAAAAGCAGCGTTGATTGAATCAACACTGCTTTTTTATGCATACTCATATAGTCAAAGAAATCTAAAATTGCTACAAGGCAGTTGACTGTAGATTGTACAAATAGTACATCTAAGGAGACTAACACCGTAGCAGTTTAGTAGTTCTCTGACTATATAAGAATTTATCGAGCTTATACACCCAAGTGGTTTTTGGCACCTTTACTTTCGATAAACTCATTTACCTGTTCCAAGCGCTCAGGCGTGCCCACATCTATCCAATTGTCAGTAATGACTTCAGCGGTAATCTGAAACTTGAGCATCGCTTGTTTGAGCAATGGTGCCAACGCTGCTGGCTGACCTGATACCAAACCATCAACCAATCTAGGCGACATCACACTGATGCCAGCAAAGGTATATTTATCAGCATCACCTACAGGTTGCTCACTAGCAAGCCCATTATTAATCGCAAAATCTCCGCTATCATTGTGCGCCGGATTATCAATCAAGAGTAAATGCGCACGCTGATCAGCACCCAGTGTGTAGTCTTGCAACTGTGTGAAATCATAGGTCGTCCAGACATCAGAATTCACCAAAATAAATGGCTCATCGCGCAGTTTACCAATTTGTAGTGCTTGAAAAATGCCACCCGCTGTTTCTAGAGGTTCATCGCCTTCTACTGACCAATGCAGTTTTACGCCATATTGAGCGCCATCGCCCAACGTATCGATGAGCTTATCAGCCAACCACGACGCATTGATCGTAATGTCAGTGATACCTGCTGCCTGTAGCGCTTTGATGTGCCAAACGATAAGCGGCTGACCCGCAACTTCCACCAAAGGCTTGGGCGTCTCAAGCGTCAACGGGCGTAGACGCGTACCCTTGCCCGCTGCCAAAATCATGGCTTGTGTAATCGTAGAGGTAGACATGTACACTCCTATAATGTGTGATTTTTAAGCTCTTAAAATACTAATACGATAAATATGGTTAGATATACTGTTGCACAAACTTGTGCTGATATGCAGGCAGCACGGTATCCACAAACCATTTATTAAATGGTAGTAGCGCTTGTTGTAAGCTATCACTGCCCTGCTTGCCAAGCCACTCTAGCTCAAAGACTAGATCACTCATCACTTTAGGAATGTCTGCTAAATAGCGGTCTTTACCATCACGCTCAGACAAACGGATAAAAATCCCCAGTACTTTTAGATGACGCTGTACGCCCATTACATTGACGTCATTTTCAAACTGTTGCGCACTAGCAGCTGTGGTTAATTCTGCTTGTTGCTGTAATTGCCAAAAGTCTTTCATCCATTCAGATATTTGACTCTCTGGCCATTCGACATAAGCATCACGCACCAATGACACCAAATCATAGGTGTAAGCACCAACCACTGCATCTTGAAAATCAATCACACCCAAGCGTGAATGGTCTGCTTGGTCTTGCATAAGATTGCGACTGTGATAATCACGATGGACGATGACTTGTGGCTGCTGCAAAATCTCTTTGGTCAATGCCGCTTTTAAATTGTCCCACAACGTTTTATCGAGCGCTATGCCGATATATGGTATAAACCAATCCGTAAACAGTTCCATCTCACGATCCAATAACGCCGTATCATAATCTGGTAATTGGTGCTGAGATTTTGCTGTCTCAACAGGTACGGTTTGTAGTGCGACCAACGTCTGCATTGCTAGCTGATAGTAGTCGTTAATTTGAGTAGCTGGCGCATCAACAAGCAAATGAGCGAACTCTACCGCACCAAAATCTTGTAGTACTAAAAAGCCTTTGGTCACATCTTGCGCGACAATCGCTGGTACATTGATGGCAGGTGACATCAATTTTGTGACGTTGATGAACTGACGCATGGCATCTTGTTCGTCAGCAGAATCCATGACAATGTAATTCAACGTTCCATTGCCATCATCTTTTGGCAGTTGAATACGGTGGTATTGTCGGGCGCTGGCATCACCAGGCAGACTATCTAAGTTAAATTCTTGGCCTGTAAATACCTGCTGCAACCAGCTCTCTAGCTGCTGTAGGCGACTATTGGTTTTGGTATCAGTCATGGTTGGCTCTAAAGTCAGTTTGTCAGTCATAATGGGCATCGTAGGTTAAATATAAGTCGTAAACAATTAAAGTAGTGATAAGTCAGGCAAAACCTTGTTAAAATAGTGAAATCTTGAGCTACAATAACTGCTATAACAAGTATATTAAGTTATCATTAAATATTTAGCGCTAAGCATAATCTCGGCAATCATTCGAAAATCAGCATGGCTATATTATAAATTTTGGTAAATAGTGTAGCTGATTTGGTTTTTTTTGACTATGATTAGTCGTCATTATATGTAAAACACTCAAACTCTTGAGATCGCTATCATCAATTAGTGATTTTTTAGTCGTTTATTAACTGCTATACCTTGTTCAATAATGCGGCTACTAAGCTCAGTATCGCAATCCAATAGGCTCTGCAATCATAGGTGTGCCCTTGTTATATTCTCCGCTTTACCAAAGCATTCGCGTGATCTTATTTGGCGCTTTAGGCTTATCCAGCCTAGCTGTTAATGCTGCAATCAGCGATGCTGACACACAAAAAACTGCGCCGATCCTCACCGATAGTAGTACACGTTACATATCTAAAGCAGCGCCTAATGCTAATAGTAATGTCAATCAAACACATGACTATAGTGATATCAACTATCAAGCGAGTCAGAGTCCAAAGGCTACTACTGCAACCAAACAGTCGCAACAGGCAGCCGTTGCCACTAAATCTACTATTGATGACTCGACTTTAACCAACAGTATTGATGGTGATGATACGGATTTAGATGGTAGCACTTTAGATAACAGCTCTTTTGACGATAGCAAATTCAGTGATGACTCTATCGGTAATAATAGCTCTCTAGAAATCACTGCCATTAAAGATAGCGGCAATAAAGACAGCGATACTCAAGACAGTAACAATCCAGCTTTTGTACCAGCATTGGATGCTCAGAAAAACATTTCTGCCACACAAACTAATAATACAAGCACGCCTAAAACTGCAAAAAATACCAACAAGCTTGATTTGAGCGATGAAAGTATTCAAGACAGCTTAATGCGCTTGGCAGAGTTTTATGAACTAACACCCGATACTGAAGTTCCAGCAGCAGATAGCACGGTCGACACAACCAGCCCTCAAACCATTCCAAAAGTAGGTAAAGACTTACAGCTGCCAATACGTACTGTAGATAGCTCAGAACGCTGTGAAGGCCAATGGGTTTACCCAAAGAGCAACCCTAATTATCAGCGTGCTGTAAACGAGGCTGGAGCAACTAATAGCCTCGAAAATAACCGAGCACCTTTATTTACAGAGTCGGACTATGGTTATTACGATAGCGTTGACTACGCCGAGCTCTCGGGTAATGTCATTATTAATCAAGGCACTCAGCAAATAGCAGCAGAAAAAGTCTCGTTAGATTTGAGTAGTGGTGTGGCGGCAGCTCAAGGCAATGTCATGTTTACTGACCAAGCGACTGGGCAAAGCGTAACACGTGATGGCGCGCCAGATAATACATCCAATAGCCTTGTAGACAAGACAGCACAAAGTGGCCTAATCGGTGTGGCAGACAGCTTGGCTTACAATACCAATACCGGACAATCAACCGCTAACGATGTGGCTTTTGCGAGTGTCGGCCTACAAGCTCATGGCTATGCCAAGCGTTTGAACAGACCTAATGACAGTCAGTACGAATTAGACGAAGTGATGTTTAGTACCTGCCCACCCATGGATCGCAAGTGGCAATTTGATGCCAAAAGTATTGACTTAGATACAGAGACAGGTCGCGGTAAAGCCTATGATACAACCTTCCGTATCGCCGATGTTCCCGTCTTTTATTTGCCTTATTTTAACTTCCCTATAGACAGTCGTCGTAGTAGTGGCGTCTTATTACCGAACGTTGGTTTTGATAGTGAAAGTGGTCTAGAAATTGAGGTTCCTTATTACTTGAATTTGGCACCCAATTACGACGCCACACTCGATACGCATATTTATACTGATCGTAACCCAATGATATCAGGTGAGTTTCGCTATTTAACCGAAGACTATGGCAAAGGAACCTTAAACGGCTCATACCTGCCCAGTGATAACGAGTATGACGATGAAGACCGTAGTAGTCTTTTTTATGAGCATACGTGGGAATCCAAAAGTATTCCGCGTTTGAGTGGGGATCTCAAATACAGCTACGTATCAGATTCTGATTACTTAGATGATTTTGACACAATGGGTTTATCTGATAGCACCGTAAACTTGCCGAGACGCGCGCGACTTAACTACTATAATGATTATGTGACTGGTGAGCTGAAGGTTGAATCTTTTCAAACACTAGATGCAGTTGATAGCGATGGTGAGGAACTAGAAGATAAAGATCGACCTTATTCTCGCCTACCACAGTTGACATTGAACTACCGCATACCTACGAACAGTAACTTTGAAGTCACAGGTGTTAGTGATTCGGCGTACTTTAAAAAATCTATCGATGATGGCTCTGAAAACGAAAAAAGCGGCACACGTCTTTATAATAAAATTAGTGCCGCCTACCCAATTGAATCTTCATGGGGTTATATTAAGCCAAAACTCAGTCTGCAACATCTCTATACTGTGTATGATGAGGATAGCTTAGAAGACAATTCATTAAGTGAAGAAGATGGTAGTCAATCAGTGTTTGTACCACAAGCCAGTATTGATGCCGGATTAACTTTCTACCAAGCTGGCTCACCATTTGGCGCTTTTGACGATACGATGGGTGGCTATCAGTTGCTAAGTCCGCGATTGAAATATACATATGCGCCATACGAGGACCAAAATGATATTCCCAACTTTAATACTCGCATTGCCTCAGTTAATTATGAACAACTTTTTTCGGACAGTTGGTTTTTAGGGCATGACCGCTTGCAAGATTTGCATGCGATTACCCCTGGCGTTAACTATCGTTACATCGATGCAACGGGTGTGACACGTTTCGATGGTAGTATTGCAGAGCAGTTTTATATCGACGATGGTCGTGTAACACTGGTTGATGATGAACCAGTTTTTACTACCTCATCATCAGGTATAGCGTGGGACTCTAGCATTCAACCATATAATAACGTTTGGGTCGATGTTAACGGTGCATTGAAGCACAGTTACGATCTAAGCTATATCACTACTCAGCTACGCTATCAGCCAAATGAGAACAGTCTATTCAATGTTGGCTTGATTAAACGTCAAACTGATACGAATACCAACCAAGAAGAACTAGATGCAGTCACTGCATCTGCCGTGTTCCCTATCAATAATAAATGGCGTGTGATGACACAGCTCCAATACGATTATAGTGATAGTAAAATGCTTGATGCGCTCGTTGGTGTGGATTATGAAGACTGCTGCTTTGGCTTTGCCGTTTATGGTCGTCGTTACTATAATGACTTAGATATTACAGAAGAGCCAACACAAGCTATTATGGCCGAGATTAGACTCAGTGGTCTGGGCAGTGGTAAAAGTAGTTTGACAAGTTTACTCTCTGAAAAAGTACTCGGTTTTGAGCCTGTACAAACAGCGTGGAAAAATTAGTGGTTTAACCAATACATGAAATATACGCGACTAAGAAGCCAACTAAGCTTATACTCGCGTCATTATCTAATTACGTGATATTATTTATAACATTATGGGCAACACCATCCAGTATGTAATTATTAAAAACATAAAAGATAGTGCTGTCCAACTACCATCCGATGCGATGACATTGATGAGGAGCATCATGAGATTTTTTTCTGTACGTCAAACCAGCCGTGCTGTACTGTTTTCTATGGGTATGAGTGCAGGCCTTGTGCTTAGTCTCAATGCCCAAGCTGCCACCGTAAAACCTGCAGCGGCTAAAGCGACAACCAATGCTGAACAAAGCAACGTGAATCGCTTGACCCCAGCCAATAGCACAGACGGTATCATTGCATTGGTCAATGAAGATGCTATCTTAAAAAGTGAATTGGTTGCTGCTATTGCGCAAGCTCAAGCACGTGCTCAAGCTGCTGGTGAGCCAATTGACAACTCAGCACAGCTACAGTCTGAAGTGTTAAATGCACTTATTTTACGTGAGCTACAGCTGTCTATGATCAAGCGCTCAGGTCTAAAGCCTGATGATGCGGCTATCAATCAGCGCCTTGGTCAAATCGCACAAGCAGAAGGACTCGGTAGCATTGCAGCATTACAGCAACGCTTAGATGCAGCCAGACCTGGTAGCTACGCCGCTCTACGTGCTCAAATGATCGAAGATGCCTCTATTCAAACATTGCAGCAACGCCAAATCAGTAGTCGTGTCCGCATCAGCGAGCAAGATATTGATGCATTTTTGGCATCGCCTGAAGCCAAGCGTTTAAACCAAAGTGAATATCAAACAATCCATGTACGCGTGCCTTACATAGATGACTATAGCCGTCTATCCGAGGCTCAGCGTGCAGAAGCATTAAAGGTAGCGGAAGCGTTACGCACTCGCCTGCTCGTATCAAATGTTAATGTTACAGAAGCTGTTGCTGCTAGCCAAGGTAGCTATCCTATCCCGCTACAAGGTGGCGATATGGGCTTTCACAAAGCCGCCTCATTACCTACAGAGTTATCAAGCCAAATTACCAAGCTTGATGTCGGTGCTGTCAGTGAGCCATTAATTACTCCTGAAGGTATCGATATCATTAAGCTTGCTGATAAAAAAGCCAGTGATACCATGCTGATACCGCAGTGGCAAACTCGTCACATATTAGTTAAAGTTGATGAGCTCCAGACGGATGCGCTTGCTGAACAAAAAATCAATGACTTATATGAACAGTTACGTAGTGGTGCTGACTTTGCTGGTTTAGCATCGACCTACTCAGATGATCCAGGCTCAGCTGGTCGTGGTGGCGATCTTGACTGGGTCAGTGAAGAAGACATGGTCGGTCCGTTTGAAGCTGTCATGAAAAATACAGCAGTCGGTGATTACTCTGCTCCCTTCAAGACCCAGTTTGGCTGGCATATCTTAAAAATTGACGGTAAGCGTGATCAAGATGTTAGTGAGCAATATCGTCGCAGTATGGCACGTCAAGCATTGTACCAACGCCTAGCACCACAGGCTCAAGAAGACTGGCTACAAGAGTTACGTTCTAGCGCTTATATCCAAGTACTTGGATAAGCCACTGAATAGACTAATCACATAAATAGTCTTTGTGAAAAAGGGTACATGCCAATGCATGTACCCTTTTTATTTGTGCTTTAAAAACTATAAAAATCTAGGGCATGTCTTCAATTCACTCGATAGTTATCTAAATGGGTTAAAAATGGCATATGCTCTACCCCTGCTAATACTTTGCTAATATCAGATTTACTACCTCGAGATGTAGTGTAGACATCTTAATCTATTATTTTAATCATTAGATACATGCGCCAACTCTCTGAAAGCTAATTTTATACGGCTTAACTCTGTACAAATAAAGAAAAGCCCCGAACCTAGGGCGATTGGTTCGGGGCTTTAACGCTTCATGTTGTTGTTATTATCTCTTCCGTGTTGACTCATCCTAAGTCATGAACAGTAACCTATAAGACAGCGGGCTGACCTGAACTTTTATTGATACTGTCTCAACACTGCATCCTTGCATATCCTTGTGTTGATGGTCGTATTGTAGGGCAATCAGTTTAATACAACTAGAGGCTAAAGACCTTATTTGACGTAAGCATATGCTTACGTTTTCAGAGGAAGCTTAATAGCGCAATAAGCTATCAAACTAGTATCTGTTGACCCAAAACGCTTCATTCTTCTGCGTGTTCTTTTGATACCTTTTTACCTTCTTTTTTACCTTCTTTTTTACCTTCTTTTATTTTGTGATCTGTCTCTCTAATATCTTCTGCATCCTTAGTAGGCGCATTTTGCGCTTGTTGATTGGTTTTTTCCGGCTCATATTGTAGCGTTGTCATAACAGGAAAGTGGTCAGAGCCAACAGAAGGCATACGCTTAATATCTACGACAGTAAAGCAGGCGCTATGAAAGATATGATCCAACGCCCAGCGCAGAAATGGATAATTGACGTGGAAAGTATTGATAAAATGTCTGCCGATACGTGGGTCTAGTAGTCCAGATATACGCTGAAAACGTCGAGTCGTCTTTGACCATGCCACATCATTGAGATCACCTGCCAATATCGCTGTTTGGTTGTTCTCTTTTATGTGTTTTCCGACCATCAGTAACTCGGCGTCACGAGTGGTAGATTTATCTGCTTCGGTTGGACTAGGCGGCATAGGATGCAAGCAGTACAACCAAATGACGCGACCACTTTGTAGTCGCAGTTGTGCATGAATAGAAGGGATGTCATCTATCATCAAGTATTTGACTTCAGGATCAATCAGCTCAAGCTTAGAATAGAGATGCATACCGTATAAGTTATCTAATGGAACTTTTACGGTATAAGGATAATCTGATTCGATTTGGTGTAAGGCCCTTTCCCATTTTTTATCGCTTTCCAACGTAATCAAGATATCAGGCTGTTTTTGCTCGACTAAACCGACCAATTTCTGGGTGTCATCATTGGGTGTCAGTACATTTGAAACCATTATTTTCAGATGGTTCTCCTGCCCTTCTGGCTTGTCTTTTGCTTTCTCGACTTCTTTTTTCCACAGTCTGGTATAAGGCAGTATCATTCTCAGCTGAAACGCTAAAGTGATACTTAAGACTGAGAATAGCACCCACTGACTTAACTGCCATTCTGACCAAAACAGCAGCATGCCAATCCAAGCAATGGTACCTAACACCATGATTTGAATGCGTGGAAACTCAACACCGCGCACCCACCAATTATCAAGTGGTATCCAACCCCAAATCGTCACAAAGGCAATGAATCCTGCTAGCCCCTGTAGGCTGTAATATAGTAGTGAGAGATCCATAATGTGTATTAACCGTCTATTAAGATGATGACTGAAGAAATGGCCCTGCTCATGACTTATTCGATGACGAAATCTTGCACGGCTTGGTCTGAATTGACGTTAGCTTCTTACCTTAGCATTTCGTAATATTATAGACTACTAATGAGTAGTTATTATGCGACAACTATCATAAAACATATACAATATTTACCCGCTCATAATAACAACTATCATGTGAGTTTTTTGATAGTCGTGATTTCTAGGTATTATTAGGGTCTGTCTAAGGCTTAGTAAGTATTTCCATTATTCTAATAACTTAAAGTTATAACGAACATAGTTAATAGTATATAGAAAACTACTAAAACGCCTTGCTTTTTAGCGCTATTCACGGCATTGTTATCGGTTGGTGATGCAAAAAATAATTGTAAATAGGATTGGATTTCATGAGTAATTTAACAGTAGGTTTGGTAGGCTGGCGCGGTATGGTTGGGTCAGTATTGATACAACGTATGCAAGAAGAAAATGACTTCAATGGCATCACACCTGTGTTCTTTTCAACCAGCAATGCAGGCGGAGATGCGCCGAGCTTTGAGGGTATTGAAACCAGCCAATTAAAAGATGCTCATGATATTGACGCACTTGCTGCTTGTGATGTCGTTATTACTTGCCAAGGTGGTGATTACACGTCAAAGGTACATCAACCATTACGTGATGGCGGTTGGGAGGGTTATTGGATCGATGCGGCAAGCACTTTACGTATGAAAGATGACAGCATCATCATTCTTGATCCGGTCAACCGCAATGTCATTGATAGCGCTCTAGCCAATGGCAAAAAAGACTTCATCGGTGGTAACTGTACCGTGTCATTGATGCTGATGGCTATCGGTGAGTTGTTTAATAGAGGCTGGGTCGAATGGGTCAGCGCCATGACTTATCAGGCCGCTAGTGGCTCTGGTGCTAATAACATGCGCGAGCTCATCAGTGGTATGGGCGTATTACATGATGCGGTCAAAGACGAGTTAGCTGATCCTGCTAGCGCGATTCTTGAGATCGATAAAAAAATCGCTCAGACTCAGCGCTCGAATGACTTCCCTACTCAGTACTTTGGTGTGCCTTTGGCTGGTAGCTTAATCCCATATATTGATGTTCAACTAGAGAACAAACAGTCAAAAGAAGAATGGAAAGGTGGTGTTGAAACCAACAAAATCCTTGGTAATTCTGAAGCTGATAAGATTGCTATCGACGGTATGTGTGTACGCGTCGGTGCGATGCGCTGTCATGCACAAGGCTTAACTATCAAACTCAAAAAAGACATTCCACTAGAAGAGATCGAAGCAGCTCTGAAAAATAGCGGTAACGAATGGTTGGACTTGGTTGAAGACGACAAAGAAGCCACCATGAACCGCTTAACGCCAGTAGCTGTCACTGGTACTTTGACTGTTGCGTTAGGTCGTTTGCGCAAGCTCAATATGGGTCCTGAGTATCTAGGTGCATTTACTGTCGGTGACCAACTGCTATGGGGCGCAGCTGAACCATTACGCCGTATGCTCAATATCATCCGCGAGCAAAAAAACTAGACAAGCTAACTCAAACATTGCGTAAAAAAAAGACAGCGATTGCTGTCTTTTTTTATGGGCCTAATTTTTATGAACTTTGCCCATTGCACCGAATTTAAGAATAGTCAAAGCAGATAAATAACGTATTTATAAAAACCAACGCTTATTTTGCGACTACTATTTTGACTCGTAGGCAATCATGACCTCATTGCGGCGCAAAAATGGGAGCGTCCAAGGTGGGTTATAACGTGCCAATTCAGGCTCACCTGTAGGCGTCAGATTCTGGTCTTGCATCCATGTTTGCAACGCTGCGGTTTTTTCCGCTACTTTGTCTTCTCCTGCGAGCCAAGAGAATTTAATGACACCATAAGTCTGTGCAGGCACTTCAATAATCTCAACATTTGGATTATTAGGCTTTGGCAGTGTTTGCATAGTGTATTGACTAGGCATAGTGAACTGCACGCGCCATTTACCATTCTCTTGCTGCATGCTTACTGGTGCTGTCATTGCAATTTTTTGTGATTCATTACCGGCTTCAGACTGCATCGTGACAGGCGCTGTCATGCTAATTTTACTACTGCCGCCTGTTGGCGCTGTATTGTTGCCAAAGATATAATCGGCTAATGTCTTAAACCCTGCGCGACTGGCGGCGTCTTGGTCACCACTCACCCACGTTTGCGCCACGAGCTGCTCATCATAACGACGCAGCTCAAAATCGCCTGATTGCGACAGTACCGTGTAATCAGGCTCTTCTGTCTCAGCGGCCATCGCTCCTTTTGATATCAATAATAATCCGCCCATTAATAATAAATAACCTGTCTTTTTCATACTATTTTCCTATTTTCTTAAAATAACTCTGTTTCTTAAAATAACTCTGTTTCTTCAAATAAGTCCGATGACTTTGGCTGCCTCGCCTGTATGATTTATACTTTATCAATGACGCCACTTGCTGTCTGTGTCTTTTGGGGTGCTATCTGTGTTTTTTGGTTATGACAAAGCGATATTGAACAAAGTGTGTATCGAGCGTATATCGATGACACCCAATATCTATAGTTAAAGAACGCTAAAACGGGTATAAGGCCGTCGACTGAAAATTGTACAAGTAGTACATTTAGGTAGAGTAACACCGTAGCAGTTCAGTGATTCTCTGACTATATGTCCAAAAAAACCGCTAACAATGCTATAATTATCGCCATTTTCATAGCGTAAATAGTGATAATCATATGCAATTTGTCTTACATAAAACAGCCATCGGCGAAACGCGTGCGCGCCGTGGTACAGTTCATCTCAATCATGGCGACGTGCAAACGCCTGCTTTTATGCCTGTTGGTACTTATGGTACGGTCAAAGGTATGCTGCCACGTGATATCGAGGCCATCGGTGCGGATATTATTTTGGGCAATACCTTTCACCTATGGTTGCGTCCAGGTACCGAAGTGATTGATAAGTTTGGCGGCTTGCATAAGTTTATGCATTGGGACAAACCTATCCTGACTGATTCAGGTGGTTTCCAAGTATTCAGTCTAGGTGCCATGCGTAAAATCACCGAAGAAGGTGTCGACTTCAAATCTCCTATCGATGGTGCCAAGGTATTTCTGTCTCCAGAAAAATCGATGCAAATTCAGTACAGCTTAAACTCAGATATCGTCATGCAGTTCGATGAGTGTACGCCTTATCCAGCCACTCATGACGAAGCCAAAAAGTCTTTAGAGCTATCATTACGTTGGGGACAACGCTGTGTGGATGAGCACAACAGACTGGGCAGTACCAATGCCTTATTTGGTATCGTACAAGGCAGCATGTATCCTGATTTGCGTCAGCAATCACTTGAAGGTCTGCTAAATATTGGCTTTGATGGTTATGCTATTGGCGGTCTGTCTGTTGGTGAGCCAAAAGATGAGATGATGGATGTCCTAGACTACCTTCCTGATGATATGCCAGCAGATAAGCCGCGCTACCTGATGGGTGTTGGTAAGCCTGAGGATTTGGTTGAAGGTGTACGCCGCGGCGTCGATATGTTTGACTGTGTCATGCCCACCCGTAACGCGCGTAACGGTCACTATTTTGTCACAGGCGATACAGACAATGCTGGTGTGGTACGTATCCGTAATAGCCAGTATCGCAACGATGAAGGCCCATTAGACCCTGAATGCGACTGCTACACCTGCCAGAACTTTAGCCGAGCTTATCTTTACCATTTGAATAAATGCAAAGAGATGTTGGGTGCTCAGCTAGCAACCATTCATAACCTACGTTATTACCAACGTTTGATGCAGGGTATTAGAGATGCTATTGAACAAGACAAGTTTGATGAGTTTGTCATTGAGTTTTATACCAAACGTGGTCAAACGGTTCCTGAGTTAAATTTACGCTAACATTCATTAGCATTTTAATTTGAATAAAAAAAGGGCTTAAGAATTATCTTAAGCCCTTTTTCTATCTATTACTTTTAATACAGAACAATCAAATGCTGTGCCTAATCCTTACGAGATTAGTGCATTAACAAATACGACCACGACTGCAATTGGGGCAACAAATTTAGCAACGATTTGCCAAATCTGAAACGCGCCATTAGACAATCCAAGCTCTTGTTGAATACTACGCTGATCCATTCTCCAAGCAAGGAATATAATCGCTGCAAGACCTGTTAAAGGTAGAATGAATTTACTAGTCAGTTTATCCAAAGCATCAAAGATGTTGTTATCCAAGATAGTAACGTCAGACCATAGATTGAACGATAGTAATGCTGCAATACCTAACAACCAAATTATAGTGCTCGAAACGATCGTCGCTACGGTACGGCTCATAGAGGTACGCTCTTCTAAAAACTCAACCGTTGGCTCAAGTAATGAGATTGCTGATGTAACAGCAGCAAAGGTAATAAGTAAGAAGAACAATGTACCAATAATCGTACCGGCACCCATGCTACCAAAAGCAATTGGCAAACTGACAAAAATCAAACCAGGACCTGAAGCAGGATCTAGGCCATTACTAAAGATAATTGGGAAAATAGCTAGACCAGCAGCCAAAGCAATCACAGTATCTAGAATAACAACCATACGCGCCGTCTTAAGCAAGTTCACTTCACGACCCAAATACGAGCCATAAGCGACCATAATACCCATACCAATTGATAGTGTGAAAAAAGCATGACCCAATGCGGCAATCATAACATCTTCGGTAAGCTTGCTTAAATCAGGAGTAAACAGATAAGCCACTGCCTCACCAAAGCCACCATTCATGACGTTGTAGCCAACGATAACGAATAAAATCACACCTAATAACGGCATTAAAATCTTAGCGGTTCTTTCAATCCCGCTCGTTACACCAATACCAACGATAACAGCGGTAAAGATCATAAATACCGTGTGCCATATCGTTAATGTACCAGCAGACGCTAACATAGCATCAAATGTGGCACCGACAGCATCGCTATCTTGTCCAACAAACTGACCTGTCGCTATTTTAGTCACATAGTTGAGTGCCCAACCACCGATGACACTATAGAACGATAGAATTAAGAAGCCACCCAAAATACCTGAAGCCCCAATAATTCCCCAACTGCGTGACTTGCCTTCACTGGCAGCAACATCAACAAAGGTATTAACTGGGTTCTTTTGTCCGCGGCGACCAATCAGCCATTCAGCAACCAAGATTGGGAAACCGACCAGCGCGATACAGAATAAATAAGCAATAACGAAAGCTGAACCACCACTTTCACCTACCATATATGGAAATTTCCATATATTTCCCAAACCAACTGCTGAACCTACTGCTGCCAACACGAAGCCAAAACTTGAGCTCCACTGTGCATGTTCTTGTTTATTGATAGACATTTTTTCCATCCTCGTGCTTCAATTAATGTCACTGATAATCTTCCTTGATTATCATAAAAGCCATTCACAATAGTAGGCTATTTAATAAGCGCATCAATGCGAAACGCCCAGTAACATTAAGAAAGAATTGATTACAATACCGTAAACGCTCAGTTTCTGCTAAGCGACCAAAAAAGTCAAGTACTCACAAACATAAAAAGCCATAACTAATAGTTATGACTTTCAGGGTTTTCTCTAAAGTTAACAAGCGTTTTTTCGATTAGAAGACTTGTAATATTAATAACTTTTAGCGCATTTTATCCTACTTTTAACGTACCACGCCGCGACGGCTTTTCTGTAATGAGTCAATGAGCAGTTGAATTTTTGGCTCTTGTGGCAACAGCTCATTATTCAAAACTTCTAGCGCTTTTACGGTCGTCAAACCCGATCTGAAAATTGTACGATAGGCTTCGCGTAAAAAATTGATGGTCTCTTTTGACCAACCTTTACGGCGCATACCTTCGATGTTCAAACCATGCGCTTTTGCCGGATTACCAGATACCATCGTAAAGGCAGCCACGTCTTTTAGAATTAAACTCGCCCCACCAATCAAACTATAGTCGTCAACCGTACAGAACTGATGAATGCCTGAGTTACCACCGATGATCGTATGATCGCCAATCGTGACATGCCCTGCCACACCGACATTATTAGCCAGCACATTGTGATCGCCAATCACACAGTCATGAGCCACATGCGTATTGACCATCAGCAGATTATGGCTGCCAATTTTGGTCAGCTCACCATCTTGTGCTGTACCACGATGTAAGCTACAAGCCTCACGAATGGTATTATGATCGCCAATCTCGAGCCATGTACGTTCACCAGCATATTTCAAATCTTGTGGATCTTCACCAATGCTCGCAAACTGATAAATCTGATTGTGCTGACCAATACGAGTCAACTTAGTGACAACTACATGTCGATGCAAAACGGTATGTGCACCGATGGTTACCTCGTCACCGACGATACAATATGGACCAATAGTGGCAGTCTCATCAATCTGAGCGGACGGTGAGATGAGTGCTGTTGAATGGATCTGACTCATAATGTGGGCCTTTGTATCATCTGATGCGAGTAAATGGTAAAAATACAGCCACTCTAGCGTTGTTTAAAAAACTAAAAATGGCTCTGCTATTATATAAAATATTCAACGGTCTTTCTGATCGTCCATTTTAACATAGCTATTTAGATGCTATGGCTCACTATGGACATTATCGTTTTCAGTCAATGCTATTGCTCTTGACGAGCAATCATTATTTGAGCGCTAGCAGCCAGCTCATCGTCGACATGCACAGTACAGTCGAACTTATAAATGCCACGCTTTTGCATCACGGTTTTAGCACGAATAGTCAGCTGATCACCAGGGATAACACGGCGCTTAAAACGAACCTTGTCTACGCCTGCAAACAGATATAGATAACCATCTTCTGCCGTGAGCCCCGCACTAATGAATCCAAGAACGCCTGAGACTTGAGCCATGCACTCTACCATTAATACCCCTGGCATAATCGGCTCATCAGGAAAATGCCCATTAAAGAATTCTTCATTAATCGTCACGTTCTTCACACCAGTAATGCATTCTCCAGGGGTACAATCAATAATTTTGTCCACTAGAAGAAAAGGATAACGGTGTGGCAAATAATGCTTAAGCGTGTGATAAGTTAATGGTAACTTAAGACCTTGCTCATCTAAACTTTTAATATTGTCATCATTTAAAATATTTATATCTTGGCTGCTCATAATGGCGCTTCCTTGCTATGTTTTGAATCTTTATGATTTGTTTGTAATTGCGCTAATCATGACCAAGCTGACGAAAACGTACCGCAGCACGTCGCCAGTTAGCCGTCGGCATTGCAGCCGTTCCAGAGGAATATGAACCAGCAGTTTTAATCGATTTGGTTACCATCGTCATGCCAGACAAAGTCACATCATCTGTGATCTCAATATGACCAGTAATACCAACAGCACCACCAATGATGCAACGCTTACCAATACTAGTACTGCCAGCGATGGCTGTTTGTGAAGCGATAGCGGTACCATCACCAATTCTTACGTTATGGGCGACTTGTACTAGGTTATCAATAATAACATGATTGCCGATAACCGTATCATCGATGGCACCACGATCAATACAAGTTTGACTACCGACTCGCACATGGTCACCGATTATCACACGTCCTAGCTGAGCGATACGCTCCCAGCCTGTATTGCTAGGATTGCTGGTTGGTGCAAACCCAAAACCTTCTGAGCCAACACTCGCGCCTGCATGCAATCTAACATGATTACCAATAATGCAATCATGCCCAATGACCACGTGTGGTTTGATAACGCAATCAGTGCCTACCGTAGTATTTGCCTCAACGACCACATGAGCAGCCAGTGAACTGCGCTCACCAATATGCACATAGTCACCAATTACACAAAAAGGACCGATACTAACCTGGTCACCAATCACAGCGCTATCAGCAATTACAGCGCTTGGATGAATACCATTAGGCAATGACTCTTGAGCAAACAGCTGACTGGTACTCGCGTAGGCCAAATAAGGACTTGCAACCACTAATGCTATGGCTGTCGATGGCACTTGATCACGAAGCTCAGCCGTAACCAGCACTACTCCTGCCTGCGTGCTCGCAAGACTAGAGACATAGCGAGCATTAGCCAAAAAACTCAACTGCTGCTGATCGGCAGTAGTCAGACTACCAACGCTATTAAACTCTCGGCGTAGTTGTTGAGCGTTTATATCAGACTTGTTGGTAACAGGCTGACGCTGCTCAATACGAGTGACAATTTGCTCTATCGTTATCATAGGTAATATTAACGTTATTATGAATAAGTCAGTCGCCAAGCTGAAAAACATCTTGGCGACCTATTTATATCTGACTGATACGTCAGTATTCCACTAATTTTTTGTCATTAATGAAACGAGAACAGCTGGTCGTACTTGGTTAGAACGTACTACCAATCTGGAACTGAACTGCTTCAGTCTCGTCGCCATCTTTGTCACCGATAGGCACAGCATAACTCAATGAAATCGGTCCAATTGGCGTGTACCAAGTTATCCCAGCACCCGCGCTATAGCGTAAGTCATTGTCTTGCGTGATCAGTGATACACCCGTATCGCCATAGGTTTCATCTTCTTTGCCAGTGGTATCAAAGACTTGACCGCCCTCAGCAAACAACACTGGACGTACTTGATCTGCCCAATCCCCTTTAAACGGCATTGGCAGAATCAGCTCAGCACCAAATGTAGCCAATGCATTACCACCGACCTCTTCATCTGTACCGTCTGTACCATTAATCACATCGTAATATGTTTCCGATGTTGGTCCAAGCGTTGAAGACTCATAGCCACGTACCGAACCATAACCACCAGCATAGAAGTTTTCATAGAAAGGCAAGTCATTACCATAACCAAGCTTGGTATAGCCACGTGCGATAAAGTCTTTGTAAACAGGATAATAAACATTACCGCTATAGGTTAACTTTTGATAACTAGCATCACCAACACCAATCGTTGCATCAATTGCATGGCTCATACCTTTCGTTGGAAAAACAGGACGATCTAGCGTGCTGTAATCCCAACCTAATAGTAAGTTATAAGTCGTATAGTCGTTTTTAAAACTGGCATCGCTTAAATCATCATCATCATAGTATGTTACCGTTCCACCATCATCTAACAGCTCTTGAGCGTTAGATATCCCAAGATAACTACCACCACGTACGGTCGTATTGTCGATATTCAAACCTGCACTAATACGCTTAGTTTCATCAATTGGATAGCTGTACGTTAGCGTAGAACCAAGAGAGTCGGTCACATAGTTACTGACGTTATCATCGTCGTATTTGGTCTTGCGATAATAAGCACTAAGACCTTGCGACACGCCATTTTCTGTAAAGTATGGGTCGGTATATCCTAGGCTATAAGAGTCATAAGTCTCTGAGCGTGATAATGCCGCTTTAAGACGGTTACCAGTACCCATAAAGTTGTTTTGGGTCAAGTCTAACTGAAATGTTACACCGCCACTTTGTGAGTAACCCGCCGCAATGGTTGAGCTACCAGAAGGCTGCTCTTCAACTACATAGTTCACATCAACTTGGTCTGGCTGGTTAGGCACAGGTTTGACATCGACCGTCACGTTTTTAAAGAAACCAGTACGCATTAAGCGCGTACGTGACAGCTGAATCTTGTCATTAGAAGACAGCGTGCCTTCTAACTGACGCATTTCTCGGCGTAGTACTTCATCTTGGGTTTTAATATTACCCGTAAAGTTGATACGACGCACATAGATAGGACGTGCAGGGTCGATAAAATAATCAATATCGACTACTTTAGTCTCATCATTGATACGTGGAACTGGTCTGACCTGTGCTAGATAATAACCTTTATTGCCATAACTGCTCTTGAGTGCTGCGGTAGTAGCATCTAGCTTAGCCTGTGAGTATGTTTCATCAGGCGCAAAAGTAACCATTTCTTTGAGTTCAGCATTATCAAAAGTCGGCTTGCCTAAGAAGTTGACTTCGCCAAACTGGTACTGTTCGCCTTCGTTAAGGCTTACCTCAATAAAGATACTGTTTTTATCTTCACTGATATTCAGTACAGCATTGTCTACTGCAAAACGCACATAACCATCATTTTGATAAAGCGCTTTCAAACTCTCTAGGCTTGCCGCTAGTTTCTCTTGAGCATAACGGTCAGATTTAGACAACAAACGCGTCCAAGAAGATTCTTTTAGTGCGAACACATTTTTGATGTCTTCATCACTAAAGTGCTTGTTACCAATGATATTGATATCAACCACTTTAGCAGCATCGCCTTCGACGAAACGTACATCTAGCTTGACACGATTACCATCTAGGACAGTTTGGTCTACTTCAATATTACTATTGTAATAACCCTGACTGATATATTGCTGCTGTAGCTCATTGGCTACGCCTTGTAGTGTGGCTTGTTTTAAAACCTCACCTGCAGTTAATCCAGCATTCTTTAACCCTTGCTCTAGCCCTTCTTTTGGAATGAGCTTATTGCCTTCAAAATTTACTTCAGCAATGATCGGACGCTCAATCACATCATATCGTAGCTGACCGCCTTCGACACGACTTTGAATGTCAGCAAAATTTTCAGTAGCATATAACGACTTAATACTAGCCGCTAAACTGCTATCAGTCACTGTATCCCCTACCGTAATAGGCAGAACCGGATAGAGGCTATCGGGGGTTAGGCGTTGTAGACCATTGAAACCGATATCAGTGACTACAAAATCTGCAGCATGTACCGGCATACTCATCATTGTTACAACTAACGGCAACCCTGCCGCGCTCATAAATAAAGGCGTACGCATAAACACTATCCGTCAATAAAAAACTTGCTTAAGTTAAGTTAAAAAGTTCATATTGTCTAACCCATTGCATATGGAATTTTCAACTCATACGTGGGAGACTCAGAACACTTTATATAAAATGCATCACAAAATAAACTAAAAATTACGTTTAGTACAGAGACTATGACACAAAGCTCTCACACCTATCGTAACGATAATCAGACTACGATAGGCTTAAAGCCATTAGTACATAATGCCTTATCATTTATATTAGCTATCATTTAATCAAAATAGCCGACTTATATCATTACCAATTGCTAACACCATGAAACCTGCCAGCAAGAGTAAACCGATATTCAGACCAACCATTTGCACACCTTCAGAGAGTGGCTTACCGCGAATCAGCTCAATGAAGTGATAAACGATATGACCACCATCCAATACAGGAATGGGCAAAAGATTCAATACAGCAAGACTCAAACTAATCAAAGCCGCAGTAGACAATACCATCTGCCAACTGATATCAAAGCTCTGTTTGGCAACTTTGGCAATCGTGATAGGACCTGATAAATTATCCAACCCAATCATGCCCGACAGCATCTTCCCCATTGAGCTAACCGTCATTACTGCTAACTGCTCGGTCTTCTCAAATGATTTTACTAACGACTCGCCAGGACCGTAAACGACTGTGGTTTTATATGCATCAGGAACCACAATCTCAGACTGTACCACCATAGCACCAATTTGGCCATAATCGTTACCTAAGTTATCTTTTTTACCTTGCGGCATAATCTGCAATTGCAAAGATTTTTCGTCACGTAGGACGGTAAAATTAAGCAGCGTTTCAGGACTATCGCGGATGATACGGGTAGCACTGATCCAGTCTTTGATTTCTGTATCATTGATAGCCGTAATGCGATCACCTACTTTTAGCCCCTGCCGACTGGCAGCACCATCAGCGCTTAAATCACCCACTATCGGAGCAATATCTGGTTGCCATGGCAGCATGCCAAAGCTGGTCAATGCGTCTTTACCTTGTGCGGCGCCTTGCATAAATTGCTGCACGGGTGCTTGATACGTTTTGGCAGAGTTATCAGTCTGGATGTCTGATTGCACCGTGATACTCACATCATCTGTCTCGCCCATACGTCCAGCCAGACGATAATTGATGCCTTCCCACGTTTGCACGTCATGACCATCAATCGCCACAATTTTACCACCAACGGGTAGCTGTGCCATAGCAGCAGGCGTATCAGGCAATACGCTGCCAATTTTAGTCGCTAGCTGCTCTGATGGGGTCATAAACAGTACCCAAAACAGGGCGATAGCAATAACAAAATTCATGATAGGGCCAGCAGCGGCAATCGCGATCTTCTTTAGCGGATGCTGATGATTAAACGCCAAATGTTGCTCATCTTTGGCCACCTCACCTTCACGCTCGTCGAGCATTTTGACATAACCACCCAGTGGTAATGCCGAAATACGATAATCGATACCGCTTTTTTTGCTGGTCCAACCAAAGAGCTTGGGCCCAAAACCAATAGAGTAAGTCAACACCTTAACGCCGCACATACGTGCCACGATATAGTGACCCCACTCATGCAAAGCAATGAGCGGACCTAAGACAAATATTGCTGCAAGGAGCGTTAATAAAAACGTCATGATCTTTTCTCAGTATGATTTCTTAGCATCTTTTATCAACATCTTTGCTAGGGTCTGCTATAAATCGTCTTTTGACTAAAAGCTTTTTTCTGCGATTATACTAATTACGATTAATTCAACTTTGCCACGAGTTTGTCAGTAAGATGGCGTGCTATCTTATCAATCGTTAATATATCTTCTATGTCAGCAGTTTCAGTCAATGGTGGCACCTGAATGTCATTTAAGGCTTGCTCATTGATATCCGCAATATCAGTCAGACGAATTTGTCCATCCAAGAATGCAGCCACTGCGATTTCGTTCGCAGCATTGAGTACAATGGTCGCTTGCGTACCTGATTGCATGGCTTGACGTGCTAGACGTAAACACGCAAATTTTTGCAAGTCTGGCTTGATAAATTCTAATCCGCTGAGCGCATATAAATCCAATGGCTGCGAGCCACTCTCAATTCGGTTTGGATAGCTGAGTGCGTGCGCGATAGGCGTTTTCATATCTGGGCTGCCCAGCTGCGCTAAGAAGCTGCCATCGCTATATTCTACCATTGAGTGAATGATACTTTGTGGATGAATGACCACATTTATCTTATCCTCAGTCAAATCAAATAAATGACAAGCTTCTATCAACTCCAATCCTTTATTCATCATCGTTGCAGAGTCGACGGATATTTTTTGACCCATTGACCAGTTTGGATGTTTGACTGCCTGAGCGACGCTTGCCTGTTGCATCTGCTCAAATGACTGCTGCAAAAATGGCCCACCAGAGGCGGTCAACCATAACTTACGTACACCATGCTCTAACTGATGGATTTGGGTATTGTCTTGCTGAATGGCGAGTGGCAAGCACTGAAAGATAGCATTGTGTTCTGAATCAAGTGGCAGCAAAGTGGCATTGTGCATTTTGACAGCGTTAATCATCACCTGCCCTGCCATCACTAGCGCTTCTTTGTTGGCAAGTAAAATACGCTTACCCGCACGAGCTGCTGCCAAAGTAGAAGGTAGGCCAGCGGCACCCACAATCGCGGCGACCACGGTATCAGTTTGCGAGTCAACGGCAATATCTATCAGCCCTTGCTCGCCGCCCACGACATCGATGTCCAAACCTGCCGTACTAAGACGCTGAGCAAAATCATCAACAGCGGCTGTCGGTACACTGACACGTTTCGGTAAAAACTGTTTGCAAAGTTCGAACAACTTGTCTAAACGGTGATAGCCGGACAAAGCATAGACCGTGTACTGTGGTTGTGCTGCTAAGATTGCTAACGTACTATCGCCAATCGAACCTGTTGCGCCTAGTACAGCGATGCGTTGCGTCATAACCATTGATGCCTATGAAGGATACTGTGAGAAATAAAAATAAATAAGCGCTCTGATTTTTGAACGCTTTGATTTTTGAACGCTTTGACGTTGATGCCTTATACGACGATCAAGCCAAACTGTTGTATCGCCCAAAAACCAAGTGCAAATATTGGTGTGGCAGACAATAGCGAATCGATACGATCCAGTATGCCGCCATGACCTGGAAGAATCGTTCCTGAGTCTTTTACATCAGCACGGCGTTTGAGCATCGACTCAAACAAATCACCAAGTACTGATGCTAAAATCGTTATCGCTGATAATGCCACAAATGCGACTAACGGCACACCAGTCAATTGTAGTTTAAAGACACTAATACCAATAACCACTAGCAGGCCTGTGATCAAACCGCCAGCCAGCCCTTCCATGCTCTTATTAGGAGAGACATTCGGTGCCATCTTGCGACGACCGAGCTTGCGACCTACAAAGTAAGCACCACTATCTGCACACCAGACCAATAAGAATACATAGAGCAGCCACCATGCCGATAGTTGCCACAGATAAAACATAGCCGTAATCGATGCAGTCAATATAACAGCACCCATCAACGCCAGTTTTTTTCCGTACCAATTGGTATGAGTTGGAAATACTCTGACCCAAGATAGCGCCATCAACCATATAGCGAGTGACGCCACCCACCAAAACAGCCAAGTCACTTTAAGCATGAGTGAGACTAACGTCAGCACCAAGACTAATAGCACAAATACAACTGGTTGACGCCATTTGGGCATCAGCTTCGTCCATTCATGAGCCGCAATAATAACGCCAATAGCTAACAGCGGTGCAAATAAAACAGGGGTTTGGCTCGCAAACATTGCAATACCAACGATAATAACGAGAACAATTGCCGTCTTAATCCGTTGCCACATACTTATTGAGCCTTATAATAATGAATAGCGCATGATCAAAAAGTGCATTATAACAGCTAATCTACAATAGCCCACTAATAGCAATTAACACTCCTTGAAGCGGTTTATTATTTCATAAACAACCAATATTAACTACTCATACAATAACGGCTTTGCAAAATACTAAGTAAATGCTTAAAACGGTGACTGTTTTAGCGACTGTCTTGCTCTATTACTATCTGCTCACTGGTTTTACCAAAACGGCGTTGACGTTGAGCAAACTCTGTTACCATCGTCGCCAACTCATCTGCTGCAAAATTCGGCCATAATGTTTGGGTGAAGAATAACTCGGCGTAGGCTGATTGCCACAATACGAAATTGGATATTCGGTACTCACCGCCCGTACGTACTAACATGTCTACGGCTGGTTCGTCTGCTAACTGAACATACTCACCGAGCACCTCTTTATTGATATCATCAGCACGTAACTGTCCTGACTCTACTTGCTGCGCCAACTGTTTTGCAGCATTCGCAATATCCCACTGTCCACCATAACTGATAGCGATAACCAGTGTCATGGCTTCAAAGTCTGCCGTTTTTGCTTCAGCATCTGCCATCAATGCTTGTAAGTCATCACTTAGTTGACTGCGATCGCCAATGAAACGTAAGCGTATACGGTACTCATACATGCGTGGTATTTGCTCATGAATAGTCGAGGCTAACAGCTGCATTAGCAGTGCTACTTCACTAGGCGGACGTTGCCAGTTCTCACTAGAAAAGGCAAATACCGTCAACACCTCGATACCAGCATCCACACAATACTCAACGATGGGATCTAGCGCGTCTTTGCCAGCGACATGCCCTTGGCCTTTTCCTAAATCATTGGCTTTGCCATAGCGATTGTTACCATCCATAATGATAGCGATATGACGAGGAAGAATAGTAGGAGCCAAAACGGCTGAAGTGGACATAGGCGAGCTTGCTTATTGTTGAGGTAAGATAATGATAACGTGTACGAGGGCGATTAAAAAGCATCAGACAAATAATTCATAAATTTATCATAATGCAGTCATCAGGCGCTTAGTGCTTACACAATAATAAGCAGCCAATAGCGTTGGCACATTGGCTGCTTAATAGGGAGGAATAACTGAATCAATCTGTGCCATAAGTGACAGAGGAGTCAGTATTTAGACGTCCATCAAATCGCTTTCTTTTTTGGTCAGACTTTTATCGATGGTTTCGATATATTTGTCTGTGATTTTTTGGATATCATCACTGGCGCGGCGCTCGTCATCTTCTGATATTTCTTTTTCTTTTGCTAAGTCTTTAATATCATTCATCATGTCGCGGCGAATATTACGGATAGAGACTCGGCTGTTCTCAGCTTCTCCACGCGCAAGCTTTTGCATATCGCGACGTGTTTCTTCCGTCAATGCTGGCATCGGTACACGAATCACATCAGCAGTCATTGGGTTTAGACCCAAATCTGCTTCACGAATGGCTTTATCAATCGCTTGTACCATAGTACGGTCAAACGGCTGAACAAGCAGTGTACGTGAGTCTTCAACGTTTACACTCGCCACTTGATTGAGGGCGGTATCAGCACCGTAGTAGCTGACCATCACACCTGACAACATACCTGGGTGGGCACGGCCTGTACGAACTTTACTGAAAGTATTCTGCAGCGCTTCCAACGTTTTTTGCATGCGTGCTTCGCCGTCTTGCTTAATCTCTTTAATCATCATGTGTCCTTATTTATCGCTACCGACAAATCATTCATTGTTGTGAGTTATATCAGTAGTCGCTATTAATCATTAGTATTGATTATCAGCGACTGACGTAACTTTAATTATTTACGTTGTGATATTAATGTGGGGCTCATCAAAGCAGATTAGTGATAAACACGTGTGCCTTCATTTTCACCCATAATGACATTTAATAACGCGTTAGGCTTGGTCATATCAAAAACTTGTAGCGGTACGTTATGCTCACGGCACAAGGCAATAGCAGTTAAATCCATGACACCAAGCTTTTGCTCTAACACTTCGTCAAACGTTAAACCGTCGTATTTGACCGCATCAGCATGTAGGCTTGGGTCTTTGTCATAAACGCCATCGACTTTGGTCGCTTTTAAAATCAAGCCCGCTTCGATTTCGATACCACGCAAGCAAGCAGCCGTATCAGTGGTAAAGAATGGATTGCCTGTACCCGCCACAAAGATGCAGACATCGCCATTTTTCAGATAACGAATCGCGTTACGACTGCTATAGCTTTCGGTCACTTCGCCAATAGGAAGTGCTGACATCAGGCGCGTTTTAATGTTACGGCGCTCAAGGGCATCACGCATTGCCAAACCATTCATAACTGTCGCTAGCATACCCATTTGATCACCCGTAACGCGGCCAACCAATCCTTCTTTTTGTAATTGGGCACCGCGATATAAGTTACCACCGCCGACCACGATACCAACTTGGACACCAAGTCCACGCAAATGGGCAATAGACAAACTCATTTTATCAAGCACTTCGGTATCAATACCCATGTCTTTGCCACCAGCTAAGGCTTCGCCAGAGAGTTTTAGCAAAATACGAGAGTAACGCGGGTTTTTGTCAGACATGAGATCACCTTGTTATCATTAAATTATAATTAAAGTTATCGGTAAAATACAAATGGAGTTTGCCTTTGGTATGGACGATACCGACATACTTGATGATAAGCATGCCAAAAGGCTAAATTGCGCTAATTGTAGCAAAAACTGCCCTTTGTGGGGCAATTTTCACTTGCCTATCGTGTTAGGATTTTAACCTTTATAGCTGCCAAACAAGTCATATTCGCTAGCATCGTCAATAGTGACGGTTAAGAACTGCCCGACTTTGACTTGTGCAGTGATGTCGTCAACGTAGACGTGACCATCAATTTCAGGTGCATCCGCATAGCTACGGCAAATCGCAATACCTTCTTCACTATCAATCTCATCGACCAATACCATCAAGGTTTTGCCGATTTTTTCTTGTAGTTTTTGCGCTGAAATATCTTGTTGTAGCGTCATTAGACGCTCGTAACGAGACTTTTTAACGTCTTCAGGTACGTGATCTGGCAAATCATTGGCCACGGCACCTTCAACTTCTGAATAGGTAAATGCGCCAACGCGATCAAGGCGCGCTTCAACCAACCAATCAAGCAAGCATTGGAAATCTTCTTCTGTCTCACCAGGGAAACCAACAACGAAGGTTGAGCGAATAACGATATCAGGGCAAATCTCACGCCATGCTTTGATACGTGCCAAGGTGTTTTCACTATGCGCTGGACGTTTCATTGCTTTTAGGATGCGATGACTGGCATGTTGGAAAGGAATGTCTAAATAAGGCAATAGTTTCTTTTCGCCCATCAGTTCGACGACTTTGTCCACATGCGGATATGGGTAGACATAATGCAAGCGTACCCAAATACCTAAATCATTTAACGCTTTGCATAAGTCATAGAACTTCGACTTCAGCGGCATACCATTCCAAAAACTGGTCCTATACTTTAGATCCAGTCCATAAGCGGAAGTGTCTTGCGAGATAATTAATAATTCTTTCACGCCAGCATTTTTCAGCGCCAATGCTTCATTCATGACGTTATCAATTGGACGTGAGTCCAAATCGCCGCGTAGGCTTGGAATAATGCAGAAGGTACAACGGTGGTTGCAGCCTTCAGATATTTTTAGATAGGCATAATGACTTGGGGTCAATTTGATGCCCGCCTCATTGATCAAATCTATTTTAGGATCGTAGTTTGCATCCTTACTACGGTTTGGCTTGGGCACGTGCTGTGCAACTGCTGTAATGACTTCGTCATAGGCATGCGCGCCCGTCACGGCAAGTACAGCTGGGTGCATTGCACGGATTTTATCCGCTTCTTTACCCAAGCAACCCGTCACGATGACCTTGCCGTTTTTGCTAATAGCTTCACCGATTGCATCAAGCGACTCTTGTACTGCTGATTCAATAAAACCGCAAGTATTGACCACGACCAGATCCGCACCTTCATAGTCGCTGGCTACTTGATAACCATCACGGCTCAACTCGGTGATGATACGCTCGCTATCCACCAAGGCTTTTGGACAACCTAACGATACAAAACCAATTTTTGGCGCTGCACTAACTGGCATCGTAGCAGTCGCATTGGCAATCGTTACATCACTGCTTTGGGCTACACTACGGTTTTGGTTATGATTGGCTTTATGATGGTAAGGTTGTTTAGTATCTGTTTGACTGACATCTGCCTGACTATCTTGCGCTATATTTGGCTTGGCAGGATTAAAAATAGTGGCAGTGTCTTTTGGAGCGATAGAAGCTGACGGTGAGGTAGTAATAGTCGGATTGGCCGACTCGGTAGAAGTTTTGGGCATGGCTAACCTTGCTAGAGATAAAGTGGCTGTGCGCATTGTACGTTTTTTTTGCAAAAATCGCCAGTTTTGCCGCTCTATAGTGTTGATTTATGGTTAAATATTATATTGAGTATTTTTTTGTAGGCGCCGACCCATGACAACCCATTTGACAACCGCAAAATCGACACCTGATTTGGCATTCATCTCACAGCATTTGTTCACAGCCATCTTGTGGGTCAATGAAGATCTTTGTATCACTTGGCTAAATGCTCAAGCCGAACAACTACTGGCTATCAGTAGTGGCAGACTGCTCAAGCAACCCATATTGTCATTGCTCGCACCCGAAGAGTTAAAACCCAAAGACAGCACTCCCATCAATAATGACGAAGTCTATGAGCAAAACTGCTCTTTAGCTGAAAGGTTTGAGCTCGCAAGACAATATCAGCAACCATTCATTGATCATGATCACATCATAAATACGCAACTAAATGGTAATTTATCGTTTTCCGTCGATTATAGCGTGACGCCGCTCATCTACGAGCAGAAGACGTATTTTATCATCGAGATGTGGGGCAAAGATCGCCAAAGTCGTATCTCAGAAGAGCAACGTCAGCAGCAGCAATATGGTGTGGCACGTCATATGCTACGCTCAGTTGCCCATGAGATAAAAAACCCGCTGGCTGGCATTCGCGGTGCTGCACAACTATTACAACGAAAATTTATCAAATTCAGCGATGACGCTACTTTTAACAGAGAGCCTTCCACTTCTATAGGCAGCAAAAACTCTGTTTCGAATCACAATGACGAACTACAAAAGACCACCGAAAAACTACGTGGCTATACCGATATCATTATTTCAGAGACGGATCGCTTAGCCCATCTGGTAGGACAGTTCCTCGGCTCTAATCAACTGCCAAACTGGCAAACACTGAACATTCACGAGCCCTTAGAGCATGTACTGTCATTAGTCATTAACCAGTACCCGCAATTAACGCTACAGCGAGATTATGATTTATCATTGCCTGAGTTATGCGCTGATAAAGACCAATTAATTCAAGTATTTTTAAACCTGATTAATAATGCTTGTGAGTCCATGACTGAGTTTGAACAAACGCTGCAACAGCAAGAGCTATCGGAAGCCAAAAAGTTGCAATCTACCGATTCAGAGACTGACAGTGACTGCTATATAGATTACCAGCCAACCCTACACATCCAAACGCGGGTCGCCTTTCAACATACCATTATTGGACACCAGCACAAACAAGTCTTACAAGTAAACATTACCGATAATGGATCAGGGATTGATCCAGAATTGATTGGACAAATATTTTTCCCAATGGTAACCAGCCGTGCTGCAGGGACTGGTCTAGGATTATCTATTGTGCAAGATATCATCAGCCATCATCGTGGTATGATTGATGTCAGCTCCACACAGGTACAAGGCCAACAGCAGACACGCTTTACACTTTACCTGCCGTTTCACTAACCAATGATTGCAGTGTAAACAATAGGTATTACTAAAAACGATTAAATCACAAATACGATACTACAATCCTGAACCAACTCATTGCTCATTAGGCCTAATACATGACTGAATATAGCGAAAAACACAAACCTAAAAGCGATAATCAAACGGTAGCCGAGCCACTGCCAAGTGAACCAAGCATAAAAGTAACAGTCAATAATAATCCCAATGTTGACCCAGCAACGTTATGGCTGATCGATGATGATGCCGCATTAAGAATGGTGTTAGCAGATACTTTTGAGGATGCAGGGCTGACGGTTATTAGCTTTACCCAAGCGCAAGCAGCATGGGGACGCCTTAATGATATATTGCAAGAAACTGAGTCGGTCACGCAGTTACCTGATGTGATATTGACTGATATTCGTATGCCGATGATGGATGGGTTGTCCTTTAGCGACTGGGTACATCAGCACTTTCCTAAGCTGCCTATTGTCATCATGACTGCTCACTCTGACCTCACCTCTGCTATTAATAGCTATCAAACGGGGGCATTTGAATATCTACCCAAACCATTCGACTTAGATGATGCCGTTGCCACGATCTATAAAGCGATCAACTACCAACCTAATCTGGTGATAGAGAGTAAGGCAACCAAATCCGATACATCTGAAGCGAAAATAACGGCTGATACAACAGCGGATATTAAGACAAAGCCGGATAATAAATCTAAGCCTATTAATGAGGCTAATACGGTCAGCAAAGTCAGTAAAAAACCCAAACTTAAAGCTGACGTCAAAGTAGACACTAGCACGAATGACAATCCTAGTGGCATTATTGGTCAATCACAAGCCATGCAGACCGTGTTTCGTGCTATTGGCAGATTGGCACACTCACCTATTACTGTTTTGATCACAGGTGAATCAGGAACAGGAAAAGAATTGGTCGCCAGTGCCTTACATCAGCATTCTCCACGTCACCAGCAGCCTTTTATTGCACTCAATATGGCAGCCATTCCGCATGATCTGATTGAGTCTGAATTATTCGGTCATGCAAAAGGCGCCTTCACTGGTGCGACGACGACACGACCAGGGCGTTTCGAACAGGCTGATGGTGGGACATTATTTCTAGATGAAATCGGTGACATGCCGTTTAGCACTCAAACACGACTGCTACGCGTACTCGCCAATGGAGAGTTTTATCGAGTGGGTGGTCAGCAACCCATCAAAGTAAATGTGCGCATCATTGCTGCTACTCACCAAAATTTAGAAGAGCTGGTTAAGCAAGGTAAATTCCGCGAGGATTTATTTTATCGCCTTAACGTGATTCGCTTACCCCTTCCACCATTACGGACACGACGCGAAGACATCCCTGCACTAGCAACTTACTTTATGAAGCGTGCTGCCGAACAAATGGATACTGCACCCAAGCAGCTACATCCGATGGCCGTACAGATCATGCAGTCTTTTGAGTGGCGCGGTAATGTGCGTCAGCTTGAAAATGTCTGCCTATGGTTGACCGTGATGGCGACTGGCGACACCGTCATGGCGGAGGACTTGCCACCAGAGCTGCTCGAAAACATCCCTTCTAATCTAGAGCCCCATCTAGAACAAGATTTATATAGTGAGGATACGAATAGCCAAAACCATATCCCACAAAGTCAGCTGACCTCTAACACGACAAGTTGGCAGCAAGCACTGGCTGTTTGGGCTACTCAGTCGTTGCAAACTGGAGAAACGGATATTTTGCAGACAGCGACACCTGAGTTCGAGCGTGTTTTACTGACAGCGGCACTCAACCATAGCGGTGGCAAAAAGATAGCTGCTGCCAACTTACTTGGTTGGGGACGCAATACATTGACCCGTAAATTGCAGCAATTAGATATCACAGCATCAGAAGTGCAAAGAAATCTTGAATAAGGACGTAAAAAACCCAATAAAAAATTATATTAATATCAATTACTTATAATATTTAGACAAAAAAAACGTTAATTAATTAAAAATAATTGCAAATAGGGGTTGCCAAACTATTCAAACTCTATATAATAGCCAACCACTGAGACGCACTACCGAATCAGTTAACTATCTACGTTGTGTTTGAGTTTAAACACTAATAATGATAGAGTAACGAAAATGGGGCTGTGGCGGAATTGGTAGACGCACCAGATTTAGGTTCTGGCGCCGCAAGGTGTGAGAGTTCGAGTCTCTCCAGCCCCACCATTTTCGGATAGTACATCTTAGACCAAATATCAAAGCCTGCTTTTAGCAGGTTTTTTTGTGTCTGGAGTTTGTATAAAAAATCCCCGCTAATTAGTGGGGATCATATCAAAGATATAGTACTGACTCACTGGCGATATACAACGATTATAGATTTGGATTGACAATGATTTTTACTGCTGATTCATTGTTATGAATCAATGTCTCAAAGCCTTTGGATATCAGATCATCTAAAGCGATGCGCTGAGTAATAAATGGCTCAAGATTAACCAAACCATCTTCAACCAGCTGGATTGTATCTTTATGATTGTTCACGTAGCCAATCGTGCCACGTACATCAAGCTCTTTCATCACCACACTATGTACGTTTACATTAGCTGGATGGCTCCAAATAGAAACAATCACGACCACACCAGTCGGTTTACTAAGCTCAACCAACGAATCCAACACCTTATTCACACTAGTACATTCAAAGGCCACATCCACACCGCGATTATCAGTGATGCTCATGACTTCTTTTTTTAAATCAATTTCTGTAGGGTCTAATATATAATCAGCAACCCCACTTTCTTTGGCTTTCTCTTTACGCTTAGCACTTAGCTCCGTCAGAATTACAGTGATACCTTTGGCTTTTAGCACCGCAGATAATAATAGACCAATAGGGCCACCGCCACCAACCAATGCCACATCACCTGCTTTAGCACCACTACGCATATACGCGTGATAGCCAACAGCTAACGGCTCAATCAAAGCAGCTTGATCTAATGGAATATTATTGGCGATAGGATGTACCCAGCGGCTTTTCACAGCAATTTTTTCAGACAAACCACCACCACGACCACCCAAACCAATAAAGTTCATGTCTTTTGATAAGTGATAATCTTCACCAGGGCCTGTTGGTACATCATCAGAGATAATATATGGTTCGACCACTACATGCTGACCGACTTCAATATCATTAACACCTTCACCAACGGCATACACAACCCCTGAGAACTCATGCCCCATCGTAATTGGTGCCGACTCGCCTGAAATAGGATGAGGATGACCACACGGCGGAATAAAGATAGGACCTTCCATAAACTCATGCAAATCAGTACCACAAATACCACACCATGCCACATCAATACCAACTGTGCCTGGTTTTACTGTAGGCTCTGGAATATCTTCAATACGAATATCACCTTTATCATAAAAACGTGCTGCTTTCATATAAAACTCCTTTGTTTATAATCAACATACTCTTGATTGGTATAGTCAATTCTAAACAAAATAGATGCATTTTATATGACACGCGACCGAGTTAAGTTTTTATTTCAGGCTGTGCCTATGCAGACAGAAGTGACAAAAAACTCACTCCAATCTTGCTAACTATTTTTTGTATTGAACTGACTATATAATTAAAAAAACAGGCTAACAATGAGAGTTAATGAAAAACCTATACTTCATTATCCGACTCTGAAAAACTTTCAAAGTATCAAGACTGTTAAGTATTGTTAAATACTGTTAAAAAATAATTTATACTATCCAGTATAACATTTGAGGCAGTTAATACATCCATCATACTCTGACATTTCCTCTCTACACGCTTCACCAATGCCCTATCAGTAATACTTTTGTAGTGGGATGACTATATGATCATGCACTTGCTATAGGCATAACTAGGGTGTGTCCTCATTTCAGAAATGAGGATAAAAATAAGATAAATTGTCGTCAAACGAGAAAAATAGTGTAGATAATATCGAGATATTGACTAGGGTCTGTTGAACATTCAAATATTAGAGCTGCTGATTGATAAAATTGCACCAAACTAGGCGCAAGCCGATGATAATGTCGAGACCTTAGTTAGGCTTGCAACAACGTTTGGAGTGATTTTAGCATCAGCCCTTTGGGGCAGTACTATTTTTTGCCAATACATGGCGAAATTGTTTAACCTAGAATGACTAGGCGTCAAAAATTTCACTGCATATTGTCTAAAAAATAGTGACTGCCAGCACCACATTTGAATGTTCAACAGACCCTAGCTGTTTGGCAAAATTTAGCCATTTTTAGCCCAGTTAGATAACTATCGCTTGAATTGAGGATATACCCTAATGAACAGAAGGATTTTTCTCACTGTCATTGAATAATGCACTACGTTGATTTTTACGGAGGGTTTCACGTTGAATTATATTTTTTGCATCAACTTTTTCTAAAGGTAACCTTGTTTCGCGAGAAAGATCGCCATCGGCTATTAAAGATAAATAACGAGAACAACAAACTCTCAAAAAAGAGGTGAAATTGCCAATATCATGATCAGCATCGAGAGATTCGAGATATAGCTTCGTGATCAACTGATTAACCGTCATTTGATCCCGAAATGACAACTCTTCTAATATATCCCAAAAAAATACCTCTAAGCGAATTGAGGTGACAACTCCCTGAATTCGAAGTGATTTGGTTTTAGAGCTCCACAAGCTGTCGTCAGCACTAATAAACAATTGGCACATATAACATCCTCTCTCGATACTCATTAAAGCTTATAACAAGGCAACAAATTGCTTCAGCATAGCTGGATGGGCAGGCCATGCAGGAGCCGTTACCAGTTGGCCATCTGTAATAGCGCCATCCATAGGTAACTTGACATATTCGGCTCCAGCCATTTCTATTTCTGGCTGACACGCAGGATAAGCAGATACTTTTTTACCCTTTAATACGCCAGCAGCCGTCAGCATTTGTGGACCATGGCAAACCGACGCAATCGGTTTATCAGTATTTGCGAAATGCTGAATCATTGCAATGACTTTAGCATTCAAACGCAAGTATTCTGGCGCACGTCCACCTGGTAAATACAGAGCATCGTAATCTGCGACATTGATATCGGCAAAAGATGCATTAAGGACAAAATTATGACCGCGTTTTTCGGTATAAGTTTGGTCACCTTCAAAATCGTGTATTGAGGTAGCAATGCCATCACCTGCAATTTTATCTGGGCAGACCGCATCAACCTCATGTCCCATCGCTAGTAGCGCTTGGAACGGAACCATGTTTTCATAGTCTTCAACAAAATCACCGGTTATGATAAGTACTTTAGCCATGATATTCTCACTGTATTGTAATAAAACATTGTAATGAAATATGGGAACCCAGATTAGCTTATAGTGACTGAGCTTAAAATGAGCCTGAATATCCATTCAAACATAAAAAACAACGACTAGGTAACATGTGAATACTACAAACAATCACTTTTTGAAAATAAAATCATAAACTTAGCGATTGTCTAATGATGTTAAATCTATCAGTACCTCCTCCATACTCCGATACCGTCTCTCTATCCGCTTCGCCAATGCCTTATCGACCATACATTGATAGTGACTATATTCTAATGGCAATTTTGGAATAGGTTGTTGGCAATGCTGAATCGCCCACGCTTTTAATTTATCATTGCTGTTAGCACTTACCTGAAACGGACGCGTGCCTGTTAGTATTTCAACCATCATTACGCCAAACGCGTAGATATCACTTTGCACCGTTGCACTCTGTCCTTGCCAGCGCTCAGGTGCGAGATACGCGGGTGTACCAGCAGGACTTCCTTCTTTTAGATCGTTAAACCTCTCTGACAAGGCAAAATCAGTCAATAATAAATTTGGCATTAAGCTGCTGGCACCTGCATTATTTAGCAAGGAGCTATCGAAAGAGTCATGCAGCAAAATATTGCTAGGTTTAATATCATTATGCAACCAGCCAGCTTGATGCACATTGGCTATTAAACAGGCAGACTGCATGATGAAATGATGTTTTTGTGGTGCTGTCAATAAATGCTGATTTCGATCGCTCAACTGTCCTGCTAAGCTACCATTAGAGTAATAAGGCATGACTAAGATTACCAGCTGTTGAGACGACTCTAGTATCTGAACGTTTACGCAATGACGAGCTAATAGCAGCGGTACGATAGCATTATCTTTGACTATCAATGAAGCATTTACAGCAGCTAAAACGTCTGCTTCATGAGCTAAATCAGGAGAGATAGGATAAGCGTCAGCACTCAACTGCCATTTAATCATAACTTGACCAAACTGTGGATGTTGGGCGCGTGTCAGACCTTGGTAGGACGTATTTTCAATATTTTGCGTTTTGATATCTTGTGTTTTGACAACTTGCGCATGCTCACCTTGCGTTTGTTCTGTGCTTTGCTGAGCAATACGTTGATGTACTATCTCACTAAAGTGTTGTGCGACTAATTCTTGCGTAATAATAGGCAATAGTTGCTGAGATTGTCTCTGCAACGCTTGTATAGTAAATAAATTACTGGCACTATTTCCCATGGTATTGTTTCTCATAATATGGTGAGATCACTGCCTTCCCATTCGTATCATTTCCAAAAATAATAATAGCGCGAATAATTTTTACCAGTACTACGCTCAGTAGGCATTGAGATTGTAGGCACTAGAATTTTAGCTGCGTTAATGATATTTTTGGGTATGGTATTAAAGACAACCTTAAATATTTGAGCCACTATGTCACAATCAACCATCCCAACCACCATGCCATCTAATCAGCCTACTTATGCCCTACCCGCACCGTTGTTAGACTTACTCAGTCAGTACTTGCAAGAGCGAGTTACACCAACTATCGAAATCGACCCAAGCCAGCTTGCTTATCGCTGGGTTGGTGGACGTACAGGTCACCTGCAGCCTTTATCAGTCAACCTATTTTTGAGCTTAGATGACTTGCATGGTATCGATACGCAAAAGTCGAAACTGGTACAAAACACCCGTCAGTTTATTAAAGGTTATCCTGCCAATCACGTATTAATGTCTGGGACACGCGGTGCCGGTAAATCATCGTTGATTCGCGCTTTGCTACAAGCCCATCATAGTGAAGGCTTGCGTATTATTGAGGTTGCACGCGATGATCTGCAAGTATTAGATAAGATTCGCGCTGCTATTAATGCCCTACCAGCAGACTGTAATTGCCGCTACATCGTATACTGTGATGACCTAGCTTTTGACGGTCAAGACGAAAGCTATCGTGCGCTAAAAAGCGTGCTTGATGGCTCGCTAGACTCTGAGCAAGACAAACTACTGGTCTATGCCACCAGTAATCGCCGTCGCCTGCTACCGCAAATGATGAAAGACAATGTCGACATTTATAATGGGCAGACGGATGAAGTCAATCCTTATGAGGCCATTGATGAGACCGTGTCATTGTCAGATAGATTTGGTTTATCACTCACTTTCCACCCTATGGATCAGCAGACTTATCTGCATATCGTTCAGCATTATCTGAATTTAGAGCAGCAAAAAATCTCAGCTGATATGGATAGTAATGCTAAGACCGTTTTGGAAAGTCAGTCTATGCCTGACAAGATCAGAAAGGATGCGCTACGTTGGGCCTCTGAACGTGGTGGTCGCTCAGGACGGGTAGCATATCAGTTCAGTCGATACTGGAGCGGTATAACGCAATTGGAAATTGAAGACAGTAAGCGCTAAGTAATATCTAACGCTAAATTATATCTAAGCTCAGCCATGTCTAATTATTGCGTGCAGAACCTATATACTGCACGCGGTTTTTCTTTTGACAGCCCTCTTGACTACCCTCTTGATTGCTTATCGAGTTAACTGCGCCATCGACCATATATTGGTCGAAATCTGCAGCTAACCAAAGACTACCTTTGTAAACGCTCTCAGCATCCAAACGAATGTATGCCATATTTGGCGTCTTGCTATTAGGGTTATCAAAACCCTGATAACGGGCGCTAAAGTGCGTCAAAATTAAATTACTCATGCCGCTCTTCTCTGCAAAGTCACCTACCAATTGCGCACTGCTATGCATCGGATCAAACTCTGGATTTTTGGCTTGAATCTTAGTCAATACCTCATGCGTATACGTCGCTTCATGCACCAATAGATCCGTATCAACCAGTGCATCCGTGAGACACGTTGGCGTATCGTTATCGCCAGCCACCACTACTCGTGTTCGTGATAGGTCATCATTGACATAATCATCTGCACACAACTGCTGACCCTCTTCAGTGATGACATCGTGACCTTGCTGCAATTTACCCCACAGTGCACTGGCAGGAATGCCTTGCGCTAGCAGTTTATCCGTATCAAGCGTGCGATGATGGATGGTCTGCGTGATACCAAATGCATGAGATGCGACCCGATGTGATAGCGGCGTGATATCAATATCAAGCTGATGCTGGTCACTCAAGCGGATGTTCACCTTGTTTGTATCACCTTGCTCAGACAGCACCTCTTCAATCGCTATAAAATTAACAGTAAACGGTAGATATAGCTCAGTGGTTATCGTATAAGCCTCAAGCAGAGTAGCAATTGCTTGTGGCGCGATAATCGTCAGTGTCTCACGGCGTCCTGACATCGCCGCACTTGCCAATAGACCTGGCAGGCCATAGCAATGATCGCCATGCACATGAGTGATACAGATGGCGGCTAGTTGATGCAAAGAGAGCTTGGTATGTAATAGTTGCTGCTGCGTACCTTCGCCACAGTCAATTAGTAGCCATGGACGTGACTTCTTGTTCTGATTAGCAGCTCGTGATTGATTATTTGGCTGAGTACCATGCGTATTCAGACATTCAATCGCCAGTGCGGTTACATTACGCTGTTTGGTCGGCACACCGGCAGAGGTACCCAAAAAAGTCAACCTCAACATAGATTACATCCCTTACACATGATATTTATCTGCTATGACAATTGGCACATCATGGTTTTTTGCGCTTCAACCATCTGCCCACCATTGGCCGTACACTCATTGACCATATTGGACTCATAAGATTTCCAACCACCATAAAAGCTCGCTGCGCATAGTATTACAACCAGAATTTTCTGCGACCAAGATTTGATAGAGACTTGCTGGCTATTAATAGCGGCTCTATCAATTTGTGATTCAGCAGCGATATCTGTATTTGAAGCATTTGATTTATTCAGATCTGTCATCTTTTATCCCAAAAAAGGTTTTGTCTATGATAAACAAAACCTTTTATTTTACTATTAAATGAGTTATTTCTCACTGTGCAAATGTGTTTCGTCTAAAACTGCAAACGACCACCCTTTTGTTCTGCACGTTTAAAGGCATCACGCTCTTCACAACGTTTGAGCCAGTTCAAAATATTGGCATATTTACGACTGTCCAAACCTGCACCAGCGTTAGCCCCAACAAGCGCAAGATGCATCTGAATATCAGCCGCACTAAAGTCACTGCCTGCAAACCAATGATTGTCTTGCAAGCGCTGCTCGATCATATACAGCATTTTTTCTAGACCACTGCTGATCATGTTTTTTTCGACTTGACCTTGGATTTTTTTACTGATGGGTTTGATCAGCATTGGGGACTGTTGAACCACTTTGGTGAATACCAAACGCATTACCAGCAGTGGCATCAGTGATGACTCAGCAAAATGCAGCCAAAAAGTATAAGCTTCCCATGCTGCTTCGTTGTCATCAGCAGGTTTAAACTGCTGCTCTTTATCATAATGCTTGAGTAGATACTCAATGATAAACCCTGACTCAATCAGCGCGCGATCCTTCACTTCTAGTATTGGCACGTTGCCAAGTGGGTGTACTTTTTTTAGACTTTCTGGCGCGCGATATGCTTTATTACGCTCGTAGCTCGTCAAGTTGTAATCGACGTTCAACTCTTCTAATAGCCATAAAATACGAAACGAGCGTGAGTTTGCTAAATGATGAAGATGCAACATAAACTATCCTAGTTATAGTGTGAATGAGCAATAAGGTTTTATATAGGGTGTGCTGCATTTATCTAAATATGGCAGCACTGCTCTTGATAATAGCGTAATTACCTCATCTTTAACATAGAAACCGCACCACGTTGTACCAAAAGATACGGCCTGCTAAGCCAGACTCAACCTACGCCAACTAGCCAGATTTACTTTAAATGCAATGCTTCGATTTTACGTGTCATCTTATCTATTTTTTGCTGATACTTCATAATTTTGCGAAACCGATGCGCGGCTAATACGCCTTTGATACGGCGATTTTTGAGACGACGGCGTGGAGGGAAGCTACCCACTTGTGGCTCATTGTAGCCATGTAGTCGGTCGTCACGTTTGCGTGCCATATAACCAAGTGCACTATCCGCAATCATGATAAGCAATGCGATGAAAATCATGCTATACATCAGCATCGAGCCTTCTTCGACATTATGATCCAAAATAGCGATGGAAAACACAAACAAAAATATCGGCTCAAGGTAGCATAAAGTACCAAACAACGAGACTGGCAATTTCTGACTCGCTATCATCGTCAATGACATCGCAGCCGTACTAATAATGCCAAGTAAAGGCAACAGATACCATAGCTTATGGTTGGTTATCGCTACTTCAAAGCCACCATTCATATACAGTGCGATTATCACGACAGGTAATAGCAACACAAGGTCTGAGATCAGACCCGTGATGGGTGGCACTGCCAGATAGCGACGCAGTAAATAATAAGGCGGGTAACCCAAGCAGACAAACAACGTCGCCCAAGAAATAGCACCGTATTGGAAGATATCATAAGCAATACCGAAGCCTGCGCATCCGATGGCAACCCACTGGAGTAGGCTCATGTCTTCATTATAGAAGAACCGACCAACCACAATCATAATCATCGGATATAAGAAGTAGCCTAACGTTACTTCCAGCCCCAAGCCATTGACGGGTGCCCACATGAATATCCAGATTTGCGCACCTAAAATCGGTGTGGGTAGTATAAATAAAAACCACTCTTTCGCGTTTTTTAATGTTTTTAGATAATCAAAAATATGCTGCCACTGCTTCAGTACAGTGACCAGCAGCACTAGACTAAAAAACATCGTCAGCACGCGCCACGAAGCAACCTGTGTACCTGATAACGGTTGCAGTAGTAAGCCAAATAAGAACAGCAGTGAGTACAAAAAGTTTGCAGCCACGGCAGTGATTGTACCCTGCGAGGTTTGGTTAGTAGTCATCATGGCAGCGGCCTTTAAAGATTGGTGCACATCCTTGGCAATTTTTAAAAAAAACAAAAGCCTCAGACGAGAACGTCTGAGGCTTTTGCAAATAAGGTCGTCGCGCAATCTAAGATAAACGCTTTGAATGTATCGTGCTTACATCATGGCGGGCATTATGTCAAAGTCAAAACAGATAAGCAATGCCAGTGTTCATCTACTGGCTTAACTTATACAATGAGTAAATTAGATACACCTAAGTAGTTATTTTATATCAAGTTGTGCGATTTTTTGTTTTATTCTCACCAGCTTTTTTTGATAGCGGCGTTTCTTGCGAAAACGATGGGCTGTTAGCACACCATCGATACGCTGATTGATAAAATGACGACGTGGCGGAAAGCCTCCTATCTGTGGCTCATTGTAGCCATGCAAATGATCGTCACGACGACGAACCATATAGCCTGTGACACTATCAGCCATCATGACCAGTAGCGCAAGTGTAATCATGCCATACATAAAGAGAGAGCCACCTTCCTCGAGGCTTTGGCTGAGAACTGTGATCGATAACACAAATAACAGCATGGGCTCTATATAGCTTAACGCCCCAAACAATGAAACAGGCAATTTACTACTAGCAATCATCGTCAGCGACATAGCCAGCGCACTAAAGGCACCCAGTAATGGCAATAGATACCAAAACTTCATATCCTGTATTGCCACACTAAAACCACCACTAAAATATAACATGGTGAGTACCACTGGCGTCAGCAGTGTTAAATCAAACAGTAGCCCTGTCACTGGTGGCACAGACAGTGTACGCCGCAGTAGATAGTACGGCGGATAACCCAAGCACACAAACAGCGTCACCCAAGATATAGACCCATATTGGAATATATCATAGCCAATACCCATCGCGGCAAATAGTGCTGCCGCCCACTGTAATACGCTCATATACTCATGATAAAAAAATCGTCCCAGTACTATCATCACTAGCGGCAATAAAAAGTAACCCAAAGTCACATCCAAACCAAAGCCGTTCACCGGTGCCCACATAAACAGCCAAATCTGTCCACCCAAAATCGGTGCTGGTAGTATAAATATGAGCCATTCTTTCAATGTCTTTAGTGTCTTTATATAGTCAAAAACATGCTGCCACTGCTTGGTAAAACTGACTAGTAACATCAGACTCAATAGCATCATCAATACACGCCATGACGCTACTTGTGTACCCGTTAAGGGCAGCATAAAAAGCCCGAACAAAAACATCATCGCGAATAAAAAGCTCGACGATATCGATGCAAGGGTACCTTGAAAGGTTTGATTGGTCGTAAGCATAACAACAGCCTTAAAAATATAACTTTATGGGCGTAATTTATAAAAAAATATAGAAGCTGAGATTTATATAATCTTAAGAACTAACAGCAGATCTCAAAAATTAGTAATCCTCAGAAAAACAAAAAAGCCTCCGACGATAACGTCAGAGGCTTTTCTAGAACAATCATATAAGACTAGATCAAAAAGCTAACTACTGAGATACTTACTCGCCGTCTAATTCATCACTATTTGCAATGTCAGTAACATCACTGACGTCGGTCGGCACTGCGTTACCAGTCGCCGCATCGATGTCTATTTGCTCTTGACCTTCTACATCAAATGTACCGTCTTCTCTCATAGCATCGACCAGCTCATCATCGCTTTCTTCGTGCTCAACACGCGCCATGGCAACCAGTTTCTCATCTTTTGATAGACGAATCAGCGTGACACCTTGCGTATTACGACCAGAACTGGCCACATGCTGAACTGGCGTACGAACTAACGTGCCTTTGTCTGAGATTAGGATGATGTCATCTTCAGGATCAACCTTAGTGGCACGAACTAGCGCACCATTACGCTCACTGGTCTTGATAGCGATAACACCGCCACCACCACGATTTTGCGTATTGAACTCATCAATGAATGTACGTTTACCAAAGCCTTTTTCACAAGCAATTAGGATTTCGCGTACATCATCTTCGATAACGACCAGTGACTTGATAAATTCTTCAGCAGACAGACGCATACCACGGACGCCTTTCGCAGTACGGCCCATCGCACGAGCATCATTCTCATCAAAGCGAATGGCTTTACCACTTGAAGCAAATAACATCACTTCTTGGCTACCATTAGTAATACGAGCGCTTACCAGCTTATCGCCTTCTTCTAGCCCAACTGCAATCAAGCCATTAGAACGAATATTCGCAAACTGCTTGAGCTCAACACGCTTCACGGTACCATTAGCCGTTGCAAAGAAGACAAAAGGCGCCTCTGCTTGGTTACTGCCCTCTAATGAATCATCATCGCTATCTATTAAGATGTCTGCGTCTGATATTTCGCCTGTTGCTGATACGTCTTCTGCAATTTTTGGAATAGGAAGTATCGTTGTAACGGTTTCATCACCATTTAAGCCGATTAGATTGACCAATGGACGGCCACGAGCACCGCGACTGGCGATAGGCACTTCAAAGCCACGTAAGCTAAAGACACGCCCACTATCAGTGAAGCACAATACCGTCGCATGCGTTGAGGTTACAATCAGATGATCAATCACATCATCTTCTTTCATTGCCGTTGCAGACTTACCTTTACCGCCACGTTTTTGCGCGACATAGTCGTCAATCGGCTGAGTTTTTGCATAACCAGTACGTGATACTGTCATCACGACCGTCTGTTCAGGAATGAGGTCTTCACGGTTAAAGTCCATACGTGAATCGATGATATCAGTACGACGCTCATCACCAAAGTTATCACGAATCTCAATCATCTCATTAGAAATAATGGCCATTAACTTATCAAAGTCACCTAAGATAGACTCTAAATGCGCGATTTCACGCAATAGATCTTGATATTCTTCGGTCAATTTGTCTTGCTCAAGACCCGTCAGACGATGCAACTGCATATCTAAAATGGCATTGACCTGCTCGAGGGACAAGCGATAACGTTCTTCGCCTTCGATCAGACCAAATGGCGCTTTAGGATCTTCGCCTTCGATAAACTCAGGACGTACAGACTGACTACCAGCAGCGGTAAGCATCGCAACGACGCTGCCTGAGCCCCACGTATTATTTAACAAGCTTTCGCGTGCTAAGCCACGGTTTGCAGAGGCTTTAATGGTCGCAATAATTTCGTCAATATTTGCTAGTGCGACCGTTAGGCCTTCAAGCAGATGACCACGAACGCGCGCTTTGTTCAATTCGTAAATAGTACGGCGTGTCACTACTTCTTGACGATGGCGGACGAAAGCAGCAATCAGCTGGCGCAAGGTCAATAGCTTTGGCTGACCATTATCAAGCGCCACCATATTGATACTAAAGCTAGACTCAAGTGGCGTTTGTAAGAACAAGTTATTAACAATAACTTCAGCAGTCTCACCACGACGCAAGTCAATAGCGATACGCATACCGTCTTTATCAGACTCATCACGAATTTCGCTAATGCCTTCGATTTTTTTATCACGAACCAATTCTGCGATACGCTCAATCAACTTGGCTTTATTGGTTTGATAAGGTACTTCTGTGAACACAATGCGCTCGCGATCACGGTTGACACCAGCATTGCTCATCGGCTCGATATGATAACGACCACGGATGTGCAAACGTCCTTTACCCGTGCGATAAGCATCTAAGATACCTGCACGGCCATAGATGATACCGCCTGTAGGAAAGTCAGGACCTGAGATATGTGACATCAACTCTTCAGCTGAAACTTGTGGGTTTTCGGCATACGCCAAACAAGCATTGATCACTTCGGTCAGGTTATGCGGTGCCATGTTGGTCGCCATACCGACAGCAATACCCGTTGCGCCATTGACCAATAGGTTAGGAATACGTGCTGGCATCACGCTTGGCATGCGCTCAGAGCCGTCGTAGTTGTCTTCCCAATCGACCGTGTCTTTGTCCAAATCAGCAAGCATCTGGTGAGTCAGTTTGGTCATACGTACTTCGGTATAACGCATGGCTGCCGGAGGATCATCATCGATCGAGCCAAAGTTACCTTGACCATCAACCATCGGATAACGCAAGCTGAAATCCTGCGCCATACGGACGATTGCATCATATACCGCGCTATCGCCATGCGGATGGTACTTACCGATGACATCACCGACCACACGTGCAGATTTCTTGTATGGCTTATTGTAGTCATTAGATAGCACATGCATGGCATACATCACGCGGCGATGGACAGGCTTGAACCCATCACGTACATCAGGTAGCGCACGCGAGACAATCACGCTCATCGCATAATCCAGATAGGACTGCTTCAGTTCATCTACAATGCCAATAGGACTGACCGACTCGCTCATATACACTCCTTCACTCATATCCACGCTATTAATTTTGCAGGCTTTATAGATAGCGTATTGACCTCATTAAGTATCGGTAAAAACCAATAAACACAACAGGCATAGCAACACTATAAAGCGTGAAAAATACTGGGAAAATGATGATATTTTTGATAGTAAAATAAAGAAGCTATTTTAGCACAAATTTGCCGATTTAGGGGGTTCTGACTACCATTAAAATCAAGCAAAACAGCCTATTAACCGCAATATTTGAAGCAATCAACACCCTTTGAAAATATATTACTGATAGGGAGGTTTTGATTCACTAATTTTGCTGTTTTTGACCCATTTAGCCTGTTTAAATGACTATCGAGTAAATTGAAAACACGCTCTAGACAAAAAAAATTTAAACGCTACACTAACTTATCTTTTACATCACTTAAATTACGACTTAACAGGCTACTCTTATTATGGATATCATTCTTGCAATTGTTTGGATTTTAGCAATGGTGCTATATAGCTTTTCGAGCGATTATGTTTCTAAATTTCCTAACCATAACAATCGTGCTGTACCTTATGTCCGTTGGGGCACACTTTTAGTCGCGATGGCCTTATCAGCATACTTGGCAAAAGCCTATCAAGAAAACCTACAAGGCAATGGTATGTGGGTGTTTGTTATCGTCGTATTTGTCATTATTATTTTATCGAAAATCATCTTCAAATGGGTCATTAACAGACGTTTGAAACGCTAGATTGGACTGAATATTTTTCTTGTAGTCAAAGAAATCTAAAACAGCTACAAGGCAGCCGACCGCAGATTGTACATATAGTACCTCTAGGGAGGGTAACACCGTAGCGGTTTAGTAGTTCGCTGACTATACTCTAAACCTCTTAATTATTGATCTAAATACCTTATGCCAACTAAAAATCAAGACAGCCAACCTGACTCAAGCCACTCCATACCACCAGAAGACTTATCTGCAGACACACGTACTGACCGTAGCTTTGATGCCATTGCTGATCATTTTGAAAAGAAGGTCTACGGTGGTTTAAAAGGTGACATCCGACTGGCAGTACTGCGTCGTGATATCTTTGAGTATTGCGCGAAAGTGAGTAAAGATCTGAATCGACCGCTACGTATCTTAGATGTGGGTGCAGGATTGGCTCAGATTTCGATAGAACTTGCTGCTCAAGGTCACACGCTGATTATCAATGATATCTCTGAGAATATGCTAGAAAAAGCAAAAGCAAGCGCGGAAAAGAGTGATCAAGTGTTAGATATCACATGGCATGTTTGCCCGTATCAAGATCTTGCAGGAAAGCTAAACGGTGATAAGAAAGATAAATTTGATTTGATACTCTGTCATGCCCTACTTGAATGGTTGGCAGAGCCCGCTGCCGTCATGAGCTTTTTTGATCAGCATCTAACAGATAATGGTGCGCTGTCACTGTGCTTTTATAACCCAAAGAGCTTCGATTATCGCAACCTGATAATGGGGAATTTTAATTTACTTGATAATCCCGAATACAAAGCTGACAACAAAAAAAGCCTAACGCCCAATTATCCTGTCGCTAAAGAAGAAGTAGAGTCTTGGCTGGCGACACATCATTATAAAACGGTGCGCACCAGTGGTCTGCGTGTATTTCATGACTATGCACCACTCAAGCGCGGCGGACATAATGACCCAGAAGCAGTCATTCGGATGGAACTGCGCTATTCGCAATTAGAACCCTACAAGTGGCTGGGACGCTATTTGCACATACTAGCCACTCGTTAAATTAATACGTATATCATTAATCTATCCGAGCTTTCGTACTTATTTCTTTGAGAGATAAGTACGAAAAATCGAGTCTTTTGAGCAATCTCTACTAACTGCTACTGTGCCTCTTCTGACCTATCGTACTCTGACCACGTGGTCGCATTGATGTTCTTTTCATCAAACACGACTACATGCTCAAGCATGGGAAAAATACCGATGCGTGTTCCTATGCCATGATTGTGATGACTGGCAACTAGCGACAGTACGGTCTGCCCATCATCGAGCTGTAAGCGGTACAAGTAGTTCGCACCGCGAAACACACGCCCGATAACCAATGCCGTCTGCTTACTATCGTCGTCATGAATGATGTCGTCAGGGCGTACCAATACTTTAATCAATGTGCCATTTGGATAATCATATTCACAGTACTGCGATTGACCCGACTCATCATGAACTTCCATACGGCGATAAATATTACCCAGTGCTGTCTCAACATGACCTTCTTTGATGATGCCATCTATCATCGCGCCCTCGCCGACGAACTCAGCAACGAAAGGACTGACTGGCTCATGATAAAGCTCGCTCGGAGTCGCCCACTGCACCAACTTACCTGCTTGCATTACCCCAACTTTATCCGCTAATGCAAAGGCTTCATTTTGATCATGAGTGACAATAATAGCCGTGGTATTGGTGCGTTTTAGGATATCACGGACATTCATTGCCAATGATTCGCGTAGTACCACATCCAAATTCGAAAACGGCTCATCAAGTAGCAAGAGTTTGGGCTTTGGCGCTAATGCGCGGGCTAAGGCCACTCGCTGCTGCTGTCCACCTGAAAGCTCATTCGGACGTTTATCCGCGTGCTCGGTCAATTCAACAAGGCTCAGCATTTCAGCCACTCGTGCTTTTTTATCAGCGGCAGACCATTTGTTCAGACCAAAAGCGATGTTCTTTGCCACGCTTAGATGACCAAATAATGCATAGTCCTGAAACACCATCCCCATGCCACGCTTGGCAGGCGCTACTGTATAGGACTTACGATCGGTGATATCTGTTAAACACTGATTACTCAGATGAATATTACCGCCGCGACTTTGCTCTAACCCTGCAATGGCGCGTAATGCGGTGGTCTTGCCGCAACCGCTGTAACCCAGAAAGCAACCAATCTCGCCTTGCTGTAGCACTAGCGACAGTCCATTAACGATAATCGTATCGTCATAACCGACGATTAAATCTTGCACACTAAAATAAGAATTGATACTAGTGCTTGCTTCAGTATCCATTGATTGAGAGCCTGATGAGCCTTTGATTGAATCAGTGTGCATAGACGGTACCAGTTAGTAAATAAAATCCATAGATAAAGCAGTAGAGCGATAGAGAAATTGCGACGAAAGACTATAATATTTGAGGTGAATTTCAACACCACGTTTAGCTTTGCTTGTCGCTTTGACGCAATAGTATCCAGACAGGCAACAGACCAACCAGCACTATCAATAAGCTTGGCAACGCGGCTCGTCCCCACATGCCTTCACTGGTCATCTCAAATACCCGTACTGCCAATGTATCCCAGCCTTGGCGCCTAGTCATCAGCGTAATCGGCATCTCTTTCATCACTTCGACGAAGCCCATCAATAACGCGGTCAGTACACCAGGACTGAGCACTGGCAATATCACATGTCGCCATCGTTGATAAGCGCTATCACTCAGTAATTTAGCAGCCGCCTCTTGATTGACGGTCAGCCGTTGCAATTGACGATCGATGGGTTGGAAACTAACAGTCATAAAGCGCGTTGATAGTGCCAACAGCATAACAATAACACTGCCTGATAATACTTGCTGTGACGTAATGCCAAAGGCAATCATTTGATTGTCTAACCATGCGATTGGAATGAAGATTCCGACAGCCAATACCGTACCTGGCACCACATAACCCAAATTGGCCAAAGTGGTCATTAGCTTGGTTGACCTGTCAGGATATTGACGTTTTATCCACGCAATAATAATGGCCAAAAAGCCGATGAAAATCGTGGTCATACTCGCAATCATAAGGCTATTGGTCACAAAACCAATATAACGCGCATCAAAATCTTGCCTGAAGTTTAATGCGGTCCAATAGATAAGCTGGAGAAACGGTATGAAAAAAGCCACTGAAAACACGACCGTACACAGTAATGTCATGGCCCATTTAGCTGATTTACTAACTTCAAAACGCTGGCTACTGCCTTGAGTGATAGACTGACCGCGCTTTGCCTGCCAATACTGCTCAAACAAGACAACGATAAATATCATGCTGATTAATAATGCCGCCAATTGTGCCGCAGTCGTTAGACTGAAGAAGCCAAACCATGCTTTGTAAATAGCCGTCGTAAACGTATCGACATTGAAAACAGATACTGCGCCAAAGTCTGCAAGGGTCTCCATGCTGGCTAATAATAAACCACCAATAATCCACGGTAGTGCTTGCGGTAATGCCAAACGAAAAAATACGCGACCACGGCTTAAGCCTAGCATCTGTCCCGCCTCTATCGCCCGCCTACCCTGCGACAAAAAAGCTTGGCGTGCCAACAGATAAACGTAGGGGTAAAATGCTAGTGATAATACCAAACCTGCACCCCAGACATTACGTACCGAAGGAATTGCAGTGCCGATACCCATATCACGTAGACCTGTCTGTAACGGCCCACTAAAATCTACAATACCGAGGGTAACAAACGCCAATACATAGGCAGGTATCGCAAGCGGCAACATCAACGCCCACGAAAAAAACCGCTGCCCAGGGAAGCGGTACATGCTGGTCACCCAAGCAAGAGCGGTGCCGATAGTCCCAGAAATGACGACTACCATTAGCAATAAAATCGCGGTGTTTTTCAATACTTGCGGTAGTACATACTCCGTCATGTGACCCCAAATATCCGCGACAGGCTGGGTCCACGATAGCAGTACGATTACAATTGGCACCAGCATAAACAACGAAATCAGTCCTAAGACTGATTTTGAGATAATACGTTTACGGAGGGTATGGTCTTGGCTGACAATCTGATGCTTATCAATAATAGTATTATTAATTACCGTGTCATTGACTGTATCATTCTGACGTACAGACGCGCCTGGCATTGTGCTCATAAATTATTACCGTGTCATACGCATAAAGACCTTACATCATACCAACCTCAAAAACACGATGAGCCGTATCAAACTTAGCCAGCTAGCTTATTCTCGTTTTTAAGATTGGTATTATTGGTCATGACGCCTATTTATAACCTGCTTTGTCCATCAACTGAATGGCTTGGGTTTGCAATTCGCCAAACTTCTGCACGCTGATGTCATCTTTGTTGAATGGGCCCCATGATCTGAGCAGATCTGACTCATCAATACCTTCTTTGACTGGGAATTCTTTATCTGAGCTGGCATACAGACCTTGCGCCTCATCAGATGACAACCACTCTATTAGTTTAAGCGTACCGTCTGGATTGTCTGATCCAGCTACCACACCAGCGCCTGAGATGTTTACATGCGTACCAGTCGTGTCTTGGTTTGCCCAAAATATGCTGACAGGGAAGTCTGGTTTTTCATCTAGCAGACGACCATAATAGTAACTATTGGCAACACCCACTTCACACTGACCAGCGGCGATGGCTTCTAGCATGGCAACGTCATCACTGAACACGTCAGTAGCTAAGTTATCAACCCAACCGCGAACGATTTCTTCTGTTTTGTCTTCGCCCAAATGTTCCATCATACTAGCCACAAGCGATTGGTTGTATACCTTCTTAGAGGTGCGTAGGCATAATTTGCCTTTCCATTTTGGATCGGCTAAATCTGCATAAGTAGATAACTGGTCGGCACTGACTTTGCTTGGGTCATAAAAGATAGTACGGGCGCGTAATGACAGACCCGTCCACTGACCTTTTGGATCGCGATACTTTGCAGGAACGTTGGCTTCTAATACAGTAGACGATACTGGCTGCAACAGGCCTTGCTCTGCCGCTTGCCATAAGTTACCAGCATCCACTGTCAACAGCATATCGGCTGGCGTGTTCTGACCTTCAGCTTTTAAACGTGCCATCAGCGGGCCTGTACTGTCCGTCACCAACTCAACCTTCACACCTGTTTGTTCGGTATAACGATCTAGCAATGGCTTAATTAACTGCTCATTACGTGAAGAATAAATAGTAATCGTTTGCTCATCTGTACCGGTAGCACCATCGTTAGCCGCTTGTTCTTCAGTACCCGCTTCTCCAGTCTCTTCTGTCGTAGATGAATTACTACAGCCTGCCAATCCCAACATCATGCCAAATACGGCAACAGGCAAGATAAGCTTGGTAGAAGTTAGGTTAGCGCTAATGGCACTTAATGACATGATTTTCCCCATAATAATGCTAAAAAAGATAAGACAGCAATGGTACAGAACGGCAATAACCCCCTGACTATTAAGAGGGGTAATACTGCGACAGATGAACACGATATACTAATCGAAATGAGAGTAATTATCAATCCATTTATTTGATTCAAAGATAGGCTAACTTTATGAATCAGCAATTATTATTGAGATACCTATTTATCAACTTTGATGGCCAAATAACTCACAGAGCTTTTGCGTATTTTCAGGTATTTTTGATATAGTTAAAGAAGTCTAAATGGATATAAGGCAGCCGCCTGAAGATTGTACAAGCGGTACATCTAAGCAAAGTAACTAGTATATTTAAGGAAGGTAACGTCATAGCCGTTCTCTGACTATATTTTATTGTAGCAGCCACTGTCCTAAGATAGCATTCACAGCGGCTTCGGTACGTAAGATGCGTGGGCCTATATTTACGGCTGTGCAATCTTGTGCGGCAAGTAGCTCTATCTCGTAATCTATCCAGCCACCTTCAGCACCGATACAAACCAAGCTTGGAAGCGTTAGTGATTGCTGTGGTGTTTGCCGTAGTAAATACTGTGCAAATGACAGCTCACTATATGGATGCGCGACGATAGCACGATTGGTAATTAGACTTGCCAGCTCATCCTCGACAAATGGCTTAAAGCGCTTTTCTAACCTGATACGAGGTGCAATCGTATCAACACCTTGTTGCAGTCCTTCTAATACAAACTCATCGAGCCGCTCAAGCATTGGACTTTGCCAATAGCTTTTTTGGGTACGATAGCTGTTGATCAGGGCAATATCGCGTACACCCAATGCGGTCATGTCCATGATCAAGCGTCGTAATACTTTGGGGCGTGGTAATGCTAATACGACCGTAAGATCTAACTTAGGCGGCGGAGTAACATTAAGTTGAATATCGTACAACTGGATGCTATCAGCGCTGATGTTTTTTATGATGGCAGTACCTAAATAACCCTCTAACTGGCCAACTTTGAGCGTGTCGCCGACTGTTGCACCCAGTACTTTATTGACATGGCTGATTTGCGATGGCTCATTAATTACTGCTGAGTCGTTCGAGAAGTTCGTAGCGGACAATAATATACAGTTCATAGCAGCTCTTGATTTGAGTATTGCTCAATCACGTCTTCAATCATGGTGAATTGACGCACCAATACGGCTTGCTTCTGCACAGTCAATTGCTCACCTGCTTGTCCCGCCTGCTTTGCAACATCCAGATGACTCAACCAAGATAATAACTGCTGATAAATAAGCGCTACATCATTATTTTTACCTGCCTTAGGTAAAGTGGTTGTACTCGCCATATCTAGGGAAACTGGACGATAAAACGTATTACTTGGTTGATATAACGCGCCAACTTCTGACAATCTATCAACCACCGTTTGGCAAGACTGAGTATTGCGCCCCATCAGCACAGGCGTTGCGACACTCGCGGGCTCAACGGGGTTATGCCCACCTACATCAACCAAAGAACCACCAACTAATGCCACATCTGCCAACTGATACCACGTCATTAGCTCACCCATACTATCAGCCAGATAAACATGCGTATCTGCGCTAATCGATTCCTCTGCACTACGCTGTGACATGGTTAATTCTGTACTTTGAATGAGCGTTGCAACTTCGTCAAAACGCTCAGGATGTCTAGGCACTATAATGAGTAGCGCGTCAGTGAGTGCGGGGTTGGATAGTAGCTGTTTGTGCAATGACAATGCGATTTCTTCTTCACCACCATGTGTACTTGCTGCCACCCAAATCGGTCGACCTACGACACCAAACTCTGTTGCCAACTCAATTTTTTGGTGTTGTATATGCTGATATTCATCTTCTACATCGACTGTCTTCGCATCAGTAACAGCCATATTGCTGTGAGCGGTGCTATGAGCGGCATTATTTTTTGGCGTATTAATCACCCATTTCAACGAGCCTGCCACACGAATTTGCGCACTATCAGCACCCAATTGTCGAAAGCGTTTGGCTGATTCATTGTCTTGCGCAATAATTAACGCAAGGTTTTTCATCATGCTACGGCTGACAGCACCAATCTTTTGATAACGTGTAAAAGATGACGCAGACAGTCGACCATTGACTAAGATGCTAGGAATACGATGTTCGGACAGTTTGGTTAAAATATTAGCCCACAGCTCTGTTTCTACAAACAGTGCGATATCAGGCTTTACATGAGCTAAAAAACGTTCGATCACGGCAGGGCTATCGACAGGTACGTAACTATGGCTCATTCGACCTTGAGCAATCTCATCGGCGAAACGACTCGCACCACGGGCAAATCCCGTTTGAGTGGTGTTGGTTAACCATATCTGATAACCACTAGCCAATAACATATCGAGTAACGGTGCGACCGTATTGGTCTCACCCAATGAGACTGCATGGCACCAAATGATACCTTTATCAGTGCTCGGCATATCTACTGGTGCGGGGCTCGCATCCTCTGCATTTACTACTGGAACTGATGGATAGTTTTTACCAAAACGCTGCTCAACTTCTTGCTGATAGTTGTCACGCTTATGTGAGCGTCGCCATACTTGCAGTCGATACGCGGGCTTAAGTAAGCTGATGGCAAACTGGTAATAAGATGGCGGCTGATAGACAGTTTGGCTAGTCAATGATTCAGAATCAGACGCGGATAAAGGACAATCGGATGAGGTATGAGACGATGGCATGAAGTAGCCCAGATTAGTAATGGATCGAATAGTAGAAAGTGGCGGTAAAAATTGCGCCAATTCTACCTGAATTTAGTGCATAACAATAAACTTTTATCGCATACATAAGTCATGACTTAAATACCTAACTTAGTGAAAAAGCTTTAAACAACGACTAGTATCAGTAACGCGACCACTATAACGGCTGCAAATAATAACTGATAACGCTTGATACTATGCTGTTCTTGCTTTTGGGTCGTTATCAGTGCTTGTGCTTGCTGCCATTGTTCAACGATTTTTATGGCTTCCATATGGCCATTTTCTGCCGCTTGTTCTAGCCAATATTTGCCATTATCAATATCTTGCGCCACACCTAGCCCTTGGTAAAACATCTTACTTAATAGGCGCTGAGCACGACTGTCGTTTTTGCTAGCTGCTTGCTTGACCCAAGCAGTACCCGATTCTGTAGCAGCACTTTTATCAGCCGCTATACCTTCATCGAGTAACTCATATATCGCTAATCTTAACATAGCAGCGGTGTTCCCAGCTCTTGCCACCTCTTGTAGCTTTAACAACGCTCGTTTTTTGGCAGCCAAATGACTCTCTGAAAATACAATTTGCGCTCGCGGTTTTTTTTGCTTGGCAATGTGTTGTTCAAACTGCTCTAACACATTACTAGCTTGCTGATATTCAATCTGACCAGATGTCTGAACCACATCAAGGCTCTCTAACTCTATGCGCAGTTGCGTAAACATTTCTGGCATCGATAAGTCTTTTGAAGACGGCGCAGGCGATGCTGAAGATGTTAGTGGCTGATTTGACAACGGCTTTGACAGTTGACTAGAGATAGCCTGCTCTGAGGCAGCACTTTCTACTGGTTTAACCTGTTCTATTGGCGGCTCTTCTTTAGATAGTACAAGCTGACTTTGACTGTCTGGCTGAGATAGTATTTTAGGTTCTGGTATAGCAGCGGGCGTATCATTTACCCACTGCTTTTCCAATGGTGTATGCATATCAACTGCTTTGACGTTCTCTATGTCAGCACCTGCATTTATATCTGTATCTATATCTGCATGCTTTAAGTAGCTTGGAGTAATTTGAGTAACTGGTGCCAGTGTGCCTGATTTAACCACTTGATCATCATTTAGTTTTGGCAATCTTGCATTAACTGCTTGATATAGTCCGCTAGCGACTTGGCCGCCTTGTACCGCTTCAAACTGTCTATCAATATGACCAAATAAACGTAACCCAATTGGCTCTAAGGCAAAAAACAATGACGCATCGGCACTAATACCAACGTCATCACGATAAATAACTGCCATATGCTGATAAAAATCATCTGCTATGAGTGACAATTCAGGATAGCGCTTACGTAGCTCAAATTGCCCGTACCAATGCGATGTGCTTTGCCACTGCTGCGCCAAGACTCGCCCAGCATAAAATGCCAAAAACATCATAAAATTACGATAGCGCTCATCGACCAAAAGTGACGCTTCATCCCATTGACCGACTTTAATCATTTCACGGCGTATCTGCGACAATAACGTATCTATTCGCTGCAAACTTGCAAGCGACTCATCCAAAACGCAATCACGAAGCTCAGTTTCATAAGCAATGCCACCAGCGATGGCTCGTCCGGCTAAGAAATCTTGCCAATAGCCTGCTGCAATATAATCAAAAGGCGTTAGGGGTGATGCAGATGATGCATACATAGACAAGCGCGTCCTTTATATGGATAAATTAATAATAGAAAAAATAAAACCATCATGGTACCAAAACAAGATCAGCGATTTACCTTACCCTAAAATTGAAAACGCTACAATAAAGGACTAAACAAACGGACGACGTTGTCAAACAACCGCTTTGATCCGCGGCGCTGCTGCCAATCCTCTAAACTCAAAAACCGGCAACTTTCTAGGTAAGCCGCTTGGCAATCTGCCACTTGAGCAACCATCTCTGGTGTATAAATGGCCAAGCTGACCTCCATGTTTAAGTAAAAGCTGCGCATGTCGATATTCACAGTGCCAAACAGACAGTAATCATCATCGATTACCACCGTTTTGGTATGCAACAGCCCGCCTTTAAACAAAGCAATGGTTACACCCGCTTCCAGCAACTCTTGATAATAGGCTTGTGATGCATGCTGCACAAGGAACGAGTCGACTTTTTCGGGCACAATCAGCGTGACATCCACCCCTCGCTTAGCAGCTGTCGTCAATGCGCCTGACAATGCTTCATCAGGTACAAAATACGGAGTGGTGATACGAATGCGTTTATTGGCGCGATGAATCACCGTGACCAACGTGTTATAAATCACGTGCTCCGTCACTTGCGGTGCCGAAGGGATAAGCTGAGCAATTACACCTTCTACGATAGGCATCTTCGGTATCACAATGGATGTCGAGCCAATATCTGGTTGTTCATGATAGTCGATACTACTCCCTAGCACTTTTACCCGACTGTTTAGATCGTTAATAGTTGGGTTCATCACATATAGCTTACGTGTATAGCCATTTACTCGCTTATTAAGTGCGTGTAAATTGTCATTATTTTCAGCACCGATATCCGTAGCCACCACTATTGCCATGGCTGTCGTAATACTAATAGAGTGTTGGCTGGTCGTGCGTATCGCCACATCAATCCACTGTCCCACATTTTTATTTTGTTTAAAAAACCTCGGATCGACCAAGTTAAAGCTACCGATATAACCAATATATTCATCAATAGCGACGAGCTTACGATGATTGCGCAAATCAGAACGCTTAAATAGTGTCTTAAACAGACCCACTGGCAGCGACTGATGGACAAAAACGCCTGCTTTTTCTAATGTCTGGTGCGCATCACTATTAAAGAAGCTGAAACTGCCCACGCTATCCGCCAATATATGACACTCTACCCCGCGCTGCGCTGCCGCTGACAACGCTTCTATTACCTCTATCACCTGCCCCTTAGGATAAACAATGTAAAACTCCATCAGGATAATGCTCTGTGCAGCATTGATATCTTCGATCAGGCTCTGAAAAATAGTATTGGGATCAGTCAATAGCTGCATTTTGTGATTAGGAAATACCCCAAGCCCTGTCCAACGCGTGCCTATCTGGCTAACACCGCGATAATTGGCTGGCAGTAAGTCTTGTCCTTGATCAAAAACCAAACGCTCACGCTGTGCCATGTCACTCATCAATATGCCCGCTTGATCTACCCGCTTGCGATAGCGCCGCCCAATCATCGGCTCACCTAGTAGTATATAAGCGATAAATCCAAAAACAGGCACGGTATAAAGCACAGCGACCCAAGCAATCGATACACCTATATTTCGCTGCACCGATACGACACGTAGCGTCATGACTATCATGAGAACAATGTGCAATACCAAACCCAATCCTGCAAAATCACCCCAAGACCAGGTCGTAGCAGTTTGTTCAACAATGGAATTATCTATGCCAGCCTCCAACGATTAAAATAAATAAAGCACGAGTCGTAAAATATCATCAATAGTATAGTAGTTTTTAGCCATCAAACAATAGCTAGCTATAATAAGTACTTTTATGAACACCTTAGTAAACACGGGGCTTTCATGCCTATAAACACTAATATTCAGAAAGTATTTTAAATTGTTTACTAAAATTTTAAAAAACTGTTTGACAGGCAACTATAAATCTATATAATACACATCCACAGCAACGGAGCTTAGTGACAAACTTAAGAGCTCATTTGATGTTGAATAAATTGCATAGCAATTGTTCGCGGGTGATTAGCTCAGTTGGTAGAGCGTCTGCCTTACACGCAGAATGTCGGCGGTTCGAATCCGTCATCACCCACCACTACTTTAGCGAAGTGGACCTTCTCATAAAGGTAAAATGCTAAAGAGACCTAAGCAGCGGTAGTTCAGTTGGTTAGAATACCGGCCTGTCACGCCGGGGGTCGCGGGTTCGAGTCCCGTCCGCTGCGCCATATTTAAAACGAATTTAAACTTTCGAGTTTAAGCAAGTTTCGCCTCAAACATTAGATTGTTTGAGGTTTTTTTGTGTCTGAAAATTCTGACACACTATCATTGAATATAGAAAGTAAGATCTATTACATTCTATATAAGTCTATGTATTAACCATCACTCACCAAGCCCTTTTAAACTTAGCCTTCCGTCATCATTGCTACCTCTATTTATCACTACCTTTCATATCAGTCACATTCACTCTCACCTCAGGCAATACCTTTTTCGTCATTCATCAGAGAGCACAGCTATCTCTGTACTCATTTTTCCTTACAAAATAAATTTAACTGACCAAATGGTCAGTTAATTCAATAAAATCATAATCTTACAAAACATCAAGCACCTAAGATGACTCTCGAACAGTTTATTACCCATTGATTTATAGTTGTTAAAGAATAGAAAAAATGCTTAACTGTTTCAAAGTGTTAAATAATGTTGCTAAAAGTCACAGTAAAATAAGCAGATTCTTACAATGTAAATAGCACTTAGAGTTAGAGTTTTTATTTCTCTCTATTTCTACTGAAAATTAACTTTATTTTATTCTTAGTAGTATGGGTATGTCGTAATAAATCAAAGTGTCATCCCGGACACTCATGCCGATTTTACTAAGATAATGACTGTATCTAAAGGAGTACCACTGTGCATTACAATCCCTCTGCAAGCCTACCCCTAACGCTCAACAGTAACATTAAAGATAAAAATCTCGTTAAAAAAAATCTATCCTTCATCAAACCATTAGCTACCGCTTTGGTCGCTACTATGGCCCTAGGGGCTATGAGCAGCAGTCATGCCGAGATGCTCTTTAGCGATACCAGTGTATCTCTTCTTTATGGTGACGACTACGAGCTGGTAGAAGATGGTGAATTAACGACCATCACATTAGAACATGTTTCAGCCCACACTTGGGGCGGCGTGTTTTTCTTTGTGGATCGTCTTCAAGGTGCTAGTGATAGTGAAAACAACAAATTTAAAGAGACTTATGGTGAGTTCTCTCCTAAGCTTAAGTTGCAAACCTTCGATGACAGTTTTATCAAACAGGTTAATCTAGAAGCACAGTATGAATTTGGCTCGAACAGTTCAGGCTTTAGTCAAGACAACTATTTGGTCGGTATTGGTGCAGACTTAAATGTGCCTATTTCGGGCATGAAATACGCATCAGCATCTTTACTTCACGCTTTCAATGACAATACTGCTGACGACCAACAAATCACTTTAGTCTATGGTTGGGAGAAAAATAATTTTGTGGTCGATGGTTTCGTGGACTACTCCTTTAACAACGATGACACAAAAGACCAACTTCATATCAATCCTCAGATCAAATATAACTTACAAGATGTTCTGGGCATTGATAACCGCCTAGAAGTCGGTATGGAATATAGCTACTGGAAAAATAAATACGGTACTGATGAGACTCAGAACTCACCTAGTGCTTTGGTTAAATTGCACTTTTAAACCGCTGATTGTTTAAACAAGCCTCATGCTAATATTAAGTATTGCATGAGGCTTTTTTGTTCATCGACAGGATTTTTAAACCAAGAAAATTTAGTACAGCTCACCGTAGAATTACAGTAAACTGATCCATCATCTCTTTTATTATAAAATGGATAAAATATGGAATATAGTCACATCGCTAGAGAGTCTTTAGGGTTTTTCCCAACACCTTTAATAGCGCTTAGCAAGTTGAGCCAAAAGCTTGATGGGCCCACCATTTTTATGAAAAGAGACGACAATACTGGACTCGCATTGGGTGGTAATAAAACGCGCAAGCTTGAGTTTATTATCGGCGATGCACTGGCTAAAGGTGCTGATACGATTATCACTGCGGGTGCTGCGCAATCGAACCATTGTCGCCAAACTGCCGCTGCTGCTGCAAGTTTAGGACTGGGGTGCCATTTAGTCTTAGGTGGCAAAGAGCCTGAACAAGCCGGCGGCAATTTGTTGTTGGATAAAATCTTCGGTTGTCATATCCACTGGGCAGGCGCCAATCGCAAGGGAGAGGATATTCCTGACATTGTCGAACAGTTAATAACTCAAGGCAAAAAACCTTACGTAGTGCCTTATGGTGGCTCAAATGAGCTAGGTGCTTTAGCATTTGTAGAAGCCTATAAAGAGCTAGAGTCGCAATGCAAAAGTATGAATCTATCCTTTACTCATATCATTTTTGCTTCGAGCTCTGGAGGAACACAAGCCGGCTTAATGCTTGGTAAAAAAGCGTTCAACTCACCTTGTCAAATAGTAGGCATCAATATTGATAAAGGTGAAACGGACAAAGTTCCGTTTGATCAATATACCCTCTCCCTCGCCAATCGTACGGCAAAGTTAATCGGTGCAGATTATGAGTTTTCAGAGTCGGACTTAATACTAAACGCTGACTATGTCGGAGAAGGTTATGGTGTAGTTGGTGCATTAGAAAACGAAGCGATTGCCTTGACTGCCCAAACTGAGGGCATATTGTTAGATCCTGTCTATACAGGCAGAGCGATGGGCGGACTAATAGATATGATTCGCACAGGCGTAATTAAAAAAACGGACAGTGTTTTATTTTGGCATACAGGCGGCGCACCCGCTCTATTTGCATATTCAAATGATTTGGACTTTGCTCAGAAACTCTAATGGCAATTGCTAGTATCTTTACTCTGATAAGTGGCCTCAAACTGACCGATGCCTCTACTAGTGAGAAAATAAGGGCTTGCTAGTTCGTTTAAGTGTTATGAACGCTGATTCATTCGGCTCAGACTAGCAATCAAAACCACCATGAGCACACCGATGACAATAAGGAAGCCTGACATCATGTGCGCTGCCTCATAGTTAAGCGCTTCGACTTGCTCATATATCGCAATTGATATCACCTTAGTCTCACCAGAGATGCTACCGCCTATCATCAGCACGACACCAAATTCACCAATAGTATGGGCAAAGCTGATCAAGCTACCTAGCACAATACCAATGCGTGCCTGTGGTAACGCAACCGTTATAAAACGCCTGAGACGGCTTGACTCTAATAAGCTTGCAACCTCCGTCACGCTTTTCGGAATACGCAAAAACTGCGCATAGACAGGTTGGATATAGAAAGGTAACGAGTAAATAATAGAGCCAATCACCAGCCCTTCGAAGGTAAATATCAATGGGCTGATATTATGCTCACTAAGCCACAGGCCAATACTCATATTAGGACTAAGCAATAATAAAAGGTAGAACCCTATAACGGTAGGCGGTAAAACGAGTGGCATGGCGATAATGCCTATAAGCAAGACTTTAAATCGTGCTATATATTTATTATTGCTAGGTTTTGCAAGCCAATAGGCTACGGGCGTAGCAAACAATAATAAGCAGAAGGTCGTGACACCCGCAAGCTTAATACTCACCCACAATGGACTTAGCATATCTGACATAAGCGACTCATCTATCATAATGTCACTGCTCGTCCCTACTGGTAATAAAGATAAAAGTGGTATTGTATTGGATTACTGTACAGGCAGATAGCCAGCTTGTGAAAAATACTGCTGCCCTGCTGTTGAGCGTAAATAGTCAGTAAAATCTACAGCCATGTCTGAGTCACTGACTACGATACCATCTTGCAAAATAGCAGGATAAGCGTCTGGTTTTAACGTCATAAACTGCTTAGGCTTGGCCTTAATCGCGATGAGTTGTGACTGCGCAACAAAACCATAATCGACACTAGCGGTATGTGCATATTGAAAGGCTTGGCTGATATTTTCTGCCTGTATGATCCGTTTTTGCTTACTTAAAGGCTCATAGATGTTTTTTGACTCTAAAAATGCTTTAGCCGATGCGCCATAAGGAGCAAGCTCAGGATTGGCGATGGTGATTTTAACAGTTGCATCATTCGTCAAGACATCAGCCAGTGATTCTATATTGAGCTCACTTAATGATTTAGTCACACTATATAGCGCCAACTGCCCTTGCGCATAAGTAAACGGAGCGTATGTTATATCTTTTGAATCACTACCCTCATTCTCTTCCGCAAGCCTGGCAGGAAATGCTTGATTCGCAGATAAGAAGACATCATAAGGCGCACCAGCAATTATTTGGGCATATAGCTTACCTGATGAGCTATATGTCACCTCGATATCAGATTCAGCTAAGTTTCTATCTGCTTGATACGCATCGATAATACTCGGTAGTACATCAGACAAATTGGCAGCAGCAGCGATACGTAATGTTTGGGAAGACTCAGATGAGTTGGCAGCAGACTCTATATCAGCACTACTCTCTTGCGTACAAGCGCTCAATAATACTAGCAACCCAGTAGATGCTGATAACGCTAACTTACCCATTATTGCTCAGCCATTTAGAAGAGCTATCCTCGTAATACTCTTGCTTCCATACAGGAATATCCGCCTTTACCGTGTCTAGTATCCAGCGGCATGCATCAAAAGCGGGGTAACGATGGGCAGAAACAACGCCCACCCATATGGCCACATCGCCCACTTCTAGAGCACCGATACGATGTATCGCAACAGCATGAGTAATCTCAAAACGCTTTTTGGCTTCTTCTATAATGGCGCGGCCTTGATTGATCGCCAAATCCTCATAACCATAATAAGTCAAACGATCAACGCTAGTGGCATTATTATGATTGCGTACTCGACCTTCAAAGCAGACAAATGCGCCGCAGCTATCGTCATCGAGCGTTTTTTTGAGTCTGTCCTCATCAATCGCTACATCTAATAAAGCAAAACCATCACGCTCAGCGACTGCATATACTTCATCAACACTACGCTTGATCGTCATCGAATGGCTATGAACATTATCTGTCATGTATTTTCTCTGTTTATTCTACTGTCCGTTGAATAGTTATGAATACCTATACACCTATCTATCCATTTATTAATTTAGCCACCAGCAACTGGCGTGATAAACACCACACTATCGCCATCAGAAATAGGGTCGGTCCACTTAGCGAAATAATCGTTTACTGCCACTCGCAGCTCTGATTGTGGACGGCTAAAGCGATGTGTTTGACTCAACTGTGTATATAAATCAATAAGCGACATTGATGAGTCAATGCTCACCTTTTCCTCATGACAGCCCGCTTCATCAGCTAGACTGGCGAAGTATAGAATATTAATAGTCATTAATGATTCACTGTTTTTTTCTATGTCAACATTATCCATAACATCAGTAGTACTCATAAAACCTTCCATTTATTACAAGCTGTCGATCTTCATATTTATTATATTGCTAAGTGTTCAAACAAAATCTGATAATGCTATTTGTGTTGATAATCGGATTTACCACCCGTCTTCTTAATCAGACGAATATCATCGATGGTGATGTTATGTGACAGTGCTTTGGTCATGTCATAAATGGTCAAGCAAGCCACACTGACGGCTGTTAATGCTTCCATCTCGACTCCAGTCTTGTGGGTGACTTTGACCGTCGCGCTCACACTAATACTATGACTGGCATCGTCATACTCAAAGCTCAAGCCAATCTTATCCAATGGCAGCGGATGACAAAGTGGAATGAGGTCATGCGTACGCTTGGCCGCCATGATACCTGCGATATGAGCCGTCTGCGTGATACTGCCCTTTTTGGTCATGCCATCAGCTGCTTTAATTTGGGTATAAATCTCGCTTGGGAAACGCACTTGCCCAACAGCGTGAGCCTCGCGTGTCGTGGCGGTCTTGCCACTGACATCAACCATAGTGATATCACCGTCACTGTCTAAATGAGACAAGGTCGACTGGTTGTTTTCTTGGCTACTGATATTCATTTATGCTTTCTCTCGATAGACTTTTTTATAAATTATTTAAAGCCGTACATGCCTGTGCAAAATCTTCAGGCGTATTAAAATTGGTCAAGTGCTGCCAGCTCTTTGCAAAGGGTACAGATTGCACCATAGGTTTGATAAACGGCATCACTCGGCGCTGACCACTATCAATATAGGCTTTTAAATCAGGCTCAATGCCCAACTGATAAAGTCCTAATAGTGGGTATAAGTGACTGTCATCTGTTAAGCAAATGACTTTTTTATCCGCGGCCTGAGCACTCGCCCGTTGCAATTCGTGCCACAAATCAGTCGCCGGTATCAAACTATCGCAACTAATGACCATCAGCCATGATGGCTCGCTGTTAGCTATGGTCACTGAACCAGCCGCTGAAGCATTTACCTTCATCAATGTTTGCATAGCAGACTCAATAGCGGCCAATGCACCAGCCGTATCCATCTGTTCATCACTCTTATTAGCAATATAATCAGGGATATGAGAAACAGCCGAATGCGGTCGATTTTGCATCAAATCTGCATCAATATCAAACCCGCGACCATTGTCTGCAATCATAATAGGCAGATTGGTATCAGCCACATTTAGCTCGAGCGCATGACGGACATGATAGTCGAGCAAGCGTTCCCCTGTCGGCAAAGGAAGCTCCGCTTTGGGCGTACCCATACGTTTAGAGGCGCCACCAGCTAAAATAACAATGCCTGCCAAGCCATTCATACGATTTGAGGTAGTCATCATTGGCAATATCAGTCGTGACTTGGGTTTTGTGCCAAGAAGTGTGGCACAAAATTACAGGGACGCGTACGACTATCAAACTGCTCTTTTAAGACACCTTCCCAACCAGTACGGCACGCTCCAGATGAGCCAGGCAAGCAGAATATGCCCGTGCCATTTGCCATGCCAGCCACTGCCCGCGACTGCACGGTAGACATGCCAATCTCATCTTTTGAGATGAGACGGAACATTTCACCAAAGCCATCGATAGACTTATCGAACAGTACATTTACAGCCTCTGGCATACTGTCTCTAATGAAAAACCCTGTGCCGCCAGTTGTTATCACGGCATGGACTTTCGGATCCGCAATCCAACCACTAATCACGGCTCTTATTTGATAAATATTATCGGTAATCAGCTGACGGTCTGCCAGATGGTGGCCTGCTTCTTCTAGACTATCGACTAAGTACTGCCCTGACGTGTCTTGTGCTAGCGTACGACTGTCGGAGACGGTCAATACAGCTATATTAAGTGGGATAAACTCTGCAGCAGGTTTACTCATAAAAAGTCCTTTATACATATGATTTTATAGTATGTTTAAAAATGTCGTTGGCATTCTAGCTATTCAATGTCGTGTGTCATGCTTAATGGTTATACACATTAACCACCAATGATTGATAGATTGTGCATGATGCCACTGTTAGAGTCGTGCAGATGATGGTGCTCAGGCTTGATCGGCATAAACTCATGTAAGGTATTCACCAGTCCTTGCACATCGTTTTGCTGCAGATACGGACGGATATCGTAATTGCCTTGATCGAACAGACATAAATGCACTTTACCCTGACTGCTAACTCGCAGGCGATTACAGGTATCACAAAAATGCGCGGCATAAGGTGCGATCATACCGATACGGCCTACATATTCAGGATGACTGTACTCTACCGCTGGGCCATCGCTACTCCCACGCTCATGTGGTTGCCAGCCATGATCCAATAGATAGTCAGTGATGATATCAGACTGCGCATGCTGGGCAAAAAACAGATCGCTATTATCACTGGTCTGCATAAACTCGATAAAACGATAGGTGACTTTTCTGTCTTTTACATAGTCGATGGCATCCATGAGATTTTCGAAGGCCGTCTCTGCCATCAAAACACCGTTTATTTTGAGTTTAATATCTGTCGTTTCTAATAGCATATCCATATCGATGAGCAGCTGCGGCAAACTATTAAAGCCAGTCATCTTATGAAAGGTCTCGGCATCAAAGCTATCCATACTGATATTGAGCTGATCCAGTCCTGCGGCTTGCCAACTGGCCAAATGCTTGCCGAGCTTATAACCATTACTGGTCATAGCCACTGTCTCGATGCCATCAGTTTGCTTAATCGTTTTTATAATCTCAACAACATCGCGGCGAATAGAAGGCTCACCACCAGTAATTCTGACTTTTTTAGTCCCTACTTGGGCAAAGCCGCGTATTAATGTGGCAATCTCAGGCACACTCAATTCGTCATCAGGACGTTTGCCTTGATAGCCATTTGGTAGACAGTATTCACAGCTAAAATTACAAAAATCAGTGATAGATAGACGCAGATAAGTCAGACGACGTGAAAACCCATCCGTCAGGGGTTCATAGTTTTCCAGTGGCGAGTACTTTTGAGCACTGCCTATTTTGACGTTATTATCACTCATATTTTACTACCGTCAGTATTGCTTACTATCTATAAGCATTACTTTATTATTTGCGTTTAGCATACCATTTTAGAAGTCACTATCAGTTGTTTGATACTCACCTTATAGTAAGTTAACACATAGGAAATTAATTATATAACCAAGGAAAAGGTTGTACCGTGACCGTACTATTTGCGGAGACATTGCCGCTGTCCTTATGCAATACAATAAAACAATTGGCACGGCTAAGCTGCTTTATTCTATGAGATTGCTGACTGGTGAAGCTCTCGACTTCATAACTGCCTACTGCATTCTGTGACAGCACACCGCGCTGAAAGTCTTTACGACCTGCTGATTTTCTGATGTCATTGGTGAGCGTGGCTTGAATACTCAGCTGCATAGGCTGCTCTAACACGTCCGCGCCTGACATCTGCCACAGCGCTGGTATCACAAACTGTAGCGCGCCAACGACTGTGGATAATGGATTACCCGGTAGACCAAAGTACAGCACTGGCTTGTCAATGTCTTTGTTCAATTCACCAAACACGAAAGGCTTGCCTGGTTTCATAGCGACTTTATAGTGATTAATTTGTCCTAACTGCTCAATTACAGTAGTTAAAAAGTCATAATCACCAACAGACACGCCCGCTGTCGAGATAATGACATCACAGTCTTGCATGGCATCATGAACAGCAGCGGTTGTCTGCTCTAAGTTATCAGGAACAATGCCATAGTCACGAATGACAATAGGTAAGTCTGATAGGAGGCTTTTAAGCGTTGGGGTATTGGAGTTATATATTTGCGCGAGGCTGGTAAGCTCACTGCCAATCGCCACAAGTTCATCACCAGTTGCTAGAACACCTACCGTCAGCGGCTCAAATATACGAACTTGGCTGATACCTAAATTTGCCAGTAAGCTGATATCGGCAGGGTTAATACGCTTGCCTATCTTGAGAACAACTTCACCAGACTCAATCTCTTCGCCTTGCGAGCGGATATTGCTATCAACCTGAGCTGCTTGTGATAGCATTATGGCATAAGGTTGTGATTTATCGAGCGTATCTTTTATGTCCGAAAAATTGGTGTTCTCTTGCATAATAACCGTATCGCAACCGTCTGGCACTACTGCACCCGTAAAGATACGGACACCTTGCCCTACTACCAACTCACCTGTATAAGCACAGCCAGCCTGAGACTCTCCGATAATGTCGATAGTGCTGTCTTTTGATAGCTCGCTACCTTGAGCAATCGCATAACCATCCATCGCAGATAGATTTTGCCTGGGCACATCAAATGTCGAGGTGATTTCTTGCGCCAAAATATGGTTGCGACTGTCTAATAAATCGCACGTCTGCAGATCTCTATTTTGTAGTGGAAAGTCGGTATCGTTGTAGTTATTTATGCGCTTCTTTATCGCCGCTTGTAGTTCTTCCATGGTAATCATATTGCACACTCTTTGGATTATTCTATTTATTATTTGAAAACTGTTATTCGAAAACTGTTATTTGAAAATTATCATCTAAAAGCTGCTGTTAAAAAACGTGGCTTAAAAAATCCCGTTTTCTAGGGCCTGTCCTCATTTTAAAAATGGTGATAAAAATGAGGACACGCCTTAGAGTCTAGCACTCACAATCGTAATTTTCTTGTATTAACCTTGTCCTGATAAGTTTTGACAAAACCGCAGTATATTCAGCTTGAGTGCTCCCTATTCATCGTCTCGATAGCTATCAGCAAAATCACCCATAGACTGAGGCAAAAAAAGCACCTTGGCAAGGTGCTTTTTGTAGAACAAAGTAACGTAATCATTGAAACATTAGCGGTCGAAAATAGTGGCACTTATATCACGTATGAACAGCAATAGCTTCTCTCACCATGATGCTAATGAAGACGCGCTACGCTGGGTGATAAAGCCATCTGGAGTCTGACCATTATCTCCCTGCCAGCGTTGGAATGCCATACGAGTATTAGTACCAACAATACCATCAGCGCCTTTTGTGTCATAGCCTGCACTGGTCAAACGCTGTTGTAAATTGCGTACCTGAGTAGTCGATAACGGACGCTCATAGCGCGGCCATGATTTTTGTAAGCCGCCTTGTCCTGTGATTGCTTTACCCAGTAAGCTCACCCCTAGTGCATAGCTTGATGAGTTGTTATAGACTTTGATTACATCAAAGTTTGGGCTTAACAATAATACTGGGCCATCCTTGCCAGCTGGTAGCCATAGCTCCATTTCTGTATTAGCATCCAACGACACATCCGCTATTGTATCAACGCCCATTGCGGCCCATCTAGCCGCCGACTGCTTGCTACCAACGGTTGAATAATCAAACGAGGTAGGAACCGTCGCTTCATAAAACGGTGCTAACCCACGGACCCAACCTGAATTGCTTAGGTAATTAGCCGTAGAAGCCAAAGCATCGCCAGTAGCCCATGGATTGCGATGTCCATCACCATCACCATCGACACCATGCTTAAGCCACGTGGCAGGGATAAACTGAGTCTGACCCATACCACCAGCCCAAGAGCCTTCAAGCTGTGACCATGACACATCACCACGCTGTAATAGCGTCGCTAATGACAGTAGCTGAGTTTCTGCAAACTCTTGGCGACGACCGTCATAAGCCAAACTACCCAACGAGCTTGGCAGACTACTATTACCAGTCACAACGCCATATGAAGACTCCATACCCCAGATAGCAGCGACAATTTCTGCACTCACACCATACTGTGATTCTAACTGCGATAGATACGCACGTTGCTCGGCAAACTTACGCTTACCGGTACTTACGCGTCCATCAGATACAGCAGAATCTACATATTCCCAAGGCATCTTAGAGAACTCTGGCTGTCCTGAGTCTAGCGAAATCACTTGTTGATTTAAGTAAGCTGAGTCAAGCAAACGACGGACAGTTGCCGCATCATTGCCTGATGCAATTGCACGCATGGAAAAATCCGACTTCCAATCATAGAAGCTGTTGTAAGTTGGCTTTGCTACTGGCTGCGTGACTACTGGCTGCGGTGTTGGTTTCACTTGTATCGTTTGGGTCTGGGTAATCTCAACATTGCCTTGACGCACGGGTTTGTTAGATTCTTGCATGGCCTGTTGGCTCGTACACCCAACCATGACTAAGGCTGGGAAAAAAGCAATGTACTGTTTTTTTAACATCATAAAAATTCTCAGGTATGAATAAGTAAAGTGACTCAAACAAAACAACTTTATTCAAATTAAGTTCATAAAGCAATATCAATAAAGCGACTAAATTTGCCAAACAATTAAAAATACGGTGTCAAACTTAACGTCCCAATACCGCACGTGGGTCGATAGGATTGCCATTTAGACGTACTTGGAATTCTAAGCCAACTTGGTTAGTCTGACCACTGTTACCCATGCTTGCAATGCGTTGGCCCAGCTGTACCGCATCACCTTCTTTGACCAGTAGCTCGCTATTGTGTGCATAGGCAGTGATGTAGTTATCACTGTGACGAATCATAATAAGGTTGCCATATTCTGTTAGGCCATTACCTGAGTAAAGCACTGTTCCAGACTGACTGGCAAGCACTGGATCACCAACATTACCAGCAAACCACATACCCATCGTGCCAGCTGCCGCATCAAAATTACGAGTGACTTGATTGCGACTCGGATATTCATAACCTGACGTTGCGTTTGCAGTCACTGCATAGACAGGATTTTGTGAGTTATTCTGAGGCGTACTCGTTACAGGAGGTGTATAGGTTTGCTGAGGCTGTGTATACGTGTTATTCGCTGCCGTCTCTTGGCCACCTTGCCATAGCTTGAGCCATTGACCACTATAAATCGTATATTTACTGTCCAAACCATTGAGCGTACCAATTTGACGATAACTGATACGATAGCGCTCGGCGATTTGACTGACCGTATCGCCACGCTGCACGCGATGATAGTTAGGAATGCCTTGTGCATTGGTGATAATCGTAGGGCCAGCTTGGTTAGCTGATTGGTAAGTAGGCTTGGTGGCACAACCTACTATCGTTAAGGTTGCTACTGTTAGAGTGCCAATCAATGCCGCTGTTGCAAAGCGTGATCCAGCAATAAGCTTCTTCATACAAGGTTTCCTATTTTTTACATTACTCACAAACGTCTTGTGTGACTCACAAGCATGTTGCTAACTTTTATACTACTTGAATATTTGACAATTACCACCATCGGTCATTTGATAATCGACATATTATTTTGCCTTTCACCACCTACCTAGTGCTATTCATCGTTTTATATAGCGCATTTATAAGGCTAACGTAGATAAACTATCTAGCGCGGCAGCTGGCGTATGATGGAGTCGCACTGGTGATAGGCTAATATAGCCCGCTGCCACTGCTTGGTCATCCGTCAATTGTATGGCAGATGATTGTATATCTTCCGTTTTTTCTGGCAACTCATGTTTACATTTACGTAGCGACAGCCAATAGGCATCTCGCCCGCGTGGATCGACCATATGGTGCACAGGACGTGCAACCTGACGATGCCCCAACGAGGTTATCTTGCGACCTTTGATCTCATCGGCATGATTAACATTCGGAATATTAACGTTTAATACGTGATAGGGCAAATTTTTGCAGGCATCTAATATTGAAGTTTCAGCTAATAGCTTGACTATCTCATCTGCCGCCAGCTGATAATGACTGACTTGCTCTTGCCCACCTCCTTTGACACCACCGCCTACTAAAGAAGTTGCGATAGCTGGAACGCCAAAAAGCTGCGCTGTTAAAGCCGCACCAAAGGTACCAGAAAACATAACATCTTGCCCTAAATTAGCACCCGAGTTGATCCCCGTAATCACCCAGTCAAAACGTGTATGACGATATAACTCATGCAACGCTAAATAAATACAGTCTGCAGGCGAACCGTTCACAGCGATAAATCCAGAAGGCAGTTCATGAGTGTGTAATGGCGTAGTCACACTCAATGCACTAGCATAACCACTCTGCTCACTATTTGGTGCAACCACTACCACGTCACCAATGGTAGACAATGCCTGATACAGTGCCAATAACCCTGGCGCATAAACCCCATCATCATTACTAATCAAAAATTTCATTGCTACTCAATATATTTATAAATGACCGCCTGTCCACTTATGAACTTTATCGGTATAAAATTGCTATAATTAGAACCGAAAACAAAAGTGATAACATCACAGTCATGAAAAAATTGCACGATATTAGTTCAGTATATCAAGGCTATAGTGCAATCGTGACGATAAAAGATTATACCCTACATAGTATCCTGACACGAACCATGTCTTTGCTTAGAATCTAGCTGATTTGTTATTTTACTAATGACTTTATCCGTATAGTCACTAACATTAGCAGGGGCAAAAACATCGCGCTTCACGTTACAATAGGCAACAACGGACAACAATATAAACTTATATTTTTATGCTGACGTAACTTACAAGTATATGCTGCTGATATGTTGCTAAAAAATGCCTTTGGCTCACAAGACATCTACACATAAGTCAATATTTTATGTGACTTTTGTTTTTTTAGCCATTAACATATGACCATCAAATAAAGATAAGCGAGTGTAATGCTAAATGAAAAATCAATCGATATTATCTATAGCTTCTGTCATAGCGAAAACTGCACCAAAATTTGGTCTTGCAGGCTTAATAACGTCTGCTGCTATGCTATCTCAAGCATCTTTTGCGGCGAATAACCCCGACACAACCATACCTCTAGACATGGCTGGCGTAAACATAACCAAGCATGAAATTGCAGTGATGCAAGTGCTGTCAGAGATATGTCCTCCGATGCTGAATGGTAACCAAAAACAGCGTTTTTATAAATCATATGGTGTGCAGCTGCACGAATTGATGCCGTCTCTAGAGGATCCAAAAGCAGCCATTCAATATCTATCAACTCAACAAGACTATCGTCAAATCTTACAAGGCATTCGTAGTTGGACGATGGGTTTCTCAAAACAAGAGAACAAAGCACTGTGTGAAGATTTAGCGAATGCTGAATATTAGTCGCTAGGCTAGATACGATTAATTATTAGTACCTAGATACAACTAATCTACTGCCAGTAGTATGACAAACCCGCTATCATCAACGATAATAAAAAAGCGGTATAGGGTCTGTATAGAAATAGACTTAAAAACTGTGTGATTTAATTTGTACGATAAAAGCTTGCTGTAGCCCCGCTCAAAATAATAGACGGTGCAGCAGGCTTTTTTGTGGCTATAACCAAACCTTCCATAAATATTCTTCTTTGTTTTTAGTCGCGCCTTATTTTTTGTATTTATCGATTCCCCATCGGTTCTCATTTTGCTAAGATAAGGCGTTAATTTTATGTCTATTGCGCAGCGATTCATATTTTCGTCGATACATTATTTTAAACATTGCATTTAAGACATGCTGCTTAAAATAATGTATGAAAATTAGTACAGGATACAAGCAATAGATACATTTGGTTCCATGATGCGGTGTAACGATATATGACAGTAAAGCGTGTAAAAAACCAGCTTGTACAGCTGGTAGTTGGTGTAAGTATCTCAATGAGTGCAGTGATGGCAAGTGCTGCTATACAGCCACCCGAGATGGACAATACCGCCTATGTATTAATGGACTACAACACTGGTGAAATCTTGGCACAAAAAAATGCCAATGAATCACTACCACCAGCGTCTCTCACCAAGATGATGACCAGTTATATCATTGAGCAACGCTTAGCATCGGGCGATCTCAAAGAAGACGAGCAAGTGTTAATGAGCCCAAATGCTTGGTGCCGTGGCAGTAGCAGTCAGTCTTGTATGTATGTGCCAGTGAATAAAACGGCCAGCGTCATTGACATGCTACGCGGTATTATCATTCAATCAGGTAATGATGCGTCAAAAGCGATGGCTGAGCACATTGCTGGTAGCGAAGCATCGTTTGCTATCTTAATGAATGAGCAAGCAGAAAAAATTGGCATGGAGAACTCTAATTTTGTCAATGCTACCGGTATGCCGGATGAAGGCCACTTAGCATCTGCTTTAGATTTATCTAAACTCGCTCGCGCTATCATCAAAAACAGTGGCGACTATTACAACATTTATTCAGAAAAAGAATTTACCTATAATGGTATTACCCAAGGTAACCGTAATGCTTTGCTCATTACTGACCCTACCGTTGATGGCCTAAAAACTGGCCACACTGATGCGGCGGGCTATTGCTTAGTTGCTTCAAGCAATCGCGATGGTATGCGCTTGATTTCTGTCATCATGGGCACCAAGAGCCAACAAGCCCGTGCTGATCAATCACGTGAACTTCTCAATTGGGGATTTGGCCACTTCACTACCGTTACCAAAGCACCTGCTGGACAATTCGTCAGCAAAGTCCCAGTATGGTTCGGAGAAGCGGACGAAGTTGAGCTGACTACTGGTGATAATTTACAGATTTTGACCAGCAAAACTCAAAAGAATAAAATCACGACTGTGGTTGATATCCCTGAAAGCCTAGAAGCACCTATCAAAAAAGGTCAAGAAATTGGTAAAATGATGGCTGTCATTGATGGTAAGGCCGTAGCATCAGTGCCTATCATTGCCACTAGCGATATTGAAGAATCAGGCTTTATGAGCCGTACTTGGCAGCGTCTTGCACGTTGGGTACAGAACCTCTTTTAAGCATCAGATGAGATATGAACAACCTGCCTGATAAGCAGGTTGTTCAATAAAAAAGACGCCTTATGGGGCGTCTTTTTTATAATTGTGATAAGTGGTAAGGGACAGCTTAGCTTATTTCCAGATTAACCAACTTTTTAACAAATCACTTAAAGCCTTATCTTTATAAGTAGCACTACGACAATAATCGATACCTGCAACCTTCAACCCATGCTCAAAACTGTCTAAATACTGGGCGCGATGCGGTGAATACCAGTACACCAACAAGGCACGGTGCTCACTTTCAGATCGACGGATACGGTCGGCTAAGGACTCTGCTTTTTTTACAATGATATCCTCTGCAAACATGACCATATTTACTTTTTTGATACTTATCTCATCAATAACCAGCTGTTCTTGCTGATGGTAGATAACGGTTGCTCCTAAACGCTCCAACTCGTTCCCTAAAAAACCCACCTCATGATAATAATAATAAATGACCGTCAACCCGGCCAATAGCTGCTGCTGCTGCGACTGGTGCTTGGTAGGCATTACTACCGTCAGCGTAAACTCTGTACCTAATCCTAACGTACTATCAACTTCGATAGCGGCACCCATAAGCTGCGCTATTTGCTTAACCACAGGCAACCCAACACCTGACCCCTCGTACTGCCGAGTTTGTGATGAATCCACCTGAAAAAATGGATTAAAAATATCCTCTATATGATTACGATCAATACCGATACCCGTATCTTTCACACTAATTTGCCAACGATTACTTTTATCAAAATGGGTCAATTGCGACGTAATAATCACTTGCCCAGCAGGCGTAAACTTGATTGCATTATTAAGTAATATCGATAAAATTTGTTGTATCTTTTCAGCATCACCTGCAAGGCTATAGTCAATATGATGAATACGACTGGTCAATGTTAAGCCTTTCTTCTGAGCAACAGGCTCAAACTCTGCCAAGAGATCTGCAATCAATTGTAGTGGATTGAATTCATTACAACTGATAGTTACCTGACCTTTTTGTATTTGATTTAATTGGATAATATGCTCAAGCGAAGATACTAACTTATCACTACCACTACTAATGATTTCAATAGCATCCTTCTGATCTCTAGTGAGTAAGTCGTAATCCAGCAACTGTAAGCCACCCACAATAGCATTTAGCGAAGTTTTCAGCTCATGGGTTATCATACTTTGAAAGTTATGTAACTGTACATCGAGAGACAAATCTTTGCTATGTAACTGCTGCTCAAAAGTAGCAAGCGACTCATAATCTAGCCTGACTTTTTGCAAACGATTAAATAAGGCAATGAAAGCCTCTTTAATCAATGTCAGCTCTTGAAAATTAAAATGTTGTGGAATAACTGGTAACTGCTCAAGCTCTGTGTTTTTTAACACGATATCGCATGCTTCGGTCAAAGATTCAACATCTCTGACTGGCCATTTGAGTTTACGCAGAATATATAATGCCCAAAGCACTGCCAGTATTGTAGTAAAAAGCCATAACAGCGAGTTGCTACGATACCAATGCAACCGAAGTAATTGCACATCTAAAGTAATATTAATATAACCAATTAACGCACTGTCTTTATCGACTTTATCAGCTGCTGACGACTCATGTGTATTACCTAATAAAGTAGTAGCCGATTGCTGCTTAGGTGTTAACGCATTGACGTCACTATCGATATTAATATAGTTGCTGGTTACCGGATAGTTAAAGCTAACGGTATCTGCAAATAATGCATTCCTCCAATTATCGTTTGATTGGCTGACATCATCAATAGGTTGGAGTGTTGAATAAAATAAAATACTTTTGATGCTTGGTTCATTCTCTAACAGAAATTTTACTTGCTCAGCCACAACATCGGCGCTATCAGCCGTCGATGCACTGGTAGTTAGTAGTGTAGCTAGCTGCTGGACATGCCGATATTTTTCTGCGTAGTGATAGATCAGACCATAAATAAAAGACAATAAAAAGCCTACTAACACAGCTAGTATGAGGGCCTGTGCGACAGAGCGCCGGATAAGCTTAGAGATAGTTTGCGGTGAACGGCTGTTCATATCACTCAACTAAGTTAAGATAACATTGATTTATACTACAGCTATTAGGAAGGTGTGATAGGTGAAACTGATAGACACTCACTCTTCATGACAGCTAAAGCAACCACAGATACAGTAGCGTACAGCATACTTTATCGCACTCTATGGCGCGATAAAGTAAATAATGAATGAGTCAACTGTCTTATCTATTTGCGAGGTTTTTTATCTTTAGTAGTGAATTTTTGTGCCCGGTTACGCTCACGTTGACGCAACTGCTGTTCTTTCGCTTTGGTAGGAGTGTCGCTCTTATTTGCATATGGGTTGTCATTTTGTTTAAGAACGACATTAAGCGGCGTACCTTCGAGCTTGAATACCTGACGGAACTGGTTTTCAAGATAGCGCTGATAGCTTTTAGGTAATGAGCTGGTCTGGTTACCATGAATAACGATAACTGGCGGGTTGTGACCACCAATATGTGCATAGCGCAATTTAATTCGGCGACCAGACACGGTTGGTGGCGGGTTCGCAGTCACAGCATCTTGCAAAATCTGAGTCAAACGATTGGTTGATACCTCAAACATAGATGATTTATAAGCACGTAAGATAGATGGATATAAATTACCCACACCAGTACCATGCAGCGCCGATATCAAATGAATTTTCACATAAGGGATAAAGTTGAAACGACGATCCATCTCAATTTTAATATAGTCTCTTTGATCCTGCGTCAGACCATCCCATTTATTGATTGCCACTACTAATGCACGACCCGCATCAAGTGCATAGCCAATCATATGCAAATCTTGATCGACGATACCTTCATGAGCATCAATCACAATAACGGTGACGTTAGAGTCTTCGATTGCTTGCAAAGTTTTGATGACAGAGAACTTTTCGACTTTTTCATCGATTTTACCGCGGCGGCGTACACCAGCGGTGTCAATCAATACGTAATCTTTGCCTTCACGCTTATAAGGAATGTAAATACTGTCGCGTGTGGTACCAGGCATATCGAAAACCACCACTCGATCTTCACCTAGCAGACGGTTGACTAGCGTTGATTTACCAACATTTGGACGACCGATAATGGCAAGCTTTAAGCCTCTTGGCTCTACAATATTTTCTTGCTCAGGCATATCTGCAGTCAGTATTTCTAGCAAATTACCAACACCGCGACCATGACTGGCAGCCATCGGATACGGCTCGCCCAATCCTAATGCGTAGAATTCGGCAGGCGCAGCATCATGGACGCCATCGACCTTGTTGGCAACAACATATACTGGCTTGCCAAGTGTGTGCAAAAACTTACCAATCTCAGCGTCGGCACCAATCATACCGGCACGAGCATCAACGACGAATACAATGATATCAGCTTCATGAATCGCAGTATGCGATTGCTCAGACATATAATCATCGATGTTACCGCTACCATCATCCGCCTCACCGATACCACCAGTGTCTACAACAATGAAAGACTTATCTTCGTAAGTAGCATCGCCATATTGACGGTCACGAGTCAGTCCTGATAAATCAGCAACCAATGCCTGCCGACTTTTTGTGAACTGATTAAATAAGGTAGATTTACCGACGTTTGGACGACCAATTAAGGCGACCACAGGCTTGATACTCATGGATTACTCTCAGTGAAAGGCAAAATGACGGACAGTACAGTTATTCTGATAACCAATAACATAACAGCGAACCTACCGCACTTGACCATAAATTAAAATAAATAATAAAACGATAGCAAAAACAAATAATCAACTATTTTGCGATTAATGAATGCTATATAAAGGGGATTACATTTTGTATAGATAATATATATAGATAACGCCTATAGCGCATCGGTCGCATAGAGTACGCGAAAGCCTGTGTTTAAACAAGTCATTTACACAAGGCACTAAACGCTGACTAAGCAGCGTTTGTATTTTATAAAATCAAGATCAATCAAATCGTATAATAGTACTATAGTCAATTCTCTATAAAAGAGTGCTAGCCTTAACCCCGCTTGACGTACCATAGTTACATCTGCACTCGGTTGCCTTGACTCTCTTTTAAACTGAATTAACTATATTAAAACATATTATTTAACTTAATGCTTATTAATCAATATCTTAGCGTGTTAATTGCCAGATTGCGACTTGTCCTGAGGTACTTTGAGTCATCAAACGACTGCCTTGTACCTGCAAGCTGCTCAACGCACCTTTAGTTTCTACGCGGCTGACAATTTTACCACTAGCAGGGTCAAATAAATGGACTACACCATCTAAATCACCAACTGCAATGTAGTTGCCGATCATCACAGGATTGGTCAAATGACGATAAGCCAACTCTTCACTTTCCCACAATACCGCACCAGTGCTGCGATCATAAGCAACAACCTTACCATCTAAACCAGTCGCAATGACTTGCTGAGTATTGACGGCCAACGCTTTTAAGCTAGCTTGTTCATTAACGAACATCACTTGGCGCGATGCCAAATCAATACCTAATAACTGACCACTATAACTAATGGCGAACATTTGATTTTTATCAACGATAGGCATGCCATCAACATCACTCATGCGCTCAACTTCACTGCTACCAGTACCAACGCCAACGCGTCTTGACCACTGCGGCAAGCCATTATCCGCTGTCACTGCATGTAAACGTCCATCGGCCGTAGCCAATAATGCCGTCTTACTATCTAATAGTGTTGGCGCCGCACTGCCACGCACACTGATATCTGGTACTTGTGTGGCAAACTGCCATACAGACTGTCCAGTTTGTAGTGATAAGCCATGTAAAAAGCCATTGTTTGCTGACAAAACAACACGGTTATTGGTAATGAGTGCAGGTGTCAACACTGACCCTGATAGCTGTTGCTCCCAGCGTTTTTCGCCAGTGGCACTATCAAACGCCATTACCTGACCGCTACGCGTGCTGATAATTGCCGTTTGGCTCAATGCATCTAAAGCGACACCACCGGTGATTTGTTCGTCAACATTCACTGACCATAGACGCTCACCAGTATTATTAAAACCAGTCAATTCACCACCGCGTGATGCAGTAACGATTTGTCCATTGGTGTAACCAACCTGCAAATCTAGTGGATCTTTTTTACTGACTTTTTTATTACCGACATCCGTACTAAAAACAGGTTGTAGTACACTAATAGGCTCAGCAATCTGTACCAGCTTTACCGGATCATTGACAATGGGTTTGATACCGCGATTACACCCAATCACTGCAGTACTCATTACTGCCAGTACGGCCACATGCATAACCGTCGTTTTGATGGTTTTAGCTTTTGAGGTTTTGCTAGAGCGAATAGATTGAGTCATTATAAGTTCTCACTACAAATAAATTATTATTAATTAGTAAATTAGCTATCGATAAATAACTAATCGACTAATAGTATTAGCAAAGCACGTCAAATCAGCGCCCTGTGTCGTAATGTGCTACTGATTTACTGCGCCATTTAGTATATAGAACTGGTATATGGAACAATGTTAGTTGGTTAGTTACTGACTATCAGTACAGCTAAGTAGAATACAAGTGCCATTATTAGTCAATAATATTTACGACGATACGACTATTGCGTAACCTCAGCAGCAGATGCTTCTGCAGAGTCAGCGGTCACTGGTAACTGGACAGAAGCGTTTGACTCTTGGATAAGGCTGGCTTGGTCTTCGATAGGCTCAGGCACCGTACCCAAGCTTTCCATCTTTAACGCCAATACTGCACGCGTTTCTTGACGGCTGCGTAACAGCTCCCAAGCATTGTTGTACGATTTAACTGCTGATTCTTTATTGTCTTGTACTAAGTAGATATCACCTAGCAGTTCTTGCTGACTGGCTTCAAAAGAGCTTGGCATGTCCTTTTTAGCTTCTGCCAATGCTGCATCTGTGTCACCTGTCGCCAACAACGTTTTTGCATAACGCAAACGAGTAATAGCCTCTAAGCCTGCATCACCCAAATCGATTGCCAGTGCTTTCTTAAAAGTCTCTGTAGCAGCAGCAAAATCGTCGCTATCAACTTCATGACGAGCTTTAATCATCAATGCTTGCCATGCATAGACTGACTCACCATGCGTACTCACCAATGTATCGATATCACTGCTCAGTTGTGTACGGCTCTGTTCAAGCGCTGCCTGTGCCTCTGCTTCTAAATCAGGGTTTTGTGATGACAAGCTAACTTCTTCATTCAATCGCTGAATATCAGCATAACTATCCGCCGCCACAGTATCCACCCGTGCATGATTGTCCTGCCAATACGTCCAACCAAAATAGGCGGCCAATGCTAATAAAATCGCAGTGACAATATAGCTGCCGTATTGCTTTAGCGCTTGCATTGAATTGTCTGCATTCGGCGAATTGGGGGTCAGAGCCATATCTATTTACCTGATAAATTTATATTAAATTGCTGATGCTAAAACTGAGGAAGCCGAAACCGATCAGTTACGAGAAAAATTGTCTTTATTTGACAACCAATCTGTCGCAACCGTCTGTTGCTCACCCGTCTGCATATCCTTCACACTAATGGTATTATCATCCAACTCTTGCTGAGCAATAATAACCGTTAATGCAGCACCTGACTTATCCGCTTTTTTCATTTGCGCTTTTAGGCTGGTTGCACTTGCCATTTTGACCCGTACATCTGGACGACTGTAACGCAAGTCCTGTGCATAACCAATACCAGCACTATAGACTTCTGGATGAGCGACTACAAATACATCACAAGCAGGTATATCAGAGATCGGTGCCACCGCTTCCATCAACAACAATAAACGCTCAAGCCCCATCGCAAACCCAACACCGGGCTCAGACTTCACTGGCTTACTGGCATCGGTACCGATAGATTTTAGCTGTCCAACTAGACCATCATAACGGCCGCCAGCACACACAGTAGCTTGACTACCAAGCTTATCTGTTACCCATTCAAAGACGGTTTTATTATAGTAATCAAGCCCACGTACCAGATGCGGATTAATCTCAAATTTGATACCAAGTGTCGTCAAATACGCTTGTACTTGCTCAAAATGCGCCATGCTATCCGCACCCAAAAATTCAGCTAGCTTTGGCGCGTCTGCCAATACAGCTTGGGTACTCGCTTCTTTACTGTCTAGAATGCGTAGTGGATTGGTCGTTAGACGGCGCTTGCTGTCTTCGTCGAGCTGATCTTTTTTATCCGTCAAATAAGCCACAAGTGCTTCGCGATAAGCGTAACGCTCATCCAGCTCCCCTAGACTATTCAGCTGCAAATGCATCTCGTCTTTTAGACCCAACTCTTGCCACATTAAATGGGTCATCGCAATCAATTCAGCATCAGCATCTGGCAATGCACTACCGAAGCTTTCGACACCCAACTGATGGAACTGACGATAACGGCCTTTTTGTGGACGCTCATAGCGAAACATCGGACCGATATACCATAATTTGGGTGTATCGCCGCGCAGTAGATTGTGCTCAATCACTGCACGTACTGCACCAGCGGTACCTTCAGGACGTAGTGCCAATGGCGTTGGTGGATCAGACTTATCAGTGAAGCTATACATCTCTTTTTCGACGATATCTGTTGCGCCGCCGATAGCACGTGCAAACAAATCGGTCTGCTCAACGATTGGCAAACGAATATGCTCATAGCCGTATCTGCCCAAAACGTCAGCCAGTATTGCCTCTAAATGTAACCATTTTGCGGACTGGTCAGGCAAAATATCATTGAACCCTTTGATAGCTTTAATCATGGTACGGTCGTATCCTTAAAATTTTTAACAAGTATGTCTATCATTTTTTACTAACAGTGGCGTATTATTTTTAATGGCACGATTGTTTTTAATAGTCGCCTACTGTTTTCATTCAAAACGCTTTGCGTTTTATTTTACTCGAATAATCTCATTTTCACGCTGTTTGGCGAGGTCTGCGGCGTGAGCGCGTACCATACCTTCTATTTCGTCAACCAGATTATTGGTATCAATAAGATGGCTTTTTTCACCCATACGATATACCAAGGACTTACGTGCAGCGCCAACGATACCAATATCCGACTCTTTCGCTTCACCTGGGCCGTTCACTTTACAGCCAATCACTGACAAATTCATCGGTTCACGGATATCTTCTAAGCGTGACTCTAACGCGGTCATCACTCTAATCACATCAAACTCTTGACGTGAGCAACTTGGACAAGCGATAAAGTTAACACCATTAGAACGAATATTTAATGATTTTAGAATATCAAAACCAATTTTAATTTCTTCTTCAGGCTCTGCTGCTAGAGAGATACGAATGGTATCGCCGATACCATCTAACAATAAACCACCTAAAGCGATTGCAGACTTTACGGCGCCAGTACGATAAACGCCAGCCTCTGTCACACCAAGATGTAATGGATTATCGATTTGAGCAGATATAAGGCGATAAGCATCCAATGTCAAAAACACATTACTGGCTTTGACCGACACTTTATATTGATCAAAATTTAGACGCTCTAATATATCAATGTGGCGCATCGCAGATTCGAGCATGGCAGCGCCAGTTGGCTCAGTATATTTACGCTGAATGTCTTTTTCTAAAGAACCTGCATTCACACCAATACGAATAGGAATATTATAATGTTTGGCACAAGCGACGACTTCACGTACTTTGGCATCGCTGCCGATGTTGCCTGGGTTGATACGTAGACAATCAGCGCCCGCTTCGGCCACTGCCAATGCAATCTTATGATCAAAATGCACATCAGCAATCAAAGGGACACTGACCAATTTACGAATTTCGCCAAACGCTTTGACGGTATCCATCGTGGGCGTCGAGACACGCATCAGATCAGCACCTGCTTCAACACAGCGTTCGATCTGAGCAACAGTCGCTGCCACATCACAAGTGTCAGTATTTGTCATACTTTGCACACTGATCGGTGCATCACCACCAATCGCAACATCACCGACATATATTTTTTTGGTAAGGCGACGGTTAATAGGCGCTGACGTTGACATAGACAAACCCTTTTATTAGAGCGAAAAAAATATAGAAGACACATGCTTATAATAACTATAAACAGCTATTGGCTTTGGCAATTAAGGTGCTAGTTCAAAACTGGCTTGATTATCAGTGGCATAAGAATCTAACGCAACCGCTTCTTGGTTGAGCGTCAAGCTAACGTTATCGACGTTATCAATTTTCACACTGAACGGCGGTGTGCCTGACAACTGATAATCACCCGTTGTTTGCGAACCCTCTATTAAAGTGCTACCAGAGGCATCAATGATGCTAATGACTGCAGTATCAGTCAGTTTGACTTCCAACGCAGCTGGCCCTACTTCAGCACCGCCTAAATTTAATGCAGAGCCAGACGCGCCAACGCCAGTTGCACTATCAATCGCAGCGCCTTGGGCTTGTTCTATTTCAGACACATCATCTACTGTAGCTTCTGGTTCTGCGTTATTTTCTTTACTGGCATTGCTCACCATACGGAACAAGAAAACTGCCAAAACAATGACGCCAATGATGGCCAAAATCAGTAACGGGTTAAAGCGAATGCGGTTACGGGTATCGCGCTGCAACGTGCCCATCGGACGCAATGGTGTATTCGTATTATTAACCGATTTAGCCTTAAGTTCACTAGGATAAGCCGCATCAAAACTGCTAGCGACTTTGGTTGCATCCAATCCCAAAAATTTGGCATAGTTTATTGCAAAACCACGAGCAAACGTTGCTTGTGGTAAATCAGCAAAATTCTCATTTTCTAGCGCTTGTAAATGACGCTTTAAAATAAATAACTCGGCAGCTGCCTCTTCTAAGCTGATCTGCTTAGATTTTCGGGCTTGCTGCAACATGGCACCAAATGATCCCTGAGCGTTAGATTGAGTGTTTAATGAGGGGTTGGTCATTTCCATGGTGCCTCTGGATTGTTAAGCCAAGTCTTAAGTTTTTTTGCTTCATCACTTAATGGATAAGCGGATAAAAGCTGCTGTGCTAATTTTTGACGTGTCGCTATATTATTTTGCGCAGCAGCAAGTTTAATACCTTGTAATAGTACGCGCGGGCTAACACCCTGCCTTTGTACTATCACCAATGTTTCATCATAAAGTCTTTGAGCCTGTGGAATACGCTGTTGCTCAAACAATAAATCTACCAATTCAATATGGGCAATAATGCTATTACGATTGCCATCAAGCGCACGTAAAAATGCTCTAGAAGCGGCACTGCGATCACCTAGCTGTAAATACGTGCGACCTAAGTTCTCTAACGCACCAATACGCCCTTCGTAACCCAATGCTGAACCTGCAATCTCAAACTGCTCAGCCGCCTCACTATAACGCTTCATCTGTGACAAATAAACGCCATAGTTATTATTTGCTTGCTCAAAATCTTTATCAAGTGCAATCGCCTTCTTGAAGTATTCATCAGCTTTTTCAAGATTGCGCGGACTGCCCTCTTGCTGCAGCAAAACACCCATCATATCATAGGCTGGCGCGTAACGGCTATCAGCAGCAAAGGCTTTTTCTAGTTGGCGCTGGGCCGTATCGAGATCGTTTTCACGAATGTATTGCGCGGCAAGTGAGGTGCGCACGCGAGCCACTTCTTTTTGATCAGTTTTGCGATTATCACTGGATCGTGTAGATCCTTGATAGACCGTGCTACTAGTCGATCCATTGGTTGGTGTACTCTGGCAACCAGTCAGCAATAACCCTATAAGCGCTGTTGCTAGCACCATATGCTTAAGGCTCGGTGTTTGGTTCGTCACTGCACTCAACTGCCTACGATCTTTAGAAAATAATGTTTGATATTTAAACTGACAAGAATTTTTAGAAGTCATCATAGCCGCCATCATAAAACTGTGATTCAATGCGTTCGATCCTCGAGGCATCAGTTTAATAGATTTAACCCCCATAAGTACAATTTAGTTGTGATTAATTGCTGTACTCATCAATACTGATTGTTATTGCTACATTTTTATTACCATTGCGACAGATAAAAGACAGCTTATCTTCGAAGACAAGCAAATACTAAACTTACCTGTCTAAGGTCCTACTAAACGTTTTCACGGTCTTTAATACTCTGCTGCCATGCGGCTGAGCGTCTAGTACGATCTGCCACTTGTCCAACCAATTGACCACAGGCCGCATCAATATCATCACCGCGGGTTTGACGAATGGTACAAACAAAACCTGCTTCGCTTAGTATATTACTAAAAGCGTGAATGCGGTTGTTGCTTGATTTGTCGTAGTTTGCATGTGGGAACGGATTGAATGGGATCAAGTTAATCTTACTTGGTAGCCCCTCTAATAGTGCAACCAACTGATGAGCATGCTCGTTGCTATCATTAACCCCATCAAGCATTACATACTCAATCGTAACGTGTTTTTTGTGACGTGGATTGACGTCAAATACATAGTTTTTTGCCGCAGCGATCAGCTCTTCTAGCGGATACTTCTTATTAATTGGCACCAGCTCATTACGCAGCTCATCATTGGGTGCATGTAATGAAATGGCCAATGCCACATCGATATCTTGCGCCAACTGATACATCTTAGGTACGACACCTGAAGTCGATAATGTGACTCGGCGCTTTGACAATCCATAAGCATGATCGCTGAGCATCAGCTCCATTGAGCCAACCACTGGTTTATAATTCAATAGCGGCTCACCCATTCCCATCATCACGACGTTGGTGACGTTATTTTCCCATAGACTATGATCGACGTTTTCTAAGCTGTCATTTTCGTCAGTCATATAAGAAGCATTGGCCACCCACAGCTGCCCAATAATCTCAGCAGCGGTTAAATCACGCTCAAACCCTTGCTTGCCCGTACTACAAAAACTACAGTCCAACGCACAGCCTACTTGCGAAGACACACACAATGTCTTACGGCCGTTTAGTTTGCTGTCATCTGCAGGAATAAGAACGGTCTCAACCAATGAGCCACCCGTGACTTCAAATACCCATTTACGCGTGCCATCATCACTATATTGACGATGAATCACCTTTGGCGGAATGACACAAGCGTTGAGTGATAACTTATCACGCAATGATTTGCTAAGATTGGTCATTTGCTCAAAATCTGTCACGCCCTGCTGATATATCCACCTAACCACCTGCGTTGAACGAAAAGGCTTTTCGCCAATGCTCTTAAAATACTCTGCAAGTTGGGCTTGCGTCATTCCTAACAGATTGGTTTTTGCCTGAGCTTCATCAACTAGCTTGATGCTATCTGTCAGCTTAGCAGGGATATGTTGGATCGGTGATTGAACAGTGGACATAATAGATAACCTTTTTGCATAAGCTTAGATAAGCGGTGCAATTGTTTATATGAATGTTGTCATACATGATATATAAGTGCATGAGCAATCCGTTATGAGCGCATTCGATAAAAACATGCTGATAAGGGATTGATAACGCTCAGTAAAATTAATAATGAGGCAAGTCATTAAGAATTTCAATGAATAATATGGTCACAGAACTCTAAAGCGGATACAAGGCAGCCGACTACAGATTGTACAAGTAGTACATCTAAGGAGGGTAACGCCGTAGCAGTTTAATAATTCTTTGACTATAGGATTATTATAATAGCTAAAACGGCTTATACCCATAAGATATAAGCCGTCTCGCGATACGACTGATTGACAGCTAATTTGCTACGTCAGTCGTATACAGTGAATCAAATATAAAACCAGTATGCATAAGACGAGTGTAAATCGTAACTAGCTAATTATAGCAGTTACAGCAAACAAGTCTAATGCCGTCATCGTTTATAGTTGGTTTACTATATTAGCGCGTACGTGCACAAACTTCATCATCGCTGAAGAAATAGCTGATTTCACGTGCTGCTGATTCAGCTGAATCTGAACCATGAACGGCGTTTTCATCGATACTGCTAGCGAAATCAGCACGGATAGTACCTTCAGCAGCGTCTTTAGGGTTAGTTGCGCCCATGATTTCACGATGCTTAGCGATAGCGTTTTCGCCTTCTAATACTGATACCAATACTGGACCTGACATCATGAAAGATTTTAGGTCGTTGTAAAATGGACGTTCAGCGTGCTCAGCGTAGAAACCGCCTGCTTTTTCATCATCAAGTTGCATCATTTTAGCAGCAACAATTTTTAGACCAGCTTGCTCGAAGCGGCTGTAGATAGCACCAATGTGGTTGCCAGCAACTGCGTCAGGTTTGATGATAGATAGAGTACGTTCGTTAGCCATGAAAAGCTCCTAATAAATGATAAATTGGATAAAAATAAAATGGTAAATGCTTTGTTTTATCTTTGGCCACAATGTCGACTTGGGCTGACTTGACTAACTTATTGTTAGTCAAATCTAAAACCTGAGCGCCAACATAGGATTGCTGCCTATTATAATGATTGAGACCATAAATGATAGGGTTAATTTATGACCGCACCTTGCATAACTATAAATTTAATAGATGCTATTTAATATGTATAAACTATTCATAAACCATAAAACAGGCTAAAAGCAAAAACCCTAATGCTTAGCACTAGGGTTTTGTCAGTCGATTATTTAGTCTGTTGAGAGTGTAACAAATATAAAGCTGATACAAGGAAGACGAGTACGAATTGTACAATTAGTACATTAAACGAGTCTGACACAGTAGCAGCTTCATATCTGAATCACTATCCTTACGCGTCGTATGGGTCACGCAGTACGATAGTCTCTTCACGATCAGGACCAGTTGAGATGATATCAACTGGGCAACCAATCAAGGCTTCGATACGTTTGATGTATTTTTTAGCGTTCTCTGGTAGGTCGTCATAGTTGGTTACACCAACGGTTGACTCACTCCAGCCTTGCATGGTTTCGTACTTAGGCGTAACTGACTCATAGAATTCAGCATCATGTGCGCCTGCACACTCAGTCTCAGGTAGGTTATAACCCACACCGATTAGTAACTCTTCAAGACCATCTAATACGTCAAGCTTAGTCAAGCAAATACCTGACATAGAGTTCAGTACCACGGCACGGCGTAATGCTTCAGCATCGAACCAACCACAGCGACGCGCACGACCAGTGGTCGCACCAAATTCATGACCGACTTTGGCCAAATGAGCACCAACATCATCGAATAGTTCTGTTGGGAATGGGCCACTACCAACACGCGTGGTGTAAGCCTTGGTGATACCAAGTACGTAATCTAAATATAATGGACCGATACCAGTACCAGTAGACACGCCACCAGCAGTGACACTTGAGCTGGTCACAAACGGATAAGTACCATGATCGATATCAAGTAGCGTACCTTGAGCACCTTCGAACATTAGATTTTCGCCAGCAAGACGCAATTGATTTAGGTCTTCAGTTACATCAGTAACCATACCCTTAATCTCTTCTTTCCACTCTTTGCACAGCTTAAGTGTTTCATCAAAATCAATCGCTTCCACTTTATAATACTGAGTCAGTTGGAAGTTGTGATATTCGATTAGGTTGCGTAGTTTTTCTTCTAAATCTTCACGGAATAAATCAGCAAGTTTGATGGCACGGCGTGCTACTTTATCTTCATAAGCAGGACCGATACCACGTCCCGTTGTACCGATTTTACCGCTGCCACGCTTGGCTTCACGTGCTTGGTCAAGCGCTACGTGATATGGCATGATAAGTGGGCAATTCGGTGAAATGCGCAGACGCTCACGTACAGGTACGTTGTTGTCTTCTAGCTCTTTCATTTCTTTTAGCAATGCGTCAGGGGCTAATACGACACCGTTACCGATGAAGCAGGTAACGCCTTCACGTAAGATACCTGATGGGATTAAATGCAAGACGGTGGTTTTGCCATCGACAACTAACGTGTGACCAGCGTTATGGCCGCCTTGAAAGCGAGCGACTGCTGAGGCTTTTTCGGTTAGCAAATCAACGATTTTACCTTTACCTTCATCGCCCCATTGGCTACCCAAAACTACGACATTCTTACCCATGATCAATCCTTACCTTTATGTATTGAGGTGTGTACAATAACGGTTTAAAACGGCGGTATAGTCAATCTTATATAAAAGAGTGATAGCGTTAACCTCGCTTGAAGTATGACATATACCTCTGCGCTTGGTTGACTTGACTCTCTTTTAAACTGAATCAACTATGACTTTCGTTACCTTGATTTTAAAAACGTTAAAAAATGATAATACTATTAAAATTAATGCTTAAATATTCTGTAACTGCCAATGATTATCGATAAAGCTCAAGCGATGCGTCATGCCAACTGGGCAATCTGCTATATCTAATGGCATGGTGACGCGATAGCCTTGCTGGCGTAAACTCTCGATTTGCTGCAACAGCGTCTGCATTTGCTCTTGGCTCGCACTGCTCAATGCTTCATAGTCGACCAATACGATAATTGGCGCCTCGAGCTGAGTGTGTGCTAGCAAACGACTGACATCCATACTAAAGCCGGTGGCTTCACGTGGCTGATTGAGTGCTAACTGATTGCCGCTTTGCATACCATCGAAACGACCGCCACGTACCAGTGGCTGAGTCTCACTATTGATATAACCGTTGAATACGATACCAGTGTGATAATGATAGCCTGATAGTTCCGTCACATCGATACTCACAGGGCACTGCCACTGCTCTTGTAGATGTGTTTTTAGACGTTGTAATTCATTGATAGCAGTCGCGACTTGCGTGTCTTGCTGCGCTGTCTCTGACAACCTTGCCAATAGATTGGTAATATCATGACCCAAGCGTGCCAATGCATAGAAATCATCACCCAATGGCAATGACTGACAGACACGTTTTAGCTCTGGCAAGTTTTTATTGGCATATAAATGCATCAATTGCTCAGTATCATGATCAGATAATTGAGCCAACTCTGCTAAGCGCTTGAATATGGCGACGTGACCTAAGTCTATATGTAGCGCAGCACTCATATTCAGTGTATTCACCATAGTGAACAACACATCTATCAGCTCAATATCTGCGGCAAGTGAGGCACAACCAAATATCTCAGCACCAAGCTGCAAAGGTGTACGTGAGCCAAATAGGCCTGATGGCAAAGTATGAATGACATCGCCTGCATAGCAATAACGCGCAATACCTGTACCACCATGATGCGCATCGATACGCAAAATCTGTGGTGTGATGTCCGCACGCAACCCCATCAATCGACCCGTTAACTGATCGATAATTTTAAAGGTTTGACGTTTTAAATCTTCTGAGGCGCCACTTAGCAATGACTCAGTGAACTCAATCATTGGTGGGCTTACGAGCTGATAGCCATGAGAGATAAGCTGCTTGGTCAATTGATGCCTAAGCACTTCTTGCTTATGCGCATCTTCAAACAACACATCGACCACACCATCAGGCAATAGCCAGCTGTTGGCAACATCGCTAGAAAAATGGCTGAGATACGGCGTGCTATTAGATGCAGCAGCATCGTTGGCATGCTGAGTCGCTGCTTGATTGGTAGTATTTGACGGGGCAGGTTTTGCAAAATCAGGACTGACAGACACAATAAATCCTTGTTTGGCGTATCGCTTACCAAAAACGCGGTACTGATGCGGTACTTAAAGGTTATATTTACAATTGCATTGACGTCACGCATTTTTTATTTTTAACGCACAACATCATTGACCCAATTATTTATAAACAAACTAGGTAACCGCAAAAGGGTGAGTAATAAGTATTATTTAGAATGATAAGACGAGTATCTTTATACGCTAATAAACGGCGATAAATAATCAAGGCGCTTTACAGTTTTAGTTTAGCATAGCAGTTAAGGTTCGCCTAGTGACAATTGGCCACAATCACTATCTAATTACGCCTTATCAACACTAAAACGATGAAGATTATCTATACCCTATATAAGTAATAGTTCGATTCAGAAATGTCACAATCATTCTATACAATAAAGACAGTCATGAGCATGGTTAGGACAACGCCTTTGCGGCAGACTCATGATACACTAACGCATACTTTTATCTCGGAAGCCTTATGTCATCTGATTATCACCCAAACCCAGCCATCAACCAAACCAATGTTTTAGGTACAGCGCTTGCCAGCTGCTGCTTTGATCCTATCACTGGCTACTATCGCAATGGCTTTTGTCATACTGGCAATCACGACGTCGGTCAGCATACTGTTTGCGTCAAGATGACCAGCGAGTTTTTAAACTTTTCTGCCAGTCGCGGCAATGATCTTATTACGCCGCTCCCTGAATATAATTTTGCGGGCCTCAAACCTGGTGACTACTGGTGTATCTGTGCCCTACGCTGGGTTGAAGCGCTAGACTTCGATATTGCACCGCAAATAAAACTAGAAGCGTGTCATGAGAGTTTATTGAGCTTAGTGGATATTGAGACGTTAAAGCGCTATGCCCTTTAGAGCGTGTCATAAGTTGTGACATGAGTTATGACATGAATTGCGGTATCGATATATTTTTTTATACCATTCACAAAAATTAGAGTCGCAAGGAAAACGAGTGCAAGTACTACGCATTGTAGACTAAACAAGTTTGACACAGCTAATCGTGTTTTTTGGGATTGGTACTACTTATTAAAGGAGGGTGTATGGAAAAAAATAATGATCAGTTGATTCAGAAAACAGCGCGTATTGCACCCGACTCCAATATCAACCGTCTTTATGCCGATATGAATGATGCACATTTATATTTAGACAACAATGGCAGTTACATCTACGGTGATACTGATGCAACGAATGAGGATACCATCGAGACCATGACGGTCTACGATCCTGATTCTGAACGCTATGAAGATATTGACTTGTCGAGTGAGGATGAGGTTGTCAACTGCTATTCTTATTCGCGTAAGACGGGCGAAAATCTCGATAGGGTCGCACTGAACGATGTCAGTCGTGCTTTGAGTAACAATGGTCAGTTTATTTGGTTAGGTTTATACGATCCTAGCTTAGAGACCATGGTCAAAGTCAAAGAAGCTTTTGGCTTACATGAACTGGCGATTGAAGATGCTTTCGCTGACCATCAGCGCGCCAAAGTCGAGAATTACGATAATGACATGGTTTTCGTAGTGTTACGTACGGCCAAGCTGGAAGACAAAATCATTCGCTATGGCACCACAGCGATATTTATGGGCAAAAACTATCTAATCACCATTCGTAATGGCCCATCAAACTCCTACGCTCCTGTCCGTGAGCATTGTCATCGTCGACCTGAAAAGCTCCGTATGGGGCCAATATTTGTGCTACATGCTATCCTCGATTTTATCGTTGATAACTATATGCCGGTCACAGATCGCTTGGGACGGTATCTACGTGAGCAAGAGCGCTATGTCTTTACCTCTGAGTTTGACAAAACCACGCTCAAAAACCTTTATGAGCTAAAGTCGCAATTGGTACATATGCGTGCCATTATTTTGCCTGTACAAGACATCTGTAGCTTTTTTATCAACCATAAAAAAAGCGAGCTGGTCTCGGGGTTTTCTCAGGCCGCAAAACCTTATTTTCGCGATGTTAATGACCATTTATTACACTCTCTAGATGCCATCAACGGACTTAATGAAATGCTCAGCGTGGTCATGAACACTTATATGGCCATGGTCAATATGGGACAGAATGAAGTGGTGCGTAAACTTGCAGCTTGGGCGGGTATCTTAGCTGTACCGACGGCCATCGCTGGTATCTATGGGATGAATTTTGACTTTATGCCTGAGCTACACTGGCAGTATTCCTACCTTGTGATTATGCTCATTATTGGTTCGTTATGTGGCTATCTATTTTATAACTTCAAAAGACTAAAATGGTTATAGCACGCGTTTTATAATAGATACGTGATGTTTTATCCATCGTTAAGTGAGAAGGCCGTATTGCTAATAATGATATCGCCTTCTCATTTATTTATTGATAAAATTTCCTATTTGCAATATTATTATTAAGCTTTTCTCATGATTGATATAACCTCAATTGCAAGAATGTGATGAGCCACGTCAAACTTGCTAAGCCTATCAAATATAGTGATTGCACCTCTACTCCTCGCTATCTTGATGTTTTGACATAATACTACTGTGAACTTATTAAGGTTTTTTATGCGCTTATCTCACCTGATTCGAACCGTGACTTTCGTTGCCACTGCTTTAGTGCTCGCAGCTTGTGGCGATGATGCTTCTGACATGGCCATCGCTATCATTGATGGGACACCGCCTTTATTAACCACCGATAGTAACTTTACGGATGGCTATAGTACGACTGCAGACTTATTTGTCTCAGGCCAAGTACAAGACAGTAATGGTGTTAAATCGCTCACTTATACGCTCAACGAAGAGTCAGCGCACATCTTAGAAGTGGATACTGAAGGTCATTTTAAGGATCGTATCTTATTGGCTTTAGGTAGCAATACTATCCTCTTAGAAGCCACAGACAATGCTGGTAATATCATGCGCTCAACTAAAACGATTTATGTAGAAAACACCTATTTAGAAAGTGCTTAATTAGGAGGTGCTTCTTTAAAAAGTACTGTCGCCGCAGGTGGCCTACATAGTACTGCTTTATATAATGGTTAGTTGACACCCTCAAAAGATATTTAAATCGTTAAGGGTCAAACATAGAGTTTGAGCAGGCAATAAAAAAGGGCTACCCGTTGGTAGCCCTTTTTTGTGCTGGTCATCATATATCACTCACGGCGATGCTTGGTATGGCTATCAGGCGCTTGTGCATTATCAGGCAACAGTGCTTTAACCGTTAAGTTTGCATGCTGTTTATCAAGATTGTCCTCTGGGCGGCCAAAGGTTTTTGCTGTCCATGTCAGTATTACGATAGAAGCACTTAACAGCATAATAGCTACAGAAATCGTCGCCAGTAGCCATAAATGAAAATAATCTGAGACGGCCTGTACATCGACCACCAAATGCCGTGACAACGCTGTTATCGCAATGAATATCAAAAACTGTACTGGCAGACGATGGGTTTTAAAATAAATCCCTATCATGGCTAGTAGCTCAAGATAAATAAATAACATCAAGATATCTTTTAAGTCCGCTGAGCCTTTTTGGACAATCTCAATAAACTCCTTGCCTGCCGTCCACACGACCACCACACTGATTAGAAATAAGATAACGTAGTGGCAAATATCGACAAACTCTCTACCGATACTCTGTAGTCGCTCATGAATACCTACGTTTTTTTTAGCCATGTTTAGGTCCTATCAACTGAAATGTGGTTGATTTAGCCTGAGTTATTATTGCCTCAGGCCCCTTATATATCGGCAATCAGTATTTCTATTACTCTCTTTTTAGTCGATGCTCAATCCTGCTGACTTTTCAGCGGCATCAACAGTCTGACGAATCAAGGTGTTGATGGTCATTGGTCCAACACCACCAGGTACTGGCGTATAAGCACTGGCGATGTTCTCTACACCTTCTAGCTCGATATCACCCACGCCACCATTATCAGTAGGATGGAACCCTGCATCGATGACGACAGCGCCCGCTTTGATCCACTCTGCTTTAATCAATTCTGGCACACCTACAGCGCCAACCACGATATCAGCACGCTTAATGTGCGCCGCCAAATCCTGAGTTCTAGAATGGCAAATGGTCACGGTACAGTTGGCGTTCAATAGCATCATTGCCATTGGTTTGCCCAAGATGGCGCTACGACCGACGACGACTGCTTCTTTACCTGAGAGCTCAATATTGTGATGCTCTAACAAATGCATGATACCTTGCGGCGTACATGAACCATAGGCTGACTGCTGCATACCCATGCGACCAAAGCCAAGGCAGGTGACGCCATCGACGTCTTTTGCCAAATCGATCTGCTCAAAACAAGCACGTTCATCGATATGCGCAGGGACAGGATGCTGTAGCAAAATACCATGTACGTCTGGGTTATTATTCAGCTCTTCTATCTTTGCCATGAGCTGTTCAGTGGTGGTCTCAGTTGGCATCTCAACCCGTATAGAGTCCATGCCGACACGCTTACAGGCATTGCCTTTCATACGTACATAAGTTGCAGATGCAGGGTCTGCACCAACTAAGATGGTGGCCAAGCTCGGCGTACGTCCTGTCTTTTCTTTGATAGCATCCACGCGCGTGCGCAGTTGTTGTTCTATTTGTTTGGCAAGTGCTTTGCCGTCCAAAATGGTGGCAGACTCTTGGGTAGTAGACGCAATAGACATAGGAACTCCAATAGAGGGTATGACAAAAAAATAAAGACAGCGCCGCAATTGCTTGCATGCCTGTCTTATCCTTAATCAAGGTATGATTGATAGTGATATTGTACCTGCCTGCGTCTAAAAATCCTAGCATGGCATAAGGTTAGATACTCATAAATTTCTATACAGACTCTATTAAGCGGTATCACATTATCATCCATAAACCTTTAATGACTTTCAATCAACATTTCAATAAACCATAAAGCTGATATCAGACTGGCATTTCGGTACAGAACACCAGTGCGTATCAGCAATGCTTCATTTAGCTATTGAACCAAACACGCTGTCGATAGCTTGAACCGTTTGCTCTATCTCTGCGGTGGTCAATGTAGGATGAACCAAAAACATCAAGCTAGTCTCGCCCAACTGCTTTGCGACTGGCAATCTAGTCTCTGGGCGTAACCCTGTATCATCAAACGCTTTTTCCAAATACACCTCTGAAGCAGATCCAGAAAAACAAGGTACGCCTTGCTCATTTATCATTTGAATAATACGATCTCTGGACCAATCATTAGGTAAGTTATCCGGTTGCACATATACATACAGTTTATAGTACGCATGTGTAGAACCTGAAAACTGAGCAGACGCCTCTAGCCTTGGCACCGACAGATAGCCTTGTTCTTCCCAATCAGCACACGCATCTAGTATCGATTGTGCATTGGCAGTACGCTTGGCAGTCCAATCACTCATCCTCTCCAATTGAATCCGCCCTATGACACCTTGCATCTCCGTCATGCGCCAATTGGTGCCAAAGCTCTCATGCAGCCAATTATAACCAGGTTCATGCTCAGTCTCATAGACCGCTGCATAGCTTTTACCATGATCTTTATACGCCCACATTTTACGCCATAGCTGCTCGTCATTGGTCGTGACCATACCGCCTTCACCACCTGTCGTCATGATTTTATCCTGACAAAAGCTCCATGCACCAATATGACCGATGCTGCCAACACTGCGGCCTTTGTACTGTGCGCCATGCGCCTGTGCACAATCCTCAATAACATACAAACCATACTCATCTGCGAGTGCCATGATGTCGTCCATATCACACGGCCAACCAGACAGATGCACGCACACGATACCTTTGGTTTTATCAGTCAATACAGCAGCGATGGTATCGGCTGTGATATTACCTGTCGCATCATCAACATCTGCAAAAATAGGTGTCGCACCCACATTGACTACCGATGAAATACTGGCAATAAAAGTGCGCGGTGTAACAATCACTTCATCACCTGCTCCTATTCCAAGGGCTTGCAAGGCCACATCTAGGGCTAAGGTACCATTACCCATTGCAATCGCGTACTTGCTGCCTGACCAATCAGCGAACTCCTGCTCAAACTGACGACATTCTTGCCCTGTCCAATAATTAACCTTGTTGGATAACAATACTTGGCTAACGGCATCGGCCTCTTGTTGCGTAAAACTTGGCCAAGGTGAAAAAGGGGTATTTAGCATATGTTCCTCTATGGTACTTATGTCTAATGGTTTATTGCTTCTTACACAACATTTTAATACTCAAAGACTTGATTGAATAGCTAGAGCGTGTTCTCAATCTATTAAAGCATATTTTTGCTAGGACACGCCCTAGTCTCATTACCCGTAAACTTACTCATGGTCGCCTCGCCTTCTGCGCTAACACCATCCTTTACGATGACTTTTTTTACTGTTTTTAGTAAGATTTTTATATCTAGCCATAGCGATTGATTGTCCACATACCAATTATCAAGCTCAAACCGCTCTTGCCAACCAATAGCATTACGACCGTTAATTTGTGCGTACCCCGTAATACCCGGGCGTACCTTATGACGGCGAGCTTGCTCCTCGCTATATAATGGCAGATACTCCATCAATAACGGGCGCGGACCAACCAAGCTCATGTCACCCTTAATCACATTCCATAACTCAGGCAACTCATCCAGACTGGTATTACGCAATGCTTTACCAAATCCCGTGAGACGCTCAGCGTCTTCTAACAGATTGCCGTCTGTATCTGCACTGTCTTTCATTGAGCGAAATTTTATCATCTCAAATGACTGACCATGCAGACCTGGGCGAGTCTGACGGAACAAGACGGGCGAACCCAAATTCTTGCTAACTTTGTAGGCAGTAATAGCATATACAGGAGACAATACCAATAATGCGGTAGTAGCCGCCGTGATATCAAATAGTCGTTTTATCATTGTTCCGCCCGCCTTTCTCCATCCACGCTGTTATTTATAACATCATCAACACGGGGCAAATAAAAAATTAAAAAGCTTTGCCATAATCTATTTTGTTCGAAATTCGCAGTGGCCCAGTCTCTTGCCTCAGGGTATCTATTTTTGAAACTCTCATCAGTAGCAGCATTACTAATTGCTGTTGCCACCGCTTGCACATCTTTAAATGTAAATTTTTGACCGCTAACACCTTCTTTCACACTGTCTTTTACACCGACAACATCATAGGCAAACGTAGGAACACCGCAACTTGCCGCTTCAATCGCCACACTGCCAAACCCTTCCCGATAGCTCAAAAATAAATGCAAATCAGCACACTGGAAAACCTCGTGTACATTTGGGTTGGCTGGTATATATACAGCTCTATTGTCTTTAACCATTTTTTCTACGATGGCTTGCCCCACATCATCTTCAAAACCTCCAATAAAGATAAAGTGGACATTTTCTTCTTTGAGTGTTTTAGATATATAACCAATGTCTGTTAGACCTTTATCTTCACACACTCGTCCTACCACACAAATTAAAAAACAGTCTAAAGGCACTTTATATTTTTCTCTTAATGCATCTTTTTTCTGCTGATCTATAGGACTAAGCAAATCGATATCTATCCCATTAAATGAGCCATTATCGATAACGGTTGCTTTACTATTTTTTAAAATCCTTTCTTCCAAACATACAGCCAATAGTGACTCAGACACGAATAGAACTTCATGAGACAAGGCAAAACTTAATGTATCAAAACCCTGAAATATCCGCTTTTTGAAACCTGAAAAATTCTCATAAGCTCTACCCACACTGAAAGCAATCCGTCTCTTTTGCAAAGTAAATGCACTTGCAATACTTCCTAATAGTAGCGCTTTGGGGGTTAGATAAACCACCACATCAAAACGATTCAATAGAAAGTAACGAGTTAGCAGCACCAGTGACTTAGTATCTTCAAATAAAGAAGGTTTGCGTTGAAAGTTTAAATTGACCACATTACCTATATCACGTGCCCGTAAAATATCTAGCTGCGCCTCATTACCCCCACAGATTAGCGTAATATCAAAATCTGAGTTGTCTCTCATATACTCAAGCTGATTGCGGTATAGAGCATTAAATGAAACGGCATCTGTCACAAGAAAGCATATTTTGAAACTCATTTAAGCACCTCATTGTTTCTCATTAGTGAACTCACTCAGCACAGATGCTATCAACGACAGCTTGATGCTGCGTTTTTAGTTCATTAGACATCATTAATTTATTTCTTTTATTGGCTATTCGTTGCAACAAACCCATAGCGTCCAGCAATCTAACCGTTGCTATTTTTGCGTTGAGTTTCAAAGATCCTAATGCACTACGTCCTTTATATTCACGGTAGGTTTTAAAGCTGTCTTTGTATGATCGAATGATTTTTTCTAATGATAAGTTGCCCTCTTCTCGATAGTAATATAACAAGTCTGGCAATACCGCCAATCTTAAATCTCGACTGGCTATAGCTCTACACCATAGGTCATAATCTTCAGACCTTGGATAATTCTCATCATATCTGTTGCGTTCATACCAAGTCTTTCTTGCCAAAATAGAGGCATGTACAATAGGATATGCTGGCGCGATTTCGTCGAACTTCGTATAAATACGGTCTACATGACGACAGCCATATACCTTATTATGATTATCAATAGATACCACACCCGTGGACACTAGGTCACAATCTGTATTACTTGCTAAAAATGCCATTTGAATGGTCAATCTGTCTGGGTGAATGAGATCATCTGCATCCATGCGGGCAATATAATCATATTGCGATTCATCAATGAGCTGATTTAAGCGTGTTGGCAGTTTTTTGTTTTTGCCATCCGAGATGACTTTTATTCTATTATCCGCTTTCTGGAAACGTCGAGCGATGGCCAATGAACCATCCGTAGAGCCATCATCAATTAATATCAGCTCCCATAGCTCATACGTTTGAGCCAATACTGAGTTTATGGCATCTTCCAAGTATGCTTCAGCGTTATAAATAGGGATACCAATGGATATGTACGTCTGATTTTTCATTAGAAAACCTCAAATATCGGATTGAGAATATACGGACTCAAGTTACTAAATCTCGATGTCGTCAACATAAAGTAAGTGAGAAACAACAGCACACTAGCGATATAAAGGTAAATGTTATTTATTTTCTTCAGCATCACAGGCAGTATCAAAATTAATGTCCACGTAAAATACGCCAGTAACCTTTGCGGCCCTGAAGGACTCGTACCCAACATCGCTAGCGGTATGATAAAAACCACGCCTGATGCATAAAACGTTATGAGCTTCTGGTAATTTTCATCTTTAATTTTATATACGTAACTCACAAACATAATTAAAATCATGAGAGCGGTATAAAATCCGAGCGTTAAAAACCCACCTGCTTCTTCAGAAGCTTTTGCATAACCCTCGTACCTATCATTGGTAGAAGCAATATAAGAGACCAGTACCCCACTTACCAATAACGACCCTAAGAATGTTGCCAAAATTTTATATACAGGCCTTACCCTTAAGTTGACGATAAAATAAAATGGAATCATGAATAAGGCGGTAACGTGAAATAATGAGGCGACCGCACACACCAACAGATATGGAATAAGTCTTTCTTCTAATAAATAGGGAACAGCCAATGCAAATAGTGCCATCGCCAACCCTTGACGCAATCCGTTGAAAAAAAACGTATAAACACCTAATGTGATAAATAAAAATACCGAAAACCAATAGTTGACGCTGTATCTTTTAATAATCTTAAGATAGCAGTACACAATGATTAAGCTGGTAATCGTCAAAAGCCAAAAGTAGCTGCTTGTCACACTTAACAATGCATACTCTAAAGCTTGATAACCAAACTCAATGTCTTTGTTAAATCTAAAATATTCGACATTTAATTGACTGTTAAAATTTCTTGTATAGTTCCCTGTATCTGTACCAACACGATAACTTCGAGCGCCTGCAAATAATGTCAAAATAATTAACGGCAACCAAAAAGACGTACGATTGAGAGATTTTTTCTCCAGTACGATCCAAAAGATAACAAGGCTAAGAACCAATAGGTATGGAAGCATTTAACCCTCGATAAGGTAGATATAATCAACTCTATATCAATCAGATATGATTGCAGGCTTGCTCAGCCTATTATGTGTCGCACTTTTACTCTCATTCCTTGTACTCAAATCACGCTAAACCTGCTATAGATAAACAGCAAAAGCTGTCATTTCATATTCAAATACATTTGCGTTAACTTTTCCGCGTTTGTCACAGCACTGAATCCATATAGATTTAGTGCTTCTGTTATTTGTTTTTCATTAGGCCCTATGTCTTTAGGTTTCAATAAACAATCGACCCACTCCTTGGCCGAATGAATCGGTAAAAACTTCACCAGTCCAAGCCCCAAATCCACTTCAGGTGATACTTGATCAGAGACCAACGCTATTAACCCAACGGTTTGACTCTCTACCAATACAACTGGAAAGCCCTCATGCAAAGAAGGCATGATCATATAATCTGCGCTGGCCATCAGTTCTGTGATATCCGTACGCAGCCCCAAAAACTTGATATTGCTGCACAGTGATTTGTCTTGCACTTGCTGCTTTAGCATCGCAGCCAATGGACCTTGCCCAACAATATATAAGGTAAAGTCAATCTGACGTTTTTTTAGCTGCTCAGCGAATTCTAAAGAAAACTGATGGTTTTTAACCTCATTGAGACGACCGACTTGGATAATTTTTAACCCTTTATGTCCAAGTCCTTTATATCCAAATCCTTTAGCACCAAACTCCTGATCAATATAATGTCGTGATTGGTTAGCGACTGTCATCATCTTTTGTATATCAACGGCATTGGGTAGTAGCCACACATCTTTCGTAGTACCGAATAGGTAATTTGCAGCATGGTCACCGCAGCTAATTCTCTTAGTGGCTAATGTACGATTGGTAATTAATGCCCATTGCTCATATATTTTTTTGACGATATTGGTTTTACCATTACTGGTACTATGAGAGTGTGAAATGCGATGTGGCACGCCAGCACTTTTAGCAGCCAATAGATGAAAAGCATTATTTAATAGCATATGAGCATGAACGATTTGATAGTCAGGGTGTTGTTTAAGGAAGTGTTTAAGCTGCCACATACGCGTCAATGAATGACTGGCTAAAACGGGTATAATTCTACCGCCCAACGCTTTTATCTCAGCATCATAGTCACCGACCTCATCGGTAAAGGTAATAAAATCAAACTGAATCTGGCTATGATCTATATGGCGATATAGATTCATGAGCATGGTCTCTGCCCCAGCACGATCCATTTTCCCCACTATGTGCAGTACTCTCTGAATAGCCATCTCTTTACCTATTAAGAAGCATAAAACCAAACGGGTTTTTCAAAACTATTTTCAACCTATTATCTACTAACCTTTCATTCTTGCTTTTTTATCTAGTGCTTGACGAAGCACCTGCAACATAGACAAAGCGACTTGGCTTGGCATATGTACTATGTTGCTGATCACTATATTCCTTAACGTCAAATTGTTCTGATAACCCTTTAATCGCAGCGTTTTATCTGCTTTTTTAGCTTGTGCTAATGCAGCTGCTAAATATTCATTGTCTATACGAGTAAGAATACTCCAATGACTTTGTCTGATTTTATTGGCAAGTATTTTTTTAACTTTATCCACTTGATAGCTCTCTACTAGAGTTATGACTTCTGAGTGAATAACGAAAAGGTCTAATAGCTTTTTATCCGTTGACCCTGTAATCGACGTGCCTCGCTGTCTATACAGATAAAAATCAATAGGCAGTTGATATCTCACCTTAGCAGATAAACCGAGATGCCAATGAAATGGCCAATCCTCGTAGTACAAGCCCACTGGGAAATGTAGCGAGGCAGAACGCACGACACTAGACCGAATAAATTTGAGCCATGCAAAATGCGGTAGGCTAAAATACGAGTCGTCTATTTTAGTGGCATCGAATGCTAAGCTGGCAGCTGGATACGGTAGTTCTGTCTCTGCTATGCCCTCTTTGAACGGTACAAAACCATACGTCACTACTTCTGCATTCGTGGTGAGGGCGCAATCTACACAAGCTGCCACCAAGCGAATATCTACAATATCATCGGAATCAACGAACATCATATACTCGCCTATTGCAGATTTAATGCCGGTATTACGAGCAGCAGAAAGGCCACTGTTTTCGTTATGTTGAATGACTTTTATGCGCTTATCTGTGAGATGTGGGGTTAGTGCTTGTTTTGAGTCATCAGTAGAGCAATCTTCAACGACGATAATTTCAATATTCTTATAAGTCTGCTGCTTGATGGATGCTAAGCAGGCGTCGATATATGACGCGACGTTATATACTGGCACGATAATACTCACCAATGGCTCGGCTGCGCTGGTCATATTCTGGCCACCGATTTTTTTAAATCATTGTATTCATTGATGTGAACGGGTGACTCAATCATCGTGCCGTGAGGTAGTGATAGAAGCCTATCGATGAACTTTGGAATCTCAGCAATCTCATCTAACTCTAAAAATACGAGTCTTGGATGATTGCGTAACCAGTCCAACTGCGTCTGTCTTATCTTATGATTGGAGTTCGGTAATACCAAGCAAGGCGTACCCGACAGCAAACATAAAATCATGCCATGCAAACGGTCAGTTACAACCAACTTTGCAGCACGAAACTGGCTAAGCTTATCAGTCAGTAACTTTAAACAATGTGCCTCGTCTAATTGAGAGCCGCCAGCATGGGTGTCTGTTTTTTCAATCTGATAGCCAGTATCTGCTAGGGCTTTGTCTATCATTGCATATTGCTCTGTCGATAGCGCAGCTTCTTTGTCATCTCGTAAGCAGCGCAAAATACCTGAAGGTGCTAAGCCATCTGTCGCTCCAAGCATTGCTGCATTGGCACTCATGACGATATCTGGCACAAGACCAATATGGACATTGCTACATTCAGCAAAAAGCTTAATAAGCTTGGCCGCTGTCATCGACTCTCTGGCAAAAATATGTATATCTGGATGTTTGGCATAGACGTTTACGATACGATGCAATGCATGCTTAGACTTAGCAGAATCATTCCAGTCCAATGTCTGAGGAAAACAAATAATACGATTTGCAGGAAACGCCTTGATGACTAATTGGCGCAGCTCCTCAATATCAGGATATGTACCACCCATATTACCGCCACCGATAATAGTGACGATATCCTTCTCTTTTATTTGCTGTTTAATCGAGTTAAGCACTAATCTGGTTTGACTGATGGGAACGCTAATAACCTCATAATCGGTCATCACACGTTGCAAGTATTGCTTTTGAGCATGAGAGATAGCGATATCACCAATATTGCCATAGTCAGCAGCAAGGAAAACGAAGCATCGATTACTGCTCGGTAGTAGTAAATCGCGCACGCCAATATAGGCGGCTAAATATTTTTTTAGTCTGAGTGGTATGAGTTTTTTTATAGCGGTAGTATTCATTTTCGACACTCCCTTATTTGCTTCTCATTAACATTTTTTTCACCCACATACGACGCCTTGAGCCAAAAGGAAACAACCCATTCAATTTTGGAGATGGTTTACGCTTAAGTACTTTTTCAATGTATGGAAGCCATTCAAGACCTCTTCCCGTTTTAATTATCTCATGACGAATTAGATTCCAATCTATACGTACGCTTTCATTTTTTAAAACCATCGATTTAAGAAGTGATGAATCAATGGGCTCGCTAAAACATTTTGGATTATCTATACCTGCGACCAAAAAATTGAGACGCGTTCTAACACATTTTTCACAGCGGCCGCAGTTGCTATCATTCTGGTCACCCGCCCAACAGAAACGCAGGCTTTCAATACCCAAGGGCCATGCTGAAAGCGCTTGAAGCTTCTCCGATCGACTAAAGCCAGCGCCATCATGAATCACTCTAAAGTCGCCAGAACTCAGCAGCGGATCAGTAATTGGATGTGAGCCCCAAGGGCTAGTCAATACATCATAAGGGTCACCGCTACCGATGAGCCCAATACCAGCATATTTTTTTAAGCCGCATAATACTGAGGCAATAGCAGCAGCATGGTAGTCCTCCCAATTAATAGACCAAAGCATGCGAATATTTGTCTCAACTGGCAACAGCTCGATATTGATATCTGCAAGCGCTTTGGCTGCTATTTTTGCTGCATTGGTAAAGCCTTCGGTATCAGTTAAAGGTATGTCAAAGCCATGCACAAAAACCCCTGCTTTAATATCTCGCGTGGCATATCCCGCTATGCCTGTCGCATGACGATAAGCGGTAAACTGAGCATCCACACCGCCAGAAAATGCAGCAATCGCACCATCTACTTGTACGTCGCTCTCTCTAATACGATCAACTTGTATATCAATCAAAAAATAATGCTCTGGTAACCATTTGTTCCAGACATGCTGTAGCTCTGTCAGGTTGGCTAATAGCTCGCGGGACACACTACCATGGACACGAATAGCAGCACGCAACTGCATCGCGGGCAACAATGTGGCTAACAAATAAGAGTCGCAATCATCGTCTTCTGGCATGGGTAGATTAATAGGATACGCAAACCACAATTCTTGCTCAGTGACACTTTCGCTCGCGGTCGTTTGTTTCAGCAAACAAGAACGAGTCTGTCCGCTTTCGTCACTCTTTAATGCCTGAGGAAACAAATCAATGTTAAACATGTCTTTTTACCTTTGCTTTAGTCCAAGACAGTTGAAGAAAAACCAATGTCATAACATACCAATGTCGTGAAAAACATGAAATCAAGATACGAATGCCGCGTGCTGGGTGTTGTTGATGATAGTGCAGTAAACAGTTCTGATAAACGAAAGACTGGCGTATTTTTATCAACTCTGCATGGCGTTTCCATACCTCAATATAAGCCAAATTATTGAGTAAATATGGCAGCATATGCTCGATATAACTACGTGCGAAATCTGATAGCAACACTTGCTTCTCAGTAGCACTGATAGACCAGTCATGTATCCTGACTCTGGCTTTATAGTCTGCTTCAATAGACTCCAACAGCCCTGGCTTATATTGCAAACTCGTCATCGAAGTAGCATTTTCATAGTAGTTATATGGACAGTCGGGTACGACAGATAAATGGTTCGCTTTATCCAAGCACTCAATATTAAAAATACCATCTTCACCAAGCTTTACGTCACAATTAAACCGTAAATCCGCTATCAGGCTTTTGCTATAAACTTTGGTAGTTACATACCAATATATATTTCTATTCTCTGTCACTCTCAGTTGCAAACTCTCAATATCTTGCCGTGAATATTCTGCTGAAATGTTATGGCGCTCGATTACATCACCATTTAGCATGATGCGCTTATGACCAAACGCCAACATCTCGATATCCCGATCAACCGCTTGTGCAATGACAAAGTCAAAATACCAATCGTCGATAGTGTCGTCCGCATCTATAAAAACAATGTAGTTGCCGGTTGCGATATCAAGCCCAGTATTACGAGCGTCTGCCACGCCACTGTTTTTTTGATATTTCACCGTAATCCACGCCCTATCACTCTCCCACCTATGCAATAACCTAGCAGTCTCATCATCAGAACCATCGTCAATAACTATCAACTCAATCTCATGGCTTTTTTTCGCAACGTCAATACTACTAATACAAAGATCAATAGTGGCAGCGGCATTAAATGCGGCGATAATAACTGAAATCATAATGAGCCTCTTGAGTTGAGACTTCTAATGCATATCCTTTGTGCCATCCAACGCAGTCAAAATATTTACCTACTGCTGCACTTCATGGATATGAACAAGACGCCGAAAAGCGACATAAACGATAGATAAACTAAGCAAGACCCCAACAAATGAGAACAGGGCAATAGCGACCATATCTGACTCAAAAACGTAAAAACCTACATACAATGCTGCAGCACGAAATATCACTGCAAACACTTCTCTGATTAAAAGAAAACGCTGCAAACGTAATGCTGGCAATGCCGCAGTGCTCGCACCCGATACCAAGCTGGACAAAAGCCAAATAGAAAGCCACTGCGAATAACTACCTGCTAATGCCCACTCTGCTCCAAACACTAAAGAAAAAAGATAATCACCGAAAACGAACACTGTACCGAAGGGTACAATACCAACCACTAACAGAATCATCGTGACCTTTAATAAAAATTGATAAGCCTCTGGTGAGTTTGCTGTGATCGCACGCGTAATCTTAGGATAAAAAACCTCTCCAACAGCTTGGCCTAACAACATCGCTGGTGCGCCGAGCACAAGAACAGCCAACGAATACTGCCCAGCAGAAGAAGCACTAAATAGTGATGCTAACAAGATAGTTGGCAACCCTACTGAAGCAGCATTCATCATACTCTGTGGCATGCGGTATATGGCAAAGTCACGCTGCGATATAGCGGCGTTACGGATACCAACCGTGCCGAACCAATTTCGGACATTTAATACACCAATCCTAGGCACACGGAGCATCTGCATTATAAAATTCGTAAGCTGTCCTGCTATCGTTAATAAAATAAGCAACATACCAGAAGGTGCCAACACACCACCTATCAACTTACTGGTATCTGTCACAAGCTTGCTCTCTACATAAGCACGAGCTTTGGCCTTGAACAAACCTACTCTGATAGCAGACTGATCAGCAACAGATAGAAACGCGCCTGCCAATAGCGTCAACGGTATGAGATACAACATGTATGGTGTACTTTCCATACCCGTCCATCGTGCCAAATAAACATTGCCGAAATAGACAACGATGAACGCTATAGCCGCTATAAATAAACTGAGCAATACAGACAACCTGATAATGGCTGCAGCATCCTCGTCACTATCAGGCATCACAATGGCATTGGCATAACCCATAGTCGCAATCGGAGTAATAATACTGATGATTGCGGCAAATGCGGCAGCAATACCAAAATCTTCAGGGCTATATAATCTGGTGAGAAACGGCATAAAGACCATAGCGATTGCCTGACCAGCCGCAATACCGCCTCCAACCATGGCCACATCTCGTACAAAGTGACTGGTTTTCAATCGACTGATTACGCTTTGTATCGATAACAACACTTCAGAAGCCATTGCTCATCATCCAATTTGATACTTCGTAAAACTTATAAAGAATTAACAGTCTCGCGGTTAGCTATCTACTGTATTAACCAATTTCATCCACCAGCGGTGATGTCAGTTTTTCGACCTTAATCCTGACATCATCCCCTTCACGATAGCCTTCCACAAATGCTCTAAATTGTGTTTTTAGCCATGCCACATCCTGCTGTTTGGCTTTTTCTATAAACTCAAACAAAATATTTTCGATATCTTCCAAAGGAAAGCTGTGCTCCATTGCTTGCATGATTAACGGATGAAACGTGGTCTCGATATTATCTTCACCTATAATCAACTCTTCGTAGAGCTTTTCACCTGGCCTCAATCCAGTAAACACAATTTCGATATCTCCGTTAGGGTTACTCGCATCTTTTAGCTCGCAGCCAGTCAAACGAATCATACGCTTGGCAAGGTCTATAATTTTCACGGGTGCACCCATATCAAGTACAAACACTTCCCCACCAAATGCCATAGCACCTGCCTGAATCACCAAACTGGCCGCTTCGGGAATCGTCATAAAGTAGCGTGTTATGTCTGGATGGGTGATGGTAATCGGACCACCCTGCTCAATCTGTTTGGTAAATAACGGTACGACAGAGCCTGAAGAACCCAATACGTTGCCAAAACGCACCATGCTAAAACAAGTGTGACTACTATGTTGACTCAATCCTTGACAAACCAACTCAGCCAAGCGTTTGGATGCCCCCATGATATTAGTAGGTCGCACTGCTTTGTCCGTAGAGATCAATACAAAGGTGTCTGCTTTAGCCTCTATCGCCGCACGAGCACAGTGATAGGTGCCTTTGGTATTGTTAATCGTGCCTTCAAAGGGATTGGACTCAACAATCGGGACATGCTTGTAGGCTGCTGCATGATAAATTGTATTTATATGGTTAATTTTGAATATATTGATTAATTTTTTTTCATTGCTCACGCTTCCGATGATACTAATAATCTCAATATCTTGATAATCGATATTTTCTATCTTTTTATTTCTGAGCTCTTGATCTATCGTATATAGAGCATATTCAGACTGCTCATATAACACCAAGCATTTAGGCTTATTCTTAATAATTTGCCGACACAATTCACTACCAATAGAGCCACCAGCACCTGTCACGAGGACGTTTTTGCCAGTAATATTTTTTTGCAGCAACTCAGCGACTGGCTCGACTGTATCGCGTTCAAGGACATCCAAAATATCAACGGGTCGTATATGACTGACTGTCACTCGCTCGTCTGCCAACTCTCGTAAGCTCGGTAAGTCTTTTATCTTGACAGAAATACCTGATAGGCTATCCATAATCTGCTTTTTGCGGGCACGGCTCATAGAAGGCATCGCCAAAATCACCTGTGCCACATCAAACTTCTCTATTAACGAGGGCAGCGCATGACCGGCATATATTTTTCTACCATGCAAGTAAGCACCTCTCAGCTGTTGATCATCATCGATGTATGCCACCACGTTATATTTATGGGAATATCTCAAGCTTTCTAGCAGCTCTCTACCCGCTTCTCCTGCGCCATAAATAATCACGTTATCACAGCAATCATTTGAACGACGTTTTTCGTCTGTTTTCTGCAGCCTTTTCAAAAAGGTACGTATTATCAGCCTACTGTTCCATAACCAGATAAAAAAAGAAAATAGAAATATGATGGGTACTGAGCGCGGTATCATTGATAGGGGACTTACATAGATAAGCACTTGGTAGACGATAATAAGCAACAAAAACAACTGCAATACACGACCCATTACCGCATCAAAAAAACCTCTAGAAGCACCTCTATAAAACCCGATAAGGTACAAGCTTGCCACAGGAGTAAAGGCATACGAAACCAATATTATAGGGCTGACATGATGCGCCACATACCCTTGTCGTAATGCCAACGCTAAAAATAAGCAAGAAATCGATACAGCATAATCTATGCTAAATAAAATAGAGCATTTGACAAACCGTGGTAATGACAATAAAAGCAGAGCCGCACGCTTCGACCATTGATGCAACTCACCAGTCGACCGATAAGCATTGTCAGACTCTGTTTTTATAAACATAAGATCCACCCACTTAAGTTGTATTGATGATAATGAACAACCACAAAATACTAATTAGCGGTTATTTCCATAGGCATAATGGTAATGATAGCTGTATTTATTCATACGGCTTTGCTGTACATCATTGAGAATAATGCCATCTACTTGTACGTTGGCTTTACTCATCTGCTTGACCGCATACATCAGCTGACCTTCTACTGAGCGATTAAATTTAGTAACGATAAGCACCTTGTCTGCATGTTGCGCCAACACCATCGCGTCTGAAGCTGCCAATATTGGTGGCGAGTCAATGACAATATAGTCATATTGCGTCTTCAGCACTGTCATAAGCTGATTAAACTTTTGACCTATTAATAGTGAAGTAGGATTATTTGACGACTGTCCTCGCGATATAAAATCAATGTTCTCCATACCAGTAGGATGAATAAAACCTTCAATCCTTGGACTAGATATCTCGCTAATGGCTTGAGTGCCATTAATGGGAGATGCGCTACTTTTATCCTGCATCAGATAATCTGCAAGACCCTCCTGCGGGCCCAGTTTAAACATCTTATGCAGCGCACCTAAACGCATGTCGCCATCAATGACCAAAATCTTTTTATCAAGCTGTGCAAACACCTCAGATAAATTGGCTGCGATAAAGGACTTACCGACACCTGGGCTTTCTCCAGTAATCAATATGACTTGTGCGGACTCTCCGACCCCTGCGCCTGTTGGCATACCAAACATCAGGTTTGTTCTCAAACTTTTAATGGCTTCATAGCTCAAACTACTGTGGTCAACATGAGCAAGCATTCGATCGGTGGTCTTTTTATTTTTACTCAGTCTGGATAGTAAAGGTGAGCGCGGAATCGTGGCAATGACAGGAATACCTGTCTTAGACTCTAAACGCTCTGGATCTTTTACAACCGTCCCCATTAAGTTTCTGAGTAAAACCAATATCACCCCAAGCATCGCACCCACCATTATGGCTAGCATCATGATTTGTGGCTTATTAGGGGCAATGGCATTAAAGGTACTGGTGGGTGTATCGATAACTCGGGCATAGCCGATTTGGCCCGCTTTCACGATTTTTAGTTGTTCATAATTCTTGAGTAGCGTTAGATAGATTTCTCGATTGATGGCGGTGTCTTCTGATAGCTTTAAAAACTCTCGCTGGATTTCAGGTAGACCTGATACCGTATTTTCGATTTGTCTCGTTCTATTACTCAGCACTTTGAGCTGCTCATTAATCTGGACGACCAAGGGATGTTCTTCAGTATAATAAGTGGTCAAGTCTGCTTTTCTGAGCTTAAGATCGTTGAGCTGCCCATCGATTCGGGATTTTTCATTTAATAGCAACTCAGCCTCTTGAGCCACATCGATAGTGCCGTGTTTTTTACGAAAGTCATTAAATAGTGCTTCAGACGCTTCTAGCTTCCCTTTCAATAGCGGTATCTGCGTTTCCATAAAGGTGAGCGTTTTGGTGGTTTCTTCAGAGCCGCGTGACTGGTTTTGATCCACATAAGATCGAACTATTTGATTGAGTATGGTCGTGATTTGCTCTTGGTTTGTACCCGTCATCGATAGCTGAATAATACCCGTGCTTTGTCCTTTTTCTTCAACCGTTAGTGCGCTATTGATACCATCTGTCGTGGCTTTCAATGTCTGTTTACTAATACTAATTGGGTAATTACCCGTCGGTAATCCGGTCACGATAATATTAATCTGACCTTTTGATCCTTTAAACTGATACGGCTGACCAAGCTGACCTTTAAAGCTATCCAGACCATTACTTAAAACAAATCCAGTAGCAGATCTACTCAAAGTAAAAGATTGGTTCAAATAAGCTTTCGACACATCAAACTGACTGATCTCTACTACGCCATTTTCGGTATTCAGTGACACTTCATCAGTTGTATTAACTTGAGTCTCTATATAGTTTCTTTTGATCGTATCAATATATCCAATATTAGGATCCGTGAGCCTAATACGCAGATGCAGTAGATCGACTACAGGCTCTAGTATCATGCGTGATCTTATAAGCTCTGCCTCTGTTTCTGCTTTGCTTGTTTCTGCACCGACCAACTCTGAGATGCTCGCGCCAAGTGCTTCCACCCCTTGCGCATTTTCTTCAATCTGTATCAGCGCATCAGATTTAAACGTTGGATTGACATGGCGGGTATACAAAAAACCTATCAGTAAACCTAATAACACCATGAGCGCTATTATTTTCCAACCGCGCAGCAATACTAAAACCAGCGCCATTAAGTCGATGTCGTCAGTGTCTTTTTTGCCCATAGGCATTGATAGGTTTTTTGAATCTGTTTTATTCATAACCATATACTCACTACTCAATGTTTACCGCTTAATAGCACTCACTAACCTTCAATTCTTTTATGACAATCGCCTCGCTCATCTTGATAGCCCACTGCTCAAGACTGTCGTCAATATCTTGTCTACTCGTCTCAAATACCGAGTTATCCTGCTGATAAGGATCTGCAATATCTTTATCAATCCAATGTCCAATTCGAAAAGTTCTACCACGGCAATGCGGCCACCGATTCTCAATCCACTTGGTTTGACTCACTGACATAGTCAAAATTAAATCTGCATGACTGACTAATGCTTCGCTGATGGGTTTGGCGATATGTGAGCTGATGTCGATATCGTGCATGGCCATCAATTCTATGGCTTTAGTATCCGCAGAATGACCTACTAACGCTGACAGACCTGCAGAGTCTACGTGCTTGTCTGGATAGCGCTCTCTCAAAATAGCAGCGGCCATCGGGCTACGGCATATATTGCCAACGCAGACGACTAAGATACTGTCAAACGCAGTCATAATGGACTCCTATATCCCTGAAATCAGATTGATTGCTGATGTTGAAGGAAGAATGGCGCTGATGATACGATTCCAGCGTGCTAAACCTGTTGGATCTACATAAAGTATGTCGTTGGCCTGCATGTCAAAACGGCTCGCCAATGCCAAACTGGTGATGCTCTGCATATCGACATAATAAATATGCGTATATTGTGATTGCGGGTTATCACGAACGATATATACTTTGGCAGCATTGGCGGTATTAGAATTTAGCCCGTTCGACTCGCCTAACACATGTGCCAAGCTCAGCCCTTGCTCAGGAATAGACACTGGTTCAATTTTGCCAAACTCACCCAATACATAGACTCTATTACGGCTTTGGCTGTTGACATGAATGGCGTCACCATCTTGTAAATATATTTGATTGGCAGACAGTCCCATTTGCTGTAATGATTGGATACCTAGCTTGTAACTCTTGCCTTGGCGATTTAAGACAATATGATTTGAATCACCAGCATCAGTCGTACCACCTGCCATAGAGATTGCCCCATATACGGAGACTGGCACATCAGCAATCGTAAACTCACCAGACTCCTTGACTTCACCATCCACAAAAAACTTGCTACCACGATAATTAATGATTTTGACCTGAGGATCTGAGTATTTTAGATAGCGTTGTAATTTACTTTGTAAGGTTGCGGTGAATTGCGGCACACTCATTCCGCTGGCTTGAATGCGTCCTATCAGTGGGAACTGTATAAAGCCTTGCTGATCAACGGTTAGGTTAGATGTCGATGCATTAATATCTGGATAACTGGTAAGTATGATATTGAGAATGTCACCTTTAGCAATTCCATAACTGACTCGACCAGACGTTTTTATTAAATGATATAAATCCTGATCTGGGGTAACGGCTTCTGTACGTGGCAAGGTCGCCAAATTCAAAGGTTGAATATAAAACTGTAGGCCATTTTCTGCAGTGAATGCACCTGATTCCGGTACATCTCCAGACTGAAGTCCTGAATTGACTGTGCAACTCGCAAGTGAGAGTGTTAATAACAAGCCAACAATGCTCGTCATCAAAAAGCGCTTGCGTACAGAAATGAAGTATTTATAAACCATAACAGTTACTCATATTTATAATATTGCATAAAATCGAAGCCGCTCACTATGATAAATATATTCACTAAAAAGAATGTATATATCAAATATACACTCAAACTATACACAACGCAATATTTATAAATTCTCATATAACAATTTCTGATTATTACCCATTTTCAATACAGCCCTTTTATAACAATGCCTAACCAATTTATTTAGAAGTAGACACAACTGGAAGGATTAAATAGTGAGCAGATAGCAAAGAATACAAGTAATAATTCTGTAACTTTCAAAAGTGAGTGTCGCACTTTATATTTCAACCCATAATTTAGTATTAATTAAACAAGGCTATCTTTTGTCAAAATATAACTTTCGATATAATCGAGCCGATATCTGGTTGAAATAGCTGTATATAGTTAATAAACTTTTATTCAATTTTATTTTCATAACAACAACTTATATAATTAGTAACAACAGGTTTTCGTGCTAAAGCCATCAAAATAGCGTAGAATAGTCAATCCAAATTTTTTTACATTGAGAAATGTAAACCCACCGACTCAAGGTTATGATTATGAAAGACGAAAAATTACAGAAAGCCCTCGCCCGCATGGGCCTTGGTTCACGCCGTCAGATGGAAGAAGTCATCAAAGCTGGTCGCGTCACTGTCAATAACGGCCCAGCAACCATCGGTGATCGTGTTGAACAAGGCGATGAGATTCGCGTTGATGGCCGTCAGATCAAATACACCTCTGAAAATGAGAAGCGTCGCCGTGTTATCGCTTACTACAAGCCTGAAGGCGAAGTCTGCTCTGCTAAAGATCCAGAAGGCCGTCCAACCGTTTTTGAGCGTTTGCCAAAGCTGACTCATGATCGCTGGGTGATGGTCGGACGATTGGATATCAATTCAACAGGTCTGTTACTGTTTACCAATGATGGTGAAATGGCGCATCGCTTGATGCATCCCTCTGGTGAAGTCACTCGTGAATATGCGGTACGTGTATTGGGTGAAGTAACGCCTGAGATTGCCCGTGCACTAACGGCTGGCGTCATGCTAGAAGACGGCCTTGCAAAGTTTGAAGATATCAAAGACGGTGGCGGTGAAGGCGTCAATAAATGGTATCACGTCCAGCTAAAAGAAGGCCGTAACCGTGAAGTACGTCGCTTGTTTGAATCGCAAGGCCTAAAAGTTAGCCGTCTACTACGCACACGCTATGGCACGATTGCTCTACCAAAAGAGCTACGTACTGGTCGCTTCTTAGAACTCGACAGAAAAGACATCAATACGTTGACCGATTTAGTAAGCTTGCGTCCTCGTTATGGTACGGGTCTGCATGGCGCAGCGAAAGAGAAGCAAGAGCGTATCAGAAGCAAGCCGCTTAAAGCACGTCGCGCTACTGACAGCCGTAGCGATAGCCGCAGTGGTAGCGACAATCGCAACAGCAGCGCAAAACCTAAAAGCAGTGCTAGCCCTGCCAGCCGTGGTACGCGTAACACTCGTGACCGCAACGATAAGCGTTAAGTGATACCAAACCCAAAAAATACGATTAGCTGTGTCAAACTCGTTTAGTCTACCATTCGTAGTACTTGCACTTGTTTTCCTTGCTACTCTAATTTTTGCGAATGGTATCGTTTTAAAATGACGCATAAAAAAAGCTGCCAGTGATGAATAATCATTGGCAGCTTTTTCGTGGGTCGTTTATAGCAAGTCGTGATAAATCTCATAATCTAGGCTTAGCTATCATGACTATTGATGTAGTTTTTCATTACTCGTAATTCTTGCAACTGCTGCGTGTCCATTTGCGCCAGTAACTTATCTAAGCGCTGCTCAATATTATTTAACACGCTCTGTAATAATTCATTGGCTTCCGCTTCATTGTCATTACTTATATTATCGGCGCTTATATTTGTTAAATGGTAATGACTGGCTAACATTTCTGGAAGCCGAGTATGCAGCATCTTATTCAATACAAACTGCTGCTCTGTTACCTCAGGCGTCTTATGCTGAGCTTGTAGCGCTGTTTGATACGCTTGATAGTGATTCACTTTTTCATCAATACGTTGCAGTTGGTGCAGTTGCTGCTCTGGCAGATTTTTTAGATGTTTCTTATTTAAACTTAATTGCTGCCAACTGAGTTTGGATAATGACAATGGTGCATTATCATTCTGATAGACGAGCACACCTGGCGTAATACCAACAGCTTTATGGAAAGCTTGCCAGCCTTTTTTACCCAGATAAAAGGTAGTAACTGTCGTTACAATGCCAATGCCTATTAAGATGCTCATATATGCTTACTCTTCATTCTACCCTTTAATCACAAAATTCTGCATTTATAGTTTAATATCTTCAGCACTCACATTTGTACCCGTTGGACTTTCAATCGCTTGAATATTTGCCTCATTACCGGCACTACTTACACTGCTATCGAGCTTTTGAAACTCTGTATTACCAGCAGGATTATCAAAGCGCTTTTGTAGATAGCGGTTGGTCGCGAGTAGCTTTTGTCCATCTTGATGATAGGATGCATTAAGTAAATCATCAAACTGCGTATTAATCGTACTTAATACATCTAGCAGCGCCTCTTTACCAGTGACATTAGAATGCTTAATCTTGGTCGTGTCAGCGAGTGCACCATCCCTACCATCTAAGTCATGCAAACGGCGATAGTCCGCCACGGCAAGTGGCACATGCCTGTCCATCAGGTTTTGAATCATAATATACGTTTCGGTGACGGTATCTTTATCATCAATCTTTCCATCATTATTGGTATCACCATAAATGACACGTAGCTTCTCACCTTTTTCATTAATTTGGTCAAGAGCTGTTTTAACTTCAACAGGTAGACTCTTTTCAGGGATATAACCCAACTGCGGCATCGCTTTATATTCAAGCATTTTGGGCGCGGTGAATTTTTTGATACCCCGATACCCTAGGTATAACCCAGCGACTGGCAACAGCCCATACAAAACAAACATGACAAACATCGCAGTAACTTGGGTCATTAGACTGTCCTTATTATTTAGCAGAATTTTGTGGCAAGCTTATTATTATTTTTGATACGTCTTGATGCTTAGGCCTTTCATATTTTAGAGTTGCTATTATTAAACAAAAAAATAAGGCTTTATTAAAGCCCTATATTGTTATGCATCATAGTGAGTCGATTGGATTTAATGGCACTTAGCTGTCTTAAATTGACAATGATCATCTAAGCCATTATTAACTAACTTTTCGTCCGGCTTTTGACATAACGGTGTGTTGAGGCCAGACGATTCATTACCGTTTGATGCAGCTCATCTAGCAACTCATCAAGCTCATAATCAATCTCAAGAAACAAATCGGTCAGCATATCCCCTGCGGTCATCTTGCCTTGTACCATATTGTTTTTGGTACGATGTGGGCTGAACCGCTGTAGTTGCTCATAATGATGCAGCGCTTCTGGAATACTCTCGGACACCAGCTTATCGATGACAAACTGACGCTCATTATGCTGCTGCTGTTGCTGCTCGTTGAGCTCGCTGCTCCATTCACGGTAGCGCTTTAACTTACCATTGATTCGGTCTAGGATTGCCACAGCCTCAATAGGCATGGCGTTTAGCGTGGCCTCATCCACCACATCAATAAGCTCAGTCATAATCGGACAGCGTCCATGTTTGAGATACCATAAAGTATCTGGGTCAAAAGGAGGTCTATTGGTCGGGCGCATCTGAGCACGATTGGACAAATAGCGATCAGTCAAAGGCGTGGGCGTTCGAATATCACTCACTTGTGCCAATGCATCACAAATACGGTTGGCACGTTCAGGCGGTGTCAATACAGAAGACGTTCTATCAGCTTGCTCGCTGTCATTATTTATACTGTCATTATTCACACTAATATCAGTCGAGCTAATATCCGTCGAATCTGTCACTTGGCTGACACCCATTTCCTGAGCGTGCTTGGCCGCTTGTGTTGGCAAGTCATCTGGCGCTTGTCCAAATGATTGTAGTATTCTCGTCAAACTTACCACCATGACCTACCTTGCCTCTCATTCCGTGCACTCAAATTGAGCTCGTATTGCATATATTGATTCAATAACGTATCTTAACAGCTTTTTTTGGCACTGCCAGTAAGCAAAGTGTCAATATTCCTACTCTTCAAAAGAATAAGTACATTACTATGAATGCGACTGACTATACTTCTGGCTTTTTACTTGGTCTATCGCTCATCTTAGCGATTGGATCACAAAACGCCTTTGTACTTAAACAAGGCATTAAACGTGAACACGTCTTTTTCATCTGTTTATTTTGTGCCGTTAGTGATGCGTTATTGATCTCGGCAGGTGTTGCTGGATTCGGTGCTGTAACCGCTCGCTATCCACAAGCGGTAAATATAGCCCGACTAGCAGGCGCGCTGTTTTTGCTGGTCTACGGGCTACAAAGCTTATATGCCAGCGTCCGGCGCTCACATGCAATGACTGTCGATGGTCAGGTTGTCACTAGCTTAAAAAAAGCACTATTGCTATGCTTTGGCTTTACGTGGCTCAACCCGCACGTCTATTTAGATACATTGGTACTCGTCGGTATGGTTTCAACGGGTGCTAGTAGCAAATTGGCCTTTGGTGTGGGTGCTGTCAGTGCTTCGTTCTTTTTCTTTTTTGCATTGGGTTATGCGGCACGACTACTCAGACCTTTGTTTGAAAAGCCAAAAGCATGGAATATCCTCGATGCTCTAATCGGCATATTGATGCTGTATTTGGCTTGGCACTTATATCATAGCTGATATAGAGTCAACCCTCTATGAACTGTATACTGTGTCAGTCTCCAAATTATATTGAGCCGACTATAGTAGCTGAATGTACCCTGCACAAAAAAACCAAACACGCTGAAACGTATTTGGTTTTTTATCTTTTTAGACAATACTAACTGTTAGCGATGCCAATTATTTACGATGCTTTTTTGCGTTTTTTAGGCTTCACAAGCGACATATTCAAAAAATGCTCAAGCGAATCATCAAGAACATCTAACCAAGGCTCCGGTAACTCAGGAGATAATGTACCCGTCAATGTCGAACGATAGCCTTTCTCTCTAAAGGTCATGATATTGTCGGTTTTATCTTCTTGCCACTCTTTTAGGATTTCACCTTGCTTTTCTACCGCGAATTCTGGATAGTCTGTCGCATTGGTCAAATCACGGATATAAGCCGCCTGAAAGTCAATCGAATCGCTAACTGTGACACATTTAGCATAGGTTGCCACCCACTCTTGCTCATCGGCTGTCCGTGTCGCCAAGTCAGGTACGGCAACATCGCCCATCATAACGTCACGTGCATACCATGCTTGGGCATCAAACATATTGAAGGTGAAATACTGATCCTGCATACCTAAATAAATAAGCTTTGGATTGGGCTGCCAAAAGACACCTTTGTATAGATTTTCTGGATACAAGCAGTTATGCGTCTGCAAGCGCAATTCGTCTGGCATAAACGGAAAGTGGAACAAATAACCAGTACACATGATAATAGCGTCAAACTTTTGACTCGTACCATCAGCAAAGTGCGCCACGTCATCTTCAAAATGAGTGACTAAAGGAACCTCTTTGATACCCTCTGGCCAGTCATAACCCAGTGCTTGTGTGCGATAGCTAATGGTTACTGATTTGGTGCCATATTTATAACACTGCGTGCCAATGTCTTCGGCTGAATAGCTACTACCAATGAGTAAGATATCTTCGTCTTTAAATTCTAGCGCATCACGGAAATCATGTGCATGCAGGATACGACCTGGAAAAGTTTCTAAACCTTCAAAATATGGCATATTTGGCGTTGAGAAGTGACCAGTCGCTACCACGACATAATCAAACTCTTCGACTTCTTGCTCATTGGTTTTATGATTCATCACCGTCACGGTGAATTTTTGTGTGTCATCGTCAAATGATACCCAACGTACAGGGCATTCAAAACGGATGTATTTTTGGATATCTTGTTTATCGATACGCCCCATGATGTAGTCTTTTAAGACTTCACGTGGCGGGTATGAAGGGATGGCTTCACCAAAGTGTTCATCAAACGAATAGTCGGCAAACTCTAAGCACTCTTTTGGACCATTGGACCACAAATAACGGTACATACTACCGTGGACGGGTTCACCGTTTCTATCTAAACCAGTACGCCAACTATAATTCCACATACCGCCGATAGCATTTTGCTTTTCATAACAGACTATTTCAGGTAAGTCGGTTGCACCAGCCAATCGTGCCGCCTCAAAAGCGCGTAATTGTGCTAAACCACTTGGACCTGCCCCTAAAATAGCAATTCTTTTGTTACTCAAAATTAACTCCTATGATATTAGTTGTTCCTCCACTGTAACATATTTTTATGGGTTGTGTTTTTTCGAATACTTTTGGTGATTAATATCGTTATTTTAGACATAGCTATTCTATAAAAATCGCTTTTAGCCATTTTTATAGAATATTTAGAAGTTTTGGAGAGTTTTAGAGGTTTTTAGCTGATAGGAGGAGTAAGCGGTAAGCTTTTTTTACAACCTAAAAATTGAAAGATCATTCTAAATATTTGAGGCAAGCATATAGGGAAGCAACCTTTTCGTTAAACCAAAGCAGGAAACAGCGTGCGTAGGCCATTAACGATAATTTCGATAGAAACTGCCGCCAACAACATTCCCATAATTCTACTCATAATGTTGAGTCCCGTATCACCCAATAAACGGCTAATACGACCTGCTGCCATCAATGCCAAATAACAAAACAAACTGATTAACAATCCAGCTATTAATATGGCCGATACTTGCAGTACGCCAGAAACTTGTGAAGAATAAATAATCACCGTTGAAATACCGCCCGGCCCAATCATCATTGGAATAGCGAGAGGGACAACGGCTGCTGCCATTGAAACTGGGGAGTCTTGTACATGATCGACATCGAAATTTTCTTGGTCAGGTTTAACTGGATTACCTTCACCATTCATCATATTTAGGGCAATCAAAAACACCAAAATACCACCCGCCAGCTGGAACGAACCAATAGAAATACCCAATATTTTGAGTAATGACTCACCTGCTACAGTAAAAAAGCTAATCGTAATAAAAATCGTTAAACAAGCCACACGCGCGACTTTACGTCGGTTATTCATTGAATAACCGCGGGTCAAATCCAGAAATAACGTCAAAGCGCTAAAGGGATTAATCAGTACCAAAAAGGCTAAGATTATCTTGATGATTTCAGTATTCACTGAGCGCTCGCTTGTTTATTGATACAACTGCTGAAAAAAGTAAGGCCATCGTGCGAGTGCAACGATGACCCAGTATCTGACTAAAACAATATCTGATTAAAAATAGCATTATAGCTTATATTGTAACATAGGCAGATAAGCTAATAAAATCATTAACTTTGCTTAGCGCCTATACTCAATTCGAACCATAACTGTCAAATGGGCCAGAAATGGCTCCCTCTTTGTCAAACTGTATCAAGTAACTTGCTAATATCTCGATACTATTTGTACTGCTTCCTGTACTACTTCCTTGCTGTAATACTTTCCTTGTTTGGCTATCATTATACAAAAGAAAAGCAGAGTTTCTGGCATGTAAGCTTAGTCGCTGACCTATGCGCTAAAGTCTAGGCCAATATCCAATGCAGTGGTACTATGCGTTAGATAACCCATCGCAATAAAATCAACGCCTGTCTGTGCTGCTGCTTCCACGGTAGCAGGGGTAATACCACCTGATGCTTCCGTTTTGGCTCGACCTTTACACATTGCTACTGCCTTTGATAATACCTCAGGTGACATGTTGTCCAAAAGCACCAAACTCACACCAGCATCTAACGCTTGCTCAAGTTGCTCTAAAGTATCTACTTCCACTTCCACAGGAATTAGATGACCAGCAAAATCTTGCGCTTGTTGAATGGCCGTTTTTATATCACCAGCGATGGCAATATGATTGTCTTTGATTAAGATAGCATCATCCAACCCTAGACGATGATTGCGACCGCCGCCGCAGCGTACTGCGTATTTTTGCACAACGCGCAAGCCTGGTATGGTTTTACGTGTACAAGTGATTTGCGCAGGGTATTGCGCCACACTGTCTACGATCTTTCTGGTATCTGTAGCAATACCACTGAGATGAGTCAAGAAATTGAGCGCGGTACGCTCAGCTGTCAGCAGATGACGGGCATTACCACTGACAATAGCTAATACTGTACCAGCATTCACCAATTCGCCATCATCTACTTGAGCGATAAATTCAATCTGAGAATCAACCAAAGCGAATGATAAACGCGCCAAATCCATACCGCATATCACACCTGCTTGCCGCGCCTTAATCTCTAGTTTTGCTTGCAGGTCAGCAGGGATAGTCGCTTGAGACGTTACATCACCTCGTCTGCCCAAGTCTTCAATCAAGGCAGCTTCAATCAGTGGTTTAAGTAATACTTCATCCAATGCTGGTTCTTTTTTAATTGTCATCTTTGACCCCTATATACGCATTACATTGTTGTCGATTCAATTTAATTAAACTCAAAATGAGCATAAATATAGCGTAAAGTTGACAGTACCGCAAGGAAATGAAGTATTTCATGCAGCTGCTAAAAACTGATAGTCATAAAAACACGAGAGCACTTACCGCTTATTTAAACCTATTTGCGCCTATTTACGTTTAGGCAATTTGCTGTCCATCAATAAACTTTGCAATTCGATATCATGGCAAAATCGATAAAGCTTGGCAGGACGACCACGTTGGGCACTGCTACTCTGACCGGTTTCTGTCACTAAGTTTTGTGAATCTAGCAGACGGCGGAAATTTTGTTTGTGCAAGCGCACTCCTGAGAGCGCTTCTACACTCTGCTGCAGCTGCGACAACGTAAAGATATCTGGCATGAGACCAAAAATAAGTGGTCGGTATTCAATTTTGGCGCGCAGCCTTGAGATAGCTGTCGCAATAACGCGTCGATGATCATAGTACATCGGTGTACCTATAATTTGTGCCCAGTTTTTTGGCAATTTTTGCGGCTGATAGTTAGATGATTCTGGAATCAGTCCCGCTTCATAAAGCATCTCATAGCGCAGTAATACATGCTCTGAGACCCAGTCATAACCGTTGGTGGTACTTGATTGGTGATAGGTATTTTTATCTTGAGCTGAGTCTAAAAGCTCAGTATCCACACCCCAACATAAACGAATACGCTGACGACGGCGCTGCTGAGCAATTGAGTCTGGCGCACTATTTGCCCAGTCCAATAATGCCGGCACAATAAAATCCATAATGATATTTGGCATACCATCTAGGTGATTTTCCCATGGAAAGTAATCATACCAATCTCGCCATAATGCTTTGCTTTGGAGCGCCTGCAGTTGCGTCTCTTGCACCAAGCCCAAGTAGCTTACGTAAACCAATGCATGGCCATCAATATTACGCCTATTGGTATCGACAAAAGTATATAACTGTTCCAAATAGCCAAGCGGTTGCTGCGTCTGTTCCTCAACCCATTGGCGCACACCGGCTTGCAATGAGCGATGCAATGGCATGAGTGGTCCATTGGGCAATAGCTTGCCTTGATCAACTGTTAAAACTCGGGCGGTATGATCCGTAATCGCAACCAAAACCGCAACAACCTCAGTAGTACCGCTACCCTGCTGATGCGCATGTGAATAAGACAACGTCATGATGTTAGTAATTACCTTTTAACTTTGAGCGTGCAATAAGAAAGCCATCACACTTGTTATTTGTAGTACGAATCAGTATAGCTTGAATCTAAAAATATCATAGTCTACCGATGTAAATATAAGCGGTTAAAGACAAAAGTGACAGGGCGTATTTTGCATAAATACCTACTGTACAGAAAGTAGGATATAAAAAACCACTTGTATTTATGCTCAAAATGAGCATAATAAAAACTAGTTTACGTTAAAGCTGTATTTAGGCAGCTTTTATTCCTCTTAAAAATTAGAGTAGCAAGCAAAACGATCGTCAGTACTACGCCTAGTAGGCTGAGCAAGTTTAATACGGCTAATCATATTTTTGAGGTTGGTATCATTTTTAGCGGCATATAACGTGTCGTTATCGCACACAAGGTTTGCACTTATGAAAACTTATCCCTATGACGCACCCATCATGAGCAATGACAACCGCATTGCGACTAAAATGAATATCGAGTATGCCAAAGCTAAGATACCAGCAGATCTGCCTCGTTCAGAACGTATCGTGGTTGAAGAAAATATTAAGCAATTATTAAAAGACAATAATGCCGTACTGGTCGCACATTATTATGTCGATCCTTTTATTCAGGATTTGGCATTGGCGACTGGTGGCTGTGTCGGCGATTCGCTTGAGATGGCACGCTTTGGTCAAGCGCATAGTGCACAGACATTGGTGGTCGCAGGCGTGCGCTTTATGGGTGAGTCGGCAAAAATATTAAGTATGGAAAAGACCATACTGATGCCAGACTTAGAAGCCGAGTGTTCGCTTGATTTGGGCTGCCCTGCTGATGAGTTTTCCGCATTTTGTGACGCTCATCCTGAGCGTACCGTCGTGGTGTATGCCAATACGAGCGCTGCCGTGAAAGCACGCGCAGACTGGGTAGTGACCTCATCCGTTGGTATCGATATCGTCCGTCACTTACATGCCCAAGGCGAACCTATTATTTGGGGGCCTGACCGTCATTTGGGTAAATATATCGCGCGTGAGACTGGTGCAGATATGTTGCTTTGGCAGGGCTCTTGCCTCGTACATAATGAGTTTAAGGCAACTGAACTTATGCAACTAAAAGAGGAGTATCCAAACGCCAAAGTCTTGGTACATCCTGAGTCACCTGATAGCGTCGTTGAGTTGGCAGATGTGGTCGGCTCAACCAGCAAACTATTACAATCAACCTATGAGATGGATGCAGATACCTTTATCGTCGCTACCGATTTGGGCATATTACACGAAATGCAAAAGCGCTCGCCCACCAAGCGGTTTTTGGCCGCACCAACTGCTGGTGAGAGTGCAAGCTGTAAGAGCTGTGCGTTTTGTCCATGGATGGCAATGAACGGTTTAAAAGGTATCGAGCAATGCTTAACCAATCAAAGCGGTGAGGTTCTAATGACACATGAGCTAGCAGTAGCAGCCAAAAAACCTTTACAGCGCATGCTTGATTTTGCCGAATCACAAAAACAACGTGTGGCCGCTAGTGGTGATATTGTCAAAGACCGTACACTGTTCGCTAACGTTGGAGCTGCCTAGTATGAGCGCGGATAATGTCAGGCAAACAGACGTACTTATTATCGGTGCAGGATTGGCCGGTTTAAGTACTGCGCTATCACTACCAGAATCGCTGAGTATCATGGTACTGAGTAAAGCTGCTTTGGAAGTTTGCTCAAGCCATTACGCGCAAGGTGGTATCGCTGCAAGTTTGGACCAAAATGACTCCGTGACCGACCATGTCGCTGATACATTGATTGCAGGCGCAGGGTTATGCGACGCTAATAATACGACTGAGATACTAAGTGAAGGACAACAAGCCATACAGTGGCTGTGTGAACAAGGTGTCCCTTTTACTCAGAATCCACAACAAGATGTCACGCAAAAAACCTTAACTGATTTGAATAGTGCTGATTTGAATAGTACTGACTTAGAAATTAGCAGCTTACACCTAACCAAAGAAGGTGGGCATGGCTGCAGACGAGTGGCCCATGCGGATGATGCAACAGGTCGGCACGTTATGGAAGCCCTAACCATAAGGGCCCATGCTGCAAGTAATATCACGATACTACCGTATCATGAAGCATTAAGCCTTTTGAAGGATCCTATTACTAACAGCCACTGCAAAGGTGCACGCGTTTTTGACCACAATAACCATCGTCAGCTCACTATTTATAGTCGAGCAGTCGTACTGGCCAGTGGCGGTTTGGGGCAGCTGTTTCAACGTGCCAGCGCACCGAATGTCTGTGTCGGTGATGGCGTGATGATGGCGTGGCAAGCGGGCTGCCGTCTGGCAAACTTGGAGTTTGTGCAATTCCATCCGACTGGTCTCGCATTAGGCGACAGCAGTTTTTTAATCTCTGAAGCGCTACGCGGAGAAGGTGGACGCCTATACTGTCCGCAGACAGGTCGACGATTTATGCTAGACGTTGATGAGCGTGCTGAATTGGCTCCAAGAGACATCGTCGCACGAGCAATCGCTGAGCAGATTAGTGTAAATGGACTTGGCTACGTACATCTTGATGTCAGTCACCTGCCAGCGCCATTTTTACAAGAGCATTTTCCGCAAATTTACCAGACGTTGCTAGCGCTTGGTATTGATATCACGACGGATCCAATACCAGTCGCCCCTACCGCCCATTATAGTTGTGGTGGCGTTGTCACATCGGTGAACGGTATGACCGATGTGGCAGGTCTCTATGCAGCAGGCGAAGTGGCTCATACAGGCTTGCATGGTGCCAACCGTTTGGCGAGCAACTCGCTATTAGAGTGCGTGGTCGTAGGACGTAATATCGCTACCGACTTGCCTCGTTATTTGGCAGAAATGGAAGCACTAGATGCAAAGCTAGATATCAATCTACATACAACGGCATATCATTTTAATTTAAATGCAAGCGCTGATGATATTTGGACAGCACCCGTACTGAAGAACACCCAATCTATTACTCTGCCCTATTTTGCATTGTCGATACCAACGTTATATGAGCATAATAAGGCTACTAAGCACTGCCATACTGATGCTGATATGACAGAAGTCATCGTAAAACTAAAAGCGCTAATGACTACCAATATGGGTATCACACGTAGTGCTAGAGAGTTAGAGGAAGCGCTTGAACAGATACAACAGTGGCAGCAATGGTTGAAACAACCTGAATTAAGTTCGCTTAGTAGCAGTGATAGTAATAGCAATGCCAATCGCAAAAATAGCACTGTCAGCATTGATGAGCTTACAAATTTACAGTTAGCAAGACAATTACAATTAGCGACATTGATTATTCAATCGGCTTCTCAACGTCTTGAAAGTCGCGGTGGGCATTATAGAAAAGACTATCCAAATCTAGCCGTCACACCTCGAACAAGTGTGATTAATCCATTATTAGACCCGAGAGAAGCTAGTATTGACTGGCTTATTCAGCCTATAATTGTTCACTCAGGAGCTAGAACAATAAAAGCGACTACTACCACCTAAAAGCAGTAGTCAACTGGCATTCTAGTCATTACTAAAGTGGTTGATGACTGCTTTTTATATTTCTCAAAGTGTTAAAAACATGTCTACTGATACGCTGTTTGTTATCGGACTTATGACGGTAGTAAGTTTGGTTTGGGGCATACTTGCTACATCTCGTCTACGTGCTCGCTTGCCTAAGATTTATCTGATTGCACGCTCTTGGTGGCTCATGCTATTTGCGCTGTGCGTATGTTATGTTATCGCCAAAATAAATAATAGTCAGCATGTTCACCCTTATCAATGGGTGCTCATTGCGTTTTTTATGTTAATGGGGCTACGCGGCGGCTATGAGATTAAGCGCGTCTGGTGCATATACGACAAAGCAGGGCTGATTAGCAAACTCCAAGCACGCGGATTACAACCAAAAATCATATCTGATAAACCAAAATCAGTACTGATACACTCCTATACGCGTCTCAATCTATTGGACATCATATTTAGTAGTGCCTTTATTTCACTGATTATTAGCCTTATTTTTTTGCAGCAATTGACGTGGCAGCGTGAGCAATATGGCATCTTACTTTTTGTCTTCTTCGCAAGTCAGTTCAACGATATTGCCCAGTATTTATGTGGGCGATTACTGGGACGCAAACTGTTTAAGCGAGGTCTCGCTCCTACCATTAGCCCAAATAAAAGCATTGAAGGTGCGGTCTTTGGTAGTTTACTTGCAGCTATCTTGGCTACGTTTTTAGGATTATGGCTCACGCCTTTTAGCGGGTGGCTTTGTTTATTAGCCGCCTATGGTTTGGCAGTAAGTGGTATCGCAGGGGATTTATTAGAATCTGCATTTAAACGCCAACATGGGGTAAAAGATACCGGGACGATGCTGGCTGGACATGGCGGCGTATTAGATCGGATAGATAGCTTGCTGATTGGAGTGCCAGTATTCACTCTGCTCTATTGGCTATTTGGCTGAGCTGCCCATTTTTGATTAAGGCAGTGTTTGATTAAAACAGTGCTTAGTTAAGAAGGCTTGTCTAGCTTGCTACGTAATATCCAATTGAGTAATGGCTTGGGTAAGTGGTTTAACGCCCGAGTAATATAGCGCATAGATCTTGGAAATATCGCTAGTTCTACGTCATTATCAATCACTTGCATAACCTCATCAACCGCTGTTTGCGTGCTCATGATAAAGGGCTTATGACTGGCATCACCGTCATTTAAATCGCGCAATGCTTGGGTATCGATGTAGCCTGGTGCAATACAATTCACTTGGATATCATAAGGCGCAAGTGCCGCTCGATAAGCGCTAGCAGTCGCTATCATTGCTCGCTTGCTTTTTGCATAAAGACTGGCGTAAGGATAATCCATCGTACCTGCGGTAGAGGCGATACAAATTAGGCTTGGTCTATCGATTTTGGCAAAGTCCAATGACTGATGTTGCTGCTTCAACTGCGCACTTGCCCACCTAAAAACCTGCTCAAATGCCTGCAAGTTAATTGCTAGCATTTGGTCGCTGTCTGCTTGATTTAGATGATGAACACGCTCATTGGTGTAACTACCTGCACTATAGGTAAGTCTGTGAAAGCTTGTAGCTGACAATTTATCTAATAGACTCTGTGTTTGGACACTATCGGTTAAATCGCAAGTATAAGTCTTGATAGTCGGATACTGACCGTTGATATGTTCTATCTTTGCAACGTTACTACCAACAACGCTCACCTGCCAGCCAAGCTGGTGATGGTGCACAGCTAGTGCCAAACCAAGACCACTCGTGCCACCGACGATAATAATATGCGGCGTATGATTTTTGGCGGTATCTTTCGCAAAAGTTTTCATAAATTATGCTGCTGTATATAGTCAGCTGTACGCTGGTAGCCATATTGCCATTGCGCCTGCATTTGCTGCACAAAACCGTCATAGTCAGCGTGTATCAGCTCAACAGCCATTTGCTTTATATTAAAACGCTTCTGCACATTCTGACCTACTAACTGCTGTTCATTATCGGCAAACGGTAACCAATGTAGCTGATGGTTGTTGCTAGCGGTATTAGTGTGCGACGTTACTTCCATCGGTTGATAACCGTGTACTGCTGCCAATCGCTCATTAGGGTCAAAACCAAAAACACGCTGAATAGCTGGTGCAGCAAGCCACGAGTCGTAACCTGCCTTAGTCTCTGCAAATACGCTATCACCCAACTGACATGCTAGCTCAATCGGTGTGAGATTGATGACCCCACCTAAGCACCAGCCAAGCGCTGCGATATGTGTGGGCGGTAGATAGTACATGTCGGCCATAGAAGCACGAACCACTGACGCAAAATCCCATTGCGTCCGTATCTCTACCGCCTCATGTATACGACCATTTGCCAATGTATGCGAAGGTGATATCAGTTGCTCGTCAGCCAGATCTGATACAGAACTTGGCAAATTTGCTAAGCGCGGTGGCGCAAATAACAACTCTTGCAGCATTAGCTTTTCATCAGATGAATCATCAGCAGGCGCTTGATACAATCGGCTGGCAATAATGGCTATTTCAGGGGTGCTAGCATTAGGCTGACTACTGCCATTTTCGATAGATACAAAGCTAGATAGCTCATCGAGCCATCGCGCCTCATCATCAATACGAAACATCGCCAACTGCTGTAGCTCATCTAAGAGTCGCGCATAGCTGTCTGCTTGTCGTTGCTTTTGTCCATTAGACGTACGCCGTGACAGATGCCAACGTTTGAGTGCATGAGTCATATAACGCATTTTTAAACGCCTATTGGCTTCATCTGGCGAGACATGTCTGATTGCAGCAATCGTACGAGACAACTCACGGCTGCACATCAGCGATTGCAAGTCCTTAGGGTCAGGAGCTAGGTTGACCAGATAAGCGGATAAGCTGCCGCCGCAAGTACCAACGATCATATCTGGCGCTAAATCATGCGCCACTAATGCCGCATAGCTACCTAAATAATAGCCAAAACGCGAGCCTCCTCCTGAAAAAATCTGGACACGCTCATAAGGCTTGGTGGGTTTATTATTCATTTATTACTTATCATCGATTGGTGCCGTTTTAATCGCCAATGACACGGTAAAGATACCAAAGCGGTCGATACGCATGGCAACCTTTTTAAAGCCTGCACGCTCAACCAATTGATCCATCTCGGCTTGTGATCGACAACGCATCACCCAACTGCTGCCACGGTGATTATTTAAGGTTTTACTGATGAATTCTTGCTCAGGGTGCCACGGTTGGTTGGTATAGATTAAATAGCCACCCGATTTTAAACTGTCATAAATGCCAGCTAAGGCTGTCGCTGGTAGCGCATTATCAGAAAACAATTCAAACACGCCTGAGCTGATGGCAATATCAAGACCTCTATCGACTGTACTGCCACTCGTCTTCTCTATCTGCTGATAGCTGGCTGCGTCAAACGCATCTTTTTGACAGGCAATGACTCGATCAGAAATTTCTAACTGCTCCGCCTTTGTTTGCAGCGCTTGAATATTATGCATCTCATAATCTCGTAGCTCTGCATGCAAGTCTGTAAACTCAGTTAAAAGATCAAAGGCATAAAAACCATGACCACTAGCGATATCTAATAGTTTTGGTTGGTATAGTTTAGTACTACTCTGGTTTTTATCTTCAATATCTGCAAGTGCTAAGCGTGCCAGCTCTAAGATATGTGTGCGGCGTATACGAATACCTTGCCAACCGATATTACTTAAATAAAATTTATCGATTGCTTGACCAAATTTATTTTGACCGCTCGGCTGATTATAATAAACATGGTCAAGCGAGTGTCCCGAGTCAAACCCATGCTCGAGCCCTGTCGCAATCGCATCGCTAACATGCCCGAACTTTTGCATCGCAAAACGGGTAATCGCGAAACTTGGATTAAATGGCTTAATCGCTAAACGATCGACCTTATCTTTACTCGCGCTATTAAGATGCGCGGTACTCAAATCAGGCGCTTGGACTTGTGTGCTAAATACTTTCTCAGCGAAATCAATACAGTCTGCAAAAACATCGGCTTTATTGGTCTCATGAAAGATTGCATGATAGCTATCTGGGTATAGTTGCCAGCGTTTCGTAGGTGTATTGATCGCTTCATAAAACGCGCGTTCAGCCTGCTTATCCACCACGTAGTCCTTACCTGCACATAAGACAAACGTCGGTACAGTAATAGCCCCTGCATCGTCGAGCAAGCGCTGACCCGTTGCATGGGTATCGATGAGTAAATCAGTTGAAATACTATTCGATATCAATGGATCAGCATTATAAGCTTGCTGCGCATCCTTATCATGGGTCAGTACTTGCGCTTTAACATAGCTACTAACACGTGACATTAGACCCAGTGTGCGTGCTGCCTTTAATGACGGTATCGCAAAAGGCATATACAAGCGAATGCTTAGCGCAGGTGTGCCCAATATCATCCCGCGAATATTAGGCGCATAATCATGCACCCATGCTGCTGCCAATACCGCGCCAATACTACTGGCAACGATCAATGTATCTTCAATAGCAATACCTGTCTGCCCAATCACCAACTGCACAAAACCGTCTAAGTCTCTCTCTAGCTCGGTAACACTCTCAGCATGGTCTTTGATACCGCCTGAGCGCCCATTGCCGCGTGCATCCCAAGCAAACACTTGATAGCCAGCTTTTGCAAACTGCTGTCCTAGCTCTGCTAATCGCCCTGAATGCTCATGTCCACGATGCAATAAGATCACTTGGCGTAACGGCTGATTAGCTTTTTTCACGTCCTCTAAAGGCATCGTTAACCAATAGCGATAATAAATAGCCGTGCCATCATAAGCATTGTAGCAACTTTCACCATTAATGATTTTTGGTGATGACTGCTCAAAACTAACACGAGCCTGTTCTTTTAATTTCTGACTATCAACGGTGGTAGTTAGCATTTCTTTGAACTCCAATGGGCGCGCGTTATCAGTAAGATTATTTGGTAAAACAGTATTGAGAGATAGCGAGTTGTTTATTGACTCACACGTTACTGCTCGAAGTGCTGGTGGCTGATGCATCAGATATAGATTTCCCATATAGCATAAACGGTTCAGGCACGTTTTTAATAATAGCGTCTCTACCAACAGGGATAACTGCACGATTCTTTTAAGAGAAAGCGATAACGGTAACTTGCTACCCATAATGGTACCAAGTACACCTAGCACTAGAGCACGGTCACTTTTCCCTAAAGGCCCTTGGTTTGCTCTCACCCCTAGCATCGTATTGCTAGCGATACCAAGTAGCTCACTACTAATACTCAACGCTACAATACTGCTGATATGCCGCTGAGTGGTTGGCGACTTACTCGTGTCAGTTTGTCGTTCAGAATGAATTCGTAAGTCATGTTTAGCTATATACGGAACCAAACTGGCAATGAGCGCCGTATCAGCAACAATATCACCCGCCTCATTTAGTACTGCACCCAGTTTAGTAGCTTGACCATGCTCGCGCGCCATCATGCCGTCGATAGCATTCAGTGCCATCCGTACAAATAACGATGAAGGCAATAGAAGCCATAACGCTTGCCGCTCAGTCGCAGGCTTAGCAATCACATAAGCGGTGCCCACACTCAATAATACTGCGGATACAGTGATTTGATTGGCAGTGATGTTTTGAGCGACCAACGCATTGCTCAGCGGTCGCAGCTGATCTTGAAATTTAGGTTTGAGCTGATATAGCGACATAATGCCAACCACGTATTTTCGGTGTCTTAATTTAGCAACAAAAGTTTGTTAAGTAAACACTTAACCATAGCTATAAATCTAATTATAGTCTATAAAATCAGGCTTTATAAAGAATATGGTTTGCCGATACCAGCATTTGTAACTTGATATGATACAATCTTCAGCTTCTTAAAAATGCCTTATTAAAATCCACGAGTCTGCCGTTATGCAAAGCATAGTTACCCTTATTTTGGTCTTAATGCCAATGTTTATTGGCTTTGCCATTCCTTCTAATCCCACTATGACAAGGCTTGCGGATAAGGGCTTATCTTATTTAGTGTTTGTCATTTTAGCGCTAATTGGCATTGAGCTATCGCAAGTCGAGGGCTTAGGCGGTCAAGTAGGTGAGATTGCGCTTTATGTTGCTGTGCTTTCAATCCTCACTATCGGCTCTGGTCTATTGGCTTTGATGATTTTCGATAACATGCGCCCATGGCAGGCCAAAAAACCCAGCGTAAAATCTAAAGAACACCGTGTCAGTATTCGTGGCAGCCTAGCCCAAGTCATTTGCGTAGTAATCGGCATGGTAATTGGCTATTTCCTACCAGCGAACTACATGCCGCCAGAAAACACCATGACTGCTCTGCTAATGATACTAATATTGCTGGTCGGTATTGGTTTAAAGGGTTCAGGCATTACGCTCAAAGAAGTCCTACTCAATAAACGTGGCGTTGAGATGAGTGTTGTCTTTACGATAGCAGTATTGGCAGGTGGCTTAATTTTCGCGCTAATGTTCAGTGATGTATCGTGGACAAAAGGCTTGGCACTTTCATCAGGATTTGGTTGGTATTCCCTGTCCGCCATCGTGATGACCGATGCTTATGGCGCTGTCTGGGGCAGTGTCGCATTATTTAACGATTTAATACGTGAATTCTTTGCCTTAATATTTATCCCAGTATTTATGCGAAAATATCCATCAGCTGCAGTAGGACTTGGCGGCGCGACGAGCTTAGATTTTACCTTACCAATCATTCAACAATCAGGCGGTCTAAAGGTCGTGCCATTAGCAATTAGTTTTGGCTTTATTATTAATATTGTCTCACCCGTATTGATGGTGTTGTTTTCGGCGTTGGGGTGATAACGTCTTTATAAGTGTAAAGTGGCATACTTTTATAACAAATAGGAGAGCGGCATGTCTATGTGGGAAGTAGAATACATTATTGAACAAACGATTAAACTCATTGATACCGCTCAAATCACAAACAGCGAAAAACGCAATTTAATATATAATGCTTATCACCTACAAGCCGCTTTCGATACAAGCCATACTCACCTTAGAGTAAAAGACATTTTGCTCAGTACTCAGTATATACAAGCCTACGCTCTCGAAGACTTTCCAATCTATAGCAGTTATCCAAAGTATTTCAATAGCTTAATAGAGGCAAGTGATTCCTGGGTTTATGACAACCCTGAAGGTACTCGGTTAGCTGACAATTCTGAGGTCGCATTATGGGATAGTGAGTCACAGCGCTTATATGTAGACTTTGGCAGTCCCTACTATAGCCTCAATACTGACGAAACTGTGGCACTCTATGAGCCGCTAGACTTTGCGTTACTTACCATTAAAGAAGCTAGTAAACAACAGAACAAAGGCATGGTCTATGATTGGACTGGTTTCGTTCTCTTTTATTTACTGACAATGTTGCCAAGTAATAAGACAGTATCTGAGCTAAAACAGGCATACTTTACGGAAATAAGAAGCATATTCGCATCATTCGACTTTACTGATTACGAGCCTATCGATGATCGTCTAGATTTGTATAGTGACTTTCATAAGGACTGGTTGTCAGAGCAGCAGCTTAAATGTTTGCTATATGTGACTACAACATAAATACTTCTGTCTTAATTCAAGCCTCTATCAACCTAATAACAAGTCCTTATCTACCTGACAAGCCATATCATGCCAGTCAATAAATGCCTGTATGGATCTGTGCTCTAACTGATGGCTAGCTTCTTTACCAGTAAAGCGCTCAACATAGCGACAGGCTCTATAGTTTTTAGCATACTTATCGTAATTGATAATCCACTCTTTCCGCGCCTTTAACTCGTTTTGACGTTGCTCAATACTACTATCTACGGCTGTGCTCTCGGCATCAAACCAAAAGTTTTTAGCAGGGATATCTTTAGTCAGTTTTTTATCCGCAACCTCAGCTATACGCCACGGTTTAGCAGTGAGCCGCGCTCGAAAACACTGCTGCGCCTGACAGAGACGCACGTAATTAGTATCGGCATGAAAATGCTCAAACCAGTCCGCGACTAACGCATCATTTGGCGCGATAGTATCGTGAGTGGCAATAATACGAAAGCCTGCAGGTGTCTTATATAAACGAAAGGATTCGTTGGGATAACTGGCGATACGCTTTTGAATCAGATCAGTTATAAAAAATGGTAGCGAAGCAGAGTCATCGGCATATTTTTGTATACGCACTTTTTCTCTTTGACTGGCTTGCTGCCATAAGTAGGCCGTCGCACCTATCATAACCACCAACAGCCATAACCATGACAATCCCAACCAAGAAATAACACTAGCGATAAGTATAAAAGTAAGAACAAAAACCCAAACTTTTATTTTAGCTGAAGGCTGATTTTGGTTGTCGGTTAGCAAAGTTATATAACCATTGCTGTCATAATCATCAGGATATTTATAATGCAATAATTGATCGTTATCAACATCTACAATCGCAACATTATTGACATTGGCAACCTGTGCACCGTAACTGTTACGCGTGACAACAAGCTGCGTATCCGATGCCTTACTCTCTAAGCCAGTTTTAGTTAAGCCATTCTCTGAAAAATTCTGCTTAGAAATAATCTGCTCACGAATGGGAATGCCATTACTTTCGTTATACTCCTCCCTACGCTCACGTCTGACAATATCCTCACCCTCTAGCCAGCGTTGATGAGCTTCTTTCACTCGTTCCTTAGCATGAGCCAAAGCCTCTACTTGACTAACATCCGACCAACCATAACGCTTAATAGTTGCTTGCTTAGAATTAAACGTATCTGACGCACTATCAGCCGTTTTTGATAACTCAAAGCGCTGTTTATATTGCGCCCAGTATTTAGGGATGAGCATAAGGGATTACCTTAAGGTATTTGATTTAAGATAGACGGTGGTTGAGCTTTAAGCGCTTAGACGCCACTCGCCTGCTTGGCAAACAAACGCATCAACGGCTTCATTTTGCCAACACAGTACATGCCTTCGCTACGTATCTGCTGTACTGGGCGTAATTGCGCCAGCGACCCTGCGAATAGCCAGTTAAGGGCAGAAAAGCTATGCATCATCAGGCTATTATGCGGACGACGCAGACGCTCGTAACTACGCAACGTTTGATTACTGCCCCAAATCGTACCGCCACTACGAGTAAAGTCGTGTGCTAGTTGCTCGCTCAATACTTGCACATCAAGCATACCCAGATTCAGCCCTTGACCTGCCAGCGGATGCACACCATGTGCCGCATCACCGATTAATACCAAGTTATCAGCGACGTAGCTATTCGCTTGTTGCGCAGTTAGCGGAAAGCTAGCGATTGATTCAATCTGACTGATAGCACCTAACTCATAATGACAGGCAGCAGCCAGTTTATCAGCGATAACACGGTCATCTTCCTCTATCAATGCCAATGCTTGGTTGCGTGGCAACGTCCATACAATCGACTGCCAGTGTTGCGGATCAGCTTTGTCTTCATCAGTAATATCTGCTAATGGCAATAACGCCAGCGTGCCTGTAGGTAACATAGCCTGACGCGCCGTCGCTTGATGCGGCTTTTCGGTATGAATCGCACAGCAAATCGCTGTTTGATTATAATCGAGCGTATCTAGACCAATCGCTGCTTGCTTACGTACAAATGAGCCTCGACCATCCGCTCCCACTAATAGTTGAGCGTTAATAGTTGTATGATTTTCTAAAGTCACACGGTAGCCTTGCTGCGCACCCAGCCAATCCATGTTTGTGACTTTTTGCCCCGCGATAATGGTCAGATAACCACTGACTTCATCCTCATACAAGCGCTGCCATAACGCATGTTCAATGACGGCTGGCTCGACCATACTACCAAGCATTTGCGGTATAACAAAATTAGACAAATTAGCGCTACTCTCACCAAATAACAGCTCGCCCCTACCGTTCAGTTGCCATACCTGCATTTGTGAGTAATCCGCCTTACGTTCGGAGCTCGCAATCTTTTGCCAAGCACCCACGTCTTTAAGCAGATTAATACTGGCCAAGCTCAGTGCATAGACTCGAGCATCACGTTTGCTCAGCACGCCTTGCCAAGCTGATTCATCGCGTGCGGGACGAGCATCAATCAACGTCACAGGCATTTTTGCTTGTGCTAGTTTTAGCGCAAGCGTTGCACCAACGATACCGCTACCGATAATCAGCGTATGGTTGTTTTTCATAAAGTGTCTCTCAATACTGGTCAAGATTAGAATACTTGTTATTAATCTTAGTTATAAATCTATTTATAGAATTATGACTTTAAGCCCATCGCGTAGGTCGCAACCAGTGGTTTAATATTTGGCAGTTTATCAAAGGCGACTAGAGCCACATTTCTTGCCAGCTTTATAACTGGATTAGGATGGGTAAAGCCATGTACCACAGCATCACAGAAACGAATGACTCGTTTTTGATCGCTTAGACGTGCTTTTTCATAGCGCTTGAGTAGCGTTGGATCACCAATATCTGCGCCCTTCAGTACTTGCGCATTCATCATCTGCGCCAATACATGCGCGTCACGCATACACAGATTAAAGCCTTGCCCTGCTACGGGATGCAGTGTGTGAGCGGCATTACCCATGACCACGCAACGACCGTCTACTTGCTTGTCTGCTAACACACGTGTCAGTGGATAAGCGCCGCGGCGACCAGCAGCGACAAACTTGCCAGCTCGTTGACCAAAGGCTTGCTGCAGTGTCTGTAAAAAATGCGCATCATCTTCTAGATAACGTTTTTCTTCACCCTTTGGACATACCCAAACGACCGAGCGTCTATAGCCACTCTGGTACTCATCATTGCCGTCGCCATTTGGATCGGTCAATGGTAGTACAGCAAGTGGACCCGCTGGGCTAAAACGCTCAATCGCCACATGCTCATGCGGCATAGAGGTTTCTACCACACCCACGATAGCTGTTTGCTGATAGTCATAAGTGGTCGTGCCAATATCCAATAGCTGACGCACGGTAGAGTCGCGGCCATCACAAGCGACCAAAACACTACCCTGTAATTGCTGCTCTTGTTCCTCTTCACCATAATGGCTAAAGCTCAGCGTGACACCGTCCGCTTTTTGTGTCACTGCGCTGACATTGGCATTATCAATCAACGTGACCAATGGTGCTTGCTGCGCGGCTAATAGAAGCTTGCGTCCGAGCCATGCATTTTCTATTACTTGACCAAATGACTCTACTTTTTCTTCAGCTTTATTGAGTTGCGCACGGCCAAAGCTGCCTTGTTCGCTAACCTGTACTGAGTCGATACGGCAGGCATGGCTTTGTAACTCATCCCACAGGCCAATCTCTTGGTAAATCTGTACCGTGCGGCGTGATAGCGCCGTATTGCGACTGTCCAAATAGTGACTGCGATTGTCATCATCTTTTGGACTGATAGTTGGATAGCTGTTTTTTTCTAATAACGTGCTGGCAATACCCTGATTCGCTAGCAGCAATGCAAAGGATAAACCGACATGACCACCACCCGCGATAAGTACTTGCTGCGCCGTGATTGCCTTACTATTATCAGCTATGTTTTCAATTACATTGTTTTCAACTGCATTCTCAACTTTGCTTTTAGCATTTGATAAATTTAAATCAGCATTTTGTATCATTATTATTCCTACTTTATTGTATGGGGCGTGCTTTCTATGAGCGGTTAATGGGCCATTGATTGCTATTATTAGTCACTTTAATATTATGACCCTGCTCATTTTATTCATGTTTTAAATTTAATTACAAAGCGCTATGATATCACTCATAGATTACCACAAATTATCTATCGCTCCGTGCCCTTAACAGTAGACAAAGCGTGTACTAAAAATTCGTGATATCTTGTACTACTGAAGACTAATTTAATATCAGATTGACACGTAAAAGCTATTAGCCTCATAAAAGCATTCAATAAAGCATGACCGTTGCAATCACCATACAAAAACAGCGTCACGTATATGATGTATGGCTTGAAATTTAAAAACTATCTACCATAATAAAGGCAAGACCGTGACTTATAACCATTCCTAAAACAAACAACAAAACCAACAGCACTGCTACCGTCATTTCTATCTCTACCATTTAAAGCCAAGACAATAACGACCGACTACTTTATCTCTTAAGTCCAAAGCTTAATAAAACAACATCACTTTGGGCACACAATAAAAGGATAATCGCTTGACTGATTCCATGAGCCGCCGTATAAAATTTGAATCATTGACGCCAGCACAGCTCAAAATCGTGCTAGGTGAATACAACAATCACATGAAATACATCCAAAAACGCCTCGATATCAAAATCATGCAACGTCAAGGTGATTTTTGCCTGAGCGGTGATGTGACTGGTGTTGAGCGTGGTGAGCGTATTATCTACAAGATGGTAGATGAAGCACAAAACAAAAAAGACATCAGCGCAGAAGAGCTGCATCTCATTATCCAATCGAGCATCTCTCGTGACGAAGACATGGCAGCCGATGCGCAACAGGCAGAGGAAGCTGCCGAAGAAGAAGACTTCGATGTCGCTAGTGAATTTACGCCCGTTAGCTTGCGCACGCGTAAGGGTCGTATCATTCCTCGCGGTGGCAACCAGCAGACCTATGTCCAAAGTGTGCTGAACTCTGACGTCTCATTTGGTATTGGCCCTGCTGGTACGGGTAAAACGTATCTAGCGGTTGCTTGCGCCGTGGATATGCTTGAGCGTAACGAGATTGAGCGGATTTTATTGGTGCGTCCAGCAGTAGAAGCTGGTGAAAAATTGGGATTTTTACCAGGTGATTTGACGCAAAAAATCGATCCCTACTTGCGTCCATTGTACGATGCGCTATATGAGATGATCGGCGTCGAAAAAGTAGGCAAGCTGATTGAAAAACAAGTCATCGAAATCGCTCCCCTTGCCTATATGCGCGGTCGTACATTAAACAATTCGTTTGTCATCTTGGATGAAGCGCAAAACACTACACCTGAGCAGATGAAAATGTTTTTGACCCGTTTGGGTTTTGGCTCGCGAGCCGTGATTACTGGTGACGTGACCCAAGTTGATTTGCCCCGTGGTCACAAGTCAGGCTTGGCACAAGCGATGGAGATCTTAAGTGGCATCGAAGAGATTCATATCACTAAATTTGACTCAAAAGACGTGGTGCGCCATCAACTGGTACAAAAAATCGTCGAAGCCTATGATGTGTTTGATGAAGAGCAAATCATATTAGAAGAAAAACGTAAGTTTGAGCGCATCAAAGAACAAGAGCGCAGACAAGCCATCGCTAATGCTGCTGCAAAGCTATAAGATAGTAGGTTTGATATTTGCCACCTTAGAAAGGCAAATATAGAAATGCAAAACCGGACTACTGATTAGTAGTCCGGTTTTTTGCTGCTAGACTGATAATTAGCATAGTAGATTAGAGTTAGTAAGTTAGCCTTGAGTAGTTCTAGCAAATTAAACAAACGACATGACAATAAATTAAGGAGAGAACAATATGAGCCAGTATAACGACGATGACAGTTTTAGCCAAAATAAGGCAACTGATATCACTAATAATGATGAAAGCTTTGAGATATTAGACATCAGTGCAACGAGTAGTATTGATGACACACTACTCGATACTTTTTATCATCGTGACACGCTACTACCTGTGATGATGGCAACTTTAGATTATATAGATGGTCGCATTAATAGTGGTTTAGTACTGCCTTATTTTGCAGATATTGATGTTGAGTTATGGCTAGAAAAAGCCAAATCACTTGATATATATATCACTGATGAGACGGAAGGTCGTGAGTTGAATCTGGAAGCTCGAGGCAAGGATTATGCGACCAACATTCTGTCTTATCCTAGTGACTTGCCAGCCGCTATCATCGAGCTGATGCCGACCCTAGCGCTTGGTGAGCTGATTATCTGCCATGATGTGATAGTGCGTGAAGCCGCAGAACAAGAGAAAACTGTCGCACAGCACATTAGCCATCTACTAACACATGGTGTGCTGCACTTGCTTGGATTTGATCATGAGCTTGGACAAGCTGAACAAGATGAGATGGAGCAGTTTGAAATTGAGGTTTTGGCAGGCCTAAACCTACCAAACCCCTATTTATAATGAATACGATTTAAAGGTTTTGATCTTTCTCTAAAGATGGCAATGGCGATTCGTTTTTGTTGCCCATCAACATCTCTAAACCTTTAACATGTACACTGCGTTGCGGGAATGGAATGTCGATCTTATTATCATCAAGCGCATATTTAAACTGCTCAAGCAAATCACATTGCATACTCCACCAATCCGCATTGGTGGTCCAAACATTTAAGGTCAAATCAACTGAATTGTCCCCTAAGTTGGTCACACGTACGATAGGTGCAGGGTCGGTAAAGGCTAGCGGGTTGTCGGTGGCTAACTTTATCATGATATCTTTTGCGGTCTTGATATCGGCGTCGTAACCAATACCGATAGTGATATCGACGCGGCGATTGGGTAACGACGAATAGTTGATAGTCGCGGATGTGGTGATGTCACCATTAGGGATAATAATATCGTGATTAGTGGTCGTGGTCAGATGCGTATTGATCAGATTGATCTCAGACACCGTACCTGTATGACCCAGTATTTGCACGTAGTCACCACGGACAAATGGACGAAACGTCACAATCATAATACCAGCGGCAAAGTTAGACAGCTGATCCTTTAGTGATAGACCGATCGCAACGGCGGCACCACCTAGTATGGCTACGACCGATGTCGTTTGCACACCAACTTTGCTGAGCGCTGCTAGTACAACTACGACCAATAGTACACCGTAGATTAAACGACCCAAAAAACTAGCGACAGTGTCATCTAAGTGGCTACGCAGCATGATTTTTTGTGCGATAGCGACTGCTTTTTTAGCAAGCCAACGACCCACGACAAATATTACTATTGCTAGTGCTACTTTTATTACTAGACTTAACGCACTGCTAGTTAGCGCAGCAATATCTATGGTAAAACCTAAAAATTCCATAATGACTCTTTATTTTATATCTGTATTTTATGAATTTGGGTATCTATCATATAAAAACTAGGGCGTGTCATCGATTAGATTGTGATTCTTAAAATGAGAAAAATTGTAGATGAACGAGGAAGAAACTGCCGTTAATATGAACATATTGACAAAATTTCTAACGATGTTTAGCAAAATTTAGCCACTTTAAGGTCACTAAATGTATTAATGTGCTAATTGATGACACGCCCTAGGATAAAGCATAAACTATTATGCTTTATTCTAGTTTTTATCATTGATTACATTCGAACCATCTTAAGAAGCATCTTAATAAGTCACGTTCACTTTATCGCTGTATTGATAGGTACGAATCAGACGCAACTCTACAATATCACTCATATCTTTAGTGAATGCCCCAAAAGGTGCCGCTTGTCGTACAGACTGCTTTGCAGCTTCATCTAGTATCGTTGAGTTTGAGCTTTCTAACAGACGAATGGCTTTAATGTTGCCATCGCTGCTAATAATGACCATCAGACGTACTTCACCAGTGATGCCTTGCGCGCGTGCTTGTACGGGATAATGTAGATTACCAATGCGCTCGACATGTTCACGAAACGTGTTGATATAGTCCGCTGCTGCACCACGTGTCGTTGAATTACTATCGACAGTCACCACTTTAGATTTGGTAGCATAAACTTGTTGACGCTGAGATAACTGCGCCTCTAAGGTGGCGACTTGTTTTCGTAGACGCTCCTCTTGTGCAATCATATCGTCTTGTTCTTTTTTGCTATCATTATCTGACTCTACATTGGCTTGGCGCCAACTTAACGTCGTACGTAGATAACTCTCTTGATACTGCTGCTGTCGAACTTGCCGTTGCAAGCTAATCACATCTTGTGTTTCACTCATTTGCTCAGCAGACAATGGGCTAATCTGATCCGTCTCTTGTCTCAGTTGCTCTTGTACTGTACCACCACCTTCTTGAGAGGCATCAGCAATAAAATGAGCATCCTCATTTGGCTTCATATTGTCAGTCAGTGCTTTTGCGACATCTTGCATCATCGCAGCGGGGTCTTTCCCCATAGAAAAGCTAACACCAAAAATAATAAGCACATGTATACCAACTGCGATAACAATAGCGATAGGTAAACTAATATCTCGCTTAGGTACTTGTGCGGAAAAGTGATAGCTTTGTGAGTCTTTAATATAGGCCACAGTCGATCTCAGCTTATGGGTACGAGCTTATAAGTATAAAACAGCAAAAAATAAGCATCATAATGGTATGTATGATTTATTCTGGCGCTATCATACCATGACATAGAATCATGTCACCACGAGAACCTGTACGTTAGCAATCTAACGCACTCATACAAGGTTTACAATTCTTTAGTCGAATGATTAAAAAATACCGTCAAATCTAATACAAATCGCATACGCCAGATGATAAAGCGTTAGTGATTGCGCTGTAGGCATCTTATATACCAACGTCTATAGGGTGAACACTATTATAAAAAATAGATTTCTTATTACCTACAATTTATATTTCCCCAAAATAATCGATGTCAGTGATATATTCTGATGTTCTATATCGATAGAATGAATGACTACAAAGTACATGTGTGCATTTTGAAGCCATCATATTTAATATATACTGTATTTCAATAAGCATCGTATTATCAATAAAAGCCCATCGACCATTTTTTGATCAGCTATTCTGGGCGCGCTATACAATGATGCACCCCTATAATGATAAGGATAAGAAGTTTGAGTGATTTTGATAACATGGATACTTCAGACAATTTTGACGAATTCTTTGAGAATTTAGGCTACCGATTCGACGAGTCATTTAGCGGTGGTTGGGAGCGCCTTACCCAATCTATCAGACAGATATATGATAGAACAACGGATAAATTTGAAGATGAACTTGCGCTGCCAGTGACACAAGAGTACGTCAATGACGCACTACAGAAATTCGTCACAGATAACGTAAAGGCCATTTTAGAGTTGCGTGTTGAGATGCATGATGACTGGTTCCGCTTGTACTGTACGATTAACGTGTCAGGCATCTATGTGAAAATCGCAAGTAACTTTGGCTTGATTCATGTCCAGCTCGATCGTAATGTTCAGCGTTTTGTGTTTGGTCAGCAGACATATACTGACATACTCAACTTACGCTGCGAGTCTTTTCTAAAACGCCAAGGTGTCAAACTGTTCGTTTGGTTCTATCACAGTATTCTCAAAAAAGATCCGTTAGGATTTCTACTATCTTATATCAATATTGCCCGCGCAAAAGATGAAGTCATCTACATTGATATTAATCGCTGGCTCAAAAATAACAAGAAAATCATAAGCACTCTACACAAAGTACAAGTGAATTATGGCGAGCTTGAAGAAGAGCAAATGATTTTAAAGACTCAGATTAATTATCGTGACTTACTAGCTGCAAGTAGCAACGAAGATATTATTAGTGACGATGATGAACCTGAGTTGATGCAAGGTCCTGTTAATCCCGTAGATGATGCGACTGAACCAAGCCAAGTTTAACTGTTTCACCGTAAAAAAACGCTGACCTTCAAAGCAACAGTCTTTGAAGCTCAGCGTTTTTATTTTGTCAAAGCAGATCTGTAGAATACTCAAATCAGTTATATGGCTACCAATAGTTTTCTACAGCGATATTACCCTCGCCTCGGCGATTCATCACCAAACCTAATGTCTTCAACGCCTCTTTGGTATCTTCGACCATATCTGGGTTGCCACATAACATGACATGCGTAGTATCGACATCCAAATCAATGCCTGCACGCGCTTGTAACGTGCCGTCTAGTAGCAGCTTTGGCAGACGTTCTGCTAATGCGCCTTCGACAGGCTCACGAGTCACGATAGGGATAAATATTAATTTCGCTGGATTCTCAACTAACGGGCCAAAGTCTTCTTGCAGACTTTCAATCTTTTCAACGTAAGCGAGCTCTTCTAGCGAACGCGCGCTGTAGGCCAGTACAATATGCTCATAATCTTCCCACGTCTTCAAATCCTGTAGCATGGATAAAAATGGTGCCAGACCAGTACCTGTCGCGAGCAACCATAGATCCTTGGGCAGTGGTTTTTGATAACGCGCCAATGTTAAAAACCCAAATGGCAAGGTGTTGAGAAGCAACTCATCCCCTACTTGTAAATGTTGCAACTGTGAGGTAAATGCACCGTCAGGGATTACGATAGAGAAAAACTCTAATACTTCGTCGAATGGCGAAGAGATAATCGAATACGCACGAAAGATGTCTTCATTTAATGCCGTATCAGAGGTGTCATCATTGGCTTCGATTTGCTGATAATACTTTAATTGACTGGGGTTGACACCCAAGCGCACGAACTGACCAGCAGTAAATTTAAAGCTGTCAGGACGGCTGACCGTAAAACTAAATAGGTTTGGCGTCCACGTGGTTTTGCTAAGCACGGTTACCGTTTGAATATTGTCACTCATAAGAATTGGCCACTCGCTTTTTATTGTTAGTTATTTTTATAAAACTTTAAACGATACAAAATAAAAGATGCGCCAAGCTTATCATAAAGCTGGCGCATCTTGGTTTTCTAACCGTAACAGTAGATAAGACACATGCAGCGACTTATCTCACCTCTATCTTAAAATTACCAAATACGTGCTAAATTTGACCATTCAATCATATTGCTTGGCAAGATACCGAAGAAGATAATCATCGCTGTGACCGCAATAATCATGATACCGCCAGTACGCATCGCCCATTGGCTAGAAACATCGAATTCAATAAACTGCTTAGGACGTTTAAACAGCGTAAGCATCACACGCAGATAATAGAATAGACCGATCGAGCTGCCTAAAATAATCATTGCTGCCAAGAACCAGTTGGTTCCTTGTACCGCAGCCAATATGGCAAATAGCTTAGTGATAAAGCCTGCCGTCAACGGAATACCAGCCAATGACAACATCATGATAGTCATAACTGCAGTCAGCACTGGACGACGCCAGAACAGCCCTTGATAATGAGTCAACTCATCAGCTTCACCAGATAGACGATACGGACTCGACATGAGAGTCACTACCCCAAAGGCACCGATAGAGGTCAATGCGTAAACAGCCATATACATACTAGAGATGCTATCCGCTGCCCTCCCAATGCTGACAATCACGATCAACACATAGCCCATATGAGAAATAGAAGAATAACCTAGTAGGCGTTTCAGACTGGTCTGACGTACGGCTAGTAAGTTACCCACCAAGATAGATAAGGTCGCCATTACCATCAATAACATTTGCACTGATGGTAGTGCTAGCAAAGCGGTATCAATTAAGAATCGCACCGCAAGGGCCATCATCGCAACTTTTGATACAGATGCCAAGAAGGTCGCGATAGGTGCTGGTGCGCCCTCGTACACATCTGGCGTCCACATATGAAAAGGGGCAGCAGACAGTTTAAACGCAATACCAAACATCATCATCGCCGCGCCTAATATCAACAGTGGCGATTCAAAAAGATTACTCAATTCCACACTAATAGGCTTAAATGCCAGTGACCCTACTTCTGCATAAATAAATGCCATACCCATCAATAAAGTGGCCGAGGCCGTCGCAGATAGCACTAGGTACTTTAGACCAGACTCAAGTGAGTTTTTGCGCATATAAGTGTATGACAGCATACCGTACAGTGGTATAGACAGCATCTCTAAGCTCATAAAGAATGACGCTAGATGCTGAGCACTGACCATCAGCAAAGCACCAATCGTCGATAACAACATGAGCAAATACAGCTCTTCTTTATTGTCCTTGAGGTTTGCTAAGTACGCATAAGACAGCGTACAGCAAGCCAATGCACAGATAAAAATGATTACCATATTAAACTGAGCAAAGTTATCAATCACAAATAACTGTTCAGCACTTGGTATCATGGTTCCACTGTTCACGATGCCAGTCATTTGACCAAGCAAAGTAAATAAACCAATGTTTAAACCAACGACGGTAACTGTACCCGTCACCATATGTGAGCGTTTAACTGCGATGGCAATCATGACCACTAGTACCGTAATCACTACGGTAATGATTGGCGCATAAGGCAACAATCCCATCAAATCATTCATCGTAATATCATTCATGACTTAACGTGCCTCCATTGCATCAAGCAGGTGCGACGCATCTACTTGTGTTACTTGACTATAGGTATATGCATTGTTAATCCACTGCATCGCGTGACTTGACGTATCAAGGAAAGGCTGTGGATATAACCCAAGCCAAACCAGTCCGGCAGCTAGCATTAGTAACAATGACAACTCACGCTTGCCCAAATCTTTGAGTTTGCGCGGTGGCAAACCATGTGACTTAGTTTCTTGTATTGCGACCTCTTGGATGTTGTTTTTACCAAATAACGCGCGATGAATCAGAATAAGTGAGTATAGCCCTGCTAGTACCAAACTGAATGTCGCAAAGACTACAAACACAGGGTATTGAGCAAATGAGCCAAATAAAATCATGAACTCGCCAATGAAGTTACCTGTACCTGGGATACCAAGTAACGCTGCGCAGAAGAACATCAATATCGGCGCATAATAGCGGAACTGCCCCCACATGCCACCCATTAAGGTCAAATCACGTGTGTGCAGGCGCTCATATAACTGACCAGCCATAATGAACAATGCCGCTGAGCTAAGACCATGTGCCAGCATCTGAATCATCAAACCTTGCAAGCTGAGTAACGTACCAGCATAGATTGCTAAGACCACAAAACCCATGTGCGAGATACTAGTATAAGCCAGCAAACGCTTCATATCGGTCTGCATAAAGGCTAGCCATGCCCCATAGAAGATACCAATCGTACCTAAGGTGATCGCTATCGGCGCAAACTCTTGTGACGCTGCTGGGAATAGTGGTAAGACAAAACGAATCAGACCGTATGCTGCAGTTTTAATCAGTACACCAGCCAAATCCACTGAGCCTGCCGTTGGTGCCTGTGCATGCGCATCTGGCAACCAACCATGGAAAGGGATAATTGGCAATTTCACCGCAAAACCGATAAAGAAACACAGCATGATTGGATATTCCCAACCACCCAGCGACGTACCGAGCAAGTCATTATAGTTGAAGCTTACCACGCCTTTTTGCGCGTAGCTAATAATGACCAACATCAAGATACCAATGAGCATAATCAGCCCAGAAGCTTGGGTATAAATAAAGAACTTGGTTGCTGCATATTCTTTGGTTTTGCCAACCACATCATGACCCCAAATCGCGATCAAGAAGTAGATAGGAACCAGCATCATCTCCCAAAAGAAGAAGAACAAGAACAGATCAATGGCTAAGAAAACACCAATGACGCCACCTAAGCTCCATAACAAGTTCAGGTGAAAGAAACCAACTCGGCGTTGGATCTCATTCCACGAACAGGCAACCGCTGCAATACCGAGCAGTCCTGTCAAAGCCACCATCATCAGTGACAAACCATCTAATGCCAAATGAAAGCTAATACCAAAGCTCGGTATCCATGGCACGCTGAATTCAGCAACCCAAGGCACATTTGCGCTTGGGGCAATCACTTGCTTACTCATTCCGCTAAAGTCACCGTAATGCCACAATACTAATGACAATACAAAGGTCAGCGTCATGCCGATTAAAGCAATCCAGCGCGGTAGACGTTTATTAAACCGTTCGACCAACCAACATAGCAATCCTGCAATAAAAGGAATTGCGATTAATGCTGGTAGCATCCACGTTTGTTGTAACTCAATCATCTTATACCACCGTCATCATTACCAGCACCAGCAATATAGCCATACCCAAGCCAAAGCTTGCAGCATAACCTCGAAGTGACCCTGTTTGCGTCGCAGACAACACCTTATTACCTACTGAAGCCAGCTTAGGTAGGATGAGCCACGTTTTATCAATAGGGTCGGCTTTAAGTAAGCGGCCGATGAACAAAAAGGGTTTTACGAAAATTACATCGTATAGCGCATCGAAGCCTAGGCCATGATAGCACCAGTGATATAGCGCCCCACCAATACGTGAGCGCTTAAAGCTGGTAAGCATTCTACCTTTATCTAAGACGTATAATAATGCTGCCAATATCAAGCCCGCGCCCATTGCACCCATCGCGATATATTCTGCAGTATGCTTAGCATGTGCTTGACCCGCGACTTCTAATAAGTGACCAACACTCTCTGGTAATACACCATCTAATGGCGGTGTAATCCATGCACCAACGGCTGTAGATAGTACTAGCAATACCGTCAACGGCAACCAATACGACATGCCTGATAATTTGTGTGCAGGCGTTTTTTCTTCACCAAAGAAGATAATCCAAATCATACGGAATGTATAAATCGCGGTTAGGAAAGCGCCGAACACACCCATATAGAACAATACTAGATGACCTGTGGCATAAGTCTCCCAAAGAATCGCTTCTTTAGAATAAAAGCCAACGGTGACCCAAGGTATGGCTGCAAGTGCACCACCACCGACGACATAGCACCAAAATACCAATGGTATCTTTTTGCGTAGACCGCCCATTTTGAAGATATCTTGCTCATGGTGTACGGCAAGGATGACCGCACCTGATGATAAGAACAGCAGCGCTTTAAAGAAAGCATGCGTCATCAGATGGAAGATAGCGCCTTGCCATGCGCCCACACCAAGTGCTAGGAACATATAGCCGATCTGACTCATCGTTGAATAAGCAAGGATACGTTTGATATCCGTCTGTGCCAGTGCACAGAAACCTGCAACGATAAGCGTCAATGCACCCACGCCGCCGACCCAATACAATAATATACCTGGTGTCAGCTCAAACAATGGATGTAGGCGGGCTATCAAATAGACGCCTGCTGTTACCATCGTTGCGGCGTGAATCAATGCCGATACTGGTGTTGGACCTGCCATCGCATCAGCCAGCCACGTATGTAGTGGCAACTGCGCTGATTTACCCATCGCGCCGCCAACGAGCATCATCGTCGTCAGCATCATCGTTGGATTATTGATATCAAACACTTCTGGGGCGCGCGTAATAATCTCTTGAATATTAAGCGTACCGAATTCACGGAATAATAAAAACAAACCAAAGGCTAAGAACACATCACCCACGCGAGTAACCGTAAAAGCTTTCATCGCAGCAATACCATTGGCTCGGTCATGGTAATAAAAACCAATCAACAGGTATGAGCAGATACCGACGCCTTCCCAACCGAGATAGAGTAGAAACAAGTTATCTGCCAATACCAGCAATAGCATGCTAGCAACGAACAAATTCATATAGCTAAAGAAACGGGCAAAGCCAGTGTCACCTTTCATATACCAAGAGGCAAACAGATGAATCAAAAAGCCAATCCCAGTGATAACACCAGTCATAGTCAATGCAAGACCATCAAAGCTCAAGCCAAAATGCGGGGCAAAATCGCCCACTTGGAACCATGTCCACAGCGGAACTTCTACGATCGTTCCTGCTGGATTGGTGGTCAAAAAGGTATAGCTCACGAATAGCGTACATAGTGCTGATAGCAGCATGCTACCAACGCCCACAATCGCTGCCACCTGCTCTGTTAGCTTGTCGCGCATAAAGGCTAAAATCAAAAAGCCAACGAGCGGGAATATAAAGGTTAATGGTAATAAACTCATGACATCATCCTTTCATCTCATTGGCGCTATCGACATCTAGATGCCCACGCTGATGATAAAACCGCAATAATATTGCCAAACCAATGGCGGCCTCTGCTGCTGCTAACGTCAAAATAAAGATAAACATAATCTGTCCATCTGGATCGACCCAGCGACTACCTGCCACCACAAATGCTAATGCTGCCGCGTTCATCATGATCTCAAGGCTCATTAGCATAAATAGGAAGTTACGACGTACCATGACGCCGCACAGTCCGATAGCAAATAAAACACCTGCCAAAATCATTCCGTGGCTCATGGGTATCATACCCAGTACATTCTGCGCCTCAACAGCTGGCTGCATTAAGCCTGCTACCTCGTGGGCAAACGGCACGTTTGACACGTCTTGTGCCACGCTTGCTGCTAGTACCATTAGTCTGACTCCTTGCGCGTGACTTTGTTTGCACCTATGTTCATACTGACATAATCAAGCGGGTCAACATCTTTATACTCGTAAGGCTGAGCCATTTCTACGGCATCATGCTGTGTATGAGTGCCATTATTGTCATGCTGTTTAACACTACCCACACTTGGTTTGAATGCTTGACTGGCATTACTCTCAACTTCGTCATCTATAGATTCTTTACCTAGATGATAAGCAGCGACCAGAGCAGCTAGCAATAATAATGCCGCCACTTCTATCAGCATGACATATTTGGTAAATAACACCGTGCCGACTGCTTTGGCAGATATTGTCGTACCGCCAATCATCGCTGCTTCGTCATGATTGAGACCAATCATCGCATATAGCACAACGGCAATGATTATCGTCAACCCTGTCGGTATCGCCCAAGTGCCAGCATCAAGCCAACGCTCTTCACGCTCATCATTGCTCATGCCCAAGTTCAGCATCATAATGACAAAGACAAACAGCACCATAATGGCACCAGCGTAAACAACGATTTCTAGTGCCCCTGCAAATGGTGCACCGAGCACAAAGAATATGCCAGCAATCGCTAACAATGACACAATCATCGACAAAATAGCATGCACTGGATTGGCTTGGGTCACCACGCGCAAACTGGCAAATACTGCCACTGCTGCGAGCGAATAAAACCCTGCCAACTCAGGATGGTTCAAAATGTTCATCATGGCAGCAAACTCCTTAGATCAATAGGTGCAGCTTCATTTTGCGCCGCCCCTTTTGGTTTGTCCGCTACCGCCATACCCGTCACACGATAATAGTTATAATCGGGATATTTACCTGGTCCTGAAATAAGCAAATGCTCTTTTTCATAGACCAAATCTTGGCGCTTATATTCACCCAACTCAAAGTCAGGTGTCATTTGAATGGCTGTCGTTGGACATGCCTCTTCACACAATCCGCAAAAAATACAGCGCGAAAAGTTAATTCTAAAAAACTCTGGATACCAGCGGCCGTCTTCGCGCTCAGCTTTCTGTAATGAGATACAGCCAACGGGACAGGCCACAGCACATAAGTTACAAGCAACACAGCGCTCATCACCATCAGGGTCACGCGTCAGTACAATGCGCCCACGAAAACGCGGCGGTACTGGTACGGGCTCTTCAGGATAAAGAATGGTGTCGCGTGGCCTGAGCGCATGACTATTGACCATCCACATACTGCGAACAATGGTAAATATACCAATGACGGTCTTTTTTATGGTAGTAAACATGGGATTATTATCCTTATCAGCTTTACCCTAGTTCATCAATGATGGCTAGTGATGATTACAACGTTGGGGAAAAGATCAAAATGACTGCAGCAGTAACCAACAGATTAATCAGTGTTACTGGCAGACAGACTTTCCAACCAAAATTCATCACTTGATCATAGCGCGGACGCATAAGTGAGCCACGAGCCAAAACAAACATCGTCATAAAAAACAGTGTTTTAATCATGAACCAAAAAGCTGGTGGAATAAATGGAATATCTAAATTGAAAGGCGCAAGCCAACCGCCAAAGAACAAGCAAGTCATCAATGCAGAAATCAAGACAACGTTGACATATTCTCCGATAAAGAACATACCAAACTTCATGCCAGAATATTCAACATGATACCCTTCGGCCAGCTCTTGCTCTGCTTCTGGTTGGTCAAATGGATGTCTATGCGTAACAGCAACACCAGCCACTACAAAAGTCAAAAAGCCAAAAAACTGCGGGATGATATACCAGCCGTCTGCTTGTGCTTCAACAATGGCACGTAAGTTAAATGAGCCTGTCAGTGCGACCACACCCATCAACGACAAACCCAAAAACACTTCATAACTGATGGTTTGTGCCGCTGAACGTAGGCCGCCCAATAGCGAGAACTTGTTTGCAGACGCCCAACCACCGAACATCACTGCATAGACAGCAATACCCGCCATGGCAAAGAAGAACAGAATACCGATATCCCAATCAGCAACGCCAAGCGTTGGCGAGATAGGAATAATGGCAAATGAGGCCAATGCGGTAAACATCGCGACCGCAGGTGCCAAGGTAAACATAAATTTATCGGTAAAGTTCGGCGTCCAATCTTCTTTAAAGAAGATTTTTAGCATATCAGCAACCAGCTGCAGTGAACCAAATGGACCCACACGGTTTGGACCATAACGATCTTGCCATAAGGCCAACATACGGCGCTCATAGATAATCATCATCGCCGCAACCAATACCACGACTAAGAAGATAACCAGTGACTGCCCAACCAGAAATAAGATAGACCAAGCATCAAAGCTTAGGCTACCAGTCAGAAAGCTTGGCACATCAGGGATAATACGAGTAACTTGCATATTACACCTCCTGTGTGGTGATCGGCGCTGCATTTACGTGCGCAGCATCGTTATTGTTCATCATATCGTTAGCCATACTGCCCATCATAGTGACTGGTGCATCAACTTTACGTACCGACGCTGGCATCGACGGGTGAATGATACTCACCTGTCCAACTGGGTAACCGATACAACCTTCCGCTAAGTAACCGACAATCTGTACTGGCAAGGTGATTTGTTGCTTATCAATCTCAATCGCCAAGTAATCACCAGCAGTAATATTCCAGTCCTTAGCATCATCCATACCGATACGCCATGCGGCAACAGGCAGTTGCTCAGCGACGATCGGACTACGAGAAGCCATCATTGAACTGGCGTAGATATTGTAGATAGGCACTAGCTTCGCTTGGCCTTGCTGCATATCAGTCGTCGTCGCAGACATCGCTTCTGGCGCCACATATTGGCGTTTTTCTAAACGTGATAGCTGATCGAACAAACGCACACCCGGATCACCATTTTTGAGATGGCCACCGACCTTGTCTTGGTATTTATTCCATGCTTGCGGTGAGTTCCAACCTGCCGCATTGGCAAAAGGAATCATCGAGCTTGGTGTTTCTTTACCGCTATAACCTTCCATTGAGAAGGTTAAACCAGTGTCTAAATCTTTTGGTTGCATCGGCTCATGTACTGATATCGGGGCACGCATAGCGGTACGACCTGAATAACGACGCGGTTGACGAGCAATTTTAAGACCCGTCATACGGTAAGCAGCATCAGGTGCAGCGCCTTTAATCCCAGCAAGCTTAGGATGGGTTGCGATCAATGCATTGATAACATCATCTAGCTGCGTCCAATCGACATCACGACCTTCAATGCTGCTATGCACTGCATGTAACCAGCGCCAGCCTTCTTTGATACTACTCATCGGATGATAGTATTCGTTATCATAGACTTGGAAGAAACGCTGTGCACGGCCTTCAGCAGATATCAACGTGCCGTCTGCTTCTGCAAAACTAGCCGCTGGCAATACAATATCGACATCTTTATGCCAATCAAGCAGCTGATGATCCAGTGCAATGACAGTTTTATCAGATAATAACTGCGTCAATTTATTAGCATCGATGGCATCAGTCAGCTGATTTTCAGCGACGATAACCACATCGAAATCAGTCGCTAACAACTCTTCTACTGATTGACCGCCAAGCATGCAAACACCCATGCTATTAGCATCGGTAACCGTTAAGTAGATACCTGCTTGTGCATGATAACGGTTGTTTACTTCTTTTAATTCGAGCGGTTCGGCAGGTGCGCGTTCTACATCATCTTGCGCTTCTGTATTCACGCCCGTTTCAGGTTTGTTTGGCTTAGCAGATAAGTCTTGATCTTCTTCAGGCTGATCATTAGCAGACTGCGCTTGAGCTTCCACTTTGGCGTTATGCGCTTCAACTTGCTGCTGCTCAGTGGCTTTGATAGCCGAGCGTTTTTGCGTTAATGCTTGAGTAATCTGCGCCGCTGCTTCTATCAATGCGGTAGACGATAAGCTACTACCCGAGATAACCAGTGGCTTATCCGCTTGAATCAAGTCATAAGCGATTTGCTTCGCTAATGCTTGCATACCATCAGTCTCAGTACTGGCATCTTGCTCAGCCGCTTGTGGATCTGCTATCTCTGCTAAATCATCAGCGAAGTTAGCAATTTCGTCAGCGACTTTAAAGCCAAGTTTAGTGATGTCTTCAGGTGTCGCCACCACACTCACTTTACTGATATCTTCTAGCTTAGTCTGAGTCACATCAATGACATAGACTGGGCTTAGTGCATCTTGAGCAATACGCTTAACTGGTTCAGCAAGCCACGGCTGCGTTTGCAATGCCGCTGCCATTTTCAGGCCTTCATTTTTTGCAGCTTGACGTACTGACAGCGCAACACGTGATGAAGTTTGCGTGATGTCTTCACCTAATACGAGTACCGCATCATGGCTTTCAATGTCCGTCATACTTGGGTTATAAATGCCATCGGTACTTAATACTTCGATGCATTTATTAACCAGCGCTTGCTGCTGATGATTGAGACCCGTTGAGAATTTATCAAAGCCAACTAGGTTTTTTAGCGCAAAGTTGGTTTCTAGACTGGCGCGCGGTGAGCCAATACCGATGACTTTTTTATCTTTGATACGTTTGATGGTTTCATCGAGTGCGTAGTCAATATTGATTTTGACATGCTTATCATTGATACGTTCAAGCGCTTGCGTTGGACGATCTTCACGATTGACATAGCCATAACCGAAGCGACCACGGTCACATAAGAAATAGCGGTTTACTTCGCCGTTATAGCGGTTTTCGATACGGCGTAATTCACCATAACGCTCTCCTGGTGAGATGTTACAACCTGCTGAGCAGCCATGACAGATGCTTGGCGCATACTGCATGTCCCATTTACGGTTATAACGTTCAGAATGCGTTTTATCAGTAAACACACCGGTTGGGCAGACTTCCGTTAAATTGCCTGAGAATTCGCTTTCGAACTGACCATCTTTATCACGGCCAAAATACACACGGTTGTTTGAGCCATAAACGCCCAAATCTTCGCCGCCTGCGTAGTCTTTATAAAAACGTACACAACGATAGCAAGCGATACAACGGTTCATCTCATGCGCGATGAATGGACCAAGCTCTTGGTTGTGATGGGTGCGTTTGGTAAAGCGATAGCGACGACGGCTATGACCCGACATATAGGTCATATCTTGCAAATGGCAATGCCCACCCTCTTCACAGGTTGGACAATCATGTGGATGATTGGTCATAAGTAACTCAACCATCGACTTGCGGAATGCTTTGGCTTCATCGTCAGTGACCGAGATATACATGTCATCGCCAGGAGCGACCATACATGACATCACGAGACGACCGCGACCTGCTTCCATATCTTCTTTGTTTTGAAATTGCTTGACCGCGCACTGACGGCACGAGCCTACTGAGCCAAGGGCTGGATGATAACAAAAATACGGCACATCAATGCCGAGGGATAAACAAGCTTGTAGCAAGTTATCCGCGCTATCTACTTCGACAGTGGTTCCATCAATATGTATGACTGCCATGCCGCTCTCCTTATTTCACTACTGGCTGTTGATTGGCTGCAGCATCAATGATATCTACACCAACCGCCTGAGTGATTTTTTGATCAAACTCTGGACGGAAATATTTAATCGCACTCATTAGTGGTTCCATCGCACCTGGGGCATGCGCACAGAATGTTTTACCAATCCATAAGTCACGCGTGAGGCCCTCTAATTTTTCCACATCGCCTACTTGCCCTTCACCATCATTGATAGCGGTAAGCAGTTTGACACCCCAAGGTAGACCATCACGGCATGGTGTACACCAACCGCATGATTCACGTTGAAAGAAAATTTCGAGATTGCGAACGAGTGGCACCATATCTTGCGCTTCATCCACCACCATAATCAGCCCAGTACCCATACGGCTACCTGCTTTTTGAATGGTATCAAAATCCACCACCACATCTAAATGCTCAGTGGTTAGAAAGTCAGTAGAAGCACCGCCCGGTAGCCAAGCTTTGAGGGTTTTGCCATCGATCATACCACCCGCTAAATCTTCAATGATTTCGCGCGCCGTATAACCAAACGGTAACTCCCACAGACCTGGGTCATTGACCAAACCTGAACAACCAAACAGTTTGGTACCTGGTGTCTGGCTCTTGCCTTTGATATTAGATAACGACTGATACCATTCGACGCCATGGTTTAAGATGGCTGGCATATTGCATAAAGTCTCAACATTATTGACAACCGTTGGACGACCCCATGCACCAGAAATTTGCGGGAAAGGCGGTTTGGTACGTGGGTTAGCACGGCGACCTTCTAGACAATTAATCAGTGCCGTTTCTTCACCGCAGATATAACGTCCAGCGCCAGTATGCACATGCAGATTAAAGCTAAAATCTGAGCCTAAAATATTCTTGCCCATTAGATTGTTAGCCAAGCATTCTTCGATAGCAGCGACCAAACGTTCAGCGGCCAAGATGTACTCACCGCGGATAAAGATATAACCGTCAGTTGCGCCAATCGCATGCGCGGTAATCAACATACCTTCAATTAACTGAAACGGTAGACGCTCCATCAGTAAACGATCTTTAAAGGTACCTGGCTCCATCTCATCAGCATTACAAATGAGATAACGCGGCAAACCATCTGGCGGTGACATAAATGTCCATTTCAAACCAGCATTAAAACCTGCACCGCCGCGACCTCTGACGTTGGCAGCTTTGATCATATTGCCGACTTCTTTAGGCGATTGACTCAAAGCTTGCTTTAAACCAGTGAAACCTTTTAGAGATTCGTAGGTGGCCAAATCAAGCACTGCGTCATGATGTGCTAGACGCCATGTTAACGGTTTGGTTTCGCTAGTCGCTGTGGCTTTATCACCATAAATTGGAATGCGCTGCTCATTAAGCTGGCTTGGCGCTTTGCCTTGGCTACGTTGAGCAATTTGCTCTGAAAGTGTTAATCTCATGCGTATAGCTCCAATAATTGCGTTACCTCTTCAGGCTGGACAGGACCATACGTGTCTTCGTCAATCAACACAGCAGGACCCTTGTCACAGTTACCCAAGCAGCAAATTGGCAATAGCGTAAAGCGACCATCAGCCGTCGTCTGACCATACTCAATACCCAGCTGCGATCTGATTTCAGCTGATAACGCCTCATAACCTGTCAAAAAACAAGCCACTGAATCACAAATAAGGATGACATGGCGACCGACAGGCTGACGATAAATACGGTTAAAGAAAGTGGCGACCCCATCCATATCTGACATCGGAATATCTAAAATATTGGCAATGGCATTCACTTGTGCATCATCGACCCAGCCATTGCGCTTTTGCACGATTTTTAGCGCATCTAACGAGGCAGCACGCGCCTGTGGATAATGGTGCATAAACTCATGAATAGCCGCAATTTCCTCGCTAGTGAGGATGCTTGCCACATCTACTTTTGGCATTTTGTCGGAAACAATTTTCATAGTCTTCTATCTGTCCTCACTCATCACGCTTTATCAGCTAATAGCGACAGTTTTATGAGTGTCGCTACATGGCAAGATATCAGCATTTTGGTGTGCCATTTGGCAATGATATATTGATAAACGTAGTTCTTTAATAACGATAATTTTCTGATCAAAGCATGAACGATCAAAGTATTAGCGATCACAATCGGCCATAACAATATCAATCGATGCCAAATACATAATGGCATCAGAGACGAGCGAACCATTAATCACCGATGGCATCTGCTGCAAATGCGCAAACGTCGGCGTACGGATACGAGTACGATAGCTCATCGTCGCCTTATCTGAAGTGATGTAATAGCTGTTCAAACCTTTGGTCGCTTCTACAATCGTCGTACACTCGCCCGCTGGCATCACAGGACCCCAAGATACTGAGATAAAGTGGTTAATCAGCGTTTCGATATCATTTAGTGTACGGTCTTTCGGCGGTGGTACCGCTAGTGGATGGTCCGCTTTGTAAGGGCCTTGTGGCATATTGTCCATGCACTGGCGAATGATGCGTAACGACTGACGCATCTCTTCGACTTTGACCATACAACGGTCATAAGCATCGCCGTTATAACCGACTGGCACTTCAAAGTCGTAATTCTCATAGCCCATGTATGGACGTGCTTTACGCAGGTCAAAGTCAACACCTGTCGCGCGCAGACCTGCACCAGTGACGCCCCAAGCCAATGCTTGCTTGGCATTATATTGAGCAACACCTTGAGTACGGCCTTTGAGCACACTGTTTTGCAATGCCGCTTTGACATATTCGTCCAAGCGTTTTGGCATCCAATCTAGGAACTCACGCACCAGACGCTGCCAGCCACGTGGCAGGTCAGCAGCAGTACCGCCGATACGGAACCAAGCGGGATGCATACGATAGCCAGTCACGGCTTCGATGACATCATAAGCTTTTTGGCGATCGGTAAACATATAGAATACAGGGGTCATACCGCCCGCATCCTGAATGAACGTACCGACGAACAGCAAGTTATTGGTAATACGGAAAAATTCACTCATCATCACGCGGATGGTTTCAGCGCGTGGTGGAATGGTGATTCCTGCCAGCTTTTCGACTGACATGATGTACGGCAGCTCATTCATCACACCGCCAAGATAATCGATACGGTCGGTATAAGGAATAAATGAGTGCCATGTTTGACGCTCAGCCATTTTTTCTGCGCCGCGATGGTGATAGCCAATATCAGGGATACAATCGACGACTTCTTCACCATCAAGCTGTAGCACCAAACGGAATGCACCGTGAGCAGAGGGATGGTTAGGACCGATGTTCAAGAACATAAAGTCTTCATCGCGACCTGAACGCTTCATGCCCCACTCTTCTGGGACAAAACGCAGGTTCTCTTGCTCGTATTGCTGCTTAGCGGTATTCAAGAAGTACGGGGTAAATTCCGTCGCACGCGCATGATACTCTTTACGCAGTGGATGACCTTCCCAGTATTTAGGCAATAGGATACGGGTCAAATGCGGATGGCCCGTAAAGACAATACCGAACATGTCCCATACTTCACGCTCATACCAGTTGGCATTTGGCCAAATATTGGTGGCGCTCGGTACATTGACGTCGTCTTCGCTCAGCGCGACCTTGATACGTACGTCACTATTGCGCTCAAGCGACATTAGGTGATAAAACACCGTAAAGTCACTGTCAGGTAAGCCTTGACGATGCTGGCGCAAACGCTCATCTATCGCTGACAAGTCAAATAGCATGACGTATGGCTGTGGCAATTTACGCAGGAATAAGAGAACATCGAGTAAATCCGCACGCGCAACCCAAACCGTTGGAATCTCATCAACAGTGTGCTGCACGACAAACTTACCGGCATACTTCTGCTCCAGCTCTTTGATAACGGCTGGGACAGGCTTAATCTTAGGATCTATGTTTTCGACTACCGTGACCATGAATGATGTATTCCTTCATTAATCATAACTGAACTATGTTAGTCATAACCAAGCTATGTCAATCATAACCGAACTATGATGAGCGCATAAAATATTGAGGTTGTTGCTATCGCTATAAATCTAAACGCACGAATCTAAATACTGTCTGGGCTACGCAAGTTTTTAACAGCGATACGATCTGCTTGCTTACGGTCACGCTCAGGCGTCATTTGTGGCTGATAGATACCTTGCTCATTGACATGGATGCCCAGCGGACGACGCTCTTTGGTGATAGATTCTTGCAATAACATCAAGCCTTGAATCAAAGCTTCTGGACGCGGTGGACAACCCGGCACATAGACATCGACTGGAATGATTTTATCTACGCCTTGTACGACAGAGTAAATATCGTACATACCGCCAGAGTTGGCACAGGCACCCATAGAGATGACCCATTTTGGCTCAAGCATTTGCTCATAAAGACGTTGGATAACAGGCGCCATTTTGACAAAACAAGTACCAGCGACGATCATGACATCCGCCTGACGAGGCGAGGCACGAATAACCTCAGCACCAAAACGTGACAAATCATGAACGGCTGTCAGGGTGGTGGCGTATTCTACATAGCAGCAAGAAGTACCAAAGTTAAATGGCCATAGTGAGTGCTTGCGCCCCCAGTTTGCTGTCGAATGAACGAGGTCTTCGAGACGACCCATAAAGACGTTTTTATTGACTTCGTCTTCGATAGGGTCATTGACCGTTTGACTGGTCTGTGCAGGATAGGTGTCTGCATCAGGGTTGGCTTTTGTTAATGTGTATTTCATAACATACAACCTTTATATTAGACGTCGCGTGGCAATCGTCTTGCCCTCGCTAGCGTCTTAACTTCTATTATTAACAAGTGATCATTCATCCAAACATACTTGCGTCGTCGTAATCTTACTACTAGCCTTTCTTTATAGACTATCGAAAACTAAGACCAGCCAAGACAATTAACGCTTACCGTTATCTTGTCGAGCAGACGTCGCAAAATCTACAGAAGTAACGTTACCTGTAGTATTAATATGATCGATATTTTCTAAATGATGACGATTGACTTCAATATTGTTCGAGACGTTGATTTGTCCTGAGGACTGTGCAGGTACTTTGCCTGTCGGATCGACCATCAGCTCGTGAGCACCATCGAATTTGGTGATATCTGCTAAATTAAAACCAGCAGGTGCGGCGTATAGACGTACTTTTTTGCGCAGCTTATCAGCAGGTGCCCAGTTCATCGCGCCCAGACTTAGCTCGTAGATCAAACCGATGATTAAGATGGTAATAAATATAGCAGCAGCGGCAAAACCTAACCAGCCAGCCTCACGTACTGAGACAGCATAAGCGTACAAATACAGCGCTTCTAAATCGAAGATGACGAAGAAAATTGCCACCAAATAGAATTTGGCAGACAAACGAATACGGGCGTTGCCAGATCCGACAACACCCGCTTCAAATACTTCTTCTTTTTGTGAGCCCTGAGAGCGACCGCCAAGCAAACGCGGCACGACCAGCATGAAGACAACTAGCCCAATGGCGGCTAAGATAAAAGCGATTGCTGACCAATTAAAAGCAGACATGATAATACGTGCTCCTCACCCAATCGAGTGTTTAGCACAGCGCAAGTACCGACCTATCAAGGTCGTCTAGCCACAGGCATCACACAAACGAAAACACAAAGCAACTGTCATTCAGTCGCTTTATTTAAGCAACTGTTATTAAGTCACATTTTAGGTATTTTGCTAGTAACAACCAATTATCAAGTGTATTGACGACGATGTCAGACGTAACCAACTGCAGGGATTCCGATATCGCACGGAAACATGGCTGGTCGTCTAACGCATCTTCTAAAAACGTAAGATCAACTTATTAAATCAATATCATATTCGATAGTTTACTTAATTGATTTAATAGCTCATTACACGTAGTCAATAATGACGAGACAACTGGCATAAATTATGTACGTACTATACGCATATCAGTGTCCAAAAGCTAGTTTTTAACTGTATTGAGCGGTCATTTTATATGTAATAAAACATGTTTTTTTTATCAAAAATTATGATAGGGGTTGTACCTTATATTAACATCAAATCCATCTTATAAATTATCATAGGCGATAATTGTAAATATGGTCAAAAATTCAGCCTTTAAACCTCTGCCCTTCACCCAACTCATTCCCCAAAGTTCATGTTTTTGCTTTATAATAACCCACTTAATTTTATTGCCTTTATTGGGTGTTTTTTGATTAAAACATCATCATGACACTCATGCTAATAATGCTAATAATGCAATCAGCGTGTATCTAATGATGCCGCCATCAGTGCCACTCTCTTTTTTTGCTTTTGTCTTACAGGTTACGTTATGAGTCAACTCAATCCCAAACAACAAGAAGCCATGCTCTACGTATCTGGTCCGTTACTTGTACTCGCAGGTGCAGGCTCCGGTAAGACGTCCGTAATTACCCGAAAGATTGCCTACCTGATCGAAGAGTGTGACATGCCAGCTGACCGCATCACAGCGGTGACTTTCACTAACAAAGCCGCACGCGAGATGAAAGCCCGTGTCAGTAAACTGCTACCAAGTGAAAAAATGCGTGGTCTGACCGTGTCAACCTTTCACCAGTTCGGTCTGCAGTTTTTGCGCTACGAGCTGATTCATACCCCGCTAAAGGGTAACTTCTCTATCATGGACAGCGACGACAGCAAGCGACTGCTGATGGAACTGATGATGCGCGACAACCTAAGTGGTGCTGAAAGTCGTGAGCTAGTTGGTAAAGCAATCAAAATGATTTCCGATTGGAAAAACGATCTGATTGAGCCTGACAAGGCGATGGAAACGTTAGACGACCCAGAAGATATGATTTTTGCCACGTTGTATGCATTATACGAGCGCAATCTGCGTGCATATAATGCCGTCGATTTTGATGACTTGATTGTTCTACCAACCAAGATACTGCGTGAAAATAGAGAGCTACGTGATAAGTGGCAAAACCGCATTCGTTACCTCTTGGTCGATGAGTATCAAGATACCAATACGGCCCAGTATGAAATGATCAAATACTTGGTTGGCCCGCAAGGTCGCTTTACCGTGGTGGGTGATGATGACCAATCTATCTATGCGTGGCGCGGAGCAAAACCGGAAAACATGGCACTGCTAAAGGAAGATTTTCCAAAATTAAAGATCGTCATGCTGGAACAAAACTACCGCTCTACCACTCGTATTTTGACCTCAGCCAACGCAGTCATTATGAATAATGAGCATTTATTTGAAAAGAAACTATGGTCAGATAAAGGTCAAGGCGAAAAAATTCGTATTATCAACTGCCGTAATGATGACGATGAGTCCGAACGCGTGGCAAAAGAAATCGTCACTCATAAACTGCGCTTTGGTAATGAGTGGGAACAATATGCCGTTCTCTACCGCAGTAACTTTCAGGCGCGGATGTTAGAAGCGCAACTGCGTCAGCTACAAGTCCCTTATAAACTGTCTGGCGGCCAGTCATTCTTTGCGCGTAGTGAAATCAAAGACATCATGGGATATCTGCGTCTGATTTTGAACCCTGAAGATGACAGCGCATTTTTGCGTATTATCAATACGCCTAAGCGCGGTATGGGACCAGCAACGCTTGAAAAGCTTGGTCTGTTTGCGCAAGAGCACAGCATATCGTTGTTGGCCTCTTGTACTCATGCTGGGTTGACCCATGTGCTACCGTCTAAGTCTTATGGCACCATAAAAGAGTTTGGTGAGTTTATCGAGCACTATACTCGTGAGTTAGACCAACACCCGGACCCCGTGCCAATCGTACGTCAAATGATCGATGAAACAGGTTATATTGACTTTGTGCGCAGTGATGCCAAAACGCCACAACAAGAAAAGAACCGTATTGATAATATCGATATGCTCTACACCAGTATTCAATCGCTGATTAATCGCGCCGAAGAGGATGAAGATCGGACGATTGATACCATCATTCGTAAGCTGGTATTGCTTGATATGCTCGAGCAACAGCAAGAAGAAGAGAATACTAACAAGGTCAACTTAATGACTTTGCATGCGGCAAAAGGCTTGGAGTTTGATTTCGTTTATATCATGGGACTTGAGGAAGAGATGCTACCGCACCGCAACTCTATCCTGAGCGAAACCGTAGAAGAAGAACGACGATTGATGTACGTAGGTATCACTCGCGCTCGTCGTGAGTTAACATTGACGCTAGCCACACAGCGCCGTGCAGGTGGTCAGATGCGCGTTACGTCAGAGTCGCGATTTTTAGATGAGTTACCAGAAGATCATATAGACTGGCCAGCCAAAGCGAAAAAGAAAAAAGCCACCAAAGACCCAGAAGCAGTTGCTGATGAGTATTTGGCAAATATTAGAGCGTTATTAGGCAATCGCTAGTCTTAATGAAAATGCCTAAATAAGAATACTTGAAAACACACGCCTGAGACTGGGCGAAAAATGACTATTTTAGTCGTTATTGTTATTTATATTTTTTGAATACCTTGGAAATTTTATGCCTACCCCTATGCCGAATCAAGAACGACCATCTACGCTACAGGGAGATTATAATCCAGCTGAATATAATGCTGAATATAAGCTGCTGTATCTACAGGGATTGGTAGCTGACAAGGCATATGAAGCCATTACCGAGTTTTTAGAAAAGCAGTCAGAATATGAGATTGCCAACTTATTAGAGTCTTTCCCGACTCAAAACCGGCTATTAATTTGGGCGCAGGTTCCAGAGAGTATTAAAGGTGAAGTCCTCGCTGAGCTAGATGTCGATACGCGCCAGCCATTGATGGAGAACATCTCTTCAAAAGAGATTTCTCTATTTACCCAAGACCTCGATGCACAAGACATCTCTGAGATTTTGGATACCGTGACCGAGAGCGTACGTACCTCTGTCATGGCAACGCTAGACGAAGAAACCCGCGTTCAGGTCAATAAACTCGATACTTATGAGGATTGGGAAGTTGGCAGCTACATGGATCCTGATATTATTCAGGTGCGAGAAGACATCACGCTAACAGAAGTACAGCATTGGCTACGAGAGAACGATGACCTCCTCGATGATGAAAGCCAAGAGCTATTGGTGGTTGATCAAAGCCAGCAACTATTAGGTCTATTAAGTTTGGTTGATTTGATTAAACACCATCAAACCACTTTAGTATCCGAATTGATTGACACCGCCATCACGATCAATGATCGTCTAGATATTCAAGATGCCGCTGCGATTTTTCGTTCAGAAGATATTCGCTTTGCCCCTGTTACTAACAGCCATGGCGAGCTGGTCGGTCAGTTAAATGGTGAGGACATCATGGAGATTATCCAAGATGATGTCGACAGCACTATGAAAAACCTGGCGGGTGTTAGTCAAGATGAAGAGCTATTTGCCCCTATCTTAACCAGCGCCAAAAGCCGTAGTGTTTGGCTAGGTATTAACTTGTGTACCGCCCTATTGGCCGCAGCGGTAATTGGACAGTTTGAGGAAGTACTAGCACAAGTCGTGGCGCTAGCGATACTCATGCCAGTGGTCGCCAGTATGGGCGGTATTGCTGGATCACAGACCCTTACCGTTGTCATTCGCGGTATGGCTATGGGTCAAATCGGTGGTTCTAACCGCGTGTGGCTGTTAAACAAAGAGCTGTGGGTCGGCGCTATAAACGGCATCATATGGGCTATAATCATGGCGTTTATTGCCCAGCTATGGTTTCATGATATTAAGATTAGTGCGGTCATTGGCTTCGCCATTGCGATTAATATGACGGCCGCCAACGTCTCAGGCATCAGTATACCGCTGATGCTCAAACGTATGAATATCGACCCTGCGCTATCTGCTTCCGTTATCCTAACAACTGTTACGGATATTGTCGGTTTTATGTCATTTTTAGGCTTAGCCAGCGTATTAATACTATAATCAATTGCTGAATTGCCCAATCAAAATATAGAATTGTTATTTATATAAAAACACTGAATACATTTTGTTCAAAGCCCTAGTTCAAAAACATCATTTAAAAACCATCAAATCGTTAAGTGAGTTCGTTATGCAAGCTGTACAAGTTAAAGTTATCAACCCTAAAATTATCGAAGACGCAGCATTTTCTCTTCCGACTCGTGCCACCGATGGCAGTGCGGGTATCGACTTGCGCGCTTGCATCGATGAGCCATTAACTATTAAAGCAGGTGAAACACACTTAATCGGCACAGGCCTCGCCGTTTATATCCAAGATCCGAATTATGCAGGTATGATTTTACCGCGTTCAGGTCTTGGTCATAAGCACGGTATCGTCTTAGGTAATCTGGTTGGGCTGATCGATGCTGATTATCAAGGTGAGCTGATGGTTAGTATTTGGAATCGCAGTAACGATGACTTTGTGCTTAATCCAGCAGAGCGTATGGCACAATATATCGTTGTACCTGTCGCTCGCCCTGAGTTTTCAGTGGTAACAGAGTTCAGTGATGAAAGCGAGCGCGGTGCTGGTGGATTTGGACATTCAGGTCGCCAGTAATCAATCAGCAACCATGACTGATTTATCGTTTTAACTATTGTTAATCATCAAGATAATAACAATGACGATGATAACAATCACGATATTAACAATAATAGTCACAACCATCATAACCACGATTATAAGGAGAGTAAGCGATGCCACCTTTTGCTGCGCAGCAATCCTTATTTCGTGCTTATGATATTCGTGGTTCACGCCAGCATTTCACCACTGACTTTATACAAGCGCTCGGCAATGCTTTTGCTTACCTCTATCATGGTCTACTTTGTCCATCAGAAGATAACGATTCAAAAAACAGTCTACTAACACAATCGTCAACTTCTTCAGAAACCATTATCGTGATTGGTTATGATGTGCGTAATGGTAGTAATACTATTGCACAGAAACTCGCTGATATATTGGCTCGACGTGGTTTGCAAGTGGTGCAACTAGGTCTCGTCACTACGCCAATGATGGTCTTTTGGGCAGAGCAATATCAGGGACATGGCATCATTGTGACGGCCAGTCATTCTGCTAAAGAAATTTTAGGCGTTAAGTGGTTAGTCAACCACCAATCTCCTAGCAGTGCAGAGATTCAATCACTCTACCAACAGCTGTATTTGCAAAAGCTGATAATGAGTGATAGAACAGAGCATTGCCTTAAACACAAACCTCATCGTCAAGATGAACTCTCATGCACGACTGATAATTTCGTTCATAGTCAACAGGCTGACTTATCTACTGAGCAGATAGCAACGGCTTACATTGAGGCTATCGCTGAAGTCTTTCAGCAAATCTATCAATTTAATAAGTTCGATGCAAATAGACAGCATGCAACAGTTACTCAACAGCCCTTATCTAAACTTGATTTTCGAGTCGTTATTGACTGTATGCATGGCGCGACCAGCGCTATTGCACAGCGTTTATTTGGCTATTTCTGCCAAGATGTCATCATGATTAATGACAGACCAGATGGAAACTTTCCCTCTGGCAATCCTGACCCTACTGAACCGCACCGTCTCACACAATTACAGCAAAACGTACTTCACCATCAAGCAGATATAGGAATTGCCTTTGACGGTGATGGTGATCGACTGATGATCGTCGATACCAACGGCAAAGTCGTCTCGCCTGATCATTTGCTATATCTATTAGCGCAAGTGGCTATCGCGGAACGCCCTGACAGTTTATCTGATGCAGACTCAGTATACGATACAGACTCAATAAGCTCGCAACGCTCACCTCAAGTCCTTTTTGATATTAAATGCTCACATCATTTACCAAAGCTGTTATCTGATCTTGATGCAACACCTGTAATGAGTAGAACGGGTAGCAGTTTTATGCGCCAACAGATACAGCGCTCTAATTATCAAATTGTCTTTGCTGGAGAGTTATCAGGGCACTTTATATTTAATGACAGCCGCTTTATTGTTTATGATGATGCCATGTACGCAGCATTACGACTGCTACACTGGTTGGCTACTGACAATCTGGTCGATAGCAAACAAGCACTGACAGACATTACGGAAGGTTTCCCTGCAGTGGTGAGTACAGCAGATCATTATTTGCCGATGCCAACAACTTTTGGAACAGAGTATTTACTCGTAGAGCAGCTGGCCAGATTCTGTCGTTACTTACGCCAAATTTTGGAAGCGACAGCAGCAGATTCTGACCATCATTTGATAAATACTGACCTGCTATTAGATTGTCACTGCTCAGTGGTAGAGCCTCACTTAACACTCAAGCAAGCCAGAGACTTAATGCCCATAGGGACAACGCTGAGCTGTATCGATGGCGTTCGTTTGGATTTTCCACATGGCTTTGGGGTGCTGCGCCAATCAAACACCAGTCACCATCTGACGGCACGCTTTGCTGGTGATAGCATCGATGATCTAACAGATATTCAGGCAAAATTTGCCGCATTATGTCGCCCATTTGATAAAGAATTGGCAGCCAAAATTGTCGCTATTCCTGCCGAATAATTGTATTAAACACATTATGACCTTATTAATAATATTAATAATGGCGATAGATTTATATCGCATAAATAACCAACCCGCTCAAAACCGTACTTTAGGAGTTTGTAATGACGCTTAACTTAGATGATGCCAAAAACACCGCTGAAGTATTGACCACGGCACTGCCTTATATCCAGCGCTTTGTCGATAAGATCATCGTCGTCAAATACGGCGGCAATGCGATGACTGATCCTGCGCTTGAAAGCTCATTTGCCCGCGATATCGTTTTGTTAAAAACCGTTGGCATGCATCCTGTCGTCGTACATGGCGGTGGCCCGCAAGTGGATAACTTGTTAAAAGAGCTTGGTCGTCAGTCTAAACGTATCGATGGTATGCGAGTCACTGATAAAAGCACCATGGATATCGTCGAGATGGTGTTAGGCGGCGGCGTCAATAAATCGATTGTTAGCTTAATCAATAAGCATGGTGGACGCGCGATTGGCCTAACTGGTAAAGATGCCAACTTAATCCTAGCCAAAAAGTTAAAGATGGAAAAAATCGGCGAAGATGGTATCGCTGTTCCGATAGACCTAGGGTTCGTCGGTGATGTGGTCAGTGTCAATAAAGACGTGATTAACATGCTCATTGCGTCTGACTTTATCCCTGTCATCGCCCCACTCGGCGTCGATGCCGAAGGCAATACCTATAACATCAATGCTGATCTAGTCGCAGGTAAAGTCGCAGAGTTTTTGCAAGCCGAAAAGTTAATGCTGCTGACCAACATCAAAGGCGTATTGGGTCGTGATGGCGAAGTCGTGACTGGACTAACACCAAAGAAAGTCGACAGCTTAATCGAAGATGGCACCATCTCAGGTGGCATGATTCCTAAAATTCAGTGTGCGCTTGATGCCGTACGTAGTGGCGTAAAAAGCGCTGTTATTGTCGATGGCCGTGTGCCTCATGCTACTTTGCTTGAGATTTTCACCAATGAAGGTGTCGGTACATTAATCAGTCGTGAATTGGATTCATAATTGCGCTAGCAGCCTATAATTACTAACACTGATACTAACACTGAAAAGCCCGAGCTTGGATACCAAGATCGGGCTTTTTTATGGTCTATCGATGCTCATTTAAACGAGAGAAATTTAATAAGCACAGAACTCGACAGAACTATGGCTACTATTGCCATAAACCTTCATATAATGATTGCCTTTACTCTCAGTAATGTAAGACGTTTCATTGTCATAGCGATCACCATCCAAACGACCACTTGGCCCTGAGACATAAGCCATATTGATGCGGTCATCACCAACATTACGAATCACTAAGTTCTGATCTGATGCAAGCCATAGACGAAACACTTTTCCGTTTTTAATGTTACCTGTAAAGCTACCGCAATAGCTGTCTTTTGCGAAGGTAATCTTAGTAGAAGTGTCCGCCGCTTGCACGCTTGTGACCATGAGAGGTGCTGCTGCAAGGGCGGCTATTAGTAATAGTTTTTTCATGATTTTATCCTTGAACATTATAAACGAGCAAACTTAATTCCATTGATGAAATCATAGTTTATAACGTGTCAAAGTGATAGCTGTTTTATGAAAAAGTTGTATCGAATACAGCCTCATCAAAACCGCACAGTAATATCGACTGACCTTGGTTTTTATCGTCGATCTGACCTTCTACAATCGGACGCTTAATCATACTGGTATTCTCTACTAGCAGGTCAATCGCGTTATCTACATTGGCATCAGCTGATTGCTTTTGCTCGTCGGTCAGCTTGCGCCATGTGGTGCCACGCTTATTCAATACTTTATCAATGCCTAGCTCATCTACCCAACGCTGTACTGTTTCATTATCAACACCTTGTTTCTTATAATCATTGAAATCGTAGCTTATATTCAATTCATCCAACTTGGTAAACGCTTTTTTCATGGTGCTACATGATTTGATACCGTAAATAGTGATGGTCATTTTTATTCCTTTAAATATAATATAGATTATGTGCGTTTTACTTAAAAATTAGAAATAGCTAAACAGCGAGACAGAACAGAATTAATGCTATTAGTAGCCACTTTGCCCTTGGCGTGAGCAGTTTCATTCTTTCCATTTCTATCGGTTCGTAGTGTATAGCGAATCGGACTTCAAAGGCGGGTTGCACTAAATATCAATTCATAAGTCGTCATATACTTCTTAATACTGCTCTATTATTGCGTTGCCCCATCGCATTTTTTGCCGATTTGCGCTATTCTAGCGTATCTAATTTTCTTATCAAAATATTCAATCTAGAGCCCACTATGAGTAATACTGTGACATCTGACCAATCAGAAAACAATTATTATAACCCACAAGCTATCGAAGCTGCGCAACAAGCCAAATGGGCAACTGACAAGCGCTATGAAGTGGGCAATGAGCCTAGCGACAAGCCAAGTCGTTATATGCTGTCTATGTTCCCTTACCCAAGTGGCAAGCTGCATATGGGCCATGTGCGTAACTATACCATCTCGGATGTGCTGAGCCGTTACTACCGCCTCAAAGGCTACGAAGTCATGCAACCAATGGGTTGGGATGGTTTTGGCCTGCCAGCAGAAAACGCTGCGATCGCGAACCAAACACCACCTGCCAAATGGACATTTGCCAACATTGATAACATGCGTGCACAGCTTAAATTGCTGGGCCTATCTATTGACTGGTCACGTGAATTTGCCACTTGTAGCCCTGAGTATTATCAGTGGGAACAGTGGTTGTTCTTGCAGCTATACAAAAAAGGCTTAGTCTATAAGAAGCTAGCGACGGTCAACTGGGATCCGATTGACAATACTGTCTTGGCCAATGAACAAGTCATCGATGGTAAAGGCTGGCGCAGTGGCGCTGCAGTTGAAAAGCGCGACATCCCAATGTACTACTTCAATATCACTGATTATGCCGATGAGCTATTGGATGATTTGGATGATTTGGAAGGTCATTGGCCATCTGAAGTATTGACGATGCAGCGCAACTGGATTGGTCGTAGTGCGGGTATGGAAGTGCATTTCCCATATGAGTTGGCTGGTGAAACCAACACTTTAGACGTGTTCACTACCCGCCCTGACACCTTGATGGGTGTTACTTATGTCGCTGTTGCCGCAGAGCATCCGCTCGCACAGTACGCATCTGAGAATAATAAAGCCATTTCAGATTTTTGTGCTCTGTGCAAAAAAGGCTCAGTCGCTGAAGCAGATTTAGCCAAAGCTGAAAAAATCGGTATGGATACAGGTCTGACCGTGACTCATCCACTGACAGGTGAAGAAGTGCCTGTTTGGGTGGCCAACTATGTGCTTATGAGCTACGGTTCAGGTGCGGTTATGGCTGTACCGGCACACGATGAGCGTGACTATGAGTTTGCTACCAAATACAGTCTGCCTATTAAGCAAGTCATCGACATTCCTGCAGGATATTTTGATGAAGCAGAAACAGATGCCAAAGCGAATGATACTAAAATCAATCTTGCCTATACTGAACGCAATACCTTAGTCAATTCAGGCGAATTTGATGGTCTAGATTTTGAGCAAGCGTTCGAAGCCATGCTTGCCAAACTTGAGCCACAAGAGCTGGCCAAGAAAAAAATCCAATATCGCTTACGTGATTGGGGTGTATCGCGTCAACGCTATTGGGGCTGCCCTATCCCAATGATCAATTGTGAACATTGCGGCACGATACCTGTCGAAGAGCAAGATTTGCCAGTTATCTTACCGACTGATGTCGTTCCTGATGGACGCGGTAACCCACTCAAAAACATCCCAGAATTTGTAAATACCACTTGCCCTAAATGTGGTAACCCTGCTGAGCGTGAAACCGATACCTTTGACACCTTTGTTGAGTCAAGCTGGTATTACGCTCGCTTTGCTAGCCCAAATGATGCGCAAAGCATGGTCAACAAATCTGCCGCCAACAAATGGCTGCCTGTCGACCAGTACATCGGTGGTGTTGAGCACGCGGTTATGCATCTACTTTACGCACGTTTCTTCCATAAACTCATGCGTGACGAAAACTTAGTCTCAGGAAACGAACCGTTTGCCAACTTGATGACCCAAGGTATGGTACTTGCAGGTACTTTCTATCGTGTCAATGCTGATGGTAGTACCACTTACTACTTTACCGAAGATGTCGACATCGATTATGACGAGCGTGGTCAGCCGATCAAAGCCATCTTAAAGACTGATGGACAGCCAGTAACCATTGGCAAAATCGAAAAAATGTCTAAGTCAAAAAATAATGGTGTCGATCCACAAATCACCATCGACAAATATGGTGCTGATACCGTTCGTCTATACACGCTATTTACTGCGCCTGCTGATCAAACGCTAGAATGGTCAGACGATGCGTTAAAAGGTCCTTATAATTTCGTTAAAAAAGTATGGCGTTTGGCGACAGAGCATACGCAAGCGCTTACCGCAGCGAACTTAGATCTTGCGACGCTCAATAGCGAAGCATTGAATACTGATGATTTGAGCAAAGCAGCCAAAAACCTACGTCGTAAGACTCATGAAACCATTGCCAAAATTGATAATGATTTAGGTGATCGTTTGGCATTGAACACACCAGTATCAAGCCTTATGGAGCTTGCCAATGAGCTTACGAGCTTTAAAGCAGCTAATGAGCAAGACCTAAAAGTACAGCACGAGGCAGTGACTGATTTGCTTATCATGTTATCAGTGTATGCACCGCACGTTGGTGAGCATTTACTTGAGCAGTTAGGCCTAGACACCGTTACGCTTAACTATCCAGCCGTTGATGAAGCTGCACTGGTGCAGGACATGATCACGATGGTTGTACAGGTCAATGGTAAAATGCGCGGTAAGATGGATGTGGCGCCAAATAGCGATCCAGAGCAGTTAAAAGCCCAAGCTCGAACCATGGAAAGTGTGGCAAAATTCATCACTGGCGAAATCAAAAAAGAAATCGTCGTCCCAAATAAGCTTGTAAATATTGTGGTTGTAGGTTAGATATTTTAGGCTTAGTGGATACTCTATCTAAGCCTTATTATAATTTGAGGATAGCGATATGTCGTATAAGCATCAAGGCAGTCTCAGTGAACAAAGCCCTACTGCAAAAAAGTCCGGTGGACAAAAACTAGTGACTGCATTATTTACTGCGCTACCGATGTTTACGGTACTCGGTGCAACGGCTGCGCTTAGTGGTTGCGGCTTTGAGCTGCGAGGCTATGATGCGCCAATGCTACTCGATGTGGCCAAAACAGCGGTCATCATCGAAGACAATCGCACTTCTTTCCCACTTAAGCTACCATTAACACGACGCCTAGAAAAACTAGGTGTCGAAGTTATTAGTAATATGACTGCCTCGGACGTTGCTCTTAATAATAGACAAGCCAGCGCTGAACCCGTCTCTACTATCAATGTCAGTAATATTCGCTTTAAGCAGTATGAATTGGTCGGCGTTTTAACAGAGATTCGATTGGTCATATCAGCAAATGTTAGCTATCAAACCACTGAAAACGGTAAGCCGGTCACACTGAGCAACCCTATCCAGATCGAGCGCAGCTATCAGTATAATGATGCCTCGGTGAGTACGGATGATCAGCAAGGCGATCAAACCCGTGAATGGCTCTATGATAGTTTGGCACGTCGTATCACTGATCAGTATGTTGCTATCTCTCTGCCTAGAGTACCGTCCACTGGCACTAACATACCGGTGAAAGTCGCTAATGGCTCAGCATCGACAGCAGTGGTCGTACCAACGCCTTAAAAACGCCTCAATACGGTACGTTTAATACTTATATTTTCATCAACCTGTGTACTACCCATCTATCTATGCAAGATACCTTTATACAAGCCTATCCAAAACTACTACAACCCTCCGTTGCAGTAGCGGGCTTGTGGCTGGCGCACGGTGATGAGCCGTTGCTCAGTCAATGGCTTATCGATGCGATGCGTCCACATTGGCGCGCACAGAATTATGCCATCAAGCGCATAGAGCTGATATCGGTTAAAAGCTGGCAAGAGGTGCTGTCAGAGCTGGGTAGCCAATCGTTGTTTGATGATGCCAGTGCCTTAATCGTGACCGGCAATCATAAACCCGATAAAGCTGTTATCGCCGAATTAGAACGCTTCGCCGTCGATGCACAAACAGGTGCACACAGTCACAGTCTCCTATGGCTGACACCCAAACAAGACAAGCGAGCCCAAAGTAGTAAATGGTTTGCCGCATTTGCTCAATACGGTCACATCATTGATTGTAATTTATACAATGAAAAGCAACGCCAGCAGCTATTGCAGACACAAGCCCAACAGTTTGGTCTAACGCTGTCTCAAGATGCTTGGCAACTGCTCATGTCACATACTGAGCACCATTTACTGAGCGCTTACCAAACCTTATGGCGGCTGTCTTATTTGTTTGCACCGCAGTTATCGGCAAACACTCATGTAGACAACAGTCATCTGGACAATGGGCATGACGCTGACCAAGCAGGCAGTGCTGCTAAAAACCCTACTACAAACGTCGCTTTGGATATCAAAGATCTACAAGCAGCATTGGTCAGTGACGCTCAATTTAGCGTCTTTGATTTATCAGATGCGATGCTGGTAGGTAATAGCGCACAAGTGGCAAAAATCATCTTTCAGCTCAAAGCGACTGATGAGCCGACGACCTTAGTATTATGGGCGATTAGTAAAGACATGCGTCAAATTATACAACTGTTGGATGGACAAGACCCGCAAGCGCTTGGCATTTGGCGCAGTAAGCAAGGACTGTATCAACAAGCCTGTCGCCGCCAATCCAAAACGCACACGGCTGAATGGCCTGCCCTACTTTATCGCTGCGACCAAGCAATCAAAGGACTGATTCGTCAACCCGCATGGGAGCTACTATTGCAAGCAGCACTTGAGTTATCAGGAAAGCGTTTGTTTACGGCACAATAACTCTCAGCGCTAACACTTCCCAATTACCTTTCTGATTCATCATTGATGATTCTTTCTCTATTCCCACCATGCTCACAGCACGCTTAACCTTTCGCAAACTAATAACCATTTTCTTTTTTTCATCAAGCCGTTACTATACCTACAATTGATTCTTTTGTGGTTGGATAATAGTCATGCGTAAAATGAGTAAAAAATCTGCTATTAAGTGGGGTGTTATTGCCTTAATTGTCGTAGCAGTAGCGGCTTTGGCCTATCACTTTCTGAAACCTGAAGAAGTAGGGCCAAACTACTTAACCGCCACGGTTGAGGTTGGTGATATCGAAAATAATGTCATGGCATCAGGTAAAGTTAAAGCGCTCAATACCGTTGATGTTGGTTCTCAGGTTTCTGGCGAAGTAAAACGACTCTATGTTGAAGTAGGTGATGAAGTTAAGCAAGGCGACCTAATCGCTCAAATTGACCAAGTCACGCAAAAGAACACGCTGAGCAACCAACAAGCAACGCTTGAGCAAAGTGAGGCTGCCATAGAAAGCGCCGAAGCAGATGCATTGAGTAAGCAAGCCAGCCTAAAAAGTGCTTATGCTGCGCTTGCCAGTCAGCAAGCAGAGCTCAAACAAGCGCAAGCTGATTTTGCCCGCCTAAAATCACTGGTTGAAATCAATGCAATCTCACAACAAGAATACGACACCCAAGCCACTACAGTACAAACAGCCCAAGCTGCCGTTGATAGTGCGCGAGCAGATATTGATAATGCCAAAGCCGCTGTTGTAACAGCAAACGCCACCATTAACAGCCAAAAAGCTGCGCTACGCAAGTCTCAGACCGATGTAAACACGGCCCAAGAAGATCTAAATTACACGACCATTCGTGCTCCTATATCAGGAACGGTGGTATCGATTACCACGGAACAAGGTACGACTGTTAACGCCAGTCAAACAGCGCCAACGCTAGTGACTTTAGCTGACTTATCGACAGTACGTATCAACGCACAGATATCTGAAGCTGACGTTATTAATGTCAATGCTGGTATGTCGACTTACTTCAATATCATCGGCAACCCAGATAAGCAATATGATGGCATCTTAACCGCTATTGAACCAGCTCCAGAAGAGATCAGTGAAACCAGCTCAACCGATTCTGCTATCTATTATGTGGGCTACGTTGAGGTGCCCAACCCTGATCGTTTGTTTCGTATCGATATGACCGCTCAGATCTATGTCATTATTGATGAAGCCAAAGATGCACTGCTGGTACCATCAACGGTTGTACAAGAAAGGTCTGCTAAAAAGAAAGTAGAAGGTCAAGCCCAAACTAGCAAATATGTACGAGTACTAAACGCTGACGGTAGCGTCGAAGAACGGGCAGTAACAGTAGGTATCGACAACCGAGTAAATGCGCAAATCTTGAGTGGTTTAAAAGAAGGCGAAGAAGTTATCATCAGTGGAGAGAGCACGAAAAAATCAGGTAGTGGTAAATCTCGCGGACCTGGCGGTGGTGGTGGCATTCCAGGAATGTAACCTATTCTTTGTATATGTTGATTGTAATAGAGCTGGTACAAATCAGCTCTGCTACACCGACGCTCACGACACTTGATTAAAGACATTGCTATGACTATATCTCAATCTTCTAAACCGTCGCCCATGAGCGCTGACGTCTCAGCAGAATCCCCAAAGAATAATGGATCCTCCATCGCTGATAATCCTATTATGCAGCTGTCAGGGATTATTCGAGAGTTTCCTGCTGGTGAGCAAACCATTCGAGTCTTGCATGATATCAACCTAACCATCAATCAAGGTGAGATGGTCGCTATTATCGGGCAATCAGGTTCAGGCAAGTCCACTTTAATGAACATCTTGGGCTGCTTAGACCAAGCATCAGCTGGTGATTATAAAATTTATGGCCAATCAGCAAACAGGCTAGATGCTGATGAACTGGCTAAATTGCGCCGTGAGCACTTTGGGTTTATTTTTCAGCGTTATCATCTGCTCGGTGATATCAATGCCAAAGACAATGTCGCCGTCCCTGCCGTATATGCTGGCATGAATACTGAGGCACGCATCAATCGTGCCGAAAAGCTCCTGACAGACTTAGGACTGGGAGAAAAGGTAAACAATCGACCTAGCCAGCTCTCAGGTGGTCAGCAGCAGCGCGTCTCGGTTGCTCGTGCTCTGATGAATGGTGGCGATGTTATCTTAGCCGATGAGCCAACGGGTGCGCTAGATAGTAAATCTGGCGAAGATGTGATGGCCATCTTACATGACCTAAATGATCAAGGTCATACCATTATTATGGTAACCCATGATCCCAAGCTTGCCGCCCAAGCCGAACGCGTGATTGAGCTAAAAGATGGCTATGTTATTGCTGATTATAAAACTGAGCATTACAAACGAACTGAAAAACAGCCTGAGCCTATTCTTAGTCAACACCGAAAAAGCGCGTTTGCCAGTTTTATCGATCGCTTTTTTGAAGCATTTAAGATGTCGCTGCTTGCCATGCGGGCTCACAAAATGCGCACTCTATTGACCATGCTCGGTATTATTATCGGCATTGCAGCAGTTGTTTCTATTGTGGGTTTAGGTCAAGGCTCGCAACAGCAAATTCTCGCGAATATCAGCTCACTCGGTACCAATACTATAACAGTGAACGACGGCTACCCTAGAGGCGACCCAAGACGCCGTTACAATGATGACAACCTGACCCCAGAAGACTCAGAAGCGGTCGGCAATCAACCTTATGTCGTTAATGTCAGCCCTCAAGTGAATGCTACCTCTAGTGTGCGTTATCGCGGTGTAGAAGAGAGCTCAACTGTCAATGGTGTTGGTGAATACTACCTAGGGGTTACTGGTGAGACGTTAGCACTGGGTCAAGGGTTTGATGCGCAAAGTATCAGCCTGCGCAGTCAGGACATTATTATTGATAGCAATGCTCAAGAAGCCTTCTTTTCAGACGTTGCAAACCCAGTTGGTGAAGTACTGCTCATCGGTAGTGTACCTGGGCGAGTTATTGGCGTCTTAGAGGAAAGCGACAGTGGTTTTGGCCCTGACGTTACCACACCTACCATATATATGCCCTATACCACGGTGATGTCACGTATTACTGGTAGTGCTAATATCGACCGTTTTATTGCATTGTTAGATGACAGCATCTCATCTAGCGCTGCTGAGTCTGCTATCTCCGACTTAATAGAAGGTCGCCATGGCAAAGATGACTTTGAGATTCGTAACTCAGACTCTATTCGTCAGACCATTGAATCGACGACAGGCACCATGACGTTGCTTATCTCCTCTGTTGCCGTTATCTCATTAATAGTTGGTGGTATTGGCGTTATGAATATCATGCTGGTGTCTGTGACCGAGCGTACCAATGAGATTGGAGTACGAATGGCCGTAGGCGCACGGCAAAGTGATATTATGCAGCAGTTTTTGATAGAAGCAGTACTGGTCTGTATTTTAGGGGGCTTACTGGGTATTGGTATGGCCTTTGCCATTGGCGAATTGATCAATCGATTGGGCGGCGATAGTTTTAAAGTTATCTATTCATCAACTTCTATTATTGCAGCTTTCGTATGCTCAACGCTCATCGGGGTTGTTTTTGGCTTCTTGCCTGCCCGTAATGCTGCCAAACTTGACCCTGTAGACGCACTTTCTAGAGACTAATAGTTAATAATTAACGCACTAAATCAGAATATTTAGAGTCTAAAACGGCTCTAATAACGAAATCCTGAAGAAATATGACTTTTTTCCTGATATTTTCACTTTTTTTCTCATCTAGGGTTGTAATTGTCATAATTATATATATAATGTGCTCTCACGTTTAGGGATACAAACTCTTTAAACGTTTAAGCAAGCTTAATGTGTTTATTAATATTGAGTTTGTTTAACAAAGTTTTTGTTTAAAGAACTTTGACTTGCAGTTAAATGCAAACCTAGTGTTGATATCGAGTTTTTAGAATTTACGAAAATGTAAATCCTCTTGCACTCGGATGAAGTAGTACTTCATTTTATCCTCGCTCAGGGCCGATAGCTCAGTTGGTAGAGCAGTTGACTTTTAATCAATTGGTCCCGCGTTCGAGTCGCGGTCGGCCCACCATATTTAGTATTACGCTTGTTGTGTACCCCACCCTATCAGGTAGCGGCATAATAAGTCACAAAGTTTAAGAAGGTTTCTTTTAGAAAACTTCACCGAATTTACGAAACTGTAAATTCACTTGTAGAGTTGAAAAGCAGTGCTTTTTATACGCTCTTCAGGGCCGATAGCTCAGTTGGTAGAGCAGTTGACTTTTAATCAATTGGTCCCGCGTTCGAGTCGCGGTCGGCCCACCATATTTAGAGAGCCCAGTTACTATATCGCATAGTAACTGGGCTTTTTTTCGTTTAAATTTTATTTTTTTTTTCGTTTTTTCTTAAAGACAGTAAAGTCGCTATTTTTTCGCCACAGCAGTTTATGCTTGATCGTGTCTTTAATTGTACGTGGATGCTTGGGCGCTTGCGTAATCAACATATCAAAAGTTGCGTCATCTATCGCCAGCTCATACCCATGTGCCATCATGACTACAGAAGGCTTTAACGCTTTTATCTTTTGGAGTGATTGAATATAAACTTTAGGATCATAGACGGGGAAAGGCGCCACAAACTTATGGCGTAGCTTGATGATTAAGTCAGCCGTATAGACCTGTCGACTGGGCAAATGAAACAAAGATAAATCGCGGTCTGTATGTCCTGGGGTCTCTAACACCTGCCACTCATCAAACCCCGGCACACAGTCACCCTCACCAACGGTGATGTCGGCTTTGAGATGTGCTGGATAATATAGATTTTTTGGAGAGCGACCTTGACGTCTCGCCACATAATGCGCAAGATTCATATCTACAAGGTGCATGGTACGCCCAGCGATACGGCTATACCACTGCGTATCTTTGTCTGCTGAGACAATTAGGCAACCTGTCTGCTCTCGGAACTTATGTGCCCCACCTGCATGATCTGGATGCATATGAGTGACCACGACTACTTTTAGGTCGGTGACTGGTCTCTGTAACGTCGTTTTAATATAATCTAATACCATCGGCACATCAGGGCGACACGCCCCATCTAGCAGCATAATCTTATCTGGATATACCGCCAGATATGTGCTTTGAATATATCCTTCTAAACGTACAATTTCACATAAACTCATTTGCATTCCCTGCTACATGATTGGTCACTATAGTCGTCCTACCATAGGAGACGCTTTTAACGCGCCTTAGTAGACTTTAGTATAACCCTCACTATTCATATTGTAATGACTTTGAGTGAACGCTTGTGACTATAAACCACTTTTCCTCACATAAACAAAAACTCAGCACATAGGCTGAGTTTCTGAAGAAATTTAACGTATTTGGAAACTGTGTGAGATTAATTACGCCAAATCACGTACCTTTGGCTCACGCTCCCACAGACGAGACTTCGCATTTTCAATGAAGCTATCTAGTTCAGCCAGTGGCGTGACAAAACTGTCTTTTTCAACAGGGAGTTTACTCAAAATGAATTCATCCGTCGCACCGCAATAAGCAATCGCTTTACAATGGTTGTAAGCATCGTTGAACCAATCTAATGCTGAGCTGTCTTTTGCGAGCTTCTTAGCCTGTTCAGGCATGATGATACTCACTACCGCATCGAACATCACTGACGGGCCACCAGCGAGACGCTCATCGGCTTGTATACGGGTGCCATCATCCAGTACCACTTCTTTATTAGGTGCTACTATCTTGACACTAGCACCCTGCGCCTTAGCAGCATCTTCGAATTTCTTGACTTCACTACTATTAGAACCTTCTGCAACCAAGATACCGATCATACGACCTTTTAGGCTGTCAGGAGTTAAGCCAATAGTTTGTATTGCTTTAGACGTTGCCATGTCTAATACAGGTGCCGCAGCATCAGCAGGCTCTGGTAACTCCATACCGAGCGCTATTGCCACACGATTGGCCAAGTCTTCATCGATATGAATCAAATGACCAAGCATGCGAGCACGTACATGTGCCGTATCTACTTTACCTAGCTCAAAGGCATACGCCGTTGCAATGTGTGCTTGCTCCGTCGGTGTTTGGCTACGATAGAACATACGCGGCTGACTATAGTGATCGGCGAAACTCTCTGCACGTACGCGACCTTTGACGCCATCATCCAACTGCTCATGGAATGACTCAAAGCCACGTTTGGCACTTTCACGAGGTCTCGTTGGATCTAAGCTCTGTGGCTCATAAAGCGTGCGAGTTTTTGGTACTTGCATTTGCATATGACCATCTTGCTGATTGTTCGCAAATGGACATTTTGGTGCATTGATTGGGATTTGTGCAAAGTTTGGCGAGCCCAAACGTGATAGCTGGGTATCTAGATAGCTGAATAGACGACCTTGCAATAATGGATCGTTACTGAAGTCGATACCTAGTGGTAGATGTGATGGACAGAATGCCACTTGCTCCGTTTCTGCAAAGAAATTATCTGGGTAGCGGTTGAGCACCATTTTACCCACTACCTTCACTGGCACCATCTCTTCTGGAATCAGTTTGGTCGCATCTAAATGATCAAACGGAAACGCATTGGCTTCTTCTTCGGTAAATAACTGAACACCAAATTCCCATTCAGGATAGTCGCCATTATTGATTGATTCAAACAAATCACGACGATGGTAATCAGGATCAGCACCCGATATTTTCACTGCTTCATCCCATGTGGTTGACTGCACACCCAGTACTGGCTTCCAATGGAAACGTACAAAGGTACTCTTGCCTTCTTCATTGATGAGACGATAGCTATGAATACCAAAGCCTTCCATCATACGTAGGCTACGCGGTAGACCACGATCGCTCATTAGCCAAATCAAGTTATGCATGGTTTCAGGAGTCAATGATACAAAATCCCAAAAGGTATCATGCGCAGATGCCGCTTGTGGGAAGCCGCGATCAGGTTCTGGTTTTACCGCATGAATCAAATCTGGGAACTTCATCGCATCTTGGATAAAGAAAATCGGCATGTTGTTACCGACGATATCCCAGTTACCTTCTTCAGTATAGATTTTCACAGCAAAACCACGGACATCACGTGGCGTATCTTTTGATCCTTTATTACCAGCAACGGTAGAGAAACGGGTAAATAAAGGCGTCTGCTTATCTGTTTCGGTCAGAATTTTCGCCGTGGTATATTCTTCTAGTGATTCGGTCAGCTCAAAATAACCGTGTGCAGCACTACCACGCGCATGGACGATACGCTCAGGAATACGCTCATGGTCAAAATGATGAATCTTTTCACGCAGTACGAAATCCTCTAGCAATGTGGGTCCACGACTGCCAGATTTTAGAGAGTTTTGATTGTCAGATATGGCAACGCCTTGTTGCGTCGTCAAAACTTTAGCGTCATCACTGGCACGCTGATGGGTCTCGCCACCATTACCACGTTCAGTGTTCATGTCTTTAGCGGGGTCGGTATGATCAATATTATTATTCATTATGCATCCTAGCTAGTCATTAAAAGTAGGCTCTATGCAGAGCTGTATTTAATATTAGCCAAAAAATATGACTAATTCATGGCATTCCTTGTTAATGTTTGGTTAAATTTTGCATACGAAAAAACGCCTTTATTACTTTTTGTACCTCGTGCTATGATTAATAGTTCTTTTCCCTATTGTAATTATTCTTTACGATAAATCATCAAACAGTATCTTTGAGATTTATGGCTTCTTACAACCATGCATATCCATTTAGTTCGCTCATTTTCTTTTACTATAAAACAGTGAGGCTACTTATGTTATTTACTTCATCAGACTCTATCATCAGTCCTTTTCGCTCATTGGTACTAGGAACTTCTTTAGGGGTTGTCGGGCTAATGGTCAGCCAAACAGCGGCCGCTATTACGACCAAAAACGTTACCTATACGGTCGATGACCAAGCGTACGAAGGTTATTACGCCAAAGCCGACAAGCCTAATGCCCCTTTTATCTTATTGATTCATGACTGGGATGGGCTAACTGACTATGAGCGTAAGCGTGCGGACATGTTGGCCACCGAAGGCTACAACGTATTGGCAGCAGATATGTTCGGTCAAGGCATTCGTCCTACTTCTGTTGAAGAAAACAAACGTCTAACTGGCGAGCTATATGACGATCGCAACAAGATGCGCCGCTTGCTACAAGGTGCATTGAATGCAGGACGCTTACAAGGTAACGATGTGCGTAAAGGCACGACCATGGGCTATTGTTTCGGCGGTACGGTTGCTCTAGAGCTAGCACGCTCGGGATTCCCACAAAAAGCCTTTGTACCCTTCCACGGTGCCTTTGACATCCCAACTGGTCAAAGTTATGACAATACCACCGGAGAGATATTAGTATTCCATGGCTCAGCTGACCAATCTGTCTCTCTAGAAAGCTTTGCGACTTTGGGTAAGACACTAGAAGCAGCTAAGATACCTCACGAGATGGTCACCTATAGCGGCGCACCACATGCCTTTAGTGTGTTTGGTAGTGATAGATATGATGCACGTGCAGATGAACGCTCTTGGAAGCGTTACTTGGACTTCTTAGCAGAAGAGTATAAATAGTCTAACCGCACAAAGCAGATAAGTAGACGAAAAAAGACACCTCAATAAGATCTTATAATGATCCATTGAGGTGTCTTTTTTTATACAATCTTAAGCATTTAATTCTTCCGAAATACCAATAGCTGATTATTAGCAGGCATTACATACGTTTTTAGAAGTTGTAGTTGATGAGTCTTTGCTAAACTGACAATGTCTTCTTTATGGCGAATACCACTATCAGGATTGCCTGCTCTCAACATCGCATCAAATCGCTGATTACCCTCACTGGTATATTTACCCTCTTCGTTAAATGGGCCATATACAATCAGTTTGCCATCAGTAAGTAGCGCATCACCAGCCAATGCAAATAAACGTTCAACCAAAGCCCAGCTGATAATATGCAGCGTATTGGCCGTAAATATTGCATCATAAGGTAAGTTTAACTGGCTATTGACAGGTACGGCATCCGTACTCAAATCAAACGCTAAAGGGGCATATAGATTGGGCGCAGGATAAGCATGATGCCAAGCTATTATGTGCCGATGATTACTAATCACATCACTCGTTTGCCATTGTAGCTCAGGCAGATTAGGCGCAAAATGCACACTATGCTGACCAGTTCCAGAGCCAATCTCTAGCACATGATTAAAACCTTGCAGCTCGCTTTGCAACACTTCTAAGATAGGCTGCTTATTATTCTCACACGCTTGAGAAAACGGCAATGCAGCGATATCCACTTTACTATTCAGATTATCACTATTTACATCAGCGTCATGCATGACTACTCTCTCCAGACCGTCTATTATCGTCTTAGTATTAATGTCGATAGATTCATAAGCATTGTCAAATCCTACCCTAGTCACTGCCAAATGTCTCAATACTAGTAAATACCTGCTTCTACGCCAGCAGCAAGCGTCATGGCAAGCTCTTCTACTTGCGCAGCAAAGCTCTCTTGCCAATCACCCTGTAGTATCAGCGCCTCTTGCACCCAAGACCAACGCAGGCCTGTGATAATGGTTTTGAGCGCAAGCTTAGTACCCGTACCATCATGCCCTGCCCGTATGTATACCGCAAATGGCATGCCCTGCTTCTCTTCTAGCACTGGATAGTAGCAACGATCAAAGAAATCCTTAGTCAGCCCTGCCATATACGCCAGATTTTCAGTCGTGCCTAACAGCAACGCATCAGCTGCCAACACATCTTCAGGCTGCGTATCCTGTGGTGACTTCAAAACGACAGTGACATCTATATCAGGATGATTGGCACCGTCATAGGCAGCCTGCGCCAATTTCTGAGTATTGGGCGATGGTGCATGAGCGACGATGAGTAAGGTCTTATTAGCCATATTAGGCGTCTGTACCATTATTAAATACTAGATTTTGAGTAATGGCAGGATCCAAGCTATTGCCTACTGGGCATGTCAACGCAGTTTTATAAAATCGTTTTAGCGTACTCTCATCCAATGCCTTTGAGAAATTGACTATAACGTGTATTTCACTCACACGCCTTGGTTTGGTAGCCATGACTTTGGTGACTTCTGCGGTCGTACCTGAGATATCGATATCCATCGCTTCGGCTTTGATACCGATAATCGTTAAGATACAACTGCCCAAACTGGTCGCTAGCAAATCAGTCGGTGAGAATGCTTCGCCCTTACCATGATTGTCTGTCGGCGCATCGGTAATGATTTGATTATTAGACTGTAGATGGATGGCTTGTGTGCGTAAATTGCCTTGGTAGGTAACTTTTGATGTGGTCATAGTTTTTGGCTCCAATATTAAAATACGTTCCTATAGATATCCGAAAAAGGTATAAAAACACTGTTAAATATCTAAAATCAAATTTTAAGGTAAAAAAAATATTACTAATAATTTTAAACTGATAGCGTTTATCGTCCTAATCCTTTAGCTTGATTTATACGGGCTACTAAAGCATCTATTGATGCTCTCTTTTCAGGGTAAAGCTCAATAAGTATATGCTCAAATATTCGATAGCCATCAAGCACATCACTTTTACGAACTTGAAAGCCACCACTATGTGTACCATCATTCCCAAGCCATCTTATAGCGTTTGCAGGCTCTACTATTTTCCTTTTATCTTCAGGTAATAAGTCAATACGCCTTACTAGAGATAGAAACTTTCCATTTATATCAACTGATGCAATTTCCATTTCACCGAGCAACACTTCTAAAGCGGATCTCAAAGCTGTTAAGCTCAAGCTAGGACATGAGAAAAAAGTAGCGAAAGAGTTTCTCAGGGCTTTCTTAACTAAAAAAGGAGTGTTGATAGGAGGTACGAATATTTGTAAAGGTGGTTCGAAATATTCAGGTTGAAAGCTATCAAACCAAGCCCACTCTCCACTACCATCGTACAGATATTCCTGAGATACCTCACCAGTTCCAATACAAATCACCTTAGAGCTACATGAAGAGTTAGAACATTTTAAATTTATTGTAAAAAGATAATCTATCCATTCTGGATCAAAATTAGGATCGTTAGGGTCAATAGGTTCTTTGTATTTTTTATCGAAACCATTATCTACACAAGATAGAGATTGAACTCCACATTTTGGACAAGGCCACACTGGAATATTATCACTATGAAAAGATGCAGTGAACAAATTATCAGTTAACAATAAATTTTCTCCTGAAAAAAGATATGAGTGTACTCTGAAATAAGTTAGCACTAATGTAGTAAACTCGCAATATATAAAAAAACAACCCAACCTTAGAATAATCAGTATTTCCCACACGAAAGAAAACCCCCTTCCGCTTTAGCAGAAGGGGGTTTTACTTTTGAACAGAGAGCTGACGATGGCTTACTCACAAATAGGCGAACAATACTACCATTGGCGCTACGATGTTTCACTTCTGAGTGAGGGAAAGGATCAGGTGGAGCCATCACGTTATTGTCGTCAACAAAGAAGATCAAATATGAGTTTATTATTTGACTATAAATATTACTTTTCGGCTAAAACGATAACTAGTGCACATTGAACAACTTATGGCACATTATTCCGTTCACAATATTTTTTCAAATTATTCAACCGAACCTTCATTTCCCATCCAAAAACAAAAGCACTAATAGGACCGAATAGTTTGTTAAATATTTTACCTTTTAATTCATAATTATACGTAAAGATAACTAAAGACCCTCCGATGCCAGTGCTCTTTACATTCCAAGCACCACTAAATTTTTTAAGTATTCTTGGGCCTTTTATCATTTTTACTGCTGCCACATCTGGACTTTTGTAAGATATATACTTAGAAATCATAACCATCCCCAATTTATTTTTACAATATGATTCTTCGCCAATACCAGCATTGAGCGAGTTGCCTAAAAGCCTAGCTTCATTCAAATAAGGGTCCCACTCTAATCTTATGTGATAGTCTTGAGTAATTTCAAACACATAACTCTGACTTGAACTAATTGTAATAGAGCGTTTTATTGTTTTCATTTCTTTGGAAAACACCGTAGTAAGTAGGTAACCCCTGATAAAACAGAGGATTACAATGCATAGCCGAAAAAGAATTTCTAGCTAAATCTCGCTGAAATATATGTCCAATACCCTAACAGCAGTATGAGCAAACCCCAAGACAACGAAAAGCATAAGTAGTACGACTCGCTATCAAGTGCAGCATAATAGTAAATGGCCAGTCCAGTACTTACTAACAGAGAGACTGAATATGCGATGAGTAAAGTAAACAGAGCATTATTTTCAAATTTAGATAAATCCGGGCTATTCTCTGCACAAATATAAAAGAGAAAACCAAGTGAAAAAGCCCCACCAATCGTAATATGCAAAAATGATATTAGAACCAGTGACCAAATTGACATAAGCTTTCCCTTTGCTGCCTCAATTCTTTCTTAAAAATTCTGAGTTATAACGTTGGTAACTTAGTACGATTATATTTTAAATGGTGTCAGATCTATCTCTTCAAACTCACATACCGCCTTTATACTAGGGTTTTCACTTAATCGATTTAGATACATTGCCAAGTTTTTATAGGTCATAGGCGACTTTTCTGATACCAATGACCACTCTGCCAACATAAAGAGAAAGTAATCACATGCCGATAACTTTTCACCAAGCAAAAACTCATTAGACTCCAGCTGATCATTAATAATAGACAAAGCCTCTGCAATACGATCATCTTGCGCAGATATAACACTTGGTATATTACGTTCATCATTAGTATGACGATGTGGATAATAACGAACCATCAGCTCCGCTTGCAACGTATTGTTTAAGAATGCGAGCCACTGAAAAAATAATGGTCGTTTAGGATCGCCAAGTGGAGGTATCAACTCGTACTCTGGGTGCGATTCACAAATATGAATGCAGATAGCAGGACTTTCAAAGATTGGCTGATCATCAACGACCAGCGTGGGAATACGCCCAGTAGGATTTAACTTCAGATAATCGGCTGATTTGTGAGTGTCCTTCTCTCTTTCGACAAGTACTAACTCATAATCCGCTTGCACATGGTGCAGGAGAAAATGTGGAGCCAAACTAGCATTATTTGGGTAATAGTAAAGTTTAAACAAAATATAGACTCCATTATTCTAAAGTTACCAGACACTCATAACAGCTTACTGTCTGGCTGAAATATATCTTAAATCAAAGCTCAATCAATTAACAGAAGCTCACTAATCGCTTTAGTGGTTAAATCTACCTTGAATAGCAGGTTCATCATTATTGATACTTTCTAGGGTCTCAAATCCTTTCTTAGTACCAAAGTATAGAGCGTCTGTTTTTTTCTCTCTATAAAAACGCATTTCATCGCCTTTATTATCAGTTAGCGTAAACTCATTGAATACTTTTTCCCAGTGCGCTTTCTTTTCAGATTCGTTGTGATCAGCTTTAAATGTTGGCTTTAAAATATAGGAAATATCCTTACCTTCTTCAGTGGTTATCAAAGGCAACAGTTCTTTGTGTTTTGTTAAATATAGACATATTTTCTCAATATCGTCCAAATTTTCTTTACTATCAGTTAGTTTAATAATTAACATCGATTTGTATCCTAATTTGCTTTCTAGCTTAGTGTTATTGAAAGTTAACTAACCTTTTAAAATGCTAAAAGATCAATATTCATGATCCCAGTTGCTTGCTCGTAAGCCTAGCATTGTTATGCTCATCTACTTTAAACTCATATTAAAGACAATACTACTAAACTCCGCTGTTTACCCCAAACTGCAGGCAAAAGAAAACCCCCTTCGCTCATGCGGAGGGGGTTTTCTTTTGAATAGAGCTCTAATGAGGAGATCGCCGTAAAACTTATCCATATAGACCAAGCTGATTAATAATTAATGGCACACTTCACCTAATACTAATAAGTTATTCTTCCATCTGCCATTTATCATCTACCCATACTGCATCATTATCGTCTAAGTGTACATGCCACTCTGCATCAGCAACTGCCAGTCGAATCTCAGTCAAACATTCTAGCCAATGACCAAGCGTATATATAAGATCCTCAACGTCCATGCTAGAAGATATTTTCGTTGCACCTGCTAGTATTACCTCTGACTCACTATCATCATAGGCGTAAAGATCAAACGACTCTGCCTCTTCTGTGTGCTCAAAGCTTTCATTATACTTATCAACGATCAGCGTAATATTTTCTTGCTCTTGCTCCGTTAAAAGTGTCGTACGCTCAGCCGTATAGTAGATGGAAACGCCCATGACTTACTCCGAAATATAATAATAGTTATAAATAATAGCACACAGTACTTTATCTCACGCAGAGAAAGCCCCCTTTCGCGTTAGCGAAAGGGGGCTTTTCTAGAATAGAGAGCTGACGATGACCTACTCTCACATGGACGAATCCACACTACCATTGGCGCTACGATGTTTCACTTCTGAGTTCGGGAAGGGATCAGGTGGTGCCATCGCGCTATTGTCG
>NZ_JADYWL010000029.1 GCF_015864825.1 Psychrobacter sp. NZS113
GCTGATTGACCGTTACGAATTCGTGTGAACAAATCCGCGATAGGATCTTGCAAGCTCATAGTCTTACTCCCATGATTCTATTACCAGCTAGCCTTTTTAAGGCCAGGAATTTCACCGCGCATAGCTGCTTCGCGAACTTTAATACGGCTCATGCCGAATTTGCGAAGGAAACCATGTGGGCGGCCCGTAATGTTACAACGATTACGTTGACGTGCAGGGCTAGAATCACGTGGTAAAGCTTGTAGCTTAAGTACCGCGTCCCAACGATCATCTTCAGATGTATTAACATCACTGATGATAGCTTTTAGTGCCGCGCGCTTTTCAGCGAACTGAGCAACTAGTTTTGTGCGCTTTGCTTCGCGCGCTTTCATAGAATTCTTTGCCATAACCCCACCCTTATTTCTTAAATGGGAAGTTAAACGCTTCTAACAACGCACGGCCTTCCTCATCAGATTTCGCAGAAGTAGTGATAGTAATATCCATACCGCGTACACGGTCTACTTTATCGTAATCGATTTCTGGGAAGATGATTTGTTCACGTACGCCCATGCTGTAGTTGCCACGTCCATCAAAAGACTTAGCACTTACGCCACGGAAGTCAC
>NZ_JADYWL010000030.1 GCF_015864825.1 Psychrobacter sp. NZS113
GACACCAAGTGGACGCGAAGAAGGCCAACAGGGTCTTGGAGTTGCCAGCTCTAAATACGGGTCTCTGTCGATTCTACGGGGTGCCTGTCGCCCCCAGCAAGGTCATCAGGCCCCCTATTAACCAGGCTTTCATCAAGAAGTACTGCGCCCCCAGGCAGGCGCAGGGCGAGACACCACGGCAGCCTAAGGATGGCCGGCAGCGGGCAACAAACGCACTGTCACCACCTCTAGAGTTCACCTCAGCTCATCCACAAAAAGGTTAGAGCGTTGCCTACGACACATGGCCGACCAATAGGCA
>NZ_JADYWL010000031.1 GCF_015864825.1 Psychrobacter sp. NZS113
AACGCCAGCATTGGCACCGCCACCGACAGCGCCACCATCTTCGATGAAGATGCGGCAGACGGCACCGTCAACGAGGGTGACAAACCGACCGTCAGCGTGGGCAATGCCAGCGCCACAGAAGGGGACAATCTGGTTCACCAAGTCACCATCAATGGCGTCACCGAAGCCGACGTCACCTATGACTTTGACTTGGCAGGTAATAGCGCCACAGAGGGCGATGATTACAGTAGCGACCCTGCTGATCTCCTCTTTAGTGATGGCGTCACCTATGACGCTGCCACCGGCACCATCACCGTTCCTGCTGGGGTGACCGACTTTACCGTCAGCTACCCGACATCAAATGATGCCATCCTTGAGAACAATGAAACCACCAGCTTAACCATTGGGGCGGATAGTGGCACTGGCACCATCATCGATGCCGGCGACGCCATACCTGTGGTGAGCATTGCCGCAACGAGTGATAGCGCCACCGAAGGCGCAGGCGACAGCATCGTCTTCGCCATCAGCCAAACGGGCGCGACGGACAAAGACAGCACCGTCACCGCAAGCCTAGCGCTTGGCGACATGGATGCCAG
>NZ_JADYWL010000032.1 GCF_015864825.1 Psychrobacter sp. NZS113
GAGTTGATGCTAAGTCCCTTTTTGGGCGACGAGTTGATGCTAAGTCCCTTTTTGGGCGACGAGTTAATGTTAAGTCCCTTTAAGGGCGACGAGTTAATGATAAGACCCTTAAAGGGCGACGAGTTAAAATTATTTTGAGAACAATTGAGGAGTCGTGTGTTTTGTACAGTTCATAGATAAAGTATGTGTGCTAAAATGTTTTCTGGGTTGGACCTGAATCAGGAGGGAGAGGCCTTAACGGACTCTTCGGAGTGTAGGCCTTGGGGGTCACCCGGTTTGAGTGCTCCTTTAAGCCTATGCTGATCCCATATGGTTGGAGCATTCTCGCAAAACACTGTGACCCTGACTGGTCTCCCTATGATTTTACCTAGTGAGAGTGACCTGACTTACTAGTGTGTGGTTTGTCTTGTCATGTACTCCTAGGCGCCCGACGAGGTTTTTCACTGACATGGTACCACATTGCATATAGGATTGAGTCTTAGTATAACTATTGCATAACGCTTGTGTATTGATTGACTTCATGATATTGTGTTTTGATCCTTGAGTACGTGAATGTTGTGAAAATGAATG
>NZ_JADYWL010000033.1 GCF_015864825.1 Psychrobacter sp. NZS113
AGGTAATGACTGAATACGTCGAAATGCTTTAATTCACTTATCAATACTGACAAATAAAAAGTAAAAAGCCCGCAACTAGTTTAGTTGCGGGCTTTTTAATTAGGGCGTGTTGATCTTTGTGGATTGAAATTTGTTCAATCTAGGGGCGATTAAATCGCGGCGCGAGGTTTGTAACCTAGTGGGCTAAGTAAAAACCGAGCAACAAAGAGTTAATCGTCCCTAGATCGCAAAGGGCAGCGCATGTTTGGCATTTATGCTGCGTTATCGCCTATTTATGGGGAATAACCACACTACATAGGCTCTGCCTTGCCTAAATACCAAACAGACTGCTGCAAATTTAACCTTGAAAGATCAACAGACCCTAATTGTTTAATTAAATAATTACTGTTAGTTTAGTTTCAAATTTATGAGTAGTACTTTTGGATTGGCAAATGGAGCTTTTAAGCAAAAATAAATACACGCTTTATGGAGTTGCTGCAATATTACTGTGGAGTTGCTTAGTTGAATTACTACGAGATATTTCTGAGTTGTTTAGCCCTATTGGTGGTGCGGCGGCTAT
>NZ_JADYWL010000034.1 GCF_015864825.1 Psychrobacter sp. NZS113
AAAAGGTCTGCTGTGCTCTTTGGACGATAAACAGGCTTTTGATGCACAGGCCATTCTTGATGTCTATTTCGAACGCTGGGAAATTGAAAATAGCTATGGAGAAATAAAACACAGGATGCTTGAGGATAGTATTCTTTTGCGTAGTCAGACTGTGGATGGAGTCAATCAAGAGCTATGGGGTATATTGCTAGCCTACAATTTAATTCGAGTAGAGATAAGTCGAATAGCCAAAGAGGCTAAAGTCTCCCCGCTGAGAATTAGTTTTGTCATGGCTTTGCGGGATATACAGGATGAAATACTCTGGTGTGCCATCGCTTCGCCAGGTTCAATTCCAAAGAAATTAAGGGCAATGCGAGAACGAGTGAAACGTTATATTCTTCCAGAAAAAAGAAAACGGCCCAAAAGTAGGACCGTTCGAATTTCAAAAACTCGGTACACCATTAAGTCAAAGCATGCTTAACTGAATGGTGTTAGCTATAAAGCGGCTTTTAAGTTTAATTATTTACAATTAACGTTTGGTAAATACAAGGCCGCCATCATTTGCATCAATAACAATCA
>NZ_JADYWL010000005.1 GCF_015864825.1 Psychrobacter sp. NZS113
GGCACCCAGCCAAAGCCGATCATGGTGATACCCATGATGGCGATGACGATGGCTGATATGATGAAGGCTTGCTGAGGAGAGATATGGGTGAGAATACTTGGAGGCATCACACATCCTTATGTTGCCAGTTAAATTTAATTTTCGAATTGACAAGTCGTTTTACGCTTGATCTAGCAAGCGATCGGTCTTAGCCGCCATGACAAAATCATTGCGATGTAGACCTTTGATACTATGCGACCACCAAGTGACGGTCACCTTGCCCCACTCTACCAGCATGCCCGGATGATGCCCTTCTGCTTCAGCGATGTCTGCCAACTGATTGGCAAATGCCATTGCCGTGACGAAGTTTTTGAATTTATATTGACGTTGTAATTGCTTGATACCCTCTACTTCAATCAGCGACCAACTAGGAATCTGCTGTAACAGCTCACGCGCCTCAGCATCGTCGACTTTCGGTGCGCCGATACGGCAGGCTTCGCAACTGTCTTGTGATAATGTCGTCATTATTATGTCCTTTTATATTCGTTGATAGATAAATGTACGTCCATGTTGACGCTTATACTTCACTACTGCATGTTATATCGTACAAAAGCTATCCTTAACGCCATAATCAATCAGGCATTTTTTATAGGATAACTTGGCTCAAACAGACCCATTGACATGGCCTTTTTAACCACTCCCATGATATCGCTATCGACGATGTCAAATAGAATATCCAAATTATCAATCACATAGTAAATCGGTTGGATATGATCGATACGATAAGGGGTGCGGAGTACATCAAGTAAATCAAACGCACGCTGCTCTGGTTGATGCTCTACTTGATGCGGGCTTTCACCTTGCTGAGCAGAATGCTCTCTAAGCGCATAAACCGTTTCAGAGGGTGAACTTAAGATGCCGCCGCCATAGATCCGGCGATTCTCTTGAGTTTTTCCGACCAGACCGAACTCGATGGTAAACCAATAGAGCCGTGCCAAAAACCACCTTTCTTCCTTACTGGCATTAAGACCTAGCTTGCCATACGTCTCATTAAAGGTCGCAAACGCAGGATGGGTCAGCAGCGGGCAATGTCCGACAATTTCGTGAAAGATATCAGGCTCTTCAATATAGTCCATATCATCAAATCGACGGATAAAGGTTGCAACCGGAAAGGATTTATTAGCCAGCAGTTTAAAAAACTTACCAAAGCTGATGAGCGCAGGCACAGCAGCTGTCTGCCAACCTGTAGTGGCTTGTAATACCTCGTCAATATCTCGTAGCTGAGGAATACGTGTGGTCGGTAAGTTTAATTTGTTCAAACCCTCTAGATATGCAGGACAAGCGCGATTGGGTATATGCTGAGCTTGACGCGCTAGCAACGCTTGCCACATCGCATGCTCATCATCACTGTAGTGAATATGACCATTACTATCTGGCTGGTGCGAGATATACGGCTGTTTTTTGTTCGTCGCGTTAGGACGACTGGGCGCATCGTCGCTTTGCTTATTAATCACAACGCTATTGGTACCGATGGCTGTATTGAGAGGAGCTGTATTGAGAGAAGCTGTATATGATAGGCGTTCCATGCCTGTATTCCTTTTATCGCAATCCGTACATTACCTTTACACTTGTGATATTTGTACTCGTGCTTTTGAGTAACGTACCTATTGAAGAGTCCTTGAGGACAAGCCAAACTCCTTTTGTCTTGTCCAGTTGTTGAATTTTTGAGTGTAGCGTGATTTTATGGTGTTTCAGTCTCTGGTTGACCAACTGCAACTGTGCCGCGACGTACTTGATCGCGTTCTATCGACTCAAACAGTGCTTTAAAGTTACCTTCACCAAAGCCGTCTGCATAATCACCTTTACGTTGGATGAACTCGAAGAATACTGGGCTACCTAAGATGGTTTCAGAGAAAATCTGTAGCAGTAGACGCGGTGCGCCGCCTTCCGTTGTCCCGTCTAATAAGATACCGCGCATTTGCAATTCAGCCACATTTTCACCGTGGTTTGGTAAGCGTTCGCTCAACATGTCATAGTAAGTAGCGTTTGGTGCGGTCATGAGTGAAATACCAGCCGCTTTTAGTTTATCGATACTGGCAAACAAGTCATCGCTGGCCAGAGCAATATGCTGAATACCTTCGCCATTGAAATGCATCAAGTATTCTTCGATTTGGCCACCGCCCTGCTTGGCTTCTTCATTTAACGGAATACGGATTTTGCCATCAGGTGCGGTCATGGCTTTACTGGTCAATCCCGTGTACTCGCCTTTGATATCAAAGTAGCGAATCTCACGGAAATTAAAGATGCGCTCATAGAAGTTGGCCCAATAGGCCATACGACCACGGTAAACGTTATGGGTTAAATGATCGATGACTTTGAAGCCATATCCGACAGGACGTCTGTCAACCTCTGCAAAAAACTCAAAGTCGACGTCATAGATAGATTCACTATCTTTATAACGGTCAATCAAATAAATCAGTGAGCCGCCGATGCCCTTAATTGCTGGCAGTCTCAGCTCCATCACACCAGTTGGCACCTCTACTGGTTGCGCGCCCATCTCGATAGCACGCTCGTAAGCTTTTTTGGAATCTTGTACCCGAAAGCCCATGCTACAAGCGCCAGCGCCATGTTCTTCAACGAAGTAACTGGCTTGGCTTTTTGGTTCACGATTTAGGATAAGATTGATGTCACCTTGACGGTAGAGTGCCACATCTTTTGAACGGTGATTGGCCACATGGGCAAAGCCAAGCTGTTTAAATAGTGCATCGACAGAGTCTGGTTTAGGCGAGGCGAATTCAACAAAATCAAACCCATTTAGTCCCATTGGGTTTTCAAATAAATCGGCCATTGTAATCATCCTTAATTTTAATTGGTGGTAAAAATACGATAAAACGATTGGTAATCAATCTTTATTGTTGACGTTGTATTTATATTAGATTAGCTTTATTTATAAGACTAATTGTTTTTTATGATTTATTTATCAGGTTTACTTATGAATATCAGCATTCGCCAACTCACCGCATTTATCCAAGTCGCTGACAACGGCAGTTTCACTCGGGCCAGCGATCAGATGCATTTGACCCAATCTGCCGTTAGTGGTTTGATCAAAGAATTAGAATCTAGCCTCGGTATCGTGTTATTCGACCGTACGACCCGCCAGCTATCTCTGTCCGCAGTCGGACGGCATCTATTGCCACAAGCACGGCGCATCTTGAATGAGATGCAACTGTTTGAAAATGAAGCGAGTAGCTTGACCAACTTAGCGCAAGGTCAAGTGCGACTGGCCGTTTCCCAGTTCGCAGCTTCCTCTATGCCAGCAGTCATCGCTCAGTTTACCAAAAAGCATCCAGAGATTAGCGTGTCGTTAGTGGATTGCTCTGCAGAGAACTTACTCAGACATATCCAAGATATCGAAGTAGATTTAGGAGTCGGTACCGAGCTTGACTTTACGGAGACGGAGGATGACATCAGGGCTGATTTGTTATATCAGTTGCCATTTTGCGTGGTGATGCCAGATAGCCATGCATTGGCACAAAAAACCGAGATTACATGGCAGGATTTATTAGACATACCACTCATCACGCTGCAAGGGCCATTTATAAAGCAAGTGACCGCGGAACTGGATGAGCGTATCACCACTCATATCCAGCAAGCGCGCTATAAAGTCAATTTTATGTCCACGGCGCTTGAGATGACCCGTCAAGGATTTGGTATTACACTGTGCCTGCCCTACATGCCTGAGGTTATCGACTGGGTAAGTGCCAACGGGTTACAGATGCGGCCACTGGCACAGCCTGTTAGAATGCGTCAGTTCTTTATCTATCAGCGGGCGTCTCGTGCTTTGTCACCAGCAACCATCGCATTTAAGATGTTTTTGCAAACGTATTTTTCGAGCCACTTTAACGATTTACAGCGTATTTGAGTATTGTTGGGCGACTCAGAAAATGAGCAAGGTAAGGCGGCAGATGATAAGATAGTGCAGATGATATCTAAATGATGACTGGCTATTTGATGCTGTTTGACAAGATTTGACCATTTTTAACTCATTTAGCTGGCCATCGATTGAGTTGAGGGCATTCCTTCGTTAATTATTTTATAAATTCACCAGAATAACTGAATCTGATATTGAGTTAACGGCCAATTTGCTCTATTCTTTTTAACGCCTCAATTTATATCTCTTGTAAGGAAAAAAAATGTTTGAACGTATCGATTATTATGCGGGTGATCCAATCCTAGGATTGATGGACAAATTTGCAGCAGACAACAATCCAGATAAAGTAAATTTAGGCGTGGGCGTCTATTATGATGAGGATGGCAAATTGCCAGTACTCGAGTGTGTAAAAATCGCTGAGCAGCGTATTGCAGACCCAGTAGCTCCTCGTCCATACTTACCGATGGCCGGCTTACCAGGACACCGTAAAGGCTGTCAGGAACTGCTGTTTGGTAAAGACGCTCAAATTTTAAAAGACGATTTGGTTGCGACCATCGCGACTATCGGCGGTTCTGGTGCGTTGAAAGTCGGCGCAGAGTTCATGCATGACTGGTTCCCACAAGCCAAGTGCTACGTGAGTGATCCAACGTGGGGCAACCACATTGCCATCTTTGAAGGCTCTGATGTTGAAGTCGGTAAATATCCGTACTACGACAAAACAACCAGTAGCATCAAATTTGACGAAATGATTGCGTTTTTTGAAACGTTGAACAAGAACGACGTCATCTTGCTACACCCTTGCTGCCACAACCCAACCGGCATGGATTTGACCCGTGAGCAGTGGGATACCGTGCTAAACGTCATCCAAGCTCGTGAATTGATTCCATTCATGGACATTGCTTACCAAGGTTTTGGCGAAGACATGGACAGCGATGCTTACGCTATTCGTAAAGCCGTAGATATGGGTCTGCCACTGTTTGTGAGCAACTCATTCTCTAAAAACTTATCGCTATACGGTGAGCGTGTCGGCGGTCTATCTGTCGTTTGCCCAACAGCAGATGAAGCCAAACGCGTCTTCGGTCAGCTAAATGCGACTGTACGCCGTATCTACTCAAGCCCACCATCACATGGTGGCCGTGTCGTCGATATCGTGATGAACGACGAAGTGTTACATGAGCAATGGGTTGGTGAAGTTTACGCGATGCGTGACCGTATCAAATCTATGCGTACCAAGCTGAAATCAGTATTAGAAGCTAAAATCCCTGGTCGTAGCTTTGATTACTTGACCGATCAAAACGGTATGTTCAGCTTTACTGGCCTCACTCCTGAGCAAGTCGAACAGCTACAAACCAAGTTTGGTATCTACATGGTATCTAACTCGCGTATGTGTGTTGCGGGCTTGAACAGCAGCAATATCGATTATGTTGCCAATGCAATGGTTGAAGTCTTAAAAGATTGATTTAATCACGCATTAAAAACGTAACCTAGTAAAGAACAGATACCAATAAAAAGGCTGAGCGATTGCTCAGCCTTTTTTTGTGTGCAGTATTTAGGGCATGCCCTAGTCAAGACCATGTAGTCAAAACAACGGTAATAACTTTTTAAAGAAGCTTTTTACGAAAGACATTGCACAAAAAACTTGCAATCGATATATCAATAAATTACATTATACGTAAGTAGTTAATTATAACGTAATTCATAATTTATATTAGCAAGGAGCAAACTATGTCAACGATTGACAATACTCTCACCTCATTTATCAATATCGCCGCTGACTCTGACTTTTCTATTCACAATCTTCCTTATGGCATTTTTAGCGATACCAAAGATGCTGCTGATAATAACAATCACCGCGCTGGTGTTGCTATCGGTGAGCACGTGCTTGATTTATCTGTATTAGAGACAGAAGGGCTATTAAGTTTGAATGGTGGTCCTTATTTTAACCAATCTACTCTAAATGCTTTTATCGACTCAGGTCGAGACAACTGGACTAAGGCACGTACAACCATTCAAACGCTACTCTCCAGCGACAATGACACCTTACGTGATAATGCCGACTTACAGAAAAAGGTGCTGTTTAAGCAAGCAGACGTTACCATGCACTTACCTGTACGAGTACCGGGTTTTACCGATTTTTACTCGTCTAAAGAACACGCGACCAACGTCGGCACCATGTTCCGTGACCCAAACAACGCCCTGCTACCTAACTGGACCGAAATGCCAGTTGGTTATAACGGACGCGCCAGCACTGTCATCGTCAGTGGAACTGATATCGTACGTCCATCTGGTCAGCTAAAGCCTAACCCTGATGACCGCCCTATCTTCTCAGCCTGTAAGCGTTTGGATTTTGAACTAGAGACCGCATTTGTCGTTGGCAAAGGCAATCATATCGGTCAACCAATCGCCGTAGATGAGGCTTCTGATCATATTTTTGGCATGGTGCTGCTCAACGACTGGTCGGCACGAGATATTCAAAAGTGGGAATATGTGCCTTTAGGTCCATTCAATGCCAAAACCTTTGCGTCTGAGGTTTCCCCTTGGATTGTCACGATGGATGCATTGGCACCGTTTAAAACAGCTTGTCCAGCACAAGAACCTAAGCCACTTGCTTATTTAAATGAAAAAGCGAGCGATAACAGCTTTGATATCCACCTGTCAGTTGAATTACTGCCTGAAAATTCGGAGACTACCACTGTCATTTGTGAGACCAATTTTAAATACATGTACTGGTCAATGGCACAGCAGCTCACCCACCACACCATCACTGGCTGCAAAGTTGAAGTCGGCGACATGATGGGCTCAGGCACGATTTCAGGGCCAACGCCTGACTCTTATGGCTCGATGCTAGAGATTGCTTGGAACGCTACCAAACCAGTCACGCTAAAAGGCGGCGAGACGCGCAGTTTTATCGAAGATGGTGACACGGTCATTATGAAAGGCTATAGCGAAAAAGACGGCATCCGTGTTGGCTTTGGCGAAGTGTGTGGCAAGGTATTGCCAGCGCTTAGCTTTGATTTTGATAAATAGCATTTGAAAAATAATATACATCAAATAATACAGACAGAGAAATAGCAAAATAGGCGTAAAAATTCTCATGCAGGCTTATAGAAAGACAAGTGTATTCACCTACTCATAGTTATGTGAATAAAGCCAAATGAGTGACACGCCTTATCAAAAGGAGTTTGATATGAGCTTTCAAATTGAGAAAATTCATCATGTGGCTTATCGCTGCAAAGATGCCAAAGAAACCGTTGAATGGTATCAAAAACACCTAAATATGGATTTTATCTTAGCATTCGCAGAAGACCATGTGCCTTCAACCAAAGCCTTTGACCCCTATATGCATGTCTTCTTGAATGCTGGTAGTGGCAATGTATTGGCTTTCTTTGAAGTACCCAATCAACCTGAAATGGGCTTTGATCCAAACACCCCTAACTGGGTGCAACACTTGGCTCTAAAGGTCAAAGACCGTGATGAGCTGCTAGTTGCCAAAGCGCATTTAGAACAAGGTGGCATTGACGTCATTGGCGTGACCAATCACGGCATCTTTCACTCTATTTACTTCTTTGATCCTAATGGGCATCGTCTTGAGTTGACCTATGATGACCCAACCTCAGAAGACAAAGTCTCGATGATTACAGACGCCATCAAGCAAGACATGCTAGATGAGTGGTCTCGTACCAAACGCGCGCCAGCACATACGCAGTTTTTGCACAGTGAAGAGTTGGCTGAAGCACGTGAAATCGCGCCTGTCGGTGAGTAACTGCCCTATCATTCTGTTTACTACTTTTTTACATGATCAGTTAATCATCGCTTTAAGCCTAAAAATGATGATTAGCGGCACGCTCTAGGTAGCAAATGGTAGCGAACCATATCTCACCATCATGAAAGGATTCTATGATGAAAGTAAGAACCCCTCTAGGAATACTCTTGGCTGCCTCGCTTGCGATGACTGGTTGCTCCAATAACGACCACGCAGCAGGCGCGTCTACAGATGCAGGTGAAGTGACAACGTTGCGGTTCTCGCATTTTATGACTGCCACTGACAACATAAACACCGAAGCATTGGAACCTTGGGCAAAGAAAATTGAAGCAGATTCAAAAGGCCGATTAAAGATTGAGATATACCCTTCTGCGACGCTCAGTAAACCAGGGTCTACTTATGATGCTACAGCGAAAGGTAGTGTAGATATTGGTATGCAAGCGCAAGGATATACAGCAGGACGATTCCCTTTGACTCAAATCGTAGAGTTGCCAGGCATCACAAATACTGCACAGCAGCAGAGCTGTATACTTCATAAGCTATATAATGAAGGTGTCATTAAAGATGAATACGAAGACACTCATTTGCTCGCTTTGATAGGGACTGGTCAAGGTGCGCTTCATACAGTTGATAAGCCGATTCGCACGCCAGCCGATATGAAAGGTCTACGTATTCGCCAGCCTTCTGCGGTTGCTAGCCACATCATCGAAGCCACTGGTGCTGCACCTGTCGGCATGCCTGCCAGTGATACTTACACCTCTCTTCAGCGCGGTGTCATTGATGGGCTCAGCTTTACTTGGCAACCTATTCAAGCTTTTCGCCTTGATGAGTTAATCAATACACACACCAACATCCCTTTTTATAATTCCACTTTTGTTATCAGTATGAATAAAGATAAATATAACAGTTTGCCTGATGACCTCAAAAAAGTAATTGATGACAATTCAGGAGCAGAGTTGGCAGCACATATCTCTCAAGTGTTTGATGTAAGTAATGCCAAAGCGATGGCCGCTGCCAAAGCAAAAGGCGATATCATGATCGACATCCCTGATCCACTTAATGACCCAAATTGGAGAGGTCCATTAATGGAAGGCTCTCAACATTACCTTGATGAAGTAAATGCGACTGGTCTAGATGCTGACAACGTATACGAAAAAGCAAAAGCGGCCAGTAGCGTCTGTATGGTTTAGAGGATAAATATCATTAGATGATGTTCGAAAATAAATCTTTTGATGCGATAGCCAGTTAGCTTATAGCACAAAATACTGGCTATGCTAGTTGATAACGCTGTGCTATCGCTAGTATCTGCTTAACCACGTTATGTTGCTCGCTCATCGGTAACTGCTCTGTGGTTCCGATGACCGTAATGGCATACTCTAATGGCAAGCTCTGAGTAGCTGATTCAGCAGTAACCGTAGACTGACTGGCGATATCACCTGTCATCTGAGGTACGATAATAGGAATGGTAATAGCATTAATACCCATCACCATATCACCCGTGACAGTTGCATAGCCATGAGTACGAATGTTGGCTTGTAGTTGGGTGAAATTCCGCCACTGTTCTACTTTAGCGGTTTCATCGCTTGTATGCCATTCAGCCATCACTAGTGGTTGGACAATAGCATCAGATTGATAACTGGCAAACAGCTGACCTGTCGCCGACGTCGTCAGTGGCATACGTGAACCAATGCGAGTAATGATACTGATTGGACTGTCTGGCTCAACAGACTGAATAATGATAGGGCCTTCACTAAACCATTTGGCAATTTGCACCCCGCAGTTGAGGATATCTTTGATCTCATTGGCCGCATGAGTCAGTCGCTCCAAGATGTTATTTGAACTGACCCCGTTATGACTAAGTGCATTGACTCGAATACCTAGTCCATAGCGCCCATCGTTTAGCTGCCGAGCGTAATTTTTGCGGATGAGGCTAACCATATACCGGTGACACTTTGCTGGATGCATTTGCATGGCTTCAGCGATGTCCTTTAGCATCATAGGTTCATTGCGGTCGATAAGCACATCTAGTATCGACAGCCCAATCTCAAGTGACTGTACGCCACCTTGGTTTTTATTGGTGGTAGCAGATTTGTCTATAAGGTTTTCAGCTGCTGGCATGGCTTGCTCGATTAATGATTTGTTGGGTTAATTCAAATAAACATCATTGAAATAAAGACTGAATATCAAGATACTTATCTCAATTGTATGAAATAAAAATGCTATAACGAATTATAACCGCTTATCTCATTCACAACATACCATAATAAAAGGGAATTCATAATGATGGCACTCTATGGCTACTTTCGTAGTAGCACCTCTTACCGTACTCGTATTGCGATGAACCTAAAGGGCTTGGATTATGACTACATCGCGGTCAACTTGGCTCAAGACGAACAATTAGAAAGCGCATTTAAACTCCTAAACCCACAAGGGTTGGTTCCTGTCTTACAAGCCGACGATTTATTACTCTATCAAAGCCCCGCTATCTTGGAATGGTTAGAAGAGGTCTACCCTGAGCAGCCATTATTGCCTGATAATGCTGCTGGACGCATGCAAGTACGTGCCATTAGCTCCATGATTGGCTGCGACATTCACCCCCTTAATAACCGCCGTATCTTACAATATTTACGTAATGAGCTTTCGGTAGACGAGGAAGATGTAATTGCATGGTGCAATCGCTGGATTAGCGAAGGATTTGCCGCTTTGGAAAAAATACTGGCGAAAGACAAAAATCGTGGAAAATTTTGCTACGGTGACAGCCCTACGTTTGCAGACTGCTATCTCATTCCGCAAGTTTCTTCTGCTCGCCGCTTCAAAGTAGACCTCAGCGCTTATCCTAATATTATGGAAATTGATGCGCATTGCCGCACATTAAAAGCCTTTGCAGACGCAGATCCTATGCAGCAGCCTGATGCACCAAAGCCTCAATAAGTCGAGCAAGAGGGCTAACCAATATCGTTATATCCCCTCTGATGGTCCAACTTTCAATATAATACGATATATATGCGAATTATTGATTATATAGTGAGCAACTGTTGGATATTCTTGATAAAATACTTTATATATCAAATATAGAATTAATATAAATTTGTTGATTATAAATAATTATGCTGTTTTATCAATTATAAAAAAGGTTGGAGATAATGGACTATAACACTTCGCTAAACAAGACAGACCTTCTACCCTCTAATGCAGCCAATGAAATTTACCCATTAGCTGTATCCGCTAGAGAAGACACGGAAACCGCTAGAAAAATTGCACTGACCGTGGTCAAGCAGCTTTCAGAATTCGCATTGTTTAGAATGGGCTTGCCAAAATCACTGGGAGGGTGGGAAGGCAATCCTGTAGAAACCTTGAAAGTGTATGAGAGATTAGCCAGTGCTGAAGCTTCAGTAGCTTGGATCGTTTGGAATAACCATTTAGCGTGTACGTTTGGCAGGTTTTTAGACGAGTCTAGTATGAAAGAGATATACGGCGACTCCTCCCACGTTTATGCCAACTCAGCCCGCCCCGAGGGCGTTGCCACAGTGGTTGATAATGGTTATATGGTATCTGGTCGATGGACACTGGTATCCGGATGTGAATTGGCGGATTGGTTTGTGCTGCGCTGTTTGGTGGTCTCAGAAGGATCTCCAACCACTTTGGGGCCAGGAGCAAATCTAAAACTGTTTTTTATCCCAAAGACAGAAGTAGAAGTCATTGATACATGGCATGTTGGTGGATTGAATGGCACAGGCAGTCACGACATAGTCATCAAAGATGCCTTTGTAAAAGAAACTTATGCTGTCAGTTTTGATAGCCCTGTCACCATCGATAATGCTTATAGTCGCCTGCCTATTGGTTGTATCAATGCAGCAGGTTGCGCTGCCATGTCTCTAGGTGTATTAAAAGCGGCAATGGACGACTTGATTGACATGTGTCTTGAGAGAGTCACGCCTGGTAAGAACCCAGATCTACGCGACCGCGCCACCGTACAAGCTACCATCGCAAAGAGTAAAACCCTATTAGCATCTAGGCGCTTACAGTTACATAATAGCGTCGAGACATTATGGAACGAATCACAGCAACAGAACACCTTTACCAATGTGCAACTTGCGGATGTTTGGGCAGCATCATGTGAGGCTGCCAGAGAAGCTCGAGCGATGGTGTCTGAAATTTATGCGGTTGCTGGCACTGCTTCATTGTATAAACAACATAAAATAGAAAGAGCGCATAGAGACATTCATGCGATTTTGCAACACGGCATTGTGCAGCCTCATTGGATGAATCAAGCTGGCATGGCCTATGTTGGATTAACACCGAACGCTGCGATGTTTAGAGTATAGTCAAACCCATACAAGTCCGCTACATTGTCATCCTCGCTAAACATACTAATGTATAGTTTGCACTCGGCTTCCTTGTATCGAAATTGTTTGAACTCAACTATATGAATGTGACTTCTAGAATAGGTACTGGCGCTTGTACAACGTGAGGTACAAGCGCTTTTTATTGCTTAGAATTTACTGCTTAGTAATTTCGTAAAACACTTATTATGTACCCGTAAAAAAGCAAGACATTCGATGTCTTGCTTTTTTATATTTGATTGACAATCATAATTGAGAGACCTCTTTAATCAAAATGGAAGCCTGCACCAATCGCGCCGCCTGCATTGCCCTGAGTATCTGCGGTACCATTTATCTTCATGACCCAACGACCATCATTTGATAACTTGGAGAAACCAACAGCAACCGCACTTTCTCCATTATACGTACCGACACCACCACTAATCATTGACTTACCTGCAATATAAGCTTGCGGTAATGAAGACATCGCCATTGCTGCTGAAATACCAGCGTTAGCATTCTCTTCGACTTCACCAATTTTATAGCCTAGATCGCTCATATTGTTATTTAGTCTACTATCTAGCTCACTCAGTTGACTGTAGTTGACCGCATCTGTCGCTTCGACACCATCAGCGACACCTGTTATGCGTTGATTACCAGCATATAGTCCTTGAGCAGTCATGCTTGGGCCATCTTGCATACTGATGCCACTACTATTGATAACCGTTGTCCCCACTGTGACACTATCGACACTGATGTTACCGTTTAAATCAAACTTGATACTACTGCCCTCTGCGGTGGTGGTTATGTTGTTACCACCTGTAAAGCTCAGGACACTACCATCTCCGACTGGCTTATTTATATTAGCACCACTGTCTGCACCAAAATTGAGCCCAGCATCAAGCTTGTCCGTGTTGGTTTCAATGTTCGTGGTATTGGTCATAATATTGCTAGTGTTGGTAGCGATATTAGTTGTATTGGTCGTGATATTACTAGTGTTCGTAGCGATATTGGTTGTATTGGTGGAGATATTGCTAGTGTTAGTGGCAATGTTCGTGGTGTTGACTTGCACATTTTCATTGATTTCAATAGTGCCTTGTCTGATAGAGGCAATCGCTCCATCTATATTGCCCTCACCTGTTCCACCGATATTACTGTTGGTGAACGTACCGCTCTCAGAATTGTAGACAGTGTCCCCACCGATAATGCTACTGATACCACTTCCTTGTGCATACAGCTGACTCCCGTTGATGGCATCCTGACTTTCTGCCGAAACTTCACCATTTTGGACGTTGGTGATTCTGTTATTAGCGGCATCAATGCCACTTTTCGTGATGCTTGGACCTTCTGCTATGATCAGTCCATTGTCATTCATGGTGGTATCACCAGTGGTTACAGTATTCAAGTCTAAGTTGTCGTTGAGCTCAAATGAGACATCATTGCTGGTTGCTTCTTTAGAAACAATAATATTGCCATTTTTACTATTGAAGTCAACGGTGCCGCCAGGCCCCACATTGCTTACTGTATTACTGTTGCCTTGTGCACTAATATCCCAACCTTGATTGACAGTTTCTGTGACATCATTTAGCTGACTAACAGTGACAGCATCATCTAATGCGCTACCATCCGCTACATTGGTGATTCGATTACCACCGTTATTCAGACCACTGCTGCTTAATTTAACGGTACTACCGCCGAGGAAGCTGACACCAGCATTGTTCATGATGCTACTGCCTATTTGCATACTGCCAGTATCTCCGAGATCTAGCTGATTATTTAGCTTAACCTGAACGCCGGTCTCAGAAGCAACAGTAGTCAGGTTGCTATCACCTGTGACATTGATAGTATCACCTAATACAAATTGCTGATCATTGTCGCTATTGCCATCACCTATTTTGATACCTTTGGCAATTTCGTTATTGGTCGTTGTGAGCTGTGCAAAGTTGACAGCATCACTTGGTGCAATCCCTTCAGCGACTTTGATAATTCTATTATTACCATTATCAAGTCCTTCGGTACTAAGCGTAATGGTCTGATTAGGACCATCAGTGATAGTGATGCCAGCATTATTCACCACCGTACTTTCCATTCTCACGCTACCATTTTTGCCAAGCATTACATCTTCAGCCAATCTAACGTTTAGATTGCCTTCATCATCAGCGATGACACCGATATTGTTCTCAGTTAATTCTGTTGCGCCTCCTTGAATCGTCAATGTTTGACCTAATTTTCGATTGACGACAACATCGGTATCGTCTCCGGTAAAGTTCAGACCCAAGTCAACTGTGCTATTGGTTGCATTTAACTGTCTAACATTGACAGCGTCTGTGTCTTCCTCACCGTTATCTACGTTTGTAATTTGATTGCCACCGTTATTCAGACCACTACTACTCAAGCTCACTGTACTGCCACTAAGGAAACTCACACCAGCTGTGTTGAGCAGTGTATCGCCTGTAGTGACGCTAGTGAAAGCAACATCTTCTGCTGTAGCTACTTTAATACCGCCATCTTCAGCACTAAGAACGATGTTATCGCCTGTTAAAAAGTTGGCCGTGTTGTCAGTTTGATTAAGTGTTTTTACCTCAGCGCCATCTATTTGGGCAATGACCGTCTGCATAGCACTGTCAGCTTTCACTAAGCTAGCTTTACTGGCTTCACTCAAGTCGACTGCATAATCAGTCGTGTTAGTCGCCATATCTTTGTCACCTGCAGTAACTGTGACGGCTGTAGATCCTGCTGAGGTAGTCACGCCATTTGCATTGACGGTATAGACGTCTTGACCGTTCTGACCCGTAGATTTCATAACATCAGCCACATTAGTACCTGCGGCAACCTCTGTTTTAGCAGCGGCAGATGAACTGTTAAGCTGACTAACAGTGACAGCATCATCTAATGCGCTACCATCCGCTACATTGGTGATTCGATTACCACCATTGTTAAGGCCATTGCTACTTAGTATAACCGTACTGCCACCAAGGAAACTCACACCAGCTGTGTCGAGCAGTGTATCGCCTGTAGTGACGCTAGTGAAAGCAACATCTTCTGCTGTAGCTACTTTAATACCACCGTCCTCAGCACTAAGAACGATGTTATCGCCTGTTAAAAAGTTGGCCGTGTTGTCAGTTTGATTAAGTGTTTTTACCTCAGCACCATCTATTTGAGCAATGACCGTTTGCATGGCACTGTCAGCTTTCACTAAGCTGGCTTTACTGGCTTCACTCAAGTCGACTGCATAGTCAGTCGTGTTAGTCGCCATATCTTTGTCACCTGCAGTAACTGTGACGGCTGTAGATCCTGCTGAGGTAGTCACGGCATTTGCATTGACTGTGTAGACGTCTTGACCTGTGATACCATCAGTTGAAAAGTCGACACTAGATATGTTGGTTCCTTGCACAACTTTGGTTCTGGCAGCAGCAGATGAACTGTTAAGCTGACTAACATTAACGGCATCATCTAATGCGCTACCATCCGCTACATTGGTGATTCGATTACCACCATTGTTAAGGCCATTGCTACTTAGTCTAACCGTACTGCCACCCAAGAAGCTGACACCACTACTGTTTATGATGCTATCGCCTATTTGCATACTGCCAGCATCCCCTAAGTCTAGCTGATTATTTAGCTTAACCTGGACGCCAGTCTCAGAAGCAATAGTAGTCAGGTTGCTATCACCTGTGACATTGATAGTATCACCCAATGCAAACTGCTGATCATTATCGCTATTGCCGTCACCTATTTTGATACCTTTGGCAATTTCGTTATTGATACCATTTTGCAGCCCCGTTAGCTGAGCCACGTTGACAGCGTCACTATTATTCGTACCCGCTGCAACGTTGACAATCTGACGGTTGCCACCCTCTGTACCAGTACCAACTGATACAGCGCCGAGTGTCACACTTTTTGTTGCAATAATGGCATTTTCATCAATGAGTAAAGTGCCTATTGGCACAAATCCAGTGGCTCCACCTGCGACATTAGCAATAGATTTTGATCCCAGTGCTACGCCATTTTGGGTTGCAGATTCAGCACCTGCACCAAGCGCCAACGCGCCTTTTTCAGTAGCGGAAGACGCCACACCAAATGCGGATGAAGCAGTTGCAGAAGCGCTAGCATGTGTACCTATCGCTGTCGCAAGATGACCTTCTGTACGGGCTTTGACACCAATTGCTATGGAGGCGGCACCACCGGATTCGGTATTTCCAGCATAGGGATCGCTTAGATCCAATAAATCTCGACCAGCATATTCATTAAAGGCGGTATTCACTGTCCCACTATTCAAAGTGGTGTCAGTGATAGTACCATCGAGATTGTATATCGATGCTAGGTTTAGATCGTCTCCACCAATGGCAATAGAAGAGCCACCTCGTGAGACAACATTTGCGCCGATAGCAATAGACTGCTCACCACTCGCTAGCGTTTGCTGCCCAGATTCCGAGCTACCAATCGCAATGGTTTGACTGCCAGTTGCTTTTGCGTTGCCGCCCATAGCTATGGCGTTATAGCCTGTGGCACCATCATTATTTTCGTTACCGCTAGCAGTTGAGTCTACGCTATAGTATTTGGTTTTATTAGCTGCAACTATATTGGTTAAGCTATTTAACTGCGAACCATTCACAGCCTCTTTACTCGTTGCTGTAATATCACCATCATCGACATTTATGATTTTATTATTGCCATTATTTAGCCCACTATGACCAAGCATGACATCATTGATTAGATTACTAGCTACTATCTTGATACCAGAGTTATCGACCAGCGTATCACCTGTTTTAAGACTACCATCAGCACCCAAATCGACCGTTTCATCGAGCTTTATCGTAAGTGTTTTATCATGCTTGTTAGCCTCGACACTGATATTTCTGGTATTTGAGTCTCCCGTAACCGTCTCACCACCTTGTATGGTCAAAGTCTGATGATAAAACGGATTGGTATAAATCTCACCTGCTGGATCATCTCCGGCAAAATAGGTACCTACTGCATTTGCCTGCATGCCAAAACCAGCCGCAAGCAGCCCGAGCCCTATCGCGCTCAAGCGTAATGTAGGAATAGAAGATAGATTGGATGTTGTATTGATGGTAGCGTTAGCACTCACACTAGATTTAGAAGACTTACCACGCCCTTTCGCATACTCACCGACTGCGGTAAAGCAACTTAAGGCTTCATTCCAGATGACTTTATAAATACGGTTCATGATGTGTACTCCCTTACAGAATAGTCAGAGTTAAAAACCAAAGACAAAATCTATCTTGTAGAGAGTTGATATTAAAAAATAAAATGGTTTATAAATTAATGCTAATGAAGCCTTTATTGAATATTTTTTGTATAAGTACTTCAAAAATAATATATTTTATTTCGTGAATTCTTTATCACTCTCTATATATCAGTATTACCGAATATATACAGAGAGACAATGCCGTTTGTCTTGACTTTGATACCGACTGTCTTATATATGTCGAAAAATGAATATAAAGAATGGTATTAGACCATACTAAAAACAATTGTCTACTTGTTCCTCTAAAAAACACGCTCTTATCGATATATCAAAGATATAGGATAAAAGCGTATTCACTATGCTAGTGTTAGTCGATTTAAGATGCCTTAAGCATTAAAGCCTAAATATGAAAAATACAAGTGCGAGCATTGTAGACAGCCAAACCAAGCAATTCTCGCACTGTATCCAAGTTATATAGGATTGACTATAACAACCTCTTAGCCCTCTTTAGATCTTATCGGCAATACTATCTGTACCACCAACCCTTGTACACCGTCTTGTCGATTGTAAGCGTTGATACGTCCTTTGTGTGCTGTCACTACCGCATGAACGATTGCCAACCCCAATCCATAACCACCTGTCTCACGATGGCGCGCAGAGTCTAGCCGCACAAAAGGCTGAAAAATACGTTCTAAGTCTTTTTCTGCTACACCGCCACCCTCATCCGTTATGCTAATTTGAATAGCAGGTGCCTTGTTATTCATCTCCACTTTTTTGATTTCGGCAATAACCTCTGAATCAGCTGCTGTGTGCATAAATGCATTACGAATGATGTTTTCGAGGGCGCTATGCAGCTGCTCTTGATTGCCCAGTACTTTCCAAGAGGCGCTCGATACAGCCAGTAGTGGCGACGAATCAGGTGATTGCCATTGCCAACGCACATCCTTATGTTGAAACTCAAAACACACATCTTGGCCAATCTCGCTGATAATCTCAGTCATATCAACCATGCCATTTTCTAAATTATCGATGGTATATTGCTGCATTTGTAGCGACTGAATATGAATAATCTGCTCAATCAGCTCATTCATTCTCGCCGACTCTTTATCAATACGATCGAGGTAACGGCTGGCATTAGGCGCAAAATCTCGGGTCAGCTCTGTTGCAACCTCAAGACGTGCCAACGGTGAGCGCAATTCGTGCGAGATGTCACTCAACATCTGCTTACGTGCCAATTCACTTTCAGCCAAACGCGTTGATAATTCGGCCACATCCTTCGCTAATAAACCCAATTCGTCATCTCCCATTTTGGATAAGTTTGGATGGGCTTGATAGTCACCATCAATCATACGGTGCACTGTGTGCTGTACACGGCGAATACGCTGAGTCATCGTACGGCTTAGCCAAATACAGACCAAAATGCTCAACAAGATAATTAATAGCACGCGGATGGGAAAGTTAGTATATTTCAGCTCCACGACATCAGAAAAACGTAGATGTGGACGCAATTGTACAATAACTGTGCGTTCATCTGGCAAAACGACTGCCATATCAGCGAGTTCTGGGCGACTCTCAGAGTCAGCTATCTCAGCACTAGTTGGTATCATCGGCGGCATAAAATAACTCAGAGGTGACCGCGCATTCTTCGATACGTCATCGCTCATTCTGGGCGGGATTGGCTCTATCGATGGTAACGGTATTTCTTCTTTATTATCTGACTGACGGACTGGTTTCTGATCCTCTCTATCCCGGTAACGCGGAAATATAATGCTACCTTGCTCATCATAGACTCTGACTTGATTCATCAACCAGCGGTCTTGACGATACAGTTGTTTGACCGCTTCCATATCACCGGCTTTCAGTGCTGCGACCAGTTCCTGACGCTGAACCAATAAACTGTCTACCTGCACATCCATACGAGCGGTGAGCGCTTTTTCACTTAACCAACGCTCTACCATGACAGACAAGATAGAAGTGACCAAAATGGTGGCTAACAGGCTCAAAAACAGCCGCCAAAACAGGGTAAACCTCACCTTAAACTTAGGGTTATTCATCGATGATTCCATCATTAAAGTACCAGCTGATAACCTTTACCACGAACTGCTTTTATAGGCTCGTCATGAAACGGTTGGAGTTTTTTGCGCAGGCGTGACACATGAACATCGAGACTACGGTCAAAAGGCTGTAACTCACGTTGCAACACATGCTCTGACAGCCACTCCTTACTAACGACCTCGCCTTTTTGTTTGAGAAGCGCCACCAATAAGTCAAACTCTGTACCCGTCACTTGCAGCTCAACACCATCTATTTGACAGACTCGCTGGTTTTGATCCAAGTGCAAGCGACCTTCTGGTAGCGGTGTGTGCTCTGACACTGCTGCATTGGTACGTTTAATGACTGCATTAATACGTGCTAGCAGCTCTCGAGGATTACAAGGCTTGGTAATGTAATCATCAGCACCAAGCTCTAAACCGATGATACGATCAATCTCCTCGCCTTTTGCGGTTAGCATAATGACAGGGATATCAATAATATTCGGTAATTGACGTAGTACACTGAGTCCGTCCATCTTCGGCATCATAATATCCAGCACTAGCAAATCATAAACAGGGGCCTGCGTGCTGGCTTTTTTTAGTTTTTTTATGACAGCCTCACCATCATGAACGCAGTCACATTGGACGCCATGATTATGCAAATACTCTTCTAATAACTGAGTCAACTCTTCGTCGTCATCACCTAACAATATGTTTGGCATATATCTCTCCTTAAGCGCTAAATAGCTTTGTTATTTATATTATCAGGCAATAACTGATCGGTATGCTATAAATGTTACTTTTCTTAATACTTCATAAATGTTCGCAACCTTCAACTGTCGTAAGATAGCACCTATCAACAGCGAGTATTGTCTTTATATTCAACGCTTAAAAACAATAATTGCCAGATAAAACGTTAAATATCCATTCAATCAAACCATATGAAGTTAAATAAAGGACGTTACTATGAAAAAGTTACTATTAGGTTCAGCCATCGCATTATCTAGCGTATTTACTGTTACTGCATGTACCAGTGTTAATGCAAACACAGATACCACACCATTAACGACACAAATGCAAAAGCATCATAAAGCAGACATGAAAAAGGGTGGCATGAAAAAAGGTGAGATGAAAGGTCCACTGTCTCAGCTAGACCTTACAGAAGCACAGCAAGCCAAAATCAAAGCCATTATGGAAGCGAAGCATGGTGATCGCAAAGCAGAACGTACACAACATCAAGCAGAGCGCGCGCAAATGGATCAGCAGATTCAAGCACTGACCAATGCACGCACATTAAATAGTGCTGCTGTAAACCGTTTGGCTGATCAACAAGCAGCGAAAGAAAAGCAGCGCTTCATCGAACGTGTACAAACCCAACATGCAATTGCTCAAGTATTAACTGCTGAGCAGCGTGCTGAACTGGCACAAATGAAAGAAGATAGAAAAGGTGATGACGAAGGTGGTCGTGGTTCAGACCGTCGTGAGCCTCGTGGCGAGCGTGCACAGTAAGGTATGTAATAATTCACTCCGGAAAAGTGTTATTTTACCTAGGGCCTGTCATCAATTAGCTCATTAATGCATTTCATGGTCTAGCTGTATACGTAAAATAGAAAAGCGCACCTATAAACAGTGCGCTTTTTTATGACTTCAAATAAAGAATACAATCAATAACAAGTTTTTCATTCTATCTCTAAATAGGACAAACAGGTCTGCCCTATCCTCAATCAGTCGAAGCAAACCGACCTTTCACCATTGGAAGCATATTAAACATCATTTTTCCCAGTCCAGTACCATTGCCATCACGATAGTATTGTAGCAGCTCCTTACTATACTGCCGTGCATCGACGCTATTGCTAGCATTCGGCACTTGCGCATCACTTGTCAAGTTAGGGAATGCCATGTCTTTAGAGCTAATAGCAGAATACTGCTGTAATGCGTCTATTACCATGCCTTTGCCAGATTCGTTACTAACAGAATGAACTGTGTTACGTGAGTGATGCCACTTGAGCTGACCCCGTTTATCAAACCCAAACAGCTCTTGTATTGCTGTGTTCGCTCCCGTCTCATCCTCTACCGTCTCAACGTCGTTATCACTATCCATACTGCCTTTCATCATAGCAAATGCTTGCTGCACCAATGCCTTACTAGTCAATGTATTAATACTAGCATCAGTATCTATGTCGGTTTCTGTATAAGAAGACTCACCATCTGAGACCAGTTCGGGATATTGCTGAGTGATACGATCGTAGAAGATTTGCATATAGTCTTGATAAAACTGTTCATAGCTATCAGCACTTTGCACACGGCGAATCACTTGAGCACTTGCTTGCATAACTGGCAGCTGATGTTCAGGTAATTTAGGAGATAGTGATGCCAGTGTATTGGGCGCGACATAGTCAAACTGGCTGACAGAGGCTTCATCAAAAGTACGATCTAACGCTTCAAAATGGGCTTTTATCACCTCACTACCAAACCCTTTTGGCAGCGTACCATCATCTAGCGCTACTTTTAGCCACTTGTTTTTCCATGTGGTACCGAGCTTGTCGTCTAATAGCTCGGAGTTCAACATCGCAAAATTATCGGCCCATAAATAAATAACACCATTTTTAAAATCGATATAAATAGGCTGATTGATACTGCTTTGATGATTGCGCGCTTGGTATTGTGCACTGGCTAGCATAGTAGCTTTGCCAGCCATTGGTTGATAGATACCTTGCGCATTGATAGACAATGGCTTTAATAAGTAAGCATCCAGTAGCTTGGCTTTTTTGATATCTAGCGGTTTGGTTTTTTCATGATAACCATCAAATAGCTGCTGATACGATGGTGGTACGCTCACATCGCTATCGTAACTACTCTCTATCCACGCTTCATAGGCATCGGAACACTCAAGATAGCTGTCTTTGATTGCAGTTCGCTGAGTATCATAATCCGCAGCCATCACATCGTTATTTTGCGTTTGTGCTTGGCCGACTAGAGCAGCATATGCCTGATCATGTGTTTCTTCGCAATAGGTATCCACATAGTCTGCCGTAACCAACTCTGCCTCATCTACATCGGCAAAATACTGATTGTTACTAATTTCAAGGTTGCCATGGTAGCTAAATGATTGGCGACGCTGTTTTTTTAGTGCCGTTGCCAACGCTGTTTTAGCCGCTATTGGGGTTTGTTGTGCTGTGATGCTATTAGACTGACCAAGGCTAGTAGATTGACAGCCCGTTAATAATAGTGTGCCTGTGATGAATGCACTGGTCAATAAAGTGTGACTCTTGATAGTTGACGGCAGACGACCTACGATGGCTTGATGTACTGTTTTCATTGCTTATCCTTAATAAATATGGGCTTGAACGTGACAAGATATATAGTCAATCCTCTATAAATTGGATACGGTGTCAGCCTCGCTCAGCCTACTATTTGTAGTACTTTCACTTTGCTTCCTGGTATCCAAATATATTGAACCAACTATAGTGCTAATGACGCTCTATCGGTTGTCTGTATCATCTTCCGCATCGGCATAGTCTTCGTTATAGTCATCATAATTACTAGACTCATACTCTGTCGCATCACTGGCATATGCCTCGCTAGCATCAGCATAATCACTACTGCCGCTATAATCATAACGGGCATAACGAGCAGCTTGTAGCCTATCTTCTTTTTGACGCTGTTTTGCCATCCAAGCATTGCCATCGATAGCAGGTTTGGCATTTGCACCAAATGACTCAGTCAATAACGGGGTCAATGCACTCTTATTAAAGCTGGCTTTATCATAACGTACTTGGTTTATCACAGTGGTTGTAGAACCCATCAAATCGCCACCAATATTCATACGTTGCTGCTTAGCAAGCAGTCGATCTGAGCTGTCTAAGTAATAGTAATTTATCTGATTAAAGGAGATAGGACCAATAGCTTCAATAACCTGCAATAGCGCTCCCACATCCGCACTTTGATAGCCCTTGTTATACAGCTGTAATTTATCAATGGCTGTTTTTAGCATGGCGCCATCAGGGTATTTTTCTGGATTGGCATCGACATACTCTTGTAGTGACTGAGTCATATACTTTAGAACTTTACCAATCATCTCACCGCTTTGCTGACTGCCAAAATATACTTTTACCGCTCGGCTAGCACCGACTTCTTTGGCAAATGCATCACCACGAATATCGACCGCACTAAAGTGCTCAGGTGCCAGCTCTGCCATGCTGTCTTGTATCGCAGCAATCGCCGCATCATAGACTACTGCTGGCGGTAGTTGCTCCGTAATGCTCTCTGGCAAACCAAAACTGACCGTATGCGATGCCATCTCGTGCGGTAATGGGGTGTTCTCAGGATTAGCAATCGCCATGATAGGCATGATAACTGAAGGATCGACCGTGACATTGCTGTTGTTAAAATCAAACGCGAGTGGTATTTGTACTGATGAGCTGATCGTCGGCGTCACATAGTCATAGCTATAGACGCTTTGTAGTTGTCTTTGCTGAGGCTTATATTGACTGACACTGTTGAACATGAGGTTTTTATAGTGATATTCATTTGATGCTGCTATCTGCTCGGGAGTACGATGAATCATGCTAAGCATTTGACCAAGCACGCCTGACGCTGACTCAGGGGGAAACGCGCTTGCTGTACCCGCCATTTCTGCTTGTTGTTTTGCCATCTGCATGGCTTCATATTGCTCTGTCATGCTTTTGGGATTTAATGCTGATAAATTTGAAAAAGCACTTCCCGATTCATAATCATCGGTTTCATAGGCTTCTGCAGCATAGTCACTACGACTATAACCGTTTTCGTCATAGCCATCTTGGTCGTAACCTTCATCATCGTAGCCATACACGTTATAGCCGTCTGTATCATAGCCGTACCAGTCATAACCCTCTTCATCATAACCGTTTTGATCTAAACCATAGTCGTCATAGCCATTTTTATCGTAACCCTCATAATCGTAGCCATACTCGTCATAGCCATTTTCATCATATTCAAGCTCATCTGACTCCTCAGCATATTCTTCGACGACCACTGCATCTGCAGCATCGACATAACTATCATCATCTGAGTCATAGTCCGACTCATAGTCGCCCGAGGTTTCTTTTTTATAAACGTAGGTCTCTAAAATAGTCTTAAGCAAACTGCTAGCGCCGGCATCGATACTGTCTGGATCAATAAAAGGAGCTGCTTGATAGTTGGCTTGCGAGACTGACACATGCTCCGTTGCTAGATGCTGACGAATAGCGGTCAATAAATGTGATTTGGCTTGATTCTCTGTACTGGGATATTTTTCTTGATCAAACAACTGGGCATAGCGTTCAGAATTGGCATGTAAACTGGCATTAAATGCACGGCCCTGTGCTTGACTTTGCGCGGTGTCTGCAATCTCAAAATTAATCATCTTGCCTGATACAGCAGCATTTGATGACGCTATCTGGCTAGATTGACAGCCTGCCAGCAAGGTCGTCGCACCTACAGACAAAATGGCACAGCCTGCAATCATTATCGACTGACGCTTACTAGTATTCGATGACTGGTAATCTGATGATTGGGGCAAAGTTGGCTGGTCATTTTTACGAAAGATAGGCGGTGACATAAGACTTCCTTAGTCTAAGCTGACAAACAATTGTAAGTATCGTATTAGTAGGGTTATTTATATCACAAAACATTACTCGCTAGCGACAATAGAGCAATTTTTCATTTAATTTCCATAAATTATTGAGGTCATGCCATCGTATCGATTAATAAAACAGTCAAAGCTCCTTAATATGAGACTGTCTTTGAGCTTAGAGGTAATAAGAAAAGACATTGCTATGAATAGCTATATTTTTCAAAAACATTATTTTTATAGACATATGTAGGTAATACACCTCTATTCTCATGCTATCCTACTATTTTGTCATTTTGCGTAAAATAACTCTCTACAGCCTTACTGGTCAATCACTCTTATAAAAAGGACTTTGTCATGTCATTACTATATTCTCATCATGCTTCTCAGCAACAGCGTTCAAAGACCAACACATCACTCAAATCTAGCGTCTTGCTCATTACCAGTACATTATTACTGTCCATCTCGGCTAATGCGCTTGAACCAGTGGCATCAACCACCACTGATTCGGTAAAAAATACGTCTATCAATACCAGTGCGATAAACCTCGGTATTATGACTAATAATCCCACCGTGCTGTCTGAGACCAAACGCATTACGACCACTAAATCAGGCACCCTCACCGCCACGACTAATACTGCTAACAACACGAATAGTGATCAAGCAATCTACTCTGTAGATGCGATTCATCATCCAGTATGGGCAAAAAACGGCATGGTCGCGACGCAAGAGGCTCTCGCATCAGATATCGGCTTAAATATTTTAAAAGAGGGTGGTAATGCCGTCGATGCAGGCGTCGCTGTTGGCTTTGCCTTAGCTGTCACCCTACCCCGTGCTGGCAACATCGGTGGTGGTGGTTTTATGATGATTTATGATGCCAAACAAGGCAAAACAGTGGCGCTCGATTACCGTGAAAAAGCTCCCAATAGCGCTACTCGTGATATGTATCTCGATGAGGAAGGCAACGCCGTTAGCGACTTGTCCCGCTATCACGGCTTAGCGGTGGGCGTGCCGGGCACAGTGGCAGGACTACTCAAAGCATTAGGAGAGCATGGCACGATGAGCCGCGGGCAAGTCATGGCACCAGCGATTGCACTGGCAGAGGACGGTATAGAAGTGACAGCGGGATTGTCCGAGTCGCTCACAGCCTTAAGTGATCGCTTGCAAAAATGGCCCAGCACGAAAAAGGTGTTTTTTAAACCAGACGGTAGTGCTTATCAACCGGGTGAACGCTTAAAGCAGCCGGAGCTTGCCCGCTCGCTAAAGCTGATTGCCGCACAAGGCGCTGATGGGTTTTATAAGGGCGAAACAGCGCAAAAATTGGTCAAAGCGGTCAATGACGCCGGCGGGCGTATGAGCTTGCAGGATTTGAGCGATTATGAAGCAATCGCCCGTGAGCCAGTCAAAGGCAATTATCGTGGTTATGAAGTCGTCTCAATGCCACCACCCTCTTCTGGTGGTATTCATATCATCGAGATTTTGAATATTTTAGAGGGCTATCCACTCAAAGACTATGGACAAAACAGCGCGCAGACTATTCACTTAATGGCCGAAGCCATGCAACTGGCTTATGCAGATCGTGCCGAATATTTGGGCGATTCGGACTTTATCGATGTGCCTGCCAGCGGTCTTACCTCTCAAGCTTATGCTGACAAACTGCGCGCCTTAATTGATCCAAACAAAGCCACGCCAGCCGCGACCATCAAAGCCAATAACCCACTCCCATACGAGAGCGACCAAACCACGCATTTTTCTATCGTGGATAAAGATGGCAATGCGATAGCCAATACGTATACGCTTAATTTCTCTTACGGCACTGGTCTCGTTGCTGAAGGTACAGGGATTTTACTCAATAATGAGATGGATGATTTTTCTGCCAAGCCTGGTGTGCCAAACGGTTATGGCCTATTAGGCGGTGAAGCCAATGCTGTCGAAGCCAATAAACGCCCACTATCCTCGATGAGTCCAACCCTCGTGTTCAAAGACAGCAAGCCGTATATCGTCACGGGTAGCCCAGGTGGTAGCCGTATCATCACCACCGTCACCCAAATCCTCTCCAATGTCATCGACCATGATATGAATATCGCTGAAGCCACTCATGCCCCGCGCATTCATGACCAATGGTTGCCTGATGAAATCCGTATCGAAAAAGCACTTAATATTGACACTGTCAGAAAGCTTGAATCAATGGGTCATACGGTCAGTCCGCAATCAGCAATGGGTTCGACGCAATCGATTATGATTACGCCAAATGGTGTCTACGGCTCATCTGATCCACGTATCGTCGATGCGGCTGTGGTTGGGTACTAACTTATAATACCAATATCTAATCCTCACAAAGAGGCACTATCATAACTATCATACATAGTGCCTCTATTATAATTTTTTTATTGGTCCATCTTTAATAGAATAATGCTAAATAGACCAATCCGATTTTTTGGTTGATAGATTTTATTTGCTACTTCTTTTTCATAGTATTTATATGACAAAGGAATTCCATTGATTCTTAACTTAGCAGTTTTAGGGGCTTACTCATTTTCAATATTTCACCTTTACAAATCAGAAATACAAGCTCTTTCACTCAGATTAAACCCTTGGAATCAGTGGCTGTCTGCGGCAAATAATGCTATTATTAACGACCTGATTTGAAACAAGAAAATACGATAACTAACGTCGTTTTCAGACTAAATTAAAACCTTAAATCATTGATAATTAAAAATTTATTTCTTATCAGCCTATTTTCCGATCGCATCCGTAAGAGTCTTCTATGGCATTTGTACATCTTGGCATTCACAGCGAATATTCAATTACTGATTCTATCGTGCGTATTAAGCCGATGGTTAAAGCGGCGGCGGCTGACAATCAGCGCGCGTTGGCCTTGACCGATTTATCCAACCTTTATGCGACGGTGAAATTCTACCGTGCCTGCCTAGGCGCTGGTATCAAGCCTATTATCGGCAGCGAAGTCATCATGGAAAATGAAGACACGCGACTGACCTTGTTAGCGATGGACAATGAGGGCTATCAAAACATCACCCGTATCGTATCGCTTGGTTTTACCGAAGGTCGTGCTGATGATGCCAACCACGGTGTGCCAGTGGTTAAGCGCAGTCATATTTTGGAATATGCGGCAGGCGTGATTGTATTATTTACCGAAAAGTCCGATGTTGGTCAGGCATTGGTCGGCTCAATGCCAGAGAAAGCCGATGAGCTGATTACCGAGTGGCAGTCACAGTTTGCTGATCGATTATATTTTTCCATCAAGCGCACCAGCCGCTCAGGTGAAGATGCCTTTATTCAGGCGGCTATTCACTCGGGTGCCAAGCACCACATCTCTATCATTGCACATAACGATGTGCGGTTTTTGGAGCAAGATGATTTTGATGCCCATGAAGCACGTGTCTGTATTGCAGGCTCTTATGTATTGGCTGATCTCAATCGTCCGCAAACTTATTCGGATGAGCAGTACCTCAAGACCCAAGCTCAAATGGAGCAGCTATTTGCTGATATTCCACAGGTTATTGATAATACCTTGCGCTTAGCCACTCGTTGTAATGTGACTTTGACACTGGGCATTAACGTCCTACCCGACTTCCCCGTGCCTGAAGGTGAAACCATTGAATCATTTTTTCGGGCAGAGTCTGTACGTGGTCTAAATAATCGCTTAGATAAGCTCTTCCCTGTCGCCGAGCGTACTGAACATTGGAGCGACTTTCGCCAAAGGTATGACGAGCGCCTAGAATATGAGCTTGAGATTATCTTATCAATGGGGTTTCCGGGTTATTTCTTGATCGTTATGGACTTTATCCGTTGGGCAAAAGCCAATGGCGTACCCGTTGGACCGGGCCGTGGTTCTGGTGCTGGTTCGCTGGTCGCTTATGCGTTAAATATTACCGACCTTGATCCAATTCATTATGATCTGTTATTCGAGCGCTTCTTGAACCCTGAACGTGTGTCGATGCCCGATTTCGATATTGACTTTTGTATCGAAGGTCGTGACCGAGTCATTGATTATGTCGCGCAAACGTATGGCCGTGACGCAGTCTCGCAGATTATTACCTTTGGTACCATGGCCGCAAAAGCTGTGGTACGTGATGTGGCGCGCGTACAAAGTAAGTCGTACTTCCTCGCTAATAAAATATCTAAGCTGATTCCCAAAACACCCGGTATCACCCTCAGTCAAGCACTCGAGCAAGAGCCACAGCTCAAGGACTTAATCTCTAATCCTGACAATATGGATTATGAAGATGCCATTGAAGTTTGGGAGATGGCAATCAAGCTAGAAGGCGTCTGCCGAAATGTCGGTAAGCATGCCGGCGGTGTATTGATTGCCCCGCACAAGATCACTGACTTTAGCGCCATCTATTGTGATGATGAAGGACATCGCGTCAGTCAATTTGACAAAGATGACGTCGAGGCCGTTGGGCTAGTGAAGTTTGACTTTTTGGGTCTGCGTAACTTAACCGTCATCAACGCTGCGGTTGAAAACATCAACTTGCGCCGTGCCAAAGAAGGCAAAGACGCATTGATCCTAGAAGACTTGCCGTTAGATGACAAAAAAGCTTATAAGCTATTGCAAGATGCCAAAACCACTGCCGTCTTTCAGTTAGAAAGTATGGGTATGAAAAAGTATCTGGCCAAATTGCAACCGACCAATATCGAAGATGTCATCGCCATGTGTGCGCTATATCGTCCGGGGCCACTTGATGCCGGTATGGTAGAGATGTATATCGACCGTAAGCATGGTCGTGAGGAAGTCATCTATGATCACCCCAATCTTGAGCCGATTTTAGAAAATACCAATGGCGTTATTGTCTATCAAGAACAGGTGATGCAGATATCACAGGTAATGGCAGGATATAGCTTAGGCGGTGCGGATATGCTGCGCCGAGCGATGGGTAAAAAGAAACCCGAAGAAATGGCCAAACAGCGCGATATCTTCGTCACTGGTGCCACTGCGCAAGGCATCGATGAAGTCACCTCAGGTGGTGTCTTTGATTTGATGGAGAAGTTTGCTGGTTACGGTTTTAACCGCTCGCATTCTGCCGCTTATGGTGTCTTGGCTTATCAAACGGCTTATCTAAAACAGTACTACCCTGCCGAATTTATGGCAGCGGTCTTAACTTCTGATATGAACAACACCGACAACGTGGTGTTCTTTATCAATGACTGCCGCGAAAACTTTGAATTGACTGTGGTGAATCCATCAGTGAATCGTAGTGAATGGCATTTCGTCGCTGACACCCCGACCAATATCATTTATGGTTTGGGCGCGATTAAAGGCGTTGGTGAAGGTGCGGTTGAGTCTATCGTTGATGCACGCCGCCGAGAAGGGCCATTTAAAGACTTATATGATTTCTGCCGCCGTGTTGATATCAAAAAGGTCAATAAGCGTACGCTTGAAGCATTGGTCAGTGCGGGCTGTTTTGATGACTTTGCCGCAACCTTACGACCTGACTTGCCAAGCGATGAAGCTTACGAAATTCGCGGTGCATTGATGAGTCAATTGCCAAGCGCCGTACAGGCCGCTGAACAAGACCGTCAAAACCGTGAAATAGGTATGATGGATTTGTTTGGTGAAATGGATGGTGTGGTCGCCGCACCGCCACTCGTCATGACACCAGAGCTAATCTGGGGTGACAAGCATCGCCTAAAAGCGGAAAAGAACACCTTGGGGCTGTATTTGACAGGTCACCCTATCAATGAATACTTAGAAGAGCTAAAACGATATACCTCTGGTACGCGCCTTGATAAGCTAACAGATACTGGCTACAACGGCAGCTGCTATTTTGCAGGCTTAATCATCGATATTGCCAACTTTGGTACTCGCAACGTCATTACCTTAGACGATGGGACCTCAAGGTTAGAAGTCAGCTGCTATGCAGAGCGCTTTAACCGCGTAAAAGACCAGCTAAAAGTCGACGAAGTGGTCATCATTAAAGGCAGTATTCGTGAGCGTGAGGGTCGTCTCTTTGCCCGTCTTGATAGTGCCATGAGTATGGTTGATGCACGCCTGCGTTGGCTCAAAAAAATAAGCATTAAAGTTCATGGTAGCGACATTAAGTTGCTCATGCATCTACAACCACTGCTCAAATCAGCACAAGCCGACATCATACCTACACCGCGCTTGGCTTATAATAGCGATCAGGATGAGCAAGACAGTAACAGTGGTAATGGCGCTTACGACCCTACTATAGGTGGCAGTTTATACGACGAAAACGGCAATGATTTACTGGCAGTAGACAATGGCAGCCCTACCGACCAAAATTATGCTAATAGCGCCTTAAGCAATACGGATACCTCTATCAATGATAATTGCCTACCGCTTGGGCTGAGCATTTATGAAGCGTTTGGTATTGCTAATGTGGGACTATCCGAGCATTGGCGTATTTACCCAAACGATGACAACTTACAGCAGTTAAAAACCATGATTAGTGAAGACAATCTACATTTTCATTATAATTAGCGCTCTCAGTAGTATCATAAAATATATCGGTATTAATGAACCTTATTGCTTTAACTTTAACTTTTAAAAATTGGATATAAAACCATGGACGACACCTCGAATAACCCAATGGCTCAGCCCACAACAGAAATCATCAATGATGAGCAGTTTGAAGACATGCGTGATCTGCTCGAAGAAGACTTTGCCGACTTAATACAAGTGTATCTTATAGACAGTAAAAAACGTGTCGCAACGCTGCGAACCGCTCAGCAAGAAAACGATCATGCCAATGGCTATGAGACCGCTCATGCTCTAAAAGGCGCGAGTGCTAATTTGGGAACGACACAACTGGTCAAGCTTAGCAGCCAATTACAAGAGTGCTGCCGTGAGCGCCGTATTGGTGAGCAAGCCGCACTGATTGAAGACATCGCAGCCGCATTAGAACGCGCTGAACAAGAAATAAACTTAAGATTGGAGCAATAAATGCGTAGCGAGACTCCATCATCTGAAGCGTTACCATCTCTCTCAGAACCATCAGCTCATAGCGTGAGCGATTACCTAGACGCTGTGCAAGTTGTCATGGTTAATACGACTTTACCTGCCAACATTGGCTCAGCAGCACGCGCAATGCACACTATGGGGCTCTCGCACCTAACGGTCGTTGAGCCCAAACTGCCAATTGATGACACCAGTGTCTCTCATGCCGCAGGTGGCAGTGAGCTGCTTTCATCAGCGACTATCACGCCAAACCTTGAGTCTGCTATTGCAGACTGCCAGCTCGTGTTCGCAGCTAGCAGTCGCAGCCGTCACTTGCCTCGTCCTGTGGTCACACCCACGCAGGCAGCCAAAATCATGTTTGACTTTATGGATCAGCAAGACACCGCTGTTCACGATAAACCAAATATCGCGATATTGTTCGGTCGTGAAGATCGCGGTTTGACCAATGAAGAGTTGGCTTATGCAGATTATCATATTCAAATCGATGCCAATCCTGCTTATCCTGTATTGAATGTCGCATCAGCAGTGCAAGTGATCGCCAGCTTTATCTTTGCTTACGCACAGACGCACACGAAGATAGCTGATAATCATTCAAATACCGATGTCAGTACAACTGCTCAGCCAATGATAGATATTCATTTGCGTCAGCAGTGGGACGAGCCAGCCATCACTCAGCAGCAGTTACTACAGCTCACTCAGCGTATGACTGACCTCATGGTTCAGCGTGGACTGGCAGATAGCGAACATCTAAAGTCATTGCCATCACGACTGTCTAGACTGGGTTCGCGTGTACAGCTTGATCAAAAAGAGTATCAATTACTAAGTGCATTGATTGCCAAACTGTCGAAAAACTAGATAACTTATCTAGGGCGTGTCATCATTTAGATTGTGTGGCTTGAAATGAGAAAAATTGCAGTCAAACAAGGAAGAACTCGCCGTAAATATGAATATATTGACAAGATTTCTAACGATGTTTGACAAAGTTTAGCCATTTTAAGGCCACTAAATGTATCAATGTGCTAATTGATGACATTCCCTAGGACTGCTACCAAATATAAAATCGACACTCACAAACTTATATTATGTGATGGGTTTGTGAGTATTTAATAGCTCATCACTATATTTTATCGTGTGAAACTGCTATAACTTGAAAGACCTTAGCGTAAATATAGTCAATCCTCTATAAATTGGATACAGTGTCAGTCTCGCTTAGCCTACTAATTGTAGTACTTTCACTCGTCTTCCTTGTATCTAAATTATATTGAACCGACTATAAAATATAATATTTATGCAGACTTAATAACGATTAAAATCTAACAACTATAAATGAAAGAGATCGCTATTTCAGTAACGACACTCTACCGATAAATAGATAGGACGCTTTATGTCATTGCCAACCAAATTGTTAAAGACGCTTACTAGCATCAAAAAGGATTTAAAAGAAGATATCGATGCGGTATTCAAACGTGACCCTGCTGCACGTAATAGTCTAGAAGTTATATTGACCTACCCTGGCATCCATGCGCTTATCTTACATCGCGGGGCACACTGTCTCTGGAATAACGAACAAAAACTAGCGGCACGTGTGGTCTCTTATGGCTCACGTATCGTGACTGGTATCGAGATTCATCCTGCTGCCAAGATAGGTAGACGATTTTTTATTGATCATGGTGTCGGTGTGGTCATTGGTGAAACCGCTGAGATTGGCAACGATGTCACCTTATATCATGGCGTCACCCTTGGCGGCGTATCATGGAATAATGGCAAACGCCATCCCACGCTAGAAGATGGCGTAACCGTTGGCGCTGGTGCAAAAGTATTAGGCCCATTTACGGTGGGTAAAAATGCCAAAATCGGCTCAAACGCGGTGGTGGTAAAACCGGTACCAGCAGGCGCTACAATGGTCGGTAATGCAGCTCGCATGATATCGGATCATCATGATGAAAAAGGCAATCCAATTGCTGAAAAATCACCAGATACTAAGTTACAAGAAAAAACAGCGACCTCAAAACAAGCTACTGCACGCGATACGGCATTTCAGGCTTATGGTATCGATCCAACCTCACAAGATCCCGTTGCAGAAGCATTTGCTAAAATGCTAGAGCACATTCAGCAATCAGAAAACCGCCTCGATCAACTACAAGCTGCCATGTGCAAAATCGACCCTAGTTTTTGTAAAAAAGAATATGACAAGTTGTGCTTAGAAGAATTCGATGTGATTGGTAAAGATGAGGCTGACGAAAACAAGTAATAATTGAAACCTTAAGACATTGCTACTGAACTAAAAGCCTTGCTATTCGAATAGCAGGGCTTTTTATTGGTCGCTCATAGTTTTGTTGTTACTAACAATAAGGAGTTGACTGAAACTAACTCCTCAACTCCTGTGCGTTCATGCGCTTTAAATGGATAACGATCTGCCATGATTAGCCATTCGAATTTTTGGTTAGGTGATGAATTTTTGCTTAGGCTATTTTTATTGATAAGGGTTTCTATCAACAGAATATCGATATCCATGGTGACTTTTTTGACTGACGTTTTTGCTACTGCCAAACGCTCTCTACCACACTCACCTTCCATCTGCTTAAACAACGCTTGCAACTGTTGCAATGTCACAGGTTTTGCCAAACGTAAATAGACACACTGATTGGTATAGTCAGGTTTTGGTAGCTCGATAGTCGCTGTAAAGTCAGGGTTTTGAAACGGCGTTGATAACTGTATCTCGCCTAGGGCTGCTAAATCCTTACGAACACGTGGCAAGTGCTTATCGGCTTGGTAATTACTGCCCAATGCCAACATCACCGCCGTCACAGACTGCGCTTGCAGCTGTTCAGGCAGGCATTGTTTTAGCGTTTCTAAATTCAACTCAACTGACATTTTATGCATCATTAGATTGGCTATTATCAGCTTCTTTGGCAGCTTCTTTAGTAGCTAGCTCGTCTATTGACGCTGACGCATAGCGCGTGATTTGCACCCCAACCGCATCCGCTTGTGCAATAGCAGTTGGCTTAGCAACACTTAACGTGATTTTATGGCAAGCATATTTCGTGAGTAGCTTGTCAGCGATTTGACCTGCCAGATGCTCCAGTAGTTTTGCTTTAATCTCTTTACACCACTCGCTGACATCATCGCAGACTGCTTTATAGTTCAGTGCATCATCGACATTATCTGACACAGCAGCAGCGCTGATATCAGTTTCAAGCGCGATATCAATCAGCAGCGGTTGCGTAATCGCCCGCTCCCAATCGTAGACACCGATGACGGCCTCTACTTTTAAACCTTTTACAAATACCACATCAGATTCAGTATGAAACATGCTCTCATCCTTGCTTGCTAAGTGTTTAATTAGAGTTTTGAACTCAGTTTTTTTAATTGGTTTGCTGCAGTGCTTCTTCACGCAAGCGCGCTGCTTTTAAGGCCTTGCTTGGGCGATGGCGCCATAAATCAATGCTAAATAATAGCAGACCTAGCCAAATCAAGCCAAAGACCGCTAAACGATGTAAGTCAAATGGCTCTTTATAATAGAACACAGCCAAAAAGAAAATAAAGGTTGGGGTCAAATAATTCATAAAGCTTAAAATACTAAAAGCGACCATCTTAGTCGATTTATTAAATAACAGTAATGGTATCAATGTAATCGGGCCCGCAATCATTAATAGCCATATGTTTGAGGTGAACCAAAAGCTCAGTTGGCTACTGACCACATCCGATTGCCAAAACCACCAAAGAAAAATAGGGACGAGCATCGAGGTTTCGACAAACATCGCATCGACAGGCGTTAGCGGTGTTTGACGCTGAATCGTACCATAGGTACTGAAACTAAAGGCTAGCACAAGCGATAGCCACGGCAGACTACCGATCATGACCACTTGAATGACCACAGATAACAGTGCAAATCCGATAGCGACCCACTGCAAGGGTCGCAGGCGCTCCTTGAACAAAATCATCGATAGCGCGACACCAACGAGCGGGCCAATAAAGTAGCCCAAACTCGCCTCAAGGATACGGTCATGGTTGACCGCCCATACGTAAGTGAGCCAGTTGGTCGCAATGATAATACCTGATATAAAAGTTAATGCGATCCATTTTGGATTTTGCTTCAGGGTATCTATCCATTGCCAGCGCTTGGTCACGACCACTACGATAAGCAAACACGCAAACGTCCAAACAATGCGATGACCGATAATTTCTGTCGCGTTATAAGCAGACAACTGCTTGAAATATAGAGGAAAGGCGCCCCATATGCAGAAAGCGATAAGCGCAGTGATGATACCGCTTCTCGTCGTTTTAATAGGGACTACGGGTTTTTTGACAACATTTTGGATGGTCATAATACAATACAACGTGTTAGAGCAAAGCGCGATCTCACCTACTTCTATCAATCATATAAACCTAGAAGCAGGTGCGCAGGGTTACTACAGATAAGGTAAAAAGTAAAAAAGCAATGCGTTGATACCCGTTTGGGCATCAACACATTGCTAACGATAAGCGCCGTTTTAAAAAACTATTTTAAGTAAAGTTCAAACAATAAGTGTACTAGCACTAGCCTAGCCATTAGTGCTATCAACTTGGATAGACATACCAATATGATTGGCCAATTCTGCAAATCCTGGGAAGCTGGTGTTAACGGTCTCGACCCCTTCGATAGTGATCTGCTCAGACGCACGCAAACTAGCAACAGCAAAACTCATGGCAATACGATGGTCATGGTGCGAGATAATGTGACCACCACCGAATACAGGCTGGCTGTTATTGACTTCGCCGTTCTCACTTTCTGTGCCTTGACCTTCAATGATTAGCCCATCATCCGTTACGGTACAATCAATACCGAGAGTGTGCAATCCTTCAGCCATGACCGCAATACGATCAGACTCTTTAACGCGCAACTCTTTAGCACCAGTCAATACCGTACGGCCTTTTGCACAGCTAGCAGCGATAAACAATACTGGGAACTCATCAATCGCTAGTGGTACGAGATGCTCTGGTATCTCAATACCCTGCAAATTTGAGCCACGAATCGTAATATCAGCGACTGGCTCACCACCAACATGCGTTTCATTGCTTAGGCTAATATCGGCTTGCATCAGCTTTAGGATATCGATGATGCCAGTACGCGTAGGATTGATACCCACTTGCGTTAAGGTCAACTCACTACCTTGGCTAATCGCAGCAGCGACCATAAAGAATGCTGCAGAGGAGATATCAGCTGGCACAGCGATATCGCCACCCGTTAGCTGACCACCGCCTATGACACTGATACGATTGCCCTCTACTGTCACTGGATAACCAAAGGCTGATAGCATACGTTCGGTATGGTCGCGGCTGACTTCAGGTTGGATGACAGTCGTTATGCCCTCGCTCCATAGTCCCGCCAGCAATAAGCAAGACTTGACCTGTGCAGATGCTACTGGCATATCATATTCAGCACCTTGCAGCGGCTTACCAACCATCTCACGACCAGTAATGCTAAGTGGTGCGGTACCACTATGCCCTGTGCTTTGAATCACAGCACCCATGGCGCGAAGTGGTGCAGCCACCCGTTCCATCGGACGTTTGTTTAAACTGGTATCCCCTGTCAACACACTATCAAATGATTGTGCCGCCAAGATACCCGATAGCAGACGCATACTGGTGCCTGAGTTACCCATGTATAAAGGTGTCTTGCTTGGTTTGAGTCCATTCATACCGACACCATGAATCGTCAATTTGCCGTTATCAGGCCCTTCAATCGTCACACCCATGTCACGAAATGCTTGCAAGGTCGCAAGCGCGTCTTCCCCTTCCAAAAACCCAGTGACATGCGTGACACCTGTTGCAAGGCTGCCAAGCATGATACTGCGATGAGAGATAGACTTGTCACCAGGAATGGTAATGGTGCCTGAAACGGTATTGCTAGGAGTAATATTATAAGATGCTGACATGGCAGAAGTATCCGTATAAGGGGTGCTGGCTAACATATGGCCAAAATGTCGCCGTGCGGCTTGCGCTCGGCCTAAAAGTCCCATCAGGGCGGTTGAATCTTTATCAATGATAAGCTGACGCATGGTCTGTAGATAGACGCCATACTCATCAAGGGCGCTAACAATCGCGCTTTCGTTGGCAAAAAATATATCGTGCCACATTTTAGGATCGCTGGCAGCAATGCGGCTAAAATCACGAAAGCCGCCCGCTGCATAGCGAAACATATCTAAATTATCATCATGACTGGCCAACTGTTCAACCAGATTGAAAGCGAGCAAATGCGGCAAATGACTGGTATGCGCTAAAATCGAATCATGATGCTCGGCTTCCATTGCCATCACGCTAGCACCCACTGCTTCCCATAACCGTCTTAGCTTACGTATCGCGACGATACTGGTCGTCGGTAGCTCACAGATAATGACGCTATGGTTGGCAAATAAAGTGGCGCGTCTGGCATGATATCCTGAATTCTCAGCACCAGCAATCGGATGCGCTGGTACTAGTCCTGTCGGTAGCGAACCAAACACCGATTTGGCGGCATTGATGATATTGACCTTGGTACTACAAACATCCGTAATGATGCAGTCAGTCGCCAGTTGTCCGTCATCCATCGCGGCTTTGATATCGACAAACACCGCTTGCACAGCTTGTACTGGCACAGCGATAACTATCAAATCACTACCTGCGACCACATCACTTAATGCTGAACTGCCTGCGTCTAATAAGCCATGTTGAATGGCCTCCTCGATGCTTGGCGCGTGTCTATCGACGGCAACCAAACGGTCACTGAGACCATTGTCTTTGATGGCTTGAGCAAGACTGGCACCAATGAGTCCAAGCCCAATGACACAAACTTGCTTGAATCGTGGCATCTGCATATTGGTAAGCGATTTTTTATTATTTTGTTGACTGTCTTTCTGGCTATTCACGGCTTTTCTCATTGAACAAATTAACGTCCGTTTAGATATATCAGTGTCGAAAAAACTCACGTTCTCGTTATATATTTAAGGGTAGTTTGACTTACTTTAAAAATACACGAATAGTATCGTTTAATCGTCAGTTAAAATAGAGCGCAACGTATCAATCAAGCGTAGATTGTCTTCTGCTAAACCAACGGTGATACGTAGCCAGTTATGTAGACCATAAGCAGCTAATGGACGGATGATAACACCCTGCTCTAGCAACGCTTCATGGATAGAAGCAGCAGTTATGTCTTCCATCTCAACCTCTATTTTTACCATAATAAAGTTAGCGTGTGACTTGATAAACCCTAACCCTAACGCGTCAAACTGCTTTTCCAACCAACGCATTTGCTCATCATTCATCAGACGCGTTCTTTCAATAAAGTCCTGATCCGCAAGTGCTGCGGCTGCGGCTGCCAAACCAATACGACTGACATTAAATGGCTGACGAATACGGTTCAGTAGTTCAGCAACGGCGACCGAGCTCAGTGCATAACCCACGCGCAAGCCAGCCAGCCCATACGCTTTGGAGAAAGTACGGACGATGACGACATTATCAAACTCGTCGAGCAGCGCCCGATTGTTACTTTCAGGGCTGTATTCGATATAGGCTTCATCTAGCACCACCAAGACTGAGCTTGGCACACTCGCCATAAATGCATGCAACTCTTTATGCGTAAGCTGAGTACCCGTTGGGTTATTAGGATTGGCAATGAACACGAGCTTAGTATTAGGATTGTCCTGAACCGCTTGGCTCATCGCTTTTAGATCATGACCAAAGCGCTGTGCAGGTACTTCAACATCCATAGCACCTTGCATCTTCGCTAGCATCGAATACACCACAAAGGCATATTGACTATAAACGATGGCATCACCAGCACCAACAAAGCTACGCGCCAAGATATCAAGCAAATCATCAGAGCCATTACCCAAGGTAATCTGGTCGACATTCACATCATTAAAATCAGCCAATGCTTGCTTGAGATAGTAACCGTTGCCATCAGGATAGCGTGCCAACTGACCTAACTGCTCAGTAATCGCTAGCGTAACTTTTGGTGAGCACCCTACTGGATTTTCATTACTCGCAAGCTTCACCACATCTGAGATGCCATATTCACGCGTGAGTTCTTCTACTGGCTTTCCTATTTGATAAGGTGCCAATGATAAAATACTGGCATAAGCAGGTACAAGCGGTGACAAGCTTGACTCTATCGACTGAGATGATTGCATGATTTATCCTTAGATGTGAGAACGCACCTATTATTGGTTAAGCCTGTGAATCTTAGTGGTGGCGGCCAGTTGTTATACGCTATGACTTAAAGGCAATAGCTTAAAGAAAGTAGCTTAAAGACAATAGCGTATAACGATAGTGCTTATGAGATTTATAGTACGGCTTTTGGATATGAGCCCAACACGCGTAAATCCTTCACTAATGGGCGGATATCGTTGATGGCTGCGCTGACATTTGGATCGTCAATATGACCGTCCATATCAATAAAGAAAACGTATGCCCACTTATTAGGACGTTCAGGACGTGTTTCAATACTGGTCATAGACACGCCATGATAAGACAGTGGCTTTAGTATCTCGATAAGCGCGCCAGCTTTATCATGGGCAGAGACCACGATAGACGTTTTGTCTTGTCCTGATGGCGCAATCGCTTCATGACCAATGATGAGGAAACGTGTGGTATTGCTTGGATTGTCTTCGATGTTTGAGTAGAGCTTGTGTAGATCATACTCTGCCGCTGCTACATCACCGGCAATCGCAGCTGAGTGCCATTCGTTTTTCAGACGACGGGCTGCTTCACCATTGCTCGATACGGCAACACGCTCAACATTAGGAAAATTCACATCGAGCCAATGACGGCATTGTGCCAATGATTGCTGATGAGAATAGATACGGCTTAGCGCCTCTACTTTAGTGTGTTCAGCGACCAAGAAATTCTGATGAATAGGTAATTCAACTTCACCAATAATCTTTAAGGTAGAAGATAAAAATCCATCTAAAGTATGATTGACCACACCCTCTGAAGAGTTTTCAACAGGTACCACACCATACATTGCTGTACCCGCTTCCACTTCACGGAACACATCGGTAATGGTCGTCATCGGTACCGTGTCAGCAGCCTTACCAAAATGCTTGAGCGCGGCAGCATGCGTAAAGGTGCCAACAGGACCCAAGAACGCAATGCGTTGCGGCGCTTCTAAATCCAAGCAAACTGACATGATTTCACGGAATAAACGTGCCATCTTTTCATCAGCAATTGGGCCAGCGTTACGCTCCATGACAGCTTTTAGCACTTGCGCTTCACGCTCAGGACGATAAAAAATAGGATTGCTACTTTCGGTCGCCGAGCTATTAGCAATATGGTTTTTCTTAACTGCGGCCACTTGCTGAGCCAGCTTGGCACGGTTATTAATCAACGTCTGAATTTCGCAGTCTACTGCATCGATGTTTTGACGGATATTATTCAAAAATTCTTTTTCAGTCGCGGTATCGCTAGTGCCTGCAATGCCCTGATTTAGGTTATCTATGTTTTGCTTTGGTGACTGCTCACTCATTACCGCCCATCCTTTTTCTAAAATTATTACTGAGTTTTATAACTGTTAGATACTACTAATATAGATACTACTAATAAATACTAATATATTGGTTCTAAATACTTGGCATATCGTCAAAATTCATAAACGTTTAGGTAGTCGCTGTTAAGATATCGCTATTGAGATAAAGTATTCTAGCAATAATGCTTAGATAAATGACATTTCATCGAATAATCTATCAAAACAACTTAACTTCCTAAACCTGTCTAGCACTGTTGCGACAGGCTGACGATACATCAGCTAGCAAATGTAGCGGCCAAACCACTGACCCGCTCTACTATAACAAAAACTATGGTCAGTGCCCATGCGTAAATACGTGTAAACCCGCTAATATTAGCAAAGTTATAAGATATGACAGAAATGCACGGTCAAACTATGGGTCAATATTGGCTCAAAACTGTGTTACAGTTTAAAACTAACAGCAGATAGCACTATAAATAATAAAACAACCAATTAATAAATGGCATTATAAATTGAAAATTAAAGGATATTAGATGAACGCATTACAACAGCTTCGTACCATGACCACCATTGTCGCTGATACTGGAGACCTGACCGCCATTGCGCGTCTAAAACCTATCGATGCAACCACTAATCCAAGCTTAATCACCAAGGCACTCATCCACCCTGACAACCAAGGCATGCTATCAGAGACCATGAGCCGCCATAATGGCGATATAGATGCTGTGATTGACGCACTTACTATTCAGATTGGCTGTGATATTCTAGAACTCATCGAAGGCCGAGTGTCCACCGAAGTCGATGCACGCTTGTCTTATGACACTCAAGCGACGATTGATAAAGCCTTAGCGTTTATGGACGCTTACCAAAAGGCAGGTATCAACTCAGACCGTGTGTTGATTAAAATGGCCGCAACTTGGCAAGGCATTGAAGCCGCACGCTATCTTGAAACCCAAAACATCCACTGTAATCTGACGTTATTGTTTGGACAGCATCAAGCGATTGCATGTGCCGATGCTGGCGTGACACTGATATCACCGTTTGTGGGTCGTATCCTAGACTGGCAAAAACGCCAACAAAACCGCCAAAACGTGCCAGCCTCTGATGATATGGGCGTACAGTCAGTGAAGCGTATTTACCAATACTACAAACAGCATGACTATTACACCCAAGTCATGGGCGCAAGTTTCCGTTCAACAGAGCAAATATTAGCGCTGGCAGGTTGTGACCTATTAACCATTGCACCCAATCTCATTGATGAGCTCGCAGCGATGGACACTGAAGTAATACAACAGTTGTCACCGAGCATGTCACTGGATATGGCGGATATGACCCGCGTGAGCTTGACGCATGAAGAATTCAGTGCGGCCTATCAAAAAGACACGGTCACACAAGACTTATTACCAAAAGGTATCGATGGTTTTATCAATGCACGTGATGAGCTTGCTCAGATGCTAGCGACTATACGGAGTTAAGACACTAAGTTAAGATTCATAGTCACTAGATCAGTCACTAATGCATCCACTGATATCGATAATACTCTGCGAACTGTAACAACAGGCAATAAAAGAAAGTTGCCTGCTAATAGCAAGTTGGCTATTATGGCCCACTTCCAACAACCAGAAGCAAGGCTTGATTATGAAGCGGCTATCAATGTTATTAGTAAGCGGTGCTCTCGCAGTCAGTGCGCATGCAGTGGACTGGTCAAAAGTATCAGAGAGTCCAACTGGATCAATTTTTAGCTTAGACTTGGAATCTATCGAAAGCTCCGACATCAATATCATAGACGAAAAAGACGTCGAAAATATCACTGTGTCTATTCGTCGAACCTATCCTCCACAAACGAATGAGACGAAAGTAGATAACGTAAAAAAAGATAACGTAAAGAAAGACAAAGCGAAAAAAGACAATATTCATCATAGTGACCAGCAACTACTAATCTCTTGCAAAGATGCCAGTTATTATAGACGTGCCTATGTGAACTACGGAGCCAAGGATAAAGTATTGGCCTCTTGGCAATCAGAAAAACCAATACTAACCACCAAAGACTTTAGAACCACTACGCCCAATACAGTCGGACGCACATTGGTAGAACAAGCTTGTAAAAGTTATGAGCAAGCCCAAGAGAACGCTTAAAATAAAAAAGCGCGCTGAATAATATCAGCGCGCTTTTGTTCAATATCTAAGGTTTATCTTGGCCTGTAAATAACGCTTGCTAGGCTTTCAGCACTGTATAAACAGGTACTGGAAAGTCGCCATGTAAATCAACTAAGTCTAGCAATACTAAAGCACCCACGACTGTATGTTCTGCTGAGCGGCACAGCTCATAGGCTGTGGTTAGCGTACCACCAGTCGCTAAGATATCATCAACCAGTAATACACGCTCAGGCGGCAAATTATTTTGCATTTCAAGCGTATCTTTACCATACTCTAGAGCATAGGCTTTATTTGCAACGGGTGGTGGCAGCTTACCCGGTTTACGTAGCAAAATCATACCTTTGCCCAATCGGCCTGCCAGCAAACTTGCAAACACAAACCCACGTGCTTCTACAGCCCCAAAACAATCTACCTCATCCATCAACCCTTCTGGCAGTGCGGCAAGTAGCGCATCAATGACTTCGTTGATATGACTGCGCAGTAACGGTGTAATATCATAAAAATCAATGCCAACTTTTGGAAAATTTGGTACTGTGCGAATAACTTGCCAAAATGGATGATCGGTATTGAGCATATTAGATGACTCGTTTTCGGTGTTTGTAGATGTAGCAGTGGTACTGGTGCTCATGGACAACCCTTAACTTATATGGTTTAGATAACAACTGAATAGTAACTGGATGATACTGTATCAACGATAAATGATGACTAATACGGTGAGTTTAGCGGCAAGTATTATAGCATAACTGATACCAGCATCTAGGCTAGGCTCTGAAGCTCGTCGCTTCTCAATTAGGGACAGAACCAACATCCCTCTTGATAAAAGCAAAGCAATCTCAATATACAAGTGTAAACTTAACTACGAAAATCACGGTTATATGCTAAACTACGTGCGCTTTCGCAGTCTGACATATTGACTGTAATCCCAAATATAAGTGTCAATAGCGCACTGTAACACTAGTAATGATCGATAGGACTATTTATGAAACGTTATGAATGTATTGTCTGTGGCTGGATATATGATGAAGAGCTTGGTTGCCCAGAAGAAGGAATCGCACCAGGTACCAAATGGGACGACATCCCTGATGACTGGACGTGCCCAGAGTGCGGTGTGGGCAAGCTTGATTTTGAGATGATTGAGCTGTAGTAGACGACTCGCTAATTAGGACACTTCATGACTATATCAAATGATATCAATAATGCCAAAGAAAGTGCCAAACCATCTGTAAGCCTTGATGACAGCGTAGGAAGCTACCCTACTGCTGAGTGGCAAAAGTTTGGCGCGCATCAATGGTGCGACTCTGACTTGAGCAAATATCTGTATCAATCGATGATCAACATCGGTGATGGTATTGAACTCTGTGTCGAGGCTGGTGGCAATCCCAATAATCCACCACTGCTGATGATTATGGGTCTTGGCTCACAGATGATATTTTGGCCAGATAACTTCATCAAGCGGCTTATTGATGCAGGTTTTTTTGTGATTCGTTTTGATAATCGTGATATTGGCTTGTCTTCTAAAGTTCAGATTGAAGGTCTACCGCGTATCAGTCAACTAAAAATGATGATGCGCTTGCAAACGGGTCTGTCCAATAAGAGCACGCAAGTTGCTTATAATTTGACAGACATGGCAGAAGATACCGTGCGCTTGATTAAGGCATTGCAGTTAGGTAAAACACACATCCTAGGCGCCTCTATGGGCGGTATGATTGCCCAAATCGTGGCAGCACGTTATCCAAGCCTAGTACAACGCATGGCGTTGATGTTTACCACGACCAATCGTGCCTTTTTGAAACCGCCGAAGCCCAAGCAGCTATATACACTCATTAATCGTCCTGAAAGCCATTCTGAGCGTGATATTGTGCGTCATAGCGTCTGGTTTATGAAAACTGTCGGCACGCCCGGACATGTCAATGTACGTATGGTGCGTGAGATTGCCAAGCTGCGCTATCAACGCAATTTTCATCCGCTCGGTACGGTGCAACAGCTCAATGCTATCTTGGCATCAGGTTCTATCAGTCGATTTAGCAAACAAGTTAAAGCACCGACTATCGTGCTACATGGTAGTGCAGATGGCCTACTACCTGCCTCGCAGGGCCGCGTGGTGGCCAAGACCATTCCTAACGCCAAGTTCCAATTGATCGAAGGTATGGCGCATGACATTCCTGAGTATTATCAGCCATATATGGTTGATTTGATTGGCTCGCACTTATTAGAAAAATAGTTTTTAAAGCGCTAGCAGCTTAACTGCTTCACATAAAAAAAGAGTGTAAACCTATCATCAACTTATAGGCTTACACTCTTTTTTATTGCTAGGATACGACCTAAATACTTTACATGTGTCTTTAAACATAAGGGCAGCCTCTACTCACAACTGATACTAGACCCTTCTTTATCAATGCACATTTTATTACCATTTTTTAGATTACCAATCCACGCCTTACCATCTGTAAATACAAACGCAGGCTTACCTTTGTAGCTATCATTCTCAGACACACCGCTGTCAGAAAAACGAAACGGAATCACAAGCTCACCACCAAGACTGAGAAACCCCCAGTCCTTACCAATTCGTACGCCAGCTAAGCCTTCGGAAAATGACTGCACCTCATCAAACGAATACGTAATCATAATCACGTTATTGTCATCAACAAATCCCCACTTGCCATCTTGTTGGCTCGGCTGCAATGTCGTAAAACGATTGAGAGGTGCTGACTTTGATTGGGCAATACTGGATTCGGTAGAATTGGATTTTGATGAAGAGGCAGCAGACTCATCACTATCCTTACCATTTGGATCGCTGGTCGTGTTACCGTTTTTGTCCAGCCAACTGATTGCTCGGCTTTTATTGACGCGAGCCACGCCACCTCGATAATCATCGATATCACTAATCGCTGCCGAAAATGGCACAATGGTTTTATTGGCTGTGTTGATTACCCCGTAATTGCCATTTTTTTTCACAATGATACGGTCTTCTGACACCCCTCTTGCCCAGCCTGCGGACTCGCCCAATAAGTCATAAACAACCGGCACAACCTCACGGCCCTGCATATTGATATAGCCGACTTTATTGCTGCGTTGGACAGGAATTAAACCACCAGCGATTTTATCTGCCTTGATCTCTTGATAACGTGATAAATCAACGACAGCTTTGCCTTTACTGTCAATCAAAGCCACTGGTGCACCAAAATCTTTTATTGCTAAAAAATAACCACTACTTGATGTACAAGAGACATTTTTATAATAGCTCTTGGGCAATTTGCAGCTCGCCGCATGCGCTGGCATACCAATCACAATAGCCAACAGCCCCCCAAGACACATATAAAGTATGTATTTTGGAGATGACCAAAAATAGACTAACGCAGGTAGTGGGAAAAAAGACAAAGAACGTTGACGCATAAATAACCCTAAGCTAAAAGTATGGCGGCGTTTTAAACCTTCACGACTGGCTGACAATACACTCAATACTAACAGCACGGTTAATATAGTGCCATTACCCAATGAATATAGTAAGCACATGCTAGGGCGTGTCATCAATTAAATTGTGAGGCCTAAAATGAGAAAAATTGTAAATAAACAAGGAAGAAATTGCCGTTAATATGAACATATTGACAAAATTTCTAACGATGTTTAGCGAAATTTAGCCATTTTAAGGCCACTAAATGTATTAATGTGCTAATTGATGACACGCACTTATAATTTATAATCATTATAAACCCCCACATTGATAAATAGCGAATAGCTACTTAGGGTTACTATAGTCAATCCTCTATAAAAGAGCTACATCGTTAACCTCACTTGAAATATCACATATACATCTGCGCTCGGTTGCCTTGTATTTCTTTTAAACTGAATCAACGATAACATGATAATGCTATTACATAACTATTCGAATAAAAAATCGTAATCTTATTTCTTTCATCGCTTTTCAGAATATTTCTTTAAAAATGTTTACTAATTATCTAGCAAGGCATTCATTTTTTAGGCCAAAACGTTTACAGTGAAACTTATGTAAAATCGGGCATTACTAAAATTATCTTGTTGTACTATAACCATCATTTTATTGTCTATAAATGATTGGCCTTTACCAACGTAACATCACCTTAGTAACAAATATTAAAGTAAGGATCATTTATGGCAGAGACCTCTTCGCGTTCTGCATCTATTGGCTTGGTCATCGGCTGTATCATTTTTGGTTTGGGCAGTTTGATTGTGGCTCATGTGGATGTGGGTGGTTGGGCAATGGCCTTTTGGCGACTGGCCATCTCCGGTGTCATATTTGCCGTACTGGCCAAGCTAACAGGGCAACATATGCCACGTTCGAAGCGTGCCATCATCTATGGTTTATTGTCTGGGGCATTTTTGGGGCTAGATTTGGCGCTGTGGCATGAGAGTATTTATGCAGTCGGACCTGGTATTTCAACCCTGCTTAATAGCTTACAGATTTTCTTTTTGGCGGCTATCGGATTTTTGTATTTTGCAGAGCGTCAGTCTATTTTGCAGTTAATTAGCTTGTTCCTTGCCATGTTGGGTGTGGCTATGATTGGTAGCCCTGAATTTGCACATAACACAGATGCTGTTTGGGGGTTTGTTACTGGTATTCTATCAGGAGCCATGTTAGCTGCTTCTATGACCTTTATTCGAAAAACCCACGACACAGAACCCACGCCCATATTTGTATTGATGCAATTGGTCAGTATTGGTGGCGTATTAGCGATGATTGTGCCCATGTTTGTGTTTGATATGGGACACATATTACCCAATACATGGTCGGAGATTGGTTGGATACTGATTTATGGAGCCGTCATGCAATGCTTGGCATGGGGCCTGATTGCTTACTCTATCCCTAAGATGTCACTGGCATTAACAGGACTGCTCTTATTGAGTGAGCCGGTGGCCGCATTGGTAATTGACTATAGCTGGCTAGACAAGCCTATCAATACTCTGCAATGGAGCGGTGCTTTACTGACTATGTTCGCCATTTATTTAGGCTCGCTAAAGCCCAAGCCACGCGCCCTACGCCGTTATCGGTTTTTTGCGCGTTTTTATAAACGTAGATATAAATAGCGCTAACATTATAGGCCAATAAAAAGCACCCATGCTATCGATAGCATGGGTGCTTTTTTAACGTTAACAGTTTGGCTGAGATGTTCTATAAATATTCTAGAACTCAATCCATTATTTGGCTAACGACTTATTAGCAGCCTTCATCTCACCGCTTTGGTTAAATAATGCATTTAATACGATAGCTGCCAACGTAGCAGTACCGATACCGCCCAAATCAAAACCGCCTAAGTGCAAGCTGAAGTTACCAGTACCCATAATGACAGTCACTGCCGCAATGATCAGGTTGCTGTTTTTGCTAAAATCAATATGGTTGTCTAACCAGATTTTTACGCCTGCAAGCGCAATTAAGCCAAACACCACGATAGATGCGCCGCCCAATAATGCCGCTGGTATCGTCTGAATAATGGCACCAAACTTTGGTGATAGCCCAAGAATGATAGCAACTATACCAGCTACAACGAATATCGTCGTGCTATATACTTTAGTCACCGCCATAACGCCAATGTTTTCGGCATAAGTGGTCACACCTGTACCACCAAATCCTGCTGAAAAAGTCGTCGCTAAACCATCTGCAAAAAATGCGCGGCCCATATAAGGCGTCACACGAGCTTTGGTCATGCCTTCGACGGCCTTAAAATGCCCTAAGTTTTCAGCAACCAAAATAAAGGCTACAGGCGCAATCAGAATAATGGCATTTTTATCAAAGCTAGGCGTATGAATGGTTGGGAGACCGAACCATGAAGCGGCTGCCACACTACTAAAATCAATCGGCGACCCAAATCCTAAGACGTTAGTCATCACAAAATAGGCAAGATACGATAGTATCAGACCAACCAGCAGTAGCAAGCGACGCAACATGCCGCCTGTAAATACAGCCACACCACTAATCAATAGTACCGTCAATGTAGCCATCCAAGCGTCAAACTGATTGCTAGATACCCCTTGAATAGTGACTGGTGCTAAATTAAGACCAATAATCATCACGATAGCACCAGTGACGATAGGTGGCATCAGACGCTCAATCCAGCCAGTGCCGGTTTTCATCACCAGCAGTCCAATCAACGCATAAATGATACCGCATGCCATAATGCCGCCCAAAGCGACACTTAAATTATCATTGAATCCTGCACCTGCATAGGCAGTAACAGCAATGACTGGACCGATGAAAGCAAAGCTTGATCCCAAGTAACTTGGCATGCGCCCGCCCGTAATTATGAAAAACATTACGGTACAAATACCTGACATCAAAATAGCCAGATTGGGATCAAAACCCATTAACAATGGTGCCAGTACCGTTGCCCCAAACATTGCAAACGTATGCTGTACACCTAGCAACACACTTTTTGATGGTGGCAGGTATTCATTGATACCAACTGGATCACGATCCAAATCACCCTGATAAGAGCGCCATGTTGGAAACCAACGGCCGTTTTCAAAATCTGGGTTTTTTGGATAACTCATGGCTGCTGAATCAATACCTGCAGCTTCTAGTGCGTTGTGAGCCGATTGCTCTTGGGCGCTACTTTCTGAATGCGAGGAAGGGTCTTTTTGAGATGGCATGCGCTTATCCTATGTGAGCTGAGCTAAAATAATAGGCGACAATAAATGATGGAATTAAAACTGAGTCAAATCGTGAATTCAATAGATAAAGAGATGTAGGTAAAGATGAATATAGTCGATTCAATTTAAAAGTAGTACAAGACAACCGACTGCAGATGTATATCAAATACTTCAAGCGAGGTTAACGCTGTAATGCTTTTATAGTGGAATGACTATAGCAAGCTCCACATCCTTTCATTTATAATATGTCGCCCTAATTCATTCATTTATGTTGCAATATAGCAAACCAAAAGTATTATTTGGTATGATGACCATGTTTTGCTAGATGTATCAAGTCGGATATGTTCTACTAAAAACGATTTCGGCCGTTATGTACTCAACGTACTTTATAGCGACAACCAACTTACAGGATGTTACACGGCAGTTGACTCCGAGCATGATAACGGAGTTTCAAAATAAATAAAAGTTATTATTCAATCACCAGTTGTACCCCTTTACGCTAAGACTTTCATAGGTGTTGCCCTGCACACGTTTGCTTTCGGTGCATAAGGGTGGTGGCTGTCTATCATATTCTCAATAAAAGTGCCTAAAGCAATCAATACAACAGGCTAAAGCACTCAATACTTTTGGTAACTTATTATGATCAGTGTTTTTGATTTATTTAAAATCGGTATAGGACCATCAAGCTCACATACAGTCGGGCCGATGCTTGCTGCAAACCTGTTTTTGGCTTCATTAAGTAAGCATCAAGAACTGACAACGATTAAAACGATTGAAATCGAGCTTTATGGCTCTTTAGCTGCCACAGGCAAAGGACATGCCACCGATACAGCCATCTTGCTAGGTCTACTTGGACACGCTCCTAGTACCATTGATACACGGTTGACCAGTAGTTATTTATCGCCTATATTTTCTGACAAGACACTGAATATATCGGGTACTCACCTCATTAATTTTGATACAGAACGTGACATTCATTGGTATGACGATACGGTGCTTCCTTATCATCCCAATGCATTGATGCTTCGAGCCATATCGATAGACGGTACGCATTATCAGCAGACTTATTACTCAGTCGGTGGCGGATTTGTGATTAATGAAGAAGATGCCACCAATCCAGATGAAGATCATGCCAGCCCAACGATTGATGTGGTTCCTTACCCGTTCAATAGTGCCGCAGAGCTTTTAGAGCAGTGCCGCAAGCATGATCTAAGCATCAGCGATCTGGTACTGGCCAATGAGTGTCACTATCGTAATCAAACAGAAGTATTTTCCTATTTAGATTCTATTTGGGCTTCTATGCAGGACTGCGTGACACGAGGGTGTCAAAATAGCGGCATATTACCTGGTGGCCTAGATGTGAAGCGTCGTGCTCAAGCGCTGCATCTACAACTGTGTGCTGAAAAAAACCAGCCAGTGACGAAAAACGATAAGCTTGCGGCGATGGATTGGATTGATCTGTATGCCCTAGCCGTCAATGAAGAAAATGCCAACGGCGGTAATGTTGTGACTGCTCCTACTAATGGTGCTGCAGGTATTATTCCTGCTGTCATGCATTATTACCGTGACTTCCTATCAACTTACAGCATAGAAGGCGCTCGCAAGTTTTTATTGAATGCTACTGCTATCGGTAGCTTAATCAAACAAAACGCTTCCATATCTGGTGCTGAGGTCGGCTGTCAAGGTGAAGTTGGCTCTGCTTGTGCGATGGCAGCATCAGCATTGGCTGAAATACTAGGCGGCGACCCTGCCAAATGTCTCAATGCCGCTGAAATTGGTATTGAGCACAATCTAGGTCTCACCTGCGACCCTGTGGGCGGACTAGTACAAGTACCTTGCATCGAGCGTAATGCGATGGGCGCGGTAAAAGCTGTGAATGCAGCACGCCTTGCCTGCCGTGGTAATGGGCAGCACTTCGTTTCTTTAGACAAAGTAATCGAAACGATGAAAGTAACAGGTGCTGATATGCTTGATAAATACAAAGAAACATCTCGTGGCGGACTTGCTGTCTATGCTGATAATCGCATTCCTACGGCAACTCGCGGCTTTACTGTTAATTACAGCCAATGTTAAAGCTACTCAATAATTGATTAAAAAAAGACAATAAAAAAGGCCTCTAATTCTTTAGAGGCCTTTTTTATTGTCTTTTTTATGGTGAGGGTATAAAACACTTATTAAACCAAGTAATTTTTACTCAGCAGTTTTTGAGATAACTTCATTCAAAATCCAAACTGGCTGTACGACGTTAGAACCTTCTTCAGTCACAGCTTCTTGACGAATATCGAGCATATAGCGATAGTTTGGCTCATAGGTAAAGCCCTGGATATTACCGTTTAAAGTGGTGTAGTTTTTCTGATAAGTTTGACGATACTGCAGGCACTGAGATTCAACCATAGAGCCATCAGTTGCGGTAAGGTCACATACGGCTTTGCGCGGTGCAACTTCTACTTCAAAACTTGGAATATTGACCACTTTTACATCCATAGGCTGGCCTTCAACAACCATCGTACGTTCATTGTCCATAGTAGAACAACCAGAAAGTGCAAAAGTCGTCATCAATGCTGCAAGTGCAAGTTTTTTCATTATAAAACCCTCAGTGAGTTGTTATTAATTATAAGTAGCTTGTCTAAATTTATTTTTTTAACATTTAATATTTGTAATAGCTAATCTTTGTAACAGTAAGCACGGCAAAGTAGATGTGTTATTAACAAGTAAATCATCAAAGTTCAAAAGTCTTGCCATGTGTTATTTACTGAAATTAGTATAAGTCGCAAGCTCTCCATCTCTCTATAACTGCTTTGTAAAGTAACGTCAGCTTTTGCAACTGATGTTAATGACACGTATTAACTAGTAGGGCTAATTGATACCGAGCAGGCGTCAGACAGCAAAAAGCCAGAATGATAGTCATTCTGGCTCAATCAACAATGTATTTACTTTAATAAATTCTAACTACGATAATCAGCATTTATCTTAACGTAATCATAAGATAAGTCGCAGGTATACACCGTATCACTAGCATTGCCGCGTGCAAGATTGATATGAATAGTAATCTCAGGACGACTCATGACTGTCTTGCCCGCCTCTTCCGTATAGCTAGGCGCAACACCACCACTTTGACAAATCATCACATCATCCAGATACACGTCGACTTGCTCTGTATCTAAATCTTCGATACCCGCATAACCAACTGCCGCTAAGATACGACCCCAATTGGCATCGCTAGCGAAGAATGCAGTCTTTACGAGTGGTGAATGCGCCACTGCATATGCTACATCGCAGCATTCTTGCGTTGTCTGGCCACCAGTGACTTTCACTGTCATAAACTTGGTTGCACCCTCTCCATCACGCACGATTAATTGCGCCAAACGCACAAATACTTCTGTCAACGCCGTAAATATTGACTGATAATGCGGATGTTCTGGGCTATCGATCACTTCTGAGCTAGCAGCGCCAGTGGCTATCAATACACAGCAGTCATTGGTAGAGGTATCACCATCGACAGTGATGCGGTTAAAAGATTGCTCATTGATGGCGCTTAGCATCTCTTGCAATAAGTCAGCAGCGATATTGGCATCAGTTGCCACATAACCCAACATGGTCGCCATGTTCGGGCGTATCATGCCTGAGCCTTTTGACATACCTGTTATGTGATAACTGGTACCCGCTACATCAACTTTTTGGCTGGCAAGCTTAGGAATCGTATCAGTGGTACGAATACCATTGGCTGCTGCAAGCCAGTTATCAGCCCCAAGATTGGCAAGTGCATTGTCTAAGCCTGCGATCACTGCGTCACTATTTAATGGCTCGCCAATGACACCTGTAGAAAATGGCAATACAGCATTGCTATCTACACCAGCTTTATGAGCCAGTGCAGCACAGATATCGACAGCACGACGCTTACCATCAGCGCCCGTCCCTGCATTGGCATTACCTGTATTGGTCACCAAATAGCGAGGGCTGGCTTTAGCGAAGTGTTCGCGCAATACACGCACAGGTGCAGCACAAAAGGTATTTTTGGTAGTAACAACCGCAGTGGTTGCATTATCCGCTATCTCTATGACGACTAAATCATCACGGTCTTTATAACGCACACCCGCTGCAGTCGCACTTAGCTTGATACCTTCGATAGGATAGATCGTATTGGGTACTTCAATATTTCCGACAGCCATCATTACATCCTTATTGTTCAAGTCTTATTATGATTTATAGACTATGTTTTGATAAATACTATAACAGTGCTACTGTTTTTTTAAGTCAAATGCCGACCAAATTGGTGCATGGTCAGACGGTTTTTCCATAGCGCGCAGATCATAGCTGATACCTGCATCAACACATGCTTCAACTAGGTCTGCAGTACACAGAATATGGTCGATACGTAGTCCGCGCTTAGGCTCGTCATTAAAACCGCGACTGCGGTAATCAAACCAGCTATAGAGCTCAGTGCTTTCTGGATAATGCAAACGATACGTATCTGTCAGCTCACGCGACATCAATGCACTATACCACTCACGCTCTTCTGGTAAAAATGAAGTCTTTCTGTTTTTGAGCCAGCGCTTTGCATTGACTTCACCGATGCCGATATCGATATCTTCTGGAGCGATATTCATATCTCCCATAACCACGAGAGAGCGACCTTCTGCTTTTAATGTATCAATATAAGCCATTAAATCTGCATAATAAGCACGCTTCATCGGAAACTTGGTTGGATGGTCTTGGCTCTCTCCTTGCGGAAAATAGCCATTGAGCACATCAACTTCACGTCCTTCAAACTCATAGCGGGCATGAATAAAACGCTTTTGCGCTTCTTCCTCTTCACCCGGAAAGCCTTTTTGCACAAAAATAGGCGCCACTTTAGACAAGAGTGCAACACCATAATGCGCCTTTTGACCAAAATATTCTACGTGATAGCCCAAGCTTTCTATGTTCTCTAAGGGAAACTGCTCGTCATGTACTTTAGTTTCTTGCAGACCCATCACATCAGGATCGATGACGTCTCGCACAGCCTCAAGCTGATGTTGGCGAGCACGAATACCATTAATATTAAAACTGACAAAACGGGTCATAAATTATCCTATACTGATTGATGAAATACGGTGCTAATACAAATAGTTGAGAGGCAAAAGATAAAAACCACTATAGTCGATTCAATTTAAAAGTAGTACAAGGCAACCGAGTGTCGATGTATATTGAATACTTCAAGCGAGGTTAACGCAGTAATATTTTTATAGTGGAATGACTATATGATAACAGACGGAGCGCAACCTAACTATTGCGTGTCCTGATATCTTGAGCTAGAGTAGCTCTTCTTATTAATTGTTATTTCTATAATAGTTTTGAATGACACTTTATTATCGTCAAAACTCTATTAAAAAACTGCATCGTTATTTATTCAAAAGGCAATACTAGAGTGTGTCTTCATTTTAAAAACGGTGATAAAAATGAGATAAATTGCCGTCAAACAAGAAAATAGCGTAGATAATATCGGGATATTAACCAGCTATTTGACGATGTTTGGTAATATTTAGCCATTTCTAGCCCATTTAGATGACTATCAAGTGAATTGAAGACACGCCCTGACCTTTGTTAAGCAAAAACTTTAAACCATTTATACTGATAAAAAATACTGAGCATAATTATGACAACGACTAATAGCAAAAACTCCACTGCAACATCAACGGGAACCAATACAATTACGCCATTGTTTGCTAAAGATTATAACGTCTATATTAACCATACTGATGCCGGCGGTATAGTCTACCATGCCAATCATTTGGTGTTTTTTGAAAACTGCCGCCGTGATTGGTTTGGCCAACTTGGTTTAAATGGTTATTTCTTACAGACGGACAATGGTGATATACAGCATTTTGTCGTGAGTCAGGCAGACTTGCAATACAAACGAGCTATTCTCTTAGATGAAGTGATCAATGTGCGTGTAGACAAAGTCGAATTAAAACCTGCCAGTATGATTTTCCATCAAAGCATCCATCGTCACATAGCAAATAGCGACGCTACTGGTAACATCAATACGAGCAACAGTGTATTGAGTAGCGCTAAAATCGTTATTGCCTGTGTACAAAACCAAGTTCAAGCAGAAGCTATATCTACTGATAAATCAGACGCTACCGCTGCGAGCAATGCGCCCATGCGTCCTATCCGTGTACCACAAAAATTACGTAGTGCTATCGAGCAAGCTATTAGCGAGCAAATGGGTAGTCAATAATCCTAATAGATGAGCGTGCATCATAATAAGGGTGAGTTTGAAGTTATGCTTACATTCAAAAATATTTGGGTACACAGCAGACGTACAGCGACCTCATTCTCTTCTGACAATGTATCTAACAATGCGTCTGATAATGTCACTAGCAATGTCACTAGCGTTCAAACAAACCCCTTTATACCATTTAATATTTATCAAAAATGGTCTAAAAAACTAAGAAAAATAGTAAAGCCAGATCCTGGCTTACCCGCTCATGAGCGAGTATTGATAAATGGTGGGACTGGTACACTACTATCAGGACAAGTAACGGTACTGACAGGGTCTTCTGGTAGTGGGAAATCTGTGTTGTTACGGGTATTAGCAGGACTATTGCCAATGAGCAACGGTGACGTCTATCTCAATAATGAGGATGCATCAAACATCAATGCGCCTCAGAGTGTCCACGATACATTGCCCACACGATGGCGCATGCAAGTTGCCCTACTCGCACAGCACCCGCAACTGCTAGAAGGCCGTGTCATTGATAACCTAAAAACGCCCTATCGCCTACAAGCTCACCAGCATCGCAGTTTTGATATAGATTGGCATATCGCACAGCTCGAACACTTGCAACGGAACGCTGATTTTTTACAGCAAGATACCAATCAATTATCAGGTGGTGAGCGCCAACTGGTCAATACCCTACGCCTTTTACAGTTAAATCCGCAGGTCTTATTACTAGATGAGCCTACAGCTGCTTTAGATATTGACACTTCGGTACAGCTGGTACAGCTACTTATGAGATGGCTACAACTAGATACGCAGCGCACATTATTATGGGTCACTCATGATACGCAGGATATCATGCCACTAGCCAATCATCATTGGCATATGCAAGCAGGCGTATTAACCGAAGTGTTTTAGTACCGATATCTGATATCCAATCAACACCTCCCCTCATGTCATGTCTGAACTGACTGGCTCTACCTGATATTTATATTATAATATAGTCGGTTCAATAGAATTTGGATACAAAAAAGCCGAGTGCAAGTGCTACAAGTAGTAGACTAAGCGAGACTGACACCGTATCCAATTTATAGAGGATTAACTATAATGAGCACTTATGAGTAGTACGGATGATATGCAGATGGTTCTGAGTTACGGGGATGTCGCCCTAGCGAGTAGTCTAATTCTCATCGTACTCCTTATATCATGGCGACTGCGCCTGCATCTGACTAAGATACTATTAACTGCTGCTATTCGTACGGTGGTCCAGCTCAGTTTCATTGGTTTGATATTGGCATGGATCTTTGCACGTGAACAATGGTACGAAGTACTCCTAATTTTAACCATCATGACCTTAATTGCAGGCAGCGCTGCCAAAAACCGAGTTAAACGCAGCTACAAAGGTTTGCTCAACGATACGTTTATCGCAGTCAGCACTTCAGCAGTATTCGTTACGGCAATCGCCATCATCATTATTTTGAGGGTGCAGCCTTGGTACACACCGCAATTTATTATTCCTATACTAGGCTTAATACTGGGCAACTCGCTCACTGCCATCTCTTTGACCAGCAACCAGTTAATTGAATTTTTTCATGAGCAACGCGAGCGCATCGAGATGATGCTCAGCTTATCTGCGCGACCATTTGAAGCCGTACACGAGCCCATACGTGCTGCGATCATCAACGGCATGACGCCAACGCTAAACTCAATGTTAGTCGTCGGTATTGTCAGTTTACCGGGGATGATGACAGGTCAAATCCTTGCTGGTGCCGATCCTACTCAAGCGGTTCGCTATCAGATTGTGACCATGTTTTTGATATGTGTGAGTAGCACGCTCGGCTGTACAATAAATGCACTGCTTATCTATCGACGCTTTTTTAATAAGAAACATCAGTTTATCCTACCTTAAATACTGCGGTATTAATGTCCAGTTATAAAAATCACCTCATGTTTTAAACATACTTCTATATATTTAATATTAGTCATATATTTGATTTTAATTTATGTACTGATTAGTATTTCATTTTCATATTACTTCTAATAATACTCATGCTAATGTACTCATTGGAGGTTCATTTGTTTTTTAAAATTTTAATGGTATAAAATATTTTTATTATTATGAAGATACCTATTTTTTCAATTTCCTTAATGATAAATTATACTTTCTAAAAATCATTCTATCGAACGATCTTCGTTTTTAAATGATATCTAGATCGCATTATATAACAACAAGATAAATCCATCAGTCAGTCAATCGATAAGAAATTATCACTCTCAACAGCAAACGATCACGTCAGCGCTGATGAGCATCATTGACACGGATACGACTGCCATATCACAACTTTAAATAGTAAACCTCAAGGACGCTGACTATGACGCCGAATAAACCATGGCTTGCCCATTATCCTAATATTGTGCCTAAGACGATCAATCCCGATAGATATAACAGCATCATAGACCTATATGAAGAGTGCTTTGATCGTTTCCGTATGCACCCTATGAGCATCTGTATGGGCGTTACTCATACTTATGGTGACGTTGATAAAGCATCACTGGCAGTTGCAGCATGGTTACAAGCACAAAGCATCCCTAAAGGCAGCGTCGTTGCGTTAATGATGCCAAACGTTCCACAGTACCTACCTACGATGATTGGTATTTTGCGCGCAGGATATGTATGTACCCCTATTAACCCACTCTATACTGGTCGAGAATTGCGCCATCAGTTAAACGATTCGGGCGCGCAGATTATTTTTGTGGTTGATAACTTTGCCCAAGCGCTTGAGCAAGTCATTGGTGAAACCAATATTAAGCGCATTGTCCTCTCAAGAATGGGCGATATGATGGGACTAAAAGGTATTTTGGTCAATACAGTTATCCGTCAGATCAAACGCCTCGTTCCTAAATATAAGCTGAACGACCCTAAGTACGAATTGACCAAATTTCCTGATGTGCTCAAAAAAGGTAAAGTTCTTCCGTTCCATAAACCAGCCATGCAATTAAGTCAAAAAGCCTTTTTGCAGTACACAGGTGGAACGACTGGACTGTCTAAAGGTGCTATCTTGTCGCAGCGTAATATCGTTGCTGCAGCCTTGCAGTCAGAAGCATGGACTCGGCCGATCACCTCAGAGATTAATGAGGTTTATATCAATATGGTTATGGCCCTGCCGCTATATCATATATTTGCGTTTATGCTGAGTATGTTAGGCATGCGTTCCGGCTACACCTTTATATTGGTACCCAATCCACGTGATATACCAGGCTTCGTCAAAACACTATCAAGGCAACCATTCCATATATTGCCAGCGGTTAATACTTTATATAAAGGTTTACTGGATAATCCAAACTTTAAAAACTTAAATTTTAGTTCACTACGTCTCTCTCAAGCGGGTGGTATGGCTGCGACTGAGCAAACAGCTGCACGCTGGCTTGAAGTGACTGGCTGCCCTATGGTTGAAGGTTGGGGTATGACTGAAGGAGTAGCTGCAGGTACGGCTAATATTGTGACGGATCACAAATTTAATGGCACTATTGGTTTGCCGCTCCCAAGCGTTGATATCATTGTGGTTGATGATGAAGGTAATCGTGTTGGTATGAATGAAGCGGGTGAAATGTGCATCAAAGGCCCCAATGTTACCTCTGGATACCTTAACAGAGACAGTAGTGATGACTTCACCAGTGATGGTTATTTCCGTACTGGTGATATTGTCAGCATGGATGACAGAGGCTATATCACCCTACTTGATCGCAAAAAAGACATGGTTTTAGTCTCAGGTTTTAACGTCTTCCCGAATGAGATTGAATCTGTGATGCTGGATTGTAATGATATTGTTGATTGCGCAGTCATTGGTATCCCAGATGAACATCAGGGCGAAGCGGTTAAGATTTATGTCGTCGCTGCGGACAACAATGTCACCAAAAGTGATATCAAAGAATTTGCTTTAGACAATATGACTGGCTACAAATGTCCGCGTTATATCGAGTTCATTGACGAGCTACCAAAAAGCAATGTCGGCAAAGTCTTGCGTCAAAAACTGCGTGAAAAGCATCAGGCAGACAATCCACAACGGTAAATAAAGCATCAATAATATAGAAGCGTTCTATCTCAATATAGAGCGCTTTTTTTATGAAAAGCCAATCATTTCTATAAACAAAATTTCAGAACTGTAACAATTTTATTAAAGTAATTATGCAGCTAACTGTATTACCAGAAAGATTATTGTTATAATAATTTAACATTTTTCTAGAAAAAAAGCCGTTTATCATTATATATAACCGTTTATCCAAATATATGTTGCAACATATATTGTTGTTTTTATCAAATTTAATTATAAACTATCAAGTTCTTGTATTGCCATAACGAAATCAATTGTAGTTATGTTACTGTATTGCTAAAACAAGTTACTTCATTTTTACAGTAATAAAGATAACAACCTGCCGTTTAATCTACTCCGATTCTACCCATTGTGGTTAAATCAATTTGTAGTTAAAAACTTTATATATGTAAAGGCCACCCTATTCTAGCAGTCTGTGAATCACTATGATGTCACTCGACAATTCATTGCTTTTTTAGCAATGATATATATTGTTGACACGGATGTGACTACTTTTCTATAGAACCTTAACTTATTTCAACACTTAAGGACTTTAAGTATGACAGTAGATAAACCTTGGCTTGCTCAATACCCACAAAACGTACCCAAAACCATTAATCCTGATCAGTATACTAGCCTTATAGAGCTGTATGAGGAATGTTTTGAGCGTTTCCGTATGCATCCAATGACTATTTGTATGGGCGTTACTCATACCTATGGCGATGTCGATAAGGCATCACTGGCAGTTGCGGCATGGTTACAAGCACAAGGCATTCCAAAAGGTAGTGTGGTGGCAATGATGATGCCAAACGTTCCACAGTACCTGCCTACGATGATTGGTATTTTGCGTGCAGGATATGTATGTACCCCTATTAATCCACTTTATACTGGTAGAGAACTGCGCCATCAATTAAATGATTCGGGCGCTCAGGTCATTTTTGTGGTGGATAACTTTGCCCAAGCACTTGAGCAAGTCATCGAAGAGACCAATATCAAGCGCATCGTCCTCTCAAAAATGGGTGATATGATGGGGCTAAAAGGCATCTTGGTCAATACAGTTATCCGTCAGGTCAAACGCCTCGTTCCTAAATATAATCTTAATGATCCTAAGTACCATGTTACTAAGTTTCCTGAAGTGCTCAAAAAAGGTAAGCATTTACCTGTTCAGTCACCAAAAGCCACCATGGAACAAAAAGCCATTCTGCAATATACGGGCGGAACAACGGGGCTATCTAAAGGTGCTGTCTTAACTCAGCGCAACGTCGTTGCTGCTGCTATGCAGTCAGAAGCATGGTACCGTCCTGTCACCTCAAATATTAATGAGGTTTATATCAATATGGTTATGGCGCTGCCGCTATATCATATATTTGCGTTTATGCTGAGTCTGCTCGGTATGCGCTCGGGCTACACCTTTATATTGATACCCAATCCGCGCGATATGCCAGGGTTTATCAAAACATTATCAAAGCAACCGTTCCATATTTTCCCAGCGGTTAATACTTTGTTCAAGGGTTTGCTCGATCAGCCAAACTTTAAGGATTTGAACTTTAGCTCATTACGTATCACTCAAGCAGGTGGCATGGCAGCAACTGAGCAAACAGCATCACGCTGGCTTGAAGTCACTGGCTGCCCTATGGTTGAAGGTTGGGGTATGACTGAAGGAGTAGCTGCAGGTACTGCCAACGTCATCACTGACCGTAAATTCAACGGTACTATTGGCATACCAGTTCCTAGTGTTGATGTCATCGTGGTCGATGAGAACGGCAAACGTATGGGTCTAAATGAAGCGGGTGAAATGTGCATTAAAGGCCCTAACGTCACTTCAGGCTATTTCAACAAAGACAGTAGCAATGACTTTACCAGTGATGGTTATTTCCGCACTGGCGATATTATTAGCATGGATGAAAAAGGCTATATCACCCTACTTGATCGTAAGAAAGACATGGTCTTAGTCTCAGGTTTCAACGTCTTCCCGAATGAAATTGAATCTGTCATGCTAGATTGTAAGGCTATTGTTGATTGCGCAGTCATTGGTATTCCTGATGCACATCAAGGCGAAGCAGTTAAAATTTATGTCGTTCCTGCAGACAACAATGTCACCAAAAGTGATATTAAAGAATTTGCATTGGAAAACTTAACTGGATATAAGTGCCCACGTCATATTGAGTTTGTGAGTGAACTGCCAAAGAGTGCTGTTGGTAAAGTCCTGCGTCAAAAACTACGTGAAAAACATATATCAGACAACCCTCAAACCCTTTAAGTTTTAAGCGCTATACACTTAAAAATAGAAAGAATAAAAAAAGCCCCTTACCTATTAGGTAAAGGGCTTTTTTTATTCTGTGTAATGCGTTGATTATAGTTATTTGTTTACTTTGTTAATTACCTGCAGTGGCATATGCTTCATTGCCTGTCCCACGATCGACCATGGCAAACTTGGTACACAAGCTTCATCAACACCAGCTTCAATTGCCGCAACGATTGCCTTGGTACCTGTATCGGAATCTACTTCGAACGGCAGTGGCTTCGCATTTTCATTGATTTCAGTACGAATATAGCCTGGGTAGATAGTAGAAACTTTAATAGGTAATTTAGTTAATAGCATATCAGCACGAATGCCTTCTGCTAAGTGCGCCAAGCCAGCTTTACTAGCGCCATAGGCTGTCAAATGCTTGGGCATTCCACGAATAGCTGACATGCTTGATATGACCACTAGATGACCACTACTCTGCGCCCGAAAAATATTCATGGCAGCTTCACATTGCGCCAATGCTGAGATAAAGTTAATCTCAACCGTGCGGCGGTTCGTCTCAAACCGACCTTTACCAATCCGGCGGCTTTCGCCAACACCTGCATTCACAACCACTTTGTCGATATGACCAAAATCAGTCGCGAATGCATCAAACACCTCAAAGATCGCATCGTAGTCACTGACATCTAAAGCTCGGTATTCAACACGGATATTCGGATACTCCGCTACTAGTTCTGACTGTAAACTCTCTAAGCGATCGATACGACGAGCACATATCGCAAGGTTGTAGCCAAGTTTAGCAAAGAGTTTGGCCATCCCCTCACCCAAACCTGAACTCGCACCCGTAATGAGCACGGTTTTATCGCGTCCAACCTGCTGCTTATTTAATTTTCGTAAATAACGTGATGGCTGAATGGCACCGACTATCTCATCTTTACGTTGTTTAGCGCTTTTGGTGACTAAATTTATCAATCTATTTTGCATGGACAGTCCTTTTCATATCGACATGAGATCAAAACAATAATCTATCATATCGCAAATTTCTAGGTTGGTTTTGTCAGTGATCAAAATAAATTCATAGTATTCAACAATTATGATGGCTACTCTTAATCAAATAAAGTGCCGCTACCTATCTTAAGCAACCGCTTTACCTTGCTTTTAACTCTATTTACTGGTTGCTAGCTTAACGCCACGTCACAAAAGAATTACCATCAGAGAACAAATGACTATATTCATTGAGTGACATCAAGCGAGTACTTTGATCTTTGAATGTGATCGAGGTTACCCCAGTATTGACCAAGCTTTTATTCAATTGATAAGCCGTCTGACTGCCTTGCTTGAGCAGCTGTGCAGTGATAGCTGCAATGACACCACCTGAGGTGAATACCAACACAGTACTATCACGACTTAACCCTAAGCTTGCTGCTTGTGCGCGTACCTGTTCAAGCGCTTGCTGTGCACGGTTATTAAACTGTGGCCAACTCTCAATATAGTCCTGATCATTATCGCCACCATGCCAGCGCTGCATTGCCTGATCAAATAGCTCAGCCAAACGCGTGGCTGGCACCTCTGATTTAGCCACCTCAGCCGTAATCGCACCTTTATTCATAAAGTCAGGATCAGATTTAATAAATACGTCTTTGTGATTAAACTCATCAAATTGCGGCAGAATATAACTATCTGGCTCATTTGTATTCATGATAGGCAACACAGGCACACTGTTGCTCTCATTAGAAGAAATAGACAATTGATAACGTGCTAAAAAATGCCGTGCAGAGTCTTGTTGCCTTACTAAACTGCCAGTAAATATCGCATCGATACGGCGCTGGGTTGTCGCATAGTGCTGGCCCAGCATTTGTGCCTGAATACCACCCAGCTCTGAGAGTTGATCATAGTTCTCTTGCCCAAAAGACGCTTGGCCATGACGTGCTAAAAGTATAGTTGTCATAAATTATTACCTTTTATCATATTTGCTAAAATGCGGTTTTCTGAGCGCTTAGGCTTCTGGAGAATGAGATGCTTTTGCAAAATAACCTTTCGGTAAAATACTTTTAACAACTTGTTGAACAGTGCTTGGTAACTGCTCGATAGCAGCAGCATCTGCGCTTATGTCTTCTAAATGTGGCTGGACGTACTCATTAAACAGTGTCTCACCTTCGTATTGCGCAATTAATTTAAGACATTTAGCATGCATCACGTGTATGGCAAGCCACGCATCTTTGAAAGCAGAATTGGTCGTTTGCTTATGGTAATAACGATAATAAATCTGTTGGATAATACCTGACAAGCGGAACAAGCCGAATACTTCATAGAAAGTCCAATTGTCTATCTCTAATCCAGATTTCTCTAGATAATAAGCAACCACTTTATCACGTGTCATCATGCCTTCTAGATGGGTGGGCTGACGACGGAACTGCTGCATCACGACATTGTCATCTTCTTCAATCCAATAAGCCAATGCACTACCCAAATCCATCAATGGATCACCAAGCGTTGCCATCTCCCAGTCGAGCACACCGATGACTTTGGTGGGGTCAGCCACATCAAGTATCACATTGTCAAAACGCCAATCATTATGAATAATACAGGTTTTGCTATCAGCAGGTGTGTGCTTGGCAAGCCACTCTCTGACTAGCGCAAAGCTAGGTACATTGGGGGTTTTCGCTTTGACATAACGCTTATCCCAACCACTGATTTGACGCTCACAGTAGCCATCACCGCGACCCAAATTCACCAAATCAGGGTGCTCGGTATAATCTATTTGATGTAGCTCTACCAAAGCATCCAAAACATTGGTACAAAGTATACGAGTTTGCTCCGGATCTAGATCGATACCCTCTGGTAGTTCTGCACGAGGGATAATCCCCTCCATACGCTCCATCACATAGAAATCAGCGCCGATGACAGCTTCATCAGTGCATAGCGCGATCATCTCAGGTACGTAGGGATAAGCTTCTTTTAAGGCTTTTTGAACGGTATATTCACGCACCATGTCATGGGCAGATTTGGCTTTAGTGCCTTTTGGTGGACGACGCAGTATCAAATCTTGATTTTTGTCATTGCCTTCGTACTGTAAGCAATAGGTCCAGTTTGATGCGCCACCTGAGAATTGAGTGACGGTAGGCTCGCCTACTACATCGACACCTTGGCCTCTAAGCCACTCACTAACCGCTTGGGCATCGAGCTCTTCACCCTCACGTACCACGCCGCCTTGGTCTAGTACTTTATTATCAGTTGCCATGAGACATTCCTTATCATGTGGTCTTTTATTTTTATAACAGATATGCGAGCTAGTCCTCAATTCAATCGATAGTCATCTAAATGGGTTAAGAATGAGGAGTCACTCTAGTGATGAAAAATTCACTACTAAGTCGTTAATAGTGAATTTTCAATTAGCATTACGATTTGCTTATTTTTAATAAAGGTTGCATGAGCAGATCAAGACTGACTCACACAACCATTTGTTAAGATTAAGCTTTATCAGATTTAGTCGAACGTCTAAAGCCCTGACGTTTGAGTTCTAGTTTGGCAATCATGGTTTTATGTACTTCATCAGGACCATCAGCTAAACGTAGCACACGTGCTTGCGAGTAGAAGTTCGGTAGCAACGTGTCTTGACAGACGCCCATACCACCATGAATCTGAATCGCCATATCGACGACTTCTTGTAATACAGTTGGCGCCACGACTTTAATAGCGGAGATTTCAGTCAATGCTGCTTTGGTGCCGTGCGCATCCATCTTCTGTGCAGCATATAAGGTCATCAAACGAGCTTGATCAATCTTAATACGAGCTTCGGCGATACGCTCAAAGTTACCGCCTAATTCTAGTAATGGCTTACCAAAAGCAGTACGTGACATGCCGCGCTTAACAGCCAGTTCTAGAGATTTTTCAGCAGCGCCAATACAACGCATGCAATGATGAATACGACCTGGCCCTAGACGCCCTTGTGCAATCTCAAAGCCCTTACCTGGTCCACCAATAAAGTGACTGACTGGCACGCGTACATTATCAAAGCTAATCTCACCATGACCGTGCGGTGCATCATAATCACCAAATACTTTAAGCATACGTTTGATGTTCACACCCGCTGTTTTTACTGGTACTAGTACCATCGAATGTTGATGATGACGGTCTGCACTCTCATCAGCGGTGTATGCCATGACAATTAAAATATCAACGGCAGGATCACCAAGACCAGATGACCACCATTTGCTACCATTAATGACAATCTCATCACCATCGACTACGGCTGTTGCTTGCATATTGGTTGCATCACTTGATGCCACATCAGGCTCAGTCATGCAGAACACAGAACGCGTCTTACCTTCTAGGATTGGCGTGAGCCACTTGTCTTGCTGCTCTTGGGTGCCATAGCGCCACAATAGCTCCATATTACCACTGTCAGGCGCATTACAGTTGAATACATGGGGCGCAAGCAAACTGCGACCAGTTAGCTCTGCAATAGGCGCGTAATCAGTTACCGAAAGCCCTGCACCTAACGTTTCATCAGGCAAGAATAAATTCCACAAGCCAGCCTCACGCGCCTGTTTACGTAGACTTTCATAGGCTTCAGGCCACTCCCAGTTTTCCCAATTACCATCAGGGTTTTTCTTATGACAATCTTCCCAAAATTGCGCTTCGATTGGCTCAATTTGCGTTTCAATGAACGCCTTGACTTTGGCATGCATGGCTTGACCATGTTCTGTTGCGGTAAACATTAAATTATCGTTAGACATAAATGACTTCCTTTTCTATATTGATTGTCTAAATCAAGTGTTGATAAAAAGCTCCATGAGAACCTTATAGTCGATTCAATTTGAAAGTAGTACAAGGCAACCGAGTGAAGATGTATATGTGATACTTCAAGCGAGGTTAATGCAGTAATACTTTTATAGTGGAATGACTATAGTGCACGTACGTATACTGTTTTCTGTATGCTACATTTATAACACAGCAATTATCAATAAACAGCAAAAAGGCGCGACCAGCTAGGCCACGCCTTTTACAAAATACAAACAATGTACAGATATTTGTTTATCCTGAAAAAATCATCTATCGAATATCATGATGATATTTAACGCTATTTTAGGATATTTAAACGGCTGTTAAGATCGAAACGCGCGAGCGCATCAGGCAGTTTATCGACTGCCATACTCAACGTTGCTTCAGCTGCTTGAGCCAAACCTAGCTTTTCAGCGAGTGTTGGTTTCTGACGTGAATGTAGTGCATACACTTCACTGTCTTCCATACGCTCTAGAATATAGCTGTCTGACGTTTGCAAGCTATCCACCAGTTTAAGTTTTAGCGCATCTTCGCCATACCAATGCTCGCCAGTGGCCACTTTTGCCACATCTAGTGTTGGACGGTAGTTATTGACAAAGTGTTTGAATAGCTCATGCGTCTGCTCTAGTTCTTCTTGATATTTGGCACGATCTTCAGCATCGTTCTCACCGAACACAGTAACTGTGCGCTTGTAATCACCTGCGGTAAACATCTCATAATCGACGTCATGGTTTTTTAGCCATTTATGAAAGTTTGGCAACTGTGAGACCACGCCAATTGAGCCAATAATGGCGAATGGCGCGGCCACTACTTTATCTGCGACGCAAGCCATCATATAGCCACCGCTCGCGGCGACTTTGTCCACACAAACAGTCAGTTTTAGTCCAGCATCTTTTAGGCGAACCAATTGCGCTGCTGCCAAACCATAACCATGCACCACACCACCACCCGACTCAAGACGCACGATGACTTCATCACCTTTGCTTGCCGTGCTTATCAACGTGCTAATTTCTTCACGTAGATGCTTAACCGCCGTTGCTTTGATATCACCATCAAAATCAAGGATAAAAACTTGTGCTTTGTCATCAGCATTTTTTTTCTTATTTTTGGTTTTCACCTTTAGCGCCTGCTTGGCTTTCTTAGCCATTGTTTTTTTGAACTGCTTAAGCGCCGCTTTACCTTGCGTGGCTTCCATTAAGTCTTCACGGCGTTGCTCTTGGTTTTTATTTAGATGAATGACGCGCAATTCAACAGGGTTTTTTGCAGGATGAAAAAGCATGAGCAATATTCCTTGATTAAGATAACTTTAATAAGATCAATAGTAGTAGGATCAATAGGATTTTATAAGTGAGCTTGATATAGGCACAGTCAAGCAGGTTTTCAAGCAAAATGACAATTTTTAACCTAATGTAAATGTTTGGGCACGGATACATCCGATACCGAGGCATTCCTATACCTCGATTGGACTCAGCTGGTTGTATAACAAGGGCAGATTAGGCATAATACGCGTTTACATTAAATTTTCTGCAGTCGACGTGATGACCATTTGTCTTAATCGCGTTATTTGTGCGTTTTTTTAGCGAATAGCTTGAATCGCGCAGTAATGGCTGCATTATTGTATTTCGAATTGGGCTGACAACTGGATAACTATATTATGACGCATAGCGAATACCGAGACGAATATTGCGGAGCTGTAACCGAAAGCTTAATTGATCAAACCATTAGTGTCGTAGGCTGGGTACATCGTCGTCGCGATCACGGTGGCGTGATTTTTTTAGACATGCGTGACCGCGCTGGTATCTTGCAGGTAGTCGTCGATCCTGATACCCCAGAAGCTTTTGCTACTGCTGATGCGGTACGTCCTGAATATGTACTAAAAATTACTGGTCGTGTACGTCGCCGTTATGAAGGCACTGAAAACGCTACTATGACCAGTGGTCAAATCGAGCTACTAGGCAAAGAGATTGAAGTACTGGCGAAATCTGAAACACCACCATTCCCATTGAATGATGAAAAGACTACCGTATCAGAAGATTTGCGTCTTAAATATCGCTATCTCGATATGCGCCGTCCACAAATGCAAGAGCGCATGGTATTCCGTGCCAAAGCGACTTCAACGATTCGTCGTTATTTAGACGATCATGGTTTCTTAGATGTTGAAACCCCTATTTTGACTCGTGCGACGCCAGAAGGTGCGCGTGATTATCTAGTACCATCACGTACTCGTCCAGGTAACTTCTTTGCATTGCCGCAGTCGCCACAGCTGTTTAAACAGTTATTGATGGTGTCAGGTTTTGACCGTTATTATCAAATCGCTAAATGCTTCCGTGATGAAGATTTACGTGCAGATCGTCAGCCTGAATTTACTCAGGTGGATATTGAGACTTCTTTCTTAAATGAAGAAGAAATCATGAACATCAACGAAGGCCTTATCAAGCATTTGTTTAAGACCATGATGGACGTTGAGTTCGAGCAGTTTCCTCGTATGACTTACGCAGAGGCTATGCGTGACTATGCATCAGACAAGCCTGACTTACGTATTCCACTAAAATTGGTCGACGTTGCAGATTTGATGAAAGATGTCGACTTCAAAGTATTCGCAGGTCCTGCTAACGATCCTAAAGGTCGTGTGGCTGCCTTACGTATCCCTGGTGGCGCTTCATTAAGCCGTAAGCAAATCGATGCTTACACCAAGTTCGTTGGTATCTATGGTGCACGTGGTTTGGCTTATATCAAAGTCAATGACGCTAGCAGCATCAACAACGGTGTGGACAAAGAGTCTGGCCTACAGTCTCCAATCATCAAAAACATGACTGATGATGTGCTTGTCAGCCTGATCGAGCGTACTGCTGCAGAAGATGGCGATATCATCTTCTTTGGTGCGGACAAAGCCAGTGTCGTGAACGATGCAATTGGTGCACTACGTCAAAAAATCGGTCTAGACCTTGAAATGACTACCTGCCAGTGGGCGCCACTTTGGGTCACTGACTTCCCAATGTTTGAACAAACTGACGATGGACGCTGGACATCAATGCATCATCCATTTACTAAGCCTAAAGGCTCGGTCGATGAGCTGAAAAACAACCCAGAAGCTGCCCTATCTATCGCTTATGACATGGTATTGAACGGTACAGAAGTTGGCGGTGGTAGCTTACGTATCAATACTTACGATATGCAGCAAGCCGTACTTGACGCTTTAGGTATCGGCGAGCAAGAGGCTGAAGACAAGTTTGGCTTCTTACTTGATGCATTGAAATTCGGTGCACCACCGCATGGTGGCTTAGCATTTGGTTTGGATCGATTGATTATGTTGATGGTAGGCGCTGACTCTATCCGTGATGTCATCGCGTTTCCAAAAACCAAAACTGCTGAGTGCCCATTAACGCAAGCGCCTGCTGGTGTTGATGGCAAGCAACTGCGTGAACTTGGTATCCGTGTGCGTGAAAAAGCACAGGCTGACACCAATCAACCTGCACAGTAAATAGTTAAGATAATGTTTAGTTCTTTGCTATCTAACTGGTTACGTGATTTATCACCGTGTGAATGGTCATGAATCCGTATCATATTTTCAAAATCGTGCCATTGTCTGTATTGCAGATGCTGGCACGTTTTGTTGCGTGGGTGATTATAAAGATACCCAGCTTGAGTATTATGCGTACTGTCAGTACCAACATGGCGCTGATTGCCCCTGATTTATCTACTACGCAAAAACAAGCCTTAACCAAAGAAATTATTTATCATCAGTGTTTAACTAGCATTGAGTCTATTAAGAGTTGGGCGATGCCTCCTGAGTGGAGTATCGCTCAAATTCGTGACGTCCATAATAAAGACATTTTATTAGAAGGGCTGGCTAGTCCTAACGGCATGCTAGCAATCGTCCCACATCTCGGTACATGGGAAATGATGAATGCTTGGCTCAACCAATTTGGTTCGCCGACCATTATGTATAAGCCCGTTAAAGGCAATATTACCAATAACTTTGTCTTGCAAGGTCGTTCACGGCTCAATGCCACTTTGGTCCCTACTGATGGTAGCGGCGTCAAAGCTGTCTTTAAAACCCTTAAGAAAGGTGGTTTTAGTATTGTGCTTCCTGATCATGTGCCAGACCCATCGGGCGGTGTGGTTGTACCTTTTTTTGGGGTAGAAACACTGACCAGTACGCTGGCCTCAAAACTCGCTAGCAAAACCAAATGTGCGCTAGTCGGTATATCGTGTATTCGCCGTGAAGACGGCCGTGGGTTTGATATCTATTGTTATACGCTCGATGACCCAGCACTTTATGACCGCAATGCCGAAACTGCTGCTCATGCGCTAAATCAAGCCATGCAACAGATGATTGAGAGCAAATGTAGTCATTACATGTGGGGCTATCGACGCTTCAAACGTATTCCCACATTGGGAAATCCTTATAACGCCAGTGAAGAAAACTTGGCAAAATTTATTCATCATAATAAGCAATCTATCCATCACGATCGTAACGCTAGTGATACGGTAAAATCCAATAGCCATGAGTAATAACCGTACAATCAATTAAGCGTTTAGAGAGGTTTTGAATCGTAGTCGTGCTAGTATTGGCTAAATTTTATATTTTTATACCCTTTATTTTATTAACTATTTTTTATTGACATCAATATGAGTGCATTATGGCAACTGACGTAACGAATACCTCATCGACAGACCAAGCGAAAGCAAAGCTCAACATTGCTGATCAGCGTTATGTTATCTGTATGAAATGGGGTGATAAATACGGTCCTGAATACGTCAATCGCCTCTATAATATGGTCAGCCGCCACCTTACCTTAGACTTTCAAATGGTCTGCCTCACCGATGATAGTACGGGCATTGATCCTGCTATTACTTGCCATCCTATCCCAGAGATGGATCTGCCAGCGGGTCCTGAGCGTGGCTGGAAAAAGCTCACAACGTTTAAACCAGAGCTGTATAACCTCAAAGGCGTTGCGCTGTTTCTAGACATCGATATTGTGATTGTCGATAATATCGATGCTTTTTTCACTTATGAAGCTGCGCATAGAGACAGTGTGGTGATTATTCGTGATTGGAAAAAGCCATGGCGGATGATTGGTAACAGCTCCGTGTATCGCTTTAACATTGGTATGGGCACTTATCCTGATTTGCTTGCAAATTTTGAACGTAACTTCGATACCATTCGTCAGCAAGTACGCCACGAGCAAGCTTATTTATCCAACTATTTGCGTGAGCATCATCATTTAGAGTATTGGGATAAAACTTGGTGTGTCAGCTTCAAATACCAATGCATTGCCCCTATTCCATTTAATTTCGTGCGTACACCTACTCTGCCTGATAACGCAAAGATTGTTATCTTCCATGGAGAGATTAATCCGCCAGATGCCATCAACGGTAGTGGCGGCAAATGGTATCGTCATGTGAAGCCAAGCCCTTGGCTTAAAGATTATTGGAAATAAACGTTTAGCGGTATTTAAATGCTTTACAGATAATTTGAAGGTGATGCGGTACGATATAAGACAGGCAAAGTCAACTACTGGAAAATAGTATGGCGCTATATTTGAGATTACCTGCTACTGCTGGGTTCAATATTGATAATGAACTCATCGTTATCAATGCTTTTAATGCCAATGACCCAGAGCAAAGCCTGCGTGGAAAAGACGTTAGCATTATTGCCTCAGGTCCATCTATACAGCAGATGCCGTTATCTGAGCTACTAGATACGCCTATTATTTTCGTCAATGGCAGCATCAGCCTTATTGGTCAGCATCATTTTTCCGATATCGTTGGTTACGTCATTAGTGATGCGCGATTTATCAATCATCAGCCTGAAATTTTACGGCAGTACTATACTGGCCAACCTCTATATGCGACGCTAGCCGTCTTTGAAGCGATGGCAACGGCGCATCCTGATATCATGCGAACTTACCATCATGCCATGCGTGTGCTGTATCCAGTAGACAGACCATGGGGCGTCAAATCAAATAAGCTGTCTTTTAGTAAGCTTATTTTTAAGAAAAAACGACTAAATAAAAGAATGCCTTTATCATACTTTATAAATAATCCAAACTTTATTATTGACGGTAATTATAAAGCGGCTGATATTGGCGTATCTCTTAATATTACTCATGGATTTGTAGAAGCAGGTACGGTCGCTTATGTGGCTGCCCAGTTGGCTTTTTCCCGTCAGGTTACTAGCATCCATCTCTACGGTATTGACTTACTCAACAGCAAACAACCACGGTTTTATGAACATAAAAACAATAGTGCGCCAAGTATGCTTAGTAACGTCATGAATGAGCGCATTGTGCCTTCATTTAACTTATTAGGCAGAACTTATCAATCGCATGGCGTCCCTGTCATTAATCATTCTCCTGTCTCCAAATCATTATTTAACACTTTCTGATTAATGACTTCTAATTGACTGCTTTTACTTAAAAACTCCTAATACTCGTAGACTCTAATTTTCATCCAAACTTAGCACAGATCCAAACGCTAAGTACTGACATGCAATATTTTTAGGCAATAGTTGATGGTTAAGCGGTACTATATAACGTGTAAGATTGTCTATTACATAATCAATGAGTATGGCCAATCCATCAATATCACCGACAGCTATCAAGTTTTTAGTAGGTAATAGCTCTCTTGGACCAAAGGGACAATCGGTACTAATTACCGGTACTCCCAAAGCTTGCGCTTCTACGATGACATAGCCAAAACCCTCAAACTTAGAGGTTAGTACCATAAATGCTGCTGAAGCAATCAGCGGATAAGGGTTTATCTGAAAACCTAGAAATTTAACGCAATCGCTAATATCAAGTTGCAAAGCTAACTGTTTGATTTCTGCTTCAAGCTTACCTTTACCCACCAGCACCAATGGCAACTTTCGCTTTGTTTTAGCATAAGCCTGTAGCAAGTCTCGATGACCTTTCATACTGTCAAATGAGGCTACATGGATAATATACCCTTTATCTATTAAGCCAAACTGTTCGATACGTGGTCTCTGTGCCGCGTTGCTACTGATGCTAGCAACATCACATGGGTTGTAGATTGTCGTGGTTTTGGTAATCTGGCCAATCAGAGATATTAAATCTTGCCGCGCCCCTTCACTCACACAGCTACAAGCATGCGTGCCATAGATCATTTTTAGATGATTAATAGTCTGTACTGGAGCCTCTAATAACTGATGCTGAAACTGCTTAGATAGCGCCGTATGTACTACATTCACAATATTTGGTAACTGGCTATATGCCATAATCCAGTTTATTTTATAGATGTTAGCGAGTATTAAATCTGGCGTCCCTATTCGGCTAAACACATAATGATCGATACGCCTAGCGACTGCCTCATAAGCTTTAGATTGCGTGGATGTTGGCTCGATATTTTGCTCAGAGAATACCTCAGTATATGGCACTATATGATAGTGAACACGAGAATCTAATAGCATGTCCTGCGTCTCTTCCAAGCATAGTATATGAACACGATAGCCCATCGCTGCATAAGCGCTTGCCAATGTGGTAACCATACGCTCAGCACCCCGACCTTCAAGCGCCTTTAAAATAAATAGAATAATAGGTGGCATTAATGTCTCAGCTTAATTACGTGGAGATATAGATATAACAGATCTGTCAAATAAGTGTATCAGTAGTCATAATTATTGCAGCGTTCTGAGTTTATATGCTAGTCTCACCTACCTTTAAGCCGCTGTTTTGACTTATTGAAGTATAAGCGTGATTTGGTTATCCGCCCATAGTAAAATCGTGATCAATGTTTATTGTATAAGTCAGTTAAACCTTGCCAATAGTAATGGCCGTAAATATCATAGCTAAACTGATGTGGCTATGAACAATATTAGCGTATAAAAACGTGTTCACAAAAAAATAGGATCAGTCATGAAGCAGCCTGACGAGAAAACTTTAGACGTTGTCATTGCTTGGGTAGATGGCGCAGACCCCATCCTCAAACAAAAAAGAGAACGTTATAAATCAGAGAAAACAGTGGCTTCAGATGCAATAACGGCCACTCGTTTCGCTAGTGACGATGAGATATACTATAATGTCGCTTCTATCATCAAATACGTGCCTTTTTGCCGCCACATATATATTGTCACGGACCAACAACAACCAGCATTCATCGATGAATTCGCCAAGCAAAATATATGTTCTGTGGACAAAATACGTATTGTCGATCATAAAGAGATATTCTCGGGTTATGAGGAGTTTTTACCGACATTTAATACCCGCTCAATTGAGACCATGATATGGAATATTAAAGAATTGTCTGACTATTTTATCTATATGAACGATGATTTCTTTTTTAATCAGCCAGTGACGATAGGTGACTTTTTGGATGGTGACAATCTTATCATTCATGGCCAATGGCGCAAAAGTGCAGCTGTAAATGCTAAGCTAAATTTTCGAAAATCTCGCTTTAAATTATTTGGAACGCCGATACAGCCAAGACATACTGTAGCGCAAATGTTGAGTGCTAAAATAATTGGTATGGATCAGTTTTTTGAGATCCATCATTATCCTCATATTGTCGACAGAAATATTTTAAAAACCCATTTGTTAAGTCATCCTCAGTTATTGACAGAACAAATAAAATACAAGTTCAGAGATGTTGCCCAAGTGAACCCCATAACCTTGATGAATCATCTGAAAATTCAAAAAGATGAAGCGAAGTTAAAACCAAACACCTCTATCAACTACCTGAAGAATGACAATAGCGTAGAGAACTTTATCATTGACTTAGAAGACGAAACTATTAAATATGGCTGTATTCAAAGTTTGGATCTTCTTGAACCAGATTTACAAAAAAGAGTCAGCCAAGCCATGAAGTATAAACTCGGGGCTTATCTACCCACCTCTGTGGCTACAAGCACCAGCGAGCAAACCTAAACTAATCTAGCCCAAGCTTGAACTCTTACCATCAGTGCCCAATCTTGGTATAAAACAATAAAAGCTTAAAAATTATTTGGATATATTATGAAAATAGCAGTAGTAGGTACAGGTTATGTCGGCCTATCAAATGCAATGCTGCTAGCACAGCATAATGACGTTATTGCAGTGGATATCGTCCCTGAAAAAATCGACCTATTAAATGCAAAGCAGTCCCCTATTGAAGATACGGACATTGAAGACTTTTTATCCAATAAAAATCTAAATTTTTCTGCAACACTTGACGCGAAAACAGCTTATCAGGATGCTGACTTTATCATTATAGCCACGCCAACCGACTATGATGTTAAAACCAATTACTTTAACACGTCAACTGTAGAAGCCGTGATTGAGCAAGTGCTGTTGGTAAATCAGCAAGCAACTATTATCATAAAATCTACCGTGCCAGTAGGATATACGGCAGATATTAGAAAACGTTATGCGACTGACCGCATTATTTTTTCGCCTGAGTTTTTACGAGAAGGCCAAGCCCTACACGATAATCTATATCCTTCTAGAATCATTGTGGGTGAGCAGTCGGAGCAAGCAACGGTATTCGCAAATTTATTACTTGAAGGCGCAATTAAAAAAGAAGTACCTCTCCTTTTTGTAGCATCAACCGAAGCCGAGGCAATCAAATTATTCTCTAATACGTATCTTGCTATGCGCGTAGCCTATTTCAATGAACTCGACACGTATGCACAGACATTTGGACTAGATACCAAGCAAATCATTGAAGGTATTGGTTTAGACCCGCGTATAGGCAATCATTATAACAATCCATCATTTGGCTATGGTGGTTATTGCCTACCTAAGGATACTAAGCAACTATTGGCCAATTATGATGAAGTACCAAGCAACCTCATCAAAGCGATTGTTGACTCCAATAGAACCCGTAAAGATTTTATTGCTGACAAAATTATTGATAAGAAACCAAAAATAGTCGGCATACATAGATTGGTTATGAAAAGTGGCTCAGACAATTTTAGAGCTTCCGCAATTCAAGGTATTATGAAGCGTATTAAAGCAAAGGGCATCGAGGTTGTCGTATACGAGCCTGTATTAGAAGAAAAAGAGTTTTTTAATTCACGAGTAATTAAAGACTTAGAAGCTTTTAAATCAATGAGTGATGTAATTGTTGCCAACCGCTTATCTGCTGATATAAAAGATGTAGCAGATAAAGTGTTCACTAGAGACTTATTTGGGAGCGATTAATGAGAGTTTTAATCACTGGAGCAGCAGGATTTATTGGCTTTCACTTAATAAACACACTGTTGATGGCAAATATTGGTAATGACAATTGTTCGATTGTAGGCATTGATAACCTCAACGACTATTATGACATAGGCCTAAAAGAAGAACGTTTGGGCATACTCAGCGAACACATAGCGGCTACAGCATTTACGTTTATTCAATTAGACTTGGCTGACCGCGAGGCCATGTCAACTCTCTTTTCAGATTATCAGTTCGACGTGGTTATTAACTTAGGTGCCCAAGCGGGTGTACGCTACTCTATTGAAAACCCGAATGCCTATGTTGATTCTAATGTAGTCGGATTTGTAAATGTGCTCGAAGGCTGTCGCCATAACAAAGTAAAGCATCTGATTTATGCCAGCTCTAGCTCTGTCTATGGTATGAATACCAAGCAGCCTTTCACCACCACTGACTGTGTTGACTTCCCTATCAGCCTATATGCAGCCACTAAGAAATCTAATGAACTGATGGCGCACAGCTACAGCCACTTGTATAACATTCCGACCACAGGGTTACGATTTTTCACCGTTTATGGGCCTTATGGCAGACCAGACATGGCATATTTTTCTTTTACCAAAAAAATACTGGCAGGTGAAACAATCGATGTATTCAACAATGGTGAGATGCAACGTGACTTCACTTATATTGATGATATTATTAAAGGCATTGTGCAGATAATGAATAAATTGCCAGCGCCACAGAAATCAACGGTTACCACAGCTACCGCGCCTTATAAGATTTATAATATCGGCAATAATCAGCCCATTACTTTACGTCGATTTATCACAGCTATTGAAAGTGCCTGCGGTAAAAAAGCGGAAGAAAACTTGCTGCCTATGCAAGCAGGCGATGTGCCAATCACTTATGCCAATATAGATGCTTTGGTAGAAGATATTGGTTTTAAACCCAATACCAGTATTGAAGACGGCATCGAAAAGTTTGTCACTTGGTATAAGCAATACTACTCATACTAATATCAGTGGTAATGCCAAAATTTAACGGCTACTTTTGTTTTTTGCTCGAAGGATTTTAATAACATGACCACATCATCAAACTGGCAAAGAAAACTGCTATTAGTATTTCGCAGTGAAAAAAGATTGAATGCGGGTAAGATTTTCAAAAATTATGATGGCAAAAGTTTTAACGAGATGAAAGCAACCACAATTACTGAGTCACTGTGCGATATTGAAGCACTAACAGATGAACGTAAAAGTACAGACTTAGAGACCCATCTAAATAATCTAAAGTATCAATCATTGGGTGATTCTGAGCTCTGTTTTTATCACAATACACTGGTTATATTGATGCGTCGTAAATACAAGATAGATAAAACCTTTGCTGAATTTGAGAGACTTTGGGAGGCAGAAAGCGATTATCTATTAGAGCATCTCTCATTACGCTGGATTGTTTCAGCTTGCGATACTTTCATCGACTATTCAGATGACACTAGTAGAGCTGCAATTCTGATGAATGTCATTACTCTAATGAATACGCTGAGAGTGCATGAGACCAAAAGCTTTTTACAGTTGAGTGCTAATACTGAGGCTATGCCACTACTGGATGAAAAAACTGAAAAACTTTATGCTGGGGATTTACCACTATATGACGGACTTACCTATTTTCGTATAGGTACGGACGATAGCTTAAGAAATATGCGCAAACGCTATAGTAAATTCCTTAAAGTCGACAAATTAGCGACAACGATACTATTGGATGTATTCGAAAAACTACAAAACAATCAAAGTGCATTTGCCACGCTACGGCAATTACACAGAGATGATTGGTCTAAATGGTGGTTGGACTAGGCCTTTTCACCTACACTCTCACAATCAGAGGCAAATTCAATATATTTTTTGGCTATCGTGATAGGTAACAATGCCTCATTAAATTCAGAATGAAATTGCTCTGGATTTTTCATTGCTAAGCTTAGTTTAGCAGCAATAGCATCTATATCTCTCATTGGCATTAAGTTATTTTGAGGCAATAACTCACTTGGACCTGAAGGACAGTTGGTACTGATGACTGGTGTACCCAACACCTGAGACTCTGCAATGACCAAAGCAAACCCTTCCCAATCAGAAGTTAATACTTTAAACCGCGCATGTTTTATATAAGGGAAAGGGTTTTCATGGAAACCTAAAAAAACTACCTTATTTTCTAAATTGAGTTCGACCGCCAATTGCTCTATATCATTCTTAAGCTTGCCTTTACCTAAAAGCAATAAAGGTAGCGACTGATCTGTTTTGGCATAAGCTTTTAACAGCACGTCATGACGTTTTGCCTCTTTAAAACTACCCACATGAATAATATAGTTCTGATACTCAGGAACGAACGCATCACCTAGTTTTCGAATACAATCTCTATCTATCGGGTTATGAATGGCTGCCATTGGTGTGATATCACCAAAATTTTCTAAAAAATCTTTTTTAACGCCGTTACTTACGCAGGCACAAGGGTTTTTTGAGTAAATTTTAGTAAAGTTATCTTTTTTCTGACGACCAATCTCTGCCTGTTGAAATTTATACAATAAAGATAAAGTGTTGTGAATCACATATACAATATTGGGTAAACGACTGTAACTAAAAACGCTGTCTGAACGATCAAGATTGGATAAAATAATATCGGGCTGACCAATTTTTTTCGTGATATAACGATCTACAGCATGAGCAAAAAATTTATCTCGACGCTGTTCTCCTGGTATTCTTTTGTAAAGCCTGAATTTTAAAACATGATAAATAAGGTTAGGATTAAGATCATACTCTACCCGAGGCTTAAATCTTAAAACATGTACTTCATATCCTAATTCATAAAACCCCTGTCCTAAGGTAAGTACAACACGTTCAGCGCCACCACCTTGTAGACAGTTGATGACTAAAAGTATTTTTTTCTTATTTTCTTTAGGTAAATTAGTGCTTATGCTCATGGCATTGTTAGTCATTTTAAACTTTCTTAGAAGTGAGTGTTTTGAGTATAAAGAGGGTTTGACATTATCACTTTGTGACATCTAGTCTTTGAGAAAATTCTAGATATTTCTCAGCTATTTTGACTGGAAGAAGTGACTCATCAAAGGGGGCATGAAACTGTTGTGGGTTGCTCATTGCCTGACGCATTTTTTCAGCAATGGCTTCAATATCTCCCATCGGCATCAAGTTGCTTTCAGGTAATAGCTCACTCGGGCCTGATGGACAATTGGTGCTGATGACCGGTGTACCTAGCACTAGAGCTTCAGCGATGACTAACGCAAAGCCTTCCCAGTCAGACGTCAGCACTTTAAATTGTGCATGTTTGATATAAGGAAAAGGGTTTTCGTGAAAGCCTAAAAACATCACTTTATTTTCTAGTTTTAACGCTGTGACTAAACTCTCTATCTCACCTTTATGCTTGCCTTGGCCTAACAGCAACAGTGGTATAGATTGATCGGTTTTTGCGTAGGCTTTTACCAATACATCATGACGCTTTGCATCTTTAAAGCTTCCTACATGAATGATATATTTCTGATATTCAGGAACAAAAGCATCGGCCTGCTTTTGAATACTGTCTCTATCGATCGGATTGTGGATGGCCGCCGTTGGTGTAATATCGCCAAAGCTCTTGATAAAATCCTTTTCAGCACCCTCACTCACACAAACACAAGGATGTTTAGAATAAATTTCGACCATTTTCCTCTTCAATTGCTCAGCATCTTGATTTTTATTGAATTTGTAGAGCAGTGATACGGTGTTATGAATGATATAGGTGATATTCGGTAGCTTACTATTGCTCAAGATACTGTCCGCACGATCTAGATTAGAAAGTATCATGTCAGGCTGACCGATATTTTGCGAAACATACTTATCGACAGAACGTGCAAAAATCTTATCACGTCTTTCAGCTCCTGGTATGAGCTTGTAGGGTTTAAATTTGAGTACATGGTAATGAAGGTCTGGGCTTAAGTCATACTCTACCAATGGTTTGAATCTTAGAACATGTACTTCGTAGCCCAATTCATAAAACCCTTGACCTAACGTTAATACCACACGCTCCGCACCGCCGCCTTGTAAGCAATTAATAACAAGTAACACTATTTTTTTGTGCTGTTTCATAAACTACGACCTATCGAGTGATATCTTTGTCCACTTAAAGAAACTTATAATTATTTGATCGAAAAATCAGCGCTTAAAGAGTCTTGAAAATAGTGATTTGGAAGCACTCGGACGAGTGACTTTATTACCATTGTAGCCTTGCTGAGATTTTTTTGGAAAACTACCAAAAGGTTCAATTCGATAACTGTCTAAATGATATCCAGCATCAAGCGCTTCATGATAATACTCATCAAAAAGGTCGACCAGATCTTGTCTCGGATGGGGCATTATTTCACCATCAAACCAATGCTCGAACCCTTCTTCACTCACTCTAGGCAACGAATATTTGTGACTGAATTGCGTTCCCATATCCGAGTAATGCAAGACTTTGATTTCCTCTATCGCTAAGTCTTCACCATCAATACAGTTATAGCTGTCTTGATAAGACTCAATCAGCTGAGTATTTTTCTGGAACACCGCCATCATTTCTTTGTGGCTTTTAGGGTCTTTTTTGAGTTTTTCGATAGGTAAAATGACAGACTTTGCAGCTTCACAATCCCACACGCAAGTACATAACCGAGTCATATCAGCATTCGTTTTAGCCGCTACTATGGACTGTCCTTCAATAGGATGCTGCCATAATTTTGCTAAATCGTCTAAAACAACGACGTCAGCATCCATATAGATCGCACGTCCAGAATAATTGCAATACTCTGGAATCGCCCATCTAAAACCTGAAAAAGGCGTTGACCACTTGGTGGTATCCCAGCCTTTACCAGTTTCAGGGTTAGAATACCAATAACTATCAGGATCACGTGATAGCTGCATCCATACTATTTCCACTGGCACACTGGTATGTTTATGGATACTATAATCCAGAACCATCATCTGCTCTAGATCACAGTTATTTGGGTCACAGCCCACAAAGACTCTGATGGTATCGTTTGTTTTCATAGTTCTATCCGTTCACTAGAGAATAATATAGCCCTGATTATTTACAGGGCTATAAAACATCAGTTTTAATTACGTCTAATGTGATAATACTCAGTTATAAAGCTAAGCTTATTCTTTCCAGTATTTCTCAATCCAAGTTACTGGCAAGATAAAGTGGCGTAAATGTCGTAAAGGGCGTTTCAAGTTTTTGGGTTCAGTAATTCTTTTCAAATGATCTTTAGCATTATTAGCCGCATTTTTATTATACATGCCATCAATTGCATGCGTAGGGTATAAATCACCAGGGAAAATAACCAAACGAGCACCTTTAGGAATCTTTGGTTCTTTAAAATAGTTGAACGGGAACGGTTGACGACACTTGCGTCTAAAGTGCGCCACCCATGCCTTTGGAAACAGCTTCACGCCACCTGGTGCGTTACGTGTGACAAAACGCTGCTCAAAACGATACTCATCAGCGATGCCTTGTGGATCCGCCTTGAATTTTTCTTGTAGTGAAACAAGCGAACCTATCTGAAATCTGAAACAAGAAGTCTGCCCCAAACGCTCCAACGGGTTGCTTGGGTTATAAGATAAAATAACATCGTCCGGCTTGCCATACTCAAAGAAGGGGTCGAGGCTATCGACGATAATCACATCCAAGTCTACAAACAGTACTGTACCGGTTAAATCACCAAGTTTTTCGCCCCACAAACGAGATTTTGGCCACTTACCCAATGTATTGGTTGGCATAGTGACATCTAACGGCGGCAATGCTTGGCATTCGATTTCTGGACGTACATCGGTGGTATCGTCTGTAAAGCACACAAAACGAAATGGCGGCGTAATATTACGGGACACCATGCCATATAGTTTATTGGCATAATCAGCTCCGTACTTTGTACCCCATTTAATACAAATGATTTGTTTGATATTTTTATTATCTGCTGTATCAGAATCTATTGGCATTGACTGCTCACTTTGACGGTATGAATAAATATGATGGCTATATTAGCATAAAAAAAAGACTGAACAATTACGTTCAGTCTTTTTTAGTTTTTCAAAGTAACTACATTGTTAATCAATGAAGCTTAACCAATCCATATATTGCTCATTGCGACCGTGTACTACATCAAAGTATAAAGTTTGTAGCTTTTCAGTCAGCTCTCCACGGCCACCGTTACCGATAATGCGATCATCATATTCACGAATAGGTGTCACTTCAGCAGCAGTACCTGTCATAAATATCTCATCTGCTAAGTAAAACTCATCACGAGTAATACGGCGCTCAACGACTTTAATGCCTAGATCATCAGCGAACTGAATGATAGTACGGCGAGTGATACCATCTAGCGCACCACCAGCTAAGTCAGGAGTATGCAATACGCCATCTTTCACTAAGAACAAGTTCTCGCCAGCACCTTGGCAAACGTAGCCCTGTGGATCCATCAAAATAGCTTCGTCATAGCCGTTACGAGTCACTTCTTGATTGGCCATGATAGACACTGGATAGTTACTTGAAGCTTTCGCCTTACACATCGTCACATTGGTCATATGATGTGTAAATGAAGACGTTTTCACGCGGATACCGTTTTTGATACCTTCGTCACCAAGATACGCACCCCAATGCCAAGCAGCAACCATCGCGTTGATACTGTTGTCACGCGAGGACAGACCTAGCTTTTCTGCACCGACCCAAATTAATGGACGGATATACGCTTCTGCCAAGTTGTTTTGTTTGACCACATCTTTATGCGCTTGCTCTAGAGTCGCCGCATCGAACGGTACATCCATTTGAAAGATTTTTGCAGAGCCTAACAGACGCTCGGTATGCTCTTTTAGACGAAAAATAGCAGTACGATTATCAGCAGTTTGGTAAGCACGCACACCTTCAAATACAGCCATGCCATAATGCAAGCTGTGTGTCAGTACGTGAACTTTAGCATCTGGCTGCTCAATCATTGTGCCATTCATCCAAAGCTTACCATCTTGTGTTGCCATGTTCATTTTGTAGTCCTTATGCTAGCGCTAACGTCTAACTTTTTTAGGTAGATTATATTTCATAGTATTTATCAACATCATATGATAACACCACTGCATCAAATTTTATTGCTAAAATTCAGCCTTATTGTCACTAATAAATGATGGATAATTGCCAGTGGTATGGCGATGTGTGACCGATTATATCACTGGCAGTCTTAGCAAATGAACTCTTTTGGTTTGGACATAGTAGGCTATTATTTATAGTTAAAAAACTGGATATCTATCCTACTCTTCATCTACTGTATCGACGCCCATCAAATGTTTCCATTGGTCTTGTACTAGAGCCCGTGTTTCTTTCCATAGCGACTCATCGACCAACAATGATTGCTCTGACAATGCCAATTGATGGGTAGCTGCACGAATTCTCAGATAAGCATCTGTCAAATCTTGACAGACTTGCGCCTCCCAAATGCCAAGTAAGGCAACTTCCTCAAAGATACGGACGTTGTCACTCCATTTGGTCAAGCTTGGATGCTCATGCGAGTAAGCCAATACCGCAAATTGTGCTAGGAACTCAATATCGATTATCCCGCCCGCATCTTGTTTGAGATGGAACTTACCAGATTTCTGTTGCCATTGGTTGGTACCTAGATGCTTTTGCATCTTGATACGCATACTGGTGACTTCCGTACGTACCTGCTCTAGCGTACGCGGTAATGCCAGCACATTTCGGCGAATATCACAAAAACGTGCCGTTACTCGTCTATCTCCACAAATCGCGCGAGCACGCACCAGTGCTTGATGCTCCCATGACCAAGCCTTGTCTAGCTGGTATGTCTCAAAAGCATCACATGACACCACCATCATACCGGCGTTACCTGATGGGCGCAGACGCATATCAATCTCGTAAGCACGGCCATCTCGGGTTTGCGTATTGAGATAGTTCATTAATTTTTGTACCAGACGCGCAGCAAACTTCATACCACTGACCGACTTTTCGCCCGTAGTCATGCCCTGCTCTTTTATCTTGTGTAAAAACACCAAGTCCAAGTCAGAAGAATATGACAGCTCTAATCCACCAAGCTTACCGTAACCAATAATAGCAAAGCCACAATCCGCTTCGGTCACAGGATCGCCATCTTGGCCAATAGGATAGCCATAGCGTCTGACAATCTCTGCAAAAGCACGCTCTAATACCGCTTCTAGTACCACCGCAGCGATATAAGTTAAAGAATCAGACACCTTCATAATCGGACGCGCAGCTAATATATCGCTAGCCGCTACTGCCAATATTTGGTTCTTTTTAAACAGCCGTACAACGCTGAGCAGCTTCTCTTCGTCATTAGGCTCTACGCGTAGTAATTGTTGACGTAGAATGTCACGCAGCTCACGCTTATCAGGCAAATGATGATAGCGCTGCTGTAAAAAAGTATCTAGCAGTACAGGATAGTGTGCCAGCTCTTTTGCAATCCAAGGACTGGCTGACAGCATTGGAATCAGCTCAATCGTGGCATTGGGGTTTTCTGCAATCATCACGAGATAGATGGAACGACGACAAATCGCTTCGAGCAACGAGATAAGACGAGGCAACGCTGTATTCGCAAGTTGCTGCTGGTCTTGATGTGCCAATAGCGCGTGGACGATGACAGGATACGCATCATCTAGACGTTCTCTGGCTTCTTCACTTAAATTGGCAACCAGTTTTGACTGCCAAAAATTATCTAATAGATCTCGGTTTTTTTCCGTGAGTACGTTATCCAGTCGTGCAATCTGCTCATCAAGATCTTTTGGCTCAAGGCTAGCATCTTCTTGATCCGGCACTTGACGTTCGGTGACCATGCGCTCGAATGGGACATTTACATTATTTCGATGCTGATTGAGCGTGCTGAGTAGCGCTGCCCAGTTCTCAAACCCAAGTGTGATAGCCAGATTATATTGCCACTGCGTATCATGTGGTAAGCGCTGGGTCTGCTGATCATTAATCGCCTGAATCGCATGTTCAAGTCGACGCAAAAACCGATACGCGGCTTGTAATTTCTTATAAGTTTCAAGCTCTAAATATTTGAGCTTATATAGCACCTTCATCGCGTCCAAACAGGACTTAATCTGCAGCTGAGGATGTCTTCCGCCATAAATCAACTGAAACGCTTGTACGATGAACTCAATGTCTCTGATACCGCCTGCACCAAGCTTAATATTGTCCAAATCTTCACGCTGTGCCACTTGGTTTTGAATGAGAGACTTCATTTCTCGCAGTGCCGAAAAAGCACTGTAGTCGACATAGTAGCGAAAAACGAATGGCCTGATGAGCGCTTGTAATTCATCATAGAACGGCTGCTCTAACTGTCCGACTACACGGGCTTTCAGCCAAGCAAAACGTTCCCACGCGCGGCCATGTTGAGAAAAGTATTTTTGCAGCGCTGACAAATGAATAGCCAAGTCGCTACCATCTCCCCACGGACGTAGACGCATATCAACGCGAAAGACAAAACCATCAGCAGTGGTATGATCAAGCAATTTGATGATACCTTGACCTAATCGAGTCATAAAGCGCTTGTTGTCTATGCTACGAGTACCTTTGGCCTTATCACCATTGGTTTCACCACGTGCTTGATGGACAAAAATGAGATCGATATCACTAGATAGGTTTAGCTCGTGGGCACCAAGTTTCCCCATAGCCATGATGGCCATATCGTCGATTTGCACATTACCTTTGGCATCAATAAAGGTTGGTTCGCCATACTGCTTGATCAGATGCTGATAGGTATAATCCTTAGCAAAAGAGATACAACCCCCTGCAAACTCAGAGAGTTCATCAGTCAACTGCTCAAGTGATATCATCTGTAAGGCATCTTGCCAGATCCAACGCATCATTAGCAGAGTACGCAAATCACGTAGCCCTTTCATTACCTTGTCTTCATCGGCGATCTGATAGTTCTCATCCAAAGTATAGTCTTGTATCAGATCATCGATTTGCTGGCGCGTTAAGGTATGATCTAATGGGTAGCTGCGCAAAAAAGTTTGGCATGAGACCGTACGGCTCTCCCAAATTTGATAAGCAAACTCACTCGCCGTCTGCAATACTTGCAGCTGCTCTACTGTAGGCTGATTATCTGTACCATGGGTCTCGCGTGAAGGCATAGCAGGTAACATAGGTAAATAAACTCCTTACATGGAATGATAAGACTACGTGAACCTAGCGCATAATATTAGCGTTTTTTCTTACGAGGTAGTCACCGAATCTGACAACCATACTAATATATGCCAGTATTTATGATAAAACCACTTTTAATCACACTGACGCGCTTTGCTTTTGAGCGCTTTATGGTAGCATAAACACCTTTAGCATTGACGATCGACAAGAATCCTTATGACAACCATGCCTCCTTTACTTCTGATTACCGCTGATCCCAGTCATCCACTTGGCTCTCTAGCGCTACGTTATGCTCGTGCTTATCTTAAAAACACTTCCAGCAAAGAAAATGCGAATAGCAGTGAAACGTTAAATGTCTTTTTTTATGGAGATGCTGCCCATACTGCCAATCGCCTACGCTGGCAGTCCGCAGAGCAAGTTGATTTGACCAAAGAATGGCAAAACCTTGCCGAGCAGTATCAATTATCGCTACCCGTCTGCGTCAGTACTGCTCTCAGTCGCGGGATTAGTGACAAGGATAACAGCTCACGCCATCAGCTCAATGGTGATAATCTTGCAACAGGATTTTCGCTAGTCGGCCTGAGTGAGCTTGCGATGATGATGCAAGAATACTGCCGCCTGATTCAATTTTAACAACGCACCGTTTTAAGATATTTTGGCTTGGAAGATATGATTGCAAAGACGACAATCATCACGCAAGTAATCAGATTAGGATTCAACCATGAAATTATTAATTCAGTTGCACACGCCGACTGAAATGGCCAGTTATGAGGGCTGTGCGCTGGCGCTAACGCTAGCGACTTTTGGTCATGACGTACAATTATATTTGGATGCACCTGTTTTTGGCCTACTGATGCAGTCTGAAACGCGTTTGCATGGCATGATTCAATCACTTGAGCTATACGACATGCCAGCAGCTTGGCTGCCTGATGATGTATTCAGTGGTTGGGTCACGGGTATGCTGCCAACAGATTTGGCATCACAACTGACGTTGATACCAGAAGTCGTTAACTCACAAGACTTTGAGCAAATACTGACCTTTTAATTGAGCAGATAGGAAGAACCAAATGGCAACGTTATATCAATTGCATAGTCCAATGGATACACTGAGACGCGGTATTGACGAGATGTCACGCACGTGGCGCACGGGTGATAGCATTCTACTGCTAGGCACTACTGTTGCCTTTATCGACTGGTTGGACGCTTATTTGGGCGATATTGAGATTGATGGTATTGCTGGTATTTATGCACTAGCCGATGATGTCGCGCAACTGACGATTAATACGACTCTCAAGCTTAATTTAGAGGCCAAATTGAGTAGAGTATTGACAGACAACGAGTGGGTCGAGCTGACTCAAGACGCACAATTTGATAAAGTCGTGACCATTGCCTTATGAATAATGATAACGCTACTACCCCTGCTATGATGCCTAATAATACTAAAATCAGTGTTGAATTAGATCAAGATGGTCATCTGTGTGATCATACTATCTGGACACCCAATATCGCACAGCAACTGGCCGACACATTAGATGTCAAGTTGGAAGCTGAGCATTTGCAGATTTTACAACAAGTACGGGCGTTTTTTGCTAAATTCAATCATGCGCCAGCAACGCGCCCGCTGATTAAATGGCTGCAGAAAACTTTACCTGAGCACGATATCAGTAATCAAAAACTACAGCAGCTATTTAAGACAGGTTTGGTCGCCCGCCATGTCAATCGCCTATCAGGCCTACCGAAGCCACCCAATTGTTTGTAATGGATGACTAACCGCCATATCCAAGTCACTCTGAACGTCGTTCTGAACAAATCGACCTACCAAAAACACCTACTACTGGGGTGATTTTTTCGTTTACTGTGTTCGTTGCATAATAGGCTATCAAACACTCTTCCTTCTGTTCATAAAAAAACACCATAAAAGGAAGAGGATTGACTATCATCAGCAAAAACAACGCTATTTAGGATCATATACCGTCAAGGTCTCATAGCCGACACTACGTCCTTCATCACCAACGAAGCCTTGCTGGCGCCATATCTCATATAGACATATCGCAACGCTGTTAGATAGGTTTAGACTGCGCGAATCAGCTAGCATAGGCAATCTTAACCAATTATCAGCACCAATATCTTCGCGTATATCATCTGCCAGACCTGCCGTTTCAGAACCAAATACCAATGCAATATTAGGCATTTGCTTAGGTATATGCGCGCCCTCTAAATTTTCACTAGTTTGTAGACCACTAAAGTCATAATCATAAAATGGTTTGCTCAATTTGGTAGTCAATGCTGTAACCACATGGCAATCAGCTACGTTCAATGCCTCTCTTGCTGCTGTCCAGTCATCATGTACTTGCAGATGTGCATATTCATGATAATCCAAACCTGCACGGCGTAGCTTCTTGTCATCAAGCTCAAACCCTAAAGGTCTGACTAAGTGCAGCTGTGCCCCGCTATTGGCACACAAACGAATGATGTTGCCCGTATTACTGGGCATTTTAGGGGCTACCAACACAATATGGATGGTCATACTAACTCCGTCAGTGGTCGAAACTTATTATTTGTATTTATCATCGATAAGTAATCGAAAGTTACAGTTTACTGCCAATAATTACATTTTGATACTGTGCAGCGTTTTTAACTTTCACTATGATGTCTGTAACGGATAGAGAGATAGTTATTACCTATAATTATCTCTCTATCTAATAAACCTTCAGTGAGTGTTAAGCATCGCGCTTGGCATCGCTGTTATTATTTATAACACTTCATTTATTTTTTGAGGATACTATTATGAAAAAAGTAATCATCGCATCTTTGACCGCTATGTTTGTACTAACTGGTTGTAACACTTTTAAAGGTCTAGGCCAAGACGTATCAAGCGCTGGTAATGCTGTTAGTGGTAGTGCTCAAGAAGTTCAAAACAAAATCTAAGGTTTGATTTTTTTAGATTTTAGAAAGGGCTTATCATTTATTTGATAAGCCTTTTTTGTGTTAGTACCTCGCTGCTATTAACCAATTATTCAGGGACAGTGCTATAAAAATTCTCGTAATATCTGATTGAGATAACGCTGCCCTAATTCTGTTGGCTGTAACCGCTCAGCACTGTCTATCAATAGACCTTGAGCCACGAGCTTGTCTACTGATAAGGCAATACTCTTAGCGCTTAATCCTGTTCTCTCTTGAAACAATGACCAAGCTACCCCGCTATGCAGGCGCAGCGCATTTAGCATAAACTCACTGACCAGCTCATCATTATCAATTTCTTGCCAGCCCACCATCTTTGGGGTATTTCGGCTTGCGATAGATTGCTCATTAGCCTCTAAATGCCCTACATAGTCTTTCGGCAATCGCGACTTACTAAAACGATAAATGCCAGATTGTATTAAAAGCTCACTATTTGATGCTTTATTCGTTTCTACTGTTTCGTTCGCTTTATGACGCATCATCGCCTTATGACTAACTGTCACTTTGCCGTGCGCCCCAGCCCCAATGGCCAGATAATCCCCAAATTGCCAATAATTGACATTATGACGACACGGTTGATCGGATGAGCCTGCCCAAGCGGACACTTCATAATTGTTGTAGCCCAATTGCTGCAATAGCGCTTGACCTGCTTGTTCAATATCTGCCAAATTGTCTTCGTCTGGCAAAATAGGCTGACTACGATAAAACACGGTATTGGGCTCAATCGTCAGCTGATACCAAGAGATATGTGTCGCCCCTGCATCGTGCGCCATTTGAATATCATCCAACGCTTCACTCATTGTTTGCTTCGGCAGCCCATGCATCAGATCGACATTGACGCGCTCAAAGCCAGCAGCGCGTGCAGCATGAATGGCAGACAGTGCTTGAGCAGGATCGTGTATGCGTCCAAGCGTGGTCAATTTATCAGCAGCAAAGCTCTGTACACCAATCGACAGACGATTGATACCGACCTCTAGGTATTGAGCAAAGGGTGCATGCTCTAGCGTGCCAGGATTGGCCTCCATGGTCACTTCTATATTATCAGCGAATGTAAAGGTATTGCGTAAGCTAGCGAATAGTCGTCGATACTGTGCAATCGGTAATAGTGATGGCGTGCCTCCGCCGATAAATATTGAACTAATCTCGCGCCCTTGGGCTAGTGATTGCTGCATGTTTGCATCTAACAGTAATGCATCTACGTATTCGTCATACATCGATATCTGACCGTCTATCGGTAGCTCATGCGAGTTAAAGTCGCAATAGGGACATTTTTTTACACACCATGGAATATGAATATATAGTGCTAATGGAATGGCACTCACTGCTATTTCACTAACAGTAAAGTCATTAGAGGTATCAGTGTGCTGTGAATCGTTAACGATATTGATATTTGACATAAAAGGATTTATCTATAAATGCGTTGCTGCTGTCATTAGCAGAAAGTAGCGCTAGGATAACGCCTAAATTCAGTAAAAAAAAGGCTCTCTTAAAGAAAATAATTTCAATAACAAAACCAGTAACAAACACTCATGTTAACTACATCCTCTTATTGGCAAAATAGCTACTATTACCATCGGTTGACGTCTGGTGAATACTCACCCCTCTAACAAAACCATAATAATTAACAGGATAAAAATATGGCTTACTGGTTGATGAAATCTAATCCAAAGTTTTTTGGTATTGAGGATTTGCAACGTCTAAGGACGGATAGTTGGGATGGTGTGCGTAACTATCGTGCCCGCAACTTTATGCGCGATGACATGAAAGTTGGCGACCAAGTAATTTTTTATCACTCTAGCGCCAAACCATCAGGCGTGGCTGGCATCATGACTATTAGCAAAGCGGGCTACCCTGATCCCACCCAGTTCCATCCTGAACATCGCCATTACGATCCTATTGCAACCGAAGATGAGCCACGCTGGTATATGGTAGATGTCAAATTTGAGCAGGCCTTTACCGATATCATACCCCTACTAGATCTTACGTTTTTGCCCGCGCTTGAAGATTCATTGTTACTTAGAAAAGGCTGTCAGCAGTTGACGGTCATTCCGCTAGAGCCAAAGCATTGGCAAGCGATTATGGATATGGCAGAGACACTGGATATCATATAAAAGCGGCATACTTTCCTTTCTTTATAGTTGTCTTGTATCCACTATCATTGCTCGCCTCTGAAACATTGACATTATAGCCTAGCTTCTTTACCATCTTATTTATTTATGACCTGTCAATCTACCCTTTGGATTGACGGGTTATTTTTATTTTAGTGCCATCACTTTTTTTCATACTCTATCTATCTACTTATGCAACATTATAGGCTTGCTCATATTATTTATCGGAGTATTATCGTCGGCACTATTCCTATCTCATTGTTTCGTTTTATCTCTCTGTCTCGCTATTAATTTATTGATGGCAGGTTTTGCTCGTTCCTAATAAATACCGTAAAGAATAAAAAGTTGCTCACTATGGTTTTCCCATTATCCTTTAGAGATTTTAAAAGCTACAGCTTACGCTTAGGTGTGCTCGCGCTACCTATCTTGATTACTCAGTTTTGCCAAGCGGCCCTTGGCGTAGTCGACGCCATTATGGCAGGTCAAGTCTCTGCGCTCGATTTGGCTGCTGTTGCCGTTGGTTCTGGCATTTGGCTGCCGTTATTTTTATTAGCTACTGGTATTTTGATTGCTACCACGCCACTCATTGGTGAGGCAATCGGCCAAAACAAGCCTGATCAAGTACCTCATATCACGCAGCAATCCTTATGGACTGCTGGTGTCATTGGTATTATTGGTTTTATTGTGGTTAATTTGGCCCCAAACGTACTGGGAATAATGGGAGTGCCTGAAAACATCCAGCCAATAGCCACACAGTATTTGCATGGTGTCTCGTTTGGTTTCCCTGCACTAGCCGTCTATGCCGTATTACGCAGCTATTGTGAGGCGCTTGGGCGCCCTGAGCCTGTCACCATCATTAGTATCATTGGTCTACTGGCAGATATTCCTCTTAACTATATTTTCATTCATGGTTTATTTGGTATGCCTGAGATGGGCGGTGCAGGCTGCGGCGTCGCGACGGCCTTAGTATTATGGATAAATGTACTGCTACTTGCTGCTTATACCAGCTTCACTAAGCGACAACAGTTTGCTAGCACACGGTTTTTTTATGGTTTTGCCAGTCCTAATCGTGAACAGATCAAAAAACTGCTGAAACTGGGCATCCCGATTGGTATCTCGATATTTTTTGAAGCCAGCTTATTTAGCTTAGGTGCCCTAGTCATCAGTCCCTTAGGTGAGATAGCAACGGCATCACACCAAGTAGCATTGGCGGTAACCTCGCAGCTGTTTATGATACCCATATCAGTCGCCATGGCGCTGACTATTATGATATCTAATCGTTTCGGCGAAAAAAACCTAATGGCATTACGACAAGTACAAGCCACAGGGCTGATTTGGACCGTATTGATTGCCATTACTTGTATGCTTGGAATCTGGCTATTTAGACCACAACTGGCAGCAGCATTTACTGACAATCCAGTGGTCAGAGCACAAGCCATGCATTTGCTTATCTTTGCACTGGCTTATCAGTTATTTGATGGCTGGCAAGTCAACATTGCTGGGATATTGCGCGGCATGCAAGACACGACCATACCAATGTGGGTCACGCTATTCTGCTATTGGTTGGTCGCGCTACCGCTCGGTATTTACTTGGTGCGTTTCACTGACGTTGGCGCCCAAGGGTTTTGGATGGCATTAATCACAGGGTTGTTTTTATCGTCTATTCTACTGACGCTGCGACTGCGCTATCAACAGAGACGCTTAACAGCAAAGTGGGCTTAACAGCCTACCTAAATCATGTTTGTCTGACGTATAGTTGATTCCAAATAATTTCGATACAAGAAAGCCGAGTGCAAGTGATACATTAGTATGGCTAATGAGAATGACGATGTAGCGAATTTATATGGATTTAACTATAGTATCTGGTAACCATCACTGGCGCTATATGGTTACATAGACTATGATAAATCATTGAACATTTCTTACGCATAACATATACGTACGTCATAATATGTAAAAAATCTCAGTTAACAACTGTACATCGATTGCTCATTGACGTGAATATAGGTATCATTAGCAATTATCTGCACAATATTTAGTTACACTATTTCTCGAATTTAGTACAAGGCAAAATTAAAACTATGGATATTGAAAAAATACGCACTCTGATCGCACTCATGGAAGAAAGTGAACTGGTTAATTTAGAAATCAGCTCAGACGACGAACACATTAGTTTGACTCGTCACTATGATGCCCCTGCACCAACGATGATGGCTGCTCCTACTGCGAGCGCGGCTCCCATTGCTGCCGAAGCAAAACCAGCGGTAAAAGCTGGTAGCGTTGAGACATCACCAATGGTTGGCGTTTACTATTCAGCTCCTAGCCCTAATGACCCACCTTTCATCAAGGTTGGACAAAAGGTACAGGCGGGTGACACACTCGGTATCATTGAAGCCATGAAAATCATGAATCCGCTTGAAGCAACTCAAAGTGGCGTCATTGACGAAATCTTAGTCGACAATTCTGAAGTAGTACAGTTTGGCCAACCTATCGTACGCTACAAAGCATAACGGTAACTTTCGCCACACTTTATCTCATTATGATTGAGACCTCGTTACCCTTTGGCATCTGAATTTAAGTTATATTGCATTGACTATAATAGCTTAGGTTCATGATGCCAAAATAGCGACTCTATCAATGACTGCCGCTTCGGCAAGGATGACCCCATGATAAAAAAACTGCTCATCGCCAATAGAGGTGAGATTGCCCTACGTATCGTTCGAGCTTGTAAAGCTCTTGGAATAGAGACCGTCGGTGTCTACTCCACGGCTGATGCTAACTTGATGCACCTGCGTTTTGTTGATGAGGCAATCTGTATTGGCAAACCCAATGCCAATCAAAGCTATCTTGATATCAATACTATTCTAACTGCTGCTGAAATCACTGGTGCCGATGCCATTCATCCTGGCTATGGTTTTTTGTCAGAGAATGCTGAATTCGCTGAACAAGTTGAAGAAGCTGGTTTGACTTTTGTTGGTCCTAATGCCGATCACATCCGCTTAATGGGCAATAAAGTTTCTGCTATTAATGCCATGAAAAAAGCGGGTGTGCCTACCGTACCTGGTTCTGTTGGTGCTGTGACACTACATAACGCTGAAGAACAAGCACGCAATATCGGCTTTCCCCTATTGATCAAAGCAGCTTCTGGCGGCGGTGGTCGCGGTATGCGTGTCGTTGAACGCTTTGAAGAAGTAATCGGACAAGTACAAGCTGCCAAACAAGAAGCTGAGCTGTGGTTTGGCGATGATACGGTCTATATGGAACGCTATCTACAAAACCCGCGCCACGTAGAAGTACAGGTACTTGGTGACGGTAACGGTAACGCTATCCATCTATATGACCGTGATTGCTCATTGCAACGCCGCCATCAAAAAGTACTGGAAGAAGCGCCTGCACCAGATATCCCTGACGACGTACGCGAGCCTATTTTAAGAGCCTGTGTCAAAGCATGTGAGCTCGTAAAATATCGCGGCGCGGGTACTTTTGAGTTTTTATTTGAAAACAACGAGTTCTTCTTTATTGAAATGAATACTCGTGTACAGGTTGAACATCCTGTGACCGAAATGATTACTGGCATTGATGTGGTCGTTGAGCAGCTTAAGATTGCAGCTGGTTATGGCTTGTCTTATCGTCAAAGCGAAATTGAAATCCAAGGCCACGCGATTGAATGTCGTATCAATGCTGAAGATGCTGCGACTTTTGTGCCTTGCCCTGGTACCGTTAGTCAATTGTTTGCGCCAAGTGGCTCAGGTGTGCGTTTTGACTCGCATCTGTACCCTGGGTATGAGATACCGACCTATTATGATTCATTAATTGGTAAACTTATTTGCCATGGTCAAACACGTCAGCAAGCGATATCTAAAACGTTGCATGCACTTGATGAATTAGTGATTGAAGGTATCAAAACCAATATACCGTTACATCGTGATGTGATTTTGGCAGATGATAACTTTGTTCATGAAGCACAAAATATTCATTATCTCGAAAGAGAGCTTTTGACTGCTAATAAAGAAAAAACTAAGTCATAAGCTATTCAACTGGCTCAGAACCTAAAAAACCGCTACCTAAATAGATAGCGGTTTTTTTATTTGTACAAGTCATAGAGTGAGGCGAAGTTATTCATGCTAGATAGCTATATGGTGATGCATATAGCCATATATAGAAATTGATGAGCAGTGTTCGATAGCGGTGATAGATGATAAACACCTGACTTCTATGGCAACACTCTATGAAAATTCATGAAACATTCCCTACCTTCAGGGTCTGCACACCACTGCATCTGATTACCATCGTGATTCAAAAAAGCAATCAAGGCTTCACCAGTCTGATCAACTTTATTACCAGAGCAGTCTGTTTCATTATTGTCAGAGACTGTTCTAATAGCAATAACCGGCAGCCCTTCTTCTCGGTGCGTGACTAAATAACGACTGTAAGTCCGCTCTTTACCACTCACTGCCCACATCTCATTGTCAGCCCCAAAATTATACAGCTCGCGGCATTGATTTGGCTTTTTCGCAGATGCGCTCAATGTTGTATTCATATTAGGCTTGATATCAAAAACACGACTTTCACTTTGTGAGAAAACACCGCCCTCTATACTAGCCGTTACTTTGGGCTCGGTACTCTCTGCCTGTTGGGGAGATTTCAGCGTATCTTGCTCCGCTTTGGCTTCTTTTGTCATCGTAATTGGACTATTTAAGTCGATCTCCCATTGTCCTGCAATAGCTGGGCTGATATGGGTAGTGATGGTCGGCTTAGTGATAATTTCACCATTCGCTGGTATTGAAGCCAGGATAGATGCCAATGACAATGAAGCAAAGGATAGAGGTTCCATGATTAACCTTATGTTTATATTAATATTATAATAGGTACTATATACATTAGCGTAAGTCTTAGACACCAAAAACACAAGTAATATTATGCTATTGGTCATGGTGCTCTAATCCACTTAAACGCAGACTGTTTTGAGATACAATGCTTTAAACTGATTTTCTGTTTCGTATGCAAAAAAATAACACCATCACTTTACTTGCGATAAGCAAAAAAGCGATGGTGTTATTTTTAACTTAATGTTTTCTAATATTAAGCAATAGTTACGGCGCTAAGTGCTTGAGCAAAAGCTGATAGTGCGCCTTTTAGCATGGCTGACACAGTGCTACTACATGTACCAATACCTGAGTACACCTGACCATCGACATTTAGCTGAATATAAGCTGCTGCGTTGGCATTGGTTTTGTTATCACGATTGGTGTCATCGTCAATGCCATCACCGCTATTGTGCTGCGGATTGATCGCATGTTCAGCATAATTGATAACATGTATCGACTTGCCTGTATGCTGAGCAAGACCATCGATGAATGATGACAATGGACCGTTACCTGTACCATCAATATTGATGGTTTCGCCATTCATTTGTACTTGACCGTCAAAGCACACTTCACCGGCTTTATTATTGACACTATAGTCTAATAGCTCAAACTCACCTTGCTGTAGATAAGTGTTTTCAAATGCCTGTAAAATCTCGTCATTCTGCAATTCACGTGCTGCACTTTCAGCTTGCTTTTGTACCACACCGCTAAAGTCAATTTGCATCCAACGCGGCAAATTGAAGCCATAATTACGTTGCAAGATATAAGCGACTCCGCCTTTACCCGACTGACTGTTGATACGTACCACGTCTTGATAGCTACGGCCGATATGTGCCGGATCAATCGGCAAGTAAGCCACATCCCACACGTTGTCTGTTTCGTCTTGATGCTTTTCATTATAGTCGAGAGATTTTTTGATGGCATCTTGATGTGAGCCACTGAAAGCAGTGAATACTAGCTCACCAACATAAGGATGACGTGGATGCAAAGGTAAGTTATTACATTCGCTAACGACCTGAACGATTTCGCTCATATTACTGAAATCAAGATCGGGATCGATACCTTGGCTAAACAAGTTCATTGCCATGACCATGATATCCATGTTTCCGGTACGCTCGCCATTACCCAATAATGTCCCTTCGATGCGATCCGCACCAGCCAATACACCAAGTTCAGCAGCAGCAACCGCACAGCCACGGTCATTATGTGTATGCAAGCTGACAATCACATGCTCACGCTGGGCAAGATGACGGCAGAAATACTCAACTTGATCAGCGAAGACGTTAGGCATAGAGGCTTCAACCGTCGCTGGTAGGTTAAAGATTACTTCCTGACCATTTTGTGGTTGCCATACGTCACAGACTGCATCACAGACTTCTACGGCATATTCAGTCTCTGTTTGGCTGAAGCTTTCTGGTGAATACTGAAAGACCCACTCTGTCTCAGGATATTTCGCGGCATATTGCTGCAATAACTTGGCACCCGTGATAGCAATTTCTTTAATCTCGGCTTTGTCTTTGCCATAGACTTTTTCACGTTGAATGCGGCATGTTGAGTTATATACGTGGACAACAGCACGCTTTGCACCTTTTAATGATTCAAAGGTACGAGCAATCAAATGCTCACGAGCTTGTACCAAAACTTGCAAAGTCACATCGTCAGGCACATGGTTTTCTTCGATAAGTTTACGAGCAAAATCGAACTCAACTTGCGCAGCTGATGGAAAACCAATTTCGATCTCTTTAAAACCCACATCGACTAGGGTTTCAAAAAAGCGCATTTTTTGTTCGATAGTCATCGGATCAATCAGTGCTTGGTTACCATCACGCAGATCCACACTTGCCCATATCGGTGATTTCTCAATTGTCTTGCTCGGCCAAGTACGATCTGGCAACGATGGTGCAAATGCAAATGGACGATACTTTTTATAATCGAAAGCGGCGTTTTTGGGTGTAACCTTTGCAGTCGTAGCGGCTACAGTGCGTGTGGCTTGGTCAGACATAATCAATCCTTAGAAAGTATGGGAATTTATATTTTAGCTAAATGGCTGATGACTAGGTCAATCTTTCTCATACGAGATAACCAATGTTTATGTCATTATAATATCAAAGTTTGCAAGATAGAAATCGGCTTTATTTTATATAATTTTAGGTTTTTTTAGTGGAAAAGTTTACATTGATAAGTATAATTAGATGAATTCACTAATAAGGTCATAAATTATGCCAAGTAGCCCTTTCGATAGCACCTTTTTGGCTGATATAGATGAGACCGATAGACAATTATTACGCTTATTACAGACTCAGGCACGCATGAGCATCACAGAGCTTGCTGAACACGTGAACCTTTCAGCCACGCCTTGTGCTCGCCGTATCAAACGCTTAGAAGATGCTGGCGTTATCACTGGCTATTACACCAAAACAGATGCGCAAAAGCTTGGCTACCCGCTGGCCGTGTTCATTGCTATCAGTATGGATCGTCATACTGCCGAGCGTTTTGAACAGTTCGAAGCTAAAATACAGAGCTTCGATGAAGTCATTAGCTGCAGTATTGTCACAGGACGTTCTGAAGACTATCTCATTAAAGTCAGAGTACGTGACATGGCGCATTATGAAGAGTTCTTATTGCATAGATTGAATCGTATCGAAGGCGTCGCCCAAGTACATACCAGTTTTGAGTTACGAGAAGTGTTTAGTCGTAGCGTGGTGTAAACCACTGCTGCTGAATTCATGAGTGAGTACACCGAGTGCAGGAAAAAAAAGCTTTTAGAGGGCGTCATCATGACAGAGCTGATTTTCGGCAATGATCACAATCCTCTGTCGGCAATAAACATACAGCCCTCTGTATCAGAGGGTGCAAATGGTATCGGACGTTTGAAAGCACAGCGGTTGTATAGAATTGAGCCATGCCTGTCAATGACACTCTATACAACCTCTCATTAAAAGCGATGACATATTCAATAGTATAGTCGATTCAATTTAAAAGTAGTACAAGGCAACCGAGTGTAGATGTATATGTGATACTTCAAGCGAGGTTAACGCTGTAATACTTTGGTAGTGGAGTTATTATATTCAATATAGCTGGTGAGGTTGCACCCGTTTAATCGCGTTTAATGCCACTTATTTTTATGCTTGCCCTAGCATTTGTACGCGCTGATCGCTAAACATGTCCATATCCGGTGCCAGTGTACGCATAAACCGATCAAAATATAGCATCTGCTTGGTCAACAAAGCAAAATCACGTGGGAAATGAATACCATGACGCTTACCTACTTCCACAATCTCAAGCATCATTTGATTGAGCTCATCGGCCTGTTCTTTACTATTAAAAGGTACACCGCTCGTAAAGGCTCTGTCCTCTGCCATGATGGTCTTCATCATACGCTGTAGATCATCACCTAATGCCACCACATCGACCTGATTGCCACCATGCGTCATCTCCATATCAATCATATGACGCGCCATTGCTTGATAGTCACTGTCTTGCATGGCTTGCATCATACCCATACACGCCCGCCAGCTTTCTGCTTTTAGCTTACCCACAATACCAAAGTCTAAAAACCCAATGCGGCCGTCAGTCAATAGCATCAAATTGCCCGCATGCAAATCCGCATGAAAACTATTGCACAGCATCAGACTAGCAAACCATGTGTTCAACGTATCTGCCATAACTTGTGCAGGATCAGCACAGTACTGACGCATGAGCGACTCATCAACCATAGAGACACCATACAAGCGACTCATGGTCAGTACACGCTTAGTGGTCAGCGCTTCATATACGGTCGGAGCCACCACACGAGTATTGCCTGATACGGCTAAGAACTGCTGAAAATCACGGATATTCTGTGCCTCAGCGATAAAATCTGTCTCTGCTAGCATACGCAGGCGGATTTCATCAATAATTGGTGCAATGCTGGCAAACTTCATCGATGGCATAAGGATTTCAAGTAATTTGGTCACGCCATGCAATACGCCCAAATCCGTCTGCATAATGGTTTCAACATCAGGCTTTTGCACTTTTAACACCACTTCATCGCCATTATGCAAACGGGCAGCATGCACTTGGGCAATAGACGCTGAAGCCAATGGCTCTGAGTCGATATGGGCAAACTTGTCATCCAGCGTCATGCCGTCAGCCGCCAACTCTTCTTTTAGCACCTGCTCGATATAAGCATAAGACAAGGGCGTGGTTTGATCTAAGCAGCTCTGAAAGGCTTTTACGTATTCGCGTGGAAATAAAGACGGCGTACTAGCGATAAACTGACCAATCTTGATATAAGTCGTGCCCAATTGCTCAAACGTTTCTTTTAATAGCATCGCGTCGGGCTTTTCCCCTCTCGCGACTCTAAGCGCTGACAGACCAGCAACACTCGCCGTTTGACGAACACGATTGACAACATTGAACGTATGTTTTAATAAATGCGGACGGTGAATTTTCATAAGAAACAACTATGGTCATAAAAAGGATGTGAGAAAATAGACGGTAATATATGCAGATAAACCAAATAGAATCACTAACTCATATCTATTGATTAATGACTGCTACAGATAGGACACTCTGCATCTTGGCGATAGCCCATTAGCCGTTGTTGCATTTGGCTACCATCCCATATGAGCAGCTTATTTGTCAGTGGATTTTTGGTTAATCCAAGGTATTGTAGAGCAGCGTTGGCTTGCAAATTCCCCATAATCGCAGTCGTACTAGCAAGCACACCTGAGTTGGCACAAGTACGCTCATCCGACTCAGTATCACTCACCACTGAACCAAACACGCAATGATAGCAACCAGTGTTTAACTGTGGCTCATACAGGGCTAACTGCCCTTGCATCGCAATTGCTGAAGCAGATAATAACGGAATCTGATAACGCACACTAATACGATTGATCACATCACGTGTGGCAAAATTATCAGTACAGTCTAAGAGCAAATCAGGCTTACCGGTCGCTATATCGAGCAATTCATAAGCATTGTCTTCATTCAAACGTGCCACCGTACCGCGAGCAGTGATTAAAGGATTCGTTTTCTCTAACATCTGCGCCGCTGCTATCGCTTTAGGCTTACCGATATCTTCAGGTAAAAACAATGTCTGGCGCTGTAAGTTACTGGCCTCAATATCATCATCATCAATGAGATGAATGTACCCAAGCCCTGCACGCACTAGTGTCTCAGAAGCAGGGCAACCTAGTCCGCCTGCGCCTATCATGACTACACGAGACGACTTCAAGCGTATCTGAGCATCAATATCCCAGCCATCGAGTAATACCTGCCTTGCATAACGCAGCAGCTCTTCATCTGATAGCTGCGCTGTCTCTAATGAATGTGCCATATTTAACCCTTATCTACTACAGTCTCAAATCTATTCTCAAACAAAAAAATCAGCACTAAGCAACTCAGTAAGCGGTTCAGTACAATATCTACTGAATTTGCCCTAGCGTCACACGGTCATTATCACCGTAGTCTTTTACCGTATGCACAAATTCAAAGCCATTATCCAGAAACAGCTGTCGAACAGCCAATCCTTGGTCAAAACCATGTTCAATCGCTAACAATCCGCCTACACGCAAGTATTGCGAAGCTGTCTGGGCGATATGTTCTATATCAGCCAGTCCATGATTGGGCGCACTTAACGCGCTAATAGGTTCAGCGACCAAACGAGCCAAATGCTCATCTTTTTCATCGATATAAGGAGGATTGGACACAATGACATCGAATAGCTGACTGTCATCAGTAGGCAAACTGTCACACCAACTGCTCTGTATAAACTCAATATCAGCGACGTCATTGATAGCCGCGTTATGCTCAGCTACTTTCAGTGCCTCTAATGACAAATCAACCGCAACCACTTGCCAGCTATCGGATGTATCACCAATATTTTTTGCTTTGAGCTCATGCGCAAGGCTGATTGCGATACAGCCTGACCCTGTACCCAAATCAAGTAAGCGCTTCGGTTGATTATTACCTGCACGATTTGATTGAGTATTTATCCAACCTAATACCTGCTCAATCAATACCTCAGTGTCAGGCCTAGGAATTAGCGTATGCTCATTGACAGTAAACGCCAGCGACCAAAACTCCTGCTGACCAGTCAAATACGCAAGCGGTATTCCTGCCTGCATCTTGGTCACACCTGAATTGAATCGCTCAAATTCGCTGTCTGTTAGCTGATAGTCTTCATCAGTGATTAGCGCTATCGCAGGTTTATCAACGACATGCAACAGCCAATCCGTTAGCCAAAATGACGGTAGTTTGCTGTTTACAGCCTCATTCATCAATTGCTGAATGTGCTGCTTTATCTGATGAATGGATGCTGTCATAGGTAGCTCTTAAAAATAGTATATATGCATGGTGAATAAGATAAAACCAGATGCAGCCACTACTCTGTAGCACGTGGTGGCTCTTTGGTATCGGACAGACTTGGATTAGACTTAGTTAATTTATCCCCCATACCATTACTACTGTTTCCATCACTATCATCATCACCATAAATATCATCGTTGTCACCAATGACGATATGCTTATCGACAAAGTAAATCAGCGCCAGAATCGGAATACCAATCGCAAAGGTAAAGATAAAGAAAAATGGATAGCCCATATTATCGACGATAGCACCTGAATATCCGCCCATGACTTTAGGAATCAACGTCATGAGTGATGAGAAAATAGCGTACTGTACTGCCGTAAAACGAATGGAGGTCAACGCTGATAAAAAAGCAATAAACACCGCACTGGCGAGTCCTGCTGCTAAGTTATCAAATATGACCGCAACATACATAAATGGCAAACTGCCTGGATTGTAAGTTAGTAGCACAAATAACAAATTGGTCACACACGCAAGAATCGCGCCAATCATCATGGCATGCATCATACGGAAACGCTGTGCTAATAGCCCACCTAAAAACCCACCCGCAATCGCCATAATCACGCCGACGAGTTTCACTGCGTTGGCGATATCTGTTTTACTAAAGCCCATGTCTTGATAAAAGACGTTGGAGATGACACCTGCCACAATATCTGAAATACGGTATAACCCAATGAGCGCCAGTAATAAAAATGCCTGTTTACCATAGCGTCTAAAGAAATCTAAAATCGGCTCAACCCAAGTGGCCATCGCTACTTCTTTTTTGACCAACCCTACTTGTACGAGTGCATAACCTGCAGCCATCGCCACACCCAAGCTTATCAGCAGATGTAATGTTTCTACAAAGAAGCTAGAAAACGCGCCTTCGAACTCTGGAAATAATGGTCCAATCAAGACATAAGCCATGACAAACGCGACAACAGAGAATACAAACAGCAATACCAATCTCACGTAATCTTCGCGAGTTTCAGCAACCAATGGGGCTTTATTGATAATTTTAGGTTGGTTGATAATGAAGTACAGCAGTAATAAAGGCGCACAAGCGACCAATGCCAAAAAGTAAAATTTAATCGCTGGCATGGCCATTAACGGTATTAGCGCTAATGTACTGCTAAACACTTTATTGACCAAAATATTGATTAGATATATCAAACTAAAAATCAATCCCGGTATTAGTAGCAAACCAGAATAAATAAGAAATACCTTAAGATTGCTCTTCTGCTTTTTGTGTTGCAACGTCTCAGCCGTTGGCTCATAGCTGGCAAACGTGGTTAATACCCCTAACGTCATGACACCTGCCATGATGTAGTAAGTATTACGCCATGCCTCATAACTATAAAAAGTCTCATTCGAGCCAAAAAAGTCAGCCAAATATAAAGCGCCTGCCCCAGCGACAATCATACCGATACGGTAGCCTGACACGTAGATAGAAGATAAAATCGACTGCATCGATGGCGGTGCCAACTCAATACGGTAAGCATCAATCACGATATCTTGTGTGGCAGAAGAGAAGCCCAACAGCACCGCAGCTCCTGCCATGTAGACTAAAACATCTTCACTAACAGGGTTCACATTTGCCATCAAAAAGATAGCCAATATGATAAGTAGCTGCGATACCACCATCCAACTACGGCGTCGGCCCAACCACTTGGTCAGAAATGGCACAGGGAGCGCATCGATTAATGGTGCCCATATAAACTTAAACGAATAGCCAAGTGCGGCCCAACTAAACATAGTCACGACGCTACGATCAATGCCAGCTTCTCTTAGCCATAAGGACAAGCTTGAGAAAATAAGCAGTATGGGAATACCCGCTGAAAAGCCCAAAAACAACATGATAATGACACGTGGGTCTAAATAAGCTTTTGCAGCTTCTCCCCATGATTTTTTGACAGCCGGTTGATTGGGTGGCACAGATTTGACAGCAGACATAATAACTCACCAACAATTCAGACAAAGAACACAACCGTGCACAATTTTTATCAATCTTTAGAATAAGTTACAAACGAAAGGATCGATAAAAATTGCTCTACGTTGCACTAATATTACGATTACAACAAAATTCAGTTATGGTACTTGAGAACCTTTATTTTGACTAGATGTTTTTGCATTAACTTATGGCTCGTGGCCTTTGTACAGTAGACTATCTTTCTAAGTAGTAACGCAAATGGTAGTAATATTTCACTAGGGTTAATTTGGCTTTCTTTTTTCTTACTAGCACCCCTTTTTAAAGGGTTCTAATAATGGCATTATCAATGGGCAACATATAATAGATAGGCAATATATAAATAAAAATGGAATGGATGCCTGCTTGGTAGTTTTGCCGTATGTTCAACTGGCTTTTATTAGACCAATAGTAATGAGCAGTAGTACTAACAGTGATTTTAATAAACAAAACATCAAACTTTTTATGATTGATAATTTAAAACTTATAATTCTTATATATTAGTTTTATAAATCTACTAAGTTTGGTTATGCTCTTTACATAAACAACGGTTACCAAGATTAACGGTTTGTTCTTTTCGATTATCACAACCCAGGAGTAATACCATGTCTGACTCAACCAATACTTCAACTGACAATAAGAACACAGCAGATACTAGCGGCTGTCCTGTAGATCATAAAGGCAGCAATACTGCATCAACCAATACCACCTATGATCAAGGTGATGGTAAAGGCCCAACGATCCATAGCGAAAACGTCGATAACTCGCACGAGCCTCAGCGTCCTAGCATGGGTGGCTGCCCAGTTATGCATCAAGCACATACTACCACTTCATCTGCTGCAACAGATTGGTGGCCAAACGCGCTTAATCTAGATATCTTACATCAGCAAGATTACAAAACAGACCCAATGGGTGCGGATTTTGATTACGCTGAAGCATTCAAACAGCTAGACTTAGAAGCAGTCAAAACTGATTTAAAAAACCTAATGACAGAATCACAAGAATGGTGGCCAGCAGATTGGGGACACTATGGTGGATTGATGATTCGCATGGCTTGGCATTCGGCTGGTACGTATCGCCGTGCTGACGGCCGTGGTGGTTCTAATACGGGTAATCAACGCTTCGCCCCTCTAAACAGCTGGCCTGACAACGTCAACTTGGATAAAGCACGTCGTCTATTATGGCCAGTCAAGAAAAAATACGGCAACAAACTGTCGTGGGCTGACCTTATGATATTAGCGGGTAACATGGCTTATGAATCTATGGGCTTTAAGACGTTAGGCTTTGCTGGTGGACGCGCTGACATTTGGCATCCAGAAAAAGATATCTACTGGGGTTCTGAGCGCGAATGGCTTGCCGCTACCAAAAACCGTTACGACAGTGATGAAGCGCGCGAATCATTAGAGAATCCTTTAGCTGCTGTGCAAATGGGTTTGATCTATGTCAATCCAGAAGGCGTCGATGGTAATCCTGATCCAATCAAAACGGCACAAGACATCCGTACTACGTTTGGTCGTATGTCGATGAATGATGAAGAAACAGTTGCTTTGACAGCGGGTGGTCACACCGTTGGTAAGTGTCATGGTAATGGTGATGCAACGATACTAGAAGATGAGCCAGAAGGCGCTGACATCAAAGAGCAAGGCCTAGGCTGGCGCAACCCTAAAGGTACGGGTAATGCAGGCGATACCGTCTCAAGTGGTATCGAGGGCGCATGGACCACAAATCCAACCGAATGGAACTATGAGTATTTCGACCTACTGCTCAATCATGAGTGGGCATTAACGAAAAGCCCAGCAGGTGCGTGGCAATGGGAGCCAGTCGACATCAAAGAAGAAGACCGTCCTTTAGATGCGCATGACCCAAGTGTACGCCGTAACCCAATCATGACTGATGCTGATATGGCGATGATTAAAGACCCTATCTATCGTGAAATTTCAGAGAATTTCCACAACAACCCAGAGTACTTCGACGAAGTGTTTGCAAGAGCTTGGTTTAAACTAACCCATCGTGATTTGGGACCAAAATCTCGCTACTTAGGGGCAGATGTACCATCAGAAGACTTCACATGGCAGGATCCAATTCCAGAAGGTAATGCTGATCTTAGTGCTGATGATATCGATCGCCTGAAAGCACAGATATTAAACAGTGGCATTGACCATCGCGAGCTTATTATCACCGCATGGGACAGCGCTCGTACCTTCCGCGCTTCGGATTATCGTGGCGGTGCCAATGGTGCACGCATTCGTTTAGCGCCGCAAAAAGACTGGTTGGGTAATGAGCCTGAGCAATTAGCACGTGTACTTGCAGCACTTACGACTATTCAAACGAACTTTGATAAAGAAGTAAGCATAGCAGATCTAATCGTATTGGCTGGTAATACCGCCATTGAAAAATCCGCAGCGAGTGCAGGTGTTGAGATTGAAGTACCATTCAATGCCGGTCGCGGTGATGCTAGCGATGAGATGACAGAAATCGAGAGCTTCTCTGATCTTGAGCCGATACATGACGGTTACCGTAACTGGATTAAAGGTAGCTATGTGGTATCTCCAGAAGAGATGCTATTAGATCGTACTCAGCTAATGGGTCTGACTGCTCCTGAAATGGTTGTGTTAGTCGGTGGTATGCGTGTCCTTGATACCAACTATGCTCAAAGCCAGCAAGGCGTCTTCACTGAGCGTGCGGGTACGCTTAGCAATGACTTCTTCGTGAATTTGACTGACATGAGCTACACTTGGAATCCTATCAAAACGGATAACAATGAAGCCACGACACTATACGAATTACGTGAGCGCGCTACTGGTAACGTGAAATGGCAAGCCAGCCGTGTCGACCTTGTGTTTGGTTCTAACTCTATCTTACGCGCTTATGCTGAGCTCTACGCACAAGATGATAACTTAGAGAAGTTCGTTAAAGACTTTGTAAATGCTTGGAATAAAGTCATGAATGCGGATCGTTTCAGCTAGAGACAGCCACAGGTCATATTATTACTTAAGTTGTAAACTAAGACAGTCATCGAAAGGTGGCTGTTTTTTATGTTTGTATCATATTGTCTTAGGCTATGTACTGATTTCAAGGGTCAACAACTCGCTGACAAAAGACGGTATAAATACTTTTAGAGACTCTAAAAAATTTCCAATACACATTATTTATGCTTATATTCCGAAAAGATATAAATAGATAACTATTTAGTATATACAAGAATAACCACTTTGTTTTACACTGTTCTCTTACTATATACTGATACATTTTTATTTTATGTATACGGACAGGGTTTATATATTTATATAACAGGACTAAGTTATGGCAATCGATGTAGTGGTCAATCAGCGACATTTACAGATTCAGCTCAAGCAGCTGGAAACAGTATGGCATACAGTGATTAATGGCTATAACTTAAGTCAAGCAGCGACCGTGCTACATACCAGTCAATCAAGTCTGTCAAAGCATATTGCTGCGCTTGAAAACCAGCTAAAGACCGAGGTTTTTGTACGTCAAGGCAAACGCCTGACAGGTCTGACGACTATGGGCACAGCGCTCATGCCTCACATTGAGTCTATCTTCGCTGAAATTCGTACCATTGAAAATCTTAGTCTTGATTTTAACAACCCAAATATCGGCACATTGACCATTGCCACCACTCACACACAAGCACGCTATGTATTGCCGCAAGTGGTAAAAGAGTTTAAAGAGCGCTTTCCTAAGGTCAATCTAATCCTACAGCAGGCAGATCCAGAGACCATCGCCCAGATGGTGATTCGTGGGCAGGCTGATATTGGTATCGCAACCGAGTCGTTGCTACACAATAACTATCTACGTTGTTATCGCTATTATGATTGGACGCATCGAGTCATTGTGCCAAGCGACCATGAACTTGCTAATCAAGAGTCTATTGATTTGCCAACCCTTGCTAGCTATCCGATCGTGACCTATCACGGCGGCTTTACAGGTCGTGGTGCGATTGATAAAACCTTTGATGAAGCAGGATTAGAGCCAGATATCGTGCTAGCAGCACTTGATGCTGATGTTATTAGTACTTACGTTGGTCTTGGTTTAGGCATTGGTATTATCGCCGAGATGGCGTTTGAACCAAGTCATTATCAGAACTTGACCGCGATACCAGTCGATCATTTTGGTCGCTTTACCAGTTGGATGGCAGTACGTGACGATGCTGAAATTCGCCAATATGGACGTGCTTTTATGGAATTATGCCAAAAGCAGTTTAGTTAAAATCTATCTTAGCTAAAAAGCATTGTTGGTTCAAAAGGTAAGTTAGCTAACATTTCTATTCATACAAAATTCGACCGCACCCTCGTCACTAGATAAGGGTGCGGTTTGCTTTCCATACTGCCATTTCTGTTAAGAACTTACTCTCAATCTTCTCCTCTTGTATTCATATCACATTATTAAGATTTGTTATCGTCTCCATCTCTGACCTTTATATTCAGTAGAACTGCCCCATCATGTTAAAGGTCAAGCACTCAACGTTTTTTATAAGCAGCCTATAAGACTGTCAGAAAAACGATGAATGCTTTTAAACTGACCAAACAGGTGATTTATGAGTAAAACCATTCCCTTATCTTTTTTAGACCTCGCACCCGTACCTCAAGGCAAAACAATCGCTGAAGGTATTGCCCAGACCGTTGACACTGCACAGCAAGCAGAAAAATTCGGTCTGAACCGTTACTGGATGGCCGAGCATCACAATATGCCCGGTATTGCTAGTGCAGCAACTTCAGTACTATTGGCTCATATTGGCAGTCAAACCAAGCGTATACGTATCGGTGCAGGTGGCGTCATGCTACCCAACCATGCGCCGCTCGTCATCGCTGAGCAATTCGGTACTTTGCAAGCATTGTATGGTGATCGCGTAGACTTGGGTCTGGGCCGTGCACCCGGTACTGATGGCGCTACTTTTCAGGCATTACGCCGACAAATGAAAGATGCTGAGCGCTTCCCGCAAGATGTGCAAGAGCTGATGTATTTCTTAGGCAATGATACAGACGGCAGTGCTGTGCAAGCATTCCCTGGAGCAAAATCAAATATCCCAATTTGGATATTAGGCTCGTCTCTCTTTGGTGCGACGCTAGCTGCACACTTTGGGCTGCCTTATGTATTTGCCTCTCACTTTGCCCCGCAAATGCTTGAGCAAGCGATTACCGCTTATCGTGAGCAGTTCAAGCCATCCGCTTATTTAGACAAGCCTTATGTCATGCTAGCCGCGAACCTGTTACTGGCTGATGACGATGCGACTGCACAGTATCATTTTACCTCGGCGCAGCAAAGCTTTGTACGCTTGCGCCGTGGTGAAACAGGTCAAATGCCAAAGCCTACTCACGATATGGATAGCATCTGGAGTCAAGCAGAAAAGATGATGGTAGATAATGCATTGTCAGTATCGTTCATCGGCTCTGTCGAAACCGTCAAACCAAAACTTGCTGCATTTCTCGCACAATATGAGCCAGATGAGCTGATTGTGACTGCCAACATCTACGATCAGGCAGCTCGTTTGCGTTCACTTGAACTTACATCTGAGCTAAACTTGTTTACTTTACAATGATATAGGACAATTGCATAATTATTGATAAACCCTAATAAGACAAGTGCTATGGAAACTTCTACTTTGATTGGTTCATCGATATTTTTGTACATTGTCGCGTTTCTCGCCGTGATGGTCGTTGGTGGTTATTTGACGTACCGCACTAGCCCAAAACGCAAGCAGCGTAGAGAAGACAAACGCAATAAAAACAATTTGAATTCATAAAAAAAGCCTCCTTCTCTTATTTGAAAAGGGGGCCTTATTTAATTTTACTATCCGTCACAGAATAATTTATTGTGTTTCAACGATAAGCAATTTTACCAATCTACTGAAGAACCTAGACTCTGTTGTTGGGCTTGTTTTGCCACATATAATGCAACTGCCGCATCGAAACTGGCGGCACCAACCGATTTAAATAGTGTAATACCTTTATCGCTCTTAGCAACGCCTTCTTTTAATTTTGCGGTAACCAACGCTTGCAAATCACCGCTCAGATCATCCCATACCCACGTACAGTCATCGCTGTCATGCGCTTGAATTAAGTCACCCGCTTCGTGATGGCTGCCAGCCAAATCATCCACGATGACCATCTTACTATTAGCGATAACATCATTACTTATCTCTTTCATCGAAGGCTGATAGGCCCCGACTGCATTGATATGTACTTCAGATTTCATTTGAGCAATGCTAAATAAACCTTCAGTGGCACGAGTTGCTACATTAATAATATCTGCGTCACGGACGGCGTCGTCTAACGCTTCGCAGACCTGAATATCTACATTCCATTGGGCATAATCACGCGCAAAACGCGTTTTAAACTGCTGCGCTCCTTCATGATTTCTATTCCATAAATACACTGTCTCAATCTCTGGACGTACCGTTAGCACCGCATGCAATTGCTCATAAGCCATGCCGCCGCAACCAACCACTGCGACACTCTGGCAATTGGCTTTTGCCATATACTTGGTCGCGATACCTGACAATGCGGCGGTACGTACCTGCGTAATATAGATGCCGTCCATAACCGCTAGTATGGCGCCAGTATCGTTATTTGATACAGTGATAATAGCTGTGGTCGTTGGCATATCGCGACTGGGATTATCAGGGCAAATAGTCACTAACTTTACGACCGTGTATTCGTTCTCACCATTATACATCGTGGCTGGCATAGATAGATGCGAGCCTGAACGATGACTATCAGAGTCAGTAAAGGTGCTTATCACCAAACGCTCAGGGGATTTAATCCAATTAGGATGTGCTGCTTGCTGATGTAACAATGTCTCAATCGCCTCAATGGCTGCCTGCATATTAAGGTATTCGGTCACGACTGCTTTATTTAACAATTGCACTTTTAGTGCTCCTACTTATGAATTTATTATTTAACTCGTGTGTCATCTTATAGTGCCCAAACAGAGCTTACATCATACCCAATCCACGTAAAGTTGCTGCCCCAATCGCCATGCCAAACATACCGACGACGGTGGTAAACGCTAGAATATTGGCCGCGAGTATGTCATTACCACCCATCGCTTTTGCCATCACGTAACTGGCTGCGGCGGTTGGGGATGCCACCATCAAAAACAGCACGCCCATGTGTACACTAGATAGACCAAATGCCAAGCCAATGGCGATAGCAACGATTGGCGCAATGACGATACGTCCTATACTGGCCTGCATAGACAACCCTGACGGATGCAACATGGACTTCATATCGATGCTCGCACCTGCGCAAATAAGTGCTAATGGCAAGGCTACTGCTGCCAATAAGTCGCCGGTCGTATGAATGACACCAGTGATAGGCGGCAATGGCAGCGCTTTATAAACAAAAGCACTGACCAATGCTAGAATCAGTGGATTGGTCAATAGTTTTTTGACAATCATAATGCTGCGACTGGACCATGTATCATCCACACTTTTAGACACACGGCTGAGGGTAATCACGGCTAAGATGTTAAATAATATCGTGACGACTCCCATGTAGACGGCCCCGATACTTAAACCTCGCTCTCCATAGGCGTTGGCAACCGTGGCCAAACCTATGATCGCCATATTACTACGGAACACACCTTGCACAAATACGCCTTGGTCAGCAGGTTTACTCACAAAATACTTGGCGTAAATTTCCGCTCCAATAAATAAAAGGAATGTCACTAAGATACCAGCGATAATCAGTGTGATTTGCTTAGCATAATCGACATCACTGTCGACCACACTGAAAAACAGCAGACAAGGTAAGCAGTAATTAAAGACAAAACTAGAGGCTTGATCGATAAACGTCTTACTCGCTTCGCCACGTCTTTGCATAAAAAAACCCAACCACATTAAGGCAAGGTTGGGTAAGACGATAGTAATAGCAAATACAATAGCATCAATCATAAATAGGCTCAATTCGGTGACAAGCCCATCATAATATGGACATCAGCGAGATAAATTAACAAGTAATGAGAAAGTTTCTGACCTAGTATAGAGACAAAGTAGCAAGTAAGACAAGGTCACATGCTCCTTTCTTTCGAAACCAACTGTAATTCTAACAAACAAAAGCCCGTAACGATATCTCGTTACGGGCTTTTTATACTATAAGTACTTTGTTATGAAAGACTTTGTTAGGCTGTCATCAAAAATTAATACGACTATTATGAATCTAGCGCAGCCTTCGCTTTTTTCTGTTTTTTGACTGTCATGGCTAACAATTGAATGGCGGCAGGTGTAACCCCACTCACTCGTCCAGCTTGGGCTAAAGTCGAAGGACGGACTTGCGTGAGTTTCTGTACAATCTCATTTGATAGTCCAGATACCACACTATAATCAAAGTCCATCGGTAGTGCAGTATTCTCTAAGCGTTTCATCTGATCGATGTCTTCTTGCTGGCGATCGATATAGCCTGCATATTTGACAGAAATCTCTATCTGCTCGCCCACTTGTGTATCGACCTGCGAATCAGTAATAGCGGCGATATCAGCAAAATGTATCTGCGGACGCTTGAGCAAATCAAAGGCTGTCGCTTCTTTGCTAAGCACCTCTCCTGTTTGCTCTGTCACTTTTTTGCCTAGCGCATTTGCAGGGGTTGCCCACATGTCTTTTAAGCGTGAAGTCTCTGTCGTGATCGCTTCCATTTTTTCTTGATAAGCCTGCCAGCGCACATCGTCAACCAAGCCAAGCTTGCGACCTGTTTCAGTCAAGCGTTGATCCGCATTGTCTTCACGCAGCAGCAAGCGATATTCTGCGCGGCTCGTAAACATACGATACGGCTCAGTCGTACCATGGGTAATCAAATCGTCAACCAACACGCCAAGATACGCTTCATCACGGCGCGGTGTCCACACATCAAACTCACTGTTATTAGTGGTCACCAATGCTGCGTTTGTACCTGCCAACAAACCCTGTACGCCCGCTTCTTCATAGCCTGTCGTACCATTGATCTGACCAGCAAAGTACAAGCGATCGATAGACTTAGTTTCTAGCGTTGGCTTTAGATTTTGTGGATCAAAGTAATCATATTCAATGGCGTAACCTGGACGGGTAATATGCGCGTTTTCTAACCCTTTCATACTATGAATAAAGTCTAACTGTACATCAAATGGCAAACTGGTTGAAATACCGTTTGGATATAGCTCATGTGTGGTCAGACCTTCTGGCTCAATAAATATCTGATGGCTGTCTTTATCCGCAAAGCGGTGAATCTTGTCTTCGATAGATGGGCAATAACGTGGACCCACGCCTTCGATTTTGCCAGAGAACATCGGCGAACGATCTAAATTCTCACGGATAATGTCATGAGTACGCGCATTGGTATGCGTGATATAGCAGTTGACCTGCTCTGGATGCATAGACACATCACCCATATAACTCATCACTGGCAACGGTGTGTCGCCCGGCTGTACGGTCATCACACTAAAGTCAACGCTACGCGCATCAATACGCGCTGGCGTACCTGTCTTTAAACGACCGACTGGCAGCTTAAGCTCACGCAAACGATCTGCCAACTTGATAGACGGCTGATCCCCTGCACGTCCACCTTTAGAATTCTCTAGGCCGATATGAATCACACCACCCAAGAAAGTCCCTGAAGTCAGTACCACTGTTTCAGTCTTAAAGATAATACCTGTCGAGGTGACCACTGCCGTCGCGCGGCCGTTTTCGACCAAGATATCATCAGCGGCTTGCTGGAATAAATCAAGGTTTGGCTGGTTTTCTAGCGTATGGCGGATAGCGGCTTTGTAAAGAATACGATCCGCTTGCGCACGTGTGGCACGAACGGCAGCACCTTTACGGCTATTCAACACGCGGAACTGGATACCTGCTTTGTCCGTTGCTAGCGCCATGGTTCCACCAAGTGCATCAATCTCACGCACCAGATGCGATTTACCGATACCGCCAATCGCAGGGTTACAACTCATCTGCCCGAGCGTCTCAATGTTATGCGTCAACAGCAAGGTCTGCGCGCCCATACGTGCGGCTGCCAGAGCAGCTTCTGTGCCAGCATGACCGCCACCGATTACTATCACGTCGTAATGTTTTGGGTATTGCATATATGCCTCACTTGACTCATAACGCTGCCGATTGCCCTATTCTATTATCAAACAGTGTGGTAATCAGCAAATAAACGTCAGTCGAATTTATAAAAAAAGACAACGACTCAGATAAGTCGTTCGTAGTTGGTTAGGGTGTGTTCTCATTTTAAAAATGATGATAAAAATGAGATAAATTGCAGCCTGTTTAGGTGCTCTCGTTCAGATTGAGGACACGCCCTAGATAACCCATCATTATAACAATTTTTTGATGCTTAAAAAACGTCACAGCAAAAACTATTCACATTAAGTGTTAAGCATCATCGAATTTAATAACTAGTTACCCGGGCTCAACGGTACAATCTGATCGAACTGACCACTAGACAGCATATGATGACTACCATAGCCTTCTGGATTGATCTGTAGATACGCATTCATTTGACCAATCGCATCACCATCATCGCTCGCTAAGATCTGCGCTTTAATCAGTTCGACAGGCGGTAATAGTAAGTTTTTAAGCAATGCCAAGCGTTGTTGGTTATCGCCTTTGTTGGCCACTAACTCAATCAGTTGGCGCGCGTCAATTGGTAGATCTGGTGTGTTTTGTGCCAGTAATGCCAAATGATAAGCACCTGCCGTATCTTGATCGGCGACAATGCGCTGTTCGATAGCAATATACGTCGCTTCTGTTGCGCCGCCTGCCACACTAAGCTGATGGATGCATTTCAGTGCTGAGTTTGACTCACTACTAGCAATCTCGATGATGCGCGTGGATTCATTTTTTAAATGCTCGCGACGTTTTTCGATTGCTGCTTGCTCAGCAGATGCCGGTTCGGCCAATTGTTGTTCTGTTGGTTGATTACTCATAATATTCTCTCACTATTTATGTTTTTATAATATTTGCTGTTGAGCCATATATGGGGTCAAGACTGACAAAAACAATAAAAGCCCGAGCGACCAATTAAGGACTGACTCGAGCTTTTATCGTTAAAACTTATCAGCTTGATATAGTCGATTCAATTTAAAAGTAGTACAAGGCAACCAAGTGTAGATGTATATGTGATACTTCAAGCGAGGTTAACGCTGTCATACTTTTATAGTGGAATGGCTATAATAAAAAAGCTTAGATAAGTGTTTTTAGCATTATGCAGCTGGGCTGTTTGCTTCAACCAATGGCTTTAGCTCGCCTGATTGATACATCTGCAAGATGATGTCTGATCCACCCATCAACTCACCGTCGATCCATAATTGTGGGAACGTTGGCCAGTTCGCCACTTTTGGTAAAGTCGCACGAATTTCTGGATTTTCTAAAATATTTACAAAGGCAAATGGGCGACCGATCTGAGTAAGAACTTCAATCGATTTAGCAGAAAAGCCACACTGTGGAAACTGCGGTGTGCCTTTCATATAAATAATAACTTTATTGTCACGGATTTGATCACGGATCAATTGTTCAACGTCGTTTGCAGCAGTGTTTGGGGTTTGCTCAGTCATAAAAGCTCCTATTGATAAAGCGGTTCATTGAAAACAGTAATTAATATTACAAAATAATTGAGTAAAGAGACGGCTGATACATGGGGCAATCAACACGATATTACAAGTATGATTATATATCGGTTAAACATCAACTCTATGAGGCACTAATAATACCACGGCATTGGCCATGATGCCCTCTTGACGACCTGTAAACCCTAACTTTTCAGTGGTGGTGGCTTTCACACTGATATTGCTAATATCCGTTTGCAAATCACTGGCGATATTATCGCGCATTGCCTGACTGTGCGGCGCCAGCTTTGGACGTTCGCACATCACAGTAATATCCGCATTGCCTAACCGATACCCTGCTTCTTGTACTTTGCCATAGACGTAGCGTAGCAAGACTCGCGAATCTAAACCCGCATGTGCCGCATCGGTATCAGGGAAATGCTGACCGATATCACCAAGCGCCAGTGCGCCAAGCAGTGCATCAGCAAGCGCATGTAACACTACATCACCGTCAGAATGTGCAAGCAAAATGTGAGTATGCTCAATGGGCACGCCTGCTAATATGACATATTGCTGCTGCTGACCATTATTATGGAAAGCATGAACATCGATACCTTGTCCAATTTTTATCATTAGTATTCCAAATAAAATAAAGGCGATTAAAATAATTCAAAACTACTATCTGAATTTTCAAAGCAGTTTTACGAGCAGTAAGATGCCATAGGTCGCCACCAGTTTCAATTAACTGATATAATATAATGCTTATTTTATCATAATACCGAATCTGAAAGATGAGATGACATTGTCAATTTGGTTAACTTACTAAATCTATTGACTTTAGTGAGCGACACCCTCTTATATGGTCATGTCAAATTTTGAATTAAGGTATAAATAGTTGAGCCGTCTTATGTCAGCCACCCCAAATACATCAAGCACACCCATTTCTGATTCTTTCAGCACCCAGCGTACATTAACGCTTGCCGATATCGACAATCCTAGCACCAAGCATGTGATTGTCGGTATGTCAGGTGGTGTTGATTCTTCTGTGTCTGCCGTCCTACTCCAGCAAGCAGGGTTTAAGGTAGAAGGCCTGTTTATGAAGAACTGGGAAGAAGATGACGGTACGGAATACTGTACAGCTATGGATGATTTGGCAGACGCGCAAGCCGTATGTGACAAAATCGGTATGAAGCTGCACACAGCCAATTTTGCGATGGAATACTGGGATCGTGTTTTTGAGCATTTCTTGGCCGAATATAAAGCGGGACGCACCCCAAACCCTGATATTTTATGCAATAAAGAAATTAAATTTAAGGCATTTTTAGACTATGCCTTGACCCTGGGCGCTGATTACATCGCTACTGGTCACTATACGCGGCGCAGTGTGAACTATACCAACGCCAATGGCGATGAAGTTGCTCAGCTCTTACGTGGTCTGGATAATAACAAAGATCAAAGCTACTTCTTACACGCCGTCGGTGGTGACAAAATTGCCAAGACATTATTCCCAGTCGGCGAGCTCGAAAAACCTGTCGTGCGTCAGATTGCGGAAGAGCATGATTTAGCGACGGCTAAGAAGAAAGACTCTACTGGTATTTGCTTTATTGGTGAACGCCGTTTTAAGGATTTTTTACAACAGTACTTGCCTGCCCAAAAAGGCGATATCGTGACCGACGATGGGTATACTATCGGCACTCATGATGGCCTGATGTATTACACCTTAGGACAACGTGGTGGCATCGGTATTGGCGGTGTCAAAGACCGTCCTGAAGAGCCTTGGTTTGTACTAGCAAAAGATCTGGACAAGAACCGTTTGATCGTCGGTCAAGGACACGAACATCCAATGATGCTCAGTAATGAGCTGACGGCTTATAAAATGGATTGGGTCAACGGCCTACCACCTGCAGAAGTGTTTACGACAGAGGGTCTACTCTGTATGGCAAAGTCTCGCTATCGTCAGCCAGACCAAGCGTGTCGTGTATTTGCAACAAGTGCTGACGGAAACGATGTTCGCGTGGTGTTTGACGAGCCACAACGTGCAGTCACTCCGGGTCAGTCAGCCGTTTTTTATATCAATGAAGTGTGTCTAGGCGGCGGCGTGATTGCCACGATTGATGCGCCATGCGGTATACTCTAATAACGATTTAGTAAACTTTAATGTCGTTTTTTAATTTATTTTAGGACAGTTCATGCCGAGTGAATTAGCGTTCGTATCGTGTACATCAAACACACAACATCTATGGGCACGACGTGCGCTTTTGGCTAGCATTATCACTATTCCTTTTAGTGCTCAAGCCATTCCTAGTAATATGGGCACATTCAATATAACCACGCAAAATACAGGATCAGGATCCGCTTCTGGTACTTATACTGCTGCTAAATCTGATGGTACTACTGGCGCGACAGGTACATTTGCCATCACTCGTAGTGAGAGCAATGGTTATAATAGTATGCAATTCGAATCTGGTTCTAATGGAATTATGATTAGAAATAATACTAAGCAAGGTACAACGGCTGATGATAAAGACAAATTCACCTATACGATATCCCTGACGCCCACAGACCTTACCTCTATTCATACCCTTAAAATCGCGCAAGCCAGCTACTCTACCGGTGGCAACTCAGAGATTGCACGCCAAACGTTACAATATACGCCAAATACTGATATCACCTCCTCTGCTAAAGCAACTGTACGATCCAACCCTAGCGTGGCCTATTATTATGGAGCAATGGGCGACTATTTTATGGGCAGCAAAAACGGCACTGGCGATACCGCTACCTTTAATTCGAATATCGATGTTTCTGCACCGCAGCTACGTACTGATAGTACCGCAACGACGGGAAGCAGCTTATATTACTATAATATAACCAAGCTCAAAGGCGCTGGTACAACCAATCCTCACACGCTGACACGTACGACAGACACCAAATACGTGTCTTTTAAATCGACCGCAGATAAATATGGCACATTGCCTGCGAAACCTACTTTTGAAAACATCTTAAAATCAACCTCAAATGATCCTAGCAACCAAAGCACTTATACGGCACTGAGTGAAAACACAGTCATCAGTAATGGTGGCAGTTACGTTAGCTTTGGTATTACCAATGCCAATAGTGATTACGTCGTTGCGGTCGAAAACGCCAAAACGGTCACGCTCGCCTACGAAGGCATCATGAATGGCAATTCAGGTGTCAATGTGGATGTTGTGGGTGAGACCTTTACAGAATGGCTGAGCTTTGGCGTAGAAAGCACCCCTTATTATTATCTGTTTTCAGGTACCGTCTTTAATGACAATGGCGGTAATACCAGTCCGCAAACAAGTAATGCTGGATACTTCAATGGTGTGTTTGACACAGCGTCTGAAACTGGCATCACGGGCAGTACCGTCAAGTTGGTTGACTGTAATAATACAAGTACGGTATATACTACCGAAAATATAGCTGTGACCGATACTGGAAAATACCAACTCCGCATCCCTATCACCAGTCTTAGTGGTAATAGCAATGTCTGCTTAATAGAGACGAATAGTGAGAGTACTTACCCTGTCCGCACGACAACCAATATAAAAACGGTGGCGTTGGTAGCAGGGACTTACACTTACGATAATAATAATTTTGGTAGAGTGAGCAGTGATAACGTCGCTTTAACCCTTAAAAAATATCAATACGTTCATACATGTGATGAAAGTCTTGACTACACCGCCATCTCTACTAGCGACACACAATCGCCTACCCAAGGCTTTAGTATGGCGTCTGCACAAGATGTAGAGGCAGGTCAATGTATTGCTTATAAAATTACAGCGACCAACCGTGCCAATATTGCTGTTAGCAACTTAGTTGTTCAAGATATTTTACAGGAAAAAGGGGTAAGCAGCGCTACCGTAACATCGAAACTGGCAGCGCCCTTGCACAATTCTAGCGACTACTCAGCTGATAGTGTTGCCATTGGTGATAACGGTTTGGTTAAAACCAATGCTCTGACTTTAGCAGCAAAATCCACATATGATTTTTACTTTAATACCAAGTATGGTACAACACAATCTGATTGATAAAATCTACTTTACTTAATAATATCACTTCGCCAAATTTTACGTTGTTTTAATAATATTTACTTCCAATAACCACTAAAGGATCATTATGACCACCTCTTTTTCTGCCTTGACAGCCCTTTCTCCAATCGATGGTCGCTACGCGTCTAAAGCCGACAGTTTACGTCCTTATTTATCTGAATTCGGTCTAATCAAAGCTCGCGTCACCGTTGAGATTCGTTGGTTGCAGTCATTGGCTGATAATAGTGCTATCGGCGAGTTGGCAGCATTTGATGAGGCAACGAATGCTTTTTTAAATGCTATCGTTGATGACTTTAGTGAAGCAGATGCACAAGCCATCAAAGACATCGAAGCCACAACCAATCACGATGTAAAAGCCGTTGAATACTTTATCAAAGACAAATTCCGTGGTCAGGACGCACTCATTGATTCACTAGAATTCATCCACTTTGCTTGTACCAGCGAAGACATCAACAACTTATCTTATGCTTTGATGCTCAAAGACAGCCGCGAGATTGTGGTTGCTAAAATGCAGCAAGTGACCGATAGCATCGTTGATTTGGCCATTACTCATGCTGAGCAACCTATGTTGTCGCGTACACATGGTCAGACAGCCAGCCCAACGACCCTTGGTAAAGAAATGGCAAACGTGGCCTATCGCCTAGCCCGCCAAATCAAACAAATTGGTCAAGTTGAACTATTGGGTAAAATCAATGGCGCAGTTGGTAACTATAACGCTCATTTTTCAGCCTATCCTGATGTAGATTGGCAATCACATGCCGAAACCTTCATCAATGAGCGTCTTGAGCTAACGTTTAACCCTTACACCACTCAGATTGAGCCACATGATTATATCGCTGAGCTATTTGATGCTGTCAAACGCTTCAATACTATCTTGATCGATTTTAACCGTGATATTTGGCAATATATTAGCTTAGGCTATTTCAAACAGCGTCTAAAAGACGGCGAAGTTGGTTCTTCTACTATGCCGCATAAAGTCAACCCAATCGACTTTGAAAACTCAGAAGGTAACTTGGGCGTTGCGAATGCGATGCTGGCACATTTGGGCGAAAAACTGCCTATCTCACGTATGCAGCGTGATTTGTCAGATTCTACCGTATTGCGTAATATCGGTGTTGGCTTGGCACAAAGCATGATTGCTTTTGACGCTTGCTTAAAAGGCGTTGGTAAACTTGAATTGAATGCGCAGCGTTTGAATGATGATTTGAACAATGCACAAGAAGTATTGGCTGAGCCGATTCAAACCGTCATGCGTCGCTACCGCGTGGAAAACCCATATGAGAAGCTTAAAGCATTGACCCGTGGTAACGCCATGACTCGCGAAGCCATGCTAACGTTTGTTGAAAGTGATGAATTGTCTGCCGTGAGCGATGCTGATAAAGCACGCCTACGTGACATGACACCAGCGACTTATATTGGTAATGCCACTGAGCAAGCCCTTACCATTAAAGATTGGATTGCCAAGCTTTAATTGGCTGCTATTAATAGCTAGCAAAAAATAAGCGGGCAAAATGCAGCGAAATTTTAAATCTGTGCTCGTCAGTACCATTGCGGTATTCATCGTAATGGTGCTAGCAAGTATTGAGCCTCTAGAATGGTCAAGCTACCTACTACATCAGTTGGGTACCTTGATTTTTTTAGGGTTGATGCTACTAGCCTACCGCTATTGGCATATTAGCTCACGCTCCTATATTCTCGCTTCACTATTTCTGTTCATTCATATTATCGGTGCACGTTATCTATACTCATATGTGCCCTATGATGATTGGACACAGCTTGTATTTGGCGTCAGCTTAAACGATTTGTTTGGTTGGCAGCGGAATATGTATGACAGGCTCGTACATTTTAGCTATGGGCTTTTGCTATTCAGTGCGATGGTTGAGAGCTCAAAATTTATCTTTAAGATATCATCCATCAAACTTTTGATAGCGATTGCGCTCATGATTAATATGTCGTCAAGTCTGCTATATGAGCTATTAGAATGGGGAATTGCAACCACCTTATCGCCAGAAGCAGCAGAAGCTTATAATGGTCAGCAAGGTGATGTTTGGGATGCCCACAAAGACATGGCATTAGCACTACTCGGTGGGCTAATTGCTGCGGTGATTACTCTATTTCAAACTCGTCACGATAGCGCTGTTATCAATGCGATCAACGTGATCAAGTAGCCGGAAACAACAGCCGAACAATAAATTAGTCGTCTTTGTCGTCGTCACTATCGCCCGGTATGACGGCTTTACCCACTGCAACTGTACCTTTTACTACGCCTTTAGTGGTTTTATAAGCGATTTTTGCAGGTACTGTCACAAGCTTGTGTATACAGCCTTGCAGTAAGAAAACACTGGCGATAATGACAATAAAATGTAACTTTTTCATAAATTTTCTACCATTGATTGTATGCTCTGATAGTTAATCATTATTAGCCATCAGATAGGTGATAATCATAAACTATTAAACCCTTCCTATAAAGCAATCATCACTATTATTCTTATACTTAATTATTCTTATACTTATCTAAAGACACGGATTCACCAATGACTTCTATACCTTTATGTTTACCAGCTTCTATCACTGCTGAGCAATTCCTAGCAGAATACTGGCAAAAAAAACCACTACTTATCAAACAAGGCTTGCCGCAACTGGTCGGTATGTTTGAACCTGATGACATGCTAGGCTTAGCCCTAGAAGAAGAGGCATCAGCGCGCCTACTGACTCAGTCTGCAACCAAGACCGAAGGCCAAGCACAGTGGCAACTCAAAAAAAGCCCGCTGACTGAAGCTGATTTTGATAACTTGCCTGAGCAATGGACGGCGCTCGTACAGAATTTAGAGCAATGGTCACCTGAGCTTGGTCAACTGTGGCAAGCTTTTGACTTTATACCTCAGTGGCAGCGCGATGATATTATGGTCTCGTATGCGCCAAAAGGCGGTTCAGTGGGCAAACACTATGATGATTATGATGTATTTTTGGCACAAGGTTACGGTCATCGCCGTTGGCAGCTAGGCAAATTCTGTGATAAAAGCACAGAGTTCGTCGCCGATGAGCCAATCAGAATTTTTGACGATATGGGCGAGATTATATTTGATGAGATATTAGAAGCTGGCGATGTACTGTACGTACCACCTAAATTATCGCACTTTGGCGTTGCACAAGATGACTGTTTGACGTTTTCTTTTGGCTGTCGTCGCCCAAACTTGATGCAAATCATCGATAATATGGCTGATATCGCAACCAACGACAGCGATTTATTTATACCGATGCTACTGCCACAAGCGCTACAAGCATCAGGTGAGCTACAAGCTGACAGTATCCAAGCGATCAAAAACCAACTGTTGCAAATGCTACAATCTGATCGTGGTGATGACATGATTCGCCAAGCAGTATCTGAAGTGGTTAGCAAGCGTCAGTATGATGCACTCGTACCAGAAGAAACTTTGGATACAGACGAGCTGATGCAAGCTTTGGCTGAAGGCGCAACACTGCAAGCAGACTATAACAACCGCTTGATCTACAGCCACACTAATGATGGCGTCCTGCTATATGCGAATGGTCAACGTATTGATGGTCTGGATGATGCAGCAGCAGCGGTATTGATACGCTTGGCCAGTGGCGAGCATTTAACAAGTCAAGATGTCGCGGATATTGATCCAGATGAATTGAGTGAATGGTTAGAAAATGGCTGGGTTTGGATTGATTATCCTGAATAATGTGCTAGCGATATAGTTGATTCAGTTTAAAAGAGAGTCAAGGCAACCGAGCGCAGATGTATATGTGATACCTCAAGTGAGGTTAACGCTGTCACTCTTTTATAGAGGATTGACTATAGTAGCGGACTAAATATTAAACAGGCTTCATAGCGAAACATGCTCAGTGTCTATTTACAGAGTAACTTTAGTAAAATAGACACTGGGTGCCATTCAAATATGAGCATTTAAACGCTGTCGTTTGAAGCGCTATACTGTGTTAAACAACACCATATTTTCATCACTTATTCTACAAACCCTTATCCTATAAAATAGTAGATCTTTTATAGCGACTCACGCCAGCGATAACGGTCTGCTCAATCACTCTATCATCGCCTAGCATCATCAACACGAACAACTGCTCTTCAAGTGACTTGGTCTGCGTCATGCGCCGCTCAAGCAACTCCGTACCGCCCATATTTATCACGACAAAATCCGCTTCTTTGTTTGGCATGAAATTACCAATCTTGTCATCCAACAATAGCGACTGCGCATTACCCAACGTAATCTGGTACAACCCTTGATGGGCTGATAGTGATTTCTTCTGTAATTGCTGAACCTTATAAGCTTCTGATAAAGTAGTCAGCATCGATAAGCTAGTACCTGCCCCCACATCAGTCGCGATACTCACGCCGGTATAACTCAAGGTTTTGGACAAATCGAACAGACCACTACCCAAAAACAAGTTAGAAGTTGGACAGTGCGCTATTTGAGTTCCCGTATCACGTAAGACTTCGTACTCTGAGGTTTCGAGGTAAATACCATGTGCCAGTGTGGTTCGTCTGCCCAGTAAACCCATATCATGATAAACATCTAGATAGCCTTTGTGATTGGGATAAAGCTCACGTACAAAAGCCACTTCATCAAGGTTTTCGGCCAGATGCGTTTGCAAATAAACACTATCGTAGCTACGGTATAGCTCACCCGTCATTTGCAATTGTTTTGGCGTCGATGTAATTGCAAACCTTGGAGTGATGGCCACATGTTGACGTCCACGCTCATGCCATTTATCAATGATATTTTGTGTATCTCGGATGCCCTGCTCAGTAGGCACACACAGGTTTTCAGGCGCATTTTGGTCCATGAGAACATTACCAGTAATCATGCGTGTGTTCAGTCGAATACTTTCAGTAAAGAAAGCCTCTACCGATTGCGGATGACTGGTCGAAAACACCAATGCACTCGTCGTACCGTTGGCCAACAACTGGTTTAAAAAGAATCGCGCGGTATCATGGGCAACTTTTGGATTACCAAAATTTGCCTCGGTGACAAAAGTATAATTATTGAGCCAATCAAGCAACTGCTCTCCAAAAGCAGCAATCATGTCTATCTGCGGGTAATGCACATGAGTATCGATAAAACCTGGCATGATGAGATTGTGCTTACAATTATGAACCTGTACTGGTGCTTTACTTTCATGCTCGCTCTCGTTGCCATACTTCAACATCATTGATGCACAATTACCGTAATCCACAACTAGACCTGTTGCATCATCGACCACGAGTGCACCGTCTGCAATATACTCAGGATAGACGTTCACGCCTGCGATGACAGGTAATAATGAGATACTGCTATCCAGCTCTATGGTATTTAGATACTGGACATTGTCTGAATCTTTTGCCGCAGCCTCCAATTCTTTTGATCGGATAGCAAGGTCATCTTCGGTAAGATAATGCAGTAATTGAGCTTGATAAATATGTATGGCCATAAAAAATCTCACATTAATGGATCAGCACTTTGGCACAAGATTAGGCCGTGTTAAACACTCAAACATGACGAGCATATTTTGAACACAAAGTGACTGAGTGCAGCCTATATATCGTTATGGCGTACAAAGATAAAAGACGGAAGTAATGTCTGAATAATAGAAAGTTGAACAATAATGCAAATTTTTTGGGTCAATATCAGTTATGACCTATAACATTTATGCACGATGATAAAGCTGCAAAACTTGAGCAGCGATAGATACCGCAACGGCCATAGGCTCTTTGCCACCAATCTCAAGTCCTATTGGCATGGTTAGCTTGGCAATTGCTTGCTCACTATAGCCGCGCTGAAGCAAACGAGTTCTAAAACGATTTTCTTTGGTTTTTGAGCTGATACAACCAAGATAAGGCATAGATTGTAATTCGCTATCGTCGGTATTGACTGCATCAGCATCGGCATTTATATCTATAGAAGCATCCAATGCAGCACGCACCAAGTCAAAATCAAGACTATGATCATGAGTCATGACTAATATAAAGTACTGAGACCCTTTGTTGGCTGCTGCATTCCGGCGGCTGTTTGCAATGAATGGGCGTACAAAGTCCACAGGGTCTTCCTCGATATGTGGACGAATATGCGCAGGCAATTGATAAGTAACTTGGTCATCTATAGCATCAGCATCCTGCGTCACATAACGCTCGAACATTTCAGCACGGCTATCCACCCAATCCACCTGACAAGGTAAATCGGCAAGTATGGTCATTAATGCCGCTGCGACATGCCCTGCCCCAAAAACCAATAACGACATGGGCGGTGTCACATTAAAGCATTCAAACATAACCGTGACACTACCACCGCAGCATTGCGCTAACTTGGCGCCCAATGGGTAATGCTTGGTATAAACAGCGTCACGGCGTACTGTTTGGGCTTTTTCAGACTTACCTTCTCTTAACGGTTTGGAGCTTTTTGAGTCATCTGTATCTAACTCACCTTTGAGTAGCTTCCTAGCGGTTATCGTCACATCATGCTCGAGACTACCGCCGCCCAACGTGTCACAGCAATCATCAAGCGTGACAATCATTTTAGATTGCAACTCTCGAGGTGCTGAACCATTGACAGCAACGACAGTGGCCAAAACATGCGCGACACCCCGCTGCTGATATTTTGCCAGCCCATCATACCAACGCATGGATGTTGGTATAGAAGGTTGCATTGATGATAGCGATGACGTCTGTGACACTAATGTATTACTCACCGTGCGCAGGACCTCTAGCCGTTGATACATTTGGATCTTTTATCGCCTCGGGCTGATCGTCGAATAGCTGACCTTCAGTCTCTGTCGGATTGATATTTTTGCCATGAGATACTTGCTGCGGCTGTACTCGATCATCATCGATACCGTGATTATCAACAGCTGATGTTAAGCTCTCAATAGTGTCTGTATCTGCTTTATCAGCAACCTCCCATGCTTGGCCTTGCATGCGCATCACAGATTTTAGTACGGCTTCTGGCGTGGCTGGCATGGTCAGCTCTGGATTTTTCTTATAATCTCCTAAGCTTGCGACTGCATTGTTAATCGCACACCAAACGCTGGCAGCCAACATAAATGGTGGCTCACCCACCGCTTTAGAATTATAAATAGTCTGCTCTTCATTCTTGCGATCGAACAGTTTTACACTCCACTGCTTGGGTAAGTCATGAGCCGTTGGAATTTTATAATTCGCCGCGCTGTTGGAGGCGAGTTTACCAGTCTTATCCCAAATCAACTCTTCCGCCGTCAGCCAGCCCATCCCTTGAACGAAGCCACCTTCGATCTGACCAATATCAATATCTGGATTAATGGATTGACCAACATCATGCAAGATATCGCAGCGCAGTACTTTATACTCACCCGTTAAGATATCAATCTCAACTTCTGAACACGATGCACCCAAGGCAAAGTAGAAGAATGGACGACCCCATGCTTTTGAGCGATCATAAAAAATCTTTGGCGTTTTATAATAGCCAGTCGAAGACAAACTAATACGATGCTGGTAAGCCAACAATGTTAATTCAGCAAAAGTAAGCGTGGCTTTATCGGCAATATAGACATGATTATTCTCAAACCTAATGTCCTCTGCAACGACTTTGAAATGCTCAGCAGCAAACTCAACCAAGCGCTCTTTAATGGTAATACAAGCATTTTGTGCCGCTTTACCGTTGATATCTGTACCCGATGAAGCTGCTGTTGGTGAGGTGTTCGGCACTTTATCCGTACGTGTCGCCGTTACTTTTACAGTATCTAAATCTACATCGAATTCATTGGCAACAATTTGGGCAATCTTTACATATAACCCTTGCCCCATCTCAGTACCACCATGATTGATCTGGATAGTACCGTCGGTATAGATATGTACCAATGCTCCTGCTTGATTCAAATGCTGTACGGTAAACGAGATACCGAATTTGACAGGCGTCAATGCAAGACCTAAGCGCTTATCACTGCCCTCTGCTTCTGCTTTTTGATTGACCTCTGTAACCTGCTGACGACGTTTATCGTACCCGTTGTCATCAGCCAGTGATTTCATAATCACGGCCAAATCAAAATGCTCAATCGGCTGTCCATAATGGGTGCTCTGACCATCTTTATATAAGTTCGTTAATCGTACTTGTAGCGGATCTTTCCCTAAAGTATAGGCGATATGATCCATCATATACTCAGCCGTTAATAACCCTTGCGGACCACCAAAACCTCGATATGCCGTGTTAGATACGGTGTGTGTCTTACAGCGATGACCTGCTATCTGTGCCGCTGGATAGTAGTAGGCATTATCACAATGGAACATCGCACGATCGACGATAGCATCAGACAAATCAGGCGAATAACCACACAGTCCTGATAATTGCATATCTACGCCAATTATTTGTCCTGCATCATTGACACCAACATCATATCGGTTGGCAAACTCGTGGCGCTTACCTGTTACGACCATGTCATCCTGACGGTCTAGACGCATACTCACTGGCACATTATGGCGTTTGGCCACGATACCGCACAGACAAGCCCAAGCAGCGGCTTGCGTTTCTTTACCACCAAAACCACCACCCATTCGACGTACGACGGTAGTCACTGCATGAAAAGGCAGATCGACTACTTCAGCGACGAGCTGCTGTACTTCGCTAGGATGCTGCGAGGAAGTGTAAACCTCCAGACCACCATCATCACAAGGCACCACATATGACACCTGACCTTCGAGATAAAAATGCTCTTGCCCAAGCATATGAATATGGCCTGCAATACGAGTAGACGCAGATTCAAGTGCTACTTGAGCATCCCCGCGCGTCATGAAATGGCTAGGACGCACAAACTGCTCTTGATTTAATGCGTCTTCAATAGTCAATATTGCTGGTAATGGCTCGTATTCTATAATTGCTTTGAGCGTGGCTTTTTTGGCCGCCCGATGACTGGTAGCAACGACGACAAACAGTGTCTGACCCACATATTCTGTGACTTTATCCACCATCAGTGGATCACCATCAAAGACAGGCCCGATATCAGTTTTAGCCGGTATGTCCTCAAAGGTAATCACATCTATCACCCCATCGGCTGCTTTCACCATGTCCAGATCCATGCTCAATATGCGTGCATGTGCATGAGTGCTTTTGCCGATGGCTAAATGCAAAGTGCCTTGAGGCTTTAGCATATCATCGACATAAGTGGCAGTGCCCATCACATGACTGATCGCACTATCATGCTTTGCGCCAGTACCGATTTTGTTTTTAGGTGGACGTACACGACGAATACTGTAGCTGTCAAATAATGAAGAATGATGGCTCATGATGGGACTCTCTTATATTTTTGGTCAAACCTGTATGTTCGGCTTCTAGCGTTTTGACGGTATGATAAAAGCTATGTTACGAACGGCTCTATTGAAAGTTAAGTCAGACGCTAAACTTAATAATATTATTGTCAAAAGCACTGTCGCAAAATCACAACGGTTATAAATATCTATATTTGGGGCAAAGGAAGTTTAGAGCCACTTTAGCCACTTTAGATAGTCACTGTCTCTATCAAGCGCTTATCGTTTGCAGCTCTGCTATTAATTGCTTACCGCACTTAGTGAGCAGTCGTTGCACCACATGCATACGATACTCTCGACTGGCTCTCACATCTGTCATTGGTGATACATCCATTGGTAGCATCTGTGCCGCCGTCTCAAAACTAGCTACCGTCAAAGGTTGTCCGATCAGTGCTTGCTGAGATTTTGTCGCTAACAGAGGGATGGCCGCCATACCACCCAGCCCAAATTTGGCATCTTCAATGGTCATACCATCTGCTGAGACGTCCAGTCTCGCTGCAAGCAGACAGGCAGAAATATCATCTTCATAACGCTTACTAATTTTATAAATGTATAGATATTGATTGTCTTGCAGAAGTGGTATGTGAATAGCGACCACATAGCTACCTGCTCGTAGCTTGGTTTTTTTATAATCTAAAAAGAATGCTGATAAAGGTATCGTTTCATCAGTGTAAGATGCCTGATACTCGTCAGCACGATTAGCCATATCACAATGACGTAAATGAACCTGCGCATCTAATGCCAACAGAATCGGTGGTAAATCGCCAATCGGTGAGGCATTAGCAATATTGCCACCGATAGTACCCATATTCCGAATTTGTGGTGAAGCAATACGTTCAAATAGCGCAGCAAATGTAGGAAAATACTGCTCAAGCACAGGCAGCATTTTCTTATAGCTCATACCAGCGCCAAGTATCAGTGATTTTGTAGATGCTGACGCTACATTTTGCTTATCATCTGATAGCGCATTGGCATCAGCCACTGACCAAGTCTTTAGCTCATCAATCGCAGAGAGCTGCACAATCACTTCATGATCAACCAAATGCTGCGTCACACTTAGACCTAGATCAGTACCGCCTGCCCAAATAGTCGCCTTCGGATTGGCCGCTAGTACTTGATTCAGCGCATCAATTGACTGGGGCATAAATAATTGCCGCGAGTCTTGCGTCAATGCAGGTTCGATAGCATTATCCTTCGTTGGAACAGACGCTTTGCTAGTTGCCATTGCATCGGTAGCTAGCGCTATCGTGAGATCTTTCGCTGCTGTCTGCGCTTCGTCGCGCTGCTGACCAATATTACCCATGGCCAGACCAGCTTCGATAATTGGACGATAACCCGTACAGCGACACAGATTTCCCGATATTGAAGCGACAATATCATCATAGCTTAGCTCATCTATCGTCGCATCCTGCACTTTTTGCAGACGATGGTTTTCATAAACGCTGGCAAGCGACATCACAAAACCAGGCGTACAAAAGCCACACTGCGAACCATGACAGTCAACCATCGCTTGTTGTGCTGGGTGCAATGAGGCGCGGTCTGGATGATGCTCAGGATTGTCCGCGAGATAAGCCGCTGTCATTAGATGATGACCATCCATCAGTGACAGCAAAGTAATGCAGGAGTTTAGAGTATAAAAAGGCGTATTAGAACGTTCGCTATCATCTATAGCCAATCGTTGCGCCATGATGGTACAGGCACCGCAGTCACCACTACCACAGCCCTCTTTGGTATCGGTCTGTCGTTCGTGCAAGCGTAAATACTCAAGTACCGTGGTATTTGGATTGAGGTGGGTTATCTCATGGTGCTTTCCGTTCAGATAGAAACTAATCATAGCAATACTCGGCTAATAAATTGGGCTTTATAAAATTAGGCAGCTCAGATAAGCCACCAACATAAATATCTACTAAATTGCTCAAAATAATCAATCTATATTTAATAAACAATAATGACATCTAATAATGCTTTTTGGCTATATAGTTGATTCATTTTAAAAGAGAGTCAAGGCAACTGAGTACAGATGTAACTGTGTTACTTCAAGCGAGGTTAACGCTGTAGCTCTTTTATAATGGATTGACTATATTTTTATTATATATCAGCGTCTTGAGTATCCACTGGTAAAAACAAACTCAATGTAATGGCTGTGATAGCACCGATTGCTACAGGTGATATCAGCACGTTACGTATCAATTCGGGCACGTGTGATAACACCTCAGGCACCATAGACACACCAATACCCATTCCGACAGAGGTCGCGACAATCAACATATCACGGCGGTCGAGCTTGGCAGTCGACAATACCTTGATACCTGCCACTGCTACTGTGCCAAACATTACTAGCGTTGCACCGCCTAGTACTGGCTGAGGCATGGTTTGCAATAGCGCGCCAAAGATCGGGAACATCCCAATAATAATCATAAGAGCCGCAATATAAATCCCGACATGACGGCTGGCGACTCCGGTAAGTGCTATAACGCCATTATTTTGGCTAAAGGTCGTCGATGGCATACTGTTTAAAGTCGCAGCAATCATAGAGTTCACACCATCTGCCAATACCCCACCCTGAATACGATTGAGGTAGACAGGTCCTGTGACAGGCTCTTTGGACACTACTGCATTCGCCGTTAGATCGCCTGTCGTCTCAAGAGCGCTTACACAGTACAAAATAGCTAATGGAATAAAGGCAGCAATATCAAATTGAAAACCAAATCTAAAGGGAATAGGAACCGTCACTAACCCAACATTGCTCAATGAAGAAAAATCCAACCTGCCCATAAAAAAGGCAGCTAACATACCTAGTACTAAAGCAATGACAATCGAGGAAAGTCTTAACAAGGGATTTTTTGAGCGGTTAAAGGCAATCACTGATACCAGTACAACCATACCCAAAAACAGGTTCTGTAAGCTACCAAAATCTTCGGCACCAAAGCCACCTGCAATATCAGTCATGGCTACTTCGATCAATGGAACACCAATAAGAATAATAATAGTACCAGTGACAACAGGCGTAAATATTCTTTTTAATTTATGAATAAAACGACTTAGTACAACTTCGACAAAGGCGGCGCAAAAACTAACCCCAAAGATAGTGGCCAAAATATCTTCTGGTGAACCACCACGCCCTTTTACAATCAAGCCAGCAGAGATAATCGCTGTCAAAAAAGCAAAGCTGGTCCCTTGCAAACTTAACATACCCGCACCTACAGGGCCTATTTTTTTACATTGAATATAAGTGCCAATGCCAGAGGATATGAGAGCACAGCTAATCAAATAAGGGACATACTCACCCAATCCTAAAGTCCCAGCGACAATCAAAGTAGGTGTAACAATAGCAACGATACTGGCCAATAGATGTTGTAAAGCCGCGAAGCTTGCTGGCCAAAAGCTAGGATTGTCATTGAGCTGATACATCAACTCACTGTTTTTCTGAGACTCTACAGAGTTAGGCACTATCAACCTTCCTTGATTCATATATTTTTAAGTTTACTAACAGTCCCTAGTAGCAGGTGTCGGCCCTCGTTAATAATTTTGGTCTAAACAATTTGATGTTGGTAATAACATCACTTTGAAAGATGACCATTTGGTCAGGTTTTATGATAATAGCACTACTGTTGTTTGCCGACAAGCGCTAAAATATTGATTATAAGATTTTAAGTAGTCATCATCTGAAATATGAAATACTTGAAAAGCAGTCACAAAAAAACGGTTAATGCCTATTTCCAAGAGCTTTTAGGCCCTTAAAAATAAACATTAACCGTTATTAAAACGATGCTAAGTAGCGTCTTGCTACCTAACACATTTCATTCGTCTTATGTACCAAGCTCAAGTAAGCTCGCATTACCACCGATAGCGGTGGTATTGATTGTTTTAACACGCTCAGTGACAAAACGATGCAGATAATCAGGCGTTAACATCTCTGACAAGCCTTCCATATCAGTTACGCTAATGACTTGAGTCAAAATACCATCAGTATTAGCCAGCTCTTGGCTGATTGTCTGTGCATCAGCTCGGCTACCAGACACTGCCACTTGTGCAAGACGATCGATATGTAACAAGGTAATGGTCTGCGAATCGTTAGCAACGCTCAATACATCTTCGCTAATGCCCGTTTCATAAAGCACTTTTGCCGCCTCGACGCACATCTCATCTTGGCTTGGGCAATGCAGTATGACTTCATTGCCTGTCAATAGTGCTGCAACCAGCTGCCCTAGTACGGCCATTGCACGGGCAGACTCACCGCCCACAACCATCGTCTTACCACGGCCAGTGACGTACAAGTCGTTTGACTCGCCAGTGGCACCAACCATACGATGCATCTCATCCAAGCTAGGTGCTGCACTCAATAGATGATTGAATAAGCGCTTGGCTTTGTTGGCATCGCCAGTTAGCAGCGCCAGCTTTGGAATGGCTGCCTGTAGATAGGTTGCACGGTTTACTGCGCCCAGTAATCTCCAAGACTCGCAGACCTGTGCATGATTTTTTTTAAATTCAGTCGCCATGATGCTACTCCTTATGCAAGTTCTGTTTGAGTGGTGGTTTGGGCTTGGCTATTGCTAGCCTCGATATCAGTCGCCGGCTCTGAGACTAGCTGCATCAGACGCGCAACATAGTGTGGACCACCCGCTTTAGGACCAGTACCAGAAAGACCACAGCCACCAAATGGCTGGACGTTGACCACGGCACCAATCTGGTTACGGTTGATATAGGTATTACCGACGAACGCGCGACGCTCGATGTTCTCAGTGGTGGTCTCGATACGACTGTGGATACCCAAAGTCAAACCAAAACCTGTCGCATTAATCGAATCAATCAGCTTGTTCAAATCACGAGCTTGGTAACGCAATACATGCAAGATTGGGCCAAAATGCTCACCACCGATGACATCGATGCTTTTGACTTCAATCGCCGTTGGTAGTACAAACGTAGACTCATCTTGGCTAACGACTGAGGTTGAGCTCATTGGCGTTTGTGCCAAAATCGTCGCGGTTGGCTCTGCTGCCATACGCTCGATATGTGCCTCTAGACCTTGCTTGGCATCCGCATCAATCACTGGGCCCACATCGGTGGCAGCATAAAGAGGATTACCAACAGACAATTCTGCCATGTTACCTTGTAGTAGCTCAATCAAATCATCTGCCATCTCTTCTTGCACACACAAGATACGGCAAGCTGAACAACGTTGACCCGCTGAACCAAACGCTGATAATACGGCGTCTCTAACGACCTGCTCTGGCAATGCCGTTGAATCAACGATCATCGCGTTCTGACCACCAGTTTCTGCGATAAATACTGGTAGCTCACCGCTGGTTTGGGCATGGTCGTTTAGGCTTTGATTGATACGCTGCGCGGTTTGAGTAGAACCAGTAAAGATCACACCTGCGATGTTGTCAGCTGCCGTCAATGCACCGCCTACGTCACCTGCACCAGTGACGAATTGCAGGGCTGATGCTGGAATACCCGCTTGATACATTAATTGTGCACCAAAATGAGCGATCAAACTGGTTTGTTCAGCAGGTTTGGCCACTACCGTATTACCTGCAGCTAGTGCCGCCACGATTTGACCTGTGTAGATCGCTAATGGGAAGTTCCATGGACTGATACACACAAAAGTACCACGTGCTTTATAGACTTGACGTGCTTGTTTACCAGATAAATCAGTAAACTCATAAGCAGTCGCCTCTAAACGCTCAGCTTCGTCTGCATAAAAACGACAGAAATCAACGGCTTCTTTGATCTCATCAATACCATCTTGCAGAGTCTTACCCGCTTCGACTTGGCACAATGCCATCAATTCAGCATAGTTCTCTTCGTACAAATCTGCAATCTTACGCAATATCTCAGCACGCTTCGCAGCTGATACATTTTGCCACTCATTTTGACCGGCAACAGCAGCATCAATGGCTTGGCGAGCCAATTGAGCGTTAGCATATTTGACTTCACCAGCGCTAACTTCATGGTTCCAAGGTGCATGTACTGTCTGAGCATCCAATTGATGCGTTGTGCCATCTACTTCGTAATCATTAACGGCTTTGCCATTGATGATAGGTGTCGCTGTCCAAGCCTTATCTAAGTAGCTATCGATAGCTGCTGTAAACGGAGCCCACTGCGAATCAATAAAAATATTAGGACCAAAGCTCGCACGTCGCTCACCGTAGATTTCCGATGGCAATGGGATATCTGGGTTGTTCAATGTGGCATTGGCCAGCAGCTTGTCATATGGATGTACAGTCAGCTTATCGATTGGATAAGACTTGTCTAATAACTGATGGACAAACGAGCTGTTTGCGCCGTTTTCTAGCAAACGACGTACCAAGTATGGTAGCAAGTCTTTGTGCGCGCCTACTGGTGCATAGATACGTACTGGAATCTGATAAGCATCTAAAATATGATCATAAAGCGCATCACCCATGCCATGCAAACGCTGGAACTCAAAGTCTCTGTGCGCACTCATCGTAATGATTGACGCTAGCGTATGAGCATTATGCGTCGCAAACTGTGGCCAGATTAGCCCGCGCAAATGATCCGATAATAAGAAACGCGCGCAAGCAAGATAAGCGGTATCCGTGCCTTCTTTACGAGTCCACACAGGATAACCTGATAGACCTTTTTGCTGCGCCAGTTTGATCTCTGTATCCCAATAAGCGCCTTTTACCAAGCGTACTGGGATGCGATCGCCTACTTCACTTGAGAGACGAGCCAGCCAAGCGAGGACTGCGATAGCGCGCTTAGAGTAACCCTGTACAACGATACCCAAACCATCCCAGCCAGCCGTCAAGTTATCACGGTACAAAGACTCAAACAGTTTTAGAGAAATCTCAAGACGATCCGCTTCTTCAGCATCAATACTGAGATCAACATTGACCTCACGTGCCGCTTCAATGAGCAACATGCAGCGTTGACGCAGCAGTCCCATGACTTGCGTTTCTTGCGTGGCTTCGTAGCGAGGATGCAGTGCTGATAGCTTGATAGATACGGATGGCTTCGGCATGCCTTCTTTTACTTTGATACTGGCCGTGGCTCTGATGGCATGCAGATAGTCGTTGAAGTATTTTTCAGCATCTTTGTGCGTGATGGCCGCCTCACCTAGCATATCGAATGAATAGGTATAACCTCTATTGCGATATGGTTGGCTGTTCTTATTGGCGTCTTCGATGGTCTCGCCCAATACGAACTGATGGCCCATAATACGCATGGCTTTTTGCATTGCACTACGAATGACAGGCTCGCCCATCTTTTTGGTCATACGATCTAAGAAGCCTGACGCTGTCGTACTGCTATCGATGCTCACGACGCGACCCGTCATCATCATGCCCCAAGTGGAGGCATTGACCATAAAGCCATTGTCATTTTTGATGTGCTTTTTCCAATCAGCCACACTCATTTTGTCATGAATCAGCGCATCAGCTGTATAGTTGTCTGGTACTCGGATCAAGGCTTCTGCCAAGCTCATCAGCAAGATACCTTCTTGGGTATCAAGGCTGTATTCAAGCAACAATGAATCAACCATTTTGACAGCTTTGCCATCATTACGCACATGCTCAACCAGTTTACGCGTTTGCTCAGCAGCAGCATCACGTTCTTCATCACTAGGTTTGGCAAGTGGTAACAACTCAGACAACCAACGCACCTCGTCCACACTATACAGCGGCGAAATACGTGTATGTAGCGCTTCTGCTGACTGGGTAAGGTACTCTGGTGAGAGTAAATCAACAGCGGCAAACAAGATAGGCTCTTGCGGGGTAAACTGATCTACTGGGTTCATAATAACTCCATAACTATCGTTTAAAAACCATAATAAATGGTGCTTTAGGAAGTCTGATCGTCCTGTATAACTGCTCACAACCGCTATTCAATAAATAGTGGTTATTAACGGATACTCACAGCAATAATCAAAAGACCAAACGGCGCCATCACAAAACTAAAAATCCAGCATAGGCTGGAGACGGTTAAGTAGGTCGTTCGACTGTTAAACGGGCTACGTTAACAATACAAAGGCAACAATGAAAAGCTAAGCGGCATTAGTGCCTTCTTCTTGTCAGTAGTGAAAGGAGTATGATGGTCAGATACCAGTTTATCGAAACGACATAAGTCGCTTTAATAAGCACAAATCTATCATCTTAGGTGACGCTAATTCACTGTAAGAAAAACCTCTACGGCGTTGATTGAGGTGATGCGCTTAACTCGGCTATAATATCATGAAAAAAAAATTCAAACTAACGATTTTTCTCATTTTTATCAATAAATAAGCCTTTAAATAACAATAACTTATATATAATTTTTCAGCTATGACGCTTTGGTTACGTTTTTTTGTTTACTATTGCCGATAGATTGTAATACCAGTACTCAGCTTTAATGCCAAAACAGAAGTTGCCACAGTAGACATCAAACACCTACAGTTGATACCATTTGAAGAGAGCACAAGGCTGTTTAGCGCTAGTCTGAAGTCATTATGTGGGGCTGGTACTACGTCGCCGTATGAATGGGCTTAGTACCCTGCTATCTTACAAGTGCTTTGTCTGTATCTTTACTAGAAGTCGCTAAAGCAACAAATAAAAACCCCCTTTATCAATCAATGACAAAGGGGGTTTTTATTTGCTACTTCAGCATTCAGACACTGCTGAGTAAATCGAGACGGTTGCTAGTATTCTATAAGAATATAATCTTAACCAATAGTATGATAGTTAAAATCCAGACAGCAATGCTGATATCAGCAAACTTACCTGCGATAGCTTTTACCGCAGTAAAGGTAATAAAGCCTAGCGCAATACCATCAGCGATAGAGTATGTGAGCGGTGTGAACAACAATACCACTACGACAGGTGCCGCTTCTGTTAAGTCGCTCCAATTGATGTCTTTTAACGTACCCATCATCAGAACAGCAACGTAAAAGATAGCGCCAGCAGTTGCATACGCTGGAATCATACCTGCTAATGGAGAGAAAAAGATACTGAATAAGAACAGTACACCAACAGTCACTGCCATCAATCCTGTACGACCACCGGAAGCGATCCCAGAGATACTTTCGATATAACTGGTTGTCGATGACGTACCAAGCAATGAACCCGCGACCGTCGCTGTTGAATCTGCCAATAGCGCCTTGCCCATATTAGGGATATTACCATCTTTGTCTGTCAGCTTTGCTTGGCTAGTGGTCGCAATCAACGTACCCGCGGTATCAAACAAATCCACAAATAAGAAGGCAAAAATCACACTGATCATACCAACATCGAACGCGCCAGCAATATCAAGTTGCATAAGCGTCGGTGCAATTGAAGGTGGTGCTGATACGATACCAGTAAACTGTGTATAGCCCATAAGTAAGCTAATCAAAGCAACAAGCAGAATACCAATGGTGACCGCACCTGGAACTCTTTTATAAGATAAGCCAATAATAACGACAAAACCTAATGAAGCCATGACAGGACCAAACGAGGTCATGTCACCCAGACCGACCAACGTGGCTTCATGGTTGACGATGATACCAGCACTTTGTAACGCAATAAACGCCAAAAACGCACCAATACCAGCGACCACGCCATGTTTAAGAGAGGCTGGAATGGCATTAATGATTGCTTCACGAATCTTAAATAGACTCAGTAGTACAAAGATACAACCCGATAAAAACACCGCACCGAGCGCGGTCTGCCAAGCGTAGCCCATACCTAAAACGACGCCATAGGTAAAAAAGGCGTTAAGCCCCATTCCTGGTGCTAACGCCACTGGTAGTCGGGCATATATACCCATGATAAAACACCCTACCGCTGCCGCGAGACAAGTCGCAACAAATACTGCGCCTTTGTCCATACCTGCGTCTGCTAAGACATTAGGGTTAACAAAGATAATATAAGCCATCGTCAAGAACGTGGTTATACCAGCGATGATTTCTGTTCTGATCGTGGTATTTTCACCATTAATCCCAAAATAGCGTTCAATTGCATTCATAAGTGTCGCCCCCGACTGGCTAATAAAAAGTCACCACTATATTCAAAATCAAATATCATTCCAACAAAAAAATTCCTGTTAAAACAATAATAATGTAGCAACAAAGCGTAACATATTAGACGAGTTATCTTACAAACTCAATCGCTGATAATGCCTGATTCGTATAAAAATACAATTCAACATGACATGAGTATGACAGTCAAATGTCTATACAAATACACCTATCCGTACAACATCCTAGACAAATTCACCTAGGGTTAGCCCTTATAGAATCTATGCTTTCTGTCATAATATTAGAGCAATTGATATTGGCTATATCATCCTTTATGGCGGTTTATCACATTAATAATGACCTTTGCTTCATTTAGAAGTAAACTAGGGGGCTATTGTGTCGATTGCTTACTGATTGTTTTTATTATCAAATAGCCTTTTGCTATACAAGGCTTTGATTTTTGACAAAGTAGCTATGCTAAGCATTAATACTGGTAACGCGTAAGTTTTTTGAGGTTCATCTGGTTAGGATGTCATTATTTTCATCCCACTGTTGTCAATTATCCGTGAGTTCATTACATGCCTGAGTCATTAAATATTATTGATCTTATTACCCAAGCCAGTCTATTGGTGCAGATTGTGATGGCACTATTATTATTAGCGTCTTTATTCAGTTGGGTCATTATTTTTCGTATGAGTGCGCGGCTTGGTACAGCTCAAAGTTTCGATCAACAGTTTGAAACTTGGTTTTGGTCAGGTGAAGATTTAGCCAAACTATATCAAGGTGTGCAAGGCTCGCCTGAACGCCAAGGATTGGAGCAGATTTTTTATGTTGGGTTTTCAGAATACCTAAGAATGCATAAAAAGCGCCAGCCTAAAGATGACATTATCGATGGTGTTGAGCGTAAGCTAAGAGTCGGGCTAGGACGTCAACAGCAACTACTCGAGTCAGGGCTAACAACGCTAGCCAGCATTGGATCAGTAGCGCCTTATATAGGATTGTTTGGTACGGTCTGGGGTATTATGAATGCCTTTTTAGGATTATCGCAGACAGAACAGGCCACCCTAGCCTCTGTTGCACCTGGTATCGCCGAGGCCTTAATCGCCACTGCCATGGGCCTGTTTGCAGCGATTCCTGCTGTACTGGCTTACAATCACTTTACGGCAAAATCCAGCCGCTTATATGACTCGCGGGCGCTGTTCTGTGACGAAATGACTGGCATGCTCCAACGTGAGACCAGTGCAGCAAACCCTATCAGCCGAGAAACGCAATCTACCACCAGTCAAGCATAAGGACAATGAAGCCATGAAGCAAAGTCCCTATCGCCGTGAAAAAAAAGCGCTAAATGCGGAGATGAATGTCGTTCCTTACATTGACGTGATGCTGGTGTTGCTGGTCATATTTATGGTGACTGCGCCGATGTTGATTACGGGTGTTGATGTCGATCTGCCAAAAGAGCAAACCAACACCATGAGCCAAAGCCAGCTACCAGTGATTGTTTCTTTAACCGGTAGTGGAGAGATTTTTATCAGTTATGAAAGTAATGTCGACTTGCCAGTGAGCGAGTCTGAACTGATTAATACCTTATCTAATTTGCAGACCCAAAACAGTGATGCCGGAGCGTCGCCAGTACAAGTGATGATAAATGCCGACCAAAATAATCAATATGGCGCCATCATGACGCTAATGGCCACATTACAACAAGCAGGTATCCAAAAAGTAGGTCTATTGACTGGTGCACCTCTACCCACACCTTCATTGTAATAAGCACATTGACAAGTACAACACCCAATTAAGCTTGCAATAGAATCGTAGCCAACCCAATGAACCACGTTCATGAGTATAAATATTATGCATAATGGTCCTGCCGTCTATGTGCCTACCCAACCCGAAGGCAATGGGCTAACCCTGCCTACACTACTCAGTTTACTCGCACATGGCCTTGTGATTGGCCTACTCGTTTATAACTATCAAAACACTGAAGTAGACATGACTGGTAGTATCGAAACGGTCATGGTCTCACCTGAGCAACTGGCTGATATGCAAGGTCAGATACTAGCCAATCGTGCGGCCGCGCAAGCAGCCAGCGCGAATAGCAGTGCAACGGCAGTCACACAAGAAAATGCGTTTGATAGTAACGATGCCAGTCAAAACAGTGCCCAATCAAGCTCACAGCAAGTACCGACTTATAGCCGTCCCGATAATACTGCTGGCCGACCCTTACTGATGAGCGCAGAGCATCATCAACGCTTGCTTGAACAGAATCGTGAGTATGAGCAGCGCATGGCTGAGTGGGCAGAAGAATTAGACGAATCAGTGGCAGAAAAGCACGATGTGATTGAGCGAGACAAGAGAGATGAGCAGATAGAAGATCAACAAAGGCTTCAAGAGTATCGCAATAAGCCAAATAACGCTCCTAAAATTATACGTCCTGATAATAAAAGCACCAATGTAGAATTCGAAAGTAATGATTCTGATAGCGCACCTCAGAATTATAGTTTGGCAAAAGGCGAGTCTATATCTGGCGATACAGTAACAAGTAACGCAAAAGAAAGCAGTCGTTCAGCAGCAAGTGGCAGTCGTGGTGCTAGCAATAGTGAAATTATCAACCTAATCAAACGTAACTATAATCCGCCGACAGGAGCGAAAGGTGCGACTCAACGCGCTACGCTAACAATTACTGTAAATGCTAGTGGCAAGGTGACCAATGTCTCAGTTTCAGGACCTGATAGTAAGGTCAATGAGGCAGCCAAACAAGCAGCTTGGGATGCGGATAGCTTCCCAATAGATACTAGCGATCCCAAATATCCTACTTTTGATATACAGTTTAAAGGCAGTAACTAATAAGTTGCTCATCTCTCACATTATTGATAACGTTACCTTAATAATTTCATACTGTTGAAGATACTTCCGTATCTTTATGATTGATTACTTATAAAAATGATAACTATATTTTTTCAGGAGCCCCAATTACTCATGCGTACTCATAAAAAACTACTCACATCTTTACTTGCGAGTGCCTCAACTTTGCTGGTCGCTCCAAGTATATTTGCAGCTCCTGTCGTTCTGGAACTAGATTACGATATTCCTATTCAACAAAACCAAGTCGCTTTTATTCCCTTCGCTGGTGACACTGTTATGTCTCCTATTATCTCAAATGACTTAAGCAAGACTGAGCTAAAAGTGACCAGCGAAAATTTGCCACAGCAGCCGCGCAGTAGCAGCGAGTTAGCGGGCACACTACCAGTATGGCAAAGTATTGGTATTCCTTATCTAGTCGTTGGTAACAGCAGCACCAATCGCGGTAAAGTCACCACTGAATATGAAGTCATTGAAGTGAAATCTGGTCGAATACTGGCAGGCAAACAAAGCTTAACGGTTAAAGATAACAAGGAAAGCATGCGTTATGCTGGACACGTCATCGCAGATAAAGTATATGAGCTGATTACTGGGACGCCAGGTGATTTTTCAGGACGTATTGCTTATATTGAAGAGAAGTTAAGCGGTAAAGACAAAGTCTCAAGTCTCAAAATCATGGATGCTGATGGTGAGAATGCGAGGACACTTGCTGAAGTCAAAGGGTCTATCTTTTCACCCGCTTGGTCACCAGACGGCAAACGCATTGCTTACTCTGTACAACGTGACCAATCGTATCAAGTCATCTACGTACAGAACATTGATGGTGGCGGTGCAACTGCATTAACGCCCTTCTCTGGTAGCAACCTGAGTCCATCATTCTCACCTGATGGTAGCAAAATATTATTCTCTAGCAGCTTTGAAGGCAGTGCCGATATTTACGAGATAAGTGCCAGTGGCGGTCAACCTAAAAAGCTTACCAACTGGCCAAGCAGCGAAGTACAGCCAAGCTACGCGCCTGATGGTCAATCTTTTGTATTCGTCAGTGACCGCGCAGGTTTCAATAAGCCGCAAATCTATCGTTATGAGTTTGGCTCAGGACGTACCACTAAGCTGTCAAATAGCGGTTATGCGACTAGCCCGCAATTCAGTAGTGATGGTTCACAGATCGCCTTCTTAAACGGTTCATCAGCCGCTATTATGAATAGTAATGGCGCAGTAACGGCTAATTTAGGTAATACGGGCATTGATGAAGCACCGAGCTTTTCGCCTAACGGTAAGCGTGTGGTGTATGCATCAAAACAAGATAATACAGGCGTTATTACTATAAAATCACTAAACGGTGGTGAGACGTTTGGCAAGTCTGGGCAAGGTACTATTCGCTCGCCAGTATGGTCAGCCAGTCCAAAATAACGGTTATTCTCCAGTAATTTTATGGCTTGATAAGTCCGTAACTAAAAAAGCACTCGATAATATTATCGGGCGCTTTTTTTGTACCATGGAGCATGGAGCATGGAGCATGGAGCATGGTATCAAATGATAGAATGAGCTAAAAATCAAACTTATAACTCGATAATATAAAAATCAACCAACCATTGGACTAAACATTCTTATTTAACGTAAGTATTCTTAATTCTTATATACTCGAACCCTACCGAGACACTACTATGAAGTCCCTCATTCTTACCAGCCTGATTACAGCAGTAACACTATTGACGGGTTGTCAGTCGTTCCAGTTTGTTGATAGTCCGATTCCTGTCACATCAAATTTGACTCAATCGAATGACCAGTAACAGAACTGAGAGACACAAAAAAAGCAGACTATAAAGTCGCTTTAACTCTGTGTATTGGCTGGCTGATGCTTGATAATGGTTTTAGCCAGATGATCACCAAACCAAATAGCGGTGTCGATATCTCCAGATCCTGGCGTTTCTTCAGGTGGGCCGTCAAGCGACTGCGTCATTAAACCCAAAAAGCTGGACAGACGATTTAGATCATGGGTTTCATGACCTGTTGGCATCAGTGGTAGTCCAATCCAATTCATCCCATGCTGCATGGCATACAGAGAAATCTGCTGTAACACCGCGAGTTTGTCACCGCTTAGGCCACCAGAGTTAGCAAAAGCTGCTGCCCACTTCCCCTCCCACTTACGCTGATACCAACGCTTTGAGGTTTCATCCATAAAAGTCTTAAATTCAGCGGTGACACTACCCATATATACGGCACTACCGAATACCAGTAGATCTGCTTGATCTAAAAACGCCCAATCCACTTCATGGACATCTACTGCCTTGGCTTGCGATTCTGGCAACTGCTGACGGGCACCTGTCACTATGGCCTCAGCCACACGCTTGGTATGACCATAATTACTATGATAAATAACCGCAATAGATAGATTATTGGATGGATTAGTGACAGTTGAAGCAGACGATATAGGTGTAGTCATACGGGCTCTAGTAATGAATGAATTGATGAATAATGAACGGCTAAATAATAATATTTAGAATTGTCTAAGTAAGTACAGCCATTATAGCCTGTAATTATATTGTTAGTAGCGGATAGCTGTCGTTAATGACGCTATCGTCAGATGCAAGGATAATCACACTACCTATTAACAGACTGTCATAGAGTAGCAATATTCAGCGAATTATCAACTCACTTATGTAAATCGCAACTTTGTCGAATGTTATGTACTACAGCATGTGCTTATTAAATAAGAAAAAATAATCATTAATAATTACGTTCATTTATTCCATATACGCATATGTTAATTCCAGCTTTTCTTTCCAGCTTGTTTCTATTTTTACCGTAATAGGATTATGATGTAGCGCTTATTCCTAAGTTGCTCATAAATACTATTAATAAATTAAAAAAATCATAAGAAGGCTATAAAAAAATCGTAATCAAACCTATAAGCAGAGGAGACCACTACTGTGACAACGTTAAGAGTTCAACCCGTAAACGAGGTACGAGATCCAATCGTAAGAGACAGCCTTCGCTTAAATGATCCACAAAAGATACTGGTAGCAGGCGGCGCCATTGTGAGCTTTCTCATGCTGGTCTATTTGCTAGATACGCAACATATTTCGCAGTCACTACTGCTTGGCATTGGCTTATTATTAGGCTATACCCTTTTTCATGCCCGCTTCGGTTTTACCTCTGCATTTAGACGGTTGATGTCGGTCGGTAATGGGCAAGCGATGCGCTCACACATGCTGATGCTGGCCATTGCCGTGACACTGTTTGCCCCTATTTTAGCCTTTGGTACAACTATTTTTGGTGGACCAGTCGCAGGTTATGTCGCGCCAATCGGTGTCAGTCTCTTCGTTGGTGCATTCGTCTTTGGTATTGGCATGCAGCTTGGTGGCGGCTGCGCCTCTGGTACTCTCTATGCAGTCGGTGGCGGTCGTTCAGTGATGTTCATTACTTTTATCTTCTTTATCGTTGGTGCCACTATTGGCGCTTACCATCTACCATTTTGGACAGAAGAGCTACCGAGCTTTGAGCCGTTTTCTTTGGCTACCTCTACAGGTCTTGGTTACAGCGGTGCTTGGATGGTGTCTTTGGCACTTTTTGCTATAATCGCATGGATAACCTTGGTCGTTGAAAAAAGAACCAAAGCCCCTAAAATGGCGCCTGTGCCTTCTGAAAAAGGTTGGAAACGTATTTTTCGTGGTTCTTGGCCGTTATTTGCAGCCGCGATTGTACTGGGCGTACTGAATGCATTAACGCTAGCAACGCGTGGTCAGCCTTGGGGTATCACGTCCGCATTTTCATTATGGGGATCTAAAATTGCGAGCGCTTTTGGGTTTGATGTCGCGAGTTGGGGCTATTGGCAAGGCGCAAACGCAGCAGCGCTAAATGCGTCTATATTTGCTGATTCAACAACGGTACTAAACATCGGTATCATCATTGGCGCTTTCATTGCCTCAGCGGCTGGCGGCTTATTCAAATTTACGACCATTACTAAGGGTAACTTTGCGGCGTCCGTGATTGGTGGTTTGATGATGGGCTATGGCGCACGTCTAGCATTTGGCTGTAATATCGGTGCTTATTTTGGTGGTATCGCCTCTTTTAGCTTACATGGCTATATCTGGGGCATACTTGCCATGGCTGGCACGTTCTTAGCACTATATTTACGTCCTTTATTTGGCTTGTCAGTGCCAAAGTCTAGCGACTCAGTCTGTTGATATAGTCAATTCTCTATAAAAGAGTAACAGCGTTAATATCGCTTGAAGTATCACAGTTACATCTACACTCAATTGCCTTGACTCTCTTTTAAACTGAATCAACTATGTGTAGACTTACTAGTGCTCAAATAAAAAAACAGCAGGTTAAAATTAACCTGCTGTTTTTTGTTATATAAAGCATATTGTGTTAATCAGACAACACTCATTTTACTATCACTACTTTTCTAGCCATCACGACTCTGTGCACTACGGGCAATCACTAATGCCATACGTCCCGTGGCTGGCTGCTGCAGATGTGTCTGGCGGCGATACGAGTAATAATGGCTGTCAGCATAACTACAGTCAACTGGCAAGTCAGTAATGATTGTCATGCCAGCAGCCTCTAATTGCATGGCAGCAAGCTTCGGTAGATCCAACTTAATCTTGTCATCGTGAGATGGTATAGAAAATAGTGCTACGAAACTATCAAGTTGTTTCTCTGATAATGCTTGGTTCTCTTTGCATCCTGCTAACAGCTTGTCACGGACGTCTGTATTCACCTCATAATTGGCCTGACTAATACAGACACCTATCCAAGCTTTAATCGGCATCGTGTTATCAAACCTATTTACTGTCGTTTTGATAACGCCGCAAGCCAAGCCTTGCCAGCCTGCATGAATCGCGGCTATCTGTCCTGTCGCCGGTTGGTACAAGACGATAGGCACACAATCAGCCGTCATTATGGCCAGTCCGATACCTTGTTGCTTACTAACCATCGCATCAGCCGCCATGGGTGTCATACTGAGCGCGGTGGCATCGACATCGTGAACGTTATTACCATGGACTTGACTGACCCAGTGCAAGCGTTTAATCGGCACGTATTGAAATTGCTTTGATGCTGATGTTGATGTTGAAAAGCTTTCATTGATGCCAGACAGTAGACACATACGATTGTGCAATACCTTTGCCGCGTCATCATTGACATGCAAGCCTAAATTTAGATCACCGTAATCTGCCGGATTTTGCTGTCCTATTGTCTGAGTGTTTAACTCAGAATCATTGACAACATCAGTCAAAAAAGCCGCCGTTTGAAAAACAGCAATATCATCAATTTGTGCTAGCAATGTCATAGGAAGCTTATTAATCATGACTGGATCTACCATCTCAATGAATCATGTATATGTGGCTGACAATATTTCAATACTTGGTTTTATAGTTAGTTCTATAGCTTATATAGCGTAGATAATAAAGAGTCAAATTTATGTCAGGCTAGTGTCGTCTACTGTTTGTAGTACTTTCACTCGCCTGTCTAGCCTCTTCTGAATTCTAAACCATATTGAACACACTATATTTTACACAACTGCTCTAAAAAACGACTTACTCAGCATCATAACCATCACTAAGTACGGCTATGAGTTGTTGCATATCTTCAGGCAACGGCGTGGTGACTTCCATATCTTCACCTGTCGTTGGATGGACAAAACCTAGCGTATAAGCATGCAAGGCTTGGCGCGGGAAATTATTAATCGTTTGACGCTGCACTTCTGTGAGACCGGCTCGCAATTGACGACGACCACCATAAACGCGGTCACCCACTATCGGATAGGTAATATGGCTTAAATGCACACGAATCTGGTGAGTACGACCCGTCTCCAGTCCTACATCTAATAGACAGTAGTTACCATTAAGCGGCGTCACCTTTAATAGATGAGTAATTGCCTCACGTCCTGCTGTCATCACAGTCATTTTGGTGCGTTGATTGCGGTGACGGCCAATTGGTGCATCAATATGACGATGGCGCGTTAAACTTGCTTTATCACCTGCCACCACACATTGATAGTGACGATAGACTGACTTGTCTTTTAGTTGCTCCATCAGTGCCATCTGCGCAGGTTTGGTTTTGCCGATAAGCAACAGTCCAGAGGTGTCTTTATCAATCCGATGCACCAGACCTGCACGTGGCAAATGGTGCTGCTGCGGATAGTGATATAGTAACGCATTGACCAAAGTACCTGTCTGATTTCCAGCACCAGGATGCACGACCATGCCGACAGGCTTATTAATAACCAGTACGTCGTCATCTTCATAGACGACATCGATGTCTATATTTTCTGGTTGGTCTTCACTATGCTGCTCTAACGTCGTCGATAGATGCAACACATCATCAGCTTTGACACGAACCTTTGGTTTTTGCACACTGCCGTTATAGAGTAAGCTACCGTCAGTTATCCAGCCTTGTATCTGTACACGCGAGAAGTCTTTGAATGCGAGTGAGGCAACCTTATCGATACGCAGACCTGACTGATCTTCTGTGACAGTATGGGTAAGCTCTATCGCTACTGGGACTGCTGGACCCGAAACTGAAGGTTCATCATCATCGCTATCATCAATATCACCATCATCGATGTCATCTGCATCACCATCTGGTAGCAGCACTTCTTCTGAACTCGCATCATCATGCAATTGCTCATCAAGTGCTGGCTGATTATCGTCAAGTAACTCACTATTTTTTAAAACGTCATTTGTCATCGGTGACTCTTGTGCTGATGAATCAGTATCTAACGATTGATTCGGTGGTAAATGGGTGGTTGTAGCATTATTATTCATAATAAATTGATATATAGCAAAGCGCCTAACCTCATTCTGTCAGGCAGTTTTTTAAAAATTTTACAAAAAATTAGACTGCCGGTCACGTATTTATTGCTTATCATAATAGCAATCATCGTCAAAAAAATCGGCAGCGATATCGCGATAGTGTACCATGCCGAGTGCTTAAGCCCTATAGAAGCTGCTCGTTATCTGTCATTTTTGATGATAACTGATACATACTCAGTATCGTCGGTTAACTCTCTAAAATATGACATTGCTGTAATTTACTGTATATTTATCGGTATCAGCGACATTCTATATCGCTCGTGATAGCCGCTCATGCTAAAATGCCGAACTGAAATCAGATATTATGTGGCTTTTTGCTAGCCATATCATAGGTACTGGTATTGTAGGTACTGGTTAGGCACTGAAGCTCTCTAACCATGGTCTGACCCAGATATTGTAAAAAATCTCTGCTACTGTCATGGTCGAGTGCCTCATACACTGGACTGCATATATCAAAAAAATAGACGAAGTAAACGTTATTCTATAAAGTATGACTATATTTTGCTGTATGCTATGGCACTGAATTTAAAAAATAACGGTTTTATTAGGGTCTGTTAAGACCATACACCATTACAATAAACTGCATTCAATAAAAACCATGTTGATGGTGAGGCTGCTCGAAGATGAGTATGCTTGATACTAGACAGTTAGCGGATGCTCCAAGCATCGTTTTTTATTATTAACCTTTTATGTAGCATAATAGCGCTGCTGTTATTATGCGCCTCGTGTCGGAGAAGAAGTATGCAAGCTGTTGGCAATACGTTTATCAAACTGTCCTCAATCACCTTACTTACGCTAAGTGTAAGCCTAGTCGGTTGTCAGACTTTTAAAAACCTGACCGGCGGCGCAGACGTCGATACGGTAGAAACTGCTCAAAAATCAGAGCAAAGTTATTATAACGATGCCATCGAACAGCTTGATAAGAGCCACCACACACAAGCTATCGAAGAATTGACCAACCTACGTACTTTCTACCCTACTGGGCAGTATGCTGAACAAGCATTACTCGATATGATGTACGCACAATATGAAGGTGGCAAATATGAAATGGCAGCGGCAAGCGCTGAACAGTTCATTCGTCTATACCCTTCTAATCCACAAGTGAGCTACGCCTACTATGTACGCGGTGTGGCGAACATGCAAGGATCATCAGAAGGCTTAAAACTGTTCAAATTGAACCAAGCCGAGCGTGATACCGCTTATTTGCGTATTGCTTTTGCCAATTTTCAAGAGCTCGTTAATAAATATCCAAACAGCCCTTATACACCAGATGCTGCACAGCGCATGACTTTCATTTACAATCAGTTTGCTGAAAGCGAAATGAGCGCTGCCAATTGGTACATCGAGCGTGAAGCTTATGTCGCTGCTGCCAACCGTGCCAAATGGGTATTCCAGTACTATCCGCTCAGTGACTCCATTCCAAAAGCCCTTGCCACGCTAGCTTACAGCAATGAAAAGTTAGGTCTAACGGATTTGGCAAATGAGTACAAAACACTGTTGCAGATTAATTATCCAAGCTGGTTGACCAGTGATGGTAGCGTGAAACTAGAGACCAAACGTGACAGCACTTGGCTGAACAAAATCACCTTTGGCAAGCTCGGTCGTTCAAGCGTAGACGATGAGTCAGTCGCGACAGGCAATTACAATGGTGCGACTAAAACACAGATAATTCGTAATGCCAGTCAGCTAAGACTGCCTAGCGCAGATGCAGCTTCTGCAGGTGCACCACCTTCCAATGGTGCGCCTGGACGTGGTACAAATGGCAATATGCAAAACGGTCAGCCACCACGCGGCAACACCCAATCAAACCTAGATACTACTATCGTTCCATAGTGTTTCAATCCATAGTCTTTTCAACCACATTCTCTCAATGTGAATAATGAATGACTTAGAAGCTGTCTCATAAGAAATAAGGCCAACGCTCATGTTGGCCTTATTTTTCTGTTTCTATAACACGCTTTGTGTTCCAACATAATTGACCTATGGTAAACTGTTTTTTGTATGAGCATTCCTAACCATATCCTTGAGCAACTAAATAGCCAAGCTGACTTAGTCAGCATTATTGGGCGTCATACTACGCTTAAACGTGCGGGTGGTGAGTTTAAAGGCTGTTGTCCTTTTCATGGTGAAAAATCTCCTTCATTTTATGTCAATCCACAAAAAAACATGTACCATTGCTTTGGCTGTGGTGCCAGCGGCAATGCCATCAGTTTTTTTCGTGACTATGAAAGCCTGACATTCATTGAAGCGGTCAATGAGCTATCAAAGCAAACGGGTATCGAAGTACCAAAAGAAGAGCAGCAAAATGTCAGCTATCAACGTAGCGCACCCAAACCTGCTTTTTCTAAAACTACCAAGCCTAAAACTACTGCGTCTAAATCAAGCGCACCGCCATCTATGCCTAGCCCAGCTGTCGATCAGAGCAACTTAAGTCAAAACGGTACAGACCATAGCAGTGTGGTTCAAGGCCATGTGGTGCAGGCCAGTTATGATGATGCTCATAGCTACGATGACTATCCACCGCTAGAGGCTTACGACTCAGCACCTTACCCAACCGATGGTTATGATTCAGAGTATCCAGATGATACGAGCTATCCGCCTGCTTGGCTAAGCGATAGTGATGAGACAATCAACCTACACGGTATGGATAATAGTGCCGATGCAGATGGCAATCTATACGATCTGTTAGAGCAAATTCAGCAATTTTATCAGCACAGTCTAACTACCCACCCTCATGCCAAACATTACTTTTTATCGCGTGGTATCACTGAAGATACCTTTGAGACGTTTGGTTTGGGTTATGCACCGTTTGGTTGGCAGCATCTTGAACATCAGTTTCCGCAGGATATTGAAGGACTCAAAGCGTTAGGCTTAGTGCGCCAATCAGAATCTGGACGCGATTATGATCTACTACGTGATCGAGTTATTTTCCCGATTCGAGACAATCAGGGCCGTACTATTGGCTTCGGTGGTCGAGCATTAGACGACGAAGTAAAGCCTAAATATATCAACTCATCCGACTCGCCCGTTTTTCACAAGCAGCATGTGCTATATGGCTATTATGAATCTCGCCAGCAGCGCGCCAACGACTGGCTAGTGGTCGAAGGCTATATGGATGTCATCGCCCTTTATCAGGCAGGTATCTATGGTGCTGTTGCCTCTATGGGCACGGCGATTAATGAGAGCCAAATATCACGGTTATTGACACTAAACCCTACTCTAACCTTGAGCTTCGATGGGGATAGTGCAGGACAAAAAGCCGCTTGGCGCACGCTAGAAGTTGCGCTACCTGTGCTGGCCGATGACAAAGAACTGCGGTTTTTAACTTTGCCAAACAATCATGACCCTGATACATTCATCAAAAGTCAGGGCGGTGATGCCATGCGTGCGCAAATCACCAATGCCATGCCTTTGTCGCAGTATATTTTTGCGTATTTAAGTGAGCGTTACGATCTAACCTTGGTAGAAGGTAAAGCCAAGCTTATGTCCCAAGTACGCGCATTAACCATGGCATTGCCCAAAGGCAGTAGTTTTAAGTATTTGCTTAACAATGATGTTTATCAAAAGCTGGGCGGTAAACGCAGTCAGAATGTCGAGGCCAAGGACGCCCTGCTAGATTTTGATGGTGACATGACCATCAGTCAGCAGTTGCAGCTGTGCTTTTTGTTCCAACCACGCGCACTACTTGAAGACCCTATTGAGTCGATTTGGCAACAGGCAGGTATCAGTGACTTACAACTGCCTGCACATATCAAACAAAAAGCTGCGAGTGATACCTTGCGCCCGCTTGCTTGGGAAGATCTGCAAGACACCGACCTGCTGGATATCGTCAGTACGATTAAGCGTTGTCTAAGATATCTACCAACAGACGCTAACGCAGCAGCGCACTTTATATTGTCTAATGTACAGCCGGTGACGCAAGAGACACTCAGCCGTAGCTGGAGTGGGTTTTATAAAACCTTGACGGCAAGAAATATTTTAAGCCTTGATGAGTTGGTCGAAAACTTAGTCATGCAATTGCTCAAGCTACACTTGCAAAAAAAGATGCAGGATCTGATCAAAAACCCTGATCACATTAAGTTGGCGATTGTTCGCAAGCAATCACAGTTATTAAATGACTGGCTACGTGCACAGCAAGCCGAGCAGTCAGCACAAATGACCACGGTTAAATCTTGACATTGACCGTCATTTTTGATGAATAAAATATCAACCCTTTAAAAATACAGTGGCTGCCCCCACTACTAATGATTATGCCGAGTAGTCAAAACCGAATCTAAAAGAATGTTAAACATTCAACTGATAAAAAATAATCAGTAAAAAACGGTCGGTAGATATCACTGTCTCGTGCTTGATTACTGTGGTCTGTGTTAAACTATGCGGCTGTATATTTGCAGCATTGCTTAGCGAACTATCATAAGCATGCATCGTCAGGCACAAATTTTAGGTATTGTTTTTGAGTAGCAGTTTTAAATGAATGCTATTTTAAAGTCTTTTTTAATGTTTAGCTGTTTTTCAGCATTGTTATTGTAGTGTTTTGAGCCTTTATTCATATCCACTCATTTTTGATATTATTGACAACCTCTACGCCATATTTTGATCAATCGACTGATAAGATCAACGCACCCAGCCAGCGATAGCGCGTCACAATATAAAAATGTCCGATGCAAGTAAGCGAGTATTTATGAACGATAAGTCAGTTTCTAAGTCCACATCTCAACTGGCCACCTTAATCCAAATGGGTAAAGAGCAAGGTTATCTAACCTATGCTGAGGTGAATGACCAACTGCCCGACTCTATTACCGAAAGCGATCAGATCGAAGATATTGTGCAAATGCTAACCGACGTTGGTATTAAAATCTTTGAGTCTGCCCCTGATGCCGATGATATCTTGATGAACGATGATTCAAGTGATGATGACATGGCAGCAGATGAGGCAGCGGCAGTATTAGCCTCTGTTGAGACTGAGCCTGGTCGCACCACTGACCCAGTGCGTATGTACATGCGTGAAATGGGTACGGTTGATCTATTAACCCGCGAAGGCGAGATTGCCATTGCTAAACGTATCGAAGAAGGTATTCGTGACGTACAGCATGCCATGTCTTACTGGCCTGGTACGGTACAGTTCGTCCTTGATGAGTATCAAAAAGTACAAGATGGCGACAAAAAACTCTCTGATGTCATCACTGGTTTCCTAGATCCTGAAACCGAAGAAGACAAAATCGCTGCTCAAGAAGCAAAAGAAGCAGCGAAAGAAGAAAGAGAGCGTATCAAAGAAGAAAAAGAAAACCCACCACCAATCAAGCCAAAAGCCAGTGCAAAAGCAGCACTTGATGATGACGATGATGAAGACGAAGGTGAAGAGGAAGAGGCCGAAGAAGAAACCAGCGGCATCGATCCAGAAGAAGTACGCTTACGTCTAGAAGAGATCGAAAATCTATTCATCAAAGCCAAGCAAGCCCTAATTGATTATGGCCGTGGTAGTGTTCAAGCAGATACTGCTTATGCCCTACTTGCAGAACGCTTTATGATGTTGAAGCTGAACAATCGCTTGTCAGATCAAGTCATGGCCATCATGCATGATGTCTATGATGATGTGCGTAAGCAAGAGCGTCAAATCATGCGTTTGGTGATTCGCCGTGGTCGCATGCCGCGTGAAGAGTTCCGTAAAACGTTCCCTAGCAATGAAACCAATGTTGATTGGCTCATTGAGCGTATCACTGGTAAGCCTGCATTTGCTGGTACGTTAGAAAAAGTTACTGATGACGTGATCTTATTACAACGCAAGATTCGTGATTACGAGCAACAGCTCGATATGAAAATTCACGACATGAAAGATGTTGCGCGTCGTATGGCTGTCGGTGAAGCGAAAGCTCGCCGTGCTAAGAAAGAGATGGTCGAAGCCAACCTACGTCTGGTTATCTCAATCGCCAAAAAGTATACCAACCGTGGTCTACAGTTCTTGGATCTGATTCAAGAAGGTAACATCGGTCTGATGAAAGCCGTTGATAAGTTTGAATATCGCCGTGGTTATAAGTTCTCGACCTATGCCACCTGGTGGATTCGTCAGGCGATTACCCGCTCTATCGCTGACCAAGCGCGTACCATCCGTATTCCTGTGCATATGATTGAGACGATCAACAAGATAAACCGTGTCTCACGTCAGTTGCTACAAGAAATGGGCCGCGAGCCAACGCCTGAGGAATTAGGCGAACGCTTAGAAATGGACGAAGTCAAAGTCCGTAAAGTGCTTAAGATTGCCAAAGAGCCTATCTCTATGGAAACCCCTATCGGTGATGATGAAGATTCACACCTAGGTGATTTCATCGAAGATGGTACGATCTCAAGCCCTGTCGATGATGCGACGGCTGCTGGTCTACAAGAAGCCACTCGTGATGTACTCGGCAACCTGACTGAGCGTGAAGCACGTGTCCTAAAAATGCGTTTCGGTATCGATATGCCTACTGACCATACTCTTGAAGAAGTCGGTAAGCAGTTCGATGTGACGCGTGAGCGTATTCGTCAGATTGAGGCAAAAGCGCTACGTAAATTGCGTCATCCATCACGCTCTGAGCACCTACGTTCTTTCCTTGAAAATGACTAAATTTTTAAGAAAATACTGAGCCTAGCTCATAGGTTCTAAATAGTTAGAAAAATAAAAAAGCCGAGTATATCTCGGCTTTTTTGTGCCTGTTCATTAATTACTGACTTTGTTAATCATAAAGTTTGTTAATTATAGAGCCCCTTAATCACAAAAGCCTCTATCCCTCTTTTCTGTACTCCTTATCATGCATACCTACCACGCCGCTTTCTTATCTAAAAATATCTAATCATAGATAAAGTACTAACTTCAAAAATCACTTTATAGTTGACACTATCAACCTTATTCTATATAGTTGCTTCTATCAACTATATTAAAGGTTCTCTTATGTCGGATAATTCATTGAGCGAAACGCTACATCAATTAATGCATACCTATACCAATCTATTATTAGAAGGTATCCGGCAGCAAGGTGTGGATTTGTCCGTGACAAACATCCGAACGCTAAAGGGGGTTTGTTATAACCCAAAGAGCACGGCACTGTCCATCTCTAAGCACATGCAACGAGACAAAGCGCAAATCACTCGTGCCTTAAATGACCTGTTAGCGGCTGAGCTAATTCTTAAGACGGACAACCCACTGGACGGTCGTAGCCAATTACTACAGCTGACGCCCAAAGGCGAGGCAATTATGGCAAAGCTTGATGTGGCAGAGGAATGGGCCAAAGGGCAACTGACTCAAGATTTGAGCCCTGTCGATCTTGCCCTGTTCTTTCGCGTTAGTCGCACCATGATAGACAACGTCAACAATAATAAGATTACTGATAAATAAGCAAAGGTGAAATGATATGAGCAATATAATAAATCAAAAACCCGTACGAGAAATCATGACCGTTGCCCATAAGCAAATGATTACACCGCACTATATTCGTATATACCTAACAGGTCAGACAGAGACGATTGCCAATATTGCCACCATGACAGTCGGTGCCAACAATAAAGTATTCATCCCTAGAGACAAGACGCAGCCTATCGACTTAGAGGACAAATCTACTTTCATTATCCGTACTTACACGCATCGCGGTGCCGATATCGAAAAACAACAGATATGGATTGATTTTGTCGCTCACGGTGACGAAGCCCCTGCCTCAGGTTGGGCAACTCATGCTGAAGTTGGCGACGAAATTGGTATCTTAATGAAACCAAAAAATAAAGCGCTTTGCCCCGAGGCAGATAATTTTCTACTGATTGGCGATGCCACTGCCATACCCGTACTTGGCTCGATATTAGAAAGCTTGCCTGCCAGTGCGACCGGTCAATGCATCATCGAAGTGCATGGTGCAGAAGACCAGCAAGAGCTGCCTACTCTAGCCAACATCACCATGACATGGCTACACAACCCGCATCCTATGCAAGGCAGTCAGTTAGTCGACACGGTTAAATCTCTTACGTTACCAAATGCGGACCAGAGCCGTTTCGCTTATATCGCTAGCGAGTTTTCATCGGTTAAAGCCCTTCGTCATTATTTAAAAGTCGAGCAACAGTGGTCAAAGGATGAGCTATATGCTTTTTCCTACTGGAAAGCAGGCATAGCTGAAGACCAATCTGTGAGCGATCGACAAGCAGAGAAAAACGCAGACTAACCAACTGCTCTTTATGATGATAGGAAAATAACTATGGTTGCAAATACTATGGCTACAAATACTGAGAATCGGCTTATTGAGAGCGTCAAAAAGACACCGTTGTTCTATAAATTACTATTAATACTGACCATGATGACGGTCATAGGTGGTCTACTCACAGGTGTAATGACCTACATGAATGTCGGATATTCCAATACGTTTTTTCACGATTGGTCTAGAGCGTTACTAGCCGCGTTTGCGATAATGCCTATTGGTTTCTTATTAATGGGTCTAATCACAACAACCATTAATCAGATGCTGCCTAATACCAAAGCATACAAACGCAATCTCATCACGGGCGTATTGATGGCTTGTATCATGGAGTCCATGTTGGCTTTTAGCACTGCGGCGAAAACGATTGGTTTTGCCGATCAAGCTGCCTTTTTGAATGGTTGGCTACAAGGGTTTTTAGTCGCCTTACCAGTAGGATTGACACTAATGGTCATTATGTCCATGACCATCAAACCCAAAATTGAAGCCTTTTTAAAAAGCTAAATATTTGAATATTTAATAGATCCTAAAGAATCTAGCCACAATAAAAAATCAATTAGGGCGTGTTGAATACTCAACACGCCCTAATCATATGAGCAACCTTGTATTTCATAGCATTTAGCGATGTGTATCACTTTTTCAAATGATATCCGATAGGTAATCAATAGCAAAAAGCCTTAAATTTTTATAACGCTATTGTATAATGCACGGCTTCAATACTTAACAGCATATAGTCAAGTCCATATAAATTCGCTACATCGTCATCCTCGCTAAGCATACTAATGTATAACTTGCACTCGGTTTCCTTGTATCGACATTATATTGAACCGACTATACCTCGTCGCTAGGGAGCCAAGATGATTGTCCGGCAGAAACTAAATACTTTTAAGATATTTTTTACCCTCCGTGGCTCCATCGTTCCGAAAATCTTTCCGCAAATTCTGCTGGTTACTCTACTTAGTATTGTCGTTACAGTGATTCAACATGGCGCACCCAATGCTTTTCCTTCCTACGGTACAGCTCCTTTTACCCTGCTCGGGGTTGCCTTATCCTTGTTTCTAGGATTTCGTAACAATGCCAGCTATCAACGCTGGTGGGAAGCGCGCGGACTATGGGGTCAATTGGTCTATGACTCTCGTAGCTTTACCCGCCAAGTGCTCTCATTTATAGATGACGACAGCGAGACTGGGCGTGATATTCAACGCACCCTGATTCACTTAAACATTGCCTTTACTCACGCGATACGTCATAGATTACGTGGCACGTCTCCTTGGCAAGACGTCGAGCCGTTTGTAGACTCGGCGCACCATGTAGCGATGCGCCAAGCACACAATCTGCCTGACTATCTGATGCGCCTAATGGGTAAGACACTCGGAGACTGCCGACGTCAGCGCTTAACATCGGAGCAAATGATACAGAACATGGATGAACGTCTGACCTCGATGACCATTGTTTTGGCCGCCTGCGAGCGTATCCATAACACGCCACTACCTTTCGCCTATATGTTGCTAGTACATCGCACGACTTATCTATATTGCATCATGCTGCCGTTTGGTTTGGTAGCCTCACTAGGCTGGGTGACCCCTTTACTCTGTGCGGTAATCGCTTATACCTTTTTTGGTCTAGATACCCTCAGTGAAGAATTGGAAGAGCCTTTTGGCTTAGCGGCGAATCAGTTACCCCTGACTGCGCTATCACGCACGATCGAAATAAATTTGTTGGATGCACTGGGCGAGACTGATCTGCCGCCTGATATCGCGCCTATCAAAAGCTACTTGCCATAAGCATTTGGCTTACTCCCCAAAAGTTATTAGGGCATGTCTTCAATTCACTCGATAATCATCTAGATACTCATCTAAATGGGCTAAAAATGACTAAATCTTGCCAAACATCGTCAAATAGCTGGTAAATATCCCGATATTATCTGCGCTACTTTTCTTGTTTGACGTCAATTTATCTCATTTTTATCACCATTTTTGAAACGAAGACACGCCCTAGACTAATGATCTGACAGCACATTTATAACGCGTTAAATATATGGCTATATGCTCATCGCCAGTACAGACTTGAATAATAGGCTGAGTGCCACTATAAATGGGCAATAAAGCTCTTAACTTAATATAGTTGATTCAGTTTAATAAAAGATTGACTATAGCTCACATTTTAATAAAAGCGAGGCACACATCATGAGTGATGATTCAAAAGACACTGATAATCAAAACACTAATCAAAACGCCAAAGACGTCACCATGACGGACATGACACCCAATGAAGGCGTCTTAAAAGGTAAAAGAACCGACATCCAAAATCCAGATCTTTGGGATTTTCCCATGAACTACCCATTGAGCATCATTGGTCATGAAGGCGAGCATGAAGGCTTGCTTAATGAAGTGAAGCTGATCCTCGGTAGCCAGTTCCCTGATTTTGATTTGGCCTCTATAGAAGTCAAACCATCTAAAACGGGGCGCTTCCATTCAGCGCGCGTCAATTTATACCTCACAGACGCCGATCAAGTGAATACACTTTACGCGTCATTGGACAATGCCAAAACAGTTCGCATGGTTGTATAAACCGGTAATGGGTGTTTAGAAAAAAACAACCCCTTTTCCGTCCAAATCGTCACTCATATGGGTGGCGATTTTTTGTGGTTTGGTGTACAATCTGCGCCCGCATTATTGCCAGTACGATCACTATTATCAGTCGACAATAACCGATTAAATAAAAATCAAACCGTCACGATATTTTTACAAAAAATTTATAATGAGCGCATTTGCGTCTAACCCTTATCCCATCGTCCTTTGCCAAAATTTGGACTGTCTACAACCTCGTAGCAACATAGTTTTATTCTAAAATCAATATAGTATTTTCAAAATTTTCCCGCTATATTGTGCCTACCAATTAATAAACACGCTATATGTAGTACTCAGTGATTTTAACCGTCACTACGAGTATCGGGTATTTTTTGCCTTAAAAAAAGAGCAGCCAACGCCAGCAGTTACCGTGTTTAGATAGCGTTTTTAAATAAGTAGTACGATAAAAAACGTTGAGCGGGTTTTACCGTTTGACGAATAATATAAGCAACCAAAATAGAGGCCAGCATGACACATATCGACAAAATCAAAGTGACCAAACGTGACGGACGATTAGAACTTATTGATTTAGATAAAATTCATAAGGTAATCGAGTGGGCAGCTCACAATTTGGATAATGTGTCGGTATCACAAGTTGAGCTAAAATCGCACATCCAGTTTTATGAAGGCATCAAAACTCGTGACATCCATGAGACGATCATCAAGTCTGCTGCTGATCTTATCTCTGAAACCACGCCTGATTATCAGTATCTAGCGGCGCGTTTGGCTATTTTCCATCTACGTAAGATTGCTTATAACAAGTTCACGCCTCCGCATCTGTATGACCATGTCAAAACCCTGACTGATGCTGGCAAATATGATGAGCATATCTTAGCTGACTACAGCCGTGCAGAGTTTGATGAGTTAGAAGAATACCTTGATCACTGGCGCGATATGAATCTTGCCTATGCCGCTGTTGAGCAAATGGCAGGCAAATACCTTGTTCAAGATCGCGTGAGCAAGACTGTATTTGAAAGCCCTCAGTTCTTGTACATGCTGGTTGGTATGTGCTTGTTCAGCCGTTATGAGAAGTCAGAGCGTATGAACTATGTGAAGCGCTTCTATGATGCGACCTCACAATTCAAAATCTCACTACCGACGCCTATCATGTCTGGTGTGCGTACCCCATCGCGTCAGTTTAGCTCGTGCGTATTGATCGAATGTGGTGATAGCCTAGACTCTATCAACGCGACCACTAGCGCCATCGTACGCTATGTGTCACAGCGTGCTGGTATCGGCATCAACGCTGGTCGTATCCGCGCCCTTGGTAGCCCTATCCGTGGCGGCGAAGCACAGCACACTGGCTGTATCCCATTCTATAAATTGTTCCAAACGGCTGTTAAATGCTGCTCACAAGGTGGCGTCCGTGGCGGTGCAGCGACTCTATTTTACCCATTGTGGCATTTAGAAGTTGAGTCATTACTGGTACTCAAAAACAACCGCGGCGTCGAAGACAACCGTGTCCGTCATATGGACTACGGCGTACAGTTAAACAAAACAATGTACACGCGCCTCATCAAAGGACAAGACATCTCTCTATTCTCACCAGGTGATACGCCAGGCTTGTATGATGCGTTCTTTGAAGATCAAGACAAGTTCGAAGAGTTATACACCAAGTACGAGAACGACCCTGCTATTCGTAGCCGTCAAATCCCAGCCGCAGACTTGTTCAGCCTAATGATGCAAGAGCGCGCCAGTACGGGTCGTATCTATATCCAAAACGTCGATCATTGCAACACGCATAGCCCATTTGACGCGACGGTTGCGCCGATTCGCCAGTCAAACCTATGTATGGAAATCGCGCTACCGACCAAGCCACTTGATAACATCAATGACGAAGAAGGCGAAATCGCCCTTTGTACGTTATCAGCAGTCAACTTGGGTAAAGTCGAAAACGTCAGCGACATCGAAGAGCCTGCCGAGCTAATCGTCCGTGCGCTTGATGCCCTGCTCGATTATCAAGACTACCCAGTAAAAGCGGCTCAAAACGGCAGTATGCGTCGCCGTACGCTCGGTGTAGGCGTGATTAACTATGCTTATTACCTTGCCAAGAATGGCGTACGCTATTCAGACGACAGCGCGCTTGGTCTCACGCATCAAACGTTTGAAGCATTGCAATTCTATCTCTTGAAAGCGTCAAACAAATTGGCAAAAGAGCAAGGCGCATGCCCTGCGTTCAATGAGACGACGTACTCACAAGGTATCTTGCCGATTGATACGTACAAAGCCGACTTGGATAAAATCTGCCAAGAGCCGCTACATCTCGATTGGGAAACGCTACGTGGCGAGATCACAGAGTACGGTCTACGCAACTCTACCCTAACCGCATTGATGCCGTCTGAGACCTCTAGTCAGATCGCCAACGCGACCAACGGTATCGAGCCACCACGTGGTCTGGTCTCTATCAAAGCGTCAAAAGACGGTATCTTAAAGCAAGTCGTGCCTGAGATTACGACGCTAAAAGATCAGTACGAGCTACTATGGCAAATGCCAAACAATGACGGTTACCTAAAGCTGGTCGCTGTCATGCAGAAGTTCGTCGATCAAAGCATCTCTGCCAACACCAACTACGATCCAGTCCGTTATGCAGGTGGCCGTGTACCAATGAAGATACTGCTAAAAGACTTGCTCAACGCTTATAAAATGGGCGTGAAGACGTTGTACTACCATAACACTCGTGATGGTGCGAACGATGCCCAAGCGGATATGGAAGATGATTGTGCTGGCGGTGCATGCAAAATCTAGATTGATGAATAGCAGGCTTGGCTTGTGAGTTGAGCCTGCTATTTTCTGCTTGGTATTCTTATGCAAAAAAGATAGGCATCATAAATTATGTTTAATAACAGTTTTAATCGATTAAGTAATTGCAAAAAAAACTGTTCATCTAATGAAAGCACACTCAAAAACGACGAAAGCCTAGACGATAGCGATGACTGGGAATCTAAGTATGATGTAAGTATCTCTGTATTAAAAGAAGAGTACTTACAATGCATATCTAGAATTAGAAATGTTGATGAAAAAGCTAACAAGTACTTGCTAGTTATCTCTATTATAACCACTGGACTATTCGTTATCCTATCTAGTTCAGCAATAGAAAGCTTAGAGTTCAATTATTTAAATTCATTAGTCGCTTTTCAATTAACTATAGCATTTATGATAACTTTTATAATTGGAATATGGTACGGAAACTTAATATTGAGAGCAATACTGAATTGCTTCAACTTAGTTGAGCTACAGAAAATGCCTGATATTTTAGAGCTTCTTAATGATGCTGGATCTGACAATTCAGCACAGTACAAACACCTTTTGATTAGCTGTTATCAGCAATCTATTAATGCCATGGACAAAACTGTTAGCGCTAAACAAGAGCACATCAAAGTAATATCAAAAAATATTAAATTTTTTATTGTATTCTTATCTTCTTCATTAATATGTCTAATTACATTAAAAATAATAGGAATATAGTATGACAAAGAAAAACCCTAACCCTCCTACTAGTAATGTTAGTAAACCCGCTAAGACTGATAAAAATAGCATGCCTACAACTAATTCTTATCCTAGAACTGGTACTACGAATGCGAATAACGAAAATAGAGTAAATACAGTTAATAGAAATGTTTCTTTCATGGATTTAATCATCTATAAGGATAATAAATAGTTGTAGGGTGCGCCCAACGCATCGATGATATGCAAATTGTGTTTAAAAGTGTGCGAGGCACACCCTACGCCTGTTAGATAGGTTGGATAAAAATGCAGATGCTTATTCCTTTTCTCATTCAAGAGATGTCAAAACTCATCTCGGACAATGAACCAGTAGATGCTAATGAATTAGATGAACTTGTTAATTCAAGAAATATCCCTCTAAGAGAAAATCATCGACAATTTTTAATTAAATATGGTAACTGTAAGACACTTCTAATCAACGGATTTAGTGATTTTACTTTTAAGCAGTTTAAAGACTATTATTTAGATGATGAACTCTTTTATACGGATAGAATACCTTTAAGTACTGTATATATTGGAACAGACTTTGCCGATGAACTTCTATGCATAGATAACAAGACTGGAAAAATATACGTTTACTACGATCAAAAAAAAGACCTTCTTTACTACGATCGCTTAGAAAGCTTACTGTTCACTTGCTTTATGAAGTCTAATTACTTAGAGACAGTTTTTGATAGAATTCGTCGCAATATCAAAATATTTAGTCCAAAAGCATTTTTAAAGAAGAATGAGAAACATAAAATTTGTGATATTCAAGGCGATTCTTACTATTTGATAGGCAACGAGCTTTACCTTGTACGAAATGATGTCTATGAAACGTATTATGCGCCTCTTCACCTTTTCAAAATTAAATATAGATTTATGATGGCTAATGTTTATGAAGGTGGTGTGATTAACGATTATCTTAGTTGTAGAGTGCGCCCAGCGCACCAATAAGATAACAATCTAATATTTACGCTAATGACGAGAGAATACAACTATGAAAATAAGTAATATGTCGCTATTCTCTTGTCTACTCATCACCTCTGTGCTATCAACACCAGTGAACGCTCAAACTGAAGATAGTATTAAAAAATTAGTCGAAAAGAACGTCGTTGAAGCGTGCGACTGCGTTAAGAATATTGACTATATTGATAACTTCATAGATTTTAATATGAAGTTTGATCAATGCATTCAATCAGAAAATAACAGTCTTTTAAAACAAGAAGAGGCTTATCAAACATATAATGACTTGATGTATGAACGCGTAGAGTCTTGTGGCAACTTTGCTAAAACAGTAGATGATTTTTTACAACATCCAGAGCCGAAACTGTCTGACCCTATCTACAACAATCAAAAACAGTATAAAGAAATAGCTAAAAGTATCGTCGGACAGTATTCAATGTCTTTTGGAAACTATTCTCCAGAAGGAGGAGCGAGTTTGGCGCTGCTCGATAATCAAAGATATGTCATAGTTGGATTCGGCGTCGTATTGGTCGGTGATTGGAGAATAGTAAAAGGCAAGTATTTACACCTGATACCTCATCGTACTGAGTACCCATTTTACGTCTTTGGTCGTCATAACACCGAATTGAAAGATAAAACTAAGATAAGATTTAAAGGTAGTGGATTTAGTGAGTCAACACTCATTCGGTATGGCGAAATATCTCAAGATACGCCTATTTTAATGCCTATTTTGCACATAGATAACCAATATCCTTATGATGCAAAAATTCCTCACATACCTAGAGCACTATCACTAGCTTATAACTCTGATTATGAGAATAATGATGATGAAGCCATAGATATTTACACTTTTGATAATGATGAAGAACTTAATGATCTCTATGTCTTAGAATTCAATAAATTGGCACGTAGAGAAGTCATGAAAGCGATTATTGGTGACGATGAATTGACTTTTGATCAAGGAACTACAACAAAGCGACCCTTACCAAGAGCTACGAGTGAAAATGCAGAATTTTATAAAGAGATATCAGATATCAAGCCATTTCCAAAGACACTGTACTACAACTTAGCGGGTAGATCATTTGATAGTAGAGATATCAAACAATACAATTATACTTTTGACGACAACCTGAAAGCCTACGTTGCCAATATTAAGTGTCATGAAGACTGTCCCGCAGCAGATGATTATGACAATACTGATATTTTCTATGAATATAAATCATTAGAAGATATCACAGTACAACAGAGTAAATTTAAAATAGCGAACACATTTGCTGTTCCTAGAGATTGAAAATAGCAATGCTAATCAAGCCTAGGTTAAGGTGGGTTGGAGATCGTAACGCGCCAGCCATAACGCCAATAGCAAACCAATACTGAAATTTATACAAGAATATATTATGCCTAGAATGAAGCCTTCTTTAGAACAATACTCACTGATGCTTTGCGCCCTATTCTGGACAACCATCACTGTGTTATATGTATTTGGTATATCAGGAGGGCTGGTAGGCATTATTTCTATCGGTATAGCGCTATTGATCTCTCACTTATTTTACATGCAACAAAACCGATTGATGACAGCACATGAACAGCTTGTATTTGCTCGAAAAAGCATATGTAACATTATTACTTTTTCTTGGGTACCGTTAGTCCTCATTTACTTCTTTTATCTGGATGAGGACAAACAAGCGCTATTCATATCTCTCTTTCACCCAAAAGTCTTACCCACCGCTTTTGTCAGTATAGGCATCGTTTCACTGGTGGCCTTTTTGGGAATTTGGGTAACCACCAAGGGTTATACGTATTTATTAAAACGAGACATAGAGAAAAAAGCATAGCAAGTAAATATAATAGGTTCTCCTAGTGCGTATCCTCATTTTAGAAATGCTGAGCACATTATCAAGGATAAATTCCATGAAAATTTTTAATATCTCAGTACTGCTATCAGCGCTATTGTTAGCGACTAGCAGTTATGCTGAAACTACAAGTAAGGAAGATGTAGAAGTAAATACACGTGACCAATGTGGCTACTATTACAGAGAGGCACTGAGCCATCCTGTTATTAAACGTGATGCTGCCGTGACTATAGATAAAGAAGCTGCTGACTACATTCAACTCAAACATCGGTTCGCTGATGAATATATTATGAATGCTGATATCGGTGACTTCAGACCGACGGGTGGTGACTATAGTTTTGAAGATAATAACCAAATGCTACAAGCTTTATCAATGGGTGACATTATATCGCAAAGCACTGCTGTAAAAGAATTAATAAGCTTATTTGGCTATTATTACTTAGGCGAATACGTGCCAAAGGATGACTATCAGGCCATCGCTTACTTAGAAAAGCTAGTTGAGTATTATAAACAAGACCGCCCAGAGTATGTTGACGAGCTGATACTAGGTGTGGCTATGTCCTTGAATGGCGGGATCAGCAAAGCCAATCCGCTTTGGGGAAATGACGATCCGACTCAGGTATTTAATTTACTCATAAAAGCAGGGTCAATCGACACAGAAGCTATGATGATTGATGAGGACTTTGACAGCTCAGATGCTGATTGTGTCAAAAACATGCTACCTAAGATTGAAGCGCTGGCTAACCAAGGCAGTCGCTTGGCCATTCATAGGCTAGCAAAGCATTATAAAAATTTGAGCTCTGAAGGCATGGAAGTAAATAACGAGAAGATGATGTATTGGCAACAAAAAGCTGAAGAAAATCCCCTAATAGGCATCAAATGGTCCATTTAATTTAGGGCATATCATTGAAACACACAAACAATAAAAACAACGGAGGTCATGTGCAATATACCGCAATCATCAAAGACGGTGGTTTGTTTATCCCAAACGTATTTTCAGACCTAAACGATGGTGGCTCGCATATCGTACAAGTCGAGGTTGATATTGCAGAGGTGCGTCAGCAGTTAGGTGTAAACGTCGCACAAAAGGCAGCCGTCACCAAAAAAACCTTGGCAAAAGCAGCCAAAAAACCAGCATCAAGACCGGCTAAAAAAGACTTGAAAACAGCAGCGGAAGATGATGTGAGCACCCTACGCAAAAGCGCACTTGATGAATTAGAAGCACTCGATGATAGTGAGCTGAGCGAAATATTCAAAGCCTATATGAACGATGGACAAGAGTCGTCACAGATATCGTTAGAAAACTTGTAATACAATCAAATGAAAGCCAGTCACAACTATATAAATCAATAACCGTATCAATTATAAAGGCAGTCTCATGACCTACTCGATTTTTTCACAGACACCAAACAATGCGCTAAAAGAGCCGATGTTCTTTGGTAATCCAGTCAACGTAGCACGCTATGACCAACAAAAGCATCCCATCTTTGAGCAATTAATCGAAAAGCAACTGTCGTTCTTTTGGCGTCCAGAAGAAGTCGATGTGTCAAAAGACCGTATGGACTTTGGCAACCTGTCTTCGCATGAGCAGCATATATTTTTGAGTAACCTCAAATACCAGACCCTACTCGATTCTATCCAAGGTCGTAGCCCAAACGTGGTGCTATTGCCATTGGTTTCGATTCCTGAGCTTGAGACGTGGATTGAGACATGGTCATTCTCTGAGACCATTCACTCACGCAGTTATACTCATATCATTCGTAATATCGTCAATGATCCAAATATTATCTTTGATGACATCATGCAAAACGAGCACATCTTAGAGCGCGCCTCTGACATTGCTCAGTATTACGATGACCTGTACCGCAACTCGCAGCTATATAGCTTGTACGGCGCTGGTACGCACAACGTCAACGGCGAGGAAGTGACTGTCGATTTGCGATCACTGAAAAAGCAGATGTATCTGTGTATCGTCGCAGTCAACGTCTTAGAAGCCATTCGCTTCTATGTATCATTTGCCTGCTCGTTTGCCTTTGCCGAGCGTAAGCTGATGGAAGGTAATGCCAAAATCATCAAGCTCATCGCTCGTGATGAAGCACTGCATTTGACTGGTACGCAGCATATGCTTAATCTCATGCGCAATGGTCGTGACGATCCTGAAATGGTCGAGATTGCTGCAGAGTGTTATGAAGAAAGCATCGAAATCTTCCGCAAGGCTGCCGAGCAAGAAAAAGAATGGGCAGGTTACCTGTTCAAAGATGGCTCGATGATTGGTCTGAATAAAGACATTCTGTGCCAATATATCGAATTCATCACCAACTTGCGTATGGAAGCGGTTGGCTTGCCAGCCGTGTTCCCGAACTCGAAATCAAACCCGATTCCATGGATCAATACTTGGTTGTCGTCTGACAATGTGCAAGTGGCCCCGCAAGAGACAGAGATCAGCTCTTACTTGGTTGGTCAGATTGACTCAGACTTATCAGACAGCGACTTTGATGACTTTGAACTGTAATAGTTTTACGCTTTAATAGTACTTTAGGCGTCAACATTACTTTAGGCGTTAACAGTGTTTTACATTTCGATGGCGGTAGGATATAGCAGCAAGATATTCAAATCCAAATAGGATGAATTATGACGTGGGTAATGACCAGTAAGCAGCAGTTCTACTTGCATGACGATGAGAGTCTGCTCGATGGACTGCTGCGCACCGGACATGAGGTTAATTATCAATGCCGCGAGGGCTATTGTGGGAGTTGCCGAGTCAAACGTATCGCCAGCTCACATACGGTCGACTATCCATTTGCGCCACTCGCCATGATTGACGAGGATGAGATATTGCCCTGCTGTTGCCGTGTGCAAGGCGTTATCCATATCAATCATGAGCCTATCGTAAAGTAAAGAAAAACAAATAAAAAGCGCGCTATCTTACGTAGATAGCGCGCTTTTTTTATACTAATACCTCATTGCTATGCGAGGTGACGAGAGATGTGAAAGGCAACTACTGAGGAGCCCCATCATTTTCAAACAGTTTTAGCAGCTCTTCACGCATACGGTCGCGCTCTGCTTCTGACATCATTGGAACGTTTTGCTGTTCGCTTTGGAGATCAGGTTGAGCAAAGCTCTCAGCTTGCACAGAAGCAGGAAGCGCAACAGCCTCTTGCTCTGGACGTACTTCTAGCGAGATGGTGACTTGCTTATTACTACCATTACGCAATATCTGTGCATCAAGCTGTGTATCAGGAGACTTGCGAGCGACATATTGAATCAACGTGTTGGCATCCGTCATCTCAATACCATCAATGGTCAAGATAATATCACCCACGCGTAGACCACTCTTTGCAGCTGGGCTGTTGTCAATGACGTTTAGCACTTCTACGCCAGTCGACGTTTCTAACTGCGTTGGATCACGTAACTGTGATTGTATCTCGATACCCAACCAACCTCGACTGACCTTACCATCTTTAATCAAGGCATTCATAACCTGCTCTACGATAGAGGTAGGAATAGCAAAGCCGATACCGAGAGAGCCACCAGATTGTGAAAAAATCACAGTATTGATACCGACCAACTCACCGCGAGCATCTACCAGCGCACCACCTGAGTTACCAGGATTGATCGCAGCATCCGTCTGAATAAAGTCTTCAAACTTATTCACACCCAATCCGGTACGACCTGTCGCTGAGATGATACCTTGGGTCACAGTCTGACCCACACCGAACGGATTACCAATCGCTAAGGCTAAATCACCCACACGAATAGGATCTTCGCGGAATCCTAACGGCGTCAATCCTGTCATATCGACTTTAATCACGGCCAAATCACTGTCTGGATCGGTACCCACCACTCTAGCGCGGCTCTTACGACCATCATTAAAGGCAACCGTAATCTCATCGGCTTTTTCGACGACATGGGCATTGGTCACGATATAGCCATCTTCTGACACAATCACACCAGAGCCTAAGTTGGTATTGCCTTGCTCTGCTGATTGGCCACCATGATACTCAAAAAACCGGCGCAGCACAGGGTCATCCATATAAGGATGCTCTGCTACGGTCTGTGTGGTATAGATATTGACGACCGACTGTGAGGCACGAGCGACCGCATTATGGTAAGAGGAGATAGGTGCTGGCGTATCTGCAACAGGTTCTGACGCTTGCTGCTCGGCAGGGGTGGTTCTCGGCGGCTCCCACTTAGCCTCTGACGTCGATTTCATACTCGTAAACAACCAGATAAACGCTGCCAGCACTAGCAGTAATAAGACCCAAGGTAACCATTTTAATAAAGAAGTCTTGTTATTGGTGTTCCGGGATGACGACATATACAACCTCTATAAATTTAATACAAAAAATGATGATAAATAATGAATGACCGCTGCCGCTGGTTTGATTCTTCTTATTTAATACTAAAACCAGTCTTGATGCCACGCTCTAATGAGACGCTATCAATCAGTACAGCTCACGCCTACAAATTATAACCGCCAACCATACCAAATGGTAACGTATCGTGTACCATTTCAGTTAGTAGCTTTGTCTACTCTTTTACAACGCCATGTTAAAATGGTCATTATAAAAAACTATGGATTATTTGCAATCACTTGACAGATTGTGACAACGATAAGGGCATACCATGACGGCTATCGACACTTCGACAGAATCAACCAACACTCCCATAACCGTAGAGGCACTAACGCAGTTTTGTGACGACTATTTGTCAGCCAACGCATTTAAAGACTATGCACCCAATGGCTTACAAGTAGATGGTGGACGACCTATCCAGCGCATCGTCACGGGTGTGACTGCTTGTGAAGCGTTGATTGATGCTGCTATCGCTGATAATGCCAATGCCATTATGGTACATCATGGTTACTTCTGGAAAGGCGAACCTGCCACCATCACAGGTATGAAAGGTCGACGTATTCGCAAATTGATGCAACATAGCATCTCTATGATTGGCTATCACTTACCGCTAGATGCCCATCCTGTCGTTGGCAATAATACCATGCTCGCTGAGATACTAGATCTGACCATCACTGGGCCACTCTATCCTGCTGAATCTCACCCAGTTGGCAATATTACCACTTGTATACCGCAAAGCGCCGATGATCTCATCACAAAGATTACTCAAGCGTTAGGACGCACGCCACTACATATCGCAGCTGAGTATCATAAAGACTCATCTTCTAAAACAAGTAATAGGCTGATAGAACGTGTCGGTATCTGCACAGGTGGCGCACAAGATATGATCGAACAGGCCGCGTTGATGGGCTGTGATGCCTTTATATCTGGTGAAATCTCTGAGCGCACTACCCACATCGCACGTGAGCTTGGAATTGATTACTTTGCCTGCGGACATCACGCAACAGAACGTGGCGGCATTCAAGCATTGGGTAAGATAGTATTTCAAGAGTTTGGCGTGCCTGTGACCTTTATCGATATCGACAACCCTGCTTAAAACCTCAGTTTGAAACCTATTGAAACATAAGTTATTATCTATAAATTCATAGTTATTTGTAGGAATTGAAAGGTGAAGCGATTATTTCAATTCTCACAATCAATGTTTTTACCTTAATTAATGCACCAAAAAGGATGCCTTTTCTGACCGTCTGTAGCCCTATTGTTAAGTTTTATCGCTAATTTCTTAACCATACTTGAATAATTGGATAAATATCCGCATATTCTTACTTGAAGAAAGAACGTCTTGTCATGAGACTTCCCATTTATTACAGCTTCCGGTTATGGCGCTTAAATGATGGTAAATATCTAAAACCTCATTGTTCTATATCATAAATGAGCAGATATGGCTCAGCCAAAATACATTTTTATGGCTGACTACTCCTGAATTTTAGTGTTGCAATAATGCTTTAGCGATACCTGATTGATAGCTTATGTTGATAGATATTCTATTCACTATCAAACAGAATTATCCGCTGACCTTTACTGCTGAACAAAATATTTGAGCTGTTATTTACTCTACTACAAACCATTTAAAGAGTAGATAGCGACTGATTTAACGTAAAAAAGTTGGATACTAAGATTTATTGGTACTCCTTCTATTTTTGCGTTTTTGTTTCAATAACTTATTTCATGACCTTACCTATGTTTAATATATAGTTGTTTTGGTATTAGCCTTATCTGTTCACCGTTGAAGGAATCATTTGATTTATACCCTTCTCGGTGTTGTGCGTTTTTGTGATTTAGATTGATGCGTTAATAGTAATATTTTAGTTCCGAACGTATATGCTAACAGATAATTAGCTAGTAAAAGACGATACCGCTCCTGCTAATAAAGCAGCTATTGGCAGTATTGTTACTAAAGGCACTGTTATTAAACCGGTAACCTCACGCTTATACTATTAAGAAGTGTGAGATTATCTGAATGTGACATCGATGTATGCCTCTATTATTGGTATACACCCATGAACATCTTACGGTAAGCAGGATGGCTAAAATCAGGAGACATCCATGCAGCGTATTACTTATCGTGTAAAAGTATCTGCGCAAGGGGCCAAACGCCGTATTTCTTATTTACTGCGTCCATCTAAACGCCTACTGAACACTAAAAGTAACATCGTTTCATCCGTTACCCCAATGACATCCGCGCGTTTTGCCAAAACAAAAAAATTGGTGCAGCTGTCTAGTATTGCCCTTCTCTCTTTACCTGCTGAGAGTTTGACTATCATGGGTTCGCCAGTGCCAGCCTATGACAATGTCATGCTACAGAACACTTTAACCATTGCTGCTGTCCCAGGCGACAGCACTTATTTTGCAACTGATGGCTTTCAACATGGCTTCGGCTTTGACTTGGTACGTACTTATGCTGACGAGCTAGGCGTCGATGTCAATCTAAAAGCTTATGCCAACGAAGAAGCGGCACTAAAAGCGCTAAGATCAGGCGAAGCAGATATGGCGCTGACAACGGCCAGTACTAAGCTAAAGAGCAGCTTTAATCTGTCATCGATTAACGTGAGCTGTGGCTATGATGCCAGCTTGACTAAAAATGGCTTACATCCAAAGGTCAGTTGGACGTTTAACTCGTCTAATGACCCGCTATCAGAAAAAGCCAGTTACTTTTTATGTGACAGTATCAAGCTGCAGAATACGCAAAAGCTCGCGGCGTTCTATAATCAAAACTTGCTAAAAGATGCCTATAGTCAGGATCATTTCCAAAAGACGCTAACTGAAAAGTTACCAGACTATCAGTCTTCGTTTGAAGAGCAGGCACGCAACTATAATCACGATTGGGAACTGTTGGTAGCCATGGGCTATCAAGAGTCACATCTGGATGCGGATGCAGTGTCGCCAACTGGTGTACGTGGTCTAATGATGCTGACCAATAACACAGCTAAAGCAATGGGCGTATCAGATCGTGTTGATCCATACCAAAGTATCGGTGGCGGTGCACGTTATCTAGAGCAAATGAAAGATGACTTCGCCGATGTACCAAAATCTGATCGCATTTGGTTCGCGCTGGCGGGTTATAATATGGGACCTAATGCGGTAAAAAGCATTCAGCGCACCTTACAAGCGCAAGGTATCAATGATAAAAGTTGGGCCAATGTCTATGCATACCTTGCTGAAAACAGAGCGTCTAATAGTCGCTACGGTCAAGCAATGCATTATGTGAGTAATATCAGAAGCTACCTTGAGACTATCAAGACGCAAACGGTCTAGTTATCTCTGCTCGCTTAGACAACCATACAAACCTTGCAATAAAAAAGCTGCTCTTATAATAAGAGCAGCTTTTTTGTGGCTTAAAATCTACTTTCAAACAACTTACTTTCAAGCGACACACTTTCAAGATGCTTGTGCTTATTTTTAACCATAAGCCATTGCTTAGCGATTAGGAACTGTCAAACGCTGACCACGCTGTAGCATAGTATCTGCTGCGATATCATTCATATCTGCCAGCTCTTGTGTAGATACGCCGTATTTACGTGCTAGGCCAATCAAACTGTCTCCCGACCCGACCGTGTAGCTTACTGTAGCTTTTGGTACTTTGAGTGTCTGTCCACGCTGTAACTGTGCATTGGTCGCTATATTGTTTGTCGCAGCCAAGTCCTCTACCGAAACACCAAATTGACGAGCCAAGGCAATCAGACCATCACCTGATTTTACTTTATAGCTTTCTGTATTACTCAGTGTCTTGCCACTGCTGCTCGCGGTGCTAGTGCTACTACTCGTAGTGCTACTGCTTTGACTACTAGACGCACTGGCGACACTACCACTGGCAGGAATAGTAATAGTGCGACCGAGTATGAGATTAGAGTTAGTATTCAAATTATTCGCTGAGGCCAAATCACTTAAACCAATATTGTAACGCTTGGCTACACCTGTCAAGGTATCACCTGACTTTACTTTATAGCTAACAGCTTTATCATTTAGCTGACGATCAACCAACTCTTTAGAAGCGGGTACTTTGATAGTTTGGCCGCGTTGTAAGCGAGCTTTTGCATCGAAGTTACTGTTTACCGCAGCAAGATCTGCGGCACTAACGCCAAGGTCATTAGCAATCCCGATTAAGGTTTCACCAGATTTAACTTTATAGTTAGTAGTCGCCACTGAGCTTGAGCTACTTTGGCTATTAGAGCTGCTGCTAGTGCTAGTAGAGGCTGAGCTAAAATCAACGCTCGCTGGCACTTTGAGCGTTTGACCAACATACAATGAGCTTGTGGTACTCATACCGTTAAGACTGGCCAAAGTATCAGTCGGCACGTTGAATTGACGCGACAATGCAATCAAGCCATCACCTGCTTTTACTTTGTAGTTTTTGGTCGCAGTGCTTGATTTGGACGGTTTGGTAGAAGGCGCTGCAGATGTGGTTGCAGGTGCAGTCACTTTACCTGGTATCAGCCATAGTTTTTGACCTCTACGTAGATCAGAACGGCTGCTCAGATTATTATAGGTTGCGAGCTGAGTGACTGATAAACCAAAGCGATTGGCCGTACCAATCAGCGTATCACCACTTTGTACGGTATAACTTTCTGGTTGACTGTCTGCTGTACTACTCGCACTGCTTATTGGCTCGATACTTTTTGCATTGTATAGATACAAAGTGCTACCCGATAGCAAACTAGCACTAGCATCTATTTGGTTCCATTCTGCAATATCACGCCAGCTTACACCTGCACGACTGGCAATGTTAGATAACGTATCACCACGTTTGACGGTATAAGTGGTACGTGTGCCTTGTGGTTTTGGTTTACTTGCCGACGTCTGTGCAAAACTCAGCTTTTTCTCTGTACCACTGGCTTCTAGAATCGATTGCTGCGTTTGAACTGCTGATAGATTGATATTACCATCAGCATTGATGACGTTGGTTTCCGATGTACTACTACGGATTTGATTGGCAATGAAATCACGCTCTGCATTGCTTAGCGGTGGCTCTTGGACAATCGTATTGTTCTGTGTGATCTGCGCAGAGGTCGTTGGTAGACTATTACTGCTCTTGAGCTCAGCATTGATTTTATTGGTCTCTGCGGCGCTTAATGGTGGCTCAGTACGTGATGGCGTATTACCATATGAAGAACTGCTGGTTGGTGTGACTGACGGCGAGATATAACTGGTCGTCTGCTGTGGCACACTCGCGCTAGCCGCATAATCAGCCAACGCACTGCCTGTAGATGGCAATGAAGAACCACTATACGGCTTATTGTTATAGCTTGGCGTAGTCGTCGTAATTGGCGTGTTTGCTGCTGCCAGTACATTACCAGTACCGTTACCTCTTAATGTGCTCAATTTGGCATCAGTCGTTAGGCTGACATCATTAGGAATAATAACGCGCTGCGGACCTGAAGAATCAACTCGTCCAGAGGTAAGTGCTGTATTCAACTTTTCTAGCTCGTCGTAAGTCACACCTGTCAATTGTGCTACTTCAGATAAGCTGACACCATAATTCACTGGCACACTACGAAAATGCTGACGGTTAGCAATGGCTGGTAGGTATACGCCATACTGTTCAGGCTTAGCGACGATTTCGGCCACTGCTAAGAATCGTGGCACATAGTTCATTGTTTCAGTAGGCAGTCTGAGTGACCAGTAGTCCGTAGGTAGACCTTGAGCTCTATTGGCATCAATGGCTTTTTGAATACGGCCAGGCCCAGCATTGTAAGCGGCCAATGCCAATTCCCAACTGCCAAACTGGTTATGTAGCGCGGTCAAGAAATCATAAGCAGCACGAGTCGATTCGATAACATCACGGCGACCATCATATGTACTGCTTTGGTTCAGACCATAAATACGACCAGTACTTGGAATGAACTGCCACAAACCTGCGGCGGCGGCACTACTGGTACCACTTGGATCGTAGGAGCTCTCAATTACTGGTAATAATGCAAGCTCAGTTGGAATATTGCGGCGCTCAGCTTCTCTTACCGTATGATAAATATAACGACTGGCACGCGCAGTTAGACGGTTTAAATAATCCTGTCTACTGGTAAACCAGCTCTTTTGGCCTTCAATACGCTGATTGTAAGTCGGTTGGCCACCATTCATACGATAACCAGCACGCAGACGATTCCACAAATCACCATATTGCTGAATAGCAAGCTGATTGCCCTCTACCATTGTCATGTCAGAGGCTTCTAATAAATCTGCCAACTCGTCCAGACTATCCGCATCTAGATACGCAGTTGAGTAATCAGTACTCGTGGCGGCAGTTTGATTGGCAGCAGGCTTAGTAATAACCGATGAGCTATTAGTCGCACCATTGTTTTTTACCGTCGACGTATTGCTACACGCACTGATAAGCAAAGTCGAGACTGCAAGCGTTAATGGCAACGCGATAAATGAGCGAGAGGTTGATAGCACAGTAGACATGATATTGAGAGTTTCCTAACGACAAGAAGTGATGAGATAGAATTGCTTGATAGTATAATATGCAATATAAAGCAAAGACCAGTTAATATAAAAAGATAATAGTCATAAGTTGAGTCGACATCTACATTGTTCTACTAAGGCGATGAATTATTCGTTCATGCAAACATTTAACATCATAAGATATTAGCAGGACTCAATAGACAATGACTGTCTTTTTAATAGATAGTGACTGTTTAATAGATAATGACTGTCTTTTTGAATAAAGTCAGTTTTTGAATAAGCCGATTCAATATCAAGTTAATGACTAAACGGTTCATATAGCGTGCAATCAATGCTCAATTGCTAGAGCATGTTCTTAATTTTAGAATGCGCTCTAGGGCGTGTCCTCATTTTAGAAACGGTGATAAAAATGAGATAAATTGCAGTCAAACAAGTAAAACAGCGCAGATAATATCGAGATATTATTCAGCTATTTGACACCGTTTGGCAAAATTTAACCATTTTTAACCCATTTAGATTACCATCAATTGAATTGAGGACACACCCTAATAAGCCGGCTAGTTAATCGTTATTTGTGATACCGCACGTAGCAGTACTGCATTGCCAGTTGATAGCGTCAAAGTCACTCTCGATGTAGTGACGAATGAGACCATTTGACCATCTTTTACCCAGCTTTCACTGGTAGTAACATTGGCTTTGGCTTGCTCACCCGTAATGACAATGTTGTCTACGGAGATGTCATAACGATAGTTAGAGGTGTCATTCCAACTGTTTTGTAGCAGTTTCAAATAAGCATCTTTGTCCAAGCTAGTAGACTTGCCCTTTCTAGACAACGAAATCAGCGCATCATCAGAGACGAGACGAGCAACCTGACTGACATTTCGGCTATTTGCTGATGACTTCATTGCTGAGGCGTAATTTTGCACCAACGCTTCGGTCATGGTCGCTGCTTGCGCACTGATACTTACGGTACTTGCAATAGCTACCACAGTAGCCACGCCTGCGCCTTTGATTAATAGCGCCAAAAGCCCTTTTCCCCATAATCGTTTCATGATAATCCTTAGCAATACAGTTTCCGTTGTCGTCATATATTGATGACTAACGTGTTTCTATCATTTGATTCAACATATCGCTCAGCTACGCAATAGTAAACTAAGCAAATGCTGTTGGCTCTCATGCTTTGATTTGATAGTGATACTTTTTAGATAATGATATTTTTTAAATAATGATACTTCTTAGCTAACGAGACTTTTACATCGTAATAATCTTTAGCTAGATAGTAATACCTTTCAATAACTGTTTTTATCATCACGATATTTCTAATAGTCGCGATAGCGTTGTTGTATCATAGAGTGAGACTATCATTCAATTCTCACAGCTATGTGACACGCTGTGTAATTATTGCGAATATAAATACAGGCAAAGTGATCATCGTTAGCATACCGGTAGCATCATACTCTACACTTTTGTAATAAGTGTGCAAGTAGGCAGAAGTGAAGACTGAGTCATACTCTTCAAACTACGCTTCAGTCTTCATTTCAGCTTTAACCTGCTACCTGTCAATCGATACTAATCTGACAACGTTAACTTAGAGCCTAGTGTCTGTACTATTATTATCATAACGCTCATCATCACTGAGTTTCATACCCAAACGCTCTACTCTTCTGTCCATCATTTGTCGAGCCAGTGCCTGCATGTCTTCAACGCGATCTATCTCATCCACAATCTCTAGACCCAATAAGGTCTCAAACACGTCTTCTAAAGTGACCAGACCTTTAACTTCACCATATTCACCGACAGTAATCGCGATATGAATACGGTTCTTTAGCATGAGCTCTAATAAATCAAACAGTTTCATTTTAGAGAATACAAAAGTAATTTCACGTTTGAACTGAGTCAGTGGCTTATCTACAGCGTGATTCACTTTTGCTAACAACATATCTGTTTTTAATACAAAGCCAGTGACATTATCTAAGTCACCATCATAAATTGGTAATCGTGAGAACGTCAGCTTTGGGCGATCAACCAATAATTCGGCGACTGTTTTATTTTCCTCAAACGCGAGCATTACCGAACGCGGCGTCATAATATCTTCAACTTTAATGGCACCAAATGCCAGTAAGTTACGAATAATACGTGATTCTAAAGGATCAATTTGCCCTGACTCTTCACCAATACTCGCAAGTGCCGCAAACTCACGACGGCTAAACGCTTGAGGTTCTTTGCCACGCACCAGTAATTTTGTCAAACGCTCTGAGACCCAAATGAGTGGGTATAACAGCAAGATAATACCGCGGACAAAATAAGCGACGATACCACTCAACTGACGCCAATATACCGTACCTAACGTCTTTGGAATAATCTCAGATAAGAATAAAATAGCCAATGTCATGATGGCAGAGAACAGACCAAACCATGCGCTGCCAAAAACAATCGTCGCTTGAGCACCAGCACCGATAGAACCCAATGTATGAGCGACTGTATTCAATGTCAAAATAGCTGCCAACGACTGGTCGATATTATCAACCTTTAACCGTCTAAGCATATTTGCTTTTTTTGGATTGGTTTCTTGGACGTCAGCGATATAGGAGGGTGTCATGCTGAGTAATGCGGATTCTGCCAAGGAACAAACAAACGAGATACCAATGGCAACAACCACAAAGAATATCAATAATAAAATATTGATAGCTGTAGGATCTGCTGAAGCATCAGCAGCAAATGCTGGGTAAGGTAGTAGCATTGCGAGTAACGCTAATAGCCCAAAAACAGGCTTCACACTTCTAAGACGTGCAAAACAGTGCAGCGTCGGAGGAGGTTTAGCTGACGCTTCTTTATAAGCGCGCGGACGACATAAACGAGGTACAAACATAAAAGTGGTGAACAAGTTGGGTAACCTAAACAGAAAAGAGAAAAAGGAATTTTAAGCAAACAGCAGCAGATATAGAAAGCAGATAGTAGTACCAAATTAAAAGTACATAGTGGTATCTGCTAACACTTTCTAGATAGCTACTTAAAGCTAACTTCATACTGCATAGTAGGCTTAATGACATTCCAATAAATAGTGGGCTAAATACAGCCAATTATTGCCATTTGATAGTAGCACTGATGCTGATATTTCACAATAAGTCGCTTTTTTTAAGTCTTTGCTTTTTGATACCTTGTATTACGCTACTATTGCCTAATATCCACTAAATATCTGAAATTTGCTATAATCGCAGCACTTTTTCATTACTTACCGCATTGCAGTATAAATAACTTACGTGTTGTATTAGAAATACTATCATCAGAAATACTGTTATCAACAATACGGCCACTAGAAGTTATGACTGTTAGCTTGACAATTACCTTAAGAAAAACGTGTTCAGGCTATGATTAACAGTTACCAAGTCTGGGATTTTTTGTTACTATGCGTTTAATTTTATTATTATCCATGACTTACTGAGAGAAATTATGTTCTTATTCATTCAAGCTGCCCATGCTGCCGAAACTGCTGGTGCTGCGTCACTATTTGGTCAGATTCTACTGCCTGTTGCTTTTTTTGCGATTTTTTACTTCTTAGTTATTCGCCCACAGTCTAAGCGCACCAAAGAGCATCGTGCGATGGTCAATGCTTTGAGCGTTGGTAGCGAAATCATTTTTGCTGGTGGCTTAATGGGTCGCATCAAAAACCTAGAAGGCGACTACGCAGTGGTTAGCTTAAATAATAATACTGATATCAAAGTACAACGTGCTTCTGTTATCTCAGTATTGCCTGCTGGCACTATCGAAAGCATTTAATCATCAATCGTTTTTATGAATGATTGTATGATGGTCGTATCATCAGTAGATGTTATGACTAAAAATGACCGTACATTATTTACGGTCATTTTTCGCTATAAAGAAATGAGACAAAGCAGTATTGTAGATTGCTAGATAGTCTACATTTACTCTATTGAGTAGGTTGTTTTTATTTTTTGTTTTACTATCACCGCGGATGATCGCAATGGCACATGATGATGGCTTTATACGCCGCATTAAACCATTGCTATCGCTAACTTCCCATCTGCTAACTTGTGGCCTACGTCGCCAGTTGTTTATCAACTTAAAGAAGTGATTATGCAATATCCCGCTTGGAAATACTTACTTATTACCGTCGTGATACTCATTGCCGGTCTATATGCTGCCCCTAACCTCTATCCTGACGAGCCCGCTGTGCAGATTACGAGTGCTGCCGCAGGTACACAGCTGTCTGAAGAGATATTAACGCAGTCTCAAAGCTTACTCGAAGAAGCCGGTCTGAATAACCATGATGGCACATTTGAGGGCAATAGTGCGCTGGTTCGTCTTGACAATTCAGTCGATCAGCTAAAGGCGCAAGAAGTGCTACGTCAAAATTTGGGCGAAAACTATGTGGTCGCTCTCAACTTAGCACAGACAACACCGCAGTGGTTACGTGACATCGGCGCAAAACCGATGAAGCTTGGTCTCGATTTACGTGGTGGTGTGCGCTTTGTGCTCGAAGTCGATATGGACAAGGCACTTGAGCAGCGTTTGACAGGTGCTAGTAGTGACATGCGTCGCGAGCTGCGTGCTGAAAGCATTGCAGTCAAAGGTATCAAGACCGAAGATCAAAGCGTGGTACTACATTTCGCTGATACAGATACTCGTAACCGTGCACAGAACATCCTACAAGGATCGATGGGCACCACGTTTAGCTTGCAATCTTCTATTGATGATCAAGGTCCTGCATTACTCTTAGCATATAACGATGCGACACTCGACGAAATCAATAGCTATGCCGTCAACCAAAACTTAACGACACTACGTAACCGTATTGCTGAACTTGGTGTTACTGAAGCCTTAGTTCAGTCACAGGGTGCCAATCGTATCGTCGTAGAGTTGCCAGGTGTACAGGATACTGCAGAAGCAAAACGTGTTCTTGGACGTACTGCAAACCTTGAATTCCGTATGGTGGCAGAAGATGCCGACAACTATACAGGTGGCATTCCTCCAGCGGGTACTGAAGCGTTCCCGTTTGAGACACTAGATGGCCCGCCTGTATTGCTCGAACGTCAAGCGATTGTCAGCGGTGATAAAGTAACCAATGCTCAAACTGGCTTGGATGAAAGCGGTCTACCTGAAGTAAGTATTACGTTGGACACTGCGGGCGGCAAGCTCATGCAGAATGCCACTCGTACGGCTGTTGGTAAACAGATGGCTGTATTGTTCATTGAAAACAAGCAAAGAATCACTTATGAAGAAGACCCAGTCACTGGCGAGACTGAAGAGATACGTACGCCTTACGCTGAAACCAAGGTCATTAACCGTGCCAACATTCAAGCAGTACTAGGCTCCTCTTTCCGCATCACTGGGCTAGATAGTAGTGCTGAAGCCGCTGAGCTTGCACTGTTACTGCGTTCAGGAGCACTGGCGGCACCGATGTACTTTGTAGAAGAACGCACCATTGGTCCATCACTGGGTCAAGAGAACATTGAAAAAGGTTTATTCTCTACGCAAGTCGGCTATCTACTAGTCTTTGCGTTTATGATTATCTTCTATCGTCTGTTTGGTGTCATCGCTAACGTCGCACTGGCAGTCAACGTGATTATTATCATCTCTATCATGTCAATCCTAGGCTCATCACTTACCCTACCCGGTATTGCTGGTATTGTCTTGACCATTGGTATGGCAGTTGATGCAAACGTGCTGATCTTTGAGCGAATACGTGAAGAGATTGCAAACGGAGTACGGCCGAAGTCCGCTATCGTGGCAGGTTTTGACCGAGCTTTTAGTAGTATTTTCGATGCCAACATTACAACTTTATTGGTCGCATTTATCTTATTTGCGATTGGTACTGGTCCGATTAAAGGCTTTGCGATCACGCTAGCTATTGGTATTATCAGCTCGCTGTTTACGGCTATTCTGGTCACACGTGCGCTGGTACAAGTTGCTTATGGCAAGCGTAAATCCATCAAACGTCTGAGCATCGGTTAGGAGAACATTATGGCTATCGAGAATAAAAATCCTCTAGAACAGCAGAATAGTCCAGATCGAAATGGTTCAGGCGGCTCAAATGGCGATGGAAACAAAGCAAGCACGCGCCGCCGTAACAAACCACGCCGTGATGGTAAAGGTAGCAATACTAAGACCAACAACCCTACCACCGCGCAACCGAGTAACAGTAAAACTCGTCGCGGTGGCAAAGGGGCTGGCAAAGACAGTCAAGCACTGGCCACTCAAGCAACTGATCCTAACCTAACAACAGGGGATGCGGCAGATGATGCGGCAGCACAGGCTGAAGGTGGTATCAAAGCCATTGGCAACCAGCGTATCATTCCTTTTATGAAGATAGAAAAGCCGATGGCAATTTTATCTTTATTGATGGTCATTGGTAGTATCATTGCTATCGCCGTAAACGGTCTGAACTTAGGGCTTGATTTTACGGGCGGCGTCTCAGCAGATGTGCGTTATGAGCAGTCTGTTGAACAAGTTGATGTTGTCAATGCCCTAGCCGATAACGGTTTCGATGATGCTGTTGTACAGTATTTAGGAACATCACAAGAGCTTCTGATTCGCCTACCACCTCAGTCTGATAATGTTGATGGGCTAAATACCAGTCTGACCAAAGCATTGACCTTGGCTGATAATAGCGTTGAAATCAGTAACGTCAATATTATCGGTAGTCAGGTCGGTAGCGAAGTCTATTTAAACTCAGTGATGTCGTTAGCACTAGCGCTAGCTTGTATGCTTGGTTATGTTGCCTTACGTTTCCAATTCAAATTATCCCTTGGTGCAGTCATGTCGCTATTTCATGATGCGGTTGTCACTATTGGTGTGTTTGCCCTATTTGGCTTTCCATTCGACTTAACTGTGTTGGCAGCTATTTTGGCATTGATTGGTTACTCGTTGAACGATACCATTGTTGTTTATGACCGTATCCGTGAGAATTTCCGTCGCGTCCGCGGTATCACGCCGCGTCAGACTATCGACTTGTCTTTGACAGAGACGCTGCGCCGTACGATTATGACCATCTCAACGGTATTGTTAGTAGTATTAGCCATGCTATTCTTAGGTGGTGATGGTCTATACTGGTTCTCAGTTGCACTCTTCATTGGTCTAATTGCTGGTACTTACTCATCAACTTATATCGCAAGTTCGATTCCGTTACGTATGGGTCTATCTCGTGATGACTTTGTCGTAAAAGTAAAACCAGAGTTTGAAGAAGAAATCGTTACTTTTAACGATCCAAAAATGTTTGAATAAATGTTGAATGGTATTCAAACACAATGGTAGGTCGCTAGCTAGAATGTTATAGTCAGTCCAACATAAATTAGATACAGACAGGCGCGTAAAGTACTAATAGTAGACTGAGCAAGCCTGACACCTTATTTAATTTATATAATATTAGCTATAAAAATTGTCATAAATAACAGTAGTAACGTTTAAATCAAAGCACCTGACTCATGAATAATGAGTCTAGGTGCTTTTGTCTTTGTAGCTATGTTTGTCATAAACAGCAAATATGCTACGCTCAATCCTTGTTGGGTTTTAAGTATAAACGAGCCAAAAATGACTACCCCCATATCTAGTCCAATGCCACCCATCGATACCCGTTACGCACGTATTATCGCCATAGCTTTACCTGTATTATTGGCCAATCTTGCCATGCCGCTGCAAAGCGTTATCGATACAGCGATCGTCGGTAATATGAATGATACGGCTAAACTTGCTGGTATGGGACTCGCGATACAGTTGTTGTCGTTGTTGCTCGTCAGTTTTAACTTCTTACAATACGCATCGTCCGGACTGTCAGCACAAGCAATGGGACAACTGGCCAATCATACCAACAATGCTACAAACGGTACGGTAACGTCAGTTAATACAGCACCTTCACCCCTACTGTCTATCTTGCAACGTGCTTTGCTTCTGGCTTTTGGTATCGGTGCTATCTTGCTATTGGCAAAACCCTGGTTGATAGATTTTGGTTTACAGGCGCTATCAGCCAATCCAGATAGTGGACGTGCTGCACAGACTTACTTAGATGTTAGGTTTTGGGGCGTGATTGCTGAGCTGATGAACTTTGCATTTATTGGTTGGTTTGCAGGGCAAGGTAAAACTCGCTATATGCTGTATCAACAAGGTTTTATTGCCATACTCAATATTGTCCTGACTTTGCTTTTTGTTTTTACGATGAAAATGGGGTTGGTCGGTGTGGCGTTAGGTACGACCATTGCCTTTTGGTTTGGTGTATTACTGGCATTGTGGTTAAGTCGTCATCATCTACAAATATCTTGGCAGGCTTTGTTTACCGCTGATAAGCAATACTTTACTAAAGAGCGAATACTTAGGCTATTTTCATTAAATAAAGACATCTTCATTCGTACGCTTATTTTAACTTTGAGTTTTGCTTGGATTACTCGTCTCTCTGCTCAAAGCGGTGATGTCATACTGGCGGCCAATGCTATCTTACTCCAAGTCCTGAGTATCTCAGCCTTTGCCCTTGATGGTGTTGCGGTATCTGCTGAGACGTTAAGTGGTCAAGCGGCTGGGCGCAGAGATTGGCCACGTTTTCGTATTATTATCAAGCGCACAGGTATTGTTAGCTACGGACTTGCCATTGCCTTAAGTGCAATATGGTGGCTTGCAATGCCGACATATTTGGAATTTATGACCAATATCGAGACCGTCTTCACGCTGGCATATCACTACCATCTTTATGCCGTACTACTGCCCCTTGTCGGGGTCGGTGCCTATTGGTTAGATGGTATATTTTTTGGCTTAACGGCTGGTCATGTGATCCGTAATGCCGCTCTGATACTTGCCGTTATATTTTTTCCGCTCAGCTGGCTTCTCTATCAGCAGTGGGGCATGACTGGTATTTGGTTAAGTGTATGGTGCTTATTATTGCTTAGGCTAATTATTTTAGGTGGCTTTCTGTACCACGCGCATCAAACAGGCAGCTACGAAAAGCTACAGCCTGAACCTTAATGCTACTCTCAACTATATGCTATTGAATAACGTATTTTTATGAAGTGTTTGTAATATAGTCGGTTCAATATAATTTGAACACAAAGACAATTAGGATATTCCGTGACTACTCGTTCAAAAGAATTGCATCAGCCATATAAAATGAGCTATGACTGGGCTGAAGGCTTCAAAAGAAGTTTGCCCGTAGCAATGGGCTACTTACCTGCAGGGATTGCCTTTGGTGTACTGGCGCAAGTCGCTGGTATCCCTGTGTGGGCTATCATCATGCTCAGTATCGTATTATATGCTGGCGCTGCACAATATGCGTGCTTACCCATGTTGAGTGCTGGTTTGCCGATTGGTAATATCGCGACGAATATTGCGGCTATCAATTTACGCCATGTCTTTTATGGTATGCCATTATTGCAATATTTACCAAAAAACAAACTTGCCAAAACCTATTGTCTGTTTGCGCTGACTGACGAAACGTTTTCAGTCATGACCAGCTTGCCCAATGAGTCGCGACAGTCCTTGATACTACCAGTCAGTCTCTTTAACCAAAGTTGGTGGGTACTGGCCAGTACGATTGGCATCATGATTGGTAGTACGCTCAGTGATTTAGTACCTCACTTGGATTTCGCCTTGGTTTGCTTGTTTGCGATTTTGGCTTATGAGCAGTTTCAAAGTATCAAACGCTACTTCCCAATTGGCATTGCTGTAGTCTCTCTAGCAGCAGCCTCTTTATTTACGAGTAACTGGTTACTATTGGTCGCGATTACCATTTGTATGTTGTTGATTTTAGCACGTGGATTTTGGGTACAGCGAGGCATGGAAGAAAAAAGTGGTATGGCAGGAGAAACTGATGACCAGTAGTTATCTTATTTTCGCGACTTTTGCGATGGCCGCTGTTACCTTTATCACGCGCGCTCTGCCTTCCTTAATACCCAGAAAACTGTTAGACACACCTTGGTTGCATCGATTGAATGAGAGCTTACCGCTATCCGTTATGGTATTGCTCATTGTAACCAGCCTCTCTTATCAAGACCTGTCTGCGACCACGGCTCTAGATAGTGCCGAATTGCATCTATTGATGGCACAAATTGGTGCCCTACTTTTAGTCTTACTTATCTACCATATCAGCCGTCAATTATTAGTCAGTATGATTGTCGGTATTGCCGCTATTAATGGCTTATTATGGGTATTTACTAACTTTTTAGGCTAAAAACTCAGCGCTAAAAAACAGCGTTAAGTCATGTTTTAAATATAAAAAAGGCTGGATTCTTAATAGAATCCAGCCTTTTTTTAAGTGTGCTGTATAGAGCTAGCTAAGAAGGGTTGCTTCTTAAAGCTCTTCAACACCCATCATATCGACGGGGGTATCAGCCACTATTTGCACGCCTTTTTTACCTGTCTTAGCCGTGTCATTACGCTGCTCTTGTAGATGATCAAGATAGGCTTCATTGATTTGACCAGTGATATAGCAACCATTAAATACGGCACAATCAAAGCCTTCAACTTTGCTATGCTTGGTATCTTTTACTGCATCAATCAAGTCATCCAAGTCTTGGAAAATCAAGCGATCAGCACCGATGATTTCACGCACTTCTTCAACCGTATGACCTGAAGCAATTAGCTCGCTACGTACTGGCATATCGATACCATACACGTTTGGATACTTAACCGGTGGCGCAGCACTCGCAAAAAATACTTTATTGGCACCAGCGTCTCGAGCCATTTGAATGATTTCATGACACGTCGTACCACGAACAATCGAGTCATCGACCAACAGTACGTTTTTACCTTTGAATTCTAACGGCACAGCGCTGAGTTTCTGGCGAACAGATTTTTTGCGTTGTTGCTGACCTGGCATGATGAAGGTACGACCGATATAGCGGTTTTTCATAAACCCTTCACGGTACTTAACATTCATCTTAAGCGCCAACTCCATCGCTGAAGTACGCGAGGTATCTGGAATAGGAATAACCACATCGATATCGTGATCTTCGCCCCATTCATTCATGATCTTATCTGCCAGTTTTTCACCCATACGTAAGCGGGCTTTATAAACTGAGATATTGTCCATGATTGAATCTGGACGGGCAAAATAAACATACTCAAAGATACATGGTGTATATTCTTTTTGCTCTACGCACTGATGGGTATGTATTTTATGATCGAGGTCAATAAAGATAGCTTCGCCTGGTTTGACATCACGAATGATCGTAAATCCAGATCCTGTCAATGCGACCGATTCTGAAGCGACCATATACTCGGTGCCGCCATTTGGAGCCATACGCTTACCATAGATAAGCGGACGGATACCGTTCGGGTCACGAAAGGCAAGTAAGCCATGACCAGTAATAAGGGCGACAACACCATAAGCGCCTTCGACACGGCCATATACAGCCGTGACTGCTTCAAAGATATCAGCAGGCGTTGCTTTGGTTTTACCCAAATTCTGCATTTCATGGGCCAGTACGTTCAAGAGTACTTCAGAATCTGAATCGGTATTAAGATGGCGGCGATCTTCGATGTACAAAGACTTGGCCAAGCTCTCAGCATTGGTCAAATTACCATTGTGCGCAAGGGTAATACCATAAGGTGAGTTGACATAAAATGGTTGAGCTTCGGCACTGCTTGACGTGCCTGCTGTTGGGTAACGAACGTGACCGATACCGAATTTACCAACCAATTTCATCATATGACGATTCATAAACACGTCACGTACCATGCCATTTTCTTTACGTAGATAGAGTCGTCCATCTTGCAAAGTGACAATACCTGCTGCATCTTGCCCGCGATGCTGTAGCATCGTCAAACCGTCATAAAGTATCTGATTGACTGGTTCGTGAGCTGCAACTCCAATGACTCCACACATAATAGCTATATCCTATTTTGACCCATACATTAGTACTACAATAACGGCAAAAAATTAGACGGCACGCTATCTAAAATGCGTGCTGCCACTCACCGTCGACCTGATGATATTTACGAAACATTAAACAAGCATTTATCTTTTCAGTTTTCAAAAATAAGCATCCATAATTCACTGATGCTGATTTATGAACCTTAACTGCTATCAAAAATTATTTTTTCAAGAATGAATGTCGAATACGATGCTATTGATGCTATTGATGCTATTGATGCTATTGATGCTATTGATGCTATTGATGCTATAAAAGCTTGAATGGTAAAAAAGACATGATAGAAATCATAACGTTAAGTCTTAGAAATATAATCGACTATATTATGACTGATTGACTTGATCCCAAGCCATGCCAAGCACGTCTGATACCAATGCTTTACCCATCGGTGCATAAGGCATTAGCTCTGGTGCGAGCACTGAGGTTTGCCATTGCGGCATCTGGACTAATAGCGGCGCACTGACACTCAGAACGACTAAGACCATCAATACATTTTTAGCCGCACCAAGGACGCCGCCTGCCATCTTATCAACGATATCCAGACGTAAAGTCTTGAGCACCCCTGAAAATACAAACGCAACTGTATGCATGATGGCTAATATCACAATCACCACTAATAGAAATGCCATTGCCATCTGTAAGACAGGATTTTCTACGATACCTGCTAATTGAGGCGACACAACACCTGCCAGACGCGTAGCAGCGACCAGCGCAATCAACCAACCGACTAAGCCAATGGCTGTCTTAATCAGTCCTACTTGAAAGCCTCGCCATAAACCAACCAAGACAACGATAGCAATCACAATATCCAGACCACTCATTTTCTGTGCCTCATACTCTATAGTTTTTTATCAAGTATTTACTTAAGTGTTTATGACAAGGTTAATCTTTGAGCATTCAATTTATAATAGGTTGATGGACAGTCTAGCTTTCCATGGCATCATAATAACCACCGATTGCCTGAATACAAGACTGTACCAATCCAGGTCCACGATAGATAAGCCCTGTATAAAGCTGTACCATGTCTGCGCCGGCCTGAATCTTCTTGACGGCTTTAGCACCGCTATCGATACCACCGACACCGATCAGCGCGACCTTACCATCCAACTGATCAGAAAACTGTTGTAAAATCTGAGTACTAATATGGCTCACTGGACGACCAGATAGACCACCCATTTGATCACCATCACGTAAGTCTTCTACGCCGACACGGCTAAGAGTCGTATTGGTCGCAATCAAACCATCAATCTCAAAATCTATCAGCTGCTGTGAGATATAGTCTACTTGTAGAGGCTCTAAATCAGGGGCAACTTTCAGTACCAATGGCACATAAAAACCATATTCGGTCGCCAATTGGCTATGACGGTTTTTGATGGTATCTAAAAGCTGAGTCAATGCTTCACCACTTTGCAAATCACGTAAGTTTTTGGTGTTTGGCGAAGAGATATTAACAGTGATATAAGAGGCATGCGGGTAAGCACGCTCTAAACAATAGACGTAATCATCTGCTGCCTGCTCTACTGGCGTATCGGCATTTTTACCAATATTAATGCCAATATTGCCTTTGTATTTGCAACGTTTGACATTTTCGATTAGATAATCGACGCCTTGGTTATTAAAGCCCATACGGTTAATAATGGCATCTGCTTGCTTTATTCTAAACAATCTTGGCTTATCATTACCTATCTGTGGCCTCGGTGTGACCGTTCCTACTTCTATAAAACCAAATCCTAACTCAGCCAAGGCATCAATATAATCACCGTTTTTATCCAATCCTGCGGCTAAGCCTACTGGATTAGAAAACTGTAAACCCATACAGTCTGTAGGCTGCATCGACTGACCGTACACCAAACCTAACACACGCGCTTTATGAGCTTTATCCAATAAGGACAAGGTCATCTCGTGGGCGTGCTCGGGATCCATCTTAAAGAAAAAAGGACGAAGTAAGGCATAAGACATAGTAATGACAGACCCTGCTAAAAAGAAATAGTGAATGAAAAGTGCGAATGAAATCAGGCGCTGCGATTATATCAGCTTAACAGAAATAAGAGCAAAGTTTCATACGGTAAATTTCTATATTAAAACCACAGCCTAATAGATAAGTAACGACTAACGGACTATCAAGGCACAGGACGACCATCCGTTAGTGCTATCCAACCACGTACGATACGGTATAGATGCCAGACAAAGGTAAATATCATAATTAAAAAACCAAATGCGGCTAACAGTAACGAGCCAATAGCGATATGATCACTATCAGCCAACATGCTGACACCAAAGCCACCCAAAGCAAAAGTTATAATCATAATACCAATGACAAATAAAACAATGCTGTACCAAAAAGTCTTAATCTGCCAATCAAAATGTGTGGCCAGCCATGTTCCATCTGCATCGTGACGCTTGGCATAGTTCATCACAATCGGCACAATCCACAATAACCCAGCAGTGAAATAGCTAATCACGTATAAAAAATAAGTAATGTGGTTATAAGTGGTGAGAGAACGGCGCTTGTCGTTATTCATACTGTCGCTCATCGTATTATCTTGTCGTTGCTGAGACACACTATAATTAGACCGCTCATTATTAAAACTAGCCCCACCTGATTCATGATGACTGTTATCAGCTGTTTTCGTCTGTTTTTGCAAAGGATCATCAGAATTGTGATTAGGAGAATAATTCATAGTAAAGTTCCATAATTAACAGTAACTAATCACTATTTGATGGTAGCAAACGAGCTGCTTTTCAATGAGTCTCATGATAAACAGTGATTTGAGAGCGATGTATTCATAATACCTTGTTGGAATATAACGCATGCTCATAGAACATATTGGTATAAAATAGTGAACGTTTGTCTTTGAGTGGGCTTATTTGCTCTGAATTCTTTTAAGAGTTTGTGATGGATATTGCTTTGCGTATCGGTTTTATGTTCATCATGAACTACTGGCATAAACAGAGTTTTTTTGAACTTTCGTATGATACGGCCTAATGGGAAACATGGCACCAATGATTTATTAATAGCCTGAAAAAGCCAATGAATAAAGAGCCTTAGTAAGGCTGCTCAGGTACAAAGCGATTGATCTCAGTTGCCATCCCCATCATCACAAACTCCATCTCAAACACTCTGGCTTCTGCCAAAGAAAACGACTCAGGATAATCACCTGTGAGTAGACTAGCGATATAAGCAACGATAGACATATGACACACAACGACCAAACACTCGGCTTCAATATTAGCCAAATCTATGAGAGCCTGACGCGCATCATCAGAAGGAGTAATGTTTTTTAATACGACCGATGGTACTGTAGGTGCTCTCGACTGAAACTCAGCTAGTGTCTGCTGCGCTCTGTCGTAAGGGCTGACGACAAAGTAATCGGGATTGTAATGAGTCGTCACATACTCTGCCGTTTGTATGGCTTGCTGTTGACCAAAATTCGTTAACTGGCGCGCGCTGTCTGGGCGCGATTCATCTTCTGCTTGACCATGACGAACGAGTATAATTTTCATAACCTTCCTTTATGCATTGTCATGATGACGTTGTTTTTAGAATAACCACTCTTGAAACAACGTCATCATTTAACATTGGGGTTTTTATTTACTGTCAGTATCGCCACTTTTATCATCAGTGCTGTCGCTTGATGTCTTCATTTGCGCGGTAAGCGCTGCATTGCTGTGGTCATGCGCCATAACAAATTCGACATCACTGCGGAACCCTGCTTCCATGAGATGCAATGCCACACCCAATGCTGCTTTATCTTCATAAATAACTGCATAAAGCGCATGCGTAATAGGCATGTAAATACCATCTTTGGTGGCTTTCTCATGCACTTGCTGAATGGTGTTGACCCCTTCAGCCGTCTGACCAAGTTTTTTCACTGCTGCATCGATGCTCATACCACGGCCAAGCATATTGCCGATACGGTAATTGCGACTCAACTCTGAGCTACAAGTGGCGTATAAATCACCAACGCCAGACAATCCTAAAAACGTCAATGGATTCGCACCCGCTTCCACGCCAAAACGACTCATCTCTGCTAAGGCACGAGTCAATATCATCGCTTTGGTGTTTTCACCGACATCGTAGGCCGCTGCCATACCCATTGCAATCGCATAGATGTTTTTGAGCGCACCGCCTAGCTCAACACCTTTGACATCATCACTGGCAAACACCCGAAAGAATGCACTGTGTAGCGCGGCTTGTACTGCATGGCGTAATGGCTCAGACTCACTAGCAATCACCGTAGCAGACGGCATATTCTTCATGATTTCTATTGCAAGGTTTGGCCCTGACATGACGCCAAAATTCACTTCTGGCAAAACCTCTTTAATAATATCACTCATCATTGCAAAGGTGTCTTTTTCCATCCCTTTGGTCAATGACACAATAGACTGTCCACTGATAAATGGCGCAATATTTTTTAAGGTTTCACGAAATGCCAAACCTGGCACAGCAATAAAAATAATATCTTTGTCTTTGACTGATGCCGCCAAATCATGGCTGTATTTGAGACGATCATCAAGCTTATAACCTGGCAAGTATTTTTTATTGGTTTGGGTCTTTGCCATCGCTTTTACAGTGCGTTTATTACGTACCCATAGTGTGGTATCACAGCCATTGCGTGCCGCCAAATTTGCCATTGCCGTACCAAAACTGCCCCCACCTAAAAATGCCAAACGCAGCTTGGTAGGATTACTGTGAATATCCGCCATGTTTTTTGCCACTGCGGACTCTACCGCACTAGGATTCAGCTTTTTACGGCCAATACCTGATTTGGTTGCACGCTCGATGATACCTGCCAGCAGACTGTTTTGCTTTTCTGGCGTATTCTTATCTGTTTCGCTATTTTCGTGACTGGTTTTTTTATGGCTATTATTGGGGCTGGTCATATTCTTTTATCCATGTTGACTGACTTATTATTAATAGAACGTATCATGACTTAGGCATTTTGGGTGCTGAGGCTATCTTGTTTTTTTGGCTAATATGGATGAGGCTCAGAGTCACTATGACTCAAACCGAACCAGCGACTCAATATCAATGGCTTTACGTGGTGCCTCGTCTTTAGGACTGGTACCAGTATAAACAAAAGCCGTGACATAATCATCTGGACCGACATCAAAGTAGGCTTTGACAGCTGGTTCGTTACACAACAATCCAGTACGCCATACCGTACTAAACCCTTGTGCTTTTAACGCCAAAATAAGATTTTGAACAGCCGCACCAGCACTTAGCATTTGCTCAAAAGGAGGAACTTTTTTGTGCGCTTGTATTTTGGTAACGACAGTAATAATCATAGGCGCACGTAAAGGCATATTATGAGCTTTTTCAAGGTCTTTTTTAGACAGCTCTTCTCCTTCTTGCACCGCTTTCGCTTGGGTAGCTTCTGCTAAAGCGTTACCTAGCTCATGACGAGCATCGCCTTCAGTGACGATGAAACGCCATGGTTGGAGCTTCTTATGATCTGGTGCTGTTGCCGCACATTCAATCGCTGTTTCGACCTGCGCATGCGTGGGTGCTGGTGCATCCAGATTCCCCATGCTACGTCGTGAGTTGATCCAACCAATCATTTCTTCACTAGTAATTGGCATATTATCAGTGGTTACGTCTTTGATAGACAGTTTTTTATCATTGTTGTCAGATGTCGTCATTATCGTTCCTTATTTATTATTATTTTTCGTTCAGAAAACTCATACTTTTATTTGTACTTAATACTGTCAGGCAGTGCTCAATACCGAATGAATCCATGTCAGCCAGTATTGAGTGGTGTGATTGGGAAATATTAAATGTCATGGCTTAGATACTAGTGCTTAAATGTTATTGCTTAGATGATACGACTATAAGAAGGCCTCAACTGTACAGCTAGGCAGCAACTTCTACACGATGTTCCATGCGCAAGTAATCTTCCGATTGCATCTCAAGCAAGCGCGAGCGTGTGCGCTCAATCTCGAACGCTAGCTTTTCTCCTTGGTACAAATCCAAGATAGACTGTTCTGCTCGCACCAACAGTTTTACACGGCGATCATAAAATTCATCGACCAAGTAGATAAAACGGCGCGTCGGATCACGTAAGTCATCATCTAATGCTGGCACGGCATTGACCAATACCGTATTGAACTGCTTAGCGATTTCAATAAAATCAGATGCCGAACGTGGCTCCATACACAAATGACGGAAATCGCAAAATAGAATATCTTCGGTGCGAGCATTGATTCTGATTTCGCGTCCGTTGATGGTAATCGGCTCATTACTGATTTTCTGATTATTAGACAAGCTAGCAAAACGGTTGGCTAACCAATGATGGTTGGCTTTGGTCATAGGCGACTCATATAGCTCTGCCTGTTGTAAAACGCGCAAACGATAGTCAATACCAGAGTCGATGTTCATCACTGTGGTATGGCGTTCAACTTCAGCAATAGCTGGCATAAAACGGTCACGATGCAAACCATCTTTATACAGTCCCGACGGCTCAATATTCGAGGTAGCGACCAACGTGATACCACGGTTGAATAGCATAGTGAACAAATCGCCCAAAATCATGGCATCAGAGACGTTGGATACAAAGAATTCATCAAAACAAATAATGACTGCCTCTTCATAGATAATATCAGCCACTTTCTCTAATGGGTCACTCTCGCCTTGTAGCTTGTGTAGCTCTTGATGCACACGTTGCATAAAGTGATGAAAATGCAGGCGCATCTTGCGGTCAATGGTCAATGAATCGTAAAACATGTCCATCATCCATGTTTTACCACGACCTACGCCGCCCCACATATACAGGCCTGTGGGTGCTACAGGCTTAGCTTTTAAAAAGCTAAAAAAGCTTTTCTTTTGTGGCGCACTATTGATGAGCTGATGATATATCTCATCAAGATAGCTCATGGCCTTGAATTGTTGCTCATCTTGAGTAAACTCATCTGTACTGACGGCTTGCTCGTAACGTTGCAATGGAGATAAACTCATAATACGACTCATCATTAGAGGAAATAAATAGTAAGGTAATAATTAGTTCTGCGTGAACTCATCAAAATGGGGCGACCAAAGCTCATGAATTAATAGCGGATTTCATATCAATTGATAATGGCTATGTATTGCTATCAGAAGTATGCTTTTCTAATAGGCCCTTTAATTCTGACAAGCGTCCGTGAAAAAAGTGACCTGCCCCGTCCACAATGCTCACAGGAATACCCAGTCGATCAGCAAATTCCTGCATATTATCAGGGTCAATGACTTCATCCGCATTGCCATAAATCTCAAAGGTTTTATCAGCAGGCAAGCTAATGTCACTGCTGTCGTTTTTTTCAACCGACGGTGCGATTAACGCAACGTTTGACACTTCAAAGTCACTTAGCCCCCATATATGGGATGCCTCGATTACTTGCTCAGCCACACGCGCTGTCACATAACCACCAAAAGAAAAACCACCAAGCCATAACTTGCGTGCATTGGTCTGCTCAGCAATCCATTGTAGCACGGTCATTGCATCCACCACTTCCCCTTCAGCATAATCATGCTCACCAGTTGACTGCCCTACGCCGCGAAAGTTAAAACGCACGACATGCATCCCATTGTCACGGGCAAAACGATACATGGTCGTGACTACTTTGTTGTTCATCGTACCGTCAAATAGCGGATTTGGATGGCAAAGTAATGCCACGGTATCGGTGTTTGGATCGTTAGGGTTATCTTGTTGCCATAGTGCGTCAACTTCTAGCACGCCAGCAGGAGCAGGAATCAATTGCATACAATTACTTATTAATTAAGAGTGAATGGCTCAATTATCCTAGATATGGTTTTTATTTCAAGTGATTTGCTGTGACCAAGGACGGCTTTTTTAAATTTTTGACGAATGATGCATGGCTAGCATTGGCTGTATCCATAATATCAGGGTGTATGCTCATTTTAAAAGTGGTGATAAAAACGAGATAGATTATAGCCAAATAGAGAAAGTAGTTATGAAATGTCCCCGCAATATAGAACACAAGAACCGCCTAGACAGCCAAGAGTCGAATAGGTTAGATTCATAAGAGTTATAGAGCAAAACATTAGTTGATATATTGCTCACACAATATCTGCTTAACATTGATATTTATGTTCGACTGACAGGGATTGAAAACCACTTATGAATACTTCTAATAAAACTGCTACCTTGACCGCGACTATGGCTGCGGCACTCGCCTTGAGTGCTTGCCAAAGTATACCTTCGTCACCCGTCATACAGCGCGCCAACTCTATTTATGAGACCACTGGCATCGCAGAGACCAAAGTAAAAGCACAGCAAAATGCGATAGACAGCGCGCAAAAAACCTGCCAAAGCAAGCAAGTCATTATTGTCGATGATACAGTGACTTATAACGGCATTTTAGATGAACGTACTGGCCGTATGGTTGGACAAGTGGGTGCGGTCGTCGGGTCAATTTTTGGCACAGGCTCACCAGAGTTGTCACGTGATGACGACTACGAATATATGATTAATTTCCGCTGCCAATAAAGTCAGCATCATCAAAAAATAATTACTATTTAGTATTTGGCCAGTAATTCTGCGATAAGATTAATATATTATTCTTATCGCAGAATTACTGGCTTCTCTTTTTGTGTGTACGCTTTTGGGGTAAACTACCCTAACTAACACACAACAGCTTCTAGTCAATCTAATAAACAATCTGTCTATAAAAAATCAATAAACAACTTGCTTTTAAGCTTTCATCATCTTCGGTCTACTATTTATGCGCAAACCCAATCTTTCAAGTATCAAACAAGCGAAAGTGATAACGCCTGCTAAAGATTTGGCGACTTTAGAGGCCGAACTGGCTGAGCAAGAAAACAACCTTGAGGTCAACTTAGAAGATACCGTATTGCGTCTGAGCGACTACTTATCAGCGGTTGATATGGTGATCAAACAGACCTTTAATCACCGCGTATGGGTAAAAGCAGAGATTCGTAACCTGTCTAGCAAAGGCGGACATTATTACTTTGAACTGGCAGAGAAAGACGATGACGGTAAAGTTATTGCCAGCTGCCGTGGCAATCTTTGGCGATTTAAAGCGGCACGTGTCTTAGCAAAGTTTGAGCGCGCAACGGGTATGCCACTCGATCGTGATTTGACGGTTTTATTAAAAGTATCAGCAGGTTTCCATGCGCAATATGGCTTCTCACTCACTATTGAAGACATCGACCCTAGCTATACTCTAGGTGATCTGGCACGACAATATGCGGAGATGGTCGACCGTCTAACAGGCGAAGGCTTATTGCATCTCAATCAGCAACTGCCTGTCCCGTTTGATATAGAGCATGTCCTTGTCATTGCGCCTGAAAAAGCCGCTGGGCTAGGAGATTTTCAAGCAGATGCTGATCGCTTAGCAAGTACGGGTGCTTGTCACTTCCATTACCATAACGCCACTTTTCAAGGCAATCATGCGCCTGCGGAGATTCGTCAAGCCATCGTTAGTGCTCAACAGCAATTCTATGACACATATCAGCGACTACCAGATTTATTAGTCATTATTCGCGGCGGCGGTGCCGTTGGTGATTTGGCCTATCTCAATGATTATGAACTGGCCGCTTTAGTCGCTGAGCAGTCGATGCCTGTATGGGTGGGTATTGGGCATGAACGTGACAAAGTCATCTTAGATGAAGTCGCGCACACAAGCTTTGACACGCCCTCGAAAGTCATCGCTGCGATTAGCAGTCATTTGGCGCAACTCGTCTCTCAGACACTACAGTATCAAGCGCAAATCAAACAAGCCGCTCAGCGTCAACTGAATACTGCCGAGCAGCAAACATCACGACAGTTGAGCCAAATACAGTCACAAACGATTGGACAGCTAACGTCCTTGAGAAAAGACAGTGATTATGCATGGCGCAATATTCAGCAAAGCGCACAGCGCCAAGTAAAGCAAGCCATCAGACTGACAAGCGAGCTGCATGTACAAACACAAACCTCTGCCGATCAGCAGTTAGTAACCGCTGCTACTTATAGTCAGAATCATCAGAAATCTGTTATGCAGAGTGCTCAGCAACAAGTCGTACAAGCACAGCGTGACAGTGAGCTTCTACGTGACATTGTGCTACTGCATAGACCATCTCGTGTGCTTAAGCAAGGTTATACCATGCTGACTGACACAAAAGAAAAGCAGATACTGACCAGTAGCACCCAGTTATCTCCTGAGCAAACTGTGCATATCATCCTAAAAGACGGCAAAGCAAAAGCGCAGATTATTGATGTCAATACGAATCAAAAAGCGTCGGAAACCTCAGACATTCCAACTTAACGACATAATAATATCTAACGATTACCCATCTATTTATCTTACCTTTAAAATTAGGAAACTTTATGACTACCCCTACTCGTCGACGTAAAAAAGCCGCCCCAAAAACCTTTAAGGCGGCTTATGATATTTTAAAAACCAATGCAGCTGAATTACAGCAGCAAGACGAGCCTGACATTGATAATTTGATGACAACAGTTGAAGAGTCGATTGCGGCTTATCGCGTGTGCGAAACCCGTATTAATGCGGTACAACAAGCACTAGATGCCGCCTTTGCTGAAGACGTTAAATCTGATGAAGTAGACAGCTAAGTTACACTTACTCCGGTTCATCCACCTCAAAGACTTGGCGAAGATAGGCAAGATACGTGTCATTATTGATCATGGTCTTGCCTGGGCTATCAGAGAGTTTAGCCACTGGTTGCCCGTTACACTCAACCAATTTGAGCACAATATTAATCGGTGTGATACCCATATCATTGGTGAGATTGGTGCCAATACCAAAGCTGGTTCTAATGCGATCCTTAAAGTATTGATGCAGCTCCCAAGCCTTGTCAAGATTCAAACCATCACTAAAGGTGAGTATTTTAGTTTTTGGATCTATCTTTAACTTCTCATAATGAGCAATCGCTTTATCACCCCAGATATAGGGGTCACCGCTATCATGACGTAAGCCGTCGAATAGCTTGGCAAAATACAAATCAAAATCTCGTAGGAATGCATCCATCCCAACGACATCGGTCAATGCAATACCCAAATCACCACGATACTCATGCACCCATGCTTCAAGCGCGGCTTTCTGTGAATCACGTAAACGCACATCTAGTGCCTGAAATGCCTGCATAAACTCGTGCGCCATGGTACCGATTGGCGTCATACCTAATTTCTTTGCCAGATAAACGTTGGATGTGCCACTGACTATTTTTGGTTCAGCGTGATATAACGTCTGCACCACATGCGCTTGCCACGCCTTGCTAAAACGTCTACGAGTACCGAAATCTGCGACAATAAACGGTGGCGTATCACCGTTTTCTTTCGTCTGCTCTACTGCATATTGATGCAACAGTGCGACTTTTTCATCTAGTCTACGCTGACCTTCTTTAATGACAGTATCACTTGATAACGCATCAAAATATAGTTCATTGACAATGGCTAAGACGAATACTTCAAAAAACATCGCTTGAATCATCGGCCCTTCAATATCGATAAACAAGCGACCTTCTGCATCGGTACTGACAGTGATAAAACGACGTTTGAGTTTAAACAGCTCTAGATAATCAACGAAATCTGAACGCATAAAACGTAAACTGCGCAAGTAGTCCAACTCGTCTTCTAAAAATCGCAGCTCACACAGACTATCTAGCTGTTTCTCTAGTTGTTCTTTAATATCAGCCAGTGGATAGACAGTATCTTCATTATTACGGCAGCGAAAGCGGTAAACACCATGCGTTTGTGGAAACTGATGCAGCATGGCTTGTAACATAGTAAATTTATACAAGTCGTTATCAAGTAACGAGGTAATAATAGGTGCATAGGTAGCAGTCATGCTATGGCCTTAAAAAACACAAAAATAAGAAATAAACGCCACCTAATACTCAAAGCGACATCATATGCGAATAATAATAGATGAAGAGTCATTAACAAGCCGTCAAGTATAACGAAGTTTGCCGTTTATTTCAGAGTTCGCGATTAATTGCAGCAGAATTACTACGATTACTCACATCTTTCATTTAAATATCGCACAAACCTATCAATAAATATTGAATATGCTTTACGCTTTAGCACGCATGAACTGTGCGACATAGTCATCCGCTGGGTTGTGGCGTAAGTCATCGGGCGTGCCCGTTTGCACTAAGCGTCCACCATTTAAGATACTGATACGCTGACCGACTTTAACCGCTTCATCTATGTCATGAGTGATAAAGACAATAGTCTTGTGTAGCCGCTCTTGTAGCTCAAGTAGTTGGTCTTGCAATTGAGCACGAATAAGTGGGTCAAGTGCAGAGAACGCCTCATCCATCAGTAAGATTGGATTATCAGTTGCCAAAGCACGCGCCAGACCCACACGCTGCTGCATGCCGCCTGACAGCTCATCCGGATAGCTATGCTCTAGGTTAGGTAATCCCACCTCATTTAGCCAATACCGTGCAACCTCGTGGCGCTCTTTGGTACTCATTTTTCGCACACGTAAACCGTAAGCGACGTTTTGCATAACCGTCATATGCGGCACAAGGCCAAAGTGCTGAAAGACCATACTGACGGTTTGCTGGCGATAATGTTGCAGCTCCTTATCATTCAGCTCTAATACATTGATAGCAGCAGATGGTTTTTGAGTAGCAGCAAGTGCATCGTCATCTGTGATAGTGGTCTGCGCATCGATACTCGTATCGACCCATATCTTGCCACTGGTTGGATCGATTAAGCGATTGATATGTCGTATCAATGTTGATTTACCAGAGCCTGACAGCCCCATAATACAATGTAGCTCGCCCGCTTTAACGTTTAGATTAATATCATATAGCCCAACCGAATAGCCCGTTTGCTGCTTTACCGCAGCACTATCCATGCCTTCAGCCAATAATGCCATCACAGACGTCGCTTGCGTACTGCTGGCATTATAAATCTTACTGATATTTTCTAGCCGGATATGATTCATTGTGGTTCTCGCTATTGGTATTTTTTATTATTTTCTCTTTAAATATTGATCGTCATTACCTATATGATTGGACAGACTACTAACCAATGGATTGTCTGCTCGCGTCAATCGTTTTTTGACGGGCACGCTTACCTTGACCAAATGCCTGCGTAATACGATCAATAATAATAGCCACGATGACAATCGCCGTACCAGCTTGTAAGCCTTGACCGATATTAAGGGTTTGAATAGATTGCAAAACATCTTCGCCAAGACCAGGTGCGCCAATCATAGAAGCAAGCACCACCATAGATAGCGACATCATCACTGCTTGATTGACGCCCGCCATGATACTAGGCAATGCTTGTGGTAACTTAATCCAGATGAGTAGCTGCAAATGTGTGCTACCAAATGAGCGCCCCGCCTCTACCATCTCATGATTGACTTGCGTAATCCCTAATGTCGTCAAACGAATCAATGGCGGCAGTGCATAAATAATGGTGGCAAACAATGCAGGCACTTTACCAATACCAAACAACATGAGTACTGGTATAAGATAGACAAAGCTGGGCATGGTCTGCATGACATCCAGTATCGGTGTGACAACCTTGCGGAGCAGCTGACTGCCTGCCATCGCAATGCCAATAGGAATACCAATTACCACGGTGACCAGTACTGATACGATGAGCAGTGCAAAAGTATCAATCAATGCACCCCATAGTCCAAATGCACCAATCAAAAACAACCCTGCACCACATGCCAGCGCAAACCAAACCTTACGCACACCAAACCAGCCCAACACTGTGACAAGCGCAATAATCAGCCATGGTGGAATGACCGTTAATAGGCGCTCAATGGGTAGCAATAAATAGGTTAATGCCATCGTACTGATGCTACGAAATACGTCACCGTAATTTTGAACAACGCTTGCCAATGTGTTATTGAGCGGTGTCTCAAGTGACCATGAGGGGAAGCTTGATGCGAGGCCGAGCTGGTTCTCACTGGCAAAGTTATCATTGGCAGAGTTATTATTAACAGCCGTATTGTCGATAGCATCGCCTGTTAAGCTGATACCTAACTTCGCCGCAAGATTGGTAGCAGCCTCGTCAGATAACCATTTTTGCCAAACGTTTGGGTTTTCACGCAAAAACAGCAATGCTTGCTCCTCTCCGCTACGTTTGCTTTCACTCATCTCTAATATAGCGCCGTTGAGCTCATCAGAACTAAACTGTATTTTTTTGAAGACATCCGCCAGCTCTGGATTAGACTCAATAAATGGCATAGAGACTGCAATACCTAAAGGCGATACAGGGAATCCAGAGACACAATCCATAGTGCCATCTGCTAGTAACAAATCCTGCCAACAGGCATCGTTATGGGCAGGAAAACCTAATGGCGCAAAATCATACTTTGCCATCAGGCCCGTAGGCTGCCAGTAGTAAAATAAGAGTGGCTTATGCTGCTCAAAAGCCGATGAAATCTCGGCATCAAGCGCAGCACCTGTGCCAGGGTGAACGTTATTAAAAACACCGTCTAAACCTGTATTTTTGAGCAATCGTGTATTGAATATCTCGCACGTCCAACCAGTTGGACAGTTCATAAAGCGTGATTGACTAGGATCTTCAGGATCTTTAAACAGCTCAGTATATTTAGGCAGATCCTGATAACTGCGTAAATCTGGGTTTTCTTCTAATACATATTTAGGAACATACCAACCTTGGGTTGCACCGCCCTTAAGCGTATCGCCAATGATTGCTACCTTATTCTGCTCAACGGCCTGCTCCATGATTGGTGAGCGGCCAACCCACTGCTCCCCGATGACTTGAATATCGTTCTGTGACAGCGCAGTATCAAGCGCAGGACCCGCGCCTGGTACTTCTTCGACTTTACAACCGTAACCCTCTTCAGCGATGTACTTGAGCACCCCTGAGGTAAACTGACCACTCTCCCATGTCAGCGCGCCAAATTTAATCGGCGACTCGCAAGCTGCTGACGCCGACACTGGCACTAACAGCACGCTCATACAGAGTAAGCTTAACGCAATCCATTGGCGCATGGGGTGTCCTATTAATAATTGATACGGCACTAAGATGACACGATACTTCTGTCTAGACTTATAACAAAGTGTAGCGACTTATCAGACTGATGACAAATGCTTATTTTTTGGTTATTCAGCTCCATTGTCACTCTGCTAATAGTACGAAGAATAGCAATTAAATCTTATCAAATGACTTATATTTTTGACAAAAAAATAGCACCTACTTAAGTAGATGCTTTTTTACTATCATTAATAGATAGCCAATAGCCCTTGCAAGACTGTTGCTTTAAAAACACTATTTCAAAAACAGTGCCATGGCTTTTTTGAACAAGCCTCCATAAGGTGGTAGTAATAGATTCAGACCGTTTAGTTTAGATTGTACAAACACTGGTTTCATATGGCTTAAACGCTCAAATCCAGCCTTGCCATGGTAAACACCAGTACCTGATTCACCGACACCGCCAAACGGCAAATCATGCTGAGCCACATGTATCAGAACTTCATTAATACATAGACCACCAGAGACCGTGTTGTTACGCACTTTTTCGATACCACCATAGTTATCACCAAAAATGTATAAGGCTAATGGTCGTGGACGTGCATTTACAAACGCAATTGCATCATCAAGCGTCTCATAATGCATCAATGGCAGTATCGGTGCAAAAATTTCATTTTGCATGACCGCACTATCAGCCGCAGGCTCACTCACAATCACTGGCGGCATTAGACGCGTTTCGATATTGGCTTCAATAGCAGTAAGCGGATATATCTCGTTACCTGACAACGAATCTAGATAGCCTTTGACTCGTTTAAACTGGTCACCATTGATGATGCGAGAATAATCTGGATTGTTTTCAATATTAGGATAGTGTTTTTCCATCCATGCTTTTGCCAAACTGATGAACTGCTCATGGTGTTGACGCTGAATCAACACATAGTCAGGTGCAATACAGGTTTGACCAGCATTTAACGTCTTGCCCATCATCACACGATTGACCACAGACTCTAGATTGGCATCATCCAGTACAACCACGGGAGACTTGCCACCAAGCTCAAGCGTGACTGGTGTCAAATTAGGCGCCGCCGCTGCCATGACTTTTTTGCCCACTGCCGTTGACCCTGTATACAGCAGATGATCAAATGGTAACGAGCTAAATGCAGCAGCGATATCGACCTCGCCTAGTACCACACAAACCATGTCTGGAGAAAAATACCGCGCAACCGCATCCGCAAACGCTTGGGCAAATTGCGGTGCTGCTTCACTCATCTTAATCATCACCCGATTGCCCGCCGTCAACGCATCAATCAACGGCCCTACTGCCAAAAACAACGGGTAGTTCCAAGGCACCATGATACCGACGACACCTAATGGCTGCGGCTGGATTTCGTTGTGAGCAGGCATATACAAGGCTGAAATAGAAGCTCGCTGAGTTTTCATCCATTTTTTGCCGTGTTTTTTGGCATGGCTGATACCCGTAAAGCTCGGAAACAGCTCGGCAAACTGCGTCTCTGACTCACTGCGATAACCAAAATCTGCATTGATTGCCTTAGCAAAACTGACTTGATTATCGCTGAGCATGATCTCTAAGTTGTCGAGTTGCGTCTCACGCGTTGCCCAATCATTAATTGGCTTCGTCCGGCTGAGTGCTTGCAGATGTGTAAACTGTGCGTACATCTCATCGATAGTATTGGCGGTACTAAGCATTTTAGGCGCTCCTTGCGCTACTAGACTGGCATCCATTGAAGTCTGCTCACTGGTATTTTGGTTATTATCTGTCATTTAGCTTCCTTGTTGTATGTATTAGCGTCACTATACTATGTTGGGTTATAGCTTTTATATTGGGTTAAAGACTCTATATTTCTAGTCAAGGGATTGCTGCAATGGCAACCTCTAAACGACAAATAATCGTGAGCTTCCATTCATTACATTCTAATGTAGCGTAGTCAATAGCCAATGAACAGCAGATTCAGTTGACTACTGCGTCTGTACACAGCTGATCTTCATGAGTTTTACAGAGGCAGAATTTACAAAGTCTCAATTTATAGAGATACAGTTTACACAAGCACTTTTTACACAGGCGCAAAATATAACTTTGGGTGACAATCTGAAAAACTGCTACACTTCATATCAAGAACCTACACCTCCAAAATATTAATAATTCAAACTTTTAAACCAGAAACAATAAGACTGTTACCCTCATGGAAAATATCACGCAACCGCTCAATGAAACGCTGATCACTAAATATCTATCAGCAGCCGACTATAATCCAACCCATGATGCAATGCTTGAGCGTACGCTTGAGCGTATTGCCTTAAAAAAAGAGCAAGATATACGCACACCTGATGAATTATGGATTGTCGATCACAATGACGTTTACACACTTGGACAAGCAGGCAAAGAAGAGCACATATTACAGCGCACTGACACCCCAATTATCAAGACTGATCGCGGTGGTCAAGTCACATGGCACGGCCATGGACAACTGGTTGTTTATTGGCTATTCGACTTGCACAGCTTAGGCTGGAGTGTGCGCAACTTGGTATCACATGCAGAACAAGCTATCGAAGATGTGATTAATGAATGCTTACAGGATTCAGAGGCCTCTAGTAATAATATCAGCGCCCACGCACGCCGTGATGCACCCGGTGTTTACTTATATGCAGATATGCCTGAACCAGATAGCAATACCGATATGCAAACCAACGACACACCTGATGATGATAAAATCATGCTTGGAAAGATGGCCTCTCTAGGCTTCAAGATTAAGCATGGCTTTAGCTATCATGGTATTGCCGTTAATTTAAATTGTGATTTGTCAGCATTTAACGCTATTAATCCTTGCGGTTATGCGGGCATGCAAATGCTGCGACTGTCTGATTTTGTGACCATGCAAAAAGCGCCAAGTGCACAAGATACTCAACAGATAAGCAACGCTTTAAGCTATGAGCAAGTAACTCAGAAGCTGATTGATAATATTGCCAAGCGTCATGCTGGACTGATTGAGTTACGAGCAATCGCGCCCAAGTGAGTTTTGCGTCCATTTTTGCATAATCTTTTTTTGCATAATCTCTTGCACCCTTAGACTTAAGCAATATGAGAAAATTTGTAGCAAACTTGCTATAATCGCAATCGATACAAACTGGGCGTAGCGATTGTATGACAATAACGCTGCTCAATCCTTGAGAATTACGCAATTATTCAAGCACTTAAAACAAAATAGAACTGGAGCATTTTATGGCTGATTTTAATAAAATTCTAGACGCAGGCGACGTAGATGGCGGCATCATCAACGTAGTAGTAGAAATTCCAGCTGGTAGCAGTCACAAAATCGAATGGAATCGTGAGCTAGCAGTATTTGAGCTTGATCGTATTGATCCACAGATTTTTGCCAAGCCTTGTAACTATGGCTTTATCCCTCAAACGCTTGACGAAGATGGCGATGAGTTAGATGTGTTATTGCTTACTGAGCAACCATTACCGACAGGCATTTTCTTAAAAGCCAAAGTAATCGGTGTCATGAAGTTCGTTGATGATGGCGAAGTAGATGACAAAATCGTTGTCGTACCTGCTGATGACCGTGACACAGGCAATGCTTACAACACCCTAGCTGATTTACCAAAGCAGCTAATCAACCAGTTAGAGTACCACTTCAGCCATTACAAAGACCTGAAGAAACCAGGTAGCACAGTGGTCGAGTCTTGGGATGATGTTGCAGAAGCCAAAGAAGTGATCAAAAAATCTATCCAACGTTGGAAAGATTTATAATTTATCAAAGATTGGCAGAAATGCTGATAAAGATAGATATTAAAATACCGCAGTCATAATTATGATTGCGGTATTTTTTTGCTTGAATATTACGTCTGTAAAGCAGCTATAATAAACGCAACACCATATTTATATTTTTACGTCGCAATAAGGACAACCATGTTTAACGCCGACCCTAGCTCAAAACCAGTCAATACAAAACTGCCAAAAGCGATCATCATCATGATTGAAAAAAACAATCTGGTGATGGCCATCAAAACATTGGCAGCTGACGAAAATATCAGCATGGATGAAGCCAAGGTACGGATTGATGCTTATGAGACACAGCTAAAGGTAAAACAGCAGCAGAAGCTCAATACTATCGCAAACAAGCAAGGCATACCCAATCAGGCTATTAGCTTCGATAGAGAGCAAGAGACTGAGGATAAGTCTGATACATTGGTCAAAAATCGTCTTAAAGCCAATAAGACAGGTAAATCGTTTAAGAACCTGCAGGATGGTGTAGAGAGTCAGCTTGATGACTTAGGATATAAGAAACCACTACTGCCTTATTGGATGAAACGGTTACTAGTTATTGCCGTCGTTATGGCAGGGCTGTTTTGGATATTATGGCAAGTGTTTGGGTAAGTAAAAGTACCATACTGTGTCATTTTTCTTATAAACATTTATAATGACTAGCGGCAGCTAGTGAACCTAATTATCTGCATAGATGACGCTAAAGTTCTAAAGAGCTCTGCTGATCGTAATAGTCTGTTTTGAGTGGTCTATTAATTGATTAAGAGGTCTGTTTTGATGGACTCTATGGGGTATACCTCAACTGACAGCTTAATATTATAGCTATCAGCAGCGACTATTTGTAAGCGTTCAATACGCCCTAAACATATTAATCAATATTACTTCTTTTAAATCTATAAATTTTACCTCTTACATTACTGAGTAATAAAAGTATTGATAATATAACAATAAGTGTAAGTTCTTTAATAGTCACAATATAGCTATCAGATAATGCCATTAACACAAAACACAGTACTGGTATTAACGGCATAAAATTAGAGGTTTTACTTGAGCCAATTTTTTTAATCGAAGACTGTAATAAAAACAATGGAATGATACTACTCGTTAATGCTATGTATAAGAACAATAGCATATTATCTGATGAAACCTGGGTATAAGTCCCCTTATATATACTGTAGCAGCCACATACTATCACTACTAGAATAAATCGTGCAGCTAACACTTGAGACGTTTGGATTTCCGTTTTTTGATGAAGCTCAGAGGTTTTTTTCATATATATAGCTGCAAATGCTGAAGATAACAATGTTAATGAAAGACCTAACAACAATGCATTTGTATTACTATGAGACACTATTGCTGCTATTCCCAATGATATAATAACCACAGCTGTTTGCTTAATAAGTATTTCATCGAGTTTAAGACTCAATATATTAGTGAATAAAGGAATACTAGAGAAAAATACAATAACGTATGTTATTGGTGGTACATATTGCATCACAACAAATGCTGCTAATGTATTGACTAATGTAGAGATATTTATTACAGCAAAGTCTTTTTTTCTCAACATGAAAATATTAGCTATTTCACCTATTTTCCTTAAATTCAATAAAGCGAAAAATAGTAGAGAAATACTAAAAGTAATAAATGTTGAAGTAATAGGATCGACACTTTCTACTGCTTCAGACATTAATATAAAGGATAATGCAGATACAAGACAGAAAATCAAAGCTTCTTTTCTATCTCTTATTAATTTAATCAAACCCTATACTCCATAATAATCTTTCTCTTCATACTCGATATGTAAGTTTTTGCCTCATCTCTTCGGATTATACAGAGTTAAGTGCATTCTTTAAATGAAACCCGAGTAAAATCGACTAATATTCATAGGTATATAAAGAGGTTCTCATATTTAACACTAGCAGCTCGATGCCTGTATAGCGCACCGATCACAAATAGACTGTGTATGGCAGGTACACTACTAAGTACACTGCGACTGTTTCAATGAGTAAAGCCGTTGATACTATCATTTTTAGCTTTTCGAATTCTTGCCATCTGATAGGCATTGATATACTCGCCGTTGCGATAAGCATAATCCACCATCTCACCTTCTATCACAAAGCCTAAGCTTTTATATAAACCAATGCCTCCGGTATTATCAGTGTAAGCAGTAATCTCAATACGTCTTATATCCAACCAATTATCGGCCAAATCTAGCGCGGCGTTTATAAGCGCTCGCCCCGCACCCTTTCCTTGTGACGCGGATTTTACGCTGACCCCAAAACTTGCTACATGGCGTCGACGTTTTGATATCATGGTCTCAAGCCCTAGACACCCTATTACTTCACCCTCAACTTCAGCCACCAGTACATACGTATTTTCAGATATATCCGCCAGTCGTTTGCGCCATAGAGTCTTGGATGGCATAGGCAACTGTAAAGTATTTGCATATAAGGCCTCATCTGCATGAATGGCTTGCAACGCTTCTGCATCTTCTGGCTCGGCATGACGTATTTCAATTTTCATTATACTTATCCTTAAATACGAATTGTTGTGTAATTTGCATGTCGACTTTGGTAGTTCCGCGAGCATTTTTTGCTATCGACATCCCAAATATTTAAATTTTAATTTAGTCCAATTGGCAGCGACCTACCATTTTTTTAGCGCTACGAACTCACCCTTACCAATGGGAGCTAAGTAGGTGTGAAACTGTGAATTACCATTGAAATAATTAAAAACTTCTGTCATTTCCTCTTTATGAGAGACTGCATTATCAAACACAATGACGCCTTTTGTCCTAGTTAACCGTATTACATCCTCCAAGATATCTAAATACAATTTTCGATCCATATCAACAAAAACCAAGTCAAAGCTTTCAGTCATTTCTGATAAGATCATGGGGGCGTCACCCTCAATAATCTTAATCCTATCCACTAAACCTGTACTTAAAAAATTCTCCCTTGCAGCGCTAACCTTCTTAGGATCTTTTTCTATTGTGGTGATCTGAACGGCTTCATCAGTGCATAATGCTAACCAAGCAGAAGAATAACCATTTGAAGTATCTATTTCTAATATTCTTTCTGCTGACGTAATTTGAGCCAGCAAACCTAAGAACTTACCTGTATCTGGCGTTATATTGAGGTACTTATCAATTTTATTGATAGATTTTAAATCGTTAATCTGACCTTTCATATATAGTTCATTTAAAAAACTTTCAATACCTATGTCATTCATTTAAGTAAAGCTCCTCAATTATTAAAAAATTTCAGAATCCGTTTTAGCCTCAATCTTACCCCAAGCCCTTTTACTAATTCTACTATTACATCTTTATCACCCTGTCTGGTCAAAAATCTTAATAAACTATTAGTTGTATACCCTTACTTTAGCGTTCTGCTAATATGATGAGCCGTTAATTAAAATAAGGATTAGTGATGATATATTTGGAACCATTTATACCTGATGACTATGATTTTTTAAATAGCTGGATTAGTAACGAACATGAATTGATTCAATTTAGCGGTGGTATTTTTCAACACCCTATTGATAAAGAGCAAATAAAAGAATATTTAAACGATAGCCGAAGGTATTCATTTAAAGTTACTTTCACAGAAAGTCATGATAATGGGTTACTAAACACCCAAATTATAGGGATGGCAGAGATTTACCGTGAAGATAATAAGACTTCTAAGCTATGTAGAGTGCTGATTGGTCATCCTGATATGCGAGGTAAAGGTTTAGGTAAAGAAATCATACGGCTATTATTAAACAAGGCTTTCAATGATATGGCGTGTGAATACGTGCATTTGAATGTATATGATTGGAATGTGGGGGCTATTAAATGCTATGAGCAAGTTGGCTTTGTCAAAAACCCGCTGATAAATCAACATATAATGGTTGATGGTAAGCAATGGACGACTATTAATATGTCTATTGATAAATCTAGGTGGCAGCCTGTTATCTCTGAATAAGTGATATTAGTTTTAATGTAACCACCCCAGAATTGTCGGAAACTCAACATTCTGAGAGACAGCTGATATCATTAACCTACAGCCTATTGTTCAAGTCCTCACTAGGGAACCAAACCGATGCAAGCACTTGATTGGTTCGCCATAGGTATAGTCTAGAGAACAAGTGATGAGACTTTTGTAACTAATGAGCAATAAAGGCCTTTTTATAAAAACCAAAATCTAAAAATTAGAAAAATATTCGTTGAGACTATGCAAGTATATGGCTTCAAAATCCTAAATAATGAATAGATTTGAACTCAGGAATATTACATGACTAAAATAACCTCACCCATATTTAATGACGTAATGTTAGTTTATATGGAAAATTGGCAATTGAAATATCAAGATGAATATCTTGACTTAGATGTTGGTATATTCGAAGTATTAATGTCTCTTTTTCCTTTTCTTGAACAAAAAAAGAGCTTTTATATTGGAATGATAGATTCTAACGATATTGAAGCAATTAATAGTTTTCCAGTAAAAGAAATTATTGAGGAAGGATTTTTACACGATATACCTTACTGGGTCAAATTAGCTGTTGAATGGCTTGATAATGAAAATAACGATGATTTGAATGTATACTTTTCGACTTATCTTAACAAAATCGTAAATAATAAAGTTTATGAACAAAGAACTAGACAGATAGCAGAGAAAATATTGAACTATAACCTGCAAAATTTAGATAAGTGAAAGCAAGAAAAATCTAAGTACAAAAATTTTTAGCTGTAGATTCTGTATAGCGCAACGAACATATTCCTACAACAGACTTTATGACAAATAAGGATTAGCAATATGTTGAATATAAACGATGTTATTAAGGTATCAAAAGATATTCAAGACAATATCAGAGCAGGTCATTTGGGTACTGTAGTACATATTTTTGATGTGACTCCTCCTGTATATGAAATTGAATTCACTGACAATGAAGGTCGTACACTCGCGACTGTACCATTGAAAAAAGAAGATATGAGCCTTTATTGGGTTGCCAGCACTGAAACATATTTCAAATAGTTAGCGGTGAATTACTCCAATCATGAAGTACATCCAGATATAAGCCGATTCAGTCTAAAAGACTATTATTAGACTAAACATACTGGTGATAAACTCTCAACTTTACGCTGCTCAATCTTCAGTACTATTTATCCAACCAAATTCTTCCATAATACGCATCCATTGATCATCCAATCCCGCTTTTAGCAATAACGGCTCACCAGTAACCGGATGGCTAAGCGCTAAAGTCTGGGCGTGCAGTAGCATACGTGCGCAATCATATTGAGTACGAAAAAACCGATTATGTCGTCCATCACCATGGCTCGTATCACCCACGATGTGATGGAATAAATGTCTCATATGTCGACGCAGCTGATGTTTGCGCCCAGTCTCTGGTGTTAAGCGCATGAGACTATAGCGGCTAGTAGCGTGCTTTTTTGACACCGCAAATGGTAGTTCAATTTGTGCCAAACTCTGCCAGTGCGTCACTGCTTCTTGAGCAGGTTTGTCCAAATTGGCAAACTTATCGGCAATCGCATCGGGCTTAAAGCTCAACGCATAATCAACGCTGCCCTGCTCTGACATAAAGCCGCGCACTACAGCTAAATATTGCTTGGTCACCTTGTGTGCAGTAAACGCCTCGGTCAGGCTACGGGCCACGGCTGGGCTCTTAGCAAACAACAATACGCCTGATGTAGGCTTGTCTAACCGGTGCACCGGAAACACATGGCAACCGACCGCATCACGAGTCAGTTGCATGGCAAAGCGCGTCTCGCCTTTATCCAGCCAGCTACGATGCACCAGTAGACCAGCTTCTTTGTTAATCGCCACTAAATGCTCATCTTCATAGATGATTTCTATTTGGTTAGCTTGGTTAGCGGTTTCTGTTTCGGTTCCGCTTTCGATATCCATGTTTTCAATGCCCATACTTTAGCCGTTTTTAGCCTGTTTAACAGTTGTTGTTCGAATTGAGGATACGCCCTAGCCAAAACGCTGTTGCAAGTAAGCGTTGATATCATTAGATTCATACATCCATTGAACATCATCGTTTTCTTGAATACGTAAACAAGGCACTTTTATCCGTCCACCATTTTCAGCAAGCTCATTGCGAAATTGCTCATTGTTTTTTGCATCTCGAAGCTCAATAGGCACATTCAATTTATGAATTTGGCGACGTACTTTTACGCAAAAAGGACAAGATTGAAATTGATACAACGATAGATCTGCACCAGCCTTATTAACGAGAGCTTGTTCTTCTTCAGTGCGTTTCATAGCATTACCTTGAGTCATAACACTTATACCAGCAATAATTCGTCCTAGACCTTCTCGTAGCAACTTAACTAACATTCTTACCTCTTCAAATTATCTTATGTGGATTTTTTAACACTCAGAGAATGAGTGCTTAGTGTGTATCTATGTAGCTGTTAGGATTTTTTGGATGTACAAAGCTTAATTAATAATCTCATTGAGCATAGAAGTCGATATGATTAAATCATGGCAAATCTATTCTACTATACTCTCAACCGCCTTGGTTAGCATCGTAAACGAGGCATCTATGCTGAGGTGCTAAAAACAAAATCTTAAAGCATCTAATAGTCTCGTGGTTCTAGTCACTAGATAGCTAAAAAGCACCGCTACTCTACCCATTCATATAAGTATTAATATCTCTTAAGGTACTAAAAAAGGATACCGCAGTATCCTCTTTAATCTTATATCAGAGCCAATAAATCTACTATTTTAGTGATACTCACCAGGAAGGATTCTGGCGAAAGCACGCTGAGCAAGGTTTAGCTTCTTATCGGTAGTCAGTCCAGCGCGGGTACTTGGGAAAATACGATAGCCTATCGATTGAATACCGACGTTGATCGCTGGTGCCAATGAGTAAGTAGCTGACGCGAATTTGCCCATATTACTGGCAATACTATTTGGCTTATCGACGATAGCTCTTGCGACCATCAACGCGGCTTCATCAGGCATCAACGCAGGCATGTAGCGGTATAGCTTGGTTGGGGCTATCATAGGTGTACGAACCAATGGCATAAAGATATTGGTAATCGTCACATTGTCCCCTTTTACTTCAGCAGCTAAGCAGCGACTAAAAGCATCTAATGCCGACTTGGATGCGACATAAGCGGCAAAGCGCGGACTGTTTGCCAGTACACCAATCGAGGATATGTTAACAATTTGACCCGTCTGACGTTCAATCATCGTCGGCAAAAATCCAAGAACTATTTTGACAGCGCCAAAGTAATTAATATCCATCGTACGCTCAAAATCATGGAAACGATCGACCGATTCATGAACTGAACGACGAATTGAGCGCCCAGCGTTATTGACCAAGACATCAACATGGCCAAAATCTATCAAAATTTGCTCACTAACTTTTTCAATAGCATCCATATCAGTCAAATCACAAGGGTAATAATTGGCCTTGCCGCCCAGCTCTTCGATACTTTCTTTCACGGCTCTCAGTTTGTCTTCAGTACGTGCTAATAGGATAACATGAGCACCGCATTCGCTAAGCAAAAAAGCAGTACGTTCGCCAATACCACTTGAAGCCCCTGTAATAATAATATTCTTACCTGTTACTGCTTTGGTTATCGCTTGTTTCGAGGGATTGGCCATAAAAAGTCCTTTTTGTTTGTCCTATGCCTACGATCATCTCAATTATAGAATAGCAAGAAAGCATGGACTAAAGTGAATAAAACAGCCATCGCATCCAGATAATTTGACGACTTTGGGAGTTCAAAAACTTATAATAGCGTGATTACCGCATTTGCGATTTCACTGAACATTCATGAGGAATATATTTTGATTGCAACTCTAGCACATTACATTGATGTGATTGCCAAGATAGTAGAAATCATTGGCGTACTTATTATGTTTTTCGGATTGTTTTTTGCTTTTTATCGAGGCGTTCGCCGAACAGGCGGCTTCAATCATGATACTTATGTCGAAATCAGGCAGACCGTTGGCAAATCTATTCTGTTAGGGCTAGAGGTTCTGATTGCGGCCGATATTATGGCCACTGTCGTCACAGAGCCTACGCTACGCAGCGTTTTAGTATTGGGGTTTATCGTGCTTATTCGAACCTTTCTGAGTTTGTCACTACAAGTCGAATTAGAAGGCCGATTTCCTTGGCAAAAAGAACCGTCAGCGACTAAACAAACACCAAAGACAGAACCACATGATCAGCCTTGAGGCTTCTTTAATAGCCTAATGTGGTTGTAGCGGTAAACACCTGCGCTACTTATCACTCATGGGCTTTTAAAAAACTCTCTACAACGCGAAACTGTCCAGCAGTACTCTCTTCACCATACATCGCTTGCCTGAAAGCATTAGAGTTTGGAATACCCGTTGTATACCAAGCGATATGCTTGCGCGCGATACGGCAGCCAGAATACTCACCATAAAAGCCATATAACTCTTGCAAGTGCGCCAGTACGATCTCTTTGATTTCACTGACACTAGGTGCCTCTAAAGTCTCACCAGTCCGTAAGAAATGCCCAATATCACGAAATATCCATGGTTGACCTTGGGCGGCACGCCCTATCATCACGGCATCACAACCTGTCAGCTCATACACGCGTTGGGCTTTTTGTGCGCTATCGATATCACCGTTGGCGATGACTGGAATACTGATGCTTTCTTTGACTTCACGTATCAGCTCGTAACGCGCCTCACCCGTATACATATCCTCACGCGTACGCCCGTGTATGGCAATCGCGGCAATGCCTGCTTGCTCTGCCCGCTTGGCCACTCGCAAGATATTTTCACGGCCATTTTCATAACCCAGTCGCGTTTTTAATGTCACAGGGGCATCGACCGCGTTGACAGCAGCATCTAGCAAGCGCGCAACCAAATCTTCATCCTGCAGCAACGCAGACCCTGCCAGCTTACGGCAGACTTTTTTGGCAGGGCAGCCCATATTGATATCGATAATCTGCGCACCATTATCAATTTGATAACGAGCAGCTTCAGCCAGCTTATCCGGTTCAGCCCCTGCTATCTGCGCAGAAATAGGCGCGATTTCATTATCGAAATTGGCACGATATAAGGATTTTTTGCGTGCATAAAGCGCAGTATCAGCGATAATCATCTCGCTGACTGCGTGACCTGCGCCAAATGACTTACACAGGCGGCGAAAAGGATTGTCTGTCACACCCGCCATAGGAGCCACCATCAGACGATTTTCAATCGTCAGACCACCGATAGTTAACGGCTGCAATAATGGATGCTCAGACACTGGCAAAGACGAGGGTAAAACAGGAGAATCTATAGACATAAAAAAACGGCTTGATCTGCAGAGAAAACAAGCCGTTATTCTAAGGAATCCTACACTTATTGCAAGCTATTAACGTGAATAACTTGCATCAATAAACACTCATTCATCATGAAGCCGATTATTTATCAAACACACTACCCTGCTCTAGTGTGATGTCTTCATCGTGCTCTTGCATACGCCATGGTAGGCTATCTGGAGACACGTTTAAGAAGTGCAGATATTTTTCGAACTGATCGATGATATCGTTGATGACAGAGTCTGATTTATAACCGTACAAATCATAAGTTTGACCACCGCGACGCAGATATACTTCTGCACGGTGATGATGCTCTTGTGGCAAATCACTAACCATCTTTTCAGTGTAGTAATCAGGGGCATCATGCTCTGACAAGCGCACCTCATACCAGAACTCGACATCGTCACCGCGCTGTAGCTCAAGTACCGCACGATTATTAACGGCATCATAATTCACAGAGGGCTTCCAACCTGTTTCAGCGAATTTCTCTGAAACCTCAGTCATCGATGGCATGACCACATTTTTGATATAGCTTAAGACTTTGTCTCGTGTGGGCTGATCAGTTATATAATCAATACGATCGCGCCATGCGGATGAATTGAGCAGATGCGGTGGTAGCTTGCTGTTGTTGTCCAAGCTTTGGTTACGATGGCCTTCGATACGTAACGCACGCCACATCCCAAACATCGCAATCAACATAATAATGGCAAACGGCAACGCACTCACAATAGCGGCTGTTTGCAAGGCTTCTAGTCCACCAGCCAGTAGCAGTGCTGACGCGACCGCACCTTCTGTCACGACCCAAAATGTCCGCTGCCACCATGGTGTATCACTACGGCCACCAGCTGCTAGCGCATCAATGACCAATGAGCCAGAATCCGATGAGGTCACAAAAAAGGTAATAATCAATAGAACCGTTAGTGAAGAGACAAACTGAGTAAATGGCAGGTTCTCTAATAGCTTAAACAAAGCAATTGCTTGATTGTTTTGCACGTCACCGATTAATGAGGTATAGCCATCAATCATAATCATGTTCAGCGCGGTATCACCGAATACAGCAAACCAGAAAAAGGTAAAGAAAGTCGGTACTAACATCACCCCTAACACGAACTCACGAATCGTACGACCACGGCTAATCTTGGCGATAAACAAGCCAACAAATGGTGCCCATGCAATCGTCCATGCAAAGATAAATAGCGTCCAGTTACCAATCCAGTCATTATGCTCATAAGCTTGCAGACTAAAGGTACGCTCAACGATATTACCCAAGTAGCTACCTGTATTTTCCATAAAGGCATTGAGGATGAATATTGTTGGTCCCACGATAAATACAAAAAGCATTAAGGCGGTTGCCAATAGCATATTTAAGATAGACAGTCGCTTTACGCCTTTATCCATACCTGCCAGCACTGATACCAGTGCAGCAGCGGTAATCACTGCAATAGCAATGACCTGAACGCCCGTACTGACAGGCACCAAATCTGGCATGAGATAATTCAGACCCGCGTTGATTTGCGATACCGATAGACCCAAACTGGTTGCGATACCAAACATGGTACCGACAATCGCAAACACATCGACCGCATGACCGATAGGGCCATGTATCTTATCGCCAATCAAAGGATATAGCGTGGAGCGCATCGACAGCGGCAAGCCATGGCGAAAGGAGAAGTATGCCAGCGATAGCCCAACTACGGCATAAATCGCCCAAATGTGAAAACCCCAATGAAAGTAAGCAATTTGCATCGCTTCTTTTGCAGCGGCAATGGTCTCTGGCGCAGACATAGGCGGACTGGCAAAATGCATGACGGGCTCTGCCACACCAAAGAAGAGCAGCGCAATCCCGTAGCCTGCCGAAAACAGCATGGCAAACCATTCAAGAAACTTATATTCAGCCTCTGCATGATCGGGGCCAAGCTTAATCCCGCCATAAGGCGAAAAGGCCAATGCGATAATAAACAATAAAAACAATGCCACTGCCAGCATATAAAACCAACCAAACGTTTCGGTGGTAAAATTCAGCACGTCACTGAATAATGCGCCCGCAGCATCAGGGTTGATAGCCGTACCAACCACTAATAACAGCATAATAATGGCTGCTGGCACAAACACTGGCAATAAAATAGTCGAACGAGGTAATTTACTCATAAAAAATAATATACTCAAAAAGTGAATCAAATGAACTTACATAGATATGATTTTTATCACACTCCTTGCAGAAACCATAGGTAAGCACTGAATTCGTAACATTACTTCAAAGATTGTTACATGACTATTACCAAGCAAACAAAAAAGGCAGCTTGTTAGCTGCCTTTTTATTAGTATGACTCGATTCTAGATCAATGTTTCTAATCTCTGATGATAATTGACTATGTTTTACTTATTCAGCATCAATCACAGTAGCAAGTTGACTGGCAATTGCTGCTAGTTTCTCCTGATCAGCCATCGCAGCAGCGTGACGACCCAGCTCATGAATGCTCGATGGAATCAAATGTACATGGTAATGAAAAACGGTCTGACCAGCTTGTGCGCCGTTTAACTGCATTTGAATAATACCTTCACGTTCGAACACTTGGCGCTGGGCTTGCATGACTTTCTTAGACGTCATCAAAACAGCCGCAGCATACTCTGGCTCAAGATCGGCCAAATCAACGGCCTTCTGTTTTGGTATGACCAATACATGGCCTTCAGCTTGTGGCATGATATCCATAAAGGCAAGAGTTTTGTCATCTTCATACACTTTATGATATGGAATATCACCGTTTAGCATTTTGGCGAAAATGTTGTTGTCATCATAAATAGTTTGTTGATTCAATTCAGTCATTATTTTTCCTTTGAGAGTTTTATTATTAGTCAATTACTTACTTCATAGTTATCTAAAATAGATAAAAGCGTCTGTCATATAGTGGACGAAATACCAGTTAAGTACAAGTCGCTATCACAATCGTATTTGAAAAATATCAAGCCATATTTCAACAATACTCACTCACCAATTTATTAGCGGGCCACACCCTTAAAATGTTATATTAACCCTCTATTTTAATAACATGATGTTTATGGACTCGCCTACTTTGACGACTCAATCAGATGACAATCACGCTCATTCTACAATCAATGACACGCCATCAATCTCTGTATCTGATGACACAGTGTCTGTGAACGATGCGGAGCAAGCAAACACTAGTAATAGTGCGCAAACCCTTGCGCCGAACACCATTATTTTGGCAGATGCATTAACTGATAAAACAATTGCTTGGCGGATTCATAACTGTAAAATCAGCAAAAAGACAGTCACTCAAGACCTTCCGCTGCCCTTTCTATATCATTACGACAGTTTAGACGATACCATTAAACAGACACATCCACTCACACCTGCGTTACTGGCTAAATTCAATATACCCATGACAGCTCATGAAGCTGCTCAACTCATTGGTATTAGTGAAGAGCTATTGACTAGCCCGTGGCATGTCAAAGTCATCGGCTCATTGGTCGTCTTTAGTGAGAGCCTGCAACTAGCAGTACGTCTACATTGGACCAACTCAGGCAAAGAAACACAGCAGATATATACCAAGGAAGCCGCAGACGCGATTACCGCAGCTTTTAAAGACTGGCAGTTTTTTGGCCGAGTGGATGTGCTCTATAAGAACACTCAGCAGCCGTTGGTCAGTATCGACGAACAAGCACCCGCTAACGCTCAGATCATAAACATTGAGGTGAGTAGCGACTATCAGCTTTTGCCATCGCCTCATGCGTTAGTGACTCTCGCCAAACTAGATGCAGATAAAGTCGAGCTGCCGTGGTTTGAGACAGCAATATTGGAGCGTCTTGAATAGCGCTTTTTTGATCCATCATTTATCATAAGCAACGAATTGTTTTTAGGTATTCATATCTAATGGTATGGTAACAACCTAGAATTATTCACTAGTCCTCACGCATCATAAAAAGCACACTATCAATATCACAGCTGAGGCTGAACATTTTCATAAACCTCGCCTATTTGTAAGGAATATCACATGGATTATCGCTCAAAAACCTCTACTGGTGGTCGTAATATGGCAGGCGCTCGCGCATTATGGCGTGCAACTGGCATGACTGATGGCGACTTTGGCAAGCCAATTATTGCCATTGCCAACTCATTTACCCAGTTTGTACCCGGTCACGTGCATCTAAAAGATCTTGGACAACTGGTCGCACGTGAGATTGAGCAAGCCGGCGGTGTTGCAAAAGAGTTCAATACTATTGCGGTCGATGACGGTATTGCCATGGGTCATAGCGGTATGTTGTACTCGCTACCTAGCCGCGACCTCATTGCTGACTCTGTGGAATATATGGTCAATGCCCACTGCGCGGATGCGCTAGTGTGTATTTCTAACTGCGATAAAATCACACCAGGTATGTTGATGGCCGCTATGCGCCTTAATATCCCAGTGGTATTTATTTCAGGTGGCCCAATGGAAGCGGGCAAAATCTTAGCCAGTACGGTTGGTAAGAGCCACAATACTGATAGCAGTGACAGCAGCGCAGTTCGTAAGCTGGATCTTGTTGATGCGATGATGGATGCCGCTGATGACAGCATTAGTGATGAAGATGTGGCCGCTATCGAAGCCTCAGCCTGCCCGACTTGTGGTTCATGCTCTGGTATGTTTACGGCCAACTCGATGAACTGCTTAACTGAAGCCTTAGGCTTGGCACTACCGGGTAATGGCTCGCTATTGGCCACTCACTCACTACGCCGTGAGCTATTCTTAGAAGCGGGTCGCACCATTGTCTCGCTTGCCAAACGTCGCTATGAGCAAGATGACGATTCAGTATTACCGCGCTCAATTGCTAGCAAAGCTGCGTTTGAAAATGCAATGACATTAGATATCGCCATGGGCGGCTCGACCAACACTATTTTGCATCTGTTAGCCGCAGCGAACGAAGCCGAAGTTGACTTTAAAATGTCAGATATCGACCGTCTAAGCCGCGGTGTGCCTTGTCTTGCAAAAGTTGCCCCTGCTTCACAAAAATATCATATGGAAGATGTGCATCGTGCGGGTGGTGTCTTTGCCTTACTGGCTGAGCTTGATCGTGCTGGTCTCTTGAGCACTGACGTACCAACCATCCATAGTCCAACGATGAAAGCTGCGATTGATAAGTGGGATATCATGAACGCTGATAACCTTGAGGCACGCGCACGCTTCCTTGCAGCGCCTGGTGGCGTACGTACCACTGAGGCATTTTCACAATCAAAAGAATGGTCAAACCTCGACGTCAACCGTGAGTCAGGTTGTATTCGCAGTGCCCAACATGCCTACTCTACAGATGGCGGCTTGGCCGTATTGTATGGCAACATCGCCGAGCGTGGCTGTGTGGTCAAAACCGCAGGCGTCGACGAAAGCATCTTAGTCTTTACTGGTCGCGCGCGCCTATTTGAGTCGCAAGATGATGCTGTCGCAGCAGTATTGGCTGATGATATCGTTGCTGGTGATGTTGTCATCATCCGCTACGAAGGCCCTAAAGGTGGCCCTGGTATGCAAGAAATGCTTTACCCAACGACTTACCTAAAATCAAAAGGCTTGGGTAAAGAATGTGCTCTACTCACCGATGGTCGTTTCTCTGGTGGTACGTCAGGTCTATCAATCGGTCATGCCAGCCCTGAAGCAGCTGAAGGTGGCGCCATTGGTCTGGTTGAAGAAGGCGATACCATCCATATCGACATCCCAAATCGTACCATCAACATGCAAGTGAGCGATACCGACTTGGCCGCGCGTCGTGAAGCGATGGAAGCACGCGGACGTGATGCATGGAAGCCTGTGAGCCGTGATCGTTACGTGACCCCTGCGCTACGTGCTTATGCTGCCATGACGACCAGTGCCGATACAGGTGCGATACGTGATGTCAGTCAGGTTGAACGCTAAACCGAAAGCATCTGTTATTAATGTTTAAAACACAGCTATAGTTACACAATCAATGAAGCCTGCGCGATGCAGGCTTTTTTTTCACCAAAAAACAACGCAGCAGACGTTTTAATAACGATTTTTTGCGGTAAAAAATATTTTTAAACGTCATGATAGAACTGTTGCTGGCATGGTAATTCTCTGCGCCACTTATTGGAGTTATCCTTAATATGAATTCAATAAATATAAATTTAATAAAAATAATGATGAAACATATTACTCCTTAATCCCACAGACTGACTTTTAACAACATCGCGGCGTGCGTAACCCTTATGATCGAAAACTATAATTTATTCTTATTAATTTGCGGTGTCGCTTTTTTACTAGGAGCGTTATTTCCTATTATGTTTAAACGCACACCCATCTCCCTACCGATGCTACAGGTCAGCTTTGGTCTAATCATGGGCTACTGGTGGACGACCTTATCGTTTTTAGACCCGATGGATAACGGTTTAATTATTGAAAAACTAACCGAAATTGTGGTACTCGTATCATTGGTGGGCGCTGGTATCAAGATTGATACCAAGCTGTCTTGGCGATTGTGGAAGCCGACAGTACGCCTATTACTGATTACCATGCCGATTGGTATCTTTGCGATGGCCGTGCTGGGATATTATGCATTTGGTTTGAGCCTTGGAGCAGCTATTTTGCTAGGAGCTGTACTTGCTCCAACTGATCCAGTATTGGCATCTAGCATTCAGGTAGGGCCGCCTAATACAGGCGGCGAAGACACACCGCGCTTTACTCTCACCTCAGAGGCAGGACTTAACGACGGACTGGCGTTTCCCTTCGTTTATTTGGCCATAAAAATAGCGGAAGCATTTAGTGAGGGCAATCGCTTTACCAGTGAGATGCTTTGGTCGTGGTTCACCCATGATGTACTGTGGAAGATTGGCGCAGGTTTGGTGGTGGGTATCATCGTTGGCAAACTTATGGCAAGGCTCGTATTTTCAAAATATACCCAAGATACCACTATCTCACAAGGCTATGTGGTCATCGCCCTGACACTTGTGGCATATGGATTAGCAGAGTTTGTACATAGTTATGGTTTCATTGCTGTCTTTATTGCGGCATTTGCCTTCCGGCGTTCAGAGCATGAACACAGCTACCATCATAAGCTCCATGATTTTGCAGAACAATCAGAGGGCTTGCTTATGTCGCTCGTACTGGTTATGTTTGGCATTTTTCTAGGTCAAGGATTACAGTCAGGTGTTGAGCTGACGTGGCGTGTTTACATCGTCAGCTTCACCTTCTTATTATTGATACGTCCCATTGGTGGGTTTATCGCTTTATCAGGGTTGAATCTTCCTAGCACTGAAAAATACGCCATCTCAGCATTGGGCATCCGTGGTATTGGTACGTTGTATTATTTATCTTATGCGCTAAACCAAGGGTTCTTCGGTGATGAAGATGCACTCAAGTTATGGATTGTCTGCTCAATTGTGATTCTAGCCTCAATCTTCATTCATGGCTTGAGTGCAACTAGGCTACTTAAAATGACACCGAATAAGCCTCATTGAAATTATCAATAAGGTTTTTAAAGTGCTGCATCAATCATACTCAACACAGATTCCGTTAGCGCAAACTGACGAATATCATTGAGCATCGTTGAATCAAAATTATGGACAAAGGCAAATGACAACTGGCGCTCAGGGTCACACCAAGCCACTGAGCCGTTGTAGCCCATGTGTCCAAATCCTTGCTTGCTTACATCCACCCCTTCACTAGCTTCGTTTTGACAAATATCAAACCGGCGATGATAACCCAAGCGCCAATGCATCGCTGCTGGCATGACAGCATCTAGTCCTGAGACTTGTGGTGTGGATAGCTGTTCAAAGGTTCTGCTATCAATAAGCGTTTGTCCTTGCCACTCGCCGCCACTGGCAAGCATAGCATAAATGGTTGCCAATGCCTGAGCTGAGGCGACACCATTGGCGGCTGGAATCACGGCCTGTAGCGTTTCACGACTATGATAATCGATCGCTTGTTTTCCAACTGGTATGAGCGCTGCCTTATAGTTTTTTAGATTGAGCTTGCTCGTGTCAAAGTACAAACGATTAATATAAGCCGTGTCCAACACAGGTAAGCTGGTTCGCTCATCAGCTTGACCAATATCTGCTGATTTCATATTCGCTAAGGCTTGCTGCTGCCAACATGCATAACTAGGCAGGTTTTCGTAAGCACGTAACACACTTTGTGAATCTACCTTTAAGGTTGGTTTTTGACGCTTACTACGCAGTTGTGAGTTGTCTTCATTTGAAGACTCAAAATCTTTAGCCAGCTTTGCCACTTGGTTGACTTTGCTTGCTGGTACGCCAAAGTAACAGCTATCAGCAATACCTAAAGGCTCAGTGAGATAATGGTGCAGCGCCTCAGCCAAAGACAGTTCAGTAACGGCTTCTATCACACCGCCCAATACCCAACCATAGACTAAAGCACTATAAGCACTGTCATATAGCTCGGCATGGTCTGGTGCAGTGATCGGCATGGCAGCAACCGTCTTGAGCATGTATTCCCAATCAAGCAACGCCTCACTGTCTACCTCGATACTTTGAATGGAAAATAAATTGGCTTGGTGTGACATCACATTGCGTAGCGTAATCTCACCTTTATCCTGTGCCGAAAATACTGGCCAATAGTGCGCAATAGGCGTGTCATAATCAAGCATCTGCTGCGAAACCAGTACATGTACCAGCGTCGCCAATATGCCTTTACCTGTCGAAAAGTTTATCGCTAAAGTGTCAGGCTGCCATGACATATCCAAACGTGCCAACCCCGTACTTGCCTGAGCAATACACTTGCCAGCCTGATAGACAGCCACCGCACCACCTGCTGGCGCATCATCCAGCTGTAAATCGGTGAGCAGTTGCTGTAAGTGCTGCTGAAGCTGTGTATTGATCTGATTATTATGATTGGTTTTATTATTATCGGTCATAGTTGCCCTGCTCTGTTTTATAAAATAGCTAAGTATGAAAAACCTTAGCGCTTAGTATTATACCAATCCCAAAAAATACGATTAGCGGTGTCAGACTTGTTTTTATTTACTCAAAAAAAAGGCCACCTATCGGTCGCCTTTTTACTCGCCAAACGTGCTTATATTTTAACGCGGTACCAATAGACGATTATGAACTTCTTCGGCAAGCTTAGTCAAACCATGACTGCGCCCACGTTCCATAGCAGTATCCATCTTACGCCCACGCAACCAACCTGCACGCAAGGCAATTGCCGCGCCAACTCTGTTACCAGTTCCGCAATGTACGGCTATTTTTTTGCCATGATTTTGGCGTAATATGTTGTCAAACGCTAATATTTTCAGCTGTTTTAAATCCGCCGCGCCGCTAATAGGCAGATGCTCATAGTGCATACCTGCCTGCTCAACCGCTGATGATTCATCAAAGCTTAATTCGTTATCAGGCTGCAAATTAATCACTAGCTCGACACCCGCTTTCGCTAAAGCTAGCACCTTTTCGTCATCGAGTGCACCGCATACAATGGTGTTATCATCAGGACGAAAATAATGCTCAAAAATAGCAGCTAGATTGACACCATTATCAGGAGTGTCTTGGTCAGTCGTAGCGCTGGCAGTCTCAGCCCCATTGTTAACAACGTTATTATTCGCGACATCGTCATTGGCAGCTGAATTATCAAGTTGTTCTGGGCTTGTTGCTTCCGTATGTGCAGTCATAAGTATAAAGTTGTTCGTTAAGTTTGCTATGGAAATAGTTGTTAGTTAAACGGCAGTCATGTTACTGACTGTTATGCTAGCTTTTGTTAACTATCACTCTGTAATTTAACCGTACCTGCCAAATGCGGCTTGTCATTTTTAGAGCTATACAAGCCAAATTCACAAGTACCATCTGCGCTTTCAAGCTGTGCCACTGGATCAGCAATGAGCTCAACTTCTGCTGGCAAAAAGATAGGCAATTTGAATGACACATCAACGGTACAAGCGTCTGGCAACTCATCCATCATGGCAAGACACTTAGCCTTTGACCACATACCATGAGCGATGGCTTTAGGGAAGCCAAAAGCACGCGCAGATAATGGATGTAAGTGGATAAGATTAAAGTCGCCAGATACAAAGGCATAGCGACGACCGATATCTTCTGGTACTTCAAAGATACTGTGCACGCCTTCTGGATTAACTGACGGCTTGACCACGACTGGACGCGGCGTGCTTTTTTTGTCTTTGCTACGGCTTGGTTGTTTGCTACGTGACAGATAAGTCGATGTCCCTTCCCAAATAACCTTGTCCTCTGATTTAACCGTTGTCACAAAGTCAAATTGCTGACCTTGAGCATGGTCACGCAAATTATCAAAGGTGACAGACATAGCGACCGTTTCGCGCTCACCAATTGGACGATACTGGGTCACACTGTTATCAACGTGTACCAGCCCTAGCATAGCAAATGGGAACGGCTCTTTAACCATCATGTTCATTTGCAGCGTTTGAGACAGCACCGAAAAGTACGTAATCGGGATATTGCCGTTATCAGCAAAGCCACAAATTTTACGATAATCGTTTAAGTTACCCTGATCGATGTGCAGATCGTCCACATAGTAGGTCGATTGCGGCAATTGATCTCTACTAACTTTACCATTATTGACGATAGGTAATAAACTTTTGACGATATTGGCGTAGGTCGTATGCGCTTTTGGCAGCGCATCATAATGCTTGTCTGACATAATAAATCCTAAGTGGGGCTTGAGCAAATTTTCTTGGTGCATACAGAGATGCTATAAAGTCGTTCGTTAAGGCTTACCAGTAAACTGTATCTTAAGCGCTATACTCAATCCAAAGTATAAATAATCTACGTGATTTTTAATACAGGTTACAAGCACTTATTATAACGAAAAATAATTTGGCTGATGGTTTCTGTGTTTTTATCATAAAAAAGCCACCCTTGGGCAGCTTTATTACGATTTATCAGCAATTTTTTCGTAAGCATATGTGATGCAAGTAATAAACGATGCGCTATATTATATATTTACTATAGGCTTAATCATTACTTATGTCTACTTAGAAATGGGTGTTATGCCCCTAGTAAGCTCTGACCACAGACACGAACCACGTTACCGTTCAAGCCACCAGAAGCAGGTGATGCAAACCATGCGATGGTTTCAGCAACATCTACTGGCAAGCCGCCTTGGCTCATTGAGTTCATGCGACGACCTGCTTCACGAATAGCAAATGGAATCGCTTCCGTCATTTGAGTTTCGATAAATCCTGGTGCCACTGCATTGATGGTCATGCCTTTAGCATTGTCTTCTAGTTGCTTAGCAGTCGCATCAACCAGACCGATAACACCTGCTTTCGACGTGGCATAGTTGGTTTGACCCATATTGCCTGCAATACCTGAGATAGATGATACACAGACGATACGTGCATTTTCTTTTAGCACGTCATTGTCTAGTAAGTAACGATTCAGTCTAGCAATGCTGCCTAGGTTGATATCGATCACCATGTCCCATTTTTTCTCATCCATGTTTGCCAATGTCTTATCACGTGTGACACCAGCATTATGGATAATAGAATCTAGACCACCACGCTTTTGCGCTGCTTCTGCAATTTCTTTGCCTGCGTCATCACTAGTGATGTCAACGGTCACGACAGAACCACTGATTTCACTGGCGACTTTTTGCAGATCAGCTTGCTGCTGCGGTACATCAAGACAAATAACGTGAGCGCCTTCACGAGCCAACACACGAGCGATTGCTTCGCCGATACCGCGACTTGCACCAGTCACTAGCATGGTTTTGCCACCTAGAGGCTGCGTCCAATCTACTTCAACTGACTCACCTTTGCTAACGCGGACAACTTGCCCTGAGACATACGCTGAACGAGCTGAGGTGAAAAAGCGTAACGTCGAATCTAGATTTTGCTCTGAGCCTTCTTCAACATAAATAAGCTGCGCCGTAACACCGCGCTTAAATTCTTTACCAACAGACTTTACAAAGCCTTCAAGTGAACGCTGAGCCATTGCTGCTTCGATATTATCAGTGATACTCTCTGGCGTACGACCAACAATAATGACTCGACCAGACTTATCGACACGGCGCGCAACAGCATGGAAGAATTCATACACTTCTTTGAGCTGCTCAGCATTGATGATATTACTGGCATCAAACAATAGAACTTTGAATTTGTCATCACCACCAGTATTGGCTTTTGCTTCGATGCTCGCATCAGCCAATTCATCTTTGATGTCATCGCTGCTATTTACATAAACATCAGCATGTACATCTGACAAAATACGTGAGATTGACGCGCTAACACTTTTATCATCGCCCTTAGCACGACCAACCAACACACTACCGCGTACTAAATTCTCACCACTCTCGAAACGATCAAGAGTCACTGGTAATGGCAAACCCAAATTTTTAGCCACTTTTTTGCCAAGAGAAGACTGAACAAAATCACCGTAACGGTCTGACATAATATAATCCTTATAAAAATGATTAAAATAAAAAATCCAATGTGCCTATCATATAGAATCGGCAACATTATAATTATTGATATTTAGTAAGTGCGTACAAAACTGGCCTAACTATACACTGCCATCATAAACAAGTCCAAAAACTGACAATGTCCACAAAAATCTGTAAACAAGCAAGTACACAAGACGGCCGCTTTTTCTAGATTTAAAAACCATAACATTATGCTAAAATCAGACCTATAAGTTATGATAAATAGAATTATCGATAACAATATATTATCAAAACAGCTTTTATGCAATGTTAATAGTCAACACCAGCCAGTCTAAGAAAGTTATATTATTAACTGTTTTCAAAGCCAGTATCAACCTTATATATAAGTGTCACATAGTTTGCTAAAGATATACAGTAAGGTCGTAAAAACGCTTTATCCTAAACAGCCATCACGCATAATAAATGATAATATTTACCTCTTATCTATTTTAAATCTTTTAACTGTATTTTTTTAATTCGATTGAATTTTTTATTATTACCCTCTTTTTCTTCTACCCATATTTTTTAAGGATAATATTATGAGTAATAAAAACAACCACCCTGATAGCCCTGTTATCGAAAGCACTGTTGTAAAAGCCAGTGATACAAAAAACGAAAATGCAAAAACGACTCCTACTGACAGCACTAAAAAAGAAACAGCTGTTAAAAAAACTGTAAGTGCTTCGACTAAAGAAGCTGAAACGGTTGAGGACAAAAAAGCAACTGAAGATAAAGCCGCGACGACTGCTGTTAAAACTTCTGCTGCTACTGCTAAAAAGACCAGCACAGCCAAACCTACCTCAAATCTAAACCGAGTGGCTATTTTAGGTGGCAACCGTATCCCGTTTGCTCGCTCAAACGGCTCATACGCTGATGTCAGCAACACCGATATGCTAACAGCTGCTTTAGATGGTTTGGTTGAACGCTATAACCTACAAGGCGAAATCGTAGGTGAAGTAGTGGCTGGTGCTGTGATGAAACTAAGCCGCGATATCAACTTAACTCGCGAAGCTGCGCTAAATACCGCACTGAACCCACATACCCCAACTTATGACATCTCACAAGCTTGCGGTACTGGCTTGCAAGCGACCTTTGCTTCTGCCAACAAAATCGCATTAGGTCTTATCGATTCAGCCATTACTGGCGGTGTTGATACCACCTCTGACGCGCCTATCGCAGTTGGTGATGGCCTACGTAAAGTACTTATCAAACTGGGTGCCGCAAAAGACAACAAACAACGCCTGAAAGCATTGATGGGTCTAAATCCAAAAGACCTAATCGATTCACCACAAAACGGTGAGCCACGTACTGGTCTATCAATGGGCGATCATCAAGCCATTACAGCACTTGAGTGGAATATCAGCCGAGAAGCGCAAGATGAGCTGGCTTTTAGCAGCCATCAAAATCTAGCACGTGCTTATGATGAAGGCTTCTTTGACGACTTAATCACGCCGTACAAAGGTTTGACTCGTGATAACAACCTGCGCCCAGATACAACTTTAGAAAAATTGGCTAAACTCAGACCTGTATTTGGCAAAAAGAATGCCAATCCAACGATGACAGCAGCCAACTCTACCCCACTGACTGATGGCGCTTCTTGTGTACTATTGGGTACTGATGAATGGGCAAAAGAGCATGGTCTGAAGCCATTGGCTTATATCGTTCATCAAGAAACAGCTGCCGTTGACTTCATCGGCAAATCAGGCACGACTGAAGGTCTGCTAATGGCGCCTGCGTATGCCGTACCGCGTATGCTGGAACGTGCTGGTCTAACACTACAAGATTTTGATTTTTATGAAATCCATGAGGCCTTTGCGTCACAAGTGTTATCAACATTGGCCGCTTGGGAAGATGAAAGCTTCTGTTCAGAGCGTTTAGGACTTGATGCACCGCTAGGCGCTATTGACCGTACTAAGCTAAACGTTAATGGTTCATCATTAGCAGCAGGTCATCCATTTGCTGCCACTGGTGGTCGTATCTTAGCAACTGCTGCTAAACTACTGGATCAGAAAGGCTCAGGCCGTGCCCTTATTTCTATCTGCGCAGCGGGTGGTCAAGGCGTGACTTGTATTCTAGAAAAGTAGTCTGGATTGCTTTTAGTATAGAGAGACATGCTGAGCTATCGTTTTAATCAGCATCGTCTGCAAAAAATGCCCTTTAATTCAATTAAAGGGCATTTTTTATTGTCTATAGTTTGTTATTATAAAAGTGAATCAGGAAGCAACATCTTACAAAATCCAATATGCCAACCAAAGGTAATATTTATGGGTAAGACAAAATATTTATTAGAAAAGCTAAGACAAATCATTTTTAGTTCTGAGAAACTTGTGATGACAGAACCGCGTATAACAACTGACTTTGAATCTTTAGCAACTAAAAAGCAGGTGGAACAATATAATCGAGAACAAGCTATTCTTTCAGAACGTATCGAAAAAGAAGTTCTAGACGATGAATTACGTCGAAAAATGCATCAAGATTTAATTGATACTTATGATGAAGAACTAGAAAATGAAATAGATGACTGTGCACGTGATTTTCGTTTTGATGGACGCGAGATGAGCGAGCAAGAAAAGCTAGACCGACGTACGTACTTTCATGAACTGGTCCGACTACAGCGAGAGCTTATAAAGCTACAGGATTGGGTCGTTGATCGCGGTGAGCGCATTGTCGTTATCTTTGAGGGGCGTGATTCTGCTGGTAAAGGTGGTGCCATTAAACGTATCACTCAGCGTTTGAACCCCAGAGTTTGCCGTGTTGCCGCATTACCTGCTCCCACGGAACGCGAGCAAACGCAGTGGTACTTTCAGCGTTATGTCGCCCACTTACCAGCAGCTGGCGAGATTGTATTATTTGACCGTAGTTGGTATAACCGCGGCGGTGTTGAGCACGTGATGGGCTTCTGTACAGATGCACAGTATGAAGAGTTTTTTCAATCGGTGCCTGATTTTGAACGTATGCTCGTACGCTCAGGCATTCGCTTAGTAAAATACTGGTTTTCTATTACTGATGATGAACAACATGCACGATTTATGAGCCGAATATATGATCCACTTAAGCAGTGGAAACTCTCACCAATGGATTTACAATCACGCCGACTTTGGGAAGATTATACTAAAGCAAAAGAAACCATGTTTGAGCGCACTCATATTCCTGAAGCGCCGTGGTGGGTGGTAGAAGGTAACAATAAAAAACGTGCTAGGCTAAACTGTATTGCCCATTTACTCGAACAAATCCCTTATAAAGAGGTGCCTCGTGACGAGGTCGAATTACCCAATCGAAAACGCGATGATGAATATTACCGTGAACCTATCCCAAATGATATGTACGTGCCGCCGCGTTATTAGAACGTGCTTATACTCCGCCAGTTTTTTTAACACTTTTGCTAAAAAGCAGCCTTATACCAAGTATAAGGCTGCTTTTTTATAGCGATATTTATGCAAAAATAATTATCGTAATGGATAAAAATATGGATAGTTATACAAGCTACATCGTATAAGTCGCCTGTAAACCATCTACTTTACCAGCCAATAGTCGCTCAACTTCGTTTTTGATTCGCTGACCAGAAATATCTGTCCCAATTTGTACGGCAAAACCTGCTGGACGACCACCTTGGGTTTTAGAGTTTATCCAAACCACTTTGCCGTTCATAGGTAAACGCTCGCTAGAGTTCGGTAAGGTAACTGCGATAAACACCTCATTACCTAGCTGTTGATCTTGAGTCGAAGGTACAAACAATGCACCATTCGTCACAAAGGATAAGTAACTGGCGTATAACATTTCGATATTTTCAATATGGCAGGTTAATACCCCGCCGCGTCCTGGCATCGCCATAGTTAGCTTCCTTTATGAATTGGGTTAAGTGTGTTTTTATAAGTGACTAACGCTATGTAGAGCAAAGCACTGAATCCATTACCAAGCAATAATCAAATGCCATAAAATCGCTTTATAAGTATGCCAGTTCTTGCATTAGCTTATCATAGGCAAATTTTTCTTGCACATTTTGTTGTAGTGCAATTTTGGTTTGCTGCAAGCTATTCGCAAATGCTTCCAACCCATTGTCAGTCGGTTGATAAGTCTCTAACAATGCTGATAAGTTGACGTCTTTTTGTAATTCACTCAGTCCTAAGCAGACACGGCGCATATCGAGCAACATCAGCTCAGACAGTTGGATAAACTCTGCTATATTTAGTTGATTCTGCCAATAATCACTGGCTGCAATGCTGCTGCGCTTGCCACTACGTAATGCTTGCCACGTCGTCAACCACAGTGCACGTTTACTATACCAAGGCGCTTGTGCCAGTGCTATCGCCGCTAAAGGCGCACCATTTGCCAGCTGAATAAGTTGCTGAATGGCAGAGGTACTGACTGCTTCACGATTGATAGTATGACCTAGCTCACCTGTTACATAGTCTACCGCTATCGCAGGCTCAATCGTTTGTAATGCCAGCTGTTGTACGCGACTTTTAATGGTTGGCAGCAACTGGGCAGGCGTATCACTAATCAAAAACAGATGCACTTGTGCTTGTGGTTCTTCTAAGGTTTTTAGTAGAGCATTGGCTGCAGCAATCGTCATTTTCTCCGCATGATCTAACACGCAAATCCGCATTCCTTGTCCACCTTGATAAATAAAAGGTTGTAAGGCGCGGATATCATCAATTTTGGTCTTGAGAGCACTATTGCTAGCAGTTTTACTGGATTTTTTGTCTTTAGCGGTGCTGTTTGATTTTTCTTTATTATCAGCATGCTCTGCACTGATAGGCATACTGACCAGTGGCAATACTTGCAAGCTCGGATGGGTGCCTGATCTCAACCATTGACAGCTCTCACACGTGCCACAAGCACCTATTGGATGACTGTCACGGCTGCGACATAGCAACCAAGCGACCAGTCGCCATACAAAAGCACGCTTGCCCATACCCTGCATACCTGCTGCTAGTAGCGCATGAGGTAAAGACTGCTGCTGCAATACACGCTCTGTCAGTTGCGACCATAACGACTGCTGCCATGGCAATAAGGGTGCAAAATAAATGCCGTCGTTGATATCTGCTGTACCCGTATTTCCTGTCTCGTCACTCATAGCTGTCGCCCTATAACATTGCTCGATTATTCAGGATATAGCGCGTTAATGACGCTTTAAATAAAAGGTATAAATTTTTAATTAGGTTATTAATCTATAGACTACCGATAGGATTTAAAAAGTCAGCTAGGCTCATGCCATTTAAACGATCTAAGTCTTCTTGCGTATCAACACCTGCTGGTAAATGACAAGCGGCGGCAGCAATGGCGATATGACCACCGTTTTCTAACACACGTAGCTGCTCTAAGCTTTCTAGCATTTCGAGCGGCGTCTGTGGCCAATGTACAAACTGCTGTAATAGACGCACACGATAAGCATATAAGCCCAAGTGACGATACGCATTTTTCGGTGGTTGTCTTTGATTATCCTCAGCCAACACGACATCACGATCACAAGGAATGGGTGCGCGACTAAAATAAAGTGCACGCTGTAAATCATTGGATTGTTGACTGACCACTTTTACCACTGATGGGCGCATAAAAGTATCATAGTCATCGATAGGCTCACATAAAGTGGCCATCACACTCTCATCATCTGCGACTAAAAGTGCTTTTACCTGCTCTAATAATAGCGGCGGTACTAACGGCTCATCGCCTTGCATATTGACCACGATATCATGGTCAGCCCAACCGTTTATAGCAGCCACTTCTGCTAAACGATCTGTGCCTGAGGCATGATCAGGGCTAGTCATTACGACATCGAATCCTGCATCCGTGCATACCTTCGCGATATCTGCATCATCAGTTGCAATGCACATATCATCTGCAAAGTGTGCTGTCTGAGCCTTTTCAGCCACCCAAAGAATCATCGGCTTACCATGTATCTGTAGTAATGGTTTGCCAGGTAGTCGTGTGCTTTTAAAGCGAGCAGGAATAACAATATGAGTTTTGGCAGGTGTGGCGACTAATGACATAGTTTGTTCCTATAAATTTTTACAGCAAAATAAAGTATTAGCGATTATCTATCATGTAGTTTTCATACTGATATCAGGATCAGACTGAATACCTAATATCTTTAGTTGCTCGTCTAGATTGTCATAACAACTATCAGAAAGTACGGCTGTCACTGGTAATACCCACAGCCTACTGACCAGTTCTTTATACTCATCATTCAGTGCTTGCTTGCTTGTATATTCAACTAGCAATGCTCTTATTTTCACTGCATCTTTGCTAGTGATAACAATGGGATAATCTCGATACTGCAAGAGCTCAGCCAAGCTAAAATCATAATGGTCAGGATAAGGATGACCGATTACCTCAAAGCCAATAGAACCCAAGGTATCAAAGAAACGCTGTGGATAACCGATCCCACTGACAGCGTGTACTCGACTACCCTGTCTAGGTGTATTAATATTTACCTTAGAATCAGTTGGTGCAGGTTGCCACAGGTGCTGCAACTTGTCAGGCGCTAGGTGCATAGTCAAGCGATTGGCTAGAGGCAAACTGTCTTTATTATTATAAATGGCTTCTGTCTCTAACTTTTCATGGTAGATGACATTTGCACCTTCTAATCGTGACATCGGCTCACGTAAAAACCCAGTGGGAAGTAGCTGCTCATTGCCAAAACCTCGTGCCGCATCAACGACAATCCATTCAATATCACGTTGCAATGCATAGTGCTGCAAACCATCATCTGCAATAATTAATTGTAAATCTGGATAGGCATCTAATAAAGTGGTCACTGCTTGCTGACGATTGGGGCAGACTGCCATCGCGGCACCTGTCATGCTAACGATTAAACACGGCTCATCGCCAACTATATTAGGTAAGCTACCAACATTAACCAATGCTGGCATCTGACTGGTATCACCACCATAACCGCGACTAATGACCCCCACCTTGACGCCTCGTGATTGTAGCTCATTGGCCAAAGCAATAATCAATGGTGTTTTACCGCTACCACCAACGCTGATGTTTCCGATTACCATGATAGGAATGGGTGCGCGATAACTTGACAGTAAACCAATTTTATAAGCTTGACGCCGAAGCATTGTAATGAGTCCGTACAACCAGCTAATAGGTAATAATAGCCACAACCAAATAGCTTGGCGTTGCCATGCACGTGTCACTGTCGTTTCAATGCTCATGATTATGGACCACTTATTCTATAAATTCAGTACCGAAATACCTTCCAATGTATATTGGAATAAAATCATATCAACCTATTCAAAATCGCGGTCATACATCTGTGCATAATAGCCTTGTAACTGCATCAACTCTGTATGTGTGCCTAGCTCGACAATCTGCCCGGCATCCAATACAGCGATACGATCGGCAGACTCAATGGTCGTTAATCGATGTGCAATCACCAGTGTCGTGCGATTTTTCATCACATTATCCAATGCTTGCTGAATATAATGCTCTGACTCATTGTCTAGTGCACTGGTTGCCTCATCTAAAATTAGAATAGGTGCATCTTTTAATAGTGCACGCGCGATAGACAAGCGCTGACGCTGCCCACCTGACAACTGCAGACCTTCGGCACCAATTTCACTCTGATAGCCATTCGGCATTTTCATTATGAAGTCATGAGCAAAGGCATCTTTTGCAGCGCGCTCAACTTCAGACTGACGCTTATTGGCTAAGCTACCATAGGCGATGTTGTTAAATACCGTCGTATTGAACAGTACCACTTGCTGATTAACCATCGCTATCTGAGCACGTAGGCTCTCTAGTTTGATATCTTCGATTGGCATACCATCTAAAGTGATTTGCCCTGCGGAAGTTGATAAAGTACGCGTCAATAAATTAACCAAGGATGACTTACCAGCACCACTACGCCCTACCAGTGCAACTGTTTCTCCTGCACGTATATCTAACGTAAAGTCGCGCAGTGCCACTGTCGAATCTGGATAGATTAAACTGACATTATCGAGCTTCATCTCACCCGTTAGGGCTGAGCTGATCACACCCGTGTCTTTTTCTTCGGGCTCATCTAGCAGAGCAAAAATCGACTCACCAGCCGCGATACCTTTTTGCAGTTTCTGGTTAATATCCGTCAGTGAACGCACTGGTTTACTGAGCAGTCCTGCAGCTGCAATATATGAGATAAACTCACCAGCCGAGATATTATTGATGACTGATGGACGCAGTGCGAGCCACACCACAACCGACATGGCTATTGCCATCAGTAGCTGTACTGCTGGCGTATTGATACTATTGGTAACGACTACCTTCATGCCTTGGAGTAAGTTCTTTTTCGATGTTTTGTCAAAACGCTCGGCTTCATATGCTTGGCCACCATAGTTTTTAACCACCTGATAGCCACCGATGACTTCATTGGTAATATGACTAACATCACCCATCGTCTCTTGAATACCCTTAGATAACCTGAGATAACGCTTAGATGCTATACGAATGAGCCATAATATCGGTGGCAGTACGAGGAATAAAATTAAAGTTAGACGCCAATTACTGTAGAGCAAAAATCCGATCAATGCTAATACCGTCAAGCCATCGCGCAGCAAGGTCTTCATTGACTCTGTACTGGCCGCCGTGACCTGTTCAACATCGAATATCAACTTTGATGAGATAGTACCTGCTGGATTAGCAAGATAAAATGAGCTTGGCAAGCGCAGCAGCTTATTAAAGACTTCTACTCGCAATTCATATACCAGATTTCGTGAAACCAAAGCAGAATAGTAATTACCCAAAAAGCTACCCAAACCACGCACAAAAAACAACGTGATAATAAGCAGTGGAAACAAATTCTGTTTGCTTTGATCACCTTGGTTGATAGCATCAGTGATGTACTGTAGAAGTTTGGCCACCCATATCTCTGTTCCAGCATTGATAGCAAAACCTAAAACCACTAATGCTAACGCCCACCAATATGGCTTGAGATAGCGTAACAGACGTAATAATGTCTTGCGTTTAGGTATATCTGATGGCTCTGCTGATGATTTTTTAGCAGATTTTTTTGTAGAGTCGGATTGATATGTTTGGCTCATAAAAGCCTCAATTTGGGTATTATGATATGAATAAACTGTACTCAAAGCACAGTTTTATAGGAGTATTTATGACACTAATATAGCCATATATTATTGCGGTAATGGTTGACCAAGTGGCACAACCGTACTGATATTGAGATTCAAAAACCCTAGTTTTCCTGCGACATCCATCACTCGCACAACAGATTGATGAGTAGCGTTAGCATCAGCAGCAATCACAAATAGCATATCACGATTACTACCTGCCTCTTGCTGTAGCATGCTAATCAACTCAGCCTCATTGCTACTGGCAAGGGTGATACCATTCACCAAATAGCTGCCATCTTCTTGTACCGCCACTTCAATACTGTTGTTTTGTTCTGTAAGCGCGACACCTTCAGCTTCAGGGAGAATAATATTCAAGCGACTAAAATGATTAAACGAGGTCGCAAGCAGCAAAAATACAATTAGAAATAATAAGCAATCAATCATGGGTGTTAGATTAATTTCAAGTGGCTCAACGGTTGGTTTTCTAAAGCGCATATCACTCTCTTTAATATTTTTACTATGCTTAAGGCGTGTTTAAAATGCAAATAGGATAACTGGATAATTCGTCTGACCTTTAGTATCAAAAACAGTACTAAGAAGCCACTGTGACCCCATCGCTTGAAGTTAGCGAACCTACGACAGAATTATTACCTACCGTGCCATCCAGTGAGACATCAGCATTAAGCGTATCAAAGCCAGAAGTATGCACATTTCCTAGCAACTGGTAGTCATACAACTCTTGAATCATCAACCCTGCTTGAGTTTCAAACTGGGCATTGATATCAATGATCCGGCGCTGAAAATAACGATAGCCAACCAATGCAGGAATCGCAACAATCATACCAGCAGCAGTTGTAATCAATGCCTGTGATACGCCAGCGGCAAGCATTGTTGGGTCTTGCATCGCGCCATCAGTAATCGCTAAAAACGAAGAGATAATACCCAATACCGTACCCAACAAACCAAGTAACGGTGCAATTGCGCCTATAGTGCCAAGCATATTGATATTTTTTTCTAACTGATGAACTTGTACGCTAGCACGGTTTTGCATATGCATCGTCATTGACTCTAAACCATACTGACGATAAAGCAAACCCGTTGCCAAAATATCACCCAAAGGTGTCTTTTCTTTCACATTCATTAATTGTGTACGGCCGATGCCGCCATTTTCGCGTAGGCGAGTTATCAATTGTTCGCGCAATCTGTTAGGTACAATTTTATTAAATTGTAAAGTGTGGCTACGCTCAATGATGATAACCAATGCTAGTATTGAGCACACCACGATAGGTGTCATCAACCAACCACCTGCTTTTACCAACTCCCACATACTCGCTCTCTTTTATATTTTTATAAAAATAGTGGTAACCAAGATACTTTAGACTTGTGCAGTCATTACAAACTGGATGAATACCTTAAGCCTGTGCCTCTATGTACTTAATCAAGGCGGCCAACTGATCTTGATTTTGAAAAAATATCTCAACACTACCCTGTCCGTCTTTTTTATGCTTAAGCTTTACTTCGGCCCCAAGCATATCCGTCAGTCTTTGTGTCAAACGTTCCGCGTCATGAGACTGTGCTTGTTCAGTACGATTGGCTTTGGGAGCTGGTTGCAAAATGGACTTAACGAGCTTTTCAGCTTCACGCACGGTCATGCCACCATCGATGATTTTTTGTGCAATAATCGGCTGCTGCTCAGAGGATAGTGCCAAAAGCGTGCGGGCATGACCCATATCTAGTGCGCTAGTTGCTAAATGATCTTTTACGGTATCGTGCAGCTGATTCAACCGCAGTAGATTCGATACCGTCGTACGTGCCTTGCCCACAACTTCCGCAATCATCGCATGACTCATACCAAACTCAGTATGAAAGCGTTGTAATGCTGCTGCCTGCTCAATCACGGACAAGTCTTCTCGTTGAATATTCTCAATCAGTGCCAATGCAATAGCCAACTCATCTGACAATGCGCGCTCAATCGCCGGTATTACTGCTTTACCTGCCATTTTTGCAGCACGCCAACGGCGCTCACCAGCGATAATTTCATGAGTAACAAATGCTTCACTCTTATCTTCATTTGCCAATAATGGACGAATAACAATAGGTTGCATGACACCATGCTGCTCAATCGAAGAAGCCAATTCGGCAAGCGCAGTTTCACTCATATCACGGCGCGGCTGATACTTGCCTGCTTGTAATCGTGTCACATCAATTTGAACCAAGCTGATTTGATCTTCAGAGGCACTGGTGTCTGTTCCATTAACCCGATTTTTATTAGCACCAGTTTTGTGAATGTTGCTCTTATTCATAGTCCGTGGCGCACGTGCTTTACGATTACTAGAATCAGCAGCCTCTAGAACGGTTGGCTTTGTAGTTGATTTTTCATTGTCTTTTGCACGACCTGTTTGAGCGGGCGTGCTTGCGTTTGTTATATCAGTCTCTGGCGTTACAGCTGGCAAAGTATTATCACGCGCTGCCATATCATCTTGTAAGGCAGACGCAGTGATTTGCTTTTCTTTTTTGATTGACCCAAGCAAGGCATCTAAGCCTCGATTGGCAGCCAATCCTCTTTTCTTCGCCATGATTACCTATCCTATAACGCTAAAATAAAAGCCAAATGATTGTGAATACGGCTTACTCATTACTCATAAATACGATATTTCGTGCTTTATTATTTAATTTGGTTGATACTTTTATCACCAAACTTTTACCTACAGCCAAAACTAGCTGCTTTGCTTCATCACTTCAGCGGCTAGTTTTTGATAGGCACGTGCCCCTTTTGACCATCTCTCATACGCAATAACTGGCAAACCATGCGCAGGCGCTTCTGCCAAGCGAATATTTCTTGGAATATGAGTCTTATACATGATATCGCCAAAATGTGCTTCCAGTTCAGCGGACACATCGCGAGCCAATGTATTACGCGCATCAAATAGCGTTCTCACCACACCGCGAATATAGAGCTTCGGATTCAGCTCAGTGAGTCGCTCAATCGTCTGCGATAAATCTGCTAGGCCTTCTAGTGCATAGTACTCACACTGCATCGGGATAATGACACTGTCTGTGGCAACCAGTGCATTGATCGTTAATAAATTCAAGCTGGGCGCACAGTCTATCACGACATAATCGTAAGCAGGTTTTTTAGCCGCTATCTGATCGTTAACCAAAGTCGCCATCGATGTTTTAAACAATTCATGGCTATTGGTTTTGTTCATCAGGGTGATGTCCATCCCAGCCAAATCACGATTGGCACCGATAACATCAAACCCTGCCGGACTGGTAACAATAGCATCCGACAGTGATACACCATCGAGTAAAACATCAGCGATGGTCAGCGCCAGTTCATTTTTGTCCACGCCTGTACCGCTGGTCGCATTGCCTTGTGGGTCTAAGTCAATCAGTAGTACATGCTTACGCTTTGCAGCCAAGCTAGCGGTCAAATTTACCGCCGTCGTGGTTTTGCCCACGCCGCCTTTTTGATTCGCAATCGCTATGATTTCCATACACTCACTCAGTTTAATTAGAATTTGTTACTGTTATTTTTTAGCTCTATATTTAAAAAGCGAGGCATATTCATTCATTCGTTGTACAAACGACTTGCTCTGTCTCGATACCATTTAAATATTATGTCATTTACCTACAGACGTAAACTACGTTTCACAATCGGGCAGTCACTGTTTCATGATGGCGACTTCATGACTGTAAGGTGCTCATAGCTTAGACATTTTTGCGAGACAATTCAATTAAATGACGACTATCGTGCAAACGTGGTACTTTTAGCTTGATTGTTTTTATGTGCCAATCACTATCCAACGCTTGCAGTTCTTCTTCATTTGGCGCCTTACCTTTCATAGCACACAAGTGACCATTATCTGCTAGCCTTGGCTGTGCCACATCGACGAAATCTATCAAGCTGGCAAACGCTCTAGAGGTAACCACCTCATAGCTTGCTTCATGTGCTTCAATACGAGAAGCTATCGGCTGCATATTACTCAAACCAAGTTCACTACTAATTTGCTTAATAAAACGGATTTTCTTTTGGTTACTATCAAGTGCTGTGCATTGGCGCTCAGGTTGGCAAATAGCAATAATCACGGCAGGCAATCCTGCACCTGTACCGATATCAAGCAATGACCCCGATGGCAAATGAGTTATAATAGCCAAACAATCAATTACATGCTTAATTAAAGCTTCTTCAGGATCAGTAATAGCGGTCAGATTATACGCTTTATTCCACAACAAAAGCTGGTCTAAGTACAATAATAGTGTGCGCTGCTGCGTCTCACTTAAGGATAGACCGAGCTCATGAACTGCTTTAGTCAGAGTGTTGGCCAGCACTGGCAATTGTGATCCGAGCTTTACAAAGCCAGTAGGATCAATATGGATAGTACCTGTACTAGCAGATGATGACGTGATTTTATCGGAAGCTGACATACAACGAGTTATCCAGTTTTGACATGTGAACCGTCTATTTTATCATGCACTCTGTCTATTGAATAGTTGCAGATTGCGCCAATGTGAGACATCTTATACTATCTAGGCCTGTATTGAGGTGTTATTCTCCTTTGACGGCAATAAACTCGCTGTTAATTTGTCTCTCATTTATTCATCATACACACTGGTATATCTCATAATGATACAAAATTGCGTTTAATGATTTAGCTAAAACGTTGCTGCATCTTGTAAAATACCTTGTAAAATCTCTTGGTTAACTATTCAATATAAAGTATAAAAAGTTCAGCATGAATATGAATACCTGATAGCATAAAACCAATTATAGAGATCAACACTCCACCTTTTTAAAAAGATATCTCCTACGCCTATGACCGAACAGCCACACGCCCCTATCTCTAAAATATCAAGAGACGCTAATAAAAAAGACACCAATAATATGGCAACACCCATCGCTGAATTGACAGACACCTTGACGAATGACAAAAAAGTAAAAGCACCGCACCCACTCTTTATTGAGGTAAAGCAGCGCTGCCTTATTAGCGCTGAGCAATTAAAGCGTTATAGCGAGCTAAGTGAGCTACCGACAGATACACGTACGGCACCAGATTTAGATGTTGGCTTTGGTCAGGAGCGCGCGCTCAAAGCCTTGCACACCGCTTTGGACATCAAAGCCAGTGGCTACCATGTGTTTGCAGCAGGTGAAAATGGCTTGGGTAAACGTACCGTAATCAGCCGCTTGCTGACACGCATCGCAGCCGATGCACCGACGCCAGATGATTGGGTCTATGTGCACAACTTTACCGATCCACGCACTCCTCTGGCACTACGCCTGCCTGCCGGTCAAGCCTCACTATTGCAGCAGCAAGTTAATAATTTATGGCAACAAGCCAAGAAACGACTGAGTCAACGTTTTCGTAGTGACCAATACCAAAGTAAAATCGAAGCCATCAAAAACGACACTCATCAAAAAGAGAGTCAGGCTTATGAAGTGCTCAATGCTGAAGGTAAACAGTATGACTTAGCGCTGACGTTCCGCTCCTTTGATAACAAAGCCATGTTTGTGCACCCAAGCAAGCTACCCACAGAAAATAACGATGCTGAAGTCAAGCATGAAAAGTACTCTAACAATGATGAAGCTCCCTCCACGATAGAGGACAATAGCACCGCTGATACTTCTAATATCAATACCAGTATTGATAACAGTAACGATGACAGCACTAACGAATATGGCAACAGTGAATACGAAGCTGAGCTGAATAACTTTGTCCAAAAGAATCACATGCAAAAACGCTTGAGTCAGCTGACCATCGCGTTAGAGCAGTTAGAGGACGAAGCCAATGATGCGATAGAAGCACTGCATCGCAATATTGCACGCCGTGCGCTACAGCCTTTATTTACGCCTGTTTATGAACAATTTGCCAATCACCCGCTAGTTGTGGATTATCTCAAAGCGATATTTGCCGATATGGTCACTCATGTAGAGCGTATCGTTAATGGCGATGATGAAGAATTTGTAACGGCCGTTCTGACCACAACACCCAGTCGTTATGCCGTCAATGTCATTGTCAGCCACGCAGCTGATAGTGGCGCACCCGTCGTTTTTGAAGATTTGCCGACGCATTTAAATTTGTTGGGTCATGTCGAGCAAATCACGCAACTGGGCACCGTCACCACTGACGTCAGTATGATTCGAGCGGGGGCTTTACACCGTGCCAATGGCGGCTACCTGTTATTAGAAGCCAGTCATTTACTAGAACACCCATATGCTTGGCAGGGTCTCAAGCGTGCATTACAATCCCGTAAAATTAAACTCTCAAGTCTTGAGCAGATGCTCACACTCACAGGAAGCTTATCGCTAGCGCCTGCCCCTATCGACCTTGATATTAAAGTTATTTTACTTGGCGAAGCAGATTTATATTATGAGCTGTTAGAGCTTGAGCCTGAGTTTGATGCGGTATTCAAAGTTCGTGCCGACTTCCACGATGATGTGGTTCGCACCAGTGAACACGAACTGGCATTGGTCGCGAAAATGGCTGACATCATTGATTATGCCAACCTCTATCCGTTCGATCGTAGTGCACAAGCCACCCTACTTGAGCATTTGAGCTTACAAGCAGAAGACCAAGATCGACTTAGCCTGCATAGTGATTTATTGATTAAGCTGTTGCATGAGTCGAACCGCCATGCACGTTTGAGCGGTAAAAATATCGTCGATGCCAATCATGTCACCCAAGCTATCGAAGATATGGACGAGCGCTCAGGGTATTTACGTGACCTGTATTGGGATGAGCTTAAAAACGGTCAGCAACTCATCCAAACACAAGGCAATGCTGTTGGACAAGTCAATGCGCTAACGGTGGTCAGCTATGCCGATAGTGAATTTGGCATGCCAGCACGTCTTACGGCTGTTATTCAGCCAAATATTGGTACTGGTGAGATTCTGGATATCGAGCGCGACGTAGACTTGGGTGGCAGCTTACACGCCAAAGGCATGCTAATTATGACCAGCTACTTGCGTGCATTATTTAGCCAACATCATGCCTTAAACTTTAGCGCCTCACTCGCTTTTGAGCAGAGCTATGCCCATATCGATGGTGATAGCGCCACCGTTAGTGAAGGCTGTGCGCTGTTATCCGCCTTAGCAAATGTACCGATTGATCAGTCTTTTGCGATTACTGGCTCTATGAACCAGTTGGGTGAAGTGCAAGCAGTAGGCGGTATCAACTCTAAAATTGCAGGGTTCTTTGACGCCTGCCGAGAGCAAGAGCTAACGGGTCAGCAAGGTGTTGTCATTCCGATGGCAAACGTCAAACAACTCATGCTACGCGACGATATCATTACTGCCGTCAATGCCGATGAATTCCATATTTATGGTGTCCATACCTTGAGTGAAGCACTGACGCTAATGACTGGCCTGCCTATCGATACCATGAACAAAAAAAATCGCTATCGCAAAGACACACTGTTTGGCAAAGTGTTAAGCCGTTTGATGCTATGGGATGAAAACCAAGATAGCGATGATGACATTGATGATAAAAAATCAAAAAAGAAAGACAAAAAACAGAAAAAAGAAAAACGTCAAAAAAAAGTAGATAAGAGAAAAAAAGAAAAATGTAAAGAGGATGACAGCACTATAATCATTGATAGCAAAGCAGATACCCATAACGAACCAAGTACTCAGGATAGTGATACTTAACGAGTTATTGATGCTATATAAGTTCATATACAGCAGAATTATTGAATAATCTCCGTTGCTAGACGCTACGGGGATTTTCTGCGATGATATAGAGTTACTGACCCGCCACTAGCATATAAAATTTCCATACAAAAACTGACTCGATACTTCATAAAGGCTACCTCCTAATGACTGTACATCCGACTGACGCCGATCACATTCAAACTCAGACAGACGCTAACGAGCAAACCCAAGCGCTAGCCGCTGAGAGCAATAGTACCTCGGAAGTGAGCAACGATAATCGACATGGGGCAGCGACGACTGCTCGCCAATGGCAGGTACTGTCGCAATTACAGCGCAATCGCTGGGTAGGCACCACGCATATCTATGAGCAACTGATGATGGCAGGTTTTGATATCAGTCTACGCACAGTACAGCGTGATTTAAATGCGCTGGCGAAACGTTTCCCTATCGAAAAAAATAATGCCAATCCACAAGGCTGGCGCTGGTGCGATGACGCTCCGCTACAAAGCTTACCGCATATGAACTTATCGCAAGCGGTGGCCTTTAACATGGTTGAGGCCAATCTCACTCAATTACTACCTCCTGTTATTTTAGATGAACTGTTTCCTTGGTTTGACTTAGCACGGCGCCAACTTAAAAACAGTAAAGTCACACATTCCTGGATAGATAGAGTACGCATTGAACCTGCCACGCAGCCATTGATTGCACCGCATATCGACTTGGATAGCAAAGACAATATTTATCACGCGCTATTTTATCAACTACAAATTAAAGCCTGCTATACGCGCAGTGATAAGTCGCAATCTAGTGAATATATCCTAAACCCTATTGCCATCATTCAACGTGGTGTCATCATCTACCTACTAGCAACTCGTACCGATGATCCCGAAGTTGTCATTCGTACCTTTGCGCTACATCGCTTTGCCAGTGTTGAGATACTCGAAAGCGCAGCGAAAACGCCTGACAATTTTCAACTCGATACGTACTTAGATGCAGGTGGCATGGGCTTTAGTCATCCATTATTCAGTGAACTGCCTGACCATGGTAAAAATACAGCTATCGAGCTACAATTCACCACACAAGCAGGCAAAAGCCTCACTGAAAGTAAGCTCAGCGACGATCAAACAGTCACGTTAGATGACGACAAACTGACTATACAGGCAACGGTCAATCTAACTTCACAACTGGTCTGGTGGTTGCGCGGTTTTGGCAGTGGTCTATTGGATGCAAAACCTCAACTGTTATATCAAGCGGTATTAGACAAGTCTTTAGATGATGAATAGCGACTGGATAGATAACGACTAATAGCTATGACGTTAAAAGTTAAACGTATTCAAATCTCTAAACTCAATATACCTCTATTAAAATTTAAGAACGAATAAGGAACACTATGTCGATCACTGCCCCATCACCGTTACTGTCAGACAGTTTAAAAGGACTGGGCTTAGATGCAGGAACCTTATTTTTTTCGCTAAACTATGAGTTTACTAAGATTGAACCAAAAGGGTTGTTTAAACGCTTTAAAAAGAATCAAAGCGCGATTGATATTGATTTGGCCTGTGTGCTGTATGACAAAAACTGTACGATCAGTGACATCGTTTGGTTCAAGCAATTGCGTGACAAAGCTGAATCGGTTAAGCATCAGGGTGATAGCTTAAACGGTAAAGATCGCGGTGAGCAAGCGATGTATTTGGCCCCTCTCGATCAAGAGCAAATCAGACTATACTTAGATAAGATTCCAACACATATCACTCATATTGCTATGATTGCCAACTCTTACCATGGTCATCCGTTTTCTAGAGTAAAAACAGGCGAGATTCACTTAAGTGATGATGAAGGCAACCATTGTTTTGAAGTCAATCTCAAAAAGTTACCGCGTGACTGTACGACGCTTTGGGTCGCTCATTTACGTCGAGAAATAGATGACTGGCATCTAACATTACAGAATTTACCGCTTCCTGCCGAAGATTTGGCAATTGCCGCGCAAGAGGTGGCTCACGAATTGGCACGTGCACTCCCTCTACAAGGGATATAGCATTCGTACGATACTCACCAAGTAATAGTGTATAAAAAGGGTGCGACGTTATAAAAACGCCGCACCCTTTTTTGAATGAAATTCATAGTAAAAAAACCACCTTTCTACAATCGCTCACCACAATGTGAGCAAAAATTCTTCTGCCCTATTTCCACTTCTTTTTCACGGCGCTCAAGCTCTTGCTCACGCAGTACCTGCAGCACAATATTTTGCGCCTGCTCTTTATCTAATCCTAGCTCGCGGCGAATCTTATCGATCATCATCTGATTCTGTACTAAATCAAAATCACTATCGATCAGTTGCTCTCGAAAGTGCTGCTCAAGCCCTTCACGACGCTGAGCAAGCTCATTGGCCAAACCTGTCGCAAGGATACCTGCAGGTAATGCTGCTAACCCCACACCCAATATAGTAATTACTGCACCCAATATTTTACCCGCATTGGTAATCGGCGTGACATCACCATAGCCCACTGTCGTAAGTGTTACCACAGCCCACCACATCGCTTTAGGAATAGACTCAAACTCTTCTGGCTGTGCATGATTCTCAACCAAATAAATCCCACTAGAGGCCGTTACAATCATAATAATTAAGATAAAGATAACTGCTTGGAAAGAGCCTTTTTCCTTACTGATGACCACCAGCAGGATACGCATCGAAGCAAAATAACGCGTGAGTTTGAGGATACGAAATAAACGTAGAATACGTAAAAAACGTAAATCGATGGAGACAAAGAAGTTTAAAAATGCGGGGATGATAGCGATCAAGTCAATCAATGCCGACGGGCTTTTGAGCCAATTCCAACGCTGTCGCCAAGTCGTGCCATCTGGCTTTACTTCAGCCACGCTCCACAACCGTAGCATGTATTCGATAGAAAACACCACAATAGAGAAATTTTCAAACCACGTAAAATAATCTTGGTAAGGGTAATACCAACTATCGACTGACTCTGCAATCACGGCAGCCACATTCGTCATAATCAAAAATATTAAAAAATAGTCGATATAACGACTGAAGAGCGTGTCATGCTCATCGTTTTGTAAAATATTATAAACAAAAATACGTAGGCGCCGTATAGATTGGAATAGCATACCGTCCCTATGCGGTGAAACACCGATCTTATATTAGTAGATACTTAACAGTATAGTACTCTAAGCGCGCTGACAGTCGCAAAATAGATATTTATGAGAAGTCACGGTAAAGCACTATAAAAATAGTAAACATAAACTACCGTAAATAACGTAAAGATAATTACCATAATAGCAAATCGTAAAAACTGCTCGTCAGTATACAGTTGCTGACTGACATCCTGTGCAGGCAGTAGAAATAGACTGCATTCAGGACAACAAGAGTCCATCCGATTCAATATTTTTATAGAATAGGCATTGTCACAGCGTAGAGGAGAGTTACTACAATAGCCAAGCATAGTATATTACGCCTATTTTGATACCATAATCATTCAATGAATAAATAAAATACCTAATATCTTAGAACCTCAAAAGCAATCATTACCAAGATACTCACCGTATTTCCCTATAACAATATCAGTCACTTCTCTTTCTTACAATAGTTGGCTATTCTAGAAAAAGACTACGTATATCAATATAAATGACTTTATATTGTAATTTATGAGATAAAAATCTTTAATATACGTTTAAAACCTTACAGATAAAACGGTTTTGTATTATAATAGAGTCATAATGTTACAGTTTAATCAATAATTATGACATTGTGTATCAGTAACTATTGACATCCCTTATTAGAAACTGACCCATAATAATCTATCACACTGAGGAACTAAACGATGAAACTACAATCCCTAGTTTTAGCCGCTGCTACTGCACTTACTATGACAACTGCTTTTGCAGTACCTGCTGGTACTTGGTCAGTTGCTGCCGGTGCACACTATGTTGACCCTAAGAGTGATAACGGTACTCTTGATGGCTCTCTGTCTGTTGATGTTGGTGGCGATGCGCGCCCAACACTTACTGGCGAATACTTTATCGCTAATAACGTTGGTGTCGAATTACTAGCAGCGATTCCATTCAATCATGACATCACATTGACAACTGCTGATGGCACTGAAATTGAAGGTGAAACTCAACATTTACCACCTACTCTATCTGTTCAGTATCACTTTGATGGTTATAACATCCCTTTAAACATCAAGCCTTTCATTGGTGTTGGTGTGAACTACACGACTTTCTTTAAAGAGAAGCTATATACTGGCAGTTCAGCTAACTTAGAGATCGACGATAGCGTTGGTATTGCTGGTCATATCGGTGTTGATTTCCCATTCACTCCAACAGATGCTTTCCGTATTGATGCACGTTATATCGACATCAAATCAGACGTAAGCCTAAATGGCGAAGATCTTGGTGAAGTAGATATCAGCCCTTGGGTATATGGCATTGCTTACGTAAAAAACTTCTAATTAGAAGTCTGTTTTATTAAGTCGTACTTATAGTAATAAAAAAGCCGGTATCTACTGGCTTTTTTGTGTCTGTTATTTAATGAAAACAAAAGCGGTCACTGTCCAAGTATGTTGCTAATTCGCTTGTAACACCTACTTGTGCATGTTCAATACATCTTAATTGCGTTCAAAAATCAACGCATAAAAAAGACCGTCCGTAGACAGTCTTTTTTCAAACCAATACTATTATGTTATTAAATTTATAGCAAAATGCGGCGTGGATCAGCCAGTAGCGTTGCAATATAACGAGTAAATACTGCAGCGTCTGCCCCATTAATCACACGATGATCGTAAGACAATGATAACGGTAGCATCAGGCGTGGCTCAAAGCTTTGCTTTTTGGCATCCCAACGTGGCTGCATACTTGCCTCAGACACACCTAAGATACCAACTTGTGGCCAGTTCACTAGTGGTGTAAACGCTGTACCACCTAGGTTACCTTGGCTTGAGATAGTAAAGCTAGCTCCTTGCAAATCTTTGGTGCTAAGCTTCTTATCACGCGCTTTAACGGCAAGCTCACCGATTTCGATAGCAATCTGCTTCAGACCTTTATCCTGCACGTTTTTGATAACTGGTACGATGAGGCCGTCATCAGTTGCCACTGCGATACCCATATTGACACTTTTACGCAAGATAACTTGAGTATTGTCATCGCTTAAATGACTATTAAAGCGTGGGTGCTGAGTCAATGCATAGGCCGTCGCTTTGACCACAAAGGCTAAGATAGTGAAGCCAATACCTTCTGCCTTCATACCACCTTTTAACTCGCCACGTAATTTTTCTGTCTCAGTGATATCTGATAAGTCAAACTGCGTCACTTGCGGTAGCAATGTGTTGTAATTGAGCTGTGGTATCGACACTTTCTGTAAACGGCTAAGGTCTAGTGTAGATGTCTCACCCCAAATCTCAGTATTACTCATGTCAGGTAAGCTTGGTAAGCCTGAACTCGCCACACCGCTGCTGGCAGGTGCTGCTTTTTGAGTGGTCAGACTCTCTTTGACATGCGCAAACAAGTCTTCTTTTAGAATACGATCATTCAGTGCTGAGCCACTTACTTTTGTGATATCCACACCCAACTGACGTGCAAGCTTACGTACGGCTGGACCTGCATAAACATCGACCAGCTTTTCATTGACTTGTGTTTCTGTCAGTTTTTCAGCTTTCTTACTGGCGACCACGTTAGGCGTTGTAGATTTTTCTGCCTGTTTTGGCTCACCAGTTGTTTTAGCAGCAACTTTCTCTTCTGATTTGGCTGGTGCTGACTCTTTCGACTCAGAACTATCTGATGCAGATTCGCTCTCATCAGCAGCGTCTGTACCACTGCTCATGATAACGATAAAGTCTTGACCATTGGCGACCATATCACCTGTCTGGACTAAGATTTTTTCAATCTTGCCAGCTTCTGGTGCTGGTACTTCGACAGATGCTTTGTCAGATTCAATCAATAAAATCGACTGATCCGCAGTCACTGTATCGCCTACACTGACCATAATTTCAGAAACTTGCGCTTCATCAACACCTAAGTCAGGTAGTGCATGAGTCGTTGACTTACTAGCATTCGCAACTGGCTTGGCGCTAGACTCTGATGACTTTGATTCAGTCTCAGCTGGCTCAGCTTTTGCTTCTGGCTTAGCAGCAGCGGCTTCTTCTGTATCACTCGCTTCTTGATTGTCATCAGCAGCGCTATCATCACTTTCCGCACTGTCTTCTGCACTCTCAAGCTCAATCAGCACCATGCCTTCGCTAACTTGATCACCAATAGCAATATTGATCTTGGTGACTTTACCAGCAGCAGAGCTTGGGACTTCAACTGAGGCTTTGTCAGATTCTAATAATACGATGTTGTCATCTTTTGCGATGACATCACCGATTTCTACCATAATCTCGCTGACTTCGGCGCTATCAACACCCAAATCGGGGGCTTTAATGTCCATGATTTATCTCCTAGTCTTATGGTTATTATTCTTTGACATCACCATCATTGAGTACATTTGCATCTGCTTGATCTTCAGCACGACCTTCACTACTGATTTCTTCATCATCTTCAGCAACGAACTCAGGTACAGGATTTGGATTGACGTTACCTGGTGCTGGCGCATCTGGAGAGTGATCCGAATAAGACTGCTGTTGCCATGCTGGTGGCTGATCCACATCAATGCCTAGGCTAGAAATAGCGTCTTTAACCAAACGCATCTCAACTTCACCCTCATCCGCTAGACGTTTAAGCGTTGCAACAACGATATGTGCGGCATCAACGTTGAAGAAACTGCGTAAGTTTTCACGCGTATCAGAACGGCCATAACCATCAGTACCTAACGTGGTATAAGGACGGTTGTCGGGTAACCAAGCACGGATTTGCTCTGAGTAATTGCGCATATAATCTGTCGCTGCGACCACAATACCTTCGTGCGGTGCCAACTGCTCAGTAACCCAAGGCACTTTCTCTTCATCCATTGGATGCAGACGGTTGTAGTCGTCACATACCATACCATCACGAGTCAACTCGTTGAAGCTGGTCACGCTCCATACGTTAGACGTAATATTAAACTCATCTTTTAGGATCTGTGAGGCTTTTTGTACTTCGCGTAAGATAACACCTGAGCCCAATAGCTGCACTTGTGCTGAGCCATTGTCCTCGAGCAGATACATACCACGTTTGATACCTTCCTCGGCACCTTCTGGCATTTCAGGTTGCTCGTAGTTCTCATTCATTAGCGTTAGGTAATAATAGACACGCTCGCCTTCACCATACATGCGGCGTAAACCATCATGCATAACCACTGCTAATTCATAACCAAAGCATGGATCATAGGTCACACAGTTAGGCACGACATTGAACAAGATTTGTGAATGTCCATCTTGATGCTGCAAGCCTTCGCCGTTCAAGGTAGTACGGCCAGCTGTTGCACCCAATAAGAAGCCCTGTGCTTGACAATCACCTGCCGCCCAAGCCAAATCACCCACACGTTGGAAACCAAACATCGAGTAGTAGATATACATTGGAATCATCGGTAACGCGTTCACAGAATAGCTGGTTGCTAATGCAATCCACGTACTCATTGCGCCTGCTTCGTTGATACCTTCTTCTAACATGTGACCATCGATAGCTTCTTTATAGCCCATCAATGCTTCACTGTCTTCTGGCGTGTATTTTTGACCAACAGCTGAGTAGATACCCAGTTGACGGAACATACCTTCTAGACCGAAAGTACGTGCTTCATCAGGTACGATTGGTACGACACGATCTTGGATGTCTTTGTTTTTAAGCATCGCTGATAGTAAGCGTACGAATACCATGGTCGTCGATTGCTCTTTACCATTACTGCCTTTTAATACCCGATCGAACATCGATAGTTCAGGGATATTCAGTGGAATATGACCACTACGGCGGTTTGGCAGATGACCACCTAACGACTCACGACGACCTTTAAGATACTTCATCTCCGCTGAACCTTCTTCAGGGCGGTAGAATGGTAGAGTCTCTAACTGTGCGTCAGTAAACGGTAAATCAAAACGATCGCGGAAATACATCAAGGCTTCTTGATCAAGTTTTTTCACCTGATGCGATTTATTGACCGCTTGCGTTTGGGCAGATAAACCATAACCTTTAACGGTTTTAACTAAAATAACAGTCGGTTGGCCTTTGGTTTTCATGGCTTCACTAAATGCAGCATAAACTTTAACTGGATCATGACCACCACGGTTCAGACGCGAGATCTCTTCGTCAGTCAGGGCATCTGCCATTTCTTCTAGCTCTGGATATTTACCGAAGAATTCTTTTCGAGTAAATTCAGGCGTACGCGCTTCATATAGCTGATACTCGCCATCCACCACTTCTTCCATACGCTGCTTAAGCACACCTGTATGGTCTTTACCAAGTAACGAATCCCAGTTGCCGCCCCAAATGACTTTGATGACTCGCCAGCCTGCGCCGCGGAATACTGACTCTAGCTCTTGAATGATTTTGCCGTTACCACGGACTGGACCATCCAGACGCTGCAAGTTACAGTTGACTACCCATATTAGGTTGTCCAGCTTCTCACGACCAGCAAGAGAGATAGCACCTAAGCTTTCTGGCTCATCCGTTTCACCATCACCTAAGAATGTCCAAATCTTACGACCTTCTTTTTCTAGTAATCCACGGTTTTCCATATAGCGATGTACATGGGCATGATAAATAGACATGATTGGACCAAGTCCCATCGATACCGTTGGGAACTGCCAGTAATCCGGCATTAGATATGGATGCGGATAGCTTGATAGACCTTTGCCGCCTACTTCACGACGGAAGTTGTCAAGCTGATCTTCGGTCAAACGACCTTCTAAATAAGAACGGGCATAGATACCTGGCGCTGAGTGACCTTGATAATAAATCATGTCACCACCGAAGTGATCGCTAGCCGCGCGGAAGAAATGGTTAAAACCCGTTTCATAAAGCGTCGCACTAGAGGCGAATGTCGCTAAGTGACCACCTAGATCATCGTCATTCTTATTGGCACGCATAACCATAGCAAGTGCGTTATAGCGAATCAAAGCACGTATTTTACGCTCCATGCCTAGATCGCCTGGGTACATCGGCTCATCTTCGACAGCAATACTATTAACGTAAGCGGTGTCTAATCGATTGAAAGGCAGTCCTTCTTGAACCGCCATGTTGTACAAGGCTTTTAGCAAAAACTGAGCACGATCTTTATCCGCATGTTTGAGGACAGACTCAAAAGCCTGCAGCCATTCCTGTGTTTCGGTGCTATCAGCATCCTTATAATAATTCATCATTGTTGTCCTTGTTTGTCAGTCAATCCTGCGCAATAGCAGGAAGTTATTAAATCAAAGTATTACTCAATACTGTCTTATATACATTATGTGCTCAATGACGTCCTTGTTAATTTTAAGAAGTTACGTTTCATATTGAAGCGTGTATGACCGTACTTTACCGCTCTACAATGTCGAACCGCTTAATATAATGATTCTAAAAGTAGCAGTGCTATCCATTACATATGAATGGAATAGTTAGGTAGTCAGGACAAAGTCATCACTCAACGCCTACAGTCAATTATCAAACGATAATAACTCTTTATTATAGGCGCTTATAACCTAAATGTTTATAGCTGTAGAGAAATGACGATATGACAAGTATTTTTAAAATAAATAATGATTAGTTATTAGGTAAATAATTATTGATGTATGGCTTTACTAGCCTCGTCGCTACTAGTCTCATTGCTACTAGCCTCAACGCTGAGAACTGATATTGAAGATAACGTTTTATCGTTTAAACAAACCTTTCGTCTTTTTTGGCTATAGGCTGATTCATAAAGGCTTTACTATATAGATACGTCAAATTACCTTTCTTATACGGTAAAACTGTATTTACAGTAAATATCATCTAGAGGCTTCAAATGGACAAGTGTCAAACAAAAGGTTTAAAGCACTATTCAAACTCTACGCTCATGTTTGGCATAACGACTGCGTCTATTTTGATTATGGGCACAGTCGTAACCATTGGAGCAAGAGCAAGTGCTTTTGCCCCATCTGAGAATCCAACATCTACAGTTGCCGCCTGTCCTGCAAATCATAAAATGTATTACGTCGGAGCTTCTGCTCCTACCTCAACGGACACAGCCCCTGTCACTTCTCAAGCACTCAGTTGGACAGCAGGAAACACGACTAAAACATTCACTTTCGCAGAAACGTCAGGCAATAAGACATTTGTCATCAGCTTTTCTTCAATTGTAGATAAGACCACTACTAGCATAAGCTCACCAGCAAATGCTACATCACCTTTTTACGATAGTCTTAGCGGTGTGACCACGTCAGCATTAAACTTGGTGCATAGTTCTCCAATTTCAACGACGTCTAAGACAAATCATTTATTGGATATCACGGTTAACCGACCTACCAGTAAGACAGGGTACAAAATTCAAGATGTAGACTCCCTAACGACCAATAGCTTAACACCCTATATAGAACAAGTAGATGTGTCTGCCAATAGCGGTAAGCTGACTTACGTCAGCGCGTATCAAACCATAAACACTGCCGGTACTATTGTGACTGGTAAAAAAGGTCTGAACTGTAGTACTGGGGGTTGTACGATTGATGCAAATTGGAATTACACACTCGCGGATATCGCACTCAACTTAAAACATAACAATACACTAAGCGAAGTAAACAGCCCGCATGCGGTTGGCTACTCAGACTTTTACTTTTGTCTTGCACCACCCAAAATAATCATAAAAACAGTACTAAATGGTACTCGTGTCAATAGTAGTGATCAGTTCAAAGTTGAAGTTACCAATGGCACAACCGTTGTAGACGCTGTGACGACTACAGGTACTACTACAACCGTTAGTAATGGTACTAGCGCCGTTCTGACTTTAAAAGACTCAACCAGCTATACTATTGCAGAGCGCATTTTAAATGGTGGGAGCATTAGCAACTATAATGCCAGTTATGCTTGTACCAATGGCTCAACGGGCAGTACGACGGTGATGCCTACTGGCACAGCCAGCTCATTTACGTTATCCAATTTAAACTATGGTGATGAAATCACATGTACTATCACAAATAGTCCTAACTATGTGTTCTCAGGTACTGTTTTTAATGACAATGGTGGCATTACCGATGCCCAAGCTGATGCCACCAACAGCACCATCACAAGTGGCGTGTATAGCAACTCAAACTATTTCAACGGCATATTGAACGCCCCTACTGAAACTGGTATCTCTGGTAGTACCATTACGTTAGTGGATAAGTGTGAAAACCCAACCAAAACCTATGCCACACAAACCTTAACATCGACAAACGCAAGCGATATTGGTACTTACCAATTTAACATCGCTAGCAGTGTCATCGGTACTCAAAGCTCTGTTTGTCTCATTGAAACCTATAGTGGTACCGCCTATCCTGTACGCACAACGATTGATAAACGTACCGTCAGCTTAGTAACCAATACCTATAGTTACTCCAGTAATGATTTTGGCCGAGTGATTACCAACAACTCAGCCATCGTACTTGAAAAAGAGCAAGCAGCAAATACGTGTAATATTACAGACCTGACTACAGTCACCACCTATAGTAAGAATGCATTATCTAGCTCGACGAATGGTGCCGATGTACAACCAGGTCAATGTATTGCTTACAAAATTACAGCCACAAATCGCGCAAATATGGATATTAGCAACTTTATTATGCAAGATGTGCTACAAAAAAATGACGCTAGTAATCCAGCAGATACCACGGTTACTTCTGTATTGGCAAATCCAACACGAGCCTCTGGCATTTACAGCGATAGTCTCGTCAAAGGTCAGAATGGGACTATTACTACTATAGCTACCGTATTGACGAAAAGGAGCGCTCGCACCTTCTATTTCAACACTCAGTATGGATCAACGCAGTCCAAATAAACTTCTAAGTAATCCTCTACAGCCCTTACCCAACATGAACAACTGTCGATATCATTTATTGATCGACAGTTGTTTTTTTTTGCCTGTTTAACTGGGTATTCTTACCATTCAGCTGCTTTATAACTCACTCTATCTGCTTTTTCTGAGCTTAAATAATAAACGATATATAATTACCTTAAGAATACTAAAAACGTATTTTACTTACATCAAACATACAGAACATGCTGAAAACACGTTGGAAAAATTCACGAAATGAATTGGTTTGTTGAAGTGAGATAAACATTTTTTACTGAAAGAGAAACACATTATGAAATTTTCTGCCATAACAACCAAATTAGTCATGACCTCTATATTATGTGCCAGTTTTCTGGCCAATGCACATGCAGCAGACGCTTTGAAAATGGAATTACAAGCCAACAAAGTCATTAAATCTGCTGAAGGCAAAGCAACCTACGTTGCTGCATCGGATGCAAAAAAAGGGGAAGTTGTACAGTACCGTGCCAAATATACCAACACGATCGATCAGTCTATTAATGATGTGGCAGTCACACTGCCTATTCCCGCAAACATGAAGTTTACTGGTGAAGCAGTACCGAATAGCGCACAAGCCACTACAGATGGTACAAACTATGCAGATATGCCCCTCATGCGCAAAGTAAACGGAAAGGTGGTTGAAGTGCCTTTATCAGAATACAAAGCTCTTCGTTGGAATATCAAACATCTACCTGCGAAAAAATCAGCAGATGTTGCACTCAACGCCACTGTTAACTAATTGTTATTACCCTTTATTACTTATATCTCTAGGAAAACTACCGCATGAAACCAAATCTATTTAAATATTCAGTATTAACTGTTGGTATTGTCGCTGCAATGGGTACTGTCACTGCCAATGCTGCCACTCAGTCATATGATGCTACCAATGCTTTTTCAGTGAAAAACAAAGCATCAGCTACCTATACTGTTGCAGGTAATACAACATCACAAACTGTAACGTCAAACGAAGTGGTAGTGAACGTATCAGAAAAAGGGGCATTTAGCTTAATTGCGACCAATGATGATACCGCTGCTGGTGGCACTGTTGGTGATGACCTGAACAAAAATCTCACTATCAACCCTCAAGCCAAATCAGCCGTAGCGTTCACCCATACGTTGACCAATGCTGGTAACGTCTCTGATACCTATACCATCACCCTTGCTAACGCAACAGGGGATGATTTTGATTACAACCTCACTACTAGCACCATCGTCTATCAAATCAAGCAAAGTGGCGTAAATTTTGGTAGTGCAGTAACCATCGCTAACAACGGTAAGATCGTACTTGCGGCCAATCAAAGTGCAGAAATCACTGTTAATACATCTGCTGATGCAGAGCGTATCATCAATAAAAACGGTATCTTGACCGTGACGGCAACCAGTACTTATTTAACCAGCAAAAGCCAAACTGCTGCTGCGAGCAACACTGACAATGCCATCACTACAACGCCGCTATATGCCATCACAAAATCAGCAACGACCAATCTTGGCACCAAAGTTTTTGATTTGAATAATTCTAGTGCTTATATTATTTATACGATTACTGTCAAAAACGAAGGCACATTAGCGGGTACGGCCGTCAAGATATCTGATGCCATACCAACGGGTTTGGTCGCTATTAAATCTACCGAAACCAACTACGTTGCCCCAACTGTGACCGCTAGTGCAGGCAGTATAGCGAAAACTGTGGTTATTGGAACAGACGCCAAAACTATCACAGTAACGGATCAGGATATCAAGATAGGCGAAACCATCACGATCACTTTCCGTGCGAAAAAAGACAGCACCGTTACCACCACAGCAACCTCTATTACTAACTATGCTGTGGTAACTGACAGTACGGCCGACAACGGCACGTTTGACCTTGTTGATAGCTCGGGTGATACAAACGATAAATCAGTCACTGAGAAGAACTACGAAGATGGCACCTTGGGTAAAGACAACAACACCAATGCAACTATCACGACTAGTAACCAAACCCGATCTCTGACCATCACAGCAGGTGAAAGCAAAGAAGTTGCCTTAGTAACGAGCGGTGCAAGCCTTGGCAATACTTATGTTTATACCATTACTAACAAAGGTACAGACATAACAGAAGCTACCACCACAGGTTCTACTGCGGGCGCTGTTAAGTTATCTATCACGCCTACTGCGGCCACTAACAGCACCACTGACGACCCAAACATTGCTATCACTCGCGTGTTTGTAGATGCTAATAGCAACGGTGTTTATGACTCTACTGAGACTGTCTTGACTGGTACTAATGGTATTTATGACCTAAATGCAGCAGCCACTGCTGGTTTAGCGCCAAATGCCTCCGTTATCATCGGCGTACAGGTTGTCACTACTGGTACTAGTAACATTGCAGGCGGCGTGAATAACATTGGCAACTACGAAACCTTGACCATTGCCGTATTACCACAAGGGACTGTTTCTGGCACAGCAAAACCTGCTGACGTTAGCACTACCTCTACCACCACCATGCAAGGCATCAACCTACAAAAATACCAGTTGGCTGATAACTGTACCGTAACGGCCGCTAGTATCGCTTATACCGATAGCCGCTGGGTACAAACTGCTAGCACAGCAACGGCAGGCCAATGTATTTTTTATAAACTTGAAGCCACCAACACTTTCACGACCACAGCCATTAGCAACATCGTGGTATCAGATACATTAGATACGAACGTGACCTATCGTAGCGATTTTGCATCAAACGCCACGGCCACTGACGGTACGGTAAGCCCTTTGGTTAAAGGTACATTTGCAACCTTAGCTGCCAAAGCGAGTGCGGCCATCAAGTTCTCTGCCACAATCTCACAGGCTGGTAGCACTACTACGAATTAATAGGTTATTAACGCCTTAACAACCTGTTTCATTTATTGTTTTCGTCCTTGTCTTAATCACAGATTAAGACAAGGGCACACCACCCAATCAAAATGACACTATTTTTATTATATTTTCTTTCATAAGTAGGATTACTGAATATGCATCACGCAATATCTTCGTCTCGTAACCCACGCTTCCGTATTGGAGCGCTGACTACGTTAGCCACGTCGATGCTACTTATGCAAGCAAATATGGTTCATGCTGAAGATGGCAAAGGCGTTATTGATATTAATAATACGGCCAGTGTCAGCTACCACTCGGCTGACGGTAGCGTGCAAGCGGGTATTTCTAATAAGGTTAATATTACAGCCTTTACCCTACCCCAACATGCCATCACTTTGACCCAGCCTTTGTCAAAAACCGTCAGTGTGGGTGCAACTGCTGAGTGGATCAATGTCCTGTCTAATAATGGCACGTATGATGAAACCATCTCGTTAAGCTATGATTATCCAAGCAGCTTGTCTAATTTCAAAGTGTACCAAGACATTAACAAAGATGGTTTGATTGATGCAAATGACCTGCAAATCACAGATCTCAAACAGATCAAAATTGGTCAAGGCGAAAGCATACAACTGATTGTACAAGCATTGACTGACCTTAGTGCTGCAGACGGTGATAGCGCTGATATAAAAATTGGCGCAGTGGTGCTGTCTGACGAATCTATTACAGCCTCAGTGACCGATAGCTTGACGATTGTTGCTCCTAGCATCAATTTTTCGTCGTCTAGTTTTAGTGGCACAAAAAGCACGTCGCAAGTTAGCGAAAGTGTCTATGTTGAAGCAAGCTTTGCACAGTGTAATGTTCAAGCGGATCAACCTGACCAAGTGTGGATAACGGTTACCTCTCCAACAACTGGTGATACTTATTCGCTGAAAGCATTAGAAACTGGCAATAATACTGGTAAATATCGTCTAACAGCGGCTACCGCAAATAATGCAAATGCGGTGACAGATACCATTATTCAAACCTTAAGTAATGACATACTTACCGCTAAACTGGTTGCTTGTGTTGCGCCTTCTGTTGGCTTGAATCAACAACCCAGTCAAACCGACTTATCTTACGTGACTGAACAAGTCTCAAATAAAATAACCATCACTAATGATGCCGCAAGCTTACAAGTCACAAAAGAAGGCGATGTAAAAACTGCCGAATTTGGTGACTATGTAAACTATAGCATCACCGTCAAAAACGACGGCTCAGCAACCGCTTATGATGTAGAGCTAAAAGATGCCCTACCACGTGGCTTTGCTTACGTTTCAGGCAGTCTGAGTTATAGCAGTAGCACGAGCCAAACCACAGAGTTTACGACCGAAGGCAAATACAAGGTCTTAAGTTTGGGTGATATGAGCAGTGGTGAGAGCAAGAGCATCACGTATCGCGTATTGATTGGCTCAACTGCATTAGGCGGTGATGGTATCAACCGTGCCACTGCTACTGCACGTAACGCCCAAGACCAAGCATTGGTTTCGAGAGAGGCACAGTGGCCAGTTGAGGTTAGCCGTGGCTTGATGAACACCGATGGCATTATTATTGGTAAAGTCTATCACGACATCAATCGTGACGGTATTCAGCAAAAAGAAGCAGGCGAGCTTGGCGTTGCAGGTATCCGTATCTACATGGAAAACGGCAGCTTCATCGTCACTGATTCTGAAGGTAAATACAACTTTTATGGGGTAAGTGCGAAAACGCACGTGCTCAAAGTAGACCGCACTACGCTACCGAGAGAAACAGAACTGATTACCCAAAGTAATCGTAATGCTGGCGATGCTGGCAGCCGTTTTGTCGATCTAAAATATGGTGAATTGCATCGTGCAGACTTTGCCATTGTAAGTGGTATGGCAGATAGCACTGAACGTTTAAACGAGGAGCTTGTTGCTCGTAGCAAAAGCATTAACGCTAAAAACAATGCGCTAGAACAAGCCATCAAAAGCGAACTTGTGTTAGAACCTGATTACGACACTGATGATGACAATGTTGATGCCAGCGGTTGTAAGTCAATTGACGGCTTGGATCAAAGTATCAGCTGTGATTCAGCAATTATCAATGATTTAGCGACATTTCATGAGGCTAAAGTAGATTTAGCCATCACTACCATTTTGCCACCTGCACCAAAAGAGCTTGAAGAATACCTTAAACAAGTCGCTAATAACGATGTCGCTTTTATCAACTTGGGTGAAGGCCAACAACTGACCTCATACAAACAATTGGTACAAATTCAGGCGCCACTAGGATCGAACTTTACGTTATATGCCAATGGTAAGGCTGTGTCTGATGAATTAATTGGTAAAACAGCAGAACAAGAAAAGCAAAGTGTCGCTGCTTTTGACTACTATGCCGTCGAGCTAAAACGTGGACGTAACACCTTGCGTGGTGTCGCAAAAGACGTGACCGGAAAAATTATATCAGAACAATCTATTGATGTATTAACACCAGATAGCTTGCAAGCCATTGATTATCGTACTCAAGACTACTTAGTTGAAGCGGATGGCATGAGCGAATACCAAGTGGTTATTAGCTTGAAAGATCGTGACAACCGTGCGTTCATTCCAGCAACCGCTCTTACTATTGATACAAATATCGGTCGCATTAACCTTGAAGACAGCAATAAAAATCAAGCTGGCACACAAGTTACGGTTAACGGTGGTGAGCTGTTGGTTTCAGTTATCGCCCCAAGCGCTCCCGGTAAGGGCGAGCTGACTATTGATACTGGCAGTAGCAAACAAGTTATTCCATTACAGTTTACTGCCAAATTGCGTCCGCTGATTGCTGTTGGTATCGTAGAAGGCGCTATCTCACTCAAAGACTTTGATGGCAGTAGTATTACCGATGCACAGGGCGCTTTTGAGCAAGAGTTACATGAGTTTGCAGGCAATGATGACTACTCAGCAACCGGCCGTGCGGCGATGTTCCTAAAAGGTAAAGTGCGGGGCGACTACCTCCTCACCCTATCTTATGATAGCGATAAAAAAGGTGAACGCTTATTCCGTGATATTGACCCTGGCGAATACTATCCCGTATACGGCGATTCATCAGCCAAAGGGTTTGACGCTCAATCTACTAGCAAGCTGTACGTACGTCTTGATAAAGGTCGCTCGTTTGCTATGTATGGCGATCTAAAAACCCAAATTGACAATGATGAAGGTATCAAGCTTGGTCAGTACAGTCGTACGCTAACAGGTGGTAAGGGTCAATATGAAAACGGCAAAACGCGTATTACTGCCTTTGCTGCCGAAACCAGCTCGTCACAGCGTGTTAGTGAAACCCGTGGCCTAGGTATTTCAGGCCCATACGACCTTGCCGATAATTTTGATGACGTATTAGAAAACTCTGAAACCGTAGAAATCATCACACGTGATGCGAACAATTCCGGAATTATTATCAGCCGTGAAACCCTAACATCACTATCAGATTACGAAATCGACACCGTTAGCCGTAGTCTATACTTAAAGTCGCCTATTGCCAGCCAAGATGTTGACGGCAACCCTATTTATTTACGCATCACTATTGAGGTTGATGAAGGCGGCGAAAAATACTGGGTCGGCGGTGTGGCAGCAAAGCATCAACTGACAGACAAAGTCTCTGTCGGTGGTAGTTACATCAATAGTGATGACCCACTGAACAAAGAAGAGTTGGCCAGCATTAACAGTGTGGTGCGTTTTAACGACAAGTTAAAACTGGTTGCAGAATATGCCAAAAACACTGCAGAAAATCCTGATTATGAATCAAGCAGTGTCATTGGTGATACCAATACCAAAGGCGATGCCTTACGCGTTGAGCTTAATTATAACGACAATAAGCAAACCCGCGCTAAAGCTTATTACAGCAAAGCAGATGAAGGCTTTGTCACTGCGGCATCACCATTAACGTCTGGGCGTACTGAATCTGGTTTAAATGTTGTTCATACATTGGATAACGCTAAAACATCGCTTAAGTTTGAAGGTGTTAGTAGTAAAGACCATACCACTGACGAGAGTATTGACGGCATACAAGCCACCGTTGAACAACGTTTGAGCACCAATATTGTTGGTGAAGTAGGTGTGCGTTATTATAAAGAAGAAAATATCGACACCACAGATGACGATGTTTTCACAGACGATAGTAGCACCGATGTAAATCTTGAAGGCACCACCGCTCGTGCTCGTATTACTGCACGCCTACCTAAGCTGAATAACAGTTTGGTTTTTGCTGAATATGAACAAGACATTAGCAAAAGCTCACGCAATGCTACGTCTGTGGGTGCCGAAACACCACTTGCTAACTTAGGCCGTTTATATGCGCGTCATGAGCTTATCAACGACTTGTCAGGCACTTATGGGCTTGATGATACAGATGAGCACCAACATACTGTGGTGGGTTTTGACGCCAACTATATGAAAGACGGCAAAGTATATAGCGAATACCGTGCCAGCGATACCATTAGTGCGCGCGAAGCAGAAGCAGCCATCGGCCTTAAAAACAAATGGTATGTACAAGATGGTTTAACCTTGAATACCTTACTTGAGCGTGTAGAATCACTAGAAAAAGATGATGATGATGATGATGATGACGACAGTACCGCAACAGCAGTAGGATTTGGGGTTGAGTATCTTGCCAAAGAAAACTATAAGGCTTCAGGTCGACTAGAAAAACGTTGGGCCGATTCCAGCGATACCTTGCTAGGTAGTGCAGGCATCGCTTACCGTTATACCGATGATATTACCTTATTAGCCAAAGATATTTATTCACAGATTGAATACGAGGATGGTTATCGCACTATCAACCGTTTTCAGCTGGGCGCAGCATACCGTGATTACAATAGTAACCAACTTGATATGTTAGCCAAGCTTGAGTATCGCTTAGATGACTATGCTACAGGCACTGACCCTTATAAAAAAGACACCATCGTTTGGTCATGGAATGGCAACTACCATCCAACTCGTGCGATGACATTGTCTGGACGCTATGCTGGTAAATATACAGAATATGATGCTGACAATATTGTCAGTGACAATACAGCACATGCGCTTTATGGTCGCGGTTTATATGACATCAGTGAACGTTGGGATGTAGGTGTGCAGGCAGGCACTTACTGGAACAAGCAAGCGGAAGACATGTCTTATATGCTTGGTGCTGAAGTAGGATATAGTCCTATGACTAACTTGTGGTTGTCACTCGGTTATAACTTCATGGGATTCGAAGACGAAGATATCGCTTATGATGACACGACCCAACAAGGCGCATACTTTAGACTACGCTTTAAGTTTGATGAAGATCTATTCAAACGTGAAGATCCACGCAAAAACACACGCCTAGTCAGTGACTCTACCTTATAGTTTGACAACATTGTTCTCAGATACTGATGACAATGTTGCACTGACTCTGTTATTTGTCATCAGCTGATAGGCCTTAAATCTAGCCATAATAATGATAAATATCAATACTTATTACCTTAATACAAGGTTTGCATCATGTTTAAATCTGTCATTAAAGCCATTTCGTGCAAACAGCCAATATATACTGCACTCTCGGCAGCAGTCCTGCTAACCATTGTCTCACCCGTTTTAGCAGAAAGTCATACTGCACAGATCGTAGACAAGCATAGCACTACTGATTGTCGTAATGATGCTCAAGCTCAAGTGCCTTCTTATAGGTACCAAAGTAATGAGCAACGCGTCCTGAACTGTATGGTAGCCCAGCTAAAACCTTACCAACAAGCCGATAAAACCGCGCAGCAGCAGTATCTTGCTTATAAGGCACAAGCATGGCTAAACTATGCTATTCATCAAGACAGTATGAATAGCAAATCGCCTGCTGGTAGCATGGCGACAGAAATGGCCGAACCTATACTACAAGCGCTAGAGACTGATACGACACAAAAAATTGCCCTAGACCAAGATATACCTGCCCACTCTGCTCTCATGCGTCCTGATCTATGGGCAACTTTAAGTGCTCTCAAAGAGAGCAATGGTATCGTCTCAGCACCACGCGAGATAGCTTTTAGCGAAGTGGCCCTCATTTGGGCAGCCACCAATCAATGTGAACGTGGCTGGCGAGAGTCAAGTATGCACTTTCGTATGGCAGACCGCTGGCTTGAGCAAGCACGCGAGGCTTATGTGAATGCGCACGATTCACAGACCAATGTGAATTTAGAACAGCTAATCGTCCGTTATTATAAGCAGTATGCCCCTTTGGACACGGGTCATGATGTCTGCCGAGGACAAGTGTTAATTTCGATTTCATAAAACCATTCTATAAAACGACTGTAGCCGTATTGATAGCCATCCCTCCTAAATATAGTAAACACAAAAAAGCCGACATACTATGTCGGCTTTTTCTATATATTCGTGAAGCAATCGTTCTACACTGATACTTTTTTACGTGGTAGCTTTTCTGGTAGGTAGCAACGTAAATAGGCAATAAATGCAGTGTTCGCTTCTTGGATATAGTCATCAGTGATTTTCTGATGACGGCGATAAGATAACGTAAATATAGAGTTGATAATGCTATAAGCAATTAACAAGGTATCTTGGATGTCATGGAAACCTGGCATCTCATAACGTTCTGATAGACGCTTATAAACCAAATCAACGATCTGATGGTTGATGTCTTCACCAAAACTATCACCTTCAAAATCAGGCGTGTTAGTGTCATAGATGAGCTTTGCTTTGGTTTCATCCTTATGGAATATCGTCACACACTGGTCAATCAGTGCGGTCAAATAACCCTGCCATCTATCATAACTACCAACATCAACCGTTTCTACTATTTCTAATATTTCAATGGCATTCAAAAAGCGTAATGCTAAAAATATTGCTTCGATATTAGGAAAGAAATGATAAGCAGATGCTCTTGGAATACCTGCTTCTTCACAGACAGCAGCCAAGGTAATATCATTGATGGGTAATGTTTCACTCAGCTTTTTTGCACCAGCCAACAGTTTTTGACGGCGTGCACGGCCTTGCTGACTCGTAAACTTAAATTTATTTGGTACAAGCTTTTTTGCCAGCTCCGAGTCTACCAACACGTCTTCAATCTTTTCGTCTTTATTTTCGCTCATTATAAGTCTCTTAAAGTTACACCCTATTTTATAAATACAATTTTCACTGGATAATATTTATCCGAAATGAAAGAATCACATCCTATTAGTGATTAATATAGCGTCAATATGAGCGCTACTACATCTAAAGGAGACGCATCATAAACGCTTGTACACCATCAAGCAAGGGAGATAAATGGGTTAAAAATAATGTGTAGATCAACAATTTAATAGAGTTGACCGCTTAGTGCAATTTAATATATTAAAACTAATTATTAAGTTTTATTTTCGCTCTTATAATACCATGATCAGTGACTCTATCTGCATAATCCCATTTTAAATGATCATTGAAATAGTCCACCCTTTCAACCTGACCGAGCGAAAACTTACTGTCAGGCAAAAACTCTTCTGAAACGAACAACTGATCAATGATTTCTGGCATGCCTTGATATATATGGGTATATGCCACATCTTTCATCCAGCCATAGCGTGATTGAATTCGAGCAGCATCGAACAATGCGATATCGCGCATGCTTTTGTCGTAGTTGACTTCACCCGTTTCAGCCATTAATTGGGTGGTTACGCTACCTGTGACATCATTCATATCACCTAACAAAATCAATGGCTCATGAGTATGCTGCAGACGCTCTATAATAGACATACGAATAGAAGCGGCTTCTGCGGCACGCATACATAAACTGCGCAGTTTGGCACGAACTCTGATATTAGGATCGTCCATATCTTCTAACAGGCTGCCATTTTTATCACGTAAGAAAAAAGCACGCTTACTCTTAAGATGAGCAGTGATAATCGTTATTGGTTGGCCATATGCATCAACACGTACAACCAACGGAGGACGATTGAATCGCTGATAAGGACCAATATCAGGAACATCAATTACCGCCTTGGGTAAAATCTCTTCTAACAAACTACTTTCTAGTTGCTCAAAACGGCTGATAATACCTACAGCAGGCGTATTTTGTGCCCCTTTGCCTTGGGTATAAGGACTCGACATATCATTACTGGCCAATGGAATGACCACATGCTCTGCCTTAAACCCTAACGATACTGCCAATGCTTCGAGCGCTTCACTATCCCATACTTCTTGCACAGCGATGATATCAGCATGTGCTTTTGATAGTAAATCATTAATACCGTGTAATTTATGCTCATACTCATTGTTATTATAAGCGGGGGCATTCTCGTAATAGATACGATTGGGGTTGGCAAAATTGAGCAAATTAGCAGTAGCTATATAAAACTGCTTTGTATTATTCTCTTTTACATTATTAGTCATGGATTACCTACTATTAATATTCTTAACATTTGTTTTTAATAGTGTTTTTTGGAAATAACATGCATTTATAACAAACAATATACAGTAAAAAAGCCCCCAAAGAAATCTTTGAGAGCTTTGAAACTGCATAAATCTAAGTTATTCTGTGCATTAATATAGCAATATCTACAACTTTACTAAATTTGGTGATGAGAGAGTAAGCTTATACACTGTATGCTTACTTACACTTAATGTACTGTTAGTTTTAACTAGTTGATTTTAGTCTACTAATTAGCACAAACCGTTGCATAAATTTTGTTACGATACACGGTTCCATGCGTCACGCGATGCTCTACGTGCTTCGTTCCACTCCATACGCGACTCGCCTTTCACTTCGTGCCATGAACGCTCTAAATCTGATTCATGATCTTCGAAACGAGCATCTGCGGGATAACGAGCACGGTTAGCATAACCTACTGCATAGGCTGGATGTAAGTCGCGGTCGAAGTCATAACCTTCTTTATAATAATCTACATTGGCATGCTCTGCACGCCAATACGCTTCTTCATGGGTAGGATCGATAGCTTCTGCTGCTGCATGCCCAGCGCCACCGCCGACGATAGCACCAATAGCACCACCGATTAAAGTACCTAGTGGACCCGCCATTGTACCAATAGCTGCACCTGCTGCTGCACCGCCTACACCACCGATACCTGTTCCTAATGGATGTGAGCCTGGCTCACCAGTGATAACGTCAGCATTTAGATCTTGCTTTGCTTCTTTTGACATATGTTTTACTTCACTGCGATCAATACTGTCATGGTTACTCATATTATTATCCTTAATTATTTGTTATATATTAGATTTATTAAGTGCTCGTTTTTAAATCATGAATCTTAGAATTGCCAATTTATCAGTTACTGAAGAATCAGCACGTTTGCTTAATTCGACTAAAGTATAAGAATTTATGGATAACAACAGATAGGCAGATTATGTAAACTGTGTCCAAGTTACGATTGCGTTGCGTTACAGCCTGTATCTTTATAACGTTTTTGTGGAATACTCGACAACGTTAAGTAATCTTCCGTTAAATAATTACAGCGCTTGGATGATCCTACTTAACTATTTATATCGTTCTTAGGGCTCGCTCAACAGCTTGTTTCCACTTATTAAGGTGTTGCTCGCGAATATCGCTAGACATTGTAGGTTCAAAAATCCGCTCAACTTGCCATGATGCTCGCATCGTTGTTTCATCATACAGTCCAGTTTTTAGACCTGCTAGTAATGCAGCTCCTTTGGCAGTAATTTCTGTGTCTCTCGGGCGCAGTACTGGCACATTTAATAGGTCGGCCTGAAACTGCATCAACAAGTCATTGTTGGCCGCGCCGCCGTCTACTCTCAGCTCAGTCAGCGGATGAGGGCTGTCTTTTTGCATGGCAATGAGGACATCGTAAGTTTGATAAGCCACTGCTTCTAGAGCTGCACGCGCAATATGAGATTTGGTTGTACCACGGCTCATGCCCGTGATACTCGCGCTGATATCAGAGCGCCAATAAGGTGCACCCAGTCCTGTAAATGCAGGTAGCAAAACCACATCCTCACTACTGTCTACCTGCCGTGCCAAATCTTCAACATCGCTGCTTTTTTGAATCATACCCAGATTATCGCGTAGCCACTGGACGATCGCGCCCGCCATAAAAACACTGCCCTCTAACGCATAGGTCACTTCTTTTTTGGGTGGCTGTAGCATACGCTTGCCTGATTGAACAATTTGATCAAACGATAAATTCTCTGAACGAGTTGGCACAGGTTTTCTTTGCCAAGCGATGGTCGTCAATAATTTATGCTCACTGAGTTTTGGTTTTTGGCCAATATTCATCAGCATAAAACACCCTGTACCATAAGTGTTTTTTGCCATACCAGCATCGAGGCAGCCTTGCCCAAAAAGCGCTGCTTGCTGGTCACCCAATACCGCATGGATGGGTATCTGCTTGGCAAATAGACCTTTTTTAGTTTTGCCAAAATCACCATCAGAAGGCAGAACTTTTGGCAATATATTCATGGGTATCGAAAACCTCGCACACAGCGACTCGGACCATGCCAGCTTATGGATGTCATAAAGTAACGTACGAGAAGCATTGGTCACATCAATGACATGCTCTCCGCCAGTCAGTTTGTAGATAAGCCAACTGTCTATGGTACCGACCGCTATTTCACCTTTATTAGCACGCACGCTCAGTTTAGGATTGTTTTCAAGCAACCAAGCAATTTTACTCGCGCTAAAATAAGGGTCTAAACGCAAGCCTGTGATACGCTGTACTTCACTTGCCATGTCTTCATCAATATCATTAGTCGCCCCTTCAGCAGCCAATGTTTGACAATAGCGTTCCGTACGGCGATCTTGCCAAATAATAGCAGGCGCTAAGGGCTTGCCCGTTTGCTTATCCCAAATAACAATAGACTCACGCTGATTGGTAATTGCAATACTGTCGACATCGGTAGCAAGTAGGCCTGCCCGATTGATTACATCATGCGCACAGCTTATCTGAGTCTGCCAAATTTGTTGTGCATCTTGCTCGACATATCCAGCTTTTGGCGTTTGCAGCGTTGTAGGCTGCTGTACCATCTTTATTGGACTTGCATGGTCATCGTACAATATCGCGCGACTCGATGTTGTCCCTTGATCTAAAGCCAAAATATATCCTGCCATGCCACTCACCTTCTACTGGTATTGTTTATACGATTTATTAATTGGTGTATTGATTCACTGATTCGTTATGTATTACTGCGTACATTACCTAATAATGTCATTTAAAAATAATAATTATTTAGTAATGATTTGCTCAATCCTAAAAATACGCCACCCATGCTATTCGCTATCACGTTACTTATAAACGAATATTTTAAAACTAAATCGGTTCTCTATCATACTGCTATTGACTATACAATAGAAAACAGGAGAATATTGAGCATTGACCCGTCACCATTGTGGCACTACAGTGTACGCTTTGTTATTGATAACAAAGTTCTGGTCTCTGCAATAAACTAATATTTCGACTTTTTTCCATCGGTAAATAGCTACAATGGTTCATACTTTCGCTATATTTAAGACGTTATCTGACACCAAAACACCTCGTATTCTAATTAATGGCTTATGTGACTTATGAAATTTGCTTTATCGACTCTATCTAATTCGGTGATGATGGTTGCGCTTATAGCTTCAGCGTCTAATGTCGCAAGTGCAAGCGAGAGTAATATTGAACTCCAGAATGACGTGACGCAAATTACTGATGCTGACTATCTAGGCGACACTCAAATTATTGATGGGCAAAATAGCTCAGTTACTACCAACCAAGAACTGAATAAAGCTCAGCAACCGATTGGTTTGTCTACGGTTATCGACCCGATCACTCATAAAAGCATCGATGATAGTTATCCTTTAGAAGTACCTAGCTTACTTAGCCTCGAACAAGCCCAAAATATTTTATTACAAGTATCGCCAAAAATCGCTGCCAATCAAGCAGCAATCGCCGCAAGTGACTATCAGACTGATGCGCTAAGTACCTTAGACAACCCACTGGTATTTGCGCGAGTATCAGCGACTGCTTATCATCTAGATACTGACGTTGATCTATCCTCACTCAAAAGCGGTGTGGTCAGCGAAATAGATAGCCTAGTCCCATCTATACCAAACTTGCCAGATTTTGAGAGCTTGGTTGACGAGAGTATCCCAGATTCTTATAATTTAAAACGCTCAGGCTCAACGTCGGGTGCAGGACTTGGCGTCTTATGGCCTATTTATACTGCTGGACGTACAACTGCACTGACAGGCGCGTCCAATGCCCGTACTCAAGAAGCCGTCGCAGACAGTTTGTTGGATAAAAACGAGCTGTATAACACATTGATCGAGCGATATTTTAAAGCGCAGTTGGCCATCATTGCGGCCTACTTACGCGAAGACGCTTATGATACCTTGCAACAGACTGACCATATGGCTCAGCGACTGTTTGAAGAAGGCTTCATCTCTCGTGTTGATCGGTTGGAAGCACAGTCTGCACTGGCCGATGCAAAAAGCGAATCTGTCAATGCCAACAATGATGCACGCCTTGCAATGATGGCCCTACAACGCCTATTGCGTACCGAATATCGCATCAAACCTACTACCCCGCTATTCGTCTCTAGCCGTCCCTTAGCCGATGTGAATTACTTTCAAGATCTGGCACTGACCAATCATCCAGGTCTACAAAAAGTAGCTGCCAAACGCGCGCAAGCTCAACAATTACATGCACTATCCGATACAGGTTATAAGCCTACTGTCATGCTATATGGTTATAGTCAGATTGAAAAAGACCCCAGTTGGGTCGCTGGTGTTTCGGCAAGTTGGAAATTGTGGGGAGGACTGGACAAAACTGCATCGCTGGCATCAAGCAATGCCAAAATCCGCCAAGCAGATTTGTCTGAAATTGAAGTCAGTGACAATCTACTGCTGCTGGTTGAAAAGAACTGGCACGATGTAAACAATGCTCAGTCACGTTATCAAGCATTACAAAGCAACGTTGATCTGGCTGCAGAAGTATTGCGTTTGCGCCGATTGGGACTTCAAGAAGGCGTGAACACCCCTATCGAGGTAGTGCAGGCTCAGACACAGTCGCTCAAAGCACGTACTGAACAAGCACAAGCAGCAAACAGCTATGTACAGTCACTGGCGGCTCTCATGCAAAGCTGCGGCACGCCTCTCGCGTTTAACGCTTATCTGAATGCCGCCGACATTCAATTGCCGACTTTGTATAGCGAATAATGATTTGATATAAACAATCATAGGTCATCTTGATAAATGCCTATTTTGATAAACGTATATGATAGTCGATTCAATGTAAAAGTGTGACAAGGCAACTGAACGAAGAGCGATATTGAATTCTTCAAGCGAGATTAACACCGTCATACTTTTATAGTGGACTGACTATACTGATTATCATAGTGCTACCAACACCATACTCATCCTATTATGAATAACTATTTTATGAAAAAACTGACTTTTAAATCGATAACTGGCTTGTTTAAATCTTTACTAGGGACATGGCGTATCGCAAACACCTCTAATGTTTGGGCACATTGCGCGAGCGTTGGGTTTTTTGGGTTTTTGTCAATTTTTCCAGTAATGGCGGTATTTGTACTGCTATATGGTCTCGCGTTTTCGCCCGCTGAGATGCAAGAACAGATTTCAATTTTGCGTCCGTTTGTACCTGATACTGTATACGAAGTCCTCAATTCACGCCTAAGCGATCTGGTCTCTAACACTGCATCCACACTCACTTTCAGTCTTATTATATCGACCTTACTTGCTCTTTATGCTGGCTCTAAAGGTATCAAGTCTTTAATCATTCTTGTCAATCTTGCTTTTCATATCAGCCAAGAGCGCAGCTTCATACAAAGTACCATTCGATCAGTTGGCTTGACCTTTGCCGCAGTCGTGGTCCTAATTATAGCGGTCTCTTCTATCGCTATTATTCCATTAGCCGCAGCCTATTTCCCCTTCCCTCAAATCGCTAAGACGATTGCTCTTTGGAGCAGGTGGCCGATATTGACTGGCATCATTTTTCTGAGCTTTTTAGGCTTCTATCGCCTAGCTCCTAACCGTGATGCTGTCGCACTAAAAAAACTGGTGCCAGGCGCGGCGCTGGCAACCGTTCTTTGGATTGTACTGTCTGTGCTGTTTTCAATTTATGTGCAAAACTTTAATAACTATAGTGCTGAGTTTGGGGCACTGTCGGCTGCCGTGGTTATTATGCTGTGGCTTTATTATTCAGCATTCATCGTCGCTTTTGGTGCGATTTTTAACTCTGAAGCCATAGAAGACGCCAAACCTTATGCTACTCGAGTGTACTAGTAATAACCCTTTTATTTTCAACTTTGTTGCTTTAGGAACCTCACCGTCATGACTGAATTTCCAAACGAATCAGACCACTCAAAAAAATCATCTGATTCAACCGAGCCAGTACTCCCTCAAGATGGTCAAACTTCAGTCGATTCTGCAGAAGACGCACCTGATACCCAACAAGAGCAGACAGTGCCTCACTATAAGCGCGATGCAGCAAAAGCTGATAAATCTGCCATGATAAAAAAGGGGCTTCTGGCACTATTTATTCTGATTGTATTAGGCATGGTGGCTTATGGTCTATACAGGAGTAATCAGCACAGCGAACCTGATGTCACTACCTTACAAGGGCAGATGCAGATGCAGCAAACATCCATCGCTGCAAAAGTACCGGGACGTATTTCTAAAATTTTGGTCACCGAAGGGGATGCTGTCACTGTTGGTCAACAGCTCATTGAAATGGACTCACCTGAGATTAATGCCAAAATTGATCAAGCACGTGCTGGTAAGCAAATGGCACAAAGCCAGTTAGATAAAGCAGAAAATGGCGCCCGCCCACAAGAAATCGCCCAAGCAAAAGCAGCATGGCAAGCCAATAAAGCGGCATCGGACTTGGCAGAAAACACCTATCAACGTGTCAATCGCCTGTATGAAGAAGGGCTAATGGCACGACAAAAACGTGATGAAGCATACGCTCAATATCTCGCTACCCAAGACCAAACGGAAGCAGCACGCTTGCAATATGACTTGGCGATGGAAGGCGCACGTAGTGAAGATAAGTCAGCTGCCACCGCACAAGTGGCACAAGTCGATGCAAAACTCGATGAAGCACTCGTCGCAAAAGATGAAGCGAATTTACGAAGCCCAATAGCAGGTATCGTAGATAATGTCATTGTCAATGCAGGCGAAGTCATCGGTCAAGGTGTGCCATTGCTCACTTTGGTGGATACCAATGACCAATGGGTAGTGCTCAACGTCACTGAAACGTATTTGAACCAGTTAGCAATTGGCCAGCAGTTTACGGGGACGATTCCAGCGCTATCCTCAGCGAATAAACCTTATACAAAACAGTTTACAGTTTACGCCACTTCGACGTTGTCTGACTTTGCCACTTGGCGTCCGACCAACAATGATGATGGCTTTGATGTACGTACTTTTGAGGTAAAAGCACGCCCAACGACGCCTGATGCACGAATTCGCTCAGGCATGAGTGTCGTTGTACGCATCAACCCTACTACTAATAAAAGCCCAGAGTAGCCCATGCGAATGACCAAGCTAATTAGGGCTTTTTTACGTAGTGCTACCTATGAGCGACGGTTTTTAGCCAAAAATCCGTGGGATTTAGCCATGGTAGTTTGGATACCATTCGCAACTGTACTGCTGATTTGGTGGATTTTTTCACAAACTCAGATTACAGATTTGCCCATTGGGGTCATAGATCAAGACAACAGTCCTGTTGCTAATACGGCTGTACGCTACTTGGAAGCCAGTCCAACTCTGATGGTAAAACAGCTTTATACCTCAGAATCTGATGCAGAGGCCGCTATCTTGCAACGCGATATCTATGCAGTGGTCATTATTCCTGAAGATTTTTCTCGTAATATTTTATCTGGCAAGCCAGCTCCTTTGGTTTTGCAAGTAAACGCGCAGTACGGCACGCATTCGGGCATCATTCAAACTAGCGTGCAAACGGTTGCTAGCACATTATCAGCAGGCGTCGAGATACAGCGTTTGGTCAAGCAAGGTATGGCACCCTCACAAGCAGCGATTGCCTACTCGCCGATTAGCATACAGCGTATCAGCCTGTTCAATGCTGCAACTAACTATCAACAATTTTTAGCCTCAACGGTTATCCCTGCACTACTGCATATTTTAGCAATGGTGATTGGTGCAACGACTATAGGACGTGAGCTGCGTGATAAAAACATCGGTCACTGGTACGATGTTATTTCGAATGGTGATACGGATAACAATCAGCATGACAGTGCTAATTTAACAAATATTAAAGCGAGCCAAACCAGCACAGTGCCAGAAAGTCAGCACAGCCATACTGATGAGAAGACAGAAACTTCTAAAAATAATACCAAGTCCAGACAAGTGAGTATTTCAATATTACTGTTCGGCTTATTGGGAAAATATTTTTGGCCATTATTGGCTTATAGCATTTGGTCCATGATGGCACTTTGGTTTGCCACGCCGCAAGAGTCCGTTGCTATTAGTTCCATTATTGCTACTTATATCGGTCTATTACTATTGATGCTGCTCTCGTTCTTTCTCGGTGCTATCTTAACGTTAAATTCGTTTTCATTGCGCATGGGCTTGTCTTCTACTGGTTTTATTTCCGCACCGTCTTACGCATTTGCGGGTGTGACTTTTCCGTATATCGCCATCAGTGACAATGCTCAGCATTGGTCAGATGTGCTCCCGCTTACCCATTACTTAAAGTTGCACATTGCACAGTTACAGATGCATGCGCCTGCTGCGGTTTCATTGCCGATCGTCTACGGGCTTACCCTAGCCACGACGATTGCGATGCTCCTGACCACATTATTAACCAAACGGGCGCTGGTGCATCCTGAACGTTGGGGAGCACGCTAATGTCAGTTTCACCAAAAGAGAGTGCAACCACTACAACGGTAAAGCCACACGCACAGACACACAAAAATTCACAGAATTTTCTTGGTGGGTTTTTGCAAACCTTAAAAGATATCTTTACTGACAAAGGCGTTCTTTTACTGTTAATGATTGCTCCTATTATTTACGGTTTCTTTTATCCTTGGCCTTACTCAACCGAAGTGATCAATCATGTGCCTGTTGGTATCATTGATTATGACAATAGCAATCTGTCACGGACTATCGTTCGTTATGCGAGCGCCAGTCCGCAGTTAGATACGGAGCGCTTTCTTAATGAGCAAGATGCCAAAGATGCCATATGGTCAGATGAAATCGCTGGATATATGGTTATTCCGAGCGGACTTGAACAGCAAGTGATGTCTGGCAAAAAGGCAAGCGTCAGTGTATTGGGCAATGGTGGTTATTTTTTATTAAATAAAAATGTACAGATGGGATTTTTAAAGGCGGTTGGCACGGTATCAGCAGGTATCGAAGTTAAAAAAAGTGTGGCTCAAGGCATCTATCCATCAACAGCGACGGCTAATACCCAAGCAGTCCCATTGCAAATTATGCCTTTATACAATCAAACTGAAGGATATGGTGCATACGTCGTACCAGCCGTGTCTATTCTGATTTTGCAACAAACGCTTTTAATGTCAACGACGATGTTGATTGGCACATGGTACGAGCAGCGTCGTCATAGGACCACTATCCGTGGCTGGCTAGGTCGTATTGCAGCGCTTAGTATGTGTAGCTTTATTATTGGCTGTTTTTATTATGGCTGGGCATTTGAGCTGCATCACTATCCGCGCGGACAGAACATGCTCGGCAGTTTATTCTTTCTACTGCTATTTTGTCCAACCGTGGCCACACTCGGCTGTGTATTGGGGCTATGGTTTCGCCAACGTGAACGTGGTATGCAAATTCTTATTTTTAGCTCTTTACCGATGTTTTTTATCAGTGGCTATCCGTGGCCCGCTGACCAATTACCCGCGTTTTTACAAGTCATACGCTGGTTGATACCCACGACACCTGGGGTCAACACATCGGTACAGCTTAACCAAATGGGCGCAAGCGTCTCACAAGTCGCTATTGGATTTTATGCACTGGCTGCTCTATGGGTATTTTACTTTATGCTGCTCATGCTCATTCGCTGGTATCACACTGACAAGCAAAGTAAGACAGTTGCATAAAACATAGCTCTTCTACACAGACTCTGAGCTTAGATTAATGAATAAGTCACAAAAAAGCGCCTGCACTATTAATTAATAGTGCAGGCGCTTTTTTATTAATATTACTTTACTTAGATAAGCTCGTCTTAAAAGACGCGATTCAAACCATTCAATGCCGCAACACGGTACGCTTCCGCCATCGTTGGATAGTTGAATGTCGTATTCACAAAGTACTCAAGCGTGTTATTGCTCTTACACTTCATGACTGCCTGACCGATATGGATAATCTCTGAAGCGTGGTTACCGTAGCAATGGATACCCAAGATTTCTAACGTATCACGATGGAACAAAATCTTTAGTACGCCCGAACGTTCACCGATGATTTGTGCACGTGCCAGATGCTTAAAGAACGCCTGACCCACTTCATACGGAACTTTTTCATCCGTTAGCTCTTGCTCAGTTTTACCGATACAAGAGATTTCAGGAATCGTATAGATCCCAGTCGGCACACTTGATACTGGCTCAGCATCGCTATCACCTACCATAAAGGCAGCAGCACAGCGCCCTTGGTCATAGGCCGCAGATGCCAAAGATGGCCAACCGATTACATCACCAGCGGCGTAGATATTTTCGATACCAGTACAGTAAGTATCATCTACTTTTAGCTGACCACGGCTATTGGCTTTTAGGCCAACGGCTTCTAGGTTTAGGCCCTCTGTATTACCTGAGCGTCCATTTGACCAAAGGATGGCATCAGATTTGATTCGCTTACCACTCTTTAAGTGTAAGACCACGTAGTCATCATGCGTCTCAAGGTGATCAATCTCTTCATTACTACGAATGAGTACACCAAACTGCCTAAAGTCATGCGCGATGGCATCACTAATTTCACTGTCTAGGTAATTGAGCAGCTGATCTTGGTTATTAATTAAGTCAACCTTGTAACCAAGACCTGTAAAGATAGACGCATACTCACAACCGATCACGCCTGCACCATAAATGATGATTTTTTTGACGACATAATCCATTTGCAAGATTTTGTCAGAATCAAAAACACGGGGATGGTCAAAGTCTAAGATATCAGGACGATAAGGACGGCTACCGACGGTAATGATGGCTTTATTGAAAGTAATGGTTTCAAAAACATTGTCATCGGTTTCAATACGTAGCGTGTGCTCATCAACGAAACTTGCCCAACCTTGAATCACTTCGATACGGTTACGCTCATAGAATCGTGTGTGCGTACTGACTTGACGACGTATTACTTGACGCGCTTTAGCCAACACTTCATTTAGCGGTACTTGTTTATATTCCATCGCCTTGGTAAACATCGGATCACGGCGAAAGTTAATCAAGTTAAATACTGATTGGCGCAGTGCTTTACTGGGGATGGTACCCACGTGAGTAGAGTTGCCGCCCACTTGGTCACGTGGATCAACGACCACGACTCTCTTACCAGACTTAGTCAGTTTCATCGCAGCAGCTTCACCAGCAGGACCTGCTCCTAAAACAACGGCGTCATATTCATACTCATGATTATCGCTTTTTAGACGGCGAGAGTCTTTGTTAAAACCAGATTTGATATCAATTCGCGTGTCATCAAGTGGATTCACTAGATCAGGGTGATGCATCACATCATCAGTAACTTGCTCGTGGGTTTGTTCAATCTTCTGTTGTTTGTTTTTGCCCTCAGTGTGCTCAGGATTAGGTATGTGACCATCCGCTTTGTTAGATACTTCGGTATGGGTATCTTCACCGATATCATTAGTCGCGTCGCTTGGTTTTTTACTTCCCATCATATCCTCTTTATATTTACTGGTGTGTTTAATGTCTAGACCGTGAGTGAGTCAGTATTTAAATGAGTCGGAATCACATTACTGAGGCTTGCCTACCATACGTTGTGACACAATATTTTGTAATGTCCAATACCCAGTAAGACTCTGCTTTGCCTCGTCAATCTGCGGGCGAGCACTGATCACATATTCAGTACCGAGCGTTGGCTGAAAATCTTCAATCCAATCATAAGGAATTTGAAAAATACTACCATCTTTGCTTGATTTGGCAAGTAAGCACTGCATCGGTAATGCAGAGGCACAGGCGACTCGATTTGGCAGAATCGTTAGCGTTTGTGCGTCACCCAATACGATGGACGGCACATAACGTGGCTCAGGCACCGGCTCACGCGACGTCTGACAAGCAGTAAGTAACGTCACGGCGCTCAATAAGCTGGCCAATAATAAAGGGGTTTTGCTAGATTTATAAGCTGAACTCATAATGTTCTCTATATGATAATGAGATTATATTGAACCGACTATGGTCAAATCGATTAACATTTGATTTGATTAAACGAACCCTTAACCAATACGACGTTTGAGGCCTGTCTTCTGTAAAATACGAGTCGCAATTTCTTCAACAGACATCTCAGAGACATCCAAGCTTGGAATACCATGTGTGATATAAATACCTTGTATCGCGCGCTGTTCTTGCTGACATTGCTGATAGCTCGAATAACGACTGCCCGCGCGACGCTCTTGGCGTATTTTTACCAAGCGATCAGTATCGATGAGCAAGCCGAATAATTTGTCTTTATGTTCACGCAATGCTTTTGGTAATTGATTGTCGTACAAATCATCTTCGGTCAAAGGATAGTTAGCAGCTCGAATACCGAACTGTAATGCTAAGTATAAAGAGGTCGGTGTTTTACCAGAGCGTGACACACCTACCAAAATAATATCGGCTGCATTATAATGACGAGTACGGGCACCATCATCATTGTCTAAAGCAAAATGAACGGCATCAATACGTTCTTTATAAGTCTCAGAGTCGACATCATCATGTGCATGACCTGAATGACCGTCTGGCTCTACGCCTGTCTCTTCTGCCACACGCCCGATCAAACCTTCATACATATCCAGATTACAGCTTTGTGCTGCGTTAATTTTTTCACGAATATCAGGATTAACAATCGTATCAAACACTAAAGGCAAAAAGCCGTCTCGTTGATAGGCCATATTGATTTGCTCAACAGCATCGTCAGCACGCTCTAAGCTATCAACATATGGCAAGACACGAGTCTCAAAAGGAACTGACGCAAACTGGCTCAAAATAGCACGGCCAAGTGTCTCAGCTGTAATCGCTGTACCATCTGAGATAAAAAATGCCGTTCTAATGGCTTGTGAGCTGTCCAAGTTCAACGCGTTGTGATTTTGGATAGTGGACTTAACTTGTTCAGATGGATTGCTTGAGTACATAACGTTGACACCTCAATTAGAAACACTCATGGTAATCTTTATTTAGCTTTTGTTTTTAATCTACTCTAGACCTATATATAGTCGGTTCAATATAATTTGGATACAAGGAAAGCGAGTGAAAGTGCTACAAGTAATAAACTAAGCGAGACTGACACCATTTCCCCTTTATAAGGGATTGACTATATAAGTGCTTATATCCAACATTTATATAATGCTAGGCCTACACTATTTATGCCTGACATTATACGCATAATAGCGACCTAATAGAAATCAATGTTACAGGCGTACACTTAGAAACCCACACTACTTTTTATGTCATGGCTAATGTTAAACAACTCTGCTCACTGCGTTTTCATGCTCATATCACCTCAATACTTCCTACTATATATAAGTATTTATCATAAATAGCTGCTAACCCGACTTTTTCACCCCTTGAACCATCCATTTATAAGTCCATAAATGATTAGCAAACAGCATTTATATCAGCTTTTATCTATATTTTATAAAAATTCTAAAAATCAAAATTTATGATACTGGCCATAAATTATGTAGCAAACCCCATAATTTGTATCTTTTTCACAAGTTTTTTGATTTAACCCCTCGAAATTGTCCTAATATAGCGGTATAATTCGCCGTTATAATCCTTACTAAATAACCTTATTTTCTGGAGTTATCATGGCAGCGCAATCTACAGCACTTGTAATCAATCTTGATCAGCTAGGAAAAGACGATATTGAGATGGTCGGCGGTAAGAACGCCTCGCTTGGCGAGATGATCAGCCATCTATCTGATTTAGGCGTTAGTGTTCCAGGCGGCTTTGCCACCACGTCAAATGCATTTAACCGTTTCTTGAACGAAACTGGCTTACTAGATAAGATTAATAGTGAGCTAAAAACGTTAGACGTGAATGATGTAAAGAAACTTGCAGAAACTGGTAAGAAAATTCGTACTTGGATTATTGAGCAAGAGCTGCCAAAAGATCTTGAGCAAGAAGTGCGCGAGTCATTTGAGACTATGAGCGGCGGCGAAGACATCGCTGTTGCTGTACGTTCTTCTGCCACTGCCGAAGATTTGCCAGATGCCTCATTTGCTGGTCAGCAAGAAACTTTCTTGAACATTCGTGGCATTGATAACGTTCTTATTGCGATTAAAGAAGTATTTGCTTCTCTATATAATGACCGTGCTATCTCTTACCGTGTACACAAAGGTTTTGAGCACGAAGGTGTTGCACTATCTGCAGCCGTACAACGTATGGTACGTTCAGAAACTGGTGCAGCCGGTGTGATGTTCACGCTAGATACCGAAAGTGGATTTGATCAAGTCGTATTCATCACCTCAAGCTATGGCCTAGGTGAAATGGTCGTACAGGGCGCTGTAAACCCTGACGAATTCTACATCTCAAAACAATTGCTAGCCAACGGTAAACCTTCGGTTATTCGCCGTAACCTAGGTAGCAAGCATAAGAAAATGATTTATGGCGATGAAGGCAGTACTGCCAAATCAGTCAAAACTGTCGATGTTGAAAAACAAGATCGCATGCAGTTCTCATTGTCTACTGAAGAGCTAACCTCTCTTGCCAAACAAGCTGTAACGATCGAAAAGCATTACGGTCAAGCAATGGACATCGAGTGGGCCAAAGACGGTGACACTAACGAAATCTTTATCGTTCAAGCGCGTCCAGAGACAGTTAAGAGCCGCCAAGACAGCAATGTCATGGAACGCTATATCATCAACACGACTGACGCAAAAATCCTATGTGAAGGCCGCTCAATCGGTCAACGTATCGGTTCAGGTAAAGTACGTATCGTTAGCAACCTAAACGAGATGGACAAAGTACAAGAAGGTGATGTACTCGTATCAGACATGACTGATCCGGATTGGGAACCAGTCATGAAGCGTGCTTCTGCTATTATCACTAATCGTGGTGGCCGTACGTGTCACGCAGCTATCATCGCGCGTGAGCTAGGTGTTCCAGCCATCGTTGGTTGTGGTAATGCAACTGAGCTATTGGTTGACGGTCAAGACGTAACCGCTTCTTGTGCTGAAGGCGATACTGGTTTCATTTACGAGAGCCAAATTGACTTTGAAGTACAGACCAACTCTGTTGAAACGATGCCAGAGCTAGCATTCAAAGTAATGATGAACGTTGGTAACCCAGATCGTGCGTTCTCATTCACCCAAATGCCAAACGAAGGTATTGGTCTTGCGCGTCTAGAGTTCATCATCAACCGTATGATTGGTGTGCATCCAAAAGCATTGCTAAACATGAACAGCTTGCCACGTGAAATATCACAAGCAATCCAAGAGCGTATCGCTGGTTATGCCTCACCTGTTGACTTCTATGTGGACAAATTGGTCGAAGGCGTTTCAACCCTAGCCGTTGCCTTTATGGATCAGCCAGTCATCGTTCGTATGTCAGATTTCAAATCAAACGAATATGCTAACTTGTTGGGCGGTAAGTTATACGAGCCATCAGAAGAAAACCCAATGCTTGGTTTCCGCGGTGCTAGTCGTTATGTGTCTGACAACTTCCGTGACTGCTTCGAGCTTGAGTGTAAAGCACTGAAACGCGTTCGTGATGAAATGGGTCTGACTAACGTCGAGATTATGATTCCTTTCGTACGTACCGTTGGCGAAGCAGCACAAGTCATCGAGTTACTTGAGAAAAACGGTCTGAAACGTGGCGAGAACGGCCTACGCATCATCATGATGTGTGAGCTACCGACCAATGCGCTATTAGCAGAAGAGTTCTTAGAATACTTCGATGGTTTCTCAATCGGTTCTAACGATTTGACTCAGTTGACCCTTGGTCTAGATCGTGACTCAGGCATCGTCTCACATCTATTTGATGAGCGTGACCCTGCGGTTAAGAAACTGTTAACTATGGCTATCGATGCTTGCCGTAAGCAAAACAAATATGTCGGTATCTGTGGTCAAGGCCCATCAGATCATCCAGATCTAGCTTACTGGTTAATGGAGCAAGGTATCAGCTCAGTATCATTGAACCCAGATTCAGTACTAGATACGTGGTTATTCTTGGCTGGCGAAGAATCAAAGTAAGCCATTACGTTCATTCGTAGCGGTCATTTACACAGTCATTAAAAGTACGGCTATTAGGGTCTATTTGATTTTTTCAAATAGACCCTAATATAATGTATGAAGACATGACTAACTATGCAGGCAATTATGCAGATTTTCCTTGCTCGAAATAACGTACAAGCTGGGCCATATAGTTTGGATCAGCTCAATATCATGCTCACATCTGGTGAAGTATTATTTGACGATTTGATATGGCACGACGGCCTAGACCAATGGCAGCGCGTCGGTAACTTAACCAATAACCAAACGGTTTATCGACCGACCAACGTTAATAGCCTTCAGGCCAATGACTCTATTATCAATAACGTTACCGTTTTTCCTGAAGATAACGTCAATGATGGACAGGACGGCAAGTCAGTATCGTTAGATAGATTATATGGCAAGCCTGAACGTCCAAAAGATACCAGTAAAGATGCTAAAGCCGACATGACAACCAATCGTCATCATACGCCGCATCACAACGTGTCATTGAACAAGTCTACTGGCAATAAGGCTGGCTCGAGCAAAGACAAAGTCGTCGGTAATGTTGTCCTTGCACCTATCATGTCACGAGTCTTGGCAACTGCTCTCAATGGCTTGTTATACATACTAGCTATTTTCCCACTAGTCATGGCATTGACTAAAATGGATGTGGATTACACTAAATTCCAAAACATCCAAGATATGGACGCGGCTTATCAATACTCAATGACGCTGATGGAGAGCCTTCCTAGCAGCACGTTGATGATGTCGCAAGTTATGGTCTTTGGCTTATTTGCACTGCAGCTGGTATTTATTACCATGCGTGGTCAATCACTGGGTAAGCTGATTACCGGTATTCGCGTCGTGGATCAAACCACGCATCGTCTGCCTTCTTTTATCAAGCTCATTGGTATGCGTACGTTACTGCTATTTATTATCTACAATTTACTATTCTCATTTACAAGCTTTTTAGGTTTTGTGATTATTGCTATTCACTACTATATGGCATCAAAAAGCCCTGAAAATATTGGCTGGCATGACAAACTTGCTAAAACCTTAGTTGTAAAAGCAGACAGCAGTCAGATAGTGAAAGAGCCAAAAACAAAATAACCGTCTTATGATTTTGGTTATTAGGGTCTGTCTTATATATGATAAAAAAGCAACGTATGATCGTTGCTTTTTTTATTGGTAAAGACATATTCACCATTTTTATATTTTATTGACAGCACCTCAGTGATTAACCTTTGTGTTAATGAATAAGTACTGTTATAATACGGCGCTTTATAAACTAAGCTTATTCCTCATTATTTTTATAAAATTTGATAGGATTCGGGCTTACCTTATAAATCTCCTTGCTATTAACATAGGGTTAATAGCTACTAATCCGTAAGGAGTCATAATGCGACATTACGAACTGGTGTTACTTGTACACCCAGACCAAAGCGACCAAGTGGTCGGCATGGTTGAGCGCTACATCAAGTTAGTTCAAGACAACAACGGTGTTATCCATCGTTTAGAAGATTGGGGCCGCCGTCAATTGGCTTACCCAATCAACAAGATTCACAAAGCTCATTACGTTCTTTTCAACGTTGAAACTGACGGTGAGACTTTAGCTGAACTTGAAGAATTATTCCGTTATAACGACGCGATCATTCGTAGTCTAGTTATGCGCCGTGACGACGCCGTCACTGAAGAGTCGCAGTTAGCCAAGAATGCCGATGAAAAACGCGCACGCAAAGCAACTACTCGTCGTCCAGACAGTCGTGAAAACGATAACGACGACAACGACAACAGTGAAGACTAATTAAAGGAGAATACTCATGGCACGTTTCTATCGCCGTCGCAAATTCTGCCGTTTCACTGCTGAAGGCATCACTCACATCGATTATAAAGATGTTGAATTGCTAAAACAGTATATCAGTGATAATGGTAAAATCGTACCAAGCCGCATTACCGGTACATCTACTAAATATCAGCGTCAACTAGCTACTGCTATCAAGCAAGCTCGTTACTTATCGCTACTTCCATACACTGATAACCATCAGGGTTAACCGTTAATTAACTAGGAATGACTCATGCAAATTATTTTGTTACAGCGTATCGTCAACCTTGGTAAACTCGGTGAAACCGTCGATGTGAAACCAGGTTACGGACGTAACTTTCTTATCCCTTTGGGTAAAGCACTACCTGCTACTAAAGCTAACATTGAAAAGTTCGAAGCACGTCGTGCTGAACTTGAAGCTGAAGAAGCAAAAGACGTAGCTGTTGCTCAAGAACGTGCTGATGCGCTAACTGACGTTAACGTCATCATGCGTGCTAAATCAGGCGACGAAGGCAAGCTATTTGGCTCTATCGGTACTCGCGATATCGCTGAAGCATTGACTAACTCAGGTCTAGAAGTAGACCGTGCTGAAATCAAGCTTCCTGAAGGCACTTTACGTCAAGTTGGCGAATATAATGTTGATATTCAGCTACATCATGACGTTACTGCTAGCATCTTAGTTACTATTCTTTCTGAAGAAGGTAACAACGATGACGAAGACGACGTTGCAGACGAAAGCGAAGACTATTCTGAAGAGTAATCTTTAGTATATCTAGTTTCAGTCTACATAAAAAACCAGTGATGTTATGTCACTGGTTTTTTTACGTCTACGCTTTGCGATAGTAGTCTAATATGGATTGAGTTTGAGATTTTAACAAACAATATTCTCCTTTTAAACTCCGCTATATTTGTCCTTTTATTAAAGATTTCTGCAATGAAATAATCCAGTAACTGGCCGTAATAAATGTCCAAAAAAACTTATACTTAACAACAAGATACCATATATAAAGCATCTATATTACCGTGCAATGAATTGCTATTATAGCCATATCTACTCTACTGGTTCCGAGTTGTAGATAATAATAAGGTACGATAATATGATAAGCACTAATGACAAATTAATATGTATCAAAGGTAACGATGTTTACTTAGAAGGTGAGGTTTATACCGTGGGTAGAATCGTCAACGATAAGTATTTTCAGCTAATGACGGGCAGTAACGACGACCATTGGTACGCAACATTGGATAACGAAGGTATCTGTGTGAGTTTCGACTCGATAGTAGCAGAAGGTAATAAAGCACGATTCGATAAAATCGCGTAAATACCAACTAAATACTGCTTTAAACATGCTGTGCACAACGACTGGTCATTTAAAATGGCCAGTTTTTTTGGTTAAAATTCAATAATCACTGTTCTATAAGCTAACAACCCTCATAAAAGCATCTTAAGATATATTTATTACCTCTTAGCCATACCTAGTAAATCGTAAAAACCTTATCGATAACCCCATATATTTCACGAATGTATTTCCTAGTCGCGTCTATTTACTATAAAATATGCCCCTTCAAAATTTCGTATCGTTATTGATGCCTGTTCGCGTGAATAATCCATTAAGATATAAACCATATTGAGACAGTGATGATTGTATTTTGGCTTGTGCTGACCATTCTTTTTATTATTTTCGCTACCGCAAAATTAAAGTGGCATCCTTTTTTAGTGTTGATATTGTCAGCATTTTTGGTGGCACTATTCTACCAAGTACCACTTAATACTGTCGCCAAGACAATCTCTGATGGCTTCGGTGGTATCTTAGGTTATATCGGTCTAGTGATTGTATTCGGTACCATTATCGGCTTAATCCTTGAGAAAACTGGTGCAGCCATCGTCATGGCAGAAACCGTTATCAAAGTTTTGGGGCCACGCTTCCCTACTCTGACCATGTCTATCGTCGGTGCAGTCGTGTCAGTACCGGTATTCTGTGACTCAGGCTACATTATCTTAAACTCTTTAAAAGAGACCTTGGCCGAGCGTTTAAAAGTCTCTAGCGTGGCGATGAGTATTGCCTTAGCCACGGGTTTGTACGCAACGCATACTTTCGTACCACCGACACCAGGTCCAATTGCCGCGGCAGGCAACCTAGGATTAGAGTCCAATCTAGGTTTGGTCATCATGGTCGGTGTGGTTGTGACAGCCGTTGCTGTATTGGCTGGCTGGTGGTGGTCTAACCGTTTTCTGAATGTGACGCCTGATAATATAGATGCGCTGGATGCACCAGCAGCAACGTTACCTGAAAACATGAAAACGCGTGATGACTATAGTAATATGCCGTCAGCAACGATGGCATTCTTACCTATTATCGTGCCTATCCTATTGATCTGCTTATCGTCTGTTGCCAACTTCCCAAGCGCACCGTTTGGTAGTGGTACATTGACAGACATCTTAGTATTCATTGGTAATCCACTAACGGCACTGCTCATTGGTCTATTTTTATCATTCTTACTTATTAATACCGAGCAAAAAACACAGCAGATCAGTGACAGTATCTCACAAGGTTTGGTAGTCGCCGCTCCTATCTTATTGATCACTGGCGCTGGTGGTGCGTTTGGTGCCATGCTAAAAGTGACACCAATCGGTGACTATTTAGGTACGACATTGTCTGCATTAGGACTTGGTATCTTTATGCCATTCATCGTCTCTGCTGCACTAAAGACTGCCCAAGGCTCGACCACCGTCGCACTAGTCACTACCTCTGCGATGGTTGCACCGTTATTGGATCAAATTGGTCTAGACAGTGAGCTGGGTCGCGTATTTTGTGTGATGGCCATTGGTGCAGGTGCTATGACTATCTCACACGCCAATGACAGCTTCTTTTGGATTGTCAGTCAGTTCAGCCGCATGAGTGTGTCACAGGCATACAAAGCCCATTCAATGGCAACTGGTATTCAAGGCGTGACCAGTATTGTGTTTATCTGGCTGTTAACCTTAGTATTTATTTAACACATTCGCGAAAATATCCAAAAAGACGTTCAAAAATACCCAGAGAGACATTCATGAAGATTTTAATCGCCCCCGACTCGTTCAAAGAAAGCTTAGAAGCACTGGATGTTTGCCGCGCCATTCAATCTGGTTTTAGTCAGGTATTTCCTGATGCTGACTATACGCTATTGCCAATGGCAGATGGCGGTGAAGGCACCTCTGCAGTATTGTCTTATGTGCTAGGCGGACGCTGGAAAGACGTTAGAGTACATGATCCTTTAATGCGACCGATCACGGCTAAATACTTGCTATTACCGGATAATACTGCCGTCATCGAGATTGCTCAAGCCTGTGGATTACATTTGTTAAAGGCAACAGAACGTAACCCTGTTACTACCAGTAGTTATGGTGTCGGTGAATTGATTGCTGATGCTTTAGATGAAGGCGCCAAGCGTATCATCATTGGCCTCGGTGGTAGTGGAACCAATGACGCAGGTCTTGGCATGCTCATGGCACTGGGTATGACATTTCATGATGTCAATGACAGCTTGCTCACTCATGGTGGTGGCGCACTTGCCCAGCTGCATAGGATTGATAATCGTCATCTTAATGCAAAGGTTCTCGATACGGTATTTGAGGTCGCTTGTGATGTGACCAACCCATTATGCGGACTATTGGGCGCGAGTGCCGTGTTCGGGCCGCAAAAAGGCGCTTATCCAGAGCAAGTCAACGAACTGGATAAGGCTCTGAGTCACTTTGCGGCTGTGTGCGACCAGCAAGGCTATGATGATTGCCAAAATGTCGAAGGCGCAGGAGCCGCTGGAGGTCTTGGCTATGCGATGATGACGTTTTTTAACGCGCAGTTAAAATCAGGGTTTAACACCGTCGCCGAAGTAGCTCATTTGTCTGAGCATATCGCTGAGGCTGATCTGGTCATCACTGGTGAAGGTAAACTAGACGTACAGACTGCCATGGGTAAAGTGGCAGGCGGTATCAGTCATATTGCTAAAGCCAGTAATACGCCTGTCATCGCTATCTGCGGCAGTGTAGACGGTCTAAAACATGCGCAAACCAGCCAATTCGATGTCATCATGCCAAGTATTCAAAAGATAGATACCCTCGATAATGTGCTGAGTCAGGCTTATGACAATATCGAAACGACAGCAGCTAATATTGCAGCAGCCATCAAATTAGGTCAGTCAATGGCATAATTTAGATTTATAATTTATAGTCAGCGTATGTATCCATTAATACTATGTTGACCTTGCTCTATTTCTATAGCCATTTCTTTACTTCATCAATGACAGTATGCATTCTATTAGAGAGTGCCTGCTGTCGTCTTATGGCAAGATATAGCGTCTCGCTAACGGCAACGGGCAGATAGTGACTGTGAATAAGCTCAGGCTTTGGATAAGCAGCCACTGCGTGTGCAGGTAGCACGGTAAACCCAAGTCCCCTGCTGACGGGCTCTAAAATCAAACCTATCTGATTAGAAAAGCCTTTTTTCTTAAAATCATTGATATGTTGGAATTGCTCATAATTAGCAGTCAGTAGCATGCCTGCATGATGTGCACCATCTGGATGATCAATAAATCCAAGCTCAATGAGCTGCTCCCAACTTGGCTCTACTGTAGCCGCAGGTGTCACTAGTATCAGTGATTCTTGCGCCACGGGTTTGCAGCTAACTGTCTCATCCCCTGAGATATCCGTCATAAAACCAATATCAATCTCGTGATTTGCCAGTGCTCGTTCGATATCAGCATTGGGTGCAAAGCGATAATCAATCACTAGATTCGGATGCTGCTGCTGAAGTGTCAACAGCTGCGGATACAGCTTAAGCCCCACACTACCCGGTGACATCAGTCGCACTAGACCTTCATAAGGTGGATCCTCACCGATTCGCTGCTCTAGATTTGATAAGCGCTGCAATATCTCGCCTGCTTCTTTATACAGCTGCTCACCTGCATTAGTCAATGAGAACTGCTTTCTTTGTCGAATCAACAAGGCCGTATCCAACTGCTCCTCTAGCTTACTTATGTGCTGGCTCACACCGGACTGCGTCATGTATAGACGTTCAGCCGTACGAGTAAAGTGCCCAACTTCAGCAAGCGTGCAGAAGGTACGTAGCCATGTGATATTTATCATTACATTTAATACTTATCTTTATAATAAATGATAATTTTACGTAATTATCTTCTGTTTGTATACTGGCCTCACGTTAAACAAGAGTACAGCAAACAGGAGCACAATATGAACAACGTTTATCCAAGAAGCTTTTCGCACATCGGTCTTTCAGTCCCTGACCTAGATGCAGCCGTGAAATTCTATACTGAAGTAATGGGTTGGTATACCATCATGGAACCAACTGAGATTGTCGAAGATGACAGTCCGATTGGCGAGATGTGTACTGAAGTATTCGGTTCAGGTTGGGGCAGCTTCCGTATCGCTCATCTATCTACTGGTGACCGTATTGGTGTTGAGATTTTTGAATTCAAAAATCAAGAAAACCCTGAAAATAATTTTGAATACTGGAAAACTGGTATCTTCCACTTCTGTGTCCAAGATCCAAATGTTGAAGAGCTGGCTGAGCGTATGGTTGCAGCAGGCGGTAAAAAGCGTATGGAAAAACCACGTTACTACTACCCTGGTGAAAAGCCATATCGCATGATTTATATGGAAGACCCGTTTGGCAACATCGTTGAAATTTATAGCCACAGCTACGAGCTTATCTATAGCGAAGGCGCGTACTAAATTTATATTCCATTCCAGATAAATCAGATAATAAAATAACTACCTAAAAAATAGCGCCCTCAAATCATGAGGGCGCTATTTTTTAGGTAGTTATTTCAAGCAGTAAATCATTTTGAACACGTCACTAATTTATTGATTGCTATTACTTTAATACGATATCGATGGTGAAGCCATCACAGCTCCTAAGACTATAAATGCAAAAGCTACCAATGATTTCAAAAATGGTGACTTACATTCTGGCCAGCGAGTGATAATAAAATATAAATTGGCAAATGGAAGAAACAGATACAAAAGCCCCCAGAGTATTGATTCTTGAAAAGCAATGATAATTAACTTAATGCTATAAACAAGAATCATAATACCTGCAATTATAAGTATAATAGAACCTAAAATTTCCACGTGATTTTCCTCAAAAATATCTAATAAAAACAAAATACAACCAGCTAAAAATATTCATAGTATTGGTGTTATGAGTGCTGAAGACATTACAGCTTCTCAAAATACATTGATTATCTCAAAATTGTTTCTGTCGTATAGTAACAGGTAACACAAAAATTCATAATTTTATAAGACATAAGTTGATCAAATTTATTCTAGACTACTTCGATAGCTTATAAAAAGTGCTGACAACCAATCCATGAGAAGACAAAAAAAATAAAAAGGCCATGATATCGCTATCATGGCCTTTTTTATTTAGTACAGGTGCTATGAGTAATTTTTACTCAGCAGCGATGGCGATCATCTCAACCAATAGCTCAGGGCGTGCTAGGGCTGACTCGCCACAAGCACGGGCTGGAGGCTGAATGCCTTCAAACCATTTGTCATAGACTTCATTCATAGCAGCAAAATCTGCCATGTCTTTAATCCAGACCGTTACTGACAGCAGCTTTGATTTGTCACTACCGACTTCTTCTAACAAAGTTTGGATTTTTTCCAAACAAGTCAACGTTTGCGCTTTGATATCGTCTTCTGCATTACCCACCTGACCACACAAATATACGGTCTGGTTATGGACGACAATTCTGCTCATACGTGGCGTGCTATGTAGCTTCTTTATCATGTTATATACCTTCAATTTATTAACTTAAGTCTGAGATAAATCTAGCAAATACGCTCTTATTTCGAAAAACGCTGAGCACTAAATGGGGCAAGGTCTACCAATAATGGCTTTTCATGAATCATTTCTTCAACCAAACGCCCTGTCATAGGCCCTAAGGTGAAACCCTGATGACTGTGACCAAATGCGAACCATAATTTGTCATGCTTGTCTGCAGGACCAATAACTGGCTTCATATCAGGCATACAAGGACGTGATCCTGCCCAAGCTTCAGACTCTACCGCGTCTTCTAATGGTAAAATTTTGCGAGCCAGCTTCAGTACGGTTTTTAATTGACCAAAGTTCTTTGGTGCATCCATAGTAGTCATCTCAGCACCCGTTGTGATACGAATACCTTGCTGCATTGGACCCATTACGAAGCCTTTGTCCATATCAAACATACTGTGATTGATGGTGTTTTTTTCCGTCACTTTGAAATGCTGATGATAACCACGCATTGGGAACAATGGCAGGTTATAACCTAGTGGTCTGATCAAGTCGTTCGACCATGGACCCGCTGCAATGACCAACTTATCACTATAGTAAGTGTCATTATCAGTGATGATTTTCCAGCCTTCACCATCTTGTACGATTTCTTTTACATCGCTCTCTTTGATCGTGCCGCCCATCTCTTGGAAATTTTTTGCATACGCTTTGACTAGCGAGCTTGGGTTCGATACTTGCCAAGAGTTTTTCCAATGAATCGCACCAACGAAACCTTCAAAATTGGCACTAGGCTCCATGGCTTTTAGTGCTTCAAGGTTTAGTACGTTATGCTCAACCCCTTGGTTACGTGCATCAATAGCTGCTGCTTGCGCTTCTTTAAACGTCTCTTCAGAACGATGCAGCTGTAACCAGCCGTCACGCGTGATTAGCTCGTCAGCACCAGATGCTTCAATCATCGTTTGATGTTCGCTGGTGCAATGCTCAATCAGTGTCTGCCACTCTGATTCGATTTGCTTAACAGTCGCAGGTACAGAGTATTTCCAGTATTGTAGCAGCGCTTGATGGTAACGCAGAATCGCTGGGATACGATAGCGAATATCAGTACCTTGGTTCGGTAATACTCTGATCATCTCAGTCAATTGACGAGGAAAAGGATGGGTATGAATGGCTTCGCGCTGAATCAATCCAGCATTACCATACGAGGTCTCTGACCCTGGCAGTTTCTTGTCTAGCATCAATACTTGTGAATTGTTTTTTTGTAAATGCCACGCAACTGACGTGCCAACCATACCTGCACCGATAACGATCACTTCATAGCGCATAACCTATCCTTTTCTTAGGGTGTTAATACAGAGTATCAAATATGAGGGTCTAACAGAATTAGGTGGTAATAGTAACGCATTGAGCTAGATATTAAACCCTTATCTGAAAAATATTTTTGGGTTGAACACTTTTAGTTATGGGGTTTTCGAAAAGGTATTTTTGATAGGAATGAAACTCAAAGCTATAAAATGATATGTAGAAATACTTAATAAAAAAATTAATTAATAATATCAATAATAAGGACTGCTAACGATAATTTTAACAAATATCAGTTGCCATCTATCGATATAAATTTCTGTGCTATAGTTTGGTTTTTTCTTAAAGTTATTTATCTTTAAATACAGAGTAAGTGATATTAAAAAGATAAAATTAGCATGATTTCAGTGATATTAATCGATGTTTTTTGATGATTGGGAAAATTTAATAGATGAGTATTTACGCACAAAGACTGGCCTCTCAGATTGAATTCATCAAACAATGCGCTTTGATGAAAAAAGCACCTACTCAAGACTTTACGAAGCACAGTGACTTCACTTGTACAGAAGAGCAAGTATTAGGCCTGCCTGGTATTAGCCTAAATATCACAGATGATAGCGCTGAAAATGTTTGGCTACGCCTAGAACGATTACGTGAAAACTCATCGCCTAAACCTAGCAGCTCGCTGTTAGCAAATTGGTTAGTATCGCCAGTCAAGTTTGGCGATCGCCCCTCCCTAAAAGAAAAAACATCTGTACAACCCTTCATCGATAATGGTCTGATATCTACAGAGGTATTCACTCCGTTTGAAGTTGACAATAATCGTAAAAATGAATCGTTAGAGGTAGAGATTTATTTAAAAGACTTTCCTGAAAAAGACATGGTACAAGATGAATTCAATACGTACCTCAAAGATATTTGGCAACCTTGGCTAGCACAAGAGAAACTCGTTCGCCAAAGCATTGCTTTGTATTCTAGCTTATTTATGCTTAATCAACAGCTTCAGGGCAATCTCGCCGATGCACAGCTAGAGCTGGTATGGGGTGTGGGTATTGCCATACGAAAAAGCACTGATGATGAGCAAAGTAGCAAACAAATAAAGTATCCCCTATTGACGCAATCTGTTGAAATTACCTTAGATCAAAAAACGATGGCGTTACTCATCAAGCCTACCCTATCTGCTCCCACGCTCGAAACTGAACCTTTCTCTATAGAAGAAAATCAAGGTTTGGCCAAGTTATTAAAGAACAGCAAAGAATTTTATGATTCAGAAGACGTGTTATTAAATCCTTTTTTGCCAAGTAGCTATGAGCCTATCTTAAAATCAGCCGTTACTTTGCTTGACTCGTCTGGCGTTTATCAGCCAGACCATACTGGTGTAGATGATCGAAAAATACCTAAAGCGCAGAACAACCTAATCGTCACTGGTACTTGGGTCATTATGGCGCGCCCCAGAAGTAACAATATATTTTTGCAAGATTTGAACAATTTATCCATTCAGCTCGAAACAGCCACTGATATCGATTTGCCGAGCGCTCTTAAAGCAATGCTGACAGAACCCGCCACAGAAAATAAAGACATCATATTGCCTGCTTATCGTGGTCTATCTATGGTCAGTGGCAGTGATAGCTACACTGGCATGCCAGCCGAGCTATATTTCCCTAAAGCATTTAACGATGAACAAGTACAAATCATACAACAGTTGGATGTTCAAGATGGCGTGGTCGTTCAAGGTCCGCCTGGTACAGGTAAGACCCATACTATTGCCAATGTCATTTGTCATTACTTAGCACTTGGCAAGCGGGTACTAGTCACGTCGATGAAAGACCCTGCACTAAAAGTGCTGCAAGGACAATTGCCTGAATCTATTCGCCCGCTCGCCGTTAGCCTGCTGACCAGTGAAAACGAGGGTCTAAAGCAGTTTGAACATACCATCAAAAAAATATCGAGCGAAGTATCTAGTATCAACCGTGAGGCCTACAAAAAAGACATCCTCATGTTTGACAATCAAATTGATACCATCCATGCACAGTTGGCCAGCACGGATAATAAAATTACGGCTTGGGCACGGTTAAACCTTGATGATATCACCATCGATAATGAAACGATCAAGCCCATAGATGCCGCGACTGAAGTGGCTCGAAACCGGCAACTTATCGAAAGCTTTCCAGATAAATTGAGCATAGAAGAGATATTTAAGCCTCGATTTACTCATGCTGATATCACAGCGCTAAAAGACGCAAGAGTAAACCTCAGCCATGACTTGAGTTATCTTGATAAAAAGATTCCTGCTGTTGCAGACATGCCGCCTACCAACGCTATAAAGCAACTTCATAAGGATTTAAGTTACCTCAATGAGTCGCAAGCAGCTGAGCAACAAGGAGAACTACCAAGCTTAATCAATGACAGTGCTAGCACGCTAGATATTGCTCACGAAGTCGCTTCTCATACATCTCGTTTAACTGATCTGCTGCAAAAAAGTGCAACTGTTGGGCAGAGCTGGACGACGGATATTCAGCAGCATTTAGCTAATGAGACCAAGCAAGACATCATCGGGCATCTAACTATACTAAACGATGAAATCAAAGCGCTTTTTGATGAGAGAACTATTTATTTAACCAAACCTATTACAATGACTGATGATTTTGATAGAAATCCAGAGCTCGTTGACGCGGTGAAAAATTTATCTGAAGGCAAAAAACCATTTGGTCTCGCTGGTATTTTTGGTAAGTCTGCTGAAAAGAAAAGCCTTGAGTCTATTACGATAGTCTCATCAGCACCATCAAGTACGGCAGATTGGCAATATATATACAGCTTTATAACGTTTAGAAAAAAAGCTCAAGCGCTTATACTTCGCTGGAATGCCTTATCAAATGAGCTGTTCCTACCAATATTTGAGGTATCGCCTAATAACTTGTCTGTATTACATTCAGCCGTTCATCTATATGACGAAATAGTTGCTAGTAACCACTTACAGCACAGTATCAAGCAAGCATTAAGCACTATATTCATAGATTGGGATGTTATTTCTGCAGCACCTTATGACACGGATATTTTGGCTGAGATTGAAAGTGTTCTTAAACAACATCTAAAAAGACATAGTCTGGCTGAAAGTCTCACGTTAAAAGAGACATTACTTGATAACCTCGCTGACTGTAAAGGCAATATCAGTGAAAAAATGACGGCCTTTGTCACTCAAAATATTGGTGACCCGAGCTTATCTGATGATCAACTACAAGCAGACTATCAAGAGCTGTTGAATGAGCTGCAACGCGTGAATAACCTTGCAACAGACTTACAGACAGTCACTGACATTACCCAGCTCATTGAAGATAACGGTGCACCACTTTGGGCAAAAAAATTGCGTTTTGAACCTTGTCATAACTCTCAAGGCACATTGGCATCGAATCACTGGCAATCAGATAGCTTGCAACCTGATGAATTACTGCCGGATAACTGGCAACAAATTTGGCGTCTTAATCGATTAACAAGCTTTATCGACAGTATCGATGGTCGTAAGGAATTGGTTCAACTGGCCAAAACTCGTGGCAATTTAGAAATAAATCTGGCAAGACTCTATCAAGAAGCCATCACCAAAAGAGCTTGGCTAAAGGTCGCAGAAAATGCGACGCCAGACGTGAGAGCATCTTTAGAAAAATACCGCTCTGCCATTATGCGTATCGGTAAGGGAACAGGCAAAGGTGCGTACTATTATCGCCGTGAAGCGCGCGAAGCCTCTGCGGGAGCAAGTGCTGCTATTCCATGTTGGATTATGCCGCATTATCGTATTTCTGAATCCTTGCCAGCAGAATTTGGCAGTTTTGACTTGGTTATCATCGATGAAGCGTCTCAATCTGATTTAACGGCGTTGCCAGCCATTATGAGAGCCAAAAAAGTATTAATCGTTGGTGACGATAAGCAAGTATCACCAGAAGGCGTCGGTCTCGATATCGAAAAAATTCGCAATCTGATGTCACAGTACTTAAGCAACCAAGTCCCAGTTTATCGCTCACAAATGTCACCTGATCGCTCAATATATGATTTATTTAAAGTCGTTTTTGCAGATAGCAGTGTGATGCTAAAAGAACATTTTCGCAGTGTTGCACCTATTATTGAGTTCTCAAAACGTGAGTTTTATAACCATGAGCTGATACCTTTGCGTAAAGCCAAACCCTCAGAGCGCTTGGACCCGCCATTGATTGATATTTATGTCACCGATGGCTATCGTCTTAAAGGCTCTGATATTAACCCATCAGAAGCCAGATTTATTGTCGATGAAATCAAAACCCTCGTCTCTGACCCAGCTTACAAAGGTAAAACCATCGGTGTTGTCTCATTGCTAGGCAATAAGCAAGCACACAACATTATGGAGATACTCAATAAAGAGTTGGATGAAGCCGTGATGACCACTTTTGATATTGCCTGCGGTGATGCTAGAACCTTTCAGGGTAAAGAGCGCGATATCATGTTTTTATCATTAGTCGTGGCACCCGGAGCTGCCCATGCACAAACGAGAGACACCTTCGCCCAGCGGATGAATGTCGCGGCCTCACGAGCGCGCGATAGAATGTATTTGGTGCGCAGTATTGAACTGGATGAGCTAAGCCAAGCCGATCACTATCGATCAGCGCTTATCAAACACTTTCAAGCACCTTTCATGCAGGATGAAGAAGAAGTTTCTGATTTGCGCGATAAATGTGAGACCCCCTTTGAAACAGAAATCTTTGATCTTCTGATTGAGAGAGGCTATCGAGTGGTTCCGCAGGTTAAAGCAGGTGCTTACCGAATTGATATGGTTGTCGAAGGTGAAAACGATAACAGCTTAGCCATAGAATGTGATGGTGATAGATATCATGGGCCTGACAAATGGGACAGCGATATGCAACGTCAGCGTATTTTGGAGCGTGCGGGCTGGAAATTCTGGCGCTGCTTTGCCTCCACTTTTGTCACTCGTAAAAGTGAAGTCATCCAAGATCTATTAGCAGAATTGGAACGTTTAGAGATTTATCCAATCACTACCGACACAGCATATAGCAGCTCATATGTTGAATCTAGAATCGTCACTACTGTTGATGCACCACAGATCGATATTGAAACTGAAATTGATGCCAACCTAGATAGTAAAACGTAAACAGAGACTGACACTTAAATATATACAATTCAGTCAATGCCAGTATAGTGGTAATATACTCATAATATCACCACCATACTGGATCATCATTCTCCTCTCTCATCTGTTTAGAAGTTTCGACGGTGACCTCATCCGCAGATAGCTCCGCGATAAAGCGTGATGGCTTGTCAAAATACCCTGAATAACTGGCAAAGTAATCAGGCGCAGTGAGATACAGTCTGGTCTTAGCTCGACTACAAGCAACGTAGAATAATTTTCGTTCCTCTTCTAACTCCTCAAAATCATCCAACGAGCGATGATGCGGCGTAATACCATCGACCAGTGAATTAACAAATACCACTGGCCACTCTAGCCCTTTCGCACTATGAATGGTCGAAATAGTGACTTTATCTTTGCTTTCTTCTTCAGGTTGACTGGTTGTCGCGACCGAGTCATTGGGTGGGTCAAGTGCCAAATTTTCTAAGAAGTTATCAAGGCTGCTGTGCTCTGTTGCCAAATTTTTAAGCACACGGAAATCCTCATTACGCTCTCGCCAATTCTCTTCAATCGTTTTTAAGACAGGAATATAGAACTCTAAAATCAGCTCAATGACCGTCTCGACTGATTCAGCCTGATTTGCCTTAGTAAGCGTATTGTATAAAGGCTCAAGCTGTTCGCTTTTTTTAGCAAACTTCGCTGTGAGTAGTGGCTCAAAGGAGTTATTATCGGCATTAATCGCTTGGGTCAAACGCGTCGCGGTGACTGTCCCAACCCCTTGGAACAAGGTCAAAATACGATGCCATGCAATCGTATCATTAGGGTTATAAAGAATTTTAATAAAGGCTAAAACATCTTTGATATGTCGCCTTTCAACGAACTTTATACCACCCACCACGATAAATGGAATATGACGCTCCATAAACTCTAGCTGGACATAGTTAGACTGAAACGACGTACGGCACAGTACCGCAAAATCATTGTAGTCATGATCCGACTTTAGCTCGATAATTTTATCAGCGATATATTTGGCTTCTTTTGTCTCATTGCTTAGGGGGCTAAATATTGGCTTGTACCCACTTATCGATGCGCCAGAGTACAGTTGCTTTTGGTAGCCTAGCGTGATTTGCGCTGACAAGGCATTGATATAATCTAAAACAGCGGGCGTACTACGATAATTTTGTTCGAGCTTAATGAGCTTGGCATCAGGATAGGTCTCACCGAATAACAGAATATTTTCGTAATTGGCACCGCGAAAAGCATAAATACTTTGATTGTCATCACCGACCACCATCAGTGATACCGACTCAGGTTCACAAATCAAATCTATCAGCTGCTTTTGCGGAATATTGGTGTCTTGATATTCATCAACCATGATATAGCGATATTGGTTTTGTAGCATTTGCCGAAAGGTGTCGTTGGTCTTCAAATGGCGCACAACTTGGCTAATTATGTCATCAAAATCATAGAGATGATTGGCACGCTTATACTCATGAAAATCGACCGCCAATTGCTCGATAATCGGAATATGTACGGCGATATCAGGATAACTGCTTTCGATTAAATCGCGGATATGAATGCGTCTATTCCGAGAGCTAGAAATAATATTTTGCAATGTTTTCTTACGTGGAAAGGCCTGGCTTTTGGTTTGCGCAGGATACTTTTTTTCTTTATGAATTAAGTCGATGGCATCTTCACTATCGCCAGTATCTAAAATCGTAAATCGCGGATTGATACCCAGCAGCCCTGAATACTGGCGCAATAGCATATTGCAAAACGAATGAAATGTACCACTAGTGATATCGTTGAGCCGCTTATCAGTTGGTAGTTTATCCTTGGCCAAATCTTCATCAGATAAACTATTGGTCAATAAAGTCTTTGCACGACTTTTGATTTCATTGGCGGCTTTACGCGTAAAGGTCAGTAGCAAGATGCTTTTGGGCGTAACTCCGTTCTCTAACAAATAACTGGTGCGGTACGTTAGCGTTTTAGTCTTACCTGAGCCAGCTCCTGCTATAACCAATACTTTGCCTTCGATAGTCGTGGCTGCTAATAATTGGTCAGGATTCAATTCGCGGGCATAGTCTACTTTTAATCCTAATTCACCACTCAACCTTTGATTGAGTAACTCAATATTTGCATCGTCATCAGCATCGATTAAATTTGCCTCTAGCTTTTTAATCGCCTTTTCTAGACGTGCCAGCTTGGGCTTAATCTCGATGAAATTCTGCGGATAATTATAGTGGCGCGTGTCAAAGATCGTGGTAGTCATTATAGAATTTTGCCTTTCATTTTATTTTAGCTGCATTTGACTGAGAGCATTTGGTGTTCATAATGAGGATTGCTCGTAAAGTGTAGCGAGTCACAGATGCTTGTCTTTTATACGCCTACAAGCCAAACTATCGCTTTATAGCACAGCTTACCATAATCGATAAAACAGCAAAATTGTCAGTAATGACCAAAAGCAAAATCTCAGTATACAATACAACAACCTCACCCCTATTCCGGTAAATTTGCTACAATGTGCCCAATTTTGATTTATCATTTAACCAATCTTTATACCAACTGATTTTATTAATACATTGAGAGAATGTTATGGGTTTTAATTGCGGCATCGTCGGCCTACCAAACGTGGGTAAATCCACCTTGTTTAATGCGTTGACCAAAGCGGGAATCGCCGCTGAAAACTTTCCATTTTGTACCAAAGATCCCAACACGGGTATCGTACCAGTACCAGATCCACGCCTAAAGAAACTGGCTGATATCGTCAATCCTGAACGCGTACTACCAACGACGATGGAGTTTGTTGATATCGCAGGTCTAGTCGCAGGCGCGTCAAAAGGCGAAGGCATGGGCAACCAGTTCCTAGCTAATATTCGTGAGACTGACGCGATTGCTCACGTCGTACGCTGCTTTGATGATGACAACGTCGTTCACGTCGATGGCCGCGTCAGCCCGATTGATGACATCGAAACCATCAATACCGAACTTGCATTGGCAGATTTAGAGGCCGTTGAGCGCGCTATATTCAACTTGACCAAAAAAGCCAAAGGCGGTGATAAAGACGCTAGTGCTATGCTTGATATCTTCAAAAAAATCGAGCCATTGCTAGCAGAAGGTAAAGCAGCACGTGCAGCAGATCTAGATGCTGATGAGAAAAAACTCATCAGAAGCTATGGTTTAATCACACTAAAGCCTACGATGTATATCGCTAACGTCGCTGAGGATGGGTTTGAAAACAACCCTTACCTTGATGCCGTTCGCAACTATGCGACTGGTGAAGACTCTATCGTCATCGCTCTATGTAACCAAATCGAATCTGAAATCGCTCAGCTTGATGAAGACGACAAAAAAGACTTCCTAGCTGAGATGGATATGGAAGAAGCTGGTCTTGATCAAGTCATTCGCGGTGGTTATGACTTACTTGACATGCAAACTTACTTTACCGCTGGTGTTAAAGAAGTACGTGCTTGGACCGTCGCTATTGGCGCAACCGCACCGCAAGCTGCTGGCGTGATTCATACTGATTTTGAGCGTGGTTTCATTCGTGCCGAAGTTATTGCTTATGATGATTTCATCGAACACAATGGTGAAAAAGGCGCAGCTGCTGCTGGTAAATCACGTTTAGAAGGCAAAACATACATCGTGCAAGATGGCGACGTGATGCATTTCCGTTTTAACGTATAACTTTAAGCGTTAAATAGCATTTAAAATTAATGAGCCGATGATGGATATTCTCTATCATCGGCTTTATTTTGTGCATTAATTGTTATATTATAACATATCTTTATTTTTGCTTATTTGAGGACGTATATTATGGCTGCTTATTTCTCTTTTTCTAAACTCGCAGGTGCTGCGCTCATAGGCAGTGTGGTGACAGGCTCACTATTGGGCTGTCAACCTAGCACTGACGCTGAGGTAGTAACCGCTGTAGATGATCATGAAGGGCATGAGCACGAAGAGCATGACGAACACGATCATGATGAGCACGAAGGACATGAGGGTCATGACCACGAAGGACACGATCACGAAGAACATGAAGGGCACGATCATGATGAGCACGAAGGCCATGACCATGCCAGTGCAGGCACACCATTCTCTTGTGAGCCTACTGCTACTATTGATGTTTCTTACGGTAACGACAGTACGCCACAGACAGCGACCCTGCTCATCGATGGTCTAGAGTATTACTTGACTGCTGCCTCTGATCTCAATGAAAGCACCGATAAAAAAATCTATATGAGTGATATTGGCCTAGATGATACCCATGGCATCATCTGGCAAGTAAATGGTGACAAGGCAACACTACTCAATAAAACATTGGACGGTAATGTGGCTATCGAAAAGGAAGACGTCCTTTTTAACTGCCAGAAATCTTAATGTAGTTCTCTGACTATATATCTGTACCAAGGGCGCTATTTTGCTATGCTATAGACTCCCTTGGTTTCGGATATTTAATATGCTAAGTACACCCACCTCTTTGTCATCCCCTACCGTCCAATGGTCTCATCTCCTCAACTCACAGCGTCTTGGCGCTTCCAAAAAGTTTAACGCCAATACGAGTACCCGCTCTCAGTTTCATAAAGACTATGACAGACTGGTGTTTTCACATTCCTTTCGACAGCTCAATCAAAAGACCCAAGTCCATCCGTTGACCAATCAGCTCGGGATTCACACTCGCTTAACGCATTCGCTTGAAGTCTCGTGTATTGGACGTTCTTTAGCAATGATGGCAGCAGAAAAGCTCCATGATAAATTAGGCAATGGCTTACCATCAGGTATCTCGCCAGCGGACGTCGGCGTTATTGTACAAGCCGCCTGCCTCGCTCATGATATTGGCAACCCACCTTTTGGTCATGCAGGAGAGTATGCCATTCGTGATTGGTTTATCAATCCGGATCGTCACACTGTTTTGCAAGCTTTGAACAGCAACGAGCGCTTGGACCTATTAGCATACGAGGGTAATGCTCAAGGGTTTCGGCTATTGGCACGTAATGAGCACCATCCGGACAAAGGTGGCATGCGCCTTACTTGTGCGACCTTAGGTGCCTTTATGAAATACCCTTGGCTAGCGACACATAGCAACGATACCTCTCACAGCTTACATTCAGGCGGCATTGCAACCAACGTGCAAAAATTTGGCTGCTTTTATAGCGAAGCGGATCAGCTAGAAGAGTTAGCAGCTTGCTTGAATCTGCCGCGCTCAGAGCAACATGATGGCTTTGCCAGACACCCACTGGCGTATTTGCTAGAAGCAGCCGATGATATCTGTTACGCGCTCATAGATTTAGAGGACGGCATCAACCTTAACATGCTCACTTACGAGGAAGTCGCCACGATATTTTATGAGCTGATTGGTGAGCGCCCTAATAGTATTAACTTACCAGCACACATGTCCGTTAGGCAGAGTCTTGCCTCATTGCGAGCACGTGCCATGATGCGTTTGGTAAACACGGTGACCGACGCCTTTGTCTCCAATAGTGATGCCTTGCTTGCCGGAAAACTCCAAGGCAGTTTATTTGACCACTGTGATATCAGTGTACAAAGTGGTATTAACCAAGCTAAGCAGTTGGCACGTGAGAAAATATTCAATCACCCAAACAAAGTACGAATGGAGCTAATGGCCAACCAATGCTTGCATCGTTTATTAGATGCTTTTATGCCATTGGCTTGGACAGGTAGTAGAGTAACATCTGACCCTCAATCTATGTCCTTTGAGCAGCAACGTCTGTCTATGCTGCTACAACCTCACCTTTGCGAACATCGCCGCGAGTTATCAGATAATACTTATCACAATATTTTAAATATTTTAGATTTTATTACTGGCATGAATGACCATGAAGCGTATCGATTGGCGCAGGAATTGCAGGGTCATTGGGGCACAATGGTTTAAAAGACCAGTGTATGGTTTAGTAAATGAATACAAGTTGCGTATTTCATTCGTATTTTTGCGCTGAAATGAGTATGATAAACACCTACCGGACAATTTTGAAATATTATGAGCAGTCGCGAACAAAAGAAACTTCAAACTCGGCACGCCTTTTTTAATGCCGTACTCGATTTATGTATGACAGGGCAATCTTTTAGCTCTATCAGCCTAAGACAAGTCACGCGTGAAGTCGGCGTAGTACCGACCGCATTTTATCGACATTTCGATGATATGGAGTCGCTCGGACGTGCGTTGGTGGTTGAAGAGTTAGGAGGCACATTGGCCATATTAAGCGATAGCTTACAGATTGGCCGCAAGCGTAGCTTCGATCGTCAAATTGCCAAGAGTATTCAGCTGTTTTTATATATGGTGAGCGATCAGCCTTATTACTGGCAGTTTTTGGTCAGTGAACGTTATGGCGGCTCAGAGTCTGTCCGAAAAGCCATCAATGAGCTCACAAAGAAGCATGCTCAAGGCTTGGCAGATGACCTAGCACTGCAGCCCGCATTTACTCATATCAATGACTATGACCGTCGGTTATTGGCTGAAGCTGGGGTCAATATGTTCTTTTCTTGGATTATCGACTGGTTGGAGTTGACGTATACGGAAGACCATGATGACGAGATCGACTTGAACGAGATTGAAGAGAATAAACAGATGATGCTGCATAACTGTACTCGTCAAGCACAGATGCTGTTTTATGGTGCTTATAACTGGAAATCTACGGAAGAAACCCTATTAGAAGACTAGCGTGCTGTAGGGCTCGGCATGCTTCATTAATTTTTGAAAGCTATAAAAAACTAAGAGCTGTGTGTTGCCATGATAAATATGACAACACACAGCTCTTATAATGATATTGCTTATGACATTAAAACTGAATAGACAGTATTAAGAGGCAATAAACCGCTTAATAATTGGTATTGCGATGCTCTTCTGACTCAGTCTCAATTTGTTCTACCAATTCCTGCATATCCTCATCCATCACCTCATCGTCCACAGCAGGATAATGACTAGGCAACTCTAGTATTTGCTGGACAAACGCATAACGCAAAGTATCTCGGCGACCCAAGTAACGCTGGTAAAAGCTCGAATTCAATAGTCCAGCACCGCCTTGACCCATGGCCCAAATAGACGATAGATAATCTCGCGTACTCAAACTGCTGTGCTCATCTTTCAAATAAGCACTGATGATATCAATCAAACGTTTCATACGCTGACGACGGATATCATACAACTCACCAAATAATCGATTGAGCCCTGTTACCGATGCAGCCAAACGCTCTTCGATTTGATTCAGTAGCATTGCTTTTTGTGGATTGAACAGCTGCTGAAAAATCATCCGAGCGACACCTGCCGATGGACAATCATCAATACGATTGATATTAAACAGATGCTCTTCGTAACGAATAATAATACGCAAATAGAGCTCATCTTTGCTGGAGAAATGCTTATATAGTGTCCCTTTAGCCAAATCTAGCTGGTCTGCCAAACTGTCTAAAGTGATATCACCATCGCCCGACTCAAGTAGCAATTGCTCTGCCATTGCTAAGATATTTTCTTCTCGTACCTTGAACTGATGCTGACGACTCATAGTCTCTCCCAAAACTTAATAAGATTAAGCATATGACTGTCGTTTGCGTTAACACACTAACATCAAGAGTATGGAGCCATACAGAGACTGCGCGAGGTCGACAAGGAATATGCTCATATTTTCTAATATAGTCATTAGCAATCATATAATTACGTCTGCTTGGAGCAGGTCATTATAAGGCTACATGGTAAATGACTGATTGGTCATAGCATAACCATTTTAATGATACTGTGCCAGTAAATTTTCAAAGTTTTTTGCAGTCAATGCACCAACGTCTTCACTACTACAGCCATACATCTCTGCGATACAACTGGCCACGTAGGGCACATAGGCTGGCTCATTAGGTTTACCACGTTTAGGCACAGGCGCTAGATAAGGGCTATCGGTTTCGATAAGCAGTCTGTCTCTAGGCATATTTTTTGCGGCGTCTTTGATTTGTTGCGCACTCTTAAAACTGACGATACCTGAAAATGAAATATAAAACCCTAAATCGAGTGCTTTTTTTGCAGTCTCCCAATCCTCGGTAAAGCAGTGGATAATACCGTGTTCTGCTCCTTCAGATTTTAAGATGTCGATTGTATCTTCTTTAGCATCACGCATATGGATGACGAGTGGCTTTTTCAGACTTTGACTGGCATGGATATGACGGGCAAGGCTGGCTTGTTGTTCTTTTTTATTTTCCGTTGACCAGTAATAATCTAATCCTGTCTCTCCTATTGCCCATACATGATCAACACTGGCCGTTTCTATCAGGCGCTCAACGGTCGCTGATTGTAATATAGCCATATCTTCACAAGGATGAATGCCCACACTCATACCAAGATTCAGTGTTTCATCCGCATACGTTTTGATAATGTCAGCGATATCATCATATTCGGCAAAATCACACATAATCGCCATCGCACGAGTGACATTGGCTTCTTTCATAGCGGCTATTGCGCCAGACATTTGGCCATCGTACTTTGTTAAATCTAAACGGTTAAGGTGACAGTGAGTATCAGTAAACATAAAAATCTCGTTAATAAAAATTGATAAATAAAAGATATTAAAGTTAAAGCTTCGAATATAGTTGATTCAGTTTAAAAGAGATACAAGGCAACCGAGTGCAGATGTATATCTGATACTTCAAGCAAGGTTAACGCTGTAACTATTTTATAGAGGATTGACTATAGATAACTGTATTTATTGCTCTAGAATAGGCTATTTTCAAGTGCTGTTTGACGGTACACTATAAAACGCTTAACCAGCAGACACTTTTATCCTTTTGACGACTTGCATAAGCCCTTTATTATGACCCATAAAAAAATCATTACCCTGCCTCCTATTATCAAGACATTATTGCCCAAACAGCTGTACGGACAACGGTTTTTATTACAAGACAAAGGGCATCGTAACCATATCGATATTGCCGCAGATGCACGTATTATTGGCAATTCAGTTATTACCATTCGTCAAGGTGATGACAATCAAATTAATATCGGTGAGCATGGTAAATTTAATAAGCTAAAAATAGACATCAATGGCAGTCATAATCGCATAACCATTGGAGAGAAGGTTAAATTCTCTGGGCAATTATTGATTGTTGGTAATCATTTGCACATTCATATAGGTAACCATACTACGGCCATTGACTGCTATATTTTGGCACGTGATAAAAGCGTGACCATTGGTGAATCTTGCATGATATCTCGTGGTATTGAGATTCGTGCTACTGACGTCCACAAGGTTTATGATATAGAGACCAATGTACGAGTAAACAAAGCACATTCTGACGTCATTTTAGGGGACCATATCTGGATTGCTGCCAATGTGACCATTTCTAAAAATGTCTCTATTGCTAGTGGCTGCATTATCGCAGCTGGCTCGTTTGTCAACAAGCCAGTCGAAACACCAAACTGCATGGTTGCCGGCACGCCAGCCAAAATCATTCGTCAAAATGTACGTTGGGAGCGCTAAAAGCGGTTCACGATTTGATCCTTAATTAAGGGGTACTACTCGCATTACCTCTTCTATGGTCGTTACCCCTTCACTAATACGTTTTGCACCAGACAACCTTAGTGGCTGCACACCTTCACGGTACGCTTGCTGCTTAAGTACGTCTAAGCTCGAGTCAGCTGCAACCAGTTTTTTTAGCTCGTTTGACAACGGCATGATTTCATAGAGGCCCACACGCCCTTGGTAACCTGTATGACGGCAGTGCTCACAACCATTTGCAGTATAGATTTGTGCTGGGGCTGGCGCGCGCCAAGGCTGTACCAACTCTTGCCACTGAATCGCAATCTCACTATCTGGCGTGACATCAACGGCTTGCTTGCAATGCGTACATAATGTACGTAGCAGGCGCTGTGCCATCACTCCTAGTATAGTAGCAGAGGTTAAAAACGGCTGAATACCCAAATCATGCAAACGAGTGAGAGAGCTGGGTGCATCATTGGTGTGTAACGTCGAAAGCACCAAATGCCCAGTTAGAGAAGCTTGCACAGCCATATTTGCCGTTTCTGCATCACGAATCTCCCCGACCATAATGATGTCTGGATCTTGACGCATCAAGGAGCGAATACCCTCCGCGAAATGCAAATCAACGCCTGGATTTACCTGCATTTGGTTAAAAGCAGGCTCAATCATCTCGATAGGATCTTCAATCGTACAAACGTTAACCTGCTCTGTGGCGAGCTGCTTGAGCGTACTATATAACGTAGTGGTTTTACCCGATCCCGTTGGACCTGTGACCAAAATAATACCGTTGGGATGCGCCGTCAGCTCATGCCACGTCTCAAGCTGCTTGCCGGATAAGCCAAGCTGCGCAAATGAACGCACCAGTACTTCAGGGTCAAATACACGCATGACCAATTTTTCACCAAACGCAGTAGGCATGGTAGAAAGACGTAGCTCAGTTTCTAACCCTTTTGGCGTACGGGTTTTTAGTCGTCCATCTTGTGGTTTACGCTTTTCTGCGACATTAAGTCGTCCTAAGATTTTGATTCGTGCCGTGACCGCAACGATAATTGCTAAAGGCATCTCATAGACGGTATGCAGCACGCCATCGATACGAAAACGTACCTTGCCAGTCTCACGCCGCGGCTCTAAATGAATATCACTGGCACGCTGCTCAAAAGCATATTGCAACAGCCAGTCAACAACTCTGACGATATGTTGATCGTTCGCATCGGGATTGGTGTTATCACCTAATTGCAATAACGCTTCGACATTGGTGACATCAGCTGCCGCACGCTTGTGAACACTATTCGCGCCTGCAATGGCTTGCGTGACTTGATAGAACTCTTGTCGATAACGATTAATCTGTTCAGGATTAATATAGACCGTACGATAAGTTTTAGATTTAATCAGCTTTTCAATATTTGAGTGCCAATCGGTATGAAACGGCTGATCTGTGCCGATGACGACTTCATCTAGTGTGACTTCAATAGGCAAAATATGCTGTGAGCGTGCATATTCGAAGGACATCAGCTGCGTCACAGCAGGGACATCAACTTTTAGAGGGTCGATACGCACGAGTGGCATACCCGCTTTAGCAGCCAACCATTGATTGAGCCACGGCAATGTTAATTTGCTCTCAGAGTCACTATCAAGCGCATGGCCATTTGGTAAACCAAACTCGTTGATGGTCAACAGTGGATGCTGTGTCTTATCACGGCGACTAGTAATGACTAAATTATAGCCCCGTTGGTCAATAACTTTATCTGCCAACAGCTCATCTAGACACCAACGTAAATCAATCACTATTGAATATTTCTGCTCAGACATATTTTTCTTCTTTTATCATTTTAGAGTATATAGTCGAGAATGATATCAATTCATATCACTTCTACAACGGCGGTTATTTGTAGCTCATCTACCGCTATCAACTGAAAGCTCACATCAACAGATTTATAGCGCATGGTAAACGGCATATTTATTTGAGTACGACGATACGCTGGACGAGGATCTTGCGCAATGAGTGCCTTAATAATATCGATATCAGAGAGTAATAATTGACTTTGCATCTGATGCATAAGCGTCGTAACCGTATCCTGCTCTATATTTATCTCTTCGTCATTATTAATAAGCTGTCCAGTATTAGCTAACGCTAAAAACTGCTCGTAAGCAGATTCAGTTATCGTCACCGCTAACAGCTCAGGAGCAGAAGGTGCAAATCCACTCTCTGCCTCTACAAGCGCATCGCTATACGCCACATACGGTTTAATATCGACAATAGGCGTACCATCTATCATATCCGCACCGCTAATAATAAGAAATGCTCGTCCCTGTATTACCTCTACGCGCTCAAGCTTGACGACAGACAATCCTAGTGCCGACGGACGATACATACTACGACTGGCAAACACACCTATTTTTTGATTGCCACCTAATCGTGGTGGTCGTACTTGTGGGCGAAAGCTACTATCTGCCTCATTCACAGCGTTGTCTTTTATTTTATAGTTATGATGAAACTGCCAGCTGATCCAGATATGGCTAAACGCTTCCAAGCCCACGAATGCTGCTGGTGTATCGTAAGGCGCGAGCATTTCGATAACACTGGTTAGCGCTACCAAATTTGGCTGACGTGGCGCACCAAATTTTTGTGATAATGGTGCACGGTGATAGCCCACTATGGGTGCATGATGATGGTTATCTAACTGTGCATCGTCACCAGACATAAAAGTCTCCAAGAAATCTACTAATAACCAAAACCTGCCAATATAAACCAGTTTTATCCAGTGATACACAATTACTCACTAACGATATTCCATTTTATCATGCCACATAGTAGCGGCTAGGCGGATTTTTATTTTAAATTTTGGTATTATGAGCGAGAATTATTATTGAGAATAGATTGCATCACGATAATAGTGGCCTTTATCTCATTAATAAGATATAAAATATACGTCGACATTTGGACACTGCCTGACCATTTAATCGTCATCATAATAAAAATTTGATGCAGTGCTAACCCCTAATGACACATTCAATTAATACTGTTGACGCACACAGCGACTACTTAACGAGGACTTTATGTCAAAACTTCGCACCGAAACGGTTACAGAGGTTCGTCATTGGAATGACTCTCTATTTAGTATAAAAACCACTCGCGACGACGGCCTACGTTTTCGTAATGGTGAATTTGCGATGATTGGTATCGTCGTCGATGGCAAGCCATTATTACGTGCTTACTCGATTGCTAGCCCCAATTATGAAGACCAATTAGAGTTCTTCTCTATTAAAGTGCCAGATGGCCCACTGACCTCACGTCTGCAACACATTAAAGTAGGTGATGAGCTGTTGGTTAGCAAAAAACCGACAGGGACACTGGTACTAGATGATTTATTACCGGGCAAGCATTTATACATGCTTTCAACTGGCACAGGACTGGCACCATTTTTGGCGTTAGCACGTGACCCTGAAGTGTACGAGCGTTTTGATAAAATCATTTTGGTACATGGCGTACGTCATGCCAAAGATTTGGCCTATCGTGAGATGTTCGAAACCGAGTTGGCCAATGATGAAATCTTTGGTGAATGGTTCCGCGAAAAATTCATTTACTATCCGACTGTGACTCGTGAAGAGTTTAGAAACCAAGGCCGTATCACTGACCTTATGAAATCGGGCAAGTTCTTTGAAGATATTGGCTTACCACCGATGAATAAAGAAGATGATCGTGTGATGATTTGCGGTAGCATGCCATTCAACGCAGAAGTTTCTGCTATTTTGGATGACTTTGGTCTAACCGTCTCACCACGTATGGGTGTTCAAGCAGATTATGCAGTTGAACGTGCCTTTGTAGGATAAGTGATATATAGAATACATAGGCTTTTTTTGATTTAATCGCAAATTATATAAAATAATTCTTGACGATCAAAAATAGCCTGCTATAATACGCAGCCTATACAGAGTTAACCCTGTAGCCCAATTCGATAATACCTATCTGATAGATATTATTACCTAACATGCCAGTGTGATGGAATTGGTAGACATGACGGATTCAAAATCCGTTGCCTAATAAGCGTGTCGGTTCGAGTCCGACCACTGGTACCAATACATAGTCCTATACTATCTTATAGAACATCTAGAGCCCCTGATATCAGGGGCTCTGTTGTATCTGGCGTTCCATACTGTCCTGCTCTATCTATCCCAATCCATGCACATTGAGTGTACTGAATTTGAAGAACCATTCTGCTCTGCTAAAACAGTCATACTTTCAAAGAACTCATCGGCTCCAGCTGACAAAGTTATGCCAAGTGATAACCTCATGGCTAACACTTGATAAATAAATGTCTGTTTTAATTTTTTAGAATGACAGTTTCTACTATTCAATTAGCGACAACTCATCACAACTCGGCTGATATCCGTTGTCACAAGATTTGCTATACCACTCTTGGGACTTAGCTTTATCCTGCTCCACCCCTCTGCCCTCAAAGTACATCAAGCCCAGACTGTTCTGCGCTTCGGCTATTTCTTGATTTGCAGCTTTCAGATACCATTCAGCCGCTTTTGCATTATCAATTTTAACCCCTCTACCAGTTTCGTACATATCACCAATATTGTTTTGAGCTCCCGCATATCCTTGAGCAGCAGCCTTTCTTAGCCATTTGAGTGTCTCTGCATAATCCCGACTCACCCCTTGGCCTTTATCGTACATTCCAGCGAGATTATACTGAGCTAGTGCAAAACCTTTATCGGCTGACTGCCGATACCATTCAACTGCTTTATCATAATCCTGAGGAATACCTTCGCCGTGCTGATAAAAAGCGCCAAGATTAAATTGAATCTCAGCATTTCCCTGATTGGCAGCTTTTTCATACCACTCAATGGCCTTGGCATCGTTTTGACGTACACCAGTGCCATTGCTGTACATCTCTCCAAGTGCATATTGGGAAAATGCCCTTCCTCTATTAGCAGCGGCTTTAGTCCATTCAAATGCTTTAACATCATCTTGACTAACATCATCACCGGTACTGTACATATAGCCAAGAGTGGCTTGAGTAGTAGCGAGTCCTTTGTTCATTAAAGTATTTACAATGCCAAGATCTGCAACAGCAGGTATGGTTAAACCACTTGATAATCCTACTATCATCATTTTATGAATTAATATCTTATTAAGTTTTTGCATGACAACTATTCCTTCTCATTCAGTTTTTGATGAGCGTCGCAGCTGAGCTTATAGTTGATTTGATTTAAAAGTAGTACCAGGCAACTGAGTTTAGAGGCCTATGTAATACTTTAAGCGAGGTTAATGCTGTAATACTTTTATAGTGGAATGAATATATCACCATTTTTTTAAGCTTTGCTGTACCAATCTATCAATGCGACCTTGTCTTTAGTGATACATCCGCGTTCCATATATAAACATTTGTTCTTTATAATATATCGTTTATCTGACTCTGTTATTGATAAATACGAAAAAATAAACCGCATCACTCTTAGCGTTAAGGCCGATTAACAGGTTTAGGATGAACGCTCAACAATACTAATATTAATTCACTCTGCAATCTCACTTTCTATTCACATTACCCCCAACTGTTTCAGCTGCACTTCCTTAGGGAGTGTTTGATCGTAACGATCAGAGCTTTTATTAATCATTGAAAGTGATCCATGAAAAATTAAGCTATAAAAAATTGTCGATTTGTACTACTAGATTGTTCTTCGAACTTTACTCAAAAAATAACATGGAAAATACTCTCAAAGAGACCCATCCGCCTTTATTTAAAGCTATAACTTTTAGTAATAGATAATTGAAATGTTTAACGTAAAAATTAGCTTTAACTTGAATAAGAATATCAGTAGCATGAAATTAAGACTCGATCAGGAAGATCAGTTTAAGGCATTTAATATGCCTTTCTCACAACAAGGAGCAGTTAATGTTATATCCCTATCCAAATACAGAAAAAAGCCAAGTCCAATTCCGAGAAAAATATGACAACTT
>NZ_JADYWL010000035.1 GCF_015864825.1 Psychrobacter sp. NZS113
AAAAGCGATAGAAAAACGTTTTGAGCTTTACCGTAATTACCAAGACGATCCGGATCATGCATTAGCAAAAGCAAAAGAGCTTGAGCTACTCATTAGCGAGATTCGTGAGCAAGCCAGTCGTCGTATTGTTAGAGAGCTGTCGCAACTATAATGCGCTGCTACGCTAATCAACTACCGAGTGAATTAAATAAAGGGCTAAAGCCCTTTTATTTAGTATTTGGTGAAGAGCCTTTTCAAGAAGCGCAATGCGTACAACAAATTCGCGACAGTGCTAAACAACAAGGTTTTGATGAAGTAATTAAGTTTACTTTAATGCAAGGATTCGATTGGCAAGAAATTATAGCCCAGTACCAAAGCATGTCGCTGTTTAGCGCCCGCACTATTATTGAGCTTGATTTAAACCAACAAAAGCCAGGCGTTATTGGCAGCAACACCTTTAAAAAAGTAGTTGAGCTGGTTAATCCCGATACTATTTTAATTGTTAAAGGCGCTAAAGCCAGTCAAGAAGTACAACGTGGTGCATGGTTTAAAGCCCTTGATAAACTAGGCGTGTTC
>NZ_JADYWL010000036.1 GCF_015864825.1 Psychrobacter sp. NZS113
AGTCAAATTTTGATTCGGTGGAATTTTAGGTAAATCCAGTTTGAGCAAGTTTAAATTGATGTTATAGACTTGTGTGAGGTGAGAGTTTGCTCCAAATTTACCCCATTCTCATTTTCACTTCTCAAACCTTGAAAATCCATTAAATTGAGGGGTTTTGGACACCTAGATTTTGTGTTGCTGTGGTTTGAAGCTTGACTTTGGTTTAGACATGATTGATACATGATTTGGGACTTGTAGGATTTGATTTGGGCAAGATTGGATGAGGGGAAGTGTGATTTTCGAAATCTGCACTTATGCAGAATTTTGCTGTCAAAATAGGTGCAGCAGGATTTTAGCTTGGTGCAGAAAATGCTTGTGTGTGGTTGGCTGTGGAAAGTCTAGTGCAGAATGAGTTCTGGATGTTTGCTAGTAGATCCCAACGGTCACAATGTAGGCTTATGTACTATAGACTTCCAGTAAAATTTTGGAGTCGATCCAACGGTTAACGAATTGGATCGAAGGAATTGTTACTGGGGTCTTTAAGTGAGAAAAGCTGTGATTTTTGGTTGGTG
>NZ_JADYWL010000037.1 GCF_015864825.1 Psychrobacter sp. NZS113
TTCCGCTTCGTCCAGCACTGCTCGCGCGGGTCCTTCCCTCTAAGGCGGAACGCTCCCCTACCGATTCTTTTTTACATCCCACAGCTTCGGCAGATCGCTTAGCCCCGTTCATCTTCGGCGCAAGAGCGCTCGATCAGTGAGCTATTACGCACTCTTTCAAGGGTGGCTGCTTCTAAGCCAACCTCCTGGTTGTCTGTGCAACTCCACATCCTTTCCCACTTAGCACACGCTTGGGGACCTTAGTTGGTAGTCTGGGCTGTTACCCTCTCGACGATGA
>NZ_JADYWL010000038.1 GCF_015864825.1 Psychrobacter sp. NZS113
AATAACGTTGAATATTATGTAACAGAAGACAGCGGTGAATTTTTAAGAGCACTAAGCCCACTGCATGTTCAAAAGCGTTTTGATAAAATAGCCTATGCGGGAATGGTACTGCGCCAAACAAGCGCTTACGACGAAATGTGCGGACAGCCCGAAAAAACCGGCAGTAATATGCTCGAAGTACCTTACGGTAAAAACAACCTGTATTGATAGAACTAGTTTGCTAGTATCTGCTCCTTTAAGGGCGGAACATGTATCAATTAAAAGCAGATAATACCGACGCGTTAAACTCAGCGCTTCGCACAAAAATGGTTGAATTTAACGCCCAGCATTTTGATGCGCAAAGGCTGCCATTAGGCTATAAATTTACTGATGAGCAGGGCGAGCTTGTTGCCGGTATTAGTGGGTGTGTGTTTGGAAATTGGCTGATGATTAGTTGGCTTTGGTGTAGCGATGTAGCGCGAGGTCAAGGGCTTGCAGATAAGTTGCTAACGGCACTTGAACAATCAGCTATTGAACTAGTTGCAACGACCGCTCAGCTTGATACGCTA
>NZ_JADYWL010000039.1 GCF_015864825.1 Psychrobacter sp. NZS113
ATGATGTTCGCCTAGAAGATATTGCGCTTGATTTAGGCATCGGGTATTCAACCTTGCAACGATGGATCGCGCTTGCTAAAAACCATGAACTTGAAACTAAAAATAATGGTAGTCACATGACAACAGAAAAACGCCCTCATGACTGGAGCTTAGAAGAAAGGCTTAACGCCATTATTGAATGTGCGAGTTTAGATGAAGCAGCTCTTAATGAATATTTCCGCGCTAAAGGGCTTTACCCGCATCATATTAAACAATGGAAGCAAGATTTTGCTAAAGGGCCTTCAACGACGCCCGTAAAATCAGACAGTAAACAGCTCAAACAAGAAATTAAGCAGCTTCAAAAAGAGCTTAATCGTAAAGACAAAGCGTTAGCAGAAACAGCCGCCTTACTCGTACTCAAAAAAAAAAGCAGATGCGCTTTGGGGTTTCAACGAGGACGATTAACCAGCTCAACTGAGCGTCATGAATTGATAAAGCTCATTACCGACGCGCAGAAATCAGGGGCAAGGCAAGAAAAAGCATGTGAGTTACTTGGTC
>NZ_JADYWL010000040.1 GCF_015864825.1 Psychrobacter sp. NZS113
CAGTTTCGTTTAAATCTGTAAATTCACGACCATTATGCACACGCTCTGTATCGCCATATTTAAACGATACATACAAAGCGCCATTCGGTTTAAGCGCACGTTGTAGGTTTAAAAACACCTGCGGTAACTCAGCCTTTGGAACGTGTAATAAACTAGCGCAGCACCAAATCCCGTCGTATTGATTTACACAATTTAGCTCTTGGAATGTTTTAACCTCTACAGGTTGGTGTAAGTAACTGCTTGCCAACTCTGCCAGCTCTGGGCTTGCATCAAACGCACTTACAGTAAAACCCTGCGCTTTAAAAAATGCGGCATCGCGCGCACTGCCACAACCGGCATCTAAAATACTACCGTGTTGTGCAACGTGCGGTAAAAACTCAGCATAAAGCGCCGACATATCAACGTTAAGTGTTGAGTCGCTAAAGGCTTTGGCATTTTGGTTGTAATAAGTAAGTGTGGTGTTTGACATGAGATTCACCGCTCCTTGGCTAATCGTTTAACAGCTAAGACACTGTTAATACTGCATTCATTATTT
>NZ_JADYWL010000041.1 GCF_015864825.1 Psychrobacter sp. NZS113
AATCTACAGTCTCTTCATCAAGACCATCAATTTCTAAAAATTCAGACGCTGGTACATACGCCACTTCTTCAAGTGTCGAGAAACCTTCGTTGATAAGTAATGATGCAAACTCATCATCAATTTCTAAATTTTCAGTGAATAAGTTAAGTAACTTATCAGATTCAGCTTCATTTTTAGTACGCATGTCTTCAACAGTCATTACGTTTAGTTCCCAGCCAGTTAATTGGCTTGCTAAACGAACATTCTGACCATTACGACCAATTGCTTGCGCTAGGTTATCTGCTTCTACAGCGATATCCATTGAGTGAGTGTCTTCATCCATTACGATTGAAGCAACTTCTGCTGGCGCCATTGCATTGATAACAAATTGTGCTGGGTTGTCATCGTAAAGTACGATGTCAACACGTTCGCCACCAAGCTCAGACGATACAGCTTGAACTCGTGCGCCACGCATACCAACACATGCACCAATTGGATCAATGCGTTTGTCGTTAGATTTCACGGCGATTTTAGCTCGAGAGCCAGGAT
>NZ_JADYWL010000006.1 GCF_015864825.1 Psychrobacter sp. NZS113
GTGCCGGTGTTGGATTATTTGCCTTATGCGTTCTTCTGTTATTTGTCTTTGCTATTGACGCTGCTCTTTGGCTTTACGGGAGTAACTATTAGTCGTCGTTTGGATTAGGTATACCATTATTGAATAAAAATCATTCTCTAAATGAAAGTATTTCATTCAGTTTTTCCGATAGGCTTTTGAAGATTGATAATGACTCCTTCGAGAGTACTATCAAAAGAATTATCCTTTCTCATTATTGGCATAAATTAACGCAATAATCGTGTTTATACTGAGTCATAAAGTTGTGACAATCAGATTTTCTATTTCTCCTTATCCAAAGATTTTTACTTGGTTGTGAATATTTCTAATAAACGTGCTTTTAGTTTTAATATGTGTGTATAATAAAATCTACTAATTAATGTTAATTTTTGTAATAAGTATGGTGTGTCATCTGTGCTAATAATAATTAGTTATTGATGTATCACTGCTGTAGGTATCTCAAAATTTAATAGTTGCCTTAAAGCAGTCTAAGGGCTAAGTTAGTTAACTGGTAATTGGATTTTAGTTTAGTATTGTTAAGTAAAGAATATCTTTCAGCGATCAAATTATTTTATTGACCCACAACCACATGGATAGGGAAGAATATGTCAAATATTAATGAGTCTTTACAAGAGTTAATGAGCCTTGATGGCGCTATGGGCGGCTGTATTGTTGACTATATGTCAGGCATGGTGCTGGGTATGACTGGTGGCGGTGTTGACCTAGAACTTGCTGCAGCAGGTAATTCACAAGTGGTAAAAGCGAAAGTTGCTACGATGAAGTCACTGGGTATCAAAGGTGAGATTGATGACATCTTAATCACGTTAGAGTCACAACTTCACATCATCCGTCCTGCTGCCAAGCACGAAGATTTGTTTATCTATTTAGTATTAGACAAGTCAAAAGCTAACCTTGCACTAGCACGTCGTAAAGTACAATCGGTAGAAAACAATTTAGAACTCTAATTTAATTAATGATATGCAAGCCAACGAATGGTTTATCGAAATACTCTTGTTGCTTTTACTCTATCTAAGAGCATTAGCAATAAGATTATATTCGTTAAGTAATACATAACGAATATAATCTTGATGTCCATCACTGATTCAACTGACCCTAGATGCCTTATTAAATGGTGGTAAAATGAAGTGTATTGCATACGTTAGTAGAGCACCTATCAGTAGAGCGTCAGTTCGTGATCATAGTGTTCGTATGCCTACTGGGTTATCAGATATTATTAGCGCCTCTCGTGAACATAACCCCAAGTCGCAAATCACTGGTATCGTCTCTTATCGTGATGGTCAATATTTCCAAGTGCTAGAAGGGCCGCATCTTGAAGTAGATAAGCTCATGGCCAAGATAGCTGCCGACTCCAGGCATGAAGATATTTGGGTCTTTCTTGATACAGGTATTACCGAACGTAGCTTTCCTAATTGGATTGTCAGCGTATTTAATTTTGTGGATCAACGTATTTTCTTTAATGCCTTCGTGGAGAACCATAGATCCATTTTCAATATCTTTGACGACTATCAGAAAAACCGTATTAAATCTTTTATTGATATCAATAAAATTGACACCGTACCTGACATCTATTACCAAGGCAAGAACTTGCGATTGTTGGCATGGCCTGACCTAAATAATGAAAGTAATCCTCAAATGATTATGAGTCTGTGTATCAAGTTGACCAAGAAACCATATCCGTTTGACTTTTTAGTAGACAGTGGCGAGTTTGGCACACCTCAGCAAGTCACACAAATTGTCAAAGAATTTGAACGATCAGGCATATTAAGCGTCACAGAAGCAGAACCAGTGGTCGAGACAGTGGTTAATAAGAAAAAGCCTAATAAATTTTATGGCGCGATCAAAAAATTCTTAGGAATGAGGTAAAAAATTGAACTATCAGAAGCTAGCTATCATTGGTGAAGTGGGTGCCGGAAAAACTCAATTGGTTCAAACACTAAGTGAGATCAGCCCTATCGAGACAGAAGCGAAGTCTAGTATCGATATTGGCAAAGAGTACACCACAGTAGGCATTGATTACGGACGGATCACTCTGTCGGATGACATGGCTTTAGGCATCTATGGCGTACCAGGCCAAGAGCGCTTTTCCTTTTTATGGGAGTTCGTCAACCAGTCATTATGGGGATTACTCATTTTGATTCGCTATGGTGAAACCCCTGATTATGCCAATATGGATAAACTTCTCACCTTCTTTGCCCCAGAAAAAAACGAGACCACTTGTGTTATTGCTATCACCCACTGTGAAGATGCTGACAAAGAGAGCCTATCAGCTCTTGGTCAAGAAATCAGAATCATGTTGATGCAGCACAACGTGGTGGCCCCCGTGATTAACACCGATCCTAGAAGTAGAGAGTCCGCTGTGTCTCTTTTATCGTTATTCAACACTCTTAATAACCAAGACTGATGTTAGGTATGACTATGCCAAATGAAAAATCACCAGCGAAACTAGCACTCTTAAGCCATATCAAGACTTTATGTGACGCCAATAGAGAAATCATATTGGTCAGCCTATGTACCACAGATGGCTTTCCTATCAGCTGCTTCTCAGTCAGCGAGCTTAGCAACCAAGCAGATAAATTTGCAGCGATGAGCAGCACACTATCCTCACTAAGTGATTCGTCTGCAAAGCAAATGAAACAAGGCCAATGCAATATTGCGATTGTTGAAGCCACGTCTGGGAATATATTATTCGTCAAAACAGACTATATTGGTAAGCCTTGCGTGTTGACAGTGGTTGCTCACAATAAGATGGCATTAGCTGAAGCACGATATAAGACCAAGAAACTGATTGGCGAAATCTCTGCTATCAGGGAGTAGGGTGCTGTTTCTGTCTTAAGACAGAGGCAGTCGTATACCTAGTATAGCCACTCTAGTATTTATCGAATCCTAAGATAAAACCCAAAAAGAAAGCGCCTCTCAACTATTAGTTGAGGGGCGCTTTCTTTTTGGGCTTAGATAATGATATCAGTCCTAACTGCTATGATTAAAAGAAAACATTGAGTGTATATTCGAGAAACTAAATAAATGAAGTAATTTGATTGAAAGGAAAGTGAAAGCGCATAATAAGAAAAAAATATGCTTATTTTAAAAAAATTATGAGATAGGGTTGATAACAAAATAATTTTATTGTAATTATCTTGCTCAAGGAATGAGAGTAGTTATCTTTTAGATTTGAAATTTAATCTATATTAGAACTGTTGTAAAAAAACTCATTGGTTTCTATTAATAATAATGACAAAGGTAAGCGATTATTAGTCTAAGAATTGTATTCAGTTTTTAGTTGTGTTTCTTGATTATTTGAATAAAATAATTCAGCGAATTGAAACGTAAATAAGATTCATTTTAAATTAAAAGTTATAAAATATTTTGGGTTTTTATTTTTCTTACCCAGTGGCAGTTATTTGGTTATGAACGGTTAGATGGATGTGATTTATATTCTGATATATAGAGTATAATGGAATCTACCAAGTAATATTAGTATTCTTAATAAATGCCGTACATTATCTGTACTAAGATACATACTTGGTTATTGATATTCTACTATTATGAATATCTCACAAATTTAGCAATACTTTATTGAACCATAACTAACCATATAGATAGGAAGAAGAATGTCAAATATCAATGAGTCTTTACAAGAGTTAATGAGCCTTGATGGCGCTATGGGTGCCTGTATTGTCGACTATATGTCTGGCATGGTACTGGGTATGACTGGTGGCGGTGTTGATTTAGAACTTGCTGCAGCAGGTAACTCACAAGTGGTAAAAGCGAAAGTTGCTACGATGAAGTCACTTGATATCAAAGGTGAGATTGACGATATGTTAATCACGTTAGAGTCACAACTTCACATCATCCGTCCTGCTGCCAAGCACGAAGATTTGTTTATCTATTTGGTATTAGACAAGTCTAAAGCCAACCTTGCGCTAGCACGTCGTAAAGTACAGTCAGTAGAAAAAAATCTAGAAATATAATTTGGTTGGCAATATTTAAGCCAACGAATAGTTTATCAAAACACTCTTGTTGCTTTTACTTGATAGAAGAGCATTAGCAACAAGATTATATTCGTTATATAAACCTATTACATAACGAATGTGATCTCTATATACAACGATGATTTCACTAAACTGGATGTCTTATTAAATGGTGGCAAAATGAAATGTATTGCATACGTCAGTAAAGCGCCAGTTTGTGATCATAGTGTTCGTATGCCGACTGGGTTATCAGATATTATCAGCGCCTCCCGAGAGCATAACCCAAATTCGCAAATCACTGGTATCATCTCTTATCGGGAAGGTCAGTATTTTCAGATATTAGAAGGCCCGCATCTTGAAGTGGATAAACTCATGGCCAAGATAGCTGCCGATCCTAGACATGAAGATATTTGGGTTTTTTTAAACGTACGCATCGCTCAGCGTAGTTTTTTTAATTGGGGTGTCAACATATTTGACTTCGTTGAGCAAGACTCTCTTTTTAATGCTTTCATTGAAAAAAATGGCTCTACTTTAAACAACTTCAATGAATATCAACGTAGCCTTATTAAGCCTTTTATTGATATCGAAAAATCTGACACTGTATCTGATACCTACTATCAAGGCAAGAACTTGCGATTGTTGGCATGGCCTGACCTAAATAATGAAAGTAATCCTCAAATGATTATGAGTCTGTGTATCAAGTTGACCAAGAAACCATATCCGTTTGACTTTTTAGTAGACAGTGGCGAGTTTGGCACACCTCAGCAAGTCACACAAATTGTCAAAGAATTTGAACGATCAGGCATATTAAGCGTCACAGAAGCAGAACCAGTGGTCGAGACAGTGGTTAATAAGAAAAAGCCTAATAAATTTTATGGCGCGATCAAAAAATTCTTAGGAATGAGGTAAAAAATTGAACTATCAGAAGCTAGCTATCATTGGTGAAGTGGGTGCCGGAAAAACTCAATTGGTTCAAACACTAAGTGAGATCAGCCCTATCGAGACAGAAGCGAAGTCTAGTATCGATATTGGCAAAGAGTACACCACAGTAGGCATTGATTACGGACGGATCACTCTGTCGGATGACATGGCTTTAGGCATCTATGGCGTACCAGGCCAAGAGCGCTTTTCCTTTTTATGGGAGTTCGTCAACCAGTCATTATGGGGATTACTCATTTTGATTCGCTATGGTGAAACCCCTGATTATGCCAATATGGATAAACTTCTCACCTTCTTTGCCCCAGAAAAAAACGAGACCACTTGTGTTATTGCTATCACCCACTGTGAAGATGCTGACAAAGAGAGCCTATCAGCTCTTGGTCAAGAAATCAGAATCATGTTGATGCAGCACAACGTGGTGGCCCCCGTGATTAACACCGATCCTAGAAGTAGAGAGTCCGCTGTGTCTCTTTTATCGTTATTCAACACTCTTAATAACCAAGACTGATGTTAGGTATGACTATGCCAAATGAAAAATCACCAGCGAAACTAGCACTCTTAAGCCATATCAAGACTTTATGTGACGCCAATAGAGAAATCATATTGGTCAGCCTATGTACCACAGATGGCTTTCCTATCAGCTGCTTCTCAGTCAGCGAGCTTAGCAACCAAGCAGATAAATTTGCAGCGATGAGCAGCACACTATCCTCACTAAGTGATTCGTCTGCAAAGCAAATGAAACAAGGCCAATGCAATATTGCGATTGTTGAAGCCACGTCTGGGAATATATTATTCGTCAAAACAGACTATATTGGTAAGCCTTGCGTGTTGACAGTGGTTGCTCACAATAAGATGGCATTAGCTGAAGCACGATATAAGACCAAGAAACTGATTGGCGAAATCTCTGCTATCAGGGAGTAGGGTGCTGTTTCTGTCTTAAGACAGAGGCAGTCGTATACCTAGTATAGCCACTCTAGTATTTATCGAATCCTAAGATAAAACCCAAAAAGAAAGCGCCTCTCAACTATTAGTTGGGTGGCGCTTTTTTATAGCTTGAGACGTTGAGATTGAAAATTATGGATTTAGCTAGCTATTCTTACGTTGCATCAAACTATTGGCGACCCACGCTGGCCCAATCAATAAAAACTGTAAGTCTTTAAAGAATGAAGGCTTCTCTCCTTCGATTTTATGACCGATAAACTGTCCAATCCAAGCGACGATGAAGATACCCGCCCACACTTTAAACCCCCACGGTAAGAACGCCATAACAGACAAGCAAATTAAGATAAATATGCCCATTGCTAAAAACAACGGCGTGGATAAGCGTATGTAGAACAATAGTACCAATGCACTAAGCACTAAGGTAAACCACACAGATAGCGACATTCCAACACCTAGTAGACTGACAAAGATGGTAGGAACACATAACCAATGGATTTTTTTGTTGACCAGATTTTGATGACTAATAGAGTACTCGCTGAGCCACTGCTCAAGTGTGCGTTTCGACATTCTCTGCTGCTTAACATGAGCCATACCAACCTCCTTGTTAGTAATTAAAGGAATGGATTGATATTGGCTACCATTTTCATTTTATGTGCCAATATCATTCTTAGTATCAGTTTTATCACTAATTGTGCCAATCTACCATGCTGTCTAATAGACGGCACAGTCAGAAATCATGATGCTATAGTCAATCCTCTGTAAATTGAATACGATGTCAGGCTCGCTTAGTCTACTACTTGTAGCACTTTCACTTGCTCTCCTTGTATCCAAATTATATTGAACCGACTATAACAATATTATGACTAACCCAACTGACCGCATGCTTTTGCTATTCATTTTGAGCGTTTCAGTATTAGTTCAAGGTTAATTCAATGTTAAAAAACTAACCTTGTTCGCTACGATGCCATTCGTAGAGACCGATAAAGGCGTTTACTTGATAAATCATAGTTTGAATCGCAAAAATATAGTTACCAGACATTAAGTTGACGATGAGCCAGACAAAATTTACGATAATCCATAGCCACCAGTTAAATGAATACCGCAAAATCATCGCGGCTTGTGCAGTAATTGAAAGTACAAAGGCAATAACATTAATCCAAAAGAAAGAAATAAACCCTAGAAACAGGCTGCTATCATCTTCTACCACTGCATAACCATAGCTCGCCAATAAATCATTTACCGTAGTGAACAATGCAAGCCCAATGATGATGAAGGCAGCGGTAATCAACCAAACGGCTTTGTTAGCAGCCTTTGGTATCATGTCACCATCAGGATCAGTATGCTTTGACCAATAAAAAATACCGTAGACATGGGTGAAAAAGTTAAAGAGCGGCGCAAGCATTAAGCCCACTGCGCCAGACGTCGCTTGCACGACCACTTCGCCCGCGGTCGCTGCCATGCCTAGACCATTACCCATGACGTTTTTTCGGAATGACAGCGAGACGACGCAGACCAAACCAACAAAAGACACGCCTAAATAAAACATATCGAGCGAGGTATGGTCTGTAGTGAGCCAAAAGCCTGTGGATAGGGCAACCACGCCACAAATGAACCAAGTGACAATCCATTGCATTGCCCATTTTCCGGTGATGTTATCTAATAGCTGAATACGCATAAGGTTTCTTTCCTAAAATGAGAGTTGGTCGCAGCATAGTGATGGATGTTGTTATTTTTTATTTTACGGCTTTTTGCCGTAGATGTATTGATCGATAAATAGCACTGCTTGCTGATAGCGGGCATCGTAGTCTGGCTCATCAATCATATATGGCTCGATATGATGGCGCGCAAATATATCAACCAGTCGTTGTTCAAACCGCCCTCGTGCTTCAGGCGTGCCCAATGAGCGCATACCATCATCAATCCATGGCGTATTGTTATCCAACATAATCGTATGATCTAAACGAAACTCATCGATACAAGCAGCCACAAAAGGGTGAGTACGATTTTCATATTCTTCACAGAATGCCTGTGTGGTGACAAAGTCTGTGTCAACGATTGTGATAGGGGCGGTGGCATTCGCCGTGGCCTCTCGGATAGCTTGAGCATGGTGTAGGGCAATGGGCCCATAATCCTTATATTGCAACCCAACCTCGCTACCACCCAAGTCTGTGCCGACATACAGCCGCCCCATTTCTAATGCAAAGCTGGCACCATAATAATTAGCAAGCTTATGTATTAAGGTTGTTTTGCCTGAGCTTTCACCACCGACGATAGCGACGGTTTTGGTATAGTCACCACGAGCTTGCGGATGAATGGCTGACCAATGCGCTACCGGATCACGAGCAATCGCATAAGAGTCAAACTCAGGCTGTAGTGGGGTCGTGACCACACGCAAAAGTAACTGGTCTTGAATGTCATTTCGCGTGAGTGGATGGTCGTCAGCCATAAATAATATCGTCTCTGCTGATAGTGATAAGGCGTCCATTAAACGTTGCATTTTGGTATTGCTAGCAGGCACATTGATAGTGACATCATCATTGGTACTATAGAGGTGTTCGTGCAGCGGCAGCTCGATTTCATGAGTGGTGTGAATATGAATAAATGGTAAGTCAGCACAGGCCATCTGTAGCCAGCGTGCTTTGTCCTGTAGGGTAATCGTGAAATTTGGATGCGGTGATGGGTGTGCCATAATGACGATATGCAACGTCTTTGCCTGTCCTGCCGCATACAATATACTACGCATCTGCCCCAAATGTAGAGGTTCAAAATGTCCAATCATTAAGCCCGTCTCGTACATAGTTATCCTTATTTTGGCTTTATATTTATTTTATTCTTTTGACTTGTACCTACTGATATAAGTTTGACTATATAAAGGTTTTAGTCGATTTGCAGGTAGGTTATTGTAAACACAAGTTTGATGCAGAAATTTATATAGATTACTTGTCTTTCTAGAAGATAATTAGTGATCAGTTTTATGCTAATCAAGCTAAATTTTACCAGCTTTATTACTACATAAATAATGCTTATCTATTTGATAGTATTAAAAAAGCCCAAGCAGATGAATTATTGGCGTAAGGTTTTAGCAATAAATCTAGCTTTGAAACATTTTGAAATAATTATTTAAAATCAGGGGCTTAGGTGCTCTTATGACAGATTAGGGCAAGCTTAGGTATCATAAACTCACAAAGTACTGCTACATCTTCAACAGATGAGAGCTAGATAGTTGATATACTTATTCGTAAGTCAAGAGGGCTAAATAGCATTTTGATTGAATATAGCAAATAAGTATAAAAAAATAAGAAAACAAACAATAGAGAGGTATTTGATTTGGCTAAGTTAGCGAAATTACATCGCTCACAGAACAACCGTATGATAGCAGGAGTGATGGGCGGCGTTGCAGAATATGTCGGTTGGTCACCAACTTGGGTGAGAGTACTGTTCGTCATTATTTCATCATTGAGTGCAGCCGTACCAGGTATCTTAATCTATATCATTTTATGGATAATAATGCCCAAAGCAACAAGTGCATCATATCAATAAATTATCTTGAAGATTTAAAGCTACACTTTGAAAATCAAAGTTTAACTAAAAAATAAAAAGCCTGATCAATCAGGATTCCAAAGACATACTTTTCCTCCTGCCCAGATGCTCGCGCATCTGGGTATTTTTTTATCTATTAACTTATTGATGCTTATGGCTTCAGTTTGATTATAAATGAGCCATATAACAGGGTTTTTATCGCTGAGATATAAATTTAGTTAAGGTAAATATGGATAAAATAGTCAATTTTTAGTAAGGTGAGCAGACAAATAGAGTCGTTGCCGAATAGGCTGTACGAGTGCTATCAACGTTTTATTTATTAATACTAATTCCATAGTGATTTTATTATGACATCCCAAGCGAAAAACTCTCAACCGATGACTTTTCAAGATCTGATCTTAACCTTACAAAACTATTGGGCCGACAAAGGCTGCGTTATCTTGCAGCCTTATGATATGGAAGTTGGCGCAGGTACTTTTCATACGGCGACATTTTTGCGTTCGTTAGGTCCTGAGCGTTGGAATGCTGCCTATGTACAGCCATCTCGTCGTCCTACGGATGGGCGCTATGGTGACAACCCAAACCGCTTGCAGCATTATTATCAATTCCAAGTCGTGTTAAAGCCGAATCCACCTAATATCCAAGAGCTATATTTAGATTCCCTAAGAGCTATTGGTATCGATCCATTGGTGCATGATGTGCGTTTTGTCGAAGACAACTGGGAGTCGCCAACGTTAGGTGCGTGGGGACTTGGTTGGGAGATTTGGCTAAACGGTATGGAAGTGACGCAGTTTACGTACTTCCAACAAGTAGGCGGCATTGAGTGTTTCCCAGTGACTGGCGAAATCACTTATGGTCTTGAGCGCTTGGCGATGTATGTGCAAGGCGTCGATAGCGTTTATGATTTGGTGTGGGCAGATGGTGAATTTGGTCGTGTTACTTATGGCGATGTCTTTCATCAAAACGAAGTGGAGCAGTCTACCTATAACTTTGAGCACGCTGATGTGCCAATGATGGGTCAGATGTTTGATTTCTATGAGCAGCAAGCGGATAAATTGGTGGCTGAAGGTTTACCATTACCAGCCTATGAGATGGTACTAAAAGCCTCGCATGCCTTTAACTTGCTAGATGCTCGCGGTGCTATTTCAGTGACCGAGCGTCAGCGTTTCATCTTACGCGTGCGTACGCTTGCTCGTAAGGTTGCCATTGGTTATGTCGAAGCTCGTGCCAAATTGGGCTTCCCATTGGCGGACGAAGCCCATCGTCAGGCAGCACTCGATAAGTATTTGCCAAAAGAAGATGGTGAAGATAAGTAGTTTTAATTACAGACACTAGTCTTAGGCACTCGATCATTATCGGATACCATGTCATTGAGTGCTTTAAGTTTAGTAATAGAGATTTGAAACTGACCGTTGCTAGGTTGCTTTTTATTTGTAAATTGCTCCCATACAAGCGAACCTGAGCCATTATATATTTCCTCAAATGTACCATTTGGCATTATTTTAATAATAATTGCATGTTCAGGTTCACTTCGAAAGGCAACAGATTTAGATTGAGTGGCTTTTATCTCAACTTTCAAACCGTCTTTCGTTATAGCGTCGTAGCCTTTGTTACTTGCAGCTAATAGTTCTAGCTCGTAAGCATCTGCTACCAAGCATTCACCTAAGCTACCTACTAAATGACCATCTGGAGTAAAGTGTCGACCAGGAAACATTTTTTCCAATTCGTTGACAGTATTGTAAAGTTGTTTGACTAGAGTTTGCAGCTTGTCATGATTTATCATAAATGGTTCCAAAACATAAAAAATAGTGTTCCACAATAATATGATTAACTGCTGATTACCATGATTTGGTTATAATCTACTCAATTTTTAAATATATATGAAATTCTTAATAAATCGAGATTACCATGAGTACTATTCTATTTGAATTGGGGTGTGAAGAACTGCCTCCAAAAAGCCTAAAACCACTACGTGACGCGCTACAAGCTAGTGTCACTGAGCAATTGAACGAAGCAGAAATCAGTTTCGATAGTATCAAAGCTTTTGCTGCACCGCGCCGTTTAGCGCTACAAATTCAGGGCATTGGTGATAAGCAGCCGGATCGCAGTGAGCAAAAACGCGGCCCAGCGATTAAAGCTGCCTTTGATGCTGATGGCAATCCAACACGTGCAGCGATGGGGTTTGCCAAAGGTTTGGGTATTGAGGCCAGTGAGCTGATAACGATTAACACCGATAAAGGTGATTATGTCGGTTATGAGCAAACCATTCAGGGTCAAGCGACCACTGAATTGCTACCAGCTATTTTTCAAACGGCGCTTGATAAATTACCGATTGCCAAGCGTATGCGCGCGGGTAGCAGCCGTAATGAATTCGTGCGTCCGGTACAGTGGGCAGTATTGATGCAAGATAGCACTGTCATCGATACCACTATCCAAGGTCATCAGACGGGTACACAAACTCGTGGACATCGCTTCCACAGCCCTGATTACCATAATATTGCTCATGCTAATGACTATGAAGAATTACTAAGTGGTTTGAAGGTAGTTGCTGATTTTGATAAGCGTCAAATGCTCATTAAAAACCAAGTTAAAGCATTAGCGGATGAAGTCAACTCAGATGCCATCGTACCGCAGGCATTGTTAGATGAAGTGACAGCGTTGGTTGATTTCCCCATTGCTTTACGTGCAAGCTTTGAGGCGCGCTTCTTACAAGTGCCGCAAGAAGCACTTATCTCTACTATGCAAGCCGATCAAAAGTATTTTTGCCTGACAGATAAAGAGGGCAAGCTACAGCCTTACTTTATCTTTATTACCAATATTGAGTCAAAGGACCCGAACCAAATCATTGAAGGTAATGAAAAGGTTGTGCGTCCACGTTTGGCCGATGCAGAGTTTTTCTTCTTACAAGATCAAAAGCAGCCGTTGTTTGCACTGACAGAAAGTCTCAAAAACCGTGTATTCCAAGACAAATTGGGTACAATCTGGGAGAAGTCTGAGCGTATAGCCAAGCTTGCTGCATTTATCGCTGCCTTGATGCAACAGCAAGGTCAGCAGATTAGTATCGATGAAACGGTACGTGCTGGTATTTTGTCCAAAGCGGATTTGGCAAGTTCATTGGTTGGTGAGTATCCAGAGTTGCAAGGTATCGCTGGTACTTATTATGCGCGCCTAAATAATGAACCTGAAGCAGTAGCGACCAGTTTAGAAGAGCAATATTTGCCCAAATTCAGTGGTGATGTATTGCCACAGACCCCTATTGGTATTTGCTTAGCATTGGCGGATCGTTTGGACACGCTGGTTGGTATTTTTGCGATTGATCAAGCACCAACTGGTTCAAAAGACCCATTCAGCTTACGTCGCTCAGCCATTGGTATTTTGCGTATTCTCATCGAAAAGCAGTTACCGATTAATTTAGTAGCGCTCGTTGAGCAGGCGATTAAGAACTATACGACAGAGGAAGGCAGCAAGATAGCCAAAATGGGCGATACCTTTACCCAAGTTATAGCATTCTTGAACTCGCGCTATCGTGCGATGTATACTGAGCAAGGCGTTAGCGTTGATACGATTCAGGCTGTACAAGCCATTAACCCGCATATGCCGCTTGATTTTGATCAGCGTATTCGTGCAGTGCAGGCATTTAGCGAGTTGTCACAAGCGTCAATGCTAGCCGATTCGAACAAACGTGTTGCCAATATTTTGGCCAAGTCAGAAGTGAGCGTGGCTGATAATGTCGATGAGACGCTATTGTCTGAGTCTGCTGAGCAAAATCTGTATGCGAGTGTGCAGCAAGCGCAAACGGCGGTGCAACCATTACTCGAGCAGGCTGACTATACGCAAGTATTGCAAACGCTTGCCAGTCTAGACGAGCCGTTGACGCAATTCTTTGACAATGTGATGGTCAATAATGAGGATGTTGCGCTAAAGAACAATCGCTTAGCATTGCTCAAGCAAGTTCGCGCCTTGTTCTTAACTGTGGCTGATATCAGCGAGTTGCAGTTATAAGTTCTGCCAACACATAATCGTTAATTTTGATGCAAAAACCTGGCCTATCGTGGCCAGGTTTTTCTGTTATAGAACAGCGTCATTAATTGACACGATTGTTTAGTGAATTTATTCAGAAATTCAGCGTAATCAGTAATTAAACTGCAAAGGCATTGTGTTATCGTTATTATTGACGGTAAAATTTATATTATTAAAACGTGTTGAATAGTCATTAGCTTATTAGCTCTTTTTATTCCTCGCGTGAAACTATACTCGAAGGAGCACTGCCGTGTTTGCCGTTATTATTGTTATCCTCATTATTTGGGCATCGATGTGGGCTTTTTATAGGTTTATGTACCCACGAGCACCCAAAAGCATGATGCCGAAAAAAGGCGACGTCACCACACCGCGCCAATGTAATTTTTGTGGCAATAGTCTGGCAGAATATCGCGGTGTACTCGAAAATCTTCAGACTACGCCGAGTTCAACTGATGATAGCAACAGTGTTATCAAAACCAATCAAGACTTGTTTTTTTGCAATTATGAGCACCAAGCTGATTTTCATGCCGGTAAGACTTATGGTGCCGATGACTAAGTAGATAGGTTTTGTTTCAAGCATAAAAAAGCGCTTAGCTTGAGTTGGCTAGGCGCTTATCTTTTTAATAGAGTGCTATTTGCTTATATAGTTGAATTTAAATAATTCCGATACAAGTAAGCCAAGTGCAAGCTATACATTAGTATGGTTAGCGAGGATGACGATGTAGCGAGTTTATATGGACTTGACTATAGAATGGACTGCGCGTCTTTCATGATTTTATTCAGCAGAGCTTCAGATTGTTTGTCTTGTTGCAAGCGGTCTTCGCTAGTTCTCTGATTGGCATGGATTTTCTCGTATAAGCTCAGGCAACACAGTACCAGTAGGTTTTCTTGACTGAGGCTCGGCGCATCTCTCTTGAGGTCTAGCGCATAGTTATTAATATAAGAGACGGCTGAATGTAGCTCTTCTTGCTCATGCACAGGGCAGTAGATTGGATAGTTAACGCCAGCAATAGCAATATCAACCTTTTTGATTTGTGGTTCAGCGACTTTCGCATTAGGTTGAGTAGCGGTATTCGGTATGATCGAAGCTGCTGTGGCGACATTCTTTGGTTGTAGTGCAGTATTTTGCGTTTGGTTATTTGGCAGCTGTTTTTCTATCGGTTTTTTGTGGTCATCGGTCATGATAAATCCTACAGTATTTGGTCAGTAAGGTGAGTAATATCAGATATTACCGTTATGAGCTTGGCTTAATTCACAAGAAGCAATGAGTTATTGTTATAAAAAATTGTGCTTAGTCATTAGCCTTCTACTTGGTCAATATGGGTTAAGCGTTTTAGTACTACTTGTGTGCGCTCGGCTGCCAATTGATTCTTTTTCTGTAGTTCACTGTTTTGTTGTTTGATATCGCTGTACTGCTGCTTTAATTCATTATTATGCTGTTGTAGCTCGCTGTTTTGTTGTTGTAATTGGTCGATCTGTTTTTGCAGCTTGTCTTGCTCTTCACCAATCATATGATGCGCTTCTGCAAGGCTTTGGTAGCGTTTATCGAGATCGCCCAGTTGTTTTTTAGTACCGTCACGTTCTGTATAGCTAGTCTTGAGCTTGGTTCTTAGCACCGTAAGCTCTTGCGGATCAGCAACAGGATGTTGTTTAAGGCTGCTAAGTTCAGCACTGACAAGCTGATACTGTTTTTTGATGTCGAGTACCATTTTTTCTAATATTCTAAGTTGATCATACATAGTCAGTTTTTATCCTTCACAAGTAAGCGTAAATGAATTTTGTTCTCTGCATTTAATAATGCCATAGGTGACCGCATAATATCTATATCAACAAAGTAATTACAAGTATTAGGCTTGGTCTTTTTATTTTTTATGGTCCACCGTCGTATCAATGACGTTGCGCGGGGGCTGTTTTTGTATTTTCAGTAATAATCAATCACTAGGACATCTATTATGAATGACAATATCTCTGGCTGGAACACTTGGCTGACTGCTTTTGATGACTGGACTGACGTGTCTATCAGCGAAGTACATGGCCTGATGACCGGACTCATGACTGCTTGTAATGCGCCTGATGAAGCTGTATGGGCTCAAGTCTTTGAAGAGTTAAGCTTTGGAGCATTACCAGAGCCTGCATTGACATTATTAGCCGAAGAAGCAGAAGATACCGTGTTTCAGCTAAAGGATAAAGATGATGCTTACTCTTATATGCCGCTGATACCTGATGATGAACATGACTTGTACGAGCGCGTGATGGCCTTGAAACAGTGGGCCAATGGCTTTATGACTGGTTTTGGTATCACTGATTGTAGTATTAGTGCTGACGAAAACGAGATGCTATCGGATCTGGCAAAGATTGGCGGTATTCGTTTAGAGGAAGACGAGATTTTTGAAGGTGGGGAAGAGTCTTATCTGTATATCTATGAGTTTGCCCGTATGGTGCCAGTCAGTTTTGCCACCCGTAAGCGCAAGGCCGTTAAAGACATCGCCTTGATTTCTGGACTCGCTATCGATGCCAAGACGACCAAAGAGCTACAGGCAGAAGGTAAATTACCAAAGCCGATGCCACCAGTCATTGATATTATGAACCAAAACAACCCTTCATAAGGCGAGTATTGCGTATCACAATAAGGATATTTTATGATGAGAAATAATAGTACTGATAGTGACAGTCAAGCTAACTCTGATATCGCTTATCCTACACAAAGTCTCGATTGGCTAACGCGTCTGATTGGTTTTGATACTGTTAGTCGTCACTCAAATTTGGCACTCATTGAAGACGTGCAAGCGTATTGTGAGCAATTAGGTCTGACAGTCGACTTGACCTTTAATGATGCTAAAAACAAAGCCAATTTATTTGTGACAGTACCGGCAGGAGAGAACGCTGACCAACTGAATCATGGTCTCGTGCTTTCTGGTCATACTGATGTTGTCCCAGTCGATGGTCAGGAGTGGACGTCAGATCCATTTACTGCGACGATACGGGGCGATAAGCTCTATGGACGCGGTGCTTGTGACATGAAAGGCTTTATCGGCTGTGTGTTGACGCTCTTACCACAAGCAGTAAAACTGTCTAACGCAGGTCAGCTACGTCGTCCATTACATTTGGCTGTGTCATTCGATGAAGAGGTGGGCTGTTTGGGTGCACCGCTTATATTGGCAGATATAAAGGCCCGTGGTATTACTCCTGATTATTGTATCGTTGGTGAGCCGACCAATATGGCGATGGTTGTCGCACATAAGGGCATTTCTATTTATCGCTGCCGCGTGCATGGTAAGTCTGCGCATTCGTCATTGACAGCGCAAGGTGTCAACGCTATTAGCTATGCCAGTCGTTTGATTGGCTATGTCGATGAGCTAGCGGAAGAGATCAGTCATCGCGATGATAATGATATGATGTTCGATGTGCCTTACTCAACTCTGTCTGTAGGTACCATACAGGGCGGTACCGCAACCAATATCGTCCCCAATCTGTGTGAGTTTACATTTGACTATCGTAATTTGCCGCACATGACGCAAGATGACATACTGACACCCATTCAGTCAAAGGTAGCAGAGTTAAGTGCTCAAATGCAGGCACGAGCACCAGAGACTGGTATTGAGCTGATACAAGCAGTAGGCGTACCAGCAATGACAGACCGTGATAGCGCCGAGCTGCAAGCACTGATCGCTGCGCTGACGAATGATGAGCAACGTCATAAAGTGGCTTATGCAACAGAAGGCGGGCAGTTTACCAATGCTGGCATTCCAACGATTATCTGCGGCCCTGGTAGTATCGAACAGGCACACAAGGTAGACGAGTATGTTGAGCTTATCGAAATCGAACGCTGTGATACCTTTTTGCAGAAATTGCTAGACAGCTGCACAATTAAATGATGTATTCAAATACTAGGGCATGTCCTCAATTCAATCGATAGTCATCTAAATGGGTTAAAAATGGCTAAATCTTGCCAAACGGCGTCAAATAGCTGACTAATATCCCGATATTATCTGCACTATTTTCCTTGTTTGACTACAATTTATCTCATTTTTATCACCATTTTTAAAATGAGGACACGCCCTAAACATAAGTATATAATGTGAGTAAGTATAAATAATACCGCCTAAATGGCGGTATTATTTTTTGGTAATGTAGCGACTCGTGTGAGAGCTACTGATATACACATAGTAGGGGTGGGTTGATGTCTTGGCATCTGTTTGCGGTGTTTTTTGCAAGTACGTTTTTTATATCAGCGACCCCTGGGCCGAACATGCTGCTAGCGTTCCAGTATGGTATGAACTATGGCGTAAAACGAACGCTGTGGACGCTAGCAGGGTTAAGTCTGGGTCTGTTTATATTACTCCTCTCGACTCTCCTTGGACTCGATGTGATCAGTCGCCAGTCACCTTGGCTACTGACGATCATCAAAGCAGTTGGCGCAGTGTATTTAATCTATCTAGGTATCAGTTCATGGCGCGATGCGGGTGATGGTAGTTTAATGAAAGACGCTCGCGAAATGAGTGAAGAAGTCGCTTCGGAATATCTTGCGTCTGAAAGTAACAGTGAAAGCATGGCTAATACACCGCAGCCACGTTCTCTCTCTAGCGCGGCAGTCAAAGTATCTCCAAGTAATACGACCTTATTCCGTACGGGGGTCTGGGTATCGTTATCTAATCCCAAAGCCATTCTGTTCTTTGCGGCATTTTTTCCGAAGTTTATCAATTTTAGTGCGCCACTATGGCCTCAATATGTCTTATTAACCATAGGGTTGTTTCTGAGTGAGACAGTTTGGCAGATTATTTATACCTTAGGTGGTAAAAAGCTTGCAAGCTGGCTAGATGTAGGCAATCGCCTAGCTTGGCTCAATCGCGGTTGCGGAGTGATATTTATCATTATTGCGGCGGCCCTATTAGCTGAAGTATTAAATAGCTTGATGGTTTAAAAGTTTTTGAGTTCTATATTTAAAGTGACATTCTCAAATTAATACTTTTAAAGTAACAGGTTTAATGAAATATAATTTTTATAGTATTCTCTATTTAAATAAAATTAATTATTGACTTTATTTTTTAAATTGTTATTATTACCACATTGATTTATTAGCTTCTATGTAAGCGATAAGTTATTTCAATAAATCTGCTACTATTGTCTACAATAATTAGCCACAACCTATGGAGGAATCATCGTGTCCTATTTAACTATCAAGACGTTTTTAAAGATTGAATGTGTAAACTACCTGACAGCAATGACGACTTCGAAAAGGTTTGGCTGAATCTATATACAAGCTATTGAGTGATATTCTATCTATTGATATCAACGAATAGCGTTCTATATCTACTCGCTCTACCCTTCTTCTAAGTCTACTGTGCCAAAATCGCTCTGCGATTGTGCTAGGCCATATTGCGCTTGCTGTTATCTGTCTACCTAACATTTTATTTTATCGTTATTGCCAATAAGTCGATTCACGCTATTGTTTAGCGTATGCCTTTCTGCGTGCATAATATTTATGCTCTCAATTTTGGTACGGTAAAAGCTTTCTTTAAAACGTCCATCATAAATAAACCATGCATTTTTATTAATTTTTTAATTAATAAAAAACGGTATTTTATTGTCTTTATTTTATGATTTATTAACCTATGTGCTCATTAAACATTTTGTTTAATTGAGATGGGTAAGTAATGTCTAAAAATTATAATAGTCAAAATAAAAATATTTCGTATGGTTATAAAAATAATAAAATGGAAGTAATAAATAATGAGCATTCAATTAGTATTAAACGAAAATCGTAAACATGGCGTACCCGTCAAGATTTATACCTCGGACGTTGAGCAAGGTGCGATGCAGCAACTACACAATTTAGCTCAGTTGGAGTTTGTACACTCGCATATCGCGGTGATGCCCGATGTGCATGTCGGCAAAGGCGCTACAGTCGGCAGTGTGATCCCGACCAAATCCGCCATCATTCCTGCCGCAGTCGGTGTCGATATCGGCTGCGGTATGAACGCGGTGCGTTTGTCCCTGACGGCGAGCGATTTACCTGATAACTTAAGGTCATTACGCTCAGTAGTGGAGCAACAAGTACCAGTCGGCTTTAACATGCACAAGCAAATTCAAGCCAAGAACTCAACGCTTGATCCACTAGGTAAACGTCTAAAACCGATTACTGATAAGCATCCAGGTTTACTTAAAATGCTCAAAGGTTTTGAGCGTACTTGGGCAAAGCAGTTGGGAACACTCGGTGGTGGCAATCATTTCATTGAGCTGTGCTTGGATGAAAACAGTGACGTCTGGGTAATGCTGCATTCTGGCAGTCGCGGCATCGGTAATTGTATCGGCCAGTACTTTATTAATTTAGCAAAAAAAGAGCGTCAATCGCGCTTCGGTCATGTTCCAGATCGAGATTTGTCTTATTTTGCCGAAGGGTCTGATAGCTTCGCTGATTATGTCGAAGCAGTGGGTTGGGCGCAGGACTATGCGTTAGAGAACCGCCGTGAGATGATGCGTCTCGTCATTAAGTCACTGCAGTCGCCACAAGCGGGGTTACCACGATTTCAGCTGACCAAAGAAGCCATCAATTGTCATCATAACTATGTCAATGAAGAGGTGCATTTTGGCGAGCAGGTTTACGTGACGCGTAAAGGTGCTATCAGTGCTTATGCAGGTGAGCTCGGCATTATCCCAGGCTCTATGGGCGCAAAGTCCTTTATTGTACGCGGTCTGGGCGCGGAGGAATCGTTTTGCTCATGTTCACATGGGGCAGGGCGACAGATGAGCCGTGGTAAAGCCATACGAGCATTCACTATCGATGAGCTAAAAGCGCAGACGGATGGCGTCGAGTGTCGCAAAGATAAAGGCGTCATCGATGAGATACCAGGCGCTTATAAAGACATCGATGAAGTGATGGCCAATCAAACGGATTTGGTCGAGGTGGTGCATACGTTGAAGCAGGTCATGTGTATTAAAGGCTAATGAGTAAAACCATAGCGAGTCACGACGGTGTCAATCGAGCTAAATGTAACAAGTGTACTATTTGCGCTCGATTTCCTAATTGTGGTCTCACTATGCTGTCACTCGAATATATAAAATAGATTTAGAGTTATTAAAAATATAGGTAACAATATGAGCTTAAAACAAACCTTAAAAAAGGCCAAACAGATTGAACGGCAGTTAGAGCAGCAGGCTGTGACAGGTACACAACACTCCATAGGCACAGTCAAGCCGCGTAATTATCTAGCGCTTGATCCATTATTAAGAAAAGGTGGTATTCACGAAAAAGAAGATATCGACATTGTCCGCAAAAAACGTCGCCGCGAGACCAAGCAGCAGTTACGGAAGACAGATTGGTTATTAGAATAATGGTGATTAACATTCACGCCCAAAAAAGCCGTTCGCTATGATAGTGAACGGCTTTTTTATTCTTACTCAAACTTATAGTTTAACGGTTACGCCAATACTTCGATCAGCTCACCTTTGACCATGTGCGGGCTGACAAAATCAGTAATACGCACGCTCACGAGTTTACCCAACATCTCATCCATTTTTTCGACATCATGGGGGAACATGACGGTACGGGTGTTATCTGCAGTACCGATTAAACAGTCAGGATGACGGTTGGCAACTTGTTCAACCAAGACGCGAGTCGTGGTACCGACCATCTCATGAGTTTTCGCAAGCGTTGAGTCAATGATGACTTTTTGGAATTCAGCCAAGCGTTCTTTTTTAGTTTTGAAGCTTACATCATCTGGCAACTCAGCGGCTGGCGTGCCTGGGCGCTTAGAGTAAATAAAGCTGTAAGAGTGATCGAAGTTTAATTCCTTTGCCAAGTTCAACGTATCTTGGAAGTCTTGATCGGTCTCACCAGGGAAGCCAATGATAAAGTCGCTCGACAAATGAATATCAGGACGAATGGCTTTTAGCTTATTAATCTGATTGATATACACATCAATGGTATGGTTGCGCTTCATCGCTGCCAAAATAGCGTTTGAGCCACTTTGAACCGGTAGATGTAAGTGTGATACCAGCTCTGGTAATTGTGCATAGGCGTCAATGATATCATCAGTGAACTCTAGCGGATGGCTGGTCGTATAGCGAATACGCTCGACACCGTCGACATGTGAGACATAATGCAACAGCTCAGCGAAACGGCAAATGCTGCCATCGTCTTTTTCGCCGCGATAGCCGTTGACGTTTTGACCCAAGAGGTTGATTTCACGCACGCCTTGCGCGGCTAAGCTATCAATCTCTGCCAATACGTCGTCGAGTGGACGTGACAATTCTTCACCGCGGGTATAAGGCACTACGCAAAATGAGCAGTACTTTGAACAACCTTCCATAATAGAGACAAAGGCTTTGTAGCCTTCTACTCTTGGCTCTGGCAAAAAATCAAACTTTTCGATACTCGGAAATGACACATCAATCGTACCGATACGGTTTTTAGGCGCTATTTCACGTTGTTCGTTTGATTGATCATACAGCTCTGGCAGACGGTGCAAGGTTTGCGGGCCAAAAACCATATCGACATAAGGCGCACGCTTTTGAATGTTGTCACCTTCTTGGGAGGCCACGCAACCACCGACGCCAATGACGAGGTCAGGGCGTTTTTCTTTTAGTTTGCGCCAGCGACCCAATTCTGAAAATACTTTCTCTTGCGCTTTTTCGCGGATAGAGCAAGTATTCATTAGCAGTACATCGGCCTCATCGATATCATGCGTGACTTCCATACCGTGGGAATCACCGAGCACGTCGAGCATTTTGCCAGAGTCATAGACATTCATCTGGCAGCCTTGAGTGGTGACGAAGACTTTTTTGGTAGCTGTTTTGTTTACAGGAGATTGGGCTGAACTTGCTTCATTGAGTGCAGTGACAGCAGGCGCGGCAGCAGTTGCTTCAGTAACAGCAGCGTCTTTGATGCGGGGATTGAATACAGTAACACTCATAAGGATAAGTCCATGATTGACTAAAGATATAGCGGGGTAGACGATTAACAGGTGGCGTATTTTATCACAACCCTCTACCAATGTGAAAAATTAGCGTGGGTGATCGCTGGTCAATATTATAAATTATTCATAACGGTATCAATTGTTTACTGGAGTTAGCAGCACTTTTGATAAAAAATACGACTCGACATCATTTCTATGTTACACCGTACTGTCCTATTTATTAACAAAAGGTAAAGGCTATGGTTGAAAGTGCAACGAGTATAGTATGATGAATAAAACCACCTTAGCGGTACATTATAAATCGCTGTTTAATTATTTGTAGAGACATAATAAAGAGAGTCAATATGACAGAATTGCGCGTTGCTCATAGCATCAAGGATAGAGAGTTGGCCAGTCAAAAGCATGGTTCTGAACGATCTAGGGCAGGCAGGCTGCGGGTGAGTGCGCTGAGTTTGGCGACGGCAGCGAGTGCGTTAGGGCTATCGCAAGTTGCTTGTGCAGAGCTGTCATGGGGTGATAGCGAGAGCTACCAGCAAGAGAATAACTATCAGCAAGACAGCAGTATTGACTCATTTATGTCAGCAGCAAGCGCCGCAGACCGAGGTGATGTCAGCGCCCTTTATGGTTATGAGCAAGCGATGAGCGGTGGTTTGTTTGCGATGTATCCCACTTATTGGCGGATGAATCTAGATCTTAATTCACAAAGTGCGGCTGCGGTGTCACAGTTCGTGAGTCAGTATCCTAATACTGTGATGGCTGAAAAACTGGTTGCAGATTTTGCGGAGACCAAAGCAGGGTCAAACGATTATGCATCAGTACGCCAAGTCGCAAATTTAATCACCAATGCCGATGCCAGTGAGCGCTGTGCAGTTGCGCTTGGTTTTAATAATGGTGGCGACACGATGCGTGCTATGGCAGCCAAATCTGATGTTTGGCTGAATACCCAAAAGCAGCCAGCATTGTGTGATCAGTTAGCGATGGAAATGAACAATAACGCACTGATTAATAATCAAGATCGCACCGCTCGTCTTAAACGTATGCTACGTAAAGGCAAGACTGGTGACATCATGGCGTTGTCCTCACGCTTAGGCACGCCTATTGCTTATTCAGCATTGAGTGAGATTCAGCTAAGTCCATCTTCATTCTTTACCAGTTTTGGTAGACAGTCTGCCAGTCAGACCAATCAATATCTTTATTTGTATGCGTTAGGCCGTGTCGCTGACAAATCTTATCGTGAGGCTGCGCTACAGTTAGATTTTGATATCAAACAAGATAACCAGCGTTCAGTGAAGTTGTTGAATGATGACACCCGTCGCTATGCCTATCGTATCCTCGGTGTACAGCGTATGAACCACAATACTGATGATGGCTTCAATGCTGAGGCAGTTGAATGGTTCCGTAATAGCTTAGATAACGACTTTAATTTTGAAGAAGCCGAAGATTATGCCATGGCAGCCATTCGCTTTAGCCAATGGGATGATGTGGTCGAAGCTATCTCTAGAATGGAGAGCGAAACTCAAAAAAGTAGCCAGTGGCAGTATTGGTTAGCACGCGCATATGAGCAATCGAGCGATTCAAACAAACGTAATACTGCTAAAAAAATGTATAAGAACATCGCAAAAAGTAATGAGTATTACGGTTTGATGGCAAAAGACAAGATCGGTCAACGTTTTGATGCTAGCCAGTTCGGTGGCAGTAATCTACCAAACGTGAGTACCTCGGATCGCGCACGTGTCATGCAAGATGGTAACTTTGCTCGTGCTTTTGCCTTATATAACTCTGATGCTAGCCGTGCTTATGCCAACCGTGAGTGGAACTGGGCGGTGAAGCAGGCGCGTGACAAGCGTGATGACAATCTAATCATTGCTGCTGCTCGTCAAGCACATGACATGGGCTGGCTCGATCGTGCGATTTACGCGGTGGATAATACTGATAGAGTCGATAGCTTAGCCTTATCGCATCCGATGCCGCACCAAGATGCCGTCGTTCGCTACAGCCAATCTGCTGGCATCGATCCAGAGTGGGCTTATGGCATTATGCGTCAGGAGAGTCGCTTTGTAACTTCTGCACGCTCAAACGTTGGGGCAAGTGGACTGATGCAAGTCATGCCTGATACGGCCAAATATATCGCTCGTAATCTGGGTGAAACTTATAGTGCTAGCCGTGCCAATAGTGGCGATACCAATATTCGTTATGGTACATGGTATATGGGTGATATCTTAAGCAAGTTGAACCGTCAGCCAGTCGTCGCTACAGCGGGTTACAATGCTGGACCTAATAATGCCAAACGCTGGCAGCCAGTCTATGGGTCACTTGCAGCGGATCAATATGTTGAGTCTATCGCGTTTCCTGAAACGCGTAATTACGTCAAGCATGTGATGGAGAATGCCACTATCTATAGTAGCTTGTTGGGTCGTAGTCAGCCCATTAGTCAGCGCATGGGTACCGTTCCATCTTCTTTCTAGAACACTCATTTACGATTCAAATAAGCCCTTAACGATTGCTCGTTAGGGGCTTATTTTTATACACTGAATTTAGGTATTCTGATCTCATGTTTACGTTTCTGCTATAGATTAAAAAAAACGATTTGTTACCATTGCATTAACTAGTGTATTTAATTGATGTTTATAAATTACTGTTCATATTTTTTAGCTCTATGCTTAGTGGTATGAGTGTTTGTATGTCAAACGCTATAATCTAAGCGATAGCCTATGTTTTATCACTGCTAGATGCCTCCAGCCCTTATGATAAAAAAATACTTTACTCTTTGCATTTTATCGAAAGTTAGATATCCATCATCTACTCATACGCAGGCGCGCCCGTTATTTAACCTGACGGCAACTCCGAGTCATTCGAATGTTCATACAGCGATCAAACCAATCAAAATTTTGGATAAAGGTCACGCAAGCCTAATCGGCAAGCGTTTTATGAGTAAAATGAATACCACGATGGGGATTGGTGCATTACTAATATTGCAAGGTATTGTTCTAATGCCAGCCAATGCTGCCAGTACCGCTAGGAGTGGGCAGCGTGTGTTGATGATCGAAATGACACCTGCTTTATGTAGTATGCAACCAACGCGCGCCCGTATGCGTCAATGTCTAGAAGGCTATTCGCTGACCGTATCAGGTTTAGACATGGGTTATGGTGAGCGCTGTGGTCGTGGCAGTGATCCTCGATTGACACCGCTTCAGCTAAAAGTCGTCAACCGCATCATGCCTGATACCACGGTACGTAGCCAAACGTGGCAACGTTATGGTGCTTGTAGTCCATTCAGTGCCAGTAGCTACTTTCGCCAGATTACCAATTACGCTGGCGCATTAAAGTTACCGAAAGAGCTGAATACGGGTAATAGCTATACGGTTTCCAAGTCGCGATTCATCAGTCAGATGACTCGCCTCAATGGCGGGATGTCTTCGAATAGCATCGACTTAATTTGCCAAGCTGGCAGCCGAAAGCAGTCCATATTGACGGATATTCATGTTTGTTATGAAGGGGCTGAATTTGGTAGTTGTCCTAATGTTGTGGACAGTTGTGATAGTCAATTTATCATTTCAGGCGGTGAATAATTTTCATCAATACTATTTAAAAGTTATCATTTAGCAGCCCCTTTTAATACACTCTTTGACAGTTTTTAGTCATAACTTGTAGCCTTATTCCTTCATTACTGATATCAGGCATGGCGATAGGGGCAGCATTGGTCAACAAATTCTCAAAACCGATCTATATAAATCAAAAGCCGCAGACACAGCAGCCCATCGACTACAGTCAGAGGTAAGTTATGGACAAGAGACTACTAGAGTAAGTGCAGCAAGCCCTACAAGCACAGCAGGACACGATCAAACGCCAAAAGCAGATGCTAGACGACCAAGAGCGACACACACAGCAGCAGCTACGCAAGAAAGACCAGGATATAGCCGAATTGACAGCCTCATTGAACAAATTGGCAAGAACGAAGACGCAAGAGCTGGAACACTTACCGACGTTGTTCAAGGAGTTGCAAACTTCAATGACAGAACAAACAAGCGTGTTCAATGGATGGGTAGCATATCGGAAAGAGCACGTAACAACGCAATCAACGTTGATAAGCGAGTTATTGGTGTTAGGAAACGTTCAGATGCAGCTCGTAGAGCAGTTGAAGACGTATCAGAGCACGATAACACCGTTCGATTATCTAGAGAGCGATACAGTGAAGTTAGAGGACGGATTGAGCGAATTAGTGAACGCACAGAACAAAATAAAGCAGTCACAAACGAAAATAACCGACTCACAGACAGAAATACAGACGGAATTGAAGGAATTAAACAGGTTGCTGAGCAAGTTAGAGAGCTAATACAAGCTAAAGAGCAAGAACTTGAGCGTGCTAGAGCGCACACAAGATCACGATCTCCGAGTATGGGGCGTTAGACAGGACAGGCAACAAAGACTGCCTGAACTTAGCTAACTCTTGACCTAAAAAAGTAAGTAATCAAATATTCACTAAGTAAGGCGCTATATTTAGTGCTAATGGCAAGTTATTTACTGAGCATCCTTTACTTCAATGGTGTACTCTTTTTCAAAATCTTTACCAGGAAAGTTAGTGCCATATGTACTTCCAGCAATATTAATGTAGATAGGCTCTAAGGTTGTAGGTGTGCCCGTAACGGTCAACATGTTATTATCTTTATAACCTCCTTCTGCAATACTTGGCATAATTTTGAAACTAGCATCAGACACTTCAGAATAAAAGCTTAGCTCAACAACCGCGCCACCTGTTATCTCTATATTGGTTTGATAGGGTTGATTAAGGTAAGCATCAGGTAATTTATCAGGTGACACCTTTACAGGATCGCTGCATCCTATTATCAGTAAGCTTGACACCACTATTATATATTTTCTTATCATTTTATTTTCCAACCACAATTGCTTGAAAATGATATTTTTGAAACTCTGAGAAAGTTAAGTCTGATTTAAGAGGTCTAGCGATTTCTCCCCATGTAAATAATTTTAGCTTGATAGTATCAGAGGATTTTATATCACTTCTTATAGGGCTACCGTCACTATTACGTAGCAGATCAGTCCAAACCACCCAATGATTAGGGAGGTTAACAGTTGGTAAACTTTGTCTTGAAATAAATCCAGAGTTTATTAGAGAGATGACATGATAATTAGAGTTATCTTTATAGCCGTTTATTTTTATAATATTTTTTGGGTTATCGAAAATCAACGTATCAACATGTCGATAGCCTGCTTTTTTAAACCAGTCGATAATATCTACTGGCAAAGTAATTCCTGCTACTCGGCTAAACGGTGAGCCGTAATCTATAAGGTTATTAGTTGAGTCTCGTAAGCTTGACAGAGTCATCCAGTCAATAGCCGAAATTCTCATTTCATCTTTTGCATTGAATAAATCTTCTGGATTTTTTGCGTTAGTACTTGGTTCAATGTTTAAATCATTAATTATTGTTTTGCCATTTATCCAAAGCTCTGCGACAGCATCGTTATATAGCTTTGGATGATCGATAAGTAGACAATAAAAGAGAGCAGCAGGTCCGCACAATGAAGATGCGCCTTGACTAGGATAAGTCTTAAGCTCCATTCTATCAGTAAGTTCCTTTTTCACTTTTACTGCGGTAAAGGGGTCTTTAGTATCATTTAAAGGGTGTTGTTTCGATATAAACGGTCTTGGCTTAATTTTGGTAGAGGTGTCTCCATCTTTCATATTGCCACTCGTACTATTGCTCATTCAAATACTCCTAAACCGTTTTGCCATTCTAAATCTAGTTTGATCTCAATCTCATCATTGTTGTCAGAATAAAAGCGCTCTGTCCAGCCGTCTTCATTCGTAACACCTTGATAGGTCTGACCACTGTGTTTATTTATAGCAGTATAATTATAATTAACATAAGGCGTATCATCGTCAGCTACAAACTGAAAAGCAGTATTGTATCTACTTAGAATTTTACTAGCATACTCCTGAGCCTCTCTCTTAGTTTGTTCTGCTTCCTCAACGCCCATCACCTCAAAACCAGACTCACAGAACGACTGCTGAACCGCAATGAGCTTAGCACCGCAGCTGGTCACGTCTCCTGCGCGAGCAATGGGTGCACCATCGACAATAAACGAGGCGTCCCCTGTCAAAATAGTTGTCAGTTTTTTACATTTTTTACAGATGACTTTATCGCCTTTACGCGATACTGGAATACCGTTGTGAGTCGTTTGTGGTGACCCGCTAATCACTTTACCGCCATGAGTTGTCGTCGCGCCTACGGTGATATAAGCTGCCATAGTATCGTCCTAAATATCACTAAGATATAAACTATAACATGATAAATGGACATAAGTTTATAAAACGAGGTAATTGATGAGATATGTATTAGCAACGACAGAAAGGGTTGTCAAATGGTATGTATTCGACCCTAAAACGGTGAGCAGTACCACTTATTCACTGAGTGAGGTGTTGGATTTAAACATAGTACCAATAGCAGGTGACAAAGCGACTGCTAAGTTGTGGGCGCAAGAAATGGGATTAAAAACGTGGCGCTATGTGAGACTGTAGAACGTAGTAAAACTAAGCCCAAAACATGCGCGTTTAGCACAACATAGAGTGTTATTGTTCGCATAAAGGTAGATTATGGTAAATGGATTTAGGGGTGGAAAAGCACCGGCATGCGTGCTCGAAAGTATATTTGCTATCATGGCAATAACGCACAAATGTATATCCCAAGAATCTATCTATAGAGCCTTGCTATGATCCTCTCGAATACCTCTTTAATACGTAAAATCCCCCTCTTTTTAGTCGCTGCTATGCTTTCTTTTTCAGCGATGGCTACTGATTTTGATCAAGTCCAACGAGAGGCTAATCAAGGATTTGTTGAAGCGCAATACAACCTCGGTGTGATGTATAGCAAAGGTTTAGACGCGCCTCAGGATTATGTCAAGGCAGCTGAATGGTTTCAAAAAGCAGCGAACCAAGGTAAGGCTTCTGCTCAAATCAACCTTGGGTTGATGTATGAACTAGGATTAGGCGTGCATGAGGATTATAACAAGGCAACTGAGTGGTATGAAAAAGCGGCGAATCAAGGCGATGCTCGTGCTCACTACAACATTGGTCTAATGTATGCCAACGGCAAAGGAGTGCATCAGGATGATACTAAGGCAGCTGAGTGGTATCAAAAAGCGGCTAACCAAGGCGATGCTAGTGCTCAATACAACCTTGGAGTGATGTACGATCAAGGGAAAGGCGTTCGTCAGGATGATGCTAAGGCAGTTGAGTGGTATGAAAAAGCAGCTAACCAAGGGGTTATTAGTGCTCAATATAACCTTGGCCTGATGTATAGTACTGGTGCACAGGTACGTCAGGATTATGAAAAAGCAGCTGAGTGGTATCAAAAAGCGGCTAACCAAGGCGATGCTGGTGCTCAATACAGTCTTGGGGTGCTGTACGGCGCTGGGCTTGGGGTACAGAAAGATAAGGCTACTGAAAAAGAGTATTTCGGTGCATCTTGTGATAACGGCAACCAATATGGTTGTGATAGGTATCGAAAATTAAACCAAAGATAGAATGATTAGTCCTATATAAGCGTCATACCAAGCGATATAGTGCGGATTAACGCTATCATCAGCTCCCTCTCAATCTGTCTTAGCGCTTGATTCATAAGCGCTTTACTTGCTTGAAACCTCTCTCGTATAAAATGTAACAATATAATAGGTTGTGGGTCTCTTATTGTCTCTAGACGATGCGCTGAACGAAGTGCTACACTAACCCTCGGTTTATGGCTGCTGCTATGCAGCAAACAAGTCGATATCTAAAATGATAATCATTCATTAGAGTCATCTATTAGAATCATGAATTATCTAATAATTAATTAGGGAGTATTCAATGTCAATGAAACAGCCTTTACGTGTTGCCGTCACTGGTGCCGCTGGTAATATCAGCTATGCTATGCTATTTCGTATTGCATCTGGCGAGATGTTAGGTAAAGATCAGCCAGTTATTTTGCAATTGCTTGAAATCACGCCAGCACTTGACGCCCTAAAGGGTGTGGTCATGGAATTGGAAGATTGTGCATTCCCATTATTGGCCGGCATCGTCCAAACTGATGATGCTAATGTTGCATTCAAAGACATTGATTATGCTTTACTTGTTGGTGCCCGTCCTCGTGGCCCAGGTATGGAACGTAAAGATTTGCTAGAAGCCAATGCTGCGATTTTCTCAGCGCAAGGTAAAGCATTGAATGACGTAGCAAGCCGTGATGTAAAAGTATTGGTAGTGGGTAACCCTGCTAACACTAACGCGCTTATTGCTCAACGTAATGCACCAGATCTTGATCCACGCAACTTTACAGCAATGACTCGTTTGGATCACAACCGTGCCATGGCGCAGTTGGCTGGCAAAACTGACAGCACTGTAAATGACGTGAAAAAAATGATCATCTGGGGTAACCACTCATCAACTCAGTATCCAGATCTAACGGCTTGTACTGTCAATGGTAAGCCAGCTTTAGATCTAGTTGATCGTACTTGGTACGAAGGCACTTATATCCCAGAAGTACAGCAACGTGGTGCAGCGATTATTAAAGCTCGCGGTGCTTCATCTGCTGCTTCTGCTGCCAATGCTGCCATTGCACATATGCGCACGTGGGCATTGGGTACTGATGAGAACGATTGGGTATCAATGGGCGTTTACTCAAACGGCGAATACGGTATCGCGGAAGGTTTGATCTACTCATTCCCATGCACCTGTACTAACGGCGACTGGTCTATCGTAGACGGCGTTGATGTATCATCTGACTTCTCAAAAGAGAAAATGGCTGCGACTGAGCAAGAGCTTAGCGAAGAGCGTGATGCAGTAGCACACTTACTACCATAAGTAGATACTTTGCTTAAGTGGTAAGATCAAAAGCAGTATAAAAAAGCCCTCTGAAATATGAGGGCTTTTTTATGTCTTGGAAAAATAAGCAATCATTGTAGCTAGTCGAGACACTTTAGAGGTAAGTAAGGCAAAATAAGTAAAATAAGTAAAATAAGTAAAATAAGTAAAATAAGTAAAATAAGTAAAATAAGTAAAATAAGTAAAATAAGTAAAATAAGTAAAATAAGTAAAATAAGTAAAATAATAGCCTGACGTTGTATTTGATTTATATAAAATTGGACCGCTACCATTAATACAATTGATAACGTTAGATAAACGTTGGTTAACAGCTATTAAAATAGAGCCTGCTACAATAAAGTGGTAAGCATAAATAATAATCACAAATAAACCTGCATTATCTAGGGAGAAAAATATGTTGAATGAACCTGAATATAATATAAACGAATTATTTGCGCAGCTAGGACTTGATAGCTCAGATGAAGCAATTGATAGCTTTATTGAAACACATAAATTGGCAAAAGAAGAGAAGCTGATAGAGTCGAGTGTGTGGACTGACAATCAGCGTATGTTTTTGCAAGAAGAATGGGAAAAAGATGCGGCATGGGTAGAAATTATTGACGACTTGAACGTACGTATGCACCCAGATGCCTAGTTGTAAAGCAAGCTTATAAAAACCAAGCTCATAAAAAAACCTACAAACATTCATGTTGTGGGTTTTTTTATGATTTATACATCTGTTCTAACGGAGTTGTTGTTCTGCTCGCCATCTAATTAACTCTTTTACATCATTATGAATGCCAGTCTTTAATGCCTCTAGTCCATCATAGCGTCGTTCACCATGTAGATAATGCAAAAATCGAACCTGCAAAGTTAGGCCATATAAATCAGCTTGCAGCTCTGGGAAATGGACTTCCAGACGCCAGTTATGTGCTTTATCTACCGATGGTCTAGTACCAACATTGGCTGTACCAAACAAGCTATCAGCACGTAATCCTGCTATACCAGTTTGTCCATTGACCGCATTTACGGTTAGGCCATTAGGAATCACTTTGCCATTATCATCGAGACTGACGACATCGACCCCAAAGATGCCATGTAACGCAGGCTTCAAACGTTTTAAGTCAATATTGGCAGTAGGAAAGTCTATCGTGCGCCCAATTTGATCACCTCTGATGACCAATCCGGTAATCGCATAGTCGCGACCCAATAAGGTATTGGCTGCATCAATATCGCCAGCCAATAGCATATCACGCACACGAGTAGAGCTAATACGTGCCGCGTTATCACTATTGTCAGTGATAGTGTGTAAATTGGTCACATCCAAACCATAATCACGCAAAAACTGACTGTCACCAGTACGGTCATGACCAAACTTAAAGTCATCGCCCAATACTAAAGCCTGCACATTCAAGCGTAGTGCCAAAATGTCTGCAAAGGCTTGTGCTGATAGTGACCGAAAATCCGTATCAAATCCTGCCACAATCAAGGTTTCAACACCATACTCTGCTAGTAAGGCTTGTTTTTCAGCGAGATTGGTTAGGCGAGCAGGCGCAGTGGCAGTCGCAAAGAATTCACGAGGCTGTGGCTCAAATATCATGACAGCAGAGCCAAGATTTTGCGCCTGTGCAATTTCTCTGACTTGCGTAAGCATCGCTTGATGGCCCAAATGTACGCCGTCAAAATTGCCTATAGTGAGCACACAGGGCGCTAGATCTATTGGGCTAATATTAGCAGGCAGTGTACTTGGCGACGCAATCAGTTGCTCAAGAAAATAGGTGTTCATAAATTTTCAGCTATGATAGATAAGACCAGATAAAAAAGAAAACACACCATACCGAAAATCGATGTGTCTAAAATCAGCCATTATAAAGTAAAATGGCCATACTAACATCCTATAGTCTACTCATTATATAAGTAGGGCGCTGTCAGTTCCGCTATTCTAAAAGAACAGAACCACTGCGCTTATCTTACTTTGACGGCTATCGTTAGCAATCAGCTGTATTTAAACAAATCATACGACCAACTAACTATGGAGCTTCTATGTCCGATGTTGCCTTGAATGCTGTACCATCTATCTTGCCCCAACACAATCTCAATGACGATTTTATTGTACAGCGTGCAAGTGAGAGAGACCTGCCAGAGATATTAGCGATTTACAATCAAAGCATTGCGGGCAAGCAAGCAACAGCCAACCTTGTTCCAGTGACCTGTGAAGAGCGTGAAGAGTGGTTTGATGAGCATTTAAATAGCGCCACGCGACCTATTTATGTCGTTCGCTCAGTGACTAAAACTACCGAAAGTGGTGGGCAAGCAGAATCATCGCCGATGGTGGCATGGGGCAGTTTCAGTGATCTTTATGCACGTATGGCGTACCATATCAGCACCGAGATTAGTATTTATTTGCACGAAGGCCATCAAGGCAAAGGACTGGGCAACTTACTGACACGCTGGATGCTCACTCAAGCACCGAGCTTAGGTATTCACAACATCATCGCGCTTGTTTTTGCCCATAACCAACCAAGCTTAGGATTGTTCCGTAAGCTTGATTTTGAGCAATGGGGGTATATGCCAAAGGTTTGTGATATGGAAGGTTTTATGGCGGATGTCGTCATGCTTGGAAAAGCGGTGAAAGAAGATTAAAGTCAGTTAGATAAAAAAAAGAATCAAATAGCATCATGCTTGATAGTGTGATGCTTTAGCCTAAGATTTTCCATTGACCGTCTATTTCTTGTAGCTCGTAAGTCAAGGGTGCAGGCTCACTCTGTCCTTTTAGCATCAGTTCACCAGTGATGGTGGCACGAGTTTTGTCATCATTGTATTGAGTATCGGTAATGGTGACACCTTCAACGGTTTGCTGAAAGGCAGACTGGGTCTTAGCCAACTCTTCTTCAAAGTTTGCCATGTCTACTTCATAGTATCCAGCGGCTTGCTTTACATCACCGTAGTACAGGCTATCCAGTGCTTTTTTAACCGTATCTTCTGGTGTGCCAGTTTCGGTAGGATTGGTGACTAGGCTTTTTTGCTGAGTAGCGTCTTTATTACTATCAGCTGCTTTGTCATCATCAGCTACTTCTTCGCTGTCAGCTACTATTTCATCGTCAGTTGCACTATGAGAATCGCCCACTTCTACTTTGTGCACTGTTTGTTCTGCATCGACATCATTGCTACAACCGCTCAGAAGCAATCCAGTACTCAGCAGACCAGTCGCAAATAAGATTGGTAAACGTGGAAGTATCAGCTTTTTAGTCATCATCGGGCCTCAAAATTTATTTATTAATGCATAAGCTATTATGACAATTATTCATACTGAACACTGTCAGTTCTCATGCCAAGCTTGTTTTGGTTTCGTAAGTTAAGGCCTTGTTTGGTATGTTTAGCCATGCTTTAGTTGGCGAGGGCGGAAGCCTGTAGCGAGTAATACCACACCATAGACCAAAGCACCCACGGCACACATAATGATTAGAGCGGCAATACGTCGCCACTGAGCATCATCGGTAGGGAAGTACGGCAACATGAAATACAGCACTGCAATCATCGCAGTTGTAGAAATTGCAAACTGGGCAAACAGTTTTTTCCAGTGGCTGCCAAAACGGAAAATATCGCGCTTATGCAAGAAATAATACAATAGCCCTGCGTTCACAAATGCCGCACCTGTGGTTGCTAACGCCAAACCACCGTGTAGTGGAATCTCTAAAAAATAGAAAATACCAATAAATATAACACTAAAGACCATATTGGCTATGACGGAGATGATACCGATTTTTACAGGCGTTCGAGTGTCTTGACGTGCAAAAAATGCAGGGGCAAATATCTTAATCAACATAAATCCTAAGATACCACCAGCCATACTACGCAATGCCAGCGAGCTCATTTGTGCATCACGCAAGGTAAATTCACCACGCAAAAACAACGCTTGCATCAATACATCTGCAAGCACAAACAGCGCCGCTGATGCCGGAACACCTACTAATATGATTAAGCGTGCCGCCCAATCAATCGTCTTTTTAAAGCTAACGTCATCTTGCTTGGCTTCACTTTTAGACAAACTTGGCAAAATAACCGTACCAATTGCGACACCAATCAATCCTAGTGGTAGCTCGCTCATACGTTCTGCAGTGTATAACCAAGAAACCGACCCACCAATCATCAATGATGCAAAAACGGTGTTCAGTAGTAAGTTAATTTGAGTGACAGAAACACCAAAAATAGCAGGGAGCATGAGCTTTAAAATGCGGCGAACGCCTTCATGCTGAAAATCAATCTTTGGAGCGACCAATAGTTTTTGTTGCCATAGTTGTGGTAGCTGTAGCAAAAACTGTAGCAGCCCTGCGATAGCGACGGCATAGCCGAGTGCCATGATAGGTGTGTCGAACATTGGTGCAAAAATCAGTGCGCCACCAATCATGCATAAGTTTAATAATACTGGTGCAAATGCTGGTGCAGCGAATCGTCCGTAGCTTTGCAAAATACTACTGGCAAAAGCCGTCATGGAAATAAATAGCAAATATGGAAAGGTCAGGCGCAGTAATTCAGCGGTGATGGCAAATTTATCAGGTTGATCGGCGAAGCCGGGTGCAAACAACGTCACGACCCAAGGCGCGATTAAAATCACCACGACCGTCAGCATAGATAAAACCATCAACAGTGCACCTGAAGTACGACTGACTAAAATCTGTACTTGCTGAAGGTTATATTTTTCTTTGTATTCGGATAGAACAGGTACAAAAGCTTGGCTAAAAGCGCCTTCTGCAAATAGACGTCGCAAAAAATTGGGTATCTTAAAGGCGACCAAAAAGGCATCCATCAGACCACCAGCGCCAAAAACACCTAACAATACGACATCACGTACTAGGCCTAAAATACGAGACAGCATGGTCATACTGCTGACCACCATGGTTGAACGAAATAACCGACTTTTTGCCATGAGAACCTATCTTGCTAAGTTGTATTGGGTTGTGTGCTGATTTGCTGTGTTGAAAAACTGATGAATTATATCACTTTCATAATCGAGATAAATGGATTGAATGTGGAATATGACATGTGGAAAAAATACGCTTTTTTATTTTAATAAAATAGCAACGTTTTCACGCAGTTTTGTCCATTCAAAATAATCACCGGGATCGGTCTTACGTCCTGGCGCAATATCGCTATGACCTGTCAAGTGACGACGAGTTTTAGGATAAGCCTCATAGATAGCACTGACGACCTGTGCGAGACTGTCATATTGCATATCAGTGAAAGGCGTAAAATCCGACCCTTCAAGTTCAATACCAATGCTATAATTGTTACATTCCGGTCGTCCCAAATAGCTTGATCGACCGGCATGCCAAGCGCGCTCGTTAAAGTTCACAAACTGAGTAATCGCGCCATCACGCTCGATAAATAGATGCGCCGAGACTTCCGCACCTTCTATGGTCTGGAAATAAGGATGGGCATTCCAATCTAGTTGATTGGTAAACAGCGCCTTAACGTAGTGAGTGCCATCAGTGTCGCAAGCGCCGAACTCATTGGGTGGCAAGCTGATATTATGAATGACGACAGTGTCGATATTCATATCTACTGGTCGCATATTTTTATTAGGCGATGCGAGCCATGTGGCTGCAGATAATAAGCCATCTTTAATAGTCATTGAGGATGATTTGGACATAATATTCTCTTTTACTCGAAATTTATCAAACACGCCCCAGAGATTCAAACGATCTAGGTCGAAAACGGGTTTTGGATTGTTTTATTTAACACTACAGTAGACATTATTAGTCAGCCCCTAATCACGCTATCAGCGTATGAATAATAACGTGCGAGGTTTTATCTCATGGCTCCAAAGCCTATGTCTTTATCAGTTGATTGTACCTTAACAATAACTTGCCAACGAGCATGTTTGCCACTTGCTATTGCTGGGTTACTATTCTCTGGCCAAGCACAGGCTTTTTTGCCCACGCCAGACTCGCTAGTAATGACAGGTGAGTTGGCGAATGAGCCACAAACACCGATAGATAGTAATGCGGCACATCCTGTGGCATATAATATGCCACAGGATGGCGCTGACGAAGAAACCAATAGCACGCAAAGTATGCAAGGCCTACAAGACAGCAGTGCTCAATCGTTATTAGCCACGTGGCGCACACAAGCAAAAACAGAAAATCTGGCACAGCATACAACATGGCGACGATTACTGTATTTCTTTGATGATCAAAAGAACTTAATTGGTAAGAAAAAAAACACCAGCATGGTTAGTGATGCTGATTTCTTCTTAAGTAAAAACGGTCGGAGTGATTCAGGTGCAGAGCTTGATGCGCTGCTTGTTGCCCTTGCCGACGAAATGCAGGCCGCTACTAATCAGCAGACCGCTAATAAAAATTCTACCCAAACACATGATGGTCATTCTGTTAGTAATCGTGCGGTCGATCGCAACTCTGTACTATGCCGTTTTCCAGCGCGAGTACAATGGCTGACTGATACGTTGAGTATTGACGACACTGTGCTACAAGCTGATTGTCCAGAGCTGGATGAGTGGATGCAAATGATGGCACCTGAGCAGCTGTCTCTCATGTTTGCACAGGAATATTTGGACAATCCTCTTTCAGCGTTTGCTCATACTCTACTGCGTATCGACTCAAAAGAAAGCGTCGCTGATCCTAGCCAAATTCATCACGCTCATGCGCTGAATTATACGGTAGATGGCAATCCTGAGGACAGCTTTCCGGTATATTCCGTCAAGTCAATGATTGGTGCTTATGACAGCCTTATCGAGATTGACCCTTATCCTCAAAAGCTCGTTAATTATCTACAGGGAGATGAGCGCGATACGTGGACCTATCAATTGGATTTGACACCAAGCGAAGTTCAGCAAATCATGTTGCATGTCTGGGAAACCAAGGATTTGAAGTTACCGTATTACTTCACCACAGATAATTGCGCGTCTGAAGTGTTACGTCTAATTGACGTAGTGCGCCCGCAGCAGCATTTATTAAGTAGATTGCCTTATGCGGTCATTCCCTCAGATGTCGTGCAGTTGCTCAATAATGAAGGCTTGCTTGCCAGCAGTATTTACACGCCAGCAGATAGTACCTTGCGCCAATCTCAGTTAAATAAAGTGAAGCAGCAACGTGAGCAACTCGGCTACCAGAGCAGCGCCACACAGACGATTGATGAGATTAAATCTGCTCAGCTCAATGCTGTTTCGAGCATGTCAGCTGATAAGCAAACATTACTGCCGACTAGCATCGTTGTATCAGACAATAACCCTATTGACAGACATCCTCTAACATTGGGGGGCATCGGGATAGGGCAGCGTGGTGACAATAGCTATATCGATTTGGGCTTGCGGGCAGGATTCCATGATACGCTTGACCGCTCTTCAGGATATCCACAGTTTTTCAATCTAGAGGGTATTGCGGCGACCTTACGTTTATATGACACGGATAATGATAAAGACAATCAGCCAAAAAATGTGGTCTTGCAAAATGCCACTTTAATTAGCGGTCGTTCTTTTAATCCCGTTAACTCTGCTAAAAAAGGTAAAACGTGGGGCGCAAGCATCGAAGCGACGCGCGTCAATGACGGCTCGCAGGAAGATGGTACAGACCATTTAGTGGGGAGCGTAGGCTATGAGACAGGGTGGTCTTGGGCATTTGGAACGCCTAATGCAGGAACTGGTGAGATGCCGCCGCAGTTATGCTACACCTTGTTGTCCGGCACGACGCAAGTAGGTCGCGGTATCAATAAAGGCTTTCGTGTCGGTGCAGGCGTGAATGCGGGCTGTCGTTATCAGATTAACAATCAGTTACGCGCGCAGGCTGAATTGCAACTGCCATATTGGTATCATGGCAGCAGCGATGAGTCGGACGTCCGTGGTCACTATTGGCAACCAATATCGACGCTAGGTCTGCAATATGATATTGATAAAAAACAAGCATTACGTATCAATGCTAACTATGATTGGCAAGATCGTGTTGATACCAATGAAGATGTACAGCTGTCGTACAGGCGTTATTTTTAATTTGATACCTTTATCAACCTAGCCTCTTCTAAGATAGGGTTTTCTTAGAGATGGCATTTGAATATGACGGTTGATGATATCTCCGTATATTGTGCTAAATAAAGGATATGTGATGAGTAAGCAAAATTTACTGATTATTGGTCAAGGTGATATTGGATTGCCAGTGACCAATAAGCTTGCGCAGGATGGCTTGAATGTCACGGGTCTGGCTCGTGGTGAGCGGTATGTTTATGCGTTGGATGATAAAGCCATATTCAAACAAGCCGATGCATTAACGCTGACTGCCCAAGTCTTACAAGGTTTTACGCATATTGCCATTATCGTGACTCCTGACGAGTATTCGACCAGCGGCTATCAGAATAGTTACTTAGCGATTTGTCAGCATTTGGCAAATCTTGCAGAAAATCTGACCAGCCTTGAGCGCATTGTCTTTATCTCATCAACGGGTGTCTATGGCCAAGACAATGGCGAATGGATTGACAAAGATACAACGCCGACGACTCCTGAGCGCGAAGCATCAAAGGTTATATTGCAGGCGGAACAGTCTTTGCAGCAGAGTTTCAACGATAAAGCCATCATCATTCGTCCAAGTGGTATCTATGGGCGTACGCGTCTAATGCGCCTACGTAAAGCCCGCGAGCCGCAAAAAGAGCCAGTGGCCGCTAGCCATTGGAGCAATCGAATTATGGATCGTGATTTGGTCAATATTATTGCCAATGTATTGACCACGGAGTCGCCAGAGCCAATATATCTGGCGACTGACTATGCGCCAGTGACAACATTGGAGTTGGGTGTTTGGTTAAGTGAGCAAATAGATGAGACACCTCCTGCCATTGATAAAGAAAAAACAGCGGTTACGGGGAAACGCTTGCATAGCAACATTCCATTAGCTTGGCTAGATTATCCTGATTGGCAAGCAGGTTACCGTGATATTTTGCGCCATCAAACATAGTACTAGGGCATGTCCTCGATCTGAACATTAAGCTTTAAATGGGCTAAAAATGGTTAAATATTTGCTAAACTGCATCAAGTAGCTTGCTAATATCTCGATATTATTTGTACTACTTTCCTTGTTTGGCTGCAATTTATCTCATTTTTATCACCATTTTCAAATTGAGAACACGCCCTACATCAAAAAAGTAAGCGTCGTCGTGTCCAAGTTGGTTTGGTCTACAATGTGTAGTACTGGCGTTCGTGTTCCTCGCTACTCTAATTTTTGTGAATGGTATAAGATGACCGTTAGATCTGATTTGCCTTATTCGTTTTATATTTTATAGTCTATGGAGCTCTCATGACCCAGCCTTCTACTTCTGATAATCGCTTATCCAGTGCTAACATCGTAGCAGCAGGTGGCAAGCGTACAGAAGGCAGTGCTGAGCAGTCGCCTGTTTTTGCTGATAGTAAACAACCTGCCATCGTGCATCCTAACTTTGATCCTAAGCAGTCTCCACTTGATCCAGCAAGGCCGTTGACTGATATTCCAGAGCCCGCACGTCGTCTAAATACTCAGCTACGTCGTTTATATGGTAACGCTGCCCGTTTTTATCAGCCCAATAAAGACAGCCTATCGAAGTGGGCGTTGATTGCTTCAGAAGACTTGGGTGAGTATCTGTCACTTCTGAGTGCAGCAGAGCTCGCAGAGTTTCCGGACAGCTTTTATCATAATAATAGCGAGCAACCGTTGTTATCAGCATTAACGAATATGACGTTATTAGATATGTCAGATATTCAGCAAGCGCTTCAGGCTTATCCAAAACTACATCGTTATGGTTTCACGCTTGCTAATAGTCCGTTAAGCTCTGCTCTGAATGGTGATGATGACAGTAACCGCAATACCAGTAGCAGTAGTGTTAAAGACGCTTCAGCCTCGCTGCGTGCATTGACCAAACGTTATAATCCTGATGAATTACTCAGCAGTATCTATGCTGATGATTGGCAAGTGATTTTGCAGCCGGAGCAGTTTGAGACAGGCGAGGGTAGTCTGGCCACTGATATCATGGCGTGTAGTGTTGCGGTCCATGCATTGCAGCAGTGCAGTACGCGCAAAAGTATCAATCACAGCTATAGCGCAGCGCAAATTTGTCAGCATGTCCGCAGTTATCTGCTCAGTCAGGTCATCTGTGAGCCATCGCAGCGTCATGCATACCGTCAGGTGCGTCTATTTACTGGACACATTATTGTTGCTGCTTATCACTTGGGCTGGGAGATACAAGTGAGTCATGATGGTCAGTGCTATTTCAATCTCTCATCACGCAGTGGTCTATTGACCCGTTATCCTAATATGCAGGATTACGACATCAATGGTTGGTCAAGCTGATCAATAATGCGTACAATAATGCCAATTTTTTGCCCTCATTTTTGTTAACAGGAACGCCTTCATGTCCAATGCCCATGTATCTAATACTTCAGCACCTAATGCTCAACCTACTTTTTCATCGCATCAATTCATTCAATTGGCTTTAGATAACCAAGTGCTTAAGTTCGGTGAGTTTGTTCTTAAGTCTGGTCGTATTAGTCCATACTTTTTTAATGCAGGTTTGCTGGCGACAGGTGAGATGCTATCGTTGTTAGCACGTGGTTATGCTGACGCTTTAGCTGAGCAGATGGCCGCGACCAATAATGGTACCGATGAGCAAGAGCTGGTCATTTTTGGTGCCGCTTATAAAGGCATTCCATTCGTTGCTGCCACCGCACAAGCGCTATGGAACCATCATGGTATCAATGCTAAATGGGGTTACAATCGTAAAGAAGCCAAAACTCATGGCGAAGGTGGTAACTTGGTGGGTGCTGATGTCAATGGCAAAGCAGTTTGGGTATTAGATGATGTCATTACAGCTGGCACGGCCATGCGTGAAGTGGTTGAGATATTAGAGCAAGCGGGCGCAAGCGTTGCAGGTATCATTGTCGCTCTTGATCGTAAAGAAAAAGGTCAAGCTGAGCATTCTGCTATTCAAGAGTTGGCCTCGACCTTAGGAGTACCAGTGCGTGCACTCATCGATATTGATGATTTAATCAGCTATCTAGCAGATGACAATAGCCAATACAAAGATGCGACTCAGCTTGCAAAAATGCAGCATTATCGCACGCAGTACGGCGTATAATTTGTCATAGATGGCTTTATGAGTGAGCATATTTCATGCTGAATAGATGGTGTTTCCCTATTTAACCGCTTATACCTGCCTATTAATAATACAACGTAAGTGAGTTTTGTTATGAGTCTAGAAAATCAAAAAAAATCGTTAAACATACTCGTTATTATGGATCCTATCGAGCAGGTTAATTATAAAAAAGACACTACCTTAGCTATGATGTGGTCAGCACAAGATCGCGGGCATAGCCTAGGATACTGTCAGATTCATGACCTTTGGTTGGATCGTGGGCAGTTGATGGTCGATACGCAGCCAGTAACGGTAAAGCGTGATCCAGCAGATTTTTATACATTGGGTGATAAAACGACAGCACCAGTCAGTGATTATGACGTGATTTTGATGCGTAAAGATCCACCGTTTGATATGCGTTTTATCTATACAACCTATATGCTCGATCATGCAAAAGCGGCAGGCGTACTCGTGGTCAACGATCCGCAAGCCATCCGTGATTGTAATGAAAAACTATTTGCCACTTGGTTCAGCGACTATATGAGCCCAACGATTGTGACCAGCAAACAGGCGCACATCCGCAAGTTCATTGCTGAGCAGCAAGATGTGATCGTCAAACCCCTAGATGGTATGGGCGGTACAGGTATCTTCCGTCTGACTGCTGATAGCCCCAATATTGGTGTCACACTAGAAGTATTGACGGAGTTAGAGACGCTGCCAATTATGGCACAGCGTTATTTACCAGAGATTGTCGAGGGCGATAAACGTGTATTAATCGTCGATGGTGTGGTGGTAGATTATAGTTTGGCTCGTATTCCAACCAAAGGCGAGACCCGTGGTAATCTAGCTGCTGGTGGTAGTGGTGTTGCTATGCCGTTGACTGATATCGAACGTCAAGTGGCAGAGGTAGTAGCACCTATTGTGAAAGAAAAAGGTCTTATGTTCGTTGGCTTAGATCTCATCGGTGGTCGTATTACTGAGATTAACGTTACCAGTCCGACTTGTGTACGCGAGATTGATGATCAGTGTGGTACAGACATTGCAACGGATTTCATTATCGCTATCGAAAATAAATTCACGATTTGAGCATCGTAGTAATGATAGAGTGATTTATCATTAAGGTATGTGCACAATGATAAAAAAATAGTTGTGCTAAGCTATAGTCATTCCACTATAAAAGTATTACAGCGTTAACCTTGCTTGAAGTATCACATATACATCTACACTCGGTTGCCTTGTACTACTTTTAAATTGAATTGACTATATCTTATCGAAACGTGATTGAAGATGTCGATTCTATCGATGTTAAAGCGTATTTATAAAAGCCAAGCCGAGGTTGTTCACGGCTTGGATTTTTATTATTAACGACGCATAAAATGCTATATACAAGTCAATGATTTACACTATACTATGCGAGATTTTATAGGGTCGTTATGTGTCGATAACTAAAATCCTGATAGGATAATAAGTCCTTCATATAAATAAAAAGATAGGCAGGCGTTCATGAAAAAACCGCATATATTAATGATGGCTGCTGGTACTGGTGGGCATGTATTTCCAGCATTGGCAGTGGCTGAAGAATTGACTCAGCGCGGTGCGATTATTCATTGGTTAGGAACGCCAAATGGTATGGAAAATGGCCTAGTTAAACCAACTGGTTATAGCTTTCATGCAATTGACATGCAAGGGCTGCGTGGTAAGGGAGTAGGGCGCTTGTTGAAGCTACCTGTAACCCTGCTATCAGCGACGATGGCTGCTATAAAAGTCATTCGCAACAATCAGATTGATATTGTCGTAGGCTTCGGTGGTTATGTAACCGCACCGGGCGGCATTGCAGCACGTATGACTAGCACGCCGCTTATTATTCATGAGCAAAATGCTATTGCTGGCATGAGTAATCGCTATCTGTCTAAAATTGCTACCAAGGTATTACAGGCCTTTGAGGGTACTTTTGCAAATAGTGAACTTGATGCAAAGCTAGAAACGGTTGGTAATCCAGTACGTAATGCCATCACTGGTGTCGTGGAGCCGTCTATACGTTACGATTTGAATGATACGTCACCACTTAAGCTACTGGTGGTTGGTGGCTCGCTTGGTGCACAAGTATTAAACGATACCGTGCCAAAAGCGCTGGCGTTGATAGATCGTCCCTTTGAAGTGCGTCATCAATGTGGACGAAACAATGAGGCTGCCACGCAAACTGCTTATGATGAGCAAGATTTGAGCATTCATAAATTCATGGTACAGCCATTTATTGATGATATGGCTGCTGCTTATAACTGGGCAGACATCATTGTTTGCCGAGCAGGTGCGTTGACCGTTACCGAAATTCAAAACGTCGGTATTGCTGCTATTTTTGTACCGCTGCCGCATGCAGTTGATGATCATCAAACGGCTAATGCTCGTACGTTAACCTCACATGATGCGGCGATTTTATTACCTCAATCTGAGTTGACACCGCAGCGTTTGAGCAATGAGCTTGCAGTGCTTGATCGAAGTGCTTGCTTAACCATGGCAAAGAAAGGCCATGCACTTGCCAACCGTAGTGCTAGCAAGCAGGTCGCTGATATTATTTGGCAAACCCTGTAGCTTATATTTCTATCAGCTGCTATTTTTATAACTGATTATTCTGATTCACCACATTTTATTCGCCTTTAACCAAGAGAATTGATTATGCCTACCTCTGCGAAAGCGCTACCTAAACGTTTGATTGAAATACCAGAAATGCGTCGTATCCAGCATTTGCATTTTGTGGGTATTGGCGGTTCAGGAATGTGCGGTATCGCTGAGGTAATGAGCAATCAAGGTTACGAAGTAAGTGGTTCTGATATCGCTGAGAGTTTGGTGACTCGACGTTTACAGCAGATTGGTATTGAGATATCGATTGGTCATGACTCTAAAAACATTGCCAATGCAGATGTCATCGTCGTATCGTCAGCGATTGATCGTAGTAATCCTGAGATTAAAGCAGCACTCGAAGCGCGCTTACCAGTGGTACGCCGTGCAGATATGCTAGGTGAGTTGATGCGTTATCGTCATAGTATCGCTGTTGCGGGTGCTCATGGTAAGACCACAACGACTAGCTTGCTCACGACGATGATGGCAGAAGGTCAGCTCGACCCTACATATGTGATTGGCGGTAAGCTTAATGCCTCTGGGAAAAATGCCGCGCTTGGTAGCAGTCGTTTTTTAGTCGCTGAAGCTGATGAGTCTGATGCATCGTTTTTATCCTTGCATCCGATGGCTGCGATTGTAACGAATATCGATCAAGACCATATGGAAACTTATGAGAACAGCTTTGATAAATTAAAAGCAGCTTATATTCAGTTCCTACAAAACATGCCGTTTTATGGCTTGGCTGTGGTGTGCGGTGATGACCCAGAGCTGTATGCGATGATTGATGATATTGGCCGCCCTGTACTGACTTTTGGTCTTGAGCCTTTTAATGATGTGCAAGGTGTTGATTTGGTGACTGAGGGCACTAAAACCCACTTTACCGTATTGCGCCGTGACCGTGAGCCTTTACGTTTGACGCTCAACATTCCTGGTACTCACAACGTTTATAATGCGCTCGCCGCTATCACGATGGCGACCGATGAAGGCGTGGATGATGAAGCCATTAAGCGTGCCCTGCAAAAATTCGAAGGCGTTGGCCGCCGTTTTGAACAGCATGCCTCTGTAGATATTGATGATGGTAACGTCCTATTAATTGATGATTATGGTCATCATCCAAAGGAAGTCGATGCGACCATCAAAGCGGCTCGTCAAAGTTTCCCTGATCGCCGTTTAGTCATGCTGTTTCAGCCACATCGTTATAGCCGTACGCGTGACTGCTATGATGATTTTGTCGAAGTGCTGTCAAGCGTAGATGAACTATTATTATTAGACGTATATTCAGCAGGTGAAACCCCAATTACAGGTGCTGATACTAAGTCATTAGCGCGTAGTATTCGTTTGCGCGGTGAAGTTGAACCTACGATTGTTGATAAGGACAATCTAGCGCCTGTGATGCAGCGTTTATTGAAAGCCAATGACATGCTGATTACTCAAGGCGCTGGTAATGTGGGGCAAATATCTGTTGATTTGGCTGCAAACAACCTTTACATCAAGTAAGCTAAAAGAACTCTAGGAGTTATCCTCATGACGACGAACAATGATCAAAAACATGCAAAAAATACAGCCACGGATGCCGCTGAGGATAAGACAGCTATTATTAATCCAGAGCCAGCCCTAGCAGCAGTTGCACAAGCAGAGAAAAACAGTATGGAAAATAACCAGTCAGGCCAAGAAGTATCATCAAATGTTGCGCCTAGCAAAGTAAAAGATGCGAGTGAGTTCGGCAAAGTTGCAGTCGTTTATGGCGGTAGTAGTAATGAGCGCAGTGTATCTTTAGACAGTGGCGCGGCTGTATTGCAGGCCCTCCAAAACCAAGGCGTTGATGCCACTCATTTCGATCCTAAGCATCAAGACATTACTGAGCTACGCGCGTATGATCGCGTGTTCAATGTGTTGCATGGTCGTGGCGGCGAAGATGGCTTACTACAAGGCGTGTTGCAATGGTTTGAGATTCCGCAGACAGGCTCAGGAATTTTGGCATCGGCACTGGGCATGGACAAAGTACGCACCAAGCAATTGTGGCAAGGTTGCGGTGTAGCGACAGCCCCATTTTCATTGTTGACAGCGGATACCGACTGGCAGCAAGTAGTCAACATGCTAGGTCTGCCACTTATCATCAAACCTGTCCATGAAGGTTCAAGTATTGGCATGACGAAGGTCAACAATCTTGATGAGCTTCCAGCTGCCTATGCGACAGCGGTACAGTGTGGCGATGTAGTAATGGCAGAGCGCTGGATTACTGGTCGCGAGTTTACGATTGTTATTATCGACGATGAGGCTTATCCGGTCATTCGTCTTGAGCCCGCAGATATCACCAACTTCTATGATTTTGAAGCCAAGTACAATCGTAATGATACCAGCTACTATATCCCGTGTGGCTTGAGCGATGCTGATGAAAAGCACTTACAAGATTTAAGTCTGGCAGCATTCCGTGCTGTTGATGCAAAAGGTTGGGGACGTATCGATGCCATGCAAGATGAAGCAGGCAATTTCTGGTTGCTTGAAATCAATACTGTACCGGGTATGACCAGTCATAGTTTGGTTCCGATGGCAGCCAAGGCTCGAGGCATGGACTTTGATACCTTATGCTGGCATATTTTAGCGCAGACAGTGTAGTTAGCTTTAAGTATTGTTATACCTATTCATTCACGCAGCGTCATTCAGAGAACTAGCTGCGTAGGTGAATTGAAAATGTTATCAATGATACTGGTCACTTTTTATTCATAATGAATAGTTTTTCTTGAAAATAATCGAGTTAATGTATCACTAGAGATGCTATATCACAACTTCATGTAAACTTGTGTAAATTCGCTGTTGCCAGTAAGGGTTAGGCTATTGTTTGACTATGAAATACGTTAATATTGCATATTGTGGTTATATCTTGATGATGTTTAAGTTTTTATAAGAAAAAACCATAAGTTATCTATGAATTAAGAAAAATGTTACGTTTAAATATGCGTAATAGCATCATATAAATTGTTTTAGCCAAAGACTTTGATAATATATCGACTTAATAGCTCTCTGCATAATGTATGTAGACTGACATCAATAAATAGCATAAGCCGTTTTATGCAAATATAGGGACACAGGTCGTTATGGCTCAAACTGTCAACGAGGTAACTGACTTGATGAGTGATACAGCCCGTCGCCCAAAATCTAAGCTACAAGTACCAAGTTTAGTCAAATATTTATTTATGGCAATGGTATTGGGGTTACTTGTACTGATATTGATCATGGGTGGCAAGGCTTTACGTGATGCGCCTCCAGCTGCGATCCATGTCAATCATAAAGGTTTGACAGGCGTTCAATATCAGTCATTACAACAAGTCATGGATCAGCAGAAGGTAAGCAGTTTTTTTACCTCTGATTTGCAAGCATTAAGAGACATCACGATAGGTCTGGCTTGGGTGGATCAAGTTAGTGTTTCTCGTGATTGGCAGCGCGGCATCGTGGTGACTGCACTACCTAAACAGGCCGTTGCTAATTTTGGGACAGAACGTTTGGTTGATGCAAAAGGTACGGTTTTTGTCCCTGCTGATACTAAAGATTTGACGCAAGAAAAATTTGCTACTCTGCAAGGTGAGATTACCCAAGCACCAGTTATCATGCAACAGATGCAGCAAGTCAACGATTGGTACGCACCACTAGGTATACAAGTTGAAGATATTATTTTGTCACCCAGAATGACATGGTTGATTCGCTTTAATAATGGATTACGCGTCATCGTTGACAATGAAAACACTGCGCAAAAGTTACTGAACCTGAGTCAGCTACTTGGCAATCAACTAAATGCGCGTCGAGACCAAATACAATCAGTAGATTTGCGTTATAAAAACGGCTTTACCATTTCTGGAGATATGGTACAGCCAAAGAATGATGAAGCACCATAGTTATAGATATAAGCGAAAACTGGTTAATGTTTTGGCTTCTGGTTTGAGCTGTTTTTTTGAACCGTTTTAATAGTATTTAGCACTGAATACACAACATTATAGTGTATTGATAGCGATTTTTTAATGATCTAATGGAGACGTCATTTGGTCTCCTGTTTAGCGATAATTTGTCTGGTACCATGAAAAATACTGAAAATCTGGTTGTTGTCCATTTAAGTGCCACGGCAGTCTATGTCGTCATTGGCAATGTTGTCTCTGCAAAAGACATTCGCATCTTGGGCGTTGGGCAAGTTAAAAATAGCGATTTTTATCAAGGTCAAATAAAGCATCGTGAGCGTTTGCAAGGTGCTATCAAGCAAGCTATTCAAGAAGCAGAAGATACTGCCAATTGCCGTGTGCATAGTGTTTGGTTGACATTGGCAACACCCGAACTGTCTAGCAAAAATAGTGCAGGTGACGTGCAAGTGGAAGAAGAGGCTGTCCGTGCCAAAGATATGGTACAAGCACTATCTAATGCTAAGTCACATGATCTGCCACCAGACTATTATTTGATGCACTGCTGTCAGCAAGGTATTTACGTCAACGATCAAGATTTTATGGTTGATGATGCTATCGAAACAATGGCGCATAATATCACCGTGATGTATCACATGATGATGATGCCAGTGTCTAGCCGTCAAAATATCCAAAAATTACTGCAAAGCTGCGATGTCGGTATTGACCATATTGTCTTCGATGCAGTGACAAGCGCTGAATATAGCTTGATGAGCGATGAGCGTCAACAAGGTGTATGCTTGGTAGATATTGGTGCGAGTACCACCAGTATCTGTGTTTATAAAGAAAACAAACTGATATTTACCCACTGTATCGCAACGGGAAGCCATGAAGTGACGATGGACATCTCAGCTGACTTTGGCATATCAATGATTGAAGCCGAAAAGCTCAAAAAGACTCATGGTACTGTCGATGTTAATAGTGTTGATCCTAGCTCGTTCTTTATCTTTAAACCGCAAGGGTCAGGCGATGAGATTAACATTGGTATTTATAATCTAGCTCGCATTATTGAAGCTCGCTATGTTCAGATATTTACGGAAGTGGCTCGTCAATTACATGACGCAGATTTGATTGGTTATATAGACAAAGGTATCGTTCTCACTGGTGGTGGCAGCGTGGTTAAAGGTATGATACCTTTTGCCAAAAAACTGCTTAAAATGCCGGTGGTACTGACCAACATCCATCCTGCTATCAGTGCTTATAATCATTTTGATAATGATGAATCGTTCAAGCAGCTGAATATTCAGGTAAATGATCGTGCTTACCAGACAGCATTTGGTACGCTACTTTACAGTCAGAGCGAACAGTTCCGTCGTAGTGAAAAGAGTGAGCCTGAAGCGATTCAAAAAAATCGAGTCACTGGTGTTTTTCAAAGTGCAGGACAACGTTTTGCTAGTGTACTGAAAAAGATATTGTAGGTTTTTTGGTATAATGCAGAAAGTACTAGCACTCTTATAGCGTACACCTAAATTATTTAAGCAGAAAACGAAGTAATATAAAAAGTAATACCCTTTGCGATGATGACCTATTGTTATCTATGCTGAAAGATTTAAGTCATAACCCTATTTTATTTAAATACATTTATATATAGTATGTCGATAGTGCGCCATATGAGTGCGTTACCACGTATCAATCATCACGCTATCTGCAACTGGAGAATCCTTTTTATGTCAAAATACACCATGCCAGATGATAACCAGCTTCAAAACAATGGCCAAGCGAGCTTCACTGTATTCGGTGTGGGCGGCGGCGGCGGTAATGCAGTTGAACATATGGTACAACAAGGGATTAGAGGTGTGACATTTGTTTGTGCTAATACAGATAAACAAGCACTTGATCGTTTAACAGCGCCGCATAAACTACAATTGGGTGCAAAGACGAACCGTGGTCTAGGTGCGGGTGCCAATCCAGAAGTCGGACGTGAAGCAGCAGAAAGCGAAGAAGAAGCTATCCGTGCGTTACTTGAACATGCAGATATGGTATTTATTACTGCGGGTATGGGCGGCGGTACAGGTACTGGTGCAGCACCTGTAGTTGCTCGTATTGCTAAAGAAATGGAAGTGTTAACAGTTGCCGTAGTGACCACACCATTTAAGTTTGAAGGTGGCAAACGTATCAAAGCGGCTAAAGCCGGTATTGAGCAGCTAACCAACTTCGTTGACTCTATTATCACTATTCCAAACGATAAGTTGATGAGTGTCTACGGCAATATCTCTATGCAAGATGCCTTTAAAAAAGCAGATGATGTGTTATTGCATGCGGTTCAAGGTATTGCTGAAACCATCGCTAGTGAAGGTATGATCAATATCGATTTCAACGATATCCGTACTGCTATGACTGCTAAAGGTCATGCGATGATGGGTATTGGCCGTGCAAGTGGTGATGATCGTGCACGTCAAGCGACTGAAAAAGCTATTAGATCTCCATTACTTGATGATTTACGTTTAGAAAATGCCAAAGGTCTACTGGTCAACGTGATTTCTTCTGAATCACTATCATTAGATGAGATGAGCAAGATCAGTGTTATCGTTGAAGAAATCACTGATATTGATGATGCTCATATTTTCTATGGTTCAGTTATCGACGAAAAAATGGGTGATGACTTGCATGTGACAGTCATCGCAACGGGTCTGACTCTAGATGAAAATGCGGGTCAAGAACCTGAAGTAGTGGAGCAGCCAGTGCCTTCTGTGAACAGCACTCAGCCTGTTGATCCTAATGTACATACCAGTGCTTTGAACAGCCAAAAGCAGTCACACGCTCAGTTGTATCAAGATACATCTGCCACGGTACGTTCTAATGCACCTCAAGAGCAGGCTAAAACAAAAACCAACAGTATTCAAGACTATCTAAAACGCCAACAAAACAAATAGTGTTTTGAGATGTTTTTACATAGAGTAAAAAAGCCAGTATTCAATTGCTGGCTTTTTTATGGCTGTAAATAAAGTATGTCTGTTTGCAAAGGCATTATTCTATGACTTTTTATTGATAGCAGTATTAATTTAGGAGTCGCTGACCATCAATAAATAGTAATTTGGAATATTTTTCGATGATAAAAATAGACTTGAATATGGCTGTTTATATAGAGACAGTTGTGTCAGTAGCGCATAGAAATAGTTTCAGTTTGGTGCGATAAGTGTTATCAATCAAGGAGATAAGGAAAATAGCGAGTTTTAACTGTGGCGAACTAGGGGTTTGTAATGGTACACTATGGCAATTGTAACAAAATATGTGAGAAGACAGTCATGAACCAAAGAACCATAAAAACTGCGATAGCTATTACAGGTACTGGTCTTCATAGTGGTCAGCCTGTTGACTTAGAATTTCATCCGCAACCGATAAATACAGGTATTGTTTTCGAGCGCTCTGATATCGAAGGCAGTCAACCAATTCCAGCCAGTGCCTTTTTAGTACAAGACACCATGATGTCATCCAACCTAGTATTCGGTGGTACACGAGTAGGTACGGTTGAGCATCTATTGAGTGCGATTGCTGGACTTGGTGTAGATAACCTTTTAATCCGTGTCTCTGCTTCAGAGATACCGATTATGGACGGTAGTGCTGCACCTTTTGTTGCCTTGCTACTTGATGCAGGGTTTTGTGAACAAGACGCTTTAAAAAAGTTTATTAAGATAATAAGACCAGTACGCGTAAAAGTCGATGATAAATGGGCAGAGTTGCGCCCTTATGAAGGATTCGAGTTAAATTTTGAAATTGATTTTGATCATCCTGCTATCGATAAGAATTTTCAACATGCACAACTGCAGCTTTCAACGCAAAATTTCATTGAGCAATTGAGTTCAGCGCGTACTTTTGGATTTTTACGTGATATTGAAGCATTGCGCCAGAATAATTTGGCATTAGGTGGCAGTATGGATAATGCCATTGTCATAGATGAAGCCAATATTCTTAACGAAGAAGGTTTGCGTTTTAATGATGAGTTCGTCCGTCATAAAATTTTGGATGCGCTAGGTGATTTATATCTGATTGGTTATCCAATTTTAGGTCGTTTTAACGCTTATAAGTCTGGTCATGCATTAAATAATTTATTAGTGCGTGAAATATTATCAGATCATGATAACTTTGAAATTGTAACTTTTGATGACAATGTAACTTGTCCTATCGAATATCTTCCTCTAAAAGGGATGGCTGTTGAAGGATGAAAAGAGGAACATACACGAAGTATCGAAACATTGACGCAATATTACATATGTCTACGATAATTACATTCCTATAATATTCTTTAATTTAAATATATAGCCGTAATTGTTTTAATAATTCTGCTTTAGAGTAGAGAATACAAAAGCTGTAGAAATTTTTCTAATCATCTGTCGGTGATATTCATAATATGAATAGCGCCGACAGATGATTTTTTTTGTTCGCTTCATTACAAAATATCAGCGTTGTTGGCCAGTTTTTACGTTTTTATTTACATAACTTTACATGTTAGGGTCATGTTTTTTAGGAATTTATCAAGCGCAAAAGTGCTTTTTTGAGTTTTTCATCAGTGGTGACATGCTCTGCAGCCTGTGATATAGTCCGCTTTATGTTTTGGCTAAGGGCCTGATTTTCATTGGCTTTCTGAGGCTTTGACAAGACTGCAGATGATGTTGATGATTGTTTAGATGAATAATTATTAGCCGATTTGTTAGCCACCACTACGCGGATTTGCTTGAGTTGTTTAAATGTAATGGACTGCTCTGTCAGTACCTGCAAATAAGAACTTTGCAAATAACGTATATGATTAGCAGCAGTCATCGAGCCCACGCTAAGAATTAATTGCTCAGAAGTGAAGCCTACGACCCAACAGGTATTGAGGATTTCCTCAGGTAGACAGTCTACCAATAGCTCTTTTACTTCATTGGTCGTTTCTATATATAGCCTCATATTATCAGCAAGTGTTTGGGGTAGCGCGCTACCAGCAAAAGATTGATGATCGATAAGTTGGGCAAGCCGGTTAGGCTGTTTTTTTGACATCGTAATGACTCATCTAATAGGTGACAAAATCGATATTCATAACAGACATGCTAAAGCGATATATGGCAAACGATTTACATGAGAGTTGACTAAATGAATGCTGATAGCAGCATTAGTCACTACAGAAGAAAGAGCAGGCTGTTGTCATAAGGATTTTATCATGTTTGTTTAATGATAATGTCCACTAAATTAATTGATGCTTCGTCAAGGATGACGAGCTGTCTTGCATTAACAATAGGTAGTAAATTTATGAAACAAGCTTTATTAATTTTGTCAGTATTGGGAATGGGTATAGCACAGACAAGTGGTGCTGTCGAAACAACCTTTCAACCAAATAATACCTTGAGTCATACCACCACAAATATCTCTACTTCTGCGACCTATGGTTCTAGTCGTAATATCTATAGCACGAACAGCGGTGCTCACGTATATAGTAACGATGAGATCAGCCAAGCCATTGATAATCTAAGTGCACATGCTAAGCAGAAAGAATATCAGCTTGCCTCGCTAACCAGCCGCCTATCTTACGAGCAACGTCAGCAACAAGCAAAATCAATTCCAGATCGTTTTTCTGCCCCTGCTATTGCAGCAGCAAACGCATCACGCGTCGCTTTATCTAGAAGCTCTGGCTACTGTGCTCGTTATGTACGTAAAGCACTACAATCAGCTGGCTACGAATTCACGCCGAACCCTTCAGCTTATCAATATGCCTCTCGTGGCACATTAGCCCAAGCAGGCTTCACCAAAATCAGTAACGACATGCAGCCACAAGTTGGTGATGTTGTAGTCTATAACCGTACTTCAAGTCGTCCACATGGTCATATCCAGATCTTTGATGGCAATGACTGGGTATCTGATTTCCGTCAAAACAGCATCAGCCCGTATAGCGGAAATTATAGCTATACGACATGGCGTGATTCGCAGTATGTTGATGATGCATCAGACCGTGGCATTTATCTTGCAATGGCTGACAAATAAACACCAGTCAAACGAAGTAAGCACCAGTTAAATAAAACTAAAGTTTTCTCTAAACTCAGTAATGTTCTTTATGACATTGCTGAGTTTTTTTATATTTCAAACATTAAGTTTAAATGAGAGTAACGCTTAGAGACTTTTCTACTTGAAGGGCTGTTCAAGTAGTGTCATGCATATGATATAGCTAAAGTTCAAATCTTGACCAGTACTGGCGATTATGAAAATCAGGTGGCGAGGCATGACTGGTTGCGTAGTATAAAGGCGTCTTGTCCAACCACAAGATGACGCATGGATGTATTTGCTCAATGATAGTGTTATTGATGGCATATTTTAGATGCGTGTCAGACAGCTGAGTCAACGACACGTTGAAGCTTAGCTCGTACTTATAACTATTCGGTTTAAGGGGGTCAGGTGCTCTAAGTAAATGTGTGTTTGCAGACGTGCTGTGTGGCTTGGGCTTGTTAATCCACTCAATAGAGGCACGCGTGTGTCCATCAGCTTGATACAAAGGTGACGGTGGTAATGTTGCAGGGTTGCGATAACTCTCAAATTGATAGAGTGCGTAACGACCATCTGGGTTGGCATTAATCTCAACATAAGACGTTGTATCATTGGTAACAGTATTAGAGTTAATTGTGTTACCAGTGATAAAGCACTCAAGGCAGGTCTCTTCCCATAAGTAATCAGCAAAGCCGACCCGCTCAGGTTGCCATGTTGGCCAGTCCAATTTATCTGCCAGCATTTGGTTGGGCAAAGTAATGTGGTAAGTCAGCTGTAAACATACCTTAGGGTATTTAACAATATGAGCACTTACCTGCACACAGATACGCTTGAGATCATCGACAGTTACGCCAAGTTGTTGTGCATCACTTGCTATCGTTTCGTTTGCTATGTGAAGGTCAAAGGTTTGATTCATAATTTGATAAGACTTAAAAATAATAATGAGAGAAATTAGGGCGTGTTCAACAGGCACTATATTTATAATGCGATTTGGTATTATAAAACAGGCAAATCGATGAGAGTAGACAATATAAAAGCCGCGAGCAAGTTGCATCGCGGCTTTTAGGCTTTATCGTAAGGATTTAACTGTGATATAAGATCTTACGGGATGATATTTCTTAAACTAAATGTGCCATCACAAATTACTATGCGTGACGTGCTAGGTTAGATAGTTTTGGATTGGCATTCGGGTTTTTACGTAGCAACAATGCCATACGACCAATAGAGTGAACCAAAGACGCATTAGCTGCTTTAGCAAGTTCAGCGCCAACGATGTCACGCTCTTCTTTCGTGCCAGCAGGCAATTTCACTTTAATAAGTTCATGATCTGTTAGAGCACGATTGATTTCTTCAGTGATGGTTGGGGTAATACCTTTATTGCCAATCATGACAATCGGTTTTAGTTCGTGACCAATGCCTCTTAGGCGTTTGATTGTAGCGTTATCGAGTTCCATAGAATTCCTAAGTGTTGATAAAAATAAATGACAGTGCTATTGAGAGCAGTTGATGACCATTATAGATAATCTGTGGTCAACTTGCATGAGATCAGCAGGATTTTGCACGATTTTACGTGATGAAAATGTTAAACTGAATGTTTAGCCACATTATAAACGCTACTGTCTTATAAAACAGTGTTTTAACCAATAGAATTTGTTCAGTTCAAGACAAGAGAACAAGTTGATGGTCTGATTGAGTCCATCTTTAAAGCATTTTATAAACGTAGTGGCTATTTCATAAGTATGTATTAGTGTTTTGCAAAGCAATAGGAGCAGGTATTTTGGCCACGCGTATCGAAAATAAAAAATTGTCAAAGAGTAGTAGCGCTTGGATGAAAGAGCACATTGACGATCACTATGTGCAAAAGGCTCATAAAGATGGCTATCGTGCCCGTGCTGCCTATAAATTATTAGAAATCAATGAAAAAACCAACCTGATTAAAAAAGGTATGACGGTTGTAGATTTAGGAAGTGCCCCTGGTAGTTGGTCACAAGTGGCTGGTCAGTTGGTAGGTGAGCAAGGCATTTTGATAGCCTCTGATATTTTGGCTATGGATACTTTGCCTGATGTTACCTTTATCCAAGGTGATTTTCGTGAAGCAGAGGTGTTTGATAGCATCATGGCAGAAGTTGGTGACAGGCAGGTCGATGTGGTGTTGTCTGATATGGCGCCCAATACGGCAGGTAATAGCGCGATTGATCAGCCGCGTATGATGTACTTATGTGAATTGGCCGTGGATTTTGCTTTGGCAACCTTACCAGAAGGTGGCGCGCTCATTATGAAAGTGTTTCAAGGTGAAGGAACACAAGAATTACGCAAGCAGATGCAGCAGGATTTTAGTAAAATCCGTAGTATCAAACCAGGCGCTTCTAGGCCGCGTTCAAAAGAGATGTTTTGGATAGCGATTAAATAGTTTTAACTTTGATGAGTTATTGCCATTGTAAGCGGGATATTGTGTCACCATTAAGTATATCTATTAAAATATTAAAAACGTTACAATCGTTGATTGAATAATAGCGATACCTGCTTGAATTATGCAGGTTAGTACCACATATCATGGTATATTAACTTTGTTTTAGGCAAAGTCGTCTGACAATAAGCGCTTGATAAGCTCATCTACGATAGATTCATATATCATTGATATTTATAACTTGTTAAACCTGTTTTTAAGACATTTGACATGTATAAGCCCCAATCAGAAAATTCTGACATTGATAGGTTTATGAAAAATGAGCGATACGTTTATAGACGTCACGTGTTTAATAGACACACCAATAAGTAAGGGATGGGAATAACTAGTGAGCGACATGGTAAAAAATACCTTATTGTGGCTGGTGGTAATCGGCGTTTTAGTGCTGGTGTTTAGCGGCTTCGATCAATCATCTGAGCCGGATAGCCTTAACTACTCTGAATTTGTGACCGCTGTGTCAGAAAACCAAGTAGCCAGTGTTGAAATTGACGGCGAAGAGATCACCGGCGAGAAGAAAAATGGCTCAGCTTTTGAGACCATTAGACCTGCTGTATCAGATGATGAGCTGATGCCACTGCTACGTGAAAACCAAGTCGAAGTTCAAGGAACTGCACCAAAGCGCCAAAGCGTATTGATGCAATTATTGATCGCCAGCTTCCCAATTCTATTGATTATTGGTCTGTTCTTATTCTTCATGCGTAATATGCAAGGCGGCGCAGGCGGAAAAGGCGGCGGCCCTATGAGCTTTGGTAAATCAAAAGCTAAAATGCTGACCGAAGATCAAATCAACGTCAACTTTGAAGACGTGGCTGGTTGTGAAGAAGCCAAAGAAGAAGTCGTGGAAGTGGTTGAGTTTTTACGCGCTCCAGATAAATTCACGAAGCTAGGTGCGACCATTCCACGTGGTATCTTGATGGTAGGCCCGCCGGGTACTGGTAAGACGCTACTAGCAAGAGCCATTGCTGGTGAAGCTAAGGTACCTTTCTTCTCTATCTCAGGTTCTGATTTCGTTGAGATGTTCGTCGGTGTCGGTGCATCACGTGTACGTGACATGTTCGAACAAGCAAAGAAAAGTGCACCATGTATCATCTTTATTGATGAGATTGATGCAGTCGGTCGTCATCGTGGCTCTGGTATGGGTGGCGGTAATGACGAGCGTGAGCAAACACTTAACCAGTTGCTGGTTGAGATGGATGGTTTTGAAGGCAATGAAGGTGTTATCGTTATTGCCGCAACTAATCGTGCTGATGTGCTTGATAAAGCATTATTGCGTCCAGGTCGTTTTGACCGTCAAGTACAAGTAGGCTTGCCAGATATCAAAGGCCGTGAGCAAATCTTAAAAGTTCATTTGAAAAAATTACCAAACACGATTAGTGTAGATGCAAGTTCTCTTGCTCGTGGTACACCTGGATTCAGTGGTGCACAGCTTGCCAACCTTGTAAACGAAGCCGCATTATTTGCAGCACGTCGTAACAAGACCAGCGTCGATATGAATGACTTTGAAGATGCAAAAGACAAGCTGTATATGGGTCCAGAACGCAAATCAATGGTGATACGTGAAGAAGAGCGCCGTGCGACTGCCTATCATGAAGCAGGTCATGCGTTGGTAGCTGAACTACTACCGGGTACAGACCCTGTGCATAAAGTTACTATTATGCCTCGTGGTTTTGCCCTTGGTGTGACTTGGCAATTGCCTGAGCACGATCAGACCAGTATGTATAAATCGAAAATGTTGAGCGACATTGCTATTTTGTTTGGTGGTCGTATCGCCGAAGAAGTGTTTATCAATCAAATGTCGACGGGTGCTTCGAACGACTTTGAACGCGCCACCAAAATGGCACGTGCGATGGTTACTAAGTACGGTATGTCTGATGCACTTGGTATTATGGTGTACGAAGATGATGACAACTCACAAGGCTATTTCGGCGGTGGTGGTCGTACGATCTCTGAAGCCACTCAGCAAAAGGTTGATGAAGAAGTACGCCGTATGCTAGAAGAGCAGTACGATATCGCTCGTGAATTGATTGAAGCCAATCAAGACAAAATGCATGCCATGGTTGAGGCTCTCATGAACTGGGAAACTATCGATCGTGACCAACTACAAGATATCCTAGCAGGTGAAGCGCCGCGTCCACCGAGAGTCTATCAGCATAATGAAGTCAATTTGTCAAAGAATGACATCAAAACAACGGGCACAACACCACCACCATTACCAGCGATGTAGCACTTAGTTTATAGATGTTCAATAAAAAAGCCCTTTATATAAAGGGCTTTTTTATTGTCATTGTTTTATGAAGGATTTAGGGCAGAGTAAGATTTACTGTTATCATGAGCATAGACAGTAATAATTAAAATTGTTCTTATGAGAGATAAATGGGTTATGTCATTATTCCAAGCCTTACCTAACTATAAGATATCTAGTCGTGATAAAACTTTAGATTTATCCGTGCCTCATATTATGGGTATACTTAATGTCACGCCAGATTCGTTCTCCGATGGTGGGCAGTTCAATGCGGTAGATAAAGCCATTCAGCACTGTCAGAAAATGATGAATGAAGGCGCGACTATTATTGATATTGGTGGGGAATCTACTCGCCCAAATGCTGATACTGTTGCTACTAGTGACGAGATGCAGCGTGTTGTACCTGTTGTTCAAGCCATTAGGCAATCTTTTGGGAATGATATTTGGCTGTCTATTGATTCCAGTAATCCAGCAGTTATGGAAGCCGCATTTGAAGCCGGTGCTGACATATGGAATGACGTACGGGCTCTGAAGCGTGAAGGTGCTGCTATGATGGCCGCTAAGCTTGATATACCAGTCATGCTCATGCACATGCGCGGTGAGCCAACGACGATGAATGACTTGGCACAGTATGATAACGTGATCGATGATGTCAGTACCGAGCTATTAGCCCGTATTGACGAGGTAGTCAGCATTGGCGTCAAGCGTGAAAAAATTATTATCGACCCAGGTTTTGGCTTTGCGAAAAACTATGAACATCACTGCGCACTATTAAGCCAGCTTAAGCAGTTGCAGAAACTAGGACTGCCAATGATGTTTGGCATTTCACGTAAGCGGTTTTTAGCAGAAGTACTGCGTAAAAGCGATGTTGAAGCAGTGGCCAATACTCAAGCAGCAGAGCGTGATGCAGCAGGAATGGCAGCAGGCATTTTTGCATTACAACAAGGTGCGGGCATCATTCGTACCCATAACGTGGCCATAATGCAGCAAGCAGTAGCGCTATGGAATCAGTTGTCTGAGTATGATCGACATCAATAGATATTTGTACTCGTTTACGCTGTTGTCCAATGCTATAAGTGTTTTATGCTTTATTTAAAGAAATAAAAAACGATTTTAGAAACATCTAAATACACTATTAAAAACTATTTAAATTGACGAAGGTAGCTTTATGACCACCACACAACCAGAACCAACCAATGAGCAACGCCGCATTATTTATCAAGCCCGCCGTGGACTCAAAGAGTTAGATTTTTATATTGATCCTTATGTCAAAGAGCTATATTTGACAGCTTCGCCTGAAGAGCAAAATACATTTTCAGAGATGTTAACTCATGAAGATCCTGATTTATTAGATTATTTCACCAATCAAAATCGTCCAGAAAACGAAGACATATGGGCGCTAGTGAATAAAATTAAAACATGGCGTCATACTAAAGACTTGGCTTAATGCTTTATATTTACTGTGGCACTCAAATATAACTATGGCAACTTCGCTACGTATTGATACTGCTATTCAGCCTGCTAGCTATTTGCGCGTGTTGCTGTATATGAGTTTAGCAAGTGCTATGGTTATGCTGGCATGGCTTGCTACTCTAAGCGTATGGCAATATATCATTATCTTGATAGTGGCAGCAGCGGTTACCGGTTATTTGATACTGTCACGACCTAGACTGCTGCATATGAGCCAGCCGCCCTTGAGTCAGCGTGTTGATAGAGGGTGGCAGCTGATGATTAGAACCAGTCGTGGTGATGAGCTGTGGCAGGCACAGATGGTCGATGTCCATAATTATCGGTGGGCTATGAGCTTTGAGTTCGATATTGTAGAACCTTATCAACGTTCTTTATCAATAACAATATTTCGTGATCAAGTGAGCGCTGAGCAATGGCGAGAATTGAATGTTTTAGCCAATGTGAGCTCTGCTAAGAGGAAGTAAGCGGTTGTTATTTTAATCCTTATATTTCAGTACTAGTATTTTCGCCTTTTCAATTTTAGCTTTTCGTTATAAGGTTAAGGCTAATGAGTGATCACAGCTTATAACAAAACAGCTCTCTCGATAATGAAAGCAATTTGTTATCTTGTAAAAGTAACGTGTTTCGTTCAAGAGCGCTCTACAGTCGTCGTATACTAACTAAATATCAGTATGTTGAGACAGAGTAGAGATTCTTTGATAATAAATAATATGATAAAAAAAAGGAGTAGAGTATGAGCTTGTTAGGGAGTTTAGTGAGCCAAGTTGCCCGTAGTGCGATGAAGCCAGAAAGTACACAGCGTAGTCCTATCGACCAAAGCGCGAACTCGCGTGGTACTGGTGGTTTAGGTGATATATTAGGTAGTGTATTGGGAGGAAGCAATCAGGCCAGTGCCAATAATCCACAAAATAATCGTCAGGCTGACAATGGTTTTGGTTTGGATGATATTCTAGGTGGTCTGACTGGAAGCACTCAAAGCGGTGGTATGAGCTCAGGTGTTGGTGGCTTAGGAGATATCTTAGGTAGTGTATTAGGTGGTAGTCAAAACCAAAGTGGTGGCTTTGGTGGCAAAGGCATGCTGATAGCTGCATTGATGCCAATGGTACTTAGTTGGATCAAGCGCAATGGTGGCTTGAGTGGTGCACTATCGAAAATTACTGCTATGGGTCATGAGAGCAAAGCGCGCTCTTGGATGAGTAGCCAAGAAACTAACGATATCCTTAATCCTAATGATATCGATCGTTTGTTTGATGAAGATGAGATCAAACAAGTAGCTGCGCATACCGGTGCTAATGATGCAGAAGTACGTCAGGGCCTCGCTGAATTACTGCCTGAAGTCATGAATCAGCTGACACCGAATGGTAACTTAGATACTGAAAATGAAGCCAATGAAGAGATTGACCAGATTATTAATCAGTTATCTAGTCGATTGAATACCTTTAAGTAGTCTTTTATAAAGTAAGTTTCTATTTGCAAAATTAAACATGTCGATGAAAACTGAACAAAAAATAGTCCGTCACTAGACGGGCTATTTTTTTATGGCTTCTATATCAATACCATATTTAACAGAATAGTTATCATTAATTTGTCTTTTAATCTAAACAGATATGTTAAAAACAGTAAACAATAACATAAGGGTCATATAAATCTTATAAAATAGCTAAGACGATCACTTAAATTATGGCCGTAGTCCCGTCATCTTAAGAGCACTGAACTATAAGAGCATTGAACTAAAGGTACACTCATCTAATCGTCTAATGATTTTATAAGGATTTTTATTTATGCCATTTAAGCCTGTTCAAGCGGCTGTTGCTATTTTAGTTGGTTTGATAATTTGGTTTGTCATTCCTGTGCCGACGGGTGTGACACCAGAAGCGTGGCATATGCTGGCACTATTCATCGCTACCATTGTTGCCATCATAGGAAAGGCATTACCGATTGGTGCCATTGCTATTATTGCCGTGACTTTAGTTGCATTGACAGGCGTCACAAGTGATAGTCCAAAGCAAGCCATTAGCGATGCCTTATCAAGCTATTCAAGCCCTCTGATTTGGCTAATTGGTATTGCGGTCATGATATCGCGTGGATTAATAAAGACAGGCTTGGGTCGCCGTATCGCTTACTATTTCATCTCTATCTTTGGTAAAAAAACCATTGGCGTGGCTTATTCCTTGGCCGCTGCTGAGCTGATGGTGGCACCCATTACACCGTCTAATACGGCGCGTGGTGGTGGTATTATTCACCCTATCATGAAATCCATTGCACAAAGCTTTCATTCGACGCCAGAAGAAGGCACTCAAAATAAAATTGGTCGCTATTTGGCGATGGTGAATTATCACGCCAATCCTATTACTTCTGGTATGTTTATTACTGCGACGGCCCCCAACCCTTTAGTCGTAGAGCTGGTGAATAAAGCGACGGGTGGCGATATTCAGCTGTCGTGGATGACATGGGCAGTGGCGATGTTTATCCCTGGTATGCTTTGTCTGATCGTCATGCCATTAGTTATTTACCTGATTTATCCTCCTGATGTCAAAGCAACACCTGATGCCAAAAACTTCGCAAAAGATAATCTGACAGAAATGGGTAAAATCAGCACCCACGAAAAAATAATGCTCGGTGTATTTGGTCTTATGTTGGTATTGTGGGCTAATATTCCTGCGTTAATTTTGGGTGAGCAGTATAGCGTTGATGCCACCACAACCGCCTTTATTGGCTTGACGACATTGATATTGACTGGTGTATTGACGTGGGATGACATTCTCAAAGAGAAGTCTGCATGGGACACTATTGTTTGGTTCGGTGCCCTGATTATGATGGCTGCTTATCTGAACAAGCTTGGTTTGATTAGTTGGTTTGCAGGAAATATTGAGTCTCTCATTGGGACGACTGGGGTAGGTTGGATAGGTGCAGTGACAATTCTGACCTTAGTCTATCTATATATACACTATTTTTTCGCTAGTACCACAGCCCACATTACCGCACTATTTGCAGCATTTTATGCGGTCGGCCTGACATTAGGCGCGCCGCCAATGTTATATGCTTTAATCTTAGCTGCAGCGGGTAATATCATGATGACATTGACTCATTATGCGACTGGTACAGCCCCTGTAATTTTCAACTCTGGCTATGTGACGTTGAAAGAGTGGTGGAGTATTGGTGCGATTATGAGTGTGGTTAATTTAGTTATTTGGATAGGCGCTGGTTTAATTTGGTGGAAAGTGCTTGGTTATTATTAATAGACTATCTAAATCTATAGTCATTCCACTATAAAAGTATTACTGCGTTAACCTCGCTTGAAGTATTTAACATACATCTACACTCGGTTGCCTTGTACTACTTTTAAATTGAATCGACTACATTGTTTTATCTAGGGCGTGTCTTCATTTTAAAAACGGTGATAAAAGTGAGATAAATTGCCTTCAAACAAGAAAAATAGTGCAGATAATATCGGGATATTAACTAGCTATTTGACGTAGTTTGGCAAGATTTAGCCATTTTTAGCTCATTTAGATGAATATCGAGTGAATTGAAAACACGGCCTAGTCAATATATAGGTGAGTGTTGGTTAAAAACGCTCATCTAACGTATCTAATGTATAGTTAAGCGCGGCAAAACATATATCGGTATTGAATCCTCTATATTGTAGAAACCGAAGCTGCTTGGCTTTGTCTTTTTGTTCAACAGGTATATCATCGCCGTATTTCTTAGTACGTGCTGTGACAGCCAGTTTCAGCCAGTCTACGCCATCGACCAAGTTGTCATCATTGTCATCTACAAATTCGCTAAATTCCTCTGACTCAGTATTGGCCATATCAATCAGCTCATCGATATTACCAGGCATAGCAATTTTCTTACGATAAAATTCTTGCTTAATACGACCGCGTCCACGGCCTTTACGAATATTTTCACGTATTAGCATCAGAGTAGTGCGGTAATCGCTTTGATAACCTTTCTCCTCGAATTCATCAAGGAGCGAATCAACTTTCTCTGGATCTTGTTCCTTATCGATGAGTTTTTGCTTGAGCTCAGATTTGCCATATTCACGGCGCGACAAATAATAAAATGCCAACCAACGTAAGCGGCTTTCGGCTTTAATCGCATCGATCTCTGCTTGTTTCTGTTCAGGTGTACGTAGATAAGCTTTGAGAGCAGCTGGTATATTATCGTTTTGATTGTCTATGTCGTTATCATCAATAGTCGAAAGCTCAGCTTCATTTTTTGATTTTCTCAAAGACAGATCAGTGCTACGACCATTATCTGTTGCTAAGCTATTATCTATCTCACCTCCATGAACGTTATGCTTAACTTCTGCTAGCATCTCTTTAATACTTTGCGCTTCAGGTGGCAGATAAGTAGGCACATTACTAGGCTCAGGGCTAAAGTTAGCCGCTGGATGAAAACGTTTTTCTCGTTTCTTACGCTTTTTATGTTTGGAAGTTTTTTGATTGATAGAGGAAGAGAAGAGTGAGTCGTTCGATTCTATGTCAGCAGTAGAAACACTAATTAACGAGTCACTTATTGGTAAGTCATTAGCTATAGATTTGTTTTTATTTGAATAGGTAGGTCGCTTGCCATTTTTACGAGGTTTGTGCGGCTCATCTTTGTATGAGTGCTTAGCAGGCTTAGTATGTTTTTTTGGTCGGGTATTAGGAGAACTCGCTGAATCGGTGTCCGATTCAGCGAGTATTTCAGCTAAGGTTTTAATTTTCATAATAAATCATGATAATTGATAACAGTTATTGATCGCTTCGTTATTGTACAGGTTCAGCACCTGATTTTTCTTTGGCTTCGTCAATCTCTTTATCCTTCGCACTCTTTTTTGACCCAAGTTTTTCGTCACGAATCTTGTCTTCGATTTCTTGAGCAATCGCAGGGTTCTCTTTTAAGAATAATACAGAGTTGGCTTTACCTTGACCGATTTTTTCGTCGCCATAGCTGTACCAAGAGCCTGCTTTGCCAACCGCACCAATCTCAACGCCCAAATCAATGACTTCGGCTAAGTGGTTAGTACCTTCGCCGTAAGTGATTTCAAATTCGGCTTGGCGGAATGGAGGTGCCATTTTGTTTTTGATGACTTTAACACGGGTCTGGTTACCGATGATTTCATCACCATTTTTCACTGCACCAATACGGCGAATGTCCATACGTACAGAGGCGTAGAACTTCAAGGCGTTACCACCAGTTGTGGTTTCTGGACTACCAAACATAACGCCGATTTTCATACGAATCTGGTTAATAAAGACCACCATACAGTTAGAGCGTTTGGCATTACCTGTAATCTTACGTAGGGCTTGGCTCATCAGACGTGCTTGCAGACCCATATGTGAGTCGCCCATCTCGCCTTCAATCTCAGCACGCGGTGTCAAGGCGGCAACTGAGTCAATCACGATCATATCGATTGCCCCTGAGCGAACCAACATATCGGTGATTTCAAGCGCTTGCTCACCATTATCAGGCTGTGAGAGTAGTAGCTCATCCGTGTTTACACCTAGCTTGCGTGCATAGACAGGATCGAGCGCATGCTCAGCATCAATAAAGGCACAGGTACCGCCTTGCTTTTGACACTCTGCAATGGCTTGCAGGGTCATCGTTGTTTTACCTGAGCTCTCTGGGCCGTAGATCTCAACGATACGGCCTTTTGGTAGACCACCAATACCAAGCGCAATGTCTAGACCTAATGAGCCTGTCGATACGACATCGACATCCATGATAGCTGAGTCATCACCTAAATGCATGATGGTGTTTTTACCAAACTGCTTCTCAATCTGACCAAGTGCTGCTTTAAGTGCTTTGGCTTTATTGTCGTCCATACTAGATTCCTTATTTTCAATCATTAATGTAAAACTATCAATTTCGGCGTTATACGTAATATATTTGTACGATAGAAAGTAGCGGCTCAATAGTGCGGGTTGCCACTTAAATAGGAAGAAGCATTCAGCATCTACCTAGGATAAATAGGTTGTCATCTCGATGAGATAGACAGTAATGTTTATTATGTCACCTTACTATACAGTAAAATCAAATCGTGAGATAAGCAAAAATAAGTTCATAATTAGCATTTGTTGGCATGGCTATTAAGCCTTGCTGTACATGCATGTCACAAATATTTTCTCTTAAGTACTATTGATTGGGTAGAGTAATTATAACAAATTTCAAAGGTCATTTAGTGGATCGAGTGACGGTAGACGACATTAACTGTCGCATTATATATAGCTGATGGTTTGCCTAAAATAATGAAAATAGGAACTATTATTTTGGACAATATAATGGTACTGTTTGTCAATAGGCTTAAGAGTTGTCCACAGCAGACAAAGCCTAAAAATTCACGAATTGTGAAACATCGCCAGTAATGAAATTTTATTTTAATAATATTAAAAATAATTTTAAATAGTTACTAGGTTAATGTAAGTATATGATTTCTAATAATTTTTTAATTGTACAAAAAATGAACGATTTTACCTTACCCTTTAAGTTATCTAGGGAATTTCTTGTCAAGTGGTGACTTATACACAGGGTTATCCACAGCTTATGGGGAGAACTCACCAAACCCTTATAGCATCGATGTTTGCGTAGATTATCGATATGGAATAATCAAGAATTAATACTATTGTCACAATTGTCAAAATATATATTTAGCCATAAACCACAGGCTAAGGGCTATGTTTCACGTATTAATATTTTATAAGTTTTTTTTATAAAAGTAGTGAAAGCTCCTAAAATAAGGCTTACAGCTGATAATTTATCAATAATTAATCTGAAAACCAGTAAATGCTCAGTTGTAAAGCAAAAAAAGCGGCTAAATATATTAGCCGCTTTTTTAGGTCTATCACAAATATGTTATTAGTATTAATCTTTGATATAGATTAAATCCCATACGCCATGCCCACGTTCTAGGCCGCGACGCTCAAACTTGGTCATTGGACGAAAGTCAGGACGATCGGTGAAGTTACCTGCACCCGCTTGATTGGTCAACCCTGTAAAACCATCTAATACCTCAACCATCCAAAATGCATAATGCTCCCAGTCTGTCGCCGTATGAAACCAGCCACCTTGTTTTAAGCTGCGAGTGACGATGGTCATACGTTCCGCACTGACAAAGCGACGCTTGTGATGACGCTTCTTTTGCCATGGATCAGGGAAGTAAAGTTGGATACGGTCGATATGATTTTCTGGTAATTGCTTGAGCAACTGAATAGCATCGCCGTTGATGATTTTGACGTTTTTTAAGCCTTGTGTGCCTGCCATATAAGCACATTTACCAATACCAGGCTCATGCACTTCGACACCAACAAAGTTGCGGCTAGGCTCTGCTGCTGCCATTTCAATAAATGAAACACCCAGTCCAAAACCAATCTCTACCGTAAGTGGCGCTTCACTACCATTAGGGCTATCAGCGAATAATGTGCGTAGATTATTGATACCCTCTAAATTGCCATCACCAAAACTGTTATTGACTAGATACTCAGAAAATTCTGGAGCAGTCAGTGCCAGTTCAGCATTCTTATTCATGTGCGTACGTCGTTTCATAAACGTATTGACGATACGAATATGTTTGCCTTCTTCAGGCGCTATCTCATTACCAACACTGTCATCAATGTCAGTATCAATATTGCTTTCAATACTGGTGCTAAGGTTTGTTTGCTCATCAGTAGTACTCGTACTATCGATGTTATCGTTAATATCAGGATGTTGACTCATAGGATTGACAAGACTTAATAAAATGGGTGATGTACGCTTATTATAAGTTAAATCTATACAGCTGTGAACGGACAATGCTTTTTTAATACGCTTATGCTTAACCTACCATGAAAGAGTCAAAGCGTTAATCTCGTTTGACGTATTGCAGATATATTCGTAATTGGCTGCCTTGTACTTCTTTTACATTGAATCAACTATATTTATCGGTCGTTTACTATTCTGTACAGCGGTTTTGGCGTTATCATATAACATGCATAATGAATTCAAACTTTTCTTTATAGTAAATAGGGCACCTCACTATGCTATTTATTGAGACAGATTCGCCGCCTCCATTTTATCAGGATCAGCTGACTACTGCGAAGCGTAAACAGCTGGATAAGTGGTTTATCGGTCATCGTAGCCAGCACTATTATCTCAAGCGCTTTGAGCAGTTCGATGAGCAAGGTTATCTGTCACCAAAATGGCACTGGGCCGCATTTTTTGTGACTTTTCCTTGGCTGCTCTATCGCAAGCGCTATATGGATGCTATTGTATATAGTGTTGCAGGATGGTCGTTTATCCAACTCAACGTGGCATTGGTGCTGGTTGCCTTTGAGTTTTTGGCGATGTCTTATATTCCTGATGCTTATCAGGTGGCCACGCGTATAGGCATTGCTGCGATAATCTGGCTGTTTTGGTCGTTTATGGTTGCACGTTGGACAGACGCTTATTATTACCGTATGGCCCGCCGTGAAATTGCCGATGTTGTGGAGGACTATCAGCGCGATGAGAACGCGCAGAAGGCTCACTTGCAGAGGGAAGGTGGGGTAACTCTGTTTGGACTAGGCTTGGGGTTTGGATTGTTTGCGTTTGCCTTAATGGTGATTAAGGTGCAGTTTTTACCTATTATTGCCAAGCCAAAAGCAAATGAGGTGGTATTTGATGCTTATGATACGGTCAAAACGACACAAAATCGTGTGGCATTACTTTATCAGCAAACAGGACAGTGCCCAACTAATTCGTCCTTGAATACGGGAACAGAGCAGGTAAATATTGATATTAATGACACTGTCGCAGGGGTAGCAGAAACTGACTGTGCAGTGATTGCAACGATTCAGAACATCAAGTTTCCGATACGCTATCTGAATGATCAGACACTGGTCTTTTATCATGTGCCAGACAGCGATAGTTGGAACTGTATGACGTCGCTAAACAAACGGCAAGCACCGTCAAGCTGCTTGCCTGAATAGGGCGCTGCGCTATTATTTTTTAGCGTCTGTGACGATATCGTCTTTTTCATCGACTGGCGTCGCTTGACTCTTTAACGCTTCATAAAAATCGGTCAGATCCATTTTTCGTGCTTTACCAATGTCTTCATCAAATAAGCTCTCAAGCTCTGCCATTGCTGATTGCGCCGATTCGATCATGCTGGCTTCATCATCATAAATAGCTTGCTGACGTTCAATCAAATCATCATCATAATCACGGAAAGTTTGTACTGTCTCACGTGCTTTTTCTGGTGAGATACCGAGCAGTTGTAACGACTCACGCGACATATCCAAAGACGATAAATAAGTCTCACGCCATATATGACGGACACCCACTTCACGTAGGCGGTAGTAATGCTGACGATCACGCGCGCGTGCTAATACAATTACATCTGGATAGTTTTTACGTAAATATTGAGCGGTCGTGATTGAGCGCTCCAAATCATCAATAGCGAGAATAAAGACGCGTGCTTTTTTGATACCAGCAGCGCGTAAGATTTCAGGGTTTTTTGGATCACCATAGTAAACTTGGTTACCGAATTTTCGAACAAAATCCACACGATTTGCGGAGCGCTCGATGGCGGTAAATTCAATATTGTGCATACGCAGAACACGACCAATAATCTGACCAACGCGGCCAAATCCGGCGATGATCACCTGATGCTCATGGTCTGGAATCGAATCATATTCACGGCTTGGTTTGCTTTTGGCAAATAAGGGCTCACCTATCTTTTCTAATAACAAGAATGCCACTGGCGTGAGAGCCATAGAGATAGTCACGATAAGATTGAGTGTATTGGCAAGCTCAGGACGCAGGACATTTTGCGCGGTAGCGACGCTAAACAGCACAAAAGCAAACTCACCACCTTGAGCGAGAGTCACACCGAGTCTGAGACTGGTCGGCCAACGATTGCCTAATGCTTTTGCAATCAAAGTAACGACACCGAATTTGATCACTATCAGTGCCACTGCACAGCCGATGATAAAGACGGGCTCGGCTAATATGAGTTTGACATCGGTTAGCATCCCAACCGACATAAAGAACAAGCCTAACAGCAGACCTTTGAAGGGCTCGATACTCGCTTCTAACTCATGGCGATACTCTGAATCCGCTAGCAATACACCAGTTAAGAATGCACCTAAAGCCATCGATAGACCAATTTGCCCCATCAAAATAGACACACCCATCACGATAAATAGGGCGACTGCCGTTAACAGTTCTGACGCGCCACTTGATGCCACAAATTTAAAGAATGGTCGAACAACATAGCGACTGGCAAAAATGAGTCCAGCAAATACGGCAAACACTTTACCAAAATAAATCAAATCATAGCTTTGCTCGCGCACCCCTGACAAAAACGGAATAACGGCTAGTAAAGGAATAACGGCAATATCTTGGAATAGCAAGATAGTAAAAGCTTCTCGACCATGTGTACTGGCAAGCTGCTGTTTTTCAGTCAATATCTGTAATACAAATGCAGTAGAAGAGAGGGCAAGGCCAAAGCCTACGATAAAAGCAGTATCCAGTTGTAAGGAGAAAAAATGATGTAAAAGTAACATCAGTAGCGTGCCGGTCAGGCCGACTTGCAAGCCACCAAGTACAAATATGGAGCGCCGTAATGCCCATAGTCGTGAAGGTTGAAGCTCCAGACCAATGATGAATAGCAGCATCACCACGCCAAACTCAGAAAAGTGTAATAAGCTCTCAGCGTCGCCCGCTACATCTAGGCCGCTAGGGCCCAATATCAGACCTGTGATGAGATAACCTAAGACCGTCGCAATACCAAATCGTTTACCAAGGGGTACAAAGAGCAGTGCTGCTCCTAAGAAGATTGTAGCTTGTAACATTAAATTTGGTGAGCCGGCGGCGGCAGCAAGCATCTGAGATCCTTAAGATGGGGTAATAAGACAAACAATATAAAGTGGCTATAGTAAAAATAATATAGCGTCAACGTAGGTTATTTTTTACGGTAAATCTTCCAAATGCCATTATCAGCAAGCGGATTGTTATAAGCATCATTACGGCGCTTACGTGGGGTCTGTCTGCTATCGACTATTTTAAAATCGGGTAAAGCATGGACGATGAGTCCAGTACGATAAAAGCGTACCCGTTCGGGCTCTAGCATCTCACCTTTATTATCACGGCAAAATACATAAGCGCGTAGATCAATAAACTCACGATGTGCAACCAAACGTGCCTCATCATCGTTATCGAATACTGCCGACATACGTGCAATTTCATCAGCACTATAATCACCGCATTTATCAGTCAGCGCACCCACTGAACCAAAGCTTTTGGATTCTTTGGCACGAGTCTTGGTTAAATGCAGACGTTGAACGTGATAGATAAACTGAGGAATCTCAAGGCTGGCTGGTAGTGGTAGATAGTCGGGCGGTAGATTGGCTGCAGGGTAAAATGCCATCGCGCGCTCAAGTATCGTTTGCCAGCGCTGTTGGTAGGCTTGGACTTCTGCCAAGTTGCCTTCATAAATAGGCATGTCACGAATTTGGCGCAAAATATCAGGTGGAAATTGCTCATCACGAAAGCTCGCAATATCTTCTTGCATCGTTGACAGCAAAACTTTGGCGTGTTTTTTGCCGTCTTTTGAAGTGGGATCGTCGATATAGTCAGGGGCGACAAAGGGCGCTGAGCGTCTAGACATAATGGTATATCTTCAATAGATCGTGAATAAGTTTTTTAAGTCTTAAGTATACAGAATTTCTATTAAAAATATGGCAACGAGACTCAATTTTTCATTATTTGTGACATGCTATTACATTGATAGAAACTAGGGTGACATGAATTTGAGATTTTTTATTTGTTAACATTTACTTATTTTATATTCATTTGCTTGTTATAAATGGATCATAGTCAATGGTTATGTCCAATGTGACTGTTATTATCAGTTGCTTGTTCGGAAATATCGCAGACCAACGCATCGCTATGTGACTTAGTCTGCGGGTGCGATGAGCTTTCGACTTGGATGGTAGCGTGATGTATGCCAAGCGTGAGCAAGCGTTGTTCTAAATTGGCAATCAATAGGCTTGATTCGTGAATGTTCATCTCGCCATCGACGACAACATGGCAAGACAAGGCATTGAGACCACTGGTAATACTCCAAACATGCAGGTCATGGGCTTTCTGTACCTGTGGATGGGCAACCAATGTCTCCTTGACCGTGATTAGTGAGATTCCTGCTGGCGTACCTTCCATCAAGATATGTACAGAATCACGTACAACGCGGTAACCACTAAAGAGAATCAAGACGGCAACGATGATTGACGCTACCGCATCTGCCCACACCCAACCAAAGCTCATCATCAATAGCGCTGCAATAATCGCAGCCACTGACCCCATTAAATCACTTAATACATGTAAGTAAGCACTTTGCATATTAAGGTTAACGGGTTCTTTCGTGTCAGCTGTATTATTTATTGCTTTGGTGTCATTTCCCTCATGGCTATGACCATGTGCCTCTCCATTATGGCTACCTCGGTGCATCAGCCATGCGACCAAAATATTCACAAGCATACCGATAGTCGCGATGATAAGCATGCTCTGAGTAGCAATGTCAGAAGGAGCGTTAAAGCGTTTAAGTGCTTCATAAAAAATCATTAACGCAATAATAATGAGCGTAGCGCCATTGACGGTCGCGACCAATATCTCAAAGCGTTTATAGCCAAAAGTCTTTTGATGAGTGGCTGCTCTTTCGCCAATTTTGAATGCCATTAAGGTGGCACCAAGTGCGACTGCATCGCTGAGCATATGACCTGCATCAGACAATAACGCTAAACTGCCAGTAAGCCAGCCACCAATGGCTTCAATGAACATGTAGCCAGTGATGATAATGAAGCTAAATAGCAATGTGCGCTGGTAGCCTTTGGTATCTTGCGGTGAAGTTAACTGCTCTAAGTGTGAATCATGAGAGTTTTGCTCATCGTGCTGATGTTCATGCGTATCAGCAGCACTCTGATGCGTATCATGAATTGCATTAGCCTTTGAATCTTCTGTAGTCATAACAACCCTCAAATTCTCTGACATTGAATTCGATCGTCAATGTTGGCTTTACAGAGTTTAGCGATAGGTGCTTAAGGTATTTAGGTTACCAACCAACTGGATCAATGTCCAAGGTAAGCTTAAGATACTTGGCATTTGGCAAGGCAAGTACTGGCTCCCACCATTGATTTAGTACATGGTGTAATTGGCGTCTATCTTTGGCTAAGAGCAGTAGTTGCGCATGGTAACGACTGTTCTTTTTACTCATCGGTGCATCGATAGGACCAAGCACGGCAAGATGGTGTGCGTTCGGTAGAATACTAATGGCATCTTTGAGCGCTTGAGTAGTGGCGGCAAGTGTCTTGCCCTCACAGCGTATCAACGCAGCATGAGTATGAGGCGGTAGTCCCATCATTTTACGCTCTTGTAGTAGTTCACGCGCAAAGGATAGGTATCCGTCCTTTACCAGTTTTAATAACAGTTCATTATCTGGTTGTAGAGTTTGAATCAATACCTGTCCAGATTTATCACCGCGTCCAGCGCGCCCAGCCACTTGAATCATGAGCTGTGCAGTGTGCTCAGGTGAGCGAAAATCTGCTGATAAAAAGCCACGATCAGCGTTAGGCAAACAGACCAGTGTGACGTTGGGGAAGTGATGACCTTTTGCGACCATTTGCGTGCCGACTAATATAGCAGGAGTGCCTTCGTTGATACGCTGGTAGATATTTTCCCAGCTGTCTTTACGTCTTGTGGTATCACGGTCTATCTGAATAATGGGGTACAGCTCTTTACTGGTTTGCGGATTGGCAAAAATAGCATGCAGGTTTTCGCTGAGCCTCGTAGTTCCCATACCTTTGGCATCCAAATTTTGACTACCACAATCAGGACATATAGTAGGAATATAGGATTGCCAGTCGCAATGGTGACATTTTAAATAAGAGCTGCTGACGTAAGTGTTATGTTGAGACCGGCTATTATAATGAACAGTTAAATGAGCATCACAGCGCGGACAGTCGGCCTGCCAACCACAAGCCTCGCATAATAAAACAGGCGCATAGCCGCGACGGTTTAGGAATATTAATACCTGATTACCCGCTTCTAGTGTTTTTCGTATCGCCCCAATTAATGCATCGGTCAAACCTGTATCGTAGCGCGCACCATCGTCCTGTGCTTGCTGATGGGTGCTTTGCAGGCGTGCATCGATGAGTTGCATGGTGGCAGGCTTGGCATTGCCAGGGCGAGTGAGCAGTTGACACTCTACGAGTTTGCCGTCATCGACCAATTTTAGATGTTCAAGAGAAGGAGTGGCTGTACCTAGCACAACTGGGATGTTGGCTTGTAGCCCACGATATAATGCAACGTCAGCGGCATGATAACGCAGTGTGTCTTGCTGTTTGTAGGAACCATCATGTGCCTCATCGACGACAATCAACCCTAAATTAGCAAAGGGGTACAGCACTGATGAGCGTGTACCAATGATGATTTGCGCATGACCTGTACGACAGTCTTGCCACCCTTGTAAACGATGGGTATTGTTCATTCCTGAGTGTAGCAAAACAATATGTGCGGCAAAGCGACTGGCGAATCGTGCACGCGTCTGCGGCGTCAATCCAATTTCGGGCACCAAAATTAAGACTTGTTTGCCGGCTTCTAATACTGCCTGCATCGCTTGTAGATAGACTTCAGTCTTACCGCTACCAGTGATGCCGTTGAGTAAAAACCCTGTATAGCATCCAGATTCATGAGCAGCGACGATGGCTTCAACAGCAAGCTTTTGCTCATCGTTGAGATCAAGTGGCATTTTTGCAAGTTTGACAGGCGCAGGTGCTTGTTTTGGCTCAATATAGCGCTCGATAAGTCCTTTTTCTTCCAACGTTTTTAAGAACGCTCTTTGCATACCTTCTAATAACAGTACGTCTTCACTCGCACCGCGCTCGCCATGCAGCTTGAGCATATCAAATTGCTGCTTCTGCTTTTTTGCATTGGTATGAAAGTCATCGTCAGTGATATGGGGCAGAATTCGCCAGTGTGTAATCAGCAGATCTAACGGCTTACCCTGACGAACGAGGGTTGGTAAGATGACTGCTAGAACGTCCCCGAGAGGATAGTGATAATAACGCGACATCCAAGAAGCGAGCTTTAGCATACGGTCGTCTAGAATAGGCTCAGCATCCAGGCATTTATTGATAGGTTTGAGCTTATTGAGTGGCACGCTACTATCGGCTTCGGAGATATGAGCCACTACGATACCGATTAGAGTCTGGCGACCGAATGATACCTCAACGCGGCTACCAATATGCGGTATGGATATGGCAATCGTATTTGGCAAAGCATGTACATTCGCTGGTAGGCTATAGTCAAATACCCGATAAAGGGGCACGGGCAGAGCAACTTGTACCAACATAAAAGGCTTCGCAGTTTGATGAGATTGATGTCAAAAAAGAGACAGAGACTAATAAGCTTAGCATGATGCTAAGCTTATGATGGTTCAATATACAATATTTTATTTAAGCAGAGTCACCATTAAAATTAGTAACTGTCAAAATTAGTCGATATATAGGATAGACTCAATCTCAACCACGCCACCTTTAGGTAATGCTGCTACTTGAACCGCTGCACGGGCAGGATATGGCTCGCTCAAATTGGCTACAAATACTTCGTTTAAAACAGCAAAATCACTCAAATCAGTTAACGACACATTGAATTTAACCACGTCGTTCAAACTACCACCAGCAGCTTCACAGATGGCTTTGATATTTTCAAATACTTGCTCTGCTTGTGCTTTAAAACCTTCTCTCAATTCCATCGCATCAGGATCAAAACCTAATTGACCTGAAATATAAACAGTATTGCCGACTTTTACGGCTTGTGAGTAAGTACCAACAGCGGCAGGGGCTTTATCAGTTTGGATAGTTTGACGAGTCATATTATGTCCTTTTTATGCTTTTTTGGTTTGGTTGATAGTGGCGTATCATCATTTTGTAGATGTCAGTATAAATGACGATATGCCTTAATTGTAGGTGCTAAAAATCAAGTAAAACAGTTTATCATTATTTGAGAGTTTTCTAAAATTGCTGAATAAAATATTCAACGCTTTCTTAAGCAGGCGTTAATGATAAGCCATCGCTCTGATAACCTATTCAAGATGACCTATATACGACGTAAAAACAACTCAGGCACTATTCTTATAAATAACAAAGGCTAGTGCAGGTACTACAAATAGTAGGCTGAGCGAGCCTGATGCTGTATCTGATTTATATCGATTGATTATACTATAGTTGATATAGGCGTATGATATTAGGAAAGCCAAGTAATGAGCGCAGCTCTCGAATACCCTGTGCTAAGTGGTTGCGACTACGTACAATAATGTGGATGATGGTATCACTGTTACGGACGTCGACGGTTTCGATGCCCATGTTTAATTGACGCAAATGATAAACGACTTCAGTGATTTGCTCGTCGCTGAGAGCGACAGAGAGCTTTAAATAAGCAGGAAAGCGAATTTTACCAGTGTTTTTAATATTGTATTCATCTGGATCGCCTTGTTTGACCGCTTTATCATTACGCCAACGTAGCTGAATCACTTGATAGGGATTGTCTTTACGGATGTCGTCCAAAGAGAAGCATTTGTGTCGATGCACCACCAGACCATGGCGCGATAAATGGCCAACGATAGGGTCACCGTAGATAGGATGACAACAGTTGGCGAAGTCGAGTTCAACCCCAGAGGCATTTACTATGAGCTGCTGCGGTTGAGTCATGTCATCGCTATGCTCTCGAGCTTGCAGATCACGAACTTCATCGCTGAATAAGCGGGTCACCACGAGTTGTGGTAATAACGTGCCAGAGCTTATCTGTTCAAATAATGCCTCTTTCTCTGTCAGCCCACGCCATTCAGTAAGGTTTTTCCAGTCACTTTCGGTCAAGTCATCCAGACTTTTTTGGTAGGTTCTTAGTGCCCTGTCCAATGCTTGCTGACCATGGTGCTGCTTGTCTGCAGCGGATAAATCTTTAAACCAACGTAAAATTTCTTCACGGGCTTTGTTGGTGACCACAAACCCAAGCCATTCTGCTTTCGGCTCTGAGTGACTGTTGACTTCAATTTCAACCAGCTGTCCATTTTTTACCACGGTGCCAAGTTTGGCAACTTTGCCCTCAATATTGGCACCAACGGCCACATTACCTACCATCGGTCCGACAGCGTAGGCAAAGTCTAGCGCCGTTGCCCCTTGTGGTAGCTCATAGGCACGACCTTTTGGGCTATAGCAGATGATTTTACTGGAGTGCAGATAATCCATCAGCTCATTAATCGTGGCGACTGCTGCTGCAAAATCAGGACTATGTGTATTTAAATTGTCTTCATCGACCAAGTCTTTCATGTTGCGTAGTGATGCTTGAATGACTGATTGACTGACATCGGAGGCATGTTCTGCACCGATGACCCCAAGTCTGGCAGCATTTTGCATTTGCTTGGTCAAAATAGTCACTTTGACGACATCGTTATCGCGTTCATAGATAAGCGTGAGCGATTGATTGCCACCCGGTAGTGGTCGACGAATATTATCAGCGATATGAGTATCGTCAATTTGGTATTTTTTAATCAGGTAATAAGCGAGTTTGTCACATGCTTCGATATTGTCGAGGATAATCTCAAACGCATAATGACGTAGTAGCGCATTAATCTCGCCACGGTTTCGGAAAAACTGACGGTATATCACCACGCGATTGTCTAAGACAGTGACCAGTCCATTCAGATCCAAGTTATTGAGTACAATACTCAAATAGCGATGAATGGCTTCTCTCTGAAAGTTACGTCCTAGGCCATGTTGTAGTAACTTATCAGATATCTTGTTATACATATCAGAGTCAAGATTGCGATAACACAGTACTTCGATATAATCAGCAATATCATTGAGACCCATCAACCGCGCAAAGGGCACATAAAAATCTAGCGTTTCTTGTGCAGTAGTGCGTTGCTTTTCAGGACGCACTGCGTCAAGTGTAGACATATTGTGTAAGCGGTCGGCAAGCTTAATAATCAACACACGCGGATCAGCAAGCGTGGCGGTCAAAATCTTATGAAAGGTCGCGGCTTTGTTTTGTTGCTTATTATGCGAAGAGGATTTTAGCTTGGTCACACCATCAACCAATCTTGCCACCACGATGCCATAGCGCTGCTCAACTTGCTCATAGCTCACATCAGTATCTTCGACCGTATCATGCAAAATGGCGGCAATAACGGTATCTCGGTCCAATCGAAAACCTGCCAGTATCTCAGCAACCGCAATCGGGTGGGTGATATAAGGTTCCCCTGATTTGCGCTTGTCTTTGATGTGCGCAATATCACCGAACTCACAGGCATCAACAATATCACGGCGTTCAGCGGCAGTGAGATAACCTACTGAGCGCAGCAAGTTATATTGAGCGTCATCCACTAGGTGATGACTGAGTTTGGGTAAGGTTTGACTCATAAAGTAACGATCCTATTTTCCATTACCTATTTGCCTGATTGTCTGTCGAGGTAAATGGTGACTGAGTGAATACTATAAAAATCTTGAGAAAAAACATAAGAATGGGTAGCCCATCCTCTAATTAATCGCAAATCACATTCAATGTCAACTGCTAAGCGAGTCGGCGCTGTAAAAAATTAAAAATTATAACTCAATGGTAGGTTTTGACGTATAAATAGGGGTTAAACCAGTCCAGTGGCTATCATTATAGTTTATAATCAAAAAACCACAGCATAAGCTGTGGTTTCTATTATAAGTATATAGTGGCTACATACTTATTTTAGCAATCAGTTACTAAAAACTATGATCGCCTGACAGTGCTAAATCTAGCGAGCTGGTCGCAAAATTATGCTCTGGTTGATTCAGAATATCGCGAGTGATTTTACCAGCGGCAATTTCACGTAATGCCAATACAGTAGGCTTGTCGTTATCGACATCAACCATTGGCTCAGCGAGACCTTTGGCCAATTGACGTGCGCGCTTGCTTGCTACTAAAATTAGTTCAAAGCGATTATCAACATTATCCAAACAATCTTCAATCGTCACTCGTGCCATAAATAGCTACCTCGGTTGTTTTTATTAGTCTCGGACTTTACCGCTACTCAATAAAAATAATATCAAAAATATAAAAGGGGAATAGCTAGACATTATAGCATTTTTTGCCCAGTCGCGTAGTTGCTTTTTGCGTATCTGTTTGTCGCTACTTATTTTATACGCTACTAGGCAGTTATCGGTGCTTGATTTATAGGTCTGTGTTGCTGTTGAGCAAGTTACTAATCGTGCGATGATAACGCTGCTGCTGGCGAGCGAGTGTCTGTCTATCTGCCACGATAATCGCTTTTAGTTCAGTCAATGCCACTTCAAAGTTGTCATTAATAATTACAAAGTCAGCATGCACATACTGTGACATCTCGTTCACTGAACCTGCCAAACGCTGCTCGATAACTTCTATACTGTCTTGTGCACGGGTCGATAAGCGCTGACGTAAGGTAGCGAGGCTAGGCGGCAAGATAAAAACCATCGTCGCTTCAGTAAATATTTTTTTGACTTGCAACGCACCTTGCCAATCAATCTCTAAGATGACATCAACGCCTGCCTCTAACTGCGTACGCACGCTTTGTTCTGAAGTACCATAATAGTTACCAAATACTTCTGCGTGTTCTAGGAACTTGTTTTCGTCGATGGCTTTTTTGAAGCTATCCACGTCGGTAAAATGATAATGATGACCATCGAGCTCACCAGGACGCGGTGTGCGTGTCGTGTGAGAGACGCTGACGGTTAAGTCGTTGGTGGTGGCAAGTAACTGCTTTACCAGTGAAGTTTTGCCAGTACCAGAGGCGGCGGTAATAATAAATAATGAACCTGTCATACAATTTGTCCTAATGGAGTGTGTTCTGATAAACAATTAAAGACTGGTAAAAATAAAAATCGCCATTATACAAGGCGATAGGGATTACGTTATTATAAACTGTTAGTGAATACGTCATTATAAACTGCTTTTGCGGCTTTTATTTTAATTAAAGCCATTCTTGTCCAGACGATATTGTCATATCAGTGAGTTGCATCACTCTTTGCTATTAGTACATACTATTTTCAAGAGCAATAAAAGCAAATTATGCTAAAGTAGCAGAATGAATTTATCCCAATATTTGACTTGAAGCTTTTAAAATAAGCTTTAACTATAAATTATCTAATGATAGGCCTGCTTATGCAAATTTATCTTGCCAATCCACGTGGATTTTGTGCTGGTGTGGATCGCGCGATTGCGATTGTGAACGAAGCATTAACACGTTTTGAGCCGCCCATTTATGTTCGCCACGAGGTGGTACATAACAAATTTGTCGTTTCAGATTTGGCCAATCGCGGTGCGGTATTCGTCGAAGAGCTTCACGAAGTGCCTGATGGCTCTATCGTTATTTTCTCTGCTCATGGCGTGTCAAAAGCGGTGGAAGATGAAGCGGAGCGTCGTGATTTGACAGTATTTGACGCCACCTGTCCGCTAGTGACTAAGGTACACATTGAAGTCGCTAAGTTTGCACAAGATGGGATGGATGCGGTATTGATTGGTCATGCTGGACACCCTGAAGTAGAGGGCACGATGGGGCGCTTTAACCGTCGCCATGGTGGTCATATTCATTTGGTTGAAGATGAGAGTGATGTCGCGGCATTGACAGTACAGGATCCTGAGCGTCTAGCATTTGTCACTCAAACCACCTTATCTATGGATGACACGGCACGCGTCATCGATGCGTTACGTGAGAAGTTTCCTAGTATTCAAGGGCCACGTAAAGACGATATTTGCTATGCCACCCAAAACCGCCAAGATGCGGTAAAAGACTTAGCCAGTCGCTGTGAGGTGGTATTGGTCGTTGGCTCACCAAACTCATCGAATTCTAACCGTCTGCGTGAATTAGCAGAGCGTATGAATTGCCATGCTTATTTGATTGATAATGCCAGCGAAATGGATAAAAGCTGGTTAGAAGGTGTGCAGAGCATCGGGGTAACTGCTGGTGCATCAGCGCCTGAAGTATTGATTCAAGAAGTGCTACAACAGCTACAAGACTGGGGTGGCGACCTCCCTAGCGAGCTATCAGGTATTGAGGAAAATGTGATATTTAGTTTGCCTAAAGCCCTACGTATTCCGATCACCCAAGTCGGTAAGTAACGTAAAACCAGCTACTATAAAAGTTATCGACTAAAAACTATCTACTACTAAAAACTATCTACTACTAAAAACTACCTACTACTAAAAACTACCTACTATGAGCAAAGTAGAATGAACAAGCAAAACAATAAATTTGTACTAGCAACGGCCACTCTCGCTGAAGTTAATAAGCAATTAAAAATTAATATGCTGGTGACCGTGGTAGTAGCATTCGTATTGTTTATGAACATGATGAAATTCATGTCAGAAAGAACGTTTTTTTATGCAGCACTTGTTGTGCTGATGATTTTTTTATTATTTTTTATAAGAAAAGCTCGTAATATCCTCATGATAAGAAAGCAAGAGCTTACTCAATAAAATAAAAAGCAAAAACATAGGACAGTTATGACCGCTTATTATAAGTTTATCAAACGAGAACAACAGGATGATGGCGTTAGCGTTGCATACTATCAGCCAACCAAGCATGCACAAGGTGCTTGGAATGAGCATGAGCAACATATGGCACCAGCGACAGGTTTGCTTACTGCTGAACTAAAGGGGTATGCACCACAAGCAGGCACTCGTATTGCCCGTATCAGCCTCGATATTTTAGGGTTAATACCGCTCGATGACTTTACCATTACCACGCGTTGTATTCGTCCGGGCAAGACCATTGAGCTGGTTGAGGCAGTGATGAGTAGTCGTGGCCGCGATGCTATCATTGCAAGAGCTTGGCGACTCATGACGCAAGATACTAGTCCTATAGCAGGGCTTGAAGATCAAAAAGCCAAACATAGACCTGAAGATTTGCCAGTTTGGGAGGATATGAAAGGGTGGCCGGGTGGTTTTATCGAAAGTGTACGCCTAGTTGCAGAACCTGACCGTCGCCCCGGTAAAGGGATGGTGTGGATTACTAATGATATGGAAATGATCGAAGGCGAACCTACCGATGACATAGTGCACTTGCTAGGCATGGTTGATACCGCTAATGGTGTCGTACCGCGACTTGGTCTTGGGCTGTCAAAGTTAGAATGGATGTTTCCAAACACTGATTTGCAAATTCATATGCATCGTATACCGCAAGGCCGCTGGCTCGGTATTGAAGCCGTGCAGCAATACGGCGATGATGGGATAGGGCTGACCAGTGCTGTGTTGCATGACATACAAGGGCCATTTGGTCGCAGTGAGCAAATTCTGACTATTCGTCCGATGCCGCGCTAAACGTTTAATGATTGTTGCTGTTTTAAAAAACAAAACAAAAATATGTATTTAATATATTTTACATAATCATAGTAATCGGTTGTAATAGTGTCTAACAACATAATATTGCTGTACTGAAGGTTACTATGAAAAAGAACAATCGTTTTTCAAAAAAATTGACTACTATTTTGGATATATTGCTAGAAGCTTATTCAGAATAAGCTGTGCAACTTGAGTTGTTTACTATTGAAAGAAAGCTTTTATGAGTACTGAGCAACAATAAGTACTATCTGAAAACACCGCTTTAGGAAACTAAAGCGGTGTTTTTTATTGAATAACCCATTTACGCTTGAAATTTTCTTCTATGCCCCTATTAGTATAGACAGTTTAACGATATTGCGCACGGCAGGTTTTCTAATATTAGTAAGTCAGCTCTGGTAAATTTATCGTTATCTTATAATAGGTCTTTCATAGAATTTAAAGGAGTTTTTATGAGTGAAGCAACTCAAGCTGAAGGTCTGAATCCAGAATTAAAAAAACATACGTTTGAAGCAGAAGTGGCGCAGTTGCTGCATTTGGTCACGCATTCACTATATTCTAATGCCGATATCTTTGTCCGTGAATTGGTGTCTAACGCCTCTGATGCCTGTGATAAATTGCGTTTTGAAGGCACAAATGATGACAGTCTCTACGAAGATGATGGCGAGTTAAAAATTCGCATCGCTGTCGATGAAGAAGCTAAAACCATTACCTTTACCGATAATGGTATTGGTATGAATGAAGCAGATGCTATCGAAAACTTAGGTACGATTGCCAAGTCAGGTACCAAAGCGTTTTTGGACAAATTATCTGAATCACAAAAGCAAGAAGGCCAATTAATTGGTCAGTTTGGGGTTGGTTTTTACTCAGGCTTTATCGTGGCAGATACGATTAGCGTTGAATCGCGCAAAGCAGGCGAGCCTGCAGATACAGGCGTGCGCTGGGTATCAGATGGCACTGGTAGCTTTACGGTTGAGCCTATCACGAAAGAGACACGTGGCACTGCGATCACTTTACACTTAAAAGAAGAGTACTCCGAAGGCGAAGACAGCTATTTAGATCGTGGCAAAATCAAGCGCCTGGTAAATAAATACTCTGACCATATCAGCTTGCCGATTCAGATGCGTAAAGAGATCTGGCAAGAAGACGTAAAAGAAGATGAGAACGACAGCTCTGATGATCAGGCACCTACTGGTGGCGAGATGGTATTGACTGACGAATGGGAAACCATTAACAAGGCCAGTGCACTATGGACACGTTCAGCATCTGAAATTGAAGATGATGAGTATGTTGATTTTTATAAAAATATCTCATATGACATGGATGCACCACTTACGTGGACACATAACCGTGTAGAAGGCCGTGTGCAGTACACTCAGCTTTTGTATATCCCTAAGAAAGCACCTGCAGACTTATATACTAGAGAGCAGCAACATGGCCTCAAGTTATATGTCAAACGTGTCTTTATCATGGATGAAGCAGAGCAGCTGCTACCGATGTATCTACGCTTTGTCAAAGGTGTTATCGATTCAGCAGATTTGCCACTGAACGTCAGCCGTGAGCTATTACAAGAGTCGCGTGATGTGAAGTCTATCCGCGATGGTAACGCGCGTCGTATCTTGACGACATTGGCAAGTTTGGGCAATAGTGAAGATAGTGATAAGCAAGAAAAGTTTGCACAGTTCTATGCAGAGTTTGGTGATGTTATCAAAGAAGGTCTTGGCGAAGACATGGGCAATCAAGAACGTATTGCCAAATTGCTTCGTTATGCCACCAGCACGCAAAACGGTCTAAAGACCAGTTTTGAAGATTATAAAGGCCGTATGAAAGAAGGCCAAAAAGCCATATATTATCTAACGGCTGATAATTTGGCTGCTGCAAAAAATAGCCCGCAACTTGAGCTGTTCAAAAAGAAAGGCATCGAAGTTATTTTGATGACCAGTCGTGTCGATGAGTGGGCGATGAACTTCTTAACTTCATTTGATGAGACACCGCTGCAAAACATCGCAAAAGGTGCTGTAGATTTAGGTGACTTGCAAGACGAAGCAGAGAAAGCGGAAGCGTCAAAAGCAGAAGAAACTTTAAAGCCTGTAGTCGATAAGCTCAAAGCAGCTCTAAGCGAACGTGCTAAAGACGTCAAAGTGTCTACGCGTTTGGTTGATAGCCCAGCTTGCTTAGTTGTGGGCGAAGGTGAGCTGTCACCACAGATGATTCAAATGCTTAAGCAGATGGGGCAGGACGTACCAGAGAGCAAACCAACACTTGAAGTAAACCCTGATCATCCATTGATTAAAAAGCTAGAAAGCAGCGAACAGTTTGATGATTTGGCGCAAGTGATTTTTGATCAAGCATTGCTAGCAGATGGCGGTCAATTAGAAGATCCAGCGGCTTATCTAAAACGTGTTAATGAGTTATTAATGAGATAATGACTGGTATTTAATAAAAAAAGAGGTCTTGTACGCAAGGCCTCTTTTTTGTTTTTTTTTGGCTCAAATATGAGCAAATTTTACAAATCAGCCTTATCCTCTTGACCGACAATCCGTTACAATCGCGATAGATTAGCGAGCTAAACTATTAGGCAGTATTTGATGCCTCTTATAACCCTTTCATAGTGAATTAAATATAAAATTGATGTTTATAGGCCATGCAAAAATGTAAGTTAAAGGCAGTAAATGGCTAATATATCAAAACATAGTCAAAGTATTGGTAAATTAGTATGATGTCAATCTTGTATGTGGTACAGCTGTACTATGTACACTCGGTTGCCTTGTACTAACTCTCAATTACCCCGACTATAATTATCATTGACTCACTTTATTTTCTCGGCTGGCTAGAGGTCTAAGTCTTTGTCACTTGCGTCGTTAAAAACCGTATCTCTTCAGCGCTTTTCGCTCAACTTCGCTGCCAATATTATTGCAACCTTATGGATGCTGGTAGGGTCGACGCGTGCGTTTTCTTGGGTCAAGCCCACTTTTATACAGTTTGCTGTGTTTGCGCTGTTAGCACTCGGTAGCAATGTATTGTTTTCTTGGTTGGCTGCCGAAAGTGGCAGTATCTTTAATGAGCAAGGGTTGGTTAGTTATCTAATTTGGCCAATGATTATTCTATTGAGCGGCATTATTCTGGCACGGCGTGCTGGTAATCAAGCGCTGGTCTTTGTGCCCGTAGTGTTGTGGTTGGTTGCTGATACATTATCAGCGCTATTACAGAGCTTGGTGCAATACTTGAGTAGCTATGGTTGGTTGCCCAATTGGAGTTATTCATTTTTACCCGTCTTATTTTTAGTGCTGTTTTTATGGCAAACCTTAGCGTTGATGTGGATTTTCTTCCATCGCTTGCGTATACCGTGGTGGGAGCGGGTTATCGTACTGGTAGGTGCTGTGGCACTTCTCACGATTTGGCAGCGTAATGTCGCTGACCAACCCATATTTAAGCAAATTCCTGTAGAGCCTGTCTTAGAAGAGGCTGCATTATATGAGCAGCCCCGTTTGTTACAGCAAGCATTAAACAGCATTGATCCAAGTACGCCAGGTAAGACTGACTGGTACTTCATGGGTGTGGCAGGTTTCTCTGATCAAAACGTTTTTCGTTCTGAGATTAACAAGGTACGTGAGCTGTTTGATGTGCGTTTTGGCACTAGTGGGCACTCACTTTCATTGATTAACAACACCTATAGCTGGATGGATGAGCCAATCGCGACCAAGACCAGTATCTTGCGTGGTCTAAAAAGAATCGGTCAGCAGATGAATGCCGACGAAGATGTCTTATTTCTCACGCTATCTTCACATGGCAACGAGGACATCGTGCAACTGGCCAATCCACCGATTGAGATGGATAATTTAGATGCCGCTTGGCTACGTGAGGCACTAGATGCGTCAGGTATTCGCTGGCGTGTGATTGTGGTGTCCGCTTGTTATTCAGGCTCATTCATCGATGATTTGGCATCTCCAACGACCGTAGTAATTACTGCATCAGCCACTGATAAAGCCTCATTTGGCTGTACCAATACAGCGGAGATGACTTACTTTGGGCAAGCATTTTTTGCTGAGAGTCTACGAAGTAATACCAGTTTTGAGACAGCATTCAAAGACGCGAGATTGCGTGTCAGTGAACGCGAAAGCTTGATGGGCTTTGAGCCATCAGAGCCGCAGATGGTCATCGGCAGCCTCATGGAAACAGCATTGCCTGCGTTCGAACAAGTGTTATTTGATAACACTCGACCATCCGTCGCTAGTATCACTAACGAGTCCGATACGGCTATTAATATCGTTCATAACAATGATGGTAATCAGCCAGTCGTTGAGACCGCCATTACTACAAACTAAACATTGCGTATTTTGCTTTGAACAAAAGGAACATCACTCATGAACTATTCTTATAATCACAGTTTATCCGCCAACTCACCGCTGACAAAGAAAAGCGTGAATCGCTGTTTTGATGGCGAGCAACACTATTATAGTCATCAATCAACGTCTACTAAAACGCCGATGACGTTCAGTATTTATCTGCCTGAAGAAGCACTTGCTGGCCGACTTTGCCCAGCGATTCTATACTTGTCGGGCCTCACTTGTAATGCTGACAATGTCACGCACAAAGCGCATTTTCAGCAGAAATGTAGTGAGCTTGGCATGATATTGATAGCGCCTGATACTTCTCCTCGCAGTAGTGAAGGCCATGATGTGCCCAATGATGAGCGCTATTTTGTGGGTCAAGGGGCCAGCTATTATATCGATGCCACCCAAGCACCTTGGGCAGACAACTTCAATATGCAAAGCTACATCGTCGATGAGCTATATGACTTGCTGCGCTCAGAGTTTCCAATCCACAGTATTGGCATTACGGGGCACTCGATGGGTGGTCACGGTGCGCTGCTTTTAGGATTTAAATTCCCAAGTAAGTTTGTCAGTGTTTCTGCACTGTCGCCAGTATGCGCTGCCAGTGAGTCGGCATGGGGTGAGGCCGCTTACACTGAGTATTTTGGTAAGGACGAGTCACTATGGTCACAAGCAGATGCCTCAAAGACGATTGAAAAAGTCGGTCAGCAGTACTCGAGTATTTTGGTGGATCAGGGCGCTGCAGATAACTTTTTAGCAGAAGGCCAGTTGCAAACGTCTAAGCTACAACAGGCTTGTGAAAAAGCAAAACAGCCTTTAACATTGCGTTATCAGGCGGGTCACGACCATAGTTATTATTTCATTCAGAGTGTTATCAATGACCATATCGAACATCATTGGCGCATGGCACAACTTAGCTAAGCGTCAATATCGAACTCTTTTCACTAAGCCGCTCAACACGCGCTAATGTTTAAAAGGTAAAGTTATGGCAAGTTATCAAGATTTAACAGTATCTAATTCCGATGCAAACGCAATATGTGATGCCCATTCAATACGTGAGATCCATTCAACACGTGAAATCCACTCAGAGTCTGAAAATGCGCCGTCAGCATTTGCGACTATGCAAGCTGATATGGATGCGGCTCTAAAAAATAAACAACGCACCAGTATCACTGAAAATGGCAACCAAGTCTCTAAAGCTAGCTCAGATGAGTTTATCGCAAAAAACATCAATGATGCGGGTGATAGAGTGCTTGATGAAACCCAAATCTCGCGAGTAATAGAGATGGCATGGGAAGATAGGACACCGTTTGGCGCTATCGAGTACAGCTACGGTCTCAATGAGGCAGGTGTTATTAAACTCATGCGCCAAGAGCTCAAGCCTTCGTCTTTTCGATTATGGCGTCAGCGAGTGAGTAACCGTGCTACCAAACATCAAGCGAAACGAGATTTCGGTGTTGGTCGTGCTTATTGCAAAACCCAGTATAAGCAGCGCTAGTCTTCTATACTCAATATCAGTCGCTTGATGACTGCTATAATAGACAAGCCAGTCGTAAGCTTCTTTCTATTTTATTAATACTTTATTAATACTTTATTTATACATCAATTAGGTAGCTCAATTATGATTAGTCCTTCTAAGCCATATCTTATTGCACCATCGATACTCTCAGCTGATTTTGCACGTTTAGGCGAAGAAGTCGAAAAGGTATTAGAGTCGGGTGCCGATGTAATTCATTTTGATGTGATGGACAATCATTACGTACCCAATTTAACGTTTGGTAGTATGATTTGTAAGGCGCTGCGTGATTATGGCATTGATGCACCTATCGATGTACATCTGATGGTATCTCCTGTTGATAGTATGATTGAGCAGTTTTTGGAAGCGGGTGCGAGTGTGATTACTTTCCATCCAGAGGCCAGTGGACACATTGATCGTTCATTGCAGTTGATTAAAGATGGTGGTGCCGAATGTGGTCTGGTATTGAACCCAGCGACGCCATTACATTATTTAGACTATGTTATGGACAAAGTGGATCAAATTCTACTGATGAGTGTCAATCCTGGCTACGGTGGACAGTCATTTATTGAAGGTACTCTAGACAAGGTGCGCCAAGTTCGTCAGCGTATTATCACCAGTGGTCGAGACATTAGATTAGAAGTTGACGGTGGTGTCAAAGCCAGTAATATTCGTGCGATAGCTGAGGCGGGCGCTGATATGTTCGTTGCAGGTTCTGCGATATTTAACCAAGAAGACTATAAGGCTGCTATCGACGCCATGCGTGTAGAGCTCGCATTGGCCAACAACTGTTAATAGTTGCTAATAGCTGTCAATAACTGCTATATCGTGTGATAGCGAAATTGACCTAATACTACTGGGTTAAGAAAGCTTTAAAATGTGCTGCATAACTTATAATGATGCCTAACAGCAAGTTCCGTAAAGGTAGGTGAAATATGGACACAAAAAATTCAATCAACTCGTCAGTGTCACCTGAACCAGTGGCAAGGACAGCGCAGCAACGTAGCTTAGTTCCGAAAGGTATCACTATTGGCCTAGCGGTGTTTGCGCTCGTTCTCAGTCTAGCAGGTTATGGTTTTCGTTTAATGGTGGGCGATGATGTCGGAGAAGTAGTGCGCCATGCAGCGGTAATCGTACCTACCTTTGTGCTTGGCATTCCGCTATTCTTTTGGCTTGGCTCACGCTTGATCAATAAAGTTAAAGGTATGCATATTGAGACGAGAAATGCGTTGACGCTAGGCTGGTTGACAGCCTGTGTGTCGATGCTATGGTTGATGGGCACTTATAGTTAAAGGCTTTAGCAGCAAGGACGATGCTACTTAATAAATGTAGCGTTATCATATTTTTACAAGCTATTTTCTATACACTTTTAATCATGAAGTCATGCTCTATAAGTATGACTGGGATTTTACATGCGAATCATACCGGCCAGTATTGCCAACATTATTTATCCAAAAGATTTACCAAATGGTTTGTTTACGAGCTTAATTATAGCGTGTTTGCTATTGGGCTTGGCTTCGTTACGTAATGGCACGGATTTACAAGGTTGGCTAAATGTCATCGAAAACTGGCTACTTATGCTGTTGATACTGCCTACCGCGACTGCCACCGTTGCACTACCGTTCAAATATCGTGATCGCACGCTTGAGCTAAAGCTAGTCTATTATCTTGGTATGTTCGTGGCCTTCTTATTTACGCTAGGAAAGCTGCGTTACTGGCATTAATTTTATGAGTGATATTTCATTTAAGTAATCATCTATATAGAAGACTTATGTGACAGCCCTTGAATTTCAAGGTGAAAGCGTCCATTGTATGAGTAAGACAGTTTTACCCGTATTACTGTAAAACGATAATGTGGCTATATGCGATTTTTTTGCCAGTATTGGACGGGATAATAAGGAGCAAATTCATGCCATACGATATCGATAACGATATAGAAGTAGATAACGAGAGTACCGATCAATTTGCAGGATTTGCTAAAGAAACCACGCTCGAGCTAGTAGAAGCTGACGATGGTAGGTTATTGTTACGTGATGCTGAGCAAGACGAAGCACCACTGATGACCATTGATTTTTCTGAAAAACTCAAAGAGCTGCTTGGTAGTGATACTCAAGCGATTGGTCAGCATATGATTCATGCAGCGATTCAGGTTATTATGCAAAAGCAGATGAGTCAATGGCATGCACATGTCTATGACAAAGAGCCAACGCACTATAGCTGATAAGTGATTTGGCTAGTAGCCAATGACAGTTAATTAATCAAAACGAAAAAAAGGGTTTATCAATTGATAAACCCTTTTTTTTCAGATAACACCATTAATTAAAATGGTAATTATTTGATTTTAGCTTCTTTAAAGATCACATGCTGGCGTACTTTTGGATCAAACTTTTTGATTTCCATTTTGCCAGGCATAGTGCGCTTGTTTTTAGTAGTGGTGTAGTAATACCCAGTACCAGCTGTTGATACTAACTTAATTTTATCTCTCATGATAGCTTTCCTGTAAATGAGGGGTCTTCAAACGATAGGTACGGATCTAAAATATTAAGTAGCTACATAAGATGTAGCAGAAAAGCAGCCCAACTGCTGAAAATTATCAACATATCAAGCTGCAAGTCTTAACTTAAACTTTTTGACCTTGTGCGCGCATATCCGCTAACACTTTATCGATACCAAGTTTGTCAATAGTGCGCATACCTTTGGTAGACACACGTAGACGTACAAAACGATTTTCAGACTCTACCCAAAAACGATGGTGATGAAGGTTTGGTAGAAAGCGACGACGGGTTTTGTTGTTTGCGTGCGAAACATTATTACCCACCATAGGGCGCTTTCCAGTCACTTGGCAAACTCGAGACATGGCGAACTCCTAATCTATGAGGTATGAGTTTTTCTCATACCAGTCTGGGCAAGTTGCACGTTTTTGCGGCATGGACACAGCAAGCGGCAGCTTTGCACCAAACAAAACTATATGAATGTTGAGTTGATATTACTGTTATCTAAAGGCAAATAACAAGCATACCAATTCAGAAAATTTTAAAGCCGACATTTATACCATAAAAGAGATGAATACTCAAATATTTTTATGATTATTGTTGGTTTAAAGGGTGGTTATTATACCCTGAAATGAGCGGTCTATGTTGTTGATTGTTTAATAGTAAAGATTAATTTTCACTTGAGGTTATTTTGTATCAGTTATTATAAAAAATCATCAACTCAGTCAGCAAAGACTCGCAAAAAAGACTAAAATAGCCAGTTTCCTATGCTGCTAGCATTTGAACCTAGTAGCGAGTTTTATTTTTAATTGGGCTTACTATGTCAGACACTACAAAAACTGTTTCATCATCGAGTATACAGTCGAGTACCACTTCTACAAATACAGCAGCTCCAGTTGCTATCGATACCGCGACATTGCTGATTAAATGCAAAGATCAGGCAGGCATCGTACAAGCCGTATCTGAGTTTATACATCGCTATGGTGCCAATATCATTACTCTCGATCAGTATTCAACTGCCCATGAAGGCGGTCAGTATTTTATGCGCCTAGAGTTTGCTTTAGCAGGACTGAGCGATATTATTGATAATTTTGAAGCCAGTTTTGGTCATACGGTAGCCAAGCGCCACAATATGGAGTGGCGACTACACAATAATGCGATTAAAACTAAGGTCGGCATTTTGGTGTCGAAGTTTGATCATGCATTATTAGATTTGTTATGGCGCCACCAGCGCGGTCTTCTTGATTGCGAGATTACCTCTGTCGTCAGCAACCATCTAGACCTGAGTCAATCGGTAGAAAACTTTGGTATTGCTTTCCATCATGTACCAGTGACTAAGAATAATAAAGCTGAAGCAGAAGAGCAGATTCATAAATTGATGGCAGGCAATGACTTGCTCGTATTGGCGCGTTATATGCAGATATTATCGTCTGACTTTGTGAAGCGTTGGCCGATGCAAGTTATTAACATTCATCATTCATTCCTACCAGCCTTTGTGGGTGCAGACCCTTATCGTCAAGCCTATGATAAAGGCGTGAAGCTGATCGGTGCAACGGCGCATTATGTCACTGCTGAACTGGATCAAGGGCCTATTATAGAGCAAGATGTGCATCGTGTGACGCATCGTCAAGGTGTGACAGAACTGCGCGCTATTGGCCGTGATATCGAGCGTAATGTACTGGCGCGCGCTGTGAACTGGCATGTGCAAAATCGTGTGATTGTGGCAGGTAACAAGACCGTGGTTTTTAACTAAAAGAATCGAGTAGAAGACTTATCTCATACGATGGCAGTCGGCAGCACTAATTATTGCTGTCGACCATGATGCCTTTGCTGATTTTAACTTTTATAGCAGCATCTCTAAAACAAACTTGCTACCGACAAAACCAATGGCCAGTAGGATAAAGGCATAAATGGTAATGTTGGCAGCACGTTTACCACGCCACCCTGCGCGCCAACTACCAAATAGTAGCGTGCCAAATAGCAACCATGAGAGCAGGCTAAAGACGGTCTTATGGACAATGTGCTGCGCCATCAAGTCTTGTACATAGACAAAACCAATGCCTAGCGCAATACTGAGCAAGACAAAGCCCACCAAAAGCATATCGAATAATAAGCTTTCCATACTTTGTAGTGAGGGGAGTTTGTTGACCCAAAATCGATGAATCGTATGATGCTTTAGCTCGCGGATTTGTAGGCGTAAAAATAGCGCTTGCACCGCTGCCATCAGCAGCACACAATAGGCGGCGAGAGAGAGCAATATATGAGCCTCAAGTCCGATACTGATATCAGTGATGGGCTGATAAGGAGCACGTCCAACATAACCAATGGTCATGCCCATGAGTGCCGTTGGCGCTGCTAAGATGCCAAGGCTAATGATGGGGCGATAGAGACTAAAGAGCATATAGAAAAACAAGAAAAACAAACTAGTCAGGCTAATGGTATTAAATAGATTAAAATTTAAACCATAAAGGGTTACGACGTAGGGATAGAGCAGTACTGCGTGCGCGATCATGCCAGCCGTCAATAAACTCAAGCTGATGTCTTTGCGAATAGGTTTACTTCGAGTCAGCGCCCAACCGATGTAAATGCTGACTAAGATATAAGCTAGGCTAGCAAGTAAGAATGCAAGGTGCACAGACATAAAGCCTCGTCTCATACTGAGTGAAAATAGCCGCTCAGGTGAATGCTAAAGTGGTATTATTGGAATGATTAGAATAATTATCCAATTTATCATAAAATGGCAGCCAATTGAGTACCATCTTGCGTATTCCTTATAAATGTTTAGCCAGAGTAAGTTAAATAGAATAATAGCCCTAAATGATATATTTAGGAGCGAACGATTTTGCAAAAACCCTATAAGTTTTGACCCTGCTTGATGCTATAGTATTGATAATACAATTTTTATAGGGCATTTTTAGAGGATGTGAGCCAATAGCTAATACCTCATAATGTACCCTAATATTATTTATAAGCCATTCAAATGGTTTAACCGAGAATTATTTTAACTGAGAGTTATTTATGTTTGATACCTTAACAGAACGCTTATCGTCGAGCCTGCGCAATATCGTGGGTACTGGACAGCTGACCGAAGACAACATCAAAGACACTATGCGTGAAGTGCGCATGGCGCTACTGGAAGCTGATGTGGCGTTACCTGTCACTCGCGACTTTGTTAAGCGTGTTAAAGAGCAAGCACTTGGTGCTGAAGTCCTAAAAGAGCTAGCGCCAGGACAAGCTTTTGTCAAAATCGTCCATGACGAACTGACTGAGATGATGGGCAGTGCCAATCAGCAGCTAGAGATGACGGGTAAGCCACCTGTTGTTTATTTGCTTGCAGGGTTGCAAGGTGCAGGTAAAACCACTACCGCTGGTAAGTTGGCTAAGTTTTTACAAGAGCGTCATAAGAAAAAAGTCATGTTGGTTTCAGCTGACGTCTATCGGCCAGCCGCCATCAAGCAGCTTGAGCAAGTAGCAGGTCAGGTTAACGCCAAATTTGTGAATTCAAGCGCTGACGAAAACCCAATCGATATTGCGCTGCGTGCTATCGAAGAAGCTAAAATCCAATATCAAGATATTTTGATTATCGATACTGCTGGTCGTCTACATATTGATGACACGATGATGGATGAAATTAAGGCGCTAACAGCTGCCGTCAATCCATCTGAGACACTGTTTGTCGTTGATGCGATGACAGGTCAAGATGCTGCAAATACCGCCAAAGCCTTCAATGATGCGTTGCCGTTGACGGGTGTTATTCTGACCAAAACGGATGGTGATGCACGCGGTGGTGCGGCACTTTCTGTACGTGCGATCACAGGTAAGCCGATTAAGTTTTTAGGTCGCGGTGAGAAGTTAGATGAGTTAGAACTGTTCCACCCTGAACGTATTGCTCAGCGTATTCTTGGTATGGGTGATGTACTGAGTTTGGTGGAAGAAGTCGAGCAAAAAATCGACCGTGATAAAGCCGAAAAAATGGCGAAAAAGATGCAAAAGGGCGGCGAGTTCGACCTTGAGGATCTCTTGACGCAGTTCCAGCAAATGAAAAGTATGGGCGGCATGGCAGGATTTTTAGATAAGATGCCAGGCATGGGCGGCTCTGACATGCAAAAAGCAGTCGAAGATGCCAAGCCAGAAGAAAAAGTGCGTGAAATGGAAGCGTTAATCAATTCTATGACACCATTTGAGCGTAAAAATCCCGATAAGATTAACCCAAGCCGTAAGCGCCGTATTGCTGCGGGCTCTGGTCGCGAGATTCAAGATGTCAATCGCTTGCTCAAGCAACATAAGCAAATGGCAAAAATGATGAAAATGATCTCCAAGCCTGAAGGCATCAGTAAAATGATGAAATCTATGCAAGGACTGATGGGCGGCGGCGGAGCAGGTGGCGGCGGCGGTGGCCCACTATTCGGTGGCGGTGGTCAGCAAAGCGGCGCAAAGGATGTGAATCCAGAGCAAATGGCAAAACAGATGGGTCTTGATCCAAATAATATGCCGAGCACCGAAGAGATGCAAAAGCAGATGCAGGAAATGCAGAATCAAGCGCCGAAAAAGTTTAAAACGCGCTTTTAAACAATATAGTCAATCCTTTATAAAAGAGCTACAGCGTTAACCTCGCTTGAGGTATCACATATACATCTGTACTCGGTTGCCTTGTATCTCTTTTAAACTGAATCAACTATAGCTGACTGTACTGTCTATGACTTTCTGATGGAAACCTCAAAACTGATATGGTTTTGAGGTTTTTTCTTTTTCTTTAATTCAATTCAGCGCTCATGGATAAAGTATGGAAAACGCAGAAAGTAATAAAATTCGTCAGCCCTAAATGCTATGATAGGCGCTATTTTATGAAGCTAGCACGCTTTTATAATATTCAGTTATCAAGTTACTTTAAAATGCCCAGACTATAAGCCGAGGTTATGATGTTTTTAGCAATGGATACCGTGTTTGATCAGTGCTCAATCGCAATTTTGGATTCGAATGGTCAGGTGCTATCGAGTCATACCGAGACTGGTAAACGTCAGCAGACTCAGCAGATTTTGCCAATGATTGATGCGGCCTTATATGAAGCGCAGTTAAAGCTTGTTGATATACAGGCATTAACATTCAATCGAGGTCCTGGTGCATTTAGTGGTATTAGAATCAATACAGCAGTGGTGCAAGCGCTATCTGTGGCACATGACATCCCTTGCGTAGGCGTATCTAGCTTGCAAGCAATTGCACAGTGTGCGTATCAGCAGTATGGTCTGACACAAGTATATAGCGCGCTTGATGCCCGTATGCAGCAAGTGTATTTTGGGCAGTATGCAGTAATCGATAGTGAAGCAGCCATTATGCAGCCAGTGCTGATTGCTGATAGTGATAGCACTGAGCAGCTATTAGATTATGACAGTCAGACTATGCTCGATATAGCCATTGTTGGTAATGGCTCAGGTCTATTAACATTGCACGATAATCAGATTTTTCATGAAGACGTGTCGCCGGATGCAGTAGTTATCGGTCAGCTCGGTATCGCCCAGTTTATAGCGGTAGGTGGGACCGAAGCATCACAAGCTTTACCGAAATACTTACGTAACCAAGCTTGGAAAACCCTTAAAGAGCAAGGTAAAGCGTAGTCAATCCCTATTATTTTTAACGCTATGTAAAATATAACAACACACTAAAAACTGTACGAACCAATAGGTCTGTATCTAGGAAAGCCACCGTGGATATCATTTTATTAATTCAAGCTGTCATCATGGGTATCGTTGAAGGTATCACTGAGTTTTTACCCATTTCTAGCACTGGCTACCTAATTTTATCAGCAGATGTGATGGGATTTTGGACCAAAGAAAAGGTCGACTTGTTTGTCGTCGTTGTGCAGCTAGGTGCTATCTTGGCCGTTATCTATGACTATTGGGGCAGACTATGGCAAGCGCTTATGGGCTTGCTAACGGGTAAAGCAGAAGGCATGACCAATCCAAGACAGCTGGGACTTAGCCTAATTGTCGCCACCATTCCTGTGATGATCGTTGGCTTTACCTTTGCCGATGAAATAAAAGCCTATTTATTCAATCCTATCGTCGTTGCGATTATGCTCATCATCGGCGGTCTGCTGATATTTTATGTAGAAAAACGCCCTAAGACGGTCATTGCAGAAGAAGCAGAAGACGTCAGTCTAAAAACTGCGCTGATGATTGGTTTGCTTCAATGTTTAGCTCTCATACCAGGTACGTCACGCTCAGGTGCGACTATTATTGGTGCGCTATGGCTTGGTGTCTCGCGCAAAGCGTCAGCAGAGTTTTCATTCTTTTTAGGTATTCCAGTTATCGTAGGCGCGGCACTATTAGATTTAATCAAACATGGTGACGTATTGACCAATAGTGAAGACTGGCTAGTATTGGGCGTTGGCACAGTCGTATCATTTATCGTTGCTTTACTCTGCATTCGCTTGCTAGTAGCATGGGTGAGCCGTCGTGACTTTACGATCTTTGCTTGGTTGCGCATTATCACTGGTATCATTGTATTGGTCGCCGCTTGGGGCTTTGGTTATCAAATGGCAGGTTAAGCCCTCACGATGATTGATGGCTTTATAAGTAGTAAAAAAGAGAGTAGTCATGAGCAGTTTGCAACAAGCTTCTAAACAGGCTAATGCCTTTATGCAGTGCCAGTTACTCTATGTGAGTGAGTCGCAACAAGACCAAGTGGATAGCTTGCAAGTATTGATAGAGCAGCACCGATTACCAATCGAATTAAAAGCTGAGTTGTCTGTCGATAAGTTGACGCAAAAACGTCGTCAGCAATTAAGCCAAATAGCCATTCAACCTATTTTGTTATTGGACGATAAAAATAAACTATCATGGCTTAGTGATGGATTGAGTGTCGCACCAGAGTGGGACAAACTGCAACGTCGTGTGGTGAGTGCAGGACGTAAGTCTGAATTGCTATTACAAGCTGCCAAACTCACATCGGATAGCTGCATCATTGATGCGACGGCGGGTTTTGGGCATGATAGCTTGATATTGGGCAGTACGGGCGCCCAAGTCATCATGCTTGAGCAGCAGCCATTGATGGCATTGCTATTATTGGTAGAGCAGCAGCGCATGAGTGCATTGCCGAATTGGCAAAAGCTGATGTCGCGTCTACAGATTATAAATACGGATGCGCTTAGTTATTTTGAAAGACTAGAAGCTGATTCAGATACTAGTGAGAGTAACGTCATCGATGTTGTCTATCTGGATCCTATGTTTCCAGAGGATAGCTATCAAGATAGCAAGACAGGCAAGGGTGCTAAAGTTGGTAAGCACATGCAGGCATTGCATCAATTGGCAAGCCCTCCAACATTGGACGAAGAATGCCAGCTGTTAATATCCGCAAAAGCGGTTGTCAGTAAGTATGAGCAGCAATCTGGGCGCGTTATCGTAAAACGATCTCAGCATGCGCCATTGTTAGCAAGCCAACAACCTAATGAAAGCTGGCATAATGAAGCAGTACGTTTTGATGGTTATTTTGTTTAGAACGCTTTAACTAGGGTATTTAGTGATGAGGATGCGCCCTAGTTAGCAGGTTTATAATCATTAAGTTTAAAAAAATGGATTTAGGAGCAAGGAATGTCAACGCTAATTATTTGGGCCATGGGTGCGGTGCTATTATTGATCAATATCATTTTGCGTACCCGAATCCTTCGGCTTGAAGCGCGTCTAAAAGAGCTGAGCAATCCACAAGAGCAATTGGCATTTTTGCGTCAGCAAGCAGTAAAGAAAGATAAGATTCCGGCGATTAAAGCGTTACGCAAACAGTATCCTGAGCTGTCACTAATCGAAGCCAATCGATTATGGCAACAAGTTCAGTAGCCAGTAGTCAGTTCATTAAGTAGTCATTCTAGTCGCTCTTAGCAAAGTCTATAAGGGCGCATACAACATATTCTATTGATGATAATAAAAAGCCATGACATTTAAAGACAAATTACAGGCCTACATCCAGCTAACCCGTTTTGATAAGCCAGTGGGCATTGAGTTGCTGCTATGGCCAACATTATGGGGCGTGCTGCTGGCTGCGATGGGTCAAGCACAGCAGCAAGGAGCAACGGCAGCGCTGCCCAGTCTCAAAATATTTATAATATTTGCATTGGGCGCAATCTTTATGCGGGCAGCTGGTTGTGCCATCAATGATTTTGCTGATCGAAAAGTAGATGGCCATGTGACCCGTACCAAAGGACGCCCATTAGCGGACGGGCGTTTATCAGGTAAAGAAGCCATCGCTGCATTTTTAGTGTTGGTGTTATTAAGTGCCAGTCTGCTATTTTTCTTGCCTATTGCTGTGTTTTATTGGTCGCTTGGTGCCGTTATATTGGCGTTCATTTATCCGTTTATGAAACGCTATACACATTTGCCGCAAGTATTTTTAGCAGCAGCTTTTGGTTGGGCGATACCGATGGCTTATGTGGCGGTACAAGGTGCTCCTGACATCTGGTGTTGGTTATTGTTTTTAGCCTATATGTGCTGGACGGTAGCTTACGATACGCAGTATGCAATGGCTGACCGCGAGGACGATTTGAAAATTGGGGTAAAATCAACGGCGATACTGTTTGGCCGCTATGATGTGATTATCATCTCGCTGCTACAAACATTGTTTTTACTCATTATGGGCGTGGTCATGTGGCATTATTTTGCGCCGACTACATTGGGTGTTACGCCAATATTTGGTTTGGCGCTAGTGGCTATGATGTTTGCCAAGCAAAACAGTGCTTGTGCTAGCTACAATGCATTGGCTTGCTTTCAGGCATTTTTAGCCAATATCTGGGTAGGCCGTTACATCTTTGCTCTCATTGCGATCGCTTGTATATGGACGACATTTAATGGATAAGTTCAATAAATTGCCGAGGTTCAAAGCAAAAAGACCAACTGAGGCGAATGAGTCAGTTATAGATTATCAGGCAAGGTTGGCTGAGCATGGTCTAACACGCGAGCAAGTCATCGCGACCGAGCGTAAACTGGCAAAGTTTGCCAATACAATGGATTCGCTAGTACGGATACCGTTTACCAAACAAGGTATGGGTGCGGATGCGGCGCTTTCAACCATTCCGCTGGCAGGTGATTTGGCCGGATTAGCATTGACGAGCTACGCGTTTATATTGGGTCGTCAGTTAGGTGTGCCAGCGCATAAGATGACACCAGCAGTCAGGCTAGCACTTATTGATATGGTAGTCGGTATCGTGCCTGGTATTGGGACGCTGCTCGATATATTTATGCGTCCGAGTCGTAAGACATTGGGTATCGTGCATGAGCATCTACGTGATGAATATGGCATCACCGAAACGATGCATATGGATCGACCATTTTTGCATCAATCACTAGAAGATAGGCAACAGCAAAGTCGTTTTGGTTTTTTTTGGCGTAAGCCAATCGTCGCTTGGCTGTATTTGCATATCCCTGATATTTTAGGGTTAATCGTTATTGTGGTGATTGGTTGGGGATTATGGGCAATGATCAGTTGGTTGGTCAGCCTGTTTGGGCAAACCACTGGGTTTGGCTAAAATAAAAGAATAAGCAAAAAGGCGGCACACGTTATTATTTTAACGTGTGCCGCCTTTTTTATGGCAAATTTTTATAAATGTTAAGGCTCAGATATTACTCAGTGATGACTTCTGCTTCTGCACTGACCGCATCAAAGCTCGTGACTTTGTTATTTTGGACGAGATCGACAGTGCCTCCGCCAGCATGGCTGACTAACTGAATACTACCATCGTTTGAACGATACGTAGGGTTATTACCTTGACCTTCTGGTGCGCTTAGCGTCAGCTTTGGTTTATTGGGCAAGGTGACAATAGCATTGAGAGTACCTGCCGCCGAGGTTTCAAAGACGACGGATAGAGTTTCACCTGCTGCATTTTTATAACGGACATCCGTGATTTGTGCACCTTTAATGGCCTGCTCAGGATCGGGTGCTACAGCAGTATTGTTTGCTGCGGCATTAGTAGTCTCAAGATCGCCTTCTAACTTATTTAAATTAATGTTGCGCTCTGAATTTTCTGGTAATTGTGCTGGGTTACTATCTATGCTTTCGGCATCCTCAGCAACATTGATGTTAGTCATGACGGGCGTTGTTTGTACAGCTGTCTCCGTCTGTACTTCATTGGCAGTTTCAGGTTCTGGGTCTTTTTGGCAGGCAGTCAGTAGTAGTGCGCTAAAGAAAACAGCGGGGATTATTTTATAGTAGGACTTGAATTTTAGTGGGGTTACAGTAACGTTGTTCATAATAAGGCAATTATCCAATAAGCGTGCTCTATTTAAGCACAGTAAAACGTAAGAGTCAGTGATGCTGTTAAATATTAACCGTAATAATCAGCTTTCGCTGCCCGCCATATTTTTCAAGATTGTCTCTATGTTCACACAAGTAAATACCCTGCCACGTCCCTAATCCTAGCGTTCCATTGACGAGTGGAATGGTCAAGCTCACGCCAAACAGCATACTTTTAAAATGGGCTGGCAAGTCATCTGAACCTTCTAGGGTGTGGCGATACTCTGGTTGATCAGCGGGTGCGATTTTGTTGAGCCAGTCTTCGGTATCTAGTCTGACATCGGGATCAGCATTTTCGTTAATGGCTAGGCTGGCAGAGGTATGCTGCAAAAACAGATGCACCAACCCTGCATTGTCAGAGTGAGGTATCAGCTGGTCAATCGCGTCTTCAATTACCGGAGTGATAATATGAATACCGCGCGCATAAGCAGGTAACGTAAGGGTGGTTTGGTGATAAGACATACGAGGCTCACTTTATCTTTAGACTATCGGCTGCCATGCCACTTTCTTTATAGACATCATCCAGATATCGGCGGCTGGCCAGTAACTTATCAACGACCCCATTTTGGCTTTGGGTATTCAGTTTTTGTGAAAAGTCTAAAATTGAGTTTAGCTGACTCAACACGACGTCATAGCTGGTATTTTGTTGATCTCTGTCAATGATGACCGTTTTTGCATAATGTTGATTAAGGCTCAGATAATCCGTAATCAATTCTGGCACACGTGTCGCGATGAGCTTATTAAGGGTAAATAATTGCGATTCAGTGATTTCATCATGGTGAGTCGATTCGTATTGCTGCCCAATATCATCCATCGTGGCTCGGAAGACCTTAGGAACTTGCTCATCATAGAGCAGCTTAATAAAGGGGTGGTGAGCTGAAAAATTAATAACGTCAAGCTTGTTAGTTTGGTTGTTTTCTACCTTCTCTCTTGAGATCACCTCTGCTTGAGACTGGGACGCGATATGATGCGCAGATGCTAGATATTCTTGATGACGTTGTATAGAGTCATTCTGAGTGCGCTTAGATTTTTCTTTTATCACAAAAAATATAGGTACGATAAGAATTAGGCTAAGCAAAATGAGTAAGGCAAAAAAAGACATGTTGGGACTCTGGCGTTAAAAAGGCTGTTTATCTTAAAAATAATTTTAGATTACAATATAACACGCTTGTGTTATGTTAAGGCAAAACAGAGGTCGATAAAAGTTGTATCTCTTTACTGAATATTTGCTTATTTTAATTAAGGACCATGATGAACAACGACACGATTACTAAGAGTCAGCTAGCCGCATATAAGCCGACGACTGCATATGTTGGGACTTCTTGGGCAGTCATGCTGGTCGGTGTGCTTGCATATCTACTGGGACTATGGAATGCACAAAGTATGTTATTGAATGAAAAGGGCTATTATCTAGCAGTGCTAGCGCTTGGTCTTTATTCGGCAATCAGTTTGCAAAAAACCCTGCGTGATCGTAGTGAGGGTATCCCAACGACGAATATGTATTACTTAATCAGTTGGGCAGCTTTAGGATTGTCTATTGCACTTATCGTGATGGGTCTAATGAATGCTGGAGGCTTAAGTCTCAGTGAAAAAGGCTTTTATATGATGGCGTTTACCATGAGTTTGTTTGCCGCTGTGACCATTCAAAAGAACACGCGTGACGAAGCACAAATTCGAACTTTGACTGCTAGCCCTATGACTACGGTGAAAAATGACGGCAGTGCTAAAATTGCTCATCAAGGGGCACCTGAATCTGATTCTGGAAAATCGCTTTTCGGTTCGGTTAAATCTAGAATGGAAGGCAATGAGTAAAGTCTTCGACTACAAGAAAAAATTAAGTCAGCGGTGTGTGCAAACGCGTACGATTTGGTGATAGGCGTGCTAGCATCGCGGTTGATAAAGGTGTAAACGAGCCTAGCATCCTATCTACTAGAGCCTCAGCACATAGTGGTGCAATGGCATAGCCTTTAGCACCCATCGCACTCATTACCCAAACGCGTTCGCTATCAATCAATTGTCCTACGATAGGATGGTAGTCAGGTGTCTGGGTACGAACACCAGCACGTCCTTGCCATCCACTTATATCTGTCGGCACAACCGACGCCATCTCAGGAATGGCAGTGACCAATTTATCACGGCTAATCTGATGCTCTTCCTGACGGATACCCGTGTCCGTATCATTACGTATAAAACTCGCCCCTAGTAGAAACTGAGGACTGCACTCTGTAACATCGTTTAATTGTCCGTCATATACTTGGGCAGTGAATGGCGTACAGTAACCACTATATTTGAGTGGTATTTTAGGTAAGCTTGCGAGTTGTTCGGCTGTCGGCGTAAACCAAGAAAGCTGCCCACGAATTTTTCGACAGTCAAAAATACGCTGATCTAATTGATGGCTTTCAAATGCCGCACAAACCACCACATTATCAGCCGTTATGGATGTCACTTGTTGATTTTGATCATACCCTTCAACACAAACATCATTTTCTGTCTCGCTAATATCATTGACGGCTAACTGCTGAAAGTGGATGAGCGGATGGTTCAGAATCGTATCTTTTAAGGCTTGTGGATTGACTAAGCCTGACTGCGGTAGATATAGATTCTCCGATACATCCTGCGTCTTTAATCCGCTGGCATCTTGCGCCTGTACAAGTGATAACGTGGTTGCCATGTCATCAGGATAATCTGCAATTTGCTTTGGGCCGATATTGGCTTTGATCAGTAAATCAAGGGCGCCTGTTGGCTCTAGTATAGGTGCTGTATTTTGCTGTGCAGCTGTTTCATTTAGCACATGATACAGCCTGCTGCTGTAGAGATACCCCATAGTATGTAAATGCTCATCAACATGATGAATAGGTGTCATTTTGGGAGCAAGTAAGGCACGGGGGTTTCCTGATGCACCTGCTAAGGGTGCGGATTTGTCTAATAAAGTGACTTGGATACCACGATTGGCCAGTGACCAAGCCGTTAGCAATCCGGAGACACCAGCACCAATGACGATACTGTGATCAGGCTTAAGGTTGCTATAAGTAGGAATATTTTGTGTAATGTTAGCAGGCTTGTTCTGACTATTAACTGCAGATGAACTTTCCAATGCAGTCTCAGTCATGACGGCTGTTAGCATTTGGTTCTTTCGACCAAAGCCTTTTACTTTACTAATCTCAAAGCCATGCTCTCTTAGCCCACGTTTAACGATACCTGCACTGCTATAAGTCGCAGCGGTGGTGTTTGGGCCTGATAAGCGTTGTATCTGAGCAAAGATATTTTCTGCCCATAAAGTGCTATTACAAGAAGGGGCAAAGCCATCTAAAAACCATGCGTCAACGCAGGGCGTAGGTTTTATAGAGGTGTCTAATGCTAACCTAGCCAAGCTCTCAGCAGCATCACCAAACCACATGTCAACGGTCAAATTATCATCAAAAAAACTCAAACGATGAGAGCCAGCGATCAGGGGCGGGTAGGCGGCCAAAAGTGGTGTGATTAACTCTGTAAGCTCAGGCGCACGCTGCGCCCACAGTGTGAGTATGTGTGTTAAATCTGCAATGGGTATCGGGAACTTTTCAGTGGTAATAAAATGCAGACGAGCCGTTGCTAGTTGTGGATTAGTCTCGCGTAACTGTCGCCATAGCAGCCAAGTGGCTAATAGGTTAAGTCCCGTACCAAAGCCCAATTCAGCGATCGTAAAACATTGTTTTGGAGCAAGGTTTGCCAGTCGCTCTGGTAGTTGGTTGTATGCCAAAAACACATATCGTGACTCTGCTAGACCGTCTGAATGCGAAAAATACACATCGCCAAACTCACCTGATACGGGTACTTGATTACCCGTATCGTCTACCTGCCAATTAATCTTGGCAGGAGTGATGATGTTTAGTGAATTAGCAGTTTTAGATTGCGCAGGAGAATCAGGCGTTTCTTTAGGTGCAGACGTGGACTTAGACGTGAACATAATAGACATAGACACTCACATAGGACAGAGCAATAAAGAGAGAGTGCGCTACCAACGCTCACGGCGGACAAACACTAGCCACGAGATAAAGATACCAACCAATAGACTGATTAATACTGTAAATGCCCCGTATAAGAAAATCTGACCTTTACTTTCATAAACCAAGACATTTGCTTGAGTCTGCAAGTCGTTTACTTGGCGCTGCAGCTGTGCATTGCGGCTTAGTAATTCTTGATTGGCATCAGACAGCGCCTGTTTAGACGGCTGCAGTTGCGCTGCTAAAGTACGATTGATATCCAATGCCGAGTTACTGGTTGGTGGCGCGTTTAGTGCTTCAGGTTCTGTCACCGGTATCGTTGCTAATGGGTCGGTCACATCCATAGTAGTGACTGTTGGTGCAGCTTGTACCGATGCAGCAGCCATAAACATTAGGGTAGCTATACTGAGTTTATAATGACGTGTATTCAAATAAGAGACACGCTGGCTCACGACGCTGCTACTTTGTTTGATGTGCTGTCATCCGGTTTTGGTAGTGCTTGAATGAATGGCTTGATATCTACATGGCTGTACACACCATCACGCAAGTAAGGCTCTTCGTTTGCCCATGCTTGCGCGGCCTCAATAGAGTCAAAATCAGCAATGATTAGACTGCCTGACATAGCACTTTGACCATGCTCAATAGGGTTTGGACCTGCAATAATGAGTCGCTGCTCATTGTTCAATGCTTTAAGACGGTCAAGATGTTCAACACGGGTAATCTGACGTTGCGCGCTGCTCTCTGCAACATCGTGACCAATAATGGCAAATAAGGACATAAGACTTCCTCAATAAAGTGATGATTGATGTAAAGTGTGTTTAGGGTCTATTGAATGTTCAACAGACCCTAATCAATAAAGCTTAATTTATAGCGATTAATACGGATATTTATAGATAGTATTTATTATAAAATAATAGCCTAATTCTTACTTAGTGGTTTTATTTGTCAATTCTGGATTTAAGTAATTTTTCAATACCGCAAACTGGGCCACAACGAATACCAACATAATTGGAATCCAGCCGTACGTTTTAAAGTTGATCCATGCTTCATCTGACATCGTAAACGCTGTGATATAATGTAAGACACCCATCATGGCAAAAAACAATGCCCAAGCGATGGTGAGTTTTTTCCAGCCACTCATTGTGAGCGAAAAAACATCTTTCATTGCTAGCTGCATCAGAGGCTTATTAATCGCAGCACTTACTAATAGAGTCAAGGCAAAGATACCGTTGATAATTGGTGATTTCCAACGCAGATAGATGTCATCACGTAAGATTAAGGTACCACCACAAAACAGAATGGTTAATAATAAAACAACCCATTGCTGCTTATCAAACCTGCCTTTTTGGCGAATAAAATGAATCGCATAAACGATAATCGTGGCGATGAGTAAAGCACCGGCCCCTGCCAAAATACCACTGTGACGCGCACCAATGAAAAAGGCAATTAAAGGAATAAAGTCTAATAGGGCTTTCATAACAAATAGGGTGTCCACCAAAAACGTATGGGGTGTAGTTTACACGTCTACTGCACCAAAAAAAAGCAATCAACGTGATAATCGTACTATATAGCGGACTGGCTTAGTAACACTTTATGATTATGGCTCATGAGCAGCACTACTGCCAAATATAACTATTCGATAATGTCAGTAGTTTTATATATATTAAATACAGTCACTCCACTATAAAAATGTCACTGCGTTAATCTCGCTTGAATTATTTAATATACATCTACACTCGGTTTGCTTGAATGACTTTCGTATTGAATAGACTACACAACACAACGGCTAGCTACCACTGTATTTCTCTTTTTACTCTCTTTAATGCTTATTATTTTAAAATGCTAAGGCTTATTTATGAAATTCGATCTACATTGCCACAGTACTTGCTCTGATGGTACTTATGGACCAACGGAAGTAATACAACGCGCCCATGCGGCTGGCGTCAATGTATTGGCATTGACTGATCACGATACACTGGCGGGGATTGATGAGGCGAGAGTCGCTGCTACAGCCTGTGATATGCAACTCATTAATGGTGTTGAGATAAGCTGTGAGCATACGCTCAGCGGTGGTTATGGTAAAAACAAATCGACCAACAAGATTATCCATGTACTCGGGCTTGATTTTACAGACTTAGACAAAATGCATGCAACATTGCAGCAACTGCAAGACAGTCGCGCCACTCGTGGTCAGAAAATCACGGAAAAGCTCAGTGAACTGCTAGATATCAGTTATGACGAGCTATGGCAGGCTGTACTTGTGAAAGCAGGTGGTAATCCTCAAGCAGTAGGGCGTGCGCATATTGGTCAAGTATTGTTTGAGCGTGGTGAAGTAAAAACCGTACAAAAAGCCTTTGATAAATATCTGGCGGACAATAAACCTGCTTATGTGGCGATCGAGGCGCTAACGATGCAGCATGGTATCGAGCTAATCCATGCGTGTGGTGGCAAGGCTGTACTGGCGCATCCGACTCGTTATCAACTCTCAGCAACTCGTGTGCGTAAACTGATCGAAGAGTTTGCCCAACTGGGCGGTGATGCTTGTGAGCTGCCCTCTAATAGTGAACCAGTTAGCACCCGAAGAATGGTTGATCGTAGTATCGCTGAGCACGATCTTGTCACATCAATCGGTAGCGACTTTCATGGTAGTAATATGCCGTGGCGACGTTTGGGTGATGTACCGACCTTGAACCCTGAACAGCAAGGGGTTTGGCAGTCTTTTAAGATGTTTGCTTAATCTGTGTTACAACTATTCAAAAAATACCTATAAAATCCACTGAAAAGTGGTTGATTATAGGTTAATCTTAAACGTTGCTTGAGTTAATATATAGATTTAAATAATGTTTAAAACAAAGCGTCAAGTATTGACGTGTGAATCTATCAAATGGATTGATAACTCGGGCATAAATGTCCACACTGAATAAGTAGTTTTGGTTTAAGTAGCAATCATGAGTTGTTATTCTGGTTTTAGCTCTATCAATTTTTTTATTTGCGGTAGCCCATTATGGCTGTATCTAAGTTTTATCTAGGCTACAAACAGCTTTCTAAAGCAGTTTTTGAATGGCAAGCAGCTGATAGGACGGCACTACTGGCAGCATTCATGGTGATGGATGTTTTTTCGCATTGGCTGTGGTGCTTATTTGTTTGGTATCGCCGTGATGCTTATAGTAATTACATTGATATGAATCTGCTGTATCCAATATGGATCGGTGTGTCTGTGGTAGGTGTATTCTTACTATGGATGTCCAGTCGTTTTTCACCAGTTAGAAAAGCCAAGAGCAATATATATACATGGCAAGCGATACTCATCACTATTTATAGTGCCTATATTACCTTTATTGTCGCAGTATTGGGACATAGCAGCTTGGTAGCGGGTGTCTCGTTAGTAGGTGGTACGATGTTGGGTATGATGCTCATTAGCCGGCGGTATGTATGGCGAGCATTTATAGGGCAAATCATTGCTATTTTGGTGGTAACACTCATTCCTTATGTTGGCATTACGATACCCAATTTACGCCAAATGATAGCCACGACGCTGCCTCCTAATATTCATAGTTATGTGACTTATAGTGAGATGGCTATGATGAAAGACGCTACTGCTGCCACTGTTCTGCCAAATGGAAGGTTAAATTGGGATAGTGTCAATTACCTGCGTCAATCTTCTAATCTGTTGTGGCGCTCTACACATATTTATATGTCGCTACCAAAAGCTATTTTTATTATTTATATGTTCCGTACTTTGTTGGTGATATTAGATGACAGTAGAAAAGAAACCTTACAACATGCCAATCAAGATGAGCTGACACAACTAAAGAATCGTCGTTATGGTCTGATGCAAATGAAGCAAGCATTGGTGACGATAGAGGAGTCTCAAGATATCAGCGTTATCCTATTGGATTTGGATTGGTTTAAGGAAGTTAATGACAATTACGGGCATGATGTGGGTGATCGAGTCTTGATCACAGTGGCACAGACGCTGTCGCAGTCTTTAACGGATGATACAATTGTTAGCCGATATGGTGGTGAAGAGTTTTTGATTGTACTGCCAAATACAAAGCATGATAGTGCGATGGTCATTGCTGAGCAACTACGGCTAAGCATTGCTGAACAAACCATCATGGTCGATGACAATATTACCTTTAATGTGACCGCTAGTCTCGGATTGTACACGCTGACTTATAAAGAATGCATGTCTTTTAAGAAAGCGAATCGAGCGGCAGGCAAAACAGAAACGGGATGTCAGCTTGATCATTCACAGCTAAATAAATCGTATATTGGAAAAACGTTTGATAACCAAACTGAACTCACACAATTGCCCCAAGATATTTGCCAGCGTTTAATTTGTAGGGCAGATAAGGCTTTGTACAAGGCTAAGAGCCTCGGGCGCAATCAAGTTGTGAGTGCTAACGAGATGTCAGAATCAGGCGATGACAAGATAGATTCGCTTTATAGTCATTAGAAAGTAATCAAGCAGCTGAACATTCATAGATGACTACTGCCATCTATGAAGGTCGTAATCAGTATCTACCGACTATACTATAGTTGATTAAAAAACTAACTGCTGTACCAAACTTGCCAATACACTGGTTGCAAAGCTGCCAGTCGTTAGCGTGAAATTCAATACTAGCGTTTGCGAGTCTTCTTCTGAATCATGCCATTCCCATGTTAACGCTTCGATAGGTAGACGCAGCGCTCGTCGTTGTGCTTTGATATCACGCTGCTCTAATCCTGCTGCTAACTGCATCAGTAATGGGCTATGTTGTACGGTATCATTTTCAACGTCAGCCGCCGCACTACTGACTTTATCATTGTCTATGCCCCACATCACAGCCGTTGGATGAATATCACCACTAGCCATTCGTTCACGTAATGTGTCATCTATCTCTTCACTGGTAAAGATCGATCCTGAGCCATCTAGATTAAACACTTCACCAGATAGACCAGTATTCCAGCTACCATCTCGTACGCGTACTGCCAATATCTCATTAAATATCAAGCTACGGGCGGCAGACAACTCCATCGTGTTTTGCTCACGTGGCGCACGCTTGCTTTTACTCTTTTTAGACGATGGGCGAGGCGCTCGCGGTGGACGTGCAAATAGTGATAAGGCTTCTCTAATATTATTGCCATTACGTCCAAAGCGCTGTGGACCAAAATAATTGGGGACACCACTTTGGCTAATATTCGATAAATACTGCTCGACTGTTTTTTTTGCAGACAATAGCTGCTCAGGTTTTGGTGTCTCAGTATCAATATTTTCAAACTGAATATCACGTAAGGTAATCACGAATTGATTGGCACGATGCGTACCACGATTGAGCTTTTTGTTATGCCAATACTGAGCGAGAATAGTGACTGACTCTGTCTCTCCGATATCTATCGGTGCAAACTCAGTTGCTGGTAACTGCTTCTTTGGTATTCGTAGGCTAAACCACTGTGTCGTTAGTGCATGACGATCTTTCAGTCCTGAATATCCAACATCACGTAATGGAATCTCTGCCCACTCTGATAATAGTTTGGCTAAATAAGCAGTGTTCATACCTGATTTTTCGATATGCAACCATAGATGCTCACCTTCATTGGTGAAGTCTAATGGCAATATCTCATTAACGATGAAATCCGTAGTATTAGCCTTATAAGTTGCCCGTTTTAATGGTGGCTGCATCGGCTGCGGCAACCGCTCAGTATCTGAGGCTGCTGTAATATCAATATCAGCTATATCAACGGATGTACTCGTAACTGGCTTGCTCTCCAAATGTGGTTCAGAAGTAGAGGTCGTAGGCGTTTCGAGATGGTTGTCTGGATAAGTCATAAAGTAATCTTTTATTTTGATTGTAAGTTTTAAATGGAAGTCAGGGTAATAGAGGGTTTTAGATGAAACGTGAAAATTACGTTTTGCAACGCAGTAAACATACAAAAAAACAGCGTGTGCTAAATGGTCTTGCTACTATCGATGAATAGGGTATGAAAAGATCATAGAGTTGTTTTCATATCGTTTTTATTAGAAATCTATTATAACTGTTAAGGAAGACTTATGACCAATGCAACGATTAACACAGTTACTATCAGCAAGGCAGACATTCCAAGTGGCGGCATGAAATCATACAAGCAAGAGGATGATAGTATCATTTTAATCACCCGAGACGACGATGAGTTTCATGCGTTTGATGGTAAGTGCCCACATGCAGGGGCAGATTTAGGCAACGGGTTACGCTGTGGCAACCGTGTGGTTTGCCCATGGCATCATGCTACTTTTGATAGTCGTGATGGCACATTGTTAGAGCCAATCGCCACCGAAGGCTTGACCCAATATCAACTGACTGATACTGGCGATGAGTTGATGGTGACGACATCAGTCAAAGAAAAGACCGATATACCAAATGATAAATTGATAGACACTCATACCGTGATTGTTGGTGGCGGTGCGGCTGGGTTTATGACGGCACATTATTTGCGTAATACTGGATATGGCGGTGATATCACATTGATTAGTGCTGACAATAGAGCTCCTTATAATCGTCCGTTATTGTCCAAAGCTTTTTTGGCAGGGAATATGCCAGAAGAGAAATTACTGCTTGGCGGTAGCGACTGGGCCACGAACAATAATATTGATTTGCGCTTGAATCAAACTGTGAGCAAAGTATTGCCCAATGAGCGTACTTTAATGGTTGTTAGTGACAGTAGTCACAGCAACAATGATAATAGTAGTGATGAAACCATATCTGCCGATTATTTGGTGGTAGCAACAGGATCGTCGCCATCTATTCCCCCAATTAAAGGGGTAGACTTGGATGGGGTTTATACCTTACGTAGTATGGATGATGCCAAGCTGATAAAGGCGGCCAGTCATGATCAGCGAGTAGTGATTATTGGTACAGGCTTTATTGGTATGGAGGTGGCCTCAGCCTTGGCACAGGCAGGCACGACGGCCTCGATTACGGTAATTGGTCAAGACAAGCGGGTGATGGGTAATATCGTCTCAGAAACCGTTAGTGATGCACTTATCAAGTTGCACGAAGAAAATGGCATTAACTTTGTATTTGATGCCACGGTCAATGCAATCACTGAGGTTAAGAGGGTTGTCAATCAGTCTGAGAATAAAGAAGAGAACCAAACCTTTTCACAAGTGGGCGGTGTGATACTGGGAAATGGTGAGCAGATTGATGCCGATATTGTGATTTTAGGCACAGGAGTATCTGCCAATACTGCGCTGTTAGAAGAGGTCAATGATCCTGATGGTGTACAGGTCGACAGTAAACTGCAATTGCGTGATGGAGTTTATGCACTGGGTGATATTGCAAAGGCATATGGACAGATGGGACGTATGCGTATTGAGCATTGGCGCGTGGCATTACAGCATGGGCTTGTGGCGGCCGCTGCAATATTAAAAGATGATACGGTAGAAACACTAGATGCTCGTGTGCCGTTTTTTTGGACCATGCAATATGGCAAAAGCCTACGCTATAGCGGTCATGCGGCCACACCCGAGCACAGTATTTTATTTGGTACGCCAGACACGCTCGATTATATCGAGTACTATTTCGATGACGAAGGCGAGGACAGCCGAGCCACTGCGGCCAGTACATTAGGGCGCGACCAAGAGCTAATTGCTTTTGCTGAGCTATTACGTATAGGTCAAGCCCCAACTCGTGCTCAAATCAACTCAGGATTCGATATTATTAATCAAGCAAAAGTGTTATCACTCTAGCACTACAAAGCAATAAGTATTAGTATCTTGGGCATGTCATCAATTAACACATTAATACATTTAGTGGTCTTAAAATGGCTAAATTTTGATAAATATCGTCAGGAATTTTGTCAATATATTCATATTCACGACAATTTCTTCCTCATTTATCTACAATTTTTCTCATTTTAAGCCTCACAATCTAATTGATGACATGCCCTAGGCTGGCTTAGGAATCTAAGCCAGTTTTTTATATAGTCAAATCCATATAAATCCGCTACATCGTCATCCTCGTTAAGTATACTCATGTATAACTTGCACTCGGTTTCCTTGTATCGAAATTATTTGAATTCAACTATACATAGACGAAAAAGGAAAAATTATAATATGAGCGAAAATAATATAAATCAAGGTCATACAAAAACAGACCAATTTGATAAAGACTCTGTATTTTTACGTGAAGCAACGTTAGAAGATATTAGCGCACTTGAGCAGCTATTGAATTGCTGCTATCGCGAGACAGCAGGTTGGACCAATGAGGCAGATTTGATTGGTGGTATTAGAACCACAGCAGCTGAGCTTGCTGCCGTTATCAATGACCCTAACCACTATTACTTTGTTTATCCAAAAACGATAACCGGCGACCGTGATGGAGAAGAAACAGGTGAGATACTTGGCTGTATCGCTGTTGATATCAAAACCAATGCTACCTCAAATAAAAAAGCTTATATCGGTATGTTTGCAGTACATCCTGTACTACAAGGGCAGGGCGTTGGTAATGTGATCCTGCAAGCAGCAGAGACCTTTGCAGATCGCCATTTACAGTCACAGAATCAGCCGAGCCGTTTAACCATGTCTATTTTAAGCCATCGTCCTGAGTTATTAGCCTACTATGAGCGCCGTGGCTATCAGTTAAATGGTAATAAAATGCCATTTCCAAACGATGGCAATAATGGCGAGCCAAAGCGTCAAGATTTGGAGCTATTAGAATTAGAAAAAATCGTTAGCTGATTATATTATTTTAGCGAAAAGACACTTAAAACTATAATGTCTGAATCAACGCCAAAAATATCTAAAGGTCATAAATAGCCCCACGCTCAACAATAAAAATGCCACGACGATTAAGCGCTTAAACCAGTTAAAGGCTGGTAAGCGTGTGGCATTATCATCAGACATAAGGTAAGCAAATAAACAAAGTAAGCTCGCTGCCAAGGTCATAATCCCCAAGCCAATCGGTAATATAAAAAGGTACACCTGCCACACAGTCAACTCTCATCAATAGTCAGTATTAATCGCATCATAGCAGCATCCAGATTGTGCTGTCTGTATGACTGTTTGTATCAGGAATTGCTAAGTGGCTTTAACTATTGTGATAAATGCTTTTAATGTGGTGGTCATGGTACGCTTTAATGGCAGTTTCTTTTTCTCTATCATCTTTGGTGCTAAGGATATCTATATGAACATTGCTCTCATACCTAGCAAGAGACGTAAACCAATTACTTTACCGACGGTACTGCTAGCTTCATCACTCTTGTCCTATTCAGCCTTAGCGCAAAGCTATCAAATCCAAGATTTCTCAGACGATTATTATGCAGTCATTGATCAAGTAGGCGAGTATGGCTATGAGGCGAACAGTATCATCAAAATTATAGATGAGAAAACACATAAAACCCTTATCAGTCAACCTGCTAGTATCGATATTGAATATGAGTTAAGTAATAGCGAAGAACATCAATTGGGTGAAAAAGTAAGTGCCAATATCGTCAGTATTCCTTATGGTGAACATAGTGTGTTGATCTATGAAGATTTTAATTTTGATGGACAAAAGGATTTAGCGATAAAAGATGGGCGCAACGGTTGCTATGGGGGGCCTTCTTATCAAGTTTATCTCAAGAATGATGACACATTCGTCCTTAGTGAAGGATTTACTGATTTAGCACAAGGCTATTGCGGATTTTTTGGTATAAATAAAGACAGTCAAACTTTGTATACGATGACTAAGAGTGGTGCAGCATGGCATGAATATACAAAGTATAAAGTAATCGAAAATAAGCCAGTGGCCGTACATGTGCTTGTGGAAGAATATAATCCAAAACAATTAATTTCTATCACCGAGAGCACAAGAGTGAATGGCAAAATGGTAGAAGATAGCTATGAGAGGTTACCTGAGTACGATAAAGAAAACTACGATGGTAGATTGCCGTTCGTTTATAAGTTGGATTTAGACAACGGTAAAAAAATGGTCTTAAATAAGACTTATAACGAGGAAGGTGAGCAGATGTATTATGCCTTTGCAGATAAAAATGACAGAGTCGAGCTGTATTATGATGGGCCATTTGTTTATGACACTGCTAAAAAAACACTTAGCTTTCTCAATAAGCCTGTAGTCTATCAGATCAATAAGCAAGGCATTACGGTGAGACAAGCTAACAAGAGCGTTTTACTCAAGTCAGTGCCACAGAGCGAGCAGGGAAGTCTGGAAAATCTGACGCAGTTTGACAATGTGAGCATTAGATAAAAACATTTATTCTAGGACGGGACATTCCAAACGAAAAGGCCACTCGATTCAGAGTGGCCTTTTTATTTTAAGTCATACAATAATGACTAACGCATTGTCACGAACTCTTCCGAGCCTGTTGGGTGAATCGCAACAGTATTATCAAAGTCAGCCTTGGTCGCGCCCATTTTGATAGCGACGGCAAAACCTTGAATCATCTCATCAACACCAAAGCCAATACCATGTAAGCCAATGACCTTTTCGTCATCGCCCAAGCACACCAGCTTCATGGTGCATTTTTGGCGATGCTGAGTCACTGCGCTATACATAGAGGTAAAGCTCGATTTATAGCATTTGATATTGTCTTTGCCATAGCGCTCAATCGCGTCAATTTCAGACAGGCCAATTGTACCAATCGCAGGATGGGTAAAGATAACCGTCGGTATCAACGTATAGTCTAAATGCTCATTAGGCTTATTGTTAAACAGACGCTCTGATAAACGGCGACCTGCGGCAATCGCCACTGGGGTCAAGTCAACACTGTTCTCGATAATATCGCCAACTGCATAAATATTATCGACATTGGTATTTTGGAACTTATCAACTTTGATTTTGCCAGTATCAGTCGTCGCGACCCCTGTCACTTGCAGATTGATACCGTCTGTTGATGGCGCACGACCGATGGCCCAAATCAAGCAATCTACGGTGTCAACACAGTCTTCGCCACCACTATTGGTAGATAGGTTCAGGCTGTCATCGTCATTCTTATTGACTTCATTGATGGCAGTGTTGGTGTGCAGATGAATACCATCTTGTTCCATCTCTATCAGTAGGGTTTCTACAATAGTATGGTCAAATGCGCGTAGTGGCGAGTGTTTGCGTACATACAAATGCACTTCTGCACCCAGACTGTTTAGTACCCCTGCGATTTCGACAGCGATATATCCTGCGCCTACAATCGCAACGCGTTTTGGCAAATGGTTCAATGCAAAAAAGCCATCAGAATCGATACCGTATTCTGCACCTTTGATGTTTGGTTGAATCGGGTGACCGCCCGTGGCAATCAAAATATGATCAGCGGTAATGAGTTCGCCATTCACTTCTACGGTATTGGTATCGACAAATTTGGCAAAGCCTTTGATGACTTCTACGCCATTTTTGGCCAAGTTGTTGTCATATGAGCGGTGGATATTTTCGATGTACTGTTGACGGCTCTGCACCAGTTTTTGGAAATCAAAACCTTTAAATTCAACATCAAAACCATAATCTGGCGCATATTTATGAATGGCTTCGGCAACTTGTGCGCCATACCACATCACTTTTTTGGGAACACAACCCAAATTCACACAAGTGCCGCCCAGTTGGTTGGCTTCGATGATAGCGCATTTTTTGCCATAGCTGGCTGCACGGTTGATTGAGGCAATGCCGCCGCTACCGCCGCCAATGGCGATATAGTCATAATGTTTGGTCATAATCAGGTCTCTTTATTAACTTGTTATTGGTACAGTTTTAAGGTTTATTGTTTTGAATACTCTTGTTTTGGACTCTACTGTAATGGGTCTTATAATTCATCTTACAAGTTTTTTATGGTTAAGGTGGGTTGAGTCGCTTAAATATAATCAATGTTTAGTCAGAAATAACCTAGTATTTAGACATCTAAACCCACTTAAACAATAGCACGACGTCTATAAAATAACAGCCCAGGAATCGACAAACCCAGTACCAATCCTGAGGTTACAAACAAAGCCTCAAACAAGTACACCATCATTTGACTAAACAACTCGTCTGAATAGCCGAAATAGCCAATCTGTACCATACTGACCATTGCCTTATACGCGGCGATACCGGGCATCATACAGATGACACTTGGCGAAATGAGCGCTTTGGGTGGTAGGGTATACTTCTTAGAAAAATACACGCCCAAAAAACTGGCGAGCATGGCACCGAAAAAGCTGGCTACTACAAGATGTACTTGCTGATGGACAAGCGCAGTCTTTAGTCCAAACCCAAAAGCAGTCATGAGCAAACACGGTAAGATATAGCGTTTGGGGACGGTGAACATGAGCGTCCAACCAAGGGTGATGATGCACGACAGTACAACGGTTTCTATAAACCACATGTCAAAACCCCCAGTGCTGTATTTGAAGTAAAACAAGCGCCATCACAATGCCAACGCACGCGGATAGGGTCAGCATATAGGTAAAAACAGCCCGCCCAACCCCGATATTGACATAGCCTTTTAAAATATCTGAAAAAGAATTGATGAGCGGAAAGCTTGGTACTAGTAGCAACACGCTGGATGCAACGGCGATATCGGCATTATTTCCAATATCAAAATAATAAGTGGTTGCGCCAATGAGAGAGGCAATAAAGGCCGTCACGATAACCGTGATAAAGGGGTTAAAGTGATGTTTGGACAAATAAATGCGAGTGAGCATCGCCACCATACCAGCGACAAAAGTCACCGCTGTCATCAACCAACTGGCGCTATTCAAATAAGCAAATGCAGCACAAGAAATGCCAACGAATATGCCGACTAGCCATGTTGGATAAACGGTTTTGTCTAACTCATCAAAGGCAAGCGTAGTCAGGTCTATCAAATCATCATTACCGATGGTGTCTTCGGTCTTATTAACGATTTGCTGAATTTGTACCAATAAGTTGACGTTGATGCTCTGATTGATCGTGTCTCTGGTAGTGGTGATACAGCGCTCATCACAGATAGTCGTCAGGGTAATGGCATTGAAGTTCAGCGAGCATTCTACGCTGTTCATTCCCAAGGCAATCCCCAAGCGTTTGGACAAGTCCACCACCACGGCAGACTCAGCGCCATACTGCATAAGAAGTAGGCCGCAGCGCACGCATAGTCGGGTAATGTGCTGCTGCTTTACGTAGCTGATAGAGGTCATTATGTGAAGTACGCATGTTGGTTGTTGATAGCCTATTATAAAGGGTATAGATGCTGACGCGCAGGCATTATCCGATATTATATTTGATGATACTATAAAGTATAAGTATTTTTGGCAAGGAGCATAAAGTGCATATCGCTATTTTGACGCTGACGTTTTCATTGCCCGGCTGTAGCTCGCTAAAAGAAAAACGCCACCGTATGGGTGGCTTGCACGCGCGTTTTGGCAATACACCAAGCGTCGCGGTATGTGAGAGCGGTGAGCGTGATCGACATGATACCAGTGAATGGACGTTTGTAATCGTTGGACTGTCCAAACGAGAGGTCGAGTCGCAATGTAGTCAAATTGAGGAAAAGCTAGAACGTACGGTGGATGCAAGGGTGATGAATGTTGAGAGGGAGTTTGTTTAGGTTAAACGTTAATTACCTTAAGTCTTAGGTCGGAGAGTATCTTGCGATTTCAAAACAATATGTGGAGTTAAAGAATATGTCTGTTATGGGAATGGTTGACAATGCGCAAAGTTCGGATGAAGAAGAATTCAGTTTTCCAATATCTTTTGAGAGAGTTTATAGGGATTATTGGTATAAGTTTGCTAATGAGAATGAACTATATTGGTTAAAGTCCTTTTTATATGGCATTGAGGTAGAGAGAGCTAGTTTCAATGAAGTAATAACAGAATTGAAGTTATTAAGAAAATTCTTACTGAAAGGAGAAAATGTTTATTACTTATCTGAAAGGAAGTATATTCTTTCAAGAATTGAGCTGTTTCTTGAAAAGCTTGATGAAGCAGAGAGTTTTAGAGATGATATAGTCTTATATATTGGTTAGCTAATATAAGTCATCAACTACAACGATTCCATGTAAATCTGAAATCAATGCGATACCAAATTGAGTACCAGTACTCTTCTTTATAGCTCTATCAACATATTCAATATAACCAAACACACTTTGCTTGAAAACTAAATTTGTATTCTTATCTTTATAATAGTAGAACTGACCTTGCATACTACAGAGGTCATCTCCTTGCCAGTAGGTAAATAGATTTTCACATGTATCTAATAGTATATTCTTAAAAGTTGTTTTACTAGATTTGTATTCATTCCATGATTTTTGGGCGTCAACGACTGCATACTTTGTCATTGGGACTTCTGAATGATTTATGTTTTGCAATTCATCAATCCAAAAATTAAAATCATCTGTCTTTAATAAAGAAGCCGAGTTTTTCAGAATAATTATAAACTCACCAATCAATATTGATTTGTCACTACTGAGAGCGCTAATAACAGCCAATTTATTTCTTTCTAAATGTGTATTGAAATTCATAAGATTATGGGCTTATTATTAGGGATTTGAATTGTGGCAGCTTAAGAGGGTTCATGAGCCATAGCTGTTATGATAGGTTCTACTCACTCTCTTTTACGACGCATACGCATTAGCCATACGGTACCAATTTTTTCATACCAACATTCCACTCATACTTCTTGATAAAATTTCATGGTATCACTCAGAATATAATGCTCTAGTCTTGAATTTCTAGTCAAACCTACTTAAGTTATCTAACTCAAATATTCAACAGAGTTCTCTGATTTGTCACAATACTTCTTGCTTAAATTTGTCGTACGTAACAGAAAATCTAAGCAGACAATTTCTACCGTTTTCATCTAGACTATCGTATAAATCATCTCTCAATACTTTGTAAGCCTTTATAAAAGCAGGCTTATTTTCACGAGTAAAGGGCTGTCTCATGTCATGCTCGGTAAATGAATTAATTATATTCAGTAGCGAACCAAGATGGTAAGGATTATGTTTTAAAGCTTGCAAGTAATAGATCAGCCCAGTTTCATCTTCTTCATACTCAGTATGACATGGAGCAGGCCCTGCAACTATAAACCCTTTTAAGCTTAAAGCATCAGCTATCTCAAGTTCAGTCGCTCGATTATCGGCAATAACTTCATTGAGAATAGCAAAAGCGCTTCCTAACTATTCTAGCTCAAATTGATGAATGATGTATTCAGCTTGACTGATTTTTTCTTCTATTGTCGCCATGTCTCGGTCTCATTTTGCACTGCTTGAAGTATTTGTAGTAGTTATCTGCTTTAGGTTGTTTTTATTATTCCACCGACACCTTTTTCTGGAAAGTCCTCAGCATTTATCGTAAGTTCATCAAATCTAGAAGGATCTTTTTCTGTCCACTCATTACAAACACTAATCACATTGTCTTCATCTAACATAGATACAATAAGATCATTCTCAAGGTTTTCATCATTAAATATTACTTCGGTAGCCTCACTATTGCTTAATCCCGATAAGTTGACGAACCCTAGATGCTTTTCCTCTGGAGTCTGAGAGCCAATGTTTACTAACACTTCACCATCAGTATAAGCAAAATGCCTGATTATTTGGCTGTTTTCGACCTGCTTCCATGCTACAAAGCCTACGATACGATAACTACCAAATGCATAAAAATTTGCTACTACATTATCTAGTAGATCCAGTTGTGACTCTATAGAATTAATGACATAAACCCAGCCGTCGAAAGCTGATGAAATGTATATCTGTTTTTCATTATCGCTTAAATATTTATAGGCAACGTGATCCAGATGTAGGTACTTGGATGAATAACTCATTAGCCAGTCGTTTGCCAAAGTGGCTGAAAGCAGCCAAAAATCGTGATCAGATCTTAAAAGTGATTGAGCTTTTGAACCATAAAATATAGCAGCCATGCTTTATTTTATGATTCTCAATAAAACAAGGCCACCCTATAAAGAGTAGCCTTGTATCATCAATTATCTAAAGATTCTAATTAGTATGCAGTCGGACGGCCTTAACCTTAAGGTTCTCATACCCTTTTGCAGTCATACATACCTCTAATTTTTAGCATCAGCTTACCTATCGAAATCAGAATAAATTGAGTAAGCCTATAATAATACCTAATAAAAAACATATACCAAGAAGTAAAGTCTTATACGTGGACATTTCAAACCCCTGTCCAGAACAACTTGAATAATATCTTTTTTTATCATAGCTTTTGAACAATTCAGCACTACATATTTCTTTTTTAGTAAATAAGCCAACGGCAATTGGGGTCTTATAATACAGTTTATAGTATGTGACTTGAGTACCTACTAGCAATATATCCTTGCCTGTATATTTACATAAATCGTAGTAAAAAACAGTATCTTCATATGCATCTCGAATATAGGCTTTGTATAAGATACTATCTATATTAGTAATGATGCCATCACTTGTATCAGGACCCATTTCTTCCTCTGAAATTTATATATTGGGCGAAGGTTATAATACCCAATGACTGTATGGTTGATTCAGTTTAAAAGAGAGTTAATGCAACCGAGTGCAGATGTAACTGTGATACTTCAAGCGAGGTCAACGCCGTCACTCTTTTATAGAGGATATGACTACATATTAAAACGCTTAATCCATCTTTCATTATGGTCACTGTATGACTACACAACATTTTCAAGAAAATGAGGAAAATAGACTGACTATTAGTACGCCTAGCAAAGAGGATCCTACGCTAGTTTATTGCCCGAAATGCAGGTCTAAAGCCGTCGTTATTCTACATAATGATAAAGCGAGATTAACTTGTCCGAGTTGTGGCTATCATCAAGAAACATTAGCTGAGCAAAGAAAATTTTATTGGGGCGCAGATAATCCAACAGATAGTTATTTTGGCGCAAATCTATGGCTACAAATAGAGCGTGTTGGCAAGAGTCTATGGGTGTTCAATAAGTGTCATCTAAAATATTTAGAGGGTTTTGTATCAGCTAAACATAGACAACGCAATTCAGATATTGATACTTGGATAAATAGCTCACTAGCCAGTCGTTTGCCAAAGTGGCTGAAAGCAGCCAAAAATCGTGATCAGATCTTAAAAGCGATTGAGCTTTTGAAAAATAAAATATAGCCGCTATGCTTTATTTTATGGTTCTCAAAAAAAAGCCACTCACTAAAGAGTGACCTTTTATCAACAATTAATTAAAAAATGCTAATTATTGCGGACGGCCTTGACCTTGGCCTTCAGGTTTTTTATAACCTTTTGCAGTCATACATGCTTCTAATTTTTGCATATCACTTTGGCTTGGGCGACTGTCTTTAGACATTTTTACGCCAGTGTTTTTAGCGCAATCATCCATGGCTTGTTTCATGTCAGCTGATATCGCTGGCTTTTGCTGATCGTGACTGTGGCTGGTATCTGACGTACCGCTTGATGCACAGGCGCTAACACCAACAGTAGATGCTAAGATAATGAACAATAATTTTTTCATACGAAATCCTCAATGAGATATTTATATATAGCCGAAGTTCACGAATACCGTTGAACTGATCAAATAATAATGCAATTGAAGTTGAAATACATTTAACAAAATATTAAGAAAGGTAACGTAATGAAAAAGTACAAATATAAATACTATAAAAATAGTGGTAAATCCAATACTTAGTGTTCGTTAGTTCAGTAAGGTTGGCGAAACGATGACACGCAACAAAAAAGGCCACTCTATAAAGGGTGGCCTTTCATCAACGATTCACTAGCTTGTATTAGCTTACTTCTTTCATACCTTGCTCAAGCATCGGCTTTAAGAATATACCCGTGTAAGACTCTTTGACCTCCGCCACTTGCTCAGGCGTACCTTCTGCGATGATCATACCGCCACCTTTACCACCTTCGGGGCCTAGATCAACCACCCAATCCGCCGTTTTGATGACATCCAAGTTATGCTCGATGACCACGATGGTATTACCTTTATCGCGTAGAGCATGCAAGATATTGAGCAGCTTATCGATATCATGGAAATGCAAACCAGTGGTTGGCTCATCCAAGATATAGAGCGTCTGTCCCGTATCGCGTTTGGCAAGCTCACGAGCCAGTTTGACACGCTGCGCCTCACCACCTGATAGTGTCGGTGCAGATTGTCCCAAGCGAATGTAGCTCAGACCAACATCCATCAAGGCTTGTAGACGACGATAGATCGCTGGAATGGCTGAGAAGAACTCAGTTGCGTCTTCAACGGTCATATCGAGTACGTCAGCGATGGTTTTGCCTTTATAGTGAATCTCTAAGGTCTCGCGATTATAGCGCTTGCCTTCACAAGTATCACACGGCACATACATATCCGGTAAGAAATGCATCTCAACTTTGATGAGACCATCACCTTGACACATCTCACAGCGTCCGCCTTTGACGTTGAAGCTAAAGCGACCTGCTTTATAACCACGGGCACGCGCTTCTTGCGTTTGTGCAAACATCTCACGTACTGGGGTAAACACGCCCGTATAAGTCGCTGGGTTTGAGCGCGGCGTTCGACCAATTGGACTTTGATCGATATCGACCATTTTGTCCAAATGCTCAAGACCGCTAATGCTTTCAAACTTATCAGCAATTAGCGTTGAGGCATTATTCAACTGCGTTGCAGCTAATGGCATCAGCGTACGATTAATCAGCGTGGATTTGCCAGAACCCGAAACCCCAGTGATACAGGTCATGACACCGATTGGCAACGTCAAGTCAACATCGTGCAAGTTGTTGCCTGAGGCGCCTTTTAGCTCGATCGTCATTGGGACTTGTTTGGGCTTAGCTTTACCTTTGACTTCCACATCCATCATTTTTGGTTGATGACGAATGGTTGGAATCTCGATTTTTTTCTTACCAGACATGTACTGTCCAGTCAGCGATTCTTTGTTTGCCATGATGTCATCGACCGTACCTTGAGCGATGATATGACCACCATGTATACCTGCACCGACACCGATATCGATGACGTAATCTGCTTGGCGAATCGCATCTTCATCATGCTCAACGACCAGTACGGTATTACCCAAATCACGCAAGCGCGTCAGGGTTTTGAGCAGGCGATCATTGTCACGTTGATGGAGTCCAATAGAGGGCTCATCGAGTACATACATCACGCCCATCAGACCTGCACCGATTTGGCTGGCAAGACGAATACGCTGCGCTTCACCGCCCGATAGCGTTTCAGCAGAGCGGGCAAGGGATAAGTAGTCCAGTCCGACACTCACTAGGAAGTTCAGACGCTCATTGATCTCTTTAAAGATTTTTTCTGCGACTTCACCTTTATGACCGCCAATTTTTAGTGTTTTATAATACTCTGCAGCATCACCGATAGACAGTTTGACGATTTCAGCTATGGTTTGATCATCAACACGGACATTGCGTGAGATTTCATTCAAACGCGCACCATCACAGACGTTACAGGTAGTATCAGCTAAGTATTTGGCCAGCTCGTCACGGACGAGATTGCTTTGCGTTTTAGCATAACGACGCTCTAAGTAAGGCAACACGCCTTCAAATGGTATGGTCTTATTGGTCTTACGACCGCGCTCATCGGTAAAGTTAAAGGTCAGCTTCTCTTTACCAGAACCATTCATGATGAGGTCTTGCTGCTCTTTTGGTAGGTCTTGCCACGGCGCATCCATGTCAATTTTAAAATGATTGCACACAGTCGATAACAGACCGAAATAATAAGCATGACGCTTATCCCAGCCATTAATAGCACCTTGGTTGAGCGATTTTTCGTGATGGGTAATCAGTTTCTCAGCAGAGAAGTACTGACGTTTACCGAGACCATCACAGCTTGGGCAAGCACCATACGGATTGTTAAAACTGAACATGCGTGGCTCAAGCTCAGAGACGGCGCGATCACAGACAGGGCAAGAATGCTTGGCTGACATGACTTGATTGTCATCGCCGCCTTCTTTTGGATTACCATCCATAAAATGCAGCGTGACCAGACCTTGACCTAAGCGTAGGGCAGTCTCTAAACTCTCCGCGACACGGTTGCCCAAGTCATCACGCACTTTGAAACGGTCAACCACCACTTCGATGGTGTGTTTTTTCTTTTTATCGAGTGTTGGTAGCTCATCGGTATCGTAGACATCGCCGTCAACGCGCACACGGACAAAGCCTTGGCCAATGAGCTGCTCTAGTAAGACCGTATGCTCACCTTTACGCTCACGAATGACGGGTGCCAAAATCATAATCTTGGTGTCATCGGGTAGCGCCATGACTTGATCGACCATTTCGGTGACCGACTGTGCGACCATTGGCTCGCCATGCTCAGGGCAAAACGGCGTACCAATACGTGCATACAGCAGACGCAAATAATCATAAATCTCGGTAATCGTACCGACCGTAGAGCGTGGATTATGGTTGGTTGATTTTTGCTCGATGGCAATCGCAGGGGATAGACCCTCGATACTATCGACGTCAGGTTTTTCCATCTGTGATAGGAACTGACGTGCGTAGGCCGATAAGCTCTCGACGTAACGGCGCTGCCCTTCAGCATACAAAGTATCGAATGCCAATGATGATTTACCAGAACCTGATAAACCGGTGATGACCACGAATTTATCTCGTGGTATGTCTAAATCAATGTTTTTTAAATTGTGCGTACGTGCGCCGCGTATTGCGATATGGTCATGTGCCATCGGTGATAGGTTTCCTATTTGCTAAAATGGTATTTAAAAAATGTCTAAACGTTGAAAGCGTAAATGAAGTCGAAGTGGTTTATTAAAATTGTGGATAGTGCTGTCATTCATATCGCTCTATAAAGGCGTGGATAGCTTCATAGAGCGATATAAACGAAACGATGTAAACGACAGTCGGTGTGCTCTGGTTTTAGTTTCTTATTTTAAGTTTTTGTTTTGATAAGTAAATCTAAATCAAATCAGCAGTGAGTAACAGATAAGGTTTGTTATAGATTTTGCCAAACAATGTCATTTTATGAGAGGTATTCGTTATAGGGTCAATTCTGTATAAGGTATTGTCTAAGCTATATAGTGCTGCTCTGGTAATGTTTGCGCCGTCTTACTTTATTGTCATGATAGTGGCATTATTCAAGGTATGGTTGCTATCAGATGCACTTAGTAACAAAATTAATGGCATCATATTTATCGTTAAGCATCAGTATATAAAGCAAAAGTCTCGGCAACCAAATGGCGAATGTCTTATACTAGTGGGCTTGATTTATAGGCTGATGCCTCGATAAAAGCAGCAGTGATAAACCAGCTAATGATCAATCAGTGAGGCAGGTATGAATAGCGTAGAAAAACGGGCAATCCTCGGGGTCGGTGGTATCTTTGCCTTACGGATGGTTGGTTTGTTTATGATTGTCCCAGTATTTTCTGTATACGGTAACAATTATGCGCATGCGACGCCATTTTTGATTGGTTTGGCAGTTGGTATTTATGGGCTTGGGCAGGCTATCTTTCAGATACCGATGAGCCTTGCTGCTGACAAATTCCCGCGCAAACCTATTATATTTTTAGGGTTAGTCTTGTTTGCTATCGGCGGTATCATCGCGGCTAATGCCACAGATATTTATGAAGTCATTATCGGTCGCGCGCTGGCGGGTAGTGGCGCGGTCTCTGCCGTACTGATGGCATTACTGGCTGATGTGACTCGTGAAGAGATGCGTACCAAAGCGATGGCTACGATGGGTTTGACCATTGCGACCTCCATTATGCTTGCGTTTGCCTTTGGCCCGCTGTTGGTTGGTTCGCTTGGTATTTCTGGACTGTTTTGGCTCACCACAGGCTTTGCTATCTTGGCAATGTTGCTCTTAATGATAGTACCGACGCCACTAAGGGTGCTTAAGCATAATCTGGACAATAAATCGATCGGTGAGCAATTAGCGACAGTACTCAAAATTGGTGATTTAAACCGCTTGCATATCGGTATTTTTGCGCTACATCTGACCATGACTGCAATATTTGTCATTTTGCCGCATCAGCTGAATGAGGTGATGGGATTATCAGTACGCCAGCAGGGCTTGGTTTATCTACCCCTACTATTTATTGGCTTTGCGGTAGCGATACCTTTTATCATCATCGCCGAAAAGAAACGCAAGATGCGCCAGGTGTTTTTGGGTGCATTGGCATTAATAACCGCAGCTTTAGCCATACTCGCACTTGGTAGTCAGGATGGTATTGGTATTATTTTAGGCTTATTACTGTACTTTATGGGCTTCAATCTCATTGAGGCGACTATTCCTTCATGGATTTCTAAGCGCGCGCCAGTGGCCAATAAAGCGACAGCCATGGGAATAAGCTCATCTAGCCAGTTTTTTGGTGCGTTTGTGGGTGGGGCAATGGGCGGGCTATTATTGAGTCAGCCTAGCCTCTTGGCATGGGGTATATTGGCGGTCATTATGGGCGTCGCTTTGCTGCTTATTATACCGATTGCGCAGCCACCATACCTATCAAGCACGACCGTTAGTATTCCTAAAAATGTCAATATGCAAGACTGGTCACGCCAGATGCTAGCAGTAGATGGTGTCGATGAGCTAGTCGTGATGGCAAAAGAAAAAGTGGCCTATCTTAAATTGGATAAAACCCAGCTAACGGACGACTCAAGGCAGCAACTATCAAGCTTGGCACAGAGTCCGTTGGATATCTGATAGGCCGTACATAATGGTATTAGGTTTGTCGAAAAGCTCTGGGTAGTCAAAAACAGAGTAGACAACAACCGCATAGACAGCCACTATTATGAGGTGCAATCTAAACCTCTTTATTTAAATCTATCTCTATTTAAAAGGAATTAATATGAGTAAGTTTACGATGCTGTCTAGTAGTACTGTTATTAGCAAAGACATTGTTCGAGTAGCTGAGCCATCTGCCTCTTTGTCTTTGGTGCCTCGATCGATAGCTAAGGTCGTGGTAGGTGCGGGGCTGTCAGCCACTTTATTCATCTCTGGCTGTGCCACCCAAAATATTCAAGCCTATCAAAATACTACGCCAACGCTCGATATGCATGAGTTTTTCTCAGGTCAGATTGATGGTTGGGGGATGTTTCAGGGCCGCAATGGTGAGGTTAAGAAACGTTTTTATGTCGATATCGATGCCACTCATGAGGGTGACGATGTTATCGTTTTGGATGAGAAGTTCTCATGGGCAGATGGGTCAAAATCGCAGCGTATATGGCGATTGACCAAGCAAGATGACGGTAGTTGGAAAGGGACGGCAGGCGATGTCATCGGTGAGGCGACAGGGAAAGTCGTTGGTAATACGCTCCACTGGAATTATTTATTAGAATTGCCTGTTGAAGACAAGACCTATAAAGTCAACTTCGATGATTGGATGTATCTTATCAATGAAGATGTCATGCTAAATCGATCTGTAATGAAAAAGTTTGGCGTAGAGTTGGGTAGTGTCACCTTAAGTATGCACCGCAATCGCGCTGAAGCTAAGTAAAAAGTGGTATGAAAAGGTTATATCGAAAGCTTACGGTGTTAATCCGTTTATGAAAATGGCAAAATAGTCACATTGTTTTTGACTATAATCATAACCACTATACCTAAGTGCCAGAAACTAAGCGCTAGGAACTAAGCATCAGGATCTAAGCGACATGCATTGTCGCTTGTAGTAAGTAGGCTATAGATATTTGAACCAAAATTAGTTAAAGTAAAATCATAATACTAATAGTATTAATCGATACTACTAACGAAAAATTAAAAAGCTTTATCAAATTATTCATAAGTAAAAGGACGGTATCATGCGCGGAGTTAATAAAGTTATCATCATCGGTAACCTTGGAGCAGACCCTGAGGCACGTCAATTCAATAATGGTGGCGGCGTGACCAATATCTCGGTTGCGACATCAGAGCAATGGACAGACAAACAAAGCGGTGAAAAAAGAGAAGCCACTGAATGGCATCGTATTGCACTCTTTAACCGTTTAGGTGAAATTGCGGCACAGTATTTGCGTAAAGGCAGCAAAGTCTATATCGAAGGCAGCTTGCGTACACGTAAATATCAAGATCCCAATGGCCAAGACCGTTATATCACCGAGATTCGTGCTGAGCAAATGCAAATGCTAGACGGTGCAACTGGCGGTGGTCAAGGCGGAGATAGCTTTGGTGGTCAGAACTCAAACAGCTATGGCAATCAAGGTGGCTCAAATCAGGGCTATAGCAACCAAAATGGTCAAAACAACTTTGGTCAGCAAGGTAACAATCAGCCAGCTCAACAAGGTGGCTATAACCAAGCTAGCGGTGGTCAGAACAGCTACAATAACAATCAAGCACCTGCTCAACAAAACCAGTTTAATCAACCAGCTCAAAAGCCTGCTCAAGCTAAGCCTACGGCGATGCCAGATGGCCCTGTAGATGACGATATCCCGTTCTAGGATGCACCTTAGAGTTATTTGTTAATAATAATCTATATAGCCCCCGTATTTACGGGGGCTATTAGTATTTAGAGAACGAAAATAGTCTAAAGTGTATGCTTTGAAATCCCGCTAATAGCGGGGTTTTTTATATGTGGCGATAAATATAGTCAATCCTCTATAAAATAGTTACAGCGTTAACCTCGCTTGAAGTATTACATATACATCTGCACTCGGTTGCCTTGTATTTCTTTTCAACTGAATCAACTATAATTTAAAAAAGTCGTTTTATAGTATTGCTAAAAGCCATGTAAAAATTAGGAAAATAGTCTTTATTTATATAGGTACTAATTACTAAGTAAAATAAAACGTTTGTCTGTTTTTGGTTTTAATTAGGGTTTCCAAAACTTCAGTTTTCAAAGAATAAAAATTCAGTAATGAGGTGTTGGGTTAATTATAAAAATTAATAATCGAATAGGTATGGGTTAGAATTATTAAGTTTAAAATATCTACTTCGCTTATTTATTCGTCAATTTTCATGTTGAAAATGATAAAAATTACCTTTCATATCCTATATCAACCGTCTGTTCTATTAAATCTAATTAATACTAACAGTCTATTGGACAGGTTGATATAATTTACTCGAATCAATGATTTATACGATATTAAAGGTTAGACTTTCGTTTAAAGTAATTTTTATTAGCAAATGAAAAGTCAGGGTTTGGCCATTTAATGGTTTAAAACATAAAAACTTACTTGGTCGGCAACTTAAAATAAGAATGCCTGCCTCACTGCTAGTATTGAGTATACATAATGAATTATGGTGATGTGTTTCGAAAAAGTGATTTAGGTAGAGAAGAGATTAAATCTCAAAGTCTAGGTGTATTGCCGCGAGAGGCCAGAACCTTACTCATTATGATTGATGGCAGGCGCACGTATCAGAGTTATCTTAATACGCTCGACAGTAGCAAGATGTTTGCTGAATTTGGTGGTATTGCACCGCTGTTTGAGCTACTTTTAGACCTTGAGTGTATTGAAGTAGCGTCGGCTGGCAGTGCTGAGACCGAAATACCTACGCTTTCACAGACAATAATTACATCCATACCTATCACGACTCAGACTCAACCAGTAGCACCAGATTTTGATGAGAAGTCTGAAATAGAATTCAATAATACATTTAATGGTAAAAGCACGACTAAGGTAAAAGAGTCAGAAAAGAAATCACTCAGTAGTATATTCAAAGCCAAGCCATCTAGTGTTAGCGATGAAACGATAAAATCTGATTTAGCCACATTTATTGAAAAAAATGCAGAACCTATAGAGGCATGGGGTTATTTACTAAGTCTAGAGCAATGCGGCAATAGTACGCAATTATTGATCTTAGCAAAAGAAATACAGAATACGAGTAGCGGTAGTTTAGCGCGTGGTATGAATGACTTTATCAAAAGAATTGAACGTTAATATTGACGGTATTCATGTAGTAAACAACGGATATGACAAATATTTGGTTATGAAGCATAACGGTGCTGTCATTGTTGAAAAATCTAGCAAACTAATTGGAGTTTCTTGTGGAATCAGCTGAGCTATCGGAATTAAATCGTCTAAAAATGCGTCATGGTGAGCATGTTATTTTACGTTTAACTTATATTAGCCGTTATAACATCGACAATCCTACTGGTGAAGTGACTCGTATTCTTACTCAGGCGCAGCAAAATAACGAGCGCAATGGTATTACGGGTGCGTTAGTGTTCAACCACAATTACTTTTTGCAAAGTATTGAAGGGGCGAGGCCTGTTATCAATGCGTTGCTGAGAAAGTTGGTCGAAGATGATCGACATTATGCCCTGCAAGTTATCGAGTGCCGTGAAGTTGAGCAGCGTCATTGGAGTAAGTGGTCAATGAAATACTTAATCCCAAGTGATGAAAACAAAGGTCTGGCACTCAAGTTTTCGACAGGCAGTCAGTTCAATCCATATTTGATGAATACCAATCAAATTATGATGCTGATTGATACGTTATCAGATCTTCAAGAGCAAGAAGAAATCAACGCTTCTAAAAAGAAGAAACCTTGGTTTTCTTTGAATTGATTGACGTTTGGAAAACTATCAGACCCTATGACTTTATTATAAGAGATACGATATGACATCAATAATGGAAGATGCGCCCATTTTAATGAGCATGACATACGCGAGCCGTGCTAATCCGGGCGTATCAGCTAAAGATTTTAATGAAATATTGAAGCAAGCACAGGTAAATAATGCTGCCAACGGTATCACTGGCATGCTGACATTTAATAAAGATTATTTTTTGCAAACGGTGGAAGGTCCGAGAGCGCAAATCAATCGTCTATTGTATAGCTTGATTGCTGACCAACGTCATTATGATTTACAGATTATTGAGACACGCGAATTAAAGTATAGAACGTGGTCTAAATGGTCTATGAACTATGCCACTCCGACTGAAAAAAACGCTGCGATTTATTTAAAATACTCTACCACCGTTGATTTTAATCCATACTTATTAAGTGCTGAATCAGCCCGTGAATTGATGAATGAGCTTAGTGACCAACGCGATTAATTGACTATACTCAGATATTATAAATAAAAAATAATTTTCAAAACTCAAAATCTATATTGATGTATGGATTTATGTTTATTAAGTATGCGGTCTATTAGCTTTGAAGTCCATTTTATAAGTAGGCCTTCAATAAAAAATATAAACAAATATTGATTTATAAACGAGCATTTAAGTTCTGAAAATTTGTTCATTTACCAAATTTTACTATCCGTTGACTTTTGATATATAAGATATGATAGTTTGCGGTTGTGATAGCATTGCTTTTTGTTTATATTGTCTCCGCCCATAGATATGTTGGCTAACCATATTTTTATTACAAAGAATATCTCTTCATGACTTTATCTCATGATGAATAAGTCATCTCGGTTCTTAATAGTGAACATTATCTCTATTAAGGTTGTACCTTTTATTTTACAGTTGGATTTACTATGAGCAAAAATAACGCAATCGATTTAGAAAATCTGAACGTCGACGAGCTACGAGCTATTACTGAAAATGCTCAGCAGCTTATTGCTAAAAAACAACATCAGCGCCTGTATGATGCTTATATGCAATTTGAGAAAATTGCAGAAGAAAGCAATGCTTCTATCGAAGAAATTTTGAAAGCTGGTGAAACGCTAGAGAAGAAACGCAGTATTAAATATCGTAATACTGACAACAACGAAGAAACTTGGACTGGTCGTGGTCGCAAGCCTACGTGGTTGGTCGAAGCCTTAGCAGCGGGTCGTGATATTGAAGATTTTGCTATTTAATTATGTACTCACTAACAAGTTTGTACGCACTTTAGCAAAGCATTGACACTAACCCGTCAAAGTATGGTGGCAGCGCTATTTTAACTATCAATATGATTGATAAGATTTTTTATTAAATTTAATAGCGATCTCCCTGATCACTAAATAAAAGCCAGTATCTTTCTTACCATTATTTGGTAAGAAGCTACTGGCTTTTTTGCATCTTCTGTACGTCATATTTTTAGTGCCACTAGGGCATTGATGGTTTATTAATTTAACTGAAATCAATAGTAGCAGTGTTCTAAAGGAGAACAGCTATACACTAGTTTGCGTATTCATAACACAGATAAACATAGATCTCATCATATCCAAGTATACTAAAGAATAACTATTCGTTAATGAATATCACTTATGAACAATTGCTGATAAAATGAACGAATAATGATATAAAGGTATAAGGTAGGTCAAATGACAGACAGTACAAAAGCAAAAAAATGGATTTCTTTGGGAGTCATTGCGACGGTCTTGTTGCTTTTCCCTCGACGCAGTAGTCGAAAAACTGATATAAACCCACATAATAATAAAAATACACAACCTGATAGCAATATCAGTAGCATTCAAAATACTAATAGCTACAGATGAATGAAACAAGTATTAAATTAAGAGTTAAATTCTTTTAATATAAGTTGTTCTGATTATTTATACAGTCATTGGTAGAATAGCAATCAGTTGAATGGTAGTTAAAAAAACCGAACAATAGAGTTCTCAATTAGAAAACGTTAATTTTAGAGTCTATTAATTACCCCTATCGTTCCATCTATATTCGGTTCAATATAATTTGAATACAGGGAAGGGGAGTGAAAGTACTACAAGTCATAGATTAATCAAGACTGACATCGTATCTAATTTATATAGGAGTGACTATATGATATCTAAACAGACATTCCCCAAGACTTATCCTCTCATTGATACCCATACTCATTTTGATGCCCCAGTATTTGATAGCGATAGGGATTTGCTAGTACAGAAAGCTTATGAGAGTGGTATACGTCATCTCGTATTGGTGGGGTATTCATATCAGTATTTTAAGAGGATGTACACTACCGAACACTCATTAAATAAGCTGGTACCGTTGACTGCTGAAGACACTGATAGCTCAAACCTATCACAAATTGAAGGTCATACCGCATTAGGCTTACATCCCTTTTATATCAAAGAGCACAGTGAAGATCATCTAAAAAGTATGGCTAGCATGATTGCTAAGCAGCGGCCAATAGCAATCGGTGAGATTGGATTGGATACTTTCACGGAATCCATGAAAGAGCCTGAAGTAGTTGCCAAACAAAAACGGTTTTTTAAGGCGCAATTAGACATAGCAGTGGTTCATAAGTTGCCAGTGATGTTGCATATTCGAAAAGCACATGCAGAAGTACTGGCAATACTGAAGGCACACGATTATGATGCACACAAATTAGGTGGTATCGCTCATAGTTTCAGCGGTGGTGAACAAGAGGCAAAAGCATTTGTGAAGTTAGGATTTAAGTTAGGTGTTACTGGTCAGATTACCAATCCAAATGCCAAAAAACTGCGCCGCGCCATTCGTGCTGCTGTCGATAGTCATGGCATAGAATGTTTGGTGATAGAAACAGATTGCCCAGACATGACGCCCATCCAGTGCCAGGTTTCAGATAATAGTTGGCCTGATAAGCAGTCACATGACCGTAATGTACCTGCTAACCTGCCATGGGTACTATCAAGCTTAAGTGAGTTGCTCGACGTGTCGCCAGACAGACTTGCTGAGCAATTATGGCACAACAGTTGCAGCGCTTTACAAAAGACATGGGATTATCCCTTAGTATAACCACGCTAATTGTAGGCCATTATTCTTCATTGCTAGCAATTGATATAACCATAAATAACCGCAGCATCTATAAACAAGACAATTTAAAAGAGCATTTAATCTGTTATGAATGAAACACAACACTTTGAGCCAACAGAGTCAGAATCAATCACTACTGAACATTCTATAGTAGGAGCAGTGGTAGAAGAGGTGATTGAGGAAGATGATCAATATGAACGTCGTTTTCAAGGAACACGAACACTCTATGGCGCCTCAGCAGTCGACATCTTCGCTGCTTCTCATGTCTATGTTATAGGCGTAGGGGGTGTTGGTTCTTGGGTAGCAGAGGCTCTAGCTCGGACGGCAGTGGGTACTATCACATTAATTGATTTGGATATATTGGTTGCCTCTAATGTCAATCGGCAGTTACCAGCACTAGATAGTAATTTTGGTCAAAGTAAAATTGAGGCAATGGCGAATCGTGTTTATGAAATTAACCCGAAGGTCACGCTCAATTTAATTGATGATTTTTTAACAGTAGAAAATGTGGCAAATTTATTACCAAGTCGTGAGGATGCAAAAGCGGCTACGGCTAAAGGCAAACCTATCGTTGTTTTAGATTGTGTAGACGATATGAGCGCTAAGTTGGCCATTGCGCTACATTGTCGTTTTAATAAGCTAAAACTGGTCTGTGCAGGCGGTGCAGGTGGCAAGATAGACCCAAGCCAAATTAAAGTGAGTGACTTGAAAGACAGCTACCAAGACCCGTTGCTTGCCAAATTACGTAATAAACTGCGCCATGAAAAAGGCATCAATAGTGCCTTAAAAGAAAAATTCGGTATTAAATGTGTCTATTCGACAGAGCCACCACGGGTAGATAAAAGCTGTCAAGCTGGCGGGTTACACTGTGGTGGTTACGGCTCAGCAGTTGTTGTCACATCAGTCGTTGCGATGATTATGGTGAGTGAAGCTTTACAATTATTAATAAAACAGACGGGCACCAAACAAAGCGTCTGATCTTATTTAATGGAGTCTATTTTGTCTATATCTAACGCACCGAAACACAGCTATCCAGTAGCAGCGGATGAAGTAGAACGTATCCATAAGCTCAAAAAGTATAAAGTACTAAACGATAATAATGAGCCTGCATTTGATCGACTGGTCAATTTGGCCAAGCGGTTTTTTGATGTATCCATCATTACTATTAGCTTTATGGATGAAGAGACACAGTATCTAAAATCTGCCTACGGCCTAGACGATGTATGCCAAGTAACACGTGAAGTCGCTATTTGCAATTATACGGTGCTGTCTGATGAGGTCTTTGTGGTGCCAGATCTGACAGTAGACAGTCGTTTTAGCCAAAATCCGTTGGTGACAGAGCCTCCTTGTTTAAAGTTTTATGCTGGTGCACCAATTATTCTCATTGAAGACAATAAAAGCTATCGTTTAGGCTCTTTGTGCTTGATGGATACAGAGCCCAAGCATGATTTTGATGAGGAGCAAGCACAGGTATTGGCACAATTTGCAATGATGGCAGCCGATGCTTTGCAGCTCCAGGATAAGCAGCGTGATGCTAAGCATGCCAATGAGATGAAGTCGAGCTTTCTGGCCAATATGAGTCATGAGATCCGTACGCCGATGAACGGTATCATTGGTATGGTAGAGATGCTAGGGGATACCAAACTTAGCAAAGAACAACAGGATTGTGTCGACAACATCAAAGTTTCCAATGAGCATTTGATGGCCATTATTAATGGTATTTTAGACTTATCGAAAGTTGAATCTGGAAAAATGACGATTGATCATATTCCAGTCAACTTATCTGAATTGTGTAATGAAGTTATCAGCCTCTTCTCTGTGAAAGCACATCAGCGAAGTTTAGCTTTAGAATATAATTATACTGAGTCGTTATCGCCTTATGTGGAAGGAGACCCAGTACGTATTAAACAAATAATTGCGAATCTCGTTAATAATGCGATTAAGTTCACTCGTGAAGGGGGTCAAGTCAGTATTAATGTTAAACACGCACCTAATTGTCAGTGTGACGGTATTGAAGAGCATGGTACAGATGAACAGCACTCTCAAGCAGCAGCCAATAGCACTTTGCATGAAATTACTGTTCACGAGACGAGTACAGACTCTATCTCCTCTGAAGGAATGACGGTATGTATCGAAGTCACAGATACTGGCGTTGGTATTAAAGAAGAGTCATTAGATGCGATATTTAATGCTTATGACCAAGCGAATCAATTCACACATCGTCTCTATGGTGGTACGGGTCTTGGACTATCAGTTTGCAAATCTTTGGTTGATTTGATGGGTGGCCATATTGATGTCAGTAGCGAAGTGGGTGTTGGCACCACTTTTACTGTTTTATTGCCTCTACCTACAATTGGTGAAGAGTACTACCAAAAATGGCAAGCAGAAAATGATTTCACTATGATGAAGCCGACGCAAGAGCGTACTGGTCATATACTGTTGGTTGAAGATGACACCGTCAATGCGATTATCGCCAAAAAAGCGCTAACCAATAGTGGTCATACTGTGACGCATGTCGCTGATGGGCAGCAAGCCATTGAAGCGTTTGCGCTGTCACCTGAGCGCTATGATGTTATCTTGATGGACCATCATATGCCTATTTTAGATGGGGTGCAGGCGACCATTAAATTGCATGAAATGTATGATTCACAATCATTACCACCTATTATTGCTTTGACGGCCAACGCGATGGATGGTGAACGCGAAAAATATCTAAAGGTTGGTATGCAAGACTATTGCACCAAGCCATTTAAGCAAGAGCAGTTGAATGCATTGGTACAGTATTGGTTAATACAAAAACAATCAGCAGAATAGTTGTGTGAGAAATAACTACTGAGATTGCCAAATTATTATTTCTATAATCGTCATAAACATAAAAAAAGCTGAATCCCTCGATTAGGGATTCAGCTTTTTTATTACGTGATCAAAATAATATAAATTGCCTATTATTTTTACGTATTATTAGTTGACGCGAGTTTGATAGTCACCAGTACGAGTATCGACACGTACGACTTCACCTTGCTGTACAAATAGAGGTACACGTACAACAGCGCCTGTCTCTAGCTTAGCTGGTTTACCACCACCACCTGATGTATCACCACGCACACCAGGATCCGTTTCAGTGATTTGCAATTCAACGAAGTTAGGCGGTGTTACTGATAGAGGTGCACCGTTGAATAAAGTGATGGTACATGATGCATTGCTGTTTTCTTTTAGCCATTGTATGGAGTCGCCCATCGATGTTTTATCAGCTTGGATCTGCTCAAAACTTTCTGGATCCATAAAATGCCAAAACTCGCCATCGTTATACAGATAGTTCATTTCAGTATCCATCACATCAGCAGCTTCTAAGCTGTCACCTGATTTAAATGTCTGTTCCAACACTTTGCCACTACGAAGATTGCGTAGTTTGACGCGGTTAAAGGCTTGGCCTTTACCTGGTTTAACAAACTCATTCTCAAGAATAGAACAAGGATTGCCATCGAGCATGACTTTTAGACCAGCTTTAAATTCATTAGTAGAAAAATTTGCCACAGGAGACTCCTAGGGGTTGTAAATATGATGATAGATAATGGGGTGTGGGGCTTGCTGTATCAAAATCGTTTATTACGCTAAGTGTTTACAAGATCGGTCGTATGCTTTGATAGGCGATGCACTAAGAGCGTATAATATCGGCTTTTGGGCACAGGTAACAGGCTGTCATGATAAACCATTTAATCACACAAAAAAACTGGCAAACGCAATTAACCGAAGCCATTACTTCTATTGATGAGCTATTAAGTCTCTTGCAGCTTGAATCACTACGTACCAGTGTCTATGTGCCTAAGCATTTTGAGCTGCGTGTACCGCGAGGTTTTGTGGCAAAAATGACCGTTGGGGATAGTAATGACCCTTTATTGAAGCAAGTATTGCCAGATCAACAGGAGCAAATCAAGGTAACGGGCTATGTGGCTGACCCCTTACACGAAAATGCTCAAAACCCAGTAAAGGGCATGCTTCACAAATACCAGTCAAGAGTATTACTGACCATTACAGGTGCTTGTGCCATTCATTGCCGTTATTGCTTTCGTCAACACTTTGACTACAGCGCTAATATGCCCACGGCCGATGCAAAAGAAAATATCATTCGTTATATCATGGACCATCCAGAAGTCAATGAGGTGATTTTGAGTGGTGGTGATCCATTGAATGTGACAAATAGGCGTTTGTTTGCATGGCTGGATACGCTAGAGTCGCTCCCGCAACTGACCACGATTCGACTGCATACTCGCTTACCCTTGGTCATTCCAGCACGTTTAGATGATGCGTTGCTGGCTAGATTGTCTCAAAGTCGCTGCCATATTGTTATGGTGATTCACTGCAATCATGCGAATGAGATAGATACCTTAACGTCCGAATATTTGCAACGTGCTAGGTCAGCTGGCGTGACTTTGCTAAATCAAGCCGTTTTATTAAAAGGCATCAACGATAGTGTTGAGACTCAAACACAACTAAGTCAACGTTTGTTCTCATGTGGGGTGCTACCTTATTACCTGCATGTATTAGACAAGGTTGCTGGCGCCGCACATTTTGATAGAGACGAGCGGTCGTCAATCGAGCTTTACTGGTCACTACTGGCCGCATTACCAGGCTATCTCGTGCCAAAACTGGTAAGAGAGCTACCGAATAAACCTTTTAAGGTGCCAATTAACATTTACAATGTAAATTAATATAGGCACTATAGGATATTAGAAATAGTAAACAAAGAGTGTTTTATTTGAAGGTTTACGTGCTGACAAATAGGTGTTGGATACCCCAATGACAGCTAAAACTATACTGTCGATTTTTGAGAGTGGCAGCTACTTTGCATTATTTTGTTATTACGGATGGTATGGCTAAGTAGTCGCCTTCTGCTAAGTTACTCAGAGTTACTAGGAAGAATGATGATAACTTTATCGGCGTTTCAAGAATACTTATCTTCTGCAGAACCACTACCGCCACTATTGATTCGAGCAGCTAGTGGTCAAGAGCGTTACTTGCTCAAACTATTGGAAAACTTGCCTTCGCAAACGCAAATACAGCAGGTTGATCAGTTAGAGAAGATACTGACGGTATTACGCGTGGCCAACATAGATGAGCAGCAACGTCTTAAACTGATGGTTGCGGTAATAGGTGCTTCAGATAAATTAATTGCTGCATTACGGCAGCATTTTATTTATGAGCTGAAAGCACTTAATAGCGTTCAGCTAGGTTATGTGAACCAGATAAAGTCACTGTACTATCTCATTATTATGGCCTATGACAGAGTTATACGTTACAAAATATCACTGTTAAACAGCCAACAGAAATACACGGCAAGTAACGGTTGGCAACGCTATTTCAATGGTGATAAATCTTCATCAACGACACTTGCCATCGCTATTTATCAGACGTTGATGATGTATCAAAGACTCTTGTTTGCAGAAGCGCTTTGTTATCAAAAACCCTCTTCTTATTTATGGGCCAAAATTAATCAGCTGTATTACCTTGCTTATCAGTATCATGCTACTGAAGTTGATTTGAGTAAAGTGATAGATACCCAGCATGCTAATAATATACACCGCTTGTACTGTCAAATTTGCTTACATAGCTTATTAAACGTACGTGCTATGCGTCGTCCTAATATTTTGTTAGTACAACGTTTATTGTCTGTATGGGCTAAGCATATTATTGCGACAATAGAGCCACAAACTGAGACTCGGATATATGTAGATTTACAAAGTAACAAGCCGCCTTCTTATCTTACTGCCAATTCTATAATCAATCCATATGAAGATCGCTATCACTGCTTATTTATAGAGTTGGATCCGATGCTTGAGTATTTTGACTCGCGTAGCCACGCTTTGATTAGAGAAGGCAATGAAGGGCTAGAGAGTTACTTGCTCCAAAACATAGCAATGACGATTCGTTATCGCTATCTCAAGTTGCCCCTCGCAGCAGCACCAAAACGCCATATAGAGAAAGAGGCTGTTTTGGTTACTGGCTTTAATAATATTCATTATCGTGTGGGTCACTCACAAAGTTTTGCAAACTTGATTGTCAAAAGTCAATTGCAAGATGAGCATCAACCTCGGTACGATACGGTTAATAAAAAACAAGATAGTAGTGAGATATTAGCCAGTGAAATATTCGATCGTAATGGTGGTTTGTCACTATTTCGCACGCTGAGAGTATCGGCTAAAGCAAATGAGTCAAATGAAGAGAGCTCAGAGGACAGTTCCAATAAAGAGAATATAGATGCAGTGACTACTGATGATGCTGCTATGACAGCACCACCCCCATTACATATTATGAGTCTGCTTTTAGTCTGCCGATCTGATACAGATACACCGCCTGATTGGTCACTTGGTGTCGTGCGTTGGCTGAATCTTGATACCGAAAATTTAGGAATTGATTGGCAAATACTGGGACATCAGTTGATGGCTTGTGGTTTGCGTTTAGAAGGTACAGAAACACGTAGTCAGCATTTTGTACCGGCATTTATCCTTGGTAGGGACGAGAGGCTACAAACTATAGGCACGCTAATAGTACCAACGTCTTACTTCCAAACAGACGATAGAGTCATCATGCGTATCAATACCAAACAAACTTTATTACGCTTGGGGAAACGGCTACTGATTACGGATGAATTTAGTCAATATGAGGTGGCACAGTTATAATATTTTGAGAAAATTTTCAAAAATAGAAAAATAGTGATATAAATACAGAAACGATTAGACTTTATTTGGTTGGTTTTGGCTTCAAGAGCTAAAGCAGAGTAGCATGTTGAATAATAATAAGTTAGTCAGCAACCAGTCAAATTATTGTCTATAATGATCGATATTATTGCTATCGTTTATATGATCTCTTCGGCACAAAAGCATATAACCTTAATTCCGAAAGCACAGCAGTATCATAAAAAATGTTAAGCCTATTCCCATAGGACGCTCTGTACTAAATTGATTTTTAGAACAGGTGTAGAGTATCGACCACAACATATAAAAATAAGATCACAAAGTTTAAAAGGCTTATTATGCGTACTCAATCTATCTTAAATCTATTAGTCATCGATGACGATCAGCTCTATGCTGAACGCCTTGTGCAGTTACTTGGCTGTTATTATGATAGTGTGAATTTAGGATTTTTGGATGATAAAGAAGAGCTATTAAAACTGCTGCGGCAACCGTGGGATGTGTTGGTGTTCGGTAATGCTTACGATATGAATTTTACGGATGTAGTGGGCCTTGTCCAAGAGCAAAATATAGACTTACCTATGATTTGCTTATTGAATGAGGAGACGGTAGCGACAGCGCATAATGATGAGGGGTTGCCCAACATTATTAGCGGTACAATGGTCAAGGCGCTAAAAGTAGAGGAAGAGATGTCTGTTGTGATGTCTATTTGTTTGCAGCATGATAATCTGCGTAGTCGCCGCGAGCTTAAAACATTACGGCATGTACTCTCTGAAGCAGAGCAACGTGCCAATGTATTGATTAAAAATTCTAAAAGTGCAGTGGCCTACATAGATCAAGGTATTCACATCTTTGCCAATGATCCTTATCTTCAGCTTTTTGGGTTTGCATCGATGAATGATGTCATCGGCGTACCTATTATTGACTTGATTGCAGGTGGTGATAACGTTAAAGGCTTTAAGCAGTTTTTACGTCAATTCGCGAAAGGAAACCGTCAAGAAGTAGAGTTTAAGTTTGAAAGCCTACGGACGGATGGCAGCACTTTTGAAGCAAAGTTACAATTGGCTGCCGCAACCTTAGAGGGCGAGCCGGTTACTCAGGTCATCATTCAACAAAACAACAGTAACAGCGCCGAGGTGGCCAAACGTTTGGCAGCGGCTGAATGTAAAGACAGTTTGACAGGTATTAACAATCGACGCGGTTTTGAAGAGAAAATGGCAGTAATATATCAGCAAGCCCGCGAAGGGGAGCTGACAGCAGGATTGTTATACGTCCAACTCGACAATATTGGTAAGATCAGAAGCAGTCTAGGCTTGCAAGGAATAGATGCTACTGTCAAACAGGTCGCCTATGCGTTAGATGAGCTAGTAGCAGACGGGAGTGTGAGCCGTTTTAGTGATACGGCTTTTACCATCATTGTAGAAGACAAAACAACAGCAGAGCTTAAAACACTGGCTGAGCAAATCGGTGCACGTATTAATGGTATGCTCATTGAAGTGGATAAACGCACGACCAGTACCACAGTCAGTATCGGTATTGTCAAAATCGAAAAAAATACAGCAGAGTCAAATGTATTGCTTGAGCGTGCAATGGACGCTATCAACCAGATTATGCTGGAGACAGCCAACAACGGGGCTACTTATCATTTGTATGATCCGAGTGAACATGCTAATAGTGATGATCATGCACTGGCTGAATCATTAATTGATGCCATTACTAATAATCGTTTTGAGCTAACATTCCAGCCGATATATGATATTAATAATGATCGCAGTGACTTCTTTGAAGTGTATTTACGCTTGCCATTGTCAGACGCGGATAACACAGTGCTGACACCTGACCAGTTTATGGCCGTTGCCAAAAAACATAAGTTGCTCGAAAAGATAGATCGCTGGGTACTGATCAATGCCTGTAGAAACGTAAACGATGTGCGTAAAACACATCCTGAAGCTAAGTTATTAGTACAGTTAACGAGTGCCTCATTAATAGATAAAAAACTAGCTAGCGTGGCTAGCCAGCTGATCAAAGCAGTGGGCGGCGCAGTGGGCGTGCTTACCTTACAGTTCAATGAAAAAGACATTGCAGATCATTTGACAGTCGCGAAAACTCAGTTTGCAGCACTTAGCCAAGCCGGTTGTCAGATGGGTATTAATAATTTTGGCTCTTCTGCCAAATCCATAGAAATTGCCAGTTTTGTGCAGCCAGATATGGTGCGTTTACCGCGTAGCTACGTGGAAGATATTGACTCAGCAGAGAATTTGGAAACAGTCAAATCACTCATTATACGTACTAACGAAGTTAACGTTGATGTGCTGATGCCTTATATTGAAGATGCAGCGACTATGTCTGTGGCTTGGAGTGTGGGTGCGCGCTATCTGCAAGGCTATTATTTGGAAGCGCCTGGCAGCACGATGAAAGTCGCAACTTAGATACCTGTTAATATTTTCCGTTATATCTATTTATCATCCAAGCATTATTTATAAGTGTATGTCTAATAAATAATGCTGTATTTCTACAAGCAGCTATGTGTAAGTGGCGATTGATTGTGCTCTGTGTTTTTTTATCACTGTCTCATTCATATATGTCGTTCACACATGGCTGATACTCTCTCATCAAAGATTGCCAAAAATGCCTATCATTCGTAAATATCAAATGAGCAGTCTGCTTGCCGCTATTTTATTACTCAGTGCTTGCGATCGTACACCACCTGATCATCGTGCTTCTGTGACATTGCCGCTATATACTGAGGGTGATGCAGATAATGGTGCCATTATTTATCAAGATGCTTGTGGGCAATGTCATCAGCTCAATGCTGGACTCAACAAAAAAGGTCCACAGCTGATGAATATCTATGGTGCTCACGCCGCTCAGCTAACAGATTACACCTATAGTAAAGGGTTAAAGCAATCAGAATGGGTATGGGATGCTAAGACACTTGATCCTTATATTGCTGATGCGCAAAAAGTCATGACAGACTCAAAGATGCTATCAAATCCGATGCCAGATGCCAAAGAACGTGCTGATGTGATTGCCTATCTATCAACACTTCGTGAGACAGTGCCAGCTGTTGAGAGTGATGAAAAATAGCCTTTCACTTATAGCGAAAAATTGAATTCGAGTCTATCCATTGAGACTTACCAAACGATATGGTTTCACCCTGTGCTGATCAAATAACGTCTATCTGAGTTGTATGACTGAATGTTTAATACGTCCCATTATTTTTATAAAAAATGAGCCAATGATTCACTATGACAATTGTAACCACCGACTATGCCCCTAATCAGCAAAAAATTACGCAGTTAATGAGCCAGCTGAATCAAATTGTGTTGGACAAACCTCAAGTGGTGAAGTTGGCACTTAGCGGTATACTGGCAGGTGGACACTTACTATTGCAAGATTTGCCCGGCATGGGTAAGACTACGTTAGCACAAGGGTTGGCACAGTTATTAGGGCTGAGTTTTAGTCGAGTCCAGTTCACCAATGACATGCTACCTGCAGATATCTTGGGTATGAGCATCTATGATCAAAGCAAACTGAAATTTGAATTTCGTCCCGGTCCTATTTTTACTCAGCTCTTGCTTGCCGATGAAATTAATCGCTCCAGTCCTAAAACACAAAGTGCGTTACTAGAAGCCATGGAAGAGCGACAGGTAACCCAAGATGGTCAGACCTATCGTTTGCCTCAGCCGTTTTTTGTGATTGCAACCCAAAATCCATTACAGCAAGCTGGTGTATATCCGCTTCCTGAGTCGCAGCTTGATCGGTTTTTATTATGTTTGTCATTGGGTTATCCCTCACCAGCCGCTGAACGTGAGCTGCTAAAAGGTCAAGATCGCCGTGAGTTACTGAAAGATTTAGATGCGGTACTTGATACCGAGGCTGTGTTGTTAGCACAGCAAGGGGTCAAGCAGGTGTATGTTGCAGATGTGGTCTTGGATTATCTTCAGAGACTGGTCGCAAAAACACGAGCAAGCCAAGAATATCATGGGTTATCACCGCGTGGTGTGCTGTCGCTACAACGTTCCGCACAGGCTCATGCCTATGTATCAGGGCACATGGAGATGACCCCTGAAGATGTCCAAGCTGTGTTTGCAGCAGTCACTGATCATCGTCTCGGTCAACGCTTTGTACCGGCGCATGTGACGGGTGGTCTAATGACGAAGACTATCGCACAACGTATTTTGGCAGAAGTGCCAGTCGTTATCTAAATGCCTTCTGAGTAAAAGCCGTCTAAGTAAAAGTTAATTGATTGTAGGTTTTAGTCATTCAGCTACTTATCAATGAATCAATGGCTATTAAAAGCTTATCACTTAACAGAAATTGTGTTCTTTCTAAGTAATTACTCGAAAGGCATCTGTTGTCAAACTTGTCGTCCAATACCGACGATATTATCAATTCTATGGTAAGGATAGGGTAGTCATGAGTCTTTTGCCAAAAGCCCTAACCGTACTATTTAAGTCAAAATTAAGCCGTTGGTTTGCGTCGCGTGCACCCAAAACTGACAGTGCTACTCTGAATTTGCGCAACGTTTATATCTTCTTTAGCCGTGAAGGGATGCTGTTTGCGGTATTATTAATCATTACCTTTATCGCTGGCATCAATTATGGCAATAATCTGGTGTTGGGTTTATGTTTTTATCTCATCAGCATTTGGCTCATCAGCTTTCATGTAACCTTCGCGCATATCTCAGGGTTGAAAGTTCATTTATTAGAAGTCACCATGGCGGAAGCAGGTGCTCCAGTCTGGGTCACTTTGCAACTGCGTAGTGAGAGCCGCCAACCCAGACGACAGCTATTATTTGGCTTTGATAGTTTAAATAAGAAGGTTGATAGTAGCGTGGACATTCCAAGCTCTGTCTTGGTCACAAGATTGCAAGGCGAGCAAATCATTCGGTTACCTGTCCAGACCAATGCTCGTGGACAGTTTGAATTACCACGTCTCAGAATAAAAACAGTTTATCCTTTGGGTATTATGAAGGCATGGTCTTATGTCTATTTTGCCCGTACAGCGTGGGTATATCCAAAACCTGAAGTATTTGATTGGGAAACGCAGTATGCCATTGCAAGCTCAGAGGATTTGCCAACAGGTGGGCAGTATCGCCAAGGCCAAGATGACTTTGAACGGCTCGATAACTACATAGAAGGTGAGTCGCTGGCACGTGTCTCTTGGGGGCATGTAGCGCGTGGTCAAGGAATGCTTACCAAGCACTTCGCTGATCCTATTGGTCATGAGCAGACGCTAGACTATGCCGATATGCCTGCTGCACAACATGAACAAAAGCTATCGCAATTGGCTTATGGTGCGATGACATTGGGTCAGCTAGGTGTGCCATTTAATATGTGCTTACCCAATGATGCACCCTTTGCTACAACGATGGGTGAAGGCGATGAATTTGCGCAAGATTGCTTGCTAAGGTTGGCAAAAGCACCATGACTAATTCTAAACGCTTGTCTTCGGGTAAAGATGTAGAAGCATCTACCAATGCTATTACAGCAGACTCTATCAAATCTGCAAGCTTCGAGCAGTTGGCCTCAGGTCAAAACATCACTACTCATGTTGCGCTTGGTAGTAATAATAAATGGTATCGCAAGCTACTGGCACTGCCAGCGTATTATTGGATAATAATTGCACAAGTTATTGTTATTTTGCCGCATGCTGCACACTTACCACTATGGCTAATGGGCTTTGCTGTGGTGAGTATTATCGCCCAGCTGCCCCGTGTAAAGGCTCGATTTCAAAAGACAGCTCATTTAAAGCGTGTCTATCAAGGCATGCAAATGCTTGGCTTCTTATTGGGTCTTTTAGGATTGTGGTTGACCTACAATACGGCATTCGGGCTAGATATGGGCGTGGCATTTTTAGTGCTATGTCTCATCAGTAAGCTCTGGGAATTGTACAAGCGTCGTGACGCCTATGTGGTATTGAATTTATCGCTATTTGTGTTGGCAGCACTGTTTTTGATGGATCAAGGGCTGCTTACGACTTTAGAGGTGGTGATTGGGGCAGTTATTGTATTACTGACATTTATTGCGCTAAACGATGATGGCAATGATCGTGGTGATGGTCGCCTGCGCACTTTGGGTGTATTAGGTATTGGTGCACTGCCATTATTGGTAGTATTGTTTCTATTTTTCCCTAGGCTACCACCGCTATGGTCGGTACAGCTATCAGGTCAGCAAGCGACCACGGGCGTCTCCGACAGCATGTCACCTGGTGACTTTGCTAACTTAGGACAATCAACGGAGTTGGCATTTCGGGTAGAGTTTGAAAATAACCGTCCACCCCAGCAGCAGCTCTATTGGCGCGGATTGGTATTTAGCGATTTTGATGGCGTCACGTGGCGTCGTAATCCTCAACAACGACAGTGGCAGCCTTCAGAGCAACGTCCTGCTTGGATTGATAATGCGTTTGCTACCATTCCCGAAAAGGTGCAAGTTGCACCAAATAATTATCAAATTATCTTAGAGCCTACTCAGCAAAACTGGCTATTTGGTCTCGACTATCCTTTTGCTCAGCGGCGAGATGTCAGTATTACTTCAGATTTCACGTTATTAAAAGACGAGCCTGTCACTCAGCAGCTGCGCTATGACGTATTGCAGTTTTCACCGATGAGTATCGATCCTATCCTTACGGATGAGTCGCGGTGGATGAATCTTGCACTGCCAAATGATGGTAATCCAAAAGCAAGAGTATTGGCTCAGCAGCTTTTTTCGCAGTCAGGCTCAGATCCTACGCGTTATATAGCAGCTATCGAGCACTGGATTAATCAAACAGATTTTCGCTATACGTTATCGCCGCCACGCTTGAATAACAATCGTATTGACGAGTTTTTGTTTGAGACCAAGGCGGGGTTCTGTGAGCATTACGCGTCGAGTTTTACTTTTATGATGCGGGCGGCAGGTATTCCTGCCAGAGTCGTCGCAGGCTATCAAGGTGGTGAGCCGAGCCGTGGTGGTAATGTGTGGGAAGTTCGGCAAATGGATGCACATGCGTGGACTGAGGTTTGGCTTGAGGGTCAAGGTTGGGTACGTGTCGATCCGACTGCTTTTGTAGCGCCCGAGCGCGTCGAGCAGGGGATGGATGCGATGACACAGTCACAAGGCGCTGCAATGTTTGGTAATGGCGCTGGTGCACAGATTAACTATCAGCAGTATCAAATGCTACAAACCTTACGTCGTCTCTCGGACCAAGCGAGCTACTATTGGCAAAAAGACGTCGTCGGCTACGACCAAGACAAACAAGCAGACTCGCTATTCAAGTGGTTCAATATCAGCTCAATCACGCAGCAAATTATTTGGTTAGCTGCGAGTGCTATTACGGTCATGGTTATTCTAGTATTTATCATTTGGCAACGTCGTCGTAAACGCTGGCATCCAGTAGATTTACCACTTGCTCAGTTGTCACAGCGTATAGGTAAGCGAGATAAGTCACTGGCTCGTACCGATAATGAAGGGCAGTTAGCGTGGCTAGAGCGTTTAGCGACAGCTATTGATTCTAGTGCCGCAACTAACGTTGATGCAAGTAATGCCAGTCAATTAACAGACAGTGATCATCCTGAAGTGATTCAAGATAAAATCATCCAAATCAAACAAGACTATCGTCATCTACGCTATGGACGCTTAAGCACGGTTGAAATAAGTGATAGTGAGTACCAAAAAGTACTTAAGCAGCTAAAGAAAAACTTACACGAGTTATTATAGAGATATCTATAGCCTGCCATCAATCAGCATACCTCCAAGCTTTGTACTTGACAATCTGCCCAGTTCACACAGAGGTTAGCTGGGCATGTTCAATATAGACGATTCAATTTAAAAGTAGTACAAGACAACCGAGTGTAGATGTATATCAAATACTTCAAGCGAGGTTAACGTAGTAACACTTTTATCGTGGAATGACTATATAACTGGATTTACGATAGAGTGTTTCCTATTGTTGAAGCTGGCTAATGGTGGTTTTATCCAAATATGCAGAACGTATTAAGGAGTCAGCTATATGGCAATATATGTAGATTTTATGCAGATAGAGTTTAAAGGTTACAAGTGGTGCCACCTGCTGGCCGATACGTTACAAGAGCTGCATGAGTTTGCGGCGTTCATTGAATTGGATGAGCGTTTGTTCCACCGTAATGCCAGTTATCCGCATTATGACGTCACCGTACAAATGCGAGAAACCGCGATTGAGTACGGCGCTATTCCTGCTGATCGCAGAAAAATTATCGAGTGTGCTAAAAAGTTAAAAGTAGAGTTACATGCACAAATAGCACAGTCTGATAGTTTCTAATAACTTCTAATAACTTCTAATAACTTCTAATAACTTCTAATAACTTCTAATAAGTGCATGAACAAATAAAAAGGTGGGTCATGCTTTCGCTAACTCACCTTTTTTTGTTTAGATTTTTTAACTATTACTTTGCCACTGCTGCTGTACTAACGCCATTAAGTGCTTTTGAGATGTTATCAATAACGGCATCACAACCTTTAATATTATGACGGGTTTTTAAGTATTGGGGATCGTTATACGATAGCCATACTTTTTTATCTGCATCTTCACTGATGAGGATTTTTTGTGGCAAATCGATAGCAACGCTTTGCTCACAATTCATCAGTGGTGTACCTGCTTTAGGGTTACCGAACATAATCACTTGTGTTGGTCTCAAGGTTAAATCGACACCTTGTGCATTTTTCTGATGATCGACACGCGCAAATACTTTCATGCCTTTACTTTCGATAATGGCTGCCAGTTTATCAGCAGTCTCTTGGACAGAGTGATTACTTTGCATGGTTACCAAGCCTTTTTCAGCATTGGTAGACGTCATGGTTTTGGTCATTGAGCCTGTGTTATTGGTTTTGGTTAAAAGCGTGTCGATACTGGCACAGGATGACACGGCCAATGCTAGTGCCGCGACAGAGACAAGTTTTATCATAATCATATCCTTTGATTGTTTGTGATGGTTGGTAATATCGAATACTCATTGTGCGTAATCAGGCTGGTTATTGCAATATATCTGAATAGATTACTAAATCAAATGCTCAGACAAATAATCTACCAAAAGCCGAATCTTCGGTGAGAGATGACGGTTGTGAGGGTAGATGGCCCAGATGCTTTCTTCAGGCTCTCTATAATTATCGAGCAAACTGACCAGCTCACCTGACGTTAGATACTTTTGCACATAATAATCAGGCAGCTGTACGATGCCTAAGCCTTTGAGAGCGGCGTCGACTAGACTGTAGCCGCTGTTGTATTGAATGCTCCCAGAGACGCGCAGGTTTCTTTCGACACTGGCTTTTTGGCCAGTTGCTTTACTACTAGTATTAGTGCTTTCTTTTATTTTACCAACATCTATAAAATGCCAATAGTCGCGAGTGCCAAGCAAACAGTTGTGTTGACCCAGCTCGCCAAGGTTTTGCGGTGTGCCGTGTACGTCTAGATAAGAGGGCGCCGCACAGATAAAATTGGTACGCTGACTGAGCTTTTTTGCCATCATCGTCGAGTCGCTCAATTTGCCGATACGAATGGCCAAGTCATAACCACCCTCAATCAAGTCAATCTTTTGATTACTCAAAAACGCCGTCACTTCGATATCATGATATTGCATCATAAAGTCATTAATCAGCGGCAACAGTTGCTGCTCGCCATAAGTCACAGGGGCTGTTAGTTTGATTCGACCTTGGGGTTTGGATTGTAAATTGCTCACGGCTTGTTCAGCTGCATCCAAGCCATCGAGCACACTACGACAGTGCTGATAGAATACGCGACCCTCCTCAGTCAGAGAGACCTTACGGGTGGTGCGATAGAGCAGTTTGATGTTCAATCGCTTCTCAAGCGCGCTTATCTGGCGACTGACTTGAGCCGTCGAGATACCAAGCGCCTTTGCGCCTTTTGTGAAGCTCTCAGATTCTGCCACACTGACAAACTCACTAATCCCTTCCCAGCGCATGATTATTACCAATATGTAAAAGATATTTGCAAATATAGCATATTGTTATCAGCTCAGAAATAAATATAATGGTTGGTATCGATTCAAATAAACAACATTCTACGATCATTGAAACTTGCCTACGATGACTAAGCAAGATAAGCTCAGTTTGTATCGATATGTTTTTGCCACGAGTATGAATACAAACGGACAGACAGCGTTCAATTGAAAATGACTGGGCTTTTACTTATAACGAAAGACGTTGTATCAGATCCTTGAGATAACAATCAATTAAAAAGAGAGATAACTATGTCAGACAAATTTATCAAATCAAAAGCCGCCATCGCATGGGGGCCGAACGAGCCATTATCTATCGAAGAAGTGGATGTCATGCTGCCACGCAAAGGCGAAGTGTTAGTAAAAATCGTCGCCAGTGGTGTTTGTCATACCGATGCATTTACTTTATCTGGTGAAGACCCAGAAGGCGTGTTCCCTGCGATTTTGGGACATGAAGGTGGCGGTATCGTTGAACAAATTGGTGAAGGCGTGACCAGCGTGCAGGTCGGCGACCATGTTATTCCGTTATACACTGCAGAGTGTGGTGTATGTAAAATGTGTACATCAGGCAAAACCAATCTATGCTCAGCGGTACGTGAAACCCAAGGTAAAGGCTTAATGCCAGATGGCACCACACGTTTTTATAAAGATGGCGAACCAATCTATCATTACATGGGCTGCTCAACCTTTTCTGAATATACGGTCTTACCAGAGATTTCTTTGGCCAAGGTCAATAAAGAAGCCCCGTTAGAAGAAGTTTGCTTACTTGGTTGCGGCGTTACTACCGGTATGGGCGCAGTCATGAATACTGCCAAAGTCGAAGAGGGCGCTACCGTTGCTATCTTTGGTCTGGGCGGTATTGGGCTGTCAGCGGTCATCGGTGCTGCGATGGCAAAAGCCAGCCGTGTCATTGCAATTGATATCAACGAAAGTAAGTTTGAACTGGCTAAGAAGTTAGGCGCCACTGATTGCATCAATCCAAAAGATTACGATAAACCAATTCAGGAAGTGATTGTTGAATTGACAGATGGTGGGGTAGATTACTCATTTGAATGTATCGGTAATGTCGATGTCATGCGTTCGGCGCTTGAGTGCTGTCACAAAGGCTGGGGCGAGTCGGTCATCATCGGTGTTGCTGGTGCGGGACAAGAAATCTCTACTCGTCCGTTCCAGCTAGTGACTGGTCGAGTCTGGCGTGGATCGGCATTTGGTGGCGTAAAAGGTCGTTCAGAATTACCAGGTTATGTTGAGCGTTATTTGGCAGGCGAGATTCCATTGCAGGATTTCATTACGCATACCATGCCACTAGAAGATATCAATGAAGCATTTGACTTGATGCATAAGGGTGAGAGTATTCGTACAGTGATACATTTCTAAAAAATATTGTGCAAGAGCAATATCTGACAGTAACGTTAGATATTGCTCTGAAAATACGGTTTTAAAAATAAAAAGGCCGCTTCGATTTCGAAGCGGCCTTTTTTAAAGCTTATAAAATTGTTTTAGAGAAAATCAATAACAGCTCAGCAGGCACATTTATTAAGCGCTATTTTTGCTACAGTATTTTATATGTATGGTTACAGATGCATTCACTCGGTCATATTAGCTAATTGCTCTAATATACTGATATAGTTTTCGACCCCTTGAGCACCGCTAACCAGATGACGCTCATTGAAAATGATCGCTGGTACACTTTGGATGCCTTGTTGTTGCCAATGCTGCTCTTCTGCTCGTACTTCCTTAGCAAAGAGCTGACTCTCTAATGCTGCCAGCGCCTCACTACGATCAAGCCCAGTATCCGCTGCAATATCAGCAAGTACGTTGATATCTGAAATATCTCTGTTGTTGGTAAAATGCGCGGCAAACAATGCTTGTTTTAATTCATGCATGTTTCCTTTCTGATCAGCGAAATGTAGCAGCTGATGCAAATCAAAGGTGTTGTGCATGCGCGTGTCATCATTGAAGTTAAACTCAAAGCCAACCTCGGAACCAGCTTCAGTCATTCTGATTCGGCTGGCGTCTGACTCTTGCTTAGTTGAACCATACTTCTCGATGATATGCTCACGCAGGTTCTGACCCTCAGCTGGCATGTTGGGGTTTAGCTCAAACGGGTGCCAATGGATAGTGTGAGCTGTATTGGTTTGCTCAAGTGCTGCTGCCAATTGGCGATAGCCGATGACGCACCAAGGGCAGACAACGTCTGAGACGATATCTATTCGGAGTGGTTTTTCTGATGTGCTCATATTTCCTCGCAGGGATTGTTATTTGTATTTTATTTAAGACTTTTGATTGCTTATATATCTCATCTAAATGTGTCTGCTTAGATATAGTCGTCGACCAAGAAACCTCAGTAATAATCATGCTTTAAACATTAAGCGTTAATGAACATTCAAAGCATAATCAGGTGAATACAATGCGCTCTGAGTGACTCATTTGCTCGCTAATGTTTGCTCGCTAGATTGCTATTGTTCATAGCTGCTTTTTTGCGATAAGGCAGTCAAAAATCAACCTCTGATAACAAAACGTATGAATATTTAACCAATCTGTCATGGCCATGAAATGGGTTTTTATCTACAGTAGCTTAGCCGACATGGGTAGTCATAACTTATAACCCACGCTAACACCAAGTATTTAGCAAATAATAAAAACTTAATATTCGATACAGGATACACAAATGAAAAACATTACTGAAGCAATGAACTGGCGCTACAGCACCAAAGAATTTGATACCAATAAGAAAATCTCAGCAGAAGATTTCCAAAGTCTAAAGGATATTTTACGTCTCAGTCCTTCGAGCACCAATATCCAACCTTGGCATTTTGTGATTGCTGATGATGAGGCTGGTAAAGCTCGTATCGCTAAAGGCACAGATGGCATGTATGAATTCAATACGGCAAAAGTAAAAGATGCCTCACATGTCATCGTATTCTGTAGTCGTGTCTATGCTGATGATGAGTTCTTGAATGAAATACTAGACAAAGAGGAAGCTGATGGTCGTTTTGCGGAACCAAAATTTAAAGAGCAGATGCACCAAGTGCGTAAGATGTTTTTGGACATTCGCCGTTATGAGCAAAAAGATGAACCGCACTGGTTGATAGAGCAGCTATATCTTAATATGGGCGCTTTGCTACTAGGAGCTGCGACCTTGGGTATTGATGCTGTGCCGATGGAAGGGGCGGATTTGAAAGCACTTGATGAAGAGTTTGATTTACGTAGCAAGGGCTATACGGCTGTTGCGGTCGTATCGCTTGGCTATCGTAGTGAAGATGACTTTAACGCTGAGCTGCCAAAATCACGCTTTGATGAAGAGACAATCATCACGAAAGCCTAATTAAGTAATTGCTAAGAAAATAGCTGCTTTAGTAAGTTCTAATGCATGGTTACTATATTTAAAGCGTTTATAAAAAAGCTCCATAGGCATTCGTCTATGGGGCTTTTTTACATTAAAAACTTATCTACTGTATTGATGAGGAGACTTAATTTGATAAGTGATTATGTCAAATAATAGTCAAATTATAGAAATGGATTTGAAGAATTTATGGGTTAAATTTGGTGATTATCAGCTAAAGGCGAATGGTAAATTTTATTAACGTAAATGATTATCAATCACCCTGCAGCTATTGGTAGCGCTCACTTTCAGAGACTGTTTTGGATTAAAAACTACACTGCAATCACTACAAAGTAAAAACAAAACAACCGTTTTCATCCGTCATAATAAATTTATTGACGCTATATTTACGAGGCGTTTTCATCACCCCATTATATTCATCTGCCAGCGAGAAGCCAGCATGTCTACTTTGACGTTAACCATCAATAAGCAAGATTATCAGCTCGAGAACCTTGACGCCCGTACGACACTGCTCGATGTCTGTCGTCAGCACCTACAAATTACTGGACCCAAAAAAGGCTGCGACCATGGTCAATGCGGGGCTTGTACGATGCTCATCAATGGTCGACGGGTAAATTCCTGTCTGACACTTGCAGTCATGCATGATGGTGATGAAATCACAACGATTGAAGGCATCGGGATGCCAGACTCATTATCAGCATTGCAACAAGCATTTAAAGACAACGACGCCTTTCAGTGCGGGTATTGCACGCCCGGTCAGATTTGTTCAGCGACAGCATTGATAGAGGAGATAAAGCAAAACTGGCCAAGCCATGTCAGCACAGACTTAAAAAATCCTGATAGTTTCCTTGTACAAGAAATCGCTGAGCGCATGAGCGGTAACATCTGTCGCTGTTCTGCTTATCCAAATATTATCAAAGCCATCTCGCAAGTGCTTGAGAGTCAGGTTTCAGAATCTAGTATTCAACCAACAGACAACGCAGTGCAAAACTCGAGCGTGACAGGTATCTGGTCACCGCCGCCTAGCGAGGCGCAACTCGGCAAACCCTCAGCAAATAATAAGACGGTAAATACTCAGACAGCAACTGCTACGACAGGAGGCCGCTCATGAAACGCTTTGAATATAGTCGTGCTGATGCACCAGAGCAAGCGGCAATATCTGCCAGTGCCAAAGATGCTTCCTTCATCGCAGGGGGTACCAATCTATTAGACCTCATGAAGCTAGAGATTGAGACCCCAATTAAATTGGTCGATATCACTCGTCTTGACTTAGAACAAGTTGAAACTACTGCTGATGGTGGTTTACGTATTGGCACGCTTGTGACCAATAGTGATTTGGCAGCGCACCCTGACGTTATTGCAAATTACCCAGTATTATCCCGAGCGATTTTGGCAGGAGCAACGGGTCAGCTGCGTAACAAAGCGACCACTGGCGGTAATTTCTTACAGCGTACTCGCTGTTATTACTTCTATCAAACAGACAGCGCCTGCAACAAACGTGAACCGGGGACAGGTTGTCCTGCTATCAATGGTGAGAACCGTACACTGGCTATTTTGGGCACAAGCGATGCGTGTATTGCTCAGCATCCCTCTGATATGGCAGTGGCCATGCGCTTACTGGATGCCACAATAGAGACAGTCAAAGCTGATGGATCGACTCGTTCTATCAATGTGAAAGACTTTTATTGCTTACCAAAAGATACGCCGCATATCGAAAACGTATTGGAAGCAGGCGAGCTTATCACTCACGTTGTATTACCTGCACCTATCAAAGGTATGCATACTTATGACAAAGTGCGTGATCGTGCTTCTTATGCCTTTGCACTGGTATCCTGTGCCGCAGTCATCGATGCTGATGATAGCGGTAATCTAAAGATGGTACGATTGGCATTTGGTGGTATCGGTACTGAGCCATGGCGTAATGAAGAAGTTGAGGCACTACTAACGGATACCGATGGCAATAGTGACATTATCGCGCAAGCCGCTGATCTGTTATTAAATGAGGCCAAAGGTAATGGTCAAAACGACTTTAAGATACCGCTCACGCGTCGCCTACTAAAACAAGTCATTCAGCGCGCACTAGCGGGCGAGGGAGCATAATCATGTCATTATTTGAATCAATCACTCAGACAGAACCGACCAAAAAAATGACCATGGATGAGCCTGTTGAGTCTTTGTTTAGCACAACAGCGAGTAAACTGGTTGGTAAGCCAATTAACCGTGTTGATGGCTCGTTAAAGGTTAGTGGTCAAGCGCACTATAGTGCCGAAATCCATTTAGACAATAAAGCGTACGGTGTCTTAGTCGGTGCGACCATTGCCAAAGGCCAAGTCGAGAATATCGATAGTAGCTCTTTAGACGGCATTCCTAATATTATCAAGGTCGTGACAGACCCTAAGCACTTTTTGCGTAACTCTCAGCAAGGTGGATTAAAAAAAGCGCCAAAGCAGGGCGCGACTGAGATTTTTTATCACGGTCAGCCTATCGCTGTGGTAATTGCTGAAACATTCGAAGCAGCAACAGAAGGGGCGAAGGCGCTTAAAGTCACTTACAAAGATGAGACTGAGCAAGCGGCATTGGATTTTACTAAAGAGCTGTCTAACGCCCATGCTGTCGATGAAAAAAAAGGCTCTGACAAAAACTATGTTCAAGGCGATCCTGAGCAAGGCTTAGCTGATGCTGAGGTAACGCTTGATCGCTTTTATCATACGCCAAGTCAAAACAGCTCTGCGATGGAGCCGCATGCGACATTGGCCCATTGGGAAGACGACAAGCTCGTTCTTTATACTGCCAATCAAATGCTCGCGTCTTGTAAGCAGCAAGTGATGGACGCGCTAGACTTAAATAAAGACCAAGTTCAGTTGATCGCGCATTATGTTGGTGGCGGGTTTGGTAGCAAGCTTGGTATTGCCCCTGAATCTATTGCTGCTGCTATCGCTTCAAAAGAGCTTGGACGTCCGGTATTGATTACAATGACCCGTCCACAAGTCATGGAAGCAACAGTCAGGCGCTCAAATACTCGTCAGCGTATTACCATCGGCTGTGATAAAGACGGTGTTATTGATACGCTGATTCACGATACCGTTTCTAGTAATTTGCCAGACGAGGCATTTTTTGAGCCGACCGCTTTGTCTACGCACTATCTATACCGTGGTAAAAATCGCCGTGTAAATTATGAATTGGTTGACATGAACCAAGTGCTATCAGGGTCGATGCGGGCGCCTGGTGAAGCGGTCGGTATGATTGCCGTTGAGTGTGCGATGGATGAATTGGCTTCACAATTAGAACTTGATCCTATTGAACTGCGTCGTCGCAACGAACCCGAAAAAGATCCTAGTAAAGACATTCCGTTTTCAACGCGCCAGCTGATTGCGTGTATGGAGCAGGGCGCTGAACAGTTCGGTTGGAGTCAGCGCAATGCCAAGCCAGCCAGTCAGTTAGAAGGTGACTGGTGGATAGGAACAGGCATGGCTGCTGCGGCACGTGGTAACCAACTGCAATCTTCTGAGGCACGCGCCACCTTGCAAGTAGACAAGTCAAAAGCGCTTGGTGTTAAAGCTGTTATTGAGACAGACATGACAGATATCGGTACAGGGTCTTATACCGTGTTCTCTCAGGTGGCTGCGGATTTACTAGGATTACCTATTGACCATATAGAAATGAAGCTGGGTGACAGTGCATTGCCGCCCGCATCAGGCTCTGGTGGTAGCTGGGGCGCAGCGAGTGCGGGTAGCAGTGTCTATCTTGCTTGTGAACAGTTGCGTGAGATGCTGGCAGAAAAAGTCGGTCTATACCCTGATACGATTCAGTTGGACAATGGTCAAATCAAGCAAATAGGTAAGCATGATCTGACTGCAGTAGAGACAGCCAAAGAGAACTGTCAAGCGTTCGCGGATACCACTATTGATAAGATATCAGAGACGACAGGAGTTTCATTTTCAGAGAATGTATTAGAAAAACAGTCAGCGTCAGAAAAATATGATTTTGAGAGTAAAGAATCATATACGCTTGCTGACGTGGTCGCAGGCTATGATGAGCAAAAAGTCAGTGCCAAAGGTCAGATAAAGCCAGGTAAAAATGGCAAGAAATATCGTCAGTCCTCTTTTGGTGCGAACTTCGCTGAAGTAGCTGTGCATAAAGTCACGGGCGAGATTAGAGTGAAACGTATGACTGGCGCATTTGCCGCAGGTCGTATTCTTAACCACAAGACAGCAACTTCGCAATGCTATGGCGGTATGGTATTTGGTATTGGTTCAGCGTTGATGGAAGAGGTCATCCACGATAAACGTGACGGTCGTCTGTGTAACCATGACCTTGCTGAGTACCATGTGCCAGTTAATGCTGATGTCCCGCAGTTGGATGTGATATTGGTTGAAGAGAATGATCCTTATACCAACCCGATGCATATCAAAGGTATCGGTGAGACTGCTATTGCAGGTGCCGCTGCAGCGATTGCTAACGCTATCTACAATGCCGTTGGTGTACGTGTTTATGATTTTCCGATTACGCTCGATAAGCTGCTTTACGAGATGCCAGAGTAATTTTTTAAGCCACATGTACGACAGGAACCCGCTTAATGAGCGGGTTTTTATAACTCAATCAGTAGTATCATTTCATCATTATCAAAAAAATAAACATCAAATAAGAGGTGTTATGAATCAGGTCGCTGACATTCTTAAGCTGGCACGTGAGGCTCAGCAACAAGGCATTGATGCTGTTTTGGCAACGGTCGTACGTACTGAGGGCTCAGCGTATCGCCGTGTTGGCGCGATGATGCTTATCTGTGAGGATGGTCGCTCAGTTGGGATGATTAGTGGGGGCTGCTTGGAGCCGCATATTATCAAACGCGCCTTTTGGATCACGCGTGACGGTGCCAATGTGCAAGTTTATCAGACCGGTGATGACATTGAATATGCTGAGGATGGCAAAGCGCAAGCAGGTGCTAAAGAAACTAAGTCTGATATATATAATAAGTCAGATAGCGATTTAGATGACGTTTTAGATGATGCGGACTTTGATGAGCTAAATTTCGGATTGGGCTGTAATGGGCGAGTGCATGTATTATTTGAGCGATTAGCAACGGCTGAGCCACTACTAGAGACCATCCGTAATGTTCGCCGTACTCAGCAGCTGATCACAGTGGCTACTTTAATTCGTGCTAACGACTATCAGCATCAAGATTCTATATCGCAAAACAGTGATAACTTGCGAATTGGGATGCGTATTAATTTAGATGAACACCGCAGTTTAGGAGGTATCTCAGAACAAGGGAAAACAGCTCTTTCAAGCATACTTGCCAATACTGTAGAAGAGTTAGCAGAATATAAGCTGTCTGATAAAAAGGCCGAATATGTGATAGTGGAAAACGGTAAGGTAACAACAGAATGGCTTGTGCAACGATTGCAACCACAAGTGCGTTTATTGATTTGCGGGGCGGGTAACGATGTGATGCCACTGGTGACCATGGCCAAGCTACAGGACTGGCATGTAACAGTTATAGATAGTCGCGCGCAATATGCAACTCGTATGCGTTTCCCTCAAGCGGATGCTGTGATGTCGCTACCTTTAGATGACAGTGAATCTTTGCTTGAGCTTAGCAACAACGCAGCAGTCGCTCTGATGTCACATAGCTTGAGTCAAGATCGTGCTCGCCTAGCAATACTGCTCAAGAATCCAGACAATTATAAATACTTAGGACAATTGGGGCCGCGCTATCGTACCGAACGCTTGATTAGTGAAATCAGCATAAATATTAGCAATCCTACTATGTTAGAAGCGGGCATTCGTAAATTGCATTATCCGATTGGTTATAAGCTGGGTGGAGATGGCCCTGAGGCACTTGCACTTGGCATCATGGCACAGATAAATGCCGTCATGCACAATCAAACCCCGCTAGAAGGCGGCTCGCACAATAATTCTTCAAATATCCTAGCGATGAGTAGTGAAATGGATGCTGGTATTATCCAGAGTGTTGTATGAGCAAGAGTGCATTTACAGAAAGTACTGAACGACAGCGCCAAAACCATGTGGTCATCATCTTGGCAAGTGGCCTCAGTCAGCGTCTTGGTCAACCTAAGCAGCTGCTCGTTAAGAATGGCGAGCCGTTGATTACTTATATGACTCGATTAGCACTGAACACTAACCCACAAGTTATCGTCGTTATAATTCCTGATAATAATCGTTCAATTTCCAGTGCGATTACAGAGTTAACTCTGCAGTATCCATCAATTCGAATAGTAATGAACCCAAAATCTGACACAGGTATGGCGCATAGTTTGAGTTTGGGTATTGAAACAATTGCTGCTCTTAAATCGACTTCAATCGATCGAGTGCTCATCATGGGAGTGGATCAAGTATTATTAGATGAGCCACATCTAACGGCTTTACTAGCAGGCGAGCAGACGGTAGTAGCCAGTCGCTATCACAGTTGGCAAGGTTTAGAGAAACACCAAAATCGAGATGAAATGGCACCTGATATCATTGGTCTGCCTCTAGCTATCAATTATAAGTTACTCAAACAGTGGCAGTCAGAGTTGATAGGCGACAAAGGGCTTCGCCACCTAATTAGAGGGTTGCCCGCTGAACAAATAGGTGAGGTCGATAATGACCAACTTAGCTACGATATTGACACACCGGAGCAGCTAACCTATGCAAAACAACAAAAGTGGCTTGATAGCTAGCCTGATTAATTTATTTGAACAGTATTCATTTTGAACAACGAAATGCGAGAGAATCAAATCATAAATACAATAGAAACCGAACGACTGTATCTTAGACAATGGCGAGCAAGTGATTTTGCGATATTCGCTGAAATTAATGCTGATCTTGACGTGATGAAGTATTTCCCTAAGCCATTATCACCAAAAGTGAGCGATGCGATAGCCAATAAATGCTTGCAGCTCATTGAAAATAAAGGTTGGGGGTTTTGGGCGGTCAGTCTAAAAGAGACAGATACTTTTATCGGTATGGTTGGCTTAAATGAAGCGCATGCCGATATGCCATTTGCACCTACTGTTGAGATTGCTTGGCGACTACACAAAGATTATTGGGGACAAGGTTATGCAACGGAGGCGGCACGGGCTTCATTAAATTTTGCATTTGAGGTATTAGAACTTGAGGAGGTCGTTGCCTTTACGGCTGTTATTAACAAGCACTCGCAACTGATCATGCAGCGCATTGGGATGAGTGATACACAACAAAACTTTTATCATCCAATGCTTGATTCTAATCATCGACTTGCTGAGCACGTTTTGTATAAGATTACTCCGGAGCAAAGATCGTGAGTGTGTTCTCAGTATATTTTCATTACTATGTGAGCATTACGAAATAGCAGTTCTAGAATAAGAGTGGAAAAAATAGGTAGTGTAGGATGCACTAAATATGAGGACGCGTTCTAGTTAAGAAATCTCCCTAGTTAAGAAACCTCAATCCAGAGGTTTTGAGTGCCCATACCAACTCTACAAAGGCGCGGCTATTCGTCAGAGGCTCGCCGTCAATGATAAGAACATAGCCTGAACCATCAATCCATAAGAATACAAAACTGGTCTCAGGAATTAGCAGGTCGACCTGCTGAAAAAATGAGATCGCTTGGCTTTCTACGGCCCATCCGCGTTGCTTTTGTCGTAGCATAAACCCTGAGAAGTCAGCCGCCGCCACACTGAGCATATCCGCTTCTTCTTGGCTGTAGCCAATACGTGCCAAGCAAAACCCTTCATCAGAGCCAATGGCAGCGCGGCGTTTGCCCGATAAGCTAGCAACCACATAAGGCAAAAACTGATCTAGTGGCAGATTGGGCGCTGGTAACAGGAGAGATAACTTCTCAATCCAACCTTGTTCTATGAAATTTTGCAGCCATTCATCAGAGTAACGTTCAAGCCAGTCGGCAGCGAGTAACGTCTGCGCATAGGATAACAAGTCTTGTAGTGATAGCTGCTCCCCAGTGGGCTCACCTTGTGAAAATGCCTCAAAAATACCGGCTGGAGTTAAAGTCAGATACGTTTTATCAGCATTTAAATAAGAAGACATAGCAGCTACCATTATGATGAAGGTTATAGAGTGGCGATAAATTAGGTTTTCATATAGTTGAGTTCAAATAATTTTGATACAAGGAAACCGAGTCCAAGTTATACATTAGTATGCTTAGCGAGGATGACGATGTAGCGAATTTATATGGATTTGACTATAGTTTGATCAAGGCGCTGTTGACAGTTATTCCAACGCGCATCGAATTGCCAGTCACTTTTGCCCAAGCGAAACCACACTAAGGAAAAAGCAAGGCGATCATTGCGAGCGATACAGTGTGCAAAGAACTCGTTTTCGACTTGCTCAATCGTACCCCAATCCTCATTAGTACGTGCTTGCATCAGCTCGGCTGTGATTTCTTTGGAGATTTCTTTGGCATCATCGCTACTGATACGTAGTCGTTGTTTTTGCTCATTGAGAGACGGCGATATCAATACACTCCAACGGGTCGCGAGCATGCTATTGCGTTGAATATATCTTTTTTTATCGATACAGTCGCGAAACCCTTGTTGAATATGAGGGTACAGGCGATCTTTGACACGAATGAACAGGTTATTTACATCATAAGGAATGTCATACCAGCAGCCATAAAAGAAGTCTGCAACAGCGCCTTGCAGCGGCTCTCTCTCAGTCAACAGTAGCGCCGCATTGATTCGTTGTTCATGAAAGTGACGGTTGTTGGGTGCCAAAAACACTTTGCGCGAGTATAAGCGGAATACTCTCCGCGCTTCCATCTCGTTTTCTTTAATAAGATCTGAATCAGACATAACAGTGTCCTTTGAGTCATGGTCGCTATATAGTCAAATTCATATAAATCCGCTACATCGTCATCCTCGCTAAGCATACTAATGTATAACTTGGACTCGGTTTCCTTGTATCGAAATTATTTGAATTCACTACAGTCAATTCCATATAAATCAGATAGATTGTCAGGCCTGTTCAGTCTACTGTTTATAGTGCTCTTACTTGTAGTGCTCTTACCTGTTTTCTCTTGCGTATGTAGCCCAGTGATTAGTCCAACTATTAGTCTAGCAGTGTCTGCATCAAATCTATCATGAACTCGGCATCTTCTTCAGTCATCGCTTCAAACCCTTGAGGCATACCAAGTTCGGCTAAGGCTTCTTTGCCATCATCATCATTGTGCAGATTGAGAATGGCTTCTATAAAGATGTCGGTATCAGGGAAGCCGTCTTTAATAAGTAGCACGTGGCTGATATCAGCCAAGTCACTTTCGATAAGTACGGAGAGCTGGGTCTTGGTCAGACGCGAAAAGCTATGAAAAATCTCTGCCAAGAAGAAAGCAGCTTGGGCATCCCCTTTAATGACTTTACGGGCAGCTGCCTGATAGGTTTCAGTAATGTCCCATGTTAGATCAGATTCTTCGATATCAACTGCTTCTAGTAATCGTAGACCAATCAGCTTGACATCTCGGTTGTCTGCCATAGCGACTGTAGCGCCAGCCTGAATGTCTTCTAAGTGATTAATGTCGCTATTTGCAGCAGCTGCAATGACCATCTCATCAGACTTTCCGATAGGGCGGGCGACGGCACGGTAGCCTTGCTCACGGATTAGGGTGGCTGCATCAAAAGGATTGGCGTAAATGACCTGAATGTCACCCGCATTAATGACTTGCTCTTGTTCGGCATGAGATGCAGGGATGTTCAAGTGCATATTTAAGTTGGCACGTTTTTGAATCAACGTATTGAACATGTGCCAGCCTGCAAAACGCTCAGGCGAAAAATCTGGGGCGATTAACATATTGTGTGTCGTCATGATTTAGCCTTCCTCGTTTTGTTTCATTTGGGCATATTGCGCCATTGCCGCTTCTATTTTGCTGCGTGATGGCTTGCGTCGTACTGACGTGTAGCCTACGGTTTCGCCGTGACGAACGTTAGGTACGACGGTTGCATAGACCCAATAATGACTACCATCTTTGCATAAGTTTTTGACATAGCCATGCCATTTTTGTCCTGCTGTGGCAGTGTCCCACAGATTTTTGTAAGCCGCCTTTGGCATGTCAGGATGGCGCAGAATATAATGCTGCTGGCCAATCAACTCATCGACATGGTAACCGCTAATCTGAACAAAAGCATCGTTGACGTGTGTCAGTATGCCATCCAAATCGGTACGCGATACAATCAACTTACCATCTGGATAAGGACGTTCGATACCCGTGTCATAGACAGTACGTGACGTGCCATCATGGTAAGTCAGGGTAAGCTGTTCGGCAGGCATATCAGGCTTGTGTGCATCAGGGATTGGAGAACCCATGGTCATCTCCTTCATTGGTCGTTATGTAGTCAATCCTGCATAAATTGGATACGGTGTCAGCCTTGCTTAGTCTACTATTTGTAGAACTTTCACTCGACTTCCTCGTGTCCAAATTATATTGAATCGACTATGTTTATAGTAATTAAAAAGCTAATAAATTCGATAAGCAGTCGCCAATCAAATGAGCTTTGCAAGGGCTTCTGAGGCACGTTTGATATCTAAGAATATCAAACCAAGCTTGGCATTGGGTTTTGCCATAATAGTGAGTACCGCTTCATCTCCCGATGACGTCATAATAACGTAGCCTTTTTCACCTTGAATCATAATACGATCGATACGACCACGCGCCAACTCACGACCTGCACGATCACCCAACGATAATAATGCTGCTGACATAGCACCCACACGGTCTTCATCGACGCCAGTTGGAAGAGCCGAAGCAATCATCAGACCATCGTTAGAGATTAGGGCAGATGCTTCAACATCTGCTGATGAGCTGTTTAAGTCTTCCAATATCTGTTGAAATGAGTCTGTACGCATATCGCTTTCTCTATGATAAGTGGTGGGTTGTTTAAGTAAAAAAACTGGTTAACTATATCCTTGCTTTAAGAAAGGTATTATAATTCCTTACTAATAATATTGATATAGGAATCTCCTATTTAAATTGGAAATATGGAGGTTTTTTGCCATTAATCTTTGACTAATAATCCTTTAATTTATAGTTTTTATGAGAAATCTGATAGAGAACAATTGCTTAGCCTAGGTTTCTGATAAAGTTACTTAAGATGAAATTAGTTATATTATTAAAATTTATTTCAGGTTAGATTTATAGTCAGCGAACTACTAAATCGCTGCGGCGTTACCCTTCCTAGAGGTACGATATGTAAAATCTGCGGTCGGCTGCCTTGTAACTGTTTTAGGTTTCTTTGACTATAGTATTTTCACTTGCTTTTTTTCTCCTCAAATTTTTGGAAATGACATAGGATAAGGACTTGTTGATTATCATAAGTAGCAAAGCCCCAATCATTTAATGACTGGGGCTTTTTTAATTACGATGAATAAAGTTTTATTAACTAGGGCGTGTCATCAATTAGATTGTGAGGCTTAAAATGAGAAAAATTGTAGATAAACAAGGAAGAAATTGCCGTTAATATGAATATATTGACGAAATTACTGACGATATTTAGCAAAATTTAGCCATTTTAAGGCCACTAAATATATTAATGTGCTAATTGATGACACGCCCTAGATGGTCTCGCGCCATTTACCTTGAACCATGATGCCTTGGATAGGGTTTAAGCCCATCTGATAGGCCAAGTCAGCAGGGCGAGCAATATCCCACAGTGCTAAATCAGCATCACAGCCTACTTCGATTTTTCCTTTATTAGGTAGCCCTAACGCCTGTGCTGCATAGACGGTCGAGCCTGCCAGTACTTCTTCGGGTGTCAGGTAAAACAGCGTACAGCCCATGTTCATCGCTAATAAAAGCGACGTTAACGGTGAGGTGCCAGGGTTACAATCGGTTGAAATCGCCATGGGAACCTGATGTTTGCGTAAGGCTTCAATCGGTGGCAAATTGGTATCACGTAGCGTATAAAACGCCCCTGGCAATATCACGGCAATGGTATTGCTATCCGCCATTTTTTTGATGTCTTCTTCTGATAAATGCTCTAGATGGTCGCTCGATAGCCCTTTATATTCGGCAACCAGAGCGCTACCGCCGATATCAGACAGTTGCTCAGAATGCAATTTGACTGGTAGATCCAATGAGCGCGCCATTTCAAACACTCGTCTGATTTGCTCAGTACTAAAGGCGATGTTTTCACAGAAGCCGTCGACCGCATCGACCAAACCTTCTGAATGCAATATTGGTAGCCACTCGCAAACTTGCTCGATATAGTCATTCGAGAGATCCTGCATGTGAGACTTGTATTCAGGTGGTAGGGCATGCGCTGCTAGGTAAGAGGTGCTCACATGAATATCGTATTTTTCTCCTAGCTGACGGGCGACCGTGAGCATTTTGCGCTCAGTGTCTAAGTCTAAGCCATACCCAGACTTAATTTCGATACTGGTGACACCTTCTTTCATAAGTGCGAGTAAACGTTTTTCACTTTGTGCAAATAGCGATTCAATACTGGCGGCGCGGGTAGCACTCACCGTCGCGACAATACCGCCGCCTTGTGCAGCGATGTCTTGATAGCTAGCGCCTTGCAATCGCGCTTCGAACTCATTGCTACGGTTGCCACCATAAACGATATGAGTATGACAGTCGATAAGTCCCGGGGTTATCCATTTACCCTCCACATCAGTGAGTTGGCTAGCTTGATATTTAGGCAAATGAGCAGTGATTTGATCCTGTGTACCAATCCAAGAAATTTTACCACTTTTAATACCGATAGCCGCGTTATGTAGTTGACCGTATGGGATGCTATCAGCATGCTCATTTTCATCATCACTTGTATCAATACCAAAACCATGCTGCGCTGAAAAGGTCGCAATATTGGCGTTAATAATGATGTGGTCAAATGATGTCATAGTAGACTCGTCTAGCGTCTGTTCTGTAGAGTTTTTCAAGACGGAGTTCTCTGATTCATTCATAGTATGCTCCTAATTATTGGGAGGCGAGTAACCTGTGTGTAAGACCTAATCGTTAAGTAAGTACTGCTCTACAATAGTCGCTAGCAGTCGAGCAGCAACTTTGCAGCTACGACTATCAACGTCAAAAGTAGGGTTGATCTCAGCAATGTCTACCATTTTTACTTTGCCTGATGCCATGATGGTTTTTACCATACGCTCAACGAAAACCAGCTCAATACCAAAGGCAGCAGGTGCACTCACTCCTGGGACGACACTAGATGGTAGGCAGTCCATATCGATGGTTAGATATATTATATCGACCTGATCCACAAAGCTTTTGACCTGCTTAGCAAGTGTATCCCAAGGCTGATAATGGCAGTCTTCATCGCTAATGACTTGTACGCCCAATTGCTCAGCGCGATCAAAGAGCGCCGCCGTATTAGAGAATCGACTGACGCCGATACAGCAATAATGAAAAGGCTGATTATTTGCATCAAGGTGCTCGGCAATCTGGCGAAAAGGTGTACCAGAGGTTGCTACATCAGACTGACGAATATCAAGATGAGCATCAAAATTAATAATCCCGATAGTAGGCTTGGCATTTGCTTCGCTTGTATTTTCTAATGCCTGCCACAATCCTAAAAAGCTACCATAAGCAATGGCATGACCACCGCCAAGCCCGATGGGAAGTCCACCTTGCTTAACGATAGTGCTCACTTCATCAGCATACTTTAGCTGAGCTTGCTCAAGAGAGCTCTCGGCAAAGCAATCATTATCATCACAATGAATGTCGCCAGCATCACCAAATAAGGTTGATAATTGTCCATCAAAACGTTGTTGTAATTCAGCGATGACTGGCAGCGTAGCAAAAGCTCGACGAATCAATGGTGGGGCAGCTCTAGCACCCACGCGCCCTTGATTGCGTCTGACGCCTTGATCACAGGCAAAGCCAATTAGCCCAATATTTTGATCCTCATAAGGCTGAGCAAGCTGATACCAATAACAGGCGCGCGCAGTCTCAAACGGCTCTGCGCGTCCTGTCCATTGGGTCATATCAGCAGGTGTATGGCTAATATTTGTAGTCGTTGCTGTTGTTCTCGCTATTATCATCGCTGATCTCCGCACATCGATATTTATTTAGACTCGTACCAATCGCTGCGTAGTGACTGCCAATGTTCAGCAAGCGTACCGTCTAATACCAATTGCTTGGCTGCTTCGATATCAGGGGCGAGGTAGCGATCCTTATCATAAAAAGTCACTTGCTCACGTAATTTCTGATGCGCGACTGTCAAGGGCTCTGACGTATCTAGTCCACGATGGAAATCGATACCTTGACCGGCAGCCAATAGCTCTATACCAATGATAGTCGCGGTGTTTTGCGCCATCTCGTATAGGCGGCGTGCGCAATAGGTCGCCATAGACACATGGTCTTCTTGGTTAGCAGAAGTCGGAATGCTATCGACGCTACCAGGGTGAGCGATAGCTTTGTTTTCTGAAGCCAGTGCTGCCGCGGTCACATGAGCAATCATAAAGCCTGAGTTCACCCCAGCGTTATCCACCAAGAATGGTGGCAGACCACCTGATAGCGTCGCATCGATTAGCAAAGCGACACGGCGCTCAGACATAGAGCCAATCTCGGCGATTGCCAAGGCTAAAATATCTGCGGCAAAGGCGACAGGCTCGGCATGGAAGTTGCCACCTGATATGGCGACAGGGCCATCTTCGTTATTAAAGATAAGTGGGTTGTCGGTCACCGCATTAGATTCGATCAATAGCGTTTTACCGGCTTGGTTGATGATATCGAGACAGGCACCCATGACTTGCGGCTGACAACGCAGGCAGTAAGGATCTTGAACTCTATCGTCTTGCTCGCCATCGTGTGAGGCACGAATAGCACTGCCTTTGATTAATTGACGGTGTGCTTTGGCTATTTCGATTTGACCATGATGGCCACGCACTTCATGGATACGGGCATCAAACGGTGAGTCTGATCCTTTAGCAGCATCAATCGATAGTGAGCCTACAATGGTGGCAGTCTCAAGCAAATCACGCGCTAAGAAATAACCCCGTAATGCTAGAGCAGTTGATACTTGCGTGCCATTGATAAGCGCGAGGCCTTCTTTGGCTGCAAGAGTAATAGGCTCAAGTCCATGCTGGGCTAGGGCATCAGCAGCTGGCACTTTTTTACCAGCAACAAAGACATCACCTTCTCCCATCATTGCAAGTGTCATGTGTGACAACGGTGCTAAGTCACCAGATGCGCCAACTGAACCTTTGGCTGGGATATTTGGTGTGATTTGATTATTGATTAATCCAAGTAAACTATCAACCACCTCGCGGCGTACGCCAGAGACACCTTGTGCCAAACTGGCAACTTTCATTACCATAATTAATCGAACCACACCGTCTGGCAACGCTTCACCAGTGCCCACTGAGTGAGAAACGATTAGGTTACGCTGAAGTAGCTCAAGTTGGTCATCACTGATACGTGTCTTTGCTAACAGGCCAAAACCAGTATTGATACCATAAGCGCTTTTGTCTCGTGCAATGATAGTGCGTACATCTTCGTGCGAGGCGTCTATTGCCTCGTAGGAACTTTCAGGCAATGTCAATATGACAGGCTGCTCATAGATATCACGTAGCATTTTAAAGCTAAGCTGGCGAGGATGTAGGGTTAGTTGTTTGATATTGTTCATAGGGGTAATCCTAGTTGCATAGTTATCTGGCTATTTATTTTTATAAAGTAAAATGATTCGAATTATTTAACCATCGGCAGATTCAATCCATAATCTTTCGCTGTTTTAATCGCCAGCTCATAACCTGCATCGGCGTGACGCATAACCCCTGAGCCGCAATCATTGACAAGTACTCGCGATAAGCGTTTGGCTGCAGCGTCCGTACCGTCTGCGACGATGACCATGCCTGAGTGCTGCGAGTAGCCCATGCCAACGCCGCCGCCATGATGAAGTGACACCCAAGTCGCGCCGCCTGCAACATTGAGCATGCCGTTCAATAATGCCCAGTCAGATACTGCATCTGAGCCATCTTTCATGCTCTCGGTTTCGCGGTTTGGACTGGCAACAGAACCTGTGTCTAAATGGTCGCGACCGATGACGATAGGACCTTTTAGCTCACCGTTTTTGACCATTTCATTAAATGCCAAGCCTGCTTTATCACGCTCACCAAGCCCTAACCAGCAGATACGAGCAGGCAGGCCTTGGAACTGAATACGTTCTTTTGCCATATCTAACCAGCGATGGATATGTTGGTTTTCAGGGAATAGCTCTTTGATTTTTTGATCAGTCTTATAGATATCTTCTGGATCGCCTGATAACGCTACCCAGCGAAAGGGGCCTTTACCTTGACAAAACAACGGACGAATATAAGCAGGAACAAAACCTGGGAAGTTAAAGGCATCTTTAACGCCTTCATCAAAAGCGACCTGACGGATGTTATTACCGTAATCAGTCGCTGGAATGTCCATCGATTGCAGATCCAAAATTGCTTGTACGTGTATAGCACAAGATTTAGCAGCTGCTTTATTCAACGCTGCATGTTGCTCTGAATTTTCTTGTGCGGCTTTCCATTCCTCTACCGTCCAGCCACTTGGTAGATAACCATTAATCAAATCATGCGCCGAGGTTTGATCGGTAACCAAATCTGGCTTCATACCGCCCGCATTGGCGCGTTTGACCATCTCAGGTAAGATATCTGCGGCATTACCAAGTAGGGCGATAGAGACAGCTTCGCCCGCATCGGTATGTTGTTTGATTAGCTCATAAGCATGGTCAAGATTGTCTGCTTGCTTGTCGACATAACCAGTACGCAAGCGAAAATCGATACTAGACTGCTGACACTCAATGTTCAATGAGGTTGCACCTGCAAAGGTAGCAGCTAATGGCTGCGCGCCGCCCATGCCACCAAGACCAGCGGTCAAAATCCAACGACCTGCCCAGCTACCGTCGTAATGCTGACGACCCGCTTCAACGAAAGTCTCGTAAGTACCTTGGACGATGCCTTGCGTACCGATATAAATCCAGCTACCGGCGGTCATTTGACCGTACATCATTAGGTCTTTGCGATCTAACTCGTTAAAGTGCTCCCACGTCGCCCAGCGCGGCACAAGGTTGGAATTGGCAATCAAGACGCGTGGTGCGTTTTCATGAGTTTGAAACACGCCTACTGGTTTGCCAGACTGCACTAGCAATGTCTCATCATCTTCTAATTCTTTTAAAGACTCTAGGATTTGATCATAGCTTTCCCAATTACGTGCTGCGCGTCCGATACCACCGTATACGACTAGGCTTTTTGGGTTTTCAGCTACATCAGGATGTAGGTTGTTTTGTAGCATGCGGTAAGGCGCTTCGGTTAGCCAGCTTTTGCAATGTAGCGTGGAGCCAGTAGGCGCAGCAATATTACGGCTTTCATCACGGCGAGTAGGTTTGTTGCTATTGCTATCAGTAGTCATGGTCAAATCCTTGTGAAATCTTTTGAGGCGATTGGGCAATTAAAATGGGTGGTTTACGATCAGTCTAAGAGTGCACTTAGCTGCTTGCTAAATGGGCTAAATTATCGACACTACCGTAAAGTTGTATATACAAATTATCAAAGATACTTTTTTCATGCAAGGATTTTTTATGGATAGCCGCACTATTTTTGTTATTAACTCGATCAAGACTAAACGCTTAGACATTTTGACTAAGGCTTGCACAGCGGTCTCGTGATATTATGTGGCCATTATTATTAGCAGCACTGACGGTTAAAGGCGGATATGACAAAGACGATTCCAGCGTATCAACGAATAAAAAATGCCATATTGGACAATATCCACTCTGGTAAATGGCAAGCAGGTAACGCGATTTCGACAGAAATGGCACTGGCTGAAGAGTTTGGTGTGTCACGGATGACAGTCAATCGCGCGCTAAAAGAGTTGAGCGAGGAGCGGGTATTAGAGCGTCGGCAAGGGTCAGGGACGTTTGTCGCGCAGCAGCAGTTCAACCATACCTTTGTTGAAGTGCGCAATATCGCAGAGGATCTCAAATCAGCCAATCGTGACTACCGAGCAGAGGTTGTGAGTAAGCGTGCCATTACGGCTGACATGCTTGATGATGAACTACGGCGTGATTTTGCTATCAATACGATTGATAGCAGTTTTGACACAGATGGTAGTAGCGAAGCATCCATTCTATATGAAGTGAAAATCATTCACTTTGCAGATGGTCAGCCGATACAGTTTGAAGAGCGCTGGGTTGATGCGAACAAAGTGCCAGAGTTCATTGAGCAAGATTTTAGTGTGGTCAATACCAGCGATTATCTAATCGCCAAAAGCCCACTAGAGCGGGGTAGTTATACCATCCGAGCGTTGGCCGCTCCTGATGAGATTGCTAACTTTTTACAAGTTGCACCGCAGTCACCAACGCTTGTATTGTGTCGCCAAACCTATTCAGCTGGTCAAGTCGTCACTTTTGTCAAAATGTGGCATGCTGGCGATCGCTACCAGTTCGCAGGTGATTTATAGTTGTCACCTTTCGCATGCTCACGGATTTTGTACGTTTTTTATGTCTAAAGTGAGATACTATGTTTGTAAGCTGCTATTTCATGAACAGCAGTAATATTTGAATATGCATTAAAAATTCAAAAATAAACTAGAAACAGTATTGAAAAATAGGCTAAATAACCTCAAATCGAGCAGCCAAAGCCGAATATTGCAGGGCGGTCATTGTATCGGTCTCTTATCTCGGCTTTTCCCTATTTATTGGTTGTATGTGTTTTCACTTTATTCATTCACTCTTATAAGGACGTCTTATGAAACGTCGTACTCTTTTAGCCCTTGCCGCCAGCACTATGTTCCTTGCCGCTTGTGGTCAGTCTACTACCAATGATGCCGATACTACTGCGACTGATAGCACTGCGACTGGTGGTTCTGATTTGCTACAACGTATCAATAATGGCGGCACCATCAACGTCGGTACAGAGGGTACTTATCCTCCGTTCACGTATCATGATGAGAGTGGCAAGTTGACGGGTTATGATGTCGAAGTGACACGTGCCGTTGCGGACAAACTAGGCGTAGACGTCGAATTCAAAGAAACCCAATGGGACGCGATGTTGGCAGGTTTGGATTCAGGGCGTTTCGATATGGTTGCCAACCAAGTCAGTTTGACCACGCCTGAACGCCTTGCTAAGTATGACAAAGCCAGTCCTTATAGCTGGTCAGGTGCAGTAGTATTGGCACCGACTAACGAAACTCGTTATAGCTCATGGGATAACTTAAAGGGTTTGCGTACCGCTCAATCACTCAGCAGTAACTATGGTGAGCTAGCAGAACGTTATGAGGCAGAAATCGTTCCTGTTGATGGTATGGCGCAAGCAATTCAATTGGTTAAGCAAGACCGTGCTGACTTTACGATGAATGACAACTTGGCCGTATTGGACTATCTCAAAAAATTCCCAGATGCAGATCTCGAGATCAAACTGACGGCTCCTGCTAGCGAGATGCGTGGTTCAGGTTTAGTATTGATTAAAGGTGATGATGCAGTCGTAGCAAAACTAAATGACGCGATGGCAGAATTGACCGCTGATGGTACGCTCACCAAGCTTAGCAAAGAGTTCTTTGGTGCTGATATAAGTCAACAAAAATAATGTCAGGTTTTATCATGCCAGCTTCTGTAATGTCAGCATCATGGTTCGCGGACTTATTGGCAGTATTGCCATTCATGAGTCCTGATCGAGCACAGATTGTCATCTCGTCATTTTGGCCGATGCTCAAAGGCGGTATCTATTACTCGATACCGCTAGCATTGATCTCATTTGCGATTGGTATGGCCATTGCGTTGACAGTAGCATTGATTCGTATCGTACCGCGTGCCAGTTGGTTCCATGAGGTAATCTATCGGCTTGCGCGCGTGTATGTGTCGGCGATTCGCGGTACACCGATGCTTGTGCAGCTATTTATTATTTTCTATGGTTTGCCAAGTATTGGTATAAAGCTTGATCCCTTTCCTTCAGCGATTATTGCGTTTTCGCTCAATATTGGCGCTTATGCATCGGAGACGGTGCGTGCTTCTATTTTGTCGATTCCAAAAGGGCAGTGGGAAGCAGGCTCCACGGTAGGCTTGACGTATCTACAGACCTTCCGCCATGTCATTTTGCCGCAAGCGCTTCGGGTGTCAGTACCACCGTTATCCAATACGTTTATTAGTTTGGTAAAAGACACCTCTTTGGCCTCACTTGTATTGGTGACTGAGCTATTTAAACAAGCTCAGATTATCACAGCACGTAACTATGAGTTTATGCTGGTTTATACTGAGGCGGCGATTATTTATTGGGGTATTTGTCTGTTCTTGACCTTTATTCAAGGCAAGCTTGAAACTAGGCTAGATCGTTACGTGGCAAAATAAGTGATGGTTGAATAATTCTTAGCTACACTGCTATTCGCTAGATAGCCATTAGTCATACAAGCGCTTTAGAACAAGCACGCAAGAATAAACAGTCGCAAATAGAGACCAGTACAACAGGAATTTTTATGATCAAAGTCACTAATATTCATAAAGCCTTTGGTGGCAATCAGGTGCTCAAAGGCATCGACTTGACTATCAATAAAGGTAAAGTGGTGGTGATATTAGGGCCATCAGGGTCAGGTAAAACGACGTTTTTACGTTGTCTCAATGCGCTAGAAATTCCCGATCAAGGTGTCATTGCTTTTGATGATGGTAGCTTGACAGTAGACTTTGCTACTAAGCCTAAAAAGAAAACATTGCTAGCACTACAGCGCAAGTCAGGCATGGTGTTTCAGTCTTATAACTTGTTTCCACATAAGACTGCCATTGAGAACTTAATGCTTGGGCCTACAGTAGTACAGGGTCAGACCAAAGCGCAAGCTCGTACGCAGGCATTGGCGCTACTGGAGAAAGTTGGTCTGTCAGATAAAGCGGATCTGTATCCGTTTCAGCTATCTGGTGGTCAGCAGCAGCGTATCGGTATTGCTCGTGCGCTCGCTATCGAGCCATCATTACTGTTGTTCGATGAGCCGACCTCTGCGCTTGATCCTGAACTGGTTCAAGACGTATTAGGCACCATGAAACAACTGGCCTCTGAAGGTTGGACGATGGTTGTTGTGACCCACGAAATTAATTTTGCTCGTGATGTTGCAGATCATGTGGTATTAATTGAAGACGGTCATGTGGTCGAAGAAGGCAGCCCTGAGCAGATGTTTGAATTGTCAGTGCATCCTCGTACGCAAGCGTTTTTACAGCGTATCGAAAAGTCATAGCGTTATGACAATCAACTGACGTTCTAAGCGAAAAAAGCCCCAATCATGATGTCATGGTTGGGGCTTTTTTTATAACCGTAGATAGCAGGTGATGTTAAATAATTAAACAGAGCGATTAAACTTTTTGTCGTTTTTTTAACCTCAGCCAACGTGGTACGCGAGTGGCAGTACCATTTAGCACAGCATTAAACAAAGCTGCCAGCAAAATCAGCACCACACCCACATACTGAATCAGGGATAGTGACTGATGTAGTAAGAGTATGGCCAGAGCAATGGCTGTAAGAGGCTCAAAAATCGTAAACACTGAAGCGCGACTGGCAGGCAGTTTTTCTAACGCTTTCATGTACAATCCAAAAGGCACTACGGTTCCTAGCAAAGACAGCCCTAAGACATAACCCCAAGTCAGCAGAGGCAGACTAAATAGTTGCTCATAAGTATTATAAGTCTCTGGCAATAGCAGCAGCACACCTGCACTGATGATGATGGATGTGAAAAATACCAACGGAGCAGGGTGAGCATAATGCATAGCACGCTTGCCGAGTACGCCATATAAGGAGTAGCACACGCCTGCTGACAAGCCCAATAAAATACCCCAGTTGACTTGTGCTTGCTCGCCTAGCATCGTCAAGCCGACACCAAATACCGCCATGAGTGCCAATAATGCTGATTGGCGAGTGATAGACTCATTGAGCAAAAATGCTGAAAATAATAAGCTGAAAACTGGTGCAGTATAAAGTAAGGCGACGGCTGGTCCAGCACCGACGTAGATCACAGCAAAGAAATAGCAGACCGACATACCAAGCACGCCTATCAAAGACTGGAGCGCCAGTCCGAGCCATTGCTTTGGTTTGAGCTTAACCAGATGCGGCCATAATTTTGGTAGCATGACTAGGATTAGAAAAGCGGCAGTCACGATACGTAAAATCGTAATTTGCCAACCGCTAAAGCCCATTTGGTTGATGTAGGTTGAGAATATCCCCAAGGTGCCCCAACAGACCGCTGCCGTAATGATTTGAATGGTGCCTATCCATGACTGCCGCGCCGACATTGCGCTATCAGTGTCTGCCATATCGTTCTCTTTTTTATTTGAGTGTCGCAATGTTTACAAGTTATAGGCTGTCCAAGCCTCTTGGGTAACTACAATCTGATCACTATAAAACTGCTACGGCAGCAACTTCGTTAACCATACCAATATATAGCTAACAAAGTCTCCTTATATCGATATTGCGTGCTGATGATATATCAAACTCAAAAAATACAGTCAGCTGTGTTAACTTATTCAGGCACTACTATATTCAGGCATTACCAAAAGTAGCGCTTGAACTTGTTTTCTTTACTGCTCAAATTTTGTGAATGGTCTGACGTAATGCAATACTGAAATAAGAAAAGACAACCCGATTGAAGGCTGTCTTTTGTTTTTTTAGTCTATCATGAAAATATTATAGAGTCGCTTAGAAATGCCCTCGATATAAATATAATTGCCCTAATATGACGGGTTTATACCTGCATCAAAAAGTTACTGAGCAAGCGTTTGGCACCTTCGGTAGCAAAAGATTCCGGATGAAATTGTACGCCTTGAATGGGATAGTCTTTGTGCTGAAGACCCATAATTTCATCACCTGCTAAAGCTGACTCTGCCAAGCTATGCTCAACATGGACATCGTTAGTCACGACAGCAGTGACGGTCAAGCAATCTGGTAACGTATCTGCTTTCACCATTAATGAGTGATAGCGCATGATTTCTATCTCTTGCGGCAGGCCTTGATAGACACCTGCACCATCATGACTAATTGATGACACCTTGCCATGCATTGGTACATTGGCACGTATCACATCACCACCAAACACATGAGCGATGCCTTGCATACCTAAGCAAACACCCAGTAGTGGCACAGTTTTGCCCATCACTTCGATGACCTCAGCACAAATACCGAAGTAGGCAGGGTCATCAGGTGCACCAGGGCCTGGTGAGATAATGATGCGATCAAGATTCATCGCTTGCACGTCTGCCAGTGTAATTTCATTATTGCGTTTAACGATGACGTTTGCTTCTTCATTGCCATCCATGGTTTGTAAAATCTCACCAATATATTGGTAAAGATTGAAAGTAAACGAGTCGTAGTTATCGATAATTAAAACATTCATGGGTCATAAACTCTTTTGTAAAAATATAGCTAGGTAAAATATGGTCAATTTACGAATGATGGCTAGTACAAATGACAGCTACATAAAGCTGTCTAGTACTACTTTCATCGCAGACAGCTTGCGCTGAATTTCCAAGTATTCATCGGCAGGATTGGAGTCGTAAACGTTGCCGCCACAGGTTTGTGCATAGGCAGATTCGCCACTGATAAAGAGACTGCGAATAGGAATAGCAAAGATACAGTCGCCATTGAAGTTGAATGACCCAAGCGCACCACCATAGGCACCGCGACCATCAGGCTCTAGCTCATTGATGACTTTAATGGCTTCAACTTTTGGTGCCCCAGACAATGTGCCGGCGGGGAAGTTGCTGGCAAGCGCGCTAAACATATCTTCATTGGGATGTAAGATGCCGACGATTTCAGAGGAAATATGCTGCACGTGTGAGAAGCGTTTGATATCCATCAAGCTACGGACTTTTACCGTACCAAATCGTGCCACACGGCCAATATCGTTACGATGTAAGTCAACCAGCATGTTGTGTTCGGCAATCTCTTTGTCATCGTTGAGCAATGCACGGGCCAGCTTACGGTCTTCGATCACATCGACGCCGCGCTTGGCTGTTCCTGCGAGTGGATAAGTTTCCATCTCACCTTGACGTAAGCGAAATAGCAGCTCAGGTGAGGCGCCGATTATGCACTGCTGAGCAAACTTCATAAAATACATGTGCGGTGATGGATTAACGGCGCGCAGCTTTTCATAAATTGGCATCTTATCACCAGCGATACGATACTTAGACTTAAACCCTACCTCACACTGAAAGATACGTCCGGAGATAATGTCTTCTTTGACTTGCATCACTACCTTGGCATGTTCCTCTTGGCTCATACCATCGCCCAAAAACTCAACCGTAGGCTTCTCATAGTCTGGAATAGCGATATCAAACAAGGCTTTGATTTGCTCGATGCGGTTTTCTTGCTGAGCGGTTGGGTAATAGAAATAGAAAATCTCACCCGTCATCTTATCGAGCGTCAAGCCATCTAGATATACGCCAAACTTAAATGGTTCGAAGTCGTCGCTAGACTTAGCATTGAGGCTGGGCTCAAAGAAATTGACACTGTCATAGCCTAAATAGCCGACCAAACCACCACTTTGATCGCGGGCAATGACATGCTGCGGTGTTATGGTGCGGAGCAACTGATAAGGGTTTTCAGTTTGGTAATGGCTGGTTTCAGCCGTTTTGTTGTCAGTAATCGCAAGGGTAGTGCGGTCTAACGCTGCAATGGTCATAACTGGGTCAAAACCAATAGCATGATGACGTGAGATATGGCTGTCTTCGCCTAATGATTCGAGTAAATAGCAGGTATCAAAAGCGCTTTCAATACGTTTAAATAGCGCAAAAAAGTCAATATCTTGAGTGAGCTTGATACGCTGTGGTTTGCTAGGAATATCGATAGGAGCAGGCGTGGTCTGTATACGAGTCGTGGAGGTCATAACAAAGTCCGAAATAGTTCAAATATGTGTCAGTTAAAAATAGGAGAAATCCAAATAATATGGTGTAAGGCATAGTGGATTGACTATATCAAGAGTCTTGTCTGTGTGTCGCTAACAGCGCGCTGACGTCATGACTTTGCATGACTTTGGCACCGCGAGAGACAGTAGCGATACCGACGCCTAGCTTCTCAGAGATTTCGCGTTGGGTGATATTGTGTTCTAATAAATCAAAGATACGGATACGGTTGGCAATTTCGCGTTGTTCTTTTTCGGTCAATAGCGCACTAAACAGCACTTCGATATCAGCGCTGTCATGACAAGCCGCTAGATGCTTTAATAAACTGCGATAAGGGTCAGTACTCATAATGTTCAATCTTAATAAAAGGGTAGATAGCTGTCTTGCTAATGTCAGCCTTAATCTTGTTTCAGTATTCTAGTACAGTAGTACGTAAAATACAAGTATAGTCGTAAAATGCTGTCTTACTTTCACTAAACCTTTCTATAAAGCTGAACTTGTCCAAAGTAAAACACCAGTTAATAGCGATTAACTGGCCTGTCTATTATTTCTTATTAATACCGCTCAAACCTACTCTGGGGCAAGCTCAATTTGCACCTGCCAACCGTCTATATCAAGCTCATAGCAATTTTTGCCTTCACCATTGATACGGTCAATCACTAAAAAGTCAGAGTCATGGCCCAGTGCGAGTAGGGGGTGATGCCAAACATTGGCGTCATATTGCACCCCTTGATGAGATTTGGCATAAAACACGGTCAAATCATCAGCAGATTGAGGCGGCGTACCTGCGGGAGCAACGACAACGACATAGTCCTGAGCATTCATTGAAAAGAAGGCCTGTGTGCCAAACGGATGGTATTCCATCACCGATAAGCAGATAGGGAAATCACGTTTTTTGGCACGGAAGATACTCATGCCCACATTACCACCATCGAGCTTAGCCTCAGCGATGGCATGATGGCGACATGCGTAGCCTTTATTGATATGGTAGCTGTTTTCAGGCGTTTGCTCGCCCTTATCATAGGGTTCGATAACGGTGCCATAGGGCGCAAAATCAGCTTTAGTTAAAGGTTTTGCAACGATCGTAGTCTTCATAAGAGTACTCATGATTTGCCTTGCTTTTGGCGATTACTATTTATAATCACTGTTTATACTTATTATGAGCTAATTTATCATAAACCAGTACGCGACCTAAATCACCACTTGAGAATAAATGACATACTCAAATAAATGATAACGATGACCCTTCTATACTGTTAATTGTTTTAGACAACTTATCGTTCTGGACGAATAAATGGCATATGTCTATTCACATCTTTATAGAGTAAGTATCTAAATGGCCCCGGTCCACCGGCATAACAAGACTGCGGGCAAAATGCGCGCAGCCACATAAAATCACCTGCCTCTACTTCTACCCATTCACCGTTTAAGTGATAGACAGCCTTACCCTCTAATACATACAACCCATGTTCCATCACATGCGTTTCATCAAATGGAATCACGCCACCTGGCTGGAAAGTAACGATATTTACATGCATGTCGTGACGCATATCAGACTGCTCTGTAAACCGAGTGGTTGCCCATACGCCGTCTGTGCCCGGCATCTCAATACCATCTACTTCGTGATCGCTTGTGACAAAAGCTTCGGGCGCATCAATACCGTCTACAAACTGATAAGCTTTGCGGATCCAATGAAATTTCACGTGCTTGTCGCTGTTGTTTTTCACCGTCCACTTACATTCAGGCGGTAAAAACGCATAACCACCCGCTTCCAAATGATGCGCTTCGCCTTCGATGGTAATATCCATTTCACCTTCAACGACAAACAATACCGCTTCGGCTTTGGCATCCAGTTCAGGCTTCTGAGAGCCACCATTTGGTGCTACTTCAACGATGTATTGTGAGAAGGTCTCTGAAAATCCAGATAATGGACGAGCAATCACCCACATGCGCATACCTTCCCAAAATGGCAGGTAGCTAATCACAATGTCGGTTAGTACACGTTTGGGAATAATTGCATAAGCTTCAGTGAAGATAGCGCGATCGGACAGTAGCTGTGTTTGCGGAGGTAATCCGCCAGTTGGTGCGTAGTAAGTGCTTTTTTTTGACATTACTAATGTTCCTTAATGGTTTTGTGCCGCGATAATGATTGTGTGCGGCGATAATGATGGTGTGCCGCGATAATGATTGTATGCTGCGATAATAATGGTGTGCCGCGCTAAATAGGTGTCTAAACGTAGGTTTATAGCCAGTTTGCCGTGTTGTCGGCAGTGGCTGGATGGTTTTTATACCAGTGTTTGGCAATGTCATCGCGGCGGCATACCCACACGTCAGGTTTGCTAGTGATGTATTGCAAAAACTTTTTGAGGGCGGTAATGCGACCAGCACGGCCAATAATGCGGCAATGCAAACCGATAGTCAGCATTTTAGGTGTATGTTCGCCTTCTTCATATAAGGTGTCGAAGCTGTCTTTTAAGTACTGATAAAAAGGTTCAGCGTTGGTAAACCCGGGACTAGATGCAAAGCGCATGTCATTGGTTTCTAGCGTATAAGGGATGACCAAATGAGGCTTGCGCGCGATTTTGTTACCGTCTTCTACTTTGACATTGAGCCAGTAGGGCAGTTCATCCGCGTAAGAGTCAGAGTCATAAATGTAGCCACCTTGTTCAGCGACCAGCTCACGAGTGTTTGGGCTATCGCGGCCAGTGTACCAACCAAGCGGTTGACCACCAATCATGCTCTCGAATATCTCAGTAGCACGGCGTACGTGCTCACGCTCGGTTTCGCGGTACATATTCTGATAAGTAATCCAGCGTAGACCGTGACTGGCAATTTCGTGTCCATCTTCTAATACGCGCTCGATGATATGCGGTGTTTTTTCGGCAGCGGCCGCACAAGTAAAGGTGGTAATAGGCAAACCATACTCTTTAAAGGTATCCAATACTCGCCACACACCGACACGACTACCGTACTCGAATGCTGACTCAATCGACTGGTGACGATTGTTAAACTCTGGCGTACCCAAGACGTCAGATAAAAAACGTTCTGATTGACCGTCACCATGAATGACACTGTTTTCTGCGCCTTCTTCAATATTTAGGACGAACTGAACAGCGATTTTGGCGCCGCCTGGCCAGTTGGCCTTTGGCGGGTTACCACCGTAGCCTTTCAAGTCACGAGGGTAAGCGTCTTGATCGAAATCACTGGTTATCTTCTGAGTCATTGTAAATTATCCTAAGTAAACGGAAGCCAAATAAGAGTATGCATGTTGCATCATTAGTAATATTTTTAACCGTGTTTTTCGAACAGTCTCATCAATAAGTCACATCGAATGACATTACAGACCCGACGCATAAGCCACGAGCTGCTGACGTTCTTCATCCGTCAGTTGAGTGAGATTGCCTAATGGCATATAGCCTGTTTGTACGGCAGTAATAATTTTAGCTTTGTGGATTTTCATGTCTGTTGGTGTCTGTAATATAATCCCTGCGGGCGGCGCGGCAAAGCCCTGCTGAGTAGGCTGTGCTGCATGGCAAGTGCTACAGCGCGTATGCACGACATTCATCATAGCATCGTCAGCACCAGTGGCTACAGAGGCCGTAACTGGTACGACGTCGGTAGTGACACTTTCATTGGAGACAGCTTCATCAGAAACGGCATCCGTATTCACAGCAGAGCTGGCGACTGCACTCTCAGTAGTTGGTGGTACACTGTCAGATGTTACCGTTTCAGCTGCGACTGCAGCAGTGGCAACAGGCAACGGCTCAATTGGCTCAGGACGCATCCAAATAATTAATAAAACCGTTAATACAGCAGGGATAACCAAATAGCGCGGCTTATGATTGTCTAAATGCTTTTGATTAAAGTAATGACGTACGATTGCAGTGATGATACACACAAAGACTAACACCAACCAACCATGAGTATGAGCATACATCATCGGATAGTGGTTGCTAATCATGATAAAAATAAGCGGCAGGGTGAAATAGTTATTCATCAACGAGCGGTTTTTGGCTTGTAGTGCCAAATCGGCTACTTCCTTGCCCGGTTTCTCTCCGCGCCTCACGCAATCGACTAGCGCTCGTTGGGCAGGCATGATGCCAAAGAAGACATTCCCTGCCATAACCGTACCTAAAATGGCACCGATATGGATAAACGATGCACGGTCACTGAATAACTGGTACGAACCCCAGCAAGCGATAATCAATAGGATAAAAATAATGCTACTAAAGATAAGTGAGTTTTTGCCTAAGTGACTACGGACAATGACTTCATAGATAAAGTAGCTACCGAATAAAAATAATAAGCTGGTCGAGATAGCACCAACACTGCTACCAAAGGCAACCTTGCTTGGGTCAATCAGATACGCAGTGGCATTGGCATAGTAGACGATAGACAACATGGCCATACCCGTCAGCCATGTCGTATAAGCTTCCCATTTAAACCAATGCAACGTTTTGGGCATCTGTTCAGGTTCAAGCTTATATTTGGCAATTTCATAAAAGCCACCGCCATGTACTGCCCATAGGTCACCGGAAATACCTTTGTCTGTTTTCCATTGTGGTGGCTTACGCAGACTGAGATCTAACCAAACAAAATAAAATGAGGCCCCAATCCATGCTACACCAGCGATGACGTGGAACCAGCGGAAAAATAAATTTAACCAGTCGAGATAATAAGCGCCCATGTGGCAAGTGTCCTTTTTTACGATGCTCTGTCGTCAGCGTTTTTCGTTCGATGTACTTTGTTATTTAATATACTGTTTTACTGCGATGTATTGCGATGGATGTGCTCTTGCACCGTCATTTCGTCGTCATGACATCAAATCAAATGCTATCTCAAATACAATCACGAGCCGCGATAGGTGCTATAACCATGTGCGCTCAGTAATAGTGGTATGTGGTAATGATTGGCATCACGCACCATAAAATCGATGATAACTTGCGGATAAAATGCGCTAATTTGCTGCGTATCAAAGTAAGACTGAGTATCAAAAGTCAGCGTATAACGGCCATGACTCAAATCAGATTCGCTACTACTAAGTGTTGAGCCAAATTGCCAGTTGTCAGGAGATACGCGACCATCGGCATTGGTGGTACCGTTTGCCAATAGAACAGCCTCGCCGCTATCGGTAATACGATGTAGGGTCACCGCGACATCAGCCGCTGGTTTGCCCAAATGAGTGTCTAAAATATGTGATGAGAGAGTGGCTGACATAATAACTCCATTTATATATGTGATGCATATGAGGTTTACTCGGCGCTCAGCAGTTTCTGTAACCGTAAACGCGTGATTTTATTTTGCTCGGCAGCGGCATTGACGAGTTCAGTATCGCGATTATTTGGTAGCCGTGCTAACAGTAGATCTAGCATTTGCTGAGCGCTTTTACCGGTGGCAAAGACAATAAAGATAAAACCAAATTTATCGAGATAATCTTGATTTCCTTGTGCCAAAGCCTCAATGACATCGTCTTCAGCATCATTGGCCCCTGATTGCTCATGAGCTGCACTGTCTTGCGTGTTGCGATATTTTTCTTTTAGCGAATCGACATTACCAATTTGTGGATGCCCATCAAACGCTTCTAGTAGATTCTGCTCATCCGCTTGAGATTGCATCCAAGCATCGTCACTATGAGCGAGTATGGCAGACATATCGATGAAAGGACGTTTATTTACTAAAGCCTGCGCCCAATCAGTGCTGGTACAACAAGTCAAGAGATGTGAGGTGGCGTCAGCTGGCGAGAGTTCATTAAATTGCTGTAAAGATAATTTCACAGTAATCTCCTTTTCATTTAACAATGATAGATTAGAATGGGCGGGCATTGAGTTTATAGCGATACGTTAATGCTGCCAGATACAAAATCACATATTGAAATGGTGTTTATCGAATAATAATTGGTTTAATATTACTATTCTGCTCAAACCTGACCATTTGGTCAACTACTTTATCAGGATATTTTACTTAAGTGGCTTATATTTCATAAAAATTAGAAATTAAATAGAGCTGTTTATTCGAATCCTGCTATCTATTCATCATAATAACGACAGGTATAACTCAGATGACCCAAGAGACCGACATAAAGATACAAGAGACGTTTGAGGCGGCGACACCGCACAACCAACAGGGCATTCGTGCGCACAATCAGGCTGTGATTTTAGCGGCAGCTGAAGAAGAGTTTGTGCTGCAGGGTTTTGGTGGTGCGACGATGCAAAGTATCGCTGATAGAGCTAAGTTGCCAAAGGCCAATATTCATTATTATTTTAAGAATAAAAAGAACCTGTATCAGATGGTGCTGCACTCTATTATTCAAGAGTGGAACGATGGTTTAGTGACCATGACGGTTGATAGTGATCCAAAAGTAGTCATCGAAAAATTTGTTCGTACCAAATTACATCAGGCCTTTGCCAATCCAAATCGACATAAACTGTTTGCGCTGGAAGTCATCGGCGGTGCACCACATTTGCATAATTTTATGTCGACGACGATGAAAGAGTGGGCGATTGATAAAGCCAAGGTCATGAAAGTCTGGCATGAGCAAGGTAAAATTGGTATCGCTGACCCATTACAGTTACTGATTTTGATTTGGGCAACGACGCAACGTTATGCTGAGTTTGAAACAGAAATCGTTGGCTTGATGGAAAAGACAGATTACGATCAGCAGGACGAAACACGTGCCGCTGACTTTCTGGTGCCGTTTATCCTACGTGGCTGTGGACTTGAATAACGATTGTTTCTTGCCATTTTTTACGGACGAATTATAAAAAATAACGCTAGTGCACCGATGGTACGCTAGCGTTATTTTCATTATGGAAGGTTAAATTTTTGTCAAAGCGGCTTTAGGCCATCATCCAAATGCTGCTCTGCTGTATCAAATTCAACACCGTAGTTTTTGGGTAAAATCATATCAAGTGCAATGGCGACGATACCTGACATGGTCACCGCTGAACCAAAGATATTACGGAATAGCTGCGGTGCTTGTGCGAATACATCAGGAACAAAAGCCACGCCCATTGATAGACCTAGAGAGGTTGCAATGATTAAGATATTGCGATGTGTGAAGTTCACTGTTGATAGTATGCGAATACCAGCAGTCGCTACCGTTGCAAACATCAGCAATGTTACGCCACCAATGACGGGCTTGGGTAACTGGGTAAAGATAGCACCGAGGATAGGAAACATACCCATGGTGAATAAGATAGCGCCGACATAGAAACCAATATAACGGCTGGCAATACCTGTCATCTGAATAACACCATTGTTCTGGCTAAAAGTCGTCACTGGGAACGTGTTAAATACGGCTGCAATCAATGAGTTGACACCATCACCTAGTACACCGCCTTTGATACGTTTTTCGTATACTGGGCCTTTGATTGGCTCACCTGAGATCATCGAAGTCGCTGTCAAATCACCTGATGTCTCAATACTGGTAATGACATACATAAAGGCAATAGGAATAAAGGCCTGCCAGTCAAAACCAAAGCCGAACTTGAAAGGCACAGGCATCGTAAATAGAGGCGCTTCAGAGACTAGAGAAAAATCAATACGTCCCATAAAGACAGCAGCTATCAAACCAAGCATCAACCCAATAAATATCGCACTTGAGCGAATGACTTTATTGTTGACGATACTAATTAATACCACACTGACCAACACACCACCGCCTAGTAGTAAGTTTTGCATACTACCAAAGTCTTCAGCACCGACACCGCCTGCCAAATCTGTCAAACCAACCTTAGTTAACGACAGACCGATAGTCACGATCACACAACCTGTCACGATTGGACTCATCAATGATTTGAGTTTGGTGATGAACTGACTTAAGAAGATTTCGACAAAGGCACCAAGAAATGATACCCCAAAGATGACAGAGAGAATTTCCTCTGGACTACCGCCCCTGTTCTTTACCACAAAGCCTGCTGCTAGTACCGCAGCTAAGAAGCCAAAACTGGTGCCCTGTAACGCCATTAAACCTGAACCCACTGGCCCAACTTTACGTGTTTGGATAAAGGTTGCAATACCTGAAACCATCAATGACATGCTGATGAGATAGGGGATGTGTTCCCCTAAACCCAAGACACCGCCTATGATTAATGATGGAGTAATGATACCAACGAAGCTGGCAAGTACGTGTTGTACTGCCCCTAAAAATGCTTTTGCAGGAGCAGGACGGTCATGCAGTCCATACAATAAATCGGGGTTCCCTTGAGTGTGCTCACTCATCTTGGCTTCCTCCTAAGGTGACTTTCAGTCCCAGCTCTATGGAGATTATTAAGCAATGCGATGATACATAGTGTCAATGCACTATAAATGCGTTACAGCGTCAGCCTCGCTTGAAGTATTCAATATACATCTACACTCGGTTGCCCTGTCACACTTTCAAACTGAATTGACTCTAGGTTAGAGAAGCAGTCGTATTGTTTAGCCATCTCACAAAGAGTCGCACTTATTTTTATGTGAATACATAAAAGTAGGTAGCTATTAGTTATTTGTGAGTCTAGCAAATAGCCATGATTACGAACCTGACTAATTGGTCAACAATCTAAGGGTATAGGGAAAGGGTTAGTTATTGCAACATTTTTTTAACATTAGTGTGTTTATTTCCAAAATAATGGTTATTTATTATAAGAATGTTTAGATGTTTTTTGCATGTAAATGCCCGTTGTATAAGCCTTTGACTAAGAAGTGATGAGTAGGGTTTTATAAAGGGTCAGGTCTTTAGATTCTACTTAACGTGAAATTAATCATAGTAATTATTGCTAAATTGTTAATATTTAGTTAGGATACCTTTCGTTATTAAATGCTAACAATTATCATTAGCATTTTTATTTATAAGATAGGTTTAGCGTTGTAAAAATGACCGTTCATCTGAACACCTATCATGAAAAGAGCAGTTATTAATCATTAATAAAGGCGATTATTTAAAATAATTAACGTTTGAAGAAATCGTCTCAAACTCTCCAGTCCTTAATAGAAAATAAAGTGAGTAAGTTCGTTATGCGTGAAGTGAAATTATCAAAGCTCTCTAGCCCATTAACAGTATTATCTATGGGTGTTGCTGCGGTATTGTGGTCGCAAGCGGCTAGTGCAGCTTCTGTAGAAGAGGTGCCTAACGTCACGCTACAGACCATCACAGTGACAGCCAATAGCTCTGTACGTGATGGCCTGCAAAATAACTCTGTTGATTCAGCCCAGTATATACCTGCGGGGCAAGCCAGTCTTTTAAGTGACTTTTTAGATGGCGTGCCAGGCGCTTCAGTAGGTGGTACAACGGCTATCAATCAACGTGTGCGTATTCGTGGCCTTGATGATACGAATTTAAAAGTGACCGTTGATGGCGCTCGTCAAGAAGGCTATGCGTTCCACCATGCTGGTGACTTGGTTATTGATCCAGACTTGTTGAAGCAGTCTGAGGTGTCTGTTGGTAATAACTCAGTGACTTTAGGTAATAACGCAATCGGCGGTGCGGTCGCTTTTGAGACAGTCGATGCTGCAGATTTGCTTGATGTCGATCAAAAGATTGGTGCAAAAGTCCATACCGGCTACGCCAGCAACAATAACGAGCTGTTAACCTCAACGACCGTATTTGCTGCACCGACAGAAAATGTTGATTTGTTGGCTTACTATGGCAAACGCACCTCTGAAGCAGGTGAAGATGGCGATGGTCGCGACATTCAAACGTCAGATGGTGACACCGAAAGTATTTTGTTAAAGGCTGGTACTTACTTAGGTGACAATCATCACGTCAGTGGTAGCTTTAGCCGTACAGAAAATGAAGGCATGTATGCAAACCGAGCTGACTTTCCACTAACCGATGATGATGGTTGGAATCCTGCCGTACTTTGGAAGCAAAGCCGTGATACCTATACTTTAGAGTATGCTTACCAACCAGCCAATGACTGGATTGATTTAAAAGCCAATATCTATCAGTCTGAAACAGAGCTTGATAAAGACAATGGATCTATTGCCGTTGATTTGATCACCAAAGGCGGCAAGATCGAAAATACCAGTCGCATAGCAAGTCAGTTAGGATCGCATAAGCTGATTACTGGTGTTGAGTATTATACAAAAGAATCTGAGGTATCTCGTCTAGGTGTCATTGGAGGAAGTGATGAGGCAAAAAACACGTCTGTCTATTTAGAAGACCAGTGGCAAATCGGTAAGTTAACGCTAACGCCTGGTGTACGTTATGATCATTACGAAGCACCAGAAGACGTGGCAAATGGCGAAACGTACGACAATGTAGTGGGCGCTTTTGCCGCTAGCTATCAAGTGTTGCCAAGTACCAATGTATTCGCAAGCTACACGCAGTTGTTCAATGGTCCTGACTTGCAGGAAGCCATTCGCAATACAGATGGTGAAGATAAATATATTTCTTCTGATTTAGAGCCTGAAACTGGTAGTAATGCTGAAATTGGTGTATCGACTACTTTCCGTGGCTTAACCACTGAAGATGATTCGTTACGCCTCTCTGGTAAGTACTTTGTGACAGATTTGGAAAACTGGATTTCTTACGAAAGCGGCCTTGATTGCACCACAGGGTTGGCCTCTGATACGGGCACATGTGCAGGCTCATTCAATGCAGATGAAGATTACGAGATAAAAGGCGTCGAGCTCTCGGCTGATTATCGGACTAGTAACTTCAATATGGGGCTGAGCTATGCACGAGCGCGTAGCGAAGGCAAAGAGTCTGGCTACAGTTTATCTCAGGACACTGGAGATGAAAACGACTCTGGTGACAAGTATATAGTTAACTTGGGCTATGCACCAACTGACACAATTGATGTAGGCTGGCGTAGTACGTATGTAACCTCTATCAACCCTAATACAGGCGATGATACGGATACCAAAAAACCAGGCTATGATGTGCATGATATCTTCATGACCTACAGGCCTCAGCAGCTAGCAGGCGTGGAGACGACGCTAGGCGTATACAATATGTTTGATGAAACGTATGCAAATCACTCATCACGTTTCTCAGATGATTCGGACTATACGGATTATGCGATTGGAAGAAATGTGAAAGCCTCTCTAACCTATCAATTCTAATCGCTAGATTTTATAGTTAGGTTTGATAGCTAGACAACTGGCCTTTGATAATTCATGTTTAACACGTCAATTTGACAGCTAGTAGAAGCCAGTTACCTTTATGAGGTCGCTGGCTTTTTAATATTTATATGAGATTGACTGTTCTATTTTTACCTCTGTTAAAGAACTATTGATTGAGTTGTTATCAGACCCTAAACGTTAGAGATAACTTTATAGAAAAGGATACAAAAAATGGCCAAACCCACCCCTAGAGTTTTAGCTGTTAAAAATATTATCGATATCACGCCCAACATGCGCCGTATTACGCTAGGTGGAGGAGCGTTCGACGGTTTTCCTGCCGATCAGGAAAGCGGCTATATCAAGTTGATGTTTCCACAGGATGAAGGGCGTAAACCGATTATGCGCACTTACACTATTGTCCAGCAGCGTGACAATGAGATCGATGTTGATTTTGTATTACATGGTCTCAACCATCAAGGTACCGAAGGACTGGCATCGCACTGGGCGAAAACAACTGCCATAGGAGATGGAATTTTGATTGGTGGCCCTGGTGAAAAAAAGCTGATTAATCATCAAGCAGACTGGTTTTTGTTGGTAGGTGATATGACGGCACTGCCAGCTATCACAGTGAATTTAGCACAGTTACCTGATGACGCAATAGGTTATGCCGTTATAGAAGTGCTAAGCGAAGCTGACATTCAGTCTATTAACAAGCCGCAAAATATAGAGATTCATTGGGTTATAAATCCAACTGCAAGCGATAGCCATTATCCCTTATTAGAGCAAGTCGAAGCACTGATTTGGTTAGATGGTGAGGCCGCCGTATGGACAGCGTGTGAGTTCAATAGTATGCGAGCACTACGCCAATACTTCAAACATGACCGAAATGTGGCCAAAACCCATTTGTATATTTCGAGCTATTGGAAACTGGACAATAGCGAAGATGAACACAAAGTAATCAAGCGTCAGGATGCAGAGTCTGATGTGTAGCATTTATAACGGTGTAGGCTATCACTGAGGTTTTGGAGGTACTGATAGAGCTTAATAGAGTTTGGAGATGCTGAGCTATCACAGCTGGCATTATGAGACGCTTCTATAGGCATGTTGATCACCGATTTCGCATTTAAAACAACTAGTAGAGGGTGTGTGCAAACATTAATGAGAATAAGTATCATTAATGTTTGCATTATCTTTTCTATATTGCTAAAGTGTGTTCCGTTCATCACAGAATAGTTAAAGGTTCTTTGCTGTCTCTATTCTAGAGAACTTATTGTGATCCATATTTTAAATAGTTGGACTATGCCAGTTGTAGCATCACCAAACTTTTAACCCTACTCAGCACCTACCTTTACGAATTTGCCTTATACCGATATTTAAGCTCTTTGGTCATGCTTTAGTCACACTTTGCATACGCATATTTCATGACATGTTTGTTACGAAGTGGCTAAAAATATTCGCTGTCGGTGCAGCTGAAAGGTACTAATGAGCCTAAGTGCTTCAAGGAACGTTATTTATGTTAAACCAATCAGGTCGCTCTGATCAGTCATACCTCACTTCTCCAAAGAACGCTCAACGCTTAGTGACAGGCAAAGTATTGCTCAGTATCGCTGTGGCTTCTATTCTCAGTAGCACGGCTGTCGCGGTGGAGAGCGATGAGATGGTGACGCAAGCAGCGACTGACCAGGAAGCAGTGCCTACAGCCACACTAGACACGATTGTGGTACGAGCGGCCAGAGAGGAGTTGGAACAAGCGGCAGGGCTGTCTATCATTAGTGAAGAAGCCATCGAAAAAGCATCGCTTTCTAATGACATCTCAGAGATTGTACGTAAAATGCCGGGTGTGAATCTCTCAGGATCATCGACATCGGGACAGCGCGGTAACCAACGTCAAATTGATCTGCGTGGTATGGGCCCCAACAATACGCTAATCCTAATCGACGGTCGTCCAGTGACCTCTCGTAACTCTGTACGTCCTAGCCGTGGTAGTGAGCAAGACACTCGCGGTGACTCGCAGTGGGTACCGCCAAGTGCGATTGAGAGTATCGAAGTATTGCGTGGTCCAGCAGCCGCTCGTTATGGCTCTGGTAGTATGGGCGGCGTGGTGAATATCATCACTAAAAGCCCAACTAAAACCGAGTTCTCTATCACTAGCCATTATGAGGCACCAGAAAGTGATTTAGAAGGCAGTAGCTGGCGCACTAACGTCAATATGGCTGGTGCATTGACGGACAAACTGTCCTCTCGAACCACCCTTGGCTACCATGATAGTGAAGGCGATGATCCTTCTATTAATGCAGCAGAAGCACTAGATGATTCTGTCGCAGCAGGTATTGAGGGTGTTGAAAATATCGATGTGCGCCAAGTGTTTGAATACGCGATGGATGCGATGAATACGGTCGGTTTTGAGGTCAGTTATAGCCGTCAAGAGAATCGCTGGGCAGGTGACTCATTGTTCCAAACGGTGAATGAAAGTCTGGTAAATGAGTTAGAAGGTGAAACGACTAGCAAAATGCAACGTTATGGCGCGGCATTCACCCACCGCGGTGAGTATGACAATGCTAGTAGTAACAGTTACATCGAGTATAATCGGACGGTTAATGAGGGTCTGGCTGTAGGAAGTGCTGGTGGCGGTGAAGGTCAAATTTCGATACCTGATGAAGGAGAAAGTTACGAATGGACAGAAGCGACTTACGATACGTTGAATGCCAAATCAGAATGGGACATTTATTTTGACCGTCATACGTTAACGGCTGGTGCTGAGTTCCGCGGTGAAAGGTTAGATAACCCTGTGGTGTCTGCTTTGGAATTTGACGAAGGTTTTGAGTTTGGTGATGTAGAGACTGATCCTGAAGCGCGCAATCCCACTTCAGATGCTTATCTTGTCGGTGCTTACTTAGAAGACAACTATGAGATTACGCCTGACTGGTATGTGACACCAGGTCTACGCTTTGATTATCATAGTGAAGCTGGTAGTAATTGGTCACCTAGTATCAATACCACATGGCACTTTAGTCCTGACTGGTCAGTGAAAGGCGGTATCAGTCGTGCTTTTAAAGCACCCGGACTTTACCAGCTTGATCCAAATTACATCTACTATACTGGTGGTAATGGCTGCCCATCTTGGGTACCTGACGATGAAAAAGGCTGTTACGTCTTAGGCAATCCTGACCTAGAAAATGAGACTTCTTGGAATAAAGAGCTGACCTTTACTTATGACGATGGTACTGGGCTGTCTGCTGGCTTAACTTATTACCATAACGCCTATGATAACCGCATTGGTGCTGGTATAGACCGAGTAGGTACTATAAGTGTTGTAGAGAACAGCGTAACTGAAGATCGCTCTATCTTTGTATGGGAGAACCAAGGCGAAGCGGTTATTGAAGGTCTAGAAGGCTTCGTAAAAGTTCCTGTCACCGATACGGTGTCATGGTCCTCTAACCTGACGGGCATTCTCCGCTCAGAGCGAAAAGATAATGGCGAGCCGTTATCGCTGATTCCTAAGTTTACTGTGAACACAGGTGTGGATTGGGATATCACGCCTCGCTGGAATGCTAACGCTGATGTGAGCTACTACGGCACGATTGAAGCGCCTGATATTTCGGTGACCACAGGTGATGATCTCGATACAGCGACGCTTGATCGTGATCCGTACGCCATTGCCAATATTAGTACCCGCTATGATCTGACCCAGGCCGTGACCGTGGGCGCTGGTATCAAAAACTTATTTGATAAACAAATATATCGCGAAGGTACCAGTACCAATGCTGGTGCACGTACGTTCAATGAGCCGGGACGTACTTATGTGCTCGACGTTAGCGTTGATTTTTAGCATGTAAGTACATTATTTCTGTCACTAAAAAGGTCTGGGCTTTTGCTCAGGCCTTTTGTGTTGTCAGTAACTTTCTTTAAATGGCTTTCTTGAATTAAGCCTCTTTAAGTGAGCTTGTTTAAACAAACTTCTTTTAATAACTATCATAATATAACAGCAGATTTATTTATGTCATTCAATATTCGCCTTAGCTGTCTTTGGATTCACCGTTATACAGGGCTTGCCATGGCAGCCTTTTTAATTATCGCTGGTATTACTGGCACGTTATTAGCATTTCATGAAGAGTTGGACGATGTGTTCAATCATAAACTGGCTCAGGTTGATGTCCAAGACACGTCGCACCTTCCTATTGCAGTGCTGCATGATAGGGTTGTTAGTGCCTATCCAGAACATAATTTTTCTAGCATGCCGACCTCGATAGCGGCAGACAGGTCGGCAGTATTTTCGGTAGATAGAGCCCGAGGTAAGGCTGCCCAAAATCAACCAAAAGCACCGTTTCAAGAAGTGTATGTGAATCCCTATGACGGTAACATCATCGGCACCCGTGATAAAGATCAATGGGCATTGCACAATACCATGTGGAAAGTTTTCTGGTTGCACCGCGATTTATTGCTTGGTGATATCGGCAAATGGATATTAGGTATCGTGTCTGTCGTTTGGACAGTTAACTGCTTTATCGGTTTTTATTTAACGTTTCCGAGAGCACTTAAAAAGAAAAACTTACAGAAAAAGTCCTCATCGAAAAAACGTGCGTCCTTTCTCAAGCGTTGGCTACCAGCGTGGAAAATTCGTACCAAGAGCAATCTGTTTAAACTGAATTATGACTTGCACCATGCCTTTGGGTTGTGGCTTTGGGGCATGTTATTTGTCATTGCTTGGTCGAGTGTCGGTTTTAATTTACAGCAAGTCTATCGCCCTATCATGCAGGCAGTCGTGGGGCTCGAAGGCAGAGGCGAAAAACAGGAAAAATCGAACAAACCACGTGAAAAAGTTGGGCAGACTGCTAATGCAGGCAGGGCTGCGAGGATTGATGCTACAAAGGGTAAGGCTTTGAATAACGAAGCTGGTAATGTCGATACTATTGATGTCAATGCTATGGATATTGTCAGCAAAGCCAATAGTATTGCTTATCTAAGTGAGCAGGCAGACATCGCTGCCAAAAATAAGGGCCTGACAGTACGTGAGTTATTGGGCATACGTTGGGTAGAGGATGAAGGTCAATGGCAACTGCGCTTTAAAACAGATAAAGATATCGGCAAAAAAGGCGGCGCTTCGTCTATTACTGTCAACGCAAGGACGGGTAGCGTTGAGCGCGTCAACTTTGGCTATCAAAACTCATCATTTGGTAGCAAAGCTGATCAATGGCTATCGACCTTACATATGGGGCATATTAGCCAAGGTATTGGCCATGTACTGTATCAAATATTTTTAGCATTGATAGGTTTGGCTGTGACTGTTTTATCTATTACTGGCGTTTATCTGTGGTGGAAAGGTCGTCAACAGCGATTAAAGGCGTTGCAAAAGGGTAGGTGATATTGCCAGATTCCTAAGGTAGGCTTTTAATTCAGTAACCTAAGGTAGGCTTTTAATTCAGTAAATAGCTACGTACTGAATTAAAGGCATGTCCTAGTTATCACTTGAATTGCAAAAATATTGTGTATGCTATCAAGATAGTAAAAATAAAGGAAGAAAATCTCTCACCTAGCATCACCCATTTATGCCATGTATTATTTTCATCGTAGTTCTTTGTGTAATCTACTGAAGAGATATTTTGAGTAAAATCCATAGGAATAACCACCAATCTTAGAGCATATAAAGTGATTCCTAGCCAAAAAAAAGTATTTGCTATCTCTTTATTTAAAGCATTAAAAATGAACAAGCAAAAGCTAATCACTAAAATTAATATAGATAGATTTTTATAGTTTATCCATCGATTATTCAATAAAGCTTTATGCATCGACAATTCCTTTTTTCGTTTGCAAAGTCCTGTACTTAAACCGCATCAACAATCACTGGACGACCTTGATGGTTTAGCACGGTCACATCGACATTGTATAACTGTTTCATCGTTTCTTGTGTGATCACATCGACAGGCTGACCAACAGCCATCACTTGGCCTTCTTTCATCGTGACCACGGTATCAGCAAATTGTGCGGCTTGATTGATATCATGTAAGACGATGACGACGGTCTTCTGCTGACTATGGCTCAGCTCACGTAGCTCACGCATGAGACGACCAGAATGATACATGTCTAAATTATTTAGAGGCTCATCAAGCAATAGATAGGGCGTATCTTGGCAAACAATCATTGCAATCAGTACGCGCTGACGTTGACCACCGGACAATGTCGATAAGAAGCGGTCGGCCAATAGCTCTAGCTCAAATCGCTCAATAATTTCTAGCACTTTCTGCTGATCGTCAGTAGTCGGTTGTCCCTGATGATAGGGATAACGCCCAAACATCAGCAGCTCATGTACACGCAGTCGCCCTTGGACGTGGTTTTCCTGCCCGAGCATCGCGACCGTCTTGGACAACGTCCGAGCATGGCAACTGACAATATCATGCTCACCAAAACACACTTGCCCTGACTGTAGCGGTTGCAAGCGTGCCATAACGGAAAACAAGGTGGATTTACCAGCACCGTTTGGGCCTATCAACGCAATGACTTGTCCACTTGGTAAGGACAATGTAATGTCATGTAGAATCTGCTGTTTACCGATGTGGTATGAGATGTTGTCTAATTTAATCATAGAGCTTCTTGTCTTTATAGAGTGCTAATTTTTATTGGTATTATCGACGGCGACGTTGTGTCGTAAATATTAATAATAAGAATACTAGGCCACCTGCCAGTTCAATCACAACCGATAGTACGCCAGCCATGCCCAGTACTTGCTCAAAGATAGTCTGACCGAGTACCAAGCAAATCATGGCAACCAGACTGACCAATATCAGCCGCTCGCTGTGGTACATATGGCGGGCGATACGATTGGTCAATGCACATACCAATAAGCCAAAGAAAGTCACAGGGCCGACTAGAGCAGTGGCAGTGGCGACCAATATAGCGATGACAGTCAGCAGGCCAAATGCGAGACGTTGATAATGGATACCAAGGTTGATGGCTTGTGACTTACCAAGCATCAATACATCGCACTGATAGCGCCAACGCCAGACAAATACAGCACTAATGAGGCAAATGAGTAGACTGATACCAAGCAGTTGCGGGTTGATCGTATTAAACTGCGCATAACTGCGAGATTGTACGATGACAAAATCATCAGGATTAATTAGTCTGGCAATCAAGGTTGATAAGCTACGAAACAGCACGCCAAAGATAACACCGACCAGTATTAGCCGCGTCAAATCCTGACTGCTTTTTGAGAATAGCAACTTAAATAGTAATAATGACGCGCCAAACATCAAGACAATTTCAAGTGTGAATTTGGCAAGGGGGTCGATACTGGTAAAGCTAATCGCACCCAAAAAGAACACCAGTAGGCTTTGCAGTAAGATATATAGTGAATCAAAGCCCAACAAGGAAGGCGTGAGAATAGGGTTGTGCGTTAAGGTTTGAAACAGTAGTGTCGACACTCCGATAGCATAGCCGACCACCATTAATGCCAGCAGTTTTTTGCCACGTAATGGTAGGGCAAAGTCCCAATGTCCGTTGACGTTGAGTGTCAAAAATAGCAGCATCGAGATGACCAAGATAGCGGTGGCAATCGACTTTGGATGATTGACGATCCATATCCAAAGTTGTGCCAGACGACTCTGCCAAGCTGTGGCAGTAGCACTGTTTTTCAAAGTGCTATCTTCCAAGGCACCGCTTTCTATCGAGCTGTATTTTGTTGTATTGGTTTTAGCCATGGTCGTTTTTTTAGAGCGAGGCGTAGACGGTGAAAACATGCGCGAATCCTGTAGTATCAAGCATAAATATCAAGCTTATCGATCAGCCGGCGCGCGCAATAGTAGCCATAAAAACAGCACCGTACCGACCACGCCAAATACCGTCGCGACGGGCACTTCAAATGGATAGCGGATAGAGCGACCAATGATATCGCAGAGCAGGACGGCGGATGCACCGAGCAATGCGACTGCTGGCAAGCTACGACGTAACTTATCTCCCATCAGTCGGCTGACAATATTGGGCACGACTAAGCCGATAAAAGGAATCATCCCAACAGTGACCACGACGACAGCACTCATCATCGCAACCATGCCAACGCCAAGCCATGTGACTTGTCGTTTACTAATGCCTAAGTTCAGTGCGATATTATCGCCCAATCCTACGATGGTGAGCTTATCAGCGATGATATAAGCCAACACACACAGACCTCCGGTCAGCCAAAGCAACTCATATCGACCGGCTAGTACACCAGAAAAATCACCAAACTGCCAAACGCTGAGCATCTGCAATGACTCAGTCTGATAAGCGATAAAGGTTGTCACTGCTTCGAGAATGCCGCCAAAGACAATACCAATCAGTGGAATCATCAAAAAATCTGTCGGTGGAATTCGATGAATAAGCAGCATAAACAGCATCATGCCAAATACTGCTGCGACGGTCGCCACACCCATTTTTACAATGAGTGCGCTGGCTGGAAACAGCAGACTGACTACTAGCAGTCCGAGCGCTGCGCTCTGAGTGGCACCAACCATCGAAGGTTCAACAAAGCGGTTTTTTAGCACTACTTGGATAATCATCCCTGCAACTGCCATCGAGATACCAGTTAAGATAATCGCAATAGTGCGGGGGAGTCTGCTAACTAAAAATAGCGAGCTATCAGAGTTGGCGCTATGACTGATAAGGCTGTGTAGAAAACCGGACCACGAAAAATCTGCGACACCAATAGATAAGCTCAATAACACCAAAAGCCCCATAATAATGAGGCTTCCCGTGTTGATTAACCATGGTGGCATGGCGGCACGGCGATGTTTAGTATTTAGACTGTTGCCAATACTTCTTTTCCAACTCGTTGATGCGGCTGGCGAAGAAGTACTGGTTTTAACGCTGGGCTGTGCACGATGTGAAAATAACGACATAACGGCTACTGGCATACAGATGAGGTATAAAAACGGTCATTAAAAACGGCAATCAACCACAGTTAATGGGGCAATGATGGCTTTTACTTAGCGTTAGTAAAGGCATCTTTGATGGTCGTCAAATCTTGCATCCACTGATAATAGCCGCCAAATGCAAGGTAAGAATCTGGGCTTAGATACACCACTTGGTCTTTTTTCCAGGCAGTAGTTTGTGCCACTAATGGATTGTCTAATACCGCTTTTGCACCGACACTGTCTTCGCCGATAGCCGCACTACGATCAATCACAAATAACCAGTCTGGATTTGTCTTTTGCAGATACTCAAACGATATTGGCTGACCATGACGCCCTTCTTTGATTTGATCATCAGCGATGGGTATGTTTACGACGTTATGAATAAAGCCGTAGCGTGATTCAGCGCCATATGTCGACATTTTATTGCCATTGACCATGACCACTAGGCCAGTGCCGCTGTCTTTGGTGACGGCTTTGGTTTCTTCAATCAAACCATCAATGTCTTGTTGTAATTTAGCGGCTTGTTCACTTTTGCCAAGCAATGCGCCTAAATCGGCCAAGCGGCGTTTGCTTGACTCATAGATGTTGGCCGTATCGATAGACATATCTAATGTTGGGGCAATGCCAGAGAGCTCGTCATATTTTTCAGCCATACGTGAGCCAACTAAGATAGCTTGCGGCTGCATCGCATTCAATGCCTCAAGATCTGGCTCAAATACCGTACCCATGCTTGCAGGTTCTGGTTGGTTTTTAGACTTCAAATTATCTAGATGCATCCCACTAGGGGCGCCATCAATCGCAACATCAAGCGCTGCCAAATCCTGCATCAATGTCATGTCATACACCACGATTGGCGATGGGTTTACCGCTAATTCGACATCTCCTTTTACGGTATCCACTGTGATAGTGCTAGCAGCGCTGTTATCGGCCGTTTGATTTTCAGTCGTGGTATCTGTTGGCTCAGAGTCAGTTGATTCTGGTGAGCTACAGCCTGCCACACTGATACTAGCAATGAGTGCAGTCGTCATAGCAGTCAATAATGGGCGTCTAAAAAAGGCGCTAGGAGAGCGGTTAGACAATAAAGCGATAGACATAGATAACTCGGTATATTAGCGGTTTGGGCAGATTATTAAAAATATGATTACCCATATAAAAATGAAATGAGTTTGTCTAATGTGATGTATATACCAGACAATGCTCGGCGGTATTTATTTAACTGTTATAGTTTTTATGAGGTGGTTGTGCACTTATAACTTAAAGTGTTTAATTATCTTACGGTGTAAAATAAAAGATAGCGTTCGATAAGTAATTTTTTATAAGTGCTATAAGCTGTTAAAGAACCGCAATGATAAGGCAATTGAGATTCATTATCAATATAAATGATAATGATTTTTATTAACAAGGTAGATTTGGTTTGTTATAATTGTATTAATAAAAGAGCGATTATCTCAATTTATTATTGATAATAATTATCGTTTGCATTATTATCTACGCCATTCTATCTCAGTTAATTAATATTAGGGTGTTATGAGTTCAACGAATTTAGACGCGCCATCACCTAAGTTGACGCTTGCGACTATTGCGGTAGTTGTGGGATTGCATGTGCTGACGGCAGTAGCATTAGCGGCGGTCAAAACGCCTGAGATGAAAGTAGAACCAGAAAAAGTGACGCCACCTATTGAAATAGAGCTGATTACGCCTCCACCACCTCCACCACCTGTGGAGGTTGAAGAGATAAATCTGAAAGAAGATCCAGAGCCGGTTAGAGAAGTTAAGCCTAAACCAAAAGCGAAGCCAGTTGCTGCACCCAAGCCTAAAGTTGTTCAGAAAAAGCAGCCAGTAGAGAAGCCTAAACCTGCCAAATTGCCGCCGCCACCTGCCCCACAAAAAACTGCCCCTCAAAAGAGCCTTGATACGAAAGTGGCTGATGATCAGCGTAGACTTTTGGCAGCGCAAGCGGAACAAGCAAGAAGAGATGCATTATTAGCAGAACAACAGACAGCACAAGCCAATGCGGCTGCAATAGCAGCACAGGTAAAAGCTGCTGCTGATGCCAAAAAAGCTCAAGAGATAGCTGATGCTAAAGCCGCTGCCGATGCACAGGCAAAAGCCGATGCGCGGGCAAAAGCGGATGCAGAAGCCGCAGCTGCCGCAAGCAATACGCCACAGTCTTTTAGTGGTAGCGATGCATCATGGATAGTAGCGCCAGATTTTACAGACATTTCTAGTAAGTCTCAGACCTTGACGATACGGTTTACTGTGACAAAACAAGGTGTGATTCAAGGTATCGATGTTAGTGGTAAGGATCGGGATGCAGTTCGGGAAGTTAAAAAGAGAATGCGTAATAGTAAAATAAAGCCTTTTATAAGAGGCGGGGTAGCGGTCGTGGGTAACGTTACTATGTCAGTTGTTGTCCAATAAAGGTTTATATGAAGTCTACTACCTGATAGTTAATATTATTTATTTATAAAAGTAACCTCAGCAAAAGTAATTTTCTGACAAGCAGCTTCAAAATCTACAACTATTTTTTTTAACAACTATCATGATTTTAATGGATAGTTGTATAACACGATAAAACACGTCAACTACATCAATATCAAGCCATAACACAAAAGACGAAGGAGTCTGACATGGACTTTATGCAATACTGGCAATATAGTGACATGGTGACCAAAACCTTGTTCTTTGTACTATTCGCTTTATCCCTTATCTCTTGGGTGACGGGTATCATTCGTGTACTACAAAGCCGCAAGTTGGCGGCGACGGTTGCCGATGATTTAACTCATCAAATCCAAGCCAAACAGACTGGGTTGATAGAGCAGGATGCACCCACTCGTCGCTTGGTGATAGAGCAGGCGTTACTCAAGCATATTGGACGCTATCGCTTTTCTAGTGAGCGTGGCCTGCCTATTCTTGGTACGACGGCAGCGATTGCCCCATTTATTGGTTTATTTGGTACCGTATGGGGCATTTTTCATGCGCTGCATAATATTGGTACGAGCGGACAAGCAGGCTTGGGTCAAGTAGCAGGGCCAGTCGGTGAGGCACTTATCATGACAGGCCTAGGTATCGCTGTGGCTATTCCAGCGGTGGTTTTTTATAACCTCGCTGTACGTATCAATCGCCGTGTGATGTATCAGGCAAATGATAGAGCGCATGACTTGCTGGCGGATTCTGCAAATATAAAAGCAGTAGCGAACACGCAGCCTACCGAGCAAGTAACTTCAGTGAAAAGCTCAGCTGACACGCAAGCGAGCAATACTAATAAACAGTATCGTAATGTGTCTACTTCACAGTTATAGACGGCATCGTGAGATAGCGACGGTTACCTTTAGTGGGTAACAGCGATTTCTATCGTTGTATAAGTAACGATGCAACAAACAGTGAAGACAAGTACTGACTAAGCACACATAGCAAGCATATATTGAGAGTAATTATGGCATTTCAGTTAGGTGATGATGACGTCCAAGGCATGAATGAGATGAACCTCATTCCGCTTATCGATGTCATGCTGGTTTTGATGATTATCTTTTTGTTGACTGCGACCGTTCTTAATCCGACTGTTCCGCTTAACCTGCCGGAGACGAGTGCACAAGTCAATGAGCCGCCACCAGAAACGATTCAGATCAGTATTGATCAGGATGCGGGCGTGTTTTGGGACAGTGATCCGATCACGATAGAGGAGCTAGATAAGCGTCTACAGCAGGAAAGCGCGCAAGGCAAAAATCCTTCTATTCAGCTGCGTGCAGATAAAGAAAGCAAGTATGACACGGTCGCACAAGTACTGGCATCTGCTAGCGAAGCAGGGCTGACCAAGATAGCTTTTGTCAATGAGTAAGGTGGGGTGAGATTGTCATATGATGATTGCTAGATAGCCAACCATCAGATAGGTACATAGCAAGATAGGTAGCTAGTATAATAATAAAATAAAAATAATAAACTTTTCTCCAACCTCACTGAGTACTTAAACCTCAAATTAAGTACTCAGTGAGGTTTTCTTTTTTACTAGCGATGCTTTATTTTTATAATAATGTCTAATTTTTACCAGCGATGGCCCAGTGGGCGATATCTGCGATCAAAGTGACCATATCCGAAAGGATAAGGTGAGCGTAAATAGTCCAAATCTTGCTGGCGGATATAATAGTAGCGCCCTTGTGAGTAGGCTTCTTCTAACTTCTCGATACCTTCTAGTGGACAGACCGCTTGCCACTCGTAACCTTCGCGGCCAAGTTTGTAAGCTGTGAGCTCTGTGCAGTAGTTTCTGAGCCCTTGCTGACGCCCCTGTTCCCACTGTATCCGGTTGGGCGTGGCACCGCCTATACTTGCACAGCTACCTGCATAGTGTCCGAAATAAGCGCCTGAGCGGCCACGGCTGCCATCTGTATAGCCGACTTCTTGCCAGTTACTAGCTTGGCATTGCTGCGGTGTGAGGCTTTGAGTGGTTGCACAGCCTGACAATGTCAGTAACACCGCGCTGATCAGTGATATGGAGATACCGGGTTTGCTCATGACTTTATTGACCAAATTGTTAGAAATATCGGTAGTCGATGAGTTTCGCTTAATAAGATAATTCATAATAAACCTGCGCGCGTTTAAAATTATGGTTTATCATAGCACTTTTTACGGCCGACCACTTTTTCTATCTTATTATTAGGCTGGCTTTTAGTGCTGCTAAGTATTTGATATATCAATATATATAGTGGTATTACTATGGCTTAAATGAGTCGCCGGTAAATGGCTACCAGTTCATGGTGCTTGATTTTTCGTGTTTCGTGCTCATTATAAGCATCTATATAGTATTACTTAATTCAGTCAAAAGGTCAGACCATCATGGGCATATTTATTGGCGTTATCATTGTACTATTTGTATTAGGGAGTATGATGGCGCTCAAACCGAATGGTATCGATCAGCGCTTGGATAAACTGCGCATGACGGCGCGTCGGTTACAGCTCAATCCAAAACTGGTGGCCTGTCCTGATTGGATTAAAGGTAAAGATAACGAGTATGGCCGTGGCATGATGGGTCAATATTGCTTGGTGCTAGATGACACGCAATTACCGCATACACGTTATCAAGTGATTGATGGACAGTGGCGTCCAGACAGTAGTTTTGTCGATACGACGAGAGATACGACCAAACTTACTATCCCAAGTGCTATTCGTTCCAATTATGGTCATGCGGATACCACGGTCAAAAAAACCAATTTTAGCTTGGATAAAGTACCGCTTGATTTACCAGTCAGTATTGAGCCATTTGTAAAAGGCTTATGGACCAAAGCCAATAGTATTATTATTTATTGGGAAGATATTGCTTATGTACGTCCATTAAGTAATCCTGCTTATCATCACTCACTGATAGAAAAAGACCTGTTAGCGTTAAAAGAAAATTTGGAAAAATGGGCAATAGAAGTGCAGAAAACCTAAGCAGGGTAGTAAATAATTTTTTAATCTCCATTAATAACCAATATGCAAGCGCTTTTGATAGACTCCCAGTCATTTTCAGTTGACAGTTTAGCGCTTAGCAGTGTAACGTCTTTATAACTATATCTTTATATTATGGTTATTGTTTGTTTTATAACTGTTTTTATGAGCAACTATCAGCGCCATGGTCGAATGTTTAATGCGCCTCAATACAATAATTCGCTGAGCTATTATAACCAATTATTATAAATTGCCATGCCGCTGAATTTATTCTTACTTTTAATTTACTTATATTATGGTGTCGTAAAATATGGCAAAAACCGCAGCCAAAAAAAGTACAGCAACTCCTGCTGACAGCCCAAAGGGTAAGTCTTTGGTGATCGTAGAATCACCAGCCAAGGCAAAAACCATTAATAAATACCTTGGTGATGACTTTATTGTGCGCTCAAGTATTGGTCACGTTCGTGATTTACCAGTTGGTGCGAGCAAGAGCGCCAAAAAAGCAGCAACGACCAAAAAAGATGAGAGCCTAAGTAAAGAAGAAAAAACCCAGCAAGCCTTAGTAAGGCGCATGGGTGTAGACCCAGAGCACGATTGGGCAGCAGTCTATGAAGTACTGCCAAACAAAACCAAAGTCATCAAAGAGCTAAAAGCGCTAGCCAAAGACGCTGACAAAATCTATCTCGCAACGGATATGGATAGAGAAGGGGAAGCAATCGCTTGGCATCTAAAAGAAGTCATTGGCGGTGCTGATAGTAAGTATGAGCGCGTGGTCTTTAACGAGATTACCAAATCTGCTATCCAAAATGCCTTCAAACAACCATCCAAGCTCGATATTGACCGCGTCAATGCTCAACAAGCACGTCGCTTTCTAGATCGTGTGGTTGGTTTCATGGTGTCGCCACTATTATGGCAAAAAATCGCGCGCGGTCTGTCAGCAGGTCGTGTACAGTCAGTCGCCATGCGTTTAGTAGTTGAGCGTGAGCATGAGATTCGCGCTTTTATTCCAGAAGAGTACTGGCAGATTCATGCAGACACGCATATTGCCAATAGCAATGCCTCAAAAACTTCAGACGCTGAGCAAATTGGTATACGCCTAGAAGCGACCAAGCAAGGTGGCAAGACGCTTAAGCTGGTGAATAAAGAGCAGACTGATAAAGTACTAGCCATCCTTAATGCAAATGATTTTATCGTCAAAGAACGCGAAGAGAAGCCAACACAGTCACGTCCAAGTGCGCCATTTATTACTTCTACATTGCAACAAGCCGCTAGTACGCGATTGGGATTCTCTGTTAAGAAAACTATGATTTTGGCGCAGCGTTTATATGAAGCTGGCCATATCACCTATATGCGTACCGATTCGACATTCTTGTCAGGTGATGCACTGGCGGCGGTACGTGGTTATATCGAAGACAGCTATGGCACAAAATATGTGCCAGAAAAGCCGAACTTTTATGGTAATAAACAAGGCGCACAAGAGGCGCATGAGGCCGTTCGACCTTCTAACGTCAATATGAAGTCAACCCAACTTAAAGGGGTTGAGCGTGATGCGATACGTCTATATGAGCTAATCTGGCGTCAGTTTGTAGCGTGTCAGATGCTACCGGCAAAATACCTGTCAGTAAACTTGTTTGTTGGCGCTGATGATGTCGAGTTAAAGGCCCGTGGTCGTACCATGGTGTTTGATGGTTTTACGCGTGTTATGCCACCAGCCAAGACCGATGACACGCTATTACCTGATGTTAAAAAAGGCGATAAGCTAACGCTAGATAAACTAGATCCAAGCCAGCACTTTACCAAGCCAGCACCTCGTTTCACCGAAGCCAGTCTCGTCAAAGAGCTTGAGAAAAAAGGTATCGGTCGTCCATCGACGTATGCTTCTATCATCTCGACCATTCAAGATCGCGGCTATGTGAAGCTTGAGAATAAGCGTTTATTTGCCGAAAAAATGGGCGATATCGTTACTGACAGATTGACAGCAAGTTTTCCAGATTTGATGGATTATACGTTCACTGCCGCATTAGAAGACAAGCTTGATCACGTGGCAGAGGGCGAGCAAGACTGGAAAGACGTGCTAGATAATTTCTACGGCGAGTTCAAAACGACTCTAGATCGTGCTAAAGAAAAAGACGGCATGCGTCCAAATGATCCGACCGACGTGCCAGACGTCCATTGTGATCTTTGCGACCGCCCGATGCAGCTGCGTACTGGCTCGACAGGTGTGTTCTTAGGTTGTACTGGTTATAATTTACCACCGAAAGAGCGCTGTAAAGGCACCAAAAACTTAATGCCAGTCGAAGCTTTCGCCAATCTCGATGATGCTGAAGGTGAAGAGGACGAAGCGGCCGAAGTCAAAGATTTGATGGAGAAAAAACGCTGTCCCAAATGTGGTACAGCGATGAACGGCTATATCGTGGATGGTGGTTTGAAGCTGCATATCTGCGGTAACAACCCTGACTGCGACGGCTATATCCTAGAAGAAGGTAAGTTCGAAGTGCCGGGCTCAGATGCCCCTACCATCGACTGTAATAAGTGTGATGGACAGATGGAGCTAAAGACGGGACGTTTTGGTCCTTATTTCGCTTGTCAAAAGTGTGACAATACTCGCAAAGTACTAAAAACGGGCGAAGCAGCACCACCGCGTATGGATCCGATTCACTTACCAGAGCTAAAATCGACCAAGCATGAAGATTACTTTATCTTGCGTGAAGGCGCAGCAGGGATGTTCTTAGCAGCGTCTAAGTTCCCGAAAGTGCGCGAGACACGTCCGCCAAAGCTGGCTGAGCTAAGAGAAATCAAAGATAAGATGGAAGACAAGTTCCAGTATCTGTTCGAAGGCCCAGACGAAGATCCTGAGGGTAATGCAACGATATTACGTTGGTCACGCAAGAAAAAAGAGCAATATATCGGCTCTGAGAAAAATGGCAAAGCCACCCGTTGGGGTGTGTACTGGCGTAAAGGTGAGTGGGTAGAAGAGTAAATCTCTTTTACCTTTGTCATAAATAGTTTTAAAGCATAAAAAAACCTCTTAGATCATCTAAGAGGTTTTTTTATGCTATCCATAATATTTAGCTCTAATGATATTCAGTTTCAATAACTTTTAGCTTTAAATATTATTAGTAAGCTATTACATCGTTTCGATGATACCGCAAGCGACGCGATCACCAGCATTACCCGCTGGCTGACTGGTATAGTCATCTGTACCACCATGTACGATAAATGCTAAACGGTTCACGCTATATTTACCTGCTTCAGCCGCAGATATTTTCTTGTTTACGAAGTTAATAGTCGCTACACCATTGTCATTGGCCGTTAGGTTAGGTAGGTCGCCAGCATGACCATTCATGTCGTCTGGGTTAGAGTGTGGTTTGTTATCTGGATTGAAGTGACCACCTGCGGCTTTACCCATATCGGCACAGCTACCTGTTTCATGGATATGCAATGATACAGTCTGACCTGGCTGTAGGTTCATCAGCTTACCGTATACTTGTACGCCCTCATCAACTGGACGTAAGAATACTTGGCCAACTTCTTTTTTATCACCATTTACAGTGTGTATGGTTGATTTTAGGGTAGGTTGGCTCAAAGGATTACCTGTTTGCATCTGACCTTCTACGGTTTGGCAACCAGTCATCGCTAAAGCTGAACCACATAATAGAGCACTTGCAAGCATTGTCTTATTCATTATTTTCTCCAATTGTTTTAGTCATTATTTTTGGTTGTCATGAAAGTTTCGAATATCTATGGTTATTGTTCTACTAAAACTCGTGTCAATATCCGTTAACATCGGAGTTAGTATAGCCAAGCTAACCCTATAGTTATTCATCAAATGCGCAACAATCGGTTAATAAATGTAAGTATCGTATGGGTTTGAAAAACAGACTTAGCTAAAAGCCTTGTGAGAGTAAACTAATCTGGGTTTGTAAGAAGTGCATATTGAACAATGTATGAATATTCAAAAATGAGCAATTAACATGCAGAAAAAAGCCGCCCATCATATGATGAGCGGCTTTTTATAATCTATCAGATTGAGCTAATAACAGAACACTTATTAACTGTGCAATGCTTTACCTTTAGTTTTATCAACCGTTACTTTGGCAGGCTTAATTGGTTTTGGCATACTGACCAACGCAACTTTCAATATCTCTTCAATCGTGGCGACTGGTTGAATGGTTAGGCCTTCTTTCACGTTATCAGGGATATCAGCCAAATCACGTTCATTGGTCGCTGGAATCAACACATGCTTGATACCACCGCGATGTGCCGCGAGTAGCTTTTCCTTGAGACCACCGATACGTAGGATTTTCCCGCGTAAAGTAATCTCACCTGTCATCGCAATATCTGGGCGAATCGCAATACCTGTCAACGCAGAGACTAGCGCTGTGGTCAGTGCACCACCAGCTGATGGGCCGTCTTTTGGCGTAGCGCCTTCAGGCATATGCACATGGACGTCAGTGGTTTTAAACGTCTCATAATCAATGCCTAAGCTATCACCGCGAGCACGAACCACACTCATGGCTGCGCGAATAGACTCTTTCATGACATCGCCGAGCGAACCTGTAAAGCTAAGCTCGCCTTTACCTTTCATGGCGACTGCTTCGATGGTTAATAATTCACCACCGACCTGTGTCCAAGCCAGACCAGTGATACGACCAATCTCAGGCTCTTCTTCAGCCAGACCATAGTCATATTGATGAACACCAAGATAATCATCGATGTTTTTGTCATCAACCACGATTAGCTCACGCTCTGCTTTTTTCGGAGCACGAGCGCCATGTGTCTCAACTGAACCGCGAACAACTTTGCGGCAGATTTTATTCACTTCACGCTCGAGATTACGGACACCAGCTTCACGGGTATAGCTACGAACGATACTGTGCAGCGCTGCTTCGACAATCTCAATCTCGCCTTCTTTGAGACCGTTATTTTTGATCGCTTTTGGCACCAGATACTTCTGTGCGATATTCACTTTTTCTTCTTCGGTATAACCCGGTAAGCGGATAACTTCCATCCGATCAAGAAGCGCTGCTGGAATGTCCATGCTGTTTGCCGTACAGATAAACATCACTTGCGATAAGTCTAAGTCCATATCTAAATAATGGTCGTTAAACGTATCGTTCTGTGAAGGATCTAACACTTCAAGCAACGCTGATGCTGGGTCACCGCGGAAGTCTTGCGCCATCTTATCGATTTCATCCAATAAGAATAGCGGGTTTTTGACTTCGACTTTGGCCAGTGACTGGACGATTTTACCCGGCATCGCACCGATGTAGGTACGGCGATGACCACGAATTTCCGCTTCATCACGCACGCCGCCAAGCGCCATACGCACGAACTTACGACCAGTGGCACGTGCAATCGACTCACCCAATGAGGTTTTACCGACACCAGGAGGACCGACGAGACATAAAATCGGGCCACGGAGTTTTTTCACGCGTGATTGCACGGCGAGATATTCTAAGATGCGGTCTTTTACATCTTGTAAACCGTAATGGTCTTCGTCTAATACTGTTTTAGCTTTGTCTAAATTGATAGAAACTTTGGTCGTCGCGTTCCACGGCGTGTCCAAAATCCATTCGATATAGTTGCGTACGACTGACGATTCACTCGATGCAGGTGGCATCATCTTAAGTTTCTTAAACTCTTGCTCCGCTTTTTTGCGGACATCTTCTGGCAAGTCAGCATCTTCTAAGCGCTGTTCAAGCTCGGCGACATCATCATCACCATCGAACGCACCGTCATTCATATCTGACAGCTCGTTTTTGATGGCTTTCATTTTTTCGTTTAAGAAGTACTCGCGCTGATTTTCTTCCATTTGCTGACGGACAGCTTCTTGGATATCTTGTTCGATATTTTGCTCAGCACTTTGTTTGACCAAGTATTCGGTCAAGGTATTGATATGCGTTTTGATATCGTCTTTTTCTAAGAACGACTGTTTGATATCAAGATCCATCGACACACGAGTTGAGATGAAGTACACCAACTCAAGTAAGTCGTCGATGCGTTTCGCCACACGCGTTAGCTCACGGGCATTACGTAGACGTGCATCAGCATAGCTTTCAAATAGCGTGGTCAGCGCTTGAATGGTGTTCTTTTGCTGACTCTCATCCATACTGACATCGAGGTCAGCACGCTCAAATCTCGCCATCAATAGCGTGTCGTGATCTTCTATATTGTCAACGCGCGCACGATATTGACCTTCGATCAATACCTTTATGCAGTTTTCGTCACTATCATGTGGCATGGTGCTGACGATGCGGCACACCGTACCGTATTGATACAAGTTGTCTTGATCAATATCTTCGGTCAGCGAGTCTTTTTGCGCTACGACCAGTACTTTATTACCGTACTCAGCCTGTGCCAGTTCAACGGCTTTGACCGATGGTGCACGACCGACGAACAAGGCAATTTGCATATGTGGATAGACGACCACATCTCTCAATGCCAATAACGGTAAGTAGGTGTCGTCTTCAACGCTGTCTTTAGCATCGTCGTCTTCACTAGTGCTGTCTTCGCTATCGTCATCTTTAGCAGTATCTTCGTCTTTTGTAATATCTTCGATACTATCAGACGCTGTCTTTAACTCGCTTTCTGAAGCATGACTAGACACAGTGTCTGGCTGGCTATCATCAGCAACAGTAGATGAAACATCGACATCTATGTCGATATTGTCTTGGGCTATTTTATGTTCACTCATATATTTTTCCTCGTTCACCAGACTTGTAAAGTCAAGTTCGTGGTTCATGTTTAGATAAATGGTGCTCGCAGATAAAATTGCAAGGCTTGTACTCATACTCACCTGCTTAACTTTGCAAAATATTTATATCTAACTGAATACAGAGCGTCATACGGTTATCAGTTTTATGCGTCATTGATGAGAATTAGTATATCGGAAATAGCCATAAAAAAATGGCATAAAGCAGTTATAACGACTGTTTATAGACTACTTATAAATAGCCGCTATCAAATATCTATTGGGTTCTACGCATAGGTTTTATAGGCAAAATAAGGTAAACTGTCGCGCGTCTTAAACGGTGTGTTTTTGAGTAGAAATTTTTAGAGACACATTAGAGAAAAAGCATTTTTGAGACGACGGTGATATCCATACATTATGAGATATCAATAAGTTTACATTGAATTAAAGCAAATAGAATACGAGGCAACACATGGCAATCAATGCGGTACTGCTGGCAGTCATCATCATGTTGGGGCTGTCACTTGCGCGAGTGCACGTGGTGCTCAGTTTATTAATTGGTGCGCTGGCTGGTGGACTAATAGCGGGTCTCGGTATTACTGAGACTTTAGAGGCTTTTCAAGAAGGTATCCGCAATGGTGCAGAGATTGCACTGTCATATGCGTTACTTGGGGCGTTTGCGGTCGCAATTGCTCATTCGGGCTTGCCGCAATCACTGGCAGGATCCGTCATCAAGCGCATTGATGCAGGCGGCACTAGTGGCATGATTAAGTACATGCTGTTTGCAGGCCTCATTACCATGAGCTGCTTTAGCCAAAACTTAATCCCTATTCATATCGCCTTTATTCCTTTATTGGTACCGCCACTGTTACTAGCATTCAATCGTATGCACATTGATAGACGACTGATTGCGTGTTTGATTACTTTTGGTCTGGTCACTACCTACATGTTTATCCCATATGGTTTTGGTGATATTTACCTCAATCAAATCATGCTCAAAAACGTGGGTGAGGCGGGGATTGATATTACTGATATCTCTGTCACTAAAGCGATGGCGATACCAGCCCTAGGCATGTTTATTGGTTTGCTGATTGCTGTTTTTATCAGTTATCGCAAGCCACGCGCGTATCAACAAGTTGCCATAGATAAAGAGGCACATGATGCGGTCGTAGAGGGTGATGCATTGAGCAAAACGGCGGCTGATGCACAGTCGCAAAGCAAGCTAAAGACGCTAGTTGCACTGGCAGCGATTGTGACTGCTTTTGTCGTACAACTTTATACCGACTCGCTATTACTAGGTTCAATGTTTGGTTTTGGTGTCTTTATGGCTACCGGCGTGGTCAAGTGGCGTGAAGCCGATTCGGTCTTTAATGACGGTATCAAGTTGATGGCGATGATTGGTTTTATCATGATTACTGCGCAAGGGTTTGCGGAAGTCATGAAAGTAACTGAGCAGATTCAGCCATTGGTCGATGGGGCAGCTTCACTGTTCGCTGGTAATAAAGCAATCGCTGCATTTACTATGTTATTGGTTGGCCTGATTGTGACCATGGGAATTGGCTCATCATTCTCGACGATTCCTATTTTGGCCGCGATTTATGTACCGCTATGTATCTCGTTAGGGTTCTCTCCATTGGCGACTGTGGCGATTATCGGTACGGCTGGCGCGTTGGGTGATGCAGGTTCTCCTGCGTCAGACTCGACTCTAGGGCCAACGTCTGGTCTAAACATTGATGGACAGCATGACCATATCAAAGACAGTGTGGTGCCAACCTTTATTCACTATAATATTCCGTTATTGATATTTGGTTGGATAGCGGCGATGGTGCTTTAATCAATAATGCGAACTATTATAATAGACATGAAAAAGGCAAGTGATTTTATAATCATTCGCCTTTTTTTATAGTTTGGTTGTTAGTTAGCAAAAATTGGATATTTAAATCATTTTTAAATACCTGTTACTATGCCATCAAACTTATTTTCTACCAAAAAATCGGCGCAAAAGAAACAAGCAAGCCTGACAAAAGCAAATAACTAAAAACAGTAAAAATGATAAGAAAGTCCAAAAAATCATACAGCCTAGTGACGGCGGTGCATGCATTGCCACCATACCGAAGCAAAGCAAAAATAACGTGGTAATAACCAGCATGGTAAAAAACTTCCACCGGCTACGCATGTATACGTCGATAGTGACGAGAAAGCTCAAATGAAAAAGCATCGCAACCACCAATATGACGACGAGCTCTATATCATACGAATGCGGCTCAGGAGCATCAAGCATCTCTAGCGCATAAGGATTTGGCTCAAAACCTAAAGTAATAATAAGACCGACAAACAAAGCCCATAAAATAGCGAAAACTATTCGTAGTTTCTGCGCTTTAAAGTAGCTAGCAACTGTCCTCATAGAAATTTTTTTTGTGCTCATGTGTCATGCCTAATCATCAAAACCTCTTATCTCACCGCTCAAACTATTCAAAAACGCATCACTTTGCGCCAGCAGTTTATTTAGGCTTTTCTCGTTAATCACTGCCGTTACTTATCGGCGCTAAAAGCTTAAATTAAAAGTACTCATAATAGGTTTCCTATGGTTTGTTTGTTTGATTGGTCGTTATTTAATTGACTTTTTTAACAGATACTGCCGCGCTTCTTCGTCTATGACTTTTCGTATTTTTAAATACTCGTCATAGTCTGTGGTGGATTCGAATACCTCTCCTTTGATATATTTATCGTCATACCAATACAGTGAATCGTCAGTAGGGAGAAGCCCTTCAAGCACGCTGTCTTTGAAAGATAAAGGGACATAATCAGAATTAAGTATGCTTTCATAATATTCCTCATAGAACTCACCACAATTAGAGATAGAATATATCGTAGAATGTATATTCCTTGGTCTTAAATGATGAGGTTTAGCCATATCATTATCAGAAAAAGCCTTGGACAAAAGTACATCTTTTACCTTAATAAAGTAATGACCATTGCCTCGTTGTTGTTGCTTCGTGTTTTGTTCAGGGTCTTTTTTGATAAACGCCTGACTATAGTGTTTGTCAGTCAATAATTGACAGCAATCACTGGGAATCAAACTGTATCTACCCTGTTCTGCAGCCAAAATAGAATAAGGAAACCCACCATCCTTGTATTGGGACAGGTTCGCTATACTGTCTTGCTCAAAGAGTGCGGCCTGAAAATAGTCCGTCATCAGGGCTTTGAAATCGATAGTATCTGGTCGATCTAAAATGGCTTTTGTATACTTTCCTAACAGCAGGGGTTCAGGTATCTTCCAATATTCACATAGGGATTGTTTCTGACACCGCATTATAACGTCACCTTCATAATTAATATCTCTTGCTACGCTGTGTGTACGTTTGTCCCAATAGCCTTGCATAGCGCGAACAAACAGCTCTTTTTCATCAAGTTGTCTATCTTCCGCTAAGCAAATGCCTTGTTGGTTTTTTTCAATGTCGTCATGGCTTAGGATTTGAAAGGGTGACCAAAACACTTGAAACTTGCTTAAAAAAAAGGCAAGTGATAGCGCGATGACTGCTATTAGCATAATTACTATCGTTATGGTTTTCTTGTTAGAATGAGTTATTGAGGGAATCAAGGTACGATACCTATGTTAATTAAATTTAAAAAAGTGAGCTATGCTGATGTCGGAAGTAAAGGAATATATGTGGCTGGTATATAAGTTTTGTAGGGTGCACCGAGCGTACCAAGAACTATCATCAATCTATTTTTTAGTGCGCTGGGCGTACCCTACTTAAATCAGAGACTGTCTTGATCAAAATCTCTCAACTCACCGCTTAAACTGTTCAAAAACTCATCACTTTGTGCGAGCAGTTTATTTAGACGCTCTTCATTGACAAGCCTTGTCATCTCATCAGCGCTAAAGGGCTGCTCTTGACTGTAGTAACGTAGCTCTCTAGCGTCCTCATTGCCTAATGTCTGCAAATACTCATCCACACTATCTGCACTGGAATCAGCAGCGCTAGAGTCTTTTTCAAACTGTTTATCGTCTTTCATCAAAACCACCTTATGCCGCTTGGTGTAATTAAGCCATCTAATGGCACATCCCAAGGCTGACGCTCTAATTGCTCAACCACTTGAAAGTCATAACACCAGCCAATTTTTAATGGTTTTTTCGCACCTGACCGATAGCTTTTGCCAAGCGTCGTATCATAGAACCCACCACCCATGCCCATACGGTTGCCGTTTAGGTCGACCGCCACCAGTGGACATATAATGACATCCAATTCGCGCGCCCAAAGTAGACGACGATGATGGTTTTGCTTCATACCTAACCGATGGATACGCGTCGGTATGTTGAGTAGCTTTGAGTGATAAACAGGTACGAAGCGTAAATGTTTATTATCGCTGCCATTGCTAGCACGACCAAGTGAGCCGACGACTGGTAAATAAGGAAAATAGCCTAAGCGTTGACACCAATCTAATATTGGCTGAGTGGGTAGCTCACCAAAGCCATCGTAATATAAGCCAATCCGAGCATGTGCTGGTAATCGCTGCTGTAACTTCGTTAAATGCACACTCGCTGCTTGTCCCATATTCCTACGCGTGCCATCACTTAACTGTCGACGCTGGCGAGTAAAGTGTCGTCTAGGTGGGTTGCTAACGGCTGATTCCTCTGACGCTACGTTTTTTGGTTCAGGATGCATAGTTATACTATCCAATAATGTATTAAGTTGATGGTTACTGGTGCTTTTAGACGTTAGCAATGGCTATTTGTGAATATTCAACACGCCCTAGTCATGCTATCATAACGCCACTTTACATCGTATTCTCCTTTATGTGCAGCAGGTGTTGCACTTTTTACGAAGCAGTTATAAAACAACAAACCATCAAAGAGGGTAGTTATGTCGACACAGAATCAGGCAACTCGTACCGAAAAAGATACCATGGGCAACGTGGAAGTCCCAGCTGACGCTTATTGGGGTGCGCAAACCCAGCGTAGCCGCGAAAATTTCAAAATCGGTGGCGAGACTTTGCCACGTCCGATGATTGAAGCAATGGCATTGGTCAAAAAAGCCGCTGCAATCACCAATGCTAGCCTTGAGCGTATCGAAGATGACAAGCGTGATCTCATCGTGCAAGCTGCTGACGAAATCATCAATGGTGGTTTAACGGATCAGTTCCCATTGGTTGTATGGCAGACGGGTTCTGGCACGCAGTCAAACATGAACATGAACGAAGTATTGGCTAATCGTGCCAACGAAATCGCTGGTTCTGAGCGCGGCAGCTACACGCCAATCCACCCAAATGACCATGTGAACCATGCACAGTCTACCAACGACAGTTTCCCAACAGCAATTCGTGTGGCTGCTGCTCGTCAGATCAACAGCTTGTTGATTCCAGCGGTAAAAGCATTGCGTGATACGCTAGCGGCTAAAGCCAAAGAATTTGATAGCATTGTAAAAATCGGCCGTACGCATTTACAAGATGCTACTCCATTAACGTTGGGTCAAGAATTCAGTGGTTATGTTAGCCAACTTGATCACTCATTGGTACGTATTGATAATGCGTTACAAGGCCTATATGAATTGCCATTAGGTGGTACTGCGGTTGGTACTGGTCTAAACGCCCATCCTGATTATGCAGTAACAGCGGCTGAGCAATTAGCGACATTGACTGGCTTGCCATTCGTCACCTCACCGAACAAATTCGAAGCATTAGCCGCTCGTGATGCCGAAGTATTTGCGTCAGGCGCACTAAAAACGCTAGCAGCTAGCTTGAATAAAATCGCTAACGACGTACGTTGGTTGGCATCAGGTCCTCGTTGTGGTCTAGGCGAATTGACGATTCCTGAGAACGAGCCAGGCTCTTCTATCATGCCGGGTAAAGTTAACCCAACTCAGTCAGAAGCATTGACGATGGTTGTCGCTCAAGTTATGGGTAACGATGTAACGATCAGCATGGCTGGCGCATCAGGTAACTTTGAGCTAAACGTTTATAAGCCAGTTATCGCGTTCAACTTGTTGCAATCTATCAAACTATTGGGTGATGGCTGTAACAGCTTCAATGAAAACTGTGCCGTTGGTATCGAGCCAGTAAAAGACAAAATCGATGATTTCTTGCACAACTCATTGATGCTAGTCACTGCATTGAACCGTCATGTTGGTTATGAAAATGCTGCGAAAATCGCTAAGACTGCTTATAAAGAAAACAAAACCTTGAAGCAAGTTGCGGTTGAGCTAGAGCTACTAACTGAAGCTCAGTTTGATGAGTGGGTAATTCCTGCTGATATGGTGAACCCTAAGTAAGCAGTATATCAAGTAGTGACCTGCTACGGCGTCAGACCTGCTCAATGTACGATAAGTACCATTTGCATTCGTCTTTCTGGTAGCAGCGTCATATTTGTTCGACTGAGAATTTAGAATAAAAAAAGACAACAACCTAAATCGGAGTAAACAATGATTACCCATGTACCTGATATGATTTTTAAAACTCGTGTTCGTGATGACTCTATTGGAGGAGACAACCCGTTCACATGGTATGATCTAACCACAGATGAGTTATTTGCCGATAAAAAGGTAGTTGTGTTTTCTCTACCAGGTGCCTTTACGCCAACTTGTTCGACTAGCCATCTCCCTCGTTATGAAGCGCTTTATAATGAGTTTAAGGCATTAGGCGTAGATGAAATAGTTTGTATTTCTGTCAATGATGCGTTCGTCATGTACCAATGGGGTCTAAAGCAAAACCGTGAAAACGTTTTCTTACTTCCTGATGGTAATGGTGAGTTCACTCGTAAAATGGGCATGCTTGTTGATAAGAGTAATGTTGGCTTTGGTATGCGCTCATGGCGTTATTCGATGGTTGTCGACAATAAAGAAGTTAAGAAAGTGTTTAAGGAAGCCGATTTTGGCGACAACTGTCCAATAGACCCATTTGAAGTATCAGATGCAGACACTATGTTAGAGTACCTAAAAAGTAATGCTTAGAGTCTATTGAGAAGTTAGAAATAAAAAAGACCTTGCCACATTACGCGGCAAGGTTTTTTTTTATTCAAAATAAAAACTATTCGTTAAATTACGTCCCTTTGTGAGAAAGGTTTTAGGTGCAGATGTTCATGCTATGATGCATAGATATATTTGGAGATTGTCTATGAATTTAAATTCAAAGTCGCTTGAGAAATTACGTATTTTAATTAATGAAGATACTGAGTATAGGTCGGGTCCTCAGCTTGTTCGCCTATTTAATAATCTTGGATTCAATGATACTTATGGACAGGGTTTTCCCTCACGCTGGTCGTATACTGATGAAAAACTAGAAGGTATTAATGGAACTCCTAAGCTAGATCGTTGTATCAAAGATTTATTCAATCCTGTTAACTTTATAGAGCGTTTAGAAGACCTCGATGCATATATCACAGGGTTTAATAAATATATTGCTTTCGATAAATGGAAGATAATTCGTAACGGTTCTGATATTAGTTTTCAGCGGCTAGATAAGATTGAGGTGCAGGAGCCTTTAAAACCTAAACAGACTACTACTGAGAACCAGTTTTTAAGTCGGGAATTTTCAAATGTTTCTGTACAAAAAATTGGATTAGAAGGAATGGTGTCGGAAGTAATAGAAGGAAGAATAAAAGAAATAGAAAGGTGCTATTCTTCAGAAGCCTATTTGTCTGTGATTATCATAGCAGGCAGTACTCTCGAAGGAATTTTGTTAGGTTTAGCGAATCAGTATCCTAGACATTTTAATACTGCAAAATCCTCTCCTAAGGATAAATCAGGTAAAGTTTACGAACTCTCCAAATGGTCGTTAAGCTCTTTTATTGATGTTGCTTATGAATTAAGCTTGGTACAACATGATATTCAGAGGTTTAGCCATACGCTACGAGATTTTCGGAACTATATTCATCCGCATCAGCAAATGAGTGTTGGATTTAATCCAAGAGAAGATACTGCCAAAATATGTCTGCACGTATTGAAAGCAGCTATCCAAGAAATTGGCGAAAATATCTCAAAAGTCAAAGTATAACTTTCACTAAACATCCTATGAAAAAAGACCTTACCACATTACGCGGTAAGGTCTTTTTTATATCAAATATTTAATCTTAATTAAAACTTATAAAGCAAACCAAGTGTCGTTGCGCCTTCGACACGTGAGTCTACCATTGGACTATCATATTGCTCATTTGGTAGATAGCTCAAGCTTTGATTAAAGAAGCCAGCCCATTTGTCATTGAAATCATAGTTAGCACTGATGCTTACATAAGGATTCAGGCTCGAATCAGACTGATAAGCAGCAACGCCCGTTTCCGCTGACTCTTCATCACTAACACCATAATAGTATTCATTATAGTCAGCATCATAATATTCAAAGCCAATGCTCGGGTAGACTGTCAAATTGCCCTTAGTGATTCTGGCAAGATACGTCAAACGAGCCGTATTACCACCACTGCGATCTAGCACATCAGTCCCTATTTGAGCACGGATAGCGCCCAGTGATGTATTACGTTGATAGCTCAGACCAGCTTCTGCTGATGACTTACGTTCATCAAGCCCAGACAGATCGCCATTGGCATCATCAGGATCAAACTCAGAACCTGCGAGTTTGACATAAGCAGACAACTGATTGACGCCATCATTCAGCACATAAGCACCCGCTTGAGCGCCCCGGATATAAACTCTATTATTGTCATAAAATGCACCAGGTAACACATTTACCTCGGTGTTATCTTCTAGATCATATGCGGACTTGACCGCCATGACGTTGACACCGACGCTTAGTACCGCGTCTTTGTCAGTGGGCAAGTCGTCCTCAAAAAGAGCAGCGTTAGACAGGCTAGCCACACTGAGTAGCGCAGTAGCGGTTAACGCATTGAACATAGTACGCGTAGAGATATGATGTAGCGCTGCAAGTGTAAACATAAGAGAATCTCGTAAAGGAGTGATCATAATAAGGTAAAACAGTTAGGTGGCAATAAGCGAGTAGGGAAAACCAAACTAAGAAGCCGTTGAGCCATGATAGATAAGTATGGGCGTTTACTCAATAGCTTTTAATACTTGTAGTATCTGATAGTGAATATCTTGCCACCACCAGACAAAGCCAATGCTGATCAATAAGATCGCTAGCCATGGCAATAACTGCCAGATAAACGAGGGTTTAATAGGTGTTTTTGGTGTGGTGCTGTTGGCATGAGCAGTGTCGATATCTAACCTTGAATCCATACCAGCGCTACGTTGCGCATAAGTATCATCATTATATGAGCCGGTCATATCTGAACGATAGCCATCAATGTCATTGCTATTGAAATTAGTGCTATCTAAATCACGGCTATCTAAATTATTGTTGTTAAAGTCTTGGCTATTAAAGTTAGAGCTATTTAAGTCAGAGCTATTTAAGTCAGAGCTATTTAAGTCACTATTATCTAAATCAGTAGCGTGAGGAGCTGAGTAACTATCGATGCTAGGCGGTTGGTTGATATAGGTCGTTTGATAGCTGTGTAGGTTTTGATTTTGATAAATAGCTGCATTTTGTAGCGCAACAGCCAAACGGTGACGGTAAGCAATAGCGAAAGCCAGTGCGATGACCAGTCCGGTAATAGCGCCACCGATATGACCCGCATTATCTATACCCGGTACGGCAAACCCATAGACGAGGTTAATGCCCATGATAAATATCAGGCTTTTTAGATTCAGCACCATGCCATTCACTGATATTTTAAACAGGGCAGCGATTAACAATGCTGCACCAATACCCATAATACCACCAGAAGCACCAGCCGACAGCCCAGGTTGTCCCGTACCCTCTAAAAGACTTTGCCATGTCACATAACTATTGAGTAAGTTACCACCGATTGCAGACAATAAAAACAATGCCAAAAACTTGGCTGAGCCAAACATCGGCTCGGCAACTTGCCCAAAGAAATACATAGCAAAGCCATTAAACAATAAATGCATCAAACCAATATGCAAAAATGCGCTACTGACTAGCCGCCATGGTTGGTCTTGCATAGTGTAAGGCAATGCATTCGCGCCCCAGTTTAGCAATGCCTCAGTCGAGGGATTATTGGCATCGACGCCTGTCAGCATCTGCACAATAAATAAGCCAATAAAGCTGACTAACAATAACGTAGTGACGGGCGCTGTTTTGAATAATTGTTGAATGGTCATAAAAGCTAACTATTAATGAAAGGTTATGAGTAGAGTATAAAGGGTATGGTCAGATAATGTTATGCATCAACCTGCCAGCATAGTTTAAAGCTTGGCAAGTGAATGACTGACAGCTTTAGTTATAAAGATGGTGTTTCTAATAATTAGGAATTTTGAGGTTTTCATAAGTACCTTTCACTAAGATATTATCTGTGACGTTATTGATATCGGTATGACCACAGAATGCCATACTAATATCACATTCGTTATAGATAAGCTCAAGTGCGCGGCGTACGCCATCTTCACCATAAGCGCCAAGCCCGTACAGGAATGCTCGTCCAATCATCGTGCCTTTCGCACCCAGCGATATAGCCTTTAATACATCTTGACCAGAGCGAATACCGCTGTCTAACCAGACCTCTATATCGCTATTTTCGGCATGCACAGCTTGCACGATGTCAGAAAGCGCAGAGATGGAAGACAGCGCGCCATCCAATTGACGACCACCATGATTGGAGACGACCAGTGCATCAGCGCCACTACGAGCGGCCATGATGGCATCTTCAGGTTCCATGATGCCTTTTATAATCAGCTTGCCACCCCATGCATCTTTGATACGGGCGACATCGTCCCAGCTTAGCCGCGGGTCGAACTGCTCTGCGGTCCATGAGCTTAATGAGGACAAATCCTCAACACCTTTTGCATGACCAACGATATTGCCAAAGCTGTGACGCTTAGTGCCTAGCATGTTCATGCACCATTGCGGCTTGGTCATTAGGTTAATGATATTGGTCAGCGTTGGTTTAGGCGGTGCAGATAAGCCATTTTTGATGTCTTTATGGCGTTGTCCCATGACTTGTAAGTCGGCAGTTAATATCAGTGCCGAGCAATTAGCGTCTTTTGCCCGTTGAATCAGATTGGCCATAAAATCTTGATCGCGCATGACATACAGCTGAAACCAAAATGGTGCACTGGTGTTTTCAGCGACATCCTCGATAGAGCAGATGCTCATGGTCGAGAGTGAGAAGGGTACACCGAATTTTTCAGCCGCCTGAGCAGCTTTAATTTCGCCATCCGCCCACATCATGCCCGTAAATCCAGTTGGTGCAATCGCCACTGGCATCTTGACGGATTCGCCAATCATATGTGTGGCTAGACTGCGATTGTCCATATCGACCAAGACCCGCTGGCGCAATTTGATACGGTCAAAGTCAGTTTCATTACTGCGATACGTGGTTTCGGTCCATGAGCCTGAATCGACATAATCATAAAACATACGCGGTACTTTGCGTTCGGCGATTCGCCGCAAGTCTTCGATTTCTGTTATCTTTTTTAAAATAGGCGTTAAGTCTTTCATGGCGTTCCCACTATCTGGTTTCTATGACTGTTTTAATATTATTGACTGAGCAGTTGCTGTAGGTCCAATACCGAAAACGGATAATTCAATCGTTTGGATGGTGTCAGAATAACAGGAATCGTGGTGGCAAATTCCATCATTAATAATTCATCAAAATCAGCGATATCAACATCTTGATAAGTAACGGGCTGTACTGCTTGAAACTGTGTCAGCAGGTGTGCTGCGACATCACATAGATGACAGCCAGACGTACCCAGTAACCACCATTTATCTTGATCGGCCTTGAGACTAGGAGTTTTTTCAATGAGGCGTGCTCGCAGCTCTTTTATATTGTTATCATCGTACATAGTAATTCTCTTGTTTTAATACTTGTCACAAAAAGCTTGTCTTAGGGCGTGTCCTCATTTTAGAAATGGTGATAAAAATGAGATAAATTGCCGTCAAACAAGGAAAATAGCGCAGATAATATCGAGATATTAGTCAGCTATTTGACGCCGTTTGGCAAGGTTTAGCCATTTTTAACCCATTTAGATGACTATCGATTGAATTGAGGACACGCCCTAGAATTTTAATCAAAAATTAACACAGTATTTCACCGTTATGACATGATAAAGAAGTAGGGTAAATAATGACAGCGATTGTGAGATTAGGTAAGATGACCTGCTGCTTTTCATTACTGACTTATTACTTCATCTTATTACCTTTTTTAACATTTGGATATCGCGCATGGCAAGTTTTGGCAAATTTCTCAAACGACTATTATTGGTATTAATACTATTAGTTGTGGCATTTCACGTACTAGTCGCTGGACTGCTGTTAATTTGGAAAACGCAACCGATCAATAACAGCATGTTTATGTTGTCGCATCGCCTAACGGGTGGCACGGTCACACAGACGTGGGCTGATTATGATGCCATTGCAAAATCTGCCAAACAAGCGGCGATAGTGAGTGAGGACTCAACGTTTAGCCAACATAGTGGTTTTGATTTTAAAGGTATTGAGGCCGCACGTAAGAAAAATGAAGAAACAGGCAAAGCGTCTGCTGGTGGCTCAACGATTACTCAGCAGCTCGCAAAAAACTTATTTTTAACCTCGCATCGTTCGTACGCTCGTAAAGGCGAAGAAGCGGTGATTACCGTGATGATTGAAACGCTATGGGACAAGCAGCGTATTTTGGCTGCGTATCTCAATGTGGCAGAGTTTGGCGATGGTATTTATGGTATCGATGCGGCGGCGCATCATTATTTTGATAAGTCGGCTGCCAATCTCAACCGTGATGAGTCAGCTTTGCTTATTTCCATGCTGACCAACCCAAAATATTACGAAGACAATCAGGGTGACAGACGATTACGTAACAAACAGAGTGTCGTTAAAAAGCGTATGAAAAACGCAGTGTTACCATAGTCGCGCTAGTTTCATTAACCTACAAAAGATGATCGCGTATCGATAAAGTAAAAGGAATAATGACGTGTTAGATATGAATAAAGAGCAAAGTAGTGATAGCAATGTAAATGACATTGTGGCTGTTGATAATAAAGCTTATATAGAGGGCAATAATAAGAGTTTGACCTCAGTGCCATGGCAGCGCTCAGAAGACGGTAGCTACTCGCCGAGCAGCTATATTAATCGTGACCTATCTTTATTGCAGTTTCATCTACGTGTGCTAGCGCAGGCGGCCAGCCCTCGTCATCCGCTACTTGAGCGCCTGTTTTTCTTGATTATTTTTTCTTCAAACATCGATGAGTTTTTTGAGATTCGGGTCGCAGGCCTGATGCAAAAGCTCAATATTGGTGATGTCTCGACCAGCATTCATGGTATGCGTCCTAGTGAGGTACTGAACGAGATATCCACGGTGATGCACGATGCTATCGATGAGCAGTATCGTATTCTTAATGAAGTTGTCTTGCCAGCACTTGCTAAGGAAGACATCCGTTACCTAAAACGCGATGAGTTGAATGCTGAACAGTCGGCTTGGATGAAACGCTATTTCACTGAGCAAGTATCGCCAGTGTTGACGCCGATTAGTATTGATCCTGCGCATCCGTTCCCACGTCTGGTTAATAAAAGCTTAAATTTCATCGCTACCTTAGAAGGCAAAGATGCTTTTGGTCGTGATATCAATCTGGCGATTGTGCCAGCACCGCGCAGCCTGCCACGTGTGATTCGTCTACCTGATGAATTGACAGGTGGCAAAGAGCATCATGTCATGCTATCTGCCATCATTCATGAGCATATCGGCGAGCTATTTCCTGGTATGAGTGTGACAGGGTGTCATCAGTTCAGGTTGACTCGTAATGCTGATTTAGATTTGGCTGATGATGTCGAAGATATTGCCAAAGCGCTAGAGGGTGAACTAGAGAATCGCCGGTTTGGTGATAAAGTCCGCTTAGAAGTCACAATGGACTGTCCGACGCATATCAGTGACTATTTGCTCAATGAGTTTGAGCTGCATGACAATCAGCTATACCGCGTCAATGGTCCGGTCAACTTAACACGGTTGCTGTTTGATTTTAATATTCCAGCGCTGCGTTATGAGCCATTTACGCATGTGATACCGAAAGAGTTCCGCCGTGAGATGGACAAGCTGGACAAAGCGACCAGTATGTTTGCGGCTATGCGCAAAAGAGATGTGCTCGTGCATCATCCTTTTCATGCGTTTTCGCCAATTATCAATTTATTGTGGCAAGCCGCCAGCGATCCAAAAGTGCTAGCGATTAAGCAAACCCTATATCGCTCAGGCACCAATTCAGAAATCGTCAAAGCACTTGCCGCTGCTGCTCGTAATGGTAAAGAAGTGACTGCTGTCATCGAGCTGCGCGCGCGTTTTGATGAAGCCTCTAATATTGCTGTTGCCAACTATTTGCAAGAAGCAGGCGCAGTTGTAGTCTACGGTATCGTCGGTTATAAAACCCATGCCAAGCTTATGCTTATCGTACGCCGTGAGGACGACCGTATCCGCCGTTATGTGCATTTAGGTACGGGTAACTATCATGCTGCCAACGCAAAAGTCTATACCGACTATGGTTTGTTTAGCGCAGATCCTGACATCTCTGAAGACGTCCATAAAATATTCCAAGAGTTAACAGGCATGGGCAAACCTGCCAATCTCAAAAAGCTATTACATGCACCATTTACGTTGCATGATAAATTGATACGCTTTATCGATGATGAGATCGCACATGCAAAAGCAGGCAAACGCGCTCATATTATTGTGAAAGTTAATGCCCTGACTGAGCGTCGACTGATTGCTAAGTTATATGACGCCTCGCAAGTAGGGGTCAAAATCGAGCTGATTTTGCGTTCTATGTGTTGTTTACGTCCACAAGTAAAAGGTCTGTCTGAAAATATTACAGTACGCTCTGTGATCGGCCGGTTTTTAGAGCATACGCGTATTTATTATTTTTATAACAATGGTGATGAGCGCTTATATTGTGGCAGTGCCGACTGGATGGATCGTAACTTATTCCATCGCGTAGAAGTGGCATTTCCCATTGAAGACAAAAAACTTTTTAAGCAAGTCTATCAAGATGGATTGCTCAGTTATCTAAAAGACAATACTCAAGCTTGGACACTAGACGGTAATGGTGTGTGGACACATCTGCAATCAGTAGCGGGTGAGACACCGTATGTTGCCCAAGAACACCTATTAAAGGTTATCAATGGGGTGGGAGATTCAGTCTAGCGTACTTTGTGAATGACATCTTTGATGACATTAAAAGTGGCAAATGAATGAACAAAACCAAGCGCTGGTAGATACTGGCGCTTGGTTTTTATTTGGGCAAATGATCTGTATAAGTTACAAACTGTCTTGTAACCTCACATTTATTCACATATTGATACGGCAGTACACTGGTGAGGTGCGCAACGTTCTACTTATAATCAATAGCAGTCCTACTAGATAGGCAGCTACATAAAAGAGCAAGTAAAACCAATAAATTATAAAAATAGGAAAATCATTATGAGTACGACAAACAACGACAGCTCAGATATCAAACAAGCAGCTGAAAACGCTGACAGCAAACAAATTGCACAAAACCTTAAGAGTGATAAAAAAGTAGATGCGCCTGAATCATTAAGTGATGAAGAACAAACCTCATTTATCGAAGATGAGCTACGCACTGATAAATAGTCATTGCGATATAACCTTTTATTTAACGTTCAACAAACTATAGTTAATCCAGTTTAGAAGAAATACAAGGCAACCGAGTGTAGACGTATATTTAATACTTCAAGCAAGGTTAATGCGGTAACTCTTTTATAGAGGATTGACTACAACTTGAGGGATACGCTATGACAACTGATAGTCAGCCAAATAATGAAGAAAAAGTAGTAGTTAACGATTCGGCAGCATCACATCCAAACAACCCACGGGATAGTTATGAAGGCCGCAAGCATGAACCGAAGATCGACGGTCCCGAGCAAGCCTCTCAAGAAACAGATGAGGTATACGTTGATCCACGCAAAGAGGAAGATCTACCTGCTGGTGGGAAAAACGTTGCAGATTTGAATGTTCATGACTTGAGTCAGAAAGGTAACAATTAAAGATCGGCTGATGTCGAGAGGATCTGATAAGCAGCTTTAGTAATGAACAGCTTTTAATGATAAGCATCATAGCAGTCGAAAACAGACGAATAAAAATAATAAGGATACGACCATGGAAAATAAAAAATCAGCATTATCAGATGACCAGATAGAAAAGAAGATCACTGAGAACAAAGGAACGGACACGTTTAAAGAAGGTGTCGTTCATTCAGAACACGTAAATGATAACGACAATCCTGCACGTCAGCCTGACCGCCGTGACCAAGAAGGCAATGCTTTTGATGACGGTATCAATGAGCATACCGTTACTAATGATCCATCTAAGAGTGAAGGTATCAATAATTTAAACCGTTATGCAAACGCTGATAATGCGCAATCGCGTGTGTTGAACCCTGATGAAAAAGACAGATAGTATTTACTTAGTAATTTATATTTGAATAAGACAATAATAATAACGACGAGAATGAGGTGTCATTATGAGCATGCCAGACGATAAGGAAGTTAATCAGAGTCATAAGTTAAAAGATGCAGATGATAACAATGGCATTGTCGCTGACGATGCACTACAGAAAGCCAATCCTGCTGCTGCAGAAAGAGCCACAGACGATCACGACCCACATAACATTGCCAAAAATAACAAACAGTATGATAGTCCATTAATGAAAGACGATGAATAATGATTTATTGTGATGGTTCTGGACTTAACAAAGAATGTCATAAGTAAAAACGTCAATAGACAGATCTAATTAGAATTAGAATCAGAAAAGGTACTACTACGGTTCAAGATATTAACCTTGAACCGTAGTAGTACCTTTTTTATCTAAACGATTATCAGTATCTAAACAACTACTAGCAATACCTAAGCAGGTGTACCGCTATGAAAGCGTAATTCAGCATCCGGACTAGATATCAGCTCTGACTCTACTTCTTTAAAGAAAGCCACTCTCTCATCAATATTGTCTTCAGACAGTGATTGAGCCAAGGCCAAGTAATCCTCGAAATGACGACTTTCTGACTTAAGTAAGTAACGATAGTACTTTGCCAAGCGTTCATCATTGATAACCTCGGCTAGCGACGCAAATCGTTCGCAAGAGCGTGCTTCAATGAATGCTCCAATGATTAGTACATCGACCATCGCTGCTGGCTCGTAAGTTCGCTTGTGCTTTAGCATACCTTTAGCATAGCGTCCAGCACTGAGGTATTTCCACTCTAGACCACGGTCATTCATGATGCCTAATACCTGCTCGTAATGTAGCATTTCCTCACGTATCAACTGTGCCAATTTACACTGCAAATCATAGGAAAACTCATAGCGGAATATGAGATTCATGGCGGTGCCTGCTGCTTTCTTTTCGCAATTGGCGTGGTCCTGAATGATTAATGGCAAGTTATTAATCGCAGCATCTACCCATGCTTGAGTGGTTCGAGCACCCAAGAAATTATAGACAGGGGTGAGGTCTACCTTTATAGGCGTCCGTAGCTGAGTGATATCAGCACTTTCTCTTTCTATGCCGTCTTTTACCATATCGTTGTCGTTCATAAGTTCATCGTTTAAGGCATTATCACTGCTGTTAATAGGTTTCATATTTTCTTTGTTCATAGTCTCTGTCATGGTTTAGTATTTGGTACGTATTGGCTAAACATAAAAATTGGATAGATAACTAATAACTATAAGTCGATACAGCAATGATTACTTACTGTTTATCTGGGCCTAATTATCTGTGCATATGAAATCACTGAGAATAGGCCTTAGGCTCGACAGTTTATAGGTCATCATTATTGTACAACCCCAACATTTACTTAGTGAATGGTGTTTTCTTGTTTATTTCTTTATTTGATAGTAGGATAAGATTTTGCTAAAGCAGAATCTTTCTTACTATTGATATATCAATCATCACTTGGTGATGGGTAGTGAGTATTATAACTCATGCCAATACGACATAAAGCTATTGATACACAGGTATACGCCGTTTGAAATAAATGGCTATATTTATGACCTGTATCGTTTTCTATAATGTTATTAGCAAGCGTGCTTCAACGCCGCAAAAAATGTATGCTAGTAGCATAGCACAAATGTTTAAAACGCTATTCATGACAAGCTTATATGATAGAACAACAAGTTTGATTCGTACTGCATCTAAACTTGGAATAGATGTCTAAGACCGACAATGTCCAATCATTGCGGTAGTAACTTCGTATTTACACTCTCACGAACAGATAAGGATAACAACATGAGCCAGTCTTCTAACGCCAATCGTATTCAAAAAGGCATCCTTGCCATCGACCAGCAATTGTATGACTTTATTGAAAACGAAGTGCTACCGAAAGTCGGTGTTGACTCAGACAGTTATTGGTCAGGTTTCGAAAAAGTCATTAAAGAATTCACCCCGCGCAACAAGGCACTGCTTGAGACTCGTGACAAAATTCAGTCGCAGATAGATCAATGGCATCTAGACAACCCTGCCAGAGACGGCGAAATCGATTACCCTACGTATAAGGCATTTTTACAAGAAATTGGGTATCTATTACCAGAAGGCGATGACTTTAAAGTTAGCACGCAAAACGTTGATGATGAGATTGCTCATATCGCAGGGCCACAGCTGGTTGTACCCGTGCGCAATGCTCGCTATGCACTGAACGCAACCAATGCACGTTGGGGTAGTTTGTACGATGCCTTATATGGTACCGATGTCATCAGTGATGACAATGGTCAAGAAGCAACAGGTGGCTATAACCCAACTCGCGGTGCTGCTGTCGTCGCTTATGCAAAAGCATTCTTAGATGAACATTTTGCGCTAGTATCAGGCTCATACAATGATGCGACAGGCTTTGCAGTGGTTGATGGCGCACTTGAAGTTGTTCAAGGTGATAGCAGCACTTCGCTAAAAGACACTGAAAAATTTGTCGGCTTTGTGGGTGATGCAGAGGCACCAACAGGTATTTTATTAAAAAACAACAATCTGCATGCCGAAATCCAAATCGATGCTAGTCATCCAGTCGGTAAAGGTGATCCTGCAAATATTAAGGATGTCTTACTTGAGTCAGCAATCACAGCCATTCAAGATTGTGAAGATTCAGTCGCTGCGGTTGATGCGGAAGAAAAAGTTGAAGTCTATCGCAACTGGCTTGGTTTGATGAATGCTGACTTACAAGAAACCTTTGAAAAAGGCGGCAAGACACGCACTCGTAAACAAAACCCAGACCGCGAATACACCACGCCAGATGGTGGCAAGCTTATCCTACCAGGACGTTCGTTACTACTCATTCGTAACGTCGGCCACTTGATGCAGAACCCAGCAATTTTAGTGGATTTGGGTAATGGTCAAGAACAAATCTTCGAGGGATTGATGGATGGCTTGATTACGCCGCTATTGTCTTTAAATGACTTAAAAGGTAAAAACGCGCTATCGAACTCACGTAAAGGCTCAATGTATATCGTTAAGCCAAAAATGCATGGTCCTGAAGAAGTCAAAATGGCCAATGATTTGTTTAATGCTTCAGAAGACTTGCTAGGACTTGAGCGCAACAGCCTTAAAATCGGCATTATGGATGAAGAACGTCGCATGACGGTCAACTTAAAAGAAGCCATTCGCCAAGCCAAAGAGCGTGTGATCTTTATCAATACTGGTTTCCTCGACCGTACAGGTGATGAGATGCATACCAGTATGAATGCAGGCCCGTTTGTACCAAAAGGCGAGATGAAATCACAAGCGTGGCAGCCAGCCTATGAGCAGTGGAATGTAGATGTCGGCCTTGAGACAGGTCTACAGGGTGTTGCTCAGATTGGTAAAGGCATGTGGGCAAAGCCTGATGAGATGAAAGAGATGATGGACACCAAGGCGGCGCATCCTAAGTCAGGCGCCAGTACAGCATGGGTACCGTCGCCAACAGGTGCAACCTTGCACAGCATGCACTATCATCAAGTGAATGTGACAGATGTACAAGACAGCTTGAAATCGCGTGAGCGTGCAAGCTTGGATGATATCTTGACCATTCCATTAGCGAAAGACACCAACTGGTCTAAAGAAGAAAAGCAGCAAGAATTAGAAAATAATGCACAGGGTATCTTAGGTTACGTCGTACGCTGGGTAAACCAAGGCGTTGGTTGCTCTAAAGTACCTGACATCGATGATGTCGGTCTCATGGAAGATCGTGCAACGCTGCGTATTTCAAGCCAGCATATCGCTAACTGGCTGCATCATAATGTGATCAGTGAGGAGCAAGTACTAGAGACTATGAAGCGTATGGCAAAAGTCGTTGATGAGCAAAATGCTGATGACAGTGATTATCAGCCAATGGCTAGCGATTTTGAGAACTCTTATGCGTTCAAGGCAGCCTGTGATTTAGTGTTTAAAGGTCGTGAACAACCCAGCGGCTACACTGAACCATTGCTGCATCAGGCACGTCTTGACCTAAAAGCAAACTCTTAAAGTAACACACTAAATATCGTGCAGAGCGTTCGACTACTGAATTAATTTTAAAATTTGATTCAGTAGTCGAGCTTTGCAATCAAGTTTTTAATATCAGCTTTGTAACTGGGCTTTATAAATAAAATCGATAAATTAGCACCAAAGTTTGTCCAAAAATGCTAATTACTAATGAACAAATACTACTTGGTTTCTAGTGATGGTCATATATTCATTATAATAAATTCATGTTCTTAGTAATTATTTTAATAAATAAAAACTCTATCTGTTTGAACAGGTAGGGTTTTTATTATGAATAGCTATATGCTAGCTACAGATATGGTTTTGGCTAACCTCTTTGTTCTAGAAATAAAAAAATGTGTTGCAAATTATGTCAAAGTTGATATGCTTGTACTCGAAGTATGAGTTTGGTAACGGATGTTACGCAACAGAGCGATAAAGACTAAAGTTTACATGTTAGTTACTTGTTAATCCCAACCATGTAATTCATTGTTTTTTTCATCTTACTGTAATAGAACTTCGCCACACTTGTTTCTGACTAATCTCGGTAGCCAGTTACACATTATATCTTTGAGGATTTGTGACGATACCATTATGAGCACCAGCTAATAATAGCTAGCTTATTACTAAAATTGTAAAGTGGAGATACCCCATGAAAAAACTACTTTTAGCTACAGCAGTTGCTGCCCTATCTGTATCTGCAGCCAATGCCGCTCCTACCGTTTATGGTAAAGCATTCCTAGCCGCTGACTATGAGAACGCTGAATTTGATGCCGCTGGTAACAACATGTATGATGAAGATACAGTGCAGATTAACTCTCATTCTTCACGTATCGGCCTTAAAGGTTCTGAGGCGATGACTGCTAATACTGATGTTATCTATCGTTTAGAGTATGGCACTAGTCTTGATGGGGATAACGCTACCTTCACTAACCGTGATACATATCTTGGTCTAGTAAACAAGCAGTTTGGTGAATTCCGTGTTGGTAAAAACCAATCAAGCTTAGCTCGTATTGACAACGTTGTAGTTAACCAAGGTTATTGGGATAACTTAGGCCAAACTGAAAATGAAAGTGAAGTTGTTAGTGCTCTAAACATGGCGGATAGTAACCGTATCAATAGTTCAGTAATTTGGACTGCACCGAAATACAACAACCTACCTTTAGAGCTTTCTGCAATGTATAGCTCTGATGACCAAAATGGTAATGACGATGCAGGCTTCGGTGTAGCAATGTTGTTTGATCAAGGTACTGGCTTCACTGCTGGTATTGCTTATGATAAAGACCAAAACATTGATGGTGAAATCATCCGTGGTACCGCTACTGTTGACCTAGGTAAGTACATGGCAGCTCCAGTCACTCTAGGTGCGCTATACCAAGTAGGCGACTATGATGGTGGTGAGAAAGATGAAAAAGGTCTAGTTATTAGCGCTCAGATGGGTCTAAATAACTTTGCTCGTCCAGCAGCTGTATATGCACAGTACAACAAAACTGACAACTTAAATGGTTATAACAACGCTGATTCAGACCAAATCGTTGTTGGTGGTAAATACTTCTTTAAAGATAACATTATTGCTCATGCCTATGCTGGCGTAAACAATGCGGACAACGTGTCTTACTCATATACAGATAGTTCTTTAGACTACACTGTAAGTGGCGATGCACGTGTAGTTGTAGTTGGTACTGGTCTAGAATACTTATTCTAGAATGAACTAGCATTTGACTTAAAAAAACTCATCCTTCGGGGTGGGTTTTTTATTGTGTTGTAATTAAATGATAGAAAAATGTTGATTACCCATACAAAAATAGAAGAGTTTCTGACAGTTTGCACTTTTGCCCTATATTTTGTGGCGTATTTTTAGTAAAATCCTTCTTTACCAATTACCGAAAGAGTACTATGACCAAGTTTATATTTGTGACCGGTGGGGTAGTGTCCTCACTAGGAAAAGGTATCACCGCAGCCTCTCTTGCCGCTATCTTAGAAGCACGTGGCGTGACAGTCACGATGACTAAGATGGATCCGTATATCAACGTTGATCCAGGTACGATGAGCCCATTCCAACATGGCGAAGTTTTCGTTACTGAAGATGGCGCAGAGACAGATTTAGATTTGGGCTACTACGAGCGCTTTTTACGCCATTCAAAGATGAGTAAAAGCAATAACTTTACCAGTGGTCGTATTTACCAAAACGTCTTAAACAAAGAGCGTCGCGGTGAGTATCTCGGCGGTACAGTGCAGGTTATCCCGCACATCACTGATGAAATCAAGAGTAAAATCTTGGCCAGTGGTGAGGGTTATGACATCGCTATCATCGAGATTGGTGGTACAGTCGGTGACATTGAGTCACTGCCTTTCATGGAAGCGGTACGTCAAATGCAAGTAGAGCTTGGCCGTAATAGAGCCATGCTGATGCATTTAACGCTAGTACCTTACATTGCTAGTGCTGGTGAGACCAAAACCAAGCCTACCCAACATTCTGTAAAAGAGCTACGTTCTATTGGTTTGCAGCCTGATATATTGATTTGTCGTTCTGAACATCATATCTCACAAGACAACCGCCGTAAGATTGCGCTATTCACTAACGTGGAAGAGCGTGCGGTCATTATGTGTGAAGATGCTCAAAGTATCTATCAAATACCACGTACGTTGTATGAACAAGATCTTGATGACTTGATTTGTGAGCGTTTTGGTCTTGATGTACCTGAAGCAGATTTAAGCGATTGGGATAAAGTCGTTGAAGCTCAGCTTAATCCTGAGACGACTGTTACCGTAGCGATGGTTGGCAAGTATGTCGAACTGCCTGATGCTTATAAGTCTATTAACGAAGCATTGCTCCATGCTGGTATCACACATAAAGCAGATGTGAAAATTGATTATATCGATGCCGAACGTTTGGAAAGTGATGATAGTTTATTCGCACAGCTAAATAACGCTGACGCTATCTTAGTACCAGGTGGTTTTGGAGAGCGTGGTACTAATGGCAAAATGAAAGCCATTACTTATGCACGTGAAAACAACGTACCTTATCTAGGTATTTGCCTTGGTATGCAGTTGGCAGTGATTGAGTATGCTCGCAATGTGCTTAATATTGATGCCAACTCTTCTGAGTTTGATCGCAAGACTGCTGAGCCTATCATCGGTCTTATCACAGAGTGGTTAGATGAGCGCGGTGAGCTACAGATTCGCAGTGATGACTCAGATCTTGGTGGCACTATGCGTCTAGGCGCACAGCAAGCTGAACTAGTTGCTGGTAGCAAGTTAAGCCAAATCTATGGCGCCAGTAATATCACGGAACGTCATCGCCATCGTTATGAGATGAATAACCGTTATATCGAGCCGTTAGAGCAAGCAGGTATGACCATCTCTGGTTATTCTGCCAAGCAGCATTTGGTTGAGTCAGTTGAGATTTCTGAGCATCCATGGTTCGTTGCTGTACAGTTCCATCCTGAATTTACTAGCTCACCACGCGGTGGTCATCCACTGTTTAACAGCTTTGTAAAAGCGGCGAAAAACCATAACGAAGCCAGATAATTCAAATAAAGTAGTTATCAACGTATTGAATGTTTACATATATAAAAAAGACTGATTTTCGAATCGGTCTTTTTTTGAGCCTATATTTTAGGATTAGGATTAGGATTAGGATTAGAGAGTATGGCTCTGGCTAATATGACGATTAATTATGGATAACATCAAATTCAACAAATATAATTAATCACGTTAAATGTGCTTAGTCTAACAAATGTGGTAGTTACGCTCATTTCCCTCACTATTCTGATTTTTAGGAATGGTATGATTACGCTTGGATACTTTCATTAATTGGGCTATCGGTTACAATATGCGATAGAACTATGGATAACAATAAAGAGGATAGTTGTTTAATGGATAATTTATTAAAAGCACAATCACATATTCAGCTTAATACGCCTAACAATAACACTATTAATATTGGTAACGATCAGCCGTTTGTATTGTTCGGCGGTATGAATGTCTTGGAATCTAAAGAGTTAGCGTTTGAGATTGTTGAACAGTATATTGAGATATGCCAACGTTTGGGCATCGACTATGTCTTTAAGGCCAGCTTTGACAAGGCCAACCGTTCAAGCCTGCACTCTTATCGTGGCCCGGGTTTGGCGAAAGGCATTGACTGGCTTGGTCAAATCAAAGAGAAGTTCCAAGTTCCAATCATTACTGACGTTCATGAGCCTCATCAAGCAGCACCTGTTGCTGAAGTGGCTGATATCATCCAGTTGCCTGCATTTTTGTCTCGTCAGACGGATTTGGTCCATGCGATGGCGAAGACAGATGCCATTATTAATATTAAAAAAGCTCAGTTTTTAGCACCTCATGAGATGCGTCATATCGTTAATAAATGCCTAGAAGGTGGCAATGACAAACTGATATTGTGTGAGCGTGGCAGTGCTTTTGGTTATAACAATTTGGTCGTCGATATGCTTGGTTTTGATACCATGAAGCAGATGGATATTCCTGTATTTTTTGATGTGACACATAGTTTGCAACAGCCGGGTGGGCGTAGTGATAGTGCAGGCGGTCGTCGCGAGCAAATCACGACACTTGCACGTTCAGGTATGGCAGCAGGGTTGGCAGGGTTGTTTCTAGAAGCACACCCAAGCCCAGAAACAGCCAAATGTGATGGTCCTTGTGCACTACGTATGAATCAGTTAGAGCCGTTTTTACGTCAGCTTAAGCAGATTGATGATTTGGTTAAAGGTTTCGAAACGTTAGACACTCATTAGTAGTACTAGCTAATAGGTCGAAGATAGGAGGGTAATGTAATGGCGATTCAAACCGCTCAAGTAAGTATCGAAAATATCGATGACGCGGCAGGACTGAATAGCGTGATGACGGCATTGAAGAACATCACGGGCGTAACAGCTATCGATTTAGATACTACTCGCCACGTTGCCACCGTGCGTTATGAAGATACCGATACGAGTATCCATGCTCTGACGGCGGCAATCAGTATGGTGGATTATGTTACTCAGCCGTTTCCTATCGATGCACCACAAAACCCACATCATGATGATTAGTCTTTGATAGCAGGTGTTATTCCTCGAATGATCCTCAGCTCGAATGATCCTCAGATAGTATCTGCGTATCATTTATTTAAAATAGTATTATATTAATAAATAAAAATAAGGAGTCTCATATGACAGACCAAACTCGTGTTATCAAAATCGACGGCATGACTTGCGGTGGCTGCGTAGCCAGTATATATAACGCAACCGCTGATATCGATGGCCTAGATGATATCAGTATCGAGCTGATAGACAATCAAGCAACCGTTACTTTTGACGATAGTAAAACAAATATAGAAGCCATTGTTTCAGCGATTGATGATGCTGGCTTTGATGCGACTGTCGCTAACTCATAAGTACCGTCTTTCATTTGAAAAAACCAGCTATTATGGCTGGTTTTTTAATGGTTGAAGAGTAGTGATATTAAGTCGCTTTCTAGATGACTATAAATGAATTGATTTGAATAGATAGTAATCCTGAGTGTTTTTTAATTTAGACTCATCCATCCACTGATATTTTTATGGCTCATCCAATTTTACAAACGCTATAACGAATAAATGCCATACCGAGTTTTCTTTATGAATGATATTACCCGCACCACTAATGACAAATCCTACGATGTTGAAACTGATATTCAATCAAATACATCACTTACGCCGCAGCGTGCGCATCTACAACTGGCGATTAATGGTATGACGTGTCAGGCTTGTGCCTCACGAATCGAAAAGGTACTTAACAAAAAGCCATCGGTATACGATGTGAGTGTGAATTTTGCAGGTGAGACTGCCAATGTCGATTATGATCCGACTCAGACCACACCTGAGCAGGTCACAGAATGGGTGAACAAGACAGGTTTTGTGGCTAATCTACAAGTAGGTGAGAGCTTATTTGAAAAAACGGACAAGGATACAGCAACTGAATATCCTTGGCGCTTGATTGGGCTATGGGTTTGCTTAATCCCATTTTTAGTCGGTATGGCAGGCATGCTGACGGGTTTTGGTATGGCGTGGATGCCACCGGTTTGGATACAGTTCCTCATAGCGACGATTGTGCAATTTGGACTAGCACTGCCATTTTATAAGAGTGCGTGGGCATCGATTAGAGGTGGTCTTGCCAATATGGACGTATTGGTCGTTATCGGTACGGTCACCATTTGGGCATATTCAACTTATCTTTGGCTGACACATGGCGATGGCACTCTAAATAGCTTGCTGCAAGATGCCCACATGGGTGGTTATGGTGCAGGTAATAGCCCAGCCGTGTATTTTGAAGCAGGAGTGATGGTTATTGCTTTTGTTCGTACGGGTAAGTATTTAGAAGAGCGTACCAAAAAGCACAGCTTAAATAGTATTGATTTATTATTATCACTGACACCTGATCAAGTTGAGCAGCAGCAGTCAAATGGTGATTTTCATAATGTTGCACTCCAAGACGTGCAGGTTGGTGATATTTTGCGCGCTAAGCAAGGTAGCAGAGTAGCCACCGATGGCATGGTTATAAGTGGTAGTGGCTGGTGTATTGAGAGTCATTTAACTGGCGAGTCAGTACCGCTCAAAAAAGAAGAGGGCGATGGTCTATTGGCAGGTGCCCTAGTCGAAAATGGCAGTTTGCTCTACCGTGTCAGTGCTAAAGGTAGCGATACCAAGCTAGGTGATATGGTGCAAGCACTCAGCGATGCGCAAGGCTCAAAAGCCAATTTAGCGCGTCTGGCTGATAGAGTGACAGCTATTTTTGTTCCCATTGTGGTTACGATTGCATTGGTTACCTTTGGGGTCACGTGGTGGCTAACAGGTATGGTGGATACTGCCTTAATGCACGCCGTATCGGTATTGGTTATTGCCTGCCCTTGCGCGCTTGGCTTGGCCACACCCGCTGCGATTATGGCAGGTATGGGCGTTGCTGCTCGTCATGGCGTTTGGTTCAAGGATGCACAAAGCCTTGAAGCAGCAGGCGACATCGATACCGTTGTTTTGGACAAGACGGGTACATTGACTATTGGCAAACCCACTATCGTTGACCATGTCATGGTTGATAAATCACTGGCGGTCGATGATGTTTTGCAGATTGCCGCAAGCGTTGAGGCACATGCTAGCCATCCGCTTGCCACAGCGTTGATCAACACGGCCAAAGACCGTCAACTGCCTTTATTTAATGTGACCGATATCAGCGTGATAAAAGGCGCAGGTATACAAGCAAACATTGACGGCCTTGGGCTTATTAAGGTTGGTACGGCAGAGTTTGCTAACTTGACGCTGCCAAAGTTTATGCCAAAAGCATGGCAAGTGGCCAGTACGGTTGCAGTTAGTATTAACGATGAACCTCTAGGCGCTTTTGCCTTAGCGGATGACCTAAAAGCGGACACGCCACAAGCTATCACTGCACTACAGGCTGCGGGCATTAACGTGATTTTGATGAGTGGTGACAAGCAGTCTGTAGTCGATTATGTCGCAGGTAAGCTGGGTATCAAGGCTGCTTATGGCAAGATGAGCCCGAGAGATAAGGCGAGCCAAATTGCTAAATTGCAAACGGTGGGTCATAAAGTTGCCATGGCAGGTGATGGTGTCAATGATGCACCAGCGATGGCAACGGCCGATGCCAGTTTTGCCATGTTTGAGGGGACAGATGTTGCCCAGCACAGTGCTGCTGCGCGATTGATGGGTGAGTCATTAATGCATATCGATGCGGCACAAAAAATCGCCCAAGCAACACTGCGTAATATTAAGCAAAATCTATTTTTTGCCTTCATTTATAATTGCATTGGCATTCCACTCGCTGCTTTTGGGTTTTTAAATCCTATGATTGCAGCGGCAGCTATGGCGCTTAGTTCTATCTCAGTATTAATGAATGCACTGCGATTAACACGATTTAAGACAGAGGTCGAGCTAGATAATACAGTCTCTGACACTAATATTGACACAGAGCGTTTGTCTAACGTATAGATATCCATTCGCTTTTTACATCATCATGAATAAAACGATTCGATAACGGCTGACATTGCTGCTCATATTTTATTTTATGGGCGCAAGTTGGTGTAAGATAAGGGAAGTTTGGCAAAATTTATGCTATGATGCCAAGCACTATAGCCCGCTGTCGATACGCCAAATAAACCTTTAATCGTACTTAGAATGGGCCGATTTTACAAATAAGCAAGGCTGTTTTAGGCGCACAGGCTGTACGATAATTTGCTTTATATTTTTTGTATTCTAGTTGCCGTTATTTACCCCATAAACTTGGCATGACCAAAGGAATTAACAGACATTATGTACGCTGAAGAAACCAACAACGTCACCGCAATTAAAGACATTCGCGCTCGTGAGATTTTAGACTCACGCGGTAACCCAACGATTGAAGCCGATGTTATCTTGGCTGATGGTACGATTGGCCGTGCTGCTGCACCAAGTGGCGCGTCAACTGGCTCACGTGAAGCGCTTGAGTTGCGCGATGGCGACAAAGATCGCTACATGGGTAAAGGCGTGAAAAAAGCCGTTGCCAATGTGAATAGCCAAATCCGTAGCGCTTTGATGGATAAAGACGTTACAGAGCAGCAAGGCATTGATGATGCAATGATTGCGCTAGACGGTACAGAAAACAAAGACAGCCTTGGTGCCAACGCCATGCTAGCGGTGTCACTTGCCACGGCTAAAGCGGCTGCCAAATCAAAGAATTTGCCATTACACCAATATATTGCCAACTTGCGCAACCAGACGTCGCTTACGATGCCTGTGCCAATGATGAATATCTTAAACGGTGGTGAGCATGCAGATAACACTGTAGATATCCAAGAGTTCATGATTGAGCCAGTTGGGTTTACAAGCTTCTCAGAAGCATTGCGTGCTGGTACGGAGATTTTCCACAGCTTAAAATCTGTCCTAAAATCACAAGGCTTGAATACAGCGGTCGGCGACGAAGGTGGTTTTGCACCAAACCTGCGTAGCAACGAAGAAGCCATCACTGTGATTATGCAAGCGATTGAGCAAGTTGGCTATAAAGCCGGTGAAGACATTCATCTTGCGTTAGATTGTGCGGCAAGTGAGTTCTATAAAAATGGTCAGTATATCTTGGCAGGCGAAGGTAACAAATCTTTTGATAGCCAAGGTTTCTCAGACTATCTAGTTGGTTTGGCACGTCAATATCCTATTATCTCTATCGAAGATGGTCTTGATGAGTCAGATTGGGATGGTTGGAAGTACTTAACTGAGCAAATTGGTGATAAAGTTCAATTGGTCGGCGATGATTTATTCGTAACCAATCCTGCTATTTTGCAAGAAGGCATTGATAAGAAAATTGCCAACGCGATTTTGATCAAGTTTAACCAGATTGGTACGCTATCAGAAACGTTAGATGCGATTTATCTGGCGAAGAAAAATGGTTATGCGACAATTATTTCGCATCGTTCAGGTGAAACTGAAGACAGTACTATTGCAGATTTAGCGGTTGGTACTGCTGCTGGTCAGATCAAAACTGGCTCGCTATGCCGCTCAGATCGCGTCGCAAAATACAATCAACTACTTCGTATCGAGCAGCAAGTACGTGCAAGCTATCGTGGCCGTGAAGAGTTTATTGGTCTACGTGGTTAATAAGTCCAAGTTAATCAGGACTTAATGCTAAAGTTGGGCAGTATGTAATCATTATTGTGTTTATATATTGCCTAGTTGCTTTAGCTGATTCTTACTATATTTATGTCGTTTGGCGTTATCCCCTTATGAAATATTTTAGCCAATTTATGTTACTCGCGTTAGCCGTTGCTGTCCTGTTAGGGCTGCAATATCAGTATTGGCTAGGCGAAAATGGTCGTTTCGAGCACAACGAACTGATGACTCAGACAGAAGAGCAACAGCGCTTGAATGAGAGCCAAGTAGCAGCAAATAATTTATTACGTACCGACGTATATGATTTAAAAAATGGTCTTGAAGCAGTAGAAGAGCATGCTCGTTTAGATTTGGGTCTGATTAAACCAAACGAGACATTCGTGCAAGTATCTACGGCACCTACTACACACAGCAGTCAGTAATCATTCTTAATTTTCGAAAAAATACTATCTATTAGTATCTAGAATAGATATTCGGTCCACCTCAATCTCTTTACCTCTCTTAGCACTTACTTTTCCTTAGCCATATTGTCATGGATCTTAACCATGAGAGCTGTTTGATGAGTACTATCTTATGAATACCACACCTCGTATACATGCCATGATCGTCGCTGCTGGTCGCGGTAGTCGTTTTGGTGCGTCTGTTGCCAAGCAATACACTCTGTTGCAGGGACATACATTGCTACAGCATAGCGTGGCAAGGCTTGCTTGTAGTGATTATATTGATAAGTGCTTGTTGGTCATTGCAGCACATGACACCACTGCTCAAACACTCGATTTTGCATTTTCTATAGATTATGCTATTGGCGGCGCTGAGCGTTGGCAGTCAGTACAGGCAGGTGTAGAGGCAATCAGTCATTCAGGGGCTGAAGATTCAGACTTAGTGTTGATTCATGATGCCGCGCGGCCTGCTGTACCCAGTAATGATATCGATCAAGTGATCGAAGCGGCGATGACAGAACCTTATGGTGCTATCCTAGCAACACCTGTGGCTGATACGCTAAAAGAGTCAAATGTCTATTCTACAGCTCAATCTGAGATTACGAATGAGACTATTATTAGTAACTATAACCACGCACATTCTTATGCTAAACGCACTATCGACCGCAGTAACATGTGGCAAGCGCAAACCCCACAAGTATTTCGACTTGGTGAATTGAAGAGGGTATTGGCTTATGTTCTTACCCATAACCTTTCTATTACTGATGAAGCCAGTGCGTTTGAGTACTTGGATCTCCCCATTCGTCTAGTGACTGGCAGTCGCCAAAACATAAAGCTCACTTATCCCGACGATGCCATCTTGCTTGCAGCGATTCTGACTGCCCAATTATGATCATTCTAAAATATTTCCCATAGTCCTTTCTTCTATATTTGTGATTATTCGTATCGTATCGAATACGTCTATTAATATAGAGATGTAGAGAGATAGGTATGCTTATATCTCGCATATCTCAGCTAACCTCTATTAAAAAATAAAAACATAGGCTACCTCACTCATTTTAAGTCTTTCTCTATTATGAAAAATAAACAGTATTATTAAACATATATTGCTTTGATGACCAAACTAGCCTATGATGTAACCAACTTAATACAATTAATATAAACATTTATAAAATCAATAATATACCAGACCAATTTGATGCTTCTAAAAGTCTTGTCTCTATGTTTTTTCTAAAGTTAGTATGGTTGTTTTAGCTCCATTTATCTAAAAATAGGGAGAATCGAATTGTCAAAAATTAATGATTCGACAAATCCAGTCACAACCGATCTCTGCCAGCTTGTATATATCAGTCAAATCACTTCGACTGGTCTGTCAGGCCCTAGTACGCTTAACGATATTTCAGAGACTTCGATTGAGCAGAACCAAGCCGATAACGTCACAGGTATTCTTTGCTATGGCAATGGTTACTTTTTACAGTGTGTAGAAGGGTCAGAACAAGCTCTCACTAATTTAAAGAATCGATTACTAATAGATGATCGACATAAAGAACTACAAATTTTAGATTTTTCAGAAATTACCCAACGCCGCTTTACGAATTGGTCTCTACGTTCTATCACACTTGAACGTTGGATGACTAAAGAACCTGAACTGAAAAAGTTTATGCCGTTCAAGCCTTACGACTGGGATTCTAGTGAATGGCCAAAGTTTTTAGATATCCTAAAAGGGTATTATGAAGAGCAGGCAAGAACAGGCAATATGGACACGCCACCTATTAAATACAGTACATTAGGGGTGACCTTAAGTAAGGTAGTCGGTCAGCACCAAGCGTTCTTTTTGATTCAGACCGTACTTGGTGTGATGGTTGTCATGACATTGTTATGGTTGATGTTATCAGATAAAATTTGGTAGATTATTATAAAAAATCGTATTTGATCTAAAAAGCCAGCATTTAATGCTGGCTTTTTCGTGAGTAAATTTTGATATAGATACAGCAGTAAATCAAGTTACGTATTTATAGTACACATTATGATCTGCATTTAATTCATGGTGATAGATATTCACAGGTCTTAAGTATTATATTTTTAAGATAGTCAAAAGGCAGGCATAAAAAAAGCCCAATCACAATGTGATTGGGCTTTTAGATGGTACGCTTGCTAGTCTTAATAGATGCTTTGCAGCAAACTTGCTAACGAGTGACGCCAAATAGTGGCGTCCCCAGGGGGATTCGAACCCCCGTTACCGCCGTGAAAGGGCGGTGTCCTAGGCCTCTAGACGATGGGGACTAGTAACACAACACCTCAGCTGCTTTCACCATTTATGCTGAAGTGGTGCGTATTCTAATAGTGTCTGCGCCTTCTGTCAAGCCTTTTTCTTCGTCTTTTTAAAATTAAATATCTTTTTTTGATTGCACGGCGAGGATGTAAGTCTTTACGCTTTAAATGATAGCGAATCCATAAAGAAGTACAGGCGCTAATCGTTAAAGCTAGCAGCATATAGCCTATGATTGTTCCCCATAATTTGAGTTGTGGATCCATGATAAAGTCCCTCCTATCAAGCCTGATAGTATGAGCAATGTCACGCTATCAGGCAGTTTGGGCAACTTAAACCATCTATAGGATACGACAACACCATTTTAAAATGCATAATCGCAGGTCGTCGACTCGTTTGTTACTTTTGAATGATTACCATAACATAATCAATAGTGAAACGAGTGGCTTGTCTATCATGATATCAATCATATCCCTATTGATTGTGAAATCAAGATGCCAAAGTCATCAAGTATTAAAAGTAGCACTATTAGGACAAGTGGGCAATGTAGGATATGTGGCTTATTTATTATCGCTATCAGGCAACTCATCTGTATTTGCTTCATTGTGCATTGCATTAGCTAGCATAGGGTAATGGTTAAGAATATGACAAAACAGCTCGGCAGTCTTTTGCGTATCATATAGCGCTGAGTGAGCGTCTTTACCATCGAAATCTAGCCCTGCTGCCTTACAGGCGCGTGCTAGTACCGTCTGACCAAATGCGAGTGCTGATAGCGTCACGGTATCAAAGACTGAAAAGTTATGGAACGGATTGTGGCTCTTGTTATTGGTACGTAGCACAGCGGCATTCAAAAACGCCAAGTCAAAATGGGCATTGTGTCCGATTAATACACATTGACGGCAGTCTTCCTCACGACGTACTTCTTTTAAACCCTTAAAAATCCGGCGTAATGCAGTTTTTTCGTCTTCAGCAATGGCTTTACGCAGTGGGTTTTTAGGATCAATCCCTGTAAAGGCGAGGGCACTTGGCTCTAGATTTGCCCCTTCAAAAGGTTCGATATGAGCATTGAAAGCTTCCCCTGGATAAAACACACCTTGTTCATTGAGTAGTACGGGAATACAGGCAATTTCTAATAAAGCATCAGTTTGTGCATTAAAACCAGCTGTCTCAACATCGACGACCACAGGTAAAAACTTACGAAAGCGATCTTTTAAGCGTATTGGTGCTTGTTCATCTGTCACGGTATTGTCAGGCAAGGTGGCATCGTTTTGAGTGGTCATATCAGGTAAAATCGCTTTTATCAGTCGTAGTGTTATATTGAATTAAAAATAAGTATGTGATGATATCAGTCACACCGCCTAAGATAGGGGTATAACAGATATTATAGAATAAAATATAGAGGTCTTTATATCAGGCATGTCATCAATTGTTTCACTTAGCACTCTTAAGTTTTACAATTTAAATGATGACATACCTTAGCGTGCTCTAGTCTCTAAGAGACCATGGTAGGGTTTCACCTGCCATAAGCGGGGTGAGAGAGCTACCATCGAAGTAAGGATAAGCGATAGGCACTTGCATAGGCGTATTGACAAGCGTAATCGTACTCTCATTTAATGGCATGCCGTAGAACTGGGCACCAAAACGACTGGCAAAACCTTCTAGCTTGTCTATTTTACCAACGCTATCAAAGGCAGTGGCATACAATGGCAAGGCAGTAGCAGCGCTATAACAACCGGCACAGCCACAAGCAGCTTCTTTTTTATCTGTCGCATGCGGAGCAGAGTCAGTACCTAAGAAGAACTTTGGATTGCCGCTGGTCGCTACGTCTAATAATACTTTTTGATGGCTTTCACGCTTCAGGATAGGTAAGCAATAAAAATGCGGTTTGATACCACCGACCAATAAATGATTACGGTTAAACATCAAATGCTGCGGGGTGATAGTGGCGGCAACATGATTGCCTTGCGCCAATACAAAGTCTGCTGCATCACTAGTAGTGATATGTTCGACTACGATTTTTAAGCTAGGGAACTTTACGATAATCTGTGCCAATACTTCATCTAAAAAGCGCTTTTCACGATCGAAAATATCAATATGGTCTTGAGTGACTTCACCATGTATCAATAGTGGCAAGTCGTATTTTTCTAGTGCTTCAAAGACATCGACACAAGCATTGATATTGGTGACGCCGTCAGCAGAGTTGGTGGTGGCCCCAGCAGGATATAGCTTAACGGCCTGTACGATACCTGATTTTGCTGCCATCTCGATGTCTTGTGCAGTCGTTTTATCAGTCAGATATAAGGTCATACGGGGGTCGAACGCTGTTTTGCGCTCTGTGCTCAAGCTACTAGCTTCCAGATGTGACATTATGCGCGCGCGGTAAGCACGTGCATCGTCGACATTCTTGACGGGCGGTACTAGGTTTGGCATGCAAATCACACGATTAAAGCTATTTGCCGCATGCGGTACTGTCGTACTCAATGCTGTGCTATCACGCAAGTGGATATGCCAGTCGTCTGGTTGAAGGATGGTCAATTCTCTAATCGAATCAGTCATAATGTCGTAGCGCTCTGTGTCGTCATATATGGGAATAAAACGGAGTGGTGTTATGTGGCTATCATAACAGATTTGCCCACTTGACTAAATATGCGACTCACTCTCTGTACATAATTCATTGGTCGCACTGTAGACTGTAAAAGGTTTTGCGTATTCTGCTAGTATTCTATGAAGAATAATGATTTTTAAATGTATAAAATGGTTTGGTTTATCATGATTAGATAACAATCTCATAGAGATAGCTTATATCCATTGCCTCATCATTCAATTACAAGCTCACTCCTTATGGCCGTGGCACTTTTGCCTATAGTAAATATGATGTACACTGAGTAAGTAGTTTACCTTTCGATTAAATCTTAGTGCTTTTACCACAATTAAATTCTCATAATAGGAGTTATTCATGGCTCAACTTGATCCGAAAAATATTAATAAAATCGTATTGGCATATTCAGGTGGTCTTGATACCTCAATCATCGCTAAATGGCTGCAAGAGACTTATGATGCAGAGGTTATTACCTTTACCGCAGATATCGGTCAAGGCGAAGAAGTTGAGCCAGCACGCGCTAAAGCAGAAGCCATGGGTATCAAACATATCCATATCGAAGACTTACGCGAAGAGTTTGCCCGTGACTACGTATTCCCAATGTTCCGTGCTAATGCTATCTATGAAGGCGAGTATTTGCTCGGTACTTCTATCGCCCGCCCGCTAATCGCCAAGCGTTTGGTTGAGATTGCTAAAGAGCATAATGCTGATGCCATTAGCCATGGTGCTACTGGTAAAGGTAATGACCAAGTACGTTTTGAGCTAGGTGCTGTTGCCTTATCGCCAGATGTAGTGACCATTGCCCCTTGGCGCGAGTGGGACTTGTCTAGCCGTGAAAGCTTGATGGAATATGCGAAAGAGCACAACATTGCGATTGACTATGCGGGTAATAAGAAAAAATCTCCATACTCAATGGATGCGAACCTGCTACATATCTCTTATGAAGGCGGAATCCTAGAAGATCCATATGCTGAAGCAGAAGACGATATGTGGCGCTGGTCAGTCAGCCCAGAAGAAGCACCTGACGAAGCACAATATCTAGAGCTAGAGTATCAAAAAGGCGACATCGTTGCTATCGATGGCGAAACACTCAAGCCTTTCGAAATTATGATCAAGCTCAATGAGATTGGCGGTAAGCATGGTATCGGACGTTTAGATATCGTAGAAAACCGTTATGTTGGCATGAAGTCACGTGGTTGCTACGAGACGCCAGCGGGTACGATTATGCTAAAAGCGCATCGCGGTATTGAGTCATTGACCTTAGACCGTGAAGCCGCGCATCTAAAAGATGAGCTAATGCCACGCTATGCTAAAACTATCTACAACGGCTACTGGTTCAGTCCTGAGCGTATGATGTTGCAAGCGTTGATTGACAAATCACAAGAATACGTCAATGGTACGGTTCGCGTGAAGTTATATAAAGGTGCGGTAAGTGTGGTTGGACGTAAGTCTGATGATTCGTTATTTGACGAAAAGATCGCAACTTTCGAAGATGATGCAGGCGCTTATGATCAAAAAGATGCAGAAGGTTTTATCCGTCTTAATGGTTTACGTCTAGCTATTGAAGCCAGCCGTGGTCGCGATTTATCGAAGTAAGATTGTTAGATTACTCGTAATCAATTAGAAAATTAAATCGTAAAAAAAGAGGCTCTATACAGGGCCTCTTTTTTATTGCTGATAGTCTATGATTAAATACTTATGATAACAGCTACGTTTAAATCATTGATCTTTTCTACTCAGCTTCAGCTGTTTCTACAACATCTTCATCATCTACCATCACGATTGCGACATCTTGCTGCTGGCGTTCTTCAAGAGTCTTTTGTTCCAGTAATACCTCTTCTGTTGCCAACATAGCACCGTCAGACTTTTGCATTTGATATTTGAGGGTTGCCAATCCACCCAGTATACTAATGACCAGAATGATAATGATAATAACGGGGTTTTTCCAAAGTGGTGTGGCAGCCTCGTATTCAATCGGTTTTTCACTGATCGTTGCTGGCGTGTTGTCGCTATTTCCACTGATTAGACCTAAGCTAACTAAAGGTGGCTTGGGCGGGGTAGCAGGTTCAGAATTTACGCGCAGTCGATTGCGACTGAGATAGATGTCTGATATTTTTGCGAGTTGTAGTAACCAACGTTGATGTGGTAATGCAATATCATGCATTTCAGCAAACACCAGCATGTCGTTATGGCGTCCTTGTTGCAAGTTATCAGGTGAGCGGCCAATGGCTTTTAAATAGTTACCTGTAGCCAGTTGCATGTCTTGAACAGGCTCATAGCTTTCAGGTTTGAATGCCGTCAGTTCGTACCAGTAAGGATCGAAAGGCGGTGGGATGCTTGAGAGCTGCTCCGTACTTAATAAGCCAGCCTCTGATGGGCTTTCTGTTCCCGTGTCTACTGTATTTTCGACTGCTATCACGGGCGCTTCGTTGTTTTTATTAGCCGGTTCAGCTGATAGCGTTTCTGGTTCATTGGCTGCGAAACGTGCTAATGACAAAAACTGTGGTTGTAGAGCAAACCATTTATTAATCTCGTTATTATCGAGTTGACTGTATTCTGCCAATATAGCCAGCTCACGGAGTACAACCACGCATAAAGAGGTCAGTAAAATTTGGACTTGTTGTGTCGTTGCGTCAATTTGACTGGCAATATGATCGCTTGCTTTTATGACGCGAGCGTTATCAGAGAATATGGCATCTGCCGCATCGTGACGGTGATATAAAGTCGCACTGATGGTCGCAAAATTCATAGAGTTATACTGTCGTAGCTCTTTGACAGCACCACGCCCAAATAGCTTCTTACTCACGGCTTGACCATCATAACGTTGCTGATAAGCGAGAAGGGCACTAATAATTGCCTGCAAACTGGCATCCATTGCTAAGCGGGCTTGTGGTAATGAAAGCTTTGCGGCATCTGCCAATAAAGACACCATTGGTATGGTATCTTGATATAGAAAATCATACATCGACACACGTGTCGGTGAAATAGTCGTCATAATCTGCTAGCATCAAAAAGTGTGCCCCTATATTACGGTGCCCAATGCCTTGATACAATCCCTTGATAATAGAAATTTTCAATCATTTTACGTGGACGTGTTGAATAATCTTAATATAGTCACTGTGAGTGCCCTAGTTGAAAGTTCAATATGTCCTAATTACCCTAACAGTATTTTTACAAATAACTGATAGTTGGAAGCATTTATGACAAACAGCAATACTCTTGATATACAGATAGTTATTAACATCGCTCATCAACATCTAACGGTACACCAACAGAATAAAGAAATAGCACGATACTCGATATCGACTGCTAAAAACGGCATCGGCAGTCAGCAAGATAGTGGCTGTACACCGCTTGGCAAACATGTCATTGCCGAAAAAATAGGGGGTAGTGTCCCTAGCAACGCTGTGTTTGTAGGCCGTGTGCCCACAGGTGAGATATATGATGCGGAACTCGGTAAGTCTCATCCTGAACGCGATTGGATATTGAGCCGTATCCTTTGGTTAAGTGGTCTCGAGGAAGGAGTGAATAAAGATCGTAACAGCCAAGGTGGCTGCGATACTTATGAGCGCTATATCTATATACACGGCACACCAGATACTGAGCCAATGGGCGCACCATTTTCGCATGGCTGTATACGTATGCGTAACACAGATATTATTCAGTTATTTGAGCAAGTCAGCGAGGGTACGTTTGTGACTATTGCTGCTGAATAGTATAGTCAATCCTCTATAGATTGGATACGGTGTCAATCTCGCTTAGTCTACTGTTTGTAGTACTTTCACTCGACTTCCTTGTCTCCAAATTATATTGAACCGACTGTGGTATAGATGAATGAAATAGAATGACAGTACAAACATATTGATACCATAATCTATAGTAATTTGCTTGAGTTAAAAGTTATAAAAAAGACAGCTCACTCTATGAAGGCTGTCTTTTTTATTCTACGTTTTTGCTATTTTACGATGAATATTTTACCAAAATATCGAACGATCTCTAACTTTGGCCAAGCATTTATCGCTGCGTTTCGTGTCTTTTTTGAGTAGGGCTGCAAACCAACCTGCACCATATAATGCATTATTATCTACAGCTGATTTTATCTGATAACGCTGTTGATATTGTGCATAGCTATGATGTTTATCTAATGATTTTTGCGCTTTGATCAAATATTTTAGCTGGCGTTCGGTGCGTTTTTTAGACCCTTTCTTACTTAACAGAGGCGCACAAAACTCAGTGATATAGCGCAAATCTGTTAGATGATGCAATTCAAAGTCTGCTTGGTCATCAGTATCAAGGTTTGAGTACGTACTTTCTAAATCAACGTCTTCTAAATCCATACTATCGCTTTCAACATTGTCTTCCTCACCAAATACTTCATGGGTTTGAAGCAGATTTTCATATTGCTTGGATAAGATTTTTACGATTTTATCGATAGCAGGCTTGTTGTTTTGAGGCTCAAGGCTTGGATTACTCATGGTAAAAGCAATGAGTTCTAATAAGGTCAGCTGAAAATCAGGGACGCTGATGGCATCGATAGGCTTGATTTTGAGAGCATCAATATCCGTCGTCCAGTTAGTCTTAGGTGCGCCATATTCTTGCAGCTTAGGTTCGATATAATTTGCTAGGTAATCCAGTTCCTGATAATCACCAAGTAAGATGGCCGTTTGATTTAGTATGGGCTGCCAATCAGGGTTGATTTCATCAGAGAAGCTAGCAAATGCATTTAGGGCAGCACATAAGCGGCGAATACCTATCTGTAACTGCAAGATGTGGCTACTGTCAGTGCTACCAGCTACAATAGCACTGCTGTTCGGTAGTATTTGCAGTAGACAGTTATGTACGGCAGCCCTTATGAAAGCAGGTATGCTAACTTTTTTATTAATGTTTAGCTGGCTAAGATCAGCGCTAACGGCTGGGCTATGATTTTGTCCGTTGATGAGCAATCCACCACGTTCAGCCTTGGTCACAGTAGATAAGCATAGCTTATAGCGCTGACACCAAGTTTTGGCTGTCATAAACAGAAAATCTAAATCTCCTGATATCAGCTCGAACTCTATCTCTTGAATGACTTCTCGCTGGGCATCATCGTTACCATGAATAATCTCTCCATGATCGTAGGCAATCTCAATACTGTTTTCCGTTTGATCGCTACTGTCTTCTACTAGCAATCGAGTAGTACGCTGTACATCAGTGACATACAATCGCGTCAGCTTTTTTGCCAGTTTTTTGAGCTTAAAGTCAGACAATGCAGGAGCGATTGGTGTGTCTTTATAAATGGTCAAATCAGGCATAAGGGTATTGGTATCGAGCATTGCTTGTACTTGTTCGTTATCTAACACCGCATTGTGCTCTAAGCGCGCTGCAATACCATCGCCGCCAGCTTTGATGGTCTGTACCCACGAATCGCCTTCTTTACGAATACGCAAGCCAATACCTGCCTGTGCCAACTGTTGATCGGGCGTATCGTAATAATGGGCAGCCAGTTGTGTCAGCTGTGAGGATTTGACCTGAGCTTGACGCATCAAGCCTTTTAGCCGTGGTTCTGGCACCAAAAACTTCAACTCTATCTCTTGCATGGTGGCTCCCAATTATTTTAATAAACGTTAAGTGAGTACTTTAGTCAATCTACTATAAAAGCATGACAGTGTTCACCTCGCTTGAAGTATTAGATATACATCTGCACTCGGCTACTTGGTACTCTTTTCGATTAAATTATCTATATCGTATGAAAGCTATCATTTAATAACAAGTAATATTTTATAGAACTGTTTATATATTTCTCTATAAAGAATACACTTTTGTTTTATTGTCGCTATAATTAAGAAAATATTGAACAAAAGTATATTTAATATGAGAGACATCCTTATGGTATCTGAAAGCTGCCTTTCGAAAAGACAGGTTGGTTTTGATAGGCAAGACGTTTCTATGATGAGTAAGCTTAAAACATCATTACCACCCAATCGTTTGTCATTAGCTATAGCAGCGGCAATGCTCGGGTCTGTATTACTAATGAGTGGATGTAGTCAGTCTGAGGAATATGCAGAAAGCGCCTCAGAGGAGCCAAGCGATTATGCGAATGAACAAGCCGTTGACGCTGATATAAATACCATGATGTCTGAGCAATCAGCTGTTGCAGAGCTAGAATCAGAGGCTGACAATCAAGCCAATGAGCTTACGGTTGAGAGTTTATCAGAGAGTAGTGAGCAGACACTCGCCAGTCAGGCCGCTAATATCCAAATACAAGGTAAAGAGCTGCTGATCAATGCCAGTGCAAACTTTACTGTCAAAGACGTGGTCAAGAGTAGTGCTGCTATTGAGACATTGACACGGCAGCAGGGTGGTTATGTGGCGCTCAGTAATATTAGCAATTACCCACGTAGTGATAGAACCTTTGTCCAAGGTGATAAAAATATTACAATCACAACCTATAATCGCCAAGCTGAAATGACGGTCCGGGTTCCTCGTGTCAACGTCAATAAGTTCTTGGAGCAAATGCAGCAGCAAGTGGCTTTTTTGAATGGTCAGGAGTTCACTGCACAAGACGTTACTTTAGATATTTATCGTGAGCAGCTAGCAAGTCAGCTAAACAGTGATATGGCGGATGAGCTCAGTCAAGAGCGTCTCGATAGCAAAAATGATAAAGATCAGAGTAGTAATGTCGATGCTATCACCGCTACCTATGCAGCACGTCGCCAAAAAGAATTGGCGAAGCTTGAGCAAATGGATATCGCCGATAAAGTCAAATACAGCACCATCAATCTGAGCTTTATGCAGCCAGATGTCAGTTATAAAGAAACCACGCAAAATCTAGACGTTCTGATAGATGCTGAACGGCCAAGTTTTAGTACCCAAGTTAGCCAGTCATTCAAAGATGGTTGGAATATACTCAGATCGTTGGCACTGGGTCTTATACAGTTATGGTGGTTGCTTGTACTAGGTGGTGTGTTTTATCTCATTTATAGAATGATAAAAGCGATCTATCGTAAGTTTTTCAAACACAATCCTCGTGTGGAAAACCTACGACGTAATCTGATGGGTGAAAATCAAGAAGTCAAGAATTCAGAGGGTATAAAGCGCAGTAAACTAGATGATAATACGGACAATATGACAGAGACTGATAGCAAGGATGCTAAGCACTAGGGCGTGTTCTCAATTCAAACGAGTGTCCTCTAAATGAGCTAAAAATAGCTAAATTTTGCCAAACATCGTCAAATAGCTGGTTAATATCCTGATATTATCTGCGCTATTTTCCTCGTTTGACGGCAATTTATCTCATTTTTATCATCATCTTTAAAATGAGGACACGCCCTAGAGTGGAACATTAAAAAGCTCACAATAACAGAGTATCAATAAACAGACATAAAGAAGCCGCCCTACATTATGTAGGGCGGCTTTTTTAGCAATGACTTATAGAGGGTCGGTAATTAGAACTGGTTCATTGTGTTCTTGCCGCCGCCAGCTTTAAGTGCGTTGTCACCAGAGAAGATTTCTTTGTGATCATCGCCTAGGTCAGAACCAGCCATTGCTTGGTGCTTAACACAAGCGATGCCTTCACGGATTTCTTTACGTTGTACGCCAGCTGCATAAGCAAGCATGCCTTCTTCACCGAAGTAACCTTTAGCAAGTTCATGAACGCTAAGAGCAGTCGTGTGGTAAGTCGGTAGCGTGATTAAGTGATGGAATACACCAGCTTCACGTGATGCATCACGTTGGAAGTTCTTAGCAGCAACGTCAGCAGCTTGATCAAGCTCAGTACCGTCGTAATCAGCACTCATTAAGTCATCTTTATTGTAGCTAGAGATGTCTTTGCCTTCTTCTTCCCACTGTGCAATAACTTGCTTACGGAAGTTAAGCGTCCAGTTGAATGATGGGCTGTTGTTGTATACAAGCTTCGCTTTAGGCTGTTGCTCTTTAATACGGTCAACCATCATTTTGATGTGTTCTACGTCTGGCGTTGGTGTTTCAATCCATAGTAGATCGGCACCGTTTTCTAGAGCGGTCACACAGTCAAGTACAACGCGGTCGATGTTTGTGTCTTCGCGGAACTGATATAGACCATTTTGCAGACGAACTGGACGTACTAGTTTGCCATTGTGCTTAAGTAGGCTGTCATTTTCTTGAGCATTTTCTAAAGTAACTTCTTCCATTTCGATGAAGTCGATGTATTTAGAAGCAAGATCGCCTGGCTCATTTGATACTGGAATTTTTTGTGTGAGTGATGCGCCTTCAGAGTCAGTACGAGCAACGATAACACCGTCTTCAACACCAAGCTCTAGGAATGCATAACGGATAGCGTTTAGCTTAGAGATGAAGTCTTCATGCGGTACAGTTACTTTACCAGCCTGGTGACCACATTGCTTAGCATCAGATACTTGGTTTTCAACCTGAATGGCACAAGCACCTGCTTCGATCATTTGCTTAGTCAATAGGTAAGTGGCTTCTTCGTTACCGAAACCTGCATCGATATCAGCGATGATTGGCACAACATGCGAATCAAAGTTTTCGATTTTTTCTACGATAGCTGAAGTATCTTGACCAGCTTCTTCAGCAGCGTTTAGCTCACGGAAGTAATCGTTCAATACTTTAGCATCGGCTTGACGTAGGAAAGTATAGATTTCTTCGATTAGCTTAGGCACTGACGTTTTTTCGTGCATAGATTGGTCAGGTAGTGGACCGAACTCAGAGCGTAGAGCTGCAACCATCCAACCTGATAAGTAGATGTAAGTTTTAGAAGTAGTGCCAAAATATTTCTTTTTAGCGTACATAGTTTGTTGTGCAACAAAACCATGCCATGCACCTAGAGACTGTGTGTACTGAGACGTATCATTGTCATAGTCTTCCATATCTTGACGCATGATTTTTGCAGTATATTTTGCGATATCCAAGCCCGTTTTAAAACGGTTTTGTGACATCATACGTGCCGCATCGGTTTCGCTGATATTCTGCCAGTTACCGTGCTTTTGCTTCAATTCACGTACTAGGTCGATCGCTGATTTATATGCAGTTGACATCTATGTCTCCTTGGTGGGGTGTAAAAACAAATAAGTTAAGTGCTAAAATAATGACGATTGTGTATGACTGAAAAGGTATACATTCAGACTTTATATTAGTGCTATTGACATCTCATAAGGTCAGACAGAATTACAAGCCATCAGTTAAAGCCTTATTTACCCTAAACAAACTTAATCACTAATACAAGAGAATTACTAGAACTTGGTAGTGGAAAAATAATAGGTAATGTATAAAAGGTTGCTGAGCTTGTTCATATATTTCTAAGGCACTTGCGTTCTTTATTGAATGGCAATGTCATTATCGGCGATAAGAGGTGTTACAATAATAAACAGTTTGTGCGATAGATTTAGTCATTTTCTAATGACTATAACGGTCTTTTAAGTAGTCAATTCATCATATGATGCTACCAATATGGACCATCAATATACTATATAATTGTGTCGGTCAAATGAATGTAGCCAGTCTATAAAACTAAGCTGTATCGTTTGCGTTACAAGTCATCCTATGAGACTTACTATAACTGCCTTACCAAGATTTATCTAATTTATGATTATTATCTTGGGTATTTTCTTAAGTTATAATTCATATATAACAGTACCTTACGTTAGGCGGTTTGGGTTATACTTAGCAGATATCGCATGAAATCAGATAAAAAGTAGCAGAATTACACTGCTATAGACCATAAATTATTAGAACAGCACCAAAAATGCCAAGCTTATAACGGCACTTATCCAAAGGCCAAGAGAAATATATATGAATTTGCAGCGGGTAGATTTAAACTTATTGGTACATCTAGATGTGTTGTTACGAGAGAAAAATGTCACTCGTGCAGCTGAGCAGCTTGGCATTACCCAACCTGCGATGAGTAACATTTTGCGCCGTCTGCGCAAGTTGTTTAACGACCCGTTACTGGTACGTTCTTCTGAGGGTATGACGCCAACGGAGCGGGCTTTAGAGTTGCAACCTCGTATTCGTGAGATACTGGCAGATTTGACGCAAGTATTAGAGCCACGTACTGAATTCCGTCCTTATAGTACCTCTCGCGTCTTTCGTATTATGACGTCGGATTATGCAGAAGCGACTTTGGTGCCAAAACTGGTCAAAGCACTGCGCTCAGAAGCACCCAATGTTATTTTGGACTTTTTGACACCATCGGACGTCTCTTATCGTGATATGGAGCAGGGACGCGTTGATCTGGCAATTAATCGCTTTAACGAGATACCACAGAGCTTCCACCAAGTGTTGGTGTGGCGTGATACCTTTAGTTGTTTGTTGTCTTCTGACAGTCCTTATGCCAATCGTTTTAACTTAAAGAACTACCTAAAAGCTCAACATGTTTGGGTGTCAAAAACTGGTATGGGCGTAGGCTTTGGGGTCAATCCAGAGAAGTCTGGCGGCTTAGGTTCTATCGATCAAGCACTACAACGTTTGGGACAAAAGCGCCAAATCAGTGTCTTTACGCGCCATTATCAAATGCCAGCTATGCTTGCAGCAAACAAAGATTTGATTGCAACATTACCCACGCGTGTGGCAAAAATGCAGGCCAATAACGACAGTATTAAAATGGAAGAGCCGCCATTCTTCATTCCTGAGTTTGAGCTAACCATGGCATGGTCACCACTATTGCAACACCATCCAGCCCATCGCTGGTTACGCCAACTTATCATGCATGTGGCGCGTCAAATCGTTGATGAAGAAGAAAACCCACCGCAGGAGATACCTGTGATGAACCATCTATTTTAAATTGATTTTTTTAAGACAGATAAGTTTTTTATTAAACCAGCCATAGGGCTGGTTTTTTTATGGGTCTCATTTTACTCAAACACTCCCTCCATAACTCAAACCACCTATAACTTGAGTGCAATTAATAAGACAGCCACATTTTTAACATCTTATGCACATTTCTTCATAACTTGTAAAACTACTGGTCGAGCACTTTGTTATGATAATTAAACATTAAGAAAAAAGATAAGTACAAATGCTATTGTTAAGTTAAACCGCAATATAAATAATGATGTCAACATCTGATATTTACACAAATACCGATGTTTTTTATCTTATAAGTTTTAGTCATATAACTTTCAACCAATAAAATATTCCAATAAATAAGGACAATAACATGTCAGATATTACTACTATCAACCCAACCACGGGTGAAGAGATTAAAAATTACGATTACATGAGCGTGGACGAAGTTAATAAGATCGTTGATGCCTCACATGAAGCATTTTTAGCATGGCGCACTGTGAGCCACGAAGAGCGTGGTCGAACGATTAAATCTATTGGTGATAAGCTAATCGAGCATAAAGAAGAGTTGGCTAAGCTGATGACTGAAGAGCGTGGTAAGCTATATAGCCAGAGCTTGCAAGAGATTGATTTGTGCAAAGCAATCTGTGACTATACTGCTGAAAATGGTATCGAAGCACTGGCTGACGATGTACGTGATATCGAAGGCATGAGAAAAGGATTGGTCAGCTATCAGCCTATCGGTATTATCTATGGTATGCAGCCTTGGAACTTCCCAGCGTATCAGGTATTCCGTTATACCATTGCCAACTTGATGGCAGGTAATAGTATCCTGTTAAAACATGCTTCTAACGTAACAGGCTCTGGTCTATTAATCGAAAAAATATTGCATGAGTCTGAATTGCCAAATGATCTTTTCCGTACCATTATCATCGGTCACAATCAGTCAGAAGAATTAATCAACAACGACAAAGTACGCGGTGTGACGCTCACAGGTAGCGATAAAGCAGGTGTCATCGTCGGTCAACAAGCAGCAAAAGCTATCAAAAAAGCGGTATTAGAGCTTGGCTCAAACGATGCTTTTATCGTGTTAGAGGATGCTGATGTAGACATAGCAGTAGAAACTTGTACACAAGCACGCCTGATTAATAACGGTGAAACTTGTGTTGCCGCAAAACGCTTCATTGTAGTGGATAGTGTATACGACGAATTCCGCAAGCGTATTGTTGAGAAGTTTGAAGGTGCGAAATATGGCGACCCTATGGATGATAGCTCAGACATCGGACCATTGGCTCGTAAAGATCTACAAGAGCAGTTACATGAGCAAGTAGAGCAAAGCGTGGCTAAAGGTGCAACGATTGCTGTTGGTGGTAAAGTTCCTGATAGCAAAGGCAGCTTTTATCCAGCCACTATTTTAGAAAACGTTGAGAAAGGTCAGCCAGCCTACGATGACGAATTGTTTGGCCCTGTGGCTTCGCTCATTCGCGCAAAAGACCAAGACGATGCCTTACGTATCGCTAACGACAGTCGCTATGGTTTAGGCGGTGCAATCTTCTCAAAAGATACAGACAAAGCGGTACGTCTAGCACGTGAAGAGTTTGATACTGGTATGGTCTATATCAATGGTTACGGTCTAGCCAATCCTGCATTGCCATTTGGTGGCGTTAAAAACTCAGGTTATGGCCGTGAGCATGGCGGCTTTGGTATCAAAGAGTTTGTAAACATCAAGGCCGTGCATGTCTTTTAATGGCGGTTAATATTACTACTAGATATGGATATGGTCGTCATTAGATGACCATTGAATAAAAAAAGCCCAGTCGCTCATAACGAGTGATTGGGCTTTTTATTGCATCAAATAGAACGGTAAAACATGCAACTTAATAAGCTGAAATTTTTACATGTTCATAAAAAGCTGTAATGGCAAGGCTGGCAAGTAACTTGCTTTAGTTTCATTACTAGTATCAAGTGACAATACTTTATTCGCTAATAGCAAAATTGTCCAAGGTAGCAATTTATGCTCAAGTTTTTGTACACGTGCTTGTAGGCTATCAGCCGTCTCTGTTTGATTGATCTCTAACAGCGCTTGAGTCAAAACAGCACCCGCATCGAGCTCAGCAGTGACGACATGAATACTACAGCCGTGGTGACGCTCACCTGCTTGTATCGCTCGCTGATGGGTATCAAGTCCCTTGTAAACAGGCAATAGAGAAGGGTGCAAATTGATCATGGGCGCTGGCGCATTATCGATAAATGATCCGCTTAACACGCGCATAAAACCGGCCAACGCAATCAGATCGGGTTGCCAAGCTGTTAGTTGCTCGCTGGCATGAGTTTCAAAAGTTTTGATACCCATACGTTTGCCGTTAGCAACGTGTGATAGTACTGCGACTGGAATAGCAGCATCATTGGCACGAGTGATGGCATAAGCGTCATCACGATTGCTAATGACACCTACTATTTCAATCGGTAGTGCGCCAGCTTGCATGGCATCGATCAACACTTGCAAATTGCTACCACTACCTGATACCAGAACGGCAATACGTAATGGCTTGTTGGCGTGACTGGTATTATTGGCTAGCATTAACGGTACACCACTGCATCCACTTCACGACTGACCATTTCGCCTAACTGCCATGCTTTTTCGCCAGCGTCATTCAATATATTGATAGCCGCTTCAGCTTTGTCTTTAGGCACGACAATCACAAAGCCTACACCGCAGTTAAAAGTACGGTACATCTCACTCTGCTCGATATTGCCTTGGGTCTGTAACCAAGTGAATAGCTCTGAGAACTGCCAGCTATTGGTATCGATGCTAGCGGCTAGTGTTTCAGGCAATACACGCGGTAAGTTATCTGTTAAGCCACCACCTGTGATATGTGACATCGCATGAAGGGCTGAACTACCAAGAGTGTCTTGCAATGCTTTGATGGCTTTAACATAGATACGGGTAGGGGCCATTAGCGCATCTTGGATAGGCTGACCATCTAATTGTGCATCACTAGTGGTAACATCAACGCCACTCACTTCGATGACTTTACGAACCAATGAATAACCGTTTGAGTGCGCGCCACTTGAGGCCAGGGCGATCAATACATCACCTTCTGCGACATTTTCACCAGTGATCACTTCTGCTTCTTCAACCACACCTACACAGAATCCAGCTAGGTCGTAGTCGTCATCTTGATACATGCCTGGCATTTCAGCTGTTTCGCCACCGATTAGCGCACAGTTTGATAATTTACAACCTTCGCCAATACCAGTGACAACAGTCGCCGCTACGTCAACATCAAGCTTGCCCGTTGCATAGTAATCTAAGAAGAATAATGGCTCAGCACCGCAAACCAATAAGTCATTGACGCACATAGCGACCAAATCAATACCGATAGTGTCATGACGATTCAATTGTAAGGCCAGTTTAAGCTTGGTACCGACGCCGTCAGTACCTGAAACCAATAAAGGTGAGGTGTAACCGGTCGGAATACGACAAAGCGCGCCAAAACCGCCAAGTCCGCCCACAACCTCAGGACGAGAGGTGGCTTTTGCCACTGATTTAATACGTTGAACCAACGCATCGCCTGCATCAATATCAACGCCGGCATCTTTGTAGCTTAAAGAAGGCTTGTTACTCATGGTCATCTCACAAATTTTATAGGGAATGAAGGTCTATCGGTAGAAAAGCGAGTTGGTCGTGTTAATTCTGAATATAGTGGGCGCATTATACCCAAAAACGACCCACACTCGCAAAGCAACTTGCCGATATTTGACTGATATTTAGTGAAGACTTGTTTTAAGCGGCAAATAAGTGGCTCGGAAACAAAAAATGACTGATTTTTTATGTCACTCTGCGATAATAAAGCATTGATAATTTGCGGGTATAGCCATAACGTACGGGTTATTATCTAGCAACAAAAAATTTTCTTATTCATATATCAGTTTATTTGTAGGGTCACTAGTAATGATCAATCAATCGATAGATCCTTTTTTTAGGCGCTTTTTTATTGTCGCGTCCATCATAGTAGTACTCTTATTGTTATACCTCATAATGCCGGTTATTTTGCCTTTTGTATTTGCTTTCGTATTGGCTTATTTGTTCAATCCGCTAGTCAAGTTTTTGTCAAAGTATGTTAAACGTTGGATTGCCATTCTTGTTGTGTACTCCACCATTACCTTCGGTATGGTTGTACTATTGTGGTGGTTGATTCCTACTTTATGGCATCAGTTGCAAGCTGCTTGGGAATATTTACCCAAAATCATTAATTGGTACAATCAGATCGGTAGAGATTGGGTATTAGAAAATAGCCGTATTCGATTGCCAGAGCTTGAAGTCAAAGGTTTTTCAGAAACCTTGGTTGAGTACATGCAAACGAACTATAAGTTTGAAGATGCCAGCACCTTAATGGGTCAGCTTTTTGTTTCTAGTATGAGCTTTATCAATAGCGCAGGATTAATTGTATTAGTACCTATACTGATGTTTTATTTTTTGTTCAACTGGGACGAGCGCCTAAATGGCTGGAAAAGTGCCATTCCAACCACGTATTATCATAAAGTGGTTGAGATTGCGCGAGATTGTGATCGGGCGCTAATGGCTTTTGTAAAAGGTCAGTTATTGGTCATGATACTGCTGGGTGTGATTTATGCCGTACAGTTACAACTTATTGGCTTAGAGCTGGGTTTGATTATTGGCATGGTAGCAGGTATTGCTAGTTTTGTACCTTATTTGGGATTTGGTATAGGGTTTATTGCTGCTGTTATCGCTGTGTTTTTTCAGTTTGGCTTAGATTGGTTTCATTTGTCTTTAGTTGTCGGTGCATTTTTGGTAGGACAAGCGGCAGAAGGATACATACTACAACCTTTGCTACTAGGCGATAAGATTGGCTTGTCACCTTTGCTGGTCATTTTTTCTGTGTTGGCAGGCGCGAGCTTATTAGGCTTCGTGGGTATGCTAATCGCGCTACCAGTATCAGCAGTGCTTAATGTATTGTTCCGTCATTGGTATGCTTACTACCTCACCACTGATTTCTATAGAGGCCGAAAGCAGCTTGAGCTATTTGAGAAAAAGTAAGTTATTTGTCCTCAGAGTAATCTAATTATCATAAATTGGTAGTAGAGTGGAGACGTTAATAAAGGACGATTGATAAGGCTTAATAGGTAAAAGACTTGTCAGTCATTTTGCAAATATGTTATATATAGGCGCAGTGTTGATGGTATCAGTGCTTATTCGTTGGCAAGAGCCATTTTGATAATGGTAATCATACAATATATCTATAGCCAAGAATATGGCAGTCCGATGCCGCAAGCTTATACCAAATAGCATTGAACATAGTAAAGCCAGTTTTACGATAGTTATTCCTCCTATCTTCCATTGTATTACGCAAAACGAGTTGATGATTCATGGCAGAAGCACAGCTAAGTCTCAATCTGGACATAAAGCATGATGCAAGTCTAAGCGACTTCGCCGGTCCCGGTTGGATGTCGATTATTGATGCAGTGCGGCAATTACATGTCGGCCTGATAGGGCAGCTGTATCTATTTGGCAGTCCTGCTACGGGTAAGTCTCATTTGCTATCGGCTATTTGTGAGTCGTTTATTGAGATGGATAAGTCCGCGATTTGTTTGTCACTCAACGAGTTGATTCATGCGGATGTTCACGTACTTTCATCTTTAGAGAACTTTGATCTGATTGCAATCGACGATTTGGAAGTCCTTGAGCAAAGCAGTCAGTGGCAAGAAGCCTTATTTCATTTGATCAATCGGAGTCGTGAAGGTCAGCGTCAGTTATTATTTGCAGCCAACAAACCTGCTGATGACTTACCCTTTCAGCTGAGAGATTTATTGACCCGTTTGGCGCAAGCACCTACGTTCAAAGTACCGAATGGTCATGATTTAGCAGATCGTCAGGCATTATTGCAGTCTATCTTGCGTCGACGAGGCTGGCAGTTTGATGATCGAATTATTGATCATTTACTTACGGAAGGACCGCACCGTATCGGGGCGATGATGGAAGTGCTCAACTATATTCAACCGATGTTTTCTAACCTTGGCCGAAATAACATATCCAAGGCAGTCATAAGTGATGCGTTACGTACTATTGATGAGCAGACACTAGCCGCAGAGCTTGCTGATATTGCGCAAGAGACGCAAGTAGATCATAACGCTGCAGATCAAGACCAACATACTATGCCATTCGACTTTTAGTCTTAAGAATGCGAAATATTTTATCCAAGACGTTTTTACTATTAATGGAATCACTTATGAAACCCAATGCTTCTTTGCTAAAAAAACTGACTATCGGTACGTTACTTATTGGTGCAAGCTCTGTCTCTATGCTGTCGCAAGCAGAAGTAACTCTGCTAGTTGATGACCATATCAAGGTCACTGCGATTAATGGGCAAGAACTTCAGCAGAGTGCTTTTCAACCTCTCGTGAAAAAGCTCACGCTTGAACCTGGACAACATGCTATTACTGCTAAATATGACCGCTTATATAGACTGAATAGTGATGAACATGACTATCTACGTTCGGGTAACGTCAGTGTGACAGCACAGTTAGCCGATAATCAAACCTATCGTTTGACTATGCCAAGTCAACCAGAAGAGTATAAAGCGGCTAAAGAATATGCTAAGCAGCCAACGCTTGCCGTACAGCAGAACAATACTGTGATCGCTAGCCAGCAAAGTATGGCCAATAACCAAGGCGGACTGTTTTCAGGTTTGGGTAACGTAATAGGCGGTGTGTTTGGTGGCTCGGGTGATGCTGAGATGCAAAACCAACGTGTTATTGCATCATTAGACAAGCCAGCTGTTGCAAATCAAAATACTGTACAGCAAACGACAAGCGTTAATTCATCTAACAGTAATTTAGATCAGTTTATGCAGATTTGGTTACAAGCAACGCCTGCTGAGCGTGAAAAAATGAGCCAGTGGATACAGAAATAAAGCCCCTGTTTTATAGATACCTAGCAATAAAAAAGCACCTAATTAGGTGCTTTTTTATTGTCTGTACATTAGCTCATTTTAGTCTGGCTATTATTAGCCTAAAAATGCATTGTACATCCATACTAACTTCTCTTGCTCTTGTACATAGGCGTCGACAAGATCAGCTGACCCTTGGTCTTCGCTATCTGCTGCTAGAGTAGATACTTGACGCTGTTCTTCGATAAGCTCTTGTAAGCCTTTTACTACGCCTTTAACGCAAGTCGTGCCGTCTTTAACGTTCTTGTCTTCACTAATGCTTGTATGCTGAGCAAAGTCGCTATAAGCATGGAGTGGTGTACCACCTAGCGTTAGAATACGTTCAGCGATTTCATCAATTTGAATTTGTAGTGACGTGTATAGCTCTTCAAATTGTGGATGTAAGGTGAAGAAATGCTCACCTTTAACGTTCCAATGATAGCCACGTACGTTAATGTAAAACATATGGTAGCTTGATAATAGGCCGTTTAACTTAGCAATTACTTCGCTCATGTCTGCTCTTTCTAGACCGATTTGGTTAGTCTCATTATTACTCATGATATTATCCTTATAGTGTGAGTGTTGATGTAAAAATTAAATGAAGAAAGTCATAAATTCGGCTTATTTATATATCCTAGCGCTTCTACAACTTTTCTTCTGATGCCTATTATAATAACAAAGCATTATCGACAAGTTAAGTTTAATAAATACAATAATGCGATTGGTTTACCAAAAGAGCCAAACCCTTCATCGTTAGTTGGACGACCGATAAAGGGCTGTTCTATATTTTATGCTGGTGGCTGTAAGTTTTCAGGGTTCAAACCTTTAACAGCAACGACCTCTTGCAAATGTTGGCGAACCGTATCAACCGGAAATTTCTGTGTTTGCAGGCGTTTAGGTATGATTTGGCTACCTTGTTGACCTTTCATCTCAAACATCATAAATATATAGTCGTCAGTTTCATCCCAGCTTTTAACTGCAGTCCATGGGATAACTGCTTGTTGAGTGTTACTCGCGCGCATTTGCATACCACGCATTTGCGAGTTTTTCATCAAATCAGGTTGATTGACGGGCATTGCCATCACGAGGCCATGTTTTTGTACACCCAGTTTCATCTGGCGCATCTCATCTGGCATTTCTTGATCGGCCACTTGCTTTTCGAATTCTCTTTTGACATACCATTTAAAACCAAGGGTACGAACCAGTAAGTAAACCACCACTGAAACCAACATCAACCAAAAAATAATGGTTGAGTAGCCTGTGACAAAGACCAACCCTGCAATCGCTAATACCACGACTACTGCCATAATGATCCACTCTTTCGTTTTGATGCTTTTTAGACCAAAAGAAGGACTGGCACTAGAAAATAGCTCGTATTGTGCTTGATGAAATTCTGCCTCAGTAAGGTTTAAGGCAACAGGTTGTAGCGTATAGGGGTACAAGGCCATAAAGGTTTCTCAAATACTTGTGTTAAAAGTGTTGGGTTAAAATCGCCAAAGTGAAGTAGCTATACGGCACTTGGCTGAAAGTGGAAAAAAGGTATGGACTTATCTTACCGAAAAGCGCTCTCAAATGAAACATATAAGCAGCTATGAATGTTGATAGTTGTCATATTATTGCCATTAAGCCTTATTATGAGGGTCTGCCGATTTTCAGAGCGGGTTGTTAAGCTAAAAACTGCATGCCATTAATCATCAAGGCGATGGATGAAAGTATCGCCAAAACATGGTCAAATGAGATGCGTCTTGGTATTATAGCGGCTACCACTTATTTTGATAAAACCAGCACCTTTAAAAACAGTACCTTTAAAGACAATATCTTTAAAAATAGCACCTTTAAAAATAATACTTTTAAACTTCTCACTCACTTTTAGCGTTACAGGCAACCATTATGATTGATCCAAAACTCTTACGCGGCGATTTAATCGACTTACAACAGCAGTTGGCCACTCGTGGTTACGCACTTGACATGGATTTTTGGCAAACGGTTGAGTCAGAACGTAAATCTTTGCAGATCAAGACCGAAGAGTTGCAGTCGCGCCGTAATGCGGGTGCTAAGCAAGTAGGCGCGCTAAAAAAATCAGGCGAAGACGCCAGTGAGCTATTGGCTGAGATGCAAAGTGTCAGCGGTGAGATTAAAGCGGCTGAAGATGAACTGCGCACTTTGCAAGAACGCATCACCAAAGCTGGCATGCAAATCCCTAATATTCCAGCAGCTGATGTGCCAGTGGGTGCGTCAGAAGATGACAATGTAGAAGTGCGCAAGTGGGGCACGCCGCGTACGTTTGATTTTGAGATTCAAGATCACACTTATATTGGTGAGACACTTGGTATGCTTGATTTTGAAGCGGCGACCAAGCTGACTGGCAGTCGCTTTAATGTGCTAAAAGGACAATTGGCGCAGATGCATCGCGCACTGATTCAATTTATGCTCAATACCCATACCATGAAGTACGGCTATCTTGAGACCTATGTGCCTTATATCGTGAATTCAGACAGCCTCAAAGGTACGGGGCAATTGCCAAAGTTTGAAGATGATTTATTTAAGCTGAAAAATCACACAAACAATGAGGACATGGACTTCTATCTCATTCCTACTGCCGAAGTACCAATGACCAACTTGGTACGTGGCGAGCGTTTGGACATTAGCGAGCTGCCACTTAAGTTTACCGCGCATACGCCTTGTTTCCGTAGTGAGGCAGGTTCACATGGCCGTGATACTCGTGGCCTGATCCGTCAGCATCAGTTTGAAAAGGTTGAAATGGTCAATATTGCCACGGCTGAGCAGTCTGACGAATTGCTAGAGGCAATGACAGGACAGGCCGAATATATCTTGCAGCAGCTTAATCTGCCATACCGCACCGTTCAGTTATGTACGAGTGATATGGGTTTTGCCGCACAAAAGACTTATGACATCGAAGTATGGTTACCGAGCCAAGATACCTATCGCGAAATCTCTAGCTGCTCTAACTGCGGTGATTTCCAAGCGCGCCGCATGGGTACGCGTGTCAAAGACGGCAAGCAAACCAGTTTGGCTCATACTTTGAACGGTTCAGGCTTGGCCGTTGGTCGTACGTTATTGGCAGTCATGGAAAACCATCAAAACGCAGATGGCAGTATCACCATTCCAGAAGTATTGCGTCCGTTTATGGGCGGTGCTGAAACCATCTTAGCTTAAATGGTTATTTTGCTGTAATGATTTACAACGTATTACTATGGGTATTTTGATAAAATTGATATAAATTACTGTGAAATACTCACTGCTAAGCCATGCCATTTTTTGGCGTGACTTGCGTCAAATATGTTAATATTGCACTTTGATTTTATAGCCAACACGGTAAGGGCGCATTTTGCGTCCTTATTTTATTACCCTTTGAGTAAACTCTCCTCTTATCAGCCATACCCCTCATTTGAATATTAGGACACTCTATGCCAGCTCCAATTAGCGAACGTAAATTAGCCAATGCCATTCGTGTACTGTCGTTTGACGCGGTACAAAAAGCCAACTCTGGTCATCCAGGTGCTCCGATGGGCATGGCTGATATTGCTGAAGTTCTGTGGCGCAAGTTTTTGAAGCACAACCCAACCGATCCACAGTGGCACAACCGTGACCGCTTTGTCTTATCGAACGGTCATGGCTCAATGCTTATTTACTCATTGCTACATTTATCTGGTTATGATGTCAGCGTTGATGACCTGAAAGGTTTTCGTCAGTTACATTCAAAAACGCCAGGTCATCCTGAGCTTGGCTACACACCAGGTGTTGAGACAACTACTGGTCCACTAGGTCAAGGTATTGCTAACGCAGTTGGTTTTGCAATTGCAGAGAAAACTTTAGCGGCACAGTTCAATCGTGACGGCCATAACGTCGTAGACCATAACACCTATGCGTTCTTAGGCGATGGTTGTCTGATGGAAGGTATCAGTCATGAAGTTTGCTCATTGGCTGGCACGTTAGGTCTTGGTAAGTTAGTCTTCTTCTATGATGACAATGGTATCTCAATCGATGGTAATGTCGAAGGCTGGTTCACTGATGATACGCAAGCGCGTTTTGAGTCTTATGGTTGGCAAGTTATCAAAGTCGATGGTCATGATGCTGATGCAATCACGCAAGCAACTGAGCAAGCGCTAAAAGAGACTACCAAACCAAGTCTTCTGATTTGCAAAACCACGATCGGCGCGGGTAGCCCGAACAAACAAGGCTTAGCAGCCAGTCATGGTGCACCACTTGGTGATGACGAAATCGCCTTGACTCGTGATGCATTGTCTTGGAAGCATGCCCCATTTGAATTAGATGATGAAATCTATGAAGCATGGGATGCCAAAGCTAAAGGTGACGTACAGCAAAAGAACTGGGATGCGGACTTTGACGCTTATAAGAAAGCCTATCCTGAACTGGCATCTGAGTTATTACGCCGTTTAAATGGTGATTTGCCTGCTGACTTTGATAATCAAGCACAAGCCTATATTCAGCAAACTCAAGAAGCGGGTGGCGATGTTGCCAGTCGTAAAGCCAGTCAAAATGCGATTAATGCTTTACAGCCACTATTGCCAGAATTGCTAGGCGGTTCAGCGGATTTAGCTGGTTCAAACCTCACGCTATTCAAAGGCGCTAAAGGCATCGAAAAAGACGCTGACGGCAACTATATCTATTATGGCGTACGTGAGTTCGGCATGACCGCGATTGCTAATGGTATCGCACTCCATGGCGGCTTTATCCCTTACGTAGCGACCTTCCTGATGTTTATGGAATATGCACGTAACGCCGTACGCATGGGCGCATTGATGAAGCAGCGCGTCATCCATGTCTATACGCATGACTCTATCGGTCTGGGTGAAGATGGCCCAACGCATCAGCCAGTTGAGCAATTGACGAGCCTACGTACCACGCCAAATCTGCGTACATGGCGTCCGTGTGATGCGACTGAATCTGCTAGCGCTTGGGTAGAAGCAATCAAGTCAGAAAACAACCCATCAGCATTGATCTTTAGCCGTCAAAGCTTGCCACATCAAGCACGTAATAGTGAGCAAGTAGCGAACATCACCAAAGGTGGTTATGTACTTGCGAAAGAGCAGGGCGAGCTACAAGCCATCGTCATCGCTACTGGTTCAGAAGTTGGCCTTGCGATGGAAGCTTACGAAACGTTGAGCGCAAATGGTGTTGGCGTCCGTGTGGTCTCTATGCCATGTGCTGAGATTTTCGTTGAGCAAGATGCTAGCTATCGCGAAGCCGTATTGCCTGCCAATATCCGTGCCCGCGTAGCAGTCGAAGCGGCACATGTAGATTACTGGTATAAGTTCGTTGGTCTAGATGGCAAAGTCATCGGTATGACCACTTATGGCGAATCTGCTCCTGCAGATCAGTTATACAAAGAGTTTGGTATTACGACTGATGCTGTGGTTGAAGCGGTAAATAGTTTGGTGTAATAAATCTAACTTAGTTAGTATCTAGAAAAAGAGCTGCCGGAGAAATCTGGTGGCTCTTTTTATGGCTTAATCTTTGGCTTTTCTTTTGGTCTGCTTTCATCAACATGGTTATCGGTAAAATAACTGCTGCAATCAGTACTAAATTCTGTGCCTCAATATAATGATTTAGTGGTAAATTAGAATAGATTGATTGCTCACAAAGTTACATTTTACGTCTTATGCAGCTCTCATATAAAAATAAATTATATGACTACAGAATTGGAAAAACTAGATGGATAGTATCAAACTGGCAAATGTTATTACATGGCTAAAACAGATTGCACTAAGTGAAGGCTTGATAGCAGCCTGCATAATCGGAATATTTGGACTATGTGGTATTCTCATTACTCAGAAATATAAACGCAAAAAGGAGTATGAAGCCTTTTTGAGAATCAAGTTTGAGGAAGTGGCTTTTAGACTGGTTGATTTTGCAGCCATTATTCAGGAAATTCAATCTAAAAGTTTTTCAAGCAATGACGATGAAGCTTTAGATGTTGATGAATTTTACAGAGAAGGTGGCAAGATAGAAATATTGATAGCTTTATACTTTCCAGAGCTTGAGAAAAAATTTGAGTTGTTTTTAAATGCAGGTGGAAACCTGATAAATGCACAGCAGGAATATGAAACTAATCCTAGCGATAGTACTTTAGATGTACTTAAACAGTTTGATGAAGAGTATGATCGGGTTTATAAGAGTTTTTATAAACATATCAGATCATGCTCTTCTCATTATGCTAAGTCTTTAAAGCGTCATAAGAGAGTGCTAATTAATTAAATTTAAAGAGTTTCGTTAGTACGCCTAGCACATTCTATAACCATTCTAAAGATCGCTATTATGTCCCTAAAATCCAGCTTCAAAGGTTTCCTAGGCGAGACCGTTATCAATGTCGCCATGTGGTTAAAACTAGAAAAAAACGTCTATCACCGATTGAACGGTATTACCTTGCCAAGAGCCAACGGTGGTAGTACCCAAATCGATCATATCATCGTCTCTGTATACGGCATCTTTGTCATCGAAACCAAAAACTACAAAGGCTGGATATACGGTAGCGAAAAGCAAAGACAGTGGACACAAGCATTCCCGAATGGCAGTAAATTCAAATTCCAAAACCCATTGCGCCAAAATTATCTGCACATCAAGACGCTTGCAGATTTATTAGGCTTGGAGCTGAGCTACTTTCATTCGATGATTGCTTTCATCGGTGAGTGCGAACTAAAAACCCGCGATGAGTTGCCCGAGCACGTATTGACAGGTGGTATGGTATCTTATGTGAAGAAGAAGCAAGATAAGATACTGACTGAAGACGAGGTTGAGTCCATCGTTGAGCAGATTAATAGCAACAGATTTAGTAAGTCTTGGCGTACCAATCGAGAGCATAAAGCTTATTTAAAAGACAAGCATAGCCTCTCAAATAAACAGCCTAGCAGTAATGCTACTGATAAACCAATTGCTAAAACTGCCAGTAAGCCTATACCAGAGCCGATAGCAAAAGAAACCGCTAAACGAGCCACGCTGAAAAGTAGAGAAGTGCTGCGATGGTCTGGTCAGACTGAGATTGATTCTAGTGACTTATCAACTGATAGTCTGAATACGCAGCAGACAAGTACACCATATGATATGGCTAATAAAGTGTTTCTTACACCGTTTGAAGTTATAGATTCTGAGTTATCGGGCAACGATTTTAAAACGCCTGAATGTGAGATTATCACGTCTAACAGCAGCAGTCTTAAAGCTGTTGAGCAAACCAGTCATACTGCTGTGGCAGAGCAAATACCTGCCTGTCCAAGATGTCAGGGAGCAATGATCAAACGTGTTGCCAAAAAAGGCCAACACCAAGGGAAAGATTTTTTTGGTTGTAGTCAATTTCCTAAATGTTGGGGCGTAGTGAATATTGATTAGCGGTATTCTATATAAGACTTTATGCAGCTACTTTAGTTAAGCACAACTGGCAATTAACCAATCGGCAACCGCTCTCACTCGTGCAGAGCGTCTGACATCTGGATGCATCACAAGATAGAGAGGGTATTCTTGAGTGAGTGGAATATTGGTATCTAAGATTAAATTCTGATTGTCTGATGTAAATATTGGAGAATGAAGGTTCTCTAATATTTGTGGTGTTCGAGCGGTCAGCGCTACTCGATTAATTGGATCAACTGCCGTTAGCTCTGGGTATTGGTGAGCCAAAAACTCTGGCAGCAACGCAATGCCTATTTTTTTACGAGCAGCATGACAGGCCATATATAAATCATTAGTGTTAAATGCAATCGTATAGGCATGCTGTTTCATCAATGCCTGTGACCAAGCCAGTACTCGAGTATTGGCTTGAAACTCTATTAGTTGCCATTGTTCAGAATGGGTGGTTTTGAGGTATTCTTCACTAGCAAAGAAACCGTATCTTGTGGACCCAATAATACGAGCAACCAGATCTTCCTGTGTGGGACAACGTGTTCTTATGGCGATGTCTGCTTCTCTGTCATGTAAATTGCTCAGGCCAACTTCACCGCTCAACGCGACTAATATGTCTGGGAACTGCTGGCGAAGCTCAGTCAGAGCCGGTATCAGTACTTCATTTGCCCAGACAGGTGGTGCTGATATAACAACTTTGCCCTGCATCGCGTTCTGATCAATCGCCATTCTCTCAAATACAGCTATCTCTTTTTTTACCTCAATGGCTTGGCTGTAGAGCATCGAGCCTTCTGGCGTCAGTGCATAGCGTTTGCCCAATCGATCAAACAGATTTACCGCTAATGTTTGCTCAAGATGATCAATGCGCCTCGCAACCGTACTGTGTTGTACACCCATCTCTTCAGCACAGGCAGTCAGCGTCTGTTTTTCTACCAAGCAGACAAAGTAAGCCAAATCATCCCACTGCATGTCACCATCACCTTTCAATATGAGCGCTAGTTTTAGTATAAATAATCAGTTTAGCAAATTTCACCGTGCATTTTTGCACAGTGATTGCTGATCTATCCTCTGTTTATCTGTGTTGCACTAAATTAGAATTATTATCTACTTTAAAAATATTGAGATACTAATGCCATCACCATCAAATGCCCAGACACTCGATCAATTCGTCACTCATATATTTGTGGGCGAATATGAGCAAGCCATGCAGCAATGTGACGAAAACGTTAAATTCGTGGTGTTTCGAGAGAATCCAGACAGTCAGGTGCCTATTTATGGCACTCACAGTGGTAAAAATGCAGGTATTGAGTTTTTTAAAAATCTTGCAAAAATGTTTGAGTTTGGCGAGTTTGTAATGAAGGAGTCAATCGTCGCTGATAATTATGTGATTAGATTTGGCAAGCTTGCTCACACAGTCAAACACACGGGGAAAGTATTTAATAGCCTTTGGTCAATGATTGTCCGTTTTAATGATGCTGGCGAGATTTGTCTGTACCGCATGCACGAGGACACGGCGGCTTTAGAAGCGGCTATGCAAATCTCAAGATAGAAGGTAAATGAAAGGTTGAAACTGCTTGAGGTATTTATGGAACAGATGAAGCACATGAAGCGAAAAAGTTATAAGTTTCGTATTGTTAATACTGCAATCATGGCCGTCTCATTATCAGGGATGATGACCATTTATATTACCTTTATCAACCTTGGTATGGTGGATAGATTTATTTATTACTGGTTTAAGGCTTGGATGCTGGCTGCACCTGTCGCCTTTGTTTGTGTCATGATGATAGCCAATCCGGTGCAAAAACTGACTAAAAGACTGCTAGACTCATAATTCATCAGAACGCTATTACTCAGAACACTATTACTCAGAACGCTTGAATTTATTGTCACGACTGCTGTCGAATCAAGTTTTATCGGTGCGCTAGACGCATCCTAAAAACTAACGGCTACTTCATGATAAAAGCGACGTCAAAATCATGAGTTGGCACAAAGTTACTTTCTTTAATCTCAAACGTCGTTGGTCCAATCTTTTTGACTTTACCCTTACCTTTCCAGCAGAACGAGACCAGCTCGTTAGGGTCGCGTTTTACAGTCAGCTTAAAGTTGGTGATAGGTTTGGCCCAATTTGCTCCCGTAGTCAGGATATAACTTAAGGCATGATAGGGACGACCACCATTCTTGTTAAACCCTTTCTGAGTTGAAGCATCTACGCAAAAATTTGGAAACTCTTCCTCACCTAGATGCACCGAGCCACCCACTAACGGTTTATACGTGTGTTTGACCTTGGTGATAGTATTGGCTTTAAAGGTTTGCTCCCAACTATAAATAATTTGTGAATCCCAAGGCATATAAAAGTACCCTTCATCATAGATAAATTTATTTAGTGCCTTATTATTACAATCTACAAGACGTTGATTGATGTCATCGGTATCAAATTTATAGGTCCAAGGTGACATCATTTCAGCATCACTAATACCGCACGCCTTAAAAATGTTGGTGGTATCAATAGGTGTTTTCCCATAGTGTCTATTACCATCTTTGGTGACAATCGGATGCATAAAAGTACGAACATGCTGATTAGGAATGATAGGCTTACCACTGGCCCAAACTTTAAAGTTATCATAAGTGGCACTTATATCAGCGTAATCTGAGTCTATAGAGCTAGGCACAGCCGGCATAGGAAAAAGAACCGTCTCAGTAATGTCTTTATTACTGAGATTTTTAAACTCATAATTGACGCGAATTTCATCTTTTGAGATGTATAAATCCTCACTATGCATGCTGATGTTTTTATTTTTAAGGTATTCAACACCGCCTGCACCGACATAGCCAGTAGAGTCATTTGCTTGGGCAGCCGTCATCGTTATCAGCACAGCACAAGCTAACGTACCGCTAGACACAAAATGTCTCTTATCCATATATTTCTTCCAAGCGTAAACAAGCCACCAATCGACCATCCCATTCGCGCAGTTGTGGCTCTATCTCGCTGCATTGCTGCTTGGCATATGGACAACGTTTATGCAGTGCACAGCCACTTGGTGGGTTAAGCGGACTTGGTAGCTCACCTTGCAGCGTCAGATCGTTCTTGTGGCCATTTACCGTTGGTGCAGCAGCCAATAGGGCGATGGTATATGGATGCTTTGGTGCATTATAAATCGCTTCTTTAGGACCGTGTTCGACCGCTTGACCTAAATACATCACCATCACATCATCAGCGACATGACGTACGACTGACAAGTTATGCGAGATAAAGACATAAGCGGTACGATACTCATCCTGCAAATCCATAAATAGATTTAAGACTTGGGCTTGAATTGATACATCGAGTGCAGAAGTAGGCTCATCAGCGACGACGATTTTAGGATTGAGCATCATCGCACGGGCGAGGGCAATCCGTTGGCGCTGACCCCCTGAAAACATGTGTGGATAGCGGCCAGCATGTTCGGGACGTAGACCAACATTTCTCATCATCTCGTTGATTTTGTCACGCTTTTCTTCTTTAGAGAGTTTCGTATGGATATCCAATGGTTCCGTCAACTGATAGCCGATAGTATGGCGCGGGTTCAAGCTGCCATAAGGGTTTTGGAATACCATTTGAATTTCGGTACGTAAGTCTTTGAGCGCCTTTCTACTATAGCCAGTGGTGCCTTCATCGTTGATAAATAGCTCACCATGAGTAGGCGCTTCGATCAGCGTCAGCTGGCGGGCAAGGGTGGATTTACCGCAGCCTGACTCACCAACGACTGCCAATGTCTTGCCAGCTTCAAGCTCGAACGAGATACCATTGAGGGCTTTTACGTATGCTTTTGCTTTGCCCAGACCTTGTGATACTGGGTAGTGCTTGTGTAGGTTGTCTGCTTTTAAGACCACTTTGTTACTCATACTTGGGACTCCAAAGTAGCAGCGTGAGAGGGGCGAGAGGTAATATTAGAATCAATACAACGTACCTTACCAGTTGGTGTATCTAAAATAGGCGGTGGTACTTCACAAGCGGATTCTTTATACGGGCAACGCGGAGACAATAGGCAACCACTTGGGCGATCGTATTGACTGGGTACGACACCGGGCAAGCTGTTTAGACGGTCTTGACCGATAGCCAACTCAGGGATGGCTTGCAGTAATGCTTCAGTATAAGGGTGAGCAGGATGTTGAAAAATCTCTGGCACAGTACTGGTTTCAACCACTTGTCCGGCATACATGACCGCGACATCACGTGAGTTCTGTGCGACCAGTCCCAAGTCATGAGTGATCAATACCATCGCCATCTGCTTTTCGCGTTGCAATCGGCTCAGCAAGTCCATGATTTGCGCTTGGACGGTGACATCCAGAGCCGTAGTCGGTTCATCGGCTATCAGTAGTTTTGGCTCACAAGCAATCGCCATCGCAATCATAACCCGTTGGCTCATACCACCTGATAGCTGATGCGGATATACCTTGAGACGGTTTTTGGCATCGGGCATCTCAACCAATTCTAGCAGCTCTAAGATGCGCGTCTGTACTGCGGCGCCTCGTAAACCAAGGTGCTTGCGTAGTACTTCGCCCAGTTGCATCTCAACGGTGAAACTTGGATTTAGGCAAGACATCGCATTTTGAAAAATCATAGAGATGTCTTTACCAATGATGCCGCGCTTTTCTTTGGCTGGCATGCTAAGCATATCTTTGTTATCAAACACCACTCGCTGTGCGCGCACGGTTGCAGAGGGTGGCAACAGTCCCATTAGCGCCATCATAGTGACGGATTTACCGGAGCCAGATTCACCGACGACGGCGATGACCTCACCTTGTGTAATCTTTAACGACACATCATCGACTGCACGAAAGGCGCGTATCCCTTGACCGAAAGTAACTGAAAGATTTTCGATATCTAATAACAATGGAGATTCTTTTTTTGATGCGCCATTCATAGAGGTATGATTGATAGGCGTTTTAATTAATGGATCAGTCATGTTAGGTCACCTGCTTTAATTTGGGATCTAGCGCATCGCGTAAGCCATCACCAGTCAAGTTAATCGACAGGGCAGCCAAGAAAATAGCGACACCCGGCCAAATAGCGAGCCAAACATTACTCTGAATATATTGGCGTGCCGTACCTAACATGGCGCCCCATTCGGCATCTGGTGGCTGTACACCAAAGCCTAAGAAACCAATCGCGCCTGCTTCTAAAATAGCAGAAGAGAAAATCATCGTCGCCTGTACAATAAGCGGTGCCATGCAGTTGGGCAAAATGGTAATAAACAATAAGCGCAGTACGCCAGCACCCATCACTTGTGAGGCAATAAAGTACTCACGTTGTAGCTCTACCATCGCAGTGGCACGAGTCAGCCGAATAAAAGGTGGTGTACAGACCAGTGCGATCGTAATAATCGTATTGGTCATAGAAGGCCCTAAGATAGCGGCAATGATGATGGCCAATAGTAAGCTCGGGTAAGACATCAAAATGTCATTGACTAGCATGACGGCCTTGCCCCAGACCTTTGGCCAAAACGCAGCACTTAGCCCAAGTGAAATACCAACCAACATCGCAAGAGTCGTGGCGCTCAGACCAATAAACAGTGAATAACGCGCACCATACATCACCCGAGATAGCGTATCTCGACCCGCATCATCAGTGCCGAGCCAAAACATCGTATTGCCGCCATCCAGAAAGGCAGGTGGCAATTGCTCTTGACCGGTGAATAATTCATAAGGGTCATGGGGAGCAATGGTAGGCGCGAGTATGGCAATAAGCACCATCAAAGCCAGTACAATAAAACCAAGTACCGCGCCTTTATTGCGACAAAACGTCGATAAAAATAGCTGCCAAGACGAGGGCGGCGTGAGTGCCGCAAGCTTAAGATCAGAGGGAACAGCAGAAGGCTTCATGAGCATTTCCTATAGTGGCTAACGCGTTACAAGTATGTAGAGTTCCATTTCTAGCAACCATTCAGAAATGTGCTGAAAACGACTCAAAACCATGCAATCGCTGTTTTTCACTACTTATAATATGAGTATTTATCAATGTTAGATTAAGAAGTATGTCGAATACGTGGGTTGATAAGACCATACAAAATATCAATAAATAAACTAACCAAAATCAAGGCAGTGGCGACCAGTAAAATACCATTCTGTACGATAGGATAATCACGAGTGAAAAATCCATCGAGTAGCCAATTACCAACGCCTGGCCAACTAAAGATGGTCTCGGTAATAATGGCACCTGCGAGTAATGTCGCCATCTGTAGACCAACGACAGTGACTACCGTAATTAAGGCATTACGCATCACGTGTACCAATATCACACGGCTTGGTGATAAGCCTTTGGCTCTAGCCGTACGTACGTAGTCTTCATCCAGTACTTCTAGCATCGCCGAGCGCGTCATCCGTGCAATCATTGCAAGTGGAATGGTCGATAAGGCAATAGAGGGTAAGATAAAGTGTTTGACCACGTTCCAGAATGCGCCAGGTTCTCCCGATGTGAGAGAGCCAAGCAACCATGAGCCATATAGTGGCTGCACATCTAAGAACTGCGCGACAGAGATCACCCCAGCGACAGGCAAAAGGCCTAAATAGTGAGCAAATATCCCAGTAAGGATAGGCCCCAATAAATAGATAGGCATAGAGTATCCTGCCAACGCACCTGACATGAGGGTGTAGTCAATCCATGTACCACGGCGTAGGGCAGCGAAAATGCCCAAGCTCACGCCAATGACACTAGCAATGACAATGGCGCATAGAGCTAGCTCTAAGGTTGGGACGAAATGGGCAAAGAAATCTTGTAATACGGGAGTACGAGTACGAAAGGACTCGCCAAAATCACCCGTCAAGATGCCAGTCAGATAATCCCAATATTGGGCTACAAGAGGTTTGTCTAATCCCAGTCGCTCTAGGGCGCGAGCATGTAGCTCTGGATCGACCATACGTTCGCCCATCATAATCTCAACCGCATCTCCAGGGACGAGACGAATCAGAGTGAAGGTCGATAGCGTTAAGCCAAGATAGACAGGAATGAGAATAGCGATTCGACGCAGAATATAAAGTAGCATGGGCTGCTCAATAGTTGTGATTCAATGATAAGAGGGCTTTCGATGGTATGAGGGTTCGCGACAACGCGTTTAATGCAGATGAATACGGCTGGTGCAGGAAACCTGATCCAGCCGAATATAAATTAAACCATTATGTATGTCGTATCGAACGTAATCAGTCAGGGTTATTCGACCTTGACACCATCGAAACGTATTGAACCAAGTGGGCTGATTTTATAATCGACCACGTTTGGTGCGGTGAATACCGTTACCACCGAATGCGCCATCGTTGTCCAAGGCAGTTGCTCTTTGAATATCTGCTGCGCTTGTACATATTCATTCACACGCTCATCTTGATCATTGATCTGACGGGCATTGGTGACTAAATTATCAAAGTCTTTGTTACACCAGCGCGAGTAGTTATTACCGCCGACAGCGTCACAAGACAATAATGAGCCAAGCCAGTTGTCCGGATCACCATTATCACCTGTCCAACCCGCTAGAATGACATCAGGCTCACCTTTCGCCGCGCGTTTTAGGTACTCACCCCATTCATAAGTCACAAGCTTGGTATTAATGCCAATCTTGGCCCAATCTGCTTGTAGCATTTCAGCCATCAGTTTGGCGTTAGGGTTATACGGGCGTTGAACGGGCATATACCATAAGTCGATAGAAAGGTTGTCTGCCCCCGCTTCTTTAATAAGGGCTTTTGCTTTCTCAACGTCATAAGGCGCGTCTTTGAGAGACTCGTCATAACCCCACTGCGTTGGCGGCATTGGATTGGTGGCTTTTAAGCCTTCGCTTTGATAGACCGCATTGATGATGGCGTCTTTATTGATGGCCATGTCTAATGCTTGACGAACTCTCAGGTCACTCAATTGAGGTTTTTCGACGTTATAGCCGACATAACCGACGTTAAAGCCAGGTTGGTCAAGCACCGTGGCCTTACCAGAGTTTTTAACCGCTTCAATCTCAGCAGGTTTTGGATAGGCAGAGACATGACACTCACCTGCTTGAACCTTTTGGGCACGAACGGCGGAATCTTTTGTGATGACAAAGACGAGGTTGTCGATATAGATATCGTCTTTGTTCCAATAGTCTGGATTTTTGGTATAACGAATTTGCGCATCTTTTTGATAGGAGGTAAAGACGAAAGGTCCGGTACCTACTGGCTTGGTATTGATATCAGCTGCATTGCCATCAGTCATTAGTTTGTTGGCGTATTCAGCAGAGTTGATATAAGCAAAAGGCATCGCTAGGTTCTGTAAAAACGGCGCGTTGGTTTCGCTTAGTGTGACTTTTACCGTATAGTCATCAACCTTTTCGATATTCGAGATGATATCTGGTAATCCCATACCAACCGAATACGGGAATTCAGCAGGGTAGGCTTTATTAAATTCAAACTCTGGGTTGGTAATACGCTCTAGTGTAAAGACAATGTCGTCTGCATTAAAATCACGAGTCGGGGTAAAGTAGTCAGTTGTACCAAATTTGACCCCTTTGCGTAGATTGAAAGTATAGGTTTTGCCATCTTCACTGACATCCCAGCTCTCAGCTAATCCAGGCTGAATTTCAGTCTCCGCTCTTTTAAACTCTACCAAGCCATTGTAAATAGGAAATGCACTCGCATCGAAATCAGTGCCCGACGTATACTGTGCTGGATCAAAACCAGCAGGACTGCCTTCTGAACAATAAAGCAAGGTCTTAGCTGCTTTAGCGTCTGAGCTGGCAGCAGAATCGTCGGTGGTTTTATTGTCGCCGCCACAGGCACTAATGCCTAAAATAAGTGTCGTCAACATGGTAAGTTTAAAGAGGGATTTTTGCATTATTACATCCTATGTAGTGATAGGTAGCTACTCGTATATCTACATGTTCGTACTCGATCATGAATATAATGAGCAAGCATTTAATAACCTTAAAAACGTCTATTTATATGATTTCCATATATACAAAAAGAAACATATTATGGGTTGTTATAACTTTAATTTATATCATTAGAAACTAAAAATATAAGTAAGTCGTTCGAATATACTCTTTTAATCTGCAGTAACGCAAGCGATAAATAAACTGATTTTGATAAAAAATAGACAAATATGCTGCTTACAGCACGAATTTAGTGGAATATGCGAAATTTTATTATTTTTTGTCTATACATTTAAGGTGAGATATTAAGTGGTATAAAATCACTCAAGTATGGTTCTATGACTAAATACAGACGAAAAGAAATAATATGGTTACGTTTATTTGACGTAACCAGTTATCAACTGTTCTTAGGATGGTTGTGCATATAAAGATTTTTTATAGCACAATGTTTTACGTGACCGTGCTTTACGTGACCGTGCTTTCAGCATGGTTATGCGTTGTCTTAATCAGATCTGCCAGTTTTTCAGCAATCATAATCGTCGGTGCATTGGTATTGGCGCTAATCAACGTTGGCATGATTGATGCGTCAATGACTCGCAGTCCGCTTACGCCGCGCACCTTTAATTCTAAATCGACGACTGAGCGTTCGTCTGAGCCCATACGGCAAGTGCCTACCGGATGATAAATGGTATCTGATTTGTTGCGAATATAGCCGAGCATGCCGTCTTTTTCTAGATAAGGGGCAGGGTAGTCTTCGGTAATGTATTTAGCGAGTGCTGATTCTTGCATGATGGCTCTGGTACGCTCAGCACCAGCCACCATGCACTCTACATCTTTCGGATGAGATAGGTAGTTTGGATCAATCAGAACTGCATCAGAGGGGTTAGCAGAATCAAGCCTGACCGTGCCGCGACTCTCAGGACGCAGGTAGCAACTGTGGCAAGAGATGGCAAAGCCACGTCTGAGATCGCGACCGTGTTCAATTACGCGAGATATCACAAAATGCAATTGCGTGTTTGGCCACTCTTTTGGGGCATCACCGACACTGAAGAACGCACCTGCTTCGGCATAGTTGGTAGACAGTAATCCTGTACCGTCCTTTCTCCATTGCCGAATACTTTTGGTTAGGCTAGAAATCGTTGCCATACCGATACCGATGACATCCGTGGTATTAACTTCATAATCAAAGACCACGTCTAGGTGATCTTGTAGGTTACCACCCACGTCGGGTGCGTCTACCACAACCTCGATACCGTGTGATTGCAAATGCTCGGCTGGGCCAATACCTGATAACATCAACACTTTAGGCGAGCCGAAAGCGCCACCTGATAGGATGACTTCACGATGTGCCATGACAGTATGTTTAACACCATCCTTTTCATAAACCACACCAGTCGCTTGTTTGTCTTCAATGATGACGCGATTGGCTTGTGCATGGGTAATAACGGTCAGATTTGAGCGGCTTTGGACAGGATGTAGATAGGCTGCAGCAGCAGAGCAACGTTGACCTTGCTTTTCTCCATGAAAATGGGTGACTTGATACAACCCTGTACCGTCTTGCTTTTCGCCATTAAAGTCTGTGTTATGGTCGAGACCGTTGGCAATCGCGGCTTCTACAAAGGCTTTTGATATATCGCGTGGGCTGAGCAAATCGCTAACGTGCAGCGGTCCGCTATCACCATGTAGTGCATCGCTACCGTGGACGTTGTTTTCTGCTTTGATAAAGTAAGGTAGGACATCATCGAACCCCCAACCCTCACAGCCTTGCTCCACCCAGCGCTCATAATCTAGCGCACTGCCGCGGGTATAAATCATGGCATTGATAGCGGATGAGCCACCTAAGCATTGCCCACGTGGTTGGAAGCCGCGTCGATTATTGAGATGAGTTTGAGGCGTAGTGTGAAAGCACCAGTTATTTAACTTTAATGGCTTACCTGGCACCATCAGAATCAATCCAGCAGGCACACGAATGGCAAGGTCTTTGCCTTCGCCGCCAAACTCTAATAAGCAGACACTGATTTCTGGATTTTCGGTGAGACGGCTGGCAAGTACACAGCCTGCAGAGCCACCGCCCACGATGACGTAGTCAAACGTTTTATCAAGTTCCATTTTATCTTCCTTATAGCATCCATGCTAATCAAAACGAGCTTTTCAAAGTAAGCTACTCTTTACAATATCTACTATTTTGCCAGAATAATAAAATAAAAATGACTAGAGCGTGTAGATAGAGAAAATCAACTATCACTAGGAGCCTGTTGATAAGTTCTCTGATGATATCTAGAGCGTGTTATCAATTAGCACATTTATATTGAGCAAACTTTTGAACGTACGATAAAGCGCTTACCTTCTGGTATTTCTAACGAAAAACTGGCGCCGCGCCCGTCCACCACGTCAATGGTCAAATCCGTATTTTGCCATAATTTGTGCTGCGCTTTGCCCATATAAAATGGACAACCATCAATCTCACCGACCAATACATCTTGGCCGCCCACTTTAAATTCACCTAGCGGGTAACACATAGGCGAGCTACCATCGCAGCAGCCACCAGACTGATGAAACATCAGTTCACCGTGCTTGGATTTAAGTAGCTCAATCAATTCTACGCAGGATTCTGTCGCTGTAACGTTCATAATGATTTCCTTATCATTAAAATATGATTGTAGAAGACGTCTCATTAAGTACGAGTGTCTTATTAAGTATAGGAGTCTTATTAAGCATAAACCTCATACCCATATTGGGCGAGAATATAAAAAGCCGTATCGTTTTCACTCACATCATTTATAGCATGTGAATGAAGACGATACGACTGATGGTTTGTGATTAAATGTGTGACGCATTAAGACAATATCAAAATCTCACAAGCAATATAGTCAATCCTCTATAAAAGAGTTACAGCGTTAACCTCACTTGAGGTATCACATATACATCTGCGCTCGGTTGCCTTGACTCTCTTTTAAACTGAATCAACTATAACTACATACTATAGTCAATCACAATGCGACCTTCGATTTTGCCGTTACGCATACGCTCAAAGATATCGTTGATGTTCTCTAACGGCTCCGCGGTAACGGTGGCTTTTACCTTGCCTGCTGCTGCCATGTCCAACGACTCTTGTAAGTCGAGACGCGTACCAACGATGGAGCCACGAATGGTAATACCGTTGAGCACCGTATCAAAAATAGAGACAGGGAAATCACCGGTTGGTAAGCCGTTAAAGACCACCGTGCCACCACGTCGAACCATGCTTAACGCTTGATCGAACGCGATAGCAGATACGGCTGTTACTAGCACACCATGGGCACCGCCAATTTCTTCTTTCAGATACTCACCAGGATCGGTGTTTTTTGCATTAACGGTAATGGTCGCGCCCAGTTTTTTGGCAAATGCGAGCTTTTCGTCATCGATATCGACTGCCGCAACGTTGAGTCCCATGGCAATGGCGTACTGTACTGCCATATGACCAAGACCACCGATACCAGAAATAACGACCCAATCACCAGGCTTGGTGTCGGTCATTTTTAGGCCTTTGTACACGGTGACGCCTGCACATAAAACGGGTGCAATTTCTATCGAGTCAACACTTTCAGGGATGATACCGACGTAGTTGGCATTGGCCAGTACGTATTCTGAAAAGCTGCCATTAACTGAATAGCCTGCGTTTTGTTGACGCTCGCATAAGGTTTCCCAGCCACCTAAACAATGGGTACAGTGACCACAAGCAGAGTAGAGCCAAGGCACACCAACGCGGTCACCTTCCTTCACATGGGTCACACCTGCGCCAACCGCAGTAATCAGGCCAACGCCTTCATGTCCAGGGATAAATGGCGGACTTGGTTTGACTGGCCAATCGCCTTCGATAGCATGTAGGTCGGTATGACAGACACCGGATGCTTGCATTTTGACAACGATTTCACCCGCGCCTGGCGTTGGAATATCAACTTCTTCGATCTGTAATGGTTGATTAAACTCATGTAATACGGCGGCTTTCATCTTATTGCTCATATAGTTCTTCCTTGTTAGATTTTCTGTATAAAAATAATCTGTGAATATACCTAACACACGTTGCAACCTCGATTGCAACGTGCTTCGAACTTTGGCTTAAAAGAACCCCATTTTTTTAGGATCGTAGGAGACCAGCATGTTTTTAGTTTGTTGATAATGATCCAGCATCATCAAATGGTTCTCACGGCCGATACCAGACTGCTTATAACCACCGAATGCAGAATGCGACGGATAGATGTG
>NZ_JADYWL010000042.1 GCF_015864825.1 Psychrobacter sp. NZS113
GTAAATTGGCAGTTATAAATATATTTGATTAATTAAAGGCTGTAGATTTTTGCAGGTTAAATTAAAAAACGACACATTTTTAATGTGTCGTTTTTATTTTATCTAACCTGAACTCTGGTTAAGAGATTTACTAACGTATTGAATCATGGTGATATTTAAATTTATTTTCTCTAGCCAGAGATTTTCAGTGAAAACAAGGCGAATTTACGCGTCAATAGCTGGCCTATTGCAAGTAAATTCAACGCAGTTAGCGCTGAAAATAGCTGCTCGAGATAGATTTATTATCCAGAGTTCAGGTTTTTTAGATATTACTTATTGAGTTTTAGACCATGAATCGCGAAGACCCACTGTTTGGTTAAATACAACGTTCTCTGATTTAGAATCACGAGAGAAATAACCCGTACGCTCAAACTGAAAGCCCTGCTCTGCTTGTGAATTAGCAAGCGATGGCTCTAATTTAGCGTTTGATAAAACAACCAGTGACTCTGGGTTTAGCGTTGTTTCAAACTCATCAGCTGCTGCTAGGTT
>NZ_JADYWL010000043.1 GCF_015864825.1 Psychrobacter sp. NZS113
TGCCATGCATAAGTGTCATGTACCCTTGTGCTTATATTTGTTTGTGAATATTGTCGTACTATGTACATCCCCGTGTTGTGCCTTTCGCATATGCATCATGCGCGGGTTTCGTCTTGATCCCCTCACTTTGGCAAACCAACGGAGGGTCCGTGTCGCCTTCTTAAAAACGTGCGTTGGGGCATTTTGCTACCCCTAGACGTCGTATCTAAGAAGGGGACAAATTCCCCGGACCCCCGCATTCCTAGATTGCATCTGTGTCATATGCATTCCTTCATGCATTCATCCATTCCACCCATGATAGATGTCGGAGTTTTGATTCGCACTG
>NZ_JADYWL010000044.1 GCF_015864825.1 Psychrobacter sp. NZS113
ATTATTTTCACTCTCTGGTGTTATTTTTTCAACTGGCTCAATAGTTGGTATTGATATGGCTGTACTTGATACTTTATAAGGTGAAAAAGCATACTCTGGTGTGTCACCCTTAAAAGAGCCATTACCTGCGTATCTAAGGTCTTTACTATCAATAGTACTGCCCCACTGTTTAACCGTCACATTACCTTGAACACGCACTCCACCGTATACACTTCCCCCTGTTTGCTCATAATTACCGGAGGTATACACGCCGTTACGTATTATTGTTTGTGTAAGAGCCACTAAACCATATGAACGAATTGTTCCTTGGACTGCTTTACCTGTAACCGAAATAGAACCGGATGAACTCACATCTCCACCAACTCGCGTTTCCTGTATTGAGATAGATTGGTTTGCAGAAATACTACCCGAAACAGTACCACTACTTTGTGTGAAGCTTAAATATGCAGATGCATCTCCTCCAATAACCACACCACCAGAGAGTATTAAATTGCCATTACTATGAATATTGCCTGTAACATC
>NZ_JADYWL010000045.1 GCF_015864825.1 Psychrobacter sp. NZS113
ACATTTTATTTAAGTGGTTATTTAAATTAGCTCTTTATGGGCACGCATTATTAACTTACCATACCCTATTAACAAGCATTATCTTTAAAGCAAAAAGAGTGGATAACGTAATGAGTGACGATTTTAAAGTAATACAACCCACTACCACAGTATATTGCCCAAAGCGCGGCGAAGGCTGGACCTTAACAGGCATTACTAATATTAACGAGTTTACCTCAGTAATGTTTGACGGCACACGCTATACACTTCCAGCACGCGAAATAGTAGAAGAACTTCTTCCTAACCAATTAGCGCGTGAGCAAAATAGCTAACCAAACACATACACAATAAAAAGGCTGCAATTTTGCAGCCTAATATCTAATTAAAATGCATCGTCTTCACTGTAAACATTAACGTTTAACTCGTCCTCATCTTCAAATACTACAAACGAAATAGGCTTACAGCATACTTGGCAGTCTTCTATGTATTGCTCATCAATATCTGCTGCATCAAGTAATACTTCTATACTTTCTCCACAATAA
>NZ_JADYWL010000046.1 GCF_015864825.1 Psychrobacter sp. NZS113
GTGCCGTTGATCTCGGTGATGCTGAGGGTGTCGCCATCGAAGTCGCTGTCAGCGTTTAGTGGGTCTAGTACCACGGTGCCGTCTTCTGCTACGGTGTATGCGTCATCTACTGCCACGGGTACGGTTGGTGGATAGTCGACAACGATGGTGGCTAGGTTAGATGGCACACCTGTGATGTCATAGACCACATAGTCTACTGGCGTTGGGTCAGTCGTAAAACCATTTTCTGGGGTGAAGGTGACTGCGCCAGTCGTTGGGTCAACACTCCATACGCCTTCGCCTGCGACGGTTAAAATGGTGACTTCAAGATCTGTGTCTGGGTTAATGAGCTTTACGCTGGTTGGGTCGATGTCGCCATCAGGATCGGTGTCGTTACCCAATACGTTAATCAATACGGACTGGTTTAAAGGGCCTGATCCTACGTCATCTACTGCCACGGGTGCATCATTCACAGGGGTGACGGTGATGGTTTCTGTGGCGCTCACTTCTGTCGTGCCATCCGTGATGGTGTAGTCAAA
>NZ_JADYWL010000047.1 GCF_015864825.1 Psychrobacter sp. NZS113
CCGTCAAGACCAGCAACTTCAGTTTCAAAAGTTGAAACTTTAGCTGATTCTGTCATTTCAGTTTGAAGTGAAATCCAAAGTTCTTCAAGTTCGCGAACTGTAGGAAGTTCTTTAGCAGCAGCTAATGAACGTAAGATTTCAGCACGGCCAGGTTTCTCAGCACTAACTAGTGATGCTTCGATAGAACCGATAGCGTCTTGAGCTGCACGACGTACAACACCAAACATCTCACCCAAAGTACCTTGAGCACTTTGAAGAGCTGCTTCTTTTTCAGCTAACGTGTTTTCATTTTGTGCATATTGCTTAGTTAAGCTTTCACCACGAGACTTCTCAGAAGCAAGTTGGCTTTTAGCTTTATTAAGTAAAGATTGCTTGTCAGCACGATCTGATAAGAACTCTTGTTCACGTTTCTTATCGATTTTACCTTCAGAGATACGCTCTTGCTTTACTTGCTCAAGTATTTTATCTAGAGCTCCAGTATTTGCATGTGCATTTAACGCGGTATATCATTTACG
>NZ_JADYWL010000048.1 GCF_015864825.1 Psychrobacter sp. NZS113
AAATCATTTTACTTTCATCCCATTTGAAGAGGAATTTGCTTAGTAGCATAACCATTACGGACATTTGGTTTGGCTGTTTTCTGTTTTCATTTTCACTTTTGGTTGAATTTTTAAAAACATTTTTAGTGAAAATATTTTCTCAAACGAACCAAAAACTGGAAACAATAAAATCTCGTTTTCAGTTGAAACCAGGAACCTCATTTTGGGTACGCCTTAAATGACCTTTTGTTCGGTTAAAATATATCTTGCGAAAAAAGATAAAAACAACTTAACCAACGCTTAGTTCTCAAGGAACTACGTAGGTCTGATTTCCTTATCACAATTGAGGAATACGTAGGAGCAAGGGAAACACCCTTGTCGACCACAAAAAGATAAAAAATATAAAAGGCATAAAAAGACATAAGAACGTAAAAAAGGGAAAAGAATATAAATTGAAGTCATATTTGCACATTTGATTAAAGGCTGCCGTCCCTTGTGACGGACGTGTGGCGTGCTAAAGATATCCACAAGAGATG
>NZ_JADYWL010000007.1 GCF_015864825.1 Psychrobacter sp. NZS113
CGGCTTATCCTATTTAGCGAGCTGACTATCATATCATGTTTTAATAGTCTGTCAACTTCTTTTTTTATCTCGTTTCAGTAAGTTAACCACGTTATTTCAGTGTAATTATACACTTCCTAACTGCTAGTTCCCCCTAATGAGGTGCGTATTATAGACGCTTATTTTACTAAGTCAAGAAGTAAATTTTATTAGTTTAAAACTAATTTACTTAAGATATTCGTTGAGTGATTAACCACTTCCTAAATACCCTTCCCTTCTGACTGGGTGGCATTATACTCGGTTTGATGGCGCGGTCAAGGACTCTTATAAACTATTCTATAGTTTATAAGAGTCCCTCAGGAATACTGGCTACTTATCAAAAGGTTAGCTATGAAAATAAACTTCTCATTGTCTTAAACAGTTTTTTGGTTGAAATCATCTTCTTCTATATAGGATGATCTTTTTTATAACTTACCTATTTTTTCAAAAAATGCTCTATACGCAGCGGCTTTTTTATCTAATGATAAAGGGTATGCCCGTGAAGTTGATGGCAACCTATATAAGGTTAGATTATTCACATCAGCTTTCTTACCTGTACTTTGCCATTCATAAGGGTAATCTATACTTTGATTGGTCTTAGGATACTTGGACTTAGTAGGTGGCTCGCTTAATAAATTGAGTAGTACCTCAGTTGCCTTACCACCTGTGGTAAACAACGTTTTAACTTTTGGCACTTGTAGCAAGATATCATCTAAATCAACAGGCGTTACTACCGTTAAGTTCTTGTCAGACGCATTGCCCGTCTCACGAATGGCTTGCTTTACCGTCGGACAAGAAGCGATACCTCGGTCAAACATAAAGGCGCGAATACGTTCAGGATCAAAGCGCTTCTCGTCCCCTACTCTGAAATAATCTGCATCATCAAAAAATACAAGTCCATAGATACGCCACATATCATTATAAAAATTAGGATAGTGAAAACTCATGGCCCATTTATCACTAGTCGGTGGAAACGTGCCCATCATCATGACGGTGGCATTGGGCGGTAATACAGGTAGAAAAGGATGTGTTTCTACTTTTGCGGCATTTGTTTCGGATAAAACTGGGTTGTCATTGGTAGTATTAGTATTTTTTTGAGCACTGTCTGGTTGTTTGGTCATGATATTCTTCATCAGAAAAGTCGTTTTTTTGGTATCATAGCAGGTCTAAACACTACTACATTTATAATCACTTTATATAGTCAAATATAGTCGGCTCGAAATGTAATGATACTTTAGATGCGTTTTTGATAACATCTTAATCATACTTATGAGCCATACAGTCTTAACCTCTATCATGTCAAAAGTGTGATAGAAGCATTTGGCTACCTTGCGCATTAATTTTAATATTGATGCGTCAAATATATAGTGGACACGTGGTATGTGTTTGTATCTTTTATAATAATGGCAACCGCAGTGACTGCGCAAGCATCAGCCCCAAAATCAAGAGAGATTCTATGAGCGACTTAAATAGCGGTTTAAAAATTACGGTAATCGATCATCCACTAGTTCGTCATAAGCTCAGCCTTATGCGTGAAAAAGATTGTAGTACTTATAAGTTCCGTACATTGACCAAAGAGCTTGCGCGCTTGATGGCATATGAAGCAAGCCGGGACTTCGAGATTGAAACGTTCCCAATGGCAGGATGGTGTGGCGAAATCACTGGTGAGCAAATCATCGGTAAGACAGCAACGATTGTACCAATTTTACGTGCAGGCATCGGCATGTTGGACGGGGTGCTCGATCTGATTCCTACTGCAAAAATCTCTGTCGTAGGCTTGCAACGTGACGAAGAAACCTTACAGCCAGTACCATTTTTTGAAAAATTCGTCAGCCACATGGACAAACGCCCAGCACTTATCATCGATCCGATGCTAGCAACAGGCGGCTCTATGGTTGCGACTATTGATATGCTAAAGAAAAATGGCTGTACTAATATTAAAGCACTCGTATTAGTAGCTGCGCCTGAAGGTGTACGTGTGGTCAACGAAGCACATCCTGATGTGACTATTTATACTGCCGCATTGGATAGCCATTTGGATGAGCACGGCTATATCATTCCAGGTCTTGGCGATGCTGGTGATAAGATATTTGGTAAGCAACTAAATCAGTAACCTTTAAACTAAGGTATTCGGTTATCTTAGCAAGGCATTCGGTTATTTTAGATAGTCATGACAAAAGCATACAGTATCAATGATAAGGATATAACATGAACGTATTGATTACAGGCGCTAGCGCAGGTTTTGGTAAGGCATTGGCTGAGCGTTTGGTGGCAAAAGGCCATCGCGTGATTGGCTGTGCCAGACGCCTCGATAAGTTACAAGCTTTGGCTGCAGATTTGGGCGAGGCATTTTTACCTGTGGTCATGGATGTCAGCGATACGGCTTCTATTCCACAAATCATTGCTGACTTGCCTGACGGTTTTAACCAAATCGATGTCTTGGTTAATAATGCAGGATTGGCGCTGGGCGCTGGGCCAGCACAAGAGTCCAATCTAGATGACTGGATGCGCATGACCGATACCAATATCAAAGGGTTAATGGCCTTGACCCATGCAGTCTTGCCAGCTATGGTGGCTCGTGATAGCGGTTATATCATCAATGTTGGCTCGATTGCAGGCAGCTGGCCGTACTTTGGTGGTAACGTCTATGGCGCGACTAAAGCATTTGTAAAACAGTTCAGTCTAAACTTGCGAGCTGACTTACTTGGCACGCAAGTACGCGTGACCAATCTTGAGCCAGGTAATGTAGCGGGCACTGAGTTTTCAAATGTGCGCTATCATGGCGATGACGACAAAGCTGCCAAGGTTTATGACGGCTTCAAAACCATGACTGGTGACGATGTTGGCGATATTTTATTATGGTTGATTGAGTCGCCTGCACATATCAACGTGAACCGCTTAGAAGTGATGCCAGTTGCGCAAACGTATAATGGCTTAACCATTGCAAAAAATGATGGTTAGTTAACACAAGTAAATAGTAGGTTTACCATTAGGCGGCAATACTTTATCGATAACAGATACGGTATTGCCGCCTAATTTTTTGCTGCTTTATCATTATGAGTTTTATCACTACTATAGACGTAAGATGATCGAGCATTAACTGTCATAACCACTTTTATTTTATGCTATGGTCAGCTCTCTTACTCTTTGACACTCTCAGTTATCGAGAGGCTAAACCATCAAGACCATCGCTCATCAATACTGTTATTTATTAAACTATAAGGACATTTTATGGCTAATACGCCGCTCACTCTGACGCTAGAATGGTTTTTAAATCCAGATCACCTGCCTTTTATTGCGGGCATTCATACTGGCGCCTATTCTGATGCAGGGCTTGATATCAAAATGATAGAGCCAACTGAACATTATGATGGCTTTGCAGAATTAGAAGCAGGCAATATTGATTTACACGTGAACGAACCGATTCACTTATTCGAGCATTATTTTGAAGACTTAAAAGCATTGGGCTGTTTTTTTGTGACGGATGGTGGCGTGCTTATCAAGCAAAGCAGCCTTGATAAATTGCATCAGAACCAACCGATTCGTATTACAACACCTGCCTCAAACCCTATTACCAATAAAATTGGCTTTGAGATTTTAAGCCGTTATGCCAAGAAAAATGGTTTTGTGTTAGATGTCGCTAATGTCAGTTTTGTAGAGACCGATTTTCAGCACTTAGAAAACTTACAAAAGGGTGATGAAGCAGGCGAATTTGATGGCGCATGGTTGTGCTTCTATAACTTTGAAGGTATTGAGGCCAATCATACAGGGCTTGACTATACCTTTATTGATCAGCACTTATCACCGTATCCCAACTTTTCGGCATTGGAGCTGATGACCACCCACAGTATTTGGGAAGAAAAGTCAGAAGCGTTGACACAGTTTGTATCCGTCAGTACAGCAATGGCGCAGTTGTGTATCGACAATCCCGAACAAGCACTCACTATTTATTATGCCTATACAGATGAGACACCATCGGCATTGATGGACGACATTATCAACGACACTTTGAAGCGCTTGATAGCACCTATCCAACCAGATGCCGAACGTTGGACCGCCCTACGTGAGATGCTATCAACATTAGATATTGCTAACATTAGTGATGCTAACTACGCCAAACTCTGGCAGTAGTATAGTTAAATCCATATAAATCCCATATGTTCAAAGCGACGTTCAACATGGCATTCAAAATACCTGAGCAATACCAACTGCAAACCACTCATGTGACAGCGACTGACGGTACGATGATACCGATATCTGTGATTGGCAAAGGTCAACCTGTGCTGCTATTACATGCTTTTGGTATGGATGCACGGCAGTTTTTGCCGTTTATATTATCCCTGACCCGACAATACTGCTTTTATTTGCCGCATTTTCGTGGTTTTGGTTTGGCCAGTGATTTGACGTTACCAACGTTTGACTTTATTGAACAATATGCAGAAGACACACAGCAAGTGGTACAGCATATTCGTCAACAGACAACCGTAGACGCCTTACCTATTGCTGCGATATCGATGGGTGCATTGGTCATGTGGGCATACTTTAAGCGTTTTGGTCATGACAGTGTCAGCCGCTATCTGAATATTGACCAATCGCCTCTTATCCATAATCAGCCCGACTGGCAAGATGGCGGCGTCTTTAGTACACGTCAGACAGAATTATTTGCTCAGTTTACGCGGTTAATTTCTCATGCTGAGCCATATATGCACGTTGATGATTTTCGTCATCTACCCTATCGATTAAAAGCAGATTTGTTGGATATAGAGCGCTCGTTTTCACTGCTCTCTGTCAGCACCAAACCTTCACAGGTATTGACGAAAACCTTGAGCTATCGAGCACCGCACAAAATCTCATTAATGAAGCACGCAACATGGCAACATAAACTACGCTGTCTATCTGCCTATGTTGCGCTGCCCTATGACTACCGCGACGTTTTGCCAACGGTAACTATTCCAATCACCTTGTTAATTGGTGGACGCTCGCAGTTGTATGATCCAAAACGGCAACAACAGTTGCTTGAGTTACTGCCCAACGCCACTGCAACGGTTTTACCGAAATCTGGTCATGCGGTGCCAATGGATGCGCCTGTGGCTTTTTATCAGGTGTTAAAGCAGTTTTTGCATCATTAACCCTTAAGATATTGGTCTAAGTAGACATAAAAAAGCGACTTTGAAAGTCGCTTTTTTGTTGAGTCAGCTGTGAGATGTGTTCGCAGAAAACTGAAACTAATCGTTTAAGTCTTTGATTAATTCAAACCGTGGCACTTGCTTACCATCTACCATGACGGTTTCAGTAAACATCGTTAAAGGACGAACCCACACGCCATATTCACCGTATAGGCAACGATAAACCACTAGCGATTCTTCGGTTTCTGAATGCTGCGCGGTATGCAACACTTGATAAAGGCTGCCTTTATAATGGCGGTAGATGCCTTGCCGAACTGTCTTGTCTGTCATTATTACATCCAATTAGTCAATTTTGTTCATATCAACATCATAGCCAGAGCTTTTCATTTCTCTAGCAATGCTATATTTCCAAGCTCCACCTGTGTCCATAGGCTTATAGACTACACCTGATATATCATTGGGAATTTCGACATTACCTTTCACAAGTGCAACAACATTCGCTCGACCAATCTTACCGATTAAGAGTCCATGTTCAAAAATAACATTTTGCCTTGCTCTTGGTTTGAATTCTTCTAGTTTAGACTTAATAACTCCGCCGATGTCACACTCAGTATAGAGAACGATAGCAAAACCTACATCCGTATGTTTTTCTAACTTCTCTATAATTGTAGCACCAGAGTCTACTTGCTCATGGAGGATAACAGCTTCAAAACCAATTTTTTCAATAAACCTTGCTACTTCATTTTTCGCGCCATCATCGTGACCGTGAACGATAAAGACTTTTGAGCACTTACTCTGATTATCAAAAGCGGACATAATTTGTCCCCCTGTTAGTTTTTTAGAAATATTGACATCATAAACTAAAGTATTGACTAGATTTTCCAGCTTCTCTTTACCTTCTTGCCACTTTATTTCTTTGTCAGATCCAGTCGCACTACAGTTGATACCTTTTAAAAGGTATCTGATCGCATAAAGCTCATTTATATATTTCACTTTAGAATCAAAAAACTTCTCAACTATAACACTGACTCTAGAATAGAGCTTTTCAGCTCTTCTAGAATCATCATATTGTAACTCTATAATTTCTTTGCTTATCTCTTCAAGTATTGAAATCTTATCCATATTATCCAACAGTCACTTTCGCATAGGCTTTTTTGCCTGCTTGGATAACCACGGTTTGCCCAGAAGTTAAGTTGAAACCTGCATCAACCACATCGCCATCTACTTTTACTACGCCGCGTTTTACCATGTCTTTGGCAGATGAACTATTTTTCGCAAGCCCAGATTGATTCAGTACTTGAGTGATAAACAGTGCATCCTGACCTTCTAGATCTACCGTTACTTCTGGCAAATCGATTGGCAATTCGCCATCAGCCAACACATTACCCGCTGATTTGTGCGCATTGGCAGCGGCATCAGCATCATGGAAACGCTCGATTAACTCTTCCGCTAGAATACGTTTGATTTCCTGTGGATTACGACCATTTTCCATTTCTGCCAGTAGACCTTCGACTTCATCCATTGGTTTAAAGCTTAAAAATTCATAATAGCGGCGAATTAATGTATCTGGCATAGATAAGATTTTTTGATACATCGTGCCCGGTGCGTCATAAATGGCCACGTAGTTATTTAAAGACTTAGACATTTTATTAACGCCATCCAAGCCTTCCAAAATTGGTACGGTAATACATACTTGTTGCCCTTGACCATAACGGCCTTGCAACGTACGACCCATCAATAGGTTAAAGGTCTGATCGGTACCACCAAGCTCAACATCGGCTTTCAGCGCGATAGAATCATAGCCTTGCACGAGCGGATACAAAAACTCATGGATCGAGATTGGGGTCTGTGAGGCATAACGCTTAGAGAAATCATCACGCTCAAGCATACGCGAAACGGTTTGCTGACTGGCAAGCTGAATCATATCTGCCGCTGACATATCGTTAAACCATTCTGAGTTAAAAACTACACGGGTTTTTTCTTTGTCTAAGATTTTAAATACTTGCTCAGCATAGGTCGTGGCATTGGCTTTAATTTGCTCATCAGTCAATGGCGGACGCGTGCTGTTTTTGCCAGAAGGATCACCAATCTTGGCCGTATAGTCACCAATTAAGAAATAAATCTCATGACCTAAGTCTTGAAAGTGCTTAAGCTTATTGATTAGTACGGTATGACCTAAATGCAGGTCAGGTGCAGTAGGATCAAAGCCTGCCTTGATACGCAATGGACGGTTTAGCTTAAGCTTCGCCACTAAATCCTCTTCAGATAGGATTTCTTGTGTTCCGCGTTGGATAAGAGCAAGTTGTTCTTCTAGGGTGTAAGTTTGCGTGGTCATGATGATCTCTTTATTGTCTTTATTAAGGGTTAAACGTTTGGGCTATTTATACTAAATGTTACTAAACCAAAAAATACGATGAGCGGTGGCAAACTCGTTTAGTCTACTAAATACAGGACTTACACTCATTTTCCTTGCTGCTCTGATTTTGGGAATGGTATTAAGGTCTCGTAGCCTGCAAAAGATGTTAGAATTTGACGGATATACTAGCGTTTTTTAAGGTAAATTGCCATGACCAACCCCGCATCGATTGCTGATACTCGACACAATACTCATCCAGATTTAGAGATGGACAGTGATTTGGATAATAGCTTGGAAAATATTGACGATTTAAATTATGCCACACTTACTGAGGCACTTGAGCAGACTGTGTTTGAAAACTTCGATGATGGCTTATATATCGGCATGATGTCGGGCACCAGTTTGGACGGTATGGATGCCGTTCTTTGTCAATTCGGTACAGATACTGGTAATGAAGAAGAAACGCAGCAGCCCATGCGCTTGTTAGCTTCTTATAGTCAAGACTTCCCACCGCGACTGCGTGAAGTATTGTTAGCATTATGTCAGCCCAACGGTGTTCAGGCATTAACACCCACAGCTGACGAACCAAATAGCGAGCTGGACTGGTTCGGCTGGGCAAGTCGCGAGTATGGTGAGTTTGCAAGTGAGGTGGTCAATACGTTATTAAAACAAGCCGATACCGATGTAGAGTTGGTGCTAGCCATTGGCTGTCATGGTCAGACTGTGCGCCATCGTCCGCAGATGGGCTTTAGCTTACAGTTACTCGATGCCAATATCATCGCTGAGCGTACAGGTATCAGTGTGGTTAGCGATTTTCGACGCCGTGATATGGCCGTTGGTGGTCAAGGTGCGCCATTGGTTCCAGCCTTTCATCAAGCACTGTTTGCCACGCCTGACAGTACTCGCGTGTTATTGAACTTGGGCGGCATTGCTAATATCACTGTCTTGCCAGCGACTTCTACTAACTCATCAAATCAACCAGACAGTATCATAGGTAATGTTGTAGATAATGGCGTTGTGGGTTACGACACTGGCCCTGCCAACTTACTATTGGATGCATGGACAGCGTTGCATACGAATAAAGGTTATGATGCGGGTGGTGCATGGGCGCAGTCTGGTCAAGTCATTGAGCCGCTGCTCAACCAGCTGTTGGTACATCCGTTTTTTGCAAAACCTTATCCCAAAAGTACTGGGCGTGAAGACTTTAACTTAGCATGGCTGCAAGAAGAGCTACAAAAATTCGAACAAGCATCTGCTATCATTCGTTATTCGTCAGCAGATGTACAGGCTACACTCACTGAACTGACGGCCATCAGTGCGAGTGCGCAAATTAATCAATTTATCGACGCTAATAAAAATACTGCGGTATATGTCTGCGGTGGCGGTGCATTGAATGGCTATTTAATGACACGCTTGCAGGTACACCTTCCTCATTGCACAATAGAAATGACTGCGAGCTTGGGACTGGATCCAACGTGGGTAGAAGCCGTTGCTTTTGCATGGCTAGCAAGACAAACATTGATGGGTGAAACAGGTAATTTGCCAGCAGTGACGGGTGCAAGTAAAAACGTGGTGTTGGGACAAGTCTGTTTTGCGTAGCAGATTTCATTACTATACTGCAGGTCTCACTAATGTCTGTTGTTATTACCAGTCCAATAGAACATGGTTATATTGATATCAATGTACCCAGTATAAGTTATACATGAGTATATTTAGCGAGACGACAACATAATGTCTTTACCTTAGATAGTAACGGCCTTATCGTGGATAAACTACATAGTCAAAGTATAGGCAGTCATCAGCAATACCTTTATACTATTAAAGCAATAGATAGCTAAAGCAGCAGGTAGCCTTTGATACACTCGTTAGGCTTCGCAAGTACACTACACTTAAGTTTACATATGTACACTTAAGTGTTTTATAATGGTTGTAAAAATGCATGTATGACGCTATAAATAGTATAACGCGACAGTAACAAACGATATGACGACAGCGCAATCAAATAATATCAGAAAAAACCATCCTTTTAGGAACGCAAGTACAGGACATATAGCATGAGCCAAGACATCAATACAGCCACATCACCGACGACGACTGGCACAAAGCGCCGTCCAAAAAAGCCTCATTATGAGCGCGATGATGACACTCGAGTGGTCGTTACCGGTATGGGAGCTATCACCCCACTGGGCCTAGATCTTGAGAGCACATGGACCAAACTTCTGAATGGCGAAAGTGGTATCGTACCCATCACTCACTTTGATGCCACAGAATACCGCGCTCAAATTGCCGGTGTGGTCAAAGACTTCGATGCCAAGCAATATATGAATGCAAAAGATGCGCGCCGCTATGATGAGTTTATGCATTATGCCATCGGCGCAACTACCATGGCCTTACATAATGCTGGCTTCATCGATGAGATTGGTGCAGCTGATGCGCCCGTTAAAAATGTCGATCAAGAACGTTTTGGCGTGATTATTGGGTCAGGTATTGGCGGTATTCAAACCATCGAAAACAGCTGTGCGACGCTCAATGCTCACGGGCCAAAAAAAGTATCGCCTTTTATTATTCCTGGCTCTATTGTGAATATGGCAGCTGGTCTTGTAGCCATCAAACATAAACTAAAAGGCCCTAACCTTGCTACATCGACAGCCTGTACAACTTCAACACACGCCATTGGTTTAGCAGCGCGATTGATTGCACATGGTGATGCCGATGTCATGCTGGCAGGTGGTAGCGAAAAAGGCTCAAGTCCTTTAGGTATGTCTGGTTTTGCCGCGATGCATGCGTTATCAACGCGCAATGATGAGCCTACCAAAGCCTCTCGTCCATTTGATAAAGACCGTGATGGTTTTGTACTCGGTGATGGTGCTGGCGTAATGGTATTAGAGAGCCTTGCTCATGCTAAAGCACGTGGTGCAACGATATTGGCAGAACTGGTTGGGTTTGGCATGAGTGATGACGCCAGCCACATTACCTCGCCACCAGAAGATGGTAGCGGTGCTGCCCGTGCCATGCAAAATGCGATTCATGATGCGGGTATCGAGCCTTCTGTAGTTGGTTACGTCAATGCACATGGTACCAGTACACCTGCTGGCGATGTCGCCGAATCACTGGCTATCGAAACCGTCTTTTCAGCAGTTAAAGACACTATATTGGTCAGCTCCACCAAGTCTATGACAGGCCATTTGCTTGGTGCTGCGGGCGGTATTGAAGCTATTTTCACTGTAATGGCGCTTCAGCATCAGCATGTACCACCTACCATTAACTTAGATAATCTCGAAGACAATTGCAACCTTGACTATGTTGCCAACCAATCTCGTAAAGTTGAAAACCTACAATACGCTGTTTCGAACAGCTTTGGCTTTGGTGGCACCAATGGCTCACTAGTCTTTGCACGTTGGCCTAACAATGACTAGGGCATAAAAGCGCATAATGAGATGCGTTGTAACCTTGGTGTCAGATTTACTACGTTTGTCCACTTGCAGCCCCTTATCTTACTTGCGTATGATAAGGGGTAATTTTTGGAACATTTATGGAAGATACCATGTCAAGCTACTCATTTTCCCATCAGTTTTATCAACGCTGGACGTGTGCGCCTGAACCCATCCGCGCAGCTATTACCCAAGAGCTAAAAGACATTACCACTTTACTGCAAAGCGATACACCCTTTGAGAGCTTTGAATTTCAAACCCATGATTTGGATGCTCATATTGATGAGCTTTATGAAAACCACGAAGCCGAGCAAGCCATTGCAAAGGCCATTGCTGATAAACAAGAGCAAGCACGCGCAGCCGCCGAACAACAACGTATCGAAGAAGCACAGAAAATAAAAGCGGCAGAGGATGCCAAGCTCAAAGAAGAAGCTAAATTAAAAGAAGAGGCCAAACTGCGTGAAGAAGCAGAGGCCGCACAAAAAGAACAAGAAAAGAATGCAGCAATAGCCGCTGATAAGAACAATGATAAGTCAGTAGTAGCAGTTGAGACAAATACTGAAAACAACGCTAATAGTAGCATCCCTGATAGCTCTGAAAAAAATAATACCAAAAGTGTGGCTACTGAAAATCCTACGCCGAACCATAAAACCATTAGCGAACATGCGAACGCTGTTGAAGACAATACGGTTAATAATGATAGCAGCGTTAAAAATGATAGCGCTATTAAAGCCATCAACGATAAAGCCAGTAATGCCATCAAGTTGGCATTAAAAGACGCCAAACTGAGTACCACGCATCAAGAACTGATCCGTGAACTTGAGGTACAAATTGATGATTACCTCAGTGAGCAAATGATGCTGATGTCTGAAAACTTAAAGTCTTGGCTACATGCTGAAGTCATCCAAAATCTAAGCGATCAAGATAAATCACAGACCAATAAAGAATCATAACGAAGCTAAATGCTGCGTTCCGATAACGGAAAAGCCCTGTAAATGATTTACAGGGCTTTTTCTATTTTAGATTCGCAGATATAGGCCTTTACTTTAAATAGCCTGCGTACGCTCAGTTAACCACTCAAGTGCTGCACCGTCGACACGGTCTTTTAGCTCCGCATAAACTTGGCTGTGATAATCGTTGAGCCAGTCAATCTCTACTTGATTCAACAATGACGACTCAATCAAACGAGTATCAATCGGACAGTAAGTAACGGTTTCAAAGTTTAAGAATTTACCAAACTCTGTCTCGGTAGGGCTTGCCACACGCGTATTAACCATTAGATTTTCAATGCGAATACCCCACTTGCCTTCACGGTATAGACCTGGCTCATTACTTGAAATCATACCTTCTTTCATGGCACGCTCTTTCGGCGTACTCGCGTTATAAGCAATGACTTGTGGACCTTCGTGGACATTTAAGAAGTAACCAACCCCATGACCGGTACCATGACCATAGTCCATCTGTGCCTGCCATAGAGGCGCACGGCAAATGGCATCGATTAATGGTGAAGCGATACCGTCAGGGAAATGCGCTTTTGCCAATGCAATATGGGCTTTTAGCACTGTGGTAAAGTCGCGTTTATGCTCAGAACTGACTTGTCCGATACCGACCACGCGAGTGATATCAGTCGTGCCATTTTGGTATTGCGCGCCTGAGTCAATCAGTAGCAATCCGCCCTCGCCCTCGGCCACATCAAGATAGCTGAATTTTTCTGGTGTTGCGCGGTAATGTGGCAGCGCACCGTTTTCATTAAAACCTGCAATCGTTGGAAAGCTTGGCGATACATAGTGTGGCTGCTGACTACGTACATCGATTAGCATGCTATCCACGTCTAACTCACTCAAACGCTCACCGTTTGCTAAGCGCTGCTCAAATGTCGCAAAAAACTCAGCTAAGGCAGCACCATCTTGACGCATGGCTTCACGCACATGATCGATATCAGCATCAGCTTTAACAGATTTAAGTAGCGTACTTGGCGCCATTTGCTCAATAAAGCCGATACCGTCTGCCATCTTCGATAGCGTACCGACTGCAACCTTACTTGGATCTAATAACAATAAGTCTTCTGGCGTCAACGCGCTCAATGCCTCTTGTACTGCATCATAATCAGCAATCGTGATGCCGCTATCTTTTAGGGCTGTGGCGATATCAGCACTGACTTTATTGTTATCGATAAACAATGTCGCGTCATTTTCACTGATGAGCATGTGTGACAAAAACACAGGGTTGTAATCAACATCAGCACCGCGTAAGTTGGTCAACCATGCGATGTCATCTAAACTTGAGAGTAAATGATGCGTCGCTCCTGCCTCTGCCATACCTGCACGCACGGCGGCAAGTTTTGAGGTGGCAGACTGAGCAAGAAATTGTTCATCATGAGCATACAACTTGGCAGCTGGTAGCGCTGGACGATCTGTCCATATTTCTGTCAACACGTCACGTTCAGTAATTAAAGTAATGTCATTGGCATCAAATGCGTTCAACAATCGGTCCTGCTCAGCGATAGACAACACATTGCCATCGACTGCCACACTATCACCTTCTTGCAAATGCTCAGCTAACCAATCAATATGATTGGGCTGACCTGGAGCCAGCTTCTCTAAAGTAATACCCGTGCCGTCTAACTGATCAGCAGCGTGTACCCAATAACGACTGTCTGTCCACAGACCAGCAAAATCAGCAGTCACGACGAGCGTACCGACCGAACCTGTGAATCCTGACAGCCATAAGCGTGCTTGCCAATATTCAGGCAAGTACTCAGATAAATGTGGATCGGCAGATGGGACGATAATCGCTGTCAGGTCTTGTGCAGCTATGGTCTGACGCAGACTATCGATACGATCATGGATGATTTGTTTATTCATTAAAAGTGTCCTTATTAGAGGTAGAGCAATTAATTCGAAAGAAATTAGTTCTAGAAATTATTACTGTGCGGCGGCTATGGATAGTCGTCTTATTCGAGCGGAAAAATTTTAAGCAGTCATTGACCGATTATTATTAGAGTTATAGTCAATTACATTCAATCATTTAAGAGTTAAAGGTTTGCCAATAACCAGATACAGGAAACTACCTATGGTTAAAGCAGAATCGTATCACAACAGCACACCATTAGATGTTTGGGCAGATAGCAGGGTTTCAATGGCGCAAGAGAAATATCTCTCCAATTAAAACAATAAAACGTGCTACCAATTATGGTAACACGTCTCATCATACGTCACTTGTGCTGTTATTATTCACAAATGTACATCAGCCTATAGTTAATCCAAAATAATATCGATACAAGGAAACCGAGTGCAAGCTATACATTCGTATGGTTAGCGAGGTTGACACTGTAGCGGTTTTATAGTGGATTAACTATACCTTATTGCTTGGCTAGCTGTTTCTCACGCTCACTATCTTTAAGCATTTTATTGATAGGTTTTGCTAATATCAGCAAGAATATCGCGGTAACCACCAAGAATATTGTCATGGTTGTAAATAGACCTGGCAACCCTTCGATTTTGTCAGCTGATACATGACCACCAAAGAAAGCTGCAACCAAGTTACCCATTGCGATAGAAGCAAAGAATAGCCCCATCATTTGACCCTGCATACCCTCTGGCGCCAGCTTAGTCATTGCAGACAAACCAACTGGGCTAAGTGCTAACTCACCCAACGTTAATAGCAACAGACTACCAACCAACCATAGTGGCGACGCTAAGCCAGCACCAGGCGCTAAGATGCTTTTTGAAGCAAAAATCATTAAGGCAAAACCTGCCGCTGCGAGTAGCATACCCAGTGCAAACTTAGCCATACTGCTAGGCTCAAGACCTCGGTTACCAAGCTTGACCCAGATGATACTGATGATGGGTGCCAATATTAAAATAAATAAAGGATTCAACGACTGGAACCAAATGCTCGGTACATCAAACCCTAATACATTCAAATCGGTATAACGATCAGCAAACAAGTTAAAAGACGTTGGTTGCTGCTCAAAGCTCGACCAAAACAGCGTCGAACCAATAATTAAGATAAAGCAAATCAACAAACGCAGCTTGTCTGTCTTATCCAGCTTAGGTGAAATGAACATAATAGCAAAGTACAGGATGACCACCCCAGCAATTATATAAGTCATATACTCTGCGACCATCTCAGGATTGAACGATATCATTCCTGTAGAAACCAATAGCACTACGGCGACTAATAGCGCTAAAAAACCAGCGACCCAGCGACCGACATTTTTGTATTGATCATTGGATTTTTCCCACTCGGCAGTGATACCTTTAGCTCGTGCATAACGCGTCAAGTTCTTTTGCGCGACGAAACGATAGATGAGCAATGAGACCAGCATACCCAAGCCACCAACGCCGAAGCCGACATGCCACATACCTTTTTCTTTGAATACACCAACGATCAGCGCAGCCAATAACGCGCCGATGTTAATACCCATATAGAACAAGGTAAAACCGCCATCACGGCGAGAGTCACCTTTGGGGTATAAAGCCCCCACCATCACTGAGATACAGGTCTTAAATAATCCTGAGCCCAAGACGATACAGATTAAACCGACAAAGAACAGTGTCATGCCAAACATAGAGGAGAGTGCAATACACAAATGACCAAGGGCAATAATAATACTGCCCCACCACAGTGCTCTCTCCTGACCTAGCCAGTTATCCGCTAGCCAGCCCCCAGGTACAGCAGCCAAGTACAACGAACCCGCGAAAATACCATAGATAGCAGAAGCGGTGACTTCATCAAAGCCAAAACCACCACTACCTACCGTCGCCACCATAAATAAGACCAGTAGCGGGCGAATACTATAATAAGAAAACCGCTCCCACATCTCAGTGAAAAACAATGGACGTAGCGGCGTTGGATGCCCCATAAAGCCAGTATCTAGTGCGTCTAATTCAGCAGCATGAGCCCCCGATCGTGTTTCTGTGCCCATAACTTTATTCCTTTAAAGATCATATTGGTAATGACCAAGCCCCTATTTATTCCGATGGGCGGTCATATAGGCGAAGTATTGTTGCACTTGGTTATATTCAAGTAAAGAAAAAATTGGTTAAAAATTACACAATTACCCATAAAAAAAGCCCGTTCTCAATAGTTGAGAACGGGCTTTTTTTATGAGTCTCGAGGACACTACTATTATACTTATAGCACTGTTGATAGAGACTTCATAATGCTTTCACTTGAATATATGTTACTTGAATACCTATCACTTGATAGCTAAGTAGCACTATTAGATCATGTAAATGTCCATATTACAGACTACTGTGCCGCTGCCGTATCATCAGCTACGTCGCCAGCTTCCAAATCACCATCTGCTTGCTCTGCAGTCAAATCAGCATCAGCCACAGCGGCTTGGCTAACGGTGCCAGAGGCAGTCGCGGAGCCCGCTTCGGCTGTCACTACTGCGCTGTCAGTAGAACCTTCAGCAGTAGAATCTCCAGCAACTGTGGCTGGCGTAACCGTTGCATCTGCTGCAGTATCAGTTGCTGCTGGCGCTGTTTCATCAGCTGGCACAGCAGCATCTTCAGCGGCAGTCGCTTCTGCTTCATCAGCAGCGGCTAATTCCTCAGCAGTCTGAACAGTAATGTGCTGTCCTGCTGGACGTAAAAATCCAGAAACACCAATTAGTAAGACAATACCTAAAAACAAGGCAATACCACCTAAAGTGTATAACAGCTCTTTTTTTGGATTGTTATTGACGATACCTTCTGACATACCTGATCCACCTTGCACAAAATATTTGAAATATTGGCCTATTATATCGCAATTTATACCGATTTGTTAAAACCCTTAAGTATTTAAAGGATTTATTATCGGCAAACTTTGCCAGTCTCTTTTATAGCCTAGCACCGTCTCTTATTTGCGTGACGCGCCCAAACGCAGTTGAGCGACCCCACGCTTGCCAAAATAGCTTAATAGCAATAGCAGCGCCATAACGAATAAAATAGGATAATTACCGAAGCGCATATAAGGCGTACTACCAACTCGCGCTTGGACATTGCCTCGTAATACGGTGCGCTCAAACTGCGGTGCACGCTCAACGATATGGCCTTTATGATCGATAATAGCCGTGACGCCTGTGTTGGTCGCACGCATAAACCAACGACCATTCTCTAATGCACGCATCTGTACCATCTGTAAATGTTGCAACGGACCTGCTGACTTACCAAACCAGGCATCGTTTGAGATGGTCAATAAAAAGTCCGTACCGACCGCATTTCTACGAGTGGTATCAGGATAGGCCACTTCATAACAGATTGCCGTACCTAAGTTATGACCACGTACACGCAGTGGTGACTGCTCGTCATTGCCACGGCTATAGCTCATAATGTCTTTACTACCAGCCAAGTCAGGTAACACATCTAGCAACCCTTGAAACGGAATATACTCACCAAACGGCACCAAACGCTGCTTTTTATACAACCCTTCTCCTTCTGCGCCTAAAGCAATCACACTATTATAAAAAGGTGCATACTTATCGGTGCTGGCATCATAAGCGGCTTGGTCTACATACGGTATACCAGTTACCCATGTCGTATCAGTCTCATTGGCCAGTTTTGCCATTTCATTGATAAAATCAGCTGCTGCTATCTGAGACATAGGAATCGATGATTCAGGCCATAATACAAGGTCACTTCCCCACTCTGTGCTCGTTAACGTTGCATAGATGTTTAGGGTTTCGAGTTGATATTCATTCAACCATTTTAAATCTTGAGGGATATTACCTTGAATCAACGATACAGACAGATCTGGCGTACCTTTTGGCTTGGTCCATTGCGGATTTATCAGCCATAACGCGCTGCTAATCACTAATAAAGCGATCGAAGGAATCATATAGCCGCCACGGCGACGCAACAGCTCGACCACGCTGGCAGCCAATAATACGGCAACGAACGAGATAGCAAACACCCCAGCGACTGGAGCGAGTGATGACAGCCAAGGCTGCTCTGTAAAGGCATAACCAAGGAACAACCACGGAAATCCGGTGAGCAGCCACGTCTTCATCCACTCTTGCAGTATCCAAAGCGCGGCAAAAGATAACGGCTGACGGCCGACCATTCGATTGAAAACCAGCGCCAAAAAGCCATGGAACAAGCCCATGCCTAGCCCCATAATGGCAATCATCAGCAGCGCCAGCCATACGGGAATGGCACCATACGTATGAATGGAAGTGTAAAGCCAAAATGCCCCAACACACCATAGCCCTGTGCCATAGGATTGACCGATCAAAAAAGCACGCTTGCCACTCATATCAGGCATCAATAATGCATATAAAATAGCAGGCGACACCAATGCTACAGGCCACACACCATAAGGCGCGAGTGCAAAGATAAACACCGCACCTGCCAGCAAGGCAATTAGCACGGTCAATGCTAGAGGTAAGCCCTTTGGCTTCTCGGGGTTCAGGCGTTTTTGCAAATCAACAGTAGACAGACGCATAGCAGGTATCCAAAACCATATTTTTCAAAATTTTAAGCGTCAGTATTCAGGTAAAAACCAAGCTGAAACTGACCGTATAATATTCTATACCGTATCTAAAAATTAAACCTGCCCATGATACCAGTCTCAACCTATTAATAGGTAACATTGCGTAGCATGCACTAATCACAGACCAAAAAAAACACGACCGCAATCGTGTTTTTTTATATTTCTCGATAAAATTTTAGATGGCTAGCAAGAGATTAATGACTGCCTATCAAAACTTGCTGGTTAGCATCCGTTTTGGTCAGCTCTAGATTTTGGATAAAACGTCCTTCAACATCAGTAATAGTGATTTTCCAATCATCTATTACGACGCTCTCACCTTCTAAATCACCCACGAAGCCAAGTGCTTGCATGACCAGACCGCCCATCGTATCGACATCGGTATCATCAAAGTGACAGCCAAGCTCATCATTACAGTCTTCTATCACCGTAGATGCCTGCACACGCCACGTATTTGGCTTTTCAGGATCGGCGATAATATTATTAATATCACTATCTTCATCGAAGTCATCATGCTCATCGACGATATCACCAACTATTTCCTCGAGCAAATCTTCCATAGTGACCACGCCGCCAAAGTTACCAAACTCATCGACGACAATTGCCATATGCACTTGCGTACGTTGTAGTGAGCGTAACAAGGTGTCAGAACGTGCTGTCTCACTAATATATAGTGGCTGACGCACCAAATCTCTGAGACGTTTACTGTCTATTTTATCTTCTTGGTCACGCACCATATGGACGAGAATAGGTATCAAATCTTTTGCCAAGAGGATACCAATGACGGCATCATCATCTTGACTGTCAAAAACAGGATAGCGCGAGTGTGTGGTCTCAAGAATGATATCCATCACTTCGGCGAGACTGGTACTTTCATGCAGACCAATCACTTGCGGGCGCGGGGTCATGATTTCACGCACTTGGGTCGCAGGCAGGTCGAGCACGCCTTCTAACATATCGACAGTATCAGGCTCTAAGAATTGACGCGAGTCTTGTACCAAACGAATCAATTCATCACGGGTTTCAGGGGCGGTCGATAGCCAGCGTTTTAAGCCGCGCATCGACCAACTACTCGGGCTGGGAGTGTCGTCAGACATGGTAGTGTGGTTTAACCTCTTTAGTTAATAAAAATTTAGTTAATAAAAGTCAAAGTAAGAACAAACAACAGGTAAAACGTAGATGGGGATAAAAACAGTAAACAAAATAGGTCGCGTATCATTAATTCAGTATTAAATCATAAACAAACCACGACAAATTAGCTTCACTTTATCTTATGACTCACTGACATTCAACGACAAATTCACTCAAATTGTATTGTCAGTGTGTTATGAATTTTGCTATGGTCAAAGCCTTTATCCACTAAGAAAAACGCTATGTCGCTACGTTCTGTTTTTTCTCGCCTGCTTTCGCCGCGCTCAAATCATCGTCGTTCAGATAACGATATGGCTCGTGGTGGCGTAAATCATAGCGGCGTAAATCATAGCGGCGCAAATAACCATAACGTAGAAAGCAGCTCTGTGAAAAGCAACTCTCTGAATGGTACTCCGTCAAAGTCTACGTGGCGACATTATATTGTGCAGTGTCTAATCATCATTACGCTGTTACTATCAGCCATTTGGTTGCTGCTTGCCATTTGGTATCAGTTTGGCGAGCGCTCGGCCATCACTTGGCTAGCAGGGATCATGATTGTTGGTGTACTGACAGCATTGCTCAAAAGCCGCTATTGGCTAAAAAGTGCTAAGCCATCAAATAGCCAGCCTTTGACGAGTCAAGCAAAAACCAGTGGCAAAACCAGAACTAAGTGGTTAACGGCTTTATACGCTGCGATTTGGTTTTGTGGCGTTGGCTGGTTTTTTTCTATTGAACCGCAGCAAGAGCATGACTGGATGAGCGAAGTCAGCCAACGTGTCTCTTATGAGCGTGATGCAAACAACCCTGATTTGATTACCCTGACCAATATTCGTAACTTTGACTGGCATACCGCCGAGGATGCCACCGCGCATTGGGATACTCGCACGATCGATATGTCCAAACTCTCTGGTGTCGATGTCATCAACTCTTATTGGATGGGGCCACTGATTGCCCATACCTTAGTCAGCTTTCGCTTTGAAGATGATCGACCACTCTCCTTTTCATTTGAGATTCGTAAAGAAAAGGGTGAATCATTTTCTGCCCTCGCTGGGTTTTTTAGACGCTACGAGCTCAGCCTGATTGCCGCAGAAGAGCGCGATATTATCTACACACGTAGTAACGCGCGCGGCGAGCAAGTTTATCTATTTCCTGTTAGCAATTTGCAGCAACACGAGGTCAAGTCGCTATTTGAGTCTTACTTGACTGCTGCCGATGAGTTGAATGCAAAGCCTGCTTGGTACAATACGCTGGCCAGTAACTGTACCAATATTATTTTTTATATGGCGCGTATCGTCAGTGGCGATCGTCTGCCATGGGATTACCGCATCTGGGTCTCTGGCTGGCTACCGAACTATCTATATAATGTCGGCATGTTAGATGCCAACCCAGAAAGCAATGGTCAGCCGTGGTCAATGGATACATGGTACGAGCGTACCCATATCAATCCAAAGGTTAAAGGGTTTGATAATCAAGTGAATCTAGCGTCTGGCAATAATAGTCACGAGAACGGCCGCGAGTTCTCTGAACAGATTCGTCAGGACATCCCTATCCCGCCACTGGCTGATTCACAAGATAGCGCGGAGGCCAAAGCCAAATCTGCGGCTCAGGCTTCTGACTAAGAATAATCTGGCATTTATACAGGGTTGACGAAGGTTGGCTAAGGGTTTACCCAATGAACCACTCGATCTTCCATTTCTTCATCAGACATGCCCGTCTCGGAGACACAGCGCCCTGCCACGCCGACATTGGCAGCGCGCATTTTTTGCTGCGTCGCCACGGCATTTTGTGTCAATAATAAGTGCCAGCTTGGCAAGCTTTGTCCTTTATACAACCGCTTATAGGCACAGTGCGATGGTAGCCACATCATCTGCGGCAGGTTGTCCATGGCCAGTTGAATACAATCTGGCACATGCTCTTGGCGTGTCGCATACTGACCACAGTATCCTGTCGCACAGTCCATCAGCTGACAAGTTACATCGGTATACTCGACTAGCTCCTCGTCCACATCGCCATTCTCATCTTCATCGATGTATTTAATTAAACAGCAACTGCCGCAGCCATCACACAAAGCTTCCCATTCGCTATGGTTCAACTCATCTAGCTTAAAGCGTTCCCAAAACTGTGGGCGCAATGTTTCAGATGCTTCATCCGATTCGCTGTCAGCAAACAGGCTCACGATTGGTTTAGTTTCTGATTTCACCTGCGAGACATAAACATCAGGTAAGTTATCAGTAGATTTGTTCAACAAATTCATAGTCATAGCGTCGCAGTAGCATTTTAATAAAGAGCGTTACACTATTATAGCTGTTTTTGCTGATTATGGGCGTTAAGGTAGTACAAGTTAGAAAAACGAACTCTTAGAATGACAAATAAATAAAACTCACAACATAAAAAAGGACAATAATATGTCAATTAAAACATTTGAATTAATCAGCACTACTGAAAATGGCATCGAACTTATTAGCTATGTCGCATTGCCAGAAAACGCATCAGACGATAACCCAGTACCAGGTATTTTAGTGGCTCCAGAATGGTGGGGCGTGGTCGATCATCCGAAATCAGTAGTCGAGCGCTTGGCAGAAGCAGGTTATGCAGCAGTAGCGATGGATGTCTATGGTGAAGGTAAGCTGACCACCGATGCAGCGCAAGCCAACATGTGGATGGAGCAAGTACTTGAAGATCAAGACATGCTTATGGCACGTTGCCGTTTGATACTCAATGACTTTAGTGATCAATTAGCTGTTGATGGTGACAATTTAGCAGCGATTGGCTATTGCTTCGGCGGCAAAATCGTCCTAGATATGGCACGTGAAGGCATGCCATTAAAAGCGGTTGCTACGTTCCATGGTAATCCATCACCAAAACAGCCAGCAGACAAAAACTTCACGGCCAAAGTATTGGTCGCCCATGGCCGTGATGACTCGATGGTCTCAATGGATGCCATCGAAGGTCTTAAATCAGAGCTAGATGCCGCCGATGTGGACTACACTATCGATGTCTATGACAATGCCAAGCATGGGTTTACCAACCCGCATGCCGATGAGCGTGCTGCCAAAAATGAAGTCGATCTTGGCTACAACGAAGCCGCTGCCAAACAAAGCTGGGAAAACATGCTTGAGTTTATGAAAGCCAACTTGGCATAAGTTGTAACAACAGAGAAGCGTAAAAGCTCTCGGTATACCGCAAAGGTTAAATAGCAAATAAAATAAAAAAAGGGCCGCTTAGTATTTAAGCGGCCCTTCTTTTTGAGTAGCTTTTCATAAATGACCTTTCAAATATAGTCAAAGAAGTCTAAAACAGATACAAGGCAGCCGACTGCAAATTGTACAAGCAGTACATTTAAGGAGGGTAACACAGTAGCAGTTTAGTAGTTCTCTGACTATAAGTCGCAAGGACAGTATTGTACTTCTTAGCAAATAACGTCATTATCACTGCATTATAAGTTGTATTGAGTGATGAAGATGTTTTATCTATTGATAAACCAACTGGGTTGGTTGGCTTTTACCGCACTATTAATTGTGGTGGTCGTACTCTACGTCAGAATTAATCGGCAGATTGGGCAGCTACGCCGTGATGTAAACAAACTACAAACCGAGCTTGTGCAGCAAAAAGTCAATCACGCCACTCCCTCAGGTATTCAATCAATCGAAAGCAATGCTGCTAGCAATAGTGATGCTACGAAAGAGAACCTAAATGAAAGTTCAACTCTCAACACAATAGATGAAACAAATACAATAGCACAGACATGGCCACCATTACCGCCAACAACTGCTACAGTCTCAAATCTACAAGCAAACCCTTTATCAAATCCGTTATCAAAAAAGGCATCGAACAGCTCTGACAATGAGCCTACCGAAACATTAGGCTTGATAAAAAACAAAACGCTAACCACCGCGATTCAACCAGACGAAAGCTCTTTACCTATCGTCACCTCACTGTTCCATTCTATTAAAAACTGGTTTTTCGGTGGCAATTTAGTGGTGCGTGTCGGCGTATTGGTGCTACTCGTTGGCGTGGTATTACTGCTGCGCTTACTCAGTGATTATATTGAAATTCCGATTGCCTTCAAACTCATGGCCATTGGTGGCGCAGGTTTAGGATTAGCAGCACTGGGGCTAAAGCTAACCGCAAAACGGTTCTCTTATGGCATTACGTTACAAGGCGCAGGTCTAGCTATTGCGTACTTGAGCACCTTTTTTGCTTATAGTGTCTATCAAATTATTCCAAGTTTACCGAGCTTTATTGGGCTTGGCATATTATCTGCCGTCACTGTTGCCCTCGCCGTCCGTCAGAACGCCTTCCCATTGGCGTTGCTAGCATTGTCTGGTGGTTTTTTCGCACCGATTTTGACCAGTGAAGATACAGGCAGTCTAGTTGCCTTGTTCAGCTATTATCTACTGCTAAATGTGGCCATTGCCATCATTGGTCATTACCGCCCGTGGAAAATTTTGAATTTATTCGGTGTGACTGTGACATTTGGCCTCGCCTATTATTGGGGAATCAGCGGAAATCTAGACGCTGTCATTGATTCACAGCGTTGGTCATTGGCTTTGTTGGTTGCCTTACATTTGAGTCTTTACCTGTTTGTCGTGATTCGCTACGCACAGCAAATCATCGCTTACAACACCGATAACGAGCAGGCAATTAATCAGGCCAATCGTACCAGCTCTGACGACACCGAAAAACCAGATACTGACCAGCATGCCTACCTGTTTCCTATCGACACGGGATTATTATTTTCAGTGCCACTGATGGCATTCGGTTTATTTGCTGCGATATTAGATGGTATTCCTCATGCCTTGACCATCGTCAGTGCGATTTTAGGGACAATTTATCTTAGCTTAGGCTGGCTATTCGTCCAACGCAGTCAGCGTTATGCGTTGATTACCGAAGGCATGTTGGCACTCGGGTTCGGCTTTTTAGCTTTGGTCATTCCGCTCGCGTTAGATGCTGAATGGATTGCGTTTGGGTGGTCAGTCCAAGGACTGGCTCTCGTGTGGTTTGGTAGGCGCTCCTTACGTGCATGGTCAGTATTACTTGGTCTGTTATTACAGCTCGTCAGTATCGGTATGTTAGTGCTTACTCTTATATTCTCTGGCAAAGACTATCCTATTTTAGCCTTAAGTATTTCAGCCATTGCTTATCTAACTTCTGTCTTTATTTTACGTAGTAGCCACTCGCCCGCACTATTAAATGATAGCTTGCGCGACGATTTATCCGATTCAACCGATTCAACAATACTTAAAACGTCCACCACGACCTCAGACCCGATAGACACTTATGCCAATGCATTGGGTATCAGTACTGATGCCGCGCGCCAATGGCTGACATCTATCAATAGTCGAAGCACAGCGTTCAATATCGTGTGGCGCAGTCCTAGATTCATACAGTTTTTGACGATGACTGCAATGGCATGGGTACTGCATGTGCTGCTGCTTGATTTTCATCAATGGTTTACCCATTGGCAGCTAGCCACATCAACCATGATTGCACTCACAGCACTGATTACCCTTAGCATTTACTGGGTCATTAATCGTTACCATGCATGGACGGAAATCAGACAGCTTAGCCATGGCTTGTTATCCCTGTTTTATCTGATGCTGATACTACAGCTACCACAAAAATTTGAGCAGCACTTAGACTGGATGACCGCAGACTGGTTGCTATTTACAGGTTTACTCATTGGTTGGTTGGTTGTTGGACAGTTGTGGCTGAAAACATGGCATAGCGATGAGCGTTCATCACATTATGATAATACAAGCTGGCTAAGTGCTGGTATTTTGGTTGTCGCAGCAGCGGCACACTATGGTCTACCTGCCTCTGCTGGCGTGATGGCTGTCTTGATTCCAGCCCTATTCATGATCCTTGGATTATGGGGTGGTTATCGCTATCGCCGTGATGATCAAACAGACAAACAGGCAATTGAACTGATAACTGAAACTACCACACAGGGGTTGCTGTACTGGTTTGATTGGCAACGGGCACTGCTAAATAGTGCAGCCATCTTTGCGCCAATTGCCCTATGTTGGGTCATCATTACCAACTGGTCTTATGATGGCGTGATTTGGGGTATGCCCTATTTTCCATTGTTGAATCTATATGACGTTACCTCAGGGTTAGCGCTACTCGTTGGTTTTAGCGTTTATTACCTGAATCAGCAATATAATAACGAGCAGTCAAACCAAAAAAACACGCTCATCCAAAAGAATATTCAGAAAATTTTCACTACTAATAATTTGCTGATTGTTTTAGGTCTTGTTAGTTTTTGGCTGATATCCAGCATCCTTATCAGGACACTTCATGCCTTTATTGGTACTCCACTATGGAATGACTATCAAGGCGGCGCGTGGCAAAGCGAGCAAGTTCAGACTGGACTGACCATGTTGTGGACGCTTTTGGCATTAATCGCCACTATTATGGCCAGTCGCTACTGGCAGCGTGCGCTTTGGTTTATGGGTATCGGGCTATTGGGTGTGGTTGTACTCAAACTGGTCTTGGTCGACCTGTCACAGACCGAAGCAATTTGGCGGGTCATATCCTTCCTTGGCGCAGGTAGTTTGATTCTGCTCATTGGTTATTTGGCACCGTTACCGCCGGCGCACGATGAGATCACGGATAAGACGTAACCATAACCTGATCACGACCTCACATGATGGTTAAGTGAAATTGTGGCGTGAGTAATGTGGTTCTGTAGTAAACTGGACACCATTAGAAAGTAAACGTTGATTGTTTTACTTTTAGCATTTTTTATAAAAGGTTATGAAAGCAGATGGATAAGAGAGCAAGTATTCAGTGGTTCCCTGGGCATATGAACAAAGCCCGTAACGAAATCAAAGAAATCATGCCACAGATGGATTTGGTCATCGAGGTCATCGATGCGCGTATCCCTTATAGTAGTGAAAACCCAATGGTCGCAGCACTGCGCGGTGAAAAACCTGTCATCAAAATCCTGAACAAAGCTGATCTTGCTGATCCAGAGTTGACCCAAATATGGATGGATTATCTCGAGCAGCAGAGCGGTGTAAGAGCCATTGCTTGCGATACCGAAAAAGCCAACGACGTAAAACGCATCATCGCCATCTGTAAACAACTCGTTCCTAATAAAGTCGGTACGGGTCGTCAAATCAAAGCCATGATTATGGGTATTCCAAACGTTGGTAAATCAACGTTGATTAACACCTTAGCAGGGCGCGCTGTCGCAAGAACCGGTGATGAACCTGCCGTGACCAAATCGCAGCAGCTGATTAAGCTGGACGATGACATCATGCTCTATGACACGCCTGGTATGCTATGGCCAAAAGTTGAAAACGAAAACTCTGGCTATCGTCTAGCAGCGACTGGCGGTATTCGTGATACGGCTTTTGACTTCGCTGATGTCGCTAGCTACACCGCTGAGTACTTAATGCACGCCTATCCTGAGCTACTAAAAACCCGCTATAAAATTGAAGAACTGCCAAAGACTGATTGGGAGTTTTTTGAAGTCGCTGGTCGTAATCGCGGCTGTGTACGTTCGGGCAATCAAGTCGATACATACCGCATGTCTGAGATTCTCATTAATGAATTACGTAGTGCGAAACTTGGACGTATTACGCTTGAGACACCAGCTATGACTGAGGCTGAAGAAATCGTGGTCGCTAAACAGCGTATCGCTGCTGAAGAAAAGAAAAAAGCCAAAGAAGAAGAAAAGCGTTTGCGTCGCTTGAAAACGCGGAAAAATAGGAAGTAAACGTCCACTAGGATATTTCGTAGGGTGCGCCTAGCGCACCTGTTGTGTTTTTCATAACCACCTCTACATACCTAAAAATACGCTTAGATTTTACTTGGCAAACAACAGAGTTAATTGCCACTTTATCCAATAATACTGACGACAAAGCTCACCTACCTGCATCTTGTATCAATCGTATTACACCCCATAAATAACCTTAATATCAAATTCTATATATCCCTGTTCAACTTACAAGGAATACTCTTGCCTACTCAATTTTCTCAGTCACCTACTTCCCTAAACTCCTTCGCCCCACGCCTACTCGATTGGTTTGCCGAAAATGGACGCCATGACTTACCTTGGCAACAGCACCAAACCGATACGCCCAATCCTTATATTGTTTGGTTATCCGAAGTGATGCTCCAGCAAACGCAAGTGACGACTGTACTGCCCTACTTTGCACGATTTATGGCGTCGTTTCCGACAGTGCAGGATTTGGCAGCAGCAGAATGGGATACCGTAGCAGAGCATTGGGCAGGACTTGGCTACTATGCACGCGCGCGTAATTTGCATAAAGGTGCCAAGCAATTGGTCGAAGTAATCGATGAAACGGGCGAGTTTCCACAGACACTCGCAGCATGGGAAGCGATCTCGGGCGTTGGGCCATCGACTGCTGGTGCCATTATGGCGATGGGCTTGCATCATTATGGCGTTATCTGTGATGGCAACGTCAAACGAGTCATCACGCGCTGGGCGGCGATTGACGGTGACATTACCAAGTCTGCTACGACTAAAGAGCTTTGGGCACTGGCGGAACGCTTAACACCTAGCAAGTATTCCGGATTATTTGCACAAGCGATGATGGATATGGGTGCAACCTTATGCACCCGTAGCAAACCTGCCTGTCTATTGTGTCCACTCAAAGAAGATTGCCTAGCGCATGCGCAAGGACGCGAGACTGATTATCCAGTCAAAGCGAAAAAACAACCCAAGCCTAGTAAGTTCAGTAATGCGTTATTGATTAAAGATACTAGTGACAATATTTTATGGCTACAACGCCCTGATAACGGTATTTGGGGTGGATTGTGGAGCTTACCTTTGCAGTTCGTAGAAAAAATTGAGGGTAAAGCGAGTGGCAGCACTGCGAAAAAAGTAGAGACTAGCGACAATAAACCATCGGATATGCTAAATGACGTACGTAGTAATGAAAAAGTATATGAGACAGAATTTACCACTGCTGAGCAGATTATCAATGAGTGGATGATAAAAAATGAATTAGTAGCAGCACCTATCAGCAAGACTTTACTAGATGAAGCGCCTATTAAACATTCACTAACGCACTTTCACTGGTATTTGACCCCGCAGTCCGTGACGTTAAATACTAAACAAGCTGCCGAGATAACCAAAGCACTGCAAGCCGCCGACATTAATATTAATTGGTTGAATACTAACGATGCTCAAGCAACACTTGGATTACCACGAGCGATGGTCAAGATTTTAGAATAATCTTATAACCTATATTTCCGTACCAACCATGCTCAAACCAGCTGATTAAACAACCATCTCATATGCCATAAAAAAAGCGACTCACTATTGATAGTGAGTCGCTTTTTCTTTAGTCGTTATAATATAGTTAGCGCTAAGACTTCGGCACACGTAATCGCATCAAGCCTTCTTGTTGTACCGTGGCAACCAGCTTACCATTTTGCCAAAACTGACCATGGTTCAGCCCTTTGGCATTAGATGTGGTATCACTCCACATATCGTATAGTAGCCAATTATTTAAATCAAAGTTACGATGAAAATGCATCGAATGATCGATACTGGCGGCTTGCAGACCACTGGTCATAAAGCTCACACCATGTGACATCAGCCCTGTGCCCACCAAATAAAAATCAGATGAAAACGCCAAGAGCGCTTGCTGAATCGCCACTGGTTGATTGCCCAGCTCACGGATACGCAGCCAGTTTGCCTGCTTTGGTTTCATTGGTTCTGGATTGATAGGGTCACGTGGTTTAACCGGTTTAATCTCGACATGACGACGACGCATAAAGCGTGATTTCAGCGCATCTGGCACTTTACCGATATGCTCTCCTTTCAGCTCCTGCTCAGCGAGCAAGTCTTCAGGTGGCGGATAAACAGGCATGTCTTCCTGATATTCCAAACCCTCTTCCATCGGTGAAAACGAAGCAATCATTGAAAATATCACTTGCTCAACCGGTGGCTTACCACGTGCTTCTTTATATTGAATCGCTGTCACTTCGCGTGCAGACAGACTGCGGCCATCGCGCAATCGACGCACCTGATAAATCACTGGCTGGTTGATATCACCACCACGCAAAAAATACCCATGCAATGAATGGCAAGGCTTGTCTTTATCCAACGTATGAGCCGCTGCCATAATCGCTTGTGCCAGCACTTGCCCACCAAAGATACGACTGCCGACATAGTCATGGCTCTTACCCTCAAATACATCAGGGGTAACTTCAATAAGCGCGACAGTAGCCAGCAGCTCATCTATCAGTTGCGAATAATCGGACATGACGATATGTTTCCTTATTTTTATCAAAAACGCTAACTATCTGAAGACAAGTGCCCAATCATATCAATATGATACAGCGACAAATCCTTTGCGTTTGAATTCAAAATAATATGAAATCACTTGCTGAAAGTACACAAGAGAGATTGTAGAACAAAAATACAGTCATAGCAGCGCTATCGCTAGTATTTATTATAAATAGAAAAAGGTAATCATATTACCCAATATCGATAGCTTTGGCTAGGTAGCGACAGACTACTTGGGAGTATCCATTTGATTGTTAGACTACGACAATAGATGACCATACACTGGTAAATGTCGATATTAGCCATAGAGAACGAGGCTTTTTATATCACCTCGTTCTTTATCTTTGTCTCAAAATTACGGCTTCACGGCTACTAGCACACGGATAGAATCAGGTACTAATGACAAGTTGCTTAATGCTTGCTCGCCTTGTGCTTTTAGCTGCTCTAAACGCTCAATCTCTGCAGGGCGCACGTTAGGGTTGATGGTTTGCAAATGTTGTAGGCGTTTGATTTCACGCGACCACTGCTGGCTAAAGCGCGCGCTTGCTTGCTCACCAATCTCAGCCAACTGCTGACGGGCAATATCCTCAGCTTCATAATAACGCTGCTCAATCACATCGCCGCGCACTTTAATCACTTGGCGTGCACGGTTTTTATCCAAACGCTCAATATGCGGCATGATCATCTCAGCACTGATACGTGCTGATAAATCACTGCCCTGCTCACTGATAAAGACGCGAATGTTTTGCGTGGTCAATGTCGCTGGCAAATTGAGCATTTTTGGTGCTATCGCTTCTACGCGGAAATTCACTTCTAGCAGCACCATGCCTTGTGGTACAGCAGCACTTTTGAGCATTGCAACTGTGGTATTACCAAAGGTACTGGTACTCGCCAGCTCATAGATAGCACGCATCAATGGATGCTCATGAGTGATGAATTCGATATCTTCACGCTGTAGCGCTTGATCACGCTCAAACGTCAACGTCATACCGTCTTCGTCACCAAGTGGCAAACCATCGATATAGTCACTAATCTCAGTGCTATCAATCGGGGCGATAACCCAAGATCCATCACGCTGAATATTATGATCTATATTGGCCGAAGCAAAGAAACGCTCAATGAATTGCGGCAATAGATTATGCCCATCAAAATCACGCATGGCATCAGCGATACGCCCAGCAACACGCGGACGGCATGAGTTATACTCAAGCAAGCGATCGCGACCAGCTTGTAGCTGTGCTTCTAATCCCAATCTCGTCTGTAGCGCTTCGTCGATGATACCTTGTAGAATAACCTTGTTTTCGGCCGTATCTGCACCTTCTAGCATTGGCTTCAGCACTTGGATATATTGCTCTTGTACGCTCTGCGCCGTCGGTGAAATCTGATTGAACATATTCAGTGCATCGTTATACCAATGATACAGACGCTCTTGCGCCGTGCCTTGTACATAAGGCACATGCAACATGATTTGTTGCGTCTGACCGATACGATCTAGGCGACCAATACGCTGCTCTAAAGTATCTGGATTCGCAGGCAAATCCCATAATATCAACTGACTCGCAAATTGGAAGTTACGACCTTCTGAACCAATCTCTGAGCACAATAGTATCTGTGCGCCTTCACTGTCTGCGAAGAACGCTGCTGCTTGGTCACGCTCAAGCAATGTCATCTGCTCGGTAAAGATAGCTGTCTTAATGCCTGCATGCAGACGTAATACCGCTTCCAAACTCTCTACCGTCGCACCACTACGGGCAATCAACAGCACCTTTTGATGTTTCAGATCGCCGCGCAAGATATCAACCAACCAAGACACACGTGGGTCATCTTCTAGCCAGCCACCATCAGGTTGATTCTCTTCGCCCCATAGCTGCTCACGCAGTTTACCCGTGGTTTGATAGCTGTTTACCCATGCATCAGGTAATGGCAGCGGATAAGGCTGACTACTACGACCATAAAACCCTTTGACACTCTCACGGGTATTACGGAACAGGATACGACCAGTACCATGACGATCTAGCAGCTCGTTAAGCGCATAGGTACGCAGTTTTTCGTCGTCATTAATCCCTGCTAATTCATCAGCACCGAGCGTAAGCAAGCTACTCAACGCAGCGATTTGCCCGTCACTCAATGGCTTGTCTTCTATCAGTACACCAGCGACCGTTGCCGTTTCAGCAAAAGCGGCTTGACCATCGATAAACTCATCTAAATCATCAAAACGATCCGGATCGAGCAAGCGCAAACGAGCAAAATGACTCTGTGCACCAAGCTGCTCAGGTGTCGCTGTCAATAGCATGACGCCTGCCGTCTCTTCTGCAAAGTCAGCAATCAAGTCATATTTATCATTGCCGCCTTGTGCTTCATCCCAATGCAGATGATGCGCCTCATCGACCACCAATAAATCAAACCCTGCGTCCATCGCTTGGTCATACAAGTCAGGATGGTCAAGCAATAGATCCATACCAGCGATGATGCACTGCTCGGTCGCAAAGACGTTCTGTTCAGGATCGTGCTCTTTAATCGCTGCCGTACGTACCAAGTCAAACAAGGCAAAATTTAGATTAAAACGGCGGCGCAGCTCAATCATCCATTGGTATTGCAGACTATCTGGAACCAGAATGAGCACGCGCTCAGCCTTACCGGTCAATAGCTGCTGATGAATAATCAAGCCAGCTTCAATGGTTTTACCTAGGCCAACTTCATCAGCAAGTAAGACACGCGGTGCAATACGTTTACCGACTTCATGAGCGATATAGAGCTGATGCTCAATGATATCGACACGCGCACCCATCAGGCCTTTGAGTGGATGACCAGCCAGCGCTGATTGCATACGCAAGATATCTTGACGCAGCTCATACCAATCACCACGTTCAATGCGGCCAGCGAGCAGACGCTCAAGCGGCTTGGCAAGCGTGATGTTGGCAGCGAGACGAGTCTCCATGATGCCGCGCTCGTGTTCATCGACACTATATTTGAGCACACCCATCACTTCATCGACAGCATTGACCGTGTAGCATTTGCCGTCTTGGTCATAAATGCTGTCACCAGCTTTGAACACTACGCGCGATAATGGCGCAGAGTTTTTGGCATAGACGCGCGTCTCTTCGCTTTGCGGGAATAAGATATGCACACATCGGTCGTCAACATCGATGACCACACCCAAGCCAAGCTCAGACTCCGTATCAGATAAATAACGTTGACCAACGGCGAATTCAGTACTGTGCAATGAAGCGATAGAGATAGTCATAGGGCGATGTCTTTTGTACTCAGGTAGTAAGAAATTAGATAGATAGCTTAGAAAACAGCAATGGCGGCTAACGACCGCTAAATAAGGTTGTTTACACCGTAAAATGTCAAAAAGACATAAACGAAGTGCTACAACATCAATCGAGCCAGCAGTTTAGCCGACCATTATATAACGTTAGCGGGTAGATGAGTGCGTTAAGTTGACTTTTCAAGAGCAGATTCATACAAGATTATGTCAATGCTAAGCATAAGTTGGTCATATAAAACAATAAGATAACGACTCGCAAGTATATAAAAAACATTTACATCATAAAATTGTTTCTATACTGTTACTTTATGAAAACAGATGCATTTTTTGTTACGTTGGTTATTCATGTTTATTATTAATAAAAATATTTAGTGGCCCAATATCTAAAACCAGTTTTGTTCAAAACTGTACGAATATCACTGCTTTTATAGACACTTAACTTTTAAAGAAACATAACAGTTAAGCCTTAAAGCTATTTGCTTGACCTTTTCTTTTAGCCCATTCGACATTTGATATTCAGATTGAGGATACGCTTTAATAATCACGGCTCTTTTTCTACCCAAAAATACTGCTGATGGTATTTTTCGTACTTTATATAATTCAAGGATGAATACATTTATGAGTGCCTCCAAAAAAGTTGGCTTGCTCAACCAAGTCAGTACCCAAGTGACCGTTATTTTGTTTCTTGCTTTTGCAGTTGTTCTTGCCGTTGTCGTCTATATCGTCGAAAAAGAAGGTTATGAAAAAATCCGACTTGAGTCCGGAAAACTAGTGGCTCAACGAGGTAATACGGCAGTCAATAGCATCTCCTCAGATGTCAATCGTGTGATGCGTAGTGCATTGCAGCTACAGCAAAGTGCGCAGACACTACCACTACAAGAAAACATTCTACAAGCCAGTACTGCCAATGCTTTTGATAAGCGAGACTATAGCTTGCTAGGCAGCGGTGGTATTTGGCCTGATATTGGTGCGCTTGGTGAGGGTGCAGCTACTCATCCATTTTTGATGGTACGCCAAGAGGGTGATTACCGAGCCATCCTAACAGATCCAAATCCTGCCAATCCTTACTATAAACAAGACTGGTTTAATAAGGTAAGAGCCCTCAATCCTGACGGTTGTATTTGGGCTGATGTGAGCCCCACTCAGACCAAAGGCGAGCTTGCTATGAGCTGCGGCGTGGCTATCGAGCGTGACAATCAATTTTGGGGTGTGAGCACAGTAAACTTTACACTTAATCAATTACAAGAAAACATCGTCAATCTGAGTGAAAGCTCTGGTTCAGGTTATATTTTATTGCTTGATAATAGCAATAAGGTCATCGCCTCATCTAACCCCGAAAGCCTAAACTATATCGATGAAAAAACCGGTACACCGCTTGATATTAAGCAAGTGATTGACTCAGACCCTGCTTGGCAACCTATCTTAGATTTTTTAGAGACTCAGCATAGTGACATCATCAAACAAGTTGCGGCGAAAATCTCTCCAGAAGCCCAACAAATCATTGCAACACTTAATAAAACAGAAGCAACTGCTGTTAGTAGTTCTGAGCTTATCAACTATTCGGCTTATGTGAATGCCAGTGAAAACCATCAAAGTACGATGGACAGTCGCCTATTGCAGAATTTCGAGTTAACCAATGACAACTATTATAATGGTAGTCAGGCGTATGTTTTCCAGATTCCTGAAACCTACTGGAAACTCATCGTGGTACAGCCCGACTCTGCCGTCAATGCCATTGCAGATAACTTAAGCAAAAACCTGATCAGATCAATCATGTTAGCGTTACTTATCACCGTTGTGCTGATCTATTTCATGCTGACATTCTTGGCATTTAAACCATTGAAAGAGACCACAGACAAAATCTCTCTGGCTGAAAAACTGATTGATGACAAGCAATACAACAAGCTCAGCGAGGTCAAGTTTGCGGGTGGACGTAATGAGATTGGTCTAGTTAACCATTCTATCAATGAGCTACTTCATCGCATTCAGTCTAATGAAGGTAAGCTTGCCAATATCAATCAACAGCTAGAAGTGAAAGTCGAAGAACGCACTGCTGAGTTGCAAGACACCTTAAAAGAGCTAAAGAACTCACAACTGCAATTGATACGGTCTGAAAAAATGGCCACGCTCGGTCAGATGGTCGCAGGCGTTGCTCATGAAGTAAACACACCTTTATCCTATGTGCAGAACAACCTCGAAATCATTGGGCAATTGACAGCACAATATGAAGATTTGATTGCTTTGGTGCAAGGGTTGAAGACACTTAATACTAATGAAGCAGTGCCTACCACTGAAATCGAGAAACTATTGGCTGATATCGTTCGTGCTTCTGATGAAATCGAAGAGGATGACCTATCAGATGAGCTCAAAGAGCTGATTAAAGATTCCTTATTTGGTGTAGAACAGATTACCGAGATGGTACTCAATTTACGTAATTTTGCACGTCTTGATGAATCAAAAGTCAAAACGATCGATGTTCGCGAATGTATAGAATCTTCGCTAAAAATCGCTGGTAATTCTATTAGAAATCAAGAGATTGTCACCAACTTTGGCACAACGCCTGAAATCAAATGCTCACCATCACAAATCAATCAGGTGCTGGTCAACCTATTGAACAATGCCTCGCAAGCCATGGATGGTAATCCTGATGACAAAATCGAAGTGCGTACCTACGCTGATGATATCAACGTTTATATTGAGGTCAGTGATAACGGTAAAGGCATGAGCCAGTCCGTATTGGATCAAATATTTGAGCCGTTCTTTACCACAAAAGCAGCAGGTGAAGGTACTGGACTCGGCATGGCTATCAGTCAGCAAATTATGGAACAACATAATGGTGCGATTCAAGCCACATCAACCGAAGGCGTGGGCACGGTGTTTACCCTAACCTTGCCCATCGATAATCATTTAACAGAACAAAATATGTAAGCATAAGCGAAGTGTTAATTATATTGTCAGTGCAGCGCATAACCGGGCGGCACTGACAAAAGGAACAATACCTATAATTTAGCCCCTACTATTCATCGTAAGGATACGAACATGAATGAGATTGAAGACAACATACAGCCGTCTGTTCTAAGTACTGAACCCAAACCAAAAATTGCGTTTATCGATGATGAAAAACGCATTTTGCGCTCGATGAAACTGCTCTTTCGCAAAAGTCATGATGTTTTCATCACCACTGACCCCAACGAATATATTGATTACATCAAAAATAACCACGTGCATGTGGCCGTCAGCGACCAACGTATGCCTGAGCGTGTTGGTGTTGACATATTACGAGAAGTCAAAGAAGTTTCACCATCGACTATGCGTATTTTGCTTACTGGGTATGCCGATTTGAATGCTATTATTGGCTCTATTAACGACGGCGAAATTTATCGTTACCTAACCAAACCGTGTAAATCTGAAGAGCTTCAATCAGTTGTTGGCCGTGCCACCGAAATTGCTTTGACGTACAACCCTGATGAAAATGCAGATCAAATCGACAGCTCAGATAATAAGCAAACACTGTTGGTCATAGATGAGAACGATGAGTTGATTGAACAAATTCGCAAGCAATTTTCAAACAGCTATAAAGTATTACATGCTACCAGTTTAGAAGCTGCCTACGATTATCTTGCTAACTACGATATTGGAGTTTGTATCACAGATATTAATGTTGCTGGTGAGAATATCGCGCCTATTATCTTCACCTTAAAGCAAGATGCACCGCACCTAGTGGTATTAGTGCAAACACAGTTCCAAGATGCCAGTTTATTGATTGATCTTATTAACAAAGGTCAGGTATATCGCTGCTTACCAAAACCAATGCGTGCCAGCCTGCTAGAGATTAGCGTCAATCGCGCGTTCCGCCATCATAGCAATCTCAAAGCCAGCCCTGATTTGGTCAAACGTCACGAAGTAGAGCACGACCCTGAAAATGATATTCGTATTGATTTAAGCAATCGAGTGCGTAGTTTTATTGGTAAATTGCGCAAGCGTTTTTCGTTATAACCTGTTATTTATAAAAAAACAGCCACGGCGAAACCCTTATAAAAAACCCTTACATCAATTATGGCGTAAGGGTTTTTTATCATTTTATCTCTCACGTTAAAAACGTTAAGCACCAGACGCCTCATTGATAACTGATACCTCGCAATTTTTTGATTCATAGTCGTTCAGTAGGTCAGCTTCAACTTTCAATGCAATATTTTTAATCGCTGTTTCTGATTACTATTTTAATGCGATATTTTCAATCAACCGCTTTTGATTGACCAAGGCAACATGCTACATTACGTCGATAATCATTAAAACCAACTTTAAAATAACCATTCGATAAGGAATAACCATGCAAGCGGTTTTTTTAGACAAAGGCACTTTTTCTGATGGTATCGACTTACCTGTCCCAACAGGCATAAGCGACTACGTCACTTATAATGAGACCCCAAAAGACACTTCTGTTATTTTAGAGCGCTGTAAAGACGCCGATATTATCATTACCAATAAAGTTCAGATTAACGCTGAAGTAATAAGCAAACTGCCCAAGCTCAAACTCATTCAACTGACTGCTACTGGTATGAACAACGTCGATCAAGACGCTTGTAATGAGCACGGTGTTGCGCTTTTTAATGTCGCTGGTTATGCGGTCAAAAGCGTGCCCGAGCATACGTTTATGCTCATGCTAAATGCAATGCGCGCAGGCATTCACTACCATCAAAAAGTCTCTGATGGTACGTGGCAAGCGAAGGGTGATTTTTGCCTACTTGATATCCCGCTGATAGATTTGGAAGATAAAACGTTAGGTATCATTGGGGTTGGCACCATCGGTAAACGCGTCACCGAAATCGCGCGTGCTTTTGGTATGACCGTATTATGGGCGGAACAGCAAGGACGGGTGCCGCGTAATGACGACTATACAGCGTTTGAGGACGTACTTGCTCAGTCCGATGTTCTAAGCTTACATTGCCCATTAAATGCACAAACTCAGCACCTTATTAATGCAGATACCTTAGCAAAAATGGCTAAACAGCCGCTCATCGTCAATGTCGCTCGTGGTGGTATCGTCGATAGCCAAGCGCTGACTGATGCAATTAATGACGAGCAAGTCATTGGTTATGCCAGTGATGTGTTTGAACAGGAACCTATTGCTAATGATGACCCGCTATTGAGCTTAAAGAACCATCCACGTGTCATCTTTAGCCCGCACAACGCTTGGGGCAGTAAAAGCGCACAAGAGACACTGTGGCAGATGCTAAGCAAACAAGTCGCGGATTTTATCGAGACACATTAAAGGACAGCCACTCATCCAATCTAACGACTGAATCGTAGCCAATCATCCTTTATTTTACGGTATTTGAGCACTATTCGGTCGCTGAGATAATTGTTTGTAACCCGCCAAGGATAGATATCTCCTTGCTTGGGTAGCTCGTGTTGAGCGCGATTGACATATCCTGAGGATAACGCGCCCATCACAGTCTCTGATTGGACATGGGCAGCGCCATGCTCACTCTGCGCTTCCGCTAATACTGCTTGATAACCATGCTTATCCATATAGCCAAGCAGTCGCATCACATACTGACAGGCCAAATCAATCTTTAATGTCCATGAGGCGTTGGTGTAGCCGAACAGCACTGCCATATTGGGCACATTTTCAACCATGACCGCTTTATAAGTCATGCGTGTACCGATATCTACTGCCTCTCCATCGATATATACTTTTGCACCACCCAGCATTTGTATCTTTAGCCCTGTCGCTGTCACGATGATATCTGCATCGAGATGTTTGCCAGAGTTGAGCATGACACCTGTCTTCGTGAAATGGTTTATTTGGTCAGTCACGACGGCTGCGCGCTTACCCTGTAACGCTTTGAATAAATCACTGTCTGGTACTGCGCATATCCGTTGGTCCCAAGGATTATAATCGGGTACAAAATGCGCCACATCGACATCGCTGCCTTTTAGTTCTGTTTTGACGCCGCGCTTTAATAGCGCTTTCATAAATTTGGGGGCTACTATAGCCGCTCGGTAAGTACCTTGTTGTATGAGTACATTGCGGGTACGCAATACCATATAGGCCTGCTCTTTTGATAAAGGTGAAAACTTGCCTGACAGCCAATCGAGCGCATAATCATCGCCTGGCACACTTGCCACATAAGTGGGTGAACGCTGCAGCATAGTGACGTGTTGGGCGCATTGCTCAGCTTCTTCATCTACTAACGCTGGTAGCAACGTCATCGCCGTCGCACCACTCCCGATAATGACTATCTTTTTGTCTTGATAGTTGACGTTATGCCAATGCTGCGGATGGACTATCCGGCCTTCAAACGTTTCTTCTTGATCAAAATGAGGCTTATAACCTTGCTCATAATCGTAATAACCAGTGGCACCGACGACGAACTTGGCTGTCAGAGTAAACACTTCACCGCTAACATGGTTTTTTACCATGGCCGTCCATCGTTGGCTGCTAGTTGACCAAGAAAGCTGCTGTACCTCATGCTGATAACGAATATGTTCAGTGACGCCAAACTCCTGTGCCGTATCAGCAATATAACGCTTAATATCCCCGCCTTTTGCCAAAATCCTATGGTTCAACCATGGCCTAAAACTGTAGCCAAACGTCAACGCGTCAGAGTCAGAGCGAATGCCGGGGTACGTAAATAAATCCCATGTACCACCCAAATCTGTACGCTTTTCTAAAATCGCAAACCGCTGCGAGCTTTTCTGCTGCTGTTTTGATGATTGACGTTTACGTTGACCTGGGCTTTTATGACCAAACAGCCCTCTGTGTTTTTGCTGCTGCAATCGGCAAGCCATACCTATACCGGCAATTCCTGCGCCGATGATAAGCACTTCATAATCTACTGGCGTGTCTAAGCGCGCCTTTTTAGATTGAAAGCGTCTCTTCACTGCCTGCCTTGCCGCCTGCTTTGCTGCTATGATATCAAGCATAATACGGTCCTTGTTTTTGCATGATTTATCTAATTTTCATGATTTAACTAAAAAATCTGATTAAAAAGGACTTGGGCTTTCCCAGTCCATCCACGCACCCAATACCGGATGCTTTAGACGTAGATGCTGTGCATGCAGATTGAGCCTTGGCGCAATCTCTAACGCAGTCCCTTCAGCATAAATAGGGTCGCCAATCATCACATGATCAACATGCACCATATGTACACGTAGTTGATGGCTACGACCGGTAACCGGCTTTAGCATCACTCGTGTCACTGCATGACCGTCACACTCTTCATGAGCCAATATTTCATACATGGTTAACGCATGCTTTGACCAATCGTGGTCAACGATGTGGCGCGGTTTGGTCGCAGGCTCGTAGCGGACTGGCACTGATATTTTGCCAGTTGCACCAACACTCTCCCACTGGCCAAAGACACGGGCTTGATACTTCTTCTGTGGCAAACGCTCAATAAACTGCTTACTGATATGAGTTTGTGCTGCTGCGTTTTTTGCAAAAATGAGCAAACCTGAGGTATCCATATCAAGACGATGAATCAATTTGACTGCTGGATTGACGCGCTCAAGCCTTGCTAGCAAACTCACATTTAGCGTTTTACCATTGACACTTAATAGCCCTACGGGTTTATCAACCACCCAAATATCATCGTCCTCGTAGACCGTAATATCTCGTGCAAATGCTTGAAAAAACTCAAACGAACGGGCATTTTCTTGAGCATTAAGGGCGTTGACTTCTTCATCAGTAAAAAGCATAAAAATGGGCTACTTATATTAAGGCGTAAAGGTAAAAAACAGACTTACTTATGGATTAAAATGTGAGGTAAATGGCAATTTCAAGCGTAAAGAGATATGTCAGACGGGTTAAACAGTCGCAACCATTTCATCAAAAATGCACAGAGCAGAATCAACTGGCAGGCAAAATATAATTCATATCGCCCTATGTCGATTTATTGTGCTAATCGCAATTGTTAAACAATTTAACCAGCCTGCATCTGTCAAGTTTGAGCAAACATGTTAATATAATGGCACATTTTCACCACTTCTAAACGATTCTTTGGTCACTCATCACGCTACTATCTAACTAAGATATTATGTAATGTATGGCGATAGAAATAATAAAACAAGAGAGAAAACTATGTCAGATCTTATTTTCCATACCACCGATGCAGACTTTGATAAAGACGTACTAGAGTCAGACGTACCAGTATTGGTAGACTTTTGGGCCGCTTGGTGTGGTCCTTGTAAAGCCATCGCTCCTATTTTAGAAGATTTAGCCGCTGACTACCAAGGTAAAATCAAAATTGTTAAGGTAGATGTTGATAGCAACCCACAAGCGGCTAGCCGTTTTGGTATTCGCAACATCCCAACCCTGTTTGTATTCAAAGATGGCGAAAAAGTTGATTCAGTAATGGGTTTACAGCCAAAAGCTGAATTGGCAAAAGTATTAGACAAGCATTTATAAGCTTGTGATAGCTAAGCATATGTTAAAAATTGCAATGTAATAGAAGGAGCCACTATCTCACTGAGATAGTGGCTTTTTTGCTTATTTTTTATGCAAAAAACTCGATTATATGACTTTTTTGGCAAAATTTATTGACAATGCTATTGTGAAGACCGTATAGTCTGCTGACAACAGAAAACTAATTGTTTTCATAAGTGTCTTATCGCTATTCTCCTCGTGTTTATCAACAAAAACACAATCGTCGTTATAAACACCATTGCTGAACGAAATGACTAAACACAATTACTGATATTGAGTTTTTGACGCAGACTCTTATGTAGCCTTCTTTATATTTATTTCTTATTACCTTGCATCAAACGACTGCAATTCGTACATAAGCTGACATGTAACACCCAAACTACATAAATCCTAGCTCTGTGCACGCACCCTCTATCGCCATATTATCGTTGTTTTAATCAATGTCGTGACTTGTGCTGCTAATGGCATCTCTCATCTGATCACTTGCTAATGACCTATCTATGAATCTTACTGAATTAAAGAAAAAATCAATCGCTGAGCTATTGGCTATCGCAAAAGAAATGGGTCTTGATAATATGGCACGTAGCCGTAAACAAGATATTATCTTTGCTATCCTCAAAACCCATGCCCGTAACGGTGAAGCCATCTATGGTGACGGCGTCCTTGAGGTTCTACCGGATGGTTTTGGCTTTTTACGCTCATCAGAAGGCTCTTATTTAGCGGGTCCTGATGATATCTACGTCAGCCCTAGCCAAATTCGTCGCTTTAGCCTAAAGACGGGTGACAGTATCGCTGGTACGATTCGTCCACCAAAAGATTCTGAGCGTTATTTTGCGCTATTAAAAGTCGGTGAAATCAACTTTGATACGCCAGATCGTTCACGTCATAAACTTATCTTTGAGAACTTGACCCCACTATTCCCAACTGAGCATTTAAAACTCGAGCTTGGTAATGGTACAACCGAAGATTTGACTGGTCGTATCATCGACTTGATCGCACCGATTGGTAAAGGTCAGCGCTCTATTATCGTTGCGCCGCCAAAAGCCGGTAAAACGATGCTGCTACAGACCATCGCCCAGTCAATTACTCGTAACAATCCTGAGTGTTATCTCATCGTACTATTGATCGATGAGCGCCCAGAAGAAGTCACTGAGATGGTACGTACGGTACGCGGTGAAGTGGTTGCCTCTACTTTTGATGAGCCACCACAGCGCCATGTTCAAGTGGCTGAAATGGTCATCGAAAAAGCCAAGCGTTTGGTCGAGCATAAGCAAGATGTGGTTATCTTACTGGACTCAATTACACGTCTTGCTCGTGCTTACAACACCGTTATTCCTTCATCTGGCAAAGTATTGACAGGTGGTTTGGATGCCAATGCGCTTGAGCGTCCAAAACGCTTCTTTGGTGCTGCACGTAATGTCGAAGAAGGTGGTAGCTTGACGATTATTGCCAGTGCTCTTATCGATACTGGTAGTAAGATGGATAGCGTTATCTTTGAAGAATTCAAAGGTACAGGTAACCAAGAGATTACGCTTGAGCGCGATCTGGCTGAAAAACGTGTCTTCCCTGCGATTAATATCAAAAAATCTGGTACTCGCCGCGAAGAGCGCCTGCTTGATGAAGATAAACTGCGCAAAGTTTGGATTTTACGTAAATTACTACAGCCGATGGATGGCGTACAAGCAACTGAGTTCTTGTTAGACCGCTTAAAAGAAGCGAAAACCAATGATGAATTCTTTGAGCAGATGAAACGTAAATCACAGAACTAAGGCTAGCACCGTATTGCTTTAGCATAATACGCAAGCATTTGGCTTAGACAAAAAAGACCGCTTCCGAGCGGTCTTTTCTATTTTTACGATTAGAGATTACAACCAGCAATCTCAACTGACTTGTTATCTATACGAACGCAACAACTCTGAGCAAAACCTCTATCAAGGACACAGTGGAGAAACATCCTTTACAGGATATTCGCAAAGAATAGCGCTTTTACTACGCGCATAAATTATTAGTTGGGGTAGTATGAGCATACTCTGCTACACAAATCGACAGCAGTATCAATTTTTGATACATTTAACGCAGTCTTTATTAATACAGACCACGATATGTTTTGCGGTAACACAATAGGTCATTTTAAGACTATTGCCCAAGTATCCTAATACTGAATGTTAGTACTAAAATGCTTGGACAATGCAAATATCGTGTTTTGATTATGATTAACTAACTTGATAACTTAACAGGTGATATTATGAAATTTGCTAAAACTATTGCAATGACTGCTCTTACTAGCTCTGCTCTTATCATGGGCGGCTGTGCAACTAATGGATATAGCAGTGGCTTGAGCAATACTGCTAAAGGTGCTGCTGTTGGCGCTGCTGCGGGTGCTGTACTTACAAGTAACGGCGATAGCAAAGACATCGCTCGTGGCGCACTTGGTGGTGCTGCAGTAGGCGGTGCTGGTGCTTATATTCTTGACCAAACTCGCTAATTGATCTCATCAAGGCTGAATCCTACCTTGATAGAATCTTAGCTAGACACAAAAAAGCCTGCAATTGATTGCAGGCTTTTTTGTGTCTAGCTAAGGCGTATCGAAAATAAATACGCTTAGCATGATATCTAGTACACTTATAGCGCTCCACTAAACGTATCACAAGACTGTACGCTACCACTCTCTAGACCACGAGTGAACCATTGCACACGCTGCTGACTGGTCCCATGAGTAAAGTTGTCAGGTACAACCGCGCCACCACTAGCTTTAGCTAAACGGTCGTCACCGATTTGACTGGCTGCATTGATAGCTTCATCGATATCACCCGCTTCTAAGAACTGTACGCGCTCTTGATTACGCTGCGCCCAAACACCTGCGAAGCAATCTGCCTGTAACTCTTGTAGTACTGACAGCCTATTGGCTTCTGCACGCGTGACTTGACGTCTGGCTTCGTTGACTTGCTGACTAATACCTAGCAACGTCTGCACATGGTGACCAACCTCATGCGCGATGACATAAGCTTGAGCAAAATCACCCGCCTTGCCTTCGTTGCCTTCATCACTAGAGCCCTGCTTATCACCTGTGATACCAAGATTTTGACTCATTTCTACAAAAAATGATTTATCTAAATAAACAGTTTGATCTGCTGGGCAATAAAACGGACCTGTCGCCGCGCTAGCGCTACCGCAAGCTGAGCTCACTTGACCATTAAACAGAATCAATGATGGCTCTTGATAGGTACTACCTGCTTCATTAAATATTTGATGCCAGACTTCTTCTGTATCAGCCAATACTACTTTTACAAACTGTGTATCTCGATCTGTATCGGTTGCAACCTCAGTAGAGGTATCACTACTTCCACCGCCAGTAACGGCTTGACCTGTCTGCAAAGCCGTCATTGGGTTTACCCCAAATACTAGCCATAAGATACCAGCAATGATAATACCGCCGATACCACCGCCAACCATCTTTCCGCCACCACTACTGGTGCGTACGTTTGAACTACCACGTCGACCTTGCCATTTCATAATTTTATTCCTCAAACATACGATAGGTACTGCTGCTCGTATTGATAGTTATTCGTATAATATTACAGCCAATACTGTTTTTTATCTTGGTGCTTTAGCCTATTATATTAAAAATAATAGGCTGTATAGGCCTTTCGATAGATAACACCTCTTTAATTTACTCACATTACATCAAACGTTACATTTATTTACTGATTAATCGTCGTGAAAGCAGTAAATTATTGCAAGTAAATTTAGAAGTTAATATCCAAAAAACTTCTTTAAAAACAATCTGATGTCATTGATTGCATTTTTTTTGATATCCAACAGGGTGTTAAAAATTATAATCAATATACGAAGTAAAATTAAACTTACAATTTTATTGTTACTTAATTGTACGGACTATTTCCATTTAGGTAGAAAACATATAGAATGCGTGCAAGCTGAGTAGCTGTAACTGGAAGTCGTTGAATACTGAGAAATCTCGGATTTCAACCCATGTTGCTGCTATTGATCATTTCATTTTTCCGGAGAAAACACTATGAAACTTAAATTACTTGCTCTAGCTGGTATCATGACTGCAACTATGGGCCTAACTGCCTGTGACAGCAGCAAAGAAAACGCTGCTGAAGATTTATCTGACGCATCAGAAGAAGTGCAAGACGCTTCTGCAGAACTAGACGAAGCTGCTGCTGAAGGCGAAGTAACTGCTGATGCTGACGCTGCTGTTGCTGGCGCTGAAGCTGACATCGCTGATGCTCAAGCTGCAACTGCTACTGACGAAATGGACGCTGAAGTTCCTGTAGACGGCGAAGCAACTACTAGCATGGATGTAGCTAGCGAAACTCCAGCTGTTGACGCTGCTGACGAAGTTGTTGTTGAAGAACCAGCTCAGTAATTTTATCGTTTATACGATGAATATACTGTAGTAAAAAAAGAGAGCATTAGCTCTCTTTTTTTATGCCTGTTATTTATGATATATAACAAACTAATATCGTAATATTCATCAATATTGCTACTCATATATGGTTTAAGCATATCAACATGCTTAGCTTGCACACCTAGACTATATAGTGAGTAACAATCGACGACCTAAATATCAAAACTTAAGCCGTCATCATCAATACAAACATCTAGATTAGGCGTCAAATAGACGCTCATCAACCTGCTGGCGAAACTTCTGTCCTGTTTTAAAGGTAACCACACGTCGGGCTGATACCGCAACGGGCTCCCCTGTCTTCGGGTTACGACCTGGTCGGCTGTTTTTATCTTTAAGTTCGAAATTGCCAAAGCCTGAAAGCTTGACCTCTTTGCCATCAATCAAACTCTCTGACAACTCATCAAAAAAGTTCTCTACCAAACAGCGGCCTTCTTGGCGTGTTAGGCTTAGGTGACTCATTAAATGCTCAATCATGTCAGATTTGGTTAGGGTGCTCACAGTACAACTCCTATGCTATGTCGTGATGTCGAATATCATGGTTTAGCGGTATGAGGGTTAATGTTAGCTATTATAAAGGTTTTTGGATGTTTTTTTAATAAAAAACGCAGAAAAGTCCTTTATTAATAACCACTTAACGTATTTTAGGGCTTTCTATTAGTAGCAATGCTCCGTAGCCTTATGAATAGAAAAGCTACAGAGCATTGTTTATTGTCTATATTAAATATTAGCTATCGCGTAACTGCGCAGAATGCTGTGTTGTTAGCGCTTGCACAACCTGATCAGTAGTCGTTTTTACCACGTCATCAGATAAGGTTTGCGTACTGTCTTGCCATACGAGTGCAAATGCCAATGAGCGCTGACCTGTCGGTACTTTATCGCCTTGATAAACATCAAATAACCACAGATCTGTCAATAGCTCGCCTGCGGCAGCACGAATCGTAGTTTCTAGTGTCTGCAAACTAATATCACTATCGACTAGAATGGCAATATCGCGGCGTACTTGTGGGAACTTACTAGGCGTGCTGATAGCATGCTGCTCACGAGCGACAGTCAGCAATGGTGCAAGTGATAGCTGCGCAACCCAAGTGGCTGGTAGGTCTAACTGTTTTGCGGTGTTAGGGTGCAATTGGCCAAGCCAACCAACGTACTGATCATCGATATATAGTTTAGCGCTTTGACCAGGATGCAAAAAGTTTAGTCCACTACGCTCATAACGGATACGAGCACCCTCTATTTGCGCAGGTAATAACTGCTCGATATCATGTTTGAGGTCATAAAAGTCTAAAGCACGATTCTGATAGGCTTGCTCATCCCACACATTACCGACTGCGACCAACGCAATACTTGGTGTCTGTACTAATTCGCTAATGCTCTGCCCGACAAAGCTAAGACCCGTTTCAAAGAAACGTACGCGTGGTTGCTGACGGTTCAAGTTATATTGCACACATGGTAATAAACTTGACAGTAAGGTGCGGCGCATAACGGCTAAATCACTAGAGATAGGATTGGCTAGTGCCAGTACCTCTCCCAGTGCTTCGTCATCGAGCAATGCTTCTAGTTTTGCATCGCTAAAACTAAAGCTAATCGCTTCCATATAGCCAGTATCGACCAATGCCAACTTCATCTCATGAGTCAAGTCAGCGGTATCGTCATAATCCATGCTTACTTGCAGATGTGGCAAAACGCTTGGAATATTGTCATAACCATAAATACGGGCAATCTCTTCGATAAGATCCTCGCGGATACTCATGTCAAAACGATAAGATGGCGGCTTACAGACCAACGCATCTGCTTGTTGCTCAACTTCAAACCCTAACTGAGTTAAGATACGCACCATCTCTGTTGGCTCAATATCGATCCCAATGACATCACGAACTTTAGTGATGGGCAAAGTAATTGGCGCACGTGCTGGTAAATGCTCACTACTCTCAGCTTTTACGATAGGACCCGCTTGACCACCAGTGACGCTAATAATCAAATCACAAGCACGTGCCAATGCTAGCTCTGGTAACTCAAAATCTACCCCACGTTCAAAACGTTGCGACGCATCAGTATGTAAACCAAAGCGGCGTGCGCGAGCAGCGATAGCAAGCTGACCAAAGAAAGCACTTTCTACAATAATATTGGTTGTGCTATCAGTAATGCTACTACGCTGACCACCCATGATACCAGCAAGTGCCAGTGCCCCTTTATCGTCAGCAATCACGAGCTCATCACCCGTTAGAGTAACCGTTTGCTCATTGAGTAAAGTAATGGTCTCAGCAGGCTGCGCCAAGCGCACAACGATATCACCAACGATGGTATCTGCATCAAAAGCATGTAGCGGCTGACCCAACTCCATCAATACATAGTTGGTCACATCAACCAAGAAGTTGTGTGAACGTAATCCTGATTGAACGAGCGCATCCTGCATCCACTTTGGTGTTTCGATACTACGATCAATATTGCTAATCGATTGTAATAAGTAGCGTGGACAGGCTTCAACGGCATTTACCGTTACGGCTGGCGTTGCACCATTTTCGGTAATAGTGATGTTTTCAGCGATGGTTGGCATTTGCATTGGTAAGTCGTTGATGACTGATATTTCACGTGCAATACCACGTACACTAAAGCAATCACCACGGTTTGGTGTGATAGAGATATCCAATATCTGATTATCTAAGCCTAGATATTCACGGATATCTGTACCGATCAGCGCATCTGCAGGTAATTCAAGCAAACCGTCTATGCTATCCGTTAAATCAATTTCGGAAGCACCACAAAGCATACCGTTAGAGGCCACGCCGCGTAGATTACCGTTTTTGATTTTAAAGCCCTTCTTGTCATCGCTTGGTAGCACTGCCCCAACGGTGGCAACAGGTGCTTTCATACCGACGGTGACATTAGGAGCACCGCATACAATTTGTAGCAGCTCAGCTTCACCGATATTTACCTGCGTGACTCGCAGTTTATCCGCATCTGGATGCTGCTCAACGCTGACGACTTCACCGACGACCACACCACTAAAGGCACGAGCAACCGCATAGCGATCATCAATCTCTAGCCCTGCCATGGTTAACTGTTCGGCCAACTGTTCGCTGGTATTCGTGGGGTTCACCCATTGACGTAGCCACTGTTCGCTAATTTTCATAAATATCTCGGATCAGAATTTTATAATAAAGTGTTGGAGTAACGCTTGGCGAATTCACTTGCTATAGTCAATCCTATATAAACTAGATACAGCGTCAGGCTCGCTCAGTCTACAATTTGTAGCACTTTCACTCACCTTCCTTGTATCTAAATTATCTTGAACTGACTATATAGGCATAAGGAAAAATCTAGCCAAATTGCTTTAAGAAGCGCACGTCATTTTGGAAAAACAGACGTAAATCGTCAATACCGTAATACAGCATCGCAAAGCGCTCAATACCCATGCCAAATGCAAAGCCAGTATACTTTTCAGCATCAATGCCGCAGTTGGTCAGTACTTGTGGATGTACCATACCGCAGCCCATGACCTCAAGCCATTTGCCATTGTCATCTAAGATATCTACTTCGGCAGAAGGCTCAGTAAACGGAAAAAATGATGGGCGGAAACGCACAGTCAGTTCTTTGGCAAAGAATGCTTCTAAAAACTCACTAATCAAGCCTTTTAGCTCAGCAAAGGTGCTCGACTCAGTAACCATAAGCCCTTCTAACTGATGAAACATCGGCGAATGGGTTTGATCGGAGTCATTGCGATAGACGCGACCTGGGCAAATAATACGAATAGGCGGTTCGTTCTTTTCCATCGTGCGAATCTGCACAGGACTGGTATGCGTACGCAGTAGGTAATGCGCATCAAAATAGAATGTATCGTGCATCGCGCGTGCTGGATGATGCGACGGAATGTTTAGTGCTTCAAAGTTATAGTAATCGCTCTCGACTTCAGGGCCAGTCGCGACATTGAAGCCTGCTTGAATAAAATACTGCTGCATGCGCTGAGTAATCATCGTTACTGGATGTAAATGACCTTTTTGACCACCACGAGCAGGTAACGTAATATCGATACTTTCTGCTTCAAGCTTGGCATTTAATGCGGCCACTTCTAACTGTTGTTGCTGATCAGTCAATGCTTGCTGAATACGGCTACGGACTTGATGTAACCAGCCACCGTAGGTTTTTTTGTCATCAGCACTGAGTTTACCCATTTGCTTTGACCAGCCAGTTAATGGGCTCTTTTTACCTGTCAATTGCACACGCAAATCTTGCAATTCACGCGCATCAGTAATCTGTAAAACCAATGCTTCAGCAGCACTCGCAAACTCTGTCAGTTGAGCTTCATTCAGCTCACTGAGCTCTGAGGATAAGGTCGGTAGCGCCGACAAATCGTTGATAGCAGCAGGGGTAGTCATAAGACGCATTATTCCTGATTTAAACGGACTATTAATAATAGTGATTGGTAATTGTAGGGGTTTGACCAAATATTGCAAACCATTTACCCATTCATTTTAAAATAAAGGCTAATAATATGAATGGCTTGAATATTTAGACAACAAAAAATTTAATTGCACATCAAACGAATTTTTTCTGAATTCGAATAGTGCAAATAAAGTCAGCTCTAAAATATTTTAATATAAAAAAAGCCACCGACCAGCGGTAGCTTTTATTAATATCGTACTATTAATCAATATTAGTTCTATTCATTTAGATAGGCTAATATTTATGCTAGTTCCGCTTTTGCTTTTTCAACCAATGCAGTGAAAGTCGCTGCATCATGCATAGCGATGTCAGCAAGTACGCGACGATCGATTGCGATGTTAGCTTTTTTCATGCCATTGATAAAGCGGCTATAGCTCAAACCGTTTAAACGTGCACCAGCATTAATACGTGCAATCCAAAGACGACGGAAGGTACGTTTTTTGTTGCGACGGTCACGATAAGCATATTGACCAGCTTTGGTCACTGCTTGTACCGCTACACGGTAAACACGTGAACGGGCACCGTAGTAGCCTTTTGCGCGTTTTAGGATTTTTTTGTGACGACGATTCGCCTGTACACCACGTTTTACACGGGCCATAAATTACTCCAAGATATTTTTAATCATTATTAAACGAATCACGATGTCATCGAATAGTAGACATCGTTATCAGATTGCAAGGTCAAATATTTTTAATTAAGTGGCTATTAATTAAATAGCGCTTGATTAAATGCATATGACGATAGGCTATTAGATGTATGGGCACATACGACGAACTGCTGCTTCGTCAGACTTGTCCACCATCTTAAGACCGCGCAACTGGCGAATACGCTTAGCTGATTTCTTGGTCAAGATATGGCTTTTGTTTGCTTGCTTACGTTTGAAGCCGTTTGCTGTTCTTTTGAAGCGTTTAGCTGCACCGCTTCTGGTTTTCATCTTAACTTTCATGATGATTTGCCTCTTTGTCTTTGATAGAACCTGGTCGTCAAATAGTAAATAACGAATAGTGGCTTTAAAAACAACCACTAAACCTCTATTTGCCTCGAGGTGGGAGGCGGTATTTTAGCAGATAGCGCGCTGTTTTGCCAAGGAAAGTTTTAATCTTGCCCCAGTAAACCATCATCGTAGATAACGAGTATGAACCGACTGCTAGCCTTTCTGATAAAAACACCAATAAAACTGGAAAATCATCCGCAAATAGATTGAATGTCAGCTTAAGCTGTGCTTAAGTAGAGAGTGAATACTGGTATAGTTTAGGAGCTAATAATACAAGGCTACTTATCACACTTATTAGCCGTATATCATGCGGTCGTCATCGTTACGATGTTAGCAACCTATATCAAGTTCAGCAGAACTCATCACCTGCCGTCAACCTAGGAAATAATGTGTCAAGAAAAGAGTTGGATTTTGATAACGATTTATTTGTTTTTGAAACAGTTATGCGTGTACGTCATACTGAGGTTGATATAGGCCAGCATCTGACACTCGAATCATTGACGGCGTTGGTGACTGAAGCACGAGCAAGATTCTTATACTCCAAAGGTATTAAAGAGATCAATGCTGACTATCAGGGCTTGATTATCGATGAGTTACAGTTAAACATTGATGGTCATGTACCTCTGCGTGACCAGCTCCTGTTTGAGATAGGCGTTGAGCCGTTGTATGATGATGACGGCGGCAATATAGTGATAAAAGTTACGCGTATGCACACAGGTGAAACAGTGGCTAAAGCACGGCTACACTTTCTCAGTTACGACTTTCGGCTACATAAAGTGACGGCGCTAAACAACACTTTAAAAGAAGCGCTGTACCCACACTTAGTTAATCTTTAATATTGTTTTTCTTAAAATACTGTCTTTGCTTAACCAGCTTTCTCACTCGCAATATCAAAAGAGTGAGTGGCCATGTTGCAATGACCATTCCTTACTTCATACTTATAAGATGATAGATATATTATGACTTTACCTGCTTGGCTGGCTGCCATAAAATTTAATGATGATGGTTTGATTCCTGCAATTGCTCAAGACCATAAATCTGGGCGTATTTTGATGATGGCATGGATGAATGCTGAAGCCTTACAGTTGACTGCGCAAACTCAGACAGCAGTTTATTTTTCGCGCTCACGCAGCAAGCTGTGGCACAAAGGCGAAACCTCAGGTCATACTCAAACTGTCCACGATATTCGCTTGGACTGTGATGCAGATGTGATTGTACTTGATGTCACCCAAGCTGGCGGCATTGCTTGCCACACTGGCCGAGAGTCTTGTTTTTATCAGCGCTTGGACCTATCTGGGCAAACGCCAGAGTGGCAAACTGTCGATAAGGTGCTAAAAGATCCTGCTGATATCTATCATTCAGATGCAGCGAGTTCTCCTCATCAAAACCATGAAGCTGATGCAGTTGGTACAGTCGCAAATACTGAGAGTCAAATAGAAAGCGCCTCTATTTTGCAGCAACTTGATAATGTATTGGCCGAGCGTAAGCAAGCAGATGCTGATAGCTCTTATGTGGCTAGCTTATACGCTAAAGGGTTGAATAAAATATTAGAAAAAGTCGGTGAAGAAAGCACAGAAAGTATCATCGCTGCCAAAGATTTCGCCAGTTGCGATGAAAGTATAGACAAAGCGCAATATGATGAGGCACGTCATGAGCTCATTTATGAAGTTGCCGATGTCTGGTTTCATACGTTGGTGGGACTGGCATGGTTCGACATAGAGTCGGACGCTGTGTTAAATGAGCTAGGTCGTCGCTTTGGATTGTCGGGCATCGATGAAAAGGCTTCGCGATAACTTGTGATGTTGTAAAGTCAATCTAATGAAGGCAGCTTGTCAAATCGTAAAATAATTAGCTACTCTGTTTGATTATTTTGCGATTTCACCCTTTTGTCACAACTGCAGGTTATAATATAGCTCTTTTAACGTCGCATTATATGTCGATACTTTTTGTGTACTATATTGCTATGTGATAAACGCAAAGCTATAAACGTAAAGTATTCATATACAGACTGAAAACCAAGACATGAGGATAGCTTTATGGGCAGTTTTTCTATTACGCATTGGCTAATACTATTGGTCGTTGTGGTCGTCGTATTTGGCACCTCTAAACTGAGAAATGCAGGCAAAGATTTGGGCGGTGCGGTTAAGGGCTTCAAAGAAGCGGTCAAAGATGAAAATACCGAGCATGCTAAAAAGCATGCCGTCCTTGATCACGATAGCAATACACGTACAACAGATCGCTCAGCTACTGACAACATCAATAATAGCGATATCAACGCCGCCCCAACTGACGATAAGCACAACGTATAATGCCTATAGCACTTCGCCAGCCTGTAGTTCCTAGATAGTGACACTCAACCATTATGTTTGATATTGGGTTTTCCGAATTACTCCTCTTTGGCATAATCGCCTTGATTGTTCTGGGTCCAGAAAAACTGCCTCAGGCAGCACGGACGGCTGGGCAATGGTATGCCAAAATTCGCCGTACGGTTTCTACTTTACAGTCTGAAATAGAGGCTGAGCTAGATTTGGCTGAAACACGGCAGCAAATGCAAAAAGAGCTGGCAAAAATCCGCCAGACTGAGTCGGATATGAAACGCGAGCTAGCAGAAATGCGCGGCAATATGAAAGAGTTTGAAAACGCTCAAAATCAACATTTCAATGCAGCGCATGATACTGTCGATAAGCGTGCATATGGCAAGGCTGATGAAAATAATGGTGAGCAAAATAGTAGTGAACAAAAAAATCAGTCAGTCACGCCCAAAGAATTCGATTATGCCTATGTGCAAGATACGACATTAATAGATACTAAGCAGCCATTAGTATCAGAAGTAGATGACAGTTTACACGGCTCTTTCACCGGCAGCACGCCCCAAGATAGCACTCATCAAGTGGTTCAAAACATCACGACCAAACCTTGGGAAAATATGTGGTTCCGTCTTGGTGCGTATGACAAAGCTCGCCGTTTACCTATGCCTCCCTACCTGCCGAATTATAAAGCCGACGTTTTATTAAACAGTCCTGTAAGCATGCAGACTTCTGACAATAAACAGGAGTCTGATTGATGGGATTATTCAAACGCAAAAAAAGCCGCCAAGAAAAAGTCGCTAGTTCAGACAAAGAAGCAACTACCGATGCGATAGATAAAAATGAGTCTACAGATGCGTTAAGCGCTGTGGCTGATATGCCTATTACAGAACATTTGATTGAGCTACGTAGACACTTAATTAAGATATGTGTTGCTGTACTGGTCATATTTTTGGCGTTAGTCGGATTTTCACGCGAGCTATATAACCTATTGTCAGATCCGTTGGTTGCACAACTGCCAGCCAATTCGACCATGATTGCGACAGACATCACCTCCAACTTTATGGCTCCAATACGTCTGACTGTATTTGTCGCTGCATTCTTTGCCATGCCTTATATTCTGTATCAAATTTGGTCATTTGTAGCGCCTGGTCTATATAAGAAAGAGAAGAAAATCGCGATTCCAGTACTATTATCTTCGATATTCTTATTTTATTCTGGCGTAGCGTTTGCCTACTTCATCGTACTCAAAGGGGTTCTAAAGTTCTTTATCATGTTTGCCCCGCAAAACGTCCTACCAATGACAGATATCGACAGTTATCTAAGCTTTGCACTCAAACTGTTTATGGTATTTGGCTTAACTTTTGAGATTCCAGTCGTCACTTTGCTATTGATATTAACTGGCATTGTCTCCATTCAGAGTCTAGAAGATAAGCGCCGCTATATCATTGTCGGTTGTTTTGCCGTGGCAGCAGTCGTCACACCGCCTGATGGCGTATCAATGCTGATGCTAGCGATTCCGATGTGGTTATTGTTTGAGCTTGGTTTGTTTTTAGCCAAAATCTTAATCAAAGAAGAGCCTAGCGCTGCTCTAGCTGCTAAGACGGCCTCGCACAAAGAATGAACTTACCAGTTAATTCAAAACAGGCCAACGCGCTAATCTGTTAATATGGTTACTTAAGCCTCAAGCAATCGTCCATACATCTTTTGACTATATTATCACTAATCAGCCATTGTCTATGCAGTGGCTTTTTTTACCCCCATCATTTTTGACCATGTTTTACTCTTTTAGGTAACTTTGTTATGTCCGCATCTATGCCAGCTTATATGAGCGATCCCACTGATGAGCAATTGAATGCGCTTAATATGGCGATGGATCACAAGTCATTCAAAGTGGTGGCTTATGCGGGTGCTGGTAAAACCACGACGCTCAAGCTAATCGGTGAGCGCCTGCGCGGACGCGGCTTATATTTAGCCTTTAACAAAACGATTGCCAATGATGCACGCTCAAAGTTTCCACCACATGTGGAATGTCGCACTTTTCACTCACTTGCCTATCGTCATGTCGCGCGTGACATCACTGCAAAACTCTCCTTGCCGCGCTTTTCACCTAAGCGTCTGGGTGACGATTTGGGCTTGCAACCTGTACAAGTCCGTCGGCAAATGGATGGGGTTAATAAATACATCACACTCACGCCAGCCCGATTGTCGCGATTTGTCAGTGATGCGGTGAGTCACTTTTGTAGTACGCATGCCAGCTACCCTGCCCCCAGACACATACTTTTCCCAAGTTGGCTCGATGACTCAGATGCAGAGCAATTGCGTGAGATGCTCTACCCTGCCGTAGAACAACGCTGGTTGCAGTCGATTGATGCGCGTCATCCTGCTGGCATTGGGCATGATATTTATCTGAAACTTTGGGCATTGTCTAAGCCAAGCATTCCAGCCGATTTTATCTTATTTGACGAAGCGCAAGATGCCGACCCATTGATGATGGGTATTTTGACCCAGCAGCCGAGACAGGTCATCTATGTAGGCGATGCACATCAGCAGATTTACGAGTGGCGCGGTGCGGTCAATGCCATGAAAAAACTGCCGCTGCCGCAAACCTTATTGACGCAGTCGTTTCGCTTCGGCGAGCCAATTGCAGAAGTTGCCAATACACTGCTCAAGGCATTGCAAGAAGATGTGCCGCTCAAGGGCAATCCTAATAAACAGTCCTCTACTGACAAAGGCATGGTACATAGTAAAAAAGACGCCATCCTATGCCGTACCAATGCCGCTGCGATGTCGCAATTATTGACTGGACTTAAACTCGGTCATAGAGTGGCGCTGCAAGCAGACACTGATCGTATGCTGAAATTCTGTCAGGCTGCCGAAAATTTAAAAAATGGCAAATCTGCTTATGGTGTGCCCGAGCTGGCATACTTTTATAATTGGGGTGACGTACAAGAGTATTCTGAAACCAATGAGGGCAGCGATCTCAAAACTCTAGTCAAACTGGTCGATGACCATGGCACCAATGTATTGAGTCAAGCGGTCAATAGCTTGACCAGTATCGAAAATGCGGACTATGTCATCTCAACTGCTCACAAAGCCAAAGGGCTTGAATGGGGAAAGGTACAGTTAGATGATGACTTTTATTATGATGTCACCACCAATGCGGTCAAGATAAGTCCAGAAGAGTTGCGCTTACTATATGTCGCTTGCACTCGTGCCCAGAGCAATTTGGACATCCATAATATTAAAGACTTGATATCAGGATTGCAGACAGGTAAGAAAGTTATTTTTGGTAAGACTTAATTATCCTCCATCTCTGCCAATCTCAAGCTTCATTCTATCTTTCGTTATAGCAACCTTTTAGCAGTGAACCACAAGCAATGAACCATAATGATCAGCTTCAAATCCGTCAAAATACGATCTCTCAATTATTTTCTGACCCTGTTCGCCTCCTTGCACCAATGGAAGGGCTAACCGATCCGTTGATGCGGCAAATCCTCACGCAGATTGCGGCAGATTTAGGTCGTCCCTATGACTGGTCGGTTAGCGAGTTTATTCGTGTGACTCAGCATGTCTTGCCCGCGCATGTGTTTTACAAATACGTTCCAGAATTGCGTCATGATGCCAAGACTGCCTGTGGCACACCGATTCATTTGCAGCTCTTAGGTAGCGAAGCGCAACTCATGGCAGACAACGCGGCATATGCTGCCGAGCTTGGTGCACCTGCCATTGATATTAATTTTGGCTGCCCTGCCAAGACAGTAAACAGCCATCGTGGTGGTTCCGTATTATTGGATGAACCTGAAACCATGTATCAGATTATTAGCGCTGTACGTCAGGCAGTACCTGATAATATTCCTGTGTCTGCCAAGATTCGTTTGGGATATACCGATACCAGTAGAATGGATGATATTCGTGGCGCGATTAACGACAGTGGTACTGACTGGCTGACCATTCATGCACGCACCAAAACCCAAGGTTATAAGCCGCCAGCCTATTGGGACAAGATTCAAAGTTTTAATGCGCTCGATATTCCAGTGATTGCCAACGGTGAGATATGGAACGCAGAGCATGCACAGAACTGTATGACGCAAGCAGGTACAAAACATTTAATGTTAGGTCGCGGTGCGGTTACCCGTCCCGATTTGATTGCGCAGGTTGATAGCAATATTAATGATACGGGAATGATGACTGCCTTAGCATGGGAAGATTTAATCACACATCAGATTAAATTTTTGGAAGGTCAGGCTAAAACTGAAGTCATACTGGTCGGTCGCTACAAGCAATGGCTCGCTATGCTCACCAAAGGCTACGGCGAAGCTAAGATAGTATGGGATGATATGAAACGAGAAAAAAACAAAGCAGTTATCATTAGCGCACTGCAAGCCAGTGTAGGCTAATGATAACTGCTTTTATCTAAAAGCTAGGCTGTCTTAAAACTCATTCATCTTGAAGTTAATAGACTTAACAAACTGTACTAAATACTTACTCGAATCGCTAAATAAAATAGCATCAAAGAACAAGCCATCGATAACGCCCAAAGTATCGAGCGAAAAGCTGACAAATTGGTGATATAAGCCACACAAAAACCAATACGAATCAGCACATACAGCCAAGCCAATACATTGATAATTGCCTGTGGCACGAAGAACAGCATTGCCGTTAGGACAGCCGCCAAAAATATAGGCAACGTCTCATAGCTATTTTGCTGTGCAGCATTAGCACGTGCCGCCATTCCTGTCGCATTTTTAAAAAAATCACGTGGATGCGTATTATTTCTGAGCTTAAAACCGCCAGACGCTTTTGCAACGATTGATACTAACCATGGTAATAAACTTGCCACCACCATTGCCGAAATGGCAGATGCTGCGGTATTAGAGACCAACTCCAAAAGTGCATTCATTAATATATTCGCCTCTACCCTGCTATAACTTCAAAATCATGAGTGACGTTCACGCCGCCCTGTACCAACATTCTACTGGCTGAGCAGTATTTTTCTGCTGATAAATGAATGGCTTTTTCGACTTGCTTTTCTTTGACATCTTGACCCGTCACCACAAAATGCATATGGATATCGGTATATACCGCTGGTACGGTTTCAGCACGTTGTGCAGTCAATTCACAACGCACATCTGTCACTGCTTGGCGTGATTTTTGTAAGATCTCTACGACATCATAGCTAGCACAACCACCAAGTCCCAATAGAATCAGCTCCATTGGACTAGCGCCTTTTTCTTTATCTGCATCGATCTGTACATTATGTCCTGACGGTGACACGCCCATAAAAGCTTTGTTTTCTTGCCACGTAACACTTGCTTTTGACTCTGACATTTTGCCTGTTCCTTATTTCAATTAGCAGGTTCTCTGCTTTTTATTTTTAATAATACCCGTTGCCTTAATACTGTATGGGTAGTTATATCACGTTGCTAGTGTAGCATAAGCCAAAGCGAGATTTTATATCTCCATTCTCGTTAACTGTCGTTGGCTACTATCATGACTCTAGTTACATTTATAGTAGCCTAGCTTCTTTAATTCATGATTTATTTATAATAATCGTTTTTAAATCATGGCTGAATACTAATACACTTATTCCACCGTCATTACTGAAACTTGCCCTCGCTGTAATGTCTTGTAAATAAACTTACAAAAGTCTATTTATAACCACTTGATTTTAAACAGCTAAACTCGTGAAACATTTTATAGCAAAATACTGTTACACATTTTGCTTGTTTCTTGGTTTAATAACGGTAATGAATCTTGTTTTGACCTAATATCGATAACAATCACCTTATAATAATTATGATTGTTGTCATGGTTTTAGATCGAAATAAGCTATTTTAAATAAATTAAAAAGGTTTAGTCATGATAGATGCAGACGGCTTTCGCGCCAATGTCGGCATCATCTTGGCAAATACACAAGGGCAGGTTCTGTGGGCAAAACGTATTGGTCACAACGCTTGGCAGTTTCCGCAAGGTGGTATCGATCGCGGAGAGACGCCGATGGATGCGATGTATCGCGAGCTCTGGGAAGAGGTCGGCCTACATCCGCGTCATGTAGACTTGTTGGCAGTGACGCAAGATTGGTTGCGTTATCGTCTGCCAAAACGCTATGTGCGACATGGACAACACCCTTTGTGTATTGGGCAAAAACAAAAATGGTTTTTGCTGCGCTTAGATGAGGCAAATACTCAACATATCCGCTTCGATGAAGGGAAGCCAGAATTTGACCATTGGCAATGGGTCAGTTACTGGTATCCACTCGGACAAGTGATTCATTTTAAACGAGGCGTTTATCGCCGTGCCTTGCAAGAACTGGTACGCGAGCTTCCCTTAAAGCAAGAACTGATTATCCCTGAGCAAGAAAATCATTTGATAGTGTGATAAATCGCTCAATTTATAATGTAATAAAAAACACCCTTGGTAATTGCTAGAGTTTTTAGCCATTACCAAGGGTGTTTTTTTATTGTTGTTCAGCTATCGAATGCAGTCACTTTGAATGATGGTCAAACTCTCGACTGGTAATATTGGCCGTGAAGTTTGCGCCCGTAGCGCCCTCTTTGCGCAACGTCAAAATACTTTGGGTACGAGTCCCATAAGTGGGTACATTGTTTTCTGTATTGCCAAAAGCCACTGGTTCAATATAAACAGAAGACAGCATCTGCTCCACCTCAAACGCCACGCCAGTATCAGGCAGCTTATCTGCTGGCGCTGATGTACTATCAGATAACGCATCGAAAGCTGCCTCTTGCCAGTACTCAGACGAGCTGTTCTCAGCAATCAGTGGCAATACTTCTTGCCGTAGCCTGCCACGTAAACGCTCTGTCTTAAACCAACTGTCCTCTGGCTGACCGTTAGAAAGCACATGCAAACCTGCATACAATGGCGTTGGCGCATGACCGCGATTATTAACGATGACAGCTTGTGCCATATCGCCAATAATAAGATTAAAGCCAGCATAATCTTGCAAAGTAATATTTCGGGCAAAATCCATTGGGCTAATAGTACTTGTCAAAAAGTCAGTCACTAACGCACCGCGCGAACGCTCATCTGTCCCTGCCTGCACACCATCACGAAAGTTCAATACCGCAGCCCAACGGCCATTTTGCTCAAAAAAACTCGTCTGTTTTTCTTGATGAATACCTAGCCATGTGCCACCGCTTTGCTTATCACGCCCAGCGTAAATAGGCTGATCAGACCATTGATGTAAAGGCTCAGTTGGACGCTCCAGAAACTCATCACGATTGGACAATAATACCAATGGCAGCTCATCAAATAACTGCCAAGCAATGGCGACGATACACATAGCATTCCTTTTATAATAATCTGTTATACCAATGCTTTTTAGCAAAAAAAAGCGCATCGTTTGAGGTTTTACTTACTAATCGAGTAGCATTTATCGATTGCCAGCTAACAGCTTATTGGCAGGATAGCTAACCTGAGACGTTGAGCGTATGACTTGTGACTGCTTGCTTGGCAAATCGAACTCCCATGCTACTATGCCTTGATTGTCATTCCAATCTCGTTCGGTTACAGGCGGCGTATGAGTGACCGTAACCTTCAAGCTGTCATCACGGCTGATAGGCTCACTGCCCAATACTTGCAAACGTACACTGCGATTATGCTGATTGGTAAATTGATAGGCGTTGGTGGTCGTTATGGTTTGCGTACGGTTTAGCACACCTTTCTCACCTTGCTTGTCTTCATTGGTCAGCTCTTTCACAAGCATGTTTGGATCACTACCAAAGCCAATGCCTTGCTCTTTTAGCATTTGGTAGCTATAACGTGATTGACCTACATAGTTGTCATCACGGTATAGCTGTAATGACCCATCTACCCAGTCTGGTGTTAGAAATGGCGCTGATGCATACCAGTAGACGGCAGTCTCGACGCTTGGTGTGCTGCGAATCCATAGCTTACTGCTACCAGATTGCTCTCCAATCACTGTACGTACACGTCTTCCATCACTTGGAATACTAACCAGCTGCGGTAAGCGATACTCGATGATGCCATTTTTATTTTGGCTACTAACGGTAAAATTAGGTAGCGGTGCCATAGGCGCTCCTGCTCCTTTAGTGTAAGCCCTTTCTGCCACTACTACAGGAGCAGCATCCATCATAGATAGCTCACGCCTAACATTCGCATCTTGATTCTCTTCATATAATGACAGACGCTGCACATACGGCAGTTGCCCTGTCGTACTCTGATTGGGATTAACGGTACTGAGTGTCACAGGTACGTTTGTCCAATTCTCACCCGTCTGCTGGGCGATAATCGCAGAAGCTGTGATACTTAACTGCTCACTATTTGTATTTAGGTGAGCTTGATATGCAGGTTCCCAACCTGCGCCGCGTACTTGGTAATGCAACTTAACGCTACTTGGCGAGCGACTGGCGGTACGTACACTCACCTGTGTCACATTATTAAAGGTTGATGTCGCGCTGCCTGACATAAGCTGATTAAGTGCATCTTGAGCACGCGCCTGACGCTGTTGAATCTTTAAAATTCTTTGGTTAATACTAGTCGCTTGAGTTTCTATATCACGCGCACTATTAGCAATTGTACTATCCGTATTAACCTGCGTGGCTTTGGTCAAATTCTGTAAATATGCTTTTGCTAAGCGTGCTGCTTCCAATTCTGCATTGATATTGGCTAAAGTGTTTTGCTGCGTCTGCACCTTAGCATCACCTTGATATTGGCATTGCGCTGCTTGCTCTCCAGTCAATTCTTCAATACTGATTTCACCGACGTTGACGTTACCCACCGCCTGTACACTCAAGCTCTCTTTATCCATATGAGGTGACAAACATGAAAACACAACGGTTTGTTCACCGTTACCTGTGATAGGCAACGCCCGTGTCACGCTTGCCAAACCTTGATAAATAGTGACTTGTTCAACGTTGCTCGTTGCCGCTTGCGCCGAAGACAATCCCAATACGGTACTACCACCAAACATAAGCGGCAAAACCAAAAATCTAGTCATTTTATTAAGCGGCGGTAATGCGCTGCCATGGTCTGTTGAAACAGACGCCTGTATTACATGTGCGTTCATACATCATTCCTTAGAAGTAAAATCCATTATGGCAGCAGCGCACTTTTACTATCAGACTTGCCATCATATAAGCGCGCAAGACAATTTCTATCAAAAATAGTATCTTTCAAAGATATAACCGTAGCGTTTTTGACACTTTTTAGCAACAAATGTCTCTATCAAAGCTAACGTCATATTTTTATATTGTGCACGGTTTCTCTATTTATTCCCTTTTATGGTGCAACTTACCAAAATCTATGCACTAGATTAATGAAAAAACGCAACAATTTTTAATTATTGTGCTGTTATTTCCCAAATAACGGCCTTTTTAACTTGGCACGGAACTTGAACTATTAATCACTGTTAAGTAACAATATTTTATTTTTTGTATTTACTTAGGAGATGTCCATGTTTTCGTTACCAATTTTAGCCAACCCTCAGTTTGTTGAGTCGAATATTCCTAGCAAACTCAAATCACGCGTTTCACTATTGGCGATAGCTGTCATCAGTAGTTTGAGTCTCGCTGCCTGTCAAAAACCTGCAGAAACTGCGACATCGACAGAAACTACAGCCGAAACGACTACAGAAACAACGACTGAGCCTGCCGCTGATGGCGATACCATCAAAGTAGGTATCTTGCATTCATTGTCTGGCACTATGGCCATCTCCGAAACCTCTCTAAAAGATACCGCATTAATGACCATTGATGAAATCAATGCGAATGGCGGTGTACTGGGCAAGCAGCTAGAGCCTGTGGTCGTTGACCCTGCCTCTGATTGGCCATTGTTTGCCGAAAAAGCCCGTCAGCTATTAACTCAAGATAAAGTGGATGTCATCTTTGGCGGTTGGACTTCCGTATCGCGTAAATCAGTATTACCCGTGGTTGAAGAGTTAAACGGGTTGATGTTTTACCCAGTGCAGTACGAAGGACAAGAGCAATCAGAAAATATTTTTTACACTGGTGCTGCGCCAAATCAGCAAGCCATTCCAGCGGTAGAGTATTTAATGAGTGAAGAAGGCGGCGGTGCAGAGCGCTTTGTATTGCTGGGTACTGATTACGTCTATCCACGCACCACCAACCAGATTTTAAAGGCATTTTTGAAGTCAAAAGGCGTGGCTGATGCAGACATCATGGAAGAGTACACACCATTTGGTTTCAGCAATTATCAAACCATCGTATCTAACGTCAAAAAGTTCTCGACGGGTAAAAAGACAGCGGTAATTTCTACTATCAACGGCGATTCAAACGTTCCGTTTTATCGTGAACTGGCCAACCAAGGTATCAAAGCGTCAGAAATTCCAGTCATGGCATTCTCAGTAGGTGAAGAAGAGTTACGCGGTATTGACACCAGTCTACTGCAAGGTCATTTGGCGGCATGGAACTACTTTATGTCAATCAAAAATCCAACCAACAGCGAATTCACCAAACGCTATAAGCAATATGCATTAGACCAAAACCTACCAAATGCTGAAAAAGTCGTGACCAATGATCCAATGGAAGCCACCTATGTCGGTATCAATATGTGGAAACAAGCCGTTGAAAAAGCAGGCACTACTGATGTCGATAAAGTACGTATCAGCATGGCTGGTCAGACGTTTGATGCGCCTTCTGGTTACACATTAAAAATGGATGACACAAATCATCATTTGTGGAAGCCTGTGATGATTGGTCAAATTCGTGCGGATGGACAGTTTGACACGATTTTTAAAACGCCAGAGGTCATTCAAGCTCAGCCTTGGAGCGAGTACATTCCTAAATAGGCTGTCCACTGAATAAATTTGTGCTGACAGGTGCATGAATCGATGACCCAGTACCTACTCTCCACATTTATTTTCAACACGTTATATATCTATACACCTTATCTATACCTCTATTGCTTAGTACGCTAAGCAGTAGAGCCAAGAATTTGTTGACCGTGGAACACAGGGAGCCGCATATGCAGCGTCACACTTTATGCCCCATTGCAGGGCAAATATCATCTAAGAATGGTAATGATCAGCAAGCACCAACAAGCAGGTTCATGAGACACGCTGCGATTTTTTCAATATCTATACCTATGCGGCTACTTGCTCTGACTGCATTATTTATAACAATTCTCACTACCTCTGCGCATGCGGACCATGACGGTCAACCACATGACCATGATACAAATACCGCTCATAGTGACCAACCACTGGTCACAACTGCGAACGTATCTACTTCTACTCAAGCCAGCACCTCAGATACCTCAAAGATTTCAACAGCAACTTCTACAAGTTCAGGCGATGCCATTCAACAATTTGTGGCGGGTGATTTTAGCCAGCGTCAAGCCATGCTAAGTGACTGGCCTGGATCGGTTGAAAGTTTAGATAGCTTGGTTGAATTCATTGCAAATGATGAACTGTATCAAGGCAATAGTGGGCAAACGTATTTACTGAATAAAGACGATCAGTTATTTACCTATCCCAATAAAGAAGAGACAGCCGACTGGCCTAGTGACTTATCACAAATAACCTTGACCAATGCGCTGCGCTCGGCGCTGATTTTTGGACAAGCTAAGGTTAAGCTAGCATCTGACAAACCTGCACAGCGACTACAAGCAGTTGATATTTTAGCCAACAACATTGACCAAGTAGACCCAGCCATTATTACGGCAGCAGCAGCAAATGAAGACAGTGCTAAAGTCAAAAAAGCGCTAACTGCATTACAAGCTCGTATAGATTTCAAAAATGGTGACCTACCCACTCAAATCACAGCCGTAAAGCTACTTGCTGATAGTGATAGCCCACAAGTATTAGTCGATATCGAGTCTGCCCTTGCCGCTGATAATTTAGATTCTGCACTTGAAGCAGCACTTGTCGACGCTGAATCTAGCGTGTCACGCCGTATCAAAATCAGCACATGGACCGGTCACATTTTCACCGGTATGAGTACCGCCAGTATTTTACTGCTAGCGGCTCTTGGCCTTGCCATTACCTTTGGCTTGCTTGGCGTAATTAATATGGCGCATGGTGAGCTGATTATGATTGGGGCTTATACCACATATATGGTGCAAAATTTCTTTCAAGCTTATATGCCAGATATGGCAGGCTGGTATTTGCTTGCCGCTATTCCAGCTGCTTTTTTGGTCAGTGCCATCATCGGTATGATAATCGAGCGCATTGTCATTCGTCCACTATATGGTCGTGAGCTAGAGACATTATTGGCAACCTTTGGCGTCAGTCTGATTCTGATGCAATTAGTACGTATGATTTTTGGTGCGCAAAACGTTGAAGTCAGTAACGTGGCATGGCTCAGCGGTGCATATCAAGTGTCATCAAGTTTGGTACTACCTTATAACCGTATCGCCATTATTGGTTTTACGGTCATCATCGTGGCGCTACTGGTGTACTTACTTAATAAGACCCGATTTGGATTGTTTATACGAGCAGTCACCCAAAACCGCCAGATGGCAAAAGCAGTTGGCATTCCTTCTGCACGTATCGATATGATGGCCTTTGGTTTGGGCTCTGGACTTGCCGGCATGGCAGGCTGCGCGCTTGCTCAAGTAGGCAATGTGGGTCCTGACTTGGGTCAAACCTATATCATTGATACGTTCTTGGTCGTCGTGGTGGGCGGTGTCGGTCAAGTATGGGGTGCAGTACTAGCAGCCTTAGGACTTGGTGTGAGTGGCACGGTACTCGAGATTGGTATTGGTGCAGTATTGGCAAAAATTGTGTTGTTGGTTCTTGTGATTCTGTTCATTCAGAAACGGCCACAAGGTTTATTTGCACTCAAAGGCCGCTTTGTTGAATAAGGAGACTCCTATGATACTGACCAAATTACTGTCTGATACCCCGCGTAGTGCTATTTTAATTGGATTATGTTTTGCCGTACTACTTATACTGCCTTGGCTACATCTTATGCCAGAGAGCTCACCTTTTTATCTTTCGGCCTACTGGATCACCCTGATTGGCAAAATTATGGCTCTAGCCATGGTGGCTTTGGCGTTAGATCTTGTCTGGGGCTATGCTGGTATTTTGAGCTTGGGACATGGCCTGTACTTTGCTTTGGGTGGTTATGCGTTTGGCATGTACCTAACACGTGAGACTGCTGGCGACGCGCTTCCTGATTTCATGCGGTTTTTGAGCTGGACCGAGATGCCATGGTACTGGGCTGGCACGCAGCATTTTTGGTGGGCGGTCGCACTGGTTGTATTAGTGCCTGGCTTAGTTGCATTTATCTTTGGTTTTTTTGCCTTTCGCTCCAAAATCAAAGGCGTTTACTTTTCTATCATCACTCAAGCCATGGTCTACGCGGCAGCCTTGCTGTTCTTCCGTAATGAAACGGGCTTTGGCGGCAATAACGGCTTTACTGGTTTTACGACCCTACTCGGCTACGACATTACCGCGGCCTCTACGCGCTCAATGCTGTGCTTTGTCACTGCCGTCGCATTGTTAGTCTCTTATATGGGTTTGCGTCATTTAATGAACCAGCCTTATGGACGAGTGCTAGGTGCCATTCGTGACAGCGAAAACCGCCTGCAATATTTGGGCTATCGTACATTGTGGTACAAGCTATCCGCTTGGGTATTATCCGCCGTCATCGCTGGTATCGCAGGTGCACTATATGTGCCGCAGGTAGGCATTATCAATCCAAGTGAAATGAATCCTGTGAACTCAATTGAAATGGCCGTCTGGGTAGCAACGGGTGGTAGAGGTAAATTGATCGGTGCAATTTTAGGAACTGGTGTGGTCAACTCGGTCAAAACTTACTTCACTGTCGCCTACCCTGAGTTTTGGCTACTGATATTAGGTGGACTGTTCGTCGTCGTGACGTTGTTTTTGCCCAATGGCATTATGGGCTTGTTCGATCGCTTCAAAAAGGAGAAACAATAATGCTAAATGATAAACCGTCAACGACTGAGCAAATTATTAATGAGTATGGACGTACTCATGGCGGTACTGGCCGCAGTCATCCAAAGCCATCAGGCGTCGATTTTAGCCATGGTATTGCATTGTATTTAGAAGACTTAAGTGTTTGGTTCGACTCTTTTCGCGCACTCAATAACTTATCGTTATACATTGAAGAAGGTGAGCTACGCTGCATTATTGGCCCTAATGGTGCGGGTAAAACCACACTAATGGATGTCATCACGGGCAAAACTCGCCCCACTGAGGGCAGTGTATTTTTTGGGCAAACCCACAACCTTGCTAGTATGTCGACCGAAGAAATTGCTGAAGCTGGCATCGGACGTAAGTTTCAAAAACCTACTGTCTTTGAAAATTTTACGGTGATGGACAATTTGTTACTTGCTGCGCCGAAAGACAAGCGTGTAGTCAAAAGCTTATTCAACAAACTCAATGCTGATACCCGCGATACCCTTGACGCTACCCTACAGCAAATCCGCCTGACAGATAAAACTAACAAGCCTGCCGGCTTACTTTCACACGGGCAAAAACAATGGTTAGAGATTGGCATGCTACTGATGCAGAGCCCCAAGCTGATTTTACTTGATGAGCCTGTGGCTGGTATGACCGATGCCGAAACAGAACATACGGCCGAGCTGTGTCTAAGACTTAAAGAGAATCATACCTTGATTGTGGTCGAGCACGACATGACCTTTATTGATGCCATTAGTGAAAAAGTCACCGTATTGGCGCAAGGAGCAATTTTGGCCGAAGGCACGTTAGCGGAAGTGCAAGCCAATGAAGCAGTGATTGAGTCCTATTTAGGTCGATAGTTAGATTGCTAGCTGGGTTGATAACTGAATTGATAGTAGTACCGACAAATTGCCATGCCGTTTAGAGATTAGGAGATGATTCAAATGTTAGGAGACAGCCATGTTACACGTTAACGATATCAATCAGTACTATGGTGGCAGCCATATTTTACGAGACGTCTCGCTTACAGCACCTATCGGCGAATGCAGTGTGGTACTTGGACGTAACGGCGTGGGTAAAACCACCCTACTCAAATGTTTGATGGGGATACTACCAATTAAATCAGGGCAAATCCTGCTCAATGATAAAGACATTAGCAAGATGTCATCCGAGCAGCGAGTACGAGCAGGTTTGGCTTATGTACCACAAGGGCGCGATATTTTTTCGACACTGACGGTAGAAGAAAACATCTTAATTGGTATGGCCAAATTTTCACGTAGCAAGGCAAAACACGTACCCAAACATTTATACGATATTTTCCCCGTACTCGATGAGATGAAACATCGTCGTGGTGGTGATTTATCTGGTGGTCAGCAGCAGCAACTTGCCATTGCACGCGCCTTAGCCTCTGAGCCGACTGTACTGATTTTGGATGAACCAACTGAAGGTATCCAGCCTTCTATTATTAAAGATATTGGCCGAGTTCTACGCGACTTAGCGGACAAAGGCGACATGGCAATTGTACTGGTTGAGCAATTTTATGAGTTCGCAGAAGAACTGGCTGATAATTACACCGTGCTATCACGCGGCAAAGTAGTGTCACAAGGCGCAGGCGACACGATGGTCGAAAACAACGTACAGGATCTGGTCGCTATCTAGCTGCTTTTACTTAACTGTATTTATTTATGAGCATTTGGTAGTGAACGCTCAATAAGGCTAAAAATTGCGTTTTTATCCTAAGCTGCTAGCTACCAAGATTGGTGCTTGTTCTACAGGTCATCACGAAACCTTTTCACAATTACAGTCATTTGTCCTATTTCCTCCATCATCTTACTTGCTTCCTACCCTATGTATTCTGCACTGTATCGACCGTTCAACTTCTCGATGCTAACTGATTGTCATCATAGCAATTGTGTATGCTCGACGAATGAAATTTGCTATTATAGTCAGCACTTTATTACCAATATTATGATGCCCTTATGATGATTCATCCTCAGTACGATCCTGTAGCATTAGCCATTGGGCCTGTTGAAGTCCATTGGTATGGGCTGATGTATTTACTGGCATTTGCTGCCGCTTATGGCCTAGCGTGGTATCGCAGCACCAAACGCGATAACTGGACCACCGACATGGTGTCCGACTTAGTATTCTTTGGTGCACTTGGCGTTATTTTAGGTGGCCGTGTTGGCTACGTCTTGTTTTATCAATTCGGTGAGTTGCTACAAAATCCTGCCTATCTCTTCAAGGTCTGGGAAGGCGGTATGTCATTCCATGGTGGCTTGATCGGTGTCATGCTTGGTATGCTATATTTCGCTCGTAAGTATAAAAAGACACCATTCCAAGTACTGGATTTTATCGTGCCATGCGTACCAACGGGTTTATTGTTTGGCCGCATTGGTAACTACATCAATGGTGAGCTATGGGGCCGTGTCTCTGACGGCGGCTATAATTGGTTGACGTACTTCCCGCAAGCAGCTGCTGCTGATATGCAACAATTGCAGACCAATCCTGAACTACAAGAGCTAATGGCTGAAGTCAACGGTCAGTATCTGCTGCCTCGCCATCCTTCACAATTGTATGAAGCGCTTGCTGAAGGTTTACTGCTGTTCTTATTCTTATGGTGGTATTCATCAAAACCACGCCCTCGTATGGCAGCGACCGGTATTTTTATGTTAGGTTATGGTGTTAGCCGTTTCATCATCGAGTTCTTTCGCCAGCCAGACGTTGACCAAGGATTCATCTTGTTAGGCTGGATAACCAAAGGGCAAATGCTAAGCGCCCCGATGATAATCATTGGCTTTATCCTATTAATCTATGCCTACAAACGCGGCATCTATGACTGGGGTAAGCAAGCTGCTTATTAAGCTATATACCAATCAGTGTACTAAACAATACCGACGAGCATTTTTATGATTAACAGCAATAATGAGCAGGGCTACTTAGACTTGCTCAAACACGTTTTAACCACAGGCACTGAAAAAGGCGATCGTACTGGCACTGGTACGCTCAGCCACTTTGGTGCGCAGCTACGTTTTGACCTAGCGTCAGGCTTTCCGCTATTGACCACCAAAAAAGTCCATTTTAAATCCATCGCCTACGAGCTGTTTTGGTTTTTAAGTGGCAGTACTCACGTTGATTACCTGCAAGCCAATGGCGTACGAATTTGGAATGAATGGGCTACGGCAGAGCAGACAGCACGCTTTAATCGACCTGCTGGTGATTTGGGTCCTGTCTATGGCCATCAATGGCGCAATTATGGCGCAACCAAAGATGAAGACGGCAATTACCATGCTGATGGTGTTGATCAAATCACTCAGGTTATCGAGCAAATAAAGACCAATCCTAATTCACGCCGTTTGATTGTGTCTGGTTGGAACCCTGGCGAAGCAGATCAAGTCGCCTTACCGCCTTGTCATACCATGTTTCAATTCTTCGTCGCGGACAATAAACTGTCATGCCAGCTCTATCAGCGCTCAGCAGATTTATTTTTAGGTGTGCCATTTAATATCGCCAGCTATGCCCTGCTTACCCATATGGTCGCGCAAATTTGTGATCTAGAAGTGGGTGAATTCATCTGGACAGGTGGTGATTGCCACATTTATCAAAACCACCGTGAGCAAGTTGAGTTACAGTTGACGCGTTCGCTATATACACTGCCAACATTGAAACTTAACCCTAATGTTAATGATATTTTTGCCTTCAATTACGAAGACATTAGCATTGAGGGTTATGAGTCGCATCCTGCTATCAAAGCGAAGGTTGCGGTATAGTGCTTGTCTGATTAATAGCTATGAATAAGCTTAAAATTGTAAAAGATAATAAAAAGGATAGATTATGAGTTATGCCCACACCGAAGTTGCCCAAATCGCTGCTATCAGTAGCAACCGTTGTATCGGTAAAGATAATGAGCTGCCGTGGCATATCTCAGCAGACTTGCAGCACTTCAAAAAGATGACGATCAAAGAAAATGATGGTGGTATACAAGGTATCGTCATTATGGGTCGTAAGACGTTTGAATCGATGGGCAGCAAGCCTTTGCCAAAACGCGTTAGCTTTATCATCAGCAGCCAGTTGGATTATGCTGAGCAAAAAGGTCTTATCGGCAAAGACAATGCTTATGTAGTACACAACCTAGATGATGCTTTGACACAAGCAGCCAGTCTGGCGCATGGCGCGCATCTGGATACTATTTGGGTCATTGGCGGCGAGCGTGTCTTTAGCGATGCCTTGATGTATACCGACCGTATTGAGCTGACCCACGTAGATACTGAAATAACCGATGGTGATGCGTTCTATCCTGAATTGCCAAGTGAATTTGAAGTGGCAGAAGAGTCTGAGCAGATGCATGATGAGAAAAGTGCGTTAGATTTTAAATTTGTGACTTATAAAAGTAAACAAGGCTAATGCCATTTAGTGTGGCCATTTGTCATTTATAAACTATTACTAAGGAGAAACCAAATATGCAAAATTAAAAAAGCCCAGCAAAATTAATTGCTGAGCTTAAAAAACTTTTAGATACGACAACTGTGGAGCTAGGCTCCCTTGTTAGCATACTAATAAATTTTATTTACCTTGGACGGTTCATATATTTTATAGTAAATGCTAATAAGTGTCTACGTCTAGTCTCCATGGTTATGAATTCCTAATCATAATTGTGGAGGTCACTAATGGCTATTCAATGCGGTTATCCTAAAGCTGTGCATGTTCGTTGGTATTTACGCTATCGATTTAATCGTTGGGAGCGCGTTTGCGAACACTGCCGTAGCTATCCAAACCAGCAGCTAAGTTTTGATTTTTAGAGATTAGAGGTTTTAATCTGCTAAATATTACTAACGTTAAAACGACAACAGATTTGGTTCTGTTGTCGTTTTTTTAATATGTACAGCTACTCATGCAACACTTTATAGACGGTTTTTGCTAGTACTGGCCCAATACCTTGCACCCCTGACAACTCTTGCTGAGACGCACCAAGCAATTGCTGCATACCACCAAAGTGATTGAGCAAGTCACGACGGCGCTTTTCGCCCAGTCCTGGTATCACTTCTAGTACTGACGACGAACGACGCTTATCACGCTTTTTACGGTGCGCTGTAATCGCAAAACGATGTGCCTCATCTCGGATATGCATCAATAAATGCAGCGCTTTACTATCCATCGGTAGATCTAATGGCTCATGATCGATAAAGTGCAATACTTCAAGCCCAGCCTTACGCCCTTCTCCTTTTGCTACACTAATAAGCAAAGTATCACCAAGAATACCCAACTCAGTCAATACTTCTTTAGCAATACCAAGCTGACCTTTACCGCCATCAATAAGCAATAAATCCGGCAACGGTTGCTTTTTATAACGCCGTGTCAGCACTTGTTTCATCGCTGCATAATCATCACCGCCTACGATGTCATGGATTGCATACTGACGATAATCACGCCGACGCGAGCCACCTTGGTCAAATACCACGCAACTACCAATGGTCGCTTCACCCATCGTATGTGAGATATCAAAACACTCAATCCGATCAATAGTTCGATCGGTGACATCCGCCAATACATCTTTTAATGCCCCAAAGCGTGCATGCAATTCTAAATAATCGCCGAGCTTAGTTTTTAGCGCGTTATTGGTATTCAGTTTTGCCAAATCCAACCACTCTGCACGATGTTCACGTACATTAGTTTTGATGACGACTTTGCTACCAAAGTGCGTGGCTAAGGCTTCGCTCACCGCCACCTGATCTGGCAACTCATGAGTTAGCATAATTTCTGCTGGCAAATCATCAGTGACTTGAAAATAGAAAGAGGTAATAAAAGCAGACAAATTATCCGCGAGCGATTCGCTGCTGTCGACATCCGGGAAATAGTTCTTACCACCCAGTACCCGCCCGCCGCGGACAGTCAGTACGTTGACACATGTCATGCCTGCCTGACTGGCAATAGCAATCACATCCGCCTCACCTTGTACGGTATAGACAGCTTGCTTGGCCTGCACTTCACGCAGCATAGAAAGCTGATCGCGATAAAATACTGCTTTTTCAAAATCTAACTCTTCAGCTGATGCTTCCATTTTTTCAATCAGAGTCGTATGAATATCACCAGAGTCACCCTTTAAAAAACGAATGGTATTGTTAACGTCCTCTGCATACTCTTCTGCTGATACCAGACCCACGCAAGGCGCACGGCAACGCTTAATCTGATACTCAAGACAAGGGCGCTTACGTTGATTAAAGAAAGTATTGGTACATTGGCGCATTTGAAACATTTTCTGCATCAGCACCAACGTCTCTTTTGCCGCATGAGCAGAGGGAAACGGCCCAAAGAATCGACCTTTTTGATGATTACCTTTGCCGCGACCATACGCCAATCTCGGATAGGGCTTGTCAGCTGAGATAAACACATAGAGGTAAGACTTATCATCACGCAATAGCACATTATAGGGCGGACGATATTCTTTAATTAGGTTTTGCTCAAGCAGTAGTGCTTCAGTCTCACTACGCGTGATAATGGTTTCGATATCATGGATACGCGCCACTAATGCTCGTGTCTTTGGATGATCGATCGTCTTTGCAAAGTAGCTGTTTACACGGCTTTTAAGTGATTTAGCTTTACCAACGTATAAAATATCACCGTTTTTCCCCAGCATCTTATACACGCCTGGCAAATTTGGTAGGCGCTGAATTAGATGCTTAAGACGGGCTTTTTTATCGTCGATAGGGCTTGATTCTGAGACATTAACCATAGAATTCATTGCTCTTAAAAGTCTTATAATACTGCTAGTTATGGGGCGGGAGTCATTGTTTTACAAGCCAATTATTATCATAGCATCATCCATAAAAAAGCCAGCTTTCGCTGACTTAGTTTGTTCTATTATCGTTTATTCAGCAACATACTACTAATGACGGAAGTTAGCCATTAAAGCTGGGATACCCGGCAGCATACCAACGATAGCCATCACACCAGTCAATACGACAAACATAATACCCGGTATGATCCAGCGGCTCATCTTAGTCAAATTAGCGCTACGTTCTTTAGAGCCAATCAAGCCCAAGTTATCGAGCAACAACGTGAGTGACCAACCGAATGCCGGATTTACCAATGCAGAAGCAAACACCACAATAGCGGCAGACTGCGTGGTTTTACCTTCGCGCGTCATCTCCATGCCAGCTTCAAGAAGCGGGATAAACACCCCAACGATCAATGCCACACACATCACTGGCTGCCAGATAGCCAAATCCATCGGATAGCCCCAAACCCCTGCGATAATACAGAACAATGCCGTCAGTAAAGCACCGGCAGGAATCGGACGTTTGGCAATCGCCGCTGGGACAATATAAGTGCCCCATGATGATGCAAAGTTAGCACCACCCAATACAGAGCCTACTACCTGACGAAACGAAGCGCTGGTCATGGTGTCATCGATATCCATGAGTACCTTTTCAGTACGTTTAGGATAGCTGATTTTTTGAAAGACCTGATGACCTAAAAAATCTGGTGACCACATCGCAACTGCCAAAATAGCAAATGGCAGTACGACAATAAAGCTTTCAACCGTCGGTAATCCTAGCATCCAACCGGTATTCTCACCCCACCAATACATCGGGTTCATATTCGGCAAGCCTGGTGCCGTTTTAAACTCAAAGGGCGCGCCCAATGCAAAGGCGAGACCACCACCTAAGACACAGCTGAGCGGTACCGCAAGCCAACGTTTTTGCCAATGTTCAAGTAATGCATATAGCAGGATAGTTGCCAAAATAATAAAAAAGGCAACATGCGACATGCCAATACCTTCTGCCCAAGCAAAAAGGTTTTTGACCTGCGAGGTGGTACCGATAAACCCTAAGTAAATCAAGAGGCCACCGCACACACCTTTACTGGTCAGATTTGCTAGCAGACTGCCCCCTTTACTGATTGCCAATAGCAAGCCAAAGGCACCGATGAGCAGACCAAACGCCATTGGGTGACCACCAGCGGCCACTACAATAGGAATAAGCGGAATGAGGGGGCCGTGAGTACCTGCAAGGTTGGCTGTCGGCAGTAAAAAACCTGAAAACAAGATAATAAAAAATGAAACAATTAATAGCTCATAACGAACGTTTTCTAAAACAAACGCATCGCCCAAACCAAGTGGACCTGCAAATGTTGCAGCAATCGCACCTACCATAACCACTTTACCAATCGTCGCCGCCATTGCAGGAATAGTATCTTCATACTCAAAGCGATAGTCACGAAACGGTAAATTGGGACGCCAGCGTTTGGGCTGCATGATTTGCAATTCATGATTGAGATAATCATCACGACTCTCAAAACTCGAACTTGGTTTGTGCAACTCAATATAGCTACCTGATGACTCTGTGTCGTAATCGGACGGGTTTGACGGTTGTTGATTAGACCCTGAAGAAGGGATCTGAGAGTTACTCATCACATTTCCTTGTGTCGACTGAGACTTTGATTAACTGATAATTTAATAGTGAAACTTTATATGACTAAAGCGTTCATTAAAAATTGCAAGCCATTGTATGACATGAGAACTCGAAATGCGAACTTAGAACCACTTAAAAACACCATGCATAATTATAATATATAAATTAAAGTTTCTATTTAATACGAAATTTAGCTCAATAGAAAACCATAAGGAAAAAGTGTACTTAATATAGGCTTTAAATTGAAATAAATGACCCTTTTCTTAATAATCATCTATATCTAGACATTTGTTATCATATAACTAAATATCAAAGATAGTTATAATAAATAGCTTATTATAACTTTGAGGTAACTATAGAAAATCCATCTCAGTTACGCTTTAAAGCTAGCGGTCTTGGTATTTTTTACTTATGATAAATACCCCCTAATGATTATGCTCAATATAGATATCTTTCAAATAACAGCTGTATCAAAATAAATAGAAAAACTTAAAAGCAATAACAGGATAAGTTCATGCGTTTACTACCATCCAATTTTGAGACCTTAAAACGTCGAGCTAAACAAAGCATTATGCCATTACTGACACCGCATTTACTCAAGCTGCGCATCAACACCTACGCGCCTTATGTCGGTGCAGGTATCAAAATCGACCATATAAGTCTGGATCAAGGTCTGTGCGTCGTCAGCATGGGGCTTAATGCTTTGAACAAAAATATCGTCGGTACTCAGTTTGGTGGTAGTTTATATTCAATGGTTGATCCATTTTATATGATTATGCTCATGCACCAGTTAGGTAGTAGCTATGTTGTGTGGGACAAAAGCTCACATATCGATTTTGTTGCGCCGGGCTATAGCAAAGTTACCGCACGCATGAAGATTGCCAGCTCTGAAATCATTACCATTCAAGAAATGGCAAAAGATGGTGATGCTGTCTTTCGTGAATATAAAGTCGATATAGTCGATGAGCAGCAAAAAGTTATTGCGGTCGTCACAAAGACGATATATATCCGACTGCGTAAGTACAGCAAATCTAAAGACCAAAGCAGCCGTATAGATAATTTTGATGACGAAGATTAGAGCGTACTGAACATGTCATACCTAACCCAAATTTAAAACCCCACATACAAAAACCCCAACCTAGCTTTCGCATAGATTGGGGTTCCGTCTTTTTTGGTATGGCCCGCTTATTTATATGATAAACCTATGAATAAGGGCTTGTATCTACTTTTGCGTAGTTGCCTTGCCACTTCATTAGCAGCTCAGCAACCGTAGCAAGTTTGAGCAGTTGCTCAAACTTATGCTTTAGCGGCAGCTTTCTTTGGAGCAGTTGCACGCGGAGCAAGTTTTTCGCGGATACGTGCTGATTTACCAGAACGCTCACGTAAGTAGTACAATTTCGCACGGCGAACAGCACCACGGCGTTTAACTTCAATGCTTTCAATGATTGGTGAATGCAATTGGAATGCACGCTCAACACCAACACCGCTTGAGATTTTACGTACGGTAAACGCTGAGTTTAGACCGCGGTTACGCTTAGCAATTACAATGCCTTCAAAAGCCTGTAAACGCTCACGCTCACCTTCACGTACTTTCACTTGAACCACAACGGTATCGCCGGGTGCGAAGCTTGGGCGCTCAATCAATTGAGCATTTTCGATGACCTGAACTAATGGATGCTTGTTGCTCATGAGAGTTATCTCCTCACATTAGATAATAGAGGCTTAACGCATATCACCTGTTTGTAATAATTAATCGCGTCTCTTTATAGTGAGACACAACGTAAATGGGTTATAACCAACGGCCACTATGCTATGACCTGTTTTATTATTGCTCAAAATTTTGTTTCTTAACTGTTTATCGAATCTGTAACTTATAAGATAGTTTTTTATCGAAACTAACCTTATAAAGTCTTATTTTTCTCTGCTTTTGCCAATGCTTTTAACCACTTTGCTTGCTCTACCGTTGGTGTAAACGCTTGCCACAAGTCTGGACGACGCGCTTGCGTGCGACTGACTTGCTGACTAAAGCGCCACTTAGCGATATTGGCATGGTGACCTGACAGTAAAACCTCAGGAACCGCCATACCAGCAAAATCATGTGGCTTAGTATAATGTGGACAATCAAGCAATCCATCGACGAAGGAGTCTTGCTCAGCTGACTTGTCATCACCCATAATGTCAGGCAGACGACGTATCACACTATCCATTAGCACCATTGCTGGTAGCTCACCACCAGTCAAGACATAATCACCTAGTGACACTTCCATATCGACATATTGTGACAGTAAGCGCTCATCAATACCTTCATAACGACCGCATAATAAAATCATGCCATCGTAATCAGTCATACTGACCACACTACTCTCACTGAGCGTCTGCCCTTGTGGCGACATATAAACCACCGGACAGTGCTCACTATCGACACGGCAGCCATGTTGACTGGCCCGTAAGCGCGCATCCTCAATAGCTTTTGACAATGGCTCAGCCATCATCAGCATTCCAGGACCGCCACCATACGGGCGTTCATCAATACGGCGATAGTTATCAGTGGTATAATCACGTGGATTAATGCATTCTATCGTCACTTGCTCCTGAGTGACTGCCCGCCCCGTGATACCAAAATCACGAATCGTGGCAAACATCTCAGGAAAAATACTAATAACGGCAAAATACATCTGATGTCTACTTGGCGTAGTGGTTAATAATGGTTAAATGAATCGGTACAATTATCGATGACACTTAACAATAAAGCCGAAACTTATATCGTTAAAGCTGATATCAATAATCACTTGGCCAAGACACAAGCACTGTTTTGTCAGTCATATTGACCTTCATTACCGTTTGCTTATGCCATGGAATCAGGCGCTCTTCATTATCCAAACTGTCTGAGTTTGCCGTTACACGCATGATGTCATGGGCACCGGTCTCAAACATTTCAGTGATATTGCCTAGATATTCATCTTGCTCGTTCATCACGCGCAAGCTGACCAAATCCGACCAATAATATTCGTCTTCAGCTGTCTCAGGCAAAACGTTTTGTTCGACCCAAACGGTAACACCGTTCATGGTCTCAGCAACATTACGATCAGGAACTTGCTCAAATTGAGCCACGATTCCTGTTCCTTGCTCACGCCAAGCTTTAACAGTCAAAGGTTTCATGCCTGTGGCAGTTTTCATCCACCACGGATGCATGTCAAATATTGCCGTACGATCATCTGTATCGCTAAAGACCCAAAGCCAGCCTTTAATACCATAAGGCTTTTTCAGCTGACCAATTTTCATAAGGGCACTAGCGTTTGGAACTGATGACATAACGGCTAACCTAACGATGATTAAAACAGAAATTATAATTACATTTCAATCAAAAGCGATAAACGCAATCAAAATCAATAAACAGTTAATGGCGCACCCTGGTTAGACCAGTTACGCTATATTTGCTAAAGTCTACTGAGATATGCTCATGATCTTGCTATCAGCATCTCAGTAATAGTAACGAAAACTTAAGCAGTTGCTTCAGTTTGTGCTACAGACTTGTTGTAAGCTTTTGCTAATGAAGCAACGCGATCTGAAGGTTGTGCACCTTTTGCGACCCACGCATTGTACGCTTCCATGTTTAGGCGTACTGCTTCTTCTGAATCTTTAGCGAGTGGGTTAAAAAAGCCGATGTTTTCAATATAGCGACCGTCACGCGCGCGGCGTTGATCAGCAACAACTACTTGATAAAATGGGCGTTTCTTGGCACCGCCCCGTGCTAAACGAATAACAACCATGTGAATTCTCTCTTTCGCAGGTATACCAAAAAGGGCATAATTATATCACAGTCTTTATTTATTGAAAACATAAACTGTGCTTATTTAATTATTTATTAACAATAGCTTAAATACACATCGATGTAAAACATAATTACTCATAACCTTTTATTTTCAATCAGTAATTTGACTGTCTTCAGCATATGGAATGGCTAAAAGACAAGGTCACTTTATCCCGATTCTCACACGCATTTTAGAAGGCCATATGGTTAGGTTATCGAGTAAAAGCGACGTCGGTACCTTTCAGTGATTATGCTATAGTCGAATTGAAATAATTTCGATACAAGGAAACCGAGTGCAAGTTATACATTAGTATGCTTAGCAAGGATGAAGATGTAGCGGATTTATATGAATTTGACTGTATTCTATGATATGTCTAACTACCTAATATGCGAGTTACTCAGTATACGTATCAAGCCATGTATACTGACCAAGATAAATGTACTTACCAAGTTCGATACCGTCACCTAGTTGATAATAACCAAGTCTAAAAAGCAGAGTTCATCCTATAAGCAGTATAATAACGGTTTGGCTCAATAGTCGATTTAATAAAATACCTCTCTCAACATGTTGGATTCATATGACCACCTCACACCCAAAACCACGTCGTAAAGGTTGGCTGCCACGCTCCTACTCCAACACTTGGCTGACAACCTTGATGGTCTCCTTTATTGTCCTTATCAGTGTTGGCTTGTCGATTTTATTTTTTTGGCGAAGCTTGTATTTACCAGAGTTAAAAAACCACGCTCGCTATTTGACAAGCGAGCTACAGCTGATGAACAGTGTCAATCAAGACTGGAAAGACCGCCCTGAGGTACGCCGGTGGATTTATCAGCATTCTCATGTGGTGTTGGTGAATAATCCGAATGACTTTCCAGAAGTGTCTGATAAAGCATTTGTTGGGGTCTTTACCGATGTGTTGCAACGCGAAATCGGTGCGCAGTTAGGTCGGCCTGTTGAGGTGTATTTCAAGTTCAAACCGACACCGCAGCTTTGGATACAAGACAGTCAAGACGACAGTTTTTGGATACGCGAACCAGTGGTTTATTATTCACAGTACAGTCCAGGATTGTTGGTACTATTCCTTATTGGATTGCCCATTTTATCGCTGCTGACTATTATCTTACTGGCACGACAATTGAACCGCCCATTACGATATTTACAGCGTGCTGCAACCAATTATATTCGTCTTGGTCACGCAACTACTTTACCAACGCAAAAGGGTCCTACAGAGATACGCCAAGTCAATATGGCATTCAACCGTCTATTTACGACATTAAACCAAGCGCAAAAAGAACGCACAATTATGCTTGCTGGTATCTCACATGATCTGCGTACACCTTTGACTCGTATGCGTTTGACGGCAGAAATGCTACCAGACGACTTCTTTCGAGAAGGACTGATTTACGACATCGAAGACATGGATGCGATTTTAGAGCAATTCATATCATTTATGAAAGACGGTTCCGATGAGCCAGTACGACTAACCAATTTGGATACTATTTTTAATGAAATCATGGTGCAGTTTGCACCGATGGAGTTTATTTATCAGTCCGAGTGCCACAAAGTAGTCCCGGTACGTCCAATGTCCATCAAGCGCCTCGTCATAAATCTGGTAAATAATTCCAAGCGCTATGGTAAGGGACCTATTTATCTATCAGCGACTGTTGTGCCAACATTTATAGAGACAGTAGAGGATGAAGATAGCGATGTAATCAGTGAAAACGTCGTCAATAAGGAAGCCCAAGAGCAGTTGTTGATATGTGTACGCGACTGTGGTGACGGTGTTGCAGAGGATCAATTAGAACGTATCATGCAGCCTTTTGAACGGGGGGAGACAGCACGTACCACACAAGGTAGTGGTTTAGGTTTGGCTATCGTAGATCGTATTGCAAGATTGCATCATGGCACAGTAGAAGCTATTAACCATCCCGAAGGCGGTCTACAGGTTTGTGTACGTATACCTTTGCTTTCTAAAGTTGCTGGAGATAAAACTGTAGCAGCTGATACTGAAGAGTTCTCTGGCTCTGATAACAACCTATTGAATAAAAATGACTAGACTAAACCTGACTAGAGCTAGAAATTTTTTCATTGCAATTTTTGCATGAATAAAAACTAGTCTCTAGTTCCGATGACAGGAGGAATATACTGGGCGCTATTGGTAAACTCTAATGGCTGAACAATACTTTCTTGCGCTGCTTTTAACGTTTGAGTAGTCGAGGGCTGCTGTAAGAACAAGTAATACCCTAGCGTTATCGCGTTTAAAACCACCAAACCACCAAATAAATATGGCATCCTTTGCCCTCCTCTACTTTCAAAAAATCTACTTTTAAAACCATTATTGGTACTGCAGTACTGCTGATGATTACAGCTAAAAAATGAGTAGACTGGTAGTAATTTATAGCCTATTAGTTAATATCATAACTACTCTTTAAAAGTAGCTATAACATCATATGCTGCCTTTATTTATCATCACTTATCATCGAAACCACGCTCACTTTTCTCTTGCGTTAACTCGTCAGCAGCCAGAATTTGTGTCAGTGGTTTAATCGGCCATGTCATGACAAATCGGGCACCGCCAAGTGGCTCGCTCTCATCGACTTTCATACTACCATTAAACCAAAAAGCAATACGCGATACAATAGATAGGCCCAGACCGTAGCCACCTGATGCCCGCGTACGACTATCATCTAAGCGTGAAAATGGAATGAATACTTTCTCACGATCTGCCTCTGGAATACCATGACCATCATCTTCAACACTAACAAAAGCATTACCTCTTTTGACACCTGCACTAATGACAATCGTGGTCTCTGCATAGCGTAATGCATTGCCTGCAAGGTTTTGAATCACACGATGGAGATAGCGTCGATCTGCAATGGCGGTTACTTTAGCATTTGGTAGTTTAGTCACTATCTTAATTGGCTTACCTAGTGCATTGGTCTCTCGTTCGATCTGCTCAAGCAACTCTCTAAGATTGACTGGTTCCAAATCTAGTTTTGGCGATCCTTCTTCAAGCTTAGCATAGGTCAAAATCTCATCAATCAAACCATTAAGCGCTTCAATATCTTCATCGATATAGTCGCGCTGCATAAAGCGTGAGTCTTCGTCATCAGTATCAGCAAGCATATCGACAGCAAAGCGAATACGAGCCACAGGCGTACGTAACTCATGTGACACCGCACGCGTCAGCTCTCGTTGCGACTCAATCAAACGTTTGATATGTGAGGTCATCGCATTAAAGGTCGCTGCTAAACGGGCAATTTCATCTTGCCCAATTACTTGTACCTGACTTTCAAGGTTACCTTTACTAACTTCATTGACACCGACTTGGATCAACTGCAGTTTGCGTTCAAGTGGGAAAATCAGTGCATATACACCCAAGCTGATCAAAAACATGCTAATAAGAATCATACTTATAATTAAATTGAGCGGGAACCAGTTAAATAAAGGTACTGGACCGATCAAAATTGCCATGTCATTGATTTCGGAAGGTACGACTATCTGGATAGCTGAGTTACTTTTACTGCTGTTGGTATCCTGTAGTGAGATAACAACCTCATCACGGCGTAAACGCCCCATCTGATCCGTATCTAAATTCAGCGTGTTGACTGCTTTGAATTCTAATGGGAATGAAAATTTCTCTTCTAACTGAGCCAAGCGTGCACGCTTATCAGGCAGTGTCACGTGATAGGACAAATCATCTAATAAGAGCACGGCTATTGCACGTACTTGCTGTTCAGTAACCTGCGTGACCCTAGCCGTTAGGACATTTTGATTGTCAGGTAAACGATAATAGACGTCAGCGTGCACAGGCTGAGTAACATATCGGACCACTGTATTACCATTTTCAAAACGTCGCAATTCGCTGGCATTAAAGTCCACGTCAGTAATAGGCACAATACTGAATTTTGAGCCAAACAAACTACTCGCATCAGACAGCCAATACTCACGCTGCTCCTCACTCTCCTGATGCGAAATGCCTTCGCTCACCAGATGAAAGGCACCCGTAGCCATATTTTCACGATAGGACTGTACACGTTCTTTATTGATTGTATCCATCAATAACTGAGCAAATAGCGCCACACATAAGCAGACTATGAGTAGTCCAGCATAGATACGAACAAAAATACTGTGTTTTAAAGAAGAGACTAATGACATACGTGCCGTGACCAACTTGATGAATAAAAATTGCTGATATCATGCAGCATAGAAGTGCTATGTAACAAATAATATCAAACACTATGGAGTGAAAATTATCCTAGCTATTATGTTTTTTATGTTGAGCCAACACCTAAAACACGCTGTACCACGTGTATGGTCTCAGTCACTACAATAATTGTTTAATTAAACCACATAACACTATGATTAAGTTTAAAAATTCGGTTTTAGCCATAAAAAAACCAGCATAGTTGCTGGTTTTTTATATGACGACTATCAATAGTAAATAATTACTTCAAAATAATGAGAATTAGTTACCTTCTTTCACGAATAAATAACCTTTGCTGCGTACGGTTTTGATACGTTTAGGGTTTTCTGGATCATCACCAATCTTTGGACGAATACGTGAGATACGTACGTCAATTGAACGATCTTGCCCATCATACTCAATACCGCGTAGACGCTCAAAAATATCTTCACGAGATAAAATACGACCAGCATTAGAAGCCAACAACCATAAAAGATCATATTCAGCACTGGTGAAATCAACCAGTTCATCACCTAAATTCACTGAACGACCACCATTATCGATGACTAACTCACCAAATTCTAAACGCTGTGGCACATCTTCTGATGGTGCATTTTCTGAACGGCGTAATAGCGCACGAATACGTGCAAGCAAGACACGTGGCTGAGCAGGTTTTGCGACATAATCATCGGCACCCATCTCAAGACCTAGTACCTGATCCATATCTTCAGTACGAGCCGTTAGCATCAGAATAGGATTTTGGTAATGCGGGCGAACTTCACGACAAACCGTTAATCCATCACTACCAGGAAGCATCACATCAAGCACAACCAAATCTGGTTGCTCATTGACGATACGGCGAATAGCACGATTACCATCTGTTTCAATCGCTACTTCTAAACCGTTTTTGACCAAGTAATCTTGGGTCAGCATGGCCAGACGCTCATCATCCTCAACAATCAAGATTCGGGGGGTGTTGTCTTCTTCATTCGTTGTCATTGTTATATCCTCTAATACATCTAATTTAAAAGTAGTAAAAGTAAGAGCGGTAAATTAATAGCACCATCACGTGGCACAATTGATGTTCGTATAGCTGTTACAAACTTGGTAGCACAGTATACTATTAAATATACAGCTTCCTATACTATAGCTTATAGTCGTTAACAAAACCTATAAACTACACCTATTAAAACGTTAGTTTACGTCCAAAAAACATGCGATTTACGCAAATAACAGCAGACAAGTTGGTTTTATCGCTCTTCGAATGCATAAATACTGGTAAGTAAACTAAACACTTGAGCCTTTTAATGGGCTTCCAATCGCTTTACTCTCACTCAAAGTTTACTCTCTACGACATATAATATAGCGACATATTGATGTTGTCGCCAGTGACTTTTTAGAAATTGTCCAATATTCGTTGATTCATATATAGTTGGTATGGTCACTCTAAAAACAGGCATAAAAAAACAGCCCATAATGGACTGTTTTTTTATCATCGAAAGACTAAGAACAAAGCCTAGCCTTTCAAACAAAGATTTTAAGCACGGTTTTTGTACTTACGGATAGTTTGTAGCTGTGCCACAGACTCTGCTAATGATGCTAAAGCTGCATTAGTCTGTACAGTATCCGATTGATTGACAAGCATTTGCTCAGCCTTTTTACGTGCTTCAACAATTTTGCTTTCATCAAGGTTATGTGCACGCATGGCTGTATCAGCCAATACGGTAACCATCTTCGGCTGTACTTCTAATACACCGCCTGATACATAGATCACTTCTTCTTCACCGTTTGGTGTTTGCACTCGCATCGCACCCGGTTTTAGCAAAGTAATAAGCGGTGTGTGACCTGGCAATACACCAATCTCGCCTTCGGTACCCGTAGCTATTAACATGCTAATTTCGCCTGAATACAACTCTTCACGAGCACTTACGACGCGACATTGTAACGTTGCCATACTTAACTCCTTACGATCAAAAACACAATCAAAACTGCGATGCGTTACTTAGTGGTAAATAGACTTATTACGGCCTATTTACCTTTTAGCAAATGCTAGCACAACTTACGCTGCAGAAGATTTCATTTTTTCTGCTTTGGCAACAACTTCATCGATGCCACCAGCCATATAGAATGCCTGCTCTGGCAAGTCATCGTATTCACCAGCGATGATTGCTTTAAAGCTAGCAATGGTATCGCGTAGTGGTACATATTTACCAGGTGCACCAGTAAAGATTTCAGCAACGTGGAATGGCTGTGATAAGAAGCGCTGAATCTTACGAGCGCGATAAACAACCAGTTTATCTTCTTCTGATAACTCATCCATACCCAAAATTGCGATGATATCTTTAAGCTCTTTATAGCGCTGTAGGATTTCCTGTACGCCACGAGCAACATTGTAATGCTCTTCGCCGATCACTTGTGGATCTAGCTGACGTGACGTTGAATCCAATGGATCAACCGCAGGATAGATACCTTGTGAAGCAATATCACGACTCAATACAACGGTTGCATCCAAATGAGCAAACGTCGTAGCAGGTGATGGATCGGTCAAATCATCCGCAGGTACATAAACAGCTTGAACTGAAGTAATAGAGCCTGACTGAGTTGACGTGATACGCTCTTGAAGCATACCCATCTCTTCAGCTAGTGTTGGCTGATAACCAACGGCTGATGGCATACGACCTAGTAGTGCTGATACTTCAGTACCGGCTAGTGTATAGCGATAGATGTTATCAACAAACAGCAATACGTCACGACCTTTGCCAGTAGCAGGATCTTTCGTATCACGGAAGTACTCAGCCATGGTCAAACCAGACAGTGCAACACGTAAACGGTTACCCGGTGGCTCATTCATCTGGCCATATACCATTGCTACTTTAGATTTACTAAAGTCTTCAGTGTTTACAACGCCAGCTTCTTGCATTTCGTGATAGAAATCATTACCTTCACGAGTACGCTCACCAACACCAGCAAATACTGACAAGCCTTCATGCTTAAGCGCGATGTTGTTGATCAATTCCATCATGTTGACGGTTTTACCAACACCAGCACCACCAAACAGACCAACTTTACCACCTTTTGCAAACGGGCAAAGTAAATCAATAACCTTGATACCTGTTTCTAACAGTTCAGTACTGTTTGACTGCTCTGCATAGCTTGGGGCTTCACGGTGGATAGACCATCTTTCATCAGCAGCAACAGGACCTTCTTCATCGATAGGACGACCAAGAACATCCATGATGCGACCTAGTGTACCAATACCGACAGGTACAGAAATAGGTGCACCAGTGTTGGTAACTGGTAGGTTACGCTTTAGGCCTTCAGTTGAACCCATTGCGATAGTACGTACGATGCCATCACCTAGCTGTTGCTGTACTTCTAGGGTGGTTTCGGTACCGTCTACTTGCAAGGCATCAAAAATTTTAGGAACTTCGTTACGGTTGAACTCAACGTCAAGAACCGCGCCAATAATCTGTACAATACGACCGCTACTCATTGCGTTCTCCTTGAACTTCTATATATAGGTGTAGTCAATTATGAAACAGCAGCAGCACCGCCAACGATTTCCGAGATTTCTCGAGTAATCGCCGCTTGACGCAGCTTGTTATAAACCAACTGTAAATCGTTAATAAGGTCACCAGCATTATCTGTAGCCGCTTTCATCGCAACCATACGTGACGACTGTTCAGAGGCAATGTTTTCCATTACCGCTTGATAAACAATCGACTCAATATAACGGCCAAGCAATTCATCAATCAAAGTCTTGATGTCAGGCTCGTAGATATAATCCCAACTAAGTTCAGTCTGCATGCCGCTGTCTTCATCAATAAGCGATCCCTCTGGAAGAGGTACTAACTGAGTGACTGTCGGCTTTTGAGTCATGGCATTGATAAACTGGTTATATACCACGTAGATACGGTCTAAATTACCGTTACTATAGTCCTCAAGCATCGCCTGAACAGGTGCATTTAATTGCTCAAACGTTGGCTTATCACCATAATCGGTCACGGCCGAGGTAACTTTACCACCAAAGTTTTTGAAAAAACTCACACCTTTAGCGCCAATGGCTGCAAACTCAGTCTGTACAGACTGGTCTTGGTATTGCTGGATACTTTTAGTTAAAGCTTTAAATAGGTTGACGTTCAAACCACCCGCTAGACCGCGGTCAGAGGTAATGACGATATAGCCAACCTTATTGACAGGGCGCGATACCATGTACGGATGTTTGTAGTCTGATGAAGCATGCACCAAATGTGAGATAACCCGGCGCATACTATCAGCATACGGGCGACCCACTTCCATGCGCTCTTGTGCACGGCGCATTTTACTTGCCGCAACCATTTGCATCGCGCGAGTAATTTTTTGGGTGCTTTTAATACTGGTGACTTTGGCACGTATCTCTTTTAAGCTTGCCATAATGATTCCAATATAAGAGGGTTAAAAAGCATTGGCGCAAGCGACAATCATTTAATATACAACATTAATCTGACAGAGTAATATTTTATATCTTGTGCATTACGCGATCTAATACCGTTAATGGTTAAAACAGTGGCGCAAATATCTAATCAGACAACGCGCCACTTTATTAGCTATCACAGATAGCCGTAACCAAATCCGGCTTAACCCGTTAAATTAATAACTGTGATTTTGTTTAAATGTCTCTAGAGCTGACTTTAAACGACCTGCGATATCATCGTTGTAGTTCGCAGTGTCATCAATCTCACGCATCAATTCACTCTGCTCATCATGCATATAGCGTAAGTAAGCTTCTTCGAAAGAACCAATTTTTTCAACAGGCACGTCAGATAAAAATCCTTCATTCGAAGCATAGATAACTGCTGCTTGCTCAGAGATAGACATTGGCTGATACTGCTTCTGCTTCATGAGTTCGGTAACGCGCTCACCATGGTCAAGCTGTTCACGAGTCGCATCATCAAGATCTGAGGCAAACTGAGCGAATGCTGCTAGTTCACGATACTGAGCTAGTGCGGTACGGATACCACCAGATAGCTTTTTGATGATCTTAGTCTGTGCAGCACCACCAACACGAGATACCGAAATACCAGCGTTGACTGCTGGACGGAGACCTGAGGCGAATAAACTAGCCTCTAGGAAGATCTGACCATCAGTAATCGAAATCACGTTAGTCGGTACGAATGCAGAGACGTCACCAGCTTGGGTTTCGATAATTGGCAATGCAGTTAAAGAACCGGTTTTACCAACAACTTCACCATTAGTGAACTTTTCTACATAATTAGCATTTACACGTGATGCACGCTCAAGTAAACGTGAATGTAAATAGAATACGTCACCAGGATATGCTTCACGACCTGGCGGACGACGTAGCAATAGTGAAATCTGACGATAAGCAACAGCTTGCTTTGATAAATCATCAAATACAATCAGAGCATCTTCGCCGCGATCACGGAAGTATTCGCCCATCGTACAACCTGAGTACGGTGCGATATACTGTAGTGCTGCTGGCTCTGATGCTGATGCAACCACAACAGTGGTGTACTCTAATGCACCAGTTTGCTCAAGCTTACGTACAACGTTAGCAATAGTAGAACGTTTCTGTCCAATTGCCACGTAAACACACTTAATGCCAGATGATTTCTGTGCAATAATCGCATCGATAGCCATTGCGGTTTTACCCGTCTGACGGTCACCAATGATAAGCTCACGCTGACCACGACCGATTGGGATCATAGTATCAACGGCTTTGTAACCAGTCATGACTGGTTGATCTACTGACTGACGATCGATAACACCTGGGGCGATCTTTTCGACTTTGTCAGTCATTTTGGCATCGATAGGACCTTTGCCATCGATAGGATTACCCAAAGCATCAACAACACGGCCTAGCAGCTCAGGACCTACGGGTACTTCAAGAATGCGACCAGTACAATAGGCTTTTTGACCTTCTTGTAACTTTAGGAAGTCACCTAGTACTACCGCACCAACAGAATCACGCTCTAAGTTAAGCGCCATTCCATAGACTTCACCTTCAAACTCAATCATTTCGCCGTACATGGCATCTTCAAGACCATGAATCTGCACGATACCGTCAGATACTTTGACAATCGTGCCTTCATTCTTTGCAGTTGCACCCGCATCAAGGTCTTGAATACGCTGCTTAATCAGGTTACTGATTTCCGCTGGATTCAATTGTTGCATTGCCTTGTTTCCTTTAATTTATGATAACCCGCCCACTGACTTAAATGCTCTTACTATCACGCAGATATTAAATGACTGCGTTGATAAATGGCATTAGGCAGTTAGCTGTGTTTTTAACTGTTGTAACTTGCCGCGCATCGAATCATCAATGATTTTGTCACCGACTTTGATCGTAGCACCTGCCAATAGACTTGGATCAACTGATTCGTGAATCACTACACTAGCATTTAGCGAGGCAGCGAGACGTGTTTGAATCATTTGACGTTGGTCATCCGTTAATGGATAAGCAGAAGTCACATATGCGTCAAGCTGCTTTAAGCTTACTGCCTTGTGATGGCGATAATGCTCATAAACTTCAGGAAGCAGCGCCAGACGCTCTTGTTCTGCCAGCTGCTTAATAAAATTATTGAGCGCTGGTGATACTTTAGGATAGCTAATACTATTACCGTAGCGAGAACCTTTGTTCTCACCTAATAGCTGTTTAAAAGCAGAGTCGTTATCACCAGCCACTTGTGAGTCATAAAGATCAACCAAAGCAGCTGACTTATGCTCAGCCGTAACGGCTGGATTTTCTAGCCAAGTACGGAACGCTTTGTCATTGACAATTGCACCAGCGATAAACAAGAAATTTTCCCACTCGTCTACGGCCCCGTTTTCATTGGCATAGTCAAACGCGGCTCTAGCGTAGGGTCGTGCTAAGGTTGATAAGTCAGCCATTATATCCTCACAGTTACAGCTTCGCCGCCAGTTGGTCTAGCATACTGGCATGTTTTTGCACATCGACTTTGTCTTGCAAAATCTTTTCTGCACCAAGTACAGCCAGTTCAGCAACTTGAGCACGTAATGACTCACGCGCCTGATTGATTTCCTGGTCGATAGACGCTTGCGCTTGTTGACGAATGCGCTCGCCTTCCACTTGGGCCTGCGTTTTTGCATCTTCGACAAGCTGGTTGGCACTCTTGTTCGCTTGCTCGATTAGAGCAGCAGCTTTAGTCTTTGCAAGAGTAAGCTCCTGCTGGACATCTTGCTCCGCGGTCGCCAGGTCTGCTTTTGCTTTTTCTGCGGCATTCAGGCCTTCAGCAATTTTACGCTGACGCTCATTGATGGCACCAATAAGTGGTGGCCACACGAATTTCATGCAGAACATCACAAAGATTGCAAAAGCAATGGCTTGACCGATGAGGGTAGAATTGATATTCACGTGATCACCTCTTTGTTAATGAAAAATCAGTTTCATTGATCATATTTGATAGCCAAACTTTGGCTATGGTTAAGATACAAACTTTGACTACCAAACATTTACAACTGAGCTTTCTGATTAACCTGCTAGAGGGTTAGCGAATAACAATAGCATAGCAATACCAACACCGATCATCGGAATAGCATCAAGAAGACCTGCTACGATGAACATACGAGTTTGTAGCTGTGAGCCTAGTTCTGGCTGACGTGCTACGCCTTCTAGGAATTTACCACCTAGAATAGCAAAACCAATACCTGTGCCAAGTGCGCCAAGACCGATAAGTAGCGCTACTGCGATAACTGTGTAACCACCTAATACTGGATCCATTGATGTATCCTCATTTACCTATTGAATGTCTAATTAATGTTCAGTTGATGATGCGAGCGACATATAAACTATCGTCAGCATCATAAATACGAACGCTTGAAGTGTAATAACTAAGATGTGGAAGATAGCCCACGGTACCGATAACGCCCATTGAATCCAAAACGGCATTAGAGCAATCAGTATGAAAATCAATTCCCCAGCATACATGTTGCCGAATAGACGCAAACCAAGTGATACAGGTTTGGCTATTAGAGTAACTGCTTCTAGGATGAAGTTGATGGGAATCAAAATCGCTTGTACGATTGGGTTTTTGGCGCCAAACGGATGTAGTGTTAATTCACCAATAAAGCCGCCCAAACCTTTTTCTTTAATGCTATAAAAGATAATCAGTGCAAAGACAGAGAACGACATGCCAAGCGTGATGTTAGGATCAGTCGTTGGAACAATCTTAAAGAAAACATGATGTGGATCATGGCCCATTGCAGCACCAATTTGTCCCGCAATACCTGGAACGAAGTCAACAGGTATTAAATCCATCAAGTTCATCAAAAAGATCCAAACAAAGATGGTCAACGCCAATGGTGCAATCAGTTTTGATGTACCACTGTATGAATCACGAACGTTGTTATCAACAAACTCAACGATCAATTCAACTGCTGCCTGCATTTTACCTGGCACGCCTGAAGTGACTTTTTTGGCAACCATCCAAAAGATGGTACAAAATAGAATGCCCAGACCAATTGACCATAGCATAGAGTCAAGATGGATAGCTTTAAAGCCCATTAGCCCTGCTTCTTCAGCAGTATAGGCAACTTTCCAACCTTCGCCCGGCAGATAGCCGTACGTCCAATTCGTTAAGTGGTGAGAGATATATTCTGATGATGTTTGCTCGGATGCCATAATGTAAGCTTCTTATTAATCAACGATTTAATCAACTACCAAAAATATGGTTGTCATCTGATGAGGTTTTAGTGTTTTATTTGATGTGCTTATAAGCAAGCAAATAATTCATGCTAAAGCGCTCATGTAATCAATAACATCCAACCCATAGTTCTATTACTAATATGCAATAATTGATAGCTTGAGATAAATTTTAGCTATCAAAAAAGGGCTTATGATGAATCAGTAATAGCCCTTGCATTTTTATACGCAAAATTATTATATATGTGTCTGCTTATTTGCCATATATTAATGGCAGGCACTCAATGTGGTACCCATAAGCAAAATATTTAGCTGCCTATACTAATGCAGCGTTGTATTCGTGTAAAGTCAATTGTGATTTTTTTATCCATTGTATGAATAAGTTAACTGCCTAGTAACATTTTAATGTCAGCATGCATAATTCCACATACACCATTAGATGACGACAATTTACTTGTCTATGATATCGGTGGCTAAATCTGCCCTACCCTATCACCATATTAGTGTGTGCTGAGCATAAAAGCTCATTTGGCAATCTTTATAATCACTATTACTGTTTTAAGACAGTTATTGTACTTCGACTTTTCGAACTAGTCATAGAGAAGTTGGACGGCAGGGTGACTTGCCAGTGCTATTAACAAAATATCTAACCAATCATATAGCGATTTTCATTAACACTAGCGTATATGCCACAACATCCAACTGTGACTAATTTGCATTACCATAAAACCGATAAACAGCGCAGGCGCAGATAGGGGTTGTACGGTAATAAAAATTAGTGCGAAACCAAACACGGTCAATAGCCATTTTGCCATTTGACCTCGATATAGCTGGCTAACAATATGTTGGCGCGCGCGATATCCAGTATGCCAAAAGATAAAAAAAGCAAATACGGCTTGAGTAGTAAAACTTAGCAACGCACCAATTGCAGCGCTTTTCGTTACAGTAAGCTCACTATCTAACCAAATAGCATCTAGAATCCAAACAACAATAATCAGGATAAACAATATCCAGGCTTGGCGTTTGATGTAGATACCAATTTTATCTTTCTGCGTGCGTTTGGCAGGCTTGGTCATCGGTATTCCTATAGCCTTACAATATTGGGATAATCTAGTATCCTTGTGACACTTTTATCCGTGAATCGCTCACTCTACAGGTACAGCCTTTCAACCAAAATTAAACGCCACTTATTATAAGGAGCATGTGAATTTTAAGCAAGCATAATATGAAATTTGTCAACTATTTAGCATGAAAACACACCTCAAACTAGGCCACACTTCATTTGAAAGCACTTAGTTTGAGGCATGGTAACATTTATTTGAAGAATACTTCGATTTATTCCTACTTACCATCCACACAATTGTTAATTTGCTGTGCCATATTCGTCCACCCTTCTACAAAATCTTGAGTGTCGCTCATGTCTTCGATTTGAGCAGTGGTACTAATTGGTTGCAATTTAGCAAGTAGTCCTTTAGAAACTGCGCCTTGATTAACCATACACATCTGCTTAACAGGACGATTCTCATTCAACCAACGCAATTGACTGGCTTTCGGAGAGATATGGTGGTCTGGGCTTAAACTACCTGCTAACTTTACATGAGCAGCTTTTTCAATATATTGGTAGGCATCATGATAAGCCCAGTAAGGACGGCTAGTCTGTGACGATTGTTGTACAGTGTTGACGGCTTTATCCATACGTGCAGCAAACTTTTCAACGTTGGCTTGATAGGTATTTGCGTACTCTGGATTAGCGCGACTATGTATCACTGCCAATGCACGGGTAATGGCTTTGGCGTTTTCAGGATCTAGCCAAATATGCGGATCAAGTGTGTCTGCAATTGGCTCGCCTTTCACGTCACGAAGCGGATAACGGTTGAAGGCCTTAAAGTCGAACATAGCAATGGCATTAGGTGCTGTCTGTAAGCTGCCAGTTAGGCTGTTTTCTAATGAAGGTCCAAACCAAACGACGAACTTGCTGTCTTTAATCGCTTTTATATCGCTTGGACTGACGCTTCCATGATGCCCCACATCACCTGGTTGCAGAATTCTATTGGCTGATGGTGTTCCTTCAGTCACCGCTTCACTGAGTAAAAACATCGGATAGTTGCTCACACTAACCGTTGCTGCTTGAGCATTTAGCGTTAAAAATCCTAGTACTGCTCCAGAAACTAGCAGACGTTTTATCTTGATAATTGGACGTAGTAACTGATTGAAAGCTGAGTTCATAGTAGGTGTCTTTGGTATATGATTGTTTGATATATGATTGGTATATAATTGATAGTGTTGAGATATCATGTTTACTGAAGAGTGACAATACAGTAGATAACTGAAGACAGCTTATCTGCTTTTCATTTTATTATGTTATACTATAACAATAAAAAATATAATAAAACAGCCATTTTATTTTTAGGAGTCCGCACCATGTCTACCCACTCATCAGTTTGTGAACACTTACATGATGCGCAAGACTTTACGCCGCATGACGTATTAGAACGTCTGGCAGCAGCAAAAGAGCAATGTCGCTTAAATGGCTCACGCTTTACGGCTTTACGTCAGCAAATATATCAGTTGATATTAGAAGCCAATAAGCCTATTGGTGCCTATGACTTAATTGCTCAGTTACAAAGCATGCGCCTGTCAGATGCTAGCAATAGTGATGAGACAAAAGAGCAGCTTGGCAAAAGACAAACTAAAAAGAACGTCGCTCCACCAACGGTTTATCGCAGTTTGGAGTTTTTATTGAGCGAAGGTTTGATTCATCAACTAACGTCTATTAACGCTTATGTTCCTTGTTGTCACCCGAGAGCACAGCATACGGCGGCTTTTTTGATTTGTGGTCAGTGCCAGCGGGTACAAGAATGTAGCAGCTTGCCAGTACAAGAGATGATGAGCTTTGCTGAGCAAGATGTTGGCTTTGTCGTGGAGCATAGTGTGATCGAGCTTAGAGGTCGGTGCCAAGCTTGCCAATAACCTATAAGTCTTGTTTTCATTATTTTTAATACTTTTTATTGGTTTTTAATAGCAATATTCTGATTATTTTTATCCTTTACTTATCCATTCGTTGTCATATTATGAGCCTGTCTACCTTACCATCTAATCAGCCTGTCCTACCTATTGCTGACGGCAATACTGCGAACGATGCTAGCCAGCTGCTGAGCCTACGCAATATCAGCTACTATATTGGGCAGCAACGCCTGCTCTCAAATATTGATATTGATATTTCTGTCAATGAAACGGTTAGCCTCGTTGGACCTAACGGTGCTGGAAAATCAACGCTTGTCAAACTCATCTTAGGTTTGATTGAGCCAACCAAGGGTAGTTTAACCGCACACCAACCATTGCAACTTGGCTATGTGCCACAGCGATTTACGATCCCGCCAATATTGCCATTGCGAGTCAGTGATCTACTGGGTCAAGCAAATAAAAAACGTCTAACCGCTGAGCAGCGCCAGTTCATATTTGATAATTTATCATTGACGCACTTGCTATCACGGCAAATGCTGCATCTGTCAGGTGGTGAGACACAGCGGGTATTATTAGCACGTGCCTTGCTAGATAAACCCAATTTATTGATTTTAGATGAGCCCATGCAAGGGCTTGATCCTGATACTGAGGTCTGGCTCTATCAGTTCATTGATAAGCTACCAGATTTCTTGCGTTGTGCCATGTTAGTGATATCGCATGATTTGCACTGGGTAATGAGAGGTAGTCGGCGCGTTATTTGTCTCAATAAACATATTTGCTGCGAGGGGCAACCAAGTGAGCTTGCTATTAGCACCGAATTTAAAAAGTTATTCGGTCATTATTATGAGCAGCCATATGTACATCAGCCACATGCTTGCCAGCATCACGCACCGAATGATATCGAACAATAACCATCAAAACCAAATATGGCACAGCTATGTTCAGTAAAGTGCTTTTGACACTTACTGATACTGTTTTGAGCCTTTATAAAAATTTTACGGATATTTATTATGACCACTTGGTTAGCCATTATCGCTCCTGCTTGGATCGCTGGCAGTATTTTAGCACTACTATCAGCGCCTTTGGGTTGTTTAGTATTGTGGCGCCGTATGGCATTCTTTGCCGATGCTCTAGCACATGGCACCTTACTTGGTGTCGCCTTAGCTGCTTGGTGGCAACTGCCGATGGGTATTGGTGTTTTGTTAGTCAGTATCGCAGTAGTGTTAGGACTGGTACTGATTGATGATGAGCGTCTACCTGCTGATGCAGTACTAGCTGTCGTTGCAGTGTCATTATTATGTTTAGGATTATTGACCTTAACCCAGCTGACAGATCAGCAAGCCAATGTACTAGGATTTTTATTTGGTAATTTATTAGAGCTAGATTGGGCTGACTTACCTCTACTTGCGGGTAGCGTGCTAGTGGGTTTGGGTTTACTACGCTATATATGGCCGGCGCAAATCAAGCTTGCTACTCACGAAGCATTGGCACGTATCCAAGGTATCAATCCAACACGCCAGCGATTGTTCTTTATGGGAATATTGGCAGGGTTCTGCGCTGTTGCGCTACAAGCGGTCGGCAGCTTACTCATCAGTGGTTTGTTGGTGTTACCAGCACTAACCGCACGCTTATGGGTAACATCACCAAAACAAATGGTCATTATATCTTTAGTTATCGCTCAGTTAGGTGTTACTTTAGGAGTTTGGGGCAGCATTTGGCTAGATATTCAGACGGGTCTCTCTATTGTATTAATATTAGCCATTCTGTTTTTTGTCGCACTTATTTGCTCAAAATTAATCACCGCAAAATTTTGGTCAGCTCGCCACTAATGGTTAACAATCTGTTGCAGGTTCTGATTTAATTCAACTTTATTTGATTAATATTGCTAGAGCTTTGTTTTACTTTGTGTTATAAACTTTCCTCATCACTATCAGTATCATTAATAATAAAAAAATGCCTATAATAGCTATTGAAAATATAGTGTATTAACTGGAGCTAAATATCATATATGATGGAAAAAAGTAGTGAAAACAGATAATAGTGACTCGTTTACTTATGGTCATGTTGACAGCGTCAATTGCTCTGTTTTAATAAGGGACTGACCCAATGCCAAGCAATACTATCAGTAGAATCAGTACGCCAGATGAGCAAGTTAATATCTTACAAGTCACCGATTTACACTTATTGACACCTAGCGCTTTTATTACGGATAACGATAATATTGACAGTGATGAAGCCGTCATTTATCAACATAGTTTTGAAAAGGTGCTTCAACAAGCACTAAATGAAGATATTCGCTGTGATCTCATTATCGTGACAGGTGACTTGGTCAATAAAATCATACCTACGATTTATGACCATATCTTTAAGGTATTACAAGCGACTGAAATTCCTTTTGCTTGTATTGCTGGTAATCATGATGTGACTGACGAAGTTGGCTGCCATTTACCATTTTTGCAGCGCACATTGGTTGCTCAGCCTGCTGACTCTCGGTTATTGAACCAACATATTATTGAAACTGAGCATTGGCAGCTATTGCTATTAGACTCATCTATTAGTGGGGAAGTTGCAGGCGAAATAACACCTGCCGATATGGACTGGCTATGTGAGAGACTCGATGCCTGTGACAAGCCTACGCTACTCGCCCTACACCATCATGTTGTACCGGTAGGCTCTGCCTGGATTGATGCTCATATGGTAGAAAATAGCGAAGATTTTTGGCAGCATATGAGAGCCTTTGAGCAGCTAAAAGTAATCATTAGTGGACATATTCACCAAGACCAAGTCCGCTATCGTCAGGGCGTTTCTGTCTACACCACACCCTCGACCTGCTATCAGTTCATGCCTAACGAAGATAACTTTGCTTATGATGAAGACGCTCGACCTGGTTACCGTTGGTTGCAATTAGCCAACAATGGAACGGTTGCAAGCTGGGTTGAAAGACTGGATACTTGATGCCCATAAATATTGGCATAAAAATAACTTTAGCCCTTATATACTAAGCATTTAGCTTAGGTTTCTCGGGCTAATATAATGTGGCTAGCAAAGTAAAATAGCCTCCAGTGTAAAAAATAACTTCATTATTATTAGAAACAATGATACAACTTATAAAATGAAGACTGCCTAACTTCTACCATTAGGTACTATCATAACGGCTAGGATGGCTGAGCCGACCATAATTGAGATTTTGATCTTATTGGTTTGCAGTGTTTTTTAGACAAAACTGTTTAAATAAAGATAAGCGTAACCATATATTTGACCATCGCTATGCTGATGTCAGGCTAGCAAGATAACTATATTATTAGATCAGCTGTGTTACTTGTGTTACCAAGTGGTAAAACGTTTTATAAATGGAAAGCATTATAGCGTTCGTAAAATTAATAACGTCTTATCTGTTGATACGTCGTTTTATTGAATTAATTTGAAAAAGTAGGATACCCATATGAGCACCGTGACCACGAATCCGAGTGAAGTGAAGTTTACTCCTTATGTGCCAGCCAAAGACGAAGAATATATGTCTGATGCTCAGTTAGAGCATTTTAAAGCGATTTTATTGGACTGGAAAAACCAACTGATTGGCGAAGCAGATCGTACCAAGACTTATATCCAAGATGAGTCAAGCGCCATGCCAGATATCAATGATCGCGCAACCCAAGAAGAAGAGTTTGCGCTGGCTTTGCGTACGCGTGACCGTGAACGCAAACTCATTCGCAAAATCGATAAATCTATGTCAGAAATCGAAAATGATGACTATGGCTTTTGTGAGACTTGTGGTGTAGAGATTGGTCTGCGTCGCCTTGAAGCACGCCCAACAGCGACTCAGTGTATCGACTGTAAAACGCTATCTGAAATCAAAGAACGTCAGAACCAAGGCGCTTAGATAAGATAGCTTCAATCAAGCATAAGAAGACCCTAGTTAAGTACGAGCGACCATGTTATTGGTCGCTCGTTGCGTTTTAGGCTATCGTTTCTTTGTTCCATGACTTGTAGTCAATCTATCACTATAGCCGCTGACGATAATAGCCCCTAACGATAAGTGTTAAAAAAACAATTTTATTTTTTAGAAGTAAGACCTCTAACAAATTATCTCATTTAATAAATATCTTTTTTAACCCAACTTTATTATTCTATCTAAATAATACTATCATCGATAACTACCTATTTTAAAAACGATCAAGATTCCTATGCCTACTCTTCCTCAGCCTATCGGCCGTTTCGCACCTTCACCTACTGGTGAGCTGCACCTTGGCTCTTTAACGACAGCACTTGCCAGCTTCTGCCATATCAAATCACTGGGTGGTCAATGGCTATTGCGCATTGAAGATACCGATACTGAACGCTGCGATCAGCAGTTCACTGAGCAAATCTTGATTGATTTAGAAGCGCTTGGTCTACACTGGGATGGCGATGTCATTTATCAATCTGAGCGTATTGATATCTATAATGATTACTTAAACTCTGCCCTGCGTCCACTCACTTACGGCTGCCAATGCTCACGTAAAGGCTTAGAGCAGTATTGGTCACAAGAAGAACAGAGCCAAATTCATAATGAAAACCAGCCAAATAGAAAGCGTTACCCACGCCGCTGTGTCGCCGCTGACCTTGACAGACAGCAGCATAAACTGCGCATACAGTTACCAGATTATAGAATTGGCTTTAATGACGGCATCCAAGGAATACAATGGGATAACCCGCAACAAACCTTAGGCGATATGGTGGCCCGTCGTCAAGATGGCATGATCAATTATATTTTGGCTGCGAGTCTCGATGATGGCCTGCAACAGGTTACTCACATCATGCGTGGTTTGGATATATTACCCATGACCACAGCACAAATCAGCATCATGAATGCTGCTCACTTACCCGCTATCGACCACTGGTATCACTTGCCATTGATATGCAACCCTGATGGGCAAAAACTCTCCAAACAAAACCTTGCACAACCCATTGATACACGAAATCCAAGTCAGTTAATCGCTCATGCACTAAAACTATTACAACAACCCGTCGTTGATAGAGATACCCCTGAAAATATGCTCAAGCAAGCCATTGCGCAATGGGACAATACCCCACTACAGAGCAAGCAACAGTTAAATTTATCTAACTGATAAAAAGCAGATAACAAAAAGCGCCACTCATTAGCGACGCTCTTTTAAAGGCAACCAGATACTAGTTATTAAACACCTTGTTATTGAGCATCATGCATAATCATAAAATGCTAATAATAACGACACTGGCTTTTTTCGATCTCAGGGCTTTCTTTATAAATTTTCAGCAATAGCGCAACCATCACTAGGCTAATCAACATAGATGAGCCACCATAACTGAAGAATGGCATGGTCAAACCTTTGGTTGGAATCGCGCCCATGTTCATCGCTGCATTAATAATCGTCTGGGCAATAAAAACCACACCAATACCAAAGGCCGTATAGCTCATGCGCATCTGTCGACGTTTTAACGCGTTATAACTGATACGCATCGCACTACCGATAATCAGGGCTTCGAGCACCAACACCATAGTGACCCCAACAAAGCCTAACTCTTCACCCGTAATTGCTAGTAAAAAATCCGTGTGTGCCTCTGGCAAATGCGATAATTTTTGCACGCTCTCACCATAGCCAACACCCGTAAACTGCCCACGACCAAAGGCAATCAAACTACGTGCTAACTGATAATCGGTATCTTGCACATCATCGAACGGATCCATGAACGACATCACACGTACCAATCGATACTGTGCTGTTGTGACCATCAATACTGCGCCACCAACAGCAGCCGCTGCCAATGCTAAGAAGTGCTTGTAAGGCGCACCAGCGATATAAAATATCGCAAAAATGGTACCCAAAATCACGACAAAAGAACCAAAATCTGGCTGCGATAAGAGCAGCATGGTAATGAGCGCGACCACTAGCATAATTCGTAAAAAGCCATCCAACCCATTACGAACTTCGAAAGACCGGCGCACCACAAAGTCAGACACAAAGACAATCATGACTAGCTTGGCAAGCTCTGCTACCTGAAAGTTAAACACACCCAAATTCAACCAGCGCTTAGAGCCATTAATAGGCGTACTGAACAAGGTTGCTACTAATAGCACACCCGTAATACCCAATAAAATAAACTGGGTTTCGGTTTTATATAGTCTTCGTAAAGACACGCTATAATAAGGAATAGCTGCAATAACCAGACCAATCGTCATATACAACAGTTGGTTGTTAAAAAAGTACAGCTCTGTCATACCGCGACTGAGCGCAAAAGGAATAGACGCAGAAGCGACCATTAGTAAACTGAGCACCAGCATACAGCCGACGCTCGATATCAAAACAGCACGTGCTGACGGCATAGAAAGAATACCATCAGAGCCAGCGGCTTGTTTTGGTTGGGACGAGGAACGAAAAAAAGAAGGGAGCGCCATAATTTTATATACACTAACGAACGAAAAACACGGCGTCTATGAAACGCCACCGTTTAAAAAATATGAAGAAGATAATACCAAACAAATCACTTGTCTGGTTATGATTGACAGTAGCAGCAATCTATAAGCAAAACAATCATTTATAAAGAAAATGCTTTCTGACAATAAACACCAACTAAATAACGTTTTATTATTCTATATTGTTGTTTATTCTCAGAACAACTAATTATCAAGCCAGTTAGGTATCAAGCCAATTAGCATTTATGCTAGTTTCATTGCACACATTCTAGCTGGCTGACCAATTGACTAAAATGCTCACCGCGAGCAGCGTAGCCCCTATACTGATCAAAGCTGGCACAAGCAGGAGACAGTAGCACCGCTTGTACTTGCGATAGGCTGCTTGATGTCACCTGCTGAATCGTAGCAAAAGCTTTTTCTAGCGTTTGGCACTGATGTAATGCCACATCAGCACTAATCTTCGCTGCACGCAAATGTTGCTCAATCAGCTGAGCATCTTCACCGATAAACAGCACTTGACTGACATATTGATTGATGAACGGCGTCAGTTCGCCAAACGCTTGGCCTTTACCCTGTCCACCTAAAATCAATAATAGCTTGCCGTCTTTTGGCGCATAGACCGCACCTAGCCCTTCGATTGCGGCCATGGTCGAGCCAATATTGGTGCCTTTTGAATCATTAAAATAATCAATGTCGGCAGCATGAGCGACATATTCACAGCGATGCTCAAGTCCAGTGAAGTGCTGTAACGTGTCTAGCATACTATCAAGTGGTAAACCTGCGAGCTCGCCTAAGGCTAAGGCTGCCTGTGCATTGAGCAAATTATGACGACCTTTAATCAACAGTTTGTCTGCCGACAGTAGCAATTCTGTACCACGAGCAAGATAAATTTGACCTTCAGGATCAATGATAAGACCATACTGGCCTTTATCAGGAGCATGAATACCTGTGCTCACTCTGGTTAAATTATCAGCGACTAGCGGGCGCGTCAGTGCGTCTTCACGATTAATAACGATGGACTTAGCACCCTGAAAAACACGGTGCTTGGCTTGATGATAACCCAACATATCGCCATGACGGTCTAAATGGTCAGGTGACATATTGAGAACTGTCGCCACCTGCGCACCCAAATTGGTGACGGTCTCTAGCTGAAAACTGGATAATTCCAGTACAGCCAATGCCATTTCAGGATTATCAAGTAGCGTGAGCGCTGGCACACCAATATTGCCACCGACACCAACATTAACACCAGCATCTGTAGCCATTTGACCGACCAACGTGGTCACGGTACTTTTAGCATTAGAGCCTGTAATAGCCACGATCGGCACCGTACAGGCTTCGCAGAATAGCTGAATATCACTGACCACTGGAATGTGAGCTTGCCGTGCAGCAGCAACAGCTTCGGTAGCCAAAGAGATACCAGGGCTGATAATGATACGTGCTGCTTGCTGCAACAGCTCGGCATCGATTGCACCGAACTGACGGATATCAACTTCAGCTGGTAATTGATCCGCTAATTTAGGTGCTTCTTGTGCATCAGTAACTGCTACCTGATAGCCTTGCTTGGCCAGATAGCGCGCAACGGATAGACCAGATTGCCCCAAGCCGACCACGACCTGTAGACCACTACCTTTATGAAGTAAGGCATCTGTTGCAATGTTGGTGGTCATATATATTCCTTCTATTTTACGAGCAAAACGGCATCAAGCAGACCTAATCTGTAAAGAGTCCAAACAATGCCTTCAAGATGAGAAGCATCATAACGGTATCGTTCAGATTTCGGTACTGGTTTTTTATGACTTTATGCTATTATGCGCCTGTTTTTATATTAAGTGGCTAGTGCTATAATAGTCGCCCTGAGCTATGAATGGTTGGGTATTCCCCCAAGCATTTTAGTTTAGCATGTTGCCACAGTTAACGCGCTATTCGCGTGTGATTGTCACTTATCTTTAACAGAGATTAGTGTTGCGGTCATGCTCTATCAAGCGACAATGTTTGTTTGACAGATTATTTACCACCCTCTACCGCACAAAGTCATTACTGACTCTATTCATTATTGTAGGTGCTATTTTACGCAACCTATTTTAAACAATATTTTTTAGGTAATCTCACTGAATTTATCATCGTATTAGTGATTGGTGAGCGTATTAGTGATACCAATCATAAATCAGTAGACATACTTATTATCGACCTTTAATAATTCAATGCCACCACATGATGCAATGCGTGTCGTGGTAAAAGAAAGATGGATAGCTACTTTTGTAGCGACGCGATCATTTTATTAATGAGTAATGATTACTTTTTTTGCCTCTAACCCTATGCAGTTTACTTATGACATCTTTTATTGATAACTTACGTGACGAGTGGTTTTCCAACGTTCGCGGTGACGTCTTATCAGGTTTGGTCGTCGCACTGGCACTGATTCCTGAAGCTATTGCTTTTTCTATTATCGCGGGTGTTGACCCAAAAGTCGGCTTATATGCCTCATTTTGTATCGCTGTCGTGATTAGTTTCGTTGGTGGTCGTCCGGGTATGATTTCGGCGGCGACAGGAGCCATGGCCCTAGTGATGGTTGATTTAGTCGCCGATCATGGTTTGCAATACTTACTGGCCGCTACCTTATTATGTGGTGGTATTCAGGTTGTGATGGGCTTATTAAAGCTAGGCAACTTGATGCGCTTTGTCTCTCGTTCAGTAGTCATTGGCTTCGTCAATGCACTGGCTATATTGATATTTGCAGCTCAGATTCCTGAGCTTAATCCCATGACTGAACGCGTTGGCATGACTGTTTATATCATGACGGCGGCCGGCTTAGCGATTATTTACCTGTTTCCGCTTATCCCTAAGATTGGGCGTGTGATTCCCTCACCACTTATTTGTATCGTTGGCTTAACGGCTGTTGCGATGTATATGAATCTCGATATTCGTAACGTCGGCAGTATGGGCGATTTACCAGACTCATTACCGATGTTTTTATTACCTGACATTCCATTGAATCTACAAACCCTACTGATTATTGCGCCTTACTCTATCGCGCTAGCCATTGTCGGTTTATTAGAATCTATGATGACAGCGACTATCGTTGATGAATTGACTGATACGCCAAGTGATAAGAATAAAGAATGCCGTGGTCAAGGTATTGCCAACGTTGTATCTGGTTTCTTTGGTGGCATGGCAGGCTGTGCGATGATTGGTCAGTCGATGATTAACGTCAAATCTGGCGGGCGCACGCGTTTGTCTACTTTGATGGCAGGTGTTGTCCTACTCATCATGGTTGTATTCTTAAGTGAATGGGTCAGCCAAATTCCGATGGCGGCATTGGTTGCTGTCATGATTATGGTGTCTATTGGGACGTTTAATTGGCAGTCTATTCGCGAGTTTAAAACGCATCCAATGTCATTTAACATTGTCATGCTAGCGACTGTTTTGACGACGGTATTTACGCATAACTTAGCGTATGGTGTGGGCGTGGGTGTTCTACTATCTGCTCTAGCATTTGCCAATAAGATTGGTCAGTTCTTAACCATCTTTAGTGAGTATGATGATAGCAGCAACACTCGCTATTATTATGTGCAAGGGCAAGTATTCTTTGCATCTACCACACAATTCTTAGGTAGCTTCGATACAAAAGAAGCACTAGATAGCATTGAAATCGATGTCAGCCAAGCACATTTCTGGGACGTCAGTGCCGTAGATACCTTGGACAAGTTGGTCATGCGCTTGCAACGTGAAGGTATTGATGTCAAAGTGGTTGGACTCAACAATGCAAGTCGAACACTGATTGATCGCTTCTCTGTCCATGATCGCCGAGATATTGGCCTATTGGATTAAGCAAAGCTGCGTCTGCATGCTAAATGCTGGCGTTACTTGATAGCGTATAAATAGACAATTGAATAAATAGTTTAATACACAGCTGCAGTGGTTGAGAGGATTGGGTATCAGCATTACCGTCCAATTCTTGAACCAAGCAGCTGTATTTTTATTATTAGAATGATGTGGTGGTCTTATGAGTAATTTAAAACCAGATAGCGTAATCGCCTGCTTGGACTGCCCTGATCATGTGCAAGCAGTGTTAGAGGCCAGCATGTGGGCCTCGACTCGCCTACAAGCGCCTATCGGACTGTTGCACTCTGTACCGAGCTTACAACAAAAAGCAGCGGTGAATTATTCTGGCTGTTTGAACATCGATGATGAAAACATGCTGCTCGAGCAATTCACAACCAAAGAGCATTTGAGTAATTGTGAGCTAAAGTCGCAAGGCAAGCTATTGCTACATCAAGCCACAACCTATTGTGAGCAGCAGCGCAAAAAGCTGAAGACATATACCTTGCATCGGCACGAAAACCTCAATGAAAGTATCGATTATGTCGATGATAAGGCGCAACTCATCATCATAGGCCATAATGTTACCTGCAAAGCAACATTGAGCCAGCTGGTTAGAGTCAGTCACTGCCCCATTTTGGTGACTCATGCACCATTTTTGCCCCCTACGACTGCGCTATTTGCGTTTGATAACAGTCCAACGTCGCATAAATTGCTCAATTGGCTCTGCAAAACATCGCTTGTACGTGCATTAACTGTGCATATTGTCATGATCGGCAAAGAAAACTCAGAAAACTGTGATGCCCTACGTGAGGCTTATGCGCGTCTCAAACAAGCAGGTATTAAATCTAAAAAAGCATTGCTAGACTGCCGTGATGTCACAGCTGCTCTACATTATTATCAGAATGAAAATGATATCGGACTGCTAATGACAGGTGCCTTTGGTCAATCTCGTATACGTACGCTATTACAAGGTAGCGATACCAAAAAACTCCTAGGCAGTACTAAAACGCCTTATCTTCTATTCCCTAAAGCGTAGACTCAAGCTAGCCTATAGCCCTTTATATGTCTATTATTACCTTATTGGATGCAGAGCATGAGTACTAATACCAGGCTCTGCGCCTATCTCTGCTATATATCAACATGCTCTCTAATGCTTTTCCCCAATCTAGCTCTCAATGCATTTCTACACATTAAATCAATTTAGCAAATCATCACATGAAATACATGGATAGCCTCCCCAAGCACCTAAAAAGTTGGTTATAATAAAGTTTTCGTTGATTTAACGCTAAAGGTTTATACAGGTTATTTATGCCCATAGTGACAGTGCTTACCGTGGTAGCATAGTCATTACTCTTTGCCTTGAATGTGAGTTTTTTGAGCACAAAGTTCCAATTTTACCTATTCCCCTTGAGTAAATTGGCACAGTTCTTGAATAACTTATGATAAGCAAGGCAGAGATACGATGTACCACAATGCCTCTATCAATCTGCAGCATCACACAAATAAGGAATATTTTATGAAGCTAATCACTGCGATCTTAAAACCGTTTAAGCTCGATGATGTACGTGAAGCGCTTTCTGACATCGGTGTTAAAGGTGTCACCGTTACTGAAGTTAAAGGTTTCGGTCGTCAAAAAGGTCATACAGAGCTCTATCGCGGCGCAGAATACGTGGTGGACTTTTTACCTAAGGTAAAAGTTGAAGTGGCTGTGATTGACGAGATGGTCGAACCTGCTATCGAAGCCATCACTCGTATCGCTAGCACTGGCAAGATTGGTGACGGCAAAATTTTCGTCACTGCTCTTGAGCAAGTTATTCGTATCCGTACGGGTGAAACTGGTCCTGACGCTATCTAGATTTGAGGCCATATCTATAAGCATAGATTTATAGATACAGGCTCTTACAGCATTCTTATCTATCGGTCATACCGATATCTATATTGTAAATTCAAGGGGAATTTAAATGGAAAGTCAAATCTTTGAGCTCCAGTATGCGCTCGATACGTTTTACTTTTTGATCTGTGGGGCGTTGGTCATGTGGATGGCAGCCGGCTTCACTATGCTCGAGGCCGGACTGGTCCGATCAAAAAATACGGTCGAAATCTTAACTAAGAATGTCGCGCTATTTGCAACGGCCAGTATCATGTACATGGTATGCGGCTACGCTATTATGTATGGTGGCGATCTGTTTTTAAGCGGAATTGCAGGCGGTGACACCTTAGTAGAAGACGCATTAGCAGCCTCTGCCGAAAATGGCTTTGGTGGCGACTCCGTCTACTCTGCAGCCTCAGACTTTTTCTTCCAAGTAGTCTTTGTAGCGACCTGTATGTCAATCGTTTCAGGTGCAGTTGCTGAACGTATGAAACTATGGTCTTTCTTATTATTTGCTGTCGTCATGACTGGTGTTATTTATCCACTAGAAGGTAGTTGGACGTGGGGCGGCAATGATGTATTTGGCATGTTCAACTTAGGTGACATGGGCTTCTCTGATTTTGCAGGTTCTGGTATCGTCCATATGGCAGGTGCTGCAGCTGCATTGGCAGGTGTACTACTGTTAGGTGCACGTAAAGGTAAATATGGTCCTAATGGCGAGATACGTGCCATTCCAGGTGCTAATCTACCATTAGCAGCACTTGGTACACTAATCTTGTGGATGGGTTGGTTCGGCTTTAACGGCGGTTCAGTACTCAAGCTTGGCGATATCGCCAGTGCAAACTCAGTTGCGATGGTCTTTTTAAATACTAATGCAGCAGCAGCAGGCGGTGCAATTGGTGCTTTAATAATAGCACGCATCATCTTTGGCAAAGCTGACTTAACGATGCTCTTAAATGGTGCACTTGCAGGGCTAGTCGCTATCACAGCAGAACCCTCTACTCCATCTGCATTACAAGCCACATTGTTTGGTGTAATCGCTGGCGTTATCGTTGTGCTATCTATCTTAGCATTAGATAAAATAAAAATAGATGATCCAGTCGGTGCTATCTCAGTTCATGGCGTAGTTGGTCTGTTTGGTCTGCTTATTGTACCAATTACCAATCCAGCGGCATCGTTCGTCGGTCAGATTGCTGGTGCGGCTACCATCTTTGTTTGGGTATTCGTTGCTAGCTTAATCGCTTGGGCAATTATTAAAGCAGTTATCGGCCTACGTATCTCTGAAGAAGATGAGTATGAAGGTGCAGATATAGCAGAATGTGGTATGGAAGCTTATCCTGAGTTCGTGAGATAAATACTTTGAAATCATACTAAAATATAAGCCCTAAAAATCCCGCGATACCTTTTGGTAGAGCGGGATTTTTTTGATCAAAATTAGGGTGTGTCCTCATTTCAAAAATGATGGTAAAAATGAGATAAGTTGCAGTCAAACGAGGAAAATAGTGCAGGTAATATCGAGATATTAGTTAACTATTTGACGCTGTTTGGCAAGATTTAACCATTTTTAACCCATTTAGATTACCATCGATTGAATTGAGGACATGCCCTAGTATCGTTTGGGCAATTATTAAAGCCGTTATTGACCTACGTCTCTCTGAAGATGAGTACGAAGGTGCAGATATAGCAGAATGTGGTATGGGAGCTTATCCCTAGTTCGTGAGATAAATACTTTGAAATCATACTAAAACATAGGCATTAAAAATCCCGCGATACCTTTCGGTAGAGCGGGATTTTTTTGATCAAAATGAACATCGATAAAAGAAAAACTATATTAGATTACTTCTTTTTCCATGTTTGACTGCGAGAAAATGGACCGATATAACCTTTTAGGTTTAGGGTGCTACCATTTAGGCTGGCAGTCATACGATAATCTTTACCCTTCTCAGGATCCGTAATCGTACCACCGCTATATTTACCACCACCGTCAGCTTTTAGACCTTTGATGACTTTCATACCAACGTGCTTTTTACCTGTTGCTGAGTTAGTAGCGATAAGTGTCCCAGTTAGCACACCATTTGACTCAGTGATTTTTACTGTGCCTTTTGGTTTACCTTCATCAAATGTCTGCCAAGTTGTATTGGCGAGCGGATCAGCGGCAAATGCCATAGTGGCTAGACTGATACCTGCAACTGCTAAAGCGGTTTTTGTAAATAATTTCATAAATTGACTCCCTTCATACAATGATTACTCGAAACATTATGTTTCTGATATTCCATGCTTATCCGTTGCTAGAATACTTTCTTACAAGCTTGACGATCTCATACTAATTGAAAGCCGATTACTACCATTGCTTATCAGCCTCTTCAAAGCTTTGAGTGATATAAGCAATGTCTTAATTCATTATAAGCAATTTTCGGACTTTGCCTAGTAGTTTTTTACACTTTATTATTTCTGTAAAAACAAAACTATATCAAAGAGTTATAGAAAAGGATTATCTATATCTTTGCCCAATTGGTCATCCTTTTCTTTTGACTTACCTTCATTCTTACTATAGGTGTCATCAACTTCAAAAGCTTGGATAATTTTAGTGGTTAGTGCATGTAGCTGCTGGGCTTGCTCATATCCAGATGCATCTAAAGTCAGATCAAGATCGCCATAAATAATGATTTTGTCTTCTTGATTTTCAATGACAAGCTCACCTATCTGCATACTTTGGTGGTTATTGGCAAAAGGTTCAATCATTTGGTCATCCATCCTATTAATAACATCTTATATTATTTCCAAATATCATTACTTTCAATTATATGCCTATTTTTACATATAAATCTCTATGCTTGCAGCTGACCCAATAGCCACTCAATAATCGCCCAAACAAATAGCATCCAAGTAGGCTCTTCTGTTGGTGCATCAGGTATGTTCGAGCTTTCGCCCGCTTTTAAGGGCAAGTCAAATGCTTGTTTTTTGGTTTGAGAGTCCAGCATTGGTAAGACGTCGATACCAGTTTCGGCAGCCAACTCATCAATACTGATGACTTCTATACGCTCTGACTCATCGTTTGGTGCGTAGTATACCCCTGCTTGATTGGTCGCTGGAATATAGACAGCTTTGAAGAAATGACTGGGTACGAGCACACGGTCAGCGAGCTGCTTGGTTTTTTTATTCGTAAATGAAACCCCTGTAATCGTATAGACTTCGCCATACTGCTGAGTCAGATAACGAGTCGCCGATTCAATGTTGCGCCAAATATAACGATTATTGCGGGGTGACTGTGGCGCAATATTGGCCAAACTGAAGCTGTCATATTGCTGGCTGCGATTGGCCATATCTGCATTGGGTGCTAAATGTCCGCGATCATAGCCAGAACCTGAATAGTCTGATAATGAAGCACGTGCTGAGTCTGGAAGCTTGCTTTCCTCGTGGAAACTGTCTTCACGATCAATCTCTTTGGCTTGCTGTAAGCGCTTGCGGTCTAGGTGTTCTGCCGACCATAGCGGTGTACGCGATACACCTGAGTACATGACGGCAAAACCATCCATACATAGCGCTTGTGTCTTGTTACTTAGTTTGTCATTGGTAAATTCAGGGTAGACACCACCATAAAAAGACTCACTACACTGGGTAAAATCATCAGCGTGCGCTGAGGTTATGCTTACTACAACTGTCATAATAGTCATTATGATGCTGTTCTTGAGATTGTATTTGAGCCTACCAACACTTATCATTCAGTCTTCTACCGTCTTTGCTTATTGTTACGTATACGCTATCCTAGCAGGCGTCTGCAAATAAAGAAAGATAAGGCGTAAGTGGTGACATTTTAAATGGTATCCGCTATACTGAGCCAGTCAAAAAACGGTGAAGTGGGTGAGTGGCTGAAACCGCACGCCTGGAAAGTGTGTATGCGTTAATAGCGTATCGAGGGTTCGAATCCCTCCTTCACCGCCAATCTTATTCTGCTTAATCCAAGCATCAGCTTTCCTATCTTGTTCTACCTTCTTATATATCCCTTGCTTCCTTTAGTAGTAGGACTTTCTGTCTATACTTATTACCTTCTGCTGTCTGCAATATTCCTATCCAACTCTATTTACTTCTATGCATCCTACGTATGATGTTAGTTTATTTGCAGTGGTTAACTAATCAAACTAAAATCAACAATATAATGACCTTTTTCTTGCCAAGAACGTCGCAACTAAAAAAGTGACGCACCATACAGAATGAGTAGGACAACTATCTACGATATATTAGTTAAAAAACCTAAATGCTATGACGCCACCTTTCCTATTCAGGTCAAGCTATCAAAAGACCTATGGCATGGGTAGATAGTAAGATTGTAGAGTGGTTAAATGATATGATTTAGTTGAAACAACATATCAACGTGCTCTATTAAGGTTGGGAAACTTTATGCCTCAAAATTCTAATGATACTGATCAAAAATCAAATGAATCTTATGCTCTTACAGAGCTTGACATAAGTAGCAATGCACTCAATTCAGTAATAGCAGCGTGTAAGGTAACCACTAACAGTTTCTGGATGCAGAAAATATGGGATTGGGCAGATAGTTTTGACATCAATGATGATGCTATATCTCGTGATAAAGAAGCTTTGCTAGCATTAAAAAGCATCGTTTTGGAAGCTCAAATTTTTACCGAACTACCTGAAAGTATCGGACAGCTTAAGAATTTAGATCGGCTTGTTCTTAATTATAATAGTCTTAGAGAGTTACCTGAGAGCCTTGGAAAACTTCTCAACTTAATTCAACTTGATCTTAATGGCAACAATCTCAAAGAACTGCCTGAAAGTATTGGACAGCTTAGTCACTTAACTCAACTTGGTCTCACTGGCAACAATCTCAAAGAACTACCTGAAAGTATTGGACAGCTTAGTCACTTAGCTCAACTGACGCTTGGTAGTAATACCCTTAATGAATTACCTGAGAGCATCGGGCAGCTTCATAATTTGACTTATCTTTCTCTTTTTGACAATAATCTCAGCTCTTTACCCACCAGCATTGGACAGCTTAATAACCTAATTTATTTATTTCTTGCTAATAACCATTTGAGCGCATTACCTAAGAGTATTTGTCAGCTTAGCAACTTGGTGACACTGACGCTTAGTGGCAATAAAATCAGTGTATTACCCGAAAGCTTTGGTGAGCTTAACAACCTAACTCAACTGACTCTCAGTCATAACAACCTTAATGAATTACCTACTAACATTGGACAGCTTGATCGTTTAGAGATACTGAATCTTGATAACAATAACCTCAGTGAGCTACCTGAAAGTATCGGACAGCTTGGCAACTTGACTAAACTGGTGCTTAGTGACAATAAGCTCAGCGAACTACCTACAAGTATCGAACAACTTAAGCATTTGGAGATACTTGATCTTTCCAATAATAGTTTTACTGAATTACCTGAGAGTATCGGGCATATATGTCACTTAAAAACGTTATATATTGAAGGCAATAACATTCAGAAACTGCCTGAAAGTATTAAGCATAATAGCAAATTGCATATTTATGACGATAACGACCTATTAGGTAAGGCGCACTACTAAATAGATAATTTTTCCGAAGATGATTAAAAATATAAACCGAAGTCCTATTTGAAGACTGCCATACGTAGCAGATGTCATTACCCAAAAATTGAATTATAGTAGCTATTTATAGTATTAAATTGAATTGAACCAACTAAAGGACTAAATCATGAAAACACTAGGATTGTGTATCATAGCAGGGCTAGGTTTAAGCGCTTGTGCTAGTGGTATGAGCAATGGAACGATGGGCAATAATCAAAATAATAATACTGATAAAATTGTCACGCAATACCCCATTGAGACTGCGATGCTCAACATCTATACCAAACAACGTAGTGAAAAATTGGTTGCTATTGTAGGCAATCAAAGTGCCTCAGCGGACATTCAAATCACGCCTAAGGGCAGCTTTCAATTCAATAATAAAGCGGTGCAAGGTGCCGAAGTAAATACTATCAATAAAGTGAATAATCGAATTACTGATCAGTCAGTCGCTATCAATTACTTCACCCTGAATCCACTAGTGTTTCATGGCTTCACGGATAGCACGGGCAAATACTCACTATCAAACCAGACAACCATCATTCCTAAAATGGCTACAGTCGGCGACTCAAATAAGTTGATTACTGAAACCGTCTATGCTGATAGCAGTATGCGTAAAAAAATAGGGTCGTATGAGCAAGACTGGGCTCTTACGCGAGACACCAATAATACGGCATGGCTCTGTATAGAAAACTCAAAAAACTTATTACTGAGCTCTGATCCTATAGGAACTTCATCCGAATGCTACAAAATCAATGCTAAAGGCGATATCTTAGCGAGCAAGGTGACACTAAGTCAGCCATCTACGAATGGCACTAAGACGGTGGTATTTACCAGTCAGTAGTTTATGCGCATATCGTTGTATATAGAGTACGCATTGGATACTCATACAAATAGCGAGGTTTTTTCTAACGTATGACCTATTTTTAGGTTATATATAGTCGGTTCAATATGATTTGGATACAAGGAAGCCGAGTGAAAGCACTACAAGTAGTAGGCTAAGCGAGACTGACACCGTACCCAATTTATAGAGGATTGACTAGAGCAAGCCAACGATATACTTGGCTTGCTCCATTTTTCTAAAATAATTCCCGCCAACCTAAATATGTGTGTTGTCAGCTCGTTTGGAACAACACCAATACTTTTCAGGTTTTATGATCCATTTACTGTGTAGCGTACGATAACTTCATTATCGAGTACTACATTGGTTGACCAAATGAATTCAGCATCTGCTTTTTCATTATCAAAAATATCTATGAAATTGGTATAAGCTGATTTGTTGTCTACCCCAATGGTTTGATTACTATAGGTGGTAGCGTTCGGCCAACTAGAGTCATCAAAGTCTGCTTGTTGCCAGTTGGTAGGCAATTCCCAGTGCAAGCCATAATCTGCCGAACCATCTTGCACATTAGCTGTGGTAACACAATTACTAGACAGTCGCTCGCTACCTGACTCACTAACACAGGACAAGTCTCTAATCGGTGCGGTATAAAAAGTTTGTGCTTTCCAGGTTTCATCAGTCTTGGCGATGATGCTATTGTATTTATCTTTGATCACAGCGACTAGACCACCATCTCCTGCATGAAATTCTGAGCCATTATTACTCTCTGAACCAACACCTAAGTTTTCTTCCCAATCTACCAAATGCATAGCAACGGTAAACGGTGCTTTTGCTTTGAAACGTACAATGTTTGAATTGAACTGAGTAAACGGTACATTGTCACGCCCGACGGCTACGCCATTGACGTACATCTCAAAGTAATTATCTGCAAAGACATAAGCGGTATACACCTCACCATCTGCGTCTACTTCAATGATGTCCGAACCATCAAGTTGAGCTAAAGCTTCACTTGCGGTGCGATAGTCGTTGCCCGTACAAGGGTTGTTTAAGTCAGACGCCACTGGGAAATCTGTATTGAGCAAATTGGTTGCTGCTGGTACTGTCCACGATTTACCATCAGTTGACTGGATACTGCCGATGTTGGTTTGACGACCGCGGTCACATTCATAGGCATTTGTCACGTCAGTCTGAGCAACACCTTGAGTTAAGCTAGCGGTGCCAGTATAGCTGCTGGCATCTGCACTGCTATTTACTGATGCTGTCGTTTGCTCATTGGCATCGGTGGCCGCTGAGTCTATCTGAGTTTGGCTACACGCCGCCAGCAATACAGCAGATACTGTCGTGGTTAGCAAAGCAGGTATTAAAATAGGTTTCATTAGGATTCCTTAGCATTATATAAGATGGTTTTTGAAATCAGCTTATTATTTCTATAACTGATCATTATCATTGAATGCACACTATTTTTTCTGTATGTCATCAGTGCGTTTATAAGTCTGTACGGTCGTACCCTCTGGATCAATAAATTCAAAAGTATAAATATCTTTGGTCGCTTCAGTAGCGCCCCAACCATAGTTAAGCTTATGCTCTTGACCGTCATGGGTATACGTTAGACTGTATTGAGTCGGACTTATAATCTTATAATCTGTGATCTCAGCTCCGCGCAAAGGCGTCAGCGCTGGGCGAACGCCATGAGTATGTGCTTGCGGTGAAATTTCATTTTCTGGTGCTTTCGTATCTGGGTTTATAGTGACCTTACCGCGCAAACCGGCAATTAAATACGGAAACTCTGAAGTAGCATGGTATTCATAGCTACCGTCTTCATTGAATTTGCCTAAATATTCATCAAGCTCATCATCGGTTTCACCATAGACAGGAAAGCCGTCTAGTGCATAAGCAATGGGCTTACCTTCACCAACTTGTGACTGTAGATGGGTTGGTGCAAGATGATAGTGGTAGTCATCAGCGCGTCCAGAATGCCCGCCCCAATTGTCTAACTCTCCGAATGCTTTGGCATCCTCACCACGATTGTTTAATGGGTTAAATATAGGAATGCCATTAGCTGCAATAGCGATGGCCCCTTTCATAAAATTGTCTTTGGCCATTAAAGGCTCATCGGCAAGCTCAGGCTGTAAAGGAATGACCCAACTGTTCTCATTGGTATAATCCTGGTCTATAGGTACTTGCTGTTGCCAACTGGTGATACCTGTCATCATTTCGTGGCTTGGGATACCATTTGATTCGACATACAGATATTTATCATCATGATGAGTACTGACGTTATCGAATGAGCCAAATACTGACGTCATAAAATCAATATCATTGGCTGGTACGGGCAAATGAGCAACCGCCTCTTTCGTCTTTTCACCGATATTTTGAGCCGTCTCAGTACTGCTACAAGCCACAAGCAAAGCAGCTGAACCCAATACTCCAAAAACTGAATAGGTGATTTTTGACGGTCGGTTTTTCTTGTGGCGTATATTCAAAACATAGAACAAAACCAAACCACTCGCTAAGACCAAGCCACCCAACAAGTAGAAGAATAAGACAGAGCGTGTGTCACTGTTATCCGTCATGACAAACGTTGCCGCATCAGCTTTATTTAGTGCCGTTCCATTATCGTTAGCGATAACAGTAGTATCGTTTGGATTTTGGATAGCCGTTAATTGATTACTACTTACTAGATTGTCAATCACTGCTAGCTGATTGATCGCTTGAATATGGGCGTTTTTTTCCAAAATATAGGTTTGATCATCGGCTGAAAAGTCCGACAAATCAAAAGAGAGCAACTGATGGTGGCTATCCGTTAAATAAACAGTACCATCTTCTAGTTTGATAAAATCAGCAGCGACACTAGGCTGGCCTGTGATCTGCCACTCTTTGGCAGGCATGGTATGTTCACTAAGGTCATGCGCGTAGGCAGAGGTCAGTGATGAAACTTGTATGGCAGTGACAATAGCAAGCAAGCTGAAAGCTTTAGCTGTTTTTGTAAGGGTCATAACATGCTCTCGTTTGGATTGATATTTGAAAGTTAGTCATAGTCAGACAGAGGTACTTATGCGCACCTGTCTAAACGTCGTGGCTACTTATCATTATTCACTCAAAAAATTATAGTGACCAAATAATAAACTCATTGTATTACAGCGATAATATCAATTATTACTTTAGACAAACTTTAAGAAATGTAATAGCTCAGAACTATTATTTCAATATCCTCAATTATTACCACCTATTGCTTAACTATCTATCTTCTTTGTATGTTGATGTTTATTGTCGAATATCGCGTTAGCTTTTTGATGTTTTACTTCAGTGCTATGATATTTGACATACTCAATCGCAGTATTATCATAGTCATTCCACTATAAAAGTTTTACTGCGTTAACATATTACTTAAATAGATGATCAGATAATAACAGATAAAACAAGTATCTCATTCGCCCTACCAGTGTCATGTAACGAGAGAAAATAAGAAAATTGAGTAGCTATAAAACCTTGCACTCGCTAACAAAAAGCCAACTTCATTGTTGAGCGTTTATTTGTAGTATCGGTACTTAGTATATTGAACGATCAATCAAATTCAACATAAATAAATTTTAATAAAACGATAAGGATAAAAACGATGTCAACAGACTACACTCAAAAACTTCATGCTGGCGTAAAATTCCCAGAGATAGAAGTAACCATGCTAAATGGCGAAGTAAAATCATTGGGTACGCCCGAAAATGGTCATGACTGGAAAATGGTCGTCATTTATCGCGGTAAACATTGCCCAAAATGCACTCAATATCTCACTCAGCTTGAGTCTATAAAAGAGTCGTTTGCTAAGGTAGGCGTTGATATCATCGCCATCTCAGGTGATAGCAAAGAGCAACTAGACGCGCACCTAGAAGAGTTAGACATTAACTTCCCTATCGCTTACGGTCTAACTGTTGAGCAGATGCACATGCTAGGTCTATACATCTCTGACCCACGCTCAGAGAAAGAAACCGACCATCCATTCGCTGAGCCTGGCTTGTTTATTATCAATGCAGAAGGTGATATTCAGATACTCGATATCTCAAATGCACCATTTGCTCGTCCAGATCTAGAAGTGCTCGCTGGTGGTTTAGCTTTTATTAGAAATCCAGAAAATAACTACCCTATCCGTGGTATGCATCGCTAGAAGTTGTTTAAATAGCAATTTTATATATCTTCCAAAAAAAGAGCTCCCCATTAGGGAGCTCTTTTTTATTTGATGATTGATAACCCGCCTTAAAAATCCATATTGTATCCATCTATCATAATGTACGACTGTGATAATCTTAGGCTCGGCACCTTCAAAACCACTCTCTCATATATCGATTATCTACATACAAGCGTATTATTTCTATGTCAAAAATACTATTTATCACCACTCGTGTCATCTTAGTCACTATCGGTATCGTGATCATCGTTGACTGTGTTGCTTTGATAGCGGTTGGTAAAATTAATTTTGGCTCGGTAGTACCGTTGCTATTAGGGATAGTCTTTGTCGCTCATGGGCTATTTTGGCAAACTATTCGCAGATATTGCTGCCAGAACCTTTGGTTGAACCGACTCTGGTATGGACTGTGGGCTGTATTTACGATTTGGCTCATCAGCTTTATGATCTTTATCTACTCCTTACAGCAGCAGATTACGCTTAGCACACAGCCTGCATCGACCGTGGCAGCGATTATTGTACTGGGTTCAGGGACGGTAGCAGGCAAGCCAACACCGACCCTCGCCAAACGCTTGGACACCGCTGTACCACTGATCGAATCACAACCTAATGCATTGGTCATAACCAGTGGCGGCGTGGGCTTTCAGCGTACACGTAGCGAGGCTGATATTATGGCAACGTACTTACATGAGACCCACGGCATAGCATTCGAGCGTATTTTACAAGAAGGTAAAAGCACCAGTACCGAAGAAAACTTAGCCAATAGCCGAGACATCTTAGAAGCAAACGGGCTGTCTATCGCTGAGCCTATTGCTATTGTGACCAGTGACTTTCATACCATTCGCGCAGCCAGTATCGCCAAGCATCAAGGCTATGAACAGCCTATCACTGTCGCCAGTCCTACGCCTTTATCTATTCGCTATAATGCATGGTTTCGAGAGTACTTTGCCTTTGTGAGTGGCTGGCTATTAGGAGAGTATTAATGCTAGCCATATTCTAGTCATCAGTACGGTATATCTATATAGGTACACTGTTAGAAGCAGCTACTTATCGGTCGTCTTTTGCAAGACATAGACCACAAACTTTGCCTCAGTATTAAATGGCTTCATTTCCACAGCTTCTAGCAACGTCTGTCTTTTCTCGTTACGTGCACGATAGGCATAAGGGGTCATGGCCATTAAATCAGCCAAATCACCTGCTGATAACGTCAATTCTGTACTGATACGATGAGTATCTAATAGCGTGAAATACGGAGACAACTCTGTCAGAAATTTATCAGAATCATGCTCGCGCACATCATCGAATAAGGCATCACGCACCGTTGCCAAGTGACCTGCATCAGGCTTGGCAATGATTAAATAGCCATCATCAGCCAATACTTCAGCAAAAGCCTCTGGCAAAATGGGACTAAAAATACTACTGATACCCGTCACACTACGAGCGCGTAATGGCAAGTGTGCAGCACTGGTGACCAGCGGATAAATCGCCGTCATCTGAGCAGATGGCTCTTTATTCTGCTGATACCATAACTGGCCTACTGCTTTGCTGACTTTGGCCAATTCAACCAATGCAGGTTTACTGATATCAGCAGCGATTAAAGTATCGATAACTTCAGTGCCCAGTTGCGCCATTGCCTGTGTGTAGTAGCCTTCTCCACAACCAATATCCAACCAATTTACCTGCTCATTTGACGACAATAACGCCACCATTTTTTGGCAGATTAAATCGTTCAATGGCTTATAGTGTTCAGCATGCAAAAATCGCTTGCGTGCCTCAATAGACTGCTGACTATCGCCCGGTGCTTTGGATTTTTTTTGTTGGACTGGCAGTAGGTTGACATAACCCTGACGCGCCACATCAAATGGATGTACCGTTTGTTTAGGGTGTAGGCTACCATCACAGCGCCACGTATCTGTAGCAGGCTGTAGTGGAGATTGACAAAGGGGGCAGATAAATAAAGACACGAGTTTCTCAAAGTCATACAAATATGACTGACATTTTAGCAAAATTCGAGTTAGTTCATGCAGAAAAGAAGCTATTAAAAACGTGATGACTGGAAAACAAAAAGCCACTTCAAATAGATTTGAAGTGGCTTTTTAGTCAACAGTATTGATATTAATTCAACGTCAATCAGAATGACGGTATCAACGTCGCTTTGAAATTAACGAACCTTTAAAGTTAACGTAGCTTTATTAACGTAGCTTTAAAGTCATGAGACCTAAAATAACAAGAATGATAGCGATAATCCAAAACCTTGCCACCACTTGCGTTTCTTTCCAGCCAATTTCTTCAAAGTGATGATGTAATGGTGCCATACGAAACACGCGTTTTTTACGCAGTTTATACGAGCCTACTTGTAGCATAACAGACAGTGCTTCAGCGACGAACAAACCACCCATAATGGCGAAGGCAATCTCTTGACGAGTCATAACCGCAATCGTACCGAGCATCGCACCGAGGGCAAGTGCGCCGACATCACCCATAAATACTTGTGCTGGATGCGCATTGAACCATAAGAAACCAAGTCCTGCGCCAATCATCGAGCCACAAACAATAATGACTTCAGAGTTGTAGGCGATATAAGGCACATGCAAGTAATCAGCAAAGCGTACATCACCTGATACATAGGCCATCGCCCCTAAACCTGCTGCGACTAAAACCACTGGTAAGATAGCCAAACCATCTAAACCGTCGGTCAAGTTGACAGCATTGGATGAGCCGTTGATCACAAAGTAGGTAAAGATAATAAAACCAATACCAAAAGGCACTGCCGAAAATGGAATCATCCAATCTTTAAAGATAGGCAATAACAGATCCTGCATCTCACGAGTAGTCGCGATATCTGGCTGTAGCGTCGCAATATAATACAAAGACACTCCAACGAACAACGCGCCCATCGAGAGCCAGAAATATTTTTTGCGAGCGATTAAGCCTTTGGGATTTTTATACTTAATCTTGAGCCAATCATCTGCCCAACCCACTGCCCCAAAAATAATCATGACAACGAGTAAAATCCAAACGTAAGGATTATTTAAGCGTGCCCAAAGCAATGTCGATATCCCAATCGCGCTCAAAATCAACACCCCACCCATAGTCGGGGTACCCGTTTTGGCCAAATGTGATTGTGGCCCATCACTACGAATCGCCTGACCATACTTTAATGCACGCAGGTGTCGAATGACACGTCCACCAAAAATCATGCTAAAGGCAAGCGCGGTCACGACCGCAAGTAACGCTCTCAACGTCAATGAAGAAACCGCAGAAAACGGCGTATAATACTGGCCAAGCCAGCCAAACAACCAAACTAACACCGCCTACTCCTCGACTAGCGCATTTATAAGGGTTTCCATTTCCATGGAACGAGAGCCTTTGAACAACACAGTACAAGGCTTCGCTTGTTGCGCTTGCAAATACGGCTGTAAATACTGTAATAAACTGTCTTTATCCGTGAATGCATGAGCGCTAATATCAGCAATCTCTTTCGCACCCGCCACGGTATAAGGGGCATACTCACCAACACAAAGCAGCACATTGATGCCTGTGGTCGCAATCGTACGACCCAAACTTTGATGTTCACTAATAGCTGCTTCACCTAGCTCACCGATATCACCGAGCACCATCACTTGCGTACCAGTCTGCGCTGCCAATACTTTAGCAGCTGCACGCACCGAATGGGGGTTGGCATTATAAGTGTCATCAATTAAGCGATGCATACCGAGCAACTGACTGTTCAAACGTCCCTTGGCTGGACGGGCATTTTCAAGACCAATCACGATATCACTCACGTCGATATTTAGTGCATGCGCACAGGCAGCAGCGGCCAAAGCATTATTGACATTGTGCTCACCAGCCAGTGGCAAGTTGATATCATGAACTTGGCTGCCAATATGCAATTTAAACTCACTGCGCTCAGGCTCTACATCGAGATGGCTAGCACTAACGTCCGTATTACCAAAGCCAATTACATGAGACGTCTGCTTTTCAGCGATACGGCGCAATTGATTGGTAAAATCATCCTTATCAGGAACGATGGCACACTGGTTATCGGTTAATGTACTATAAATCTCTGCTTTGGTTTGGCAGATACCTTCGCGACTACCGAATTCACCCAAATGCGCAGTGCCAATATTCAGGATACAAGCCACGTCAGGCTGAACAATCTCAGTCGTATAGGCAATCTCACCAATATGATTAGCGCCCAACTCTAAGATAGCATAGCGGTGATGATCCGACAGCTCAAGTAGCATCATCGGTACGCCCAAGTCATTATTTAGGTTGCCACGGGTAATCAGTGTCGGCGCCAATCTACCAAAGATACTACCAAGCATCTCTTTGCAGGTGGTCTTACCACTAGAACCAGTGATTGCAATTACGGTCAAATCTGCGTGCTGCTGACGACGATAAGCGGCCAGCTGACCTAGGGCTAAACGCGTATCACTCACTACCAACTGCGGAATGCTATTTGGACTGGTAACAGGACGCGATACGATAGCAGCGATTGCACCTTGTGATGCTGCCATATCGATATAATCATGACCATCAAAATTGTGGCCGCTCAGCGCTAAAAATATATCACCTGGCTTTATCGTGCGGGTATCGGTAGCGATACGATTGCCAGTGACAGCATCGTTTGATAGCACTGTCTGTCCTGCATTTATTTGTTCTGGTGATAACTGCCAATGACCATCAAGAGATGCTGTCGCGGCAAGCAGATTATCTACTTGCCAGACATACAGCCCTTGCGACTGAGTGGCAGTATCGTTGTCGGCTGTCATAGTGATTACCTTATATGATGACTACTTAATTTTTATAAACATTAGGGTCTGTTGAACATTCAAATATTAGGGCTGCTGATTGCTAAAATTGCACCAAGGCCAATTGCTTATACTCGGCCCGCTTGCGCTAGCGTTTGCTGCAAGATGACACTGTCATCAAAATCATAACGGAAATGATTAATCTCTTGATAAGTCTCGTGTCCTTTACCAGCGATAACAACAATATCATCGGCAGCGGCATGACTGACAGCATACTCAATGGCGGCTTGGCGGGCAGGTTCGATATGCGTACGTTGATATTGCTCTGTACTCATACCAGCTTGCATGTCTTGTAAAATCACATTGGGATCTTCGGTACGTGGATTATCAGCCGTTAAAATAACTTGGTCGGCACCCGCCAATCCTGCTTGCACCATCAATGGACGCTTGCCAGCATCACGGTCGCCGCCACAGCCAAACACCGCCCACAGCTGTCCCTTACAATGAGTCTTGAGACTGGCCAGCACTTGGCTCAGCGCATCAGGGGTGTGCGCATAATCTACGATGAAACAGCCATCATTAGATGGCACACGCTGCATACGTCCAACAGCACCTTGTAACTGCGGCACAACGGCGGCTATACGTTCAATATCACTATATATACCGTTATCAGTATCATTCGAGTTCACACTAAGCGCCACTGAAGCAGCAATAGCCGCGAGCAAATTAGCAACGTTAAAGCGTCCTAATAATGGGCTCACGATGTTTATGTTGCTTATATCGTGATTGCTAGAACCATTACTATTCATATCACTACGTAAGGTAATTTCGACACCTTGTAGGCTTGGCTTAATGTCAGCCGCCACAAAAGTAGCCGTCTTTGATGAATCTAAGCTATAGGTCCAAACAATTACATTGCTAGCCTGCGCAGTATCAATCATAACCTGTGCATACTCGTCATCGATATTAATAATGGCATGCGTCAAATCTGGAAAATGTGCTCTATCAAACAACTTGGCTTTTGCCGCTGCATACTCTGCCATATCGGCATGATAATCTAAATGGTCACGACTTAAATTGGTATAAATCGCCACAGACACTGGCATGCCTTGCAAGCGCTGCTGATCTAATCCGTGAGAGCTGGCTTCTAATGCCAATAGTTCAGCGCGCTCTGTGCCCATTTGATATAAGAATTGCTGGACAGCTAAAGCATCGCCTGTCGTATGGCTGGCTTGTACCAATGCGCCAAGTCGACCATTACCCGCTGTACCCATCACTGCACTACTCATGCCAGTTAATTGGGTTAATTGCGCTACCAATTGGCTGATAGTGGTTTTGCCATTGGTGCCCGTGACAGCAACGACCTTTGGTAAGGTCGCTGACTTCTGATACTGCAAACGAGATTGGATTAAATCACCTAAAAAGTCACGGATATTGGGTACGTATAATACAGGACAAGATAGCGCAGCTAATTGTTGCTGTGCGTTCGAGATACTACCCCCTGATGAGCTAATATCGGCAGAATTTGATACATTCGCCGTAGTAAACAGAGCGATAGGATCGACTTCCGATAGAATAAAGGCCGCATTTTTAGCAGCTTGAGATAGATAGTTGCGGCTTTTTTGACAGTTTGGTGTCTGGCTTTTTAAGAGAATAAATGCATCATTGGTTTCGAGCTGACGACTGTCTAGACGAAACTGCTGAAATGGGATAGTGGCAATTACATCGATATGGTTCGATTTGTCTTGAGTCGCTGCCTGAGTATCCGATGCCACTACCATCGCCGTCCATGCCTGCTGTAAACCCTGTTTATGACTACTATTGGCTTCAAGCAATTGTTGCAAGGTAACAGGAGCATCGTTTGGCGATAAGATAGTCATTGGCAAATCCTAAATGGTTAAAACAAATCGAATAATTAAGCGCTAAGCATGCAAAAACGGTCAGTTACACCCTTACTACTATGGCTCTTCCGTTTTTAACGGCTTGTCTAAAGGTACATTATATAAACGTAGCGCCTCTTTCATAACGTTATGGAACACAGGGGCTACCGTCAAGCCAGCATAAATTTGACCGCGTGGATCTTCAATGAGCATCACACCGACTAACTTTGGATTGGACGCTGGCGCCATACCAGCAAAGACGTTGCGGTACTGGTCGGTATAATAGCCACCATCTGGGTTGATACGGCGCGATGTACCTGTTTTACCAGCGACGCGATAACCATCGATAGCAGCGGCTTTGGCTGTACCACCCTGCTCGGTGACACTTTCTAGCATTTGGACAATCGACATTGCCTTTTCATGCGCCATGATACGCTTGCTCGGCAGCGGCTTATCATTTTTGGTTAGGGTCAATGGATGCATGACGCCACCTGCCGCTAGCGCTGAGTAAGCTTGCGCCACCTGTGCCAGGGTCACTTGTAGACCATAACCATAACTGACAGTTGCACGGCGTGCTGTTTCTTTCTCTTTTGGTGTCACAATCAGACCACTGCCCTCACCAGGGAACTGTAATGGTGTCTTCGCGCCAAAACCAAACTGCCTTTGCATATTACTAATAGCATCAGCTGGCAGGGATAGCGCAATCTTGGTAGAGGCCACGTTACTAGATTTCTGTAATAGCGTTGCCAGATTGATCATACCCAGATTATTGTGATCGCGAATAGTATAGCCACGAACACGGATAGATCCAGGATTGGTATCGATTAAAGAAGTCGGCGTATATTTACCAGAATCTAAAGCAGCAGCAACCGTAAACGGCTTCATTACTGAACCCGGTTCAAATACATCAAGAAGCGCACGGTTACGCTGGTTTTCACCAGTCATCTCATTTAGATTGTTTGAATTAAATGATGGCCATGTCGATAGTGCAAGCACTTCACCTGTTTGCACATCGACGATCATACCCGTCGACCAACGTGCTTTTTGCAAACGACCTGCTTTTTCCAGCTCTTTATAAAGCAAATACTGCAAGCGTGAATCAATGGTCAATGCCACATCTTTGCCCGGTATTTCTGGTTCAATTTGCTTAATTTCTTTTAAGCTGTTTTGTTTGGCATCTTTTAATACCAATACTTTACCATCATCACCTGCCAGCTCGGTTTCATACTGACGCTCGATACCGGCACGACCTTCGTAGCCACCTTCAGGGTCGCTCGCACTTTGTCCCATAAAGCCCAATAACTGCGAATTTGGTTGCGGCTGCGGATAATAGCGCTGAAAGAAATTCTTTTCATAGATACCAGGAAAATCAAGCGAGCTGACACTCTGAGCAATCTCAGGTGTTACCTTATTCAACAATGGCAGATAATGTGAGCCTGCGCCCGACGGCAGTGCTGCTTTTACCGCTGCTTCGTCAGTGACATCGATACTGTCATCAATGGCGGTGACTTTTTTTAACTCGTCGACTGAGATATTGGCAGCAGCAGCAAGCGTGGTCAGATCCATATTGTCTAGACGCTTTTGCATACGCGCCTGTAATTGTGGACTGCTAGGGTTGGTAAGAATAATTCGCTTTAGCTCATAATACTCACGCGAATAGTCATGCGGACTAAAAGACACGGTGGCAAGTGGCGCACTGACGGCTAATGGCAGGTCATTACGATCGGTAATCATGCCACGATAAGATTTTTGCGTACGCACGCTGGTAATAAGCTCATTGCCTTTATCTTGATAGAACTGCGCATTAGCGACTTGTAAATAATACGCGCGGGATATGAGCAACCCCAATACGACTAATGCTATACCCCAAATAGTACGAAATCGGTTTTTATCGTGCTCAAAACCGCCACGAGAGGACGCGCCAGACGCCTTACCTAAAAATGCTCTTTTGGCTTTTTGATTTTTGACGCTGGTATAAGCACCCTTGTCTTCGTTCTTTTTTAGACGATCAAATAGTTTGGCCTTACGGTTACCAGAAGATTGTTTTTCAGGCTTACTGCTCGTTTGTCCAGATTTAGCCGCGCTAGCAGGACGCAATGGCTTAGTGACCTTTCCGCTGGCTGGTTTTTTTCTGGTACTTTTGACAGGTTTTTTATCACTCATTGTCCAGCCTCCGCTTCCGCAACATCAGGAGACAAATCCGTAGAAGCACGTGGTCCAACAGCATATGACTCTTCTTCATCTGAATCAGTAGTGACCACTGGTACCAATACAGTAGCAGCTCCTGGCTGGATAATGAGCTTGTCTTTAAGGGTTGGTGAGAACATACCCAACTCAGACACAGCACGGCTCGCAATTTGCGGTGTCGCACTAAATGTCTGTTGTTCAATGAGCAAGCGCTGGTGCTCAACTTGTAGCTTACGCTCTTGTTTTTTCATGTCTTGCAAGGTTTTATAGTCCTGATGATATTGCTGAACGCCTTCGGCTGTTTTGATACCGCTCCACACAATCGCAGCGGCTATTATCAATAGCACTGCCACATAGATACTGACCACATTAAATCGGCGCACGAATAGTTCGCCGATATCGTTATTATAGGGCGGTGCGGCGCGACGTTTTGTCGGTTTGTCAGATATTGCCATGACGATCTCAAAAATTGAACTTCAAAATATAAAAAGCGATAACCGTCTATGAGTGATGAAACACTCATGAGCCATCAGCACCATCAGTAAAGATAAAGGTAAAACCAAACAGACAAAAAAGAAAGCAACTGTCGAGCCTAGCAGAGAATGTTTACAGATTTTTAACAGCCACGTAACCATTAAAACATCAGTCATATTTCACAAATCGATAGTTGACCAAATAACATGCCCGAGCGTTGACATATCTAAGCATTTATATATCTAGGCACCTATATGTCTAAGTACTTAGAATAAGTAGATACTTATGTGCCAACTATCTAGACTTTACTAATCACCGACAGGCAGGTAGTCGATATCCGTACGTGTTGCCATACGCAACCATGCACTACGCGAGCGTGGATTTTGACTGGTTTCAGCTTTGCTTGGACCCACACGTTTAGGCTTGCTAAAATAACGTGGACGATTGGGTGGCATTGGTAGATTTTCGTCTTCTGGGTACTGCCCTTTACTATGACGCTGCAAAAACTGCTTAATACGGCGGTCTTCTAATGAGTGAAAGCTAATGACAGCCAGTTGCCCACCTGATTTCAAAATCGGGATACTTTGCTCTAAAAAGGCATCGACATCGCCAAGCTCATTATTAATAAAAATGCGCATTGCCTGAAAGCTCTGAGTCGCTGGATGCTTGCCGCGCTGCCAGTTAGGATGCGCAACTTTGATTACTTCTGCCAACTCAAGCGTCGATTCAAAGCTGTCCATTTGCTTAATCGCACGCGCAATACGGCGGCTATGACGTTCTTCGCCAAAGTCATAAAGCACATTAGCCAACGTCTCATCATCGACTTTCATCAGCCATTCTGCGACCGACTGGCCACGGCTGGTATCCATGCGCATATCAACCGCACCATCACGCATGAAGCTAAAGCCACGACTGCCATCATCAATCTGCGGTGAAGAAATACCCAAATCTGCCATCAAACCGTCAACTTGCATGATACCCATAGCAGCTAGACTGTCTGTCAATGTCGCAAAGCTGTCATGAACCACTGTCACGCGGCTATCTGTACTTGCCAGCTCTTGAGCCACGCTAATTGCTGTCGGGTCTTTATCAAAGACAATCAGCTGCGCATCATCGGCCAGCTGACTTAATAGTAGTCGACTATGACCACCGCGCCCAAAGGTTGCATCAACGTAAGTACCGCTTATCTGCAAGCTATTCTGGTCGTCATTGCTTTGGCTGACACTGCTTTGAGCATCATTGCCTGTTTGCTTCGGCAAGGACTTGACGCCCAGCACCGCAGCGACGGTTTCTGGTAGAAGCACGGCATCATGAACGAAACTTAATTCGTCAGAGTGTGTATCGTCAGCAGTTTCAGGATGATTTACGTTAGATAGTGGCTTATTTTCTGGCTTATTATTTAATAGTGACACAAACGACTCAGTAGATGGCGACCATATTGGCCAGTAATAGTAAAAAATCAGATGAAAATAAACAAGTTATGCCTTGCTTAGCATTATTATCGCAAGGATATATCTGTAGTCAAGCGCTAGAAGGGCTTTTCATTAAAAATATCCTATCTCTCTGTTATACTAGCGCTATATTTTACGCTATTTTTCTACTTTGACGACTATTGTTTCATCCGTATTTTTTATTCAAATATTTCATGCATATTTGTCATTGCGATTTTTTATTACCCTCTTTCACTGCTAAATTCATTAACCAACACATTCATTAACAAACGTATTTTGAGATTCCTATGACCCAAACATCGACCCAAGCACCAACGCGCCCTGTTCGTACTCGTATCGCGCCTTCACCGACTGGCTTTCCTCATGTAGGAACAGCTTATATCGCACTATTTAACTTGGCCTTTGCTAAAGCGCACGGCGGCGAGTTTATTTTGCGTATCGAAGACACTGACCAAACACGCTCAACCGAGCAATCTGAACAAATGATTTTAGACGCGCTGCGTTGGGTCGGTCTAGATTGGAGCGAGGGTCCAGATATCGGTGGTCCTCATGCCCCTTATCGTCAGAGCGAACGTAGCGATATTTATACCAAACACGCCGAGATGCTCATAGAAAAAGATCATGCGTTTCGCTGTTTTTGTACCAGTGAAGAGCTAGATACCATGCGTGCTGAGCAAATGGCCAATGGTGAGACCCCACGTTATGACGGTCGCTGTGCTCACCTTGCACCAGAGACTACCGAGCAATTGGTCGCTGAAGGCAAACCGCATGTAATTCGTATGCGCGTGCCTACCGAAGGCATCTGCCAAGTACATGACATGCTACGTGGTACGGTTGAGATTCCTTGGACCCAAGTCGACATGCAAGTGCTGCTAAAAACAGACGGCATGCCAACATACCATTTAGCCAATGTCGTCGATGATCACTTGATGGATATCAGTCATGTGATGCGCGGTGAGGAGTGGTTGAACTCTGCGCCTAAGCATCAGTTGCTTTATGAATATTTTGGTTGGGAGATGCCAGTACTTTGCCACATGCCATTACTGCGTAACCCAGACAAATCAAAACTGTCTAAGCGTAAAAACCCAACCTCTATCACCTACTATCGTGATGCGGGCGTACTACCTGAAGCGTTGCTAAACTATCTCGGTCGTATGGGCTACTCGATGCCAAATGATGCTGAGCAGTTTACGTTAGAAGAAATGATTGCCAGTTTTGACATTCAGCGTGTGTCACTTGGCGGCCCTATCTTTGATATCGAAAAACTAAACTGGCTAAACGCAGAGTGGCTACGCGCCCTTACCCCTGAAGAGCTAAAGAACAAAATCCTTGAGTGGGCAAGCAATAGCGATAAATTAACCGCTATCGCAGCGGCGATTCAGCCACGTATTGAACTACTGTCTGATGCGGTGAATTGGAGTGGCTTCTACTTCCAAAACCTACCTGCTATCAATGCTGAGAGCTTTACACATAAGTCACTCACCCCTGAGCAAATCATGGATATGCTACAGCTGTCATTATGGCAGTTAGAAGTCCTGCCAACTTGGTCAGAAGAAAACATCTACGCCACGCTAAAAGGTATGGCCGCTCACCTCGATATCAAGATGCGTGACTTTATGGCGCCGTTCTTTATCGCTATCGCTGGTAGCACGTCATCAACGCCAGTCATGAACTCTATGGCGATTATCGGTGCTGATATGACGCTGACACGATTGCGTCATGCGGTTGATGTACTGGGTGGTCTCGGTAAAAAGAAACTGAAAAAACTTGAGAAACAAGTGGCTGAATTACCAGACTTTTTGGCTGCTGAGTAGTTTAGCTACTGAATAACTTATCTACTAAACAGTCGATTAGCTGAAATTTTTGAATGTAGAAGGGTCAGGCCAGTTCTGACCCTTTTTCGTTATTAATAGGTATTACTACCCTTAGACTATTAAATATCCTTTATCAAACTTCTTCACTGGAAATAAACATGGCCGCCAAAACCGTCACGATAGAAAGCAAAGACTATGTCTTTAACACCCTCAAAGAAGCACAGAAATATTATGATGCCATCGTAAAAGAGCTTTTTGATGCCAAGCTTACCCTGACAAAGGGTCAGGACTTTGAAGATTTAAAGTGGATATATACCACTTACTGCGGTTATACCAATCATAATCTAGATAAATTAAGCGAGTTTGATATTACTGGCTTTAAAGGTATCAGAACCGTCAGAGAAAAAGGTGGTCAATACATGCCGACTGAATGCAGTGCGATTATCTTTTCTGATGGCAGCGAAGAAGAGTTTTATACGGACAAAGCCATCAAAGAGATCTCTCTTAAGCAAAATCCACGCTAATTTGGCCTTGTTAAGCTAACAAAATAGGCTGAAACGCTTTTTTTTGCATATTTATGGATTATTTTTAAAATAGTAGTTGACAGGACTGTCGGTCTTGCATAAAATACGCACACTCTTAGCGAGGGGCTATAGCTCAGTTGGTAGAGCACTTGCATGGCATGCAAGGGGTCAACGGTTCGACTCCGTTTAGCTCCACCATACTATTTATTGCAATGCTCAGTACTACTGAAATTTATAATAGATACTCGCTAGTAGGACGATATCAGCACCTAGGCAATGCTTACTTGTAAGCTATCTGATATTGTGAAGTACCGTTGTAACCATTGGTTATAACACTCTATGCGTCCCCATCGTCTAGAGGCCTAGGACACCGCCCTTTCACGGCGGTAACGGGGGTTCGAATCCCCCTGGGGACGCCACTATTCGGCGTCACTTATTAGCACTGTTGCTTAGCATCAGATTAGACTAATAAGCGAACAATAAAAAATCCCAGTCATCACACGGTGACTGGGATTTTTTATGTCTGTTGGTTTTGTTATAGTCAGTTTATTATGGTTTGGATAATCTGAAGTTACTATATCAACGATCGTAACAAGAGACGAACTCTCTAATCGCCCAACCCCATTGCCTATACTCGCCCTTATAGTAACCTTCTAGATAAACCCACGGACGGTTTCTACTATCATAAGTGACCTCTGTGACATACACTTCGCGATCATTACGCAGCTTATTAATAATCTTGCCATTAGGTTCATCGCGGATGTTTAATGGTGTGTCAGTCGGATCTGTTACTTTGCAAATTCTCTCAGCATGCGCAGCACTTATCCCAACAGTCGTCGCAAACAGAGATACAGCAACGGTACAAGCCAAACGTTTCATCTCAAATCCCTATTATCAACAAATGTTTTATCTAATCCTGATATATTATCAGAGTTGGCACTGCCGTATCTGAGATTTTTATAAGATATTTACGTTTTATCCATTTCACAGGGGCTGAGCATAAACCGTGTCTCATGGTTTCTAAAATCAATATTTATTGAGTGATTTACTCTATTGCTAACTCACTCAATGCTAGATACTATCCACCCTATAAGCGTTTTATAAAAGACATAAAACGCTTATCACATACGAACAACTAGAGTTATCAAAAGAAGGGATTCGCTATGTTCGGGATTGAGAACTATCTAGGGTTTATTTTGGCTGCTATTCTTTTAAACCTAACCCTAGGCACGGATAGCATGTATATCATTACCCGTAGTATTTCGCAGGGACAAACGGCAGGGTTTTATTCTGTGTTGGGTATTACTTCGGGTATTCTGGTACATACGCTACTGGCTTCGCTAGGATTGTCCGTGTTACTTGCCAACTCTCCTACGGCATTTATGCTCGTAAAATATATTGGTGCCGGATACTTGTGCTATTTGGGTGTCAAAATGCTAATGAGTAAACAGCAGCCTTTGATAGCCAGTCGTTTGCAGGATAGCGAGAAGCCGAAATCCATCAAACCTCTAGACCACTGGCAAATATATAAGCAAGGTGTACTCACCAATACCTTTAATCCAAAAGTCGCGTTATTTTTCCTCGCATTTTTCCCGCAGTTTATTGACTCCAGTTATGCTTACGGCATGCTGTCATTTTTAATGTTGGGACTAACCTTTGCTGTTACTGGCTTTATATGGTGCTTGTGTTTGGCACTGCTGGCGTCAAAGTTCAGCAAAAAACTAAGAGAGAATCCAAAAATTGAATCGATGATGAATAAAATAAGTGGTGTCGTATTTATGGGCCTAGGAATTAAGTTGTTGACTGAGAAGGGTTGATAGAATTGGAATACATAGTAGAGGATGTAATAATGAACGATGATAGTAAGAAAAAATTTACTTTGCTACTTGAAGAGTTACTCAACACGGAATGCTCAGAACCAAGACAAATAGAGATAAACCTTGAACTAAATAAATTATCTCCCGATCCACTTTGGAGTGATTATATATTCTGGAGTGATGAGTATGTATACGAAGATGGGAATGTAAACTACGAGGAGTTTTTTGATAAAATTTCTGAGTACCCAAATTCTTACGAATATAAAACAAAGAGTCGCATTTTAGAGTTGGCTCAAAAACTTATTATTAGAGATTTCTCTGAGATTAGTGAAGTTGACATAGTAAATGAAATCAATGAATTGTCTCCCGATATCAGTTGGACGAACTACCTTTTTGTCGATAAAAGCTGCTTAAACGATGATGGTAGCATCGATAAAGAAAAGTTCTTAAATAAAGTGTTTAAAGAGAGCTGGAATGAGAACTTCAGATAAGTTAAGTAAATAGATTTTCAGATATTTGCTTTCCCTCTTCTCAGACAATAAAAAAGCCCAGTCCCCTACTTTGAATGGGATTGGGCTTTTTATCATACGACGCTTAATTAACCATTATGCAGCGTTTTTGCTCTCAGCAGCCAATTGACGCAGTACATAGTGCAATACACCACCGTGACGCACGTATTCACGCTCTTTTGGCGTTTGTAGCATGACATTGACTACAAAACTCTCGGTTGAGCCATCAGCACGTGTGGCCGTGACCGTCGCTGTTTTGCTTTCACCATTGTCTAGACCCGTGATGCTAAGCACCTCAGAACCGTCTAGGTTATAGGTCGCTGTATTTTCACCTTCTTTAAAGGTCAATGGCAACACACCCATACCGACTAGGTTTGAACGGTGAATACGCTCAAATGAGCTGGTCAATACTGCTTTTACACCGAGTAAAATCGTACCCTTCGCAGCCCAATCACGGCTAGAGCCAGAGCCATATTCCGCACCACCCAATACCACGAGCGGACGCTTTTCTTCTTTATACTTCATTGCCGCATCATAGATGGCCATTTCTTCGCCGTCTTGGAGAGTAGCGCTATCACCATTGAAGTAATAAGTATAGCCGCCCTCTTTGCCAGCCATCATCGTATTTTTGATACGGATATTGGCAAAGGTACCACGAGTCATAACCGCATCATTACCACGGCGTGAGCCATAGCTGTTGAAATCGGCTTGTAGGACACCACGCTCTTGCAGATACTTGCCCGCAGGTGAGTCTGGGTCGATATTACCCGCTGGTGAGATGTGATCAGTAGTGATTGAATCACCGAACAGACCTAAGATACGTGCGCCTTCGATATCAGGGATACCTTCTGGCTCCATGGTCATACCATCAAAGAAAGGTGGGTTTTTGATATACGTTGACCCTTCATCCCATGGATACAATTGGCTATCCGCTGAACTGATCGCGTTCCATGCTTTGCTACCTGCAAACACTTCACCGTAATTTTTGCGGAACATATCAGCATCGATATTATTAGCAATCAACTCATTGATCTCTTCTGACGTTGGCCAGATGTCTTTTAAGAACACATCATTACCGTCTTGATCCTGACCCAGCGGATGAGTGGTCATATCGATATCGACCGTGCCTGTCAACGCATAAGCAACGACCAACGGTGGTGACGCTAAATAACTGGCCTTGACGTGTGAGTGAATACGACCTTCAAAGTTACGGTTACCAGACAGTACCGCCGCAGCGACCAAATCGTTTTCTTCGATACCTTTTTCGATACTTTCAAGCAATGGCCCTGAGTTACCGATACACGTGGTGCAACCATAACCTACTAGATAGAAGCCTGTTTTTTCTAGCTCATCCATCAGCTTGGTTTTTTCTAGGTAATCAGTCACCACTTTTGAACCAGGTGCTAATGATGTTTTGACCCATGGCTTGGCTTTCAGGCCTTTAGCTACTGCTTTTTTGGCGACTAAACCTGCACCAATCATAACCGCAGGGTTTGAGGTGTTGGTACAAGAAGTAATGGCGGCAATCACGACTGAACCATCACGTAGCTTGTGGTCTTTCTCATCGATACTAACGGTCGAGAAGACCCCATTTGCAGGCTGATAACCATCATCTTGGTCATCGTTCATTTTTGGCTGAGCTGCTAAATGTTCAGCTTGTTCTTGCTCACCGCCCTCTTGGTCAAAGCGTACTTTGCCTTCTACTTCTGACTTGCGATCTTTGGTCATTTTTTCTAACGTTTCACCGAACTTCTCATGCATATCAGACAGATTGATACGTTGCTGTGGTAAGTTTGGACCAGCAAGTGCTGGCTGTACAGAAGACAAATCTAACTCTAGCTTGCTTGAATAAGTTGCAGCTGGAGTATCAGCATCATGCCATAGGCCTTGCGCCTTGGCATACTTTTCGACCAACTCAATTTGTGCTTCATCACGACCAGATAGGCGCAGATAATCAATCGCCATTTGGTCAATTGGGAAGATACCACAAGTCGCACCATACTCTGGTGACATATTGGCAATAGTGGCACGATCAGCCAGTGGCATACTGTGCAAACCTTCGCCATAGAATTCGACAAACTTACCAACCACACCATGCGCACGTAGCATCTCGACCACACGCAATACCAAATCTGTCGCAGTGACACCTTCAGTTAGCTTGCCTTTCAACTCAAAGCCAACCACTTGTGGAATTAGCATTGAAGATGGCTGACCGAGCATGGCCGCTTCTGCTTCGATACCGCCCACACCCCAACCCAGCACGCCGATACCATTAATCATCGTGGTATGGCTATCTGTACCAAACACCGTATCTGGATAAGCCGTCAGCTCACCATCTACATCAGCAGCCATCACGACACGGGCTAGATACTCAAGATTGACCTGATGCACGATACCTGTGGCTGGTGGTACGACGACGAAATTTTCAAAAGCATTACGACCCCAATGTAGGAACTCATAACGCTCATTATTACGCTTAAATTCTATTTTTTCGTTGAGATCTAGCGCGTCTTCGCGACCATAAGCATCCACTTGCACAGAATGATCGACGACCAGCTCACTAGGGATGAACGGATTGATTTGCTCGGCCTTTCCGCCCAGCTCAACCACCGCATCACGCATCGCAGCCAAATCGACCACTGAAGGCACACCAGTGAAATCCTGCAACACCACACGTGCTGGCATAAAAGCGATTTCTTTTGACGCCTCAGCCCCTGCATCCCAATTAGCAACGGCTTCGATATGGTTTTTACCGACTGATTGGCCGCCGTCTTCGTTACGTAATAGGTTCTCTAGTACGATTTTCATGCAAAATGGCAGTTTACTGATGTTTTCGTAGGTTTTGGTTAGCGTTGGCAAGCTGTAGTAGGCATGTTCCTTGCCATCAACCGCAATTGTGTCTTTTACATCAAAAATATCGCTCATGGTAGCTTCCTTATCGTTGTTATATATCCTGAACATAAGCAGTCTTACGCTCGTGCTGATAATTGGTGGCTAGATAAATCCTTCATCATTGTTTATTAAAGTTAATCGTTATTTGAAATGAGGAGATATAAATCTCAATAAATAAAATAGCTAAATATTTTCTAAATACCTTTTAAATCATTTCTCTATCATTTCTCTATCATTTAACAATAACGTCCTTTTACCATAACAAATATATCAACCTTTGTTAACGTCTAGACGTAGTCAAATCGTGGCACAATCGTAAACGTAACAAAGGCTTAGCCAGTGACCCACCAATACCTTCAGTCATTTCACATTAATTACTTTTTTGGCGGCGACCACTGCGAAACACATGGTTATCATCGTAAAAACTCGAGTCAGTATTGTCTGGCCAAAAGTGTGGCACACCCAAAATAGGCAACGGTGCAAGCTGGCGCGGGGTAACATCGTCTTTTGATAATAATTCGTCCATATATTGCGCAACTTTTTCATCCAAGCAATTCATCCGCTCAGCTAACGATAAAGTAAAGAATTCTTGTGCAACATTGATGACAATGCTGTGCGCGCATAAGGGTTTTCGCGGGTATACCAACTGCTCAAGCAGTGCATGCCCAAAGATATAGACCGCCGCTTGAGCATGGCTAGTAGGCTGTTGTGGGTCGTCCCACTTAGGACGCGGTGCCACTAAACTCGCCTGCCAGTCAAAATCAACCAATGCCTCACCGATACTAGCATCAGATGTCACTAGCACCGTCCCATTCTCATCAAAGACAGTAATGGTATCGCGCACACGCCCTCTACTCGCATTGATACCTTGCGCAGCTATTTCTAGCATATGATAATAATTGAGCAACGCCTTAGTCTTCGGAAACGTCAGCCAAATACTACCGTTAAATAAATCATGCAAATTATCACGCGTCGGAATATTGCCAGTCGTCGCAATAAAGCTTTCATATGCTTCGCCTTCAGGCAGCGCATTCTGTGAGACAAACTTTAGAGTATGGGCTTGATTGTTATGAGCAGGCTTGGTGGTCGGCAGCTCTATTTGCCCATGACTGCTTTGCTGATTAAATACATTGTTTAATACACCTGCAATCACATCTATTTGCTGACCCTCATACGCCACAGCATTGTTTTGTTCGCTTGATGAACTTAGGCTTTGCCTAGCAGCGCTGATGATGCTCAGCTGATTTATATGGCACATCCATGGTGCTTGCCAATCAATGTCAGCGAAGCTTTTATCCAGCATAGGTGATATCTCAGAAGAAATATCAGCATCAAGGGTAATGGGGTAATCAGTGATAAGCATAGGAGCGTTCTCTGTTAGGCATTTGGCCACGCTATGGTATCATGGTGCGCTTTTTTACTGCTAGATACGCCGCTCGAAAGGTCTTTTTGAGCGCTATGGATAAATGATTTTATGGCAAATTTTAATACCCACCTAAATGTCGCTTTTATGGTCAGCGGCACACTGAGTTTGACGGTTTATAAGGCCGGATTGATTGATGATTCAGGCTTTTTGGTGTGCGTGGCGCTTGGGACTATTGGTGGGTTACTACCAGACTTAGATTCTGATAATTCCACACCGATTAAGCTTGGTTTTAATATTACCTCGTTTATATTTGCCTTTGGCCTGGTCATGCATTGGCGTAGTGATTTGAGCTTACTTGCATTGATAGTATTGTGGCTAGCTGGCTACGGTTTTATGCGTTATGTGGTCTTTCATATTTTTACTACTATGACTGTGCATCGCGGCGTCATACATTCTGTGCCGTATATGGCGATACTGGGACTGGGTTTGACGTGCTTGAGCTACTATGCCGTACAGCTGCCACTGACGACCAGCTGGTTTTACGGTTTATTCTTATTCGGCGGTGCGATGGTACATTTGTCATTGGACGAGCTGTATAGTGTCAATTTATCCAATATGAAAATGAAACGCTCATCAGGCACTGCGATGAAGTTTTATAAACATGACGACAAATGGTGGTATTTATTGCTATACACCTTGCTCGCTATACTGGTCTATATGGCACCGCCTTTTGAGGCGTTTTGGGCGCAGCTACGTGACCCAGCACCATGGGCACAGCTCAAAGTCGGCATATTGCCAGAGTTAATAAAAAGCATGCTGCAATAAAAGCACTTTAAAGCCGTAAAATCTAAATGATAATTAGAGTAATCTATGCAATCTTCCCTACACACTTGCCCTTGCCAAATCAGTCCATCAGTAGAGATGGTAGACGCTCCGCTATCCTACCAAGACTGCTGCCAGCCTTATCATGATGCTTTTTACAATGACGAAGTAGATAAGTTGGATGATATAAAAGCAGAGACAGCCGAACGACTCATGCGCACGCGCTATAGTGCCTTTTTTTTGGTTAAGCCAGAGTATATCGTCAAGACCACGCTACCCGCACAGCAAAAATTGCTTGATATTAAAGCGATTGAGAGTTGGGCAAAAGAGACGGACTGGGCAGGATTGGAGATTGTAGAGCACACACCCAAGCTCGGTAAACGTCATGCACAGGTTGAGTTTAAGGCTTATTTTAAAAGCCATGAGGAAATAAATAGTGGCTTAGAAGAGAAAATACAGGCACACCATGAACTGTCTGCCTTTATAAAAATAAAAAACAAGGCGGCTGGTAACAGCGAACGCTGGTACTTTTTAGATCCGACGGTTGCGATGACTGTAAGCCAAAAGCAACCGTGCATTTGCGGATCGGGTGAGAAGTTCAAGCGGTGTTGTGGAATGTATATTTAAGCAATACTAAATATTAATCAACCCCTAAACACTCGCCCCAACCGCTCGTGCAATTGCAATCCCTTCATCAACCGTCAAAAACTTGCGCTGACTTGGGCTGTCTTTATAAATGACATCGCCATCTTGAAATATCAGGCATTCATTGACCGCCAATTGTTGCCATTTTTCATTTTCAGTCAATGGTACGGTAACTAAAATGGTGACTTTATCAGCATCTGTCGTCACATCGCCAAAGTTAATCGCCAAGTCATCGTCAGCCAATTTCGCTTCACCAAATGGTGCCTTACGCGTGAGATAAAACAATAAGCTCCCTGCATAAGCCAGTTGCCACCTGCCATTTGATATCAAGCAATTAAATAAGCCATTAGCAGATAAATAGCGACATTGCGTGGTCAGAAAGTTAAACAGTGTCTGATCATCAGGACGAGTTTTAAAGCTGCTTTTTAGACGATTGACCAAATAACAAAATGCCATTTCGGAGTCAGTTGAACCAACTGGTTGGCAGTGTGAGCCATTACCATTGTCTTGCAAACGCTGACAACGTTTAATAAATTCGCTATTCATCTGCCCATTGTGCGCAAACACCCACTGCTCACCCCAAACTTCACGGACGAATGGATGCGTGTTAGCTAAGCAGTTTTGTCCTTGGGTGGCCTTACGAATATGCGCAATGACGTTCATGGCTTTGATTGGGTAGTTATTGACCAAGTCGGCCACTGGTGACAGATGGCTAGGGCGATTGTCATGAAACAGACGCAGTCCCGTTGAGTCATTTGCCGCTTTATCACTATTCACACAGTCACTGCGTTCAAAAAACGCAATGCCAAAACCATCTTCGTGACTGTCAGTCATACCACCGCGCTTGCGAAACCCTGCAAAGCTAAAACCAATATCCGTTGGGGTGTTACAGTTCATTCCTAAGAGTTGACACATTTAATCGTTACCGCCATTGTTATTATTAATCGAGTCATCATTTATTATCGGGTTGCTTTGCGTAGAGTTACTTTGAGCATCAGATAACGCATCAAAGTCAGCATCACTCATTTCATCCAGTAAGGCAGCACCATCAGCTGGAATGGTCGCTAAGATACGCTGAGCTGCTACCAAATCCGTATCTTGTACCCACAGCACCGCCCCTGAGTTCATACCAGGAATGCTACTTAGCGCTTGCATCGATACTGTAATGTTATTATTTCTCAGCAAATTGGCATGCAGCTCGCCTTGCATATTGGTGTCGTAGCGTGCCAGTTTGTGCCAGTTATCAACTTGATCGGTCATGGGATCGCCTTATAGTTTTGGTACCAGAATAAATGAATAAGCAATGCTTACGACAATTGATCTAGCGTATATTCTTTGATTGCGAACTCACTACTATTGCTCAATTTTTCACGGGCTTGCTCAGCTTGCGTGATACTGCTAAAAACACCAATTATCTGATTGTCTGATGCCGTACCAGAAAGCACAAACACGGTATTTTGCGATTTTTCAACATGCGCCCAATGATAAGCGGCCAGACGTTTCATCAAGTCAGGGTTTTTGACCATGATGTTATCACCCGTACGACCTTCAGTACGGTTGTAATGGATGACATTTAAACGTAGCAACCAAAAAATCACTGCCGCTTTGGCTAGCATAACAGGTAAGGCGCGTTTTTCATCAAGGCCAAGTGAGCGTTTAGACTCATACCCTTGCAAGAATGCCGCCATTTTACTGCGGTCAAAATTCACCGATTCGCCTTGCTCAGCCATGCCCCACGTCGTGCAAAAGTCATTGATGGTAATGGCAATATCCATTACATAATGCTCAACACTGACCTCGGTAAAGTCTAATAAACCAGTGAGACGCTCTTCCCCTTTTTGCAGATTCCATAGGGTGTTGTCCGCAAACATATCCAAATGACACAAACCATTTGGCAACGTTGTCAGTGGCAACTCTGTGTAAGAACGCCAAATATCACTCATCAGCTTGGCTTCGTCACCTGGCATAAACTGCATTTCACGATCGCGTACATCTGCCCACGGGTATAAAGGTACGCCATACTGTTCAGCAGGTTGTAATGCTTGCAGTGTCTCATGCAACATCGCTAGCGCAGCACCGATATCATGGCACATCGCTTGCGTGGTTTGCTCTGGATGCGACCCTGCTAGGCATGGCACTAGCGTAATAGCTTTGTCTTCGTAATGAATGACATAGCGTTTATCATCGTCATCCGTTTGAACACTATTGGATTCAATAACGGATAACGGTGCGGCAACCGGTAGCTTACCGTCTAACTGATCGAGAATAACCGCCATTTTTTCGATATCAGCAGGTGGACGCTCTTCGAATAAAGTCAATACATAAGAATATGCGCCATCTACATCGTCAGTCGTTTGAATAAACCAGTTTGAGTTTTTTATCCCTTGGGTAATCGGAATAGCACGCACGAAAGATACGCCAAAGCTCTGGCAAAAGGCGGCAAACTGATTATCGGTTAACTGGGTATAAACGGACATGACATCTCACTTTTGGCAATTGAATAAGAAGTTAAATAGAATAAATTTAGACGGTAATCACAGCAATTGTACCGCGCATGAGCAAACTATGGCGAAATGCATAATAATCTTACGAAAACCTGCCTGAGACGGCGGTGTTTTTGCTAGACTAGCGCCTATAGAATGAATTGATTATAAGGTGAAAGACCCTATGTTAGCAAAGCGTATCATTCCTTGTTTGGACGTTGATAATGGCCGTGTGGTCAAAGGCGTACAATTTGTCGATATCAAAGACGCAGGCGACCCTGTCGAAGTAGCCAAACGCTACAACGAACAAGGTGCTGATGAGATTACTTTTTTAGACATTACGGCGACCAATGATGAGCGCGATACCACTTATCATACCGTTGAGCGCATGGCCGAGACGGTATTCGTCCCTCTCACAGTCGGCGGCGGGGTGCGTAAAATCGCTGATATCCGCAATTTACTCAATGCGGGCGCGGATAAAGTAGCGATTAATTCAGCAGCAGTGTTTACCCCAGAGTTCGTTGGTGAAGCCTCACAGAAATTCGGCAATCAATGTATCGTCGTTGCCATCGATGCCAAGCGTGTTGCTGATATCAATATTAATGGCATTATCGTCCCGCGTTGGGAGATATTCACTCACGGTGGTCGTAAGCCAACTGGCATCGATGCGGTTGCTTGGGCGAAAAAGATGGCTGATCTGGGTGCAGGCGAATTATTAGTCACCTCGATGGACGGTGACGGCACCAAAAAAGGCTATGACTTAGCCCTCATGCAACAAATCACTAGCCAAGTGAATGTACCAGTCATTGCCTCAGGCGGCGTCGGCAACTTACAACATTTAGCCGAAGGCGTATTAGAAGGCGGCGTCGATGCAGTACTCGCAGCCAGCATCTTCCATTTTGGTGAATACACAGTACAAGAAGCCAAAGCATATATGGCAGCGCAAGGGATACAAATGCGTCTATAGTCAATCATATATAAATTAGATAGAGCGTTAGGCGTGCTGAACCTAGTATTTTTAGTATTTTCACTCGCCTACCCTGTATTTAAATGTGATTGAGCCGACCAAGGCGTATTTGATATTCGACCATGGCAGTGCCCATTTATAAATGTCTAATACGCCCCATATAACACACTGGTAAAATACAAATAAATTAGAAAAAAATGTTATCATAGCGCTAACCACTTATTTTCGTTCATTTAACTGCCGATTTCTTTGATTATCAGTATCTATTGAATAACAAGCCAAACCATCGAACCTGTTATTTGAACGCATCACTATATTTAGCGACTCATTTACGCCCACATCTTTATTAAAAGCCAAATAAGCAAAGGATTTTTTATGTCAAATCTACAACAGCAACGCAATGACGTGACTCATATCGACGGTAATTTACATCAAAACAAAGACGTTCGTATTGGTATCGTAGTCGGTCGTTTTAATGGTTTTGTGGTTGAATCATTGGTAGATGGTGCAATTGATGCACTACTACGTCATGGTGTATTGGGTAGCAATATCACGGTTATTCGTGTGCCTGGTGCTTTTGAATTACCATTGGTTGCCCAACGTGCTGCTGAGTCTGATCGCTTTGATGCCATCGTTGCTTTAGGCGCGATTATTCGTGGTAGCACGCCGCATTTTGACTTCGTCGCAAGCGAATCTGCAAAAGGCCTGAGTGCTGTAGCGATGGATTACAACATTCCAGTCGCAAACGGCGTATTGACCACTGATAGTATTGAGCAAGCGATTGAGCGTGCTGGTACGAAAGCTGGTAACAAAGGCTCAGAAGCGGCAATGGTTGTCATAGAAATGCTTGCTGTTTTATCACAGCTAGATATTGATGACGAAAGTGATGATGCTTAGTTTTATTGATCGTTAGTATTGACCGTTAGACAGTCTCTATTTGACTGTCTATCGGTCTTATTAGCACAGGTAAGCAGTGCTATTTAAGCAGCACCTATAAGTAATATTGTTTGTGAAGTTGATGGGGTTATGGTTATTACGATAGCCCTCACCCTGTAACTCCAGTATCCAAGACTGACTGGCAAAACGTGCCAGCCGACCACTATTTAACATTCTATTTCAAAATTCAGGTATTGACCCCTTATGACTGACCAACTCAAGCACGCTATTAATGCTGCGAAAACCGCACAAATCAATGATAAACAAGCGGAAGCTACTCGTATAGCGAGCAGCAGTGCGGGTGATCAAACCTTCGATATGAGTGAGTCTTCTTATAAGACCAGTCACACTGCCATTCGTAAGGCGCGCCGCTTTGCAATGCAAGGTCTATACGAGTGGCTCGTCACTGATCGCCGTTTTGATGTAGACGGCAAGCTCGGTTGGAAAGCCAATGCGCCGCATGATATCGCTGCCCGTACGCGCGCGACCAATGCCATGCACACCGTACATATCGGCTACTATCACGAAATGATGCGTGATATCCCGGAGCAAATTGAAGCGTTGGATGCTCTAATTCTTCAGCATCTTGACCGCGACATTGATAAGTTGGACACCGTTGAGCACGCTATTTTGCTTATTGGTACTTATGAGCTGCAGAATCGCTTAGAGATTCCTTATAAGGTAGTACTTGATGAAGCGATGAAACTTAACAATCATTTCGGTGCCACTGATGCTCATAAATTGATTAATGCGGTACTAGACAGAATGGCTGTTGAGCTACGCGCTACTGAAGTAGAATCAGACACCAAAGCCAACCTGCGTACATCACAAAAATCAGCGGCTAAACAGGCTCAAGTGAAACCAGTTGATAGCACAGAAGCCACAAACGAAAGCGCTATTGATGACAGCCCAACTGCATCAAACAAACCTCGTATTAGCGCAAATAACACTAGTGTCAAACGCAATAGCGCTAGTAAAGCCAGTGCAAATATTAGCGAGTTTAAAGCGAGCAAAAAAGACGCTGACGATGCTAAAAAACAAGACTAGCCATGAATGAATTTGAGCTGATTGAGCGTATATTTTCGCAAATACAAGCGGCACATGCACCATTAACTGGTATCGAAAAAGGTATCGGTGATGATGCAGCTGTCATGGCAATGCCTGCAGGGTCACGCTTGGTCAGCTGTATTGATACATTGGTTCAAGGTCGACATTTTAGTGCTGATTGGCAGCACGTCAACGAGCTGGCATTTGCGATTGGTTATAAATCGGTTGCCGTCAACGTTTCAGACATTGCTGCAATGGGTGCGACCCCGCATAGTATTTTATTAGCATTAGCATTACCTAAGCAACTTGCCAATGAAAAATGGCTCACTGAATTTGCCAAAGGCTTATTTCATGCCTGCCAGTTATTTGGTGTGACGCTTATTGGCGGTGATACCACACGCAGTGAGAACTTGGTACTGAGTGTCAGCGCACAAGGATTGCTTGCCGCAGACACGCCAGCTGTATATCGTTCGGGTGCACAAGTTGGTGATAAGATTTATGTATCAGGGACGATTGGCGATGCCAGTTATGCCCTGCAACATCCTGACAGTACCCAAGGTAAAGAGTTGGCTCACAGGTTACATATGCCAACGCCCCGTATCGCCTTAGGGGCAGCATTGGCAAAGATTGGCGCAACGGCGATGATAGACATCTCTGATGGCCTTTATCAAGATATTGGGCATATCTGTCAGCAAAGCAAAATAGGTATGCGTATTAATCTAGAGCTGTTGCCTACTAGCGAACCATTGGCAACTATTGATTTATCTGAGCGCTTGTTATGCCAACTGGCAGGTGGTGATGATTATGAATTGGCATTTACTCTACCTGCACATATTGAACCGCCGATTGGCAATACACCTGTTACCTGTATCGGTGAAGTAATCGCACTGGCAGATGATCTAGTGACAGATGCAAACAGGTCTATAGCATTACACCCTACACTGTATTATCAAAATCAGCCAATCACACCAACTCAGCACGCGCCATTTGCAACATGGCCCAACCTTACTGGTTACCAACATTTTACAGGTTAGCCCATGACTGATCACGATTTATCCAAGCCTGATATCAGCAAAGCCAATGACTGCCCACCATTGCCTAAGAATGCCAGTGCTCTTGACCGTATGGTCTATTGGTTAGGTATTGGTTTGGGCAGTGGTCTGCCGCGCCGTGCACCTGGCACTTGGGGTACTGTTGGTGGGTTAATCATTGCCATACCACTGATGAGCTTGGGCTTCATACCTTTTCTAATTCTGACCATTCTATCTTGTATTTTTGGCGTTTGGATCTGTGGACGTACTTCTGAGCTGATGCAGGGTCATGATGACCCGCATATCGTCTGGGATGAATGGTCTGGTATCTGGATTACCCTGCTGCCTTTCTCTTACATGGGTGTCGCAGCCACAAACTTTTGGCAAGATGTCTCTCAAGAGCTTTCTATTTTCGCCATTGTTATCGCTTTTATACTCTTTCGGTTTTTTGACATTATTAAGCCGCCGCCGATTGGATGGGCCGATAAAAAGGTCGCTGGTGGCTTAGGTATTATGCTTGATGACATCATCGCAGGTATCATGGCAGCAGTATTATGGGTAGTGGTTATGTTGGGTGTACTATTATAAGTAACCATACCCGCTATGATAGTGAGTGATCACAACATAACCTCTTATGCCAGCAATTTGAATGCTATCCTCTGGCATAGATGATTTATTTATCCTTATCAGATTGCATTACAAAGCCTGCACATCACAGCATTTTTCTGAATGAACATTTGCGCTATAATTCAATATTATACTTTGTTACATTTGTAGGGCTACTATGACATTTCCTCTCTCGGTAATCATCCTCGCTGCCGGTAAAGGCACGCGTATGCAATCAGCTAAGCCAAAAGTCCTTCAGACCTTGGCAGGTAAATCTTTGCTGAGTCACGTCTTAGACACCTGTCATAAGCTAACTGTCAACGAGACCATTATTGTTCATGGCTTTGGCGGCGACCAAGTTAAATCGGAGATTATCGATCAGTATACGCAATCGTCAATTACTTGGGTTGCTCAGACTGAACAGCTAGGAACAGGCCATGCGGTCAAAGTGACGCTGTCTGATTTACCGAAAGAAGGACAAAGCCTTATTCTCTATGGTGATGTGCCTTTGGTGAGCCATCAAACTCTATCAGCGCTGAAGACAGCCAATACTAATGGCATGTCTATGCTGACTTTGACGGTGGATAATCCATTTGGATTAGGTCGTATCAAACGTGACCAAGCAGGCAATATCACTGCCATCGTTGAACAGAAAGATGCCAGTGCCGACGAGCAGCAGATTCAAGAGATTAATAGCGGCATTTATTGTGTCGACAATGCCCTACTACATAAATATTTACCCGAGCTATCTAACGATAACGCCCAACAAGAATACTATCTTACCGATATTGTCAAAATGGCAGTCGCTGATGGTATTACGATTGCAGCGATTGAACCTGAGCATACCTTTGAAATTGAGGGTGTCAATAACCGTAAACAGCTTGCCAGCTTAGAACGTACATGGCAAAGTAAACTAGTATCTGACTTGCAAGAAGCGGGCGTACAGTTTGCTGACCCTACCCGTGTCGATATTCGTGGTACGTTGACAGCAGGTCAAGATGTGTTTATCGACGTCGGTGTCGTATTCGAGGGCAATTGCACGCTAGGTGACAACGTCTATATTGAAGCAGGCTGTGTTATTAAAAACTCCCAACTCGGTAATGCTTGTCATATAAAGCCTTACTGCGTCATCGATCGCGCTGAGATTGGTGCGGGTGTCGATGTTGGTCCGTTTGCTCATTTGCGTCCTGACACGGTATTGTCCGATAACAGTAAAGTCGGTAATTTTGTAGAAATTAAAAAATCGATCATCGGTCAAGGCAGCAAAATAAACCACTTAAGTTACGTCGGTGATGCCACCGTCGGTACGGGCGTCAATATCGGTGCTGGTGTCATCACCTGTAATTATGATGGTGCTAATAAATCACAAACCATTATTGAAGACAATGCCTTTATCGGCTCTAACGCTAGCTTAGTTGCACCAGTTACGATTGGTGACACAGCAACGGTCGCGGCAGGCTCTGTAATTACCAAAAACGTGGACGCTAGTGCATTGGCATTTGGCCGCGCGCGACAAACTCAAAAAGACAACTTTCAACGACCGACTAAAAAATAGTAGGTTCATTAATAGTCAGTTTCATCGAAGTCATATTTGAGTAGATATCATTCTTACGATAGTTTCTATGCTACTGCCCAACCTAAGTAAGCATACTTCAAGAGTGCAGACTATGAAAAGACTATTCGTTACTATGCTGTTGTTAGCCAGCTTGACGTCGTTTTCAGTAGCGTCAGCTAGTACCACTATAGAATACGATGCAGAGTGCAAATACTTTGACGCTAAGAAAGTATTAAAATACTCAGGTAAATGCCATTTTAATTGGGGTGTTGGAATGAACCCTAAGCCTAATGGCATAATGTCAACATATCAGCGTTATATCCTGACTTACCCTAATGGCAATGAAGTTTGGATATTTATCAATGATGATGACTCTGCTACTGTAAACGATATTCCAGCGATGTCTTTAAAAGCAAAAATCGGCTACGAGAAAGTTAAAACGACTCAAGGTGAAATATTTGAATTTACCAAGGGTTCAGAATAAATAGATTTGATGGCAGATAAAAATAAACATATTTTACGATAAAGCTCAGACCATGTTGGTTCTAGCACTTCATAAAAAGCATTTAAATAATAGACATAGCAGTAATCAAAAATAATCAGTTAAGGAATAGCCATGTGTGGAATTGTAGGGGCAGTTGCTGAGCGTAATATCGCCAATATCTTACTTGAAGGTCTTAAACGTTTAGAGTACCGCGGCTATGATTCTGCTGGCTTAACTGTCATTCGTGATGGTGAATTACACCGTGAGCGTCAAGTGGGTAAAGTACAGGCGTTGGTCGATGCAGTCGCAGTCAATTCAGAGTTTTTTGATGGCCATATCGGTATCGCCCATACACGTTGGGCGACGCATGGCGAACCTGCACAGCGCAATGCTCATCCACATATTTCAGGTAAAATCGCTGTGGTACATAACGGTATCGTCGAGAACTACGCCGAGCTCAAAGAAGCGCTGATAGCAAAAGGCTATGAATTTACCTCACAGACAGATACTGAAGTCGTCGCGCACCTGATTAATGACATTTACAAAGCAACGTCTGACTTACTAGAAGCAGTTCGCACTGTTATTCCACTATTGCATGGTGCCTTTGCTCTTGGCATCGTACATACCGATTCTCCAGATGAGCTTATTACTGTGCGTTTAGGCTCGCCATTGGTGATTGGTGTAGGTATCGGTGAGAATTTTATCGCTTCAGACCAATTAGCACTATTACCAGTCACTAATCGCTTTATGTACTTAGAAGAAGGTGATATCGCTAAATTGACTCGTAAAAGTATTCAAGTCTATGCGGATGGAGTGGAAGTTACGCGTCAAATACATGAAATTGATGCCACACAACACAATGCAGATAAAGGTGAATTCAAACATTATATGCTCAAAGAAATCTATGAGCAGCCAGATGCCGTCGCACGTACCCTTGAAATGGGTATAGATAAAAGTGAAACCTCTAAACTGCGTGATGAATTCTTACAACGTCATGAAACGCAGCTATCAGGTATTCGCCAAGTTCAAATTCTTGCTTGTGGTACCAGCTATCACTCAGGTCTGGTCGCAAAATATTGGTTTGAGAGCCTCACCCGTATTCCCTGTTCGGTTGAAGTAGCCAGTGAGTTTCGGTATCGTAATCCCGTAGTCGTTGATAACTCACTAGTCATTTGCATCTCTCAGTCTGGTGAAACGGCTGACACTTTGTCTGCGCTACGTGATATCCAAAAGCATACCCCAGCAGGTTTGGTCAGCTTAGCGTTATGTAATGTTCCTACTTCATCATTGGTGCGTGAAACAGATATTTTCTTACCAACACTAGCAGGTCCTGAGATTGGCGTCGCATCGACTAAGGCGTTTACTGCTCAGCTTGCAGCTCTCATGTTATTAATCATGAAAGTGGGTGTCGTTCAACAGCGCATGACTGATGATTATTTAAGCAAATTGATTGGTGAGCTACAACTATTGCCAGGTCAATTGCATGCCAGCTTAAACCTTGACGCACCTATCAAAATCATGAGCGAAAGCTTTGAAGATAAAAGAAGCTGCTTATTCTTAGGCCGTGGCTTACAGTTCCCTATTGCATTAGAAGGCGCATTAAAGCTTAAAGAAATTTCGTATATTCATGCAGAAGGCTATGCCGCAGGGGAGCTAAAACATGGCCCATTGGCATTGGTTGATAAAGACATGCCAATCGTCGTATTAGCGCCTAAAGACAGCATGTTTGATAAGCTTAAAGCCAACATGCAAGAGGTACACGCACGTCATGGTGAGTTGTTTGTATTTGCCAGCGAATCCAGCCAAATGGTTGCAGAAGATAGATTGCACGTGGTCTATGTACCAGATGTTTGTGAGACACTAGCGCCCATCATCTATAGCGTACCTGTACAGCTATTGTCGTATCATGTGGCAGTGATGCGTGGTACTGACGTCGATCAGCCTAGGAACTTGGCCAAGAGCGTCACAGTCGAATAGTATGAGCAGTCACTTTTCATTTGCTGTCTGCGAGTAACAAAGTATCATACTATTGATTATGAAGTTTACCCCTGCTATTGTTAAATCAACATTAGCAGGGGTTTTTTATGCTCTCAAAAAATATGAAAAGTGGCTTACAGAAGGTAGAGGTCAGAGTGAGCTTGCTAACTATAAACCCTAGATAAAAATTTCCGATACATCCTCATTGACTCTAGCCACCCTCAGTCTGCGATAGCCAAAATATTTTTTGATTATGTATTTGGAGTAGATGATGGTAGTTTTTATTACACTCTTGATGAGCTATTTGGTCCATATAGGTCTCAGAGAGCTTGAGAGCAAGTAAGTTATACAACTCTAGGAAATACTAGAAGTACTAATTATTCAGTCAAAATAACTCTTGATATCAAACAATCATGATTTACCGATGTCTAAATCTTTTATGATACTTGTCCTAGCCATGACACTTTTATTTTGAATTGACTATAGAGCAAGGATAGGTTTCTTACTATAGTCAGTTGAAAACAAAATGGTTACGACTCCATCAAACGCACTACTGGTATAAATCTTACTTGCTTGCTCTGTTTACGCTGACAGAGGCTGCGCAAAATTCATCCTAGTAGTGCTATAACACTTTTGAAATATATCGACTATGTTGTCATAGTTTATTTTATTAAAAAATATAGACATTACTCTTTTATAGCGAATGATAAAAGCAATTAAAAGAAATTTTCTCTAAATTTAGTCATCAAAGTTATTTTGATATGTTAGATTTGATATTCTTCTCGTTTTATAATGTATACATCTAATGTCAATATACCTTTTAGAGCTTAATTTAATACATCTATTTAAATGCTACTGACCATGCCGTTAGGCGATAAAATTGTTGCCAACTCTTCTTCACTTAGCAGCCCCTCTTGCTTGACTAGTTCAGCAACCCCTAAGCCACTGAGCAAAGCTTGTCCCGCAATGCGGCTCGCATTGTCGTAACCAATGTGGGGCACGAGTGCAGTGACAATGCCGATACTGTTTTCTACGTGCTGGGCGCAACGTTCTTTATTAGCAGTAATACCCTGAATACATAGTTCGTCTAGCATGCAAATTGACTTCTCTAACATCCGCGCGTTATTCAATAGGTTATAAATAATCAGCGGCTCCATAGCGTTTAGCTGTAATTGCCCTGCCTCAGCCGCCATAGTAATCGTCATATCGGTACCCATTATTTGAAAGGCAGTTTGATTCATCGCTTCAGGAATTACGGGATTTACCTTACCTGGCATAATGGACGAGCCTGGTTGCATGGCAGGTAGATTAATTTCACCGAAACCGGTGCGTGGCCCACTCGATAATAGGCGTAAATCATTGCTTAGCTTAGATAACTTAATAGCTAAGCGCTTCAGTGTACCCGAGAAGGTAAGAAAAGCTCCCATATCAGCACTAGCTGCTACAAGGTCTTCTGCAAGCCTTACACGTAAACCACTGATAGCGGCTAATTCACTGATAGCCAAATGAGCGTAGCCTTTTGGCGCATTGATACCAGTACCAATAGCAGTACCACCTAAGTTTACTTCACATAGTTGCCGGCAGCTGTGGTCAATGCGGGCTGTTTCACCTCCTAAGTCACTGGCAAAGGCGTTGAATTCTTGACCCAAGGTCATAGGTACCGCATCTTGCATTTGGGTGCGACCCATTTTGAGAACTTCGTTAAACTCTTGTCCTTTAGTAGCTAAGCTCAGTTGTAGCTTGGCTACAGCTTTTTTGAGAGGCTGTGCAGACAGTATGATCGCTAAGCGTGCAGCGGTAGGATAGACGTCATTGGTTGACTGAGAGCGGTTAACATCATTATTCGGGTGTAAATATTCATATTGACCGTACTCAAATCCCATCTTAGTTAAGCCAATATTGGCAATTACTTCGTTGGCATTCATGTTAGTCGAAGTACCCGCACCCCCTTGAATTAAATCGACAATAAACTGTTCATGATACTCACCACCAATAATCTCTGCACAAGCCTCAGTAATTGCTTTAGTCTTGTCATCACTGAGTAAACCATGTTGGTGATTAGCTTTAGCAGCAGCAAACTTAACCATAGCTAATGCTGTAACTAGTTCAGAAAAATGGCTGATTGGCACTCCCGTGACATTGAAGTTTTGTTGTGCCCGTTGCGTTTGAATACCATATAAAGCAGTAGCAGGAACGGTTTGTTCGCCAAGTAAGTCTTTTTCAATTCTGTGAAATTTAGTGGACTTCATAATTTTAAGCCTTCTTAGCCATATTATGTTTCTATTCGGTAAAGTGAATTTTATAACTACAATTGTCATCATGAATATAGTTATTAAAATTGAAATAACTAAAATCTATTGAGCACATAACCTAGTCTTTGTGCTCAACTTGACAACTATCTATTAAAATTAATACATTTACATTCCAATTTATAATTATTTTATAAACTTTTATTGATAATTGATCCTTGTCCAGAATAGTTGTAAATTGACTCGTCTAACTCTTTCTCACTCTTACCGACTAGAACAGAAACCATCAAATCACCGCAAACATTCACACTAGTTCGTGCCATATCGAGTATACGGTCAATACCGGCGACTATGGCCAGACCTTCTAGTGGCAGACCTACAGTAGTGAGAACTAGAGATAGCATGATAAGACCAGCACCAGGAACCCCAGCTGTTCCAATGGACGCCAAAGTCGATGTCATGATAATTAAAACATAATCAGAAAAGGCAAGGTCAATACCGAATGCTTGAGCGATAAAAAGTGCACAGACACCCTGATAAAGCGCTGTACCGTCCATGTTTATAGTAGCTCCCACCGGAAGAACAAAGCTAGATACGCCTTCCGATACACCCAACTCTTCACGCGCCGCCTTGATAGTAGCTGGTAAAGTACCTGAACTGCTAGTTGTAGTAAAAGCAATTACAGCTGGGTTAATTATTCCTTTCAAATAACGCATAGGATTAAGGCGTCCCAAGATACTCAATAAACTAGTACAAAACACGAGCACATGAATTAAGCAACCAATGTAAACTAAGGCAATCACTTTGATTAATGGCACTAGGACATCTAAACCATACTTACCAGCCACCCAAGCCATTAAACCAAAAACACCATAAGGTGCCAGTTTCATAACCAGCTCGGTTAGTTTATACATAGCTTCAGCCAAACTTTCAAACAGTTGTATAGCAGGTTTGGCTTTTTCACCGCAAAGCACTAATGCCACACCTAAGCTCAGAGCAAATACTATTATTTGTAAAATGTCGCCCGCCGCTAGTGCACCCACTGGGTTCTGCGGTACTAGGTTAAGCAAAGTTTCAATAAAGGTCGGCGCTTCTTCACTCGCAGCAGCAACGTCAGTTACAACCATATTAAGCCCTTTCCCTGGTTCAAATAGGAAGCCTAATCCAAGACCAATAGTGATCGCTACAGCAGTCGTTCCTAAGTAAAGAGTGACTGTTTTTATAGCGATACGACCCATTTTGCGAATGTCCTTCATTGAAGTCACGCCTACGATCAGCGAGAAAAACACTAGAGGCACAATTAGCATCTTAATGGCGTTGATAAAGAGTGTTCCGATTGGTTTTAATATTTCAGCATCGGGACCTAAGATCACACCGGCAACTATTCCTAATACCATGCCTATCAGGATTTTTTTCCAAAGTGAGAGTCGACCCCAGAAATTGGAACGGTCTTGTTTTATGTTTGTATCATTCATTATTGTTTCCTTCCATTTCATTAACTCTGTCCATAATATTTCCATTATTCAAATTGATATAATTACCACGTTTTTTTAAACATATTCCTTAGCCCAGTTAACACATTGCTGAGCAAGTATATCTAATGAGTCTAAACATTGATTTGGCATGTCTTTTTCAAGTTGAGCTAATGCAATTGGAATTTCTGTACATCCTAATATCACTGCGTCAGCTTTCTGAAGTATCATGGCATTGAAAATAGGCTCTATTAACTTCGTACCATTTTCAATATTCCCAGATTTGACTTCATTAATTCCATTCATAACAGACGTTTGTTGTTCTTCATCAGGAATAAGAACATGAATGCCTTTGGCTTCCAAAGCTTCCTGATAGAGCTGAGCTTTAATTGTTGCATTAGTTGCTAATACCGCAATATTTTTATAACCAATATCACAAATTTTGTTCACTACGCTATCAATGATACTTATCGTATGAATGTTGCTGTCTTGCGTTAATCTTCTATACCAAAAATGAGCGGTATTACATGGAATAACGATACAGCTGGCTCCGGCCACAGTAAGCTCTTGAAAGCCAATTCTTAATTGTTCAAAAGGATCATTCTCTCCAGTCATGATGAAAGTCGTTCTATCTGGTACTTGAGGTATATTCCTTATAAGCATGGGTATATGCTCCTGGTCTGTTTTAGCAGGAGTAAGAGTAATCACTTTCTTCATAAATTCAGCTGTAGCTAAAGGTCCCATACCACCTAGTACGCCCAATATTTTATTCATTTTGAGAAACCAGAATATAAACGATAGGGACTAATCTATATGATTACTTGTCTTTTGATAAATGCTATTATCCTTAACCATATGCATAAATTGCATAATGTCAGAGGAAGTAGTTATGAATATTGAAAGTAAATGGCTAGAAGATTTTCTTATTCTTGCGGAAGTCAGAAGCTTTTCAAAAGCAGCACAAATCCGAAATATGACGCAACCGGCATTTAGTCGTCGAATTCAATCACTCGAAGAAACAGTAGGCTCGCAACTCATTGATAGAAGCAATGTGCCAATCAGCCTCACTCCTGTTGGTAGTGTATTCAGAACATCAGCTAGAAATTTAATGGGACAAATAACAGAGACGATAAATCATTTGAAGGGGCTATCAAATCTTGATGGAAGAGTAATCAAGGTTGCTGCGGCGCATTCACTAGCTAATAGTTTTGCCTCTAAATTGCATGACATTGCATCAGATATCATAGGATCTTCAATTTTGAATATTGAGGCTATCGATGTAGATCGTGCGATCGAAGCTTTGCAAGATGGTGAGTGTGACATATTGCTTTCATTTCATAATGAATTATTGAACCTACCACCTTACTTATCATTACTTATTGGTGAAGCAAAATTATTACCGGTATCCGCCTGCGACAATAAAGGTTTACCACTATATAAGTTTTCAGAAGAAAAGCCCTGTCCTTATTTATCGTATAGTCACAATTCTTATATGGGTAGACAAATTGAAAAAGTTAGGTCGAAAGTAAATCTTAATATTGTATTCTCTTCATCAATGACAGATTTGTTGAAACAACAGGTAATAAACGGAAAAGGTATTGCTTGGCTACCTGACTATGCTATAGAAAAGGAACTTGAAACAAAGCAACTAACAATTATTGGTAATTATGAGTTGGTCTTACCTATTTCTTTTTATGCATATCGCTATCAGGCCCGTTTACATGAGTCAGGAGAACGCTTTTGGAATGAATTGGCAAAATTACAAGTAGGTGAATAATGTCTGTAGAATTGAATCACCTATGTTATTAGTTCAGCAAGACTATCGATTGGATAGGAGATATCTTTCTTATGAATACTTCTACAACCAATGACCAACCTACAATTATCTATTTTAGGTTCACTGTATAATGTAGAAAGCGGAAGCAGTTACAACTTCTGACTTCGATTTAGCTATTATGAGTGGTGATGATATTGTTATTTCAAAAGATGAAGAGTTCCCCACTACACGCGATAACACTATATTTAAATTAGGGTTATTCATGGGGTTTCTTGGAAGACAATGTACTTTGATAGCTATTCTCACAGGTTAAGAGTCAAAACTTGCAAATGATCTACAAAGCCTGACCTCACTGAACTACACAGGTAAAGGAAAGCATCTCGAGACAGGTAACTTGGTAACTAAACTCGTAAGAATCATGAAAGAACAAAGGGTTAAGTGATAGTCGTTCAAATTACCCATTTAGTGGACAGTTAATAATTGGCTCTTTTAGCATCAAACTGAAAATATTGGTTTTAAATTAACTTTTCGAAATAGTGAGTATGATACTTTATTACTCGTAAAAGCACTAAGCTATTGTATTATCACTTTTCAGTATGATACTTTATTATTTTTAGTGTTGATTGACGATTAGCAAAATCAATGCTTTATGTTTATCTCAGTATGATACTTTATTACTCTCTGACATTTGCTTAAGAGTGGTTAATAAATAGCCCTGCCTTAGCCTTCTTAACTGCCTCCTGCTAGTGTTGACTTAATACTAGCAGGAGTTTTTTATACTCAAAGCAGCCCTTTGTAAAGAAAATAACACCCTACTACGGTCAACAGTACGGCAAAGCACTTCTTTAATAATTGCGGTGATAATATATGAGCGACTTTTGCACCTAATTTAGCAGTGAAAAAGCTCATGATACTAATACCTAAAAAGGCATAAATATGAACAAAACCAATCGTATTAGGTACATCTATGTCCTTATTCATCCCAAAAAGCATAAACCCTAATGCACCTGCAATGGCAATAGGTAGGCCGCACGCAGCTGATGTGCCAACCGCTTTTTGCATCACCACACCATAACGCGTGAGATAAGGTACGGTTAAACTGCCACCACCGATACCAAAAATGGCAGAAGCAATACCGATAACCCCACCTGCCGCCAGTTGTTTAGGTTTTGAATGCAAGGCTGTATGGACATTACTGGCACTATTATTCGCTTTATTTTTGCCACCCACAAACATCTTATAGGCAACCCAAAGCAAAAACACACCAACGATAATCTGAAGATATAACCCTGATATTTGCCCTGCAATCCCTGCCCCAAAAAAACATCCTATCGCTAAGCCTGGCACTAGATTTTTGAAGACAGGCCACATGACTGCGCCTTTTTTATTGTGCGCCATTAGTGAGCTTATGGACGTGACGATAATGGTCGCCAGTGAAGTACCTAATGCCAAGTGCATGATATTGTCAGCAGGGTAACCCATTTGGGTAAAGACAATGAATAATAGTGGTACGATGATAGTGCCACCACCCACACCGAAAAGCCCCGCAGCAAATCCTGCTAGGGCACCTATGACTAAAAAAATGATTAATTCCACGGATTATTTACTTCTTAGTTAGATTTAGTGAAATGGTTACGTTATTTTCCCAACAATGAAATAGCCAATTTAAGCGATTTCTACTTGAGCCATTTGGCCTACTTGGTGATAAGCACGATTAAAATAAACCAGACTTTCTTCTCGTCCGCCTTGCTGTGCAGATTGTTTGATAGCGACAACGCGACACATAAATACACTGTGCGTCCCAACCTCTTGAATGTGCTCAATCTCACAGTCAAAACTGACCAACGCATCTTCTAATACAGGAGCGCCTGTTTGCAACTGCGTCCAAGCGCCATATTCAAAGCGCTCTGCAGAATGCAATTTAGAAGCGAATGCATTAGATATCTGTTCATGCTGTGCGCCTAACACATTGACACTTAAGATTTTATTTTCAATAAAATAGCCATGTGATCGAGACGTTTGATTCATACAGACAAGCAAGGTCGGCGGCGTGTCTGTGACGCTACATACTGCAGATGCTGTAAATCCATGAAGACCAGATGGGCCTTCTGTAGTGACAACATTTACAGCAGTCGTTAATAGAGACATTGCATCTCTAAAGTCAGTTGCTTGAATCATATCTTCAATCATTGCTTCAATCCTGAGAAACGTTAAAAAATTGTGCTTCAATTTTAGTTTTGCAAGGGAAATTCTTTAAATAGAATTTCCTAAACGGCTAAACTCTAAGCAGTCAACTCTTGACGAACAATCTGTGCACCTGCACTTAATGCATTTAGCTTGCCTCTTGCCACTTGGCGAGACAACGGTGCCATACCGCAATTGGTCGCAGGATATAGCTTATCAGCATCGACAAATTGTAACGCTTTGCGTAGTGTGTTTGCTACTTCTTCAGGTGTCTCAATAGTATTGGTTGCTACATCAATAGCACCGACCATCACCTTTTTGCCGCGAATTAATTCAATCAAGTCCATAGGCACACGTGAGTTTTGACACTCTAGTGAGATAATATCGACTTTCGACTGTTGCAACTTAGGAAAAGCTTTCTCATATTGACGCCATTCTGAACCCAGTGTTTTCTTCCAATCAGTGTTGGCTTTGATGCCATAACCGTAGCAAATATGGACAGCCGTTTCACATTTCAAGCCTTCAAGGGCACGCTCTAAAGTAGCTATACCCCAGTCATTCACCTCATCAAAAAACACGTTAAAGGCAGGCTCATCGAATTGAATGATATCAACACCAGCAGCCTCTAGCTCTTTCGCTTCTTGATTGAGGATTTTGGCAAATTCCCAAGCCAGTTTTTCACGACTTCTATAATGACCGTCATACAATGTATCAATCATCGTCATCGGCCCTGGCAGCGCCCATTTGATTGGCTGATTGGTCTGCTGACGTAAAAATTTAGCATCTTCAACAAATACAGACTTTGGGCGGCTCACTGCACCAACAACAGACGGCACACTTGCATCATAGCGATTACGGATTTTGACCGTCTCACGCTTCTCAAAATCAACGCCATCCAAATGCTCAATGAACGTGGTCACAAAGTGCTGACGGGTCTGTTCACCATCACTGACGATATCAATACCTGCTTGTACTTGTTCCTGTAGTGACACACGTAGAGCATCTTGTTTGGCTTCAATCAATTGCTCACCTTCTAATGCCCAAGGTGACCAAATTTTCTCTGGTTCTGCTAGCCAAGAAGGTTTCGGTAAGCTGCCAGCAGTTGATGTCGGTAATAATAATTTCATGTGATTCATCTTCTTATTTATTCATTTATTTTTTATTATGCTAATTAGTGAGGACCAGTTAGGCGGCTTGTTGCCTAATAGCTTTTTCTTTAGCCGCGGCTCTTTGTGCTGCTTCGCTTTTCAGATCATAGCTTGCCGCCCACTCTTCAAGAATAGCTTGGTACGGCTTAATGAACTGCTCTTCAGTGAATTTGCCTTGCGTCACTGCCATCTGGCTACGCTCGGCGCGGTCATACACAATTTGAGTCAGTGAGTAATCTTGGTACTTTAAGCTTGGTTGATACACTTCACCTGCTCTCGAGTTGGCATTATAAATCTCAGGACGGTAGATTTTTTGGAAAGTCTCCATCGTACTGATAGCGCTTATCAGCTCAAGATCCGTGTAATCACCTAGCAAGTCACCCGAAAAATAAAACGCTAACGGCGCAGCGCTGTTTTCAGGCATAAAGTAGCGAACGGTTAAGCCCATTTTGTGAAAATAGTCATCAGTCAACGAATAGTCATCCTGTCTATACTCAACGCCTAATACAGGATGCTGGTTGGCTGTACGGTAATAGGTTTTACTGGTTGAGACACTGAGACAAATCACAGGTTTTTTGTGAAAGTTAGCGTTGTAAGCTTCTGAGTTCAATAAGTATTGAAACAGTTTGCCATGCAGCTCACCGAAATTATCTGGCGTGATCGATGCTAAATTCTTATCACGATGCTCTGGCAGTACCACACTAAAATCGTAGTCGCGTACATAAGACGAGAAACTATTACCAATCATACCGTCGATACGTTTGTTATCTTTATGATCAACAATCGTTGTTTGTAGCGTCTCAATGATTGGGAAGGTATGACCATTACCTTCAATATCCATATCAACAGATATGATATCAACCTCGACAGAATAACGGTCTGCTGTCAGATTATCCCAATGCGCTAACGCGTTAAAACGATTGTTAATCATGCGTAGCGTTTTACGTAAGTTCTCTTCGCAGTGCTCGCCACGAGCCAAATTTGCAAAGTTAGTCGTCAAACGCGTGCTGTCTGCAGGCTGATAGTTTTCATCAAAACGAATGCGCTTAATTGAACAGTTAAATTCTTTACTCATGGGGATCTGCCTTAATCTATTCTCAGTATCTGAGATAAAACCAAATTTGTGTATGGAGTAGATTATGCCCGAACTACAACATGAATAAAAACGACTTAATTTAAATAAAAGATGAATTAAATTCATCAAGGTAGTTTAATGGTATAAAGAGTATTGGATAATGTCAGTATTGATTATCCATTTAACTAAATAATTGAATCTCTAGACGCCTGATTTGACTAAGAATATAGACATAACTATTTAGAACCATATTTTTCTTTTATACCATTGTGAGCTACCTTAACCAGCCTCGTCAGCATTAGTGCTAATGTCATTAAGTAGACATACTTGAAAGCCATAATTCAATCTTCTTGATTAACTACCAACAATAATTTATTTAAGAATTGGAGAAAAGGATGTACACAATTAGGGCTAACTTTTTGAGAGTAAGTATGGGTATCATCGCCACGGCTGGTATTGGTCAGTTGGCAATAGCAGCGGATGCTTACTCTGCTGAGTTGGTCTCACATGCCTTACTACCCTCTCAAACATTTATCTCTGCTCCGACTGATGCGCCCAAAGATTTGCAAGTCAGTGGTAAATACACTACTGGGAAATTGATTGAAAAACTTGGCAGTATTGAAGGAAAGTCGGCAGGTCGTCCCACTGGTATCAAACTACCGTTCCCAGGACAACCTGTGCAAGGACACTCTGGTATTAAATATATGCCTGATGGCAGTTATTGGATATTGACCGATAATGGTTTTGGCAGTAAAGCCAACTCGCCAGATGCGATGTTATTCATGCGTCAGTATAAGATTGATTGGGATAAAGGAATTTTTGAACCTATAAAAACTATTTTCTTTAATGATCAGAACAAGGTGATACCTCATCGAATTACGCATCAAGACAGTAATCGCCGCTATTTAACAGGATCTGATTTTGATCCAGAAAGTTTCCAAATAATTGATGGTGATATTTGGGTAGGTGAAGAGTTCGGCCCATGGTTACTAAGATTCGATAGCAAAGGTACTCTCAAAGCCATGTACGATACAAAAGTGGATGGAGAAGTGGTTCATTCTCCAGACCATCCCGCCTTGCAATTACCAAGCAAACCCGATGATAACCTACCGTCATACAGTATCAAACGCTCTAAAGGCTTTGAAGGCATGGCATCGGCACCAGATGGACGCTATTTATATCCCCTGTTAGAGGGCGCAGTTTATAATCAGAAAAGCCAACAATATGATTCAGTCGATGGTCAGAACTTCTTGCGCATCCTGCAATTTGATACCAAGCGTAATACCTATACTGATAAGAGCTGGAAATACATACTTGATGATAACGACTATGCGATCGGAGATTTTAATATGATCGATGATACTTATGGTTTGATTATTGAACGAGATAATTTAGAAGGTGTAAACGATAAAGCTTGTAAAAAGACAACTGGAGATGAAAGTCAGTGCTTTGACAAACCAGCCGTATTCAAACGTATATATAAGGTCAAATTAGACCCTAAAAGTGAAATCGCTGAAAAAATCGCCTATATTGATTTAATGGAAATTAAAGATACCAAGGGTGTGGCCAAAAAACCCTTAGTAAATAATCAATTTGTATTTCCATTCTTCACAATTGAAAATGTAGATATCATCGATGAAAGCCACATCGTGGTAGGCAATGATAACAATCTACCTTTTTCCTCTAGCCGAGACCCAAATCAAGCAGATGATAATGAATTAATATTGTTAGAGGTCAAGGATTTTTTAAAAGCGAAATAAATCGTAGTGAGAAGTTGCACTAGGTTATAGCCAAACTAAAAGGTATAAAGGCTCTGGCTATAAAATATCAAAATAAACCCCTGCTATTTTCAATATTAGCAGGGGTTTTCTATGCACTCAAAGGAGCTCTATTCTAGGAGCTATAGTCTAGATGCTCTCAACTCATACGTTCACTTTACCTGTTAGAGTGAGTCCTTTAAAGCATTTTCAACGAAATTTAAGCGATCTTGTCCAAAGAACATCTCGCCATTCACAAAGAAACTCGGCGCACCAAATATACCTCGGGATATAGCTTCTTCAGTAGTTGCTTTCAAACGCTCCTTGACCTCAGTCTCGCTGATACGTGTCATAAAGTCAGTGGCATCAATACCTGCTTCAGACAGTACTTCAGCTACGATCTCTGGTGATTCCATATTTAGCTTTTCAGCCCATAGCGCGTTAAAGATAGCAGTTAGACAACTTGGAAACTCAGGTTCCCCTAGGTAGGCAGTAATACCTCGCATGAGATGCATGGTATTTAATGGAAAAAATGGATTGAAGTTAAATGGTACCTCGTAAATATTCGAGAAGCGCTTAAGGTCTGTGAGCATATAAGCACCTTTCGCAGGTATCGCAGCTGGTGAAGTGTTACCAACGGCTTGAAAAACGGCTCCAAGCAACATAGGTCGCCAAATAATTTCAGCATTGTAACGCTGTGCCATGCTCTCTAATTGTGTCCATGCCAAATAACTGGCTGGACTACCTACATCAAAGAAAAACTCTATTTGTTTACTCATCTTTGCATTCCTTGCAATGTATATTAAAATTCTTGGAGGATTTATAGTTAGGTAAATATTAGAAAGTTTCCATCCATGGGCGTAAATCAAGCTCATGAGTCCAGCTGTCTCTTGGCTGACAGTGTAATTGCCAATACTGTTCAGCGATATGCTCAGGATTTAAGATACCGTCTTGGTCTTTAAGTGCATAGCGCTCAGGAAAGTTGTCACGGATAAATGCCGTATCAATAGCACCATCAATAATAGGGTGCGCAACATGTATGCCTTTTGGCCCTAACTCGCGTGCCATACTCTGTGCCAAAGCACGTAATGCAAATTTAGCGCTAGCAAAAGCGGAAAAGCCTTTACTACCTCGCAAAGAAGCAGTTGCTCCTGTGAAAATAATCGTCCCTTTTCCACGAGGAATCATAACTTTCGCCGCTTCTCTACCTGTCAAAAATCCAGATAATGCTGCCATTTCCCATACTTTTCGAAAGACTCTTTCTGTAGTCTCTACAATAGAGAAATTCACATTCGCACCGATATTGAATACCACTACTTCAATCGGCCCAATATCTTTCTCAATATGAGCGAATAACTCGATGATTTCTTTTTCTACACGCGCATCACAACCAAATGGCTTGACTACTCCGCCAGCTGTTTCAATGTCGCTAACTAACGTGTTGAGCTTGTCGACACTCCTTCTAGTCACGCATAAGGTAAAACCTTCTGTTGCAAAACGTCTTGCAACAGCGCTGCCAGTGGCATCGCCTGCCCCAATGACAACCGTTACGGGTGCTCTATACATGTCTACTTCCTTATAGGTTCCTTTTTAGAACTAACAAAAATGTAGCTTTATTTCTGAGTGCTGTCAAGCTGACCTATTATTCAACGATGAAGGAGATAGTATGTGCGTTGGGATGAACTTACTCAGCATTTTTGCTCGATGCCTGGTACGTTAGCCATCATTGGTAATCGTTCGACACTCATGATTTTATGCTTAAGATATACAGGCTGACAAAGCTTGGAGGAAGTTTATACTATATCGTTCTAGCATTAGTATAGCTGGAGAGATGAGCACATGGCTGATGAACGCAGTGTGACATTACTACAATGCGCAGGCTATTGAGGTTTAGATGAGGTCTAAATGGATAGGTAGTAATGAGGTTAGTCTTTGATATACAGACCCTAAACCCTCATTATTTCCTCAAACTGCACGCAAAGAAAACCCCCTCCGCGTTAGCGAAGGGGGCTTTTCTAGGAATAGAGAGCTGACGATGACCTACTCTCACATGGACGAATCCACACTACCATTGGCGCTACGATGTTTCACTTCTGAGTTCGGGAAGGGATCAGGTGGTGCCATCGCGCTATTGTCG
>NZ_JADYWL010000049.1 GCF_015864825.1 Psychrobacter sp. NZS113
ACCCTGTTCGATACCGTTCGCCATTGGGCTTATTCTGCGATTAGAGAGCACCGAGGTAAGACTTGGGAGCAATGGTATAACTCAGTGCTTAAAAACGCTCAAAACGTAAATATGATGTTTTCAGAACCATTGCCATACTCAGAAATCAAAGCCACTGCCAAAAGCATCGCTAAATACTGCTGGAAAAATGATGCATACCACTATAATGAGTTTATCTATCGCCAAGCACTTAAAGGCAGAAAAGGCGGTAAGATCTGTAGGCGTAAGCCTGTAGCTATTTCAGCACGCACGCAACAACGTTGGGGAGATTTAGGTATATCACAAAGTACGTATTACCGGCATAAGAAAGCAGGAAAAATATGACAGCAGATAAGCCTAAATCAGATAACAGCCTTTTTATAGTTTTGGAGGGGTGTTTGATTCTATTACTGCTCGAACGTCTCTAAACACTCTAAGTAGGCTGTAGCGCCTATTTTATTGATTGTTATTTTTTTCCTAGCTTGGGTTGTCA
>NZ_JADYWL010000050.1 GCF_015864825.1 Psychrobacter sp. NZS113
GTTAGGTTACCTTACAATCATTTTAAAGTTTATTAAAAGGCATAATGTTGCAACGTTTTTACGCTAGTTTACTCATGATAACTTTACTGCTCACTTTTGTGGGTCAGGCAGTTGCGTCTGTAGCTATGGTATGCGAAATGCCACATATGCCAACGAAAACAGCAATGCATGCCCAAATGCCAATGACACAAAGTAGTGATACAACAGCTGTCGCTAGCATGTCTGAAAATATGATGCAGATGGATTGTTGCGACGACGAAAGTACGCCACAAAATGATTGCAAATGCCCTATCAGTGGCTGCGCTGCTAACTCAATGCTTAATGTTGATACTTTATTTAGCGTTACTTTACTTGAATCTGAAAAAGTAAATATAAGTGTATTTACTACACAAATTAATATACCTCGTTCACTCTACCGCCCTCCCATGTCTGCTTAATAGCAGGATAGGTGTATGTAAAAATTGCGGTAACCCCGTTTATTGGTAATTCCTAAACACCTTTTTTGCTTCCT
>NZ_JADYWL010000051.1 GCF_015864825.1 Psychrobacter sp. NZS113
AGCAACGATAAGCCAAAGAGAAAAAGTTTTTAACGACTGCATTGTTAGTTGTGATCCTTATTTTTTATAATCTGCATGATACCGATTAGTCACTGAAGGTAAAACCCTTTTAAGCAATTGTTTTATGTTAAGGGCGTTAAGGTAATGTTTTGACCATTAATAATGAAAAAAGTTTACAGCACATCGAAACAAATATTTTAAAAACGGAGTCTACTTGGTTTTTATATATAGTTGAGACACGATTTGGTCATTGGTACACAGGGATCACGACTAATGTTGAAAAACGCTTTGCAACTCATCAAGCAGGGAAAGGGGCTAAAAACCTTAGAGGCAAAGGGCCGCTTTTACTTATTCATCAACAACAAGTGGGCAACAAAAGTGAAGCAAGTAAGCTTGAATATCAATTAAAAAAGCTCTCTAGAGCCAAAAAGGAAGCGTACGTTTTAGCATTTAATACCGGCGTAATTGAAAGCGCTTAACTTGTTCAAATTAAGCATATTCGCTGT
>NZ_JADYWL010000052.1 GCF_015864825.1 Psychrobacter sp. NZS113
ACCACAGCACAGATTCCTGGTCGTAATGCCCCGCGTCTGGTACACGGTGCAACCCTTGCCAAAATGAAAGCAGGTTCAGTACTGATCGATATGGCGGCCGGTACCGGTGGTAACGTCGAAGGCAGCGTGCCTGACCAAACCATTACTACAGACAATGGCGTACGTATCGTTGGTGCTGCCAATATTCCATCGATGCTTGCAGCCCAGTCTTCAGATTTGTACGCCAACAACTTGGTTAACTTTATCACGACCTTAATTGCGCCTGCTGGCGATGACGCTTCAGCAAATGACTTATCGCTTAACGTAGACATGGAAGACGAGATTCAGGGCGCACTGGCAGTGACACATGACAATCAGGTACGACTGGCCAAACGCTAGTTTGACTGGCTAAGTTTTTACAGCCTGTCACCACAACATTGTTACCATTAACGTTGTCACCATACATTTGCCAGACATGAATAAATTTTAGGAGGATTAGATGATTGCCACTATTTTAGCGTC
>NZ_JADYWL010000053.1 GCF_015864825.1 Psychrobacter sp. NZS113
CAAGACTCAAGATTCAAGAATCAAGAGAAGACTCAATCAAGATAAGTATTAAAAAGTTTTTTCAAAACATTGAATAGCACATGAAGTTTTTGACAAAACCTTTACCAAAGAGTTTTTACTCTCTGGTAATCGATTACCATATTGTTGTAATCGATTACCAGTAGCAAAATGGTTTTAAAAAAGTTTCAAACTGAATTTACAACGTTCCAATTAATTTCAAAAAGCTGTAATCGATTACAATGTTTTGGTAATCG
>NZ_JADYWL010000054.1 GCF_015864825.1 Psychrobacter sp. NZS113
ATGCGCTATTTTTTTAACCTATTAATAAATATACAAAAATAATAATGGTCTAGTATCTGCATTTAATTTCCAGAACGCATCGTATGCAAAGGAGTTACTATGTCAGAGGCCAATATTGTGGATATAACCCCGTTTTTAGCAAAACACCAACTGCCTTTAAAGTATCAATATTTGAGTGAGCAATATTTTGTTCCACTTGCGCATGACATCCTCGAATCTAAAAAAACAAATACTCCTATTTTTGTTGCCATAAATGGATGCCAAGGCTCAGGAAAAACAACACTCGCAGATTTTTTAGTTACGTGGTTTTCTAAAAACACACCACTTAACAGTGTAGCATTGTCAATTGATGACTTTTATTTAGCAAAACAAGCACGTACTGAGCTTGCCAAAGACGTACATCCTCTTTTTACTACTCGCGGAGTACCGGGAACTCACGACGTAGCTTTAATGAATAGCACAATAACTAATTTACTGGCAGGAGAGGTAAACGTACCGCT
>NZ_JADYWL010000055.1 GCF_015864825.1 Psychrobacter sp. NZS113
ATTATTGCTTTATTTGAGCTGAATTCATTACTGCCTGCTGATCAGCAAAGTAACGTAAATACACGTTTAAATACGCTCATTCAAAACAAGCTACGCACATTAACAGATCAACAAAATTGGCAAGCTATTATTGAGCAAACACAAATTTGGCTTGATTATAAAAGCGATAACGCGCAGTTTTTATATCCGCTTGCGTATGCCTACTATCAGCAAGGCGATTTAATTAGTGCACAAGCAACCCTTGATCGAATGCCAAACCAGCACAATCTAAAAAGCCAAGTGCAAACACTGCAAGCTATGATCAATAAAGCGCAATCGCAAGACGACTTCGTTGCCTTAACGCCTTACGGCGTGCATTACTTAATAAACACCGAAATCAATAATAACCTATCGACCGAGCTAATGATTGATACAGGCGCAAGCGTAACCTCGCTACCTACAAATATTATTGAGCAAATTTCGCCACGACCTTTGTATTTAGGCGATGTAACGGTCAACAC
>NZ_JADYWL010000056.1 GCF_015864825.1 Psychrobacter sp. NZS113
GCCTGCTCAGCGTTGACGACATCCATGATGACGCCACCCTTAAGCATTTCTGCCAGTCCGCGCTTAACGCGGCTCGTACCGGATTCGTTGGATGAAGTGTTCTCGCTCATAGCTACAACGCTAAGACCGGAGCCCTCAAAAGAATGCAGCCAATTTGAACTCAGTGGTTCGTCGGCCAGGCCTTCGCCAGTTCTTCGCGAACCTCACCAAGCAGCCGAGGAATGGCCTTCGTTCCGGCCACAATCGGGAAGAAGTTCGAGTCAGTTGCCCACCGCGGAACAACATGCTGATGCAGGTGATTAGCGATACCGGCGCCCGCTAGCGCACCCTGATTCATCCCGATATTGAAACCGTGAGCCTTCGACGTTTCGCGGAGCACTCGCATCGCTGTCTGAGTGAGCGACGCGATCTCTGCCGTCTCCTCATCCGTCGCTTCGTCGTACAAGGGCACGTGCCGATAGGGACACACCAAGAGGTGGCCACTGTTATAGGGGAAGAGG
>NZ_JADYWL010000008.1 GCF_015864825.1 Psychrobacter sp. NZS113
ATTCGTGAAGGCGGCCGTACTGTAGGCGCTGGTGTTGTTGCTAACGTAAACGTTTAATACTGATCCTAGTATTTAACTTGTTAGTCAAAAGCCGTTCTCTTTATTGAGAACGGCTTTTTTTATGGGTGGTTATAACTAAAGAAAAGCTATGGGTTTAGCTATCTATAGTCATACTCATTATAGGAGTGAACTTCTAAATAAAGACTATTAACTATAGAGTTAATTTATTTCTAATCTAGACTATTGTAATCTGTAGTATAGCTTGATATATTAACGCAGCTTCTTATCAGGTACTCACATTATCAGCCTAATTAAATGGTCAGTTGATGGAGTAGGTATGCTGAATAAGAGAAAACTAGGTAAAAATAACAATTTTACCGCTAAAGGCTTGCATTTTATGCTCAATATTGTATAATGCTGTCCTTTACACCCATAGGCGATTGGCTCAATTGGTAGAGCATCGGTCTCCAAAACCGAGGGTTGTAGGTTCGAGTCCTACATCGCCTGCCATCTTCTTATCACATCTTTGTTGTACCCCACCATCTCCGAAGCGAGTTCTTTATGAGCAATAATCAAGATAACCTCGAGACTAAGTTATCTGATGCCAAGGCGGTTGCTGGTGGAATGCTGTCTAAAGATAAGCATATCTCAGCGGTCAATACTTCTGCTGTTGAAGTTGCTAAGACTGGCTCAATCAAAGATTTGATCTTGTGGCTACTTGCTGCAGCAGTTTTAATTAGCGCGACTCTGGTCAACCAGTATTTACCTGGCTATTGGCAACCTGCCAATGATGTTTGGGTACGTATTAGTATCATTGTCGCTCTTATTGTATTTGCATTAGTATGCTTGGCATTAACGCATCAAGGCCGCGCTTTTAAAATATTATTAAAAGATGCCGCTGTTGAGCTACGCCGAGTAACATGGCCAGGTAAAGACGAAACCTTTCAATACACATGGCAAGCTATTGTCGTGATTGGTATTGCTGGGCTTTTTGTTTGGCTGTTAGATAATTTTTTCAATTGGTTCGTTGGCATATTTATCGGTTAAATATTTGAAGTTGAGCATACTATCGTGTATGACGATTCGCTCTAACTTAAATATTGTAACTCAAAATTTTACTTATAACGATTAGGAGCGTGATATGCGTTGGTATATTGTCCAAGCGTTTTCAGGATATGAAAAGCAAGTACAGCGTTCATTAACTGATCGTATCAATCGTAGTGACTTCGCTGAATCATTCGGTGACGTATTGGTTCCTACTGAAGAAGTCGTCGAAATGAAAGACGGCAAAAAGCGTAAAAGTGAGCGTAAATTCTTTCCAGGATATGTTTTGATCCAAATGGAAATGAATGACAATACTTGGCATATCGTTAAAGAGTGTCCACGTATTATGGGTTTCATTGGCGGTACGCCTGAAACACCAGCGCCGATTACGCAAGTAGAAGCTGACCGTATTCTAAACCGTTTGAATCAGACTGAAACCGATCCCCGTCCTAAAACGCTATTTGAGCCGGGCGAAGAGTTATTGGTTATCGACGGTCCGTTCACTGACTTTAAAGGTATGGTGGAAAAAGTCGATTACGAAAAGTCTAAACTACATTTGACAGTAAACGTATTTAATCGACCGACTCAGGTTGAGCTTGAGTTTAGTAAAGTTGAAAAGCTAGACTAAACCCATAACAAATTCATCAACCGGGGAGCTATTAGTCAATAAGCTTACATAGCATATTGATTTAGCGTTATTACCCATTTAGGAGAGTATCATGGCTAAGAAGATTGATGGTTACATCAAACTGCAAGTGCCTGCAGGCAAAGCAAATCCTTCACCACCGATTGGTCCAGCATTGGGTCAAAAAGGCGTGAACATCATGGCGTTCTGTAAAGAATTTAACGCTGCGACCTCAAACCAAGAGCCGGGTCTACCGATTCCTACTGAGATCACTGTATATAGCGATAAGTCTTTTACCTTCATCATGAAGTCACCACCAGCTTCATACTTACTACGTAAGGCTGCTGGTGTTGCTAAAGGTTCAGGTACACCTAACACTGCTAAAGTCGGTAAAGTTGACCGTGCACAGTTAGAAGAAATCGTTAAGACCAAAGATAAAGATCTAACTGCAGCTGACCTTGACGCTGCTGTTCGTACCATCGCTGGTACTGCACGTTCAATGGGTATTACCGTGGAGGGTGTGTAAATGAGCAAGCTAACCAAACGTCAAAAAGAAATTCAAAGCCGTGTTGATAACGAAAAGCAATACACTATGGAAGAAGCCGTTCAAATCTTAAATGATTTGCCTGCGCTAAAATTCAAAGAGTCTATTGATATCGCAGTAAACTTGGGCGTTGACCCACGTAAATCTGATCAAGTAGTTCGTGGCGCTACCAACCTACCTGCTGGTACTGGTAAAACCAAACGCGTTGCTGTATTCGCTCAAGGCGCTGCTGCTGAAGCCGCTAAAGAAGCTGGTGCAGACATCGTTGGTTTTGAAGACCTAGCAGAATCAATCAAAGCTGGTAACATGGACTTTGATATCGTTATTGCTGCTCCTGATGCAATGCGTGTTGTTGGTCAATTAGGTACTATCCTAGGTCCACGTGGTCTAATGCCTAACCCGAAAGTCGGTACAGTAACGCCAAACGTTGCTGAAGCTGTGAAAAATGCTAAAGCGGGTCAAGCACAGTATCGTGTAGACAAAGCAGGTATTATTCATACTACTATTGGTCAAGTTGGTTTTACTGCTGAGCAAGTTATTCAAAATGCTGAAGCATTAATCACAGATCTAAAACGTGCTAAGCCTGCTACTTCTAAAGGTACTTTCATTAAGAAAATTACCTTGTCTAGCACTATGGGTCCAGGTATCACTATTGATGCTGTTCCTTATCGCACTGCTAAATAATTAAGTATTCACTCTTCAAATATTTTGAATAATGAGTACAAACAAATTCTAAAAAATTAGGTCAGCGTAGCATATGCTACGCTGTCTAAGACCGTAGGTAGAGAGTGGTTTAGCGTCATAGATAGCAATTTTCGAATGGTTAGATGTGATAACAAGCTGCTTTTTTTAATCGACTACAGATGAAAATCTCAGTTGTCCTACGCAGACGGTGATCCACCCAGTTGTTGATAAGAGCCGATAGTTCAATCTATCACTTGATGTCATTCTGATAACGGTGCCGTAATCAGTCGTTACTAATAAAATCTATTGCTATAGAGTTTAGAAGTAACGTGTCGTATCAAGTCAGTCTAATTTAGTCGTTTAATAACTGAAAATTTCGGTTTTTAAGAATTAAAATACTGAGCAGATTGATAAGATTAAAGGAGTCAACTTATGGCATTAACGCTAGAGCAAAAACAACAAGTTGTGGCTGAAGTGTCTGAAGTTGCTGCTAATGCTTACTCAGCAGTAGCTGCCGAATATCATGGTATTGGTGTTGCAAAGCTTACTAAGCTACGCGAACAAGCCCGTGAAAAAGGCGTTGTTTTGAAAGTGGTAAAAAATACACTAGCAAGACGCGCTTTTGAAGGCACTAAGTTTGAGAGCATGTCAGACCGTATGACTGGTCCACTACTTTTGGCTTTCTCTATGGAAGACTTGGGTTCTGCTGCTAGAGTCGTTTTCGACTTCAGCAAAGAAAACAAAGCTTTAGAGACCAAATTGGTATCAGTTGGTGGTGTTGTTTATGGTCCAGAAGAGCTAGAGCGCGTATCGAAGCTACCAACTCGCGACGAAGCACTCTCTATCTTGATGGCTACTATGAATGCACCAGTGACCAAGCTTGTCCAGACTATGAACGCAGTTCCTGGCAAGTTCGTTCGCACTGTCGCAGCAATCAAAGACGCAAAAGAAGCTGCTTAATTGCTTGTTTTAACGTAACTTTGACATCGTTGATTGCACTATATTGCCAACACTATTTGAAAATTTGGCAAGCAATCCAAGCGATATTAAAATCAATTAATTTTTATCAGATAACGGAGAGTTCTCATGGCACTATCTAAAGATGATGTGTTAAACGCAATCGCTGAAATGTCAGTAATGGATATCGTTGAATTAATCAGCGCTATGGAAGAAAAATTCGGCGTAACAGCTGCTGTTGCTGCTGCACCTGCTGCTGCTGGCCCTGCTGCTGCTGCTGCTGAAGAAAAAGACGAGTTTGACGTAGTTCTTGCCAGCTTTGGCGAGAAGAAAGTTGGCGTAATTAAAGCCGTACGTGAAGCTACTGGTCTTGGCCTGAAAGAAGCGAAAGATTTGGTTGAAAGCGCTCCAGCTCCAATCAAAGAAGGCGTTAACAAAGCTGAAGCTGAAGAGTTGAAAAAGAAACTTGAAGAAGCTGGCGCAACTGTTGAACTAAAATAAGTTTAACAGCTGTACGAAAAAAAGCTGGTAATGCCTTGCATTGCCAGCTTTTTTTTACTATAATTCGTAGCTTGACCTTTTGTGTCTGCCAACATACGTATGCAACAACACGGTGGATACCCATCAAAAGGACAGACGATATACATGCAAGCACACATGCCAGTTATTAAAATCAGTTAATATGAGCTAAACGTCCGTAGATGTTTGGCATTTTTTTGTGTCTGCATGCTTTCCTATTAACACTATAGTTTATACTGATTCTGAAAGTTATAGTTACCCCGATTATTGTTATTTCTGAAAAGCTATTGATCTTAGGTTATCCATATAGAATGATTTTACTGTCAGTATGTAGGCTCGTAGACGGTATATATCAGCGACGATAACAGTTTTGATGATGAATTTTAAACCGCAGTACAAGATATTGTAAGTGTATTTGTAAATTGAGCCATAAGGGCAATGTATTGTAGATTATATGATATTGAAATTGTCAGTTTGAGTAGGCATATAGACTGACCTAGACACCAATTCCAAGATTGAATGAAGTGTGCTAAATAAGCATTGATTAGTAAAGTAGTAATTAACCAAAAGACATGAACTGAACACGAACACCCGTTTTATATTATCGTTTACGTCGTCAAGATACATAATATCTATGCATCCTGGCCTCGATTTTAATTTGTTTCCACGTTTACTGTAAGGACTCTCGATGGCATATTCTTATACTGAAAAAAAGCGTATTCGCAAAAGTTTTGCTGAATTGCCCACTGTGATGGACATTCCCTACTTATTGTCTATTCAAGTAGATTCTTATGAGCAATTTTTGCAAGAGCACAAAAAGCCGAAAGCTCGTGAGAATACTGGTTTGCAAGCTGCGTATTCCTCTATTTTCCCAATTGAGAGTCACTCTGGTAACGCAGAGCTACAATTTGTTGAGTACTATTTAGGCACGCCTGAATTTGATGAGCGTGAGTGTATCTTACGCGGTTCAACATTTGCTGCGCCGATGCGTGTCAAAATCCGTTTGATCATCAAAGATAAAGACAGCAAAGATAAAGACAGCAAAGCTGCTATCAAAGATATCCGTGAGCAAAGCGTCTATATGGGCGAAATGCCATTAATGACTGCCAACGGTACCTTTATTATCAATGGTACAGAGCGTGTTATCGTATCACAGCTACATCGCTCACCTGGCGTGTTCTTTGACCATGACAAAGGTAAGTCGCATTCAAGTGGTAAAGTGCTTTATAACGCACGTATCATTCCTTACCGTGGTTCATGGTTAGATTTTGAATTTGATGCAAAAGATTTAGTATTTGCTCGTATTGACCGTCGTCGTAAGCTACTTGCTTCAATCATTCTACGTGCACTAGGTCTGACCACTTCTGAAATCTTAGATCTTTTCTTTGATAAAGTAGCTGTTTATAAAGGCGAAGAGACGTTTGAGATTGATCTGGTTGCTGATCGCTTGCGCGGTGAGATGGCTCAGTTTGATATCGTGTCGCCTGAAGGTGACGTCATCGTAGAGCAGGGCAAACGTATCAATGCACGTCGTATCCGTCAGCTAGAAGAAGCTGGTATGACGAAAATTGCTGTGCCTGATGAATATTTATATGAGCGTATCTTAGCTGAAGATATCGTGGTTAATGATGAAGTTATCGCTCGTGCTAACACCTTAATTGACCATGAATTATTGGTTAAATTGAGTGCGTTTGAAGCCAGTGAATCTATCAAAGAATTCAGCATTCTATTCACCAATGATATCGATCAGGGTAGTTATATTGCTGACACGCTACGTGCTGATAGCACATCGAGCCGTGAAGAAGCATTGATCGAAATCTATAAAGTAATGCGTCCAGGTGAACCACCAACGGTCGAAACTGCTGAAAAACTGTTCGAAAGCATGTTCTTCAATGCAGATCGTTATGACTTGTCAAACGTTGGTCGTATGAAGTTCAATCGCCGTCTAGGGTTGGAATTTGATAATACAGATGATCCAGATATTCAGCGCGAACGTAGTGTCCTGACCAATGCTGACATCGTGAATGTATTGAAAGAGCTGATTGAGATTCGTAACGGCCGCGGTGAAGTCGATGACATCGATCACTTGGGTAACCGTCGTATTCGTTCAGTGGGCGAGATGGCAGAAAACCAGTTCCGTGTTGGTCTAGTACGTGTAGAGCGTGCAGTTAAAGAGCGTTTGAGCTCAGCGGAATCTGATAACTTGTCACCACAAGATTTGATTAACTCTAAGCCGGTTGCGGCTGCGGTTAAAGAGTTCTTTGGTTCAAGCCAGTTGTCACAGTTTATGGATCAGAACAACCCGTTGTCTGAAGTTACCCATAAACGCCGTGTATCAGCACTAGGACCCGGTGGTCTGACTCGTGAACGTGCAGGCTTTGAAGTACGTGACGTACATGATACCCATTATGGCCGTGTATGCCCGATTGAGACTCCTGAAGGTCCAAACATTGGTCTTATCAACTCATTGGCAACTTTTGCTAAAACCAACAGCTTTGGCTTCTTAGAAACGCCATATCGCCGTGTGGTTGACGGTAAAGTAACGGATATCATTGAATATCTATCAGCTATTGAAGAAGTAGGTACTGTCATTGCACAGGCTGACTCACCATTGACTGAAGATGGTGCACTAAGTGACGAGATGGTCAGTGTCCGTAGCTATGGTGAATTCGTCCGCATGCCGCCAGAAAAAGTGACGCATATGGATGTGTCGCCAAGTCAGGTAGTATCGGTCGCAGCAGGTTTGATTCCGTTCCTAGAGCATGATGATGCTAACCGTGCCTTAATGGGATCGAACATGCAGCGTCAGGCTGTTCCTACGCTACGTGCTGATAAGCCGTTAGTAGGTACTGGCATGGAGCGCTATGTTGCTCGTGATTCTGGTGTTTGTGTGATCGCTAAGCGTGGCGGTGTGATTGAAGATGTTGATGCATCACGTATCGTTGTTCGTGTAAACGAAGACGAGATGACTGCTGGTGAAGCGGGTATCGATATTTATAACTTAGTTAAATACACGCGCTCTAACCAAAACACTTGTATCAACCAACGTATCATCGTTAACCAAGGCGATGAGATTGCTTTGGGTGATATCTTGGCAGATGGTCCATCAACGGATCTTGGTGAGCTAGCACTAGGTCAGAACATTCGCATCGCATTTATGCCGTGGAATGGTTACAACTTCGAAGATTCAATCTTGCTATCTGAGAAAGTGGTTAAAGAAGATCGTTTCACCACTATCCATATTCAAGAATTGACTTGTGTGGCGCGTGATACCAAGTTGGGTACAGAAGAGATTACTGCTGATATTCCAAACGTTGGCGAAGCAGCACTATCAAGTCTTGACGAAGCAGGTATCGTCTATATCGGTGCTGAAGTTGACGCTGGTGATATCCTAGTTGGTAAAGTGACGCCAAAAGGTGAAACGCAACTAACGCCAGAAGAGAAATTGCTCCGGGCTATCTTTGGTGAAAAAGCAGCTGATGTAAAAGACACGTCTTTACGTGTTCCTACATCAAGCAAAGGTACGGTTATCGACGTACAAGTCTTTACTCGTGATGGTGTCGAAAAAGATGCACGTGCAAAAGCGATTGAAAAATCACAGCTTGATAGCTATCGCAAAGATTTAAAAGAAGAGCTACGTATCTTTGAAGAAGCAGCACGTGGTCGTATTGGTAATCTATTAGATGGCCAAAAAGTCAGTGGTGGTTCTGGTCTAAAAGCCGGTACGGTTATGGCCTTGGCTGATATGAAAGATATGAGCCTTGAGACCTTGCTTGATATTCAGCCAGTTGAAGAAGAAATCTCTGAGCGTCTAACGCAAATCGCTGAGTACTTAGTTGATAAGCAAAAAGACATCGATGTTAAGTTTGCTGAGAAAAAACGCAAATTGACCGCTGGTGATGATTTACAACATGGTGTCCAAAAAATCGTTAAAGTTTATCTAGCGGTTAAGCGTCGTATTCAGCCTGGTGATAAAATGGCTGGTCGTCATGGTAACAAAGGTGTCGTATCACGCATCATGCCAGTCGAAGATATGCCTTATGATGAACATGGTAATACCGTTGACATCGTATTGAACCCGCTTGGTGTACCATCTCGTATGAACATCGGTCAGGTTCTAGAGACGCATTTGGGTATGGCAGCCAAAGGTTTGGGAGAGAAAATCGATGGTATGCTCAAATCGCAAGCAGCGATCAAAGAGCTACGTGGTTTCTTGGACAAAATCTATAACCAAGTAGGCGGCGAGCAAGTTGATCTTGATAGCTTGAGTGATGATGACATCATGGCATTATCAGACAACTTACGCGGCGGTGTACCAATGGGTACTGCAGTGTTTGATGGTGCAAGAGAGAGTCAAGTCAAAGACTTGCTAGAGCTTGCTGGTATGGACCGTGATGGTCAGCAGACATTGTATGATGGCCGTACTGGTCAGAAGTTTGACCGTAAAGTGACCGTTGGTTATATGTACATGCTCAAACTTAACCATTTGGTTGATGACAAAATGCATGCACGTTCAACTGGTTCTTACTCACTAGTCACGCAGCAGCCATTGGGCGGTAAAGCTCAGTTTGGTGGTCAGCGCTTCGGTGAGATGGAAGTCTGGGCACTAGAAGCGTATGGCGCGACTTACACGTTGCAGGAAATGCTGACTGTTAAGTCGGATGACGTTGAAGGCCGTACGCGTATGTATAAAAACATCGTTGATGGTGAGCAGTATATGGATCCAGGTATGCCTGAATCGTTTAACGTACTGACCAAAGAAATCAAATCATTGGGTATTAATATTGAGTTAAAGCAAACCCATTAAGCACGGCTGGCTGAGGCTACCTTTAACATAGCTTCAGTTAATTATTATCCTTAGTGGTCAATCTAAAAGCAGTACGCGCATAGCTGCTGCTTTTAGTGATTTGTCTCAACCCTATTCATTGCCTTCATTCATCTTATTTGCGTCAAAAATGCGCTATCAGATGATTATAAAGATAACGGAGAAGCAACTTGAAAGATTTACTCGATATCATGCAAAGCCCTACCGGCAACGGTAACCAAGAGTTTGATAGCATTCAAATTACTTTAGCCTCACCTGACGTCATCAAGTCATGGTCACATGGCGAAGTGAAAAAGCCTGAAACTATTAACTATCGTACGTTCAAGCCTGAACGTGATGGTCTTTTTTGTGCCAAAATTTTTGGCCCAGTAAAAGATTTTGAGTGCTTGTGTGGTAAATATAAGCGCCGTAAGTTCCAAGGCGTTATCTGTGAAAAATGTGGCGTAGAAGTTACGACTGCTAAAGTTCGTCGTGACCGTATGGGCCACATCGACTTGGCTAGCCCAGTTGCACATATTTGGTTCTTAAAATCATTACCAAGCCGCATCGGTCTATTGTTAGACATGACGCTACGTGATATCGAACGTGTTCTATATTTTGAAAGCTACATCGTGACTGAGCCTGGTCTAACCAGCTTAGAAAGATATCAGTTGCTTGATGATGAAGATTACTTCAAAGCTCTTGAAGAGTTTGGTGATGAATTCACTGCTAAAATGGGTGCTGAAGCGGTTCAAGACTTATTAAAAGATATCGATTTAGATATCGAGATTGATGAGCTACGTGAAGCGATTCCACAAACAGGTTCTGAAACTAAGCTTAAAAAGATGTCTAAGCGTCTTAAGCTATTAGAAGCATTCCGTGATTCTAATAACAAGCCTGAGTGGATGGTAATGAACATCTTACCAGTACTACCACCAGATTTGCGCCCACTAGTACCACTAGAAGGCGGCCGTTTTGCGACTTCGGATCTAAACGATTTGTATCGCCGTGTCATCAACCGTAACAACCGTCTAAAGCGTCTGCTTGAGCTAAGCGCTCCTGATATCATCGTACGTAACGAAAAACGTATGTTGCAAGAGTCAGTTGATGCATTGTTAGATAACGGTCGTCGCGGTCGTGCCATCACGGGTAGTAACAAGCGTCCATTGAAGTCTTTGGCAGATATGATCAAAGGTAAGCAAGGTCGTTTCCGTCAAAACTTACTTGGTAAGCGTGTCGATTACTCTGGTCGTTCGGTTATCGTTGTAGGTCCAACACTACGTTTACATCAGTGTGGTCTACCGAAGAAAATGGCACTTGAACTATTCAAGCCATTTACTTATAACAAGCTATTGTCTCATGGTTTGGCAACAACGATTAAAGCCGCCAAAAAGATGGTAGAGCGTGAAGAGCCACAAGTGTGGGATATGCTGGCCATGGTTATCCGTGAGCATCCAGTGCTTCTTAACCGTGCACCAACACTTCACCGTTTGGGTCTACAGGCATTTGAGCCAGTACTAATCGAAGGTAAAGCAATCCAATTGCATCCGCTCGTTTGTACCGCATTCAACGCCGATTTCGATGGTGACCAAATGGCCGTTCACGTGCCATTGACGCTAGAAGCACAGTTAGAATCACGTGCGCTAATGATGTCTACCAACAATATCTTGTCACCTGCGAACGGTGATCCAATCATCGTACCATCACAGGATGTTGTATTGGGCTTGTACTACATCAGTCGCTCTTCTATCAATGCTAAAGGCGAGAGCATGGTTTTTGCTACCGTCAATGAAGCATTGCGTGCGATTGGTTCAAACGATCTACATGTAAATGCTAAAATCAAAGTGCGTGTCACTGAGACGCATATTGATGAAGAAGGTAACCAAACCAAAGAAATCAGTATCAAAGATACGGTTGCTGGTCGTTTACTTATCTGGAACATCATGCCTAAAGGTATGACGTTTGATGAATGTAACCAAGAAATGACGAAGAAAAACATCTCTCGTCTGATTAACTCTTGCTATCGCAAAGTAGGCGTTAAAGAAAGTGTCATGTTTGCTGACCAATTGATGTATCTTGGTTTTGCTCAAGCGACATTGTCTGGCGTGTCTATTGGTATCGATGACATGGTCATCCCACCATTGAAGAAGCAAATCATCGAAGTAGCAGAAGGCGAAGTTCGCGAAATCGAAGATCAATTCGAGCAAGGCTTTGTAACTGCTGGTGAGCGTTATAACAAAGTAGTTGATATCTGGTCACGTACTAATGACAAAGTCGCTAAGGCGATGATGGATAACTTGGCAACAGATAAGATCTTGAATGCTAAAGGTGAAGAAGAAGAGCAGAAGTCATTCAACTCTATCTTTATCATGTCAGACTCTGGTGCTCGTGGTAGTGCAGCACAGATTCGTCAGTTGGCTGGTATGCGTGGTTTGATGGCTAAGCCAGATGGTTCTATCATCGAAACCCCAATTAAAGCTAACTTCCGTGAAGGTTTGACCGTACTACAGTATTTCATCTCAACTCACGGTGCACGTAAAGGTCTAGCGGATACGGCACTGAAAACGGCTAACTCAGGTTACCTGACTCGTCGTTTGGTTGATGTCGCACAAGATTTAGTCATCACCACTGATGACTGTGGTACCGAGCAAGGCTTGCTCATGAAACCACATATTCAAGGTGGCGAAATCATTGAGAAGTTGGGTGAACTAGTACTTGGTCGTGTCACTGCACGTGATGTGAATTATAACGATGATGCTGATAAAGTATTGATTCCAGCAGGTACGTTGATCGATGAGCATTGGGTCAATGTGCTTGACGAAAACGCTATCGACGATATCTGGGTACGCTCAGTTATTACCTGTAATGTTGAGCATGGCGTTTGTTCACAGTGCTATGGCCGTGATTTGGCTCGTGGTCATAAAGTGAACATCGGCGAGTCAGTTGGTGTTATGGCTGCACAGTCTATCGGTGAGCCTGGTACTCAGTTAACCATGCGTACTTTCCACGTGGGTGGGGCTGCAAGCTCTGCATCTGTGGACAATAGCATCTCTGTACGTAATGCTGGTCAAGCGCATTTCGAAAACATGAAAACCGTTCAACATACTGATGGCCATTTGGTTATCGTATCGCGTTCAGCTGAAATTGCATTGACTGATGATCTTGGCCGTGAGCGTGAACGTTATAAAGTACCTTATGGTTCTAGCGTTCTTGTGAAACACGAAGATCAGGTTGAAGGCGGTCAGACCATCGCTAAATGGGATCCGCACACGCATCCAATCATCACAGAATTTGCTGGTACAGCACGCTTCAGTGACATCACTGATGGTATGACTGCAACAGTGAAAGTTGATGATGCGACTGGTATGAGCTCATTTGAGATTCTAGCGACTCGTGACCGTTCAAGCTCAGCAAAAGACTTACGTCCTGCTATTATCTTGAATACTGATGAAGGTAAAGAAGTAGTTTACTTCCTACCTGCTGAAACTATCATTCGCGTTAGCGATGGTGAAAAAGTAGCAGCTGGTTCGATCCTAGGTCGTGTACCACAGGCATCATCAGGAACTAAAGATATTACCGGTGGTCTACCACGTGTTGCCGATCTATTCGAAGCACGTCGTCCAAAAGATCATGCGATCATGGCAGAAATGACAGGTGTCGTAAGCTTTGGTAAAGAGACCAAAGGTAAGAATCGCTTCATCATCACCAATGAAGATGGTGAGATTCATGAAGAGCTAATCCCGAAATGGCGTCAAATCAACGTCTTCGAAAACGAGACAGTAGCACGTGGTGAAGTTATCGCTGATGGTCCACAAAACCCGCATGATATCTTGCGTCTGAAAGGACAAACTGCACTTGCTGATTATATCGTTAACGAAGTACAGGACGTTTATCGTCTGCAAGGTGTAAAAATCAACGACAAGCACATCGAAGTTATTATTCGTCAGATGTTGCGTAAAGTTGAAATCACCGACGGCGGCGATTCAAGCCACTTTAAAGGTGATCAAGCAGAGTATGCTGATATCAAAGCATTGAATGAAAAACTGGAAGCGGAAGATAAATTCCCAGTACAGTTTGAGCGTCAATTACTGGGTATCACTAAAGCAAGTCTGGCAACAGAAAGCTTTATCTCAGCTGCGTCATTCCAGGAAACGACACGTGTACTAACTGCGGCTGCCGTTACTGGTAAAGTGGATGAGTTACGTGGCCTGAAAGAAAACGTGGTTGTTGGTCGTTTGATTCCTGCAGGTACTGGTCTTGCTTATCATAAAGCACGTAAAGAGAAAGCGGATCAAAAGCTACAAGATAAAGATCTTAATGCAGCGTTTGACATGACTGCTAGCACTGATAGTAAAGACTTTGCTAGCTTTGATGAAGCTTTTGCACAAGAGCTGAACCAAGATAACTAATAGTATTAGATATTTTTGATTCACTCTTAGCTTAATAAAAAAGCCAGCCTAAGTTGCTGGCTTTTTTACGTTTATAGATAAGCAAAGCAATGAGAATAATAGGCCTAATGCTATATCTAGTAAGCTAATAAGTCTTAATATAGCGCCGCTATTTTTTAGCTGATATACTTTCTAGCAAGGTTGTTTCAGTTAGTAGGACACTCAAAACTTCATCTTATAAGTTATGGATGCGCTAACTGGTTATATTTATGATTAATATAAGGATAAGTAGAAAATGGCAGGTAAAACACGTGTTGCCAAATATCAGGCAGATCGAACCAATCAAAAACTTTATTTTTGCCGTCTCTCTTGCCAATCAGCAGGAAGTACCAATGATAAGCAGCTGTATCAAGCACATTGTGAGACTGCTATTTTTCATCTATACGGGGCTTTTCTTGCATTTACTCAAGAGCTTGGTTATTTCTATAATTTGAATATGCCAGCACCAACATTGTCAGATATCGAACAAGCCTTGAGTGAAAGTACGCAAGTATCTCCTGAGATTCAGCGTCTACAGCAGCTACAGCAGCAAGGGTTTTTGGCCAATATAGAGCGTGCTTACCAGCGCTGTCTTTATGCGGTACCACCAGATACAGTCGTTGATGAACAATTAAGCAACAATACGAAGCAGTCATCGGATCTCATCGTTAACGTGGTTACTTTATCGAACCAGTGGTTACCAGATGAATCAACGATACGCGAATGGCGTCAGCAGTTTTTAGAGCTGATTGAACAGCTTCGTGCTGGAATGGTTGAGTTTTAGCAAATCTACCAGTAGAGTGGTGTAAGTTTGGTGTTGATAGAAAATCTGACTGATAAGCTACGTGAAGCAGGACATCATTGCTATAATTTCCAGATATAAAAAAGCCTGTTTAGAGTTGTCTAAACAGGCTTTTTTATATTCAACATCAGTTAATATTTTAGATAGTTTACTCTGGCATCGGTGGAAGCGTTTCAACTGGCGTTACTGATAGTGGGTTTTGCGATACCACATCATTATTACGGCGATTCTCTGATCTTGAGGTTTGTGAATTACTTGATTCTGCAGCAGGTTCAGGTGCTACAGGTGTACGCTGTTGTGTTTGCGTAGAAACTGGTTTCTCAGATGTATTGTCGTCAGTCTTGCTGCTTCTTGTCGTTTTCTTTTTTTGTCTGGTAGGTGTAAAGCCTTGGTCATTAGATACCCACTGACGAGGTGTATCCTTAAGCTGGGCTCTCATAAAGTCCATCCAAACAGGTAATGCTGCCACACCACCGTATTCGTGACGGCCCATGGTAGTTGGTTGATCAAAGCCCATCCATACGACCGTTGCATTGGTAGGGTGAAAGCCTGCAAACCAAGCATCTTTAGCGTCGTTAGTAGTACCTGTTTTTCCGCCAATATCATCGCGTCCTAGTGCTTTTGCACGTACTGCTGTACCACGCTGAACGACGTCACGTAAAATATCTGCCATATCAAAAGCAACTCTAGGTTTCAATATTCGAGGCGCTTGTTTGGCCAATGCATACTGAACCGCAGGTGCTTTTAAACGATCCGCTTGTGGGCTAGCATCATAGACACTTAAATCGATGGCTTTATCGTTTTGTTCAGTACCTTCTACATCTTGTTCTGCAACAGTTACTTCGCTACTGACCGCTTTGCTCTCATCTTCAATCGACTGATTATAATTTTCGATTGACTCTTTATTACGCTTTTCGAGATCTTTATTGAAGCATTTGGCACATGCTTGTTGTGGGTTCGCCTGAAATAATAGGTTATTACTATAATTATAAATTTGTTCAATGAAATAGGGTTGTACGCGATGGCCACCATTGGCAAAAGTGGCATAGGCAGTTGCCATCTGTAAGGGTGTTGCTTGCCCTGCACCCAGTGCTAACGATAAAGTGGTTGGAAGTTTCTCTTTATCAAGGCCGAATTGATCTAATAGGCTACGGGTATCAGCAATACCAATGGCTTGTAATAGACGAATAGATACTAAGTTACGAGACAAATAAAGGCCACGGCGTAGAGTGATGTCACCTAAGAAGCGTTGATCAGAATTTTTAGGTTTCCATTCACCGACTTGAATAGGACTATCTGACACAATACTATCGGGACGATAGCCTTTTTCTAGCGCTGCTGTATAGACAAGTGGTTTAATCGTTGAGCCTGGTTGACGCCAGCCTTGTAACGCTCGGTTAAACTTGCTGTGATTGAAATCGAAGCCACCCACTAAGGCATTAACGGCACCAGTCGCTGGATTCAATGAAACGAGACTACTTTGTATTTTAGGTACTTGTGCCAGCTGCCAATTGTTATTACTGGTTGGAATTAGGCGAATAATATCGTTCTTACTGACTATTTGGCTAGCATTACTAGGAGCGTAGCCAATGCGATTAGCAGAGATATATTTACTTGCCCAGCGCATGCCTGACCAATTAACAGTTACCGTTTCACCTGAAGGCATAACGGCATCAAAACTACGAGAGTTTATCTTGGTTACTTTAGCAGGCGACATATTGCTATAGCGACGGAAGTTTTCTAGAGGTTCATCATTCGCTTCAGCACCTCGCCATCCATGACGATGATCGTAAGCGACGAGACCTGTCAATACTGCAGCTTCAGCATCTGTTTGTGCTTTACTATCAACGGTAAGGCGAACACGCCAGCCACTCTGCATGACTTGTTTGCCATAGCGCTGGACCAAAGTGGAGCGCGTCATTTCTGCCAAATATGGCATATTGACGTCAAGCTTCTCTTGATAAAGGTTAATACCAATAGGAGAGGCGATCGCTTCATCACGTTGAGCTTTAGTGATGTAACCCAACTCATGCATGCGCCCAATGATCCAGTTACGGCGAGTTAACGCACGCTCAGGATTGGCCACAGGGTTGTATTTAGAGGGTGCTTTTGGCAGGCCAGCTAACATTGCTGTCTCAGCAATAGTGAGGTTTTCTAGTGATTTACTATAATATTTTTTGGCAGCGGCACGTACACCGTAGGCACCTTCGCCTAAATATATTTTATTGACATAAAGCGTCAAAATATCATTTTTGCTGAGTTCATCTTCAATCTTACGCGCTAAGAACAATTCAGTTAACTTACGATTTAAGGTCCGCTCTGAACTTAAAAAATAGTTTTTGGCGACTTGCATCGTGATGGTAGAGCCGCCTGTTTGACTATTATCATCGGTGACCGCTTCAGTAACAGCGCGCCCTAAACCTTTGATGCTAATACCACTGTGTTGAAAAAAAGAGGCGTCTTCTGCTGCTAAAAAGGCATGAGTAAGGTCTTCAGGAATATCTTCGAAAGTAATCGGTAGTGATAAGCGATTGCCATACTGACCAATTAGTTTGTCGTCACTACTATATATTTGTAATGGCATCTCTAACTTTGCCGTCTTGATCTCTTGAGTGCTAGGCAACGTTGGCGATAAATACATCGCCATACCATAAAAACCGATAGGCACAGCAAGGGCTAAGATAACCGCTAATGCTAAGCAGGCGACAAAAAGCCCTACCAAAAAATGAATCAGTCGGGCGGTAGCATTTTTTTTGATCATAAGGAGACTTATCAATTAAAATTTGCAACAGATAAGGTATTATACCTTGAACAAAATAAGCAGGTCATAATAAATGTGTAAGTTAGCCTTAATAACTTATTTAAATGCTTGAATCTATCTATTAAGTAAAGTATTGTATTCAATTATTACAAATAACTATCAGATTGTACACTTAATATAAGGTATAGAGTTTGTGAGGCTATTTACTTCCAAAAGTCAACATTTGATTGGTGTGGATATCTGTGCCACTTCAGTGAAATTGGTTGACATACAGCGCCAACAAGGCATGTTTCATCTAAAATCTTATGGCATTGAGAGACTGCCGGAAGGGGTAGTCGTCGATAAACTTCTCTTAGACACTGAAGCGGTTGGTAATACGATTACCAACTTAGCCAAACGTTGCCATGTCGCTGGTGCTGATGCTGCTACGGCGGTTTCAGGGTCTGCCGTGATTACCAAAATAATTGACATGGATACTGCATTGAGCGATGTTGAGCGTGAAGCTCAAATACGTTTGGATGCTGATCAATATGTACCTTATCCACTAGAAGACGTTAACTTGGACTTTGAGGTTCTGGGTCCTTCTTTAGTTAGTGATGAGATGGTTCAAGTATTGCTTGCTGCATCTCGCTCGGAGAATGTCGACCAACGAGTTGACGCTTTAACCTTCGGTGGCTTGAAAACCAAGGTTATGGATATCGAGTCTCATGCCATTGAGCGTGCTTTTGGGCTTATGGTGGACAACTTACCAAATAACCCAGAGTTGGTTGCATTGGTTGACATTGGTCACAATCAAACGACTCTATATGTCGCTAAAAATGGCGAATTTATATACAGTCGTGAGCAGTTGTTTGGCGGTGTCCAATTGACAGAAGCGATACAAAATCGTTATGGACTATCTGCTGAAGAAGCGGCGATAAGCAAACGTGAACGTACGTTGCCTGACGATTATTACCTCGATGTGCTGACGCCTTTTATTGAAAATACCATTCAACAAATTACTCGCTCATTGCAGTTTTATTTTTCATCAAGCCAATACAGTAGTATTGACCATGTAGTGTTGGCTGGTGGTAGTAGTTCTATCGCTGGTCTTGCAGGCATGGCACAACAAAAACTGGGTGTGACGGTCAGTATTGCTAATCCTTTTACCAATATGACCATTGCGCCAAATATTGACAATGAGCAACTAGCAATTGATGCACCAAGCTTAATGGCCGCGTGCGGTCTTGCGTTAAGGAGCTTCGACTAATGGCTCGTATTAACCTCTTACCATGGCGACAAGAAGAACGCGAACGTCGCAACAAAGAATTTATAACGTTGGTGGTTGCGGTGATTTTACTCAGTCTACTGGCTGCGTTTGCTTCATGGAGCTACTTTAATAATGCGCTTGCTGAGCAGCGTGATGCGAATGCTTTGATTGAACAAGAAAACGTTCTTTTAGACACAGCATTGGTTGAAATTGATAGCTTAGAGCAGCGTCGTGAAGATATTATCTCACGTATGCAAGTCATTCAGGATTTACAAGGACGACGTCCTGTACCTGTACGTTTATGGGATGATCTTGCTAAAGCTATGCCACCTGCGCTTTACTTAAACAACCTAAAACGTGAAGGCGACACGCTTACTTTAACAGGTCGGGCTGATAACCCTTATATTGTGTCAAGACTGATTCTAAATCTTGATAATAGTAAATGGATGGGTAACTCAGCAGTGAGCAATATTCAACAGAATATCAGCGCTTACGAGTCTGCACCAGTGCTCAACAATACGGTCACTACTGGTGGGCAGTCTCGTCCCATTTATCCTGAAGACAGCTATGTTCAGTTTGTGGTAACGACTAAGGTTCAGTCGGAGACCGCCGCACCTGATGATGCCAGTACTGGGCCTGGAGGTGAGTTATGAAGCTTAGCCGTAAAAAAAGCCTAATCAAAACCAAAAAAACTGCCTCAAAATCAAAGAAACAATTTGATTTGCAGGAGTTTCGCCGCAGCTTTGAATCGTTAGATTCTGAAAACTATGGTAGCTGGCCACTACCTGTAAAAGTCACCGTCATTGGTCTTATTGTTACGCTGATAGCAGCATTGTCATGGTCACTACCAATCAGTAGTAAAATTGATGAGATAACCGCTGCTGAAAGCCAGCAAAATACGTTGCTTGAAAGCTACCGTGAAAAAGAATCACGTGCGCGTCACTTAGATGCGTATAAAGCACAAGTAGTTCAAATGGAAACAGAATTCAATACTTTATTGGATCAGTTACCGAAAGATACTCGTGTATCAGAGTTGGTAGAAGGTATCAATATGACGGGTGTTGGCAGCAACATACGTTTTCAAGATATTTCTGTAGAGCCTGAAATTGAAAATGAATTCTTTATTGAGCAGCCTATTCGTATCGCTGCTTTAGGTGAGTTTCATCAGTTCGGTAGCTTTATCAGTGGTCTTGCAGCGCTACCACGAATCATTACCATGCACGATTTTGAAGTCAGCAACCCGCAGCCAACATTAGATGTCTTACCAGAACTTAATTTGGTACTGAACACTAAAACGTATCGCTCAAAAGAAGCTGATCCTGAGGCTGTTGATACTGTCGCTACCACTGATAATGCAGGAGGCAACTAATGACTATTCAAAAACTGCCTATGCTACTGGCTTTAAGCGTTGCTGTTTTATCAATGACAGGATGTGCGGATCGTATTGGTATGGCAGAGCAGGCAATGGCGGATATCCGTAATCAGCCCGCAAAAGCCATCGAGCCACCGCCTAAGGCTGAGCTTGTAGAAGATTTTGTCTATAGTGCGAGTGCACAGCGTAGCCCATTTCTGCCACCTAGTTTGGTTAATACACAAGGTCCTACCACGTCTATCGATGGTGTTCGCCCTGATATTACCAGAGTAAAAGAACCACTTGAGCAATATGAATTGTCACAACTGGTCTTTCGCGGCGTCGTCGTTTCACCTGAAGGTCAGCGCTACGCTTTGATACAACGTCCTGATGGTTCAGTCGCGAGCGTTAAAGTGGGTGATTATCTTGGAGTAAATGACGGCCGTATTGTTGAAATCACGCCGACTCAGATTAACTTGATTGAAATTATGCCAGACAGCCGCGCAGGGTTTGTTGAAAAACCCCAGTCGTTGGTTTCCCCTATAAGCTAAGTCGGCAGATTTTTGAGGAATAAATAATGACAGTACGCAATAACAAGGTAATGATGATGAGCAACCGCGTAACTTCTGCTTTTGCCATTTCAGCATTGGCAATCAGCATGGTAGCAGTGAGTAACAGTGCCTATGCTGCACAGCGCATTAATAATGTCTCTGTGGTACAAACTGCTCCAGCAGTGACGCAAATACGTTTAGGCTTTGCAGGTGTGCCAGTATTGCCTGCAGCCTATCAGCTTGATGATCCTAGCCGCTTGGTACTAGATTTTGAACAAGTGCAAAATGGACTTGCAAGTCGTTTTAGCGAATACAATATTGGTATAGTTAATGATGTCACTACCCTAAGTAGTGACAGTACCACGCGTCTGATTATTGGTTTAAAGCAGACAGGTACTTATACGACAACGATTGATGGTAATGACTTAGTATTGACCATTACCGATCCGAGCCGTTCAGTGAGAACTAATGACCCTGTCCAAGACGTGCTTAATAATGCAATCACAACGACACCGATTGTAGAAACCAGTAGCGCATATACTGCTGTTGATACGACCAGTAAGACTGTGACTAAAAATCAAGTACCAGCGGATACGATGGTTGTCAGAGTCAATCCGTTGTTAAGTCCACAGCTTTCTGCGTCGCAAGTAAGCAAGCAGTATAGCTATGATGGCCTGAGTGCAGTTAATTTTGCAGCAGGCAATGATGGTGGTGGTAACGTCAGTATCGCCCTGACCAATGAAGCAATACCAGTTGATGTACAACGCCAAGGTAATAAGTTGGTGGTAAACTTAACGGGTAGTACGGTGCCAAGAAATCTATTACGTCGTTTGAATATCGATAGCGGTCTCGTTAATAGCATTGATACCAAGAATCAAGGTCAAAATGGTGTTATTACCATTAATATGACCGATGATTATGAGTATCAAGCCTATCAGTCGGGTAATCAATTAAATATTAGCATCAATAAGCCTGCATTATTACGTGAGCCAACACTTGAAGAACGTGTATATAGTGGTGAGCCCTTGTCTATGGAGTTCCAAGACGTTGAGATTCGCAGTGTCTTAGATATCCTAGCACAGTTTACTGAAATGAATATTGTCGCTAATGACTCTGTTTCTGGCAATATTACATTACGTCTTATTAACGTGCCATGGGATCAGGCACTTGATATTATCTTAAAGAGTAAAAATTTAGGTAAGCGTGAAAATGGCAATGTAATCTTGGTTGCACCTGCTACTGAGCTTGCCGAGCAAGAGGCACGTGAGCTTGAAGCACAGCAAGCTGTTGATTCGTATTCACCATTGCGTACTGAATACATTCGTTTAAGCTATGCTAAAGCACAAGATGTATTAACGTTAATTTCTCAAGGGAAAGGGTCATCAAGTACCACTAGCACTACTGGGAATTCTAATAGTAGTAATAGCTTATTATCCAACCGTGGCACAGTAACCGTAGATGAGCGCACCAATACTCTCATTATTAAAGATGTGGCTGACAGTATTCAAAACATTCATAAACTCATTGCAAAAATTGATATTCCAGTCCGTCAAGTTATGATTGAAGCACGTATTGTAAGTGCTTCAGATACCTTCAGTAAAGAGATTGGGGTGAGCTGGGGTCTTTTATCTGATGGTACTGCAACTAACAGTAGTTTACTGGTTGGTGGTAGTGATCAGACTTTATGGGACCTTAGAGACTTTGATACAGATAGTGATACTGGTGCGTTTTCGTACGATATCACGAGTCCTGATAACTTAAACGTTGATCTTGGTGTTTCTAATCCGGCTGGTAGTATTGCATTTGGCTTGCTTGGGTTGTCAGGTTATACACTGGATCTTGAATTATCAGCTATGCAAGCGGATAATCGTGGTGAAGTGATTTCTACACCTAAGATTTTGACCGCAGACAAACAAACGGCGAAAATATCTTCTGGTACGCAAATTGCTTATCAAGAAGCATCAGCTAGTGGCGCAACGACAACTAGCTTCAAAGAAGCTGCACTTAGCTTGGAAGCCACGCCGAATATTACGCCTGATGGTAAAATCAGCCTAAGCTTAAACATCAAGAACGGTTCGCCAACGACTTATAATGGTGATGTGGCAATTTCTGAAGACTCTATCTCGACCAACATTATTGTAGAAGATGGTCAAACCGTTGTACTTGGTGGTGTCTTCAAAAATATCACCTCTGAGTCTGTCGAAAAAGTACCATTCTTGGGTGACTTACCATATGTTGGTCGTTTGTTCCGGAATGATTCGACCAGCAATGAGAAACAAGAGCTGTTGATATTCATTACGACTAAGTTGATTAACGATGGTGTTAGTCGTTTAGAGTAATCATGATATTGGTTATGTGAAACCAAAACAATACTTTGTTATCTCACAAAAGAAAAAAGCAAGCCTAGGAGCTTGCTTTTTTCTTGCCTTATTTTTACTATGAGCTAATTTTTACTGGTAATAATCAAGCCTCATTACTAGCCAGAATATCGATGACGTTGTATGATAGCTAATTTAACTGAGTAAGTATTATGGTTGAGGAATTGCCATCGGTGTTTTTAGTAGGACCGATGGGAGCAGGGAAGACGACAATCGGTAAACTGCTTGCTAAGCAGTTAGGTCGCACTTTTGTAGACAGTGATTGGTATGTCGAATCACAGACAGGTGCTGATATCGCTTGGATATTTGCGAAAGAAGGTGAAGCGGGCTTTCGTGAGCGTGAGACGCGAGCCATCGATGAGCTGACCCAAAAAAACCAAATCGTATTAGCGACTGGTGGTGGTGCCGTCATGTGTGCTGAAAACAGAGCTTTTTTACAGCAACGTGGTATCGTCGTTTATTTGAATGCACCAGTTGATGTGCAAATGGCTCGTACTGCCAAAGACAAATCACGCCCGTTACTACAGCAGCCTAATCCTAGAAAAATATTGCAAGACTTATATAGCAAGCGCGATCCACTATATCGTCAAGTCGCCCATATTATTATGCCAACCGGACATACTTATCCCCGTCATATGGTCAGTCAGCTCTTACAACAACTAGAGTCGTTGAATAACTCTGCTGCTATAACACCAGAACATAAAGAAAATGAATCATAAATAATAAGAAACCAATAGCACTTAAATTATGGTTACTCACATTTAACTACTTTCATCTCATTAATAATGCTTAAGGAGTGTTGGCAATGTCACTGTTTCATGATGGTTTGACCGTTCATACGCAAAGTCATGACTATCCAATTGTCATCACAGAAAACACTGCGATAGAAAATAGTAGTATGGCAAAACAGGTAGCGCCATATATTAGTGGTCGTCAAGTACTGATTGTCACTAATGAAACTGTGGCGCCTTTGTATTTAAGCGCCTTAGAAGAAGCATTAGCAGAGCAGTTTACTGTCAGAGTCTGTGTACTGCCAGATGGTGAGCAATATAAAAACCAAGCCAGTATCAACCAAATTTATGATGCATTGATGGCGGAGCATTTCAATCGAGACGTCACGCTTATTGCGTTGGGTGGCGGCGTCATTGGTGATATGACGGGTTTTGCTGCAGCAAGCTTTATGCGTGGGGTAAATTTTATCCAAATTCCAACGACGCTTTTGTCGCAGGTAGACTCAAGTGTGGGTGGCAAAACGGGTATCAATCATCCTCAGGGTAAGAACATGATTGGTGCTTTTTGGCAGCCACAAATGGTGCTTGCTGACATGAGTACGCTCAAAACTTTGCCTGCTCGTGAGCTATCAGCAGGGTTGGCTGAGGTCATCAAATATGCGCTCATTATGGATGAGGCATTTTTAACCTGGCTTGAGGAAAACCTACCTGCAATGATGGCATTAGATTTGGCTGTACTTGGCGAAGCGGTAAAGCGTTGTTGTCAGTATAAAGCAGATGTGGTTGCACAAGATGAGAGAGAGTCCGGTGTGCGTGCGCTATTGAACTTTGGTCATACCTTTGGTCATGTGATTGAAACGCATCAAGGTTATGGTAATTGGTTACATGGTGAGGCTGTTGCTGCTGGTATGGTACAAGCTGCTGAGCTGTCACAAAAAATTGGCTGGTTAACGATCGATGAAGTCGCTCGTATTAAACGTCTTTTAACATTGGCAAACTTACCCATCACTGCACCACCTATTGATACACAGACTGCTTTGAGTCTGATGGGGCATGATAAAAAAGTGAAACAAGGACAAATTCGCCTTATTTTGTTAAAATCACTGGGTAAGGCTGTATTGACCGATGATTTTGATGCCCAGCTTTTGACAGAAGTATTGTCACAACAGAACGTATAATGTATCAAAAAATTAGCTTTCATAAGTGCATACTGAGATTAAGCGCTTATAAGAGCTGATTCACAGTAATGCTAATTACCTGTGCATCTATTTAATGCAGTCAATTTTATTTTTACCAAGGATACTCCCATGGCAGCATCAAGACCGACGCCGCGTAGCGCTAGCCAATCTTATCGACGTCAAGCATTGATCTGGCTGGTAGTGACTTTGCTGTTAGGCGTGCTAACGGCTCTGATTTGGATGTTTAGTCAAACGCCAGCGATGGGTGCCAAAATTGAAAATGCGCCGATATCCGCACCGGAAACACTGAGTACTGAGCTTGAGCAACCTTTAAAAATCGAATCGTTGCATGAGCTAGATACGGATGTACAGCCACTCAGTTTTGATGCAGCGATTCAAGATTTGCGTAATTATCCCGATGAGTTCAAAGACAAGAGTTATTTGCTGGCCAATAAGGGTAAATGGACTGTGCAGGTGATGAATGTCGCTGAAAACGATGTGATTATTAGTTATCTAGAAGGTCGCAAAGACCGTAACAAATTTGCTTATTTCCGTTATCTCGATGATGAAAAGCAAGTGCGTTATATGCTGACTTACGGACTGATGAGCAGCCCGCAAGAAGCAGTTGGAGCAGCCAAGCTCATTGACTTTAGACTACCTGCTGATGTGCGTGTATTACCAGAAGAAATCAATCGATATGTCGGTATTATCGATAACTACACACGTGCTGATCCGATGAAAGATTTGAGCGCTAAACGCACCCGTTCTATTGATTTAGAACCGACCAAGCGGGAAGTGCCAGTGCGTCAGAAAAAACCAGTTGCTGAAACAGCAGAAAGCAATACAAATGGTACTGAAAGCATTCGTCAGTCAGCGGATACCTCTGACACCTTATCTGTTAATGAACAGCGTACAGTGGTGAACGAAGAGCAGTCAACATCAGTCACGACAACTAAAGATGATGGTGCTACCAGTAAAGCTGAGCAGGATAACAAAAAGCCGGCGACATCAGGTACTGAGAGTGCTACTCCAAAGCCGCCAGTAGTGCCAACACCGAAACCACCAACTGCTACGCCAAAGCCACCAGTAGTACCAGCACCTAAGACACCAAGTACGGCTAATAGCACAAATTCTAGTAACACAACAGCTAATGCCAACTCTCCTAAAAATGGTAGTGATAGCATCAAAACATTGATAGACGCCAAAAGTAATTAATCTTTTACTATTGTCATCATTTAAAAACCTACTAATGACATTATTAGTGGGTTTTTTTATGGCGATTTATATAGCATTTTATTAATATTAAAAATAAGTATTTCGATGAGGTAAACCTAAATTAACTATTTCAGACAAACACAGTAACAGCTACTTTATATTAAGTTTCGCAAACAGTTTTTAGCTGTCTCATAACCAATAGTAATAAGTTCTCTTACAAAATATGGTTGATGAATCCGTAGAAAAGACTAGATTTTTTGGTCATCATTAACTAATATAACTGTGGGCGACGTTCTGTATAGTTATCGTAAAAACTACTTATTTAACAGTCAATTAGTAAAATCCCACTATTTATAAAATAGGTTACTAATTATTTTGGCTCAAGCGCTGCTACTTATTATTCACATTCAAGTGATCGCAAGTGGAGCAACCTCTCTTATTGTCACCCTTTATTAGGGTTGATAACGCGCTTGAATACAGAGCGTCAGATATTCAAGATTAATCAAATGCATTGTTATTAACTGTTCAGCTAATTGGCTTCAAGTGCTGTACAGTGTTTAATAACGAGCGATACTCAAGATAACGATATTACGTTATTGGTAACTAAGTAATTGGTATAGAGGGCAGGGCTTTCTCCCATGCCAAAGGCAATTACTTACTATCTATTAAGACGCTAATTATTTATTGAGACATCTGCTAACATTAAAAGAGTTGAAGGTTTTACCTTACTCTTAGAGCATGATGTCAATGAGCGTTGCATCATTTATTGAATCCGGTATATGAATATTAATTATCAGCCCGTTCTGCTTACGGGGCTCAGCTTATGTGCCGCATTGGATATATAGGCGACCCGTTTACTCAAAAGGACCAGCTATGTCAATGATCTCCTCGCAAACTCACCTGGCTACACCAGATGACTTTTCTGATAACTGTGGTTTTGGTTTGATTGCTCATATTGAAGGGCAAGCCAGTCATGATTTGGTAAAAACAGCTATTCATAGTCTAAGCTGTATGACTCACCGTGGCGGTGTTGCTGCTGATGGTAAAACTGGTGATGGCTGTGGTTTATTACTGGCCACGCCTATTGATTTTTTTAGAAAGATTGCTGATGAGCAACAATTAGCCATTACCGAAAACTTTGCCGTTGGTATGGTATTCGTCAATTTAGATGAGGATAAAGCCAAGCATAGCCAACAAGTGCTAAGTGATGAGATTGTAGCGCAAGGGTTAGAGATTGCTGGCTGGCGCGATGTGCCACTTGACCTTAGTATTGTGGGTGAGATTGGCCGTGAGACGTTACCAGATTTTAAGCAGGTATTCGTCAATGCTCCTGATGATTTGGCTGCGGATGACTTTAACCGCAAGCTGTTTGTGGCACGCAAAAAAGCAGAACAGCAGTTGACTGATGATGAACTATTCTATGTTTGTTCATTAAACTGTCAGACTATTATTTATAAAGGTTTGGTGATGCCATCAGACTTGCCAGCGTTCTTCTTAGATTTGCAAGATGCGCGTTTGGCGTCACATATTGTGGTGTTCCATCAACGTTTTTCGACCAATACTTTACCGCGTTGGCCATTAGCACAGCCATTCCGTTATCTCGCTCACAATGGTGAATTGAATACTATTACTGGTAATCGTAATTGGTCTGAAGCTCGTACGCCAAAGTTAAAATCAGACAAACTGCCTAACTTGAATGAATTGACACCATTGGTAAACAGCAGTGGTTCTGACTCATCAAGCTTAGACAATATGCTTGAAGTACTGATGTCAGGTGGCATGAATTTGTTCCATGCGATGTCGATACTCGTACCGCCAGCATGGCAGAACGTCGATAGCATGGATATGGACTTGCGCGCATTTTATGAGTTCTATTCGCAGCACATGGAAGCATGGGATGGCCCTGCTGGTTTGGTCATTCAGGATGGACGTTATGCTGTCTGTATGCTTGACAGAAACGGCCTACGCCCGTCACGTTGGGTAACGACTAAGAATGGCTATATCACTGTCGCCTCCGAAGTTGGCGTTTGGGATTATGATCCTAAGGATGTGTTGGCAAAAGGTCGTGTTGGTCCAGGTCAGATGCTGGTCATTGATACGCTAACGGGTCAGATTTTAGATACTAAAGCCATTGCTACCTTGCTCAAAAAAGCGCATCCATATCGTAAGTGGTTACGTGAAGAAGCGACCCGTATCCGTGATGATGAGCGCCTAGAAGAAGAGCTAGCAGCGCAATCATGTCGCGGTGATCAGCTGAAAACATTGCAAAAAATGTATCACATTACCAATGAAGAGCGCACCGAAATCATTCGCCCTAATGCCGAAAACGGACAAGAGCCTGTGGGTTCGATGGGTGATGATACGCCAATGGCAGTGCTGTCACAGCAAATTCGTCATGTTGGTGATTTTTTCCGTCAGCAGTTCGCGCAGGTGACCAATCCACCGATTGATCCATTACGTGAATCCATTGTCATGTCGCTACAGACTTGCTTGGGTGCCGAGACCAACGTGTTTGCGCCATCAGCGCGAGATGCACATCGTATTATCTTATCATCGCCAGTATTGTCAGCCAGCAAGATGCATCAGCTTGAAGCCTTGGACGATCCAGCGTTCAAGATGGCTCGTATTGATCTGAACTATGATCGTACTCTAGAGTTATCAGAAGCCATCACCGCTATTTGTGAGCAAGTGGCAACTACTATCCGTGCTGGTAATACTTTAATCGTGTTGTCTGACAAAGACATTGATGCAGATAAAGTACCGGCCAATGCCATTATGGTGACCGGTGCAGTGCATCATTATCTTATTGGTCAAGGTATCCGTACCGATGCTAACTTAATCATTGAGACAGGTCTGGCTCGTGACTCACATCAAGTAGCGGTATTGATTGGCTTTGGCGCGACCTGCGTGTATCCATACTTAGCTTATGATGTCATCGATGATTTGGTGGCGACGGGTGAGCTGCTTGGTGATCCGATTCAGGCGCGGGTTAATTTCCGTAAAGGCTTGGATAAAGGACTGCTAAAAATCTTATCAAAAATGGGTATTTCTACTATTGTCTCGTATCGTGCTGCTCAGTTGTTTGAAGCAGTTGGGCTATCTGAAGAAGTGGTCAGCTTGTGTTTCAAAGGCGTGCAAAGCCGTATTAAAGGCGCTACCTTTGCTGACTTGGCTGCAGATCAAGCGCAATTAGCAGCCAATGCCTTTAAGCGTCGCGCACCGCTCGATCAAGGTGGTCTGCTCAAGTTTGTCTTTAATAAAGAGTACCATGCCTTTAACCCAGATGTGATCAACAGTCTGCATACGGCTGTACGCACTGGTGACTATGAAAACTACCGTCGCTATGCGGATTTGGTTAATAGTCGTCCAGTCACCACTTTACGTGATTTGTTAAAGTTAAAAACTGACAATTCTATTGATGTAAATGATGTCGAAGATATCTCCAGAATCCTGACACGTTTTGACTCCGCTGGCATGTCACTAGGAGCATTGTCACCTGAAGCGCATGAATCAATTGCCATGGCGATGAACACCATTGGTGGTCGCTCAAACTCTGGTGAGGGCGGTGAAGATCCAGTACGTTACGGCACGTTGCGTAACTCGAAAATCAAGCAAATTGCTTCTGGTCGTTTTGGGGTAACACCTGCGTATCTACGCTCAGCAGAAGTCATGCAGATCAAAGTTGCTCAGGGTGCTAAGCCGGGCGAGGGTGGTCAGCTACCCGGTGGTAAGGTCAATGCTCTGATTGCACGCTTGCGTTATTCAGTGCCGGGCGTCACATTGATTTCACCACCGCCGCATCATGATATTTATTCTATTGAAGATTTGGCACAGCTGATTTTTGATTTGAAGCAAGTCAATCCTGATGCCTTAGTTTCTGTGAAGCTAGTATCCCGTCCAGGCGTTGGTACTATCGCTACAGGTGTGGCAAAAGCCTATGCTGACCTAATTACTATCTCAGGCTATGATGGCGGCACAGCAGCCTCTCCGCTGTCCTCTATCCATCATGCAGGCTCACCATGGGAGCTAGGTCTGGCAGAGACTCATCAGTCGCTACGGGTCAATGGGCTACGAGATAAAGTACGTGTGCAAACTGATGGTGGTCTAAAGACTGGTCTTGATGTGGTCAAAGCAGCCATTCTTGGTGCAGAAAGCTTTGGGTTTGGTACCACGCCGATGATTGCGGTTGGTTGTAAGTATCTACGTATCTGTCACCTGAACAACTGCCCAACAGGCGTTGCTACTCAAAAAGCCAAGTTACGCGATGAGCATTTCATTGGTGAAGCTGAGATGTTAATTAACTTCTTCAAATTTGTGGCGACCGAAACTCGTGAGTGGTTAGCGGCACTTGGTGTCAGTAGTATGGAAGAGCTGGTCGGGCGTACTGACTTACTTGAGGTGCTAGAAGGCAATACTGACAAGCAGCGCCATCTTGATTTGACACCGTTATTGTTTAGCCATCCAGCGAGTGCTGGTAAAGCACAAACCTGTCAAGTAGAGCGAAATGAGCCATTTGATAAAGGTTTGCTCGCTGAACAAATGGTTAGCGATATGCTGCTTAATATTCGTCAAGGAATAGGCGGGGATTATAGTTATTATGTCGGTAACTGTGATCGCTCTATCGGTGCGCGTATTTCTGGTGAAATCGCGCAAGTATGGGGCAATCTTGGCATGAGTGACATGCCAGTAAGATTGCATCTGACTGGTACTGCAGGGCAGAGTTTGGGCGTTTGGAACGCAGGTGGTCTAAATATTGAGCTTGAAGGCGATGCCAATGACTATGTTGGTAAAGGCATGGCAGGCGGTGAGATTGTCATTTATCCACCGAAAGACTCAGTCTTTACAGCGCAAGATACTGCTATCATTGGTAACACCTGTCTATATGGTGCAACAGGTGGTAAGTTGTATGCTGCGGGTACGGCAGGTGAGCGCTTTGGTGTTCGTAACTCTGGCGCGCATGCTGTCATCGAAGGTACTGGCGATCATTGCTGTGAATACATGACAGGTGGCATCGTCACCATCCTTGGACGTACAGGCCTTAACTTTGGGGCTGGTATGACGGGCGGTTTCGCTTATGTGCTAGATATGGATGGTGATTTCTTTGACCGCTGCAACCATGAGCTGATCGATCTTAACCGTATTTCAAGTGAGCAAACTGAGGAACACCGTATCCACTTGCAACAAGTGATTGAAACACATGTAGCTAAAACAGGCAGTGCATGGGGTCAGACAATATTAGATGACTTTGAACACTACGTCCGTAAGTTTTACTTGGTAAAACCAAAAGCGGCGAACATTGCAAGCCTTCTTAAAACGACAATGGCTGATCCGCAATAGCGCAATGGCCGATATGTTTTAAGATACGTTTTAACTCACAAGTTTTAAGCAGGTAAGTGACAGCAATGATATTCATATCTTATATGTCATCAAATGAATCAGTCATCGTTGGCTGTCACCGCCCACTATAGAGAGATAGCATCATGGCAAAACGCTTAGAAAATAGTTTTCAGTTTTTAGATGTACCACGTCTTGAACCAACCAAAAAAGACATCGCAACCCGTTCGACAGAGTTTGTCGAAATTTATAAACCATTTGAAAATGAGGCTGTGGCGCAGCAGTCACATCGTTGTCTTGAGTGCGGAAACCCGTACTGTGAATGGAAATGCCCAGTACATAATTACATTCCTAATTGGCTGAAACTGGCAACTGAAGGCCAGATATTTCAAGCTGCTGAGTTGTGTCACCGTACCAACACGTTGCCTGAGGTATGTGGACGTGTCTGTCCACAGGATCGCTTGTGTGAAGGTGCCTGTACCTTAAACGATGGCTTTGGGGCTGTGACGATTGGCAACGTAGAAAAATACATCAATGATACGGCGTTTGCCCTTGGCTGGCGTCCAGATATGTCTGATGTGGTTTGGACAGACAAAAAAGTCGCTATCATTGGTGCAGGGCCAGCGGGTCTCGGTTGTGCAGACATCTTGGTAAGAAATGGTGTGAAGCCAGTTGTGTTCGATAAGCGTCCTGAAATTGGTGGCTTGCTTACCTTTGGTATTCCAGAATTTAAAATGGAAAAGGATGTCATGCGCAATCGCCGTGTCATCTTTGAAGGCATGGGTATGGAGTTCCGTCTTGAGACAGAAATCGGTACTGATATTAGCATTGACGAGTTATTGAGCGAGTACGATGCCGTGTTTATGGGTATGGGTACTTATACTTATATGCGTGGTGGTTTTGCTGGTGAAGAGCTAGAAGGCGTATATGATGCACTAGACTACCTGATTGCTAATGTGAATCGCTGTAATGATTGGGAAAAGAACCCTGAAGAGTATATCGATTTTAAAGGCAAAAAAGTAGTTGTACTAGGCGGCGGAGATACAGCGATGGACTGTAACCGTACCAGTATTCGTCAAGGTGCTGAAAAAGTGGTTTGTGCGTATCGCCGTGATGAAGAAAACATGCCAGGCTCACGCCGTGAAGTGGTCAATGCTCGCGAAGAAGGCGTTGAATTCTTATTTAACCGTCAGCCAACTGAAATTATCGGCTTGAACGGTAAGGTCAACGGAGTAAAGGTTGTCACTACGCATCTAGGTGCGCCAGACAACCGTGGTCGTCAACGCCCTGAGCCGATTCCTAATTCAGAAGAAATCATTCCTTGTGATGCAGTTATTATGGCATTCGGCTTCCGTCCTAGCCCTGCTGATTGGTTTGAGACGCAGCAAGTCTCAATGGATAGCTCAGGTCGAGTATTGGCAGCAGAAAAGCAAACCTTTAAGTTCCAAACCAACAATCCTAAAATATTTGCAGGTGGCGATATGGTGCGTGGTTCTGACCTAGTCGTAACTGCTATTTGGGAAGGTCGTGAGGCTGCTGAAGGTATATTAGATTTCTTGGAAGTCTAAGGCATGTCCTCAATTCAAGCGATAGTCATCTAACTGGTCTAAAAATGGCTAAATTTGTCAAACAGCGTCAAATAGCTGGTTAATATCTCGATATTATCTGAACTATTTTCTTGTTTGACGGCAATTTATCTCATTTTTATCTCCATTTTTGAAATGAGGACACACCTTAACTGGCTTTATTTAAGTGCAGTTAGTTGTTAGTAGATTCTGAACGTAAACGTCTTTTGTCTTTCGATAGGCAAGAGGCGTTTTTTTTGATTATTGCTTTGTAAATAGAGTCGCGGCTGCTAGCATGTCCGTTAGGAAACCATGGTTTTCATTATTCATCCTGCCTATCAACTAAAAAGAGTAACCTTGCGTGAAATCAATCCTCTGGCAGCGTGTGTCTGCTCCGTTTGTTGAGCCTTATGTCCGCTATCAATATGCGGATATTTTGCATGCCATACGCTTAGGTGTGGCTGTAATATTAGCCTTGCTAGTCAATGTCCTTACTGGTTTTCCACATGGTGAATGGACAACCATCACCGTATTCATCATTTTGGGTTTATTGCAGTATCAAGGTGCTATTTATACCAAGGCCAAAGAGCGGATACTCGGTACGCTATTAGGTATTGTCGCCGCTTTTAGTATTTTATGGTTTAGCGACAGTGTCAATGCATGGACATGGGTTTATTATGCACTGATTGGTTTGGTGAGTGGCTTTATCGGCTATTTAGCCGTCAGAAAGCTTGGTTATACAGGTCTGCTGACAGGTATTACTATGTTGATGATTGTCTCAAATCTGGGGCAAAGCAATATGAGCCAAGACGGGATTTATCGTGCGCTGAATATCTTATTAGGTACTGGCGTTTCGGTAGCCGTGACGCTCATCTTGCCACTGAAATCGACGTTGATGTGGCGATTTCTACTGAGCAGCAACCTCGATGCTTGTAGCAACTTGTATGCTGGTGTGGGCAAGCATATTGACGCGACTGAGGACACGCCAGTCAACGTGAATACAAAGCTCAACTCAGTTGTCTTTCCTGATGACGGCGTACCTGTAAATAAGACATTGGTCACCGCGCTACAACAGATTAATAAGCGTCTGCTAGCCGTTCGCCCACATATCGCGGCGACTGCCAGTGAGTCAGGTATTAACAAGACAACGCTGGAGACCATTCAACGTACCCACCGCAATATCATTGGCACCATTGACTTACTGCTGAGTGCAGCCCCACGTTTAGCAAACATTGAAATCGATGATGACAATCATATCTTATTGATTCATTATCAAAGCGAGCTGACGCAAGCCATGCAGCATATAGCAGCGGTATTGCGTAGTCCGAGTGATGAGGTGTTCAGGCCCATTACTCGTATTGCCGTTTCAGAATATCCAAGTGTCCAGCATTTGGCATTTGAATGGCAAGGATATTTTTGGCTGACCCAAACTTTACAGACCCAACTACAGCAGCTAAGTGAATTGCTACAAACGACCAAGCCACAATGGTATGCAGCATCTGGGCTTGGCTATCAACGCCGTGAGCAGCGCAGAATGAAAGAGCAGGGCGGTGAAGGCGGTTTGGACGTATAGTAAAAAACGCTGACTATCTAAAGTCAGCGTTTTTATTTATGGATGTTTATTTTCTTTAACGCGAGGGTTAACTGCTTTGGTATTAACGACCAGTTTTTAGTTTATCCCAGTACTGCTGATACACTTGTAAGGCATCATCGCCTACGTCTTCTTGGAACTCAGCTTTTGCTAGTACTTCTTTTGAAGGGTAAATCGTTGGATTATTACGTACCTCTTCGTCCATTAACTCGCGTGCTGCTATATTTGGTGAGGCATAACCAATTTCTTCACTAACGATTTTGGCATTTTCAGGACGTAGTAAGTAATCAATAAATTTGTGTGCAGCATCAACCTGTTTGGCATTTTTGGGAATAACAAAGTTGTCCATCCATAGGATAGCCCCCTCCGTTGGATACTTATAAACCAAACTGGTCAAGCCTTCATCATTAGCCATGACCGCTTCACCATTCCATGTCATACCAAGTGAGGTCTCACCTTCAATGTAAGGCATGCGAGTGGCATCTGAGTTAAAGGTTTTGACATTGGGCATCAAGGCGGTGAGTTTGTCGTAAGCTGCTTCGATTTCATCAGGGTTGGTGCTATTACCTGAGAAGCCAAGCGTGAGTAGCGCCATGCCAAACACTTCACGTAAGTCATTGGTAAGCATGACCTGCCCTTTGTATTTGGGATCCCACAAGTCATTCCAGCTATTGACGGTTGCAGGGTCGACGCTGTCACCATTGATTGCTAGACCTGTACTGCCCCACATATAAGGAATAGAATATTTGTTTTCAGGATCTACTTTGGTATTGGTAAATGAGGTATCTAGATTCTTAAAATTGCTCAATTTAGATTTATCTAACTCTTGTAATAGCCCTTCTTTTGCCATCTTTTCGACATAATAGGTCGACGGAATTGCTAAATCATACTGGCTAGAATCATCAAGAAGTTTCAGCTTGGCATACATCGCTTCGTTAGAATCAAAAGTGGTGTAATTAACCGAAATGCCAGTCTCTTCTTCAAAACCATCAAGGATTTCTTGTGGCATATACTCTGACCAGTTGTATAAGTTAAGCGTCTCATTGCTCGCAGTCGCACTACTATCAGCAGCAGCATTATCAGAGTTGCTACAGCTGGCAAGTACGAAACCGACCGCCATGGTCAATAGTGCTTTTGGTACTATACGGCCAATACGAGCCGACATGCTCGATGACAAATGGGATGATGAACGTGTCAAAATATCTCTCCTAAACAAAGAATGATGCCAATCAGTGAAAAGTATCGATTGGTAAATGCTACTTAATATAGATAGTTACACTATTATGGCTATTTGTTTCAGTGATTTAAAGGGCAATTAAGGCAATCAATGTGAGTCGCTATGATGAAGCACTGATTTTCCGTCAATAATAAAGGTTTGATATAGGGTTTGGTACTAGATTTGGTCAGTCTAGTGACAGTATATAATCATGCTATGATTAAGAGCTTAGTGTGTCATGCTACTATTTTTTATCGTGCATAGATTCAACCATACCATAATAATAAGGATGTAAAATATGACTCAGAGCCATTCAGCAGATGCAGTGATTCCAATGCTTCTCAAAGACAAGGTTGCTATTGTCACAGGGGCTAGCCGCGGCCTCGGCGCACAAATTGCCAAACAGATGGCAGCAGCGGGGGCCAATGTATGCGTCAATTACCTGAACAGTAAAGATGCTGCCGAAGCGGTAGTGGCTGATATTAAAGCGACAGGTGGGCAAGCTTTTGCTTATCAAGGGGATGTGACTGACGCCATGCAAATGCAAGCACTGGCAGCGGCAGTTATTGAGCATTTCGGTGCAATTGATATATTGGTCAATAATGCCTTGCCTAGTTACCAGTTCAATCCTAGTGCGGACTATACCAGTATCGAAACTGTGAACTGGGCGCACTTCTCTCAGCAGATGGATGGCATCGTCAAGGGTGCAGTCAATACGGTACAAGCGGTATTACCACAGATGAAAGCGCAGAAAATGGGCAAGATTATCAATATTTCAACCAACCTCGTTTATAATCCGGTGGTTACTTATTACGACTATACCACTGCTAAATCAGCGCTAATCGGGCTGACACGTAACTTGGCAGCTGAATTGGGGCAGTATGGTATCCGTGTCAATCTGTTGGCAGGCGGACTCTTAAAGACGACTGATGCGAGTAACCTGACCACAGAAGAGGTATTTGATTATATTGCTACTACGACACCACTGCGTCAAGCGACCTCAGTAGCTGACTTTGCCAATTCTGTACTGCTAATGGCGTCTGACTTGAGTGCAGCCATCACAGGACAATCCATCGCTGTTGACGGTGGCTTGACAATGCCTTAACCGATGCCTTAACGTTTGATTGGATTTGTAAAAGGGACAAAATGAATATTCGTCAAGGTGCTGGAGTCGTCACCGCTATGCTGGCCATAGTTGCCTTTATGACATTGCTTAATTCTGGCTCAACGATACCTATGGTGAATTGGCCAGTTGAGACCTATATGGGTCTGACATTCACGATTGGCTGGTTGAGTGGCGTACCTAATTGGTTGGCTTACATGTTGGCAGCAGTGGTGCTTATTCTTATCGTTGTAGGGTTTTATAAAATGGGCAGCTGGGTTTATGGTTTGATAGCGGATAAGTTGTAAATATTCTAAAAGCCTTTCATAAAAAACGTCATTAAGAAGCCCTTGTCAGATACTGACAAGGGCTTCTTAACAATTTTAGAAAGTATTCTTATGATGCTGTTTTCAACTGATCAAGTACCGTCTGTATACCATATTCTTCAATCGTTCCAGTGACAAAGTCAGCACGTTCTATCAGCGCTGGTTGCGCATCTCCCATGGCTACGGCAAACCCGACCAAATCAAACATCTCTAGGTCATTCATACCATCACCAAATGCCATGCACTCGCTTGCATCCACTTCATAGTATTTACACACATCTTTAATACCTCGTGCTTTGGATGCTTCTATCGGCAATATATCAGCGCCAATATGATGCCAATACACCAGTTTTAAATCGTATTGATCAAAATCAATATCTTGCATTTTGTCTTCTTGATTATTAAAGAAAACAGAACATTGATACACGGTGTTTGATTTATAGTAATCAGGGGCGACGATAGAGTTGGGTGTGATGGCATTGAACTCACGTAAACGCTCGTTTTCACCTGACCAAGCAATATGAGTCGCTGAGTCAAACTTATGAATAAACTCACCTTTTATGCACAGGTTTGCAATTTTATCCGTTTGTTCTGTGGACAACGGGTAATGGCTGATTCGGCCAGCGTTGTCGAAGCTATATTGTCCATTCATACAAATAATAGCATCCAACACATTTGACTCTAGCAAGGCTAAGATGTCATCCGGCAATATTGCTTTAGAGCGCCCTGTTGATATCACTAGCTTGATATCAGTCTCAGCAAGCTGCTTCAACGTGGCTTGGTTATGTTCAGCGATAATACCGTTGCGACTGAGTGTATCATCGATATCAAAAAATATGATTTTGGGCATAGGTATGGTGCTCTGTGCCATAATTTCTGTAGCAGTTTTATCTTCAACAAACATGATGATCCTATTATTTTTATTCATTCAGGGGTCAGTGACTTAAATACTACTATAACCACGTAAAGGAAGACCATAGCTATAAGGTAACGTACCCATAGATATTTTCTCTTGGTAGGCTGAGATGATTCTACCAACTTTAATATTATTTCTTTTTAATTCAAATAGTTAACAAAAACCCTAAAATATATGATTAGCTTAATAATGATAATTTATTATAAAGTTATATTTAATCATCACTGTTAACGTTTACTTTTAATTAAAGAGTAAGCCCTTCCGTATTCACTGATAACTTAACTGATTAAAGGAATAACGATGCAAGTTTTTACACTAAAGAAAGTAGTCGCCCTAACCGCACTCGCTTTGTCTACCAGTACCTTTGCGATGGATGTCACGTTCAATGATAAAACGTGGGATGCGGATCACATACCTGAAGGTCAGCAGTGTCTAGATTACGGTGGCAAAAGCCCAGCCACACCGAGTATGACGGTATCAAATATCCCTGAGGGGGCTGATAGTCTGGTATTTGTCTATAACGATGTGAGCAACAAGCGCATGCAAAAGGGCGGGCATGGGATTGTCAGTTATGCATTGTCAGGTGGCAAAACCAGTGTAGAGGTGCCGCGAGTGTTTGGCCATACTTATGAAGTGCCAGTCGGTATAGAGATGGTGGCTGAGTATCGTAGCCGCCAGGGCGATGTCCGAGGAGCGTATAAGCCACCATGCTCAGGTGGTAAGGATCATCTGTATACGATAGACGTGCAGTCATGGCAGGGCGATATGATGACTGCTGAGACAACGGTTGAGATGGGTCGGTATTAGTCAATCAGACACTGTAGTCAGCGTAAAAAGCCGTCTATACAGTGTTTAGGCGGCTTTTTAATGATGGTAAGTTATGTTCCAGATGTCTATAAAAGATGTCTATAAAATTTGCTAGCTTAGTCAATAGACAACGCTTTGATTGAGGCTTGCAACATCCGACCGCTGAGTAAGCATAGGTCAACCGTATGATGTAATTAAGGCAGGGCTATAGGAAAATATAGATTAGACATTATAATTATTAGAATAATGATATCGCCATGATTGGGACAGTTTTTGTAGTACACTTGTACTCTGATACAAGTTGGTATGTTCTCTCATTAAAAATTTCATGTCATAGCTATAAAAATGATAATAGATGTTAACAAACTGGTCAAATTGCAACAATTTCATTGATTATATTTTATAATAAAGTATATCTTAATTTTTTATAAATGGATTTTCTTATGCATATCACTACAAGTCGACCTTCAGAAAATAGAAAAAGACATGGTGAGCACATTCTTGTCAACATGACATATATCGCCAAAAATGTCGATCTAGATTCGGGGATTGAGCTGACTCGCGCACTTGAGTATTGGCGCAGATATTTTGAAGAAAATAATATAGTTTCAGCTTTAGTCATTAGTGAAGATTATTTCGTCCAAAGTTTTCAAGGGACAAGGCCTGCTATCAATACTGCCTTGGAAAAGATACTTGATGAGCATTCAACCATTTTTCCTAATATTGTTAATATAGAGGAAATAGAATCGCGTCAATGGAAGGGGTTTTTAGTCAAACATCTAACATCAAGTATTGAAGACGAAGAGTATGCCCTAAAGAGCTTCTCAGCAGGATCTGACTACAATCCCTATCTAATGAAAAGTACTCAGATTGACAGTTTTTTGAAAGCAGTATTTGAAAATGCTGAGTCTAATAAATTTTAAATGAGTAAGATTTATTTCTTAGGTATTTGATTCTTAGAATAATTATTGGTTCTAGCTAGAATAGAAAAGCCGTCTATACGTGTGTGTAGGCGGCTTTTTGGTGATTCCTATTTTTGTCGTATCATTTTAAGGTGTAGACGATAAGAAACTGGTCAATTACCAAGAGTTTTATTGATTACACCTTATAATAGAGTGTATATTAATTTATATACTTATTATATAAATGGATTTTCTTATGCATATAACGACAAGTCAAAATTCAGAAAATAGAAAAAGACATGGCGAGCATCTTCTGATTAGCCTAACGTATATCGGTAAAAACATCGAAATGAAAACAGGTATAGAATTAACTCGTGCTCTTGAGCAGTGGCGGAGATACTTTGAGGAGAGTGGGTTAGTTGCAGCGCTTGTGATCAATGACGGTTACTTTATTCAAAACATTCAAGGCTCAAGACCAGCTGTTAATGCCGCTCTGGCGAAGATAATTGATGAGCACTTCAAAATCCTCCCTAATGTTGTCAAGGTGGAAGAGATAGAAGCGCTTCGATGGGATGGGTTTGTAACCAAACACCTGACGGAAAGTGTCGAAGATGAGGAATATGCCCTAAAGAGCTTCTCAGCAGGTTTTGACTTCAATCCTTATCTAATGAAAAGCAGTCAGATTGAAAGCTTTTTAAAAGCGATATTTGAAGATGCTGAAGCCAATAAGTTTTAAATGAGTAGTATTTGTTTCCTAGAATATTTACTTGTTCTAGCTAGTATTAAAAAGCTGTCTATAAAGTATCTTTTGATTTAGATAATTTTTTTATAAATAAGGTTTCTTATGCATATCACTACCAGCCGACCTTCAGAAAATAGAAAAAGACATGGTGAGCATATTATTCTCAGCCTGACGTATATTGGCAAAAATAGTGACAGTAATAATGGAATAGAATTGGCTCGTCTTCTTGAGCAATGGCGAAGAAACAATGAAAAAAGTGGTGTAACCTCAGCGCTTGTCGTTAATGACAATTACTTCATCCAAAATATCGAAGGTCCAAGACCTCTTATCAATGACATATTAGTAAAGTTGATCAATGAATATTCTTACCTAGGACCTCATCTCAGTATGGTTGAAGAAGTAGAAGTACGTAGATGGGATGGGTTTTTATTAAAATATTTAACATCAAGCGTAGAAGACGAAGAATATACCCTAAAAAGCTTCTCAGCAGGTGCTGACTTTAATCCTTATCTAATGAAAAGCACTCAGATTACAAGCTTCCTGAAAGCGATATTTGAGGATACCGAATCCAATAAGTCTTAGATAAGTTCTATATTCTGATTGGCGTAAAAAAGCCGTCTATACATTACATCGTATAGGCGGCTTTTTGATAGGAGTTGTTTAATTTTATCAGCCAGATTTTGAACTAGGATTTCCAAAATTTAAATAGTCAAATTAGCCAACTTCAACACTCGTCACATTCTGAAAGCCTCTTGGCAACTGCCCACCACGATTACCACGCACACCCGTATAGTTAGCCAAATCATTTGGCTTGAGTGTCACGTGACGCTTACCGGCAGTAATGACAAGGCTATCTTGCTGACTCAGTGGCGTGATAGTAAGTACTTCTTCGCCGTCCTTTAGCTTGATCAGCTTATTACCTTTACCGCGCGCCTGTTCAGGCAGATCATCGAGGCCAAATATCAGTAAGTATCCTGCATTGGTCGTGACGGCGACGTGGTCAGGTGCCACACTTGTATTGCTATTCTCACCTTCGGCATTAACGGTCGCATCTACTGGCGCATCGATACGTGCGACAGGAAGCAAGCGACTATCAGCCGCTAGGTTAATGATGTTTTTACCCGCTTTTTGATTGCTATCGAGATTGCCAATGGTATTGATAAAGCCATAACCTGCGGAGCTGGCGAGAATAATGCGTTGATCGTCAGCACCCGTTAGTAGCTGCTCAAAGCTGGCACCTGCTGGCGGTTTTAACACACTGGTCAGCGGATCGCCTTGACCACGCGCAGACGCTAAGTTATGCGCATCGATACTATAGCTGCGTCCAGTGCTGTCGAGCACGTAGATTCGCTCATTGGATTTACCGCGGACGTGCGCTTGATAGCTATCACCTGAGCGGTAACTCATACCGGCAGCATCGACATCATGGCCTTTGGCTGCGCGAATCCAGCCCGCTTTTGATAGGATAGCAGTGACAGGTTCGCTAGGTACGAGGTCTGACTCTTTTAATGCTTGCGCTTCTTCGCGCTCTGCCAGTGGTGATACGCGCTCATTGCCGTGTTCTTTCATATCGGCTGTCAGCTCGTCAATCATCAGATTGGTTAGACTGTCTGGATTGTCCAAGTACTCTTGAATAATGGCACGTTCGGCAGCCAGTTCATCTTGCTCGCGGCGCAGCTCAATCTCTTCTAACTTTGCCAATTGACGCAGACGAATATCCAAAATCGCATTGGCTTGAATGTCAGTCAGGTCATAGTTCTGCATTAACGTCGCTTTTGGATCTTCCTCTTCACGAATGATGCGAATGACTTCATCAATATTAAGATAAGCAATTAGTAAACCTGCCAAGATGTGCAAGCGTTTATCGATTTTATCAAGACGATATTGCAAGCGGCGTGTGACCACAGAACGGCGACAGACGAGCCATTCTTCCAATATTTCTTTTAGGTTTTTGACCTGCGGCTTACCGTTTAGGCCAATCATGTTCATATTGACGCGATAATTGCTCTCAAGCTCAGTACTAGCAAACAGGTGACTCATGACGCGAGCAACATCGACTCGGGTTGATTTTAGCTCAAGCACGATACGACAGGCATTTTCGTGATCTGACTCATCATGAATATCAGTAATCCAAGGCAGCTTCTTATCGGTCATGAGCTTGGCGATTTGCTCTTGGATTTTGTTGCCTGATACTTGGTAAGGAAGCGCATCAATGATGACGAGATTCTTTTCTTTAGGATCAACATGGAACGTCGCACGCATTTTATAGCTGCCACGACCCGTTTCATACATCGCTTGCAAATCTTTTTTACTGGTAATGATTTCAGCAGGTGTTGGCAGATCAGGTGCTGGTATTGATTGGGTAAGCTGCTTGACCGACAGTTCAGGATTTTTAAGTAACCGAATCGCTGCACGTACTACTTCATTGAGATTATGTGGCGGAATGTCTGTTGCCATACCGACCGCGATACCTGTCGTGCCGTTTAGTAAAATATTAGGTAGGCGGGCAGGTAGGGTAGTTGGCTCTTGCATCGTACCGTCAAAGTTGTCTTGCCAATCGACTGTGCCTTGTCCGAGTTCTGCTAGCAACGTATTGGCATAAGCGGACATTTTGGCTTCGGTATAACGCATCGCCGCAAAGGATTTAGGATCATCAGGGCTACCCCAGTTACCTTGACCAGTGATGAGTGGATAGCGATAGCTGAACGGCTGTGCCATTAGAACCATGGCTTCGTAACAAGCACTATCACCATGCGGATGGTATTTACCCAAGACGTCACCGACCGTACGTGCCGATTTTTTGGCCTTGGCAGTCGATTTTAGCCCCAGCTCGCTCATGGCGTAGACGATGCGGCGCTGTACAGGTTTTAGACCGTCAGCGATATTTGGCAGCGCTCGATCCATGATGACGTACATGGCATAGTTGAGATAGGCTTGCTCAGTGAACTCTGCGACTGAGCGAGTATCCATCGGTTCAGTGGGAATGATTGGGACAATCGTATTATCAATAACATCAGACATAAAATAGGATTCACTTATCAGTTTTAATAGGTATAGATAATTGGTGCAAGCGTACAAATAGGATAGTGCTATCGTAAAGGAAATTGGCAGAATTAAAAAGGTATAAGTCAGAATAGACGACAGGACGTGACGCGCTTTATTAGGTTTATCTATCACACTTTGCTTGATGGCTTTTACAAAACAGGTCAAGCTAGCAACAATTAGTATTGCCCGTCAGTTAAGCAATGATAAGGACGGCACTCGCCGTAACTTTGTGACTTTAACAGAATTGGCTAGCGCCCTTGACAGTACAAAGTAATGAACGGGTAACAAACCATAGGACTTCTATGGATGAATGTTCGACAATTGAGTGCTAAAAACTCATTGGTTTTTATTATTAAGAATTTGATATAAAAGGTTTTATTTTCCGTCAAGCTTGTTTGCGAACTCAAGCAGCAATCTTTTATATTGAGTAGTTTGTACAAAGTGTGTATGTTAATAAACAAAGGGCTATTTACCGCTATATTGTTTGCTCAGCACTGTACGATTGCGCCATAGCCTTGCTTACCACCGTAATGGTCAGCAAAGGCTTGGCATTTCGTATGTTTATCACACTGTGATTAGTATACGCTGACGGTAATGTACTATTACTAGGAGAAAAAAGATTATGGAAAATCAAGTAAATTTTACCCGTCGTGACGATAAAGTTTGGCTAAAAACGTATGAAGAGCTTGGACTGGATTACAACATTGAAATGCCAGCTGACGACACCTCACTCATCGATGTTTTTGAGAAAAGCTTTGCTGAGAATAGTGATAAGACTGCCTATATTTGCATGGGTTCATCATTAAGCTTTAAAGAAGTAGATTTATACAGTCGCCAAATGGCTGCCTATCTACAGTCATTAGGACTGGTCAAAGGTGACAAAGTTGCGGTCATGATGCCCAATATTCTGCAATTGCCAATCTCTGTCATTGCAGTACTGCGTGCAGGTTTTACCTTAGTCAACGTCAATCCGTTATATACCACCAGAGAGCTTGAGCATCAATTGACTGACTCAGACGCAAAAGTGCTGATCATGGTTGAAAACTTCGCCAAAACCTATCAAGACATCGGCCGTAGTCTAGTCGATAAGGTCGTGATTACAGGTATGGGCGATTTGATGGGTACGCTCAAAGGATTCATGGTCAATACGGTCGTTCGCCATGTGAAAAAAATGGTGCCCGCCTATAGCATTAGCAATAGCATCACCTTCAAAAGTGCGCTGAGTCATAGCGCTGCGAGTAAATATAAACGCCCAAGCAATATCACGCTCGATGACATCGCCGTCCTACAATATACCGGTGGTACGACAGGTGTGGCAAAAGGCGCGATGCTGACGCACAAAAACTTAGTGGCAAACTTAATTCAATCCAATACCTTTTTGGGCACTGCTTTTGATGATTTCGATCAAAGAGGTGAGCAGCCTGTCATTATGACAGCATTGCCGATGTATCATATTTTCTCATTTACTGTGTGCGGTATGTTTGGTCTATATCGCGGTTGTGTGGTGCTATTAGTACCAAACCCACGTGATCTTGATAGCTTATTAAAAGCATATAAAGCCAATCCACCAGCATTCTTCCCAGCGGTCAACACGTTGTTCAACGCGCTTGCCAATAACGAAGAATTTATCGCGATGGATCATAGCAAGCTGCGTCAATCAATGGGCGGCGGCATGGCAGTACTGAGTCCAACCGCTGAAAAATGGCGCCAAGTAACGGGTAATATCATTATCCAAGGTTATGGATTGTCTGAAACAGCACCGGTTGCGACCTCTAACCCTAGCAATAGTAAAACATTCACAGGTACTATTGGTGTACCGATGCCAGCGACTGATGTTGCCATCTTAGATGATGCGGGTAATGAAGTAGAGCTTGGTGAGCGCGGCGAGATTAGTGTTCGTGGCCCACAGGTTATGAAAGGCTATTGGAATCGTGAAGATGCTACCGCCGAAGTGATGACAGCAGACGGATTCTTCCGTACAGGCGACATTGGTATAATGGCTGACAATGGCTACGTGACGATCGTTGACCGCAAAAAAGATATGATTTTGGTGTCTGGTTTCAACGTTTATCCTAACGAAGTCGAAGAAGTCATGGCGGGTCATCCTAAAATTCTAGAGTGCGGTGTCATTGGTATTAGTGACGAAAAGAGCGGCGAGACTCCTAAGATTTATGTCGTACGCAACGATCCTAGCCTGACTACTGAAGAAGTGCTTGCTTATGGCAAAGAAAATCTAACCGGTTACAAACGTCCTCGCCATGTTGAGTTTATCGATGAATTGCCAAAATCTAACGTGGGTAAAATCCTACGTAAAGATTTGCGATTGCTTGAAGAAAAGAACCATGGCTAATTGATTGATACTCAATACTCAAAAGCTAGTTATGAGTGATTACAAAGACTCAGCGCTCATAACTAATCGTAATACAGAGTAGGGTCTCCACTAAAAATGATAAGATTGCTTACATGCTATCTTGTCATTTTTTTGCGTCTATTTTGTCTTTAAGATGTCGCTAGGGCGAGTCTTTATTTCAAAAGCCGTAATCAATTAACAAGTATTGAAATCAAAAGAAAACAATGACGTCGACAATATCGAGATATTAATCAGCTATGTGTTACTGTTTGGCAAAACCTAACCATCATTAGCCTCGTCATCATTAGACTAGTTAGATAGTCAGCGATTGAGTTGAGAGCAGGACTTAGTATAGATAGAGAATTTTTGGCAAAACTGCTATAGTGCTCATCAGCGTATAGTTATATTTAACTATAATACGATATGATTTTTTCTCTATATTCCTTGTAAAATCAACATTATAGGTGTGAATGTTAATTTATCCTTGTTGAGTTATTACACCACTTATCATGGACCTAATACTGCGCTTTGATTTACAAATCTTGTGAATAACGAATGCTATTACCTTATCATCGTTTCTTATTCACAAGTTTTGCTGTCATTGATCAACCACAAAAATAATGGTGTTTCCATTAGATTATTCTACGTTTTTAACGGCAACATTTAGGAAAAGTTATGACCGACAGTACCAATAAAAAGACCACAAACAATAATGCTGCGACTAATAATAACGACAGCGCATTTCCTACTATGCCGATGATACCGAGTGATAGCCCATGGTTAGGTACTTATGAGCGCTATGGTATTGCGGCTACTATCGATATGCCGGATGATAATACTTCTTTATTGGAGGTGTTTGAGCGTAATTTTAGCCGTTATGGCCAAAAGCCTGCTTATATCTGTATGGGTGCATCGATTACCTTTAAGCAATTGGATTTGTTTAGTCGTCAAATTGCCAGTTACTTACAATCGTTAGGATTGGTCAAGGGTGATAAAGTTGGGGTAATGATGCCCAATCTCCTGCAGTATCCAGTGGTTGCATTAGGTATCATCCGCGCAGGTATGGTGCTAGTCAACGTCAACCCTTTATATACGAGCCGCGAGTTATCACATCAGCTGCACGATAGCGGCACAAAAGCTTTATTTATCGTAGAGAATTTTGCAAAAACGTATCAAGAAGCGGAAGATAAAGGTCAAGTCGAGCACGTCATCGTTTGTAAGATTGGCGATATGCTAGGCACGATCAAAGGAGCCGTGGTCAACCTCGTTGCGCGCCATATCAAAAAAATGATTCCTGCTTATAGCTTGCCAGAGAGTGTGAGCTTCAAGCATGCCTTGAATGCTGTTTCTGCTAGCAAATATAAACGTCCTGATTTGAATTTAGGCGACGTGGCATTGCTGCAATATACCGGTGGTACTACAGGTGTGGCTAAAGGGGCAATGCTGTCACATGGTAACTTAGTGGCCAACATGCTACAGATCAGTGCGTTGATGAACAGTGCATTTGACGATGACGCTGATGCCGACGAGGTTATCTTGACGGCGTTACCTCTCTATCATGTGTTCTCATTTATGGTTTGCGGTATGTATGGCATGTACCAAGGCTATGCGGGTTTGCTTATCCCGAATCCACGTGATCTCGATGGTCTGATTAAAGAGATGGGCAAATATAAACCATCATTTATTCCTGCGGTAAATACGTTATTCAATGGCTTGGTACACAAAGACAGCTTTGCGGATTTAGACTTTTCTAATCTAAAAGCCTCTATCGGCGGCGGCATGTCAGTACTACCAAGCGTGGCAAAAGAGTGGCATAAAATCACAGGCTTGCCTATCGTTGAGGGTTATGGTCTGTCTGAAACCTCGCCAGTGGTTGCTTTTAACCCAATGACCATTGCTGAATTCACTGGCAAGATTGGTATTCCTGCTTCTAGCACAGATGTGATACTGATTGATGATGATGAAAAAGAAGTCGCTCTGGGTGACCGTGGCGAGATTTGTGTCAAAGGTCCGCAAGTGATGATTGGGTATCAAAACCGTCCAGAGGAAACAAAGGAAACCTTTACTGCCAATGGTTATCTCAAAACTGGTGATATCGGTATCATGGATGAAAAAGGCTTTATTAAAATCGTTGATCGCAAAAAAGACATGATCTTAGTCTCTGGTTTTAATGTTTATCCAAATGAGATTGAAGAGGCCATGAGCGAGCATCCAGCAGTGGTTGAGTGCGGTGCGATCGGTGTTCCTAACGAAAACCGCGGTGAAGAGCCAAAGTTATTTGTGGTCAAAAAAGGCGAGGTGACAGAGCAAGAGCTACTCGATTTTGGCAAAAAGCAACTGACCGGCTATAAACGTCCGCGTAGCATCCAGTTCGTTGATGAATTACCAAAGTCAAACGTAGGCAAAATCCTACGTAAAGAATTGCGTAAGATGGAAGGTTTAGAATAAATTTAACACCACACTTTACTGAAACAGCGGCGTAATAGCGTGGGTGAATCTTGCTATTGCGCCGCTGTCACGTTAGGATATCTCCATATTTGCGTCCACTAAGGCACGCAGTCGCTATTTGTATTCGAGTTATATTCGTATATGTCAATTTTCATGAGCTGGTATGCGATTAATAAATATACGATAATAAATAATGCTCTGCCATGTAGCGACAACATTTTATTTTATAGCCATTTTTATCACCCTGCTTTTCAAACATTGTACTAGGAATTTTTATGCGTAATGACAATCGTGAGCTTGACCAACTTCGCTCTATCAGCTTTGAGCGCCATTATACTAAGCATGCCGAAGGGTCAGTGTTAGTGAGCTTTGGCGATACCAAAGTATTATGTACTGCTAGTGTCGAGTCTGGTGTACCGCGTTGGTTGAAAGGCAAAGGCAAAGGTTGGATTACCGCTGAATACGGTATGCTGCCACGCGCGACCAATACCCGTAATCAACGTGAAGCGGCACGCGGCAAGCAATCAGGTCGTACCCAAGAGATTCAGCGTTTAATCGGTCGTAGCTTACGTGCGATGATTGACTTGAGTAAGTTGGGTGAAAACACCATTTATCTTGACTGTGATGTACTGCAAGCTGATGGTGGTACTCGTACTGCTAGCGTAACTGGTGCAGCGATTGCACTGATTGACGCACTAGAGACGGTCCAAAAAGCCAAAAAACTAAAAGCAGATCCATTGATTGGTTTAGTTGCTGCTGTGTCTGTCGGTATGAAAGATGGTGAAGCGTATCTAGATTTGAATTATGAAGAAGACTCTAGCTGCGATACCGATTTGAACGTCGTTATGACTCAAAAAGGCGAGTTCATTGAGCTGCAAGGTACTGCGGAAGAAAAACCATTCACTCGCGCTCAAGCGGACGATATGCTGATTCTTGCCGAAAAAGGAATTGCCGAATTGATTAAAATGCAGCAAACTGCTTTAGGTTGGTAATCTACTTTTACTCAATTATAAACGGTGCTGATTTTTTAACACTACAACGACCTCTAACAGATAGTTGGCTTTTAATATCCCGCTATCTGTTGCCAAATAGATATCTCGCAACAGGTAATCATGCATGCTTAAGCTGACCGACGATGGCGCCAAAATCACCTTGCAAGGTCCGTCCCAAACGACTGATAACGGTATGTTTTGGTTTGGCTCTGCCTTATTGGTCGGGGCAGTTGCAGTCGCCTTTGCAATGAGTGTGCTACCTGAGCGCTTGGCTATCGGTGCGCTAGCGTTGCTAATTATTGGCAGTTTTATTTTTAATCGACAACGCCAAAAACATAAAAAAGCTATGGTTGGCGCTATCAGTAGCGGCACACTGTGGGTGCGTGCTGGTGAGCTGGTGCATGACAATCAGGGTAAGCGAGAGCATATCCATTTGATCGACAGTGACAAGGTAACGCTGATCGGCGAGCAGTTACAGATTGTCGATAGTAGTGACACACGTAAGTACAATATCAGTGGCTTTGAAAGTATCCAAGAAGCCACTGCTGCTAAAGCTATCCTACAAGGCCAAGCGTTATCTAAGCGCCATGTTAATATCAAAATGAGTGATAATTAGTAGTTGTCTCTCATATCCTATCCAAATCAAATTTTTCTAAAAGCGTATATATCACCTGCCTAGCCTTTAGTACTATCTTGATTTACCCCTCCTAATTTTGCATTGTGACTCCACCATTAATCTATATTTTAATACCTTCTATCATCTATTCAGAATGAATAGTGCTTGCAGATTCATGCCTAAATAGTTTATAAGTAAACTTGAAAAGCGCCTATTATTGTTGCTTATGTCATTATTTATATCTTATAGACAAGGAATCAGTCATGTTGCGTTTGCCTACATTGATGTCATCAATTACAGCGTCATGCAGTCTATTATTTACCGTTAGCCTAATAGGTCAAGCTCATGCAGATAGTATGAGCTCACTGATCGCTCAAAAATCTGCCCAATTAACGACAACTACTTCCTATCGTTATCCAGACTTATCTCGTCAAGCGCCCACAGTGCTCCCTGCGTTTTTATCTGGGAACTATGACAATGTCGATAGTGAGTACTTACCGTTACTGAGTAATGCGGAGATACAAAGCAGTCCCGCTGCCCGTGAGGTCGTCAGTACTGCTCGCAAGATGGCGCTAAATGAGCGCACCATCATTCAAGGTGGCTGCTGGGACTACTTAAATGCCGTATTTAATCGAGCAGGGGTGACACGCAATACCATACATAAAGGCACGTACGGACAAGGTCCTTATGCTAATAGTAGCGAGATTGAGGCGGGTGATTGGCTCTACTATATCAACCATGGCTATAATGGCGTCGAGCACAGTGGGCTATTTGTGGGCTGGGTCGATGAGCGCGCGAAGCAAGCATTGATATTAAGCTATGCTGGCGAAAACCGCCGTGAGCCAGCTCGTTACCGTGTTTATGATCTGAGTAACGTCTATCAAATCATGCGCCCTAGTGTTTAATATTTAACGTTTGATACCAACTTCAGAAATATGGTCAGCGGTATCAAGGTAGTTCAAGCTACTAGATATAATAGGTCAAAAAAAGCGTCCGTCACTGATAAAGTGGCGGACGCTTTTAGTTTGTAGATATCAATTATTCTTCTGGTTTTGGCGCTAATTTTAGAAAGGTTTTACCACAACTAAAATGACGATAATCACCAAAGCAAAAACGGGTATTTCGTTAAACCAACGCCAAAACTTATGAGATTTATAGTGTGGATTATCAATCAGTTTTTTGCGATACAAGCCGCAAGCACCATGATAGCCGGATAGCAGTACCACTAGTAAGAGCTTGACGTGCAGCCAACCTTGAGTTTTATAGACATCCCAGCCCAGCCCCAACATCCATAGACCAAAGACCCATGTCGCTATCATCGATGGGGTCATGATGCCACGATACAGCTTACGCTCCATAATGGCAAAGCGCTCTTGGCTGATGGTATCATCACTCATCGCATGATAAACAAACAGACGTGGCAAGTAGAAAATCGCCGCAAACCAGCAAACCATAGAAATAATATGTGCTGCTTTGATCCAGTTAAAATAATCTGCCATTACTTAATCTCTTGTTATCAGTCATTTGGAATAAGGACACACCCTAGGCTTATTTTCATACGCTTTTTATAAGGGCTAATTGATGACACAGCCCAAATGCAAGTGCAATGCAGGTTATTGATGAATAGTCGCTGCACACCATCAAACTAGTCAGCCAATATTACTTGTGTTTGATGACCATTCATCGCATCCATGACAGGCAGTACTCTAGGCGCTCTTGGTGCTGCAAATTGCTTGGTTAGTCCAAGCTCACGCATGAGTCTGTCGTCGCCTGATTGACTGGCATTCCCAGTCGTCAGCAGTTTATCACCATAAAAGAACGAGTTGGCACCTGCCATAAAGGCCAAGGCTTGCTCGGAGTCAGAGAGGCTTTCGCGGCCAGCAGATAGACGCACATAGCTGGTTGGGCAACATATACGCGCTACGGCAATGGTACGAATCCACTCAAGCACAGACAGCTGACCTTCGGCAAGTACTTTGTCACCGATAGGAGTACCGGCGATAGGGACGAGCAAGTTGACTGGGATCGACTCTGGCGCTTTTGGCATTTTGAGCAATTCATGTACCCAGTCGATGCGGTCATCACGGCTTTCACCCATACCAACGATATTACCACTACAGACATTGATGCCTGAGTTGCGCACATTGTCTATCGTATCCAGACGTTCATCATAGCTGCGCGTGCTGACGACTTGTTCATAATAGCTGCGTGAGGTATCTAGATTATGATTGTAATAGTCCAATCCGGCATCCGCCAATTGCGTCGCTTGATTGGTATCTAACATACCAAGCGTCATACAGGTCTCAAGCCCCAATGCCTTGACTTCTTTAACTAACTCAACCACGTAAGGCATGTCTTTTGCACTTGGATGTTTCCATGCAGCACCCATGCAGAAACGTGATGAACCACTGTTTTTGGCACGTTTAGCAGCGGCAATGACTTTGTCCACTTCGATGCGTTTCTCTGCTTGTAATTTAGTCGTGTCGCGGTGGTGACCTGATTGAGAGCAGTAGCCGCAATCTTCAGGGCAATTACCTGTTTTAATCGACAACAAGGTGCTGATTTGTACTTCATTGGCAGTAAAGTGTGCCCGATGTATTGTTTGTGCTTGCAACAACAAATCCATCAATGGCAAATCAAACAGTGCGGCGATTTCTTCGCGGCTATGCTTGTGCGGAGTTGGTTGGTTGGCATCGGTGACTAAACTGGCCAAAAAATCATCGTTACTGTTTTGATGATTGAGTGTCTGAGCGTGGCTATCGGCATTGGGTTCTGAGATGTTAAGTAATCCTGCCATGAGATAAATCCTTTTATAACGGTATTGGGTACATCTAAATGTTTTTGTGTTTTTAAAATAATAAAAAAGGCTGCGATATAGTATACCGTAACCTTTTTAGAAAATCAGAGTGCTGTTAAATAGTATTTATATTGAATACAATAAAGTAGGTCAATAGTAACTATTTGCTGTTCATTTTGCTATTTAACGGTCTAATTATTTGTATCTGGTTATTTGCCCAGTTTATGCTTGGCAACACCAATCCAATGGTTTGCAAAGTTCTGTGCTTTATAAGCATAAGGCTTGGCTTTGTCCAGATAAGGTTTGCACTCTTCTGGCACCGCTGGAACGATATGCTTGGCAAGCTTGTTAAACCACATCATGAGGCTGTAGTCGCCTTCAATGCTTAAATTGCCTTCTTGAACCGCTGTCATAAATGCTGGAAGGTTACCTTTGGTCAAAAGCTTAACACCAGTCATAGAATCTTTGAAGTTGATAGTGAGGTCTGCTGATTTTGCATGACCGCTAGATTGGCTAAAGCTACCATTATCAAAGACAAAATAACGGGCGATGTCCGCTTCAGTGCTGGCAAGTTCAATCGTGACATTACGATCAGCGAATAGCTTTTTGACAGCTTCATCGTCGCTATCAGCTAGCATAGATAAACGATAACCGATCACAGCCAACAACACGTCTAAAGGATCAGACTTAATATCTAGAACAGGAATAGTAAACATAATCGAACTCCTAAAAAATGAGACGCAAAATAATACGTACTTTATAACAATTTTTGTGACAAATATATAATTACATTATAAACGATGGACAGGTTGTTATTCTTTAGGAGTTACGTAGAGAGCGTTAAGTATCTTGTAACATTCAATGACGGCAGTATGGTTTATATAGAGTTGGCTATAGTCGGTTCAATATAACTGGGTTGCAAAGAAAGCGAGTGACAGTACTACGAATAGTAGGCTAAGCAAGACTGACACCGTATCCAATTTATATAGGACTAAATGTTAGTGAAAGCGCGGTTGGTAATCATCATCGTAGACGGGCGTATGCTCGATATAGCGTGCAGCCTCTAATTCACGCTGCAGCTGAACCGATTGACTGACATCGTCGTAACGTAGCGCTCGATATAGCACCCAGGCCGCTAAAGGCAACCAGCTGAGACCCATGGCGATGATATAGCTGTGCCAATCTGATAACTCTGACAGCATCAGACGACTCGATAATATACTGTGAATGACTTCCACGCTTAGCCAATACGCCATACCGCCAAATAGATATAAGAGCAGCCAGCGCTGAGACGAGAAGGCGAGCGCCGCTATGAGCACTGCCAACAAGCCGTAGCCAAGTAGAGCAGCATTGCTCCATGTCGCTATGTCGATAAAAGAAAATATAGTTAGTAACATCATTCATCTCGCTATTCATAAGGTGAATTCCAATAAGACTATTATGAAAGTTTGCGAGGCAAAGCTAAAGAGGGTACAGGCGAGTTTGCGACAACCGATGACGTTTGGTTTTTTAGGATGTTTCGATGATTTTTTATTGTAGATTTGGAGAGTAAGCGCCGTAAGGGGAGGCGCTTGTTTCTCTCTCAAAGTAAGAGTTTTCCTAATCAATAGCAACTAAAATTGTTATCAATGATGGTTATTACGCTTGCCCCACCACGATAACAGTGATACCAACACAGCACCTAATAACATTAGCCCCAGTGTGCTGAGCCAGTGTGGACCAGTAGGGTAGTGCCACGGCATGACGTTGTTTATTGCCTCGTTATCTAAGGTGTTTAAGATATCTACTTTCCACGGCCATATTTTCATCAAAGAGCCAGCGATAAAGCCGGTGAGCAGCGCTAGGGTCGCTTGATAGTAGCGAGCCAATAGCCATTTTAGTGCATGGGTGAACAGTAGCAGTCCAGTGACCATACCAGCCATGAGAGTGAAAATAACTGTAAAATTAAGGGTATGTACGGCTTCTAATACCGTGTCATAAGCACCTAACAATAATAAAATAAAGGAGCCTGATATACCCGGCAATATCATGGCGCAAATCGCGATTGCTCCTGCAAAAAACAGATAAGGTAAGCTTGGCGTGCCGGTGAGTAATGGCAAACTACTGATAACCATTGCACTAACGAGACCGACGCCAAACAAGGCAATACGTCCTATATTCCAACGCTTAATTTCAGTTAGTAATATAAATATAGTTGCAACGACCAATCCAAAAAAGAACGACCAAATCAGCAGTGGTTGATTGTCTAGCAAGTACTTAATCATGCCTGCCAAAGTGGCGAAACTGGTGGCGATACCTAATAATAAGAATAATAAAAATGTCGCATCGACCTGTCGCCACACAGCAAGCAAACCTTTGATGCCACCTTCCTTTCGAAATGTCTGCCAAAGTTTGGGGCCAATACTGCCAAGCGCATTAATCAATCGCTCATAAATACCAGCAATCAGCGCAATAGTACCGCCAGAGACGCCAGGTACGATATCGGCTGCACCCATGGCCATTCCTTTGATATAGACACCTAACAGCTGTTTTGGATTGTCCGTAGTAACACTAGTATCTAATGGTTGCGGTGCTGACGACTCGCTTGGTTTGGGGGATTGGGGTGCCGTCATGGACAGTCCTTGATTTAAGATGAGCGTTGAAAGTGAGTGACTACAGTTAGACTAAAGTATAGTTAGACTAAATTGTAGTTATACCAAAGTAATGCTCAGGCGGTAAGATTCAAATGGTTTGATTAAAATAGCATCATGACCAGTGGCAACAAAGTATAAAAGCTAGAAAGATAAAAGCCAGATTAATGATAAAACATCAACCTAGCTTTTTATACGATTGCGAGCATTTAGCACTTATTTAGTAGGAGCAAGCGCTGGATAGCCAAGGGCATAAAGCGTGCCTTCAAGACCAGTCACATTTACCGCGGCATCAGCACGTGCTTGGACGATAGGTTTTGCGTGATAAGCGACGCCTAGATCAGCAATGGCCATCATTGGCAAGTCATTAGCACCGTCGCCAATACAGACCACTTGTGACATATCAATGCCTAAGCGCTCAGCTGTGTGTTCAACGATTGCGGCTTTTTTGGCACCATTGACAATGGGTAATTGTACATGACCGGTTACCTTACCTTTCTCAATATCTAAAAAGTTGGCATGAACCTCGTCCATACCCAACTGATCTGCAATATAGCGGGCAAAATAAGTAAAGCCGCCCGATACTAGTACGGTGTGATAACCCAAGGCTTTGAGCGCACTGATCGTAGTGCGTGCGCCTACTGATAATATTAAACGGCTGCAAATATCATCTAGCACGTCAGTTGAAATGTCTTTTAATAGTGCCACACGCTTGGCAAAAGATTCATCAAAATCAATCTCACCACGCATCGCCGCTTCAGTAATGGCTTCAACTTCTTCGCCAATCCCAGCGGTTTTTGCCAGTTCAACGATGACTTCTTGCTCAATCAAAGTAGAGTCCATATCGAAGCAGGCAAGCTTGTGGGTACGTAGCATATGACCGACAGATAAAATATGGCAATCAACGACATTCAAATCATCCACACTGTCAGCGCTGCGAGTATTCTTATATTCTTCGGCCAAATCACGACGCAAGCGTGTGGTTAACTGGTCATCAATGATGTGAGCGGCAGCCGTCTTTTTGGCAGGGTGCATGAGCGTATCAGTGACCGGTACCAATAGATAGCGGAATACTTGTGACTGTGTAAAAGGAAGGCGTTGTGCATTGCCGGATGTTGGTTCTGTGTCAGAGACAGTAATATTCACAAAACTTGCATCGGTATCTTCATCGACAGTGACCAGATGCCAGTTGGGCTGCTCATCGACCCACGACTGTACATACTGATGGATATCAAGGGTTGAGACTTTGGTCGGTAGCACCACAATTAGTGCAAAAACGGGTAGGGACTGTAGCGCGTCAAAATCCTGCAGATCGGTACCGTCAGGTAGGAGCGATGCAATAGAGTCAACGGCTTGTTGCCATGCTTTGCTGTCTTTTGGTAACGAATAAGATGTATTGTTTGGCATGGCTTAATTGTCCCTTGTATGCTCGTATAAGATTGGGAATAATAGCAGCTTTCATCGGCAGCGCCTATAGATGACATGCAAAGTATCATGGTTAACTAAAAAGGGCTGTACCAGACAGAAAAGCGTTTGAAATTGAATGTTATTATGATGACAAATTTATAAAGCTGCTAATGCTATAAGGTTTATTATGGTGATATAGTAGATAGCATAAACGAGTTGTATTTATGATAATGTGTTTAGTCATAACAAGTCTACTATGCGGTCGTTTATCCTATAGTCCTTCTACTATAAAAGTATGACAGCGTTAACCTCGCTTGAAGTATCACATATACATCTACACTCGGTTGCCTTGCACTACTCTTGAATTGAATCGACTATAAGCAATGGTTTACCCAGATATACGTTATAAAGACACGCGTTACAAAAAAAATGCCTGCATCACCGTTTTTGAAAAATAGCCAAAAAATGAGCAATAGCCTTGTTTTTTAATTTCTTTTATCCAAAAAAGTTTAACATATCATGACGTATTTAGCGCCGCGGCAAGGGTTGTTTGCCATTATTCTTCTGGTTAGTTTTTGTTTGCAGACTCTACTATTGGTTATCAGCACCGATCAACAGTTGAGCAACAGTCGTGCGTTAAAAGGCGAGCAGATGGTTGCTCAGCTGATTGATGAGGCAAGGTTGTCTTTAGAAAATAAAGACCGTGTCAGTCTAAGCGTGATTGCCAATCGCTATACCAGCGAGCAAGACGTGACGAAGATATTGATCACAGACAATAACGACGATATCTTGGTACCAGTCGGCAATGCGCCTATGCAGCAAGGTGATACGATTCGTCAAATTGCCACCAACGGTGATGCTGTGATCGGTAGTGTAGCACTGACATTAAAGGACATTAGCAAAGGTGAGATTATCGCCATGCAGTGGCCGTTTGTCATCGGTACTATGCTGCTACATTTATTGCTATGGCTGATTTACGGTTATCTTGCTCGTCCAACCAAAGAGCAAATCAATGCGCTCAGTCGTGATATACAAGATTTGCATCGTGAGCAGTATATGCAAATCGATCAGCGCAGCCGTAACCACGAGCGCCGTTCAGCTGACCGTCAAACAAACGACTCTCAAACAATGGGCAGCTTGGATGAGGGTGATTCAGAGCACAAGCCAGCCGACCTTCGTAAATTTGATGTGAATAGTGAAGTAAACCAGTATTTAAGAACACAACAAAACCAAAGTGCGGCGAGTGATACTGCTCATTCTAGTACTACTGTTGATGGTGCGGCAGATGATCAAGTAGAAGAAAGTACGCAAGACGATGTGAGCGGTAGTAGTACTCATAGATCTAGCAGCGCCTCGCGATTGTCTGCCACACGAGCATTCGACAGCGTGAGAGTACAGATTGTATTCCATGACGAGTTTAATATGCTTGAGCGTCTTGCACCTGCCCAGCGCTTGCCTTATTTAGCATTATGCACTCAGCTGTTGAACCAAGCAGCGACCGAGCTACTCAAACAGCCATTGTTGCTAGGTGTCAGCATGATAAATGAGCCTAAGTTCGATGACAGCGGTGCGAGCGTGCTATTAAAAGCTGATAATAGCCATGCCAAAGTTGCACTAGCAGGCGTGATGCTTGGTAAGTTGTATTTAATGCTTAATAAGATTATCCATGATAAGCATATCGAGCTGTCGCGCTTTGCATTACCTGCCAAAGCGGGTATCAGTGATGATGCGCAAAGTGATGCGATGACGCAATTGCTGCACAGTGTTGGCAAAAAAGAGCAGATGCTGATCTTGTTACCGAATGCTGGACTCAAGCAAATCAGTCATCATATACAAGTGCAAAGCATCATGCGTCCAACGACCGTTTATGAGCGTGAATGTGCCGTATTCGATGGTGGGAATGATTCAATGATTCAACGCTTGGCGGATGTCCGAAATTCGGTACTGATGATTGAAAATGAAGATGAGTCACATATTTAATAGTATCTATGTAATGATGTTTAACTAATGGCAATTTTTCTGTTTTTATGTACACAATTGTCTGTTATATTGCCCACATCATTACCTTGGTATTGTAGCCAAAATAGGCCATAGTGATAAAAAGCATTGACAACGTTCAGTAGAGACTTTATAAGGCATATATATATTAATGTATTCTTAATACCTTTGCCAAAAATGATAGGAGTTTGTCATGAGTGACGCTGATATTGACAACGATTTTGATGATGATTTCATCGATGATGATGATGCAAAGATGGTGGAAGAGGCTGAGACGAGTGTACGTACGCGCTTAAGCAGTCTTGAGAAACGTCGTCTAATCGATAATTTGCTAGAAGAAAAACGATTGGCTAAAGAGCTAAAAGACGATTTAGATGACATCGATAACTTCGATGAAGATGGCGATGACTGGGATGATGACGACTTTTAGATTTTAGAATAAAGTCCTCACGCAATATAAGAAAGTTCAGTCATTTAAGCCGACTAAAGCCACGTAATAATGGCTCATTACCTGATGGTATTAGGGTGATGATATCTTATTTATTACTTTTCTATGGTTGCTAGCAGCCCATTCTATGCAGTAGTTCTGATTTTATAATGGTTGTTTGAATGTTTATTCGAATGACCTTTATCCTCAAATTATCACTGATTTTTCACGTAACTGAACGTTTATTGCGCATTTATTAAGACTGTCGTAATCCACCTTTCAAGGACAATTACACCATGAGTAACCAATTAAGTTTTGACGAATTACTAGACTATATGGACAATCAAGAGAGCCAGTTTGTGCTTGACAGTGTTGCTGCGCATGGTTTTTTGACGGCGACAGTCATCGGTCTCCCATTGCCTAACTGGATGGATGCATTGTTTGAAGGCCACACTAGTGAGATTCCAGAAAACGTGATCGATGGCATCACACGCTGGCGTGACTCAATCATCGCTGAGTTAAAAAACGAGACGCCTATCGCGCTACCGTTTAATGAAGACGCTGGTGATGAAGAAGTAGCCGTCGACTTTTCAGATGACTCAGATATCGTTGCTTGGTCAATCGGCTTTGTCGATGCAATGTATGGTGATGAAGCCAGTGATTGGTTTGAAGATGAAGAAACCGCAGAAGACGTAGCGGTTTTGACTTTACCAATGATTGTGTTGAGCGGTATCGATGACGAAGATCCAGAGCTTGCTGAGATGCGTAAAGATGAAGATAAGCTGGCGCAAATGGCCAATAGCATTGAAGGCAATTTGACTGAGCTGTTTTTGTTGTTTCATACCAACGATTAATACTTTTGTATTTAATAAGCAGTACTATCAATAGCGCTGCTTATTATATTTCATGCAGTTTTACACCTCTTTAACTCACTGATAAGGTCGTAACATGACTGTGCAGCTTTCCAATCTTGAGCACTTACCCAATTATCAAATTACCGAGCGTTTAGATGTGGTGTACGGCAGTACGGTACGCTCAAAGCACGTTGGTAAAGACTTGTTTGCTGGACTAAAAAACATCGTCGGTGGTGAGCTGACAGCTTATACCGAGCTGCTAGAAGAATCGCGCCAAGAAGCGATAGACCGCATGATTGTCAAGGCAGAGTCTTTGGGTGCTGATGCAGTCGTTGGTTTGCGTTTTTCGACCTCTAGCATCGCGCAGGGAGCCTCTGAGCTATTTGTTTATGGCACTGCTGTCAAAGCAATACCAATGCCACAGCAATCACATCAAAATCCGACAAACGACTTTCATCATCACTCAGGTCAACACCCAAGTACGCAAATCCCATCATCAGAACCTACTGATGAGTTGCCACGTTTCAATCCTTTTGGTTAGTTAACCGAATCTTAAAGCATTGATGCTTTTGTATGATAAGAGACGTGCCATGAACAACTCCCTTACCCAATTTCTCATCAACTATGCACCGTTTGTTTTATTATTCGCGGCTGGTTGGTTTTTTGGCACGCGTCACGAGCGTCAGCATTTGGCACAGTTGAGCATCGACGAGCAAGCACTGAGTCATATCATTGTATCAAGCGAACGCTTTTATCGTCCCAATATCGCGGCTAATAGTCAGGGTGAGCTGGTACTAGGTAGTGTGGTGATTGGTCAAGATTATTTCAAAATGATTATCGCCCGTGTCTTAAGTATCTTTGGTAAAAATCTGACCACCTACGAGACGTTATTAGATCGCGCCCGCCGTGAGGCTATCGTACGGATGCGTACCGAGGCCAATGCCAAAGGTTGTAATCACATTTATGGTCTACGCCTTGAGGTGACTAACGTCAATCAACTAGGCAGCATGGTAGAAGCCATTGCTTATGGCACAGCAGTCATCAGTACTGACCATACACCTATCGTTTCTGCGACACACGCATCACCTGCACGTGTATCTTCTGCATTTCCTAGCATCTCTTAACACCTCGTAGCACTGCTATTTAGATTCTCCTCTGTGGTTGTCGCAGCACAAAACTCAACGTTGACTGACCAGTAGTCAAAAAAATCAAATACATACACTTTTACAAAGATATACTTTATGTTACCGCTCTATTACGATTACTGAATATATGTGAAAGATGGCATGGAATGCTGTCAAGTAATGTTGTCATACAAAACATTGATGACGTCGATGGCTTTTACCAAAAATTTCAGCAGGATTGGCTGATTAAGCATCACAAAGTTGTCATAAAACTGCCTATGTAAAGGCTCTATCTACAAGGATGTAGTTATGGAAGGTGTGGAGTTAGTCACGTTTGTAAATTCAAAAGTCATTCCCATTGGTATCTTTTTGATCATGATGGGGATGGGTCTGTCCTTAGTTACCAATGACTTTAAAAGAGTCGTCAAATACCCCAAAGCAGTCGCAATAGGCCTAACCAATCAGCTGATCTTCTTACCATTGGTTGGTTTTGCCTTGGCAACCTCGATGTCCTTAGAACCTGAATATGCCGTTGGGGTTATGTTACTGGTGCTTTGTCCTGGCGGCACCACCTCAAACCTATTCACTTATTTGGCCAAAGGTGACGTCGCACTGTCGGTTACCATGACCGCTATTGCAAGCGTCATTACCGTGTTTACCATTCCTATCGTCCTCAGTTTTTCGCTCGTGTATTTCATGGGCGCGGGTAGTGAGTTTCAGTTGCCAGTGGTCAAAACCATGGTCAGCTTGATTGCTCTGACTATCTTACCTGTGAGCGTTGGTATGCTGATTAAACGCTATGCGCCTACGGTTGCAGATAAAACACAGGTCATGGTTTCTCGTTTTGGCGTGATATTCCTGAGCTTCTTGGTGCTATTCCTAAGCTATGTGCAAAAAGACATCATTGTAGAAGCCTTGATAGCCACTGGCCCTGTATCATTGATATTGAACGTATCGACGATGGCGCTTGGTTATTACACCAGTAAATGGTTTGGTCTGAATCCCGCACAAAGAAGATCGATCACTATGGAAGTCGGCCTACAGAACAGTACGCTTTCTATGTTTATGGCATTGACACTATTAGCCAATTACAAAATGTCGCTGACGCCAGCTATTTATACACTAATCATGTTCTTAACCGCAGGTATCATGGTGAGAGTATTCAGTGCGCAACACAATAAGGCGAAGCAAACTGAGATAGACAGTAGTGTGATGGCAGCACGTAGACTTTAATCTTAAGACTATAAATTACTTAAACGTCTTTTAATTAACTGAACCCCATAACCAGCTTGATCTTTTAAAGCTGGTTATGGGGTTTTTGCATGTATAGTTGATATATTCCATTGCATACAGTCTGTAGAATATAGCGCAAGACAGGATTGAGGATAGCGTTTAACGATGACGGACATCTACTCTTGCTTTAGCATTAGCGGTTTGCTCTTTTACTTTTTCAATTTCAAACAAGAAGGTGCGGTTCTTCAGTACTGCGACAAACACCACACCGCCGACGGTATTACCCACCAACACCACTGCTAAAAATACTAAATAGCGCCATAGGCTGACGGTATTGCCATACAGTAAGGCAGAAAATACCTCAATATTACCCACGATACTGTGATGTAAACCCAAAAATCCGATACTGCCAGTAATGATGGTGACTAAGACAATGCGGCTAAGGGTATCGCGTGCTGAGGTCACAAGCCATGCGGTCACACCCATCATCCAACCTGCCAGTACGGCGCTACCAAATATCACCCACCACGCAAACCCTAAGATATGCTCGGCATAGACATCGATGGCATGGTCTGTAAACAGATGCATATGTAGGCCTAAGCCAACCATTAATGCAGCAAATAGACAGCCGCCAACGATATTGCCCGCAATCACAATGCCCCATAGCCGTAGCAATTTGTGCAGTGGTTCAATTTTATTTAAGACCGGCAAGCTCAAGAGCGAGGTCTGCTCGGTGAATAATAAAGACTGACCAATGACAACGATAATAAAGCCGATCGGATACAGTAGGGATGACAGCACCATGGCATAGTGACTTGGTATCACCTCATTTAGGAGCGCAAACGCCGATAAAATCATAAAGAAACTAATACCAATCTCAAGCCCAGCGGTAAAGGCACTGGTAAAGAGTGAGCCAAGCGAGCGCTCAAACGTTTCTTTGGCGTCCATGACTTGCTCAACTAAGATGCTGGCATAGCTTTTTGCGTGACTCAAATTATCGTCATTGGCGACTTTTTTGATGGTTTCTTTGTCTTCGTCACTGATTTCTTCTGGCAGATCGTTATCTTTTAGGTCTTCAGTGACTTTTGTCTCATTGGTGTTGCCATTAGCTTTGCCATCAACGTTGTCATTAACGTTGTTATTAGAGCTGCTTTCTTGTTGGCCTTCTCTATGACTGTCATCCGCCAAATGCTCATCATCTGTAAATGAGGCTTGCGGGTCTTTTTTATGATTAGTATGACTATCAATATCTTGGGGCACGGTAAGCTCACTGGTTAAAAGATAATAGTTTTGCTATATAGGATGTGTCTAACGTAGAGACAGAAGCTATATTGAGATAGAAGCTATATTCTATCGCATGACGATCGCTGTTTATGTTTAGCATTGAGCTGATTGCTGTTGTTAATTGATTAATAATTTGCTCAAAAACTGCCTTCAGGCTTTATAAATTGCCTTACCATCTAACAAAATCTGCCTATCTGCGTTAAAATCACTCTATTCATGATTTTCCTAATTTTCATATTCGCTTTAATTCAATTAACTTTGATCACATTCAATCAATAAAAGATAATGCCATTATGAGTAACCACAACCTAACCGCCTCTATCCAAGCGGCCTTAAGCCAACTTGAAAACGCCTATAATCCTGCGGAAGTCGAAGCAGGCATGTATCAAGGCTGGGAAGAAAGCGGCTATTTTCAGCCGACTTTTGACAAAGACGAGTCATTTTCTATCGCGCTACCACCGCCGAACGTCACTGGCTCGCTACATATGGGCCATGGTTTTAACAACGCAATCATGGATGCGCTCACCCGTTATCACCGCATGGATGGTGACAATACGCTTTGGCAGCCAGGTACGGATCATGCTGGTATCGCGACTCAAATGGTCGTTGAGCGTCGTTTGGAGGCGCAAGGTATCAAGCGCCGTGATATGACGCGTGAAGACTTCATTGATAAAGTGTGGGAATGGAAAGAAGAGTCGGGTGGCAATATCACTAGCCAAATTCGCCGTTTAGGCAGCTCGGTTGATTGGTCACGTGAGCGCTTTACCATGGATGATGGTCTATCTAACGCGGTAAAAGAAGTGTTCGTACGTCTATTTGACGATGGCCTTATCTATCGTGGTAAGCGTTTGGTCAACTGGGATCCTAAGTTCCAAACCGCGCTGTCTGACCTAGAAGTAGAAAACCACGACGAAAAAGGCAGCTTGTGGCATTTCCGCTATCATTTCACGGATGCAGAGCTAACCACCCAAGATGGTAAAAACTATCTAGTCGTCGCCACCACACGTCCTGAGACTTTGCTTGGTGATACGGCTGTCGCAGTCAATCCTAGCGATGAGCGTTATGCACATTTAGTCGGTAAAACCATTACCTTGCCAATCACGGGTCGCGTCGTGCCTATCGTTGCTGATGATTATGTCGAAAAAGACTTCGGTACGGGCTGCGTAAAAATTACCCCAGCGCATGACTTTAACGATTATGAATTGGGTCGTCGTCATAGCTTGCCATTGATTAACATCCTTGATGAGCGCGCCAATATTTTGCCAGCGATGGAAGTCTATCCTGACTTGCAAACGCGTGAGCCAGAATTAGAGACCACACCAAGCGAGTATGCAGGACTTGAGCGTTTTGCCGCTCGTAAGTTCCTCGTTGAGCAAGCAGGCGAGCAGGGCTGGCTAGAAGATATCGAAGACTACGCACTAAAAGCCCCACGTGCTGAGCGTGGCGGTACGATCGTTGAGCCGTGGTTGACCGATCAGTGGTATGTCGCGGTTAAAGAGCTGGCCAAGCCTGCGATTGACGCGGTAGAAGACGGGAGCATCGAGTTCGTCCCTGCGCAGTACAAAAACATGTATATGTCGTGGATGACCGATCTGCAAGATTGGTGCATCAGCCGTCAGCTGTGGTGGGGACATCGTATCCCTGCATGGTATGACGATGCGACAGGTGAAATCTATGTCGCCCGTGACGAAGCGGAAGTACGTAGCAAGTACAATCTAAGCGACAATATCGTATTGCGCCAAGATAATGACGTGCTCGATACGTGGTTCAGCTCTGGTCTGTGGACGTTCAGTACGCTTGACTGGGCAGACGTCAACGCCGATCCACGCGTGATGGACACCTTTCACCCAACCAGCGTGTTGGTGACAGGTTTTGACATTATCTTCTTTTGGGTTGCCCGCATGATCATGATGACCATGCACTTCGTGAAAAACGAAGATGGTACGCCGCAAGTACCGTTTAAGACCGTCTATGTGCATGGTCTGGTACGTGATGGCAATGGTCAAAAAATGTCAAAATCTAAAGGTAACGTCTTAGATCCGATTGACCTAATCGATGGTATTGATCTGGAAGCGCTGGTAGAAAAACGCACCAGCAATATGATGAATCCAAAAGACGCGGCCAAAATCGAAAAGCAAACGCGTAAAGAGTTCCCAGAAGGCATCCCAGCCTTTGGTACGGATGCACTGCGCTTTACCTTCACATCCTTAGCCAGTACCGGTCGCGATATTAACTTTGATCTAAAGCGTGTCGAAGGCTATCGTAACTTCTGTAATAAAATCTGGAACGCCAGCCGTTTTGTACTCATGAACTGTGTCGATAGCGAAGGTGCTGCCAAGCCTATCGACCAAGCCGCGAATCCTGATGTATGGGAATTACCAGAAAAATGGATCATGAGTCGTCTGAACTCTACCGTTGCCGATATCCATCAGCATTTCGCCCAGTATCGTCTGGATATGGTCAGCCAAGATATCTATGAGTTTATCTGGAACGAGTACTGTGATTGGTACGTTGAGCTTGCCAAAGCCAGTCTAAATGATGACTCGGTATCGGACGAGCGTAAAGCGCAAATTCGCTATGTGCTGCTGCATGTACTAGAGACAGCGCTACGCTTTAGCCATCCAATCATGCCGTATCTGACCGAGCAAATCTGGCAGACTGTGGCGCCATTACTAGGTCGCAAAAACACCGATAGCATCGTAGTCGCTGACTATCCAAAAACGGATGAGGCACAAATCAGTGAGCAAGTTGAGGCGGATATGGCGTGGCTACAAGAGTTAATTGCTAGTGTCCGTAACATCCGTGGTGAGATGAAACTGGGCAACGCCGTACGTCTGCCAGTATTGCTACAAAATATCTCTCTAGCAGAAGACGAGCGTCTCTCACGTATCGCCAATCAGTTTAAAGCACTTGCCAAAGTCGATAGCTTAACCATCCTAAAAGAAGGCGATGAGGTGCCACTGTCATCATCAAGTATGGTCGGTCAGCTACGGGTACTCGTACCGATGAAAGGTCTGATTGATCCAACGGCTGAGCTGGCTCGTTTGGGTAAGTCATATGATAAGTTGAAAGGTCAAGCCGAAGGCATCGCGCGTAAGTTAGGTAATGAAGGCTTTATGAGTAAAGCCCCTGCGGAAGTGGTCGATGCTGAGAAAGCGAAACTGGCTGAGCTAGAAGGGCAGTTGACCGCGATGACGGCGCAGATGGAGCAGTTGAAAGCGTTGTAAATAAAGCGTAAGTATCTATAGTAATAAAGAACGCTGTCACATTTGTGATGGCGTTTTTTATTGTCTACTGGTTAGTTCTTTAACTAACTCTTATTACTAATAAATACTAAATATTTGTGTGCTATTATTTGTAGTCTATTGAGATGAGCTCGAATATATCTTTGAAAGTTGCAAAAAGTATCGTTAGTAAAACGCCTACAGAAATAGTCAATGCTAAACTGGCTGAGAAAAATAGCAGTTGATGGCGATGATAATGCAGATTGCAGATTGTAGAATTAAGTAATGTATAAAGTACGTTTTTAATAAATATATATTGAGTAATAATTTTTACTTAAATTTATTTCGATAAATAATTGACAGGAATGCTATGAATAAATATCTTCATAAGGTTAATAGTAATGAATTAGACACGAAAGTAAGTATAACTTCTATAAACAGAATTATAGTAGGAGGGTTACATGGAAGTAAAAATCTAAATATCGATATTTATGATAATTGTTTGATTGTTGTGGGTGATAACGGATTTGGTAAGACCAGTCTACTTAATATGTTTTATGCAATATTTAGTGGGAATATAAAATATTTAAAAGATGTAAACTTCGAATTTATAAGAATTTTTTATAAGGTTGGAAAGAATGCTGTTTCTGAGCAGATGACAATTAATAAAAAAGAATTAGATCTTCTTGAATACTTCCATAGTGAAATTATATATAGAGATAATAAAAATTCACAACTTGCAAGTAGGTGGCATAATTTTAAAAGTAAAAAAGTAATTCAACGTAGCTTATTTGATGAGTATGAGAAAAAAATTAGTTTAGATTATTTGGATCAAGAAAATTATGAATCTATACATAAAGAAGAATTATTATATAAATATAAGGAGATTATTAAAAAACTAGAATATACTCGAAAAAAATTAGGTTTTGATACATTGTTTTTACCAACTTATCGTAGAATTGAGCAGAGATTAGAGTATTTTGGCATTGAAGAGGTAGAAGGGATTGATATTAATTTTGGTATGAATGATGTAAAGAATGCTATCAAAGATATCACTGATAAAATAATTCAATCTTCAATAGATTGGATTTCTAAGGTGAACGGACAAATGATTAATGAAATTCTTAACCACGAAGATAATGTAACTTATTTTGATACTCACGATCAGAATATTATTAGAAAGACTTTAGGGAGAATAGATGAAAAATATCTAAGTGAAAGTAGCAAGGATAGAATATTTAATTTGATAGATAGCGGAGAGATATATAGTAATAGTACATTAGTTTATTTTTTAAATAATATGCTGAAATTGCACGATTATCAGAATAAAAGTGACAATAAATTAATAAAATTCTCCCAAATCTGCAATAAATATCTCAAAAATAAAAAGATATATTATGATGAAATAAAGGTAAGTTTAGATATATTAAAACTAGATGGTGAAAGAGAGGAAAGTATTGACTTTAATCTTTTAAGTTCAGGTGAAAAACAAATAATATCTATATTTGCAAGGTTGATCTTAACAGAAGACAAGAATATAGCTGTTATATTTGATGAGCCTGAAATATCTATTTCTATAACATGGCAAAAAATGATCTTGGAAGATATCTATAAACTGGAAAACTGTGGTTTTCTAATTGCTTCAACGCACTCACCATTCGTATTTTCTAACGGATTAAAAAAATATACTATTGACATCGAAGAAAGGATAGGGTGTTAGTTAATGAATAAAGTGGAAGAAATGTTGTTAGAAACTGAAGACTCTTCTGTTCTATTCAAAGAGTTTATGAGTATAACAAAAACGAAAGCTTATAGAGATAAAGACATAGTTATTTGTATTTTTGAAGGAGACGAAGATTTTAGTTTTTATAATGTCAAAGTAAAGTCAATATTAAATACTGGGACTGAAAAAATAGTTAGTAATGGCATTGATAAATCTTATGATTTACTGAAAGCTATTAATGATAGTAGTTATTATTCTCAACATTCATTTATATCTTTTTTAGATTCAGATTTTTACTTAAATTGTAGTCATATTTTAATGTCTGATAATAGGGTGTTTAGACTAAATAAATATAGCATTGAAAATTTTTATATAACTGATCAATTTTTTATAAATGTTTTAGATGGTTTGACAAATTTAGTAAAAAAACGTACAGAAGAAGATGGAGAGCTTGAAGAAAACTCAGATTACCTGATAGTAAATAGATACATTGTTTCTGAAAAAAATAGGTTCCTGATGCTGGTTCGAGATTACATGATATGTTTGAGAGCTATTGTTACGAATGATTTAAATATAAAATTTCGTAATTCTGATGATGTTATAGATAAGATTGTTAAGAATTATAACCAGAAGATTATAAATGATGGAGTTATTGACACATCCTTTTTCAACAAACTATTTCCTATAAGTATAGATCAGTATAATAAGGAAAAAATAGAAAGCAGATTTTCTGAAAACGATGAATATTTTGATAGGTACGGAATTGTAAAATCCTATAGAGGTAAAGAGTTGCTTTATATTTCTTATAAAGTCCTAAATAGCTTGAAAAATAAATTTTGCCAAAATGATGTAGAGTTATCAGAAGATTTTAAATTCAGTAAACAATTAAGTCTTAATGATTTTATTAACGATTTTTCTATATATACAGAAGAACCAGAAGGTCTGAGGTTATTTCTAGAGGACTTTAAAAGTAGGTATCTAACATATTAATAGATTCTGTACCATATATTCAGTTTATTTGATCTATCAGTGTGTATACAAAATATTTAATTTTATATCTGCTATTAATCATCTCGCCGTGGGACAATAACGACTTAGTGGAATAACGCATTAAGGTTCGATAGAAACAGATGTTAGCTGCTTATAATAGCTTGACCCCAAAATAAAAAACCGCTCCAGCACACGCTGTAGCGGTTTTTTAATGTCAGTAATTAGTCTATTATCTTTAAAGGAATAACACTTTAAAGTTAAAGTAAGGAACACCATGAACCATCTCACCGTCGGACAACGCTCGCCTTTAAGCAATCTTGCTATTGACGATACCGCACCCATCACGCTTAAGTTCATTCGCCAAAGCCCAATAGAGATGGACATCAGCTGCTTTGCCTTAGACGCAGCGGGAAAACTGATTAATGATGATTACATGGTGTTTTATAATCAGCCAACCTCACCTTGTGGGCAAATCAAGCTCACCCATTACGAGTCGCAGCCAACGGTGAGTAAAGGTATCCAAGCTGAGTTTGAAGTTAACTTATCCAAACTGGCTACCAATATAGACAGCTTGTTTTTTGTGTTATCAGCTGACACGCCGCTTAATCAAATTCAATCGTTAGAGATTGGCATTTGGCAGCAATCGCAAAAAGTACAGGCAGAGTATCAAGCAGCAGACTTTGCCCAGCAGCAAGCCAGTATGCTGATGCAACTGTATCGTAAGAGTGGCGTTTGGCGAGTATCTAACGTCGCGCAAGGCTTTAATGGTGGACTTGCCGCCATTGTGCAGCATTTCGGTGGTGACGTAGAAGAGAGTAGCCCGCAAGCAGCAGCCGTAACCGCAGCGCCAGTTAAAGCAAAACCTTCATTAGAAAAGGTCATGCTAGACAAAGCGCCAAAACTGGTCAATCTGGCCAAAAAAGCCACGATATCGCTTGAGAAACGCCAATTGCAGCAATTAACCGCAAAGGTAGCATTGGTGCTAGATGCCTCAGGCTCAATGAACAGACAGTACAAAAAAGGCCGGGTGCAAGAGGTAGTCAATCGCATATTGCCATTGGCAGTGAGCTTTGATGATGACCAAGCATTAGACTGTTGGGCGTTTGCCCGTGATCCGCAGTATTTGGGCGAGATTGGGCTGAGCAACTATGACGGTTTTATTGATAACGCTCATGGCGGCTGGCGCAAATGGGCACTTGGCCCACGTATCAACAATGAAGCAGAGGTCATGAAAGCCGTGACGGAGTTTTATCAAAAAGACGGCTTGGATGTGCCCATCTACGTGCTATTTATCAGTGATGGTGGGGTCAATGACAATCGCGGTATCACGAGAGTCATGACAGAAGCCGCGAAACTACCGATATTTTGGCAGTTTGTGGGCTTGGGTGGTCGTGGTTATGGCATCCTAAAAAAACTAGACGATATGGAAGGGCGCGTGATTGATAATTGCGACTTTTTTGAACTTGATGATTTGGATGACATTAGCGAAGAAGCCTTGTATGAAAACATGCTAGAAGAGTTTCCAATGTGGCTAAAAGAAGCCAAGCAGCTTGGGATAGTGACTGGCGGTAACTAATAACCAGTCGATAAACACCTAGAACTAATAACCAGTCGATAAATACCTAGATAGGTATCCATAAAGGTAACGCAAGAGATAGGTTTGGTCGTTTATTTACCCATCACTAACCAAACCTACTTATCTATAGCAAAAACCTCATATAAATAGTCTTGTACAATTTTCGGTGATATTGCATGCTTAATGGCTTGTATAGGTAGCTACTCATAAAAATCAGTAGCCACTCACTTCTATCGCTGAACTGTCTAACAACATGGCTTCTATGACCAATAATAAAAAAACGTTCTATTACCGTCCCAAAACCAATCAATCAAAGAACCCTACCGTACGTTGGCTGTTTTTGACGTTAGGTTGGCTATTTTTTGTATTGGGAATAGTGGGGGCGTTACTACCAGTAATGCCCACCGCGCCATTTATATTGCTAGCAGCAGGGTGCTGGGCGCGTAGCTCAAGGCGTTTTCATTTTTGGCTGATCAATCATAAGTTTTTTGGGAAGTTTGTCCGTGATTGGGAAAATAATCATGCAGTACCTTTCTATGCCAAGTGGTTAGCCACGATAATGATGGCAATATCGACATCTATATTATTTTATCGTTTACCTGCTGATATGATGTGGATGGCATGGGCGGTAGCGGCGGTCTGTAGTGGGGTAGCGGTGTATTTGTTCCGATTACCAAATGCCTAAAAAACAGTGAAAATAGGTCAAAAAACAGCGAAAAAAGGCCTCCAGTTACACGAAATCTCAGATAGGACTTGCGAAATCAGGATGTTCGACTTATAATATGCCCAAGCTTAAGAGCAGTTCTGCACCAAATCATTACCTCGTAGTATTAGTTATAATCCTTCGTTTTAATATTTATCGTTCAGTAGCTATTTGCAAGCGTTACCGGTCACTAGGCCATTAATAAATTTAAAAGTAGGATTATATTATGTCAGACGTTCAAAAAGGTACAGTTAAGTGGTTCAACGAAGCTAAAGGTTTCGGTTTTATCGCTCCAGAAACTGGCGCAGACGTTTTTGCTCATTACAGCGAAATCACTGGTTCAGGCTTCAAAACTTTAGCTGAAGGCCAAGAAGTTGAGTTCACTGTAACTCAAGGTCAAAAAGGCCCACAAGCACATAACATCGTTGCTATCTAATTTGTCTTTATAGACAGATAGATGAATAGATGTAAAAAAAGCGAACCTTCGGGTTCGTTTTTTTTCGTCTATCATTTGATATGAGCCATTAAATATCATATGGTTCTGAAGTCAAAGTTTAGAATTAAAAATGCCTACGTACTATTTTGATAGTCGTAGGCATTTCTCTTTTTAGAGAGTGTAGTGAATCTATCAGATAGAGCTAATAGCAATATTAATCAGGCCACCGCCGATGATTAACCAAGCAAACATAATAGCACCCAAGATGAGTGGCTTCACGCCAGCTTGTTTAATAGCACTCAGGTGAGTCGTCAATCCCAGTGCAAACATAGCCATCGTCAGCAAAACATCATCAAACTTGACCATACTTCGCTCAAAGCTGTCAGACATCGGCACCCACGTGTGCAATACAACGATAAGAATAAAAATAAAGGCGAACCATGGCACATTGACTTGTTTGATACGGTCTATAAATGACAGTGTCTCGCCATGACTGTCATTGTCACCCTTGGTTAAAGCAAAAGATAAAATCAGTAGAAAAGGAGCGAGCATCATCACGCGTATCATTTTGGTCACGACGGCTGTATTACCAACCTCAGGATTGATCGCGTTACCTGCGACCACGACTTGTGCCACTTCGTGTATGGTCGAGCCAGTGTAAATGCCGTATTGTTGAGCATTTAGCCAAGGCTGCAACCAACCGAGATGATATAAGAATGGATATAGCAGCATTGCAATAGTGCCAAAGACGACGACGGTCGCTACAGCGATAGTGACCTTATGTGCTTCTGCTTTGACCACTGGCTCTGCGGCAATGACTGCTGCTGCTCCGCAAATACTAGCGCCTGAGCCAATCAATAGAGTTGTTTTTTTATCGACTTTTAGCCATCTCGTTCCTAGCCAATAGGTCAATAAAAAGGTCGATGTCAGTACCAAAGCATCGGTCATGATCGCTGGCATACCCACGCTAGCCACTTGGGTCATCGTCAGCTTAAACCCATAAAACATAATCGCTAAGCGCAAGATTTGACCTTTGGCAAAGCATACGCCAGCATTTAGCTGCTCAGCGAAATTAGGATACACCGTATTACCCAATAGCATACCGAACAAAATCGCCAATGTTAAAGAAGATAATCCGACGATGCGCCCGTTCGACCAAGTGTCTAGACCATTATTGAGCCATAAACAAAATAAGCTACCGACCAGCACCACGACTAATCCTGCTAAGTGCCGATTGCTGGGAAAGTAACGATTCACTGAGTGGGTAAAAGCATGCATGACAGACCTATCCTATTATCGCTAATCGAAATAAGCATAAACTTATGAATAGACAGTATAAGACAAGCTGATTTATAATAAAAACAGATTAATAAGATACAAACTATCGATTTTTTAGGTTAATGCTGACTATCTAAAGTTAATAAAAAAGATATTAAGATCGAACAAAGATAGGTATAGCGAATAAAACAGGCTAAAAACTGACATAAGGCATCATGAACTAATGAAAAAAGCGATGCAGACGCTACCAAAGATTACGCTAAAGCAATTGGCGGTATTTGTGAGTATTTATCAGACGGGCAGCACCAGCCGTGCCAGTGAAGAGCTGCATTTATCACAGTCAGCAGTCAGTAGCGCGCTGACTGAGCTTGAATCTAGATTGCAAATGCCGTTGTTTGAGCGCGTTGGGCGACGGCTCAATCAGCATCCCAATGCCCATCCCATTTATGTGCAAGCGCAAGCGATCTTGGGTCAGTCATTAACGCTTGAGCATTATCATAAGCACCAAGCAGGACAGATTCATATTGGCGCGAGTACCACCATAGGCAACTATGTATTGCCACCGCTGCTGGCTAAATTATATAAAGCACTGCCAGATGCGAGTGTGAACACCTATATTGCCAATACCCAAGAAGTGGTCGCCGAGGTTGAGCAACTCAATATCGATATTGCCCTAGTAGAAGGGATGCCGCGTCCGACAGATATGAAAGCCATTGAACAACGAGAATGGCGAACGGACAAGTTAATGATATTTGCCAAGCGCGATAGTCAGTGGCTAGTAGATATAGCATCCTATAATGATGCGGGCGATTGCTACGAGCTTAGTATTGAACAACTGGCACGATTGCCATTACTGGTGCGAGAGACAGGCTCTGGTACGCGGCAAATTATCGATGAGCAGTTGCTAAAGCATTTACCCGATGCGGACGTCATTATGGCGATTCAACAATCAGAAGCCATCAAGCATATGGTCAGTGCCGATATTGGATTGGGTTGTTTGTCGCAGTATGTGATTGAGCCAGAGCTGGCAGCAGGTACATTGGTACAAGTGAATGTGGCAGGAATTGATCTGTCACGGACATGGTGGCTAGTCTGGCATAAAGCTCGCCATCAGAGCCCCATTTGGCAGACCTTCATTGATATTTTGACATCAGAATAAGGGTCATAGTGTTAAAGACAGACAATAAAAAGCGTCTCATAGTACATGCTATGAAACGCTTTTTTAAGGGCTATTTTTAATACAAGCCACTTAGTTTAAACCTCGTTAACCAAACTTTGAAACGTAAGCTATTTTGAGACAGGTTTATCCAGTCTAACCACCAAGCTGTCACAAGGCACGTTTGGTAAGATGTTATCTGCAGTGGCACCGCTTAACCAAGCGACAATACCATGGCGTTCGTGACGACCGATGACCAATAAATCCACATCGTGCTTATGACAATAGTTGACGATACCTTCACTATTTGAGATAGCAGTGGTTACTTCAGACGTAACGGCATTTAATTGGTTGCGATCCAAAAACTCTGCCAGTTTGGCTCGGGCTTCTTGGCAGCGTTCGTCATCAATCTCATCGTACAAGCTAGAGGCTGGCACCAGCTCATAGCCAAAACCAACCATCGTATCTTTGACAATATGCAATACCGATAACTTAGAGCCAGGACGATTATCGACGATACGTTTGGCCTTTTGGGCAACCACGTCAGCATCAGATAACAAGTCGGTAACCAGTAATATATGTTGATAACTCATGAGCGATTCCTCGTGGCAGGTAGTCTTCACTATAGCACTACCTATGGTTGCTGTTAAGTAGTTCTGGGCTGTCATTGCCTAAATAATTGACTACTCTGGTACAGGCTGATCGAGCTTCACTACTAGACTGTCGCAAGGCACGTTTGGCAATATACTGTCTGCCGTTGCTCCCATCAACCAAGCGGCAATACCGTGGCGCTCATGGCGTCCGATAATGAGTAAATCGACGGCATTTTCTTGGCAGTAATTGACGATGCCTTTGCTGTTGGAGATAGCGGCAGTCACCTCGGAGTTGGCTGCGTTGAGCTCATTGTACTCTAAGAACTGTGCTAACTTTGCTCGAGCTTCTTGCCAGTGCTCGCCATCGACATCACCTGACAGACTAGAGGCAGGTACTAACTCATACCCAAAGCGTACCATATCATCCTCAACGATATGTAAGACTGACAGTCTCGCTTCAGGAGAGCCTGCAAGAATGCGCTTGGCTTTTAGAGCAACTTCGTTCGCATCAGGCAATAAGTCTGTCACTAATAAAACATGTCGGTAGCTCATCAGGTGCTCCTAATTAGTAGTTCACTTTATAGTAACAGTGACGCACGCCTTTGTTAAGGGCTAAAACCACTATTTAATTGTGGTAATGACTGGATCTGGATAAGGTACTGTCGGTTTTGATAGCAACGTTTGATAGAACGGTTTCGATAAAGAAGGCTTAACAATGAAAGTTTTGATAACTGAGGTTTGCACAAAAAGGCTTTAACAGAAAGGCTTCTAGTAAAAAGTCGGCAAAGCAGTCTGTTATTGCCAGATGGCTGGCTTGACTTATGACCGTGCGAACCCCATCTATTTTCGTTAGGCAAATTCTTTTTAATTGATACAGCTGTCATTTCTCATAATGTATCGGTATATGCCATTAAATTTGAATATTACTCATAGGTTAATCACAATAATACTCACAATATTTTATATGAATAGCATATAAAAACGACACTACGATAAGTATTACATTCACCATCACTATTTATCTATTGTTTACCCTAATTTTATTTTATCGCTGATGACTTCATTGATAGGTTAAATGGCATATTTAGATAAAACTGGGCAATCCATAAGGACAATTATGACCGACACGTTATTTACTGCAGATTTAACTTTGCACCCTGCATTTGAGTTAATTGAACACCGCCACATTGACGCGCTGTCGATGGATGTATTAATAAGCCAACACGTCAAAACAGGCGCAATGCATTATCACTTGGCGCATTCAAGTGACGAAAATGCCTTTTTGGTTGGCTTTCGTACTCAGCCAATGGACTCAAAAGGGGAGGCCCATGTATTAGAGCACGTGGCGCTATGTGGCTCTGAAAAATTCCCTGTCCGTGATCCGTTTTTCTCAATGATTAAACGTTCGCTCAATACCTTTATGAATGCGATGACTGCCGCTGATTGGACGGCTTATCCGTATGCAACGCAAAATAAAAATGACTACTTCAACTTGCTTGCTGTCTATCTTGATGCCTCGTTTTTTCCTAGTATTCATCCGCTCGACTTTGCTCAAGAGGGCATCCGTGTTGAGTTAGATGAAAATGACAAGCCGCAATTTAAGGGTATTGTCTTTAACGAGATGAAGGGTGCAATGAGCGGTGAGATTGACCAGTTGTATCATACGGTCGCTCATCATTTGTTCCCGACGACGACGTATCACTATAATTCAGGCGGTGATCCTGCCGAGATCCCAGACTTGACGCACACTGAGCTGGTTGAGTTTCATCAGAGCCATTATCACCCATCGAACAGCGTGATTATGAGCTTTGGTAATATTCCAGTTGCTGAAACGCAAGCCAAAATACACGAAGATGCTTTGACTCGGTTTGAAGCGGGCAAAAAACATGTATCGCGTCCAGAGCAGCGTTTGTCTGCGCCCGTTAGTGCGGTAGATACTTATACAGCTGATGAAGCTGGCCCAGATCAAACTCATCATGTCGTGGCGTGGTTATTACCATCGATTACCGATCCCAAGCAGCGTTTGGCATTACGTTTATTAGAAGGCGTATTGGTTGAGCATGCTGGCTCGCCGCTGCGTGCCTATCTTGACAGCCATCCACTGGGTAAAGCGCCAAGTCCACTATTGGGACTCGATGATAGTCATTACGAGATGGCCTTTTATACGGGTCTACGCGGATCAAACCCTGAGCATGCCGAAGCAGTAGAACAGGGCATTATTGATTTACTCACGGAAGTGGCTAGCTCGCCAGTCGATGATGAAACCATCGAAACTATTTTGCACCAGATCGAGATTGATCAGCGTCATATCGGCGGTGATAGTATCCCTTATGGTCTGAACCTTATGTTAGAAGGGTTTAGTACCGCCATTCATGACGGTAATCCTATTGATGTGTGGGAAGTTGATGAGCATTTGCAGTGGCTGCGTGAGCAAGTAAAAGATGCACAGTGGCTACCGAATTTAATCAAAACCCATCTGTTAGACAATCAACATCGTGTCCGCGTTACTCTGACACCTGATAGTGAAAAAACAGCCCGTCTTGCCGCCGCTGAGCAGACTCGTCTGGATACTATCGCGATGGATTTGACTGCTGATGACAAAGATATCTTGCACAAACAAGCATTGGATTTAGCAGCACGCCAAGCGGCACCTGATGATTTAAGCTTATTGCCAAAAGTTGGTCTAGAAGACGTGCCAACGGATATTAGCTTTAAACAAGGCACGCAGAAATCAGTCAATTTGAGCGGGCAAGAAAGCACTTTATTTGAATATGAAGCGGGTACTAACGGTATCTATTACTATCAAGTGATCATCCCGTTGACCGATGCGATTGGTAAGGCTAACAGTGATGAGCTGCCAGTCAATGACGTGATTAATCATCCATTACTGCCTATCTATTTAAGTCTGTTGTCAGAGTTAGGAACGGATACGCTAAGTGCTCATGAAATGCAAGCCAAGCAAGCGGCGCATTCATCAGGGGTCACGGCTCGTATCAGCCAACGTACCAATGTTGATGATAGCCAAGCGATTAGCAGCTATTTCGTCGTGGCAACGCGTGCGCTTAATCGTAAGCCTGAAGCGATTGATTTGCTCAAAGAAGTGATGGAGCACAGTATCTTTTCTGAGCATGACCGTATCAAAGAAATCTTGCAGCAGCGTCAAGCAGGTTGGCAGTCAAACCTTGCAGGTTCTGGGCATTCTTATGCCATGCAAACCGCCAGTCGTGGTATGAGTCGTCAAGCACAGTTAGAATATGTGCGCAGCGGTCTACCAGCATTAAACGCGCTAAAAGACTTCCTAACGCATGCCAGTACGGATGATGCACAGTGGGATAAATTGGCCACCAGCTTGATGGATTTACATCAACGCTTGATCAGCTTACCTAAGCACGCCGTTATCATCTGTGAAGCTGAGCAAAGCGAACGCTTAAGCGGCTTGATTGTCGATAGTTGGAAAGACAGCCAAGCGCCAAGGATTGCCGAGCAGCTCCGCAATTCTGATACGAGTATTGAAGACAGTGTCCCGAGCGAGTTTGCAGATTTGCAACTTGATACAGCGCTGAACGGTGAGAAAGACGCGGTCAAAGCACTAGAAAGTGGTGTGGCGCTCGATGTTGAGGATTTGGCTTGGCTAGTACCAACCAACGTCTACCATAATGCCAGTGCTTATACCGTTCCAGCAGCCGACCATCCTGACACGGCAGCCTTGATGGTATTGGCGCCTTACTTACGCAACGGCTATCTACATAGTGCCATTCGTGAACGCGGCGGTGCTTATGGTGGCGGTGCGGGTTACGATGCCAATGCGTGTGCCTTCAAGTTCTTTAGCTATCGTGATCCACAATGCGCTGAGACCTTTGCTCACTTTGATGCCAGTATCGAATGGTTATTGAATGAACCTCAGACCGACGAGCAGTTAGAAGAAGCCATCTTAGGTATTATCTCAGGTATGGATAAGCCGGGTTCTCCAGCTGGTGAGGCTGTCAAAGCGTGCTTTGCGAATCTGCATCATCGCGGTGTCGATTGGCAGCGTAAAATGCGTGCGTCAATATTGGCAGTGACGATTGCTGATATACAGCGCGTTGCCAAGCAATATCTGCAAGGGCAGGGTCATGTGCGTGCAGTATTAGCGCCTTATGATAAAGAAGACGCCGTTAAAAATCTTGGCTTTAACGTTTGCAAAATAAAGAGCTAATATCGCTTTTTAACTAAGCGCTAGATATTTAAATGAAAGCCAGATCTTGATAGTGAGCATTAAACAAGCAGACAATACTGAATTATTGTCTGCTTTTATTTTGTCTGCAAATAATTTAAGATGGGGCTAATTTTATATTAGCAGTTAATTAATAGGAATCGACTTGGCAAATAAATTAATCATAGAAGTGACTGAGTACACCAAATCTTATAAAAGCTTGTTAGTGTATGCTGTTTTTTATGCACTTAGCTATGTGCTGTTGACGTATGTCTTAAACCAATTCAACTTTATAGTAGGCGGTGTGCTTTTAACCGTTGCTATCATTGCTATGCTAAATATGACAATGACGTTTTTATTTCGTAAGCGTCAACATCGAGGGTTGGACAAGGCTGAATGTGGTCGTATTGCCGTTCTCTCTGTGCTGATGATTACAGCTGTATCAGTGGTGATGTTTGTACTAAATACTAATGTACTTATAACAAGTATGGACATCAATATCACATGGGTAGATATTCATAATAGTGGCATGCATAAAGTGATGGCAGTGGTGGGAGTTATTACCTTAATTATTCATTATGCCGTCATCTTTTATAGTTTGTGGTACATGCAAAGGTTTTGGAAAACATGATAAGTTTTGCAAGGCGATATAAAATATCAGGTAATAAAAAGCCGCTATTTCTATTTGAGATAGCGGCTTTTTAAAAGATAGATTGGTCGTTGAGCCGACGTTTAAAAACGTTTGATACTTTGATCTTTGCCGATATGATCTTGATGTATAGGAAAGTCAGCATGGTCATCGAATTGTTTACGGTCTTCGAAATAGCTTTTTAGAGTACGACGTATGGCTTCAAAAGCAATCTCATCCCATGGAATATCTTCTTCGGCAAACAAAGCAGAGTCAAGGCTTTCAGAACCAATCCCATAAGCACCGTCCTTGAGATCAGCTAAATAAATAGAGTATATTTGCCCGATATCAGGAATATCATATAGGCAATATAAGTGTGGATTGATAACGACCGCTTCAGCCTCTTCATAGCTCTCACGTGCAGCACCCTCTGCCATGGTCTCCCCATTCTCCATAAAACCTGCTGGTAAAGTCCATAAACCATATTGAGGCTCAATGGCACGGCGACATAGCAACACTCGATTTTTATGTACGACAAGTGAACCACAAATAACCTTTGGGTTCTCGTAATGAATATAGTTGCAGTTTGGGCATACCAAGCGCGGTATATTATCTGTAGGTGGTATCTTTCGTTCTGCTTTATGACCGCATTGGAGACAATAGCTCATATCAACTGCCTTGTATAATAATAGTAGGAATCAAAAAATAAGTAAGAAAAAGACGTCATTATTCTAAGAATAATAATTCTTATTGTAGGCTGATAGCCTATCTTGTTTTCATTTATGGCCAAGCCGTTTATGGTTAAACCATTTATAGCCAAACCGTTTTACATTGGTTAGATCATTGCTTTAACCACATCGCTTTGACCACTTTTAGCATTTGGCTGTCTTTTATTTAAACTGTTTGGACTCGCTTATAGTCGCCGTGCTTCAGTCTAAGATAACACAAATTTTGTCGTACTAGCAGTGCTCGTAAAAACAGCCCGTTTGTAGCTGATTAATTTTGATATTCTTACTATGTGCTTGCGAATGCATTATATAAGGAGCCGCGGTCACATAAAGCATGTGCAGTGATAGCATATATTGCGCTAACATCGACTAACAATAAAAGAGATAACCTTCTCGTAATGATTATGAATAATGATAAAAATACAGGGCAATTATAATGCTACTTCCACCACAGTCTGTAAGTTTGGATGAATTTTCAGTCGCTGTGCCAACCTTTATTCGTTATCCCACGCTCAGAAGGCTAGCTGAGCGAGTTCAACGTGAAACTTTAAATACCGTTACTGGTTCAATAATGCCTGACTCTTATCAGGGTTCTCAAAGTGCTCGTCTTTTAGACAGTTTGTATCAAACACCGATTGCGGATGCATCAGTATTGGTAGCCATTACTCATGAGCGTCACCCTAAGTTGCTACTGACGCTTCGGGCTGCTCATATGAACAGTCATGCGGGCGAGGTGTCTTGTGTGGGCGGTAAACATGATCAGGGCGATGGCAATAACGTCATCACAGCTTTACGTGAAGCCTGTGAAGAGACGGCACTACCGTCTAATAAAGTCCAATTACTCGGCCAACTGCCTATTCAGACTTCCAAGAGCGGCATGAGTGTCAGACCTATCGTTGCGCTCATTGCCCCAGATCTGATATTGGTACCAGAACCTGGAGAAATCTCACGCATTTTTTGGGCAGATTTTGAGTCGTTAGTCACTCAGCCTACTGTAGAGTATGCCGTGGAATATGCGATACAAGATGAAAAGGCGACCATCCTCACGCCCAGTTGGCAAGTGGATGGTGAAACAGTATGGGGGCTGACAGGTCGAGTGATTGCTAGCTTATTAGAGACGGGCTTTGATCGGCAGCTTGACTGGTACTACCGTATACAAGACACAAGGCTATAGCTTTTAATATAAGGCTATAGTCAATCCTCTATAAATTGGCTACGGTGTCAGTCTCACTTAGTCTACTAGCTGTAGTACTTTCACTCGCCTTCATTGTATCCAAATTATATTGAACCGATTATATTATGATCATTTACTTATAGTAGTCATCGTTTTTCTTTAGCCACCAATTCATATTATCTTGGCGCTTGAATCGGAAGGCTTCTAGTTTTTTAGCAACACTCTGATTGTGCTGGCGTGCGGTATCTAGTGCAAATAAAATAGGCACAGAAGACAGAACGCCAAAACGTATCTTAGATTTCGGTAAATCTAGCCCATCACCAATATCATCGCCAACCAACGTACGTGTCACGCTGGCATTGACCATTTCAACGAAGCGTCCACGTCTATTGTCTTCGCCCATGAGCTGGCGTGGTAAGTCGTGTAGCGCTTTTGCCAGTGGCTGTCCCATCTTAAAATCAAGCTGTTGGATAGAGAGGTAGGTATAGAGCCACTCCCAACAGGCGGCTTCATCTTTTGGCAAGCGATCTAAATCAACGCCCATCCAGTAGCTGGCCAGATTCCATAAATGCAGAATACCTTCTGCTTCTTCGCTGCTGATGCGTGCACCTAGTAGTCGTAGTCCGCGCATAATCAATAATGAGAACTGTAAATGCGTGGCAATCATGTCGGTTTGATTGATGGGGATGCCCCAATAGTCAGTATTCCAACTGCCATCAGGATTACGGTGCTGATCTACCTCTGCTATGACGCCAGTGGCAGCATTGCCTTTACCTTTCAGCAGGTTTTGCCGTACTAAGGTATGAATTTGACGCACCTTGATAGACTGTCGCCAGCCTTCAGAGCCAATAGCTAACACTTGATCAATAGGTTTTTGGTCATTGCTCACGTTCGACCGTGGATGTTCAGAGACAGACAAGATATAAGCATAGGTGCGCATCAGGCGAGGTAGGGCATCGTGCATCAATGCGCCAGTCTGAATCAGTGGCAAAGACAGAGCAGGGATGCTATAGCCTGCCATCAATGCGACATTACGCAATAGCCAAATGAGCATGAGTGGATAACGGCGATAGGCGACCGCACCAATTTGCGCCAGCTTGGGATCGAACCAATCAGGATGGCTGCCAAACTGCGCTGTTAACGCATTGAATGAGGCGTTTTGTGTGAGGTCACTATCTACTTTTCCATCGATGATTAATTGCTGTAATGGCTTTGCAAAACGAATACCATCATTAGCCAATGCGTCTGCTAGCGGGTCACCAATGTCGTAGCCTGCGACGATTTCATCTAATAAGTCTTGCGAGATGACAAAGTTTTTGGGTAATAAATAACGTTTGATGCGCTTTAAGACTTGTAGGTCGCTGTGGTCATCTATCGCAGTGGTACGCCCATGACGTAGATAAGATTCTACTGACGGCTGCTTGTGGGGTAAGGTGCTATCAGGAGATTTTTTATTGATATCGATTGAATCCATATTTATCGAGTGCCGTTATGGTTAGGCTTTTTCATCACGCCCTAATGTATATTGTTCTGATTTAATGAGTCCAATTGCCTTTGCCTGTCATCGATATGACGTTTGATTTGGCGTCGCTCATCAGCGAGTAATAGTAAACGTGCACGTGCCTCTTTTTCATTGGCAAAGCCTAGCATCGCACCACCTTCCAACTTATCGAATTCTTCTTGATATTCTTCTAACAGTCTTTTGTCACTATCTAGTTGATTTTCTAGATTATAGTACTCTAAACCACGCTGATTGGCTTGTTGTAGATTGCTCGCTATGGCGACTGGGCAGACATTATTGAGCTTACGTCCGCGTCTGCCAAGGTTATAGGCATTGTCAGTGATGCAGTATTGTTTGAGTCCTAACTGGCGACCGCGCTCCCATGCTTGATAGTCAGGAGCCACGCTGGCCTTGGCACAGGCTTTGGCATGTGATGCTAAGCGGTCTGATGGATAGCCTGCGACGCCATCATTATAGCCAATAGCCTGCCAGTCGCCGATGAGGCATTCTTGCTTAGAGAGAGTGGCGCATCCTGATAGTAGAGAAATGCTACCAATGATAGCCATACTTGACGAGAGCCGCTGTATAAACCGTCGCATCCTTGTCTCCTATAGCGATGTGTCTGAATTTAAATATCCTTAAGTCAGAGCATTTTTAAGCAAAGCATCCTTAAACCAAAAACTCTTAAGCAGAAATACCTTGAAGGCTCGGGCAATGTGCCACTTATTTGCTATATCGCTCTTAAGTGGCTTGCCTTATTATCAATGCGGACGAGTCAAATCAACTGACGTGCCACTTACATTGTCTTTCAAGCTGACTTTGAGCATTAAGTAACCAGCCACACCAGAGACGATTGAACCCATGATGATACCTAAGCGCTCATCGAACATGGCAGTGTCGCCAGCGAATGCTAAGCCACCGATAAATAAGCTCATGGTAAAGCCAACACCGCATAGTAAAGCAGCGCCATAAACCTGCTTATAGTTCATGCCTCTAGGCATCGTTGAGATACCAAGTTTAAAGATTAACCAGCACATGACCATCACACCAACTTGCTTACCGATGAATAGACCAGCAGCGATACCCAGCGGGACAGAGTGGAACAATTCTGCTAATCCTGCACCTTTGAGTGATATGCCTGAGTTGGCAAATGCAAATAATGGCAAGATACCAAAGGCAACGGTATTGTGCAGATCGTGTTCTAACTCCTCAAGCGGAGAATGCTCAGGATCCGTACGGTCAAACATAGGAATAAACAGTGCTAAGACCACACCAGCCAGAGTGGCATGAATGCCAGACTTGAGTACGGCGACCCACATAATCACACCGATGAGTAGATAAGGCGTGATACTAGTGACGTTGCGGCGATTAAGGATATATAAGAAAGGCAGACATAACGCGGCTAATGCCAATGACTGTAATGACAAATCACTGGTATAAAATAAAGCGATAATCAAAATCGCACCGATATCATCAAAGATAGCAATCGATACTAAGAATACTTTTAGGGAGTTGGGAACGCGGTTGCCTAGTAAGCTTAAGATACCAAGTGCAAATGCAATATCTGTGGCCGCAGGAATCGCCCATCCTTTCCAAAACTCAGGCTCATTATAGTTAAAGAGTAGGTAAACGATCGCGGGGGCAATCATGCCGCCCAATGCCGCGCCCGCTGGTAGTATGATTTGTTTGACGTTAGATAGCTCGCCAATTAAGACTTCGCGTTTGAGCTCAAGGCCGACTAAGAAAAAGAAAATCGCCATTAGACCATCGTTGATCCAATGATGCGCGTCTTTCGCGATAGCAAATTCACCGATTTGGATAGCAACAGGGGCATGGATAAAGCCTTCATACCACGTATTAAGAGGGGAGTTAGCAATAATCATTGCAGCAATAGCAGCCAATGCTAAGACAATACCGCCTGCCGCCTCAAACTCAAAAAATGCTTTAATCCTTCGTATTGCCATATCATCCTCATTTGCTAAATACAATTTACTAAATAGTTCAATAACTTCAAATATCTATACTACTGCTCTCAACGATATAGTAGCCAGACAACAACAGTTTCTCATACTCTTATTAATATACACAACAAAATACGTCAATCAAAAGCCATTCGCTCAGCTCCGCACATTAGTAATAGCAATGTGACAAAGTTGATGTCATAGGCGAAAGCGCAGCCAGTCGATACATTCTTTAATCAGACTGCTTTTATCTTGCATATTTGGTAAGTGGTTAGACAAATTTAACAGACTTTGCCATGTTTTTGGTTTTTTTTAGCCCTTTATCTCTATAATGAGCGACATTAGTAAAACCAATAGCTACCCTAAAAGCTACTTCAACAGCAATTTTAATAACAATATTAATAGAAATGCTAATAGCAGTATTTTAAATCTAACTTCCAAAGCCGATTTTTAGGGCTTTCTTTTTTTATTATAAATTTTGCAGGTCAGTGTCATGGACTTATCACTTTCACTAGAAGTCATTTTAATGCTTACGGCTGTGGCAGCGTTGGCAGGATTTATTGATGCCATCGCGGGCGGCGGTGGTTTACTGACCATACCAGCCATGCTATTGGCTAATATCCCACCAGTACTCACGCTAGGTACTAATAAGCTACAAGCGGCATCAGGTGCATTAGCAGCATCCATTACGATGATTCGAAAAGGTGTCGTAAAGCCGCAACGTATAAAAGTAGGTATTATTGCTGCTTTTATTGGTTCCGTTATCGGTACGATTGCCGTTCAGATGTCGCCACCGGATTTGCTCGAAAAGCTGATTCCGTTTTTGATTGCCGCTATTGGTATCTATACGTTGTTTGCGCCTAGACTTGGTGAAGTAGAAGCAGCACCACGCATATCCGAAAGTAAATGGCAAAAAGTCGTTGCACCAATCATTGGTTTTTATGATGGTTATATTGGGCCAGGTACAGGTATGTTTTTTGCGCTCGGTAATGTGGCGTTACGCGGTCGACAGATTATAGAAGCGACAGGCGCCGCAAAAGTATTGAATCTATCTACCAATGTAGGCTCGTTAATCTTCTTTATCTTAGGCGGTAATGTCTTGTGGAAAGTAGGGCTAGCGATGATGGTTGGACAAACGATAGGGGCGTATTTTGGCTCTCACATGGTGGTCAAGGGCGGTAGTAAGCTGATTCGTCCGATGATTGTGGTGGTGTGTTTGGCGATGATTACTAAATACGTATTTGGCTAATCTAGGGCGTGTCATCAATTAGCACATTAATGCATTTAGTGGCCTTAAAATGGCTAAATTTTGCTAAACATCGTCAGTAATTTTGTCGATATGTTCATATTAACGGCAGTTTCTTCCTTGTTTATCTACAATTTTTCTCATTTTAAGCCTCACAATCTAATTGATGACAGGCCCTAGTCAATTCACTATGAAAGAGTGACAGCGTTCACCTCGCTTGAAGTATAAAACATAAAAAACCCCAGTCTTATAAATTAGACTGGGGTTTTTTATGGAACAATGATACGGGTAGACCGTTAGTCATTGCTAGTCTTTTTTAACATCATCGTATTCGCTACCCATGATGCCATCACTAAAGACTTCAGAGAATTCACGCTCGTTGTCTTCATCAATATGACCATCGAACACATCCTTTGCACCAGCATTAGGATCGTTATAAATAGCCAAATCCATTTTACCTTCTGATTTTGCTACGATGGCTGTCACAGCAGCATCACCACCAACGTTCACAGCAGTACGTAACATGTCAAGAATACGATCCACACCTAAGATTAAGCCAATACCTTCGATAGGCAAGCCAACTTGTGCAAATACCATCGATAGCATGATCAGACCAACACCCGGTACACCAGCGGTACCGACAGAGGCCAATACCGACATTAAGATAACGGTTAGATATTCGGTTACACCCAAATCAATACCATAAATATTGGCAATGAAGATGGTCGCTGTACCCTGCATGATTGCCGTACCATCCATGTTGATGGTGGCACCAAAAGGAACGGTAAACGAGGCAACAGAGTTATTCACACCCATACGCTTAGTAACGGTACGCAAGGTAATAGGAATCGTTGCGTTCGAGCTTGAGGTACTGAATGCAAAAATCTGTACTTCGCGCATTTTTGCCAAAAAGGTTTTGATCGATAAGCCTGAACCGACTTTGAGTACAATCATCATGGTGATAAAGAAATGGAACGCCAATGAGCCGATCAATACAGCCACATAACCCAGCAATGACCAAATCAAATCTAAGCCAAGCTCTGCCATGGCTTTAGTCAATAGTGCAAATACACCGTAAGGTGCTAGGTTCATAATGATTGTCACCATCTTTAAGATGACTTCATTGATGAGTTCTAAACTTTTAACCAAGCCTTTAGCAGGCTTGCCAACCATCAAGATACTGACACCAATCAAAATCGCAAAGAAAATGATGGATAACATATCGCCATTGGCCATCGCGCTGATGGGATTGGATGGAATAATATTAGAGAATACATCAAGCAAAGGTGGCGCTGATGCTGCTTCAAAGGTAGCATCTGTACCAATGTCCATACCTTTACCAATACCAAACAGAATGCCAAGTCCAATCGCCGTTGCAATAGCAAGTGCGGTGGTGAACATATAGATCATAAAGGTTTTGGTACCGATACGACCAAGCAGACGAATATCACCAATACCGCAAACACCGCAAATCAATGAGATAAGTACGAGCGGTACGACCAACATTTTGAGTGAGTTAACAAATAGCTTACCAATAATAGCGAGGAAACCGTTTGTAATGTAGGTATTAACAAAACCGCCTTCAGCGTTTAGTCCTGAATAGTTTATAAACAAACCCAGTATGATACCGAGCGCCATGGCAACCATGATCTTGCCTGTCAGTCCCATATTTTTCCACATAACCTCTATCCTTTTGTGTACAACGTCCAATAGCAGGTATGGCAATAAATCAATGCATAAATGATTGCTGTTTCTACACCCGATCTTGCTACGTCTATAAATTTTGATTGGTCATTTTATGTCAGGTTCTCAAACAATATAAAATAATTGTTAAGGTAACTGCAACATTTTTTTATGATTCAGCCGAGATAAACCCAATGATAAAGCTGCTTATAAGGCTACCTACGATTTGAAGTGAGCAGATAATACTGCTTTTTTCCACTAATGATAAGCAAAAGTTTTTGTTTGTAACCAAAAAAAAGACTGCCCAAATTGGACAGTCTTTTTAAATCAAACAATAGTTATGTGGTATTTGATATTTCTACGTCTTGAACGCAGTCACATTTATATATTGCTGTGTTTATACATTATCGCTTTCATCACGACGCAGACCATCTCGCCACTTGCTCTCGGATGTAAATGGTTTCTCTACGTTATCCTCTACTTGTGAGTTTTCAATGCTATCCAGATTATTGGATTTTTGTACGTTGTCATTCGCGATTTCCAAATGGCCAGATTTGTCAGCGCTATCCAAGTGGTCAGAATTTTCAGCATTGTATTTATTGAGACGATGGTTATTACTCATGCGTTCGCTTAAATGCGATTCTGCATCACGGTATCGAGGATCCAGTGCTTCTGTCTCAGGGTCAGAGTCCTCGAAGTTGGTCTGTGCTTGTACTTCTTCTACAGTATCTTGCTCAGCAACCATCTCGACATCACCGTCAACCTCATAGCCATGATCAGGGTTGGCATCACCTGTTGGTTTATCGGTACTGGTAGAAATATCGGTATCAGCAGAAGTGTTTAAGTCATCATCTAGAGCATCGTTATCAGTCGCAATACCATTTCGAGCTTGTGCGGCACTTTTCAGTTCAGCATAGTCAGTCAGTTGCTGTACAGCGTTGTCGAGGCTATGTGGATTGGCGCGTTCTTGTACATGTAATAGATGTTCATCGAACACATCGGTCAATAACGAGTCAAAGCGTATGGCATTATATTGAATGAGCACTTCAGCTTCTTCTTCAGTGATGTCCTCATTTTGACTGGCATGCACAACATGATCTTCAAAGGTAAGACCTTCAAAGCTGTCTTTGTGTTCTGCCTTTTTAAACTTCTGCCATAACGGTTCGATGCTGGTCAAGGTCTGATACGCATGCTCCATACGCCCAGTCACATCGTCTTCTTCGGTCGTGTAGTAGACCATGGTTTTTAGATAATCACGGAAAGGGTTGGCCTCAAAGTCATCCATAAAGGTATCACCCAACTGGCGTTTGAGTTCATCACTTGGCGGCGTAAAAATACGACCACTTGGGAAAGTCACAAAGCTGACCAATTTGGCTGCCATACGATTTGGGAAATTATCAAAGAATGATAAGAATGCTTCTTGAATGGTGTACAAGCTGTTTTGCAAGGCAACTTCAGCATGTAAGCGCTCAGACTTTGATTTGGTGCCATGTTCATAAAACTGCAAAATAGCCGTTGCGATAAATAAATGACTATGAATATCGGCTAAGCGACCAGAGAGCATCTCTTTGCGTTTTAAGTCACCAGCCAACAGTCCCAACGCCATATCGGCCGTTAAAGCAAAGCCTGCGCTTAGGCGGTTAATATGTTTGTAGTAGGGACGGGTAAAGCTGTCTGCAAAATTTGGGGCATTATTGCTACCACCGACATATCCTGCGACGAAGGCTTTTGCTCCGCGATTGAAGGTGTAGCCCAAATGTCTAAAGAAAAGCGTATCGAATTTTCGAGTCGCACCTTCTTTGTCTTTGCTCTGTAGCAGTTGTAGCTCATCAAATAGATACGGGTGGCAGCGCATGGCACCTTGACCGAATATCATTAATGAGCGGGTCAATATGTTTGCACCCTCAACCGTGATAGAGACCGGAATGGCCTGATAAGGCGTTGCCAAAAAGTTACGTGGCCCCATCTGTACTGCTCGTCCACCAACGACATCCATACCATCGTTGATCACACTGCGCATGGTTTCGGTCGCATAATATTTCGCCATGGCTGTCATCACCGATGGCGTACCACCTTGGTTCAATCCACATGTAACGAGATGGCGAAACGCTTCTAGCATATAGGTATTGCTGGCCATACGACTGGTGGCGTCTTGTACCCCTTCGAACTTACCAACAGAGATTTTAAACTGCTCACGAACTTTGGCAAAAGCACCAACAGACAGATACGTCATCTCACTGGCTGAGGTTGATAATGCAGGTAGAGAGATGCCGCGACCAACGCCCAAGCATTCCATCAGCATGCGCCAACCGCGACCCGCGTTTTCGACACCGCCGATGATGTAATCTAATGGGATAAAGACATCTTTGCCATCGACCGTACCATTCATAAATGGCGAGCCAATTGGATTATGACGTGGCCCTGTGATGACGCCTTGATGGTTGGCAGGAATGAGTGCACAGGTAATACCGTAATCGGTCTTTTCAGAATCACCAAGCAGACCTTCTGGATCATGCATTTTGAATGCTAAGCCCACGACTGTGGCGATAGGTGCCAACGTAATCCAGCGCTTTGAGAAGTTCATACGTAGGCCGAGTACTTGCTCGCCTTCATGCATGCCGTAGCAGACTACACCTGTATCAGGAATAGCGCCTGCATCTGAGCCTGCTTCAGGACCCGTTAGACCAAAGCAAGGTACTTCTTCACCTTTGGCAAGACCGGGTAACCAGCGTTGTTTTTGCTCATCCGTACCATAATGCATCAACAGCTCACCAGGGCCAAGCGAGTTTGGCACCATGCAAGTCACAGCAGCTGTAGGAGAGCGAGAGGCAATTTTGCTCATGATACGACTTTGCGCATACGAGCTAAAGTCTAGACCACCAAATTCTTTAGGAATAATTAGGCCTAAGAATCCATTGGCTTTAATAAATTGCCACGCCTCAGGCGATAGGTCTTTGTCTTCATGCTGAATTTTCCATTCATCGAGCATGGCGCACAGCACTTCTACTTCATTATCTATAAAGCTTTGTTCTTCTTCTGAGAGTTCTGGGTATGGATAATTGGCAAAAGTGTCCCAGTTAGGTGCACCCATGAATAGCTCTTTTTCCCACCAGCTCGTTCCGGCGTCAAGTGCCTCACGTTCGGTATCACTCATGCTCGGCATCGCGCCGCCCAATGCTTTATAGACAGGCTTGGTAATTAGCGACTGACGAAGAGGGGCTACGAGTAGTACCAAGCACAGCAGCGCTATCGGCACGCCTAATATAAGTGACCATGGACTGATAACGGCAGTAACGATAACAGTAACAAGGGCAGTAACGCTGCCAGTGACACGTGACAGGGACAACAAAAAGATGGCCAAAACCATGGCTAATTGAATGAGGATTGCCAAAATAAATAAGCCAATTGCCATGACTGTCTCCTTTATAACGCTGAACCAAAAGCGTGAGAAATGTAGGTATAAAAATATTCGAATCTATATAGTTGTTATTTTTTCGGACCTTTATTGGTCTTATAGCTAAGTTAAGCCAGCTACCAAGAATTGGCTTTAAACTCCAATTAGGAAAAGACAAATAAAAGACGAAGTTAGCCATCAATATGAAACAGTTGTCGGTGACTATCAACGGTTAAAATGCTACGCTGTGTCGATAATATGTATCAAGCTGCATAAAGTATAGAGCTAGTGCGACCAAAGACCAAATAAGTCAGATAAAACTAACCGAAAGGCGCCAAACAGCTTTCGGCATAGGATAAAGTATCGTTACGTCCGACGATTATATGATCGACTAGAGATATATCTAATAAGTCACAGGCCTTTTTTAGCTCATAGGTGAGCAAGTTATCAGCCGTTGATGGTTTCGAGTCTGTATGAGGGTGGTTGTGCGCGATGATTAACTGGCTAGCTGCGTGACTCAACGCGTGGCGTAGTACGTGCTTCATGCAGACTGAGCATGATGAGATGCCACCCGTGAATAGTATCTCAAAGTTTAACAGGTTAAGGGCATTGTCTAGACAAAGGACGGCAAAAACCTCCCGATGCTCACCGCGCAACTGGGTGCTGATATAATCTTTGACTGCTTGAGAGCGCCCAAGTGCTTGGCCTGTTTTGAGCTGACTGTCTAGATAGCGTGTACCCATCTCAAGCGAGGCTAATATCTGTGAGTATTTTGCAGGGCCGATACCATGACAGGCAAGGACGATGTCTTGCGGGGCTGCCAAGAGTTCTGCTAAGCTACCAAACTGCTCGATCAAATGACGAGCCAACTCAATCGCTGACTGTGACTGAGTGCCTGTACGCAGAAATATGGCTAATATCTCTGCATCGGATAAATGAGCCGCACCAAACTTCAATAACTTCTCACGTGGTCTGTCATCTTCATGCCAGTCTTTAATCGCCATTATCACTCCTTGAAAATGGATTGCTGCTAGAGATATTTGGTAAATATCGAAATTCTTACCCAACTTATCTCATAATTGTTACTATAAGCGCAATTTTATCTTTCAACTTTTTTATTGTTGCCATGCCTATGTCTAATATTGTGCTCGCTATCACTGGCGGTATCGCCGCTTATAAATCTGCTATATTTGCCCGCTTGTTAATCAAAGCAGGCTTTGATGTACGCGTCATTATGACCACAGGTGCACAGGCCTTTATCACACCGCTGACACTGCAAGCTTTGACTGGTAATGAGGTACATGTCTCACTACTGGATGAGCAAGCAGAAGCAGGGATGGGGCATATTGAGTTGGCTAAATGGGCAGACTTAATCGTCATTGCACCAGCATCGGCCAATACGCTCGCCCGTCTCGCGATGGGTATGGCGGATGACCTGCTGACCACCGTTTGTCTTGCCACCACGGCACCTGTCATTGTCGCACCCGCGATGAATCAGCAGATGTGGGCGCATCCAGCGGTAAACCTGAATGTGCAAACGCTGAGCGATATGAATTATCACGTGATACAGCCTGCAAGCGGTGAGCAAGCTTGTGGTGATGTGGGCGCAGGGCGACTACCTGAGCCTGAGGATCTATTGGCCGAAGTATTATTATTCAATGCCATGCAAACGACACCGCAACTACTTGCAGGCAAGCGAGTGGTGATTACTGCTGGGCCTACAGTAGAAGCAATCGATCCGGTTCGTTATTTATCCAATCACTCTACCGGAAAAATGGGTTTTGCTTTGGCACGTGCTTGTGTGGCTGCCGGTGCAGAAGTGATTTTGATTACCGGTGGTAAGGTGGCACTGCCTACACCGCTTAAAGTCACGCGTATAGATGTTTTATCTGCGCAAGAGATGCTGACTGCCGCGCAACAATGTGTAGATGGTACACATAGCGAGCTACAATACATATCTGAAGACGAGCATGACCACGACCATGATCATCATGACCACTCACATTCACATGACCACCATGGTGATTGTGATTGCGGTGATGAGCACGATGTTGTCATGACTAGCACCGATGAGACTGTAAGATGCGCTGATATCTTTATTGCGACGGCTGCTGTTGCTGACTATCGTACAGAAGAGGCTGCGCCGCAAAAAATCAAAAAAACGCAAGATGCAATGATGCTTAATTTAGTTAAAAATCCTGATATTTTAGCGACTATTTCCCTTGCTCATCCAGAATTGTTTGTTGTTGGTTTTGCGGCAGAAACCCAAGATGTCGAGCACTATGCTCGTGGTAAGCTTATTTCCAAAAACTTAGATTTGATTGCTTGTAATGATGTCTCACGGGCTGATATTGGTTTTGCTAGTGACAATAATGCTATGCAGGTTTTTTTCTCAGAGCGTTACGAGAATGATAGCGTCATGCTTGAAAAAGCGAGCAAAGATAAGATTGCTGAGCAATTGGCTAGTATCATCGGTGAAACAGTGTGGCAGCGCCATAATAGCTAAGATATGCGTTCAATTTGAATAAGACAGTATGTGATGCGCCAAAACTGACTAAATCCATATCAAACGGTATTAAGGGCAGGTAATATGAAAATATTATCTGTCCTTAGTTGCTTTACTTGACTAAGATTTATTGCGTTTTTATCGCCATTATTAAAATTAGGGCAGGCCGTAGTGCTGTCGCTATAAATGTAGACATAAAGCCGCGAGTGGTATGACATATGATGGAAATGGCGGGTAACGATAGCACGCAGATGCTAATACTGACTTTGATTTTTGCAATGGCATCGCTGCTGCATGGTATTAGCGGGTTAGGTGTGACGTTGGTGACGACCACGGCACTTGCTAGTATTTACCCGTTACCACACGCAATTGTGTTGGTTATTTTCCCCTCTATACTACTCAATGCGATGACTTGGTTGTCTGGTGGTGGTCGTACGATTTGGCAGAACTTTACTTATTATGGTCGGCGTTATTGGTTGCTGGCATTGACCAGCTTACTTGGTAGTATATTGGGTGCCAAGTTATTACTGTGGGTAGATAGTGCTTATATTCTATTGACACTGGCAGCTGTTATTGCCTTTTATGTCATCAGTAGTTTACTTGGCAAACAAATCCGTCTACCAGATACCAAGCCTGTACTGATTATGGTTGGTTTTAGCGCTGGCGTTATTGGCGGTGCGACCAATGCCATGTCGACCATCCTGATGATGTACCTGCTGTCTGCCAGCGATGATAAAAATACCATCGCGAAAGTCGGTAATATGTGTTATTTCTTGGGTAAAGTTGCCCAAATTATCGTACTGCGTGAACCAATTATGGCGTTGAGTAGTGGGGAGTGGCAGCTGATTACTTTGCTTAGTGTGATATCTATCGTCACTCTTTTGGTTGGTATTCGCCTGCGTCGTTACTTACCGCAAGCTCGCTTTCGTCAGCTTATTTTATTGATTGTCACAGTGCTTGGTATTCGTGTGGGCTGGCAGGGGATTACAGCATTTTTGTAGTAGCCAATGCTTTTAAGCTGGCATAGGTGCGTTTTACTTACCAAAGAATAGCTGCTGCGCCAAGCGAAACGTATTACAGTGCGCTTCGACCACATCTTCGATATCTTCTGAATAGCCGCCACCCATCACGATAGCAACAGGGATGTTGGCGGTTTTTGCTTGCTGCAATACATATTCATCACGCGCTTTACAACCTTCCATCGTCAATCCGAGCTTCCCTAGTTTATCAGTGGCCAATATGTCTACCGCAGACTGATAAAAAATCATGTCGGGTGCAAACTCTTTTATTAAACGGGGCAGCGTATCTTCTAGTATCTGTAAATACTCGGCATCACCCGTATCGTTATCTAGCTCAATATCCAAGTCTGATACTTGCTTGCGAAAAGGATAATTCTTTGCACCATGCATACTGAACACAAAAACGCGTGGCTCGTCTGCCATGATGCTAGCGTTGCCATTACCTTGATGTACGTCTAAATCAACCACCAAAATCTTTTGTGCCAATCCGCGATCTAATAATAAATTGCTAGCAATACAAACATCGTTCAAGACACAAAACCCTTCACCGTGATCGGAAAACGCGTGATGTGTGCCACCTGCGACATTCATGGCCACGCCATATTGCTGTGCATATAATGCGCATTCATAGGTTGCATGAGCAATATAACGACCACGCTCTACAAGTTCTGGTGTCATCTCAAAGCCGATAGCACGTGCTTCTTTCCGTGGTAACGTCTGCGTTTTCAATTGATACCAGTAGTCATGCGTATGGGTGGTCAAAATCTCATCTTCACTTAAGCGTGCAGGCGCAAAAAAGCTATCGGTCGTGATAGTACCTTCGGCCAGTAAGCGCTCAGGAATCATGGTGTATTTTTGCATAGGGAAACGATGCTTTTCAGGCACTGAGTAACGAAAAATATCAGAGTAGGCAATTTTTAGCATAGGACAAAGGTTTTCTAAACGGGTGAGTGGATAGTAGGATAGTGGCTACGGGTTCATTGCACAAACTGCGTGGGCAAAAAGAACGTGCGAGCGTCTGCTTGTTGGTGTAGCTCTGCAAGTAACGTCTGCATATCTTCTGCAGGATCTTGATTGTTGATCAAATCACTAAACAACTCATGAGCGACAGTGGTCATAGCAACCACGCTTTGTAGTAAGTGTTCGATCAGTGCTTTGTCGATATCAACTGCTTCGACATCGATGGTGGTTTTATAGCGTATTTCTCCGTCATTAACATCCATTTCCAAGTTACCAATCATCATATTGTAATTGATTTGAGTGATTAGTAGCATCGCAGCGCTTTGATGACTCTCTGGGATTGAAAATGGCAAAATACCATAGATGGCCAGCAGCTTGTTTTTCTCCTGCCAGCGAAACAGATAAGCACAGATTAGTTGTTTGTGACGCATCGAAAAAGACAAATGATGTGATTGCTGGTCATCATTGGCTTTCGGGCGATGATAAGTATAGTGCCATTTTTTGGTATTAAGATACTGTTTCAGACAGTCGATAATAAGTGTGTCAGATTGCTCGGATTGCTCTTTATCTAAGCTTAAAGCATCAGTTTGTACCTGCTCACTTTCATTTTCGGTGGGAGAGTCAGATTTTCTCTTAGTCTCATTATGGTTATGCGAGTCACTATGGTCATGTGAGCCACTATAATCATGTGAGCCACTAATCTCCTCTCTGCTACTTATATCATCATTGCGCACATCAGTATCAGCAACAGCCTGCGGTGCAGCAGCAGTCAATAACTGTTTGAGTTTTTGCCACAAGCTGAGTTTATTCGTTTGGCTCATAATATAGGTTGCTGATCAATAAGTGAATGATAATAGCGTCTGCTGCATAACTAAAAATGTTGAGTTACTCGTTATTGAGTGCCAATCCTTCTTTGATATGCGATTGTGCATAAAATGCCTCTAACATCTCACGGATATGTGCCACAAACCATGGGCTATCAAGCGCATCGTGTACGACAGGTAGTAGCGCTGTACTAAACTGTGTCATGGCTTGCTCATCAATATGTAAACTGGCTGCAACGGTCGCAATCGTGTCTGCTTGATGATTGTCATACCAAGTATCGATGCTTGCTGCTGCTAGTGTGTGCAAGTAAGGCGACACGCGCAGGCGGTTATAGCTTTGCTGAATACTGGCTTCGATATGATCGATACTACTGTTGTCAGGCTCGTCACGCAGATAAGTTTGCAAGTGACTAACTGGTTGCTCTTTGATGCGCGCCCAACCTGTGACTAGTAACCGTGCCACTTCTTCATTTGATAGATGTGCTTGTGCATTGGCTTCTGCGCGACGTGTTAAATCCTTAATATTGCGGTGCAAATAGGCTTGCAGTTTTTCGTCAAGATTTCTGTTGGTCGCCTTTTCAAAAGAGCTACGTCCCAGTTTCATCAACTTACCCACACCGCCCGCTTTATCTAGTGTGCTTTCCATAAAGTCGTTAATCGCGTGATATAGCGTTTGGGTCAGTAAATCTGCAAAGGTTTCATTGCCAACTAGCGTGTGAATTAAAACATTGCGCTGCTGTTCATGACTACCTACATAGTTGGCTAGCGTCTCAACCTGTGTATCATCTACTAGCTCAGATAAGGGTACATTATCATTGACTGGGTGATAAATGACCGTGTGCAAGATGTCACGGATATCCTTACGCATCACCGCTGTCATGGGCTGACTCAGTAGCCAATCACTCATCAAATGCTGCAAGTTATCACGGCTGATGTATTTGTTAAGTGGCTGTGCGCCAAACCATTGCCAAGCTTCCATACTCAGTGGCTCAGCCTGCTGGCGTAACCATTGCTGCATAAAATCAACTTGGGCGTCGATTAAGCTATTGATGGTGAACGTTGACGTGTTTGTTTCTAAGTCTAGGTTTTGGTTATCTTTTGAAGTCTGCATAGGTTTTGAGGTCATAGTAATCGACAATTTGTTATACTGAGTGTTTGTGGTAAGCATAAAGTATTATGCCATGAACATCGTATTGGTTTGTGATGAATATTAATGGCTGCTAGATAAATAACGAGAGGTTTTGATGACAGCTTTGGATACGCCTTTACTGGTGCTTGATGGCTTGACGGTCCAGCGCGGTGAAATACCTTTGTGTGAAGCCGTCTCTCTCAATTTATCTGCTGGTAGCATCTGTCATTTAGTTGGTGCGAACGGTACAGGTAAAACAACGTTGCTGATGCAGCTGGCTGGATTACTGCCAGTGATTACTGGTGAGGTTGTTTATCAGAGAGCTGTGACTCTGCCTATTCAGCCTCTCTATGTCTCGCACCAGCTGGGTATTCATCCAAATCTCACCGTTGCGCAAAATCTAACATTTCTATTGAACTTATATGGTATCACACCAAGTGTCACCGATATTGATGATGCGCTCGCTTGGGTAGGATTACAAGGGTTTGAGACCGTTAGCTCCAGTCATTTATCTGCTGGGCAGACCCGCCGTATTACCCTTGCAAGATTATATCTACTGACCCCTGACATCACACCTTTGTGGTTACTTGATGAGCCTTTTACTGCGCTTGATGTCGATATGGTGGTACGAATGGAAGACAGATTAAGTGACTTTGCCAATGCTGGCGGCTCAATATTAATGACCAGTCATCAGGCCGTTGGTGTTGCCAATCAAGTGCTCGATTTGTCAGATTATATGGTATGAATACGATAGCTATAACAAGTGTGATAGCTTCAATAAGTGCGGTAACTATAAGTAGTATAGGTAAAAGGACGGATAATGACAGACAGTCCCGTACAAACAACAGATAAAGGCTCGAACGTTATCGCATCTGCTGTGCGCGGCATCAGTTTTATGCAGCTATGGCGTCGTGAATGGCAAGTGAAGCAGCAGGGCGCGGTGCAGTGGTTATACCCTTTAGTACTGTTTTTGGTTATTATCACCTTGTTTCCGCTAGCAGTTGGTAGCGAGCCTGCGCTATTGCAGCGGCTCGGTGTCTCTGCCGTATGGATTGCCGCTCTGTTATCATTAGTGATGGGTGTTGATGGTTTATTTAAGCCCGCGCTTGATAATGGTACGCTCGCGCAATTGGTCGTCGCCAACGCTTCATTGCCACTGTGGGTATTGATACGTTTGGTGATTCATTGGATCTTTAGTAGCGGCATTGTGGCAGCACTAAGCTTGCTTGCCGTCCCATTATTTCAGCTCAGTTGGTTTGAGGCATGGATATTGATGGCGTCTATTGTGACTGGTAGTCCCATGCTTTTGATGCTGTCAGCAGTTGCCAGCAGTTTGACGCTATCATTGAAAAACGGTGCGGTGCTCGTGCCATTAATCGCTTTGCCGATGCAGTTGCCGGTATTGATTTTTGCGACTGGTGCCGTTGATTTATTTGCTTCTGGTTTGAATGGCTTGCCTATTTTAGCGTTGTTATTAGCAGGCAGTATTATTTCAGTCTTGATTATGCCATGGGTAATTGCGATGACTCTAAAAATGGCGTGGCTTAATTAAAAACTAAGTAGGATGTATCGACAGTTCCTACAAAAAACCTTTGTATTAACAGCCTGTTGAAAACAGGTAATTTTGCTATAATAGCCAACTTAATACGCAAACAATCACTTGTAGATTCTATCCAGTGTTTAACGCCAGCAGGTCAATAGATAGTAGCGCCCATAGTGTGCTGTGTCCGTTATGACCAAAGAGCTGCGCAAATAGGTTTATCCCCATGCCCAACCTGAATAACGTCTCATCTCCTAGCCTGTGGCAGCGCATTTGGCAAGGCTTTTTGACCACTGTGGGTACCAAGGAGTTTTTCCGTATCTTTGGACCTTGGGTTAAGTGGTTGGCCATATTAGCCAGTATCTGCCTGTTGATAGGTAGCGTTTGGGGGCTTGCTTTTGCGCCACCTGACTATTTGCAGGGCAATAGCTACCGCATTATCTTTATCCACGTACCAGCTGCTGGTCTTGCGATTTCTATTTATTTTGCGCTCGCTATACTAGGGGCCATCTATTTGGTCTGGAAGATTAAGACGGCCAGTTTGGTGGCTCAGGCGATTGCTCCCATAGGCTTCTTGCTCTGTATTATTAGCTTGATTACAGGCTCTATTTGGGCAAAACCCACTTGGGGTACTTATTGGGTTTGGGATGCACGTTTGACGTCTATGCTGATTTTGGCATTCTTATATGCCGGTGTCATGGCATTGTTCGCAGCCTTTGAGCATACCGCCAATCGCGGCAAAGCGGCAGCCATTTTATCGATTGTTGGTGCTGTGAACTTACCGATTATCAAGTACTCAGTACAGTGGTGGAACACATTGCATCAAGGTTCAACTTTTAGCTTGACCTCAGCACCAAAGATGTCGGCAGATATGTGGATGCCATTGCTGCTGATGGTGATCGGTAGCTATTTACTGGTGGCAACATTAGCGATTTATCGTACCAATACTTTGATATTGTATCGTGACCAAGGCAAAGCATGGGTGAAAGAATACATCCGTGGTCAACATAAATAACGGCTAGGAAACGATTATGCAGCCCTATTTTTATAGCGTATCTGAGTTCATCGCCATGGGTAAGCATGGTGTTTTTGTTTGGTCATGTTGGGCTATTACGGTTGGCGCGATGCTGATTTTTATTGCTTATAGTCGCCGCCAGAGACAAGCCCTTATCAAGCAGCTGACAATTCAGCAAGCACGTCAGGCACAGCGTACGACTAAAACAACACCATCTGCAACCAAGCACTCTCGTTAAAAAAACATTTCGATATCATGACTTTAGTGCATAAATGGTCAGTGAGCCATTTATCAATGGGTAACATCATACCTCACTATAAGGCCTATTGATTTGTCCGAAAAATGCTACCATATAGCCGTTAGAAGAGTACGATTAGAAAGACATTTTTAGAAAGTTTTTCTAATGGTAGTTTCTTCAAATTTTTCTGTTTTATAGATTGATTATGGTTTTTAAAACAGCGACTCATCAATGAGGTAGTGGTATGAACGCAGTTCGTCGCAAAAAACTGATGTGGGTAATGTTTACGCTTGCAGGTGCAGCGATCGCCGTGGTATTGGTTATTTATGCTATTGGGCAACAGACTGATTATTATTTTGACGCGACCGCGATAGCAAAAGGTGAGGCGCCACAAGATAAGCGCATTCGTGCAGGCGGTATGGTGGTAGCGGGTAGCGTACAGCGTGCAGCAGACAATCCATTGAATGTTGAGTTTGCGATTACTGATTTTGAATCAACCGTTCCAGTAACTTATCAAGGTATCTTGCCGGATTTATTCGCTGAAAACTCAGGCGTGGTTGCCACTGGTAAAATGCAGGGTGACACCTTTGTGGCTGGTGAAGTATTGGCTAAGCATGATGAAAATTACATGCCTCCGGAAGTGGCAAAATCAATGAAAGAGAACAATCGTAGCGGTGCCGTACCTTCTTCTGAGCAATACAATCCTGCTGAAAAGGTTCATGAGACCGATACACTGCAGCAGTAATATAGTCATTCCACTATAAAATTATTACCGCGTTAACCTTGCTTAAAGTATTTAATATACATCTACGCTCGGTTGTCCTGTACTACTTTTAAATTGAATCGGCTATATTTGAACGAATTTAACCATAAAAAAGAGCCGCTAAAATCAATTAGCGGCTTTTTTTATACGGTTTTTAGAGCATATTCTAGGGTGTGTCTTCAATTCACCCGATAGTCATCTAAATGGGCTGAAAATGGCTAAATCTTGCCAAACATCGTCAAATAGCTGGTTAATATCCCGATATTATCTGCGCTATTTTTCTTGTTTGACGGCAATTTATCTCATTTTCATCACCATTTTTGAAATGAAGACACGCCCTAATCAAATATGTGCTTTGCTCGTTTAGATTTAGGATATGCTCTAATATGACGAAATATTAGTCATCCCATACAGGGCTATAGTCAGGATGTTCAATTTTACGACCAGCACTACTAGCTAAGTTACCAATTTTTTCTAATTCTTCAGCACTCAATTGCACATTGAGGGCATCTAAGTTGCCTTGTAAATGGTCAGGGTTTGCAGTCTTCGGAATGGCGACACGATGCTTATCTGATAAAATCCAGGCCAATGATATCTGCGCTGGTGTCACATTATGCTTATCTGCAATTTCTTTGATGGTATCATTATCAAACACATCACCACGCGCGAGCGGTGAGTAAGCTTCTAATAAAATATGGTGATTGTTCAAGAAAGTCTGCAATGTGTTTTGCTTGATGAACGGATGAAACTCAACCTGATTGACCACAATTGGTACGTCAGCGTACTTTTTAGCTTCAATAATGTTAGCGATATTAAAGTTAGAAACACCGATATGACGCGTTAAACCCTGTTTCTGTAATTCACATAATGCAGGAATGGTTTCCGACAGTGGCACACGATCATCAGGCCAGTGTAACAGCAGTAAATCGACGTAATCAGTATCTAAATCTTCCAAAGAGCGCTTGGCTGCTGCGATTAGTTTTTCTGGTTGAAACTTCATATCATCAGGAAATATCTTGGTGGTCAAAAAGAACTTATCGCGAGCCACACCTGATTGTTTGATACCTTGACCAACTTCTTTCTCATTGCCATAAGCCTGAGCAGTATCGATATGCTCGTAACCCATTTCTAACGCCTGTTTGACGACATCGATGCAATCTTGTCCGGTTGATTGCCATGTGCCGAGACCGAGTACAGGGATGTTCGCTTGTCCAGCGGTACGAATTTTATAGTTTTTGACACTCATATTATTATCCTTATAGTTTATTATTTAATTTATCAGCAATAGTTGTATTTAATTTTACCTAGCAACTATTAAGCTTATCTACTATAAGAAAAATCAGTGTGAAGTGAAAGAGCGAGTGACGGTTTCCTACAAAGGACTAACAGGCTGTAACGTCATTTTCACTATATAGATCATTCCACTATAAAAGTATTACTGCGTTAACTTCGCTTGAAGTATTCAATACGCCTCACGCGTCTACACTCCGTTGCCTTGTACTACTTTTAAATTGAATTGACGATAAGTAATTGTTTATCATTCATAAAATTGAGACCAAAAAAAGCCCATCATTTGTAAATGATGGGCTTTTACTACTTAAGCTCAAAAAATAGTTTATTTAGAGCAACCATTTTTGAGCGTTAGTCTACTTACTGAGCAGCTGCTTCAGCTTCAGCAGGTGCAGCGGCGTCAGTGTGCGCGCTATGGTCAGCACCCCAGATTTTTGGATATTTATAACCTGGGAAAGTGTCATGAGCGTACTTCTTGAAAGCTTCTGAGTTATAAGCGTTCGTTACGTCTTCAACCCATTTTTTGCCAACATCAGCAGACTTAATTGCTGACCAGTTGACATAAGAGAAGCTTGGCTCTTGGAATAGAGCTTCAGTCAACTCGATACCTGCATCCGTTGCATAGTTACCGTTGATAACGGCAAAGTCGACTTCATCACGGGCGCGTGGTAATTGAGCAGCTTCTAATTCAATGATATCGATATCGTATTTACTGTTGTCAGCTATATCAGCTTTTGATGCAGTTAGTGGATCGATATTGTCTTTTAGGGTAATCCAACCAAGATCATTCATCATAACCAAGGCACGTGCAAAGTTACTTGGATCGTTAGGTGCAGAGACACTCATGCCCTTGAAAGCAGCGTCAAGCGTGTTCTTTTTACCTGAGTAAATGCCAAGTGGCGCCGTTGGTACTTGGAATGCTTCTACTAGATCAAGATTGTTTTCTTTTTTGAAGTTATCAAGATAAGGCTTGTGCTGGAAAATATTGATATCCAAATCACCTTCAGCTAATGCAAGGTTAGGGCGTACATAGTCAGTAAAAGCAATCAGTTCAACTTCATAGCCTTGAGCTTCAAGTGAGCCTTTTACTTGGTTACGTACCATATCAGCAAAATCACCTTCAGTAGTACCGATAACGATTTTTGTATGCTCAGGGTCGATATCACTAGCCGCAGTTTCTGCAGTTGATCCCTCAGTCACAGGCTCTTGGCTCGCTTCTGGTGCTGATGAATTGCTACAGCCAACTAGTACTAGGCTTGATACACCAACAGCGGCAAATGCAGTCGCCAACTGACGGCTGATATCTGTTAATTTCATAGAACTTCCTTAATAAGAGTTATGGAGTAAAGGGTTAAATAGTGACCATCAAAAAAAGCAACATTATCAATAGTAATGCTGCTGAGTTAGTGGCTGTTAATTTAGTAACAAAATTAAAGGGTCTCAGTAACAAAGTCAAGCATTTTGCTTAGTATGAATCGGCATCAAGCCTTGAGTATTCTTCATATAAGCAATGTTTTATCTCGTTTTGTTCTCTCTTGAAACCGTTTTTAGCGTTTATCTAGGCGAGTAGCCAACCAGTTACCAGAGGCCTGAATCGAGATAACCATTATCGACAATACGATAACGATAAAAATCATCACCTCAGTTTGGTAGCGATAATAGCCATAACGAATGGCCAAATCACCCAGACCGCCACCACCAATCATACCCGCAGCTGCTGAATAAGAGAGCAGGCTGATACAAAGTATAGTCACGGACAATACCAGTCCTGAGCGGGCTTCATTGAGTAAAACTTTGATGATGGTAAAAGGACGTGCCCCCATCGATTCAGTGGCTTCAATAATACCGCGCGGCACTTCACGTAAGTTTTGCTCGACTAAGCGGGCAAAGTAAAACGAACCCGCGATAGCGAGTACTAACGATGCAGCAATAGGGCCAATACCAGTACCTACAATGGCTTTGGTAAAAGGGCTCATAGCAATCATTAAAATCACAAAAGGAAAGGCGCGCATAAAGTTGGTGATACCACCAAGTACGCCATACAGCGTTTTATTTTGCAAAAACTGTCGATCACTGGACAAAAATAAGAATATGCCAAACAGTCCGCCAATGATAATGGCGACTGTTGTAGAAATACCAAGCATAATAAACGTATCGATAAAGGCACTTATAATTTCTTTGCGCAGCACCAACAGTTTATCTATCGAGGCGGATAATTCACTACCAGTTAACATGTTTTTTCTCCTGCCTCATTAGTCTTCGTGCACTAAGCCTTGGCCAATAGGGGTGGTTGCCTGAATCAGACCGTCTCTTACATCTGCAACTTCTAGTAGTTGTCCTTGATGTAGCAATGCGGCGCGATCACAGAGTCTACGAATGACACTCATCTCATGAGTCACAATGACAATGGTGACACCAAGTTGCTCATTGATATCACGTAAGCATGTCAGCAAACTACGGGTCGTCGCAGGATCTAGTGCACTGGTTGGTTCATCGGCCAATAGTACTTTTGGACTGGGTGCAATCGCACGGGCAATACCAACACGTTGCTTTTGTCCACCTGACAGCTGCGCAGGGTAGTGGCCCGCACGGTCGGTTAAGTCAACGATTGCTAGACAATCCATCACTCGCTTATGAATATCACGGCTTGGATAACCAGAGATTTTTAAGTTAAATGCAACGTTATCAAAAACAGTTTGATTAGACATCAGATTAAACTGCTGAAAAATCATACCAATATTATGACGTGCGATACGCAGTTCACTGGCAGATAACGTCGTTAAGTCAGTACCATCGATGATGACTTGACCGGCATCTGGGCGTTCAAGCATATTAATCAGACGCAATAAAGTCGATTTACCGGCACCTGAATATCCCATTAGGCCGAATATTTCGCCTTGTTGGATAGTTAAAGATGTCGGCTCAACGGCAGTGAACCAATGCGGCTTGCCGTTTTTGTCCTTGATTGATCGGTCGCTTAAAAAGCTTTTGGTCACATCGTTTAAGACAATCATGTCATTCATGGAGGGCTCAAAATTCAATAATATTTTAATAGTCATGAACGTGTTGTTTTGCTTCTACTACGATGTAAGAAGCCAATTAAAAAACAACCGTTAATAACCCTATAATAAGGGGCGCTAATATAGCATATTATCAAGCACTTTGGATATGCACATCCGTGACAGGCTTATGACTAATAGCTATTAGTAGGGAGAATGTTGAGGAAATGAGATCGTAGTGATGGCATGACAGGAAGTGTACATCTGATAGCGCGATTTACTAATCATGCTGGTGGTAATGCGGATCATGCTCAACTGGTATGATGACTAAAAACCGAGTATGGCCATTCAAGGTATCAGTGAGAATACGGCCTTGGTGGGCAGTGACAATTTGCGACACTAGAGACAAGCCTAGTCCAGAGCCCTTGTTTTTTTGCTGCAAACGCACGAAGGGACTAAATACTTCTTCACGTTTGTCTTCAGGAATACCAGTGCCTTCATCAATCACTGCTAGTACGGCATATTTGGGTAATGGGCGTACAGGTTCTGCTTTGGCTTTCTTTATGTGCTTGGCAAACAAGCTTTCTTTACGTGGTAAGCTTTGAGTTTCAACAGCAGTTTGAGAAGTCTCTTTAGAGTCACTCTGCGTGCTATTTTTGGTATCGTTTTTCATGGTGCCCAAGTCAGTAGGCGTTTTATTCGTTTTTTGACCGTCTTTTGCATGAATACTTGTATCGCTATTAATAGATACATCAGTATCAGGAACGATTCTCCAAATAACTTTTTTGATTCTGTCAGTCAAATCATTGGTGAAGCTATGATAGTTAGCAATCAATGAGTATTCGCTATTAGTCTCAACTGCGTTGCTGATATTTGCTGAATTATTAGTGGTGTCAGCATCAGTCTGCTCACCTTTAGCATTATCTTCTATAAGAGTAACACTAGCATCTAGGTTTTCGTCATCAGTATCTGGCGTAATGCTGGTACCGTTTTTATAGATAGGCGGTGCTGGTAATACATCTTTCGTATCTGTTATTTCAGACTTGCTCTTATCGATAGTATTCAACGAACCATCTGAGTCTGATGCGTTGTGAGTATTGTTTTCGCTGACATCAATGGGTGCATCATATGATTCAAAATCAGAGCTACCATAATTAGCAAAGCTGTTGCATAACACGGTTTGTAGTAGGTAGTCAGGGACGCTATCAGCCTCATCGATAGTTTGAACACCATACAGTAATACTGTCACTGGCGGTTTGCCGTGTAACATCGCATTGGTTAGTAAGTTGCGAATTAAATGGGTCAACATTGATGACTGACCATCAATGACGATATGCTCACCAATCAGAGTGGCTTCAGGATAATGCTGGCGCTCTTGATTGACCAAATCGTATAAATCTAAATGCTCAACTTGTTGCAGGGCATGACCAGCATCTAAACGGCTGACTAGTAATATACTCTCTACTAAATCATTAAGTCCTGATAAGTCTCGATTGATTGCATGAGCACGCTTATCAAATTTTGCTTTGGTATCGGTTGGTAGCGTACCAGTCAGCATGTCCATCATTTCGATTTGCAAGCGGATACGCGTAATGGGCGTACGTAGCTCATGAGAGGCGTGTGCTAATAGCAAGTTATTGGCATCGATAAGATGTTCGATTTTCTGTGCAGCTTGGTTAAATCCGCGTGCCAATGATGCAATCTCATCGTTACCACGAGCATTCACTCGTACCGTAAAGTCGCCATCACCCAACTGTGTCATCTGTTGGCTCATCTGATTGATACGCCAAGTAATGGTTCGAGCAATCCACCATAATACACCTGCCATAATGAATAGCAGCAACAGAGTACCTGTGAATAAATTCAAGGCAGCAGAGAGTACGGGTTTTTTGGGAGGTAAGCGTGATTCATATAACAGTGTATAGCCAGTAGCGCTATAGACTTGAGCTTGCTTGGTAGGGGATGTTTCTGCAAATGAAGGGAACACACGAGATAACAAAGAAGGCGGTTCTGGCAGCTCTAATGGTAAGTCGCTGTTGTCTGTTTGCATGAGCAGCCGACCTTGGCTGTCATATAAGCCCATCTTAGCTTGTAGTGACTCATCAAAGATATCAAAGCTTTTTTTGACCACTGCCAACATAAAGCGAGACTGTAAGCGATTGTCTCGGCTAATGGAAGTATTTAGCTCGTGCAAGAATGGGTCTATTTGTCCCAAGATTTGTGTGGCGAGTACTTCTGAGCGAATACCTGCATCTTTATCATGCACAAGTTGCGTCAACAGCACCATAGCCACTGCAAATAAGATAAGTGCCATCATGACACTGGCAAATAGCTTGGCAAATACGGAACGAAAACCCAACTGCTGCATTAAACCATCTCTATTATTAGACGCTTATATCGATGCATACTGTTGATTCTATAAGACTAAATCAACAGTATGATTGTTTTCTCGATCCGTTAGCTGTTTTCTATGATCAAACCTGATCAGTGGCAAATTGATAACCAACACCGCGTACCGTGATGATACGTTTTGGCTGGCGTGGATTGTCTTCGATTAAAGCTCTTAGACGTGAAATATGAACGTCAATGGCACGATCGATATTGTCTGAGCTATCATCGTTTGGCATGGCTTGCCAAAGCTGCTCGCGATTCAATACTTTACCAGAATGCGTGGCAAAATAATGCAACAATTGAAACTGATGCGTCGTCAAACGTACAGCCTCATCATCGATAGTCACTTCATGGCTATCGGGGAATACACTCAAACGGCCGAATGTCAGACTGTCTGACTGGCTATCTGCCTGATTGGGTTGCTCGTGACGACGAATGACAGCACGAATACGCGCTAACAGCTCACGGGGCTCGAAAGGCTTAGAGATATAATCATCAGCACCCATCTCAAGACCTAACACGCGATCTGTGGTATCACCTTTCGCTGTCAGCATGATAATTGGTACTTTATTAGTCATGTTGTTTTTGTTGCCACGAATCTTTTGACACACTTGCATGCCGTCCATATCAGGCAGCATTAAATCAAGAACAACCAAGTCAATATCACGCTCTTTGGTGTCTAATAATTCAAGACCTTCTTGACCAAGACCTGCATGATGCACATCATAATAGTTCATGGTTAGATAGTCGCTGATCAATTCAGCTAAATCAGGATCATCTTCAATCAATAAAATTTGCTTACTCATGGGTTATCCTCTAGTTGTTGTTATGGTTTATCAAAAGTCTAATATGCTCTGATATTTCAATCATGACAAATACATCGATGATTTTAAGTTTTTAAGCATTCAAACTATTAAGCCTCTAAGGTTTTAAGCATCTAAGATTTCAAAATTTCTTTAAGAATTAAAAAGTATCTAGCCAACTATAATTAGCGATTCATAATACTCGGGTAATGCTATATATAATACTGCTATATTGCCTAATTAGGCTGTTACAAAACAAGAGAGGCTTTGTTAATATTTCTACACAATGTAACTGTCATTATAGATGACTACGAAACATTGACCTTTTTGCCATCAGAATCAAGCGGCAAATCAGCCAAACAAATCAGGCTGTCATTGCTAATGCCTGCTATCAAATATTGTTCTGTTGAGGGATTGTACTCGACAACCTCAATAGGGTAGCGCTTCAGATGTTGATCTTGTCCGATAATCCACACATTAGCAGTCAGTGGTACTAGTGGTTTATATGGTGGCGATTGCAGCTCTGTCAAGTCGACATCGTGTAGCGCACGCTTAGGCACAATAGTACCTACATCTATCTGACCATAATTGACCCGCCCTGTTACTTTCATATTTGGCAATAACTGCTTACGACTGACTTCATTATCAATCACATCAACATTGACCATGAGTCTTTTAGGTTGACTGGTCGTGGTCAGCTTACTGATTTGTCCAGTAAATTTTTCTAAGATATTTTCAGCAGTAAAGTTGACAGTTTGACCTACCGAAAGTTGGGGTTCAGCTTGAATAGGTAGAATAGCAGTAAAGTGTAATTTAGTCTCATCGCTAAACTTTAGGAGTGGCATTCGAGCTTCTAACTTTTGACCAGCTTTTACATACAGTCCTTCTACACGTCCTGAAAAGCTGGCACGGATAGTAATCAAGTTATACTTAGGTTTTGAGCTCTCTATACCCCTACTAATACTGATCTCGTTATCACTTGAGCTAACTATAGCTGCATCTGTCATTAAAGGTTCTTTTTTGCCATCAGATGAAGTGCTTTTAATGGTTGTGTCATTATTTACTGTAGTTTGACTGGGTTTAGCGTTTGCACTGGTGTCTTGTGCTTCAGTCTGTTTGGTATCAATAGTATCAGCATCCTTCTGTATCTTGATTTCTTGATCAGGCTTACCTGAATTTGAATCCGCATCGTCTGATATGTCAGAGGAGTTAACCGTATTACTTTCTGCTGCCAATCGCCTGACAATGAGTAATGGTGTGCCTTTTTCTACCCATTGGCCTTTAGTAACTAAGATTTCTTCTACGTTAATAGGGTGTACTGTCACAAATTGGGTCTGTTTAATAGGTTCGATATTGCCTTGTAGGCCAAGGCTAGGCTGGTAACGTGAAGGTTTTATACTCAATATATGATCAGGTGTAATGGTCACACTGTCATTGTCAATGATAACCGGAGTATCTGCTGTTGGACTTTTTTCGGTGGTTAGTGCTTCGTCAGTAGGCGATGGCGGCTGACAAGCAGCAATGAGTAAAGCACTCAATAAGTAGCTGCTGTTTTTTAAAATTTTAGAAACTGTCATCGCGTTCACCATAGTAGTTATCATTTTATTATATAGTGAATTACAGTGTGGTGAAACGACTGCTAAACACTAACCTAGTCTTGTAGATATATGAGAGCTAAACTCAGTCGACATTAGGAATAATAAATATAGCTATCAGAATGCCTCTCTATATTACTGGTCAGTTCGTATATTGACTCGATTATGACTAGAAAGAGGTCAATAATTGTGCTAAAAACAAACCTAATAAAGTAAATTGATACATTTATAGAACAAAACAAGATTATTCAGCAATATCTTTATCGTTTCTATATAATGTAGAAATATCATAAAGTTGTCGACTATTTCGACTGTAGTAGTCTATATTTGAATAGTAGTTCAAATAGTCAGCGAGGAAGTGCTTTACACAATGGAAGAAAAGTACTTCTTTTAATTAGTGATATTAAAAATAAAGTAGGTCACTTAAAAAGCCAAGAGTTGGTCTCAATTTTCTAAGCTTATTAATAAAAAAGTGCGTATAGTAACTCATGTTGACAGCATGTTTAATGGGTCGATACTGACAGATAGTAGGTTCGCTGTCATCACACATGGTAATGCAAATTTAGCCGTCCGTATCAATCAAATAGTAAATGATACGGCATGTTGGAATAACAGTTAAAATTTTGTATTGATCGATAGAATTATGAACAAATAGTCGTTTATAGGACAATGATAATGGAAAATGATTTTAATGGTTTGAAAGTAATGGTAATTGATGATTCAAAAACCATTCGCCGTACCGCAGAGACTTTACTCCAAAAGGCAGGCTGTGAAGTCGTGACTGCTATTGACGGTTTTGATGCTTTAGCAAAGATTGTTGATAACAACCCAGATATTATTTTTGTCGATATTATGATGCCACGTTTAGATGGTTATCAGACTTGTGCACTAATAAAAAACAACCCTGACTATGCAAAAAAGCCAGTCATTATGCTGTCTTCTAAAGATGGTTTGTTTGATAAAGCACGTGGTCGTATTGTTGGCTCTGATGAATATCTGACCAAGCCTTTTAGTAAAGATGAGCTGTTTGAGGCAATCAATCAATACCGTTGATATGCTAAACGCTAGTATTAGCAATAGAATATATGCGTTTGTAAATATAAAGTTTCGTTTAGGCTTATTATTGGTATGATTTATGCATGTTGTTTTAGGTTAGGTTGTAAGGTCAAGATATCTAACATGAGTGACAATTAATGATAATTACTCAATATTTCATAACAACTGTTAAGAAATTGATATTGCCAATCATTTTTGGTGATTCAGTTTCATTGGGGTTGTCTCAATAATATAACAACATATCCTCTTGGATATTTTCGAAAATAAAGGAAATTCCCATGACTACCGTTTTAGTCATTGACGACTCGCCATCTGAGATGGCGAAATTTCGCGATATGCTTGCTAGACATAACTTTCAAGTCCTAGAGGCAACAAATGGTGAGCAAGGCTGTCAAATGGCAGTTGACCACTTACCAGACGTTATTTTGATGGATGTAGTGATGCCTGAGATGAATGGCTTCCAAGCCACTCGAAAAATTACTCGTGGTAAAACGACTGATCATATCCCTGTGATTATGATCAGTACTAAAAATCAAGAAACAGATAGAGTTTGGGGAAAGCGTCAAGGCGCTAAAGAGTATATTGCCAAACCAGTTGATGAAAATAGCTTGGTTAATATCATTCGCAAAGTAATGGAGTAGCTTGTGGCTTCCAAAGGGTTTATTGAGCTTCTGCGTCTAGCAGATTTGGCACGCGCGCGCAAAAGTGGTCGCCGCGGTGGACAAGAGTATGATTGGCAAGGTGTGGTGTTTGAGATTGGTGGACAGCGTTTGGTTGCGCCGATGGGTCAGGTATCAGAAGTATTAGCCATGCCAGAGTATACCAGCTTGCCTTTAGTAAAGCCTTGGATGCTGGGTATCGCCAATATTCGTGGACGCTTACTACCTATAACTGACTTGTCCCGATTTCTACAGGTTCCTAGTGGCTTAACGCAAATGAGCCAACGTAAAGTCATTGTCATCGATCATGACAATCTTTTTTCAGGACTGGTAGTAGACCAAGTTATTGGTATCGAACAATTTACGAATGACCAATACCGTGCTGAGGCCATTGAATCTAGTTCGCCTTTTGCACCTTATAATCATGGTAGGTTCTTCAAAAATGAACAAGACTGGTATGTCTTTATGCCCAGTTTACTCGCACAAGACTTGCAATATACCGATGCTGCAATATAGCTATCGATAACAGATATCTGACTGTTAGGGCTATTACAAAATGATAGCGCACGACACGGTTAGATATCAGCATTCACATAGGCTTTGTTAATCACTGTTGTTTTTATAGCAATGAGATTGTCAAAGTCAGTCACGATAAGACTTTGATGATTGTTTTAAAGGAATACGCACGATGAGTGATGTTATAAATAAACCTATAGCTGGTACCCCTAATGCAACAGCGGGTGGCGCAAATGCTAATAGTGAGTGGAAGTTATTATTAGTGCTTTTTGTTTCGATAAGTGTGGCTTGTCTGATTTGGTTGGTAAACTCCTTATCATCAGTGAGTCAGTACTTTTTGGACTTTACTCAGTCCGTTGTTTTGCCTGTCGTCGTTTTCGTGATAGGGGTACTAGGGATAATCTTTGCCCTGTACCAATTGCTTAAACAGCGCGGTGGCTCAGAACGATTACTTATCGAGAAAGAAACATTACGTCGTCGCCAAGAAGCAGAAGCTGAATCTGAGCGCGCGCGTCAAATCCAAGAAGAAAACGAGCGTAACCAGGTAGCTATTCTGCGTTTGCTTGACGAGTTGGGTGACTTGGCAGAAGGTGATTTGACGGTCAATGCAACAGTATCAGAAGATTTTACTGGTGCAATTGCTGATTCAGTAAACTTTGCAATTGACCAACTTCGTCAGTTGGTACTGGTTATCAACAATACGGCTGATCGCGTTTCGCAGTCTTCAGATCAAACGCAGATGAATGCGGTTGAGCTTGCTGAAGCATCTGAGCATCAAGCGCAAGAAATTGCTGGTGTATCAGCGGCCATTAATGAGATGACAATCTCGATTGACCAAGTTTCGAATAACGCTTCAGAATCTGCGACCGTTGCTCAGCGCTCAGTTGCCATTGCTTACAACGGGGCAGAAGTTGTACAGCGCTCCATTGAAGGTATGAACGTTATTCGTGATCAGATTCAAGAGACGTCAAAACGTATCAAACGTCTGGGTGAGTCTTCGCAAGAGATTGGTGATATCGTTAGTTTGATTAATGATATTGCTGACCAAACCAACGTTTTGGCATTGAACGCTGCTATTCAGGCATCGATGGCTGGTGAAGCGGGTCGAGGCTTTGCGGTTGTTGCTGATGAAGTACAGCGTCTGGCTGAGCGTTCAGCGAATGCAACCAAACAGATTGAAACACTGGTAAAAACCATTCAAGCAGATACCAACGAAGCGGTTGTATCTATGGAGTCAACGACTTCTGAAGTTGTGCGCGGTGCGCGGTTAGCAAAAGATGCTGGTGAAGCACTAGAAGAGGTACAGAGCGTTTCTAACACGTTGGCTGATTTGATCCAAAACATCTCAAATGCTGCATTGCAACAGGCAGAGTCTGCTGGTCATATCTCTCACACCATGAATATTATTCAGGATATTACCTCACAAACTTCCTCTGGCACGATGGCAACTGCACGATCTATTGGTGAGCTAAGCGAAATGGCTGCAGCACTACAAGAATCCGTAACAGGCTTTAAGGTATTGAGTGATGATGAGCTGCTAGATAACGAGCAAGCATTATCGGCAAGTGCATGATAATCATGTTGGGCATTATTTTAGCACTAGTAAGTTAATATTTAGAGTTTCTACAGTATTTTATATTAATATATTAATATATTAATATGTTAATTACATTACTATGTAAATAATAGTGGTTTACATTGGCAATCATAGGTAGCAGTTGACGTGAATAAAATTATTCAAACAGACGACCATGGTAACAAGCACATTAAACCAATACTTGTTGAAGCCTCTTTGCAGAACAATAGCTTTGATGTGCAGCAATGGCGACGATACATAGAACAAGAAATTGGTTTTGTGCTACCAGATGTTCAGTTGCAGTGGTTAATCAATGCGATTGACCACACTGCATCGTCGTATGGGTTGACTGCTAAAACTCTATGGCATCGGCTGCCAACAAATAATGAGATGCGTCAACAGCTATTAGATAACGTACTGATTCATGAAAGTCGATTTTTTCGTTATATACCTTCTATCAATTTCATCACAGAGTACGCGGTACAGCATCAGCGAGCACAGTTAACTGCTACCAATACTGATAATAGTGCTGAACGTAATTCTGATGAGTTATTTCGCATTTGGAGTGTTGGCTGTGCAAGTGGGCAAGAAGTTTGGTCATTGGCGATGAGCTTAACCTCAGAGAAGTTGGAAAATTATACGATACTGGGTACAGATATTAGTCATCAAGCCATTAAGCGAGCGCAGTCAGGACATTATGATCAGCGGCAGAAGTCGTTAATCCCAGACAGTTGCCAGCAGTTTATCCAGCCATTGTGTGCTAATAGTGCGATTAGAAAACCAAATTTTTGTGATTCAACTATCACTAAAGAAATGATAGCAAGTAACCAAGCCCATTGGCAAATAGTGCCGAGCTTGCAACAATATGTTAGCTTTGCTTTACATAATATTATCAAACAAAAACCACCCACTCCGCATCTCCAAAATGTCATCATTTGCCAGAATATGTTGCTGTACTTCCGCAAGTTTGATCAGCGCGATATTTTAGCAAGGCTATCAGAGCAATGTGCATTAGGTGGTTATATTATATTGGCTCCAGGTGAGGCGCTATTTTGGCGTCCTTCAAATATGCGCCGTATTGCGCACCCACAGGTTAATGTGTGGCAAAAAATTAATGCCTAAATTAGTGCTTAGACGAGTTAGGATGACCCTATGAAAAACCAGCCCAATGACATAGTGACGCTCGAGTGGTTATTGCCACTATTTAATCAGCAACTATCGCAGATAGCTGATGGCTGGCAACTAGTTGATGACAGTACTAATCACGAGCAGATGGTGAAAAACTACCATCAAGTTGGCGGCGCGCTAACAATGATTCGCCTACCTCTGTTAGCAGATCTTGCCAATAAGCTGAGTTTATTGGTAGAGGCAAGTGGTCACGATGGTATTTCTATTAATAACAGTCGTATCGGCCAGTTTGCTCATAGATTATTAGAGCGTGAGCTGAATCAGTATATGCGTACTACTAGTCACAACACGACGCTGATTAATAATGCTGATAATAACCTTACACGCGCACTATCAGAGCTAGGTATAGCGATAGAGTCAACAGAAACTCTTGCGGCTAATCAGCATGAAGCCTTAGATGGTCATACTATTGATAACAACATCATTGATAGTATCAAAGTGACATTTCTAGAAAGTAAAGAGACCACACATCTAGAGATTTATCACTACCAACAGTTATTGTTGGTCTGGCGTCAGCAAGTACAAGAATTATTGGTAGCCAATACCAATCAATCATCTTTGTTAACGGTATTAGGCAGAGTAAGCCAATATTTATGGCAAGCTTCTCAAAATGAAGATGAGCAACGTCTCTGGTATCTAACAGACTTATGGCTAAACGATCTTGCAAATAATGAGACACCACTACCTGAGAATTATGCCCCACTGTTAAGTCAGTTGGATCAAGTGATAGAGTTGCATGCTACGCAAACCGAGCTATCATCGAGTACTGTCAGAAGTTTGATCATCAGGGTATATATCGAATTAAGTAGCCTTGCGAAAAATAGTAATAGCACTCAGTCTGTACTAAATATTTTGCCGCACAGCGCTGCATCAGCATCGCGTTTTTTACCACGTATACTCAGTGAACTTGAAACGCTTATTTTTAATCTGGATAAGCCTGACACAGTTTTAGAACCTTTACAGAATATACAGCGCCAACTCGAGAGTCGAGGCTGGATATATTATGTGGCACAAGTAGAGTCTATTCTTACAGATCTAGAGCATGCACTGTCATCAGGAACAGGATTTGCACAAGAGCAATGGCAAATCGAGCGTCAGCTTCAAGAGCTATATAATGCTTTGTATAATACCGAACAGACGATATCTCTAAAGATCGGAGATGCGGCCTCTTTTATCACAATACCTGATGATATCGATACGCATGCTGAAAGTAGTCAGGTTGTGACTGCTAGCGAGGGTAACTTGCGTGAGCTTCGCATCACAGTAGAAGACGTCAAACAAAGCTTTCATGAATATGTACAGCGCCAAGATATTACTTTGCTACCCACGGCTACTGATTTCTCAAAGATTGGTGATGCTTTTGTTGAGATGGGTTTACCAGAGATTCATGAAACCATCAATGCGCTATCCAACATATTTACACAGTTGGCAGCTCATGAGATTGCCACGCTTAGTTGGGATGTCACTCAGGCATTGGCTGAGGGATTGACATCTATTGAGCTGTTACTGGATTATCTTGCGCAGCAGGTGTTCGATCAAAAGTTATTGAATCAGGCATATGAGTATACTGCTAAGGCCACAGATCTACTTAATAACTATATTGCCGCACCAGATAGCGTTGATGAAACCTTTCTCACGCAAAAGCCCGCCGCAACTAATGTAATTCGTTATGACGATAGTGGTGAATTGGCCCCTACTAGTGCTCAGTCCATTCATGCTGAATCTTTGACTGATTCACGTGTAGACGATGTTCTTATACAGGAGCAAGGTGCTGTCGAGAGAGATAGTCTAGAGAGCGACGCTTTAGCAAAAGCCCGCACGCAAGTTCAGCCTGATAACTTTGAAATGGATGCAGATATTCGTGACATTTTCATTGAAGAGGCGACTGAAGTCATCGCTGACTTAGAAGACTTTCTACCTATTTGGAAGCAGGATGCACAAGATTTAACACCACTAACTGAAGTGCGTAGGGGTTTCCATACTTTAAAAGGCTCAGGCCGTATGGTAGGTGCTTTTAGTATTAGTGAGATGGCTTGGTCAATCGAAAACTTGCTCAATCGTCTTTTAGATAAAACATTGCCTGTCACTGATAATGTTGTCAATCTAGTCATTGAAACAGCAAAAAAACTGCCTGCATTAGTCACAGATTTTGAAGCGCAGCAATTACCAAGTTTTGACCCTGCAGCTACGGTTCTACAAAGTCATAATTTAATGACTCAGCAACCTATGAATGCTGGGCTCAACGTATCTGAGCCTGTTAAATCTGAGTTGTTAGGCACTTCTGACGTGAGTTATGACTCTCAAACGACAAATGATAATAATGAAAGTAGACGTATCACTGATTCCTTATCTGGTATCGAAATTCCTGCGGTACTCGTGCCATTCATGCAATCCTCCGATCAGCTAGCAGCTGATGCTAACGATGCAGACCCTGATATTAAAGAGATATTTATAGAAGAAGCCAATGAAGTACTGGCTGAAATCGTACCTCTATATGAAAATTGGCGCCAGTCACAAAGTGATTTAAGTGGGTTGACAGATATTCGTCGCGGTTTCCATACTTTAAAAGGTTCAGGCCGAATGGTGGGTGCTCACTATACTGCTGAGTTGGCTTGGTCGATAGAAAACATGCTCAATCGTATTCTAGATAACAGTATTACAGTTTCAGGAGATATGAGTCAGCTTATTGCAGATGTGTTAGCTGCTTATCCTTCAATGCTAATAGTGTTTGAAAATGGCAGTCAAGACTACCCAACGACGCTACCACTTTGGATTGCTTGCGCCAATGCTTATAGTAAGCATCAAGGCAATGAGTTCAGCTATTCTGCTTTATATCAGAATGATAAAGTGTCCGATGGGTATGATGTTGAGGGCACTCAAGCATCATTGTTGTCGCATGAGCTAAGCGAGGCTAATTCTGTCCATGATAATGGCAACAAAGAGATGGATGCTACGCTGCAAACGATTAACTCTGTTAACGAGATGATAGCAGAAGCATCTATTATCATAGTGCCTCAAAGCGATGAAGAGAAAGAATTTTTTGATATTTTTATCGATGAAGCAGAAGAGTTATTACAGGAAATAGATCAATTCGTCGATGAGCATCAAGATGACTCTCATATTGAAGTAACAGATGATATTGTACGTGCATTCCATACGCTGAGAGGAGCCTCTGGTTCTAGTTCTCTTGCCGCTATTAGTGAAGTGAGTGCGACCATAGAGCATAGTTTAGAGTTGTTACAGCAGAAAGACAAAGCCATGAATGCTCAGCATTTAGAGGCATTAGCAAAGTCATCTACGCTCATGGATGGTTATTTGAACAGCTATAAGCAAAATGTCCAACCAAAAAACATATTAATAGAAGACGTACAAAGCCAACAAGACCTAGCCTCGTTACAGGCGATGCTTGGTAAACAACAAGTCGATAGTGATACTAAGTTGATATTCGATAATAAACCGACGATAGAGCAATTATTAGATGATAATATCGATGAATTATTAGATGCTCAGTGGGAGTTGGATGACGCGCTTAACCAAGCTGAAATAGAAGATATCCAAGACTACATAGAGCAGCAAATCTCACAAATAAAATATTTAGCCAATAAAGCACAACCATTTCCAAAGTTCATCTCGATTCTTGATGAGTTGGGTAGTACTTATAGCTATCTAAACGACAATCCTGAAAAAGCAAGAGATAAAGACATTCAAGCTATTTTACATATTGGTCATGCTCAGTTGGTTGGTTTGTTTGATGCGCTAGCGGGTAGTACCTCACTGAAGGTGGACCAGAAAGTTCTTGCGAACCTGCAAAGTATTTACCATACAGATGATGGCGGTGAAGATGAGGATGGTTTCGTCGTTCGAGCTATCTCAGCACCTAATCTAGAACTTGAGTCTATTGATACTGATGCTGAGCTACTAGAGATATTTTTAGAAGAAGCGCAAGAACTTGATACCGCATTAGATGAGAGCTTCAATAAATGGCGTGCGGATATCAGTAACGTTAATGCTCTAAAAGTTTTGCAGCGTCATCTGCACACCATCAAAGGTGGGGCACGGATGGCTGGCATTCGTAGTATTGGTGATCTGACCCACGAAGCCGAAAGCGTTTATGAAGCATTTGTAGAAAACAGACGAGTACCGACAGTCCAATGGCTCGAAATCATGCAAATGGTGCAGGACACAATGTCATTGCAAGTCATGCATATCGTGAGCTATAAAAAATCATTTTTTGCCTCAGAGCTTATTGAGCAGTTACAACAGCTTTTAAAAGAAAAAGCTTTGCCAGAAACGGTAGAGCTGATCATACCTGTACCAAAAAATCATTTTGAATCTGAAACGCAAAGTAAGGCTAGCAACAATCCGCCTAGTAGAGATAACGTATTAGATAGCTCAAGCTTAGATAGAATGATTAAACAGTCATGGGTTAATGGTTTACCAGACCCTGATATATTAACAGTATTTTTAGAAGAAGCAGAAGCCCTCACCAATCGCAATAAGTATCTGCAATTATTCTTAGAAAACACGGACAATAGAACAGCATTACAAGCGTTACAGCGTGACTTGCATACTATCAAAGGTGGTGCACGAATGGTCACTGCTACTGGTATTGCAGATTTGTCTCATGAGATGGAGTCTGTCTATCAAGACTTTATAGACAACCGCCGTCCTGCCACCAAAAAAGTATTGGAATTATTAGTTGCCAGCCATGATTGGCTAGCTGATGCGGTGTCTATTCTTAGACAGAATGTCAACCCGCCAACGCCTGCGTTACTCATTGAGGCATTACAGCAATTTAGCAAAAATCCTGATAGTTTAAAGCAAGTACCTAAAGAGTCTTTACAGTCTCAACGTGAAGCAATCTTGATTGCTAAAGAAAAGCAAGATTCACAATATCTGGCAAAAGATATTAGTGAAATGCCATCTATGAACATCAGCATAAACCAAGAAGATCAGAGTACTAGTAGTAATGAAATGATTCGTATCTCAGGTGGTTTGATTGAGCATATGATCAACTTGTCTGGTGAATCAGCCATTAACCGTGCTCGTATCGATATGGGTATGAGTAGCTTGACCAACAGTATCGAAGATATGGGCATTACTGTACAGCGATTAGCTGATCAGTTACGCCGAATGGAAATCGAGCTTGAAGCACAAATTTTGTCTCAAATAGATGATGAATTGATTCAAAATGAAGACTTTGATCCTCTTGAGATGGATCAATACTCTTCTCTAAATCAATTATCAAAATCTTTGACAGAATCAGCATCGGATTTGATTGATATTAATCATACGTTATTAGAAAAAACACGTGATAGCGAAAGTCTTCTATTGCAATTATCACGAACACAAACTGAACTACAAGACGGTCTTATGAACTCGCGTATGGTACCGTTTACGCATCTGACACCACGTCTTGAACGTATTGTACGCCAAACAGCGAATGAGCTTAACAAGTCTGTTGAGCTAACGATCATCAATGCTGATGATGAGATGGATAGAACCATCCTCGAGCGTATGACTTCACCACTTGAGCATATGCTACGTAATGCTGTCGATCATGGTATCGAAAACACCTCAACACGTCTCAGAGCAGGCAAGGAACGTAGCGGGCACATTACTCTAGAAGTGAATCGCGAAGGTAGTGAGATTGTCATTCAGTTAACGGATGATGGTAGGGGGATTGACGTAGAAGCAGTTCGTAACAAGGCTATTTCTCAAGGGCTAATTGATGCTAGTGATACCAGTCTAACTGACCTTGATATCATGCAATATATCTTTAATGCGGGATTAAGTACTAGCAAACAAGTGACGCAGATTTCTGGACGCGGCGTAGGCATGGATGTGGTAATTAGTGAAATTCGTCAATTAGGTGGCTCTGTGTCAGTTGTCTCAGAACTTGGTAAAGGGTCTCGTTTTACGATGCGCTTACCATTGACGGTTGCTGTATCTGATGCCCTAGTTGTACGTGCAGCGGATCGTTATTATGCAATACCACTCGTACAGATTGAACGAGTGGTTCGCGTTAATCCAGACAAACTGTATGATTACTACCAATCAGGTGATGCAACGTTGAATTTTGAAGACGTCGATTATCGAGTGCGCTATTTAAATGAGATTTTATCAGGCAATAAACTCAATGAGTTGGTTGTTAATACCAATACGAGTCTACCGCTCATTATCATCAAAAACCGTACTGGACAGAATATCGCGCTACAAGTTGATCAGATTGCAGGCTCACGTATTGAGGTGGTTGTAAAACCTTTAGGACAACAATTATCGCACCTATCAGGTATATCAGCCGCTACCATTATGGGTGATGGCTCGGTAATGCTCATCTTGGATCTGATTGCTCTCATGCGTAATGCACAGTTAACTCAGAATATACCGCAATCTGTAGACTCTAAACGAAGAGGTTTAGAGTCTAAGTCGACTATCTTAGTAGTCGATGATTCAGTCACCGTACGTAAAGTGACCTCGCGCTTCTTAGAGCGTCAAGGATTCAATGTGGCGCTTGCAAAAGATGGTGTTGATGCGATTGAGATATTACAAGACATGATACCAGACATGATACTGTTGGATATTGAAATGCCACGCATGGATGGTTTTGAGGTGGCTACCCAAGTTAGATATAGCAAGCGATTACAGCATATCCCAATTATTATGATTACATCACGTACTGGTGAAAAGCATCGCGAGCGTGCACTAGAGATTGGTGTGGATGATTACATGGGTAAGCCGTTCCAAGAACAAGCACTGCTCAATAAAATCCAGCACATACTGGGTGAGAGGGTCAGTCTAACTCATGAAGGATAACATAGGTGTTTCGGCACTGAGGAATAAAAAAAAGAATGATATTAAGGTGATGGTTGTAGCAGAAGACCATCATCAGCGTATGGCGTTTTCGGATACTGTCCGCAGTTGTGGTTTTACTCTCGTTGGATGTATGTCTCAGGCACAGTTGCAAGAAAAAACGGTGCTAGCTGACGTGGTTATTGATATCTGGCTGATAGATAGTGACTACGATGATAATATGGTAACGGCAACTACCGTCTCTAAACCTGCGGCCGTGCTTGTAGGTTTCAGTCAAGCGCCTTATCTGAACGAAGCCACCCAGTATGCGAAATGGCAGCGTAAGCTCAAACGTAAGCTTGCACAAATGCTTGAACTACCTGCGCTAATGGATGCACCCGTTCATAAGCATGATGGTACCGATACCGATTGGCAATATGTGGTATTTTTGGGTGCCTCTATGGGTGGTCCAAGTGCTATAAAAGAATTCTTAGACAACTTGTCAGCTACGCTACCAGTTTGTATCTTACTGGCGCATCATTTTAATAAAACTATGATTGATACTTTGCCACGTATTCTGAATCGTCATAATGATTGGCATTGTCAGGTCATTACTTCTTCGCAGCGCTTACGAGCAGGTCAGTGTCACATAGCACCTATTGATAAACAAATTGTCTGTGATTCGACAGGTCGAGTCATACTGTTGGAGCAAGCGTGGGAAGGTGAGTACAAGCCTGAAATCGGTCAAATTTTGAAGAATACCAGCGATGTTTATGGTAGTGAGCTTATTAATATCATATTCTCAGGAATGGGTGATGATGGCTCTCAGTATCTTGATCTCATTCAAGACAATAATAGTCAACTATGGGTGCAGGACCCTAGTACGAGTGCTTGTCCGAGTCAACCTCAGGCTATTATTGATTCAGGATACTGTGATTTTATTGGTAGTCCAACGGATTTGGCACAAAAACTGACAGATTATATTGGCGAAAGAGCAGTCAAAGCCTCTTTGCCTTAACTTATTGTGAGTGATGTATGAAACAAATTTTAAAACATTCGTTTGAAGCAGTGAGTTTGTTGACCACTACTAATGGTACGCTCGATGTCACCATTGTTCCAGCATTCAACCAGCCTGATTGGGTGATTCCAAGTAGTCTGATTTTGAGTGTGGAAGAGTATGACGTGCGCACATCAACATATGATTGGCAGGAGCAAGAATTGGTCGTGTTTCATTTGTTGCCACAAGATGAGGCAGTAGAGAAAACAATCGTATTAGAAGGCAATACTTCAGAGCATCGCTTAGCGTTGCAAACGGCAGGTGAGCTACACCAATTACAAGTGCGTATTTCAGAGGTAAAAGATATCGAGGTGCCTGAAAATTTCGATAAAACAAACATCAACGAAACAGCAGTACCCTTTAGTGAAAACGTTATGCTATCCTACCTTTTTCAGACCGTTATGATTGAGGACAAAGTCTATTTAGTACCAGACTTAGACAAAATTGCTCATCAGTTGGTTGATGCAAGCAGCTAAACTCGCTTCTACTTTTTATTCGTTTACTATGAAGTGAATGTTCAAATTATCTCAATGGCTTTTGAGTGCTGAATAAATAGCTGCTTTTATCTATATTGCTGATGACAGATAACTAGTAATAAGGGTAATAGGGTAACTCATGAGTAATGCGAATTCAAAGTGGTCAGTCAGTAGCCGGATTTTTCACTGGATCAGTGCGGTTTTATTATTGATTACGTGGATAATGATGCTGTTGAACAATAATCTTGATAGTAATATTTATATCGGACTGCACAAAGCTTTTGGCGTTAGTTTACTGTTTTGGATGATAGCGCGAGTGATTAATCGTGTATTTACTAAAGCGCCGCCACCTATATCGATGCCAAAATGGCAATTATTATTGTCGCACTTGTCGCATTTTGGACTATACGCTTTGCTGATAGCGATGCCAACAGTTGGTTTGTTGATGACTGTCTATGGTGGTCGACCTGTTGATATTTTTGGCTTGTTCCAAATCCCTGTATTTGTCACGCCAGACAGAACTTTGGCTCGTTTCTATAACAATCTGCATACTGATGTTATTTGGCAAGCTATTATTGCATTTACGGCTGTTCATATTAGCGCCGCTTTATATCATCAGTTTATCAAAAAAGACAATCTGATAGCGCGTATGAAATAGTCCGCTGCAAAATAGCTGTGTGTTAAAAAATTCTGTGTATTATCAAAAGCAATGTCATGACTTAAACCAAAAAAAGCCCTCAGTATTATTACGAGGGCTTTTTTGAAATACAGCATAAATGCATCAATTTAAACTATCTGCTGTTATATAGTCGATTCAATTTAAAAGTAGTACAGGGCAACCGAGTGTAGATGTATGTTTAATACTTCAAGCGAGGTCAACGCAGTAATACTTTCATAGTGGAATGACGATAACTTTACTTTTTGTGCTCAGGCAAGCTGATATTCATTTCTAATACGTCTAGGCTATCTTCAGAACGATGATTGATATTGACATCGTCAATCTGTACGCCATTGACATATTTATTGACCACTTCTAAAATTTCACGTTTCATTTTTTCGATACGATCAGCGGTTAGACGGTTATTTAAGCGGTTTTCACTAGCAACAATAACCTTCAGGCGTTCAGTCGCCAAATTAGCGCTACCTGCTGTGCCATTGCTGTCATCAGTACCAAATAGGCTACTCCAAAATCCTTTTTTCTTAGTCATCATTAACCCCCAAACCAACGCTGTAATAAACTTTTCTTCTTCACGTCAAGATGACGGAGTGGACGCTCTTCACCCAAGAAACGGGCGACAATATCATCATAACACTGACCAGCAACAGAGTCGGTATAATGGATGACAGGCTCTCCATGGTTAGATGCTTCAAGCACAGCATGGCTCTCAGGAACAACACCAAGCAAAGGCACTTTTAGAATATCATTAGAAATCGTATCGATATCCATCATCTCATTAGCCGCTGCACGTTCAGGGTTATAACGAGTAATAATCAAGTGCTCACGTACAGAGCCTTGGTTTTCTTCAACCTTTTTAGTCTGACTTTGCAAAATACCAATAATACGATCTGAGTCACGTACTGAAGAAATCTCAGGGTTGGTGACGATGATCGCCTCATCAGCATGATACATAGCTAACTGAGCGCCGCGTTCGATGCCAGCAGGTGAATCGCAGATAATATAGTCAAACTGCTTAGACAGCTCAGCCATGATTTCTGCCACACCTTCATCTGTCAATGCGTCTTTATCACGCGTTTGACTGGCGGGTAGAATAAACAAGTTTTCAAGCTGTTTGTCTTTAACCAGCGCTTGAGACAAACGTGCATTGCCGTTGATAACGTCAACAAAGTCATAAACAATTCGGTTCTCACAACCCATGATCAAGTCTAGATTACGTAGACCCACATCAAAATCGATAACGACTGTTTTATAGCCACGCAATGCTAAACCAGCGGCAAAAGAGGCACTTGTTGTGGTCTTGCCCACACCGCCTTTACCTGAAGTGATTACAACTATCTTCGCCACAATGGCACACTCCTATGAATCAATGGGATATCTTTATATAAATAGCGCAATTTGTATATTACATTTATAGCATATATGCACTACCTGCGAAGCTAGCCTAGCATAAATAAACAAAAATTTATAGCGAGTCTGCCTTAAAGCAGGGAAACCGATCATATATAGACTATAAGGCTTTACTGCCTAATATTTGTTAGCCAATATTGCCTATGATGAATAATAAAATAAACGCTCATGAAAAGTACAAATAGTGGCATAGCCAGTGATTCATCATAGAACAGTTTTGTTAAATAAACTTACTATAGTATTTGAGCAGTTATTTAACAGCCATTCAAATTAGGTACCACTTATCACAGTAAATACTAAGCCTTCACCCTCTACAAATCTTACTTGTACGGCCTTATCAACGACATGTGGCGGTAAGTTATCTCGTAAGCAATATGTGCCTGCAACCGAGACCAATGAAGGATTAAAAACCTGACAAAAAATGCGAGCATCTTTGTCACCAGTAGCACCTGCAACCAAACGCCCTTGAGCACGGCCATAGACATGTAGGCTATTGTCCGTAATCGCTTCAGCGCCACTATTGACACTGTTGGTCAAAATTAAGTCACCACCGACGTGATTGAGACTTTGTCCTGAGCGTAGCATTTGGTCATAGATTAGGCTAGTGATATGATCATCACTTGCTAGTGACTCTGTTGATGTATCAGATATGGTTGTCTCAGTAAGTGGTTCGTTGACGGCAGTCGCAGGGTCATTACTGACTGAATCTGTTTTACTGTCTTCGAGCGCCTTACTCACTGGAGCAGCGTGCTTTTTAGTGGGCACAATACGCTCGATGCGTTTGCCATCGGCAGGGAAAATCGCCAACCGTTGCGCGCGCGCTTGAGAGTCCATCATACCGGTGACTACACCGATGGGCTGTAGACCACATGACCATAACAGTTCCACTAATGCTGACAAGTCTTGCTCGACTTCACTATCAATGAGAATAGGAATATTGCTAGATTTGTTGCTAAAAGTCTCATTAAGTTGTGATTCAATAGCGCTCAAATCATTTGTATTGAACTGCAAACGTGAAAAGGTCAGCATCTTGCCATAAAATGCCAGTGCTGGCGTTGGTGCGGCGTTCGAGGTCTGGTTGTCACTATCTAAAACTGTCATATATAAATCCTCAAAAATTCATTCTATCGCTGTGTTCACGGTGCTGTTTTTATTATCGAGCTATACTGTTTTGTGCGATGACTTTAGTCTATGTTATGACTCCGCCATACTATTTTATCATCGAAGCATGTCATTAGCAGTAGGGCTTACAGATTAAGCATGTCTTGGTGTTTCCACTGTTGCACTTTTACCTGAGCTTCAAATTCAGTCAAACTGTCCTCAATGATACTCGAAATCAAAGTATCTAGCGCTGTATTATCAGTATTTATTTGTGCGACACCACGGGCAATTGCTACCATTAATGAGTCGAGAAGCTTAGGATCTAGGAGACGTTGATTCAGTGCGTAAACGACGTTTTCGCCTATGTTGTGCCCAACATGTTGTAACTGTGATTCAATCAAACTGCCAGCGATAGGAATCATGCGTAAATAACGACGTAGCTCAGGCGTATTGGCCAAACCTTCTTCAATGGCGTTGCCTACCTCGGTGGCTAAGATACTGCCTCCGCCTGATGCTGCTGTCAATTCCTGCAATTTTGGTGTTAGCTCTGTACGTAATAGAGACAATAACACTGCTTCGATCTCATCACGATTTCGCGAAATCGTCGATTCAATAAATGATTTGTGTGCCTCAGGGTCGGTCAGCTCCTGCCGAAAGTTTTGGATGGTTGTCAATATGACACGGTCCGATAACTCTTCTAGCAGTAAGTTGATATAGAACTTGATTCGATTAATCCATGGCTGGGGCAGTACTTGATAGCCAAGCTGATATAAGCGTCGTCCGATGACCACTGCTCGAAACAAACGTAAGGCGCGCAGCTGTGGAAAGCAGCCCAATACTTCATACCAGTGTACAAAAGGAAAAAAGAACCAACGGTAGTAGGACTTTTCTTTAATCGCAATCGCCCAACGCAGTGATAGCTCAATGATTAAGAATATCGTAAAGAACCCACCAGCAGTACGTAAAGGATCATGCAAGGTATTTTGATACCAACTGAGAGCCTCACCAATGGTCAGCCATCCTGCGATATGAGCACTAAAATTACTCATCAAAATAGCATCAATACTAATCAATAAGAGATCAATGCTAATGACGATCATCATTACGATGTCATAAGTTAGCTTTAAGCGATTTGGCTTGGGGTGATTTGGTCGTGACGGCTTATTATCCGGCAGATGAGGGGATTGGTCCGGTAATGACGCTGAGTCTAGCGGCGGGCTAGTAGTAGGAGAGGCGGGCACAGTCAAACCTTATAAATGATAAATGGCATAAGAAGTAAGCGGCTTAGCTAGGGCGTGACATAAATTAGATTGGGAAGCTTAAAATGAGAAAAATTGTAGATAAACAAGGAAGAAATTGCCGTTAATATGAACATATTGGCAAAATTACTGACGATGTTTAGCAAAATTTAGCCATTTTAAGGCCACTAAATATATTTATGTGCTAATTGACGATACGCCCGAATATAGCGTTATAAAAGTTGCTACTGTTTAGAAAATCATACGCTAATGACTGTTCACATTATCAATGAATAGGGCTAAAAAACAACCCATCTTTGATTATAATTAAGCATTACTATTTACGAGTTATCATTTAAGGTCAGTGTTTACAAAACTAGTGATTACTTATGACGCTAATACGCGCTCAATAAGGTTACTACTTTGCCTTTATTTTCTTAGTGGTTTGAAGCATCTTGGATTTTAGGGTTGGTGTCAAAATCGGCCAACATATCGGTAATGAGTCGGTCTTTTTCGCGCCATATTTGCTCAACCCAATCAAACATCTGCGCCTTTACCGCCTCATCATTTTCGTAGCCACCGTTTTGGATACCAGTAAATAATGAATCAGGTATCTCGATATATCGGACATCGACGCCCAAGCGCTTGATATTACCTTTCCATAGATCGCTATAAGTCGGTACACCATCGGGATAAACAATCGTCATATCGAGCATGCCATCGATATCTTCACCTAAAGCATTGATTGCCAATGATAGGCCGCCTGCTCGCGGTTTTAATAGGTGGGTATAAGGTGACCGCTGCTTAGCTTGTTTGGCTTTGGTGAAGCGCGTGCCTTCCAAGTAATTTAATAAGGTAAAAGGCTTATCTTTTAATAATGCACAGGCACGTTTGGCTTCTTCAATGTCCTTACCTTTTAATGCAGGGTTTTTCGCGACGGCTTCTTTGGAATGTCGGCGCATCATTGGAAAATCTAAAAAGTAAAAAGCTTGACCAACAATGGGGATATAGATTAACTCAAACTTGGTAAAGAACCGTGTCAATGGCAGGCGTTTTTCACCAATGTACTGCACGATACTGGTATCGACCCAAGACTGATGGTTGCTGACCAGTAAATATTTGCCATTGATATGAACATCATCGGGTAAGTTAATACGCCAGTCTTTACGCGGCAACATGTTATCTATTAAAGCATTGTTACTACTGATCCAATGAGTGGCAATTTTTATCACGGCTTTATCCGCAATAGAAGCACCAGTAATAATTTTTCCAACGCCCATCAACCATAGAGGAATACTACCACCGAAACTATTGGCTGCAATGACGCCAGTTGCCGTCGCAAGTGAGATTGCTTTTGCTAATTTAGGCGTGCGTTTGTGTATTTTTTTAATAGTGGAGGTCAGTCGCATGCTAATCCTTTTAGGTCAGTCTTATTGGTCTATAAGTTGTTCATAGTTTTATTGGTAATACTTTCGTCAAATACTCTTAAAAAAGATAAAAGAAATTAAAATTTTGATAAATATAGGTTTTCTATTTAGCAGGGTTATTTGTATTTTTTGGTCCTGAGAAGTTCCTATGGCATAATTTTAGCAGAAACAAATCATAGTGTACGAGTACAAACGTGACTTGTGATAACACCTTATATTTAGTAGTGAAAGGTCTCATATCAATGGTTAAAATCATAAAAAGTCAGTCTTCACTTCTCGTACACAGTTGTGACAAAATATTACACATAGTTAGACTGCAATTGCCATAATGATGAAGAGTATATGTAATTACATAGCGTCAACTAATAGACAATATTTATAAAAAGCACAATTTTTTAAACTTAAGAGGAAACATTATGCGTAATACATTAATGATTGCAGCAGTGGCATCAGGTCTAGTTCTTAGCGGTTGTGTTACTGATCCAACTACTGGACAACAAAGCTTGAACAAAACGGCGCTTGGAGGTCTAGCTGGTGCAGTTGGTGGTGCAGCAATTTCTAAAGCAACTGGTGGTGACCAGACTGGTCGTGATGCAGCTATCGGTGCCGCTTTAGGCGCTGGTGTTGGTTACTATATGGATCGTCAAGCTAAGCAGCTTGAGCAACAAATGGCGGGTACTGGTGTAACTGTTGAACAAAACCCAACGACTGGTAACATTGATCTTGTTATGCCTGGTAGCATCACGTTTTCATTCAATGATGCAACGCTTAGCCAATCATTCAAGCCTACGCTTGATAAGCTAGCTACTACCATGAACCAGTATAATCAAAACACCATTACTATCGCAGGTCACACTGATAGCGTAGGTTCAGATTCTTACAACATGGGTCTGTCACGTGATCGTGCCTACTCAGTTGCAAACTACCTAACGGCTCGCGGTGTTGCTTCTAACCGAGTTAATGTAGTTGCTTATGGTGAATCACGTCCAGTAGCTGATAACAGCACTGACTATGGTCGTCAGCAAAACCGCCGTGTAGAACTAACGGTTAATGCTCCACAGAGCGTAAACTAATTAATAGTCCGATATAACGATTGTTTAGATAATTATTATAAGTGTTGAAACTATTCATAAAAAAGATCAGCGATGAGCTGGTCTTTTTTTTGTGAGTTAAATTTGATGATTTCATTTGTTTTTTAGACTATGAAGCATCACTAGCATGAGACCAATATAGTAGGCAGGCACTTGAATGGTGCTTTTAATACGATTGCTTTTACGATTCAATAACTAGTGAAAGGCCAGTTCAAAATTAAATATTGATAATGATTATCAATACTATTATAATTTGTAAAGTTTTCTTAATGTTTTAATACTATATGTTTAGTTGTGCATGATAAAAAATCTATGCATAGCTAAGATAGCTTGCAGTAACACTGCACTAATATCATTGATGCTCTTTCATCAAAACCAATTTTTTTGCTATATTTTGAGGATATGTATGACAATTACTACCGTAATGAGCCGCAAGACTTTACCAACTACTTTAGCTGCCGCGCTTGCAGGGTTGTTATTGGTATCAGGTTGTACCAAGCAAACCGAAGAAAATACTGATACTAGTGCGGATACGCAAACAGAGGTGCAAAACTCAGAAGCTACTGACAGTACAGAGTTGTCAGCTGCTGATAAAGCGCACAATGACAGACTGATCAGCAGTTATGCAAACATGGCACACGCTGCATACAAAGACTCGCTAGATACGGCTAAATTGTTGCAAACTGCAGTAGAAACATACGTAGCAACACCAACTCAAGAAAACCTTGATGCAGCAAAAGCTGCTTATAAAGCTGCCCGCCAACCGTACTCACAAACTGAGATTTTCCGTTTTGACGAAGGTTTTGTGACTGAAAACGACAAACGTGCTATTGGTAGCGTCGATGGTTGGGAAGGGCAAATGAACGCTTGGCCACTTGACGAAGCATTGATTGATTATGTCAGTGACAGCTATGAAGGCGAGTACAACAGTCAAGACAATATCATCAATAGCGATACTATTACGGTTGGTAGCATCAATCAAGATACCAGTACCATTACGCCTGAGCTGTTAGCAGAGATGAATGAGATTGGTGGTAGTGAAGCCAATGTGACGACTGGCTACCATGCCATCGAATTCATGCTATGGGGTCAAGATACCAATGGCGTGAACGAAGGTGCTGGTAATCGCCCTGTGACTGACTATGCAACAGAAGCAGGTCAATGTACCAGTGGTGATACTGTCAATGATGATGCTGGTATATGTGTGCGTCGGGGCGAATTTTTGACATCCGCTACTCAGTTGCTAGTAGATGATCTAACCGCAATGGAAGCCGAGTGGCAGCCTGAGAGTGAAAACACCTTGCGTAGCGATCTGATGGCACGTAAATATGATAATGGTCTACGTCAGATTATGTATCAAATGGGCAGTCTAGCACTAGGCGAGCTGGCTTCTGAACGTATGCAGGTTGCATTTGTGACTGGCTCTACCGAAGATGAGCATGAGTGCTTTAGTGATTTGACACATCTGAGCTATGCCAATAATGCTCGCGGCATTCAAAACGTCTTTAACGGTAACTACAAGACAGTCGCTGGTAAAACAGTTGGCGGTTATGGTCTAAAAGACTACCTCGTCGATACTGACAATAAAGCAGCCGCTGATCAGCTGATTGCTGACTTTGCTAAAGTAGAAGCTGCATTCAACGTGATTGTTGAAAAAGGCGAAAAAGAAGGTGTTAAAATTGATCAAATGATTGCGACCGCCAGTCAAGTAAGCAATCAAGGTATCTCTGCTGAAGAACAAAACGTTCGCCGTGGATGGGTTGAGGCTGGTATCACTAGCTTGCAAGAGCTGACCGTTGGCATCGAAAATGCGGCAAAAGCTGTTGGCATCGATAACTTAGATGCTGATGCAGGTTCGCAATTTTAAGTTGAGAGCCATATATTCTCAGTATGTCAAAAGCTCAACTGTATTTGTTTATAATGCCTGATAAGTCGCTATAAGCTAGGGCATGTCCTCAATTCAATCGATAGTTATCTAAATGGGTTAAAAATGGCTAAATCTTGCCAAACAGCGTCAAATAGCTGACTAATATCTCGATATTATCTGCGCTATTTTCCTTGTTTGACTGCAATTTATCTCATTTTTATCACCATTTTTAAAATGAGGACACGCCCTAATGAGAATTATTTTCATAGTGAAATAATTTAGGTATAATACGCACGTTGTCGACCACAGTTGGCAACGTGTTTTTTTACCGTATTAAAATAGCTTGAGAGGTCGGTGCCTAGCTGTGCCTTATCGACTAAAAGTGAAGAACTTTATAGCCCGCGATTTTAATGGTTCTATGCTAGAACTAAGGTACTTTTTCTATGAACACCGCAAATTCTATGAACACCGCAAACGTCTCAAAAGTCAAAAAACCTGCCTCATTTTATTCCTCTTTCCTCATTAAAAACGCGCCATCAAAACTGACAATTAGCATCTTATGTGCGCTGTCTCTCAGTGCCTGTCAGCCGAACGACAGTACTTCTGATGATATTGATACTAATGAGCAGACTGCAATAGAGAATGGTGAAAACCAAGCGGTAGCTCCTGAACGTATTCAAGCGATAGAAACGCTCGCTGGTGTGCCAATGCAGCAGTTGGTAAGCTTTGACCCACAAGAGATCAAACAGGGCGGTGATACTGGTATCAGTATTAGTAGTGCGGAGAGTTACTCGAAGCCTTCATCCAATCTGACGGCTTCACGTAAAGGCTCATTCTTTATTGGTAATGCATTCTTTAAACAGCCATGGGTCATCGCACCTGCTAGTACCGATAGCCGTGATGGTTTGGGCGCGCTATTTAATGTTGCCGCTTGTCAGTCTTGTCATGTAAAAGACGGTCGTGGTCATGCGCCTATGAATGCCGATGATGATGCCGATAGCTTGCTCATTCGTCTGGCTATGCCTGCAACTACCGATGAGCAGCGTCAACAGTTACGGGATTCTTTGATCGAAAAAGTAGTGCATCCTATGTATGGTGGTCAGCTTCAGGATCGTGGTATCCAAGGTGTGCCTGCTGAAGCGAGAATTTCGGTACAGTGGACAGATAAACCAGTCACTTTTGCTGATGGTTATGTCGAAACATTACGTGCCCCTACTTTTAACCTAACCCAACCTGGTTACGGTAAATTAGATGATGAATTGATGGTATCACCGCGTGTGGCTTTACCTATGATTGGGCTTGGGCTACTGGAGCAGATTCCAGATGAGGCTATCAAAAATCAAGCTATGAAGTCAAAAGGTGATATTAGCGGAAAATTCAACTGGGTTATGGATCCGCAAACGGGTAAAAATGCACTCGGACGTTTTGGTTGGAAAGCGGGACAAACCAAGCTGATTACCCAAAATCAAAGTGCCTTTAATGAAGACATGGGGCTGACGTCAAATATCCGTCCTAATGAGTCTTGTATGCCGACGCAAACCGCTTGTCTGAATGCGAGGACGGGTGCTGATGAGCAAGGTAATGGAAAGCCTGCAGTTGAAGTTAACGATGACGTGGCAAAGTTTGTAGAATTCTATACTCGTAACCTTGCGGTTCCAAATCGCCGTGATGCGGATAATGAGTTGGTCTTGGCTGGCAAAAAACGTTTCTATGACATTGGCTGCCAAAGCTGTCATACACCAAGATATCAGTTGCCAAAAACCGACGATGATCGTCTTGAGCAGCATGGACAAGTGATTTATCCTTATACGGATCTGCTGATACATGATATGGGTGATGATCTTGCCGACCGTACGATTGCTGGCAAGCTACCACCAAAAGATGCGCAAGTTGAGTTTTTGGCCACTTCTTATGAATGGCGTACCCCTGCGTTATGGGGTGTGGGTCTTGCTCAGATTGTGGATCCACAAGCGACGTTTTTGCATGATGGTCGTGCTCGTACCTTGATGGAAGCCGTTCTATGGCATGGTGGAGAGTCTGAAAAACAACAGAAAGAAGTGCTTAAACTCGATAAACAAGGGCGTGCTGAATTGAATGCGTTCTTAAGATCATTATAAAAGTGCGGTTGTTTATTTACATTTAATACCTAAATAGGGCAGATATTAATAAAATAGTCTGCCCTATTACAGATACAGCGATTGAAATAATTATTCATATAAATACCGAGAAACCTATGAAAATAAACCATGCTTTAGCAATGGCGTTATCTGCATTAAGTGCTGGATTGCTAATCAGCTGTGTTAAGCCTGCTGATGACAATAAAGCACAAGAGACGGATAGCCAAGAAGTTGCGCAAGACAGCGCTGCTGCCAGCAGTCCAGCAGAAGAGAATGGTGATATTACTGCTAAGATTAATGCAGTAGACATCAGTACCGATACCGAAACCGCTTATCTGACCCATGTGGCTGATGACATTGTCATTCCAGCATATGCTGATGTGGCCAAGCAAAGTGACCTACTGCATGATTTGGCACAAACGCATTGCCAGTCAGGACCAGTTAGTGGTGAAGAGCTACAAACATTGCGCGATCAGTGGCTCGTCTTGGCACAAGCATGGGCAAGCGCTGAGATGATTAACTTTGGTCCTGCGACTGCCAGCATGAGTAACTTGTACATTAATTATTACCCTGACGAACGTGGCTTGGTACATAGTGGCGTTGCAGATCTAATCACTGCTAATCCGCAGCTGACCGCTGAGCAACTCGCTAACGAAAGTGCGATTGTCCAAGGTGTCCCAGGACTAGAAGAAGCACTATATGCGAATGACAGTTTAGACGCTGGCCAATGTGCTTATGTCATCAGTGCAAGCAGTGCGTTGAGCACACGCCTAAAAGAGATTGAGAAAAACTGGCAGCAGAATTCAACGCAGTTATTGGCAATCGATAAAGTAGCTGATAGCGACCAAGGACTGAACCAATGGTTCAACTCTTTGCTATCGTTGGTCGAAACCATGAAATCTAACGCTATCGATCAACCACTAGGTCTAACTGGTAAAGCGAAAGGCCATTTACCCGCTGCTACTGCCGCACAAAGTCGCGCGATTATCAATGCGAAGTTAGCGACATTGAATAAAGTGCTGACTGATCCAGTATTGACCGAAATACTAAACAGTAATAACGACAGCGAAGTGGGTAATAATTTATCAACCGAACTGGCTGAAACCACCACGCTACTGGCGCAAATGCCAGAGGATTTGGCGACGGCAGATAAAGACTCGCAGCAAGCGTTGTATGATCATCTAACGACGATAACACGCCTGATTAAACGTCAATTGATTCCAACACTTGGTATTCGTGTCGGATTTAATAGCACAGATGGTGATTAAGCTATGCAGACACAGGGTGATACAGTAAAAGATGCTACCGAAATAGACGCTACTGAAATAAATGGTATCAAGCGTTTAAGCCTACTAGATAGATGCTTTAAGCCGGAAGTGCTGAAAACGTCGGCACTGACAGCGCTTAGTACGGCAGCGTTGGTTGGAATACACCATCGCTATCGTAAGCAGCGTTATCCATCTGCGCGTTTGCAAGACTATGTGGTCGGTCTAGGTACGCAGTTTCAGTCACTGTCGTTACAGGTGTCATCACAGCTATCATTACTGACGTTACCCCAGTCAGCCGCTACGCAGCAATTATCAAGGCTACAGTACGCCTATCAACAGACTACCAATACTTGGCATCAGGCTTATCAAAGCTACCCATCGAGCATGGATTATGATGGCGATAGTTGTGTTGATAGCCATGTTGATAGTCGTATTAATAGTGCTGATGTGATTCCAGATTTTTCTACAGTCCATACTACTACCATGCTGGCACGTCCAGTATGTTGGGTGAGTGGTGTAGCGTCAATGCCGCAGTCAGTCGCTTTAACGAGCGATGAGGAAAGCGTCGATGGCTATGGGGTCGTCGGCATCGATTCAGATCGTCAAATCGTTTGGCAAACGACGATGCCAGAGCGTGTGCATGATATTGTCGTGCAGCCAGCGTTGTCTGACTCTCATAGCCAAGTAACTCGTGATGTCGTCGTCATGGGTCGCCGCCCTAGTGAAAAGTTTTGGGTGTTGGACACGGCAACTGGCCAAGTGAAGCATGCTATTGAAGCATCGGTTAATCGTCATTTTTACGGTCATGCTTGCTACAGCTTGGATGGCACGTTGCTGTATGTCACCGAAAATAATACGGTTGATTTAGCGGGTAAAGTTGGTATCTATGATATTAGCCACGGCTATCAAAAAATTGCAGAGTTTGACTCACATGGTATCGGCCCACATGAGCTGATTATGCATCCAGATGGCGAAATGCTCGTTATCGCGAATGGTGGTATTAAGACTGAGCAAGCCTCTCGTGAAGAGCTAAATTTAGATACCATGCGACCATCGCTGGTATATCTGAACCGTCATGATGGGGCACTGCTTGAACAGGTCATTCCTGAGCACAATCAGATGAGCGTACGCCATTTAGCCATGCACGATGATGGTACGGTGATGATTGGTATCCAGTTCCAAGGTGAGAGACATATCAATGTGCCATTAGTGCTCACACATAAGCGCGGTGATACTGATTTTGAGCCACTTACGATGCCGAATAATCAATGGCAACGCTTTCATCAGTATATCGCCAGTGTGGCAGTAGACAGTGAGCGTAACCTACTGTGTGTGACTACACCGATAGGTGGATGTGCGGCTATCTATGATTTAACCACTCGTGCTCTGATTGATACGGTAAGTTTGCCAGATTGTGCTGGGGCATCGGTATCATCTCGTGATAGTTATAACGAGTCTAACAGGCATAATACGCAGTTATCAGACAGTCAGTTATTGGGTTTTATCGTTAGCGATGGGCAAGGGCAACTGACAACTTTGAATGTGGCTCCATCAGCTCAAGCGGCAAACCAAAAAGATGAAAAACTAGATGAGAGAATGGCGTTAGCTGATCGAATTATTCAAGACAGTCAGCGACACAAAATGTCTTTTGATAACCACTTGCAGGCATTGTTGTGATAAGTGAGAGAGGCAGGGGATAACGATGGCTGCACAGGATACTACATCGTTATCAATACTCGCTAAGCAACAACTTGCACAAGCAGGCATTGAGCTAAAGGTTACTAAGAAACGTGTCAAAAATATCAATTTTCGTCTAAAACCACACCTGTTGATGGTGTCTGTGCCAGCATCTATGAGTGCTGCACAGATTGCACAGGCTGTTGCTCAGCGTGTATCGTGGGCAGTGGCTAACCATACACAAGTATTGGAACAATATAAGCGTAAACAGCACACCTTAACCGAATCCTCAACTTCCAATAGCCCTCTATTATTATGGGGCATAGCACAGTCCTTTGCGCTCAGCCCCGATGAAACAATCACCTATTATCGGCAACAGCTCTCCGACGTTATCCCTACTTTGTTTGATAAGTGGCAACCCATCGTTGGTGTCCGTGCCAATGAAGTCCGCCTAAAAAAAATGCATACACGTTGGGGTAGCTGCAATACGCGTGTGCGTCGGGTCTGGTTATCGGTCTATCTTCCCGCTTATCCCATTGAATGCACCGAATATGTCATCGTTCACGAGCTGTGCCATTTGCATCATGCCAATCATAGTTCGGCATTTTGGCAGACAGTAGCGACAGCGATGCCAGATTATCAACATTGGCATAATATGCTAGCAGGTAAAACGGGACAGCTAGATTAGATCTAATCTTCAATATCTGTAACGTTAATAAGCCAAACATGCTAAATTATAACGGTATATTTTGTACCGTTTAAATGAAATTTAGAGTTTATGATAGAGTCAGGTGGATAAGGATATTCTATGAACAATGTCAATCAGGCTGATTTTTGGCAACAGCGTTATGAGCAAGACAGTATCGGTTGGGACATGGGAGAGGTATCACCACCGCTGAAAGCTTATATTGATCAGTTGCCTGAGACAGCGAAAGGTCAGGCGATTTTAGTACCGGGTGCGGGCAATTCATACGAAGTAGGTTATCTACATGAGCAAGGTTTTACCAATGTTACCTTGGTTGATTTTGCGCCTGCCCCGATTCAAGCATTTGCTGAGCGTTATCCTGACTTTAAGTCTGAGCATTTAATCTGCGCAGATTTCTTTGATTTATCGCCTGAGCAATATCAGTTTGATTGGGTACTTGAGCAGACGTTTTTTTGTGCGATAAATCCAGCACGCCGAGATGAGTATATTGAGCAAATGGCTGCGTTGCTAAAACCTAAAGGTAAGCTGATCGGTTTGCTATTTGATAGAGATTTTGGGCGAAAAGAACCACCATTCGGTGGTACGAAAGAAGAATACCAACATCGTTTTGAAAGTCTTTTCGATATCGAAACGATGAAGCCGAGCTATAACTCGCATTCTGCACGGCAGGGTAGTGAGCTATTCGTTAAACTGCGCGTGAACTAGTAAGTTAATCTCACGCTTGATATTATCCCGAGCTTGCGCTTCTAACTGTTCATAGTAATAGTCAGTCAGATAGAGTTTGGGATGGGCTAATAACCCTTTTAAGACGGCCATTCGTCCGGCGCAATAATCTGCTATCGGAACATGCAGGTATTCTTGGCGTACCGCTTTGGCATATTTCTCATATGCCGACCACGAGGCACCCAAAATACTTAAATCCATATCCAATAAATACGCTGCATCGCTATAGCTGTTTTTCTCTTTAGCTATATCTGACCATTCATCAATCTTGTCAATTTCATGGCTAGCAGTCATCATAATCAGGGCATATATATGTTGGCATTGACCAGCGTCTAAATAATGCCCTAACACTTCTACTGCAAATTCTGCACTTTTTAGCTCATTGTCTGAGCGTGTCGGCTCATATATCACATCATGATAATACATTGCTAATGCGATAATATCTGGCTCGTTAAGGTGGGATTTAATCTGTTCGAACTGTCCAAATAACTGCTGAATATGGTGCAGGGTATGATAGGCGCGTTGTTCTTCGTTATAACGCACAGCGATATCTTGCCAGAGTGCTTGTGTTTCTTTTGGCGTGACATCACTATTAATAGCAGATAGATGAACATAGAAACGATTGCCTAGCTCAGTGTGCATTTGCGACAACTCGTTCATATTCATCCTTTATAACCTACCATTTATGCTTTATTGGCCGCATCTTCAAAAGCTTGCTTGAATACTTTACCCAGTAGATTGACATCATCGACACGGGCGTAATTCAGACGGGTGACGAAGGCAATATGGCGATGAGGGCCTTGTTCAGCTAATGGCACCGCGACGGCGTTCTGGTTTTGGAGATGAAGCTGATCTAACGCCATCTCTGGTACCAACGTTGTACCCATGTTGGCAAGTGCCATTTGAATAAGCGTGTTCAAACTGGCATCTGAAAAGCTTGATTTCATCTGTGCACGATCAAAATGACAGACAGAAAGCGTCTGATCGGTCAAGCAGTGCCCTTCGCCAAGTAGCATAAGGTTGGCGGTTTCTAGCTCATCTGCATTGATGGTTTCAAGCTTGGCGTGTACATCATCTTTTGGGAAGACTGCAAAGAAGTCTTCGCTCCAAAACTCAAAGCTATGTAGCCCATCTACCGCATAGGGTAGTGCAATAATAGCAGTGTCGATATGACCGTAACGTACTTGCTCTAGCAAGCGCTCTGTCTGTTGCTCAACGATGGTCATACGAAACTCTGGATGGTGAGCTCGCAGGGCAGGCAATACTTTTGGTAGTAGGTACGGCGCAATCGTTGGAATGATGCCGACGGTCATCGGATACGCAAGTGGTGATTGATGACTGTGGGCGCGTGTGGTCAAATCGCTGACTTCAGAAAATACCCGCTGCGCCCGCGTTAGAATGTCTTCGCCAATAGGAGTAATCAATACTTGCTTATTATTACGCTCAAAAATCTGCGTGTCCAATTGCTTTTCTAACTCGGCAATACCCAAGCTTAGCGCAGACTGAGAGATGTTACAGTCTTCTGCTGCACGTTTAAAATGACGGTGTTTGGCCACTGCTAGGGCAAACTCGAGCTGACGTAAAGTAATCATAAAATCTCTCTATTAGTGGGCTTTTAACAGGGTACACTGCGGCGACTTATTTGGTATATCCGTCCGATATCTGACCTCGGTGTCACCTTAATGTAATCTACGTGTTATATAGTCAATGACGTATCACGCACTGATGATAAAAAATAGAGATAATAGTTTAACAAGTTTAATAAAACAAAACATCACATTAAAAACTTTTAACTGGATTAACAATAGAATTCGCGTATAGTTTGTCAGGTAGCCCAAAGTATGAAAGGCTTAACAGAAACATCCATACCAAATAATTCCAATTAACTTAACTATAAAGGAGCCAATCATGGCGTCTATCATCAATCAAGAAATCCCAGAATTTTCAGCAGATGCGTATGTAAACGGTGAGTTCAAAACCATCACTTCAGAAGACGTGAAAGGTAGCTGGGCTATTTTCTTATTCTACCCAGCCGATTTTACTTTTGTTTGCCCAACTGAACTTGAAGATATGGCTGCTCATTACGACGAGCTAAAAGGCCTAGGCGTAGAAGTATACTCAGTATCAACTGACACTCATTTCACGCATAAAGCATGGCATGATTCTTCAGATGCAATCGGCAAAGTACAGTATCCAATGATCGGCGATCCTACTGGTAAAATCACCCGCGGTTTCAACGTTATGATCGAAGAAGCTGGTCTAGCTGAACGTGGTACGTTCTTAGTAGATCCAGATGGCTTGATTCAAGTTGCTGAAATCCATGCTGGCGGTATCGGCCGTAGTGCAAAAGACATGCTACGTAAAGTAAAAGCAGCACAGTATGTTCGTGAAAACGACGGCGAAGTTTGCCCAGCAGCTTGGGAAGCTGGTCAAGAAACGCTAAAACCAAGTCTTGATCTTGTTGGTAAAATCTAAGTAATGGCCTAAACAGTCAAATCATTTAGATATTTATAGTGTTGTATATAAAGCTACTGATTATATCAATACTATAAACAAAGACCCCATCAGCATAAGTTGATGGGGTCTTTTTATGTCGTTTACTAACCAGAATCTTTATTGCGTAATCATAAATCAAGCATTAAGCATGAGATTGTAATTTGTTTTTATCGATTATTTTATAAATCTCATCTTTTAGTTGCAGCTTTCGCCGCTTCATCTGTTCTATTTCTTCATCACGGCTAGCATGCTTTACCAAATCTTTTTCCAGATGATTAATCTGTTGATCAAGCTGAGTATGTTCATCAAAAATATTGGCAAAATGGCTGTCTTTTTGCCTAAGTTCAGTAATAACATCTCGGTTGTCTTGCAAAGTATCAGTCTTTCTCATGTGTTCATCCTTGTTATGAAGCGCAAGCTAACAATAAGCATCCGCGCATTGTCGTTATGATGTTGAGACTTGATTTTTATTAAGCCAAAACGTTCACTCAATATTGATAAGGCTTAATACCAGCAGAGAGGCCTCATGATAAACCTATGAAAAAGCCAATCTGTCATGCGACAAATAAGAATTCTTCTTATCGTCCTCACTTGATTGTAGCGAAAAAACAACCTCGATACTATGATAATTAATCTGCATATGAATTAATATTTAATTTTAAATAATGATTTACGATTGGTTTTATAAAACATAAGATTTAAGTTTCTCAGCTTGCCCAAATGTCTCAAACCTATGATAATAGAGACATCAAAGGGCATAAGCTTACTGCCTATAATATTTTAGATAAAATTATTAATACTAAATAACCTATATTTGAACGCGCAATATAATAGTTGCCGTTACATATCCAGTAATGAAGAGGAACAAACATGATAGATCAAGGTTTATTAGACGCGATTAAGAGCTACAGTGAAAACATGACTCGTCCTATTACCTTTGTATTGGGTAGTGGTGAGCATAGCAAGCGTGCCGAATTGATTGATTTTTTGACTAAAATCGCTGGTACGACGGATAAAATCAATTTTGATGCCACAGCGAACGATGACAGTCTGCCAAGTCCAATCAGTTTTAAAGTAGTTGGCCATATCGACGGCGCATCGACAGATACGGGTATCGTTTTTAGTGGTATCCCAGGCGGTCATGAATTTACCTCGCTAATTTTGGCTATTTTACAAGCGGGCGGTCATACTTTAAAGCTAGATGAAGGTGTGCAAAAACTCATCAAGCGTTTCAACAAGCCGCTACAGTTTCAGACGTATGTATCGCTTTCTTGCCATAGCTGTCCAGATGTCGTACAGGCGTTGAATCAATTTGCGCTACTCAATGATGACATCAGTAATGAGATGATCGATGGTGCATTGTTCCAAGAGCAGGTAGAAGCGAACAACATCCAAGGTGTACCAGCAGTATTTTTAAACGGCAAGCCTTTTGCCAATGGTAAAATCGACACGGCTAAATTGATTGAGAAGTTACAAGAGCAGTTTCCTGACTTGTTAAACGAAGCCGATGAAGATGATGCTGATCAATTAGAGCAGCAAGATGTTACCATCATTGGTGCAGGTCCTGCAGGGGTGGCGGCTGCGATTTACACCGCCCGTAAAGGCCTAAAAGTAACGATAGTTGCTGACCGTATCGGTGGTCAGGTCAAAGACACGCAAGACATCGAAAACTTGATCTCTGTACCATTAACGAACGGTACTGACTTATCAAACAACTTTGTTAAGCATCTGCACGAATACAACATCACGCTAAAAGAACATGTGAGCGTGAAAGAAATCAGTGAAACTGAAGATGAGAACTACCGTATCCATCTGAATACTGGTGAGACGTTTGAGACTCGTAGTATTATCCTAGCGACAGGTGCTCAATGGCGTAAGCTTGGCGTACCGGGCGAAGACGAGAATATCGGTAAAGGCGTGGCTTTCTGTGCTCACTGTGATGGACCTTTCTTTAAAGGTAAAGATGTATCGGTCGTTGGTGGTGGTAACTCTGGTATTGAAGCCGCGATTGATTTATCAGGTATCGTAAAACATGTCACCGTATTCGAGTTTGCTGATGATTTAAAAGCGGATCAGGTATTAATCAACAAGGCCAAAGAAAAAGCCAATATTGATATCATTACCAGCGCGGCGACCAAAGAGATTAAAGCCACAGATGGTAAAGTTAGCTCTATCGTTTACGAAGACCGTAATTCGGGTGATACCAAAGAGTTAGATTTGGCAGCGGTGTTTGTACAAATTGGCTTAGTACCGAATACTGGATTTATCAAAGGTTTTGTTGATTTGAACCGTTTCGGTGAGATTGAGATTGATGAGCGTTGCCGTACGGATCGCAAAGGTATCTTCGCTTGTGGTGATGTAACGACTGTGCCATTTAAACAGATCAACATCGCGATGGGTGAGGGTAGTAAAGCAGCTCTATCAGCGTTTGAATATTTAGTCATGCAATAAGCTGTTCAGATCCAAACCGTAAAGTACCAAAGTTAGTCTAAGAAGCCACCTCTGTTGAGGTGGTTTTTTTGTGGAAAATGATTTATACCTTGTGAAATTTTAAAAATTAACTTATGTTCGTTAATGTTTTTATGAGAACCTTAATAATGAAAAATAAATATGCAATTAGCAAAAATAGTCATTGGCTTAAATATTTAGCTTTTATATTTTTAATATTCAGTGTTACTCACGTTTATGCAGCACAAACAGTCGATGAAATTTTGAATGAATATTATCCATACTATAACAAGAAGCTTGAGTGCCAAAGTGTAGTGGTCGATTCAAGTTTTTATGGCGTGTTCTCTGATAGTGACAACAAAGCTGGTTACTGTGTTGAGATAGATCGTCAAGTTATGGTTGATACCGATGTAGGTAAACGACTCTATGTATTAGTTACTGGTGATATAGCATTTGGTGAGCATGACGAGGGGCTGACAGACAGTAATGACGCTCTTTTTTACCAAGGATTAGTTGGTATGTTTGTCTTAAAGCCAAATGGTGATGGCTGGAAAGTAGAATCAGCCAGTCCTATCATGAGTGCGGGTGCACAAGGCATGGGAATACGTGACTGGAAGTTAATGCATTTAGCGCCCAATAAGTGGGGCTTTATAAATGAGGATGGTTATGAATATTCGGGTTATGTAGTAACCAGCTTGGTTGTACTAACGCCTAATGGGAAAAATATTATTAAAAGCTCAATCATTAATAGTAATTTTAGTGCCTATAATGATCTTTTTAACGATGAGGTGAAACGGTTATGCGATGATATCAAAGCTAAATTGCAACACATTGATACGAGTAAAGTCATTAATGGTTTTTATCCTTTATCCTTTAACCTTTATGGTTAACGGTCGAAAAGATAATAAGACCTATAATAATCAGGGTTATAAAATAAATTACGAGCAAAAAAAAGGGTATCAAGCGCCTGAAAATTATCCAATGAAATAGCGTCTACAGTCCTAGAGGAAATAATTTTGCGTTGTTTAAATATAATACTCTTAAAGAGAGTAGCTTTAATGATGACTGTTTTTTTCAGTAGTCATGCGCTAGCAGACATGCCTCAAACCAATAGCGCCATATCAAATGAGACTCTTATGGCTGTCTTAAAGTCCTATTATCCACTCTATAACCAAGAGTTTAAGTGTCATGGTGTAATATCTGGTGGTTATACGTATGATAAAGGACAAAAAGAGGGATTTGGTTATTGCGTTAAAATAGACCGTCAGATAATGGTTAGAACAAGCAAAGGTATGCGCCTTTATATCATGGTGACAGGGGATCTAGAGTTTGATGCTAATGGTGATAGAACATTGAAAGGTCATGCTCTATCTGGACTAGCAGGTATGTTCATACTAAAACCTAATGGTAACTATTGGCAAGTTGAGTCAGCAAGTCCTGACATGAGTGCTGGAGCTTCAGGCTACGGTTTACACGATTGGAAGTTGCTTAAGCTCGGTCCTGAGAAGTGGGGATTTGTAAATGAGCATAGTGACTTACATCAAGGATACTTTGAGTCAGGTTTTATAATTCTATCATCTGTGGGGAATAGTATTGTAGATAGCTTTATAAACAGTGAGTTTAGTAATGCTGGAACAGGCCTTTGCGGCGAAGAGCCGTTGCCTGCATGCGAAGATATAGACGTAAAAATTCATTCAATCGACAAATCTAAAGTTGTAAGTGGCTATTATCCGTTGCAGCTTATCGTCAATGGCAGTATTGATGGTAAAACTTATAAAAATGTCATCTATACCAGCTATTTTAATGCAGAAAAAGGCTATCAGGTGCCTGATAATTATCCCTTAGAAAGATGGTAGTTAGACAAAGAGCAAGATAGATTGATTTTTAATCGAATCTATCTAATCTAGTTTCAATAAAGGTTAGTTCTTATTCCGAATCAACGCAATAACTGGCAGCGCAATCACATACATCAGCACACCATATACCGCCGCAGGTAAGGCAATGGCAGGCAGGCCAACAGCTGTTCCCATAATAATAGGCGCTAAAGTAATTGCAGTCGTACTGTTCTGAATACTCGTCTCTATAGAGATGGTTTTGGTATCAAACCAGCTCAGCTTTAATAATTTAGAGGTTAAAATACTGAATATAAATAAAGCCATAATAATAAGAACAAGCTCAAGCCCCATTGATGTCAACTGTGACTTTAGCAGCTCCCAGTTAGAAGCGATGGCAGCGAAAACTATTAATACAAAGAAGATACTGGCCAAGCCATTCAAAATGCTACTTCGGCGTACCATAAATTTAGTGAATTTATAGCGAGCCAGCATACCAAGGGTAACCGGTAACGTCGTCAAGAGAAACATGACAGCGCCAATCTTTACCGCGCTAATAGAGCCTGTTTGGTCTTGCATAAAGTGGTTAAAGGCTAAGGTGATTAGGATGGGCAATGTAATGACTGATAACAGGCTGACCACGCCAGTGAGAGCGACTGACAGTGCGACATTGCCTTTGGCGTAATAGGTGAGCATGTTGCTCGTGACACCACCTGGACAAAAGCTAATCAGCATAATACCAAAAGCAATTTCTGGTGGTGGTGCCATTACTAGGATGACTGCCAAAGCAATCAAAGGCACGAAGATAACTTGATTAATTAGGCCTACAAAAAAAGCTTTGGGAGAGTTCACGATTACCTTAAAGTCACTGGGTTTTAGCCCTGTTCCTAAGGTAAACATAATGTAGGCAAGAGCCAGTGGGAGTAAAGCCAGAGCAGTACCGCTCATAAAACATTCCTTGTTGAATTAAAAGCCATATTAAAATGACTTTCTAAATAGAACACATTCCTTGTGTCTCTATCATCTTAAGTGTTATTAAAAATTTAGTAAACCTTTCACCTGAATTTTGATGTGGGTTGGATTCATGTTAATCCGCCAATGCCCCAACCAATGAGACTATCTGGCCTGCTTCATCTTCTTCAATGATACGAGTTTCTTTGAGCGCAGCTTTTCGCCACGCTTGTATATGAGGGTTATTTAGCATTATCTCACAGTACTGCTTGGTCATTGGTTTTAACTTTATGCTCGAGGCATCCGCATAAGTCTGCAAGCGTAGAACTACAGGGGCAAAAAAAGCATCGGCAGCAATGAATTTACCAAACAGGTAGCTGTCTGTTGAGCGAGATTTTGAACAATCCGCAAAGATATCTTCTATACGGGCGATATCACTCAAACATGCAGCACTTGGTTGTATTTTCGCAGTGGCTCGTATATTCATTGGCATCTCACTACGAATACCCATCAGCCCTGAATGCATCTCAGCGACGATGCTCTGACAGTAGGCGCTATTTATTCTGTGTCTATTATCATCAGTAGTGTCAGCGTCAGATTTGCTTAATCCGGTCCAAATATCTATATCTGTAAAGTACTCATTCACATGCATCGCAATAGCTAGGGTATCCCAAACGGTGACCTTATTATCACCTTGACCATATACTAAAACGGGCACCTTTCCCGTTGGCGCGTGATCTTCAAGAGTTTGCTTAGATGACGGATGAAGCAACTCGATCAGCTGCTCATCAAAATCAATGTCGAATGCCTTTAGTAATAACCAAGCCCGCAATGACCATGACGAATAGTTTTTATTACCAATAATGAGTAAAGGTTTTTGCGAATTGCTCATAATGATGTCCTATTAAGTTTGATAAGTAGCATCTAATTATATTCTCAGTACTACAATCTTATTAGTACGATATTCTATTAGTATTGGAGCAATAGCAAGCTCATTATTAACGATAGCTCTAACAGAAAACGCCCATCCAAATGTTGGACGGGCGCAATTATCAATGGTCTGTAATGATTGTCTTAATTCATCAAGCAACGAATTAGTCGTCTAACAAATCCATTTGTTTGGCTGCTTCATAGATACCGTTTGAGCGGTTACCCGTACGGCAGAATATCAGCATTGGCTGTTCTGCTTGATTAAAAAAGTCAGCAAACGTTTCGACGTGCGTTTGATTTAGCTCATTACCTGCAAAAGAAATCTCTTTATAAGCAAGCCCTGCTTCTTTCGCAGCTGCTTCAATATCAGCGCTGGTCGGTTGATTTGGTTCTTCACCATCTGGACGGTTGTTAATGATGGTTTTGAAGCCGTTTTCGGCAATCATTGGTACTTGGTCAGGGGTGATTTGTCCAGTAAAGCTAACTTGATGGCTCATAGGAGCTCCTTGTTATTTTTTATATGAAAAAGTGACGTGTTTGGTCTGTAACGACTGTACTAAGCCTAAGCTGAATGCGCAAAATTCTAAAGATGAGCTATGTAAACATCGTAACAGTTTTTATAAATGCATCGGTTTTTATGAATCCAACAATGCTATAGCAGACCTTGCATTAAGGCACTTTGATACAGCAGTTTGGCGCGTGCACCAGTACCACAGAACATCAGTATAGGTTTGGGCATAGAGTGATAAAAATCAGCAAACTGTTCGACAGTCAGTATGCTTAAGCGCTCATCATCAAATGGTAGGTGATGATAGGTCAAATTGGCATTTGCAGTTGCACTGGCAAAGTCACAGCTATTCGGCTGCGTTTCTGTCTCAGCATCAGGACGAATATTGAGCACAGAGCGGTAGCCAAGCTCAGCAATTTTGAGACATTGGCTTGGATAGATTTGCTTATAAATAGTGATGTTATCGGTCATAAGTCGCTTCGGTTACGGGTATAAAAAGGCATTTGAAAATAGAAGTATGGCTAGATGCCGTTTCTCTATAGTATGTTTAATGACTAGCATAACACAGCTTTTATCATAGCTATATCTTGCCACAGACAATAATGGTCATTGATTTAGTCTATAAGCGTTGGTTCATATATCCTTTAGCGCATCTACTGCATCCATCGTACTTAAATAGACGTGTCCTGAGAGGTCGGTGATCACAGGGGTATTTTCAATGATATCCATGACAGGCCCTTTGATAAAGCTAAAATTTAAGTGCTTATCCTGAATCAGCAGCTCTTTATTTAAGCTGATGAGCATCTCTTGTCCAGTCAAATCAATGTGATTGACGGCTGACATAATAAGGACAACCTCGTACGCTTGAGGGTATTGTTGGGTGGCGTGTATCACGCGGCGGTGCACGGATTCACTATTACCAAAAAACAAGCTTTCATCGACACGTAACATCAATAAGTGACTAAACGTCAGAACATCATGACGATTGATATTGCGAAAATGCCCCGTGCCAGCTAACTGTCCGACGATGGCCACATGTGGTTTGCTCGATTGCCAAATCAGGCTAGCAAACGACACCATAAGACCAATGACTAGGCCTGTATTTAGCCCGAAAATCAGCACACCTACAAACGCCGCCATAAAGCTAGCAGCATCCAGACGGTCACGTTGCCATGCTGACTTCAATGTCGTGATATCAATGAGGCTGATAATAGAGGCCATGATGGTCGCGCCTAATATCGCATAGGGCAGGGGTGATAATGCACTACCAAAAGCGATCAAGGCTGCAATCATAACCAGCACCGTTACCAAACTTGCAACAGGCGTTTTGGCACCTGAGTCAGCATTGATAGCCGTGCGAGAAAATCCGCCAGCGACTGCAAAGCTTTGAAAGAACCCACCTGCAATATTGGAAAAGCCAAGTCCAGTCAGCTCACGATTGGCGTTAAAGCTTTCACCGCGCAGGCGGGCATAATTGCTAGCGACTGAACTGCTCGAGACAAACACAATCAGCGCCATTAGCCCTGCGCTAGGTAATAAGTTGAGGGCGACATCGAAGTTGGGTACATAAGGAAAGGTAAAGGTCGGTAGCCCTTGCGGAATATCACCAATCGTTGCCACACCGCTTGTGGTCCAGTGTAAGCTCATACTCATAACAATCGCAATACCGAGCAGGATAAGCGGAAACAAACGCTCTGCCCATTTAGCATACGTAGATGGCAACCAAGATTGCCACACCCATTTACTTGCATAGCGGTTGGCAACCAAAAGAGCAAAAGCGATCACACCAATAAGTAAGGTGAGCGGATGCAGCTGACGAGCATACAGTTGCATACTAGATAAATAGCCGAATAAGCCATTTCCCGCTATGGGAATAGCCGTTAAGTATTTCAGCTGACTGATAAAGATAAGTACCGCTGCACCACTGATAAAACCAGCAGAAACCCCGCGACTGATAAACTGCATGATCCAACCAAGTTTTAGCCAACCGGCTAGCGATAACATCGCCCCAACCATCAATGATAACAAGCTAGCCATTAACACATACTGTTGAGCGCCTTCTGCCGCATAAGGATGCAGACTGCTGGCCGTCATAATCGCAGTGATAGCGACAGGCCCCACCGCTTGAATATTACTCGAGCCTATCCATGCATAGACCATGACGGGTACGATAGCGGCGTATAGGCCGTATACAGGTGGCAGCCCTGCTAGCACCGCATAACCTAAGCTTTGTGGAATCACGAGCACACCAACGACCAATCCTGCGATGACGTCAGTCGGTAGCGCAGACAGTTTGTATTGACGCAGCCAAGCAGGAATTAGACGAGTGGCAATAGAAGGCATAACAATACCTCGTCAGAGTAAAAGAACAATTATTATCTAGCGTGCAAGCTATACGCCTGTTTTGGCGCAAAAGCGTTGATAAAGTAGTTCTAGTACGGCTAAAGCATCTTCGCTGACGATGCTATAGTAGATTTGCTTGCCTTCACGGCGTGTCGAGACCAGTCCATCTTTGCGCAAGATACCTAGCTGCTGTGACAAGCTTGGTTGGCCAACACCGACTAAGCTTTCTAGTTCACTCACGCAATACTCTCCTTGAGTCAGCTGACATAGCAGTAACAGGCGATCAGGATGCGAGAGCGACTTTAACAACTGGCTAGCCTGCATCGAGGCTTGTTTCATTTGTGTGGCAAGATCTTGAGGGGCAAAATCTGCGTCACTGTATGACATATTGTCATCAGTATTCGCTGTAGATGTGCTCAGTGCTGAAGTATTCAGAGCGAGCTCCTTATATAGAATATAAATAGTACTACGAGTAAACGTAATTGATTATCAATTATATTACAAGCTTTATAAAGTTATATTTATTTACATTATATAAATTGATAAAATGTATAGTGGTTGCTATGTTAGTATGCATAGTCAATCAATATGGCGCTGCAGATACGAGAACCAAGCGCATATTATACTTAAGAATCTATAAAAAACTAAAATATTCATAAAAATGCAAAGAGGCAGCCATGCAAGTCCATTCATTCTTACATAGCGATACAGAAACCTATACTCACGTACTGGCAGATGTTGAGAAGCAAGTATGTGCCATCGTCGATCCCGTATTAGACTTTGATGCCAAGTCAGGACGTACTGGCACTACGAGTGTCGATGAGGTGATTGATTTTGTCCGTGAGCATGGTTGGGAGCTGGTCTATATTATAGAAACCCATGCCCATGCAGATCATATCTCCGGTGCTGCCCACGTCAAAGAGTTGCTGGGTGGTCAGCTAGTTATAGGTCAGCATATCACCGAAGTACAAAAAATATTTAAGCAAATCTTTAATTTCGATACCAGTTTTCGCACTGATGCCAGTCAGTTTGATATTTTGACAGATGATGGTGAGACATTGGCGCTTGGCGATATTACTATTACGGTCATGTACGTGCCAGGTCATACGCGAGCTGATATGGCGTATGTTGCTGCTGATGATGAAAAAACGGTGGTCTTCGTCGGAGATACCTTGTTTGCACCAGATGTGGGTACGGCTCGCTGCGATTTTCCAGGTGGAGATGCCAAAACCTTATATCATTCAATCAAAAGGCTGCTAGCACTCTCTGAAGATACGATGATGTATCTGTGTCATGATTATCCAAGCAAGGGCCGCAAACATTGTCCAACCACTACCGTGGCAGCGCAAAAACTGGGTAATATCCATGTGAAAGAGGGTATTAATGAGGCAGAATTTGTAGAAATGCGTGAGCGCCGTGATGCTACGCTTGATATGCCACGCCTAATTATTCCTTCGGTACAAGTTAATATCGATGCGGGTCACTTTCCAGAACCAGAAGACAATGGCATCCGCTATCTAAAGATACCGATTAATGCGCTCGGTGAGTAAACCATACCGCGCCGCGCCATGATTGACCATTGTTACCTAATAATTAAACCATAAAGTATACAGCCATGAAAATGAATATTGGAAGTACTGAACGGTTATTACGTATTATTGCTGGCGTGGTTATTATCGGATTAGGTATGTATTATGGTAGTTGGTGGGGCGTGATAGGTTTGGTTCCTTTGCTAACAGGGTTATCGCGATTTTGTCCGTTATATAGCATGCTTGGTATGAATACCTGCAAGCGCTAAGATCGGTAATAACTGGAGAGAGCAATGAACCCTTACGAACGTTATGTATTGCCCAAGCTAATCGATGTTGCTTGTAGTGCGGGTAATGTGATGAAAGCGCGGTCTCAAATTGTTCCTAAAGCGCTAGGTGAAGTACTCGAAGTTGGAATTGGTAGCGGTTTGAATCTACAGTTTTATGATGCCAAACGAGTCACTTCTATTGTTGGTATAGATCCCGCGGCTCAGATGCAGATGCTCGCACGTAAGCGGGCGAGTGACATTAGCATTCCAGTTGAAGTGATAGCAGTAGATGTCCAAGGCATTCACGCTGATACGGATAGATTTGATACGATTTTGATGACCTTTACTTTATGTAGTATCGATGATCCGGTATCGGCACTTCAAGAAATGGCACGAGTGCTAAAACCTGATGGTCGCTTGTTATTTTGTGAGCATGGTTTAGCGCCAGATCTTTCTGTTGAGCGTTGGCAGCATCGATTGACGCCTTTTTGGAAGCCTATGGCGGGAGGGTGTCATCTAGATCGTGATATTCCAGCGCTAATTAGAGCAGGTGGTTTTGTTATCGATGAGTTAAGCGAAGCGTACTTGCCAGGTCCACGACCAATGAGTTATGTGTATAGTGGTGTGGCAGCGCAAGTGGTATAGAAAATGTCCATGAATCATTATAATAAATTTGCTTGTATAATCAATCTATACAAGACGAACTGTTAAGACAATAGAATAATTAAAATAGGAATCAAATTATGAGCGAACAAAGTTTTCATTTAGTATGCCCACATTGTCATGCGACCAACCGTGTTCCTGCTGCACGGCTGAGTGCCGCACCAAAGTGTGGTAAATGTGGTCAGCCACTACTGACGGCAAGCCCTCACGAGTTGAACGCGCAAACGGTCAGCAAATTCATTCAAAAGAATGAGGTGTTGACCATCGTTGATTTTTGGGCAAGTTGGTGCCAGCCTTGTATTATGATGGCGCCGCAATTCAAAGTGGCCGCCAGTCAATTGCCGCAGGTAGTCTTTGCAAAGATACAAACAGATAAATACGAGCAAGCAGCAGCACCTTATAACATCCGTAGTTTACCGACCATGGTTGCTTTTAGAGGTGGTAAAGAAATCGCGCGGCAGTCAGGCGCGCTGCCCAGTGACCAAATCACCCAGTGGGTGCGAAGCTTGAGCGCTTAAGTTTCAGATAAGTTTACAGTCGTGATAATTAGTCATAAAAAAGCCAATACGTTGATCGCGTATTGGCTTTTTTAATCACAACAATCGTCTAACACTATGAATATTTGAAGTTGTAGGCATTCGAAGCTATCGCATGACGCTCATTGAGTGCTACTCGCCATAAATTTTGATACCGTTGACGAAGCTACAGCGTTGAATACGTGCAGATTGCACAATCGCATCACTCTCGCCATAGAGGCGTGACAACTTAGCATCACGTGCTTGGGTACTGTTACTTTTGCCAAGACCAAAACTAATATTAGGAGAGATACCCCAACGTCCTGCAGAAATCCCAACCCCGACACCAGAGGCCGATAAGCTTGACTGCTCGTTACGTGCTGCATCCACATAGCGATTGACGCGAGTGTACTCTTGGCTGAGTGCTTGGCAATCATAGTTTTGATAAGTGCTGGGCGGCACATACTGCGGTGTGATATTGCCAGTAGAAGCACAGCCTGAGAGCCCTAAAATACCAGCTGTTGCTAGTATTGTCGCTGTAGTAAGAGTTTTCATAGTGGCTCCATTAGGCTGAATTATTGTCTTTGTATTTACTCACGATAGCAAAAATAATGTGATTAAGATATTGAAAGTCCATCGATTATCCAATATTTTGCCTCTTATTATTTTTACTAATTTGTGCAACTTTAATACGGCAAACGGATCAAAATAAGTTGCCAGGCTTGGTAAAGGCCAGGACTACAATACCAAGATACGCAATCCCCGCAATGACAATCCCTGCTTTTCTTTGGACAGGTGTTGCATGATTGTTGAATGCTTTTACGCTAGAACTAATGGCAGTAAAGAGTAAGATTATTTTAGCGAATGCCCATTGGACAGGGGCATTGACACTCATTAACTGCATGAGCATCACCGCTCCTGATACGATAATGAGCGCATAGAGAATATGAGAAGCTATTTTAACCGCACGTGGCGCTCGTCTGTCAGAGCTTAATACCAAATAGCTCTGGTATATAAACAGTACAATGATCAGTAACGCCATTAACATATGTAAATGTTTCATTGAGTATGGTTTTCCTTAAATTTGCATTTGTCAGCTTGTTTGTAGCGTTCAATCATTATATGAGAACATGCGATCTAAACAACAACATTCTAAGCTTTGTTTTGTCCAGCGCATAACGGGCTATCAGGGCTTTGACCTTGCCACTCGACGGGAGTATAAGCATGAATAGCCAATGCATGTACTTGACCACCTTGTGAAGTCAGTAGGGCGTTAACCAATCCATATACGATCTGATGGCGTGCGACCAATCGTTTGCCTTCAAAAGCATCACTGACAATAGTGAGCTTAAAATGGCTTTCTTTACCATCGAAATAACCAGCATGATTCATTGACTCATTCAATAGTTCTAAATGGTGTGGCTGCAAAGATTGTAGCTCTGCATTAAGCGCATCAGCAGTCGGTGTGGTAGTCATAAAAGTCCTTCCATATGTTTTGCTTAATAGTGTTTTGTTCAATAGCATTTAGCAATGTGTAGATAATATATTTTATACATTATAGCAGACGCAATTATCTAAACTGCGTGCTCTTAAACTCCGTAGACAAATCAATCGCTCTTACTCGCCATTCATATGGCTAAAAAATATAGTCATCAGTAATAAAGCGCTTAATAGCGATACACTCAATTGCCAAGCTTAATCATTACTATCGTTCGTGATTAAAAATGAAAAGAGCAGAGCACAATACTTAATGTGCACTCTGCTCTTATAATCTATAAATATGGACTCAAAACGTGATATCTACAAATAAGCTCTGATTAACGACGAGCTTTCTGATACAACGGCGTTACTTTAGGCATTAATGCCTGTAATTGAGAAATACGACTGCTACTAGATGGGTGAGTGCTCAAGAATTGTGGTGGCTCGCCTTCGCTTGCCTTCTGCATTTTTTGCCATAAGCTAACGGATGCTTGTGGGTTATAGCCTGCACGTGCCATCAACTCAAGACCTATTTGGTCGGCTTCAGACTCTTGAGTACGACTATGAGGTAGGCTTAGACCTAAACTACCAGCAGTACCTGCCAACTCAGTTTGTCCTTGTGATAAGCCAAATATACTGGCGGCCACACCAATACTTGTTTGCGTCGCATATTCACGCGACAGACGCTCACGTGAGTGTTCACGTAGAGCATGCGACATCTCATGCCCCATAATCGCTGCAATCTCATCATCAGTTAGGCTCAAACGATCGATAATACCTGAATAAAACATAATCTTACCACCAGGTACTACAAAGGCATTCAGCTCATCAGATTGAATAGTATGTACTTCCCAGTCCCACGCTGCCGCATCTGTGCGGTAAGTACCAACCTGACCGATTAAACGATTAGCAATAATCTTTAGGCGATTAAGCTGAGCTGTATTTTTATCTAGTACACCTTGAGATTTGGCTTCTTGCAATGTATTCGCATAGCTTTGCGCTGATAACTGAAGGACTTGCTCACTAGAAACCAATAGCAGCTGCTGACGATCGACACCAACGGCACCCGTATTGGTCGTGCTAGTACAACCTGCTAACGTTAGTGTCGATAATGACGCTGCCATCACGGTAGTGGTCAGTAGTTTTTTCATAAAAAATATCCTCGCTATAAATGATAAAAGTAAAAAAATAAAAGTTGTACAAAGTATATATTTGCAAAATAGGTCAAATGATAGTTTCTGGTTGAGCTATGACTCTATTTATCTGTCTCAATAGTGAAGCTTTACCCGAAATGGGATTGCTCATAAGTATAATAATATTAATAGGTTAAAACCAATGTAGAAACAGTAACAATACAACGTATGAGTGTAAGTGAAATACCATCAAGCTTCGGTTGCTCTGCTACCGTATCGAGTTTGCTATAAGTATTATCTCTACTTGGTCTATTTGCATCGCACATCTTGAGCGTTGACTATTATCATATTCATTAGAGTAAAGCATATTTTTAGAGTTCCTTTTTTTACAGCTTCTTTATAGAAAAAATAGCAGGGTAGTATGAACATAGCAGTTTGGATTATTGCCATAGGCGTGATTAAACATAGTTAAGAATGATGGCACATAATATTTTTATTATTAGTAAAAAATAATGATGATTCTATTAAATGAGATACTTATTATTAAATCAATCACTTATAGGTAGCTTCTCTAAAAGTAGAGGCTTCAAGTGAAAATATTGGAAATAAATATTAAAAAAGGTGTTGACACACTCAGGAATTTTGATAGAATAGCCAGCCTATCGAGACGGAGTTGTTATTAACAACACTACAATTCGATAATCAGCGGGAATAGCTCAGTGGTAGAGCATAACCTTGCCAAGGTTGGGGTCGAGAGTTCGAATCTCTTTTCCCGCTCCAAATATGGCTTGAAAAAGCGCAAAAAGCCTCACTTCACAGTGAGGCTTTTTTTTATGGATAAAATTTGGTCGAGACTGATTATAAGTAACCACTCATTCGTATTCAAAGCATTTGGCCGATGAACCCAGTAGAAGTACAGAGTACTAATAAAAAGCCAGCAATCAGTAGAGAGTATGCTTACAAACTAAATCAGTAAACCCTCAAGTATCTCAAACCAACCTGCATCATAAGGGCGCATCATGCCTCCAAGTATTCTCACCCATATTACCCCTCAGCAAGCCTTCATCATATCAGCCATCGTCATCGCCATCATGGGTATCACCATGATCGGCTTTGGCTGGGTGCC
>NZ_JADYWL010000009.1 GCF_015864825.1 Psychrobacter sp. NZS113
ACCTCGGTGCTGCTACTGGCAATGTCGGCACCGGCAGCTTGATACAACTCATCAGCGTAGTACGCTGCTTGACCTGCATTTGACTGGATGACAACTTCAAACCCAAGTTTACGCAATTTTTTTACTGCGTCTGGGGTTATCGCTACGCGGCTCTCGCTCGCGCTATCTGCACTGATTACACCGATTTTCATACCGTCTCCTTACTTATGTCAAATAAATACCTTTAATACCCTCAACGCACGTCTAAAAAGCACAGGGGACAAAAAACCTTATGTCATGGTTTATGCAACTTTATGACTAAAGATTATCAATTTAATAAATGATAGCTGATTTACCATCATGCCTTTTTATTATAGGTATATCGTCCACCAACTTTCATTGTTTAATGATGACCCATAAGTAAATAAAAAGTTAATTATTTGTACCATCTATATAACTTTTATTGTTATATTAAAAAAATTTACTTTTTTAACACCCTTAATGCTTTGCAAAAAATAGCCCTATGTCACTAGGCTGCACCCTTACAATAGACAGTTATCTCAATGAACAAACAGCCTCAAATAGCTGATAAGACTCTCGGAATTATCTATACTACTTATTCATTTAACGGCAATTCTTATCATCACTTTCAAAATAAATCTACCCTATGACAACTACCATTCATACTTTTAGAATCGTGTAAAAAAGCAACGAGCCGATTAAGTTCAAGCGATAGGTGTCGTATAATAGGTAAGTTTGACGCGGTAATTGAATCGTCAATGACTCACTATAATAAGGAATAACGATGTATTTTTTACTCTCCCCTGCCAAATCTCTGAACGAAACTGACGCTATACCGTTAAATCTAGGTAACTATTATAGTCAGCCTGAGTTAATTGAACATTCACAAGTATTGATGCAAGTACTGAAGTCTAAAGAACCGATCGACTTGCAAGAGCTGATGAGTATTTCTAATGATTTGGCACAGCTTAATGCGGCGCGCAATCAGCAATGGCACTGGAGTAAAGAACAACCATTTACTGATACTACTGATGCGGCAAAACCTGCTGGTTACCTATTCGATGGCGACGTTTATACTGGTCTTGATATGTATCACATGGATAAAGATACGACTATCTACGTCAATGAACACTTAGGCATTTTGTCAGGGCTTTATGGTGTGTTAAAACCTTTAGATTTAATCCAACCATATCGCTTAGAGATGGGCACCAAACTGAAAAATGAGCGCGGTAATAACTTATATGAGTTTTGGGACGAGGAAGTGACTGAGGTTATCAATGCGCGGATGGCTGATAGCGACGATAAAACATTGATTAATCTCGCTTCTAATGAATACTTTAAGTCTGTAAAGAAAAAAGCATTAAATGCTGACATCATCACACCACGATTTGAAGATGAAAAAAATGGTCAATATAAAGTGATTAGCTTCTATGCAAAAAAAGCACGCGGACTGATGGTGAAGTATGCAGCAGATAATAAGCTGACCAATGCAGAGCAGCTAAAGCAGTTTGATCTAGCGGGATATTATTATTGCGCAGCCGCTTCTGATGATAAGACGTGGACGTTTAGACGGGATAGTGTAAATCAGTAGTAAGATTTTGGCTTACTTTAAATCAATACCATAGAATTTTTTTATTCATTACAGAGTTAAAGCCGGCGCAAGCAAACCCGCGGCGGCTTAATAATCTTCAGTTAAGTAGTGCTATGGTATTTCTTAGTTACAGCACTTAAGGTGTTATTTCAACCTCAAGCTCTAACCTCAAAGGTCTTTTTAAATAAATTTTTAACGTGACTTTTATATTGATAGAAGCCGCCTCAGGTGGCTGATTATCTAAAGCGCTGTTAACAATGTGTGCTATTTTCATTGCTTCTTCATCTTTAAGCTCAAAGCCATTTGCCTTAGCACCTCTCATGACTTTTTCATAAATTGCTTTTTCACCACCATTACGCTCTTTATTGTCAAATGATAATTGCATAATTTTAGACTGGGCAACGCTAGACATCTCCATCGGTTTTTGAATTTTAAATCTATCTAAACTCGAATCAGCTGAACTATTAGCAGAAGCTAACATCAAGACTGACGCTGCTATCGCAATTGATAAACTTTTCATTTTTGAATTCCTTTTAGGCTATATCATTTCCCATAGTTTATATCCCTATTAGCGAATTTTACCGCTATAACAACTATAGCTTAATAATTAGTTAATAGAAAATTTAAATTATTTTTAAACTTATATACAATTTAGTGCTTATTTCTACCGATATTTTTACGACTGATTGAAATAAACATGATGAAAAACTTAGCGCTTAAAAGGAGCAAGTTAAGTCGGTAATAACTTTGAATAGCTTAATATGTTGATAAAAAAAAGCCCCAACTCAATGAGTTAGGGCTTTTTTACTTAAAGCTAGTATGGGTTAAGAGGCATAAATTACATCATGCCGCCCATTCCACCCATACCGCCCATTCCACCGCCAGCACCCATGCCAGCCATACCGTCATCACCTTGCGGTAAGTCAGTAATCATAACTTCAGTGGTAAGCATTAGGCCTGCAACAGATGCAGCATTTTCTAGTGCTGAACGTGCTACTTTAGCTGGGTCAAGAATACCCATCTCGATCATATCGCCGTATTCACCAGAAGCAGCATTGTAACCATAGTTACCGCTACCGCTTTTCACTTCATTTACCACAACTGACGCTTCTTCACCTGCGTTGGTTACGATTTGACGTAGTGGTGCTTCCATCGCACGACGTAAGATATTGATACCAGCGTTTTGGTCATCGTTATCGCCTGTTAGTTCAGACAATGCGTTCATAGCACGTACTAACGCAACACCACCACCAGGTACCACACCTTCTTCAACCGCTGCACGAGTCGCATGTAGCGCATCGTCAACACGGTCTTTCTTCTCTTTCATTTCAGTTTCGGTCGCTGCGCCGACTTTGATCACTGCTACGCCGCCAGCTAGTTTTGCAACACGCTCTTGTAGCTTTTCTTTGTCATAGTCAGAAGTAGACTCTTCGATTTGACGATTGATAGACTCAACACGGTTTTCGATATCAGCTTTGTTACCAGCACCATCAACGATTACCGTGTTTTCTTTACCAACAGTCACTTTCTTAGCAGTACCCAGTTGCTCAAGAGTAGCAGTCTCTAAGCTTAGACCAATCTCTTCAGAGATAACCGTACCGCCAGTTAACGTCGCGATATCTTCTAGCATTGCTTTACGACGATCACCGAAACCTGGTGCTTTAACCGCACAAGTTTTCAAGCCGCCACGCATGTTGTTAACAACCAAAGTCGCTAGCGCTTCGTTTTCTACATCTTCAGCGATGATAAGCAATGGTTTGCTTTGCTGCATTACTTGCTCAAGTAATGGCACGATTTCGCGGATATTGCTTATTTTTTTGTCAACTAGCAAGATATATGGGTTTTCAAACTCAGCCGTTAAGCTGTCTTGCTTGTTCGCGAAGTACGGGCTGATATAACCACGGTCAAACTGCATACCTTCTACAACTTCCAAGGTATCTTCGAAGCTTGAACCTTCTTCAACCGTAATAACGCCTTGCTTACCGACTTTTTGCATCGCTTGCGAAATCAACTCACCGATTTTGGTGTCTGAGTTAGCAGAGATAGAGCCTACTTGTGCAATAGCTTTTTCGTCGTCAGCTGGTGTAGACAACAAATGGATTTGCTCAACAGCAGCACGTACCGCTTTATCGATACCGCGTTTAAGATCCATTGGGTTCATGCCAGCAGCCACTGACTTCATGCCTTCTTGCAAGATTGACTGAGCCAATACCGTCGCAGTGGTTGTACCATCACCAGCGACATCGTTGGTACGGCTAGCAACTTCACGTACTAGCTGTGCGCCCATGTTTTCAAACTTGTTTTCTAGTTCGATTTCTTTGGCAACTGAAACACCATCTTTAGTGATGGTAGGTGCGCCAAATGATTTATCGATAACAACGTTACGACCTTTAGGGCCTAAGGTTACTTTTACTGCGTTTGCTAGAACGTTTACGCCGTCCATCATTTGTTTACGGGCATCAATGCCGAATTTTACGTCTTTTGCCATGTTAAATTACTCCACTATTATAAGTATGAGAATACGGTTGAATGATTCGATAGTATGGTTATAAATGCGCTTCGCTAATAACTGACTCAGCCAACAGGCCTCGTGAGCAATTAGCCTTCTAGCACACCCAATACATCAGATTCTTTCATAATAAGCAGTTCTTCGCCGTCAACTTTTACCGTTTGACCAGCATATTGACCGAACAAAACTTTGTCGCCAGCTTTTACGTCTAACGCGCGAGTTTCGCCGTTGTCACGAATCTGACCGTTACCCGTAGCTAATACTTCACCCTGTGAAGGTTTTTCTTGAGCTGAACCAGGAAGCAAGATGCCACCAGCCGTTTTTGTTTCTTCTTCTATGCGGCGGACGACAATACGGTCATGTAAAGGACGAATGTTCATCGATATGACTCCAAAAGTTGATTATTAAAATTAAGGGTTTATTTGAATTAATAGTCTTAATGCCAGTATCTACAAGCTCTACTACTCAAAAGCAATATTCCGAAGATAAGCATTAAGCTTGTATCAAAAAGTGGGGGCAACGTGTGTTCGCTTCAAGTGTAAAGCCTAAAATTTTACAAGAATTATCTCATGGAGCCGCTTAGTGCTGTCGTGATCTCAAACTGTTGTACTAATCGCCTATTATTTCTTCTTAGCCAGGGTGTTTTTTTAGCAACATTGACTACAAGAGCAACACACCATAGACAGCAAATACTCTTGAAAATGTAACCAAGTATGACCATTATAGTGCTTGTAAATACAATAATAGTGGTAGATAGAATCTGATATACCAACACTATATTACTTAAGGAACATCTATGATTTTTTCATCATCGAATAAAAATTCTAATAACACAAAACGTAGTAAGTCAAAAGTTTTGACCGCCTTAACATCAGGCGCCAGTATTGCTGCTATCGGAGCATTAAGTATGACTGCACCTACCATCGCTAGTGCAAAGACCATCCAAGCATCAAGCGCTAACTATAGCTTTACGGTCGAAGACAAATATAAAGGCACCGCTACTCGCACCTTAAACAAGTCAGGTGATACTTGGAAATACAATGTCAATGCACGAGTTGCAGGTGTCGCTAGTGCCTCGCAAAATAGTACATTTACCATCAATGGCAATAATGTCACGCCAACACAAGCCAGCATGACTTATAAGCTTTTGGGCGTTGGTCGCACACACAAACTAGATTTTAATCCAAGTAGCAAAAAGGTCGTAAGTAACTATCGAGGCAAATCAACAACGATGACCATGTCGCAACAAGCCTTTGATGACTTAAGCCTCGAAGTACAGATTCGTCAGGATCTATTGAACGGTAAATTCTCTGGCAACTACTACATGGCAAAGAAGGACAAAATCGAAAAGACCCCGTTTAAGAAATCTGGCAACACCAAAATAACTGTGCCAGCAGGTACCTTTGATACAGTACGTGTCGACCGCGTCCATGATGACGATAGCCGCTCTACTAGCTTTTGGTTAGCACCAAGCTTAGACTACCTACCAGTTAAAGTAAGTCAGATTAATGATGGTAAAAAAATGGATTTAGAATTAACCAAGGTTAACTAAACTATTTATTGAACCACTGGAAAAAGATGAAAAAAGCGGCACTCTAATATAGAGCGCCGCTTTTTTTTAGTTTTATACTGATAAACATCGCTTGGTATGCATTACTTATTAAGCATGAGGCAAGTTAAGCATTAAACAAACTGGATTAATGACGAGGTTTCTTAACGACATTATTCATTGAAGGCAGACGTTTCAGTAAAATAAACAACCATACATTGATAAGCAGCAATAGTAAAAAATCCAGTAGATAGACAACTATCTCTGCCCAACTACTGCCATAAACCCGCGTAAACAATACCACGCCACTCGCACCTAAATACACGAGTATAAACATACTGCTGATTAATAACGCATAAGGCGAGCGTCCACGCAGTATCGATGGTGTCAGAATGAAGGCTGGTACTAGCCACAACATTTGCCATGCGACACCGCCGACGATATCAGGACTACTTGGATTGAATACATTGATAAAAATAGGCAGTCCAAGCAATCTATAGACCAGCCAAATCAACCACGTCACCAGCAAACGCTGACGGATAGGCGCAATAGGTTTATTCACTTTGGCAGGCTTACCAGTTTTCTTTACTGGTGGTGCAGCATTCATCTCACTATCGGAGCGGTTTGTAGCCATTAGATATATTTACTTCCTCATTAATAGCGTTAATGACGCTGTCGCATTTTAGGCTCAATGATTATTGTAGGCTCAACGATACAAAGGCCGCTTAGCGACTCCAGTTAGCTTGAGCCAATGCCATAGCACTGATAGCCAAACGACGACCTTGGGCGATACCTAGCTCACGCTCATCAGGTGAGATAGGCTGATCATGTGATGCCCCACTGACATGGCTAGCACCATAAGGTGAGCCACCACGTTGAGTACGATTTAACGCAGGCTCCGCATAAGGCACCCCAACGATAATCATACCGTGATGCATCAATGGCAACATCATCGTCAGCAATGTCGTCTCTTGACCACCATGCATCGAACCCGTTGCTGTAAATACGGATGCAGGTTTGTTTTGCAAATTACCTGCCAGCCATAATGTCACTGTATTGTCCCAAAAGTATTTCATGGGTGCGGCCATATTGCCAAAGTGCGTTGGGCTACCGAGCGCCAGACCGCTGCAGTTTTTGAGATCTTCCATGGTGCCATACAGGTCACCTTCATCAGGTATTGCAGGCTTGCTCGATGTCGTCTCAGGAGCAACCGTTGGTACCGTACGAATACGTGCCGTCATGCCAGCGTCTTCGATGCCTTGCGCGATAGCGTATGCCAATGTCTTGGTTGTACCATGATTAGAATAATAGAGTACCAATACATAAGGGGCAGTCTGACTCATTAGCAACACTTCCTTAAATCATTCACGTGGTTAATTATATGGTCAGTTCAATATAACTTGAATACAAGGAAGCCGAATGAAAGTACTACAAGTAGTAGACTAAGCAAGACTAACGCCGTATCCAATTTATAGAGGATTGAGTATAGCAATATGTAGACAACAGCTGACACTATCAATATATCTGCACATTATGCCCGAGTCATTCACTGACATGCAAACAACCTCGTTACACATTGTCGTGAGAACACTCTATCGCGTTTACTACTGTGCATTTTGACACAATTAAAGGGCAGATGATAACCGTCTATATTTGTTACACTATTGTCACTCTAATACCTGCTAGATGGTCGCCATGGAAAAATTATCAAAGAAACTCCCGTTTTTACACCAGCGCTGGTTTCAGTTTTTACGATTTTTGGTTCGGCATTTCTTTGAAGACAATTGCCAGCAAAAATCCGCCTCGCTGACCTACACGACCATGCTATCAATCGTACCCATGCTGACCGTACTCTTGATGATTTTGTCTTCAGTACCAGCACTTTCGTCGGTCAGAGCACAAATATATGAAGTGATTTATAACAACTTACTACCGCAATCTAGCATGCAGGTTAGTGAGTACATCAACAACTTCGCTGAAAAATCATCCAACCTGACCATTATTGGTGCGATGGTGCTGTTTTTTACAACGATTATGACACTAACAACCATTGAGCGTGCTTTTAACCAAATATGGCGGGTAGAAAACCGGTCTGGCGGCATAAAAAGCATGCTGCGCTACTGGACCATGGTTACCTTAGGGCCATTGGTATTGGGCACGGCTTTTATCGCCTCAAGTGCGATCCAAAGCATGAGTTTTTTAAATCGGCAAGTCGCTGGTTACGGTATTGATTGGTCTATCTGGATACAAGCCGTCACGATTGGTATCACGGTCTCAGGCTTCATCGGTATGTACTGGTTCATTCCAAAAGCACGCGTGCCAGCAAAAAATGCAGCCATCGCTGGCGTGTTTGTGGCGGTCGTCTTTGAGTTAATGAAGCACCTTTTCGGTAGCGTGATGGCAAACTTTACCAGCTATGAAGCTATTTACGGAGCCTTTGCAGCATTACCAATATTTTTGCTATGGATTTATTTATCATGGAATTTGATTCTATTAGGCGTTGAAATTAGTTATACCCTGACCATCTTTGGGACCGAAGAAGTGGAGCCACGCCATCCATTACTGAGCTTGCTAGACATGCTTAACTTAGTATATACGCACCATTTAAAAGGTGAGGCCGTCAGCGAACAAGCGCTTCGTAACATGCTAGGACGCAAAGAGCTGCCAAAATGGTATACATATATTAACTATTTACAAGACAGCAACCTCATCACCATGACCGATGATGACGACTATGTACTCAAAAGAGATTTGAGCAAAATGACGTTATGGGATTTTTATCGCACCCTACCTTATCCATTACCCATCAAAGATGAGTTCGATGAAGTAAGAATAGAAGACCAAACACCCTGGATTAGGCTACTGATAGAGCGTTTTGAGCATACGGAAGCTTATGCCAAACAACAACTAAATCTACCATTAAGCACTATATTTACCAATACTGAGCCACGTAAAAAAGCCACTTCTGACAAAAACGGTAACCATAAAAATAATGATGCCCATTTATTTAGAAGAACCTCGGCGCCGACGAGGGAACCATTGGCAAATGATGACTCACATAAAGAAACACCGTACTTTGAGCCCATGTCTTATGACAAAGACAGCAATATAGAGTTTGATGATCATAATAATGAAATCCTTATTCCTCAAGATATGATTGATGACAAGGAACAAACTCAGGCCAATAGTAAGGGCGATATCATTACTGAAGCGGATAATCCCAAAGTAAATTAACCAAGATAGAAAACACTAAGGCGCCACTGCTAACATGATAGTTCTAAGACAATAGTCAAAGCCCTATCTGAAAGTTATAAAGACCCATAACGCTGTAACTTAATATGATGATTTTTGGATACCTCAAAGCTGATGACAGTGAATAAAGATGATAAAAACAGCTTATGGATACGTACACTTGATATAAGCCAAAATAAGTTAAAACAGTTTGCCCAGTTATGGTCGTTGCAGACTCTAACTGATCTGCCCGATCGCCTGCGAAACTTGTGGCAACAGCTGATTGGCTCTTATTGGTTTATCCCAACGGCTTGCGTCATCATCGGTATATTACTTGCGCCTTTATTGGTGACGATTGATCAGCACTTTGACCGTGCAACTGTCAGAGAGATTACCTTTGCCTTTACAGGTGACGATGATGCGGCGCGCGCTATTATGACCGCGATAGCAGGGGCTGTATTAGGGGTCGCTGGCACGACCTTTTCAATTACAATTGCCGTACTGTCGATGGCCTCCTCACAATTTGGGCCACGATTGTTACGCAATTTTTTGACAGACACACCCAATCAGCTGGTACTGGGCGCGTTCATTGGTACCTTTAGCTATAGCCTGCTGGTATTAAAATCTATCCATAAATACGATGTCGCTTTTGGTGTACCCCAGCTGGCTGTGACCTTTGCTATTATCATGGCCATTATCTGTGCGCTGCTGCTCGTGTACTTCGTACAGCATATGGTACATGCCATCCAAGCCTCACATGTCATTCAGAATGCGAGTAACGATGCCATTCATAATATTCACTATTGGTATAGCAGTCATTGTGACATTCAACATCAGCGTGATATTGAGCATCATGATGTCGAACAGTTTCACAAATGGTCATCAATGCCTATCTATCCGCCACGCTCAGGTTATATCCAACAGATTTACCTTGAGTCGCTGATTACTCTGACACAAGATTATGGTGGCGTGATACAGGTGCATGTCAATCTGGGCGAATATGTGACTGATAGAAACGTCATTGGTTATTTTTACCAGCGTCCAACAGAGCACCCAAACAACCGACAGAAAACATCAACACCGCAGTTGGCCGTTGTACCACGCACACCTGATGGTGTTTTTTGGCAACGCTTTGCAAACTGTATCCGTATCGAACAGCGACTGGTGCATTCTAATGATATTGCTTATAGCTTAGGACAAATGACTGAAATCGCTGTGCGTGCATTGTCTCCTGGTATCAATGACCCAAAGACAGCGGTCAACTGTGTACAGTCACTGACGAGCTGCTTGAGTATTATGATGCGCTGTCAACCGCCCAGCCCCTATCATTTTTATACACCAGCACCAAATGATGATGCATCAAACACCAAAGTTAAGCAGCAACGACTGGCTATATTAGCCGTGGTCACTCATACGCCAAAGATTTCTGACTTTATTAATACCTCACTTGGCGAAATACGTCGTTATGCAGCCGCTGATTTGATGGTATTAAAAGCACTATGTCAGGCAATCGTCAATCTCAATTATGCCCGAGTTAATAGTGCACAGCAGCAGACACTATTGCATGAACTGACATTAATTGAGCGTGCAGGCGAAGAAAACCTAAATTATCAAGAATTAACCGATGATTTAATCGCCATGTCCAAGCAAGCCAAGCAATTTATTCTTAGCAATGATGCTCAGCATCGATATTTCGACTACGTGAGTGAGTTTGATGCTCATATCCGTGAAGCCTTACAATCAAGATAATCGTATCACAACCTATAAACTTGATATCCATCGCTAGTGCCAAAGCGAGAATATAACTACAATCAAAACCATTTAATTCTTATCAGCACTCAGCTTAAGAATATTTTTCATCATTATTTGAGACCTTATTCATGGCCCCCACAAGCAGCCTGACCGTACTTGAAATCAGCGCGATATTTTTATCTATCACGGCCTTATTAACCTACATTAATCATCGCTTTATTGGTCTGCCGACGACGATTGGCGTGATGGTCATCTCCATATTACTATCTATTGCCGCCATATTTTTAGGATTTTTGGGCTTTGATCAGCTTATTGATTACGAAGTAAGCTTATTAGCACAGCTCGATTTTACCGAAGTATTATTAGACGGCATGCTCTCTATGCTTTTATTCGCAGGTGCTTTACACGTCAATATTAGCGACTTAAAACGCTATAAACTGCCCATTGGTATTCTTGCCTGTATTGGCACTATCGTATCGGCGATGCTTATTGCCACTGCCCTGTACTTTATGTTGCCGCTGCTCGGTTTTGGCTTGCCATTTCTGTGGTGCCTATTATTTGGTGCGTTAATATCACCGACTGACCCAATTGCGGTGATGGGTATTCTCTCATCGGCGGGCGCCCCAAAGAGCATCGAAACGGTCATTGCCGGCGAGTCATTATTCAATGATGGTATCGGCGTGGTTATCTTTGTACTGCTACTTGGTATTTTATCGAGCGGTAACATTCCAACGGCCAATTATGTGGCGCATACCTTAGCGGTGGAAGCAGGTGGCGGCATTGTCTTTGGTTTGGTACTTGGGGCAATTTTGTATTATATGCTCAAAAGCATCGACAGCTACCAAGAGGAAGTGTTGTTAACGCTTGCAGGTGTAATCGGTGGTTATGCATTGGCCAGCCATTGGCATTTATCAGGACCACTCGCGATGGTAATGATGGGACTAATGGTTGGTAATCGCGGGCGAGCATTAGCAATGAGCGATAAGACTCGTCATTACATTGATTTATTTTGGGAATTAATCGATGAAATTTTAAACGCCATTTTATTCGTGCTGATTGGTCTAGAAGTGGTCATGATTGCTTACTCAGGCAACTTATTTATCGCCGCTGGCTTAACGATTGCAATTGCCCTGCTTGCTCGATTTATTGTCGTGGGTATGACCACTAAGACCTTGAGTCACCAACTTGATTTGCCAACTGGCGCATGGAAAGTACTGACATGGGGCGGATTGCGTGGTGGTATCTCCGTTGCTCTGGTATTGCAACTACCTATGGGCACTGAGCGTGATATATTATTGGCACTTACTTATGCTGTCGTCATATTCTCTATACTGGTACAAGGCTTGAGCGTTGGCAAGGTGGCGAAAAGCATTCGTACGAATGCCACAGAAACATAAATGGTAAATGAATTCAGTAATACAAAGGCCAGCATAAGAAGACGTCTTATGCTGGCCTTTTTTATACCTATATATTTTGTCGTACGTTTTTATATCAGACCTTTTCGTTTCATATTACGATAAACCACAATGACGATGAGAATATTTAAGATCAATATGCCCAATTTAAACCAGTCAAATGGGCGGGCAATTAAATAGTAAATCTCAATAGGGATAAATATCCCATAGCCAAGCACACCAAACCAATACGCCCATGTTCTGTCTTGCCATAGGCCATATGCTTCAAGAAAGCGCAGACTGGCATAGGCAAAAATCAATAATAAAAACAATGGCCAGTTTTTGCTGGCCTGTTGGGCAATCCGTATCACACTATCAAATTGCGGTGCAAACAGATGACCAAAGCTATGTTGCCAAGAAGCTGTTGCCGTCGTCAGCCAACGCGCAAGATTGGTATGCCATGACCATAACGCAACAGCACCGAGCAATGCACCCAATCCTTTTACCATCTCATAGATTGCCACTGCTTTGATAGATTCACTAGCAGTGCTTCGTGGCTTTTGTTTCCGGCTAATTAAGGCCGTAGCATTATCTTCTTCAGATGGTGTCGGACTGTCATTCTGTCGGGGCAAATTAGCCAAAGAATGTCTCCACAACGCGACCTTGCAATTGCTGATTAAAAAACGGTGTGTTCTTACCGTTTGATAGCATAGATTGCGCTGTCACCTGCCACTCTAGATTAGGATCGACCAATACCGCACCGCCGATGCTTTCATACTGCTCACCAATACCAGCGATTTTTGCAGGATTAAGGCAGATTTTATCGACGAGTTGCTCTAAAGTTAACACGTCATCATGTACTAGCTGACATGCCAGCGCCATAAAGGTATCGAAGTTTGAAATACCTGGGGTACTCTCAGCAAACGGTGCTTTTTTGGCCGTACTGTTTAGTGGTTCATGATGGCTACAGATCGCATCAATGGTACCGTCTTTCAATCCACGACGAATAGCCTGTTGATCAGTATTACTACGCAGTGGCGGTAACACATAGGCTTGGGCATTAAAGCCCTCTAAATTATCATCGGTTAAGTACAGTTGATGCATCGCTACATCACAAGTCACTGGTAGACCTTTATCTTTTGCCCAGCGCATCAATTCGATTGACGACTTGCAAGACAACTGGCTGAAGTGAGCCGCGATACCTGTTTCTTCGACCATCAGTAGCTGAGTAGATAAGGCGACCGTTTCCGCAATCCATGGAATGCCTTGCAGCCCATGATAAGAAGCGATATAGCCTTCATGCGCTACTCCATCGCCAGACAGACTTGGCTCATCAGGATAAAAGAATACTTTCATACCAAAAGTTGCTGCGTACTCTAATGTACGCAATAAGACCAAATCATTGCGAAAAGGTCTACGAGCGTTAGATACTGCAATACAGCCACCTTTTTTCAATCCCGCAATATTTGAAGGACGCTCTCCTTCTAACCCAGCGGTCAACGCACCCAATACATGTAAGTAGATACCACCATCATCAAGCGCGCGCTCACGCAACCCCTTGAGTAGTGAGCCGTTTTCTAGAATAGGATTGGTATCAGGTGGAATCACCACATGCAAAAAACCATTGCCACGAGCAGCGAGTCCTTCTGACTCCAACGTACCATGCTGCTGTTGGCCTGGTTCACGTAGGCGTGCGCACAAATCAACCAGCGGTGGTAGCAGCCACATTTCATGTCCTGCTTCAAGCGACTCCAGTTTATCTGTTACTGCGGTTGGCAATGTATTTTTAATGGCTTTAGGAAGATGGTCAAATATCGGTGCATCAGTGTTTATCGTATTAGACATGAGCGTTATTACCGTATCAATAAAATGAAATAATGAAGAATAAAACAGCGTGGCGACAGGTTAATTACCAGCAGCTTGATGAGCGCGTTGCCCTTCCATCGCAAGAGACAGTACAGCCATACGAATGGCAATACCGTTATTTACCTGCTTTAAGATGACAGACTGCGCACCATCAGCCACGCTCGAAGCAATCTCAACTCCGCGGTTCATCGGTCCTGGATGCATAACCAATGCGTCAGGCTTTGCAAGTGCCACGCGTTCTGGCGTAATACCATAGTGCTTGTAGTATTCACTCGATGACGCTAGCAATGGCGAGCCGATACGCTCGTTTTGAATTCTTAATCCCATGATGACATCGCAGTCCGTGACACACTCATTCATATTTTCATAAACTCGCACACCATAACGCTCAATGCCTTTAGGTAATAGAGTGCGCGGTGCACAGACACGGATGTCTTTGACCCCTAAGGTTTGTAGCGCATTGATATCAGAGCGTGCCACCCGTGAGTGCTTAATATCACCCACGATAGCCACTGATAACTCTTCAAAAGGACGCGGCGCTTCACGATGAATGGTCAACATGTCGAGCATGCCTTGCGTCGGATGTGCATGCCAGCCATCACCGCCGTTGATAATGGCAATATTAGGCGTCACTTCTGTCGCCATAAAATGCGCAGCGCCTGATGCTGAATGACGCACCACAAAGATATCTGCTGTCATGGCTTGCAGATTCCACAGTGTATCGCGTAGACTTTCGCCCTTTTTAGCGCTAGAGCGCTCGATATCGATATTCAGTACATTGGCACCCAGGCGTTTTTCGGCCACTTCAAACGTCGTACGTGTACGCGTTGACGGCTCAAAAAACAAGTTCATCACCGTATAGCCTTCAAGCTCAGGCCGATTGATTAATTGTCCGTTTTTATCAAAAAACGTTTCTGCTTTTGCGATAATCGCCTGCAATTGCTGTTTATTGAGGCCTTCTACACCCAAAAAATGACGGATACTGCCATCGGTATTGAGCTGTGGACGACTCAATGATGTATTGAGCCTTTGATGAATGGTACTGGGGTCGAATTTTGCGTAGTCAGTCGGCGAGATCGTATGTAGTGAGCTGCTATCGAGAGAATTTGACATAATGGCAAGTCTTCATTGTGGGTTTGTATGTGTCTATATTAATCATTTATTCATCTTTGTTCGAGCATTTATCGTAGATATACATAGATACAAGGACATTTTGGCACTTATTTGATACAATTTACCCCAATGACACCAGTCCTATAAATACACTCAGCCACCTGCTAGACAATGTTCGCGTAGCGACTGCGCAATATCAGTGTAGCGATCATGACCGAAAACAAGCTTACCAAAGATATTAACGAATAATAATACATATAGTGTAGCTGATTTTACGGTCAGGACAAAGACACGGTATCGCTATTTGAAAATTTGCCCGCCTAGAGTGCGCTTATCACTGCTTATTCTTTTACTCTCAACACCATTTATCAATATCACTTATCAATACCATCTATTAGGAAGCTTTATGACGACTCTAACCAGTTATCTAGACCAACATTCAACCAACACTGAACTGAATGACGTGATTACCACCGTCACTAACGTTGGTAAAACCATTTCACAGCTACTTAGAAAAGGAGCCTTAGCCGACATCCTAGGCGAAGCTGGTAATCAAAATGTGCAAGGCGAAGATCAGAAGAAATTGGATGTACTGGCTAATGACTTATTGTTAGATGCGTTAGCAAAAAATACGCATTGTGCAGGTGTTGCGTCAGAAGAATTAGACAATGCTACCCCTGCCAACGCTGATGGCAGTCTACTAGTATTGTTTGATCCACTAGATGGGTCATCAAACATCGATATCAATATGGCCGTCGGTACTATTTTTTCTATCTTGCCGTACCAACGCCAAGGTCAAACAAGCGAAAACAGTGATTTCTTGCAAGCAGGCAATCAACAATTGGCAGCAGGCTATTTGTTATATGGTACCTCAACCGTACTTGCACTAACGATAACTGAAAATGTTGTAATGTTCAGCCTAGATCCAGATACGGGTGATTATGTACTCATAGAAGACAATGTGCAAATTGATGCTGATACCAGTGAATATGCTATCAACAGCTCAAACTACCGCTACTGGCGCGCACCGATGCAACAATACATCGACGAGCTGATCGCTGGCGAAGCTGGTGTACGTGGTCGCGATTTTAATACACGCTGGGTCGCTGCCATGGTTGGTGATGTGCATCGCATCCTATGCCGCGGTGGTCTATTTACCTATCCGTTTGATACCAAATATGCTCACAAAGCGGGCAAGTTACGCTTGATGTATGAAGCCAACCCAATGAGCTTATTGATTGAGCGTGCTGGCGGCGGGGCTACGGATGCTGTCAACCGTATTTTAGATATTGAACCGACTGACATTCATCAACGTGTCCCTGTCGTACTGGGTAGCAAAAATGAAGTCGATTATGTTAAAGACTTACACGTAAATTATTCTGAAAAATAATTGATTTGAGTACATATTAAAGACAATCAGTAGAATGCTAATCAATAATAAGCATTCTGCTGACTGTCCAAACGATTCCTTCAGTCTATTCTAAGCGATCCACTATGGTAACAAATCCCACCGAGCTGATTACTTCAGATAAGAACACAACGGTCAAGCTAGTAAAGGCACTGTTGACACAGTCTCGCCAGCGTAACAAGCATGGACAAACGGTCATTGAAGGCATACATCTTATCGATGCTGCCCTACGTAGTGACTATCCGTTCGCCCAAATGTTACTAGCAGAGTCAGCACACAATAATCCTGAGGTTCAGCAAGTATTGTCTCGCTTGCCAACCTATACACCTATTATGACGCTTTCAGATTCGCTCTATGAGAGCATTCGAAGTTTAGGTACAGGCATCAATATTATGGCGGTTATTAAAGTGCCAATGCCGGGGCTATCGATGATCAATGAAGACTGCCTAATTCTCAATGACGTACAAGATAGCGGCAATGTTGGTACGTTACTACGTACGGCAGCAGCAGTCGGTATCAATAATATCTTATGCACCAGTGCGACTGCTCAAGCTTGGTCTCCAAAGACGCTACGAGCAGGTATGGGTGCACAGTTTGCACTCACTATTTATGAGGGTTTGAGCGCACAAGACATTTTAGATTATGTACAAGTGCCACTTTTAGCAACCAGCTCACATACCGACACTTTAATTTACGATCACAACCTAACCACTCCAACGGCGTGGATTATGGGTCATGAAGGTCAAGGTGTCAGTGATGAATTGATGCAATGTGCCACGCCCATAGCATTACCACAGCCGAACGGTCAAGAAAGCCTAAACGTAGCGATTGCAGGCTCATTATGTCTATATGAGACTTTGCGTCAAAGAAATTACTCTTAGCTTTCTTTTATAACTGCACTTAAAAGCTTATCTATAAAGCATAAAAAACCCACTATCATTTAATAGTGGGTTTTTTATTATCTGTCTACTACTGATATAGTCCAAGAAATCTAAAATGGATACAGGGCAGCCAACTGCAGATTGTACAAGTCGTACATCTAAGGAGGGTAACGCCGTAGCCGTTTAGTAGTTCTGTGACTATATATTAAACCTTGCTGGTTAACTCAGGTAGCGCTTCAAACAAATCCGCTTCTAGGAAGTAATCAGCAACACTAGCGATAGGTGCTTCTGGGTCATTGTTGATAGCAACGATAACTTTAGAATCTTTCATACCTGCTAGATGTTGAATAGCGCCTGAAATACCTGCAGCGATATACAAGTCTGGTGCAACAATTTTACCTGTCTGACCAACTTGCATATCGTTTGGTACATAACCTGCATCTACTGCAGCACGTGATGCACCAACAGCAGCGCCCAGTTTGTCAGCCAATGGTTCGATATATTTAGTGAAGTTTTCACCGTTAGCTAACGCACGACCACCAGATACTACGATGCTTGCTGAGGTTAACTCTGGACGGTCAGATTTGGCCATCTCTTCATTAACAAAGCTTGCTTTACCAGTCTCTTGTACATTGTCGATAGTTTCAACAGCTGCTGACCCACCTTCACTCGCTACTGGATCAAATGCAGTAGTACGTACAGTTAACACTACTTTATCTTCTGAAGTTTTAACCGTTGCCGTCGCGTTACCTGCATAAATAGGACGCTCAAACGTTTGAGCATCTACTACCGCAGAAATCTCTGACAACATACTAACGTCAAGTAATGCTGCAACACGTGGCATAAAGTTCTTACCAGTCGTTGTCGCTGGTGCGATGATATGACTATAATCTTTAGCAACATCAGCAACCAATAACGCAACGTTACCCGCTAGTTGATGCTCATAAGCTGCATTGTCTGCTAACAGTACTTTAGAAACGCCTTCAGCTTTAGCAGCTTCATCAGCAACTGCTTGTGCACCACTACCAGCGACCAATACATGGATATCATCGCCCATTTGCTTAGCAGCAGCGATAGTATTCAAAGTTGCCTTTTTTAGACTGGCATTGTCATGTTCTGCATATACCAAAATTGCCATGGTTCTAATCCTTTATTTATTCGTATCGTCTATTCATGTCATGAAGTTGTCTGTGTACAAAGTTACTGATGTGGCAAATACTGAATCCACCAAAGCAAACGTGTAACTTTGTACATGATATGCCGTAGCGAAGTCTTAGATTACTTTAGCTTCGTTCTTTAGCTTATCAACCAACTCATCCACTGAACCTACTGTAATACCAGCTTTGCGTTCAGCAGGTGGCACAACTTTAATAATCTCTTGCTTAGATGCCATATCAACACCGAAATCAGCTGGTGTCTTTTCATCAAGCGGTTTTTTCTTCGCTTTCATGATGTTAGGCAGTTTTGCATAACGTGGCTCATTCAAACGCAAATCAGTCGTGATGACTGCTGGCAAATCAAGCGCAACTGTTTGTAAGCCGCCATCGATTTCACGAGTTACGTTTACTTTATCGCCTTCAACTTTTACTTCTGATGCAAACGTACCCTGACCGATACCCATCAATGCTGCTAGCATCTGACCAGTTTGGTTGTTGTCATCATCAATCGCTTGCTTACCCAATAGGATAATATCTGTAGCTTCAGACTCAGCGATACTTTTTAGTATCTTAGCGATTTGTAGTGGATATGGCTTCTCGTCAGTCAAAACTAACACACCACGATCAGCACCCAATGCTAGAGCGGCACGAATCTGCTCTTGCGATTCTTTTGGGCCAATTGATGCGACAATAATTTCATCAATCACACCAGCTTCTTTTAGACGAACTGCTTCTTCTACTGCGATTTCATCGAAAGGGTTGATTGACATTTTGGTGTTTGATAGATCAACGCCAGAGTTATCGGCTTTTACACGAACTTTTACGTTATAATCAATGACACGCTTGACCGCTACTAATGCTTTCATACGTTCCTCGTTTATTAATGTTATGAATTAAAAATTATCAATTAAGAACCAAAGGTTCATTGTTGTTCAAAATAGTGTTGAAGGTTGTTAGTGCGTCAACAGACAGTCATTAAAATAATGAAACAATATTAAAGAATATATTTGTCTCATATCCCCTATTAACAAAATCCGCTAAAGCTAAGCCAACCGTTATTATCAGACCTATATATCTTGCGTGAGCACGAGCATAAGGTCAAGACAACGCCGTGAATAATGCGTCATAAATTTATCACTATTCTATTACAAATAGTTTATAAGTGAACAAGTTTATGACTTACTTTCACCTATATTCTAAATATCTCCAACCTTTATAGCATTCTAAGCCTCGAGCTTACTTAATGTTTTGTTATTATTTATCTCTTTAAATTAATAAGTAAAAATACTAGTAGTTCAAAAACTATAATATCTTATTTTTTAATAGAGCCAAGCAACAGTTCACTATCACGTATATCATCAAATAAAGCATGATCAGGTTCTACATCATTACTTTTAATAACACTCATATCCCCTGTTGTTTCCATAATAACGGCAAATACCTCAGTTCTAGCCTTGATACCATTCTTGCGCAGAACTTCTTGAACATCGCTAGTACTGAGTTTGGCTTCTTTTAAATTATCTTCTAGATACTCACCATGTGCCATCAGGATAATGGCTTGATTGTCTATCAATGACTTTAATGGTTTTATTTTTCGCCTAACAACTGATATAACACCCTGAATCAAGAATAATATCGCGACAGCAAATAATCCTTGAAGTAAAGAAGGTTCATCTGACAATACAGTCGACGCCAATATACTACCAATACCAACCGTCATCGCAAAATCATGGCTTGATAACTTGGAAAAGCTACGCAGCCCCATCAATCGAGTAAATAACATTAACCCTGCATAAAAACCGATTGCAGATAAAGAAATCCCAATTACTTGTTGCCAGTCTATTGAAAGCCAATTCTCCCACTTCATGATATAACCTCATTTATTATGTTTTTATTGAGTCAGTGTTAATTATTACCTGATGATGTTAGCCAACAAAATCAATAGCACCTGATATTAATAACACCTTGTCATACCAATAAACTCCCATAAAAAAAGCAACCTGATGAGAGGTTGCTTTTTTTTAAAGTTGAAACAGTATTTTTATTGTTTTAACAAACAAAGTAATCAATGCATATTGATAATTTCATTGTAATCAAGCTTACTGAAAATCAGTCTACTCAATTACTAATAGAAATTAGATAGCTTCGATTTGCTCAGCTTGTGGGCCTTTTTTGCCATCACCTAAGATGAAAGACACTTTTTGGCCTTCAGCTAGGGTCTTGAAACCGCCACCTTGGATAGCGCTGTAGTGAGCGAATACGTCTTGTCCGCCATTGTCTTGAGCGATAAAACCAAAACCTTTAGCTTCATTAAACCACTTTACAGTGCCTTCAACTTTATCTGACATAAATTTTCCTAACTCTTTAACTGTTGGCGAGACGTGTGTCATCACCGATTAATTGATATATACCCAAATATTTTTTTGCAGAATGCGACAGTAAAATCTACTAAATCATCCTCAGATAACTTGAAGTTTTTACCTAGAATATTGTAAGTACAGCTTGATTATAGCAGCTTTTCATAATCACAACAGGTTAAATTAATGATTTTTGTAAATAATTAAAGGCAATTTTTTGAAGCTAACTCAAGCACCTACTAGTCACATAACGCCTTGATATAAAGACTATTTTTTATTCATCTCTATCTGCAACCAAAATATATAATCCAAATAGATTAATAAATCGCAAGGTCAGAAATTGTTAGCAAGCTATAATTTAGACTGGTCTTTACGGAGCTATTGGTAACCACTGTGCGCTTAATACCAGTAGGCATAGTGCAAAAAATACTAGGGAAAATGACTGGCTGTAAGCGATATATTTAGCTGGTATTACTAAATCTTTTGGAGAGTCAGGAATACCCTTACGTTTCAGTAGACGCGTTCCGTATATCCAACCAAAAGTAGTATAGAGACCATAGGCAGCAGGTACCGCAACCGCTAATGGGGTCAGATCAATGACATACAACATGACCACAGAAATAAAGAACCATGAAGTATCCAAAAGCGAACTGATTTTAAAGAACTTAGATTGAGGCAGTTTGCCATCTGTTGTTTTGAGCATCTCCCCTTCTATCCAAATTAAAACAGCTACCACAGCACTAAGAAGAACATATATGAATTGTGGCGTTAGCCAGTCAGAATAAGATATTTGCACAACATACAACCTGTAATCTATAGAAAAAGAAGAACGGAAATTATTTGCTCTGTTTCATAGCTCAAAAATGAAAAGAAATTATAATAATTGTCTAACCAAACAAACCATTCGTTAGTGTGATAATGCTTGTCTATATTGGGGGCTACCACTGGTTTTCAACCCATAGATAGCCTACCATAAAAGCATTAAGCAAATAGAGTGCATTAAAAAACCCATACTATCAGTTGATAACATGGGTTTCTTTAAAACTAAGCAATCTTTTTATAACTTAATACTGTCTTAGTTCTTTTCTTTATCGATGATTTTATTACCACCAATCCATGGCATCATACCACGTAGCTTAGCACCAGTGATTTCGATTGGATGCTCTGCATTGTTACGACGACGGGCAGTCATTGATGGATAGTTGGTAGCGCCTTCAGAGATGAACATCTTCGCATATTCACCAGACTGGATGCGTTTTAGTGCATTACGCATCGCTTCACGTGATTGCTCATTGATAACTTCACTACCAGTCACATATTCGCCATACTCAGCGTTGTTACTGATTGAGTAGTTCATGTCAGCGATACCGCCTTCATACATCAAATCAACGATAAGCTTAAGCTCATGCAAACACTCAAAGTAAGCCATCTCTGGTGCATAGCCCGCTTCTGTTAGCGTCTCAAAGCCCATTTTAACTAGCTCTACTGCGCCGCCACAAAGTACTGCTTGCTCGCCGAATAGATCGGTTTCAGTTTCATCTTTAAACGTTGTTTCGATGATACCTGAACGACCACCACCAACACCAGCAGCATAAGATAGTGCTAACTGTTTGGCTTGACCTGAAGCATCTTGATAGATAGCGATCAAATCTGGGATACCGCCGCCTTTTGCAAACTCTGAACGAACGGTATGACCTGGTGCTTTTGGTGCAATCATAATCACATCAAGATCGCCACGTGGCACAACTTGGTTATAATGAATCGCAAAACCATGAGCAAAGGCCAATGTAGCGCCTTCTTTGATGTTTGGCTCGATCACGTCGTTGTAAAGCTCTTTTTGGAACTCATCAGGCGTCAAAATCATAACAACGTCAGCAGCTTTTACCGCTTCTTCTACTTCAGAAACTTTAAGTCCAGCATTTTCAGCTTTTTTCCACGAGCCTGAGTTTGCACGTAGACCGACAGTCACATCGACGTCTGATTCTTGTAGGTTAAGCGCATGCGCATGGCCTTGTGAACCGTAACCAATAATAGCAACTTTTTTGCCTTGGATAATTGATAAATCACAATCTTTGTCATAATAAACGTTCATAAATACAGTCCTTTTTCTCAATCATGGTTTGCCATGGATAGTAAACGCTTATGCAATAGCCACTATCGTAAAATGGTCACTAAGATAAGCGTTTTGTTGATTTTAAATCAATATGATTTAACTAAAACATTCTGTTATTAGAGACTCAACCGATTAAAGGCTAAGCGTCTTTTCACCGCGTGAAATACCGATGACGCCCGAGCGTACCACTTCCATGATACGTTCGCGACCAATCACATCAATAAAGCCATCAAGCTTGGCTTTGTCACCGACGATTTGAATCGTATATAAGTTAGCGTTAACGTCAACGATTTGTGCACGGAAAATATCTGCACTGCGTTTAATCTCTTCACGTACACTACCAGACGCTCGAACTTTTACTAGCATTAATTCGCGTTCAACGTGTACGTTTTCTGATAGGTTCAGCACTTTAACCACTTCAATCAATTTATGCAATTGCTTGGTGATCTGCTCAATTCTTTCAGGTGAAGTAATAGTCGTCACAGTCAGACGTGAGATACTTGGGTCATCAGTTGGCGCGACGTTTAGTGTTTCGATATTATAACCACGTTGTGAGAACAAACCGACTAAACGCGACAACGAACCCGCTTCGTTTTCCATTAATACCGAAATCAGATGTTGTTGTTGCATTAGGTACGCTCCCCTTTTGTTAACCACATATCACGCATTGTCTGTCCAGCAATTTGCATCGGATATACATGCTCATTACGATCGACATAAACGTCAATAAATACCAGCTTGTCTTTCATTGCCATCGCTTCTGCTATCTGTGCTTCCATAGTGGCAGGGTCAGTAATTTTGATACCGACGTGACCATAACTTTCGGCCAATTTAACGAAGTCTGGCAGTGAATTCATATATGACTGTGCGTGACGACCTTCATATAGCATGTCTTGCCACTGCTTAACCATACCCAACTGAGCATTGTTGATGTTCAGAATTTTGACCGGCAAGTTATATTGCAAGCAGGTCGATAGCTCTTGGATATTCATCTGAATAGAGCCTTCGCCAGTAATACAAACCACATCACGCTCAGGATTGGCAAGTTTGGCAGCCATCGCATATGGCAGACCAACACCCATGGTGCCAAGACCACCTGAGTTCAGCCATTGACGTGGCTCATTATAGGTATAGTAAAGCGCCGCAAACATCTGATGCTGACCGACGTCACTCGTGATAATAGCGTTACTGTTAGTCACTTTATCCAAGGCTTGTACGACACTTTGTGGCTTAATGCCATTGTCTGTGCTGGTGTCATAACGTAGACCATGACGCTTACGCCACTCATTAATCTGTGACCACCAGTCAAGCAATGCATGTTGCTCAAGTTGTTTGTCATCACCGATAATATCCAACATATCAGTCAATACTGATTTCACATCACCAACGATTGGAATGTGAGCAAGAATCGTTTTTGAAATCGACGCAGGATCGATATCAATATGGATAATGGTCGCATTAGGACAGAATTTTTTGACATTGTTGGTCACACGATCATCGAAACGCGCACCCACTGCCAAAATCACATCAGCATGATGCATACTCATGTTGGCTTCGTACGTGCCATGCATGCCAAGCATGCCTAAGAACTGATTATCAGAACCAGGGAACGTACCAAGACCCATCAATGTGTTGGTCACTGGTAGGTTTAGACGATGCGCAAGCTCAGTCAGCTCTTCGTGAGCTTTACTCCAGATAACACCACCACCAGCGTAGATGATAGGACGCTGTGCGGCTAGTAGCGTCTCTACAGCTTTCTTAATTTGACCACTATGGCCTTTTAATGATGGCTGATATGAGCGTATAAATACTTCTTTTGGATATTCATAAGCGAATTTTTCGCTAGGTGCCGTCATGTCTTTTGGCACATCAATTACGACAGGGCCTGGACGTCCAGACTGTGCAATATAAAAAGCCTTTTTGACAATCATTGGGATTTCGCTAGCATGGCGTACTTGGAAGCTATGCTTAACGATAGGACGTGATACACCGACCATATCTGTTTCTTGGAAAGCATCTTCACCAATGAGGCTGCTTGGCACCTGACCTGCAATTACAACCATTGGCACAGAGTCCATAAAGGCAGTAGCAATAGCTGTCACAGTATTGGTCGCACCAGGGCCTGATGTTGCTAGCACGACTCCAGTATTACCAGTCACTCGCGAATAAGCATCTGCCATGTGGCCCGCTGCTTGCTCATGACGCACCAAAATGTGCTCGATATTTTCTTGTTGGAACAAGGCATCATAGATATGAAGAACCGCACCGCCTGGATAGCCAAAGATATACTTGACACCTTCATCCGTCAGCGATTGTACTAGCATCTCAGCGCCAGACAGCATTACAGGCTGTGCACTACCTTCAGCAAGGCGTTGTTGCTTTTCTTCAAAATTTTTGGCGGCATTACCCGTTTGGGTATGTCCAGTCATATTCGGACTTTGCGTGGTTTGCGTCACTGTCATCACCTTTTTTTTTGGTAAGCAGTAGCATTAATTTATAAAAGAAAACAACGACGTTTTCACATGGTTATTCAGCTCGTAAAAATGAGTGCTAATACTTATCCATATCAAGAATGTGTGCCCGCTATATTTCAGTCATGCTGTTTTATAAGACAACATAGTACTTAAACACAGCAATATATGTAGCGTCAGCTCTGTGATAGGAGTTTATCGATATACAGTGACAAGATGCGAGTGCATCTATAAAAGAGGCTTATTATTGATGATTGATACGAACCAGTATTGATACTCGATTGATATATACGTAGGCATTGAAGTAGACAGAAAAATAACGTTCATAGCCAGTAACACATCGTAATATCATTAGATATTACAATAGGCTGAATGAAGATATCTCGTCCCTAAATCTTGAGCCGTGTTTAATACAATCGCTAAAATGATACTTAGCGCATTTCAAATAATAAGTTTATCTTAGTCATTGTAGACAGATAAGTCCGGAGACAATGTATATAGTTATTAATAGCTGTCATTCATAACGACTACTACCGTTGCTATATCATTATCACAAAGAAAAAAGAACTGTATAAGTCACTGATAAGTAACCCGTAGTTCTCGTTTTCAAGTGCCACGGCAATATCATAAAAGCCGCTCACTGACCAATCAACTGCTATTATATTCGACGGTTTGCGAGCCATTGTCAAGAAAAATTTCTAAAGCCCATCCCTAACTATTAGTTATTAAATAATATACATTCATAAGAATTATTTGCTAAAATCAAACGCTGGTACATTTTTAGTACCATTCAAACACTAAAATGTTATATTGACACATATATAAACATCTGTTTTTTACCAATTAAGAGGATTGCTACAATGGCATATGCATCTAAGATAAATACTGCTGCCAAACTGCTTGTGAGTATGAGTACGGCGTGTATGCTAATGCTGTCTATGAATGCCAGTCATGCTATTCAAGTTTATAAGTCTGTTGGTGCACACGGCGAAGTGAAATATAGCCAACATTCTCCACAGAATGGCAAAAATATCGAACTGATTGAGTTCCGTAGTGACGGCAGACAGAACAACGCAGGAAATTTAGCTGGCAAAACAGATGCCAATCAGAGTAATGCCCCTAGTGCAGAAGAACAAAGAGTGGCAGCACTTGAGACACGTATTAAAGAGCAAGAGGCACAAGCCAACGCACAGCGTTGCCAGTCACTACGCAGCAACTTGACCAATCTAAACGTTGGCGGGCGTATCTATGAAATGGATGCCAGTGGCAAACGTGAATATCTAGATGGTCGCGAGATTGAGCTAAAGCGTGAGCGCGTACAGCAAGCGATTGACCAGTATTGTGGCAATCCTACTACCTAGTCTCAACGCTAGTGATAGGTATTCATCATCAACTGCATAACATGACGAATGGCTACTGGCATATCTTGAGCCTGTAGCCCTCGTTGTCCTATCAAGAGATTACCATGATCACTCTTGCCACCATTAAATTGATTTGTCTGATTGACCAATATATCCCCTGCTAACCCATGTATGATAACCGCTTGATGCAAACTGCGCATCTCCGACTCCAAATCCTGTTGTGCTAACAAGCCAGCAACGACACCAGACAACACATCGCCCATACCAGCGGTTGCCATGCCAGCATTACCAACACCACAAACATAGACCTGTTCTTGATCTATATCAGACTCTAAAACCAAAGACCCTGCACCTTTTAGCACCCAATTGCCACCATATGTCTTCGCACATAGTTTGATGGCTGATAATCTATCTGACTCTATCTCATGTATTTTTTTATTCAGCAACTTAGCAGCTTCACCACTGTGCGGTGTTAAAAAAACCTCATTATCAGTACTATACTCTCTCAGCTGAGAAATTAACTTATCATTTTTAAGCTGTAACGATGCCAAGTGATAAAGCCCATCAGCATCTATAACTATTGGCTTTTTCGCTGTCATAGCAGCTTGTATATAATTTACGAATAATGATTGTGCTTTTTCGTCACGGCCCAACCCCATACCAATAGCTACCACACTGGCTGCCTTGATTAAATGCTGCACACCTTGGGTATCATGCAAATTGATAGTCATTGCATCTGGTAATGACGTCAATAGTGCGTTATGAAAGGCTTCGTGGCAGGCAACAGTGATTTTACCCGCTCCTGCCGCCATCGAACTTGACGCAGACAATATCGCTGCCCCGCCCATACCTTGTGAGCCATCAACACGATTACCACCGATAACCAATACGTGGCCGTAGCTCCCTTTATAGCTATTTTGGCGCCGTGGACGGAGATCTTGTCCAGCAGTAATCAATTTGGCTACTGGCTCAAACTCTACATTGCCTACCTGATAAGGTATCAGCGGTATATCGGTTACCTGCCCGCTATAATCTACCCCGTCTTTGGTATGCAATCCAAATTTCCGCGCAATCAAGCACAAAGTTTCATCCGCTTGTATCGCTATACGGTCGAACACTTCACCAGTCGAAGCTACCACACCACTTGGAATATCAACGGCAATGGCCAGCCCATTATTTTGATCAACTAATTCATTAAAAGCCCCAATTGCCTGCTTATAAATACCATAAGGTGTACGATCTAATCCTATCCCAAATAGTGCATCGATATACACATCAGCCTGTAGCGCTGTTGATCTCAAATCATTTTGGCTATCTTCAAAGCGCTCATAATTGCAATTAGCAGATCGTGCTATCTGTAAAGCCTTTTGGGCATCCTTTATTGAGCTTTTACTATTAGAAATTGCTGTTGTATCACTTTTATCAGAATTAACCTGATCAGAGTCACTATAGTTAAAGTCACTATCCTCAAAACCCACTGTGACTATCTGTACCTGCCAGCCAGCTTGCTTGAGATAGTAGGAAATCAGCCAACCATCACCGCCATTATTACCTTTGCCTACCCATATACTCACTCGATACTGGTGGTTGTGACGATGAGAGAAATTAACCGACGTTAATGACTGACGGTTTAAGTACTTTTTCTCATAAAGCTGCTCAATATTCTTCGCCATTTGCCAAGCCGCTTGTTGCATTAGTCCAAAACTATCATGACCTTCATCAAACCATGCTTGCTCCATTGCATAGAGTTGTTTACTGCTATATAGCGATATAGGATGTTTTTTATTTATGGATAAATGATTATGTATTTGCATGATTTGCCCTCAACTGTTTTTATTAGATTGTTTGATATTATTCTGAAGCCTGATGATTCCTCATTGATATGAGGACACATCCTAGCTTAGCAAAAGCCAACTTTGACTTGTGTATCAATATGAATGCGAATTTATTTTCTTTTATGCTTGCGCTATTGGCTCACTCGCTTATCATAACGGTATTCACATTAACGCTTACTATTACACATGAACAACTCATCTACACCAAGCCTACCAATATCTTCTATTAAACAAGTAGCTGGCCAACAGCGAGCCGCTGCAATTGATGATGCAGTCGCAAACAAGATTGCACTCAATAACACATCAACATTTTCTACCACAACAGACGTCAAACAATGGATCAAGACTCAAGCACAGGCACTAGGGTTTGCTGACTGCGGCTTTCTATCCGTGCACCATCCTTTGTTTGCTAAACAAATTGTACAACTGCAGCAATGGCTAGAGAAAGGTTACGAGGGACAGCTACAGTTTATGCACAGCAATCATGAGCTACGGGCGAACCCTGAGCAATTGGTCGATGGTGCAAGGACTATCATCAGCGTTCGCATGGATTACCTGACTCAAGCACCGAAACCTCGTGCTGTCACTGACAATGACATCCCCAACCAAGGTATCATTGCGCGTTATGCCAGAGGGCGTGATTATCACAAGACAATGCGTAGTCGTTTAAAGCAATTGGCATTAAAAATAGAAACAATGCTTCCTGAATGGCAACATCTCAATATTGGGTCAGAGCGAGATTTTATCTTTCGGCCATTTAGCGACTCTGCCCCTATCTTTGAGCGCCCTATCGCTGATGCTGCTGGCCTTGGCTGGACAGGTAAGCACACGCTACTTATTAATAAACAAGCAGGCTCATTTTTTGTGTTGGGCGAGCTATTTATTAGCCTTGAGTTGCCAGATGACAAACCTATCAAAGAGCATTGTGGCAGCTGTAGCGCTTGCATTGATATTTGTCCTACTCAAGCGATTGTTGCACCCTATGAGCTCAACGCTTCGGCCTGCATCTCCTACCTCACTATCGAGCATAAAGGTAGCATTGATACCAAGTACCGCCGGGCGATTGGTAATCGCGTCTTTGGTTGTGATGACTGTCAGCTTATCTGTCCTTGGAATCGATACGCCAATATCACTCCTGTAGAAGATTTCGCACCACGGCATGAACTTGATAGTAGTAGCCTACTTGAACTATGGCATTGGCAAGAAGCCGACTTTATGAAAAAGACGGAAGGCAGCCCACTCAGACGCACAGGTTATGTTAGCTTTTTACGCAATATCGCTATTGGACTTGGAAATGCCAATGCAAGTACAGATACTATTATTCAATTACAGTCAAAACTGGGTGTACACAATGAGATATTAGATGAGCATATCCTTTGGGCAATAACTGAGCAGCAAGGTAAATTAAAGGCTATTAAGTCTTAGGCTTGTATTTGTCTAAACAAAAAAATGCCTCTTATTTATAAGAGGCATTTTTGTTAGCGCATATTTTTGTACTATTCATTGCTAATATTATGGCTTAGGTATACGTAATACTTGGCCTGGATAAATTTTATCAGGGTCAGAAAGCATTGGTTTGTTCGCTTCAAAAATCTTCATGTAGTCACTTGCTGAACCATAAACATCTTTGGCAATCTTAGATAAGTTATCGCCAGACTTAACCGTATACATGGTTGACTCAGGAGCATCTTCTTCGATATCAATATTATCGATGACTTTTGCAACGTTCTGTACGTTACCAATTGCGATGATTGCTTTTTCGCGATCTGCTTGTGTTTTGGCTTTACCACTGATCTCAGCAGTATCCGTTGAGCCATTATATTTAATCTTTAGATCGCTGATATTTAGATTTTGCTGCTGAACACGACGAAGCAAGATATTAGCGACTGACTGTGCTGAAGGCTCACTACTCTGTACTGGCGTATTAGCATCTGCTTTGGTTTCTGATTTAGCATCATGCTCGGCTTCATCACGATTGAATATCTTATCACCGATGTCTTTTGCAAAACTGAACATACCCATATAATTGCTCCTTAAAATATTATTATTAATCATTATTTTCGATGACGCATAAAATCAGATAGTGAGGTAAACACCTGAATTTCGTCATACTTTATTACTGCTTACCAAGATGAGTATAGACAAAGGTAGTTGAACTGGCTAGTAATAGTATGTTGAATAATGTTGAATTGACGTAGCTTATGTTAATAAATACGATTCACTCATATGGAAAGCTCATTTTGCAAGACATAAAAAAACCGCTTATCAATTAAGATAAGCGGCAATACAAAACTTGCTAAGCTAATATAGAATTATAGCTGTGCTTGTACGTAATCAATTGCTTTTTGAACAGTCGTTAGCTCTGCTGAATCTTCATCAGGAATAGTGATGCCAAAATCGCTTTCGAATGACATAACCAATTCAACTAGATCCAATGAATCTGCACCTAAGTCTTCCATAAATGAAGCGTCGTTGCTGATTTCTTCAACGTTCATACCCAATTGCTCAGCTACTGCAGCTTTAACTCTTAGCTCGGTATCATTACTCATGTAGACTTCTCCTTTTTGATCTATTATTTTGACAAACTACTATAGTTCTATTATTAGATTCTACAGCATTGTATATAAGTGAGACTTTCAGATTAGTATCGCTATCTGAATGCTTTATAACGGATTATACGTTTTGACTAATGTCTGGTAAAGCTCTGCTATCATACAGTGCTTTGGCCTAAAAGTGTCCGTCATTATAGCACTCTTTATTATAGTTTACACTCGTTCACACAGTTTTTTATTATCACTATGTAACACTTGTGCGTCACTTACATATACATGCCGCCATTGACAGGAATAACAGCGCCTGTGATATAGCTGGCCTCATCGCTGGCCAAGAAATGCACTGCTGCTGCAATGTCTTCTGGCTGACCTAAACGGCTAATAGGGACAGCATCTAACATCGAGTTTAGCAGACGCTCATCAAGCTCATCCGTCATGTCTGTTTCAATCAAACCCGGAGCGACACAGTTGATAGTTACTTGGCGTGAGCCAATTTCACGTGCTAGGGTACGGCTAAACCCTTCTACGCCTGCTTTGGTTGCAGCGTAGTTAGATTGGCCTGCATTGCCCATTTGCGCGACTACAGAGGTAATATTGATGATGCGACCACGGCGTGCTTTCATCATACCGCGTACAGCGCGTTTGCTCATGCGATATACTGACGTTAGATTGGTGTCAATGACATTACTCCAATCGTCATCTTTCATGCGCATTAGCAAACCATCTTGAGTGATACCGGCATTATTGACTAGCACCTGTACCGCACCATAAACGCTTTCAATCTCTTCAAACAGCTTATCAACTTGCGCCGTATCACGTACATCTAAAACTCGGCCTATACCACCACTATCATGAAGATAGTCATCGATAAGCTCAGCGCCTTTTTCAGTCGTCGCTGTACCAATGACAAAATGCCCTTCTTTGGCAAAACGTTTAGCAACGGCTTTACCAATGCCACGGCTCGCTCCTGTTACTAATGTAATCGTACGGCTCATGATAATAACTCCATTAATTTCTCAAGGCGGGCAGGTTTGTCAGTAGGATAGCTGGTAATTGGCTGGGCTTGACGCTTCGCCAAATTACTCAATACATTACCACTGCCACACTCGATTAAAATATTAATTTGCTTGTCAGCCAGCTCTTGCATGGTTTTTGACCATAATACAGGTTGGCTTAACTGTTCAGTCAATGCTTGCTTGATACCCAACGCACTGGTTTCGACACGTGCATGACGATTTTGAATAACAGGAATCGTGGCTTGCTCAAATTTGATGTCTGCCAAAATTTCAGCCAAAGCACTACTCGCTGGCTCCATTAGTGCGCAATGCGATGGAACACTAACCTTTAGCGGAACAGATTTCTTACCGGTATTTTTTACTTTATCAATAACAGCATTAACGCCATCGGCATTGCCTGAGATAACGACTTGCCCTGGGCTATTAAAGTTGGCTGCACCAACAATCGCGCCATCAACATGTTCAGTCGCTTGCTCACATAAATTTTCGACCCGATTGTCTTCCAGACCTAATACTGCTGCCATCGCTGTATCAATCCCTACAACAGCCTCTTGCATTAACTGACCACGTTTATGAACCAGTCTTACTGCATCAGCAAGCGATATCACATCAGCTGCACAGAGCGCACTATACTCACCTAGAGAGTGCCCTGCTAAATAACAAGGCTCTGTGACTACTTTCTGTTTCAAGATTCGCCAGATAGCTATGCTAGCAGTCAGTAATGCTGGCTGAGTATAGTGGGTTTGATTGAGTTTTTCTTCATCCTGACAGATTGCCCATAAGTCTTCACCAAGTGCGTCACTTGCTTCAGCGAAAGTATCACGAATCTCTGGATAGGTTTCAGCAAGCTCACTCGTCATACCAACGACTTGTGATCCTTGACCAGGGAAAATTACCGCGATCCGCGAAGGCTGCTTTTTTGCCATATCGGGTACAGAGGCCATAACCAATATTCCTTATTCAATTGGAAACATCCCTAAAAATAATGGGAGTTGTTATATTATTAGGTACGACACAGAGCCGTTGCGTTCGTTATTTTTATAAAAATTAGCTGTTAGTGAACTATACACTGACAGGCTCTATTATCATAGTGAGTGCCACCTAAACTGGTGTAGCAGAGAATATCACTAAAATTGTAATAATAGATTGTATCAGTTCACTTTCATATTTGCTAAAGGCTAAAAATAAAATATTTATTTTAAAAAACCATAGCAAAAAGCCAAGTTATCTAGCCACATAATATATGATAGCGAAATAACTTGGCTTTCTTTAGCTCAAAACTCATTGCTTGATACAGCTATGCAAAAGCAATAATAGTCACCAGTACTATGACTACTTTTGCATTAGCTAACAAACAACTTAGGCGTCTTGACTTACCTTGAACAACTGACGACCACGGTAAAAACCATCTTTAGTCATGTGATGACGACGATGTTTTTCACCAGTAGTAGCATCAATGCTCAGCTCAGCCACTTCCATACGATGGTGTGAACGGCGCATGTCACGACGAGAACGGCTTTTACGACTTTTTTGAACAGCCATGATATAGCTCCTATACTTAAAAGGGATAAGCTTGAAATTCAGCTTTAATCGATACTGACAGAGGCCATATAATCACAACAACCTAAGTCTTACGCATCATTAGTTAAATAGATTGCCACTCACATAAAATGCTAACTATGTCTAAAATCTATAGTAAATTTGCATAGTCAGCTTCTATCAGCAAGCAACTTGTTGCTAGAATGCAATAAACCGGACATTATACGCATGTTTAATGGATTAATAAAGCCCTGCATCTCACTCTTCTGTAGAAAGCTGATGAAAGGTATCACAAATTCATTAAGTAGTACATTTATATGTGAATTGCTTTTAATGAAACTACAACTTGCCTTTTAGCGAGGCTAAAGCGGCAAAAGGATTTTCTGTTTCTTCTTCTTCTGGAATCTCACCAAACTGCTCTACCGTCATCTCACAGTCATCATGCTTTGGTGACATTGGCGTCTTGAGTAGTATCTCGTCTTCAACCAATTTCTTGAATGGCAATAGCTTCTCTGGTGATTGCTCTGTAATGATTTCATCAAGTAATAAATAATCTTGCTCTTCATTCACTAAGCGTACTTGGCCCTCTTTTTCGAGCAAAGCAATATTAAAATCGTCAGACAAATCGATAGACACTGGCTGCAGACAGCGCTGACAAGTTAGCCAAACCTGACCAGTCAATGTAAATGCCAAATGTAAGACATTATTACGGCGATACAAGCTAGCACTGAGCTGTATTTTCTCTTGCTCGTGTTCGGTAGCTAAGATAAGCGCTAGACGTTTAAAAGCACTTGGCTCTACTTCTCCTGACCATTCATAGCCAGTGTCTGCCCACTTATCTAAGGAAATAGACTCGGGCATGCTGGTAGATAACGGCACTTTTTTGTTATCAGTATGCATTGCTGACGGTTTACTTTCTGGAGTGCTTGACATGCGCGGCCTCATTCATCAAAACGGTGTATAATATTGCCTGCCATACTAACGGAAAGCATTGAATGACGCTAGCGCTAGTATGTTAATATTTTTGATATTGGCACGATTTAACATGACCTGTTCTTCGCCTTTATACTAAGGTGATAGTTTTCATTTTTACCATTTATCTGACCAGTATTTCACTTATGAATTCGTTTAACAATAAAATTGACTTTGCTAACTTACTCTCATCCTCTAAAGCAAAAATACTACTGAAATGTCTTACCGAGTTGGCCAGTGATATGAACTCCACTTCTACCGATTCATCAAATCTTGAGAAGAATAGAGCGTTAGAGCGCCTGAGAAATGAATGGCAATGCTTATCTACTACCGAAACTGACGATAACGACCAACAATTAGCTGATAATAATGAGCGAGTAGCTACCGACTGGCTGATTCAATTATTCAATACTGTATTCGCCGATCAAAAGGTCATATTGGTTCGTAGTGAAGGTGAACCCGAATACTTTCCTGCCCAAAACAATGAACCCGCGAGAATTGAATTTGCTCATGGTTTTTTTGCCAGTGCATTGCATGAAATCAGCCACTGGTGTGTGGCCGGAGAAGCTCGTAGAAGGTTGCCAGACTTTGGCTACTGGTATGCACCAGATGGACGATCAGCAGCGCAGCAGCAGTCTTTTGAGCGTGTCGAAATTAAGCCGCAAGCATTGGAATGTTTATTTACCTTAGGTTGCGGACGACCTTTTCAAGTATCGCAGGACAATTTATTTGCGGAATTTGATACGAGCGATAGCACCTTCGAACATGATGTTTATCAACAAGCAAAACAGTACATTACTAAGCCTCAGACACTACCGCGCGATGCTAAAAAATTATTGCTTACTTTACTTGAGGTTTCCACACACAATTCTATTAAACCAATGGCAATATAACTTCCAACGATATGATTTTTTATAACTTAAATGGTTAAGGATCTTATACGAACAATAACGCCTTGCCACTAAAGTTACACGTCCTATGCGCTATACTAATAGTCAACTCCATGTTTTGAGCTAGTATATTTGATTAACGTTTAAAATATACTTTATGAATTATTCTCTGTATTAAACAGCTTTAACTCCGCCACCAAAACACTTATTTAAATGAAGAAAAACCTCATAATTATAAGATAAGGAAGCATTATGCAAGTATTCTATATTCACCCAGACAATCCACAGCCACGATTGATTGAGCAAGTAGCTGACCTGCTACGTAAAGATCAACTAATCATCTACCCTACCGATACCAGCTATGCTTTTGGTTGTCGTTTGGGTGCGAAGGATGCGTTAGAAAAACTTAAACAAATTCGTGAGCTTGATGATAAACACCAGTTTACCTTACTATGCCGCGACTTAAGTGAGATTGCTAATTACGCTACAGTAGATAATGTACAGTTTAAACAGCTAAAAGCACATACCCCAGCACCCATTACCTTTATCCTAAATGCTACGAAAGATGTACCAAAGAAGCTGTCTCACGCCAAGAAAAAATCCATCGGCATCCGAGTACCAAGTAACGCTATTGCTCAAGCACTTCTAGAAGCTATGGATGAACCCATTTTAACCAGCTCATTAATATTACCTAACCGTGATGACATACTTGACGATCCATTCGAGATTGAAGACATCTTAGGCAATCAAATTGATGGTCTGATCAATGCAGGTATAAAAACAACCAAGCTAACGACCATTGTAGATATGACCAGCAGCCAACCTGAAATCATCAGACAAGGTGCTGCTGATGTTGACTCGCTACTACTATAGTCAAAAATTTGGCATAAAAAAAAGCTCCAATTAATTGGAGCTTTTTTATCAATCATATATTCAGTATACAACTAGTCACGATCAACTAGTTCTACATATGCCATTGGCGCATTGTCACCATCACGATGACCGCATTTTACGATACGCAAATAACCACCTGGACGGGTCTGGTAACGAGGACCTAACGTGCCAAATAATTTGCCTACCATAGCTTTGCTACGCATACGGCTGAATGCTAAACGACGGTTAGCAACGCTGTCTTCTTTAGCCATAGTGATCAATGGCTCGGCAACGCGACGTAGTTCTTTAGCTTTTGGTAAAGTTGTTTTGATCAGTTCATGCTCAAATAATGAGTTAGTCATGTTCTGAAACATTGCCTTACGATGACTGCCGGTACGACCCAGCTTGACTCCACTCTTACGATGGCGCATAGTCAAAAATCCTTAAAGTTTAACGGCTACGATAAGAAAAGCGATCATCAACACGTAAATCAGCTGGTGGCCAGTTATCTAGGCGCATACCGAGCTCTAAATCTTTAGACGCTAAAACGTCTTTGATTTCCGTTAATGATTTCTTACCAAGATTTGGGGTTTTTAGAAGTTCAGTCTCTGAACGTTGTACCAAATCACCGATATAGTAAATGTTTTCAGCTTTCAAGCAGTTGGCTGAGCGAACCGTTAGTTCAAGATCGTCCACAGGGCGTAATAGCACCGGATCAACCTCTTCTTTCTCTTTCACAGGCTCAGGCGCTTCTTCAGCTTCTAGGTCAACAAAGATAGAAATCTGTTGTTGTAAAATAGTGGCTGCTTTACGAATTGCTTCTTCTGGATCTATAGTGCCATTAGTTTCAAGCTCAATGATAAGACGATCAAGATCAGTACGCTGCTCTACACGAGCGTTCTCAACCTGATAAGCAACACGAAGCACAGGACTAAAACTTGCATCAAGCTTTAAGCGTCCAATTGCTTTAGTATCACCATCTTCACGGCGCTGGTTTGCTGGCTCATATCCACGACCCATTACTACGCGCAAACGCATCTTAAGATGACCACGATCACTCAATGTACCCAATACCAATTCTGGATTGATGATGTCAACATTGTGCGGTAACGCGATATCTGCAGCAGTAATAGTGCCTGGACCTTGTTTATCCAAGGTCAAAAATACTTCATTTTGGTCATGAAGCGTAATTGCCAAGCCTTTTAAGTTCAAAAGCAAGTCAAGTACATCTTCTTGTAGTCCTTCAAGCGTAGAGTATTCATGGTCAACACCATCAATCTCAGCTTCAATGACTGCAGCACCAGGTAATGAAGATAACAAGATACGACGTAAGGCATTACCTAGGGTATGCCCAAAGCCGCGTTCTAACGGTTCGAGCGTGACTTTCGCAATCGTTTCATTAACCGTATCCACATTAATGGCATTCGGCGTTAGAAACTCAGTTGCATTTAGCATCATGATGTCACCTCGATTTATTAAACTGGTTTAATTAACGTTAATTGCTCAATGCCATTTTCATGACATCGAGCAGTACGTCATTTACTTAGAGTATAGCTCAACGATCAAGCTTTCGTTGATTTCAGCAGGTAGATCAATACGATCAGGTGCTTGTTTAAAAGTACCTTGTAGTTTGCTGTGATCAACATCTAGCCATTCTGGAATACCACGTTGGGTCGCTAGTTCAATAGCGTTTTTAATACGTAGTTGTTCGCGAGACTTCTCTTGGATAGCGATGACATCACCATCTTGAAGCTGAATTGATGGAATGTTCACACGAACAAACTCATCACGGCCAGCTTTTTTTACCATAACAGTACGATGACTGACTAGCTGACGTGCTTCTGCGCGAGTTGAGCCAAAGCCCATGCGATATACAACGTTATCTAGACGGCTCTCAAGCATGGCTAGTAGGTTTTCACCTGTAGCACCGCGCTTACGAGCAGCTTCTTTATAGTAATTAGCGAATTGACGCTCTAGTACACCATAAATACGCTTAACTTTCTGCTTTTCACGCAGCTGTAGAGCATATTCAGAGGTCTTGTTACGGCTTACGCCATGTTGACCTGGTGGACGACCAGCTTTTTTCGTTTTTACGTCGTATGGTTTAACGCCAGACTTAAGGCCTAAATCCGTACCTTCACGACGTGATAATTTGAGTTTTGGTCCAATATAGCGGGCCATTGTTATGTCTCCTATAAGCTTTTAATATAAAAAGCTTCGTCTTTAATATTAGACGCGGCGCTTTTTCGGCGCACGGCAACCATTGTGTGGGATTGGGGTTACATCAGAGATGCTGTTAACTTTATAACCCAATGCACCTAGTGCTCTTACCGCAGACTCACGACCCGGTCCTGGTCCTTTGACCAAAACATCGATATTCTTAACACCATATTCTTGGGCCGCTTTACCAGCGACTTCAGCTGCAACCTGAGCTGCAAATGGTGTAGATTTACGTGAACCACGGAAGCCTTGTCCACCTGAAGTGGCCCAAGCCAATGCATTACCCTGACGATCGGTAATCGTAACAATGGTGTTATTAAAAGACGCATGGATATGGGCTACGCCCTCCGATACTGAACGACGAGTCACCTTTTTGCGACTACGAGTGTCTTTTGCCATCTTTTAGCTTCCTAAGTTAATTATCTTTTGAGAGGACGTGTCGGACCCTTGCGAGTACGAGCGTTGTTCTTGGTGTTCTGACCTCTAACTGGTAGGTTACGACGATGGCGGATGCCACGGTAACAACCAAGATCAACTAAACGCTTAATATTCATTGAAACTTCACGACGAAGGTCACCTTCAGTCATGTAATTTGCAATTTGTGCACGGATAGCATCTAACTGTGTATCATCTAACTGACTAACTTTAGTAGTAGGGGCAATGCCAACTGCTTCTAAGATTTTCTGAGCAGTGGTACGACCTACACCAAAGATGTAAGTTAGTGAAATAACAGCATGCTTATTATCCGGAATGTTTACGCCGGCAATACGAGCCATTGATTTCTCTCCATTAAAGAAAAATAAGCGTTATCTTACGATAAGGCGTTACTTTTCAGATTTGTTGCTGTTAATACTAGAGCTTTTATAGTCATTATCGATGCTTTGACTATAAGTCTGCTCATCGATTCTATTATAAAAGATTTTGTATAAACACGGCAAGTGGCGGATGATATCGCATCCGCCGTTATTTTTCAAGTATTAATTTAAATAGTAACAAAAACCTAAGGCTTTATGATACTAAGTATTAACCCTGACGTTGCTTGTGGCGAGGTTCTGCTGTACAAATAATATGTACACGGCCTTTACGGCGCACAACTTTACAGCTACCACAAATCTTTTTAACTGATGCTTGAACTTTCATAGCATGCTCCTTGAAATATCGTACCGCTCATTTAAGATTGAGTGGGCGATTGAATTAACGTCTGATCATGATATTGATGGGTCATCAAATGCGCTTGAATCTGCGAGATGAAGTCCATTACCACAACCACCATAATCAGTAAAGACGTACCACCGAGTTGAAACGGCACACCAAACGATGACTGGACGACCATTGGCATTAAACAAATAACCGTCATATACATCGCGCCAATAAAGGTCAATCGGTTTAATACATGATCGAGGTAACGCTGAGTTTGTTGTCCGGGGCGAATACCTGGGATATACGCACCACTACGTTTAAGGTTTTCAGCTACTTCACGTGGGCTAAATACTAGCGCCGTATAAAAATAGCAGAAGAAAATAATCATTGCACCAAACAATACTAAATACAACGGCTGCCCTGGAGACAACACCAATGCCATATTCTGTAATATTTTTTGTGTAAAGGTGGGATCAGTTGATTGACCAACCCACTGCCCTAAACTTGCTGGAAACAACAATAAAGAACTCGCAAAGATAGCAGGAATAACCCCTGCCATATTTAGCTTCAACGGCAAATGTGATTGCTGCTGAGCATAAATCTTACGACCCTGTTGCTGTTTTTGTGCGTAGTTTACGGGAACACGGCGTTGGGCACGTTCAATATAAACGATACCAGCAGTAACCGCGATGCCTAATATCACAAAAATAAATAGTACAATCAAGTTCATCTGACCTTGATTGACCTGTTCGATAGACTGCGAAATCATACCTGGCGTACCAGCCACAATACTCGCAAAAATGAGCATTGAGATACCGTTACCTACACCACGCTCTGTAATCTGCTCACCAAGCCACATTAAAAACATAGCGCCTGCTACTAAAGAAGTAACAGCTGGAATATAAAAAGTAAGACCAGAAGATAAGGTAAGATTTTGACTGATTAAGCCAGCACACATTCCTAATGACTGTACTAGAGCTAAAGCAAGTGTTCCCTGACGGGTATACTTGTTTAGCTTACGTCGTCCCGCTTCGCCTTCTTTTTTGAGGGCTTCAAGCGATGGCAATACCGCAGACATCATCTGTACAATAATCGATGCTGAAATATATGGCATAATACCAAGTGCCATAATGGACATACGCTCTAGTGCACCACCTGAGAACATATTAAACATGCTCAGAATGGTGTTTTCGTTGCGCGAAAACAGATCAGCCAAATTAACCGGATTAATACCCGGTACGGGAATATGTGACCCTAAACGATAAACAATCAATGCGCCGATTAAGAATAATAAACGCGTCCATAATTCGTCATACTTGCGTATAAATGCAAATGGATTGAGCGGGATACCAGTCGATGACATTGATTGTTTTGACACGTTATTACTCCTCGATGCTACCACCAGCAGCTTCGATTGCTAGCTTAGCGCCTTTAGTCACTTTGATACCTTTAAAAGTATAAGCTTTAGTGACTTCGCCTGATAACATAACACGGGCACGCTTCATATCATGACGGATAAGGTTAGCAGCTTTAAGTGTTTCAATGCTAACAACATCGCCTTCAATTTGGTTAAGTTCAGACAGACGTACTTCAGCTGTCTTCATTGCCATTTTACTGGTAAAACCAAATTTAGGTAGACGACGATATAAAGGCATTTGACCACCTTCAAATCCTGAGCGTACGCTAGAACCTGAACGAGATTTCTGACCTTTTACACCACGACCACCAGTCTTACCAAGACCTGAACCGATACCACGACCACGACGTTGTGCAGTTTTCTTTGCACCAACACCTGGTGATAATTCATTTAATCTAAGACCCATTACGCTTCCTCCACTTTTACCATGTAGTTAACGCGATTTACCATACCACGAGTTGAAGGAGTATCTTCTACTTCAACAGTATGATTAATACGGCGTAAACCCAATCCTTTCAAGCTCGCTTTGTGGCTCTTTAGGCGATGGGCACCCGATTTAAATTGAGTGACTTTCATTTTTTTCATCGTAACTCACCTAGTCTAAGTTAACCCAAGATTTCGTCTACAGATTTACCACGTTTAGCTGCCATCTTCTCTGGAGTTGACATATCACGTAAACCGTTAAACGTTGCGCGAACAACGTTAGCAGTATTGGTAGAACCATAACATTTAGTCAAAACATCTTTGACACCAGCAACTTCTAACACAGCACGCATTGCGCCACCAGCAATTACGCCAGTACCTTCAGATGCAGGCTGCATGTAGACTTTACTAGCACCATGACGTGCTTTGATCGGATGATACAAAGTTGCATCATTTAGTTCAACAGTAATCATATTGCGTTTAGCAGCTTCTAGTGCCTTTTGGATAGCAGCTGGCACTTCACGTGCTTTACCGCGACCAAAACCAACACGACCGTTGCCATCACCCACTACAGTCAATGCAGTGAAAGAGAAAATACGACCACCTTTAACAACTTTTGCAACGCGATCAACGGTAACTAAGCGTTCTACTAGACCGTCAGTCTGTTCATTTTTATCATTTTTATCATTTCTAGCCATGATTAAAACTCCAATCCGTTCTCGCGAGCTGCTTCTGCTAAAGCTTTAACTCGACCATGATATTTGAAACCACTACGGTCAAAGGCAACCTTTGTAATACCAGCTGCTTTTGCGCGTTCTGCGATCATTTGGCCCACAGACGTTGCTGAATCAGCATTACCAGTAGCGCCTGAGCGCAAGCTGGCGTCTAAGGTAGATGCCTGAGCAATCACTTCACCACCGTTCGGAGAGATAATCTGGGCATAAATATGTTTCGACGTGCGGTTAACCGTTAGACGATGTGCGCCTAAGAAACGGATATGCGCGCGGGTTTTCTTAGCTCGACGCAGACGAGCTGCTTTTTTATCAAACATTTCAACTCACCTTATTTTTTCTTGGCTTCTTTGCGAATCACATGCTCGTCACTATAACGAATACCTTTACCTTTATAAGGCTCAGGTGGGCGGAAACCACGGATATTAGCCGCTGCTTGACCAAGCTGCTGTTTATTGATTGACTTCAAAACAATTTCAGTTTGCGTTGGGGTTTCAGCTGACACACCTTCAGGTAACGTATACTCTACTGGATGAGAGTAACCAACGTTCAAAGTTACTTTGTTGCCAGTAACTTGTGCGCGGTAACCAACACCAATTAACTGAAGACGTTTTTCAAAGCCTTCATTCACGCCTGTAACATAGTTGTTAAGCAGAGCGCGCATGGTGCCAGTATGCATCATAGCTTCTTTTGAATCGACTGTAGGTGAGAAAATGATAGCATCATCTTCCTGTTTCAGCTCGACCAATGCATGCAGGCGTAAAGACAAATTGCCGTTCTTGCCTTTAACTTCGACCTGCCGATCGTTCAAAGTAACGCTTACGCCGTTTGGCAGCGTCACTGGGGCTTTAGCCACACGAGACATAGGAATATTCCTTAAAAAATTAACTTCTTTATATTAGCGAAAAAACTAACAGGCTAAAAAGCGTGTTAGTTTAGCATAGTTGACTACGTTAGACACCTACCAATGTTAAATAATTCATCATTACCATATTGATAGAAGCCTAACAGTATCAAATAGACTTTATCGTCGTGTAACTTACGCTACAAATGCGACGATTTCACCACCGATACCAGCAGCGCGTGCAGCACGATCGCTCATGATACCTTGGCTAGTTGATACAATAGCAACACCCATACCTTGCTTAACAGTAGGGATAGCGTCTTTACCGCGGAACTGGCGTAAACCAGGACGGCTAAAACGTTGAATAGTTTCGATGACAGCACGGCCTTCGAAGTATTTTAGTTCAATAGTAAGGGTTGCTTTGTTGTTTGCTTCTTCAGCAACAACAGCGCTAGCCACATAACCTTCGCTAACTAGCAAATCAGCAATTGATTTACGTAATTTAGAGCTCGGCATTGCTACCGATACTTTGTTAGCCATTTGTGCGTTACGAATACGGGTTAGCATATCCCCAACGGTATCTTGCATACTCATATAGTTACTCCTTACCAGCTTGCTTTACGAACACCAGGCACATCGCCTTGCATGACACGCTCACGCAGCATATTGCGTGATAAGCCAAACTTGCGGAAGTAACCGTGAGGACGACCGGTGATAGCACAACGATTGCGCAGACGTACTGGTGATGAATTACGTGGAAGAGCTTGTAGCTCTAACATCGCTTCCATACGAGTTTCGTCACTTGCAGTCATATCACTGATAGTTTCTTTTAGCTTGATACGCTTATCAGCGTACTTAGCAACCATTTTTTCGCGCTTCAATTCGCGGTTAATCATGCTCTTCTTTGCCATAACGTCTTTACCTTATTTAAATGGGAAGCCGAATGCTTTAAGCAACGCACGACCTTCTTCATCAGATTGAGCTGACGTGGTGATTGTCACATCCATACCGCGGATACGATCAATCTTGTCAAAGTCTACTTCTGGGAATACGATTTGTTCTTTGATACCCAATGAGTAGTTACCACGTCCGTCAAAAGCTTTAGGTGAAAAACCGCGGAAATCACGAATACGAGGAATTGCAATGGCAACGAGACGATCTAAAAATTCGTACATTTGCTCACCGCGTAGCGTTACTTTACAGCCAATTGGCCATTCTTCACGAATCTTAAAGCCAGCAACTGATTTACGCGCTTTGGTGACAACAGGTTTTTGACCAGCAATAGCAGTCATATCAGCCACAGCACCTTCAAGCAATTTCTTGTCTTGAGACGCGCCGCCTACACCCATGTTAAGTGTGATTTTAGTGATTTTAGGCACTTGCATCACGTTAGCCAAACCAAGCTCTTCTTTGATTTGCTGCTTTAATTTATCGTTATATAAAGATTTTAATCTTGCCATTACCATTACACCCTTAGTGTCTTACGCAGTCGCCACTACTTCACCGTTCGAACGATAGACGCGTTGTTTCTGGCCGTCTTCGCTGAACTGATAAGTAATACGATCAGCTTTTTGGGTTTGCGCATTTAATATTGCGACATTTGAAATATGTAAGAAAGCTTCTTGCTTAAGAATGCCACCTTCAACGCCAGTTGCCTGATTTGGCTTCTGATGTTTAGTGACAATATTAATGCCTTCTACTTTAATACGATCATTTTTTACAGCTTGTACAGTACCTTGCTTGCCTTTGTCTTTCCCAGCAATCACGATAACTGTATCGCCTTTACGTAATTTTGACATGGATTACCTCACAATACTTCTGGTGCTAGTGATACAATTTTCATAAACTGATCACCACGTAGTTCACGAGTTACCGGTCCAAAAATACGAGTTGCAATCGGCGCTTTGTTTTGGTTCAACAATACCGCAGCATTGTCGTCAAAACGTAACACAGAACCATCAGGGCGACGAACGCCTTTTTTGGTACGTACAACTACAGCATTCATCACGTCGCCTTTTTTAACACGACCACGCGGAATGGCTTCTTTAACCGTTACTTTAATAATGTCGCCAACTGATGCATAACGACGATGAGAACCACCCAGTACTTTAATGCACTGAACTCGTCTTGCACCGCTATTGTCTGCAACTTCCAGCATTGACTCAACCTGAATCATAGCGTTACTCCACACGTATGAGCAATAAAAACCAGTTGCTGCCGCTAGCACAGTATGAGTAGACGGCATTGTAATATAAATAACCGCGACTTACTCTTAATGTGAGTGATATACGCTCGGCGCAATCAGCATCCTTAAAAAGGCGGATATTTTAACAGCTTCTGGCTTTTAATGCAATTTACTTAGATTTTTTCTACTTTTTCAACCACATCAACCAAAGTCCAAGACTTGGTTTTTGAGATTGGACGCGTTTCTTTGATACGGACAAGGTCGCCTTGTTGGCAAACGTTGTTCTCATCGTGTGCTTTGATTTTAGTAGAACGACGAAGCTGTTTGCCATATAGAGGATGACGAACCAGACGCTCAATCAAAACTGTGATGGACTTGTCCATCTTGTCGCTGACAACTCGTCCTGTCAATACGCTAGCATTGGTAGCTGTTTGATTGTTATCGCTCATGAGTCGCCTCGTTGTTTCTCGTTAATCAAAGTCTGAAGCTGAGCAATCGTACGACGATTGCCACGTACTTCATGGGTATTACCCAACTGACCAGTTGCTTTAGCCATACGAATACGGAAAGCATCAAGTTGCTTTTCATCAAGTAACTGGGTCAGTTCTTCTAATGATTTATCACGTAATTCACTGATCTTCATTACATTATCGTCCGCTTAACAATGGTAGTTTTAAAGGGCAATTTTGCTGCAGCAAGCGTGAAAGCTTCACGTGCAAGCTCTTCTGGTACCCCTTCAATTTCATATAGCACTTTACCAGGTTTGATTTCGCATACCCAATATTCGACTGGACCTTTACCTTTACCCATACGTACTTCTAATGGTTTGTTGGTAATTGGCTTGTCAGGGAATACACGAATCCAAATCTTACCGCCACGCTTAATTTTACGAGTGATGGTACGACGTGCTGCTTCAATTTGACGGGCAGTCATACGACCACGAGTCAAAGATTTTAGACCAATTTGTCCGAATGCAACGGTGCTTCCACGATGAGCTAGCCCAGTGTTACGACCTTTATGCATTTTACGAAACTTGGTACGTTTTGGCTGTAACATAGTTTAACCTCTGTCTGAGTTTCGACGATTTCCGTTTCCACGACCACGGCGTTTTGGCGCACGAGCCTGCTCTTCTTTAACGGGATTATATACACTGTTCATACCGTCAAGGATTTCGCCACGGAAAATCCAAACTTTAACACCGATAGTGCCGTAAGTTGTCTCTGCACGTACTGACGAATAGTCAATATCAGCGCGGAGTGTATGCAGTGGCACACGACCTTCACGGTACCATTCGGTACGAGCAATCTCAGCACCGCCAAGACGGCCAGACAACTCAACCTTAATACCTTTAGCACCAGAACGCATGCTGTTCTGTACCGCGCGTTTCATCGCACGACGGAACATAACACGACGCTCAAGCTGGCTACTGATGCCGTCTGCTACCAAACGTGCATCAAGATCAGGTGACGTGATTTCTTCAATGTTGACCTGAGCAGGTACGCCCATAATTTTGGTCAATTCTTTTTGAAGTCTTTCAATATCTTCGCCTTTTTTACCGATAACAATACCAGGACGCGCAGTGGCGATGGTAATCTTAGCGGCACCAGTAGGACGCTCGATCATGATGTTGCTGATCATAGCGTTGTCTAGCTTTTTGCGTAGATATTCACGAACTCTAATGTCGTTGATTAGGTATTCTGAGTATTGTTTAGGGCTAGCATACCAGTTTGCGTTATGCTTTTTTACAACACCAAGACGAATTCCGATTGGATGTACTTTTTGACCCATAACTTATTCCCCTACCTTAATAGTGATGTGACAGGTACGCTTACTGATACGATCAGCGCGGCCTTTGGCACGTGGTAGGATACGTTTTAGCGTAATGCCTTCATCAACGTAGATAGTTGATACTTTAAGAGTATCGATATCTAGACCGTTGTTGTTTTCGGCATTGGCGATGGCTGAGTTAAGACATTTCTTAACAAACACAGCGCCTTTTTTATTACTATACGTTAGGATATCCAAAGCACGCTCGATAGATTTGCCACGAACTTCATCAGCAACGAGTCTAACTTTTTGTGCCGATATGGCGGCACCGCGTAATTTTGCAGTTACTTCCATGATAAGCACCTTATTTCTTAGCTTTTCTGTCAATGCCATGACCACGATACGTACGAGTCGGGGCAAATTCACCTAGTTTATGACCAACCATCTGTTCGCTCACGATAACCGGTACATGAGTACGGCCGTTGTGAACAGATAAAGTTAGGCCAACCATTTGTGGCAAAATCATCGAGCGGCGCGACCAAGTCTTAATTGGCTTGCGTGAGTTGGTGTCTAATGCATTCTCAACTTTAGCAAACAAATGCGCGTCTATGAATGGACCTTTTTTCAATGAACGAGGCATGAAATTCTTCCTTTATTTCTTCTTGGCGCGACGGCGGATGATCATGTTGTCAGTACGCTTATTGCTACGCGTTTTAAGTCCTTTAGACTTCTGACCCCAAGGGCTAGTTGGATGGCGACCTTTGTTACGACCTTCACCACCACCATGTGGGTGATCAACCGGGTTCATAGCGACACCACGAACTGAAGGACGAACACCACGCCAACGTGAAGCACCGGCTTTACCAAGTGATTTCAAGTTGTTTTCAGTGTTAGAAACTTCACCGATAACAGCACGGCAATTCACGTGTACGCGACGAGTTTCGCCAGAACGCATACGTAGAATAGCATAAATACCGTCACGACCTAATAACTGAACACTAGCACCCGCTGCGCGAGCCATCTGTGCACCTTTACCGATTTTAAGTTCGATATTGTGAATCACAGTACCCAATGGGATGTTTTTCAGTGGTAAACAGTTACCTGGACGGATTGGTGAAGTTTCACCTGACATTACTGTATCACCAACTGCTTGTTTTTTAGCAGCGATGATGTAACGGCGTTCGCCATCAGCGTACTTAAGTAGTGCAATATGCGCAGTACGGTTAGGATCGTATTCAATACGCTCTACCGTGGCTGGGATATTGTCTTTAGTACGTTTGAAATCGATAATACGATAATGCTGCTTATGACCACCGCCAATGTGACGAGTAGTAATGCGGCCATTATTGTTACGACCACCGGTCTTGCTTTTTGATTCTAGAAGCGCTGCAAACGGACGACCTTTATAAAGGTGTGGATGCACTACTTTTTCAACAAAACGACGGCCTGGTGATGTTGGCTTTGCTCTTACGATAGGCATGAGTGTAATCCTTATTCGTTATTCGCTGTTTCACTAGTAGAAGCAGTAGTGTTAGCTACGTCTTCACCAGCATCAGCCATTTGTACATCTTGACCAGCTTTTAAGGTAACATAGGCTTTTTTGTAGTCATTACGACGGCCAATGCTTTTACCAAAACGCTTTGTCTTACCTTTAACATTCAAAGTGTTTACTTTTAAAACTTCAACACCTTCAAACATCATCTCAACTGCTTTTTTAACTTCAAGCTTAGTAGCCTTAGAGTCAATTTTAAATACCTGCACACCAAGTGAGTCGCCAAGCATTTGAGATTTCTCTGAGAATACAGGTCCTCTTAGGATCTGATAAAGTCTTGCGTTATTCATGCTAGTGCTTCCTCAAATTGTTTCGCAGCTTCAACTGACATGATTACTTTATCAAAAGCAATCAAGCTCACTGGGTCAACTTCACTTGTATCAAGTACGTTGACATGTGGAATGTTGCGAGCGGCTAAGTATAAGTTTTCGTCAACTTCTTTAGTGACGATTAGTGCACGAGGTGCACCAAGCTCATTTAACTTTGCGATCAGCTCTTTGGTCTTTGGACCAGAAACGCTCAACTCTTCTACCAAAATCAAACGCTCTTGGCGAATCAATTCGGCTAGGATGCACTGCATCGCACCGCGATACATTTTACGGTTTACTTTCTGTGACCAATCTTGTGGTTTGGCCGCAAATGCACGTCCGCCCCCACGCCAGATTGGGCTACGAATAGAACCCGCACGAGCACGACCAGTACCTTTTTGGCGCCATGGCTTAATACCACCGCCAGAAACTTCGGCACGGGTTTTTTGTGCGCGTGTACCTTGGCGAGCACCAGCTAAATAAGCGGTGACGACTTGATGCACTAGTGCTTCGTTGAATTCACGACCAAATGCCGTATCAGAAAGCTCAACCGCCGCACCTGTAACTGTTTTTAAATCCACGTTAATCCCCTTGCTTAGGCTTTGACTGACGGACGTACGATAACATCGCCACCGGTGGCACCTGGGATAGCACCCTTGATGACAAGTAACCCTTTTTCGGCATCAACCGAAATCACTTCTAGGCCTTGAACGGTAACACGTTTGTTACCCATCTGACCCGCCATCTTTTTGCCTTTGAATACTTTACCTGGTGACTGGTTCTGACCAGTTGAACCATGTGCACGATGAGATACTGAGTTACCATGAGTCGCATCTTGCATACTAAAGTTGTGACGCTTTACAGGACCTTGGAAACCTTTACCTTTACTATTTCCTGTAACATCAACCATCTGACCTTGTTCGAACAAGTCAGCTAGAATCTCGCCACCAATCTCACGACCTTCAAGATCGCTTTCGTTGGCACGAAATTCCCAAACACCACGGCCAGCGGCAACGCCAGCTTTAGCGAAGTGACCTTTCTGTGCAGCTGTTACGCGGCTGTCACGACGGGTACCTGTGGTAATTTGGATGGCTTGATAACCATCTACATCAGTATTTTTTACTTGAGTAATGCGGTTTGCATCGACCTCAACCACTGTTACAGGGATAGATACACCTGCTTCAGTGAAGACACGGGTCATGCCGCATTTTTTACCGACTAAACCGATCGCCATTTTAGACCTCTTTATATCTTATATTAATGGGTTGGGTGTGTAATGTGCATTAACCCAAAGCAATTTGAACGTCAACACCCGCCGCTAAATCTAATTTCATTAGCGCATCCACAGTTTTATCAGTAGGCTGAACGATATCAACCATACGCTTGTGAGTACGGATTTCGTACTGGTCACGTGCGTCTTTGTTAACGTGTGGTGAGGTTAGAACGTTGAAGCGCTCAATGCGAGTCGGCAACGGTACAGGACCACAAACTTGCGCACCGGTGCGCTTTGCAGTATCAACGATCTCTTGTGCAGATTGATCGATCAGACGATGATCAAAAGACTTAAGACGGATACGGATTCTCTGGTTAGCCATGCCAGCAAGCTCCTAATATGTGCTTTTGTCATTCTTGCTTTGCAAAGATATGATCAAAAGCCGTTTGGTTAAATATTCACTTAAAGCGGCATTCTGTTCTTAACCAGAATATGTTCTTTATCAGAACCAATAGCGTGCTAAAAGCGAAATAGTTTAAAGCCCCACCAACCCTTCCATTATCGGATGTTAGTAGAGGCATAATGAAATAGTGCTAGAAACGATGCTCTAGCTGTCATAGCGCCAGCTTTTTAATTGGCTGCGCATATATAATTCAGTGGTGTATATTATACATAGTATTTCGTTCATTGCAAGAGCTATATCTATAGCGAATGCAGATATTACGCTTTATAAACAAAGCTATCTATTTCTAATAATTACCTTTATCTCTGTTAGTAGTGGCAAATGTATCAATCCAAAACGATGTCATATTGCTCTTGAGTGTAAAGATTTTCTACATCAAAAGTAATGACTCTACCTAGCAAATACTCTAGATCTGCGACTGTGTCCGACTCTGAAGTTAGTAACAAGTCAATAACAGCGGCATGCGCCACTACGGTGAACTTTTTGGGAGAGTTATAAGTACGAGCACAACGCATAATCTCACGGAATATCTCAAAACAGACCGTCTCGGCAGTTTTTACAAACCCACGACCTTGACAGGTCGAACATGGCTCACAGAGCTGCTGCCCCAATGACTCCCGTGTACGTTTACGGGTCATCTCTACCAAGCCAAGCTCACTGACTTGCGTAATCTTAGTTTTGGCATAATCTTGCGTGAGCTGTGATTGTAAACTCTCAAGCACATCATCTTTATGCTGCTGCTCAAGCATATCGATAAAGTCCAAGATGATAATACCGCCTAGGTTCCGTAAACGTAACTGGCGGGCAATAGCATGAGTGGCCTCTAAGTTAGTCTTATAAACTGTATCTTCTAACGAGCGACCACCAACGAATGATCCTGTATTGACATCTATCGTCGTCATTGCTTCAGTCTGGTCAATAATGAGATAGCCACCTGACTTTAGATCGACACGGCGCTTCAAAGCATCTTTTAGATCATCTTCGACACGATGTACATCGAAGAGCGATTGTTCAGCGGTATAGTGCACGATTCGATCATACACAAAAGGAACAAACTCTTTGGCGAAGTATCGTACTTGTTCATAGATTTGCGCATTATCAATGATAACTTTTTCGGTATCAGCATGTACCAAGTCGCGGATCGAACGTAGTGGCAATGCTAGCTCTTGATAAATAAGCTCTGAGCTTTGATGATGGTTAATCTCTTGACGACGGGCACAAATAGTACGCCAAAGCTGCAATAGATAATAGATGTCTTCTTCTAGCTTATCAACAGGGACACGTTCCGCAGCCGTACGAGCGATAAGACCACCTTTTAGATTAACCGTCTGCATCAAGCTAGTCAGCTCAGTCTTTAGGCGATTACGCTCTTCCTCGCCATCGATGCGCTGAGATATACCGATGTGTTCACTCGATGGTAGATAAACCAAGTAGCGTGACGGTAGTGATATGTTGGTGGTTAGACGAGCGCCTTTACTACCTAGCTGATCTTTCGTAACCTGCACTAAGATACGTTGGCTTTCGTGCAGACGATGCTGAATGAGTGTTTTAGAAGCCGGTATGACTTCCGTACTCTGAGTATTGACTATCGGTGGGGGGACGTCCAAATCGTCAGTAATGCTTTCTGTCGCGCCATTGGTTTGATTTTTGGCAGTGTCAGGCGCTTTCTTTACTGGACGAGGCTCACGCTGCATATCATTGACATGTAAGAATGCTGTGCGTGACTGACCGATATCAACGAATGCCGCCTGCATTCCAGGTAGGACACGTACGACTGTACCCAGATAAATATTACCCACCAAACCCAGTTTATGATGACGTTCAATATAAATCTCACCCAAGATGCCGTTGTCTAGTATTGCAACACGGGACTCCATTGGACTAATATTAATCAGCAGCTCTTCGGACATAATGTTTTCTCTTATCTCTCAGCTTTCTTGTTAGACGTTCATCGCCTATTATCTTTATAGTGTAACAAATGCGGCTTGCTCTCGCCCATTACTCTCACGTGTCATTATGTGCAGAGAGTTGACGACTGATTTCTCACAAATAAGCTAGCTCTATACAGTTTGCCTTATCTCTTTAATCAATACTCGCATCGGTAAGCGTTTTAATTAATGCCAACGTTTGCGAAAGCGGCAAACCAACAACATTGGTATAGCTACCATTAATCCGGCTGACCCATGCAGCACCCAAGCCTTGAATACCATAACCACCGGCTTTATCAGCAGGCTCACCACTATCCCAGTAGTCGCTCATCATTTGTACTGTCAGTGGGATAAACCTCACTTCTGTACGTTCAGTGATTTGCTGCTGCTTGATAATTTGGAAAGCTAGATTTTGCATTGATATATTATGTGTTGATGTATCGTGCTTTGATGTTGTGGGCAACAGCTGTATGTGAGTTGCTTGAACCGCTGTCCATACTTCATGGACACTATCAGACATTTGCTGCCACATACTATAAGCGTGCTCGCGATCGACTGGTTTGACCAGTACCGTTTTACCATCTGGCAGTACGCCAATAGTGTCAGAAGTTAAAATAATAAGCTGCTCAGCAAGATTATTTTTATTTGCATGACTCGCCTCATTTAGCTTTTGTATCGCAGCCTCGGCTTTGGTGACGACCATACGCTCGATATAGTCTTTTGGTGATTCGTTATCGTATTGCGTTTCATCAATATCCACGCTCAAGATACTAAAGTCCAGTTGCGCTCTCTCTAATAGCTCACGACGACGCGGCGAACCAGATGCTAAAATGATATCCATCGCAACTCTCTTTATATAAATTCGTATGTATTAAATACTAAAATCTTTTATTAATTGGTGTCTCAGAATCGGCCTGAACAATCGCTATCGCCCTATGAGTTATGAACGAGCATTATTATTTATAGGTATTGTTGTTCATAAGCGTAGTGATTAACGCACAAACTTGCGTAGCACGAATAGAACCAAAGGCCAGCTCAGGATACTCATTAGTAATGATAAGGCGGATTGAGCGACAAAGGTATTCTGAACAAACATCTGTAGCATCCATAAATTCAATTGAAACACAATCAATCCAAAGCTTGCTACTAACCATGCGCTAGCGGTGTTCATTTGCCTAATATATATACTGGTAATTTTGATAAAGAGGGCAACTACTACTGCGGCAAAGGCTTGCTCTCCCAAATGGGTATCCATCAATAGATCAGCAATAATACCGATGGTAAATGCTGTAAAGATGCCAACATAGCGTGGTTGAAACAACAACCAAAAAATCAGCACCATAATCATGACCATAGGACGCAGTGCGGCCATGCTAGAGCTCAAAGGATAGACATTAAGTGATGAAGCCACGATAAAGCTGAGAATAATCGTAATAATGAGTACTACCGTTGCATTCTCAGAATCAGGATACGACATGAGTACTTACCTTAGCGGGTGTGTTAGCGGTGGCTATTAAAGATAGCTAGGCATTAATTGGATGAATACTGTGATTGAGTAGGTACAGAAAATAGGCTGTTCGATAACGATCGATGAGTGGTTAGCTGAATCGCACTTACTTAGCGCTCATCGAGAGCAATATCATTGCTGTTGACCCGTTTGTCTTGCAGAATGAGAACATATGCATTATCAATAAAGTTCGCAGCGGGCGTTACCTCTATACTTTTGAAGTTGTCAGCTTGAACTTCTTTAATATGAGCAATACGACCGACTCGATACCCTGCTGGAATACGACCACCTAGCCCTGACGAAACCAGCTCATCCCCCACACGTACGTCTGAAGTTTTGAATACGTAATCGAGGCTTAATGACGTTGGTATCCCCTTCCCCGTCACGATAGCGCGTTGACCTGTCCGCTTGACAGTAACGGCAACCGATTGCTGTTCATCAGTAATCAAGAGTAATCGACTGGTATTAGGATAAACATTAATAATTTGCCCTAAGATACCTTTTTCATCAATGACTGTTTGTCCTACTTGCACACCATCTTGTGCGCCTTTATTAAGCATCACAATTTGTCTGAGCAAATTGGTATCTGTGCCGATAACTTGTGCAAGATTGAGATCAAACTGCTCAGGCTCGGTAGTCGAGAGAATACCTTGCAGGCGTGCGTTTTGTGCCAGAATATAATCTTGCTGCTGGAGTTTGGCTTGCGCGTGTATCAATTGAGACTTTAGCTGTATGTTTTCGCGGCGTAAGGCTTCTTTAGACTGCAGGCTTCCACTCGCCCAATGCTTGGCATAGCTCGGTAAAAGCGACAACTCATAAATAGGCTGCATAGCGGCATGGCTGGTGTTACGTATTGGCTTAAACCATTCTGAGTTTTTGCTATCGAACCACATCAACACCAAGGCTACTATCAATACGATGGCAGTCTTGCGAAGTGCTAATGGCTGGCGCGCAAAAATACTTGGAATCATAAGTCGTCTAACTCAGGGGTTATAAAATAAGCGGTAGCCAGTACGGAATTCTAGCATTGAATAATGTAATTAAAGGTAGCGCAGCGGGCTACCTTTAATTTTATATCTTTATAACCTGTTGCTTCATTTTAGTTTAAATAATTTAAACGAAAATCATGTTTAAACTTTTGTTATTGATAAAATCAAGAGCAATACCACCGCCGCGGCTGACACAAGTCAGTGGATCTTCGGCAACCGTCACAGGCAAACCTGTCTCTCTTGAAATCAACTTGTCTAAATCACGTAATAAAGCACCGCCACCTGTCAATACAATACCGCGCTCTGCGATATCAGATGACAGCTCAGGTGGTGTTTGCTCAAGCGCTGCTTTTACTGCGCTAACGATACCACTCAATGGATCACTCAGTGCTTTCTGTACTTCTTCTGAATTGACTGTGAACGTTTTTGGCACGCCTTCTGCCATGCTACGACCACGCACTTCTACTTCTAGCTGGCCTTCTTCGTTCAGTGCAGAGCCAACTTCTTTTTTGATGCGTTCAGCAGTCGTCTCACCGATGACACAACCGTGCGTACGGCGTACATGGGTAATGATCGCTTCATCAAACATATCGCCACCGATACGGATAGACTCAGCATAGACGCAACCAGATAGCGCGATAACAGCAATCTCAGTCGTGCCACCGCCGATATCAACGACCATAGAACCACTGGCTTCGTGAACTGGCATACCAGCACCAATTGCGGCCGCCATCGGCTCCTCTAGCAATAATACTTTGCTAGCGCCTGCTGATGATACTGCCTCACGAATCGCTTTACGCTCAACTAGGGTAGACTTACAAGGCACGCAAACGACCACGTTAGGCTGCGCCATAAAACGCTTGGCTTTTACCTTCATGATAAAATGCTTAAGCATCTTTTGCGTCACTTCAAAGTCAGCAATCACACCGTCTTTTAGTGGGCGAATCGCCGTGATATTGGAAGGTGTACGACCAAGCATCTGCTTGGCATCAATACCAACAGCAGCAACGGTAGGGTTTTGCGTACGATTACTTCGTAGCGCCACTACCGTAGGCTCGTCAAGTACGACACCTTTATTAGGAATAAAAATGAGGGTGTTCGCAGTACCGAGGTCGATAGCGATATTATTTGATAAAAATCCAAACAGGTTCATGACTAATATATCCAGCGTCTTACGAATGAGGCGAATGAGATTGACTGAGGTGTTACTCGTCAGTGTTGAGCAGGTCGTCATTAGACATTACCTGAAGCGAAAGCTGAACATCGCAACAAGCCAAACCTAAGCAATAATGATGAAATGAAAAAATCGAGCTAAATTATACCTATTTAGCTCAAAAAAAACACAGGTATTTGCATCAATAAGTAAGGATTTTAGTCTTAAACGCTAAAAGTTGTTTCAAAGTTTGAAATAGCAGACTCTATCGCTCAATCTAATGAAACACCATTTAATTCAATAACTAACAAGGGTTCTACAGGCAGATGAGGTTTTGCTTAATAGCACAAGTGCATACTGTAACGTATTTCAGAACATAATGGTGAAGCAATTGAAAATCAACCATGAATTATTCAGTCAATTTTGCAAATCACTTGCTCTTGGTTGATATTGTGCATCAATCAAGCGTCATGCTCTGTAAACTTAGGTCAGATGCTTTATAATAACGCAACTCTATATCAGATTTTATCTTATTACCTGCTCAATACCCAAATTAGTACCTAAATCTAACAAAAACTGTCCTTCACTGGAGAAACTATGTCACAGCAGCCAACAACGTCTGACAGCAACGTCAGTCGTGAAGAAATCCTAGAAGTTGCCAGCCTTGCGCGTTTAGGTGTCGATGAGACTACGGCCGATAACTATGCCGACGACATCAGTAAAGTACTAAAGCTTATGCATACGCTTGCTAACGTGGATACCACTGACATCAAACCATTATCGAACATCCATGAAGCTTGCCAAGAGTTACGCGCTGATGTTGCCAAACACGATATCAACCGCGAACGCAATCAATCGGTCGCACCAGCCGTTGAAGACGGTTTGTATCTGGTACCACAAGTGATTGAATAAGCGGTCGATTATCTCTCCTCCTTTATACCATTCGATTTTATGTTATTAACATTTTGACGGACGACACCTTATGTCTGAACTTCATTTATTAAGTACTCAGCAGCTGATTACGGGCTTACAAGACAAACAATTTAGTAGTCTTGAACTGACTGAACACTATATCAAGCGTATCGATGCGCTAGACAGCAAGATTAACAGCTTTATCACTCACACCTCTGAGACTGCACGCGCGCAAGCAAAAGCGGCAGATGAGATGCGTGCACAGGGCGATCAACGTCCCCTACTCGGCGTACCGATGGCGCACAAAGACATCTTTTGTACCCAAGGCGTGCTAACGACTTGTGGCTCAAAGATGCTGCATAACTTTGTGTCACCTTATGATGCAACTATCGTTTCTAACATCGATAAAGCAGGCATGATTAGCTTGGGCAAGCTCAACATGGATGAGTTTGCGATGGGCTCAGACAATAGCAGCTCATACTACGGCACGGTACAGAACCCTTGGAACCTAGAGCGCGTCCCTGGTGGCTCGTCAGGTGGTAGTGCTGCCGCCGTTGCCGCTGGTTTCGTCCCAGTTGCTACCGGTAGTGATACGGGTGGCTCTATTCGTCAGCCTGCCTCATTCTGCGGCTTAACGGGTATCAAGCCTACTTATGGCCGCGTATCACGCTTCGGTATGATTGCCTATGCCTCAAGTTTGGATCAAGCTGGCAGCATGGGACGCAGCGCTAAAGATTGCGCTTATTTGCTACAGCCAATGATTGGTCACGATCCACGCGATGCAACTTCTATCAAATATGACATGCCTGACTATGTACAAGACATCAATGATGCTGAAGCCGCTGCTGGTGACAAACCATTTGCTGGTTTGCGTATTGGCGTGGCTAAAGAGTACTTTAGTACAGGGCTTGATAGCGAAGTTGAACAAGCAGCACGTGCGGCTCTTAAGAAGTACGAAGAGCTGGGCGCAACGATTGTAGAAGTGAACATCACTGATCCTGAAATCACGCTTGCTACTTACTATATGCTGGCCCCTGCCGAAGCATCATCTAACCTGTCACGCTTCGATGGTGTACGTTTCGGCTATCGCTGTGAAAACCCAACGGATCTGATCGATCTATACACACGCTCACGCTCTGAAGGCTTTGGTCCTGAAGTACAGCGCCGCATCCTGACCGGTACTTATGCGCTCTCGGCAGGCTACTTTGATGCTTACTATACTAAAGCACAGAAAATCCGCCGCTTAATCGTCAAAGACTTCGATGAAGCATTTGCGAGCTGTGATGTGATTGCCAGTCCAACCGCACCAACTGCTGCCTATAAATTAAGCGACAATCTTGACCCTGCGACCATGTACTTAGGCGATGTTTATACCATCGCGGTCAACTTAGCGGGTCTGCCTGCGCTTAGCCAACCAGTTGGTTTGACTACAGAAGGTCTACCAATTGGCTTACAATTAATCGGTAAGCACTGGCAAGAGAGTCAACTGCTCACGACCGCGCATCTGTTCCAGCAGCATACCGATCATCATCTACAACACTCTGCCATCGCAAAGGAGACGGTATAATGAGTACAGCTACTACTGATAACAATGCCGTCCGTGAACACGCCGTGCGTAAAGAGCTATTCATCGATGGCTATGAAGTCGTCATCGGCATTGAGATTCACTGCCAGTTGAACACGGAGAGCAAGATATTCTCAAGTGCGCCGACTGACTTTGGTCATGAGCCAAACAGCCAAGCCAGCATTGTAGACTTGGGTCTACCTGGCGTATTGCCAGTGCTAAATGCTGGCGTGGTCGATCGCGCGCTAAAATTCGGTATCGGCGTCAATGCTGAACTGGGTCTGTTTAATACGTTTGATCGCAAAAACTACTTTTACCCTGATTTGCCTAAAGGCTATCAAATCACTCAGATGGCCAATCCTATCGTCGGTGAAGGCTACATCGATGTCGTGGTCAATGAAGGTGAAAAGAACGAATATCCGAAACGTATGGGTATCACCCGCGCACATTTAGAAGAAGATGCTGGTAAATCTGTGCATGATGCCGTCGATGGTATGACGGGTGTCGATCTCAACCGTGCAGGTACGCCGCTGATCGAAATCGTCTCTGAACCTGATATGCGCTCTGCTCACGAAGCACTTGCCTACATCAAAGCGATTCATCAGTTGGTCACTTGGCTGGGTATCTCTGACGCTATCATGGCAGAAGGCTCGTTCCGCTGCGATTGTAACGTCTCTGTGCGCAGACCAGGTGATGAGCTTGGTACGCGTACCGAGCTAAAGAACTTGAACTCGTTCCGCTTTATCGAACGTGCTATCAATCGTGAAATCGAGCGTCAAATCGACATCATCGAGGAAGGTGGTAAAGTCGTTCAAGCAACTATGCTGTATGATCCAGAGCGCGATGAAACTCGTGTGATGCGTACCAAAGAAGATGCCAATGACTATCGCTATTTCCCTGATCCTGATCTGCTGCCTGTCCGTATTGAGCAGCATACGGTTGATGCGATTAAAGCAGCCATGCCTGAGCTACCTGTAGCACGTCGTGCGCGCTTCGAAGAAGCACTTGGTCTATCAGAATATGATGCTCGTATCCTCACTGGTAGTCGTCAAATTGCCGATTACTTCGAAGATGTGGTCGCAGAAGTGGGTCAGTCAGATGCCAAAATGGCTGGCAACTGGGTCATGGGCGATTTGCTGGGTGCGTTGAATAAAGACGACAAAGAAATCACTGACTCCCCTATCAGCGCTAAGCAATTGGCTGGTATGCTAAAACGTATCAAAGATGACACGCTATCGGGCAAACTGGCTAAGAAAGTCTTTAGTGCTCTATACGAGCGTGAAGGCGGCGATGCTGATGATGCAGCCGATAAGATCATCGAAGCAAAAGGTCTTAAGCAAGAAACTGATACGGGCGCTATCAAAGCCATCGTTGAAGAAGTCATCGCTAAGAATCAAGCGATGGTCGATGAGTATCGTGGTGGTAAAGAAAAAGCCTTTAACGGTCTGGTTGGACAAGTCATGAAAGCCAGTCGCGGTAGTGCCAATCCGCAACAAGTGAACCAAATCCTAAAAGAGCTTTTGGGTTAAGGTAAACGACTAAATGGCTATGCTGATGGCTATACGCAAAATTGCGAGTTAGAGTTTGGGCAAAATAAATAGCTCTTGCAATATGTGCAATTTTGCGTAAAATAGTCAGTCATTCGGGGCGTAGCGCAGTCTGGTAGCGCACTACACTGGGGGTGTAGTGGTCGCAGGTTCAAATCCTGCCGTTCCGACCAAACATAGCAGTAAAGAGAAAAGCCAATCATTGTTTTCAATGGTTGGCTTTTTTTTGTGCTAAATTTGACTGGTAATTGTATGATGGTTCATCAAGGAAGTAATAATAAATCTTGTAAGGCTAGGACTAATTACCCGAACGACAGCTATTTACACACCCTTATGCTGTCACTGCCTTGCACCTATTTTGATTAAAGGGTGTAGGGGTGTGTATTGTGGCTTTATATGACATTAATGAATATTTAACACTAAATGATGTTGCTGAGTATTTAACAGATAAATGCAGCTATGATTTTGATTTAGAATGCTCAATAGACCAAAATAGACTCATTGAAACTATCATTCAACTTGTGCGAAATGATAAATTGCACCCAGTATTTCATTATAGTGGTAGTGTGGATTTTTTAGAAAAAAAAGTAATAACAAGTAAATCAGGTCGTTTCATTAACCATGAAATGGTTTTATTAAATATCACTGGTAGTATGAGTGTTAGAGATTATTATTTTCTTAGTGATAAGAATTTTGACAAGTTAATTGAGAATAACTGTTCAAACTATATTAATATTATCAACTGTACTATTGAGCCTTATCACATAGATGGAAAGCAAGAAATTGTCGAAAATAATATTCTTTATTATCGTGAAATAAAAGAGGATTTTTCAATTATTTTTCACGATTTACTTTATCCAAAGTTAGACCTAGATAAACTTTTCAACCAAACCGATACCGCAGTTATCGAGAAGCCAAGACAAAAAGTGGCAGACCTTCAAAACGAGCTAGCACAAGCCAAAACTGAAATAGAAGACAAGTCAGCCGATGACAATAAAGAGTTAAACCCCAAAGATAGTGCTTATCATTTGATAGCAGTTTTGAAGGATTTGTTATTAGACCCTAATACTACACCCTATATGTTTAAGACCGATAACCAGAAAAGCACTAACCAGCCAACGCAAGCAGGATTAGCCGAGTATATTGATGCAATGAATCTTAAAGGTTTAAAAGCGAGGAATATAAACGGTATGTTTTCGGATGCAAATAGACTGCTAAGTGATTTGAAAAAATATTGATCTCATGAATTGCAAATGCAAGCTACATATTGCAAATGCAATGTGATAAAAAACCTTATCTCTTAGGATAGTTTCAAGTAAGCCGTATCAATCAAGTTACGGTAAATTATGGAGCTAGACACATGAAACAGAAAACTCATATTCCAACCAATCCAAAACAAAAACCATATCAATATCAGCCTAAATGGCAACTCTCTCTACTCAAAGCAGTAGTTAGCATCCTATTACCTTACTTGCTATCACTGCCTGATATCAGCATTCATATCTATCACATTAATATCATGTTTTAGCGCCAAAAGCTTAGCACTACCCTAGCCGATACTCGTATCCTATAGACTTTTATATAGCGAGCCGTTAGGGTAAATGCTACACCTTTATACTGGTTTATCCTATGTCCGAGCCTATCGCTCAACCCACCTCTACCCGCCCTATAGATGATGCCCCTTGGGAGCGTTACCGTCGACCCTACGTGCGTGATTTGGCTTATGCGCTTGCTTGTCCTAACGTATTAACTCAGTGGATAGACTTTGCACCGCATGAGAATACACATGCTATTTCAGTACATAGTTCTCACTTTTGGCAAGCACAGTTTGAGGCGTATGAGCAGCGGTTAACAGAGCTGGATACCACCACTGACTATCAAGCGTTGACTCGATATTTACTTAAGCGCCCAAGTCCTAATCGACTGGGGTTTCACTTTGAAGGGTTATTATCATTTTGGTTAGAAGATGGATTTGCGCACCAATTGCATCCGTACGAGACACTCGCTAATAACGTGCAGTTATTTAACGGTAAGCAAACGACTGGTGAAATAGATTTAATCTTGTATAACCATCAAGACAAGCTGGTTGAGCATTGGGAGCTGGCCATCAAGTTTTTTATGGGATCAGCCCCTTTTGAACCTGTGAACTGGGTGGGGATTAATGCCAATGACAATTTGCAGCGCAAGATGACACACATGCAGACCAAGCAGTTTCGGGCGGTGTGGGTAGATACAGACAATCATGGGCAAGTTAAAATTGACAAACGTTATGGCATTATAAAAGGTCGATTCTTTTTGCCTATAGGCATAAATAACTTTAACTACCCTGCTTGGCTAACACCCAGCTTTCCGATGCATGAATGGTGCGATAAGAATAATATGGCTAATCTCGCTAGCATCGACATGACACAGTTACGAGCCGCGCATTATATAGAATGGTTTACCAAGCGCGACTTTTACGATGCGTATCAAACACAAACGGTTTGGTCAGATAATGAGCCGCCTGCGACAGGATTATATTTTGTGAAAGATAGACCAATCGTTATTTGTCCCAATCAACCAAACCAAATAGATGAAGCGTCTTAGCTAACCTAGGGCGTGTCATCAATTAGCACATTAATACATTTAGTGGCCTTAAAATGGCTAAATTTTGCTAAACATCGTCAGCAATTTTGCCAATATGTTCATATTGACGGCAATTTCTTCCTTGTTTATCTACAATTTTTCTCATTTTAAGCCTCACAATCTAATTGAGGACACGCCCTAGATACTTAAAACGGACAAGCTTAATAATTTTCAATCACCTGCATCAGCTCATATCTAAGCATGTCTGCACTGGGCATACGCTCTGCATGAAAGCGCACCATCGCAATACCAGCACTGGCAAGCGCTTTGTCTTTCTTGTCATCAGCCTTTTGCCGCGCTTTACTACTATGCGTCCAATCATCAAGCTCGATAGCCACCAGCGTGGTCTGAGCATCGACATCCACGATCACGTAGTCAACGCTCTGGCGACAGATACGATTGAACCAAAAGCTACGTTCTGATGTCTCACTACTATTGGCTTCAATGATTCGTGATAGCTGAACTTGCACGAATATGTGATATTCAGGCAGCGCGTTTTTTAACTTATTAAAAAATATCACTTCAGTATCCGTCATAATCGGCATCGGCGCAAACGGCCAAATAGCCAACTCATCACCGCGTACTGGCTTTGGATCAGGCTCAACGACGGTGCGTTTTTCTAACAGTTTTGGTACGGTAATCAGCCCTAAAAACCCAACGGCCAAAATTAAAAATATAACACCAAACGACATGGTTTTACCTTATACATGATTAAAGCGGTCAGATAGCTATGGTGACTTCGTGGAAGTGGCAACACATAACTGACCACGGCAAGGCAGTCTTGATAGACTGACAGGTTATAAAAAGAGAAGTAGAGAAAAACGGTGCTTATCGTAACCAAGCTGACCTAAATCGGCAAACGATAAAACAAAAAACACGACAATAGATGTCGTGTTTTCATGATGACGATAAGGTCAATTCGGTATACTAGAATACAAACTTAGCAAACCAGCTATCAAGCTATCACCAGTATAATACCCAAGCGCCCGTTGTATTCACTTTAGGGTCACTATTAATCTTATCCTTTAGCGCCAAGGCTGCGATTTTACCACGCTCAGGGCCGACCACGACCCGGACGCCGCGACTGGTACGACTGGTTTTAACCTGATAGCCTGCTGCTTGGAACTTTTTTACCAAATCATCAGCTCTATTCTGATCATTTGCCAAGGCCACTTGTACCCCAAAGCTACCTTTGGCATCTGTCTCTTTGACTTCTTTACGAGCTTCGCTGAGTTTCTGCTGTGCTTCCCGCTTGGCTTCTGCTGTTTTCTTAGCCAAGTCAGCTTCTTTTTGACGAGCCTGCTCAGCGGCGGCGGCTTCACGTTCTAAGCGCTGCACTTGAGCCCGTGACGGAATCGTTATACTTTGACCCAATTGTAACGAGGCCAGCGGCGAGATATTATTGGCTTGAGCCAATACTTCGACAGGCATATTGTATTGTCTTGCTAGCTTGATGAGCCCATCACCTCTTTTGACTTCATAATCAGAAGGTGACTTTGGTGGCTCTTTCTTAGCCGCTTCGGTAGCTTCTCGCTTTTGTGCTGCCAGTGCTTGTGCTTCAGCCTGCTTTTTGGCCTCTGCTTGCCTCTTTACTTTCGCTTGCTCGTTTGCTTCAGCTGCTTTTTTACTATCCGCTAATTTTTGAGCAGCGGCTTCTGCTTTAATGGCAGCTTGACGCTGGGCTTCTTGTTGCGCTTGAACAGCCTTTTGCTTTTCAGCATCACTAGTTTTCTTGGCATCAGCAGCCAACTCACTATCCGTACGAGGCTGAACGGTCAGATCTTGAGCGACATCTTTTGCCGCTTCTGGAGTCTCAGCATCTTCAACAACGGGTGCACTGTTGGCTACATATTGCTGACTTTCAGCACGTGCTTTCGCCAATGCTTCGGCCTCAGCTGCTTCTTGTTCTGTTAAAAATTGCTGTGCACGCTTCTCTTGTTCTGCGACACGAGCAGCCCGCTCTTTTTGTTTCTGTGCCAAGATGCGTTTTTCTGTCTCGATATCAGTTGTCAACGGTTGTGCAGCTGCTTGCTCAGTATTTGGCGTATCTACCATCGCTGAGGTTGGAGCAGGCTGCTCATTGCTATCGCCTATCTGTTGCACCATAGCGTATAGCATCACGCTACCGCCTATAATCATCCCAATGCCCAATAAGGCTTGTCTCGAAAAGTTCATCCGTTTACGTCTCTTAGTTGGTAATAAGGTTGATTGAGCGGCGCAGCTGTCGTCTCAAAGTTATATCGTAAAACAGTGATGACTAGCGATTGCCGCGGGTTACATGTATCAGTTTTCAAATGCACTATCGATCTTTTAGTATCAGTGCTCTTAGTTTCAATACTTTTAATCTCAATACTTTTAGTTTCAATGCTCTGAAGTATTTTGATTATAAAGCATATTTTCTATACTGTCTGCCATCACGCTACCGTTAAGATTAACATTAAATAGCGGCGGTTTTAACTTAAATTATCGGCATCTAATGCAGATAGAGCTTCTCCTATTGTATGGAAAGAGCCACATACTACGATTAAATCTTGCGGCTGACTGGCCGCTCTCACTGCATAGGTTGCTGCTTGCAAACGCTCGAACTCATGTACTTGTGCACTATCGACATGATTTGTCAGTATACCCTGCAAATGCTCAGTGCTGGCTGCTCGTGGATAGTCAATTTCAGCGATAAACCACTCACTAATTGGCAAACCTGCCTCGGATAAACGCTGTACCACTTTTTCAATGTCTTTATCAGCCAACATGGAAAACAGCATTTTAATGGTTACAGGTGCGCTATCAGTACGCTCAGCGGTATTTTGATCTACCACATGCTGCTGCCAAAGCGGTAATAGTTGTGCCAATAAAAACTCAACACCTTGCTCGTTGTGCGCCACATCAAACAACCAATGACGATCATCTATCTCGCGATAATCGAAGCGACCTGCCAATTTAACCGTTTGCAATGCTGTTTCGATAGCATGGGTATCGACATTTAACGGACTTGCGAGTACCGCTGATAATGCATTAGCAGTATTGGTCAATGACAATGCTGGGCGTGGCAACTGCATGGTAATAGAGGCATTGCTATATTGCCAAGTCGTTGAATCAATATCACGATGGCTGAAATCTTGCCCCACTTGATAACAGTTTGCTTGATGCTTATCAATCGCGTGCTGAACGCTGCTCGGCATTTCGATAGCACCATAGATTAGACTAATATTATCACGCAATATACCTGCTTTTTCTGCGCCGATATCTTCCACATTGTCACCTAACCAGTCGACATGATCGATTGCAATATTGGTAATCACGGCCATATCAGGATCAATAATATTGACGACATCTAGACGGCCACCTAGCCCCACCTCTAACACCCACACATCACAATCTGCTTCAGCAAATATAAGTAATGCTGCGAGTGTCGTCATCTCAAAAAACGATAGCGTCAAATCGCACTGTAGACGTGCAGCTTCTACTTTGCTAAAGGCGCTAATCAATGTCTGGTCACTGACCATCTCGCCATTAATGCGCACACGCTCGTTAAAGACACTCAAATGCGGTGATTGATATAGGGCTGTTTTATAACCTGCTGCTTGACACATTTTCGCGATGACAGCGGTCGTCGAGCCTTTACCATTGGTACCTGCCACCGTAAACACGTAAGCATCATCTTTAGCTGACTGCACTACACCTAAGGCTTCAGCGACTGGCAATACGCGTGATAACCCCATGTCTATCGCCGACACGTGTATCTGCTGCATATAATCCAGCCACTCCGTTAGGCTAGCATTGTTATTAGGGCTATTCGGGTTATAAAGTGAAGTGTCAGACATAGATGAAACCTATATTGAAATATTCGAATAGAAAATTGGTGATTAGAAAGCTATCGGTTAGAAAGTCATCGATTAGAAGATACGCCCTAGTATATAACTACCTGGCCAAAACCAAAAATAGCATTTACCGTTATATGACGATAAATGCTATTCAAGAGTTCTGCATATTTAGAGATAGATAGTAGCATGCTACTAAGCAGTTAACCAACCGCCTGCTTATTTGGAAGGAAGCCTCTACAATGTATTAAGCATCAACATTAGGCATGCGGCTTAACTTTGCCAACAAGCGATAGATCGTTTCAATCATCTGATGGCGATGTACCACTTCATCTACCACGCCATGCTCTAATAAGAACTCTGCACGCTGGAACGGTTCTTCCAATGTCTCACGTACCGTCTGCTCAATCACGCGCTTGCCCGCAAAGCCAATCATCGCCTTTGGTTCAGCTAAATGAATATCACCAAGCATAGCAAGTGATGCAGTCACGCCACCATAGACAGGATTGGTCAAGACAACAATATACGGAATACCGGCAATTCTCAAACGCTCAATCGCAGCAGCCGTTCGTGCCATTTGCATTAATGACAATAGGCCTTCTTGCATGCGTGCACCACCAGAAGCAGCGAAACACACTAAAGGTACTTTATCTTCGAGGGCTTTTTCGGCAGCTTGCACGAAACGATCGCCAACGACTGACCCCATAGAGCCACCCATAAAGCGGAAATCAAAGGCACAAGTCACCACATCGAGGTTACGCAGTTTGCCATATAACACAATCAGCGCCTCAGACTCACCTGTTTTTTCTTGGGCTTCCGCCATACGCGCAGGATATGGCTTACTATCCACAAAACGCAGCGGATCTTTGGCCACGAATTCTTGCCCGAGTTCACCATTGACCTGATCAAGTAGCCAGTTTAGACGCTCACGAGCACTCATCGGTAAATGATGATCGCAATGCGGGCACACATAACTGTTAAAAATCAGCGATGTATTAGTAATCATCGAATGACAATTACTGCATTTGGTTGATGGTTCGGTTTCTACCGCACTCAATGGTGCAGTCAATTGCTGCTTAACGCCTGGTATCGGACGATTAAACCAAGATTGCCCAGCAACGTTATTGTTAGGCTCAGCATTATTAGAAGTAGTCATATCAGGTTTTGTTATCGTATCAGTCATATTATTCGCCATTATCAAAGGCTTATCGACAAGCTGGCTCATTCACTTGTCCCTAAGAGTAAATTTAAAAGTCACATACAGTCATAACATGAGCAGTTATAAGGCACGCCTACGCGAAACTGTAACAATTTATGTGTGATGTTAGTTTACACACGTAAACTAACTTTAGCAAAGTCATTTGACAGTGTCTTTATAAACATTGTTATTTATAAAGACTGCGGTTTATAAATAACGCTATTAGCACTATAACGAAAACTTAAGTGACGATAATTTAACGTTGCTTAACTCAGGCACTCAAACTATCAAGCGCACCACGTAACTCGTCCATTTTTACCATGATTCGTTGCTGAGCAGCTGCAACAGCATCGGCATCATTGGCATCTATATCAGCAAAGTTCTGTACCAATGCACTACCAACAATCACACCATCTGCATGAGTACCAATTGCTTTGGCAGAGGCACCATCACGGATACCAAAACCGACGCATACTGGCAAATCCGTCTCTGCTTTGATGGCTTGGACTTGAGTCGCGACAGCATCAGTATCGAGCGTGGCCGAACCTGTCACACCTTTTAATGACACGTAATAGATATAACCACCACAATGCGTCAATACTTGCTCACGGCGCTCAGGCAAAGTCGTTGGCGATAGTAAGAAAATCTCATTCATCGAATGATCGGTCAAGTGCTGCGTGAAGCTACCCGCCTCTGCTGGTGGCAAATCAACCATCAAGATACCGTCAACACCTGACTGCTCACATAGCGCGACGAAGTTATCATAACCAATGATTTCAACTGGATTAAGATAGCCCATTAGGATAATTGGCGTCTGCGTGTCTGTTTGACGAAACTCTTCGACCATTTTTAGTGCATCACGAGTGCTCGTACCTGCTGCTAATGCCCGCTCACCTGCCAATGCGACGGTTGGGCCATCTGCCATTGGATCAGAGAACGGCAAGCCAACTTCGATCATATCTGCGCCATGTTTCACTAAATCGTGCAATAGACCTACAGTGGTCGCAGGATTAGGATCGCCTGCCATCACATAAGGAATGAGGGCTTTTTTGTTTTGTGATTTTAAAGTTGCAAAAGTGCTTTCAATTCTAGTCATAGTGGTCTCTTAATTGTTATAAACCGACTCATTTGACCCCTTATTAAATAATCTCTATTGAGTAATTTAAGTAATAAGGGGAACTGAGCCATTTTTCTTATAAGATGTAGATTAATAGCATATAAAAGCTACTACAACTCAATGCCTTCCGCCTTCATCACTGAATGCAAATCTTTGTCACCACGACCTGACATATTGACGATAATGGTTTGATCTGGTGTCATTGTCTTAGCCAGCTTTAGTGCATAAGCAACGGCATGAGCAGACTCTAGCGCAGGAATGATGCCTTCTTTGCGCGTGACTTCATGGAAGCCTTCTAACGACTCTTTGTCAGTACAGCCCACATATTCAACACGCTTCATATCTTTTAAGAAGCTATGCTCAGGGCCAACACCAGGATAATCCAGTCCAGCTGAGATAGAATGCGTCTCTTGGATTTGACCTTCGTCATCTGCCATTAGGTAAGTACGGTTGCCGTGTAGCACGCCGATACGACCAGCCGCTAGTGGCGCTGAATGGCGACCTGTTTCGATGCCATCACCGGTTGCTTCGACGCCGTACATTTTGACATCAGTATCATTTAGGAAGTCAAAGAACAAACCAATCGCATTTGAGCCACCACCAACACAAGCAACCAAGGCATCGGGTAATTTGCCTGTTTTTTCTACATGCTGAATGCGTGCTTCTTTACCAATAATCGCTTGGAAATCACGAACCAGTAACGGATAAGGATGCGGGCCTGCAACCGTACCAATAATATAATACGTGCTATCGACATTGGTTACCCAGTCGCGCATGGCTTCGTTCATTGCGTCTTTGAGCGTACGTGAGCCAGAAGTCACTGGCACAACTGTCGCACCGAGCAAACGCATACGATAGACGTTCATCTTTTGACGCTCAACATCGTCCGCACCCATATAAACGATACACTCAAGACCTAAACGGGCTGCAATCGTCGCCGTCGCTACACCATGCTGTCCTGCACCAGTCTCAGCGATGATACGTTTCTTGCCACACATTTTGGCAAGTAATGCTTGTCCAATAGTGTTGTTAACTTTGTGTGCGCCAGTATGGTTTAAATCTTCACGTTTGAAATATATCTGCGCACCACCAATCTCATCACTCAAGCGCTTAGCATGATAAAGCGGCGTTGGACGACCGACATAATTGACCAAATCGTTGTGATACTCTTCCCAGAATGCAGGATCGGCTTTTACTTTGGTATATAGCACCTCTAGCTCTTCTAGTGCGGCCATCAACGTTTCAGAGACAAAGCGACCGCCGTGTACGCCAAAATGTCCACGGGCATCAGGGTATTGGTTAAAATCCTGTACGTCTGCTGGATTGGTAAAGGTATTGATAGCTTGTGCGGTAGCAGATAAATTATTGTTATCGACATGACTCATGGTAATTCCTACTATATTAAGTGGTATTTTTTAGGATAAATCAGGGAGAAATAGTTTAAGTAACGAGCTATTGAGCTGATATTAAGCTAGCTACTTGTGTTCGAAGGTTCGCTAGGCGTCGCGTTTTGCCATCGGTCGCGTTTTACCGCTTTCATAAAGGCGCGCATTTTTGCAGGATCTTTTTTACCTTTATCTATCTCAATACCGCCGCTGACATCGACTGCATAAACAGGCAGCACTAAAGTAGCCGCGATATTTTCAGCATCCAGTCCACCCGCTAAGATAATCGGTAACGAGCTATCTTGCGGTATGAGACTCCAATCAAAGCGTGCGCCCGTACCACCATACTTATGCTGATGGTAGGCATCTAATAAGATACTGCTCGCTCCTGCTTGGGCAAACTCGTCAATCTGAGCGCGCACGCTAGCAGCACTGTCAGTATCGGCATTGACGCGCAACGCTTTAATCCAGCGTTTATTGACTGTGCTCGCCAGCTGCTGACATTGCTCAGGACTCTCATCGCCGTGGAATTGTATGATATCAAAAGGCACATTGTCTGCTAGCTCAACTAACTCATCTTGAGGCATATTAACCACCAACGCCACCACGCTCACAAAAGCAGGTACAGCAGTACTTAATATCTGGGCTTGCGCTAGCGTCACGGCACGCGGACTGGGCGGATAAAACACCAAGCCGACCGCATCAACACCTAACTGTGTCGCAGTCTGTATATCACTAAGCTGAGTAAAACCGCAGAACTTGACGTGCATTTTGTGACCTTGCATTTCATGATACTAAATATGACACCGATTATAACGGCATCAGATAGGTTCAAGCTAAAGGTAAATCGTTATATGTGATGATGTTTTGTTAATCAAACAGCAAAGCCATTGCATCCAAAAACTTATCCTAGCATACTTTTATTCCCAGTTTTGTTTATGATTGCGATTGATTAATACAGGAATACTTGAATGTCTAAGACTGCATCGGTAACGGCTAATCCAACTGACTGCAACGACAGTGATAGTGGCAAAGTCACTGGCACAAATCCGCCGCATTACTTGATGTGGTTTCGCCGTGACCTACGAGTTCATGATAATACCGCCTTAGCCGCGATTTGTGAACGGGCAAACGAAGATAATGCACGAGTCAGTGCCATATTCTTTTTCACGCCTGAGCAGTGGCAAGCGCATGATACGTCGCTTGTACAAGTCGATCACATCGCCCGTACCTTGCCTATCCTCGCAAAAGACTTACAAGAACATTTAAACATCACTTTAACAGTACAGGTTTGCCCAAACTTTTCTGACTCTATTGACGCGCTATTAGCTATCTGCAATGCCAATCATATCAGCGCTATCATGGCCAACCATGAGTACGAAGGTAATGAGATCGATCGTGATGAACAATTAACTGCACAACTGGCAAAAAGCGATATTGAGTTTGTACGCTGGCATGATCAATGTATCTTACCACCGCAAACCATCACGACCAACGATGGTGACAGCATGTACCAAGTGTTTACGCCGTTCTACAAAAAATGGCGACATACGTTGGAGGTGAGCGATATACAAATGCATGAAGCACCCGCTGTTAGTGACAATAATAACGTGACTTTAGAGCCGACGGAAAATGCGGCAAACACGGTAAAAGAAATAAAAAATCTCAGCACAAAAACGGTCAACGCCTATCAAAAACAGTCAAACAGCAATGAAACTGATAATAATACAGATACAAGTGCCCAACTCGAAAATGCTCGTGACGCCTATCCTGCTGGTGAAACAGCGGCTTGCCAACGTTTAGAAGACTTTATCGCTGAGGATATCAATAACTATGATGTGAGTCGTGATGTGCCTAGCTTGCATGCGACCAGTCAGTTATCGGCTTACCTCACTATTGGCACAATCAGCCCCAGACTGTGCTATCTACAGGCAAATAAAGCTCAAGAAAAATTACACGGTAACGACAGCGACAACAACGACATCAATCGCTGGATAAGCGAGCTGGCATGGCGCGATTTTTATCGTCATGTCTTGGACTATAAGCCAGAGCTGATTCGCCATCAAGCGTATAAGCATGAGACCGATACTAAGATTAATTGGTCATACAATATTGATGACTTTGATAAGTGGTGCACGGGCAAAACAGGCGTACCGCTAGTTGACGCCGCGATGCGCTGTCTGAATGCAACAGGGTTTATGCACAATCGCCTGCGGATGGTGACGGCGATGTTTTTGACTAAAGATCTATTAATTGATTGGCGCTGGGGCGAGCGATACTTTATGCAGCAGCTGATAGATGGTGATTTTGCCTCTAACAATGGCGGCTGGCAATGGAGCGCTTCTACGGGCACTGACTCAGCGCCCTACTTCCGTATCATGAATCCCTTTAGCCAAGCCAAAACCCATGATACAAAGGGCGAGTTTATTAAGACTTGGCTACCTGAGCTAAAAGACATCCCTGCTACTATCCTGCACTCAGAAGAGAAAATGCGTAAAGCACTCGGTAAAAAAGGAGACTTCGCCGATACAGATTACCCTGTACCGATGGTTGAGCATAAAGCCGCTCGACTGTTGACAATCGCTGAGTTTAAAAAAGAAAGCTAATTTGAGGAAAAATAAACAGTAGATTAGCCATTCGTAACCGATGGAAACTGACATGCACCTGCGCCTTGCGTGGTTACTGTAACGATTGCACCAGTCATGGCAAACAATTGCTGCAACTGCGTCTGTGCATTTTGTAATGCCATCGTCATCACATCACCGCGACAAGCGCGTTCTAGGACTTCTTTCTTGGCCATGCTTTGCGCTTGTTGCCAGATTTTTGGATCGACTTGCATCATCCCAAATGCACCTGTTTGCCAGTCATAAATCTCTATATCATCTAAATATACTGAAAATATCTCTGATGGTGGTAAGGTGATATTGATTTGTGGCATGGTCGATGCAGTCGTGTTAGCTTCCGATGTTTGGTCATCATTTACATCGGATGCAACAGGCTGTACCACACGTACCATATCAGGTGTCAACGCGCTCAAATCAACCCCTGCCTCTACACGTCCATGCGCAATGAACAGTCCTTTTTGCTCATCTTGCCACAGCTTCTGCCAACTACCACCACGCTGGCTTGTGATAACGGTATCAACACTAAACGAAACGGTTTCTAAACGATTTAAGTTTTGAATTTGCGTAACCACGCCCTCACGAGTAATGGTTTCTATTGGCACTTCTTTAGTGCTGTTTTGAATGCTGTAAATCGCAAAAACGATGGCAGATAAACCGATAAGCAACACAATCCATGACATCATGGCAATAGGTTTTTTGGCCTGTGGATTGGTATTAGTAGTATTAACAGGAGTTCGATTATCAGGACTATTCATAGAGGCATCCTCAAAGTTTTATCGTATGAAGCACATGACAGATTGTGGTGTAAAATATAAATGCTATTTGCGCGAAGTAACTTCAAGTAATAGCTACCAATACTCTACATAATTACTAATGCGTTGCTGGTCAAAAAATTCGTCAATATTTGCTAAAAATAGGCTTAGAACTGGTAAATAATCGAGTTATAACAACCTCATCACTCCCTTTATGCAATGTTCGGTCTGAAAAGACAAAAAGTCATTGCGTCTTAGGCAAACTTTACCTAACATAGTCAGATTGTATGAATAAAATGTCAGTATCAAAGTATTTATCAGGCTTTTAGCCTGAATATTTTGTATTTCAGCATACTGATGCATCAATCAAGATTTCCCCTCTTCTATATTATTAGAGCGGTTTTACTAAGATGCTCTTTATGAGCATTTTTATTCGCTGAATGTTAGTCAATTGCTAAGTTATAAAGGTAAGCTTGCGGCGGCCATGAAACGATTAGCCATACGCTCAACATCCTACTATTTCTTCTTATTTTTTATCGTTGATAAGGTTACGCTTTATTTATGAAAGCCAGTCAATTTTTATTTGCTACATTAAAAGAAACTCCAAGTGATGCCGATATCGCCTCAAGCCAATTGATGGTGCGTGCTGGCCTTATTCGAAAAATCGCTTCTGGATTATATATTTGGCTGCCTATGGGGCTACGCATCTTGCAAAAAGTCGAGCGCATTGTTCGTGAAGAGATGCAGAATATCGGTGCACAAGAAGTGCTGATGCCGATGACTCAGCCTGCTGAACTTTGGCAAACGACTGGACGTTTTGACGATTATGGTCCTGAGCTATTACGCTTTAAAGACCGTCATGATCGTGATTTCGTGCTTGGTCCAACGCATGAAGAAGTCATTACCAATCTTGCCCAAGGTGAGCTACGTAGTTATAAACAGCTACCGATTACTTTCTTTCAAATTCAAAACAAATTCCGTGATGAGATTCGTCCACGCTTTGGTGTGATGCGCGCGCGCGAATTTACGATGAAAGATGCTTATTCATTCCACGTTGACCAAGCTTCATTGGCCAAAACTTACCATGATATGTATGACGCTTATACGCGCATCTTTACCCGTTTGGGTTTAGACTTCCGTGCAGTACAAGCGGATACAGGGTCTATCGGTGGTTTTGCTTCTCATGAGTTCCATGTATTGGCAGACAGTGGCGAAGACGATATCGCGTTCTCAGATTCTTCTGATTATGCAGCTAACGTTGAGCTGGCTGAATCGGTAAGCACCGCTGAGCGTCAACCGCCAAAAATGGAACGCGAAGACGTTTTAACGGAAGATATGACCAGCTGCAAAATGGTAGCTGAGCATCTAGATGTCCCGTTAGAGAATACAGTCAAAACCTTAATCGTCCACGGTCATACCGAAGACGATGAGCCACAACTGATTGCTATCGTGTTACGCGGTGATCATCAGCTCAATACTATCAAAGCTGAAAAAATTGAAGAGGCAAATGTGCCACTGACATTAGCTTCTGATGAAGAGTTAAAAGCAGCTGGTTTGCACAAAGGCTATATCGGTGTTGACCTAGACATGCCTGTCTTTGTCGATCGTTCAGCTGCTACGTTGTCAGACTTTGTATGCGGTGCTAATGAAGTCAATAAGCATACCATCGGTATGAACTGGGCTCGTGATGCTCGTATCACACGTATCGTCGATGTACGTAATGTGCAAGAAGGCGATCCATCTCCTGATGGTAAAGGCACATTAAGAATCAAACGTGGTATCGAAGTCGGTCACATCTTCCAGTTGGGTGATAAATACTCGCAAGCCATGAATTGCCGCGTTTCTGGTGAAGATGGCAAACCCGTCACGCTAATGATGGGTTGCTATGGTATCGGGGTGAGCCGTATCATCGCTGCTGCCATCGAACAGAATAATGATGAAAACGGTATCATGTGGCCGAAGACGCCAACGGTTAATGATTCAATCGCTCCTTTTGAAGTCGCTATCATACCGATGAAGTCAAAAGAAGAGACGGTCATGCAGACTGCTACAGCGCTGTATGAAGAACTCAAAGCTCAAGGCATTAACGTGTTGCTAGATGATCGTAACGAGCGTCCAGGCGTTAAGTTTGCTGATCTAGAATTGATTGGTATTCCGCATCGTATCGTGGTTTCAGACCGTAACTTGGCTGAAGGCAAGTACGAATACGTCAATCGCCGTGAAGCAGAAAAGCAAATGCTAAGCCGTGAAGAAGTCATGGCAAAAGTAAGCGGTAAATAGTTTTAATCTTAAAAACTGTGCCGTAAAAAGCGCCTATCTCATTCAATGAGATAGGCGCTTTTTTCGCGTATGATTTAGCTAAAAAAAACTACTTAATATTATATCTTTTAGCAATGACCTTGCTACGTTTCTGTGTCTCGTTAGCGGTGCAGACATCAGAATTAATCATGGCATATACCACGGTGTTATTCATAGGGCCGTCATGCTCAAAGTCACACTGCTTGCTGCGAGCTTTTAGCCAGGTAATCTGTTCTTTATCAAGCTGCTGCTTTTGAGTAGGTGATAAGGTACGATACGCATTCATGTATATTTTGTTAAGCCTATTTTTTTCAACTTGGACCGCATCCTTACCACAGTCATAAGCCACTTCCATATAGGCATCTTCACAAGTGTACTCACTTTCGGCGGATGCCGCTTGTGCTGATGACATCGTAGACAGAGATAGTACAGCTACACTTACTACTGTTACAGCATAAGTTATAAATTTCATACTGGTATCCTTACCTTAGATGAGCAAAGTTAATTGATTATAGGACGTAACCGCAACTCATAACATCGATATTTATTTACTGACGAATTAAACGGCTTGGCTGTGGTAGTAGATTTATATCACTGACACGGCAAGGATTGATATCGATACCGCCTCGGCGCGTGTACCATGCGCGAACCATCAATGCGCTTGGCTCATAGTATCGACTCAAATCAGCAAATATCTGCTCGACACATTGCTCATGGAAGCCATTATGCTGACGGAAACTTAAAATATAACGCAGTATATTAGCCGCATTAACAGGCTTATCCGTCGTAATCGATACTGCCAACGTTCCCCAGTCTGGCTGATTGGTCACCGGACAATTACTACGCAGCAAATTAGAATAAAAAGTATAAGGCTGAGGGTTGTCACTTATCACGCTCTCGCCACTCGTCTCTACTTCATTATCACGCAGCAATGACGCATCAGGATGCTCACACAGCGCCACTTTCTCACTGCTATTTGCCAAGGCATCATCAATACAAACGCCTTCAGGCTGTGCAATTAATAATCCCGACTGCTCATTGCCTTGCTCGTCATCTAAGCCAAATAAATCAACGGTGACTTCTGCCTGCACACAAGCTGATAAATCTTTAGCAATCAGCGTCTGCACCTCTACCCAACGGGCAAATTCGGTAAAATTAATACTGTTTAAATACAGCTTAAGCGATTTTGACTCAACGATAAACGGTGAGCTAGCAGGAATCCCAAAGCGCGCGATGGCCACTTGCGAAATACCTTGCGTGTTCAACCAAGACATCTCAAACGCCTGCCACCAATCGATGCCAACCGTTAATTTATCATCTTGCCAGCCAATTACATCACGCCCCATACTGCGGGCGATAGGATATAGCGTCTCTGGGCTATACTCAGTTGGATAGTCCGTGGTTTGCTCACCTAAAATACCGTGGATACTCATAAATTACCTTCTAAGCTAGAGAATACGTTCAAATAATAAAGGGGTTATTTTACAGTAATAATACGCTAGTCGATAATGAATTTGGTTTAAGCAAATATCAGTACTCAACCGACCAGCTTGCTTGTTAAAGCCACTGTTTCAACAGGCTGTCTCAGGTTACCGACCACCTCAACCTATAAAAATGTGCCATAAAAAAGCCCGACAATGTCAGGCTTTGATAGTAAAACGGTTTGTTTATTTATAACAATTTTGGCTACAAGCGTACACGTGAGCCATTACTAAGTAAGCGATAGGCGATAGTATAGAATATTGCACAGAATACGAAAATAGCAGCCATCGAGTACCAGACATTCACATCAGAGTAGCCAAGGATACCGTAACGGAATGAATTGACCATATATACGATAGGGTTCAATAATGAAATATTTTGCCAAAATGGTGACAAATTTTCCATCGAATAAAATACACCACCAAGATAGGTAAGTGGCGTCAATACAAAGCTTGGAATGATAGAAATATCATCAAATGAGCGAGCAAACACGGCATTGATAAAGCCGCCAAGCGAAAACAAGATAGAGGTGCCCAGTACCGTAAATATGGTCACAAATAAATGTTCAATGCCCAAGTCAGTAAAAAACAGCGCGACTATCGAGACAATGACACCAATGGCCAATCCACGGAAGATACCGCCACTGATATACCCCATCAAAATCGCATGTTTGGATACAGGCGAAACCAATAGCTCCTCAATACTAGAAGTGAATTTAGCACTAAAGAAGCTCGACACCACGTTGGAGTAACTGTTGGTAATAATCGACATCATAATCAAACCAGGCACGATGAACTGCATGTACGGCACTCCGCCCATCTCACCCACACGCGAACCAATCATTTTACCGAAGATGACAAAATAAAGACTCATGGTAATGACTGGTGGCAGCAATGTCTGTGGCCAAATACGTAAAATCCGGCGAACTTCTTTTAGTAATATAGTACGAAATGCAATCCACTTTTTGCTCAATGACATGGTTTTATTAGGATCTATCATTTCTTGACTCATAATCCCGCCTCCTTCATGCTGTCTGCACTTTGAATATTTTTGTCTACTAAGCGCATAAACAACTCTTCTAATCGATTGGCTTTGTTACGCATGCTTCCCACAGTGATGCCCTGCTCCGATAACTGGGCAAAGACGTTATTCATCGACTCGCCTTCTGTCAAGGTCACTTCGAGTGTTTGATTATCCGGCTGGGTTATCCCTGTCACACCTGTCAAAACCAATTGACTAGTAACGGGTACTTCCAAATCAAAGACGAATGTTTCCACCGATAGCTGTGCTAACAAATCTTTCATTTCCGTGTTAATACGAATCTCACCATGATCCAAGATAGCGATACGCTTACACAGCTGCTCTGCTTCTTCAAGATAGTGAGTAGTCAGAATAATAGTGGTCTTTTCTTCGATATTAATCTGTTGCATAAACTCCCACATAGATCGACGCAGCTCAATATCGACCCCAGCCGTTGGCTCATCTAAAATCAATAATTTTGGCTTGTGAATCAATGCACGTGCAATCATCAAACGACGTTTCATACCCCCTGATAGCTCACGTGATTTACTATCGCGCTTATCCCATAGACCCAGCGCTGTTAGTAGTCGTTTCGCTCGTGGCTTGGCTTCTTTTGCAGGAATACCGAAGTAACCTGCTTGTGTAATCAAAATATCTTCGACTTTTTCGAACATATTAAAATTAAACTCTTGCGGTACGATACCAAGGTACTGCTTTGCGACGGAAGGGTTTTCCAACAAGTCAGTGCCAAAGATATGCACGCTGCCTGTGGTCGGTTTAAACAGCGAACTGATGATACCAATCATGGTTGATTTACCAGCACCATTGGGACCCAATAATGCAAAGAATCCACCTTGTGGCACAGTTAAATCGACTCCTTTTAGAGCCGAAAACCCATTATCATAAGTTTTGGATAAGTTTTTTATCGTAAGTGCTGGTACTTCTGACATGAAGACCTCTTTGTTTGTTATAGATGTATATAAAAATACTTTGAGATGACGAATAGCTGGAATAGATGTCGTAAAATCATAAAATGAGGCTGCTGCTGACGAATTTCAACTACAATGCAGCTGAAGTCTCATATTGATAATATTTATGATGAAAAAAGCGCCTATCCCATTGAATGAGATAGGCGCTTTATAGATATCTATCGTAAAAGCTTGGGACAGATTAGCTTGCTGCTTCAACCATATAATCTACGGCATTTTGAACTTCTTCATCAGGGATATCCGCGCCACCTTTGGCAGGCATTGCATTGAAACCATTGATAGCATGGGTATATAGCGTATCTGTACCTTTTGCTATACGTGGTCCCCAAGCGCCGGCATCAGCAAAGACAGGAGAGCCTAACAAACCCGCTGCATGACAAGTATGACATACGGCATTGTATACGGCTTTACCATCGCGAGGTCCATCACCAGGTGCTGGGCCAGCAACACGTGCCGTCACATCACACACTTCATCATCTTCAAAGCATACGGTAGCAACAGGATGAATACGAGCAATCAGGTTAGGATATAGTGCAATCAGTTTTTGCACTTGTGGCGTATCTTGTGGAATCGGTTCTTCAACAGCAGCAGGTGCTGCAGCGGCTGTTTCTTCGGTAGCTTCGCCATCTACTGGTGCGGCTTCATCAGCAGGAGCTGCGCCATCTGTTGTATCTGCAGCAGCTTGGGCATCATCACCTGACTGCTCAGGAGCATTTTCTACGACTTCCTGTGTCTCTGCTACAGCAGAGACAGTTTCAGGCGTTTCTACAACACTTTCAGCTTGGCTCACCGCGATACTAGCGATTCCTAGAATGGCAGCTGCCGATAACATAACTACTTTTCTCATTCGTCACGTTCTCTTATTACGTATACAAAGGCCTGCACAGCTCAGACATTCTGCCTATCCTCCTTTGACAACCTTTAGTCATCAATAGCAAACAGCCATCCCGCGTGCCAGCACACTTGTAATCGGTGATTATAAATATGAATTCTCCATGACATTATAAGGGAAAAGACAGGTAAATTGCCATGCCTGTTTAATGACTATCTTGTTTTTTCTTAAAAAACATCAATCGCTACCGTCATTTATTGGCTTTATGGTTTTTATTTGTTAGACTAAGCGGTCTTTATTTTTCGACACTTATTCGATACTTAGTAATACGACTGATTATTCCTACCATTGATTGATATGTTGTGTTAGTTAAGTTAGCGCAGTATTCATCTATCAAGTGTCCGTGAATAGAGTCGTTGGTTTAGCATATTATGCGCTCGTAGCTCAGTTGGATAGAGTATCGGTCTCCGAAGCCGAGGGTCGTGGGTTCGATTCCCGCCGAGCGCACCAATCATCGTATTATAGCCTTCCCTAGCATTACCCCAAATTGCATATACATCTCAAACACACTTCAAAAGGTTTGCCACTTTTCTGTGCCTGTATACTTCTAAATTTCTCACCTATAGTCGGTTCAGTATAATTTGGGTACAAGGAAGCCGAGTGAAAGTACTACAAGTAGTAGACTGATCGAGATTGACACCGTACCCAATTCATAGAGGATTGACTATATAGCAAAATTACTCTGCGTCTTGCAAATGAGCAGTCAGCTGAGCGCGGCTGGGTACACGGTGGTAGTTAATTACAGGTACATCTCCTAAGCGTCGTTGGCCAACCTCTATCTTTTTATCAATAGTAATCATCGCAATTTTTTTGTCTTGCTTGCTGAGTAATAAATGATTCGCCTTACGGTTTACTCGATAATTAGGGAAATACTGTTTCAATAATGCTGAGGTTTTTTGCAGGCTGTCATTAATAGGTTTATTCGCCTTTGTACTCATTTTTTGGCTGTGTTTTTCGCCCGCTTTGGCACCGCGCGCCTTTGCCAATAGCCATAAGACTGCGATAATGGTAAACAGTATGACAAGCCACCAAATTCCATCTATCATAAGAAAAAACATCCATCATTAGCAAGGGTTCGCTCATGTTAGCAGAATTATCACCAGCGTTAATAGCAGAAGTAGAACTTGCCACCAAGTTATTGAAATCAAAACAGCGTATTTGCATTTTGACAGGGGCTGGTATTTCTGCAGAAAGCGGCATCCCGACGTTTCGAGACAAACAAACAGGGCTATGGGAAAACTATGGCGTAGAAGATTTGGCCACGCCAGATGCGTTCATCCGCGATCCAAAGCTAGTATGGTCATGGTATCAATGGCGTCGGCAAGTGGTCGCTGACAAAAAGCCGAATCCTGCACATGATGCCTTGGCACAGTGGCAGTATCATGCTCAGTCTTCCAATCAGCAGGTGACACTCATCACCCAAAACGTCGATGACTTGCACGAGCAAGCCGGTAGTACCGTGACCCATTTACATGGCAATCTGTGGTGCAATCGTTGTAGTCAATGCGAGATGCCGTACCCAAATCAAGCAAGAAATTTGTATAGTGGCGAAAATGCGCTTAGCTTTGATGAAACGCTGATAATCTGTGAACATTGCGATGGATATATCAGACCAGACATCGTGTGGTTTGGTGAAGCATTGCCTTTAAATGAGTGGCAAACAGCTGAAAATGCTGCGACTAACTGCGAAGTATTTATTAGTATTGGCACCTCAAGTCTCGTCTACCCTGCCGCTGGACTGGCGCAGTTAGCCAAACAGAGTGGTGCCAAAATTATCGAGATAAATCCAGACCCGACACCGAATACACTCGTTGATATAACGTTAGCAGAAAAAGCGGGCATCATTCTGCCATTATTAATACAAGAGATTACTGCGCTATAGCCGTAACGGTATGACAGATACTGACATCCAATATGGAATAGAGCTAAATGCTATGTCGTATGATGATTCCATTAAATGAAAGTCTTCTAATAGCATAATAAAAAAGGCTTAACGTTTCATAAAAAACGTTAAGCCTTAGATACTAAAACCTAATCATAGTTGATTTACTGTAGTGCCAGATCAACTTTCGCTAGATATTCCGCTTTTAACTCATCATCTATAAAAGAAGACCTAAATGAATTCTTTACTAAAGTAACGATGTCGTCTTCTGTTAACGGTAGATTTTCACAGATATTTATAAAGTTCTGATTGATATAGCCTTTGAAATACGCTGGATCATCAGAATTGACACTGATATTCAGACCGTAATCTAGCAGCTCTTTTATATTGTGTTCTTTATAATTCCCGAAGACTTTTAGTTCGATATTAGAGTTCGGGCAAACAGTCAGTGGCATTTGCTCATCTTTAAGCCTTTGCATAAGCTCTGGGCTTTTTATAGACTGCACGCCATGATCTATTCTATCGATATTCAATAAATCCAATGCTTCGTAAATGTAGGAAAAATCTGCCTCTTCACCAGCATGTGCGACCAACTTAAAGCCCGCTTCTTCTGCCGTTTTAAAGACATCTTTGAACTTCGAAGGAGGGTTGCCTAACTCTGAAGAGTCAAGACCAACGCCAATAATATCATCTTTAAACGCCATCGCTTCTTCTAGCGTTTTGAAGGCTTCTTCTTGTGATAAATGTCTTAAAAAACACATGATGATGCAAGAAGTGATGCCATACTTTTCTTTGGCATCAGCAAGCGCTTCTTTAATACCCGTAATTACAGCTTCAAAAGGTACGCCTCTTTCTGTATGAGTTTGTGGATCAAAAAATATCTCTGTGTGGATAACATTGTCTTCGACACATTTGAGAATATATTCCCATGTTAAATCATAGAAGTCATCTTTGGTGATAAGTACATTTGCGCCTGCATAGTAAATATCTAAAAACGTTTGCAGGTTGGTAAAATTATAGGCGTTACGCACATCTTCTATGTCTTTGTAAGGAATCTCTATCTGGTTTTTTTTCGCCAATCTAAACATCAGCTCAGGTTCTAACGAGCCTTCGATATGTAAATGCAGTTCAGCTTTCGGTAGTTTCTGTATTAAATCAATCATAGTATTCCAATAGTTGCTTTTTGTATTAGGGTGCTATCGAGAAAGGCATTTATAAAAGGACTTTCATATATAGAAATACTTTTATAAATACAGTATCTATATAAATGCTTAAGTTATATCTCAATCGTTCTCTTTCTAGAAACGCTATTATATTTCAATTCGCGCCAAAACTATAGAGAAGCAGTGGAATCTAGAACAACGGCTATCATATGCAATGATGGACATTACTTTAAAAACACCACAGTATCAGACAACTCGTTACCCGCTGGATCATGCTCAAGATGATAGTACTGGCGCATTACTTGCCCCACTTCATCCAGTAGTTCAGCCAGACTACCTTCCGTTTTTTGATTGGCAATGCCTGATACGGCTTTGTCGCACATTGCACGCCAGACGGTGGGGCTAACATGAGCGCTAATACCACGATCTGCAACGATCTCTAGCTGATGCTCGCAAACATTGACGTAGATTAAGACACCTGTGTTTTCTTCAGTATCCCAGACGCGATATTCACTAAATAAATCAATCGCACGGGCACGGCAGCCAACATGATAAGCATCTTGAATGGGTAGATGGTTTTCTACAATCAAAAACACCTCACCACGATGCCCACGCTCTGCCTGTGTTACCTTTTCTGTAAGACGGGCTTTGGCATCTTCTGTCAGCCACTTACTATGCAAGAGAGGGACAAACAAAACTTGACGCCACCAGCGGGCAAAACTGGGATTTGAAGTGTTGTTTTCTGCCATTGTATTATTTCCTCAAGTACGTCATTGCTAATGGGGGTTTAGTATTTGTTCACATCAAGAGTTCTAGCCAGCGTCTACCATGATCCACCAGCTCCACCGCCGCCAAACCCACCACCGCCACCGCCAAAGCCGCCGCCACCGAAACCACCACCGCCAAAGCCGCCGCTACTACCACCGCCCATGCCAGGCAGGAATATCATGCCACCACGTTTACGACCACCGCCAGAGCCACCTTTGCCGCCACCGCCGCCACGTGAGATCAAAAATAGCCATAAAAATATCGCCATAATCACGGTCATAAAAAAGCCGCCACCCAAAGCTAGTGAACCAGCAAAGAAGCCACCCGTCGTCAAGATAGAGCCAAACACACGACCAAAAATATTGGTAATAAAGCTACCAAATATCATCGCCATGATAAATAAGAAAATAGGCGACGGTACTTCGTCAGATCCCTGCTGTGTACTGCGCTCAGCTGCTTGGGCATCAGCACGAGCCAATACCTCAGGATCAGCAGTCAGGCGCGCCTTTAATGCCCCGACACCTGCCAGTATCCCAGCACCATAGTTATTTTGCTTAAACAACGGCGTGATATCTTCACGAATAATCCGGCTAACCGCCGCGTCTGGCAATACACCCTCTAATCCATAACCCGTCAAGATATACATATCACGGTCATTGACAGCGACCACCATCAGCAAGCCGTCATCAATAGCTTCATCACCTAGCTGCCATTTTTCAGCCACTTCTAATGCATAGTCAAATATTGGCACACCATTCGTTGTAGGAACGATTACCACTGCGGCTTGGGCAAAACCTTGCTGATAAATACTTCTAAGCTGTGCCTCTAGACGTAGCTTTTCTTGAGGATTTAAGATATTGGCCTGATCAACCACGGGCGAGTTCAGTATCAGCTTATCAGCATCGACACTCTCTGCACTTGACTGTATTGGTGCTTGAGCGGTTGGCTGCGAGTTTGATGTCGCTTCGTCGTTCGCCGCATTAGGATTAATCGCATCGTTGCCAAGGACTGCATCATTGATAGCATCATTACCCAATACAGCATCGTTGATGGCTTCATTGGACTCACCTGCTTTGGCAAGTGCCACCAAGTCTTCGACACTACGATCTTGCAAGCTCGACGTGTTATTGGTCGCAGTAACTTCGTTAGGCGCAGCGTGTAGCATAGGCACACCACTGACGCTGAGTGTGAGCAGTAATACTGATAAGATTGCTTTTGAATGATTCATCTAATCTATACCACCTCAAGTGACATCTGTACTATAGTCAATTCCATATAAATTGGATATAACATCAGGCTCGCTCAGTCTACCATCTGTAGTACTTTCACTCGCCTGCTTTGTATCCAACCTACTTTTGACTAACTATAAATTGATAGGTATTCATACTTATCAATACCTTTAAAATAAATCTGGCAGACTACTCTAAACAAATAGAGCAGCTAATACTGTTCTATCGATAGCTTCATTCAATGCGCTTTATTGAGCACTCGCTGCATCGTCATCACCAAAATCAACAGTCGGCGCCGTTGAAATAGCTTCTTCGTTCGCCACGCTAAAGTTTGGCTTGGTATCCATACCAAATACTTTGGCAGTGATATTGGTTGGGAACTGGCGCACCGTCGTATTATACGATTGTACTTCTTGAATATAACGGTTACGAGCGACCGTAATGCGATTTTCAGTGCCTTCTAACTGCGCCTGCAAATCTTGGAATAGCGCATCTGATTTTAGCTCAGGATAGCGCTCAGACACTGCCATTAGACGTGATAGCGCACCAGTCATCTGCTCTTGCGCAGCTGCATAACGCTCCATCGCTTCTGGATCATTGAGCACTTCTGGCGTCACTGTGATACCACCAGCACGTGAGCGAGCTTCTGCCACCTGAGTGAATACCTCTTGCTCTTGCTCAGCATACTGCTGAACCACTTTGACCAAGTTTGGCACCAAGTCAGAGCGGCGTTGGTATTGGTTGACCACTTCTGACCATGATGCCGTCACTTGCTCATCTTGCGCCTGCAGGTTGTTATAGCCACAACCGCTTAGACCAACGGTAGAAGTCGCTAATACGGCTGCCAACATAATGGGTTTTACAATTGATTGACGCTTCATCGTTGTTTCTCCTAATAATGATAAATAACAAAATACTTAGTAACACGTTTTTTAATAATTTTTGGGTACTGACTTCGAATGCTTATGTAGCTTTATATTACTGATATCACTTTATAAAGATTGATAGAGGTATCACTAGCGTATCAGTCATCATACCCCTACTTATATCTCTCTATTTATGTATCTCTATTTATAAGTGTCATATCATCGTCTATAAAGTATTCTAACAATGATGATGCTATCACAGCACTTTTACAATTCATGATTACCAAAAAACAACCGCCACCTGCTTTCACCCATCTGCTTTTATTGCCGACTATCAAACGATATTACATCGTAAACGCCATCGGAAAGCCAACGATTCCATGAGTTGACCTCATCTGGCTATAGGCTTTTCTAGGCTATTAGAGAGACTACTAACGTATAAATCAATCTATATATCCTTGTATCTGAATATAATATTTACAAAATGGCGACATATGTGATGTTATATGCTTAACCCTCACTGTATTCAACGCATCAAATATACATATATATGCTTATATAAAAAGAAAATTCTAGTAATTGGTACAAAAATATGGCAAATTGCAGTTACGTAGCCGTACGGTTTGAATACATTTGGTAGTGGACTTATAGTATGATTAGTATTAGCGAATTACTGATTTTTATATAAATATCAGTTAACTACTGGCTAAGTAGTTAACTGATACTTATTCGCGAAACTTAATCAGCCATATCAACAGTGTAATCAATCGGAACGACTCATAGCAAATTGAATACTATCATTAAGATAAGTGTTTGATTATATAACTGCCTGTTTTATCCACTGATATTAATATTGTCAATAGCAAGCACTATATAAACGGTCAATATTGCTAATAATATACGTGGATAAACAGAAAACCACAGTCCACTCTTAATGGTTAAACACGTATGAGACTCAAATAATACGCACGAGTCGATGTAGCTAATTTAACTGCTTAACTTAAATAAGTAAGTTAACCAGTTAGCTTACTCCTAGCATACAGAGCCACTTTGAGACAGTACTAGGAATATGAATATGGAAGGTTTAGTTAACTTAGCAAATGGAATTATCTGGAGCCCTGCGCTGATCTATCTGTGCTTAGGCGCGGGTCTATTTTATTCCATCTTAACGCGTTTTGTGCAAGTCCGCCTATTCGGTGAAATGATTAGACTGCTATTTAAGGGTAAACCTGATAATGATGGTATCTCGTCATTTCAGGCACTAGCCGTTTCTCTAGCTGGTCGTGTAGGTATGGGTAACATCGCTGGTGTTGCTGCTGCCATTGGGTTTGGTGGTCCAGGTGCTGTATTCTGGATGTGGGTTGTGGCCTTCTTAGGTGCTTCAACCGCTTATGTTGAATCTACCTTGGGTCAGATTTATAAAGAGCGTGACGTCGTAACGGGTGAATACCGCGGTGGCCCTGCTTACTACTTCGAGCGTGCGCTTGGTCAAAAGTGGTATGGTATTTTATTCGCCATTGCCTCTATCGTTTCTTGTGGTATCTTCTTACCTGGTGTACAGGCGAACGGCGTTATCAACGCTGTGGCTCAAGTCGCTGGTGAAGGTTCTGTCATGAACTTTATGGGTATTGAAACTGGCACGACTCGTATTATCGCTCTTGGTATTATCTTAGTAGTATTAGGATTCATCATCTTTGGTGGTATCAAACGTATTGCGACCTTTACTGAGTACGCTGTACCATTTATGGCAGTTGGTTATATTATCTTAGCCTTGCTTATCATGTTCTCTAACTTCAGCATGATCCCTCACGTATTTGGTTCAATCGTTGGTGATGCATTTACCGCTCAAGCAGGCTTTGGTGCTGCTATCGGTTGGGGTGTGAAGCGCGGTATTTACTCAAACGAAGCTGGTCAGGGTACAGGTCCTCACGCTGCCGCAGCTGCTGCAGTTGATCATCCCGCACAGCAGGGTTTGGTACAAGCATTCTCAGTTTATGTGGATACCTTACTTGTTTGTTCTGCGACTGCCTTCATGATTTTGTCTACAGGCATGTACAACATTCAAGGCACGTTACCTGATGGCCAGTTCTTGGTCCAAAACGTAGCCGCAGATGTTGAGATTAACGCGCCTGCATTCACCCAAATGGCGATGGAATCAGTTTACGGTACTTTTGGTAATACGTTCATTGCCATCGCTGTATTCTTCTTTGCCTTTACAACTATCTTGGCGTACTACTACATCGCCGAAGTCAACATCTCGTACCTTACCCGCTCTATGGGCAAAGGCGCTAGTAAAGCAGGTCAGTTCGTTGTTAAGCTTATCATCATGTTTATGGTTGCTTACGGCGCACTAAACAGCTCTGGATATATCTGGGGACTTGGCGACGTTGGTGTTGGCCTGATGGCTTGGTTGAACATCGTTGGTATCATTGTGATCTTCTTTGTCGCACGCCCTGCTATCGATATCTTACGAGATTACGAAGCACAGCTCAAAGCTGGTGGCGGTACGACTGCCAAAAGATTCGTTTTTGATCCTAAGAAATTTGGTATCAAGAATGCGACTTATTGGGAAGAGCGTCATGCAGAAGAGCAACAAAGAATGGCTGCAAATCCACTTAATAAAGAGCTTAAGTAGCACATTTAACTAAGACTCTTTAAAGTAGTGGTTCTTTAAACCTATATAAAAAGCCCAAGACAAGCGTCTTGGGCTTTTTTATTTATGCAGTTTCGATGAACAAATCTAAAACGAGTACAGCTAGAATCTAGTTAGAAGCAATATGGCTATACACAATATCGCTAGTCATAAGGTACGCACCTACTCTCTTATGTACTTATACAGATATGGTATGCCTCTATATTTGCTTCTGCGCACGCATATAGTGCCTACTTTTCTAATCACAAGTCCTTGCTGTAGGCAATCTGCCATACAACAAGAACTTGTGATTAGCTGTCCGAACTTATAGTTGCGTTGAATCAGCTGTCAATTTCATATGATAGACTTATACCAGTGCTACGATGAACTGACGATAGACAACCTTTGAGCACAAAAAAGCCCAGCTAAAAGCTAGGCCTTTTCGATATCATTGATAAAGTATAAACAAATAGATTAGAAGCTTACTCAGGCATTAATACTGCATCGATAGTGTGTACTACACCATTCGTTGCCATAATATCTGTACCAGTGATATTAGCAGTGTTACCAGTAGCATCAGTGATGACGTTGTCTTCGCTAATAGAAATAGTTGCACCATTGGCTGTTTCGATATCAGTACCATAAGGGATATCAGCAGCCAATACTTCCATCGCTAACACGTGATAAGGAAGTACTTTTTTAAGCAAATCAGTATTAGCTAATAGCTCTTCTTTGGTCACGCCTAGCTTTTCTAATACAGGAGCAAATGCATCATCAGTTGGTGCAAATACAGTATGCTTAGTTTCTTCCATTAGCATAGTGTCAAGACCAGCTGCTTGTAGTGCCGCAGTTAGAATCGTTAAGTTTTCGTTGCCTGCTGCAATTTCAGCGATGGTTTGCGTAGCCATCGTGTCTTCCATGCCATCAGTTTCAGCCATAGGATCAGTTTCGCCCATTGCGTCAGTTTCAACCATTGGCTCTGCCACAACTTCTTCAGTAGTCGCTTCAGGTTCTACTGGATCAGTAGTGGCTTCTTTGTCAGCACATGCAGCTAGTGACATGGCAGCGGTAACAACAGCGATAGATAGTAGATTCTTCTTCAACATAGGTATTTCCTTATCAATTAATGTTCAATTAAGTTATTTGATGAACAAATAAGTTCTCTCAGTTAATGAATATAACAGTTAACAACTTATTTATTGCAAGCGATACCGATTGGTTGGAGTCGATCACATCAAATCTGCTATATCAATAACTATGATTCTAACTGATTAATTTTGAATTAATGCTTACTTAGGTAGCAACACTGTATCAATCACGTGTACGACACCATTATTAACTTGTATATCGGTCACCGTGATATTAGAGATACGGATGCCTTTAATGAAACGAGCGCTTTTAATAAAATGGACGCTTGTAATAAAACAGCCATCTTATGACAGATAAAAGCTGGTATTCATACCAGCTTCATCATATATAGGTATACGGTTATCACATCTTAACTAAAGCTATTTTATAGTCGTACGTTATTTAGGTAATAGCACTTTATCGATTACGTGTACAACACCATTGGTAGCAGCAATATCGGTTTTTAGGATGTTAGCTGTACGACCGTTTTCGTCTTGCAGCTGACCTTTCGCTGTCACCATTAGCGTGTCTTTGCTAAGCATAGCAATGTTTCCTGGCTTCACATCTGCTGCATATACTGGCGCCGCACCATTAATTACATGGTAACCCAAGATTTTGGTTAGCAATGGCTTGTTAGCAAACAGTTGCGCTTTGGTCATGCCTGTTTCTTGCAACACTTGTGCAAACGCTTCGTTGGTTGGTGCAAATATCGTGAAGTTGGCATCAGGATTAGATAATGGTTCAGCGATACCGGCAGCTTGTACGGCTTCAACTAGCAATGAAAAATCAGCGTTGCTCTGTGCAATTTGTACTACATTCATGTCTGACATTGCTTGGCTGCTAGTAGGCGTTTGCGTCGCTGCATTTTCGCCATCACTTGGCATCATATTATTACATGCGCTTAGGCCTGCAACTGAAAGGGCTAGTGTACCGATGGCAGCAATTTTAGTGAGCTTCATAATTATATCCTTGATGATTAAATAGTAGTAACTGAAGTATTAGTGATTTAAATATTAATAGCTTAGATATCAATGTCTTAAATATCAGTGACTAGAAATTTTTGGATGATAGTAATGTTATCTAATTAACTTACATTTCGTAGGCGATCATTACATCGATATAAATATTCATATCTTATAAAAACAATACACACTTATTAGTAAGTATTGCTTACGAAATGCCAGTTCTTCTGAAATCAAATTAACATCTCAAAAAAGTTTATCAAGGTACCTTTACACTGTTTTTGTAGCGGCGCTGTAAACTCTGTCTTACTTTTAAGAGTAATGTCTGACTTTTGAGAGTAATGTCTAACTTTAATTTACAAAAGCAAAGCTTTATGTAATCAGTGAGTGCACAGATATTCATTTGTGCCTATCTGTTTTATGCAATAAACTCTAATATTGATATTAAACAAACAGACAATATAGTCACTTCTCTATAAAAGAATGACAACGTTAACCTTGCTTGAAGTATCACATATACGTCTGCACTCGGTTGCCTTGTTCTTCTTTTAAACTGAATCAACTATATGTTGATGATATTGCCGAAGAGGAATAAGTACTGTCCCTCGTGCCGTGTGATTTTCATGCTAAAATAATGCGACTTTTTCGACGCCTTTTATATACATTTACACCCTATTTGTTATTCCCTCCTTTTATAATATTGACGATATAAGCAGCGCTCCTATGACCCAAACAATGACTTCAAACACTGATGCCACCTCGCACTCATCACAATCTGCTGATGACTTTATACTGACGCCACCTGCCGTGTTTCCATACAAAGAGCAGCAGCTAACAGCACGTGCCCGTATCACTGAGCAAATGGCCTCAAGAATTTTGATGTTAGACGGGGCGATGGGTACGCAGATTCAAACCTATAAATTAGAAGAAGCAGATTATCGTGGTGAGCGTTTTGCGGATATAGACCAAGATGTGCGCGGTAACAATGACTTGCTCGTACTGTCACAACCACAAATGATTGTAGAGATTCATCACGATCATTTGGCGGCTGGTGCCGATATCATCGAGACCAACAGCTTTAATGGTACGCGCCTATCGATGGCCGACTATGACATGCAGTATTTGGTGCCCGAATTAAACAAAGAAGCAGCTAGACTGGCGCGCGAAGCTGCCGATGCCTTTACTGCAAAAACCCCAGATAAGCCACGTTTCGTCGCGGGTGTGGTTGGCCCTACCTCACGCACTTGCTCGCTATCACCGGATGTCAACGATCCTGCGTTTCGTAACATTACCTTTGATGAATTGGTGCTTAACTACCGTGAAGCGACATTGGCCTTAATTGAAGGCGGTGTCGACCTCATCCTAATCGAGACAATCTTTGATACGCTCAATGCAAAAGCAGCAATCTTTGCCATTACTGGCGTGTTTGATGATATTGGCTTTGAATTACCGATTATGATTTCGGGTACGATTACTGATGCCTCAGGTCGTACCTTATCAGGGCAAACGGCTGAAGCATTTTACAACTCAATTCGTCATGCCAAACCCTTATCGGTTGGCTTCAACTGTGCGCTTGGTGCTGATGCGCTACGTCCACATATTCAAACGCTATCTAATATCGCTGATACTTATGTGTCAGCGCATCCAAATGCAGGCCTGCCCAATGAGTTTGGTGAATATGACGAAACGGCTGATGAAACCACTGCACTGCTAGAAGGCTTTGCCAAAGCAGGCATCTTAAACATCGTCGGCGGCTGTTGTGGTACGACACCAGAACATATTCGCCAAATCGCTAACATGGTAAAAAACTATGCGCCGCGCGTGATTCCTGAAATCGCCCCTGCCTGCCGCTTATCTGGACTTGAGCCATTTACCATCACAGCAGACAGCTTGTTCGTCAACGTGGGTGAACGTACCAACGTGACAGGCTCTAAAAAGTTTTTGCGCTTGATTAAAACCGAAGCCTATACCGAAGCGCTCGATGTCGCTCGCGATCAGGTAGAAGGCGGCGCGCAAATCGTCGATATCAACATGGATGAGGGCATGCTCGACTCCAAGCAGGCGATGATTCACTTCATCAACTTGGTATCAGGCGAGCCAGACATCAGCCGCGTACCACTCATGATTGACTCCTCTAAATGGGACATCATCGAAGAAGGTCTAAAGCGCACGCAAGGTAAATCTGTCGTCAACTCTATCTCCTTAAAAGAAGGTCATGCTGAGTTCGTCGAGCGCGCCAAACTGTGTATGCGCTATGGTGCCGCCGTTATCGTCATGGCATTTGATGAAGATGGTCAAGCCGATACTTACGAGCGTAAAATCCAGATTTGTCAGCGCAGCTATGATGTGTTGGTTAATGAAGTCGGTTTCCCTTCTGAAGATATTATCTTTGATCCGAACATTTTTGCGGTTGCCACTGGTATCACTGAGCACAACAACTACGGTGCTGATTTCATCAACGCCACTAAGTGGATTACGGATAACTTGCCAAACGCCATGGTATCGGGCGGCGTGTCTAACGTGTCGTTTAGTTTCCGTGGCAACCCTATCCGTGAAGCCATCAACTCTGTTTTCTTATTTCATGCGATTACCAATGGCCTGACCATGGGTATCGTTAACCCAGCCATGCTTGAGTTATACGATGATATTCCAAAGGAAGCGCGTGACGCTATCGAAGATGTCATGCTCAACCGCAACCAAGGCGAAACAGGTCAAGACGCGACTGAACGCCTAATGACAGCTGCTGAAAACTATCAAGACGGTGGCAAGAAAAAAGAAAGCACTATCGACATGAGCTGGCGTGAAGGCACGGTCGAAGCCCGTATTGCCCATGCGCTAGTAAAAGGCGTAACGACATTTATCGAAGAAGATACCAAAGAAGCGTGGGAGAAATATCCAAAACCGCTAGAAGTTATCGAAGGCCCACTCATGGACGGTATGAATATCGTCGGTGATTTATTCGGTGCCGGTAAAATGTTCCTACCGCAAGTGGTCAAATCAGCACGCGTGATGAAGCAATCAGTCGCTTGGTTGAACCCGTACATTGAAGCCGAAAAAGTCGAAGGCGAAACCAAAGGTAAAATCCTGATGGCGACGGTCAAAGGCGATGTGCATGATATCGGTAAAAACATCGTGGGCGTGGTGCTAGGTTGTAACGGTTACGATATTATTGACTTGGGTGTGATGGTACCTTGTGAAAAAATCCTCGATACCGCTATCGCCGAAAAAGTCGATATCATCGGACTGTCTGGCTTGATTACTCCAAGTCTCGATGAAATGGTGTACGTGGCCAAGCAAATGCAAGAGCGCGGCATGACGCTACCACTCATGATCGGCGGTGCAACGACTTCTAAAGCGCATACTGCGGTCAAGGTGGAGCCACAATATCAAAACGATGGCGTGATCTACGTCACAGATGCCTCACGCTCGGTCGGTGTGGTCACCAAATTACTGTCAAAAGAGCATCGTCAAGCGCTGATCGATGAGACACGCGAAGATTATGCCAAGGTGCGTGAGCGTCTGGCCAAGCGTCAGCCAAAAGCCGCCAAGGTATCGTATGCTGAGTCGATTAAGATTGGCTTTAAATCTGACTGGGACAACTATGTACCACCAGTGCCTAATAAGTTAGGCCAAGTAATATTGGATGACTACCCTATCACCAACCTACTGCCATATATTGATTGGACACCGTTCTTTATCTCTTGGGGTCTGACAGGTAAATACCCGAAAATCTTGCAAGATGATGTGGTCGGCGAAGCAGCACGAGATTTATTTGATAATGCCAATGAGCTGATGCAAAAAATGATCGATGAGAAATCACTCGTGGCCAAAGGGGTGTTTAAGCTTATGCCTGCCCGCCGTACTGGTGCGGATACCGTGACTGTGTATGACAATGCGCCTGCTGATGGCGGCAAACCGACCTATGAGTTTGAGCACTTACGTCAGCAAAGCGACAAAGCCAGTGGCAAGCCAAACTTTAGCTTGGCGGACTTTATCTCGCCATCGGATACCCATACCGATCACTTGGGCGGCTTTACCGTCTCTATCGTCGGTACAGAGACACTCGCTGAGCAATATAAAGCGGCAGGTGATGATTATAATGCCATCATGGTGCAAGCACTATCTGACCGTTTAGCTGAAGCCTTTGCCGAGCATTTACATGAGCTCATCCGTAAAGAGTATTGGGGCTATCAGCCAACCGAATCACTCACCAATGATGAGATGATCAAAGAGAAATACGTGGGTATCCGCCCTGCACCTGGCTATCCTGCTTGCCCTGAGCATACCGAAAAAGGCAAATTGTTTGATTGGCTGGGTACGGTAGATGCGATCGGTACGACGTTGACCGAAAGCTATGCGATGTGGCCTGCGTCATCTGTCAGCGGATTCTATTACTCACATCCTGATAGTGAGTATTTCAATGTCGGTAAAATCAGCCGTGACCAGTTAGAAAGTTATGCTGAGCGTAAAGGCTGGGATATGAAGACTGCTGAGAAATGGTTGAATCCGAATTTGTAAGGCTAAGAGTTTGTAATATTATTAAACTCACCTATTTTTAGGTGAGTTTTTTTAAAACAAAGAAGTACCTATTCTTGAGACATGATTTGCATAAGTATTTCCGATATAATCCATCATTTCTTTCTTAAAATTAAATAAATGCTTTATGTTATTTTCATCTAATTCATTATGGTTAAGTGTTAATACAAAATTTTTATTCAAAAATATATTAAAATATTCGTTATTTACTTCATCGAAGAAACTTGATTTTAAATCCAATACAGATTGCTTCAAAACATTGCAATGCACTTGCAAGCTATCCATGTATAAATCGTAGCATTCTTTTGGAATCTTGAGACCAACTATATATTTATTAAACCGAACCTTGTCTTGTGAATAGTCACAAGCAGAACTTACTTCTATTAGTATAAATTGAACCTCTCCACGAGAAGCACTGGGAAAGTCAATTATAGTTTCTGCAATAACTCTTTTTTGGTTATTGTAGTTGAATTTTTCCTTAAAAAAAGCTTTAGGATCCTCTACCCTAAAAACAGCTCCTCTTGTATCGAATGACTTTGGGTGTTCATCTATATGAAATAAGCTATTTAATTTAGGTAAATTGTTATTTTCAGTAAAATGACAATCTCTTTTATTTACATTACTAAAATCTAGCAATTCATCCCAAACATTCTCTCTACTAGCACTTTTAACAAATTTATCGATAATTATAGGGACCAAAGCTTCAGTTAAGCTTTTTGATGGATGGGCTTTTGCACGATTAAAACCAGCATGGGTACTAGCTATAGTACGTAAGAAAAGCTGTAGATTAACATGATAACTATCCTCATCCCAAACACTCATGCTATCTTCATTAGCAATATCCAAAATATTAAACATAAAGTTTTGGACTTCATCTTGTAGTATTTTTTCGAACGTCATTAAGTTATAAAATATAGTATTTTTTATTACACTTTCAACCATAGACTTTTTATCAGATTCGTTTTTAAACTTCACTTTATCAAGACCTGAAATATGAACTGGATTAGGAAGACTAACTTCTCTTTCGAGGATATATTTCTTGAATTCGTCCACAACTTCGATATGCTTTGTCCAAAAAATTAAGGCATACGGAGTATTTTTACTATGTATTACATCGATAATAGCTTGAGCCAAATCATTAAAGACTTTCCTTAAAGAAGAGTTAGTTCTCCAGTTTATATCCTCTATAGAATTTGTATCAATGGCTGTTGCAGTAATATTTACATCAAAAAAAACAATCCTGATATTTTCGTGCTTTTTATGATTCAGCTCATCTTGTTCATACAAATAAGTTAAAACTTCACAACTCATATCATTTTTAAAAATATAAGCTAAATCATCTATTTCACCCTGCTCATCATCAACAATTAAAATATTTTTAAAGGAATCCAGTTTCATAATACAGCCCTATTTCTTTGGAAAAACTAATGCAATACAAGCACCATTGTAAATTTTTGGAATGTCATAGTCAGAACTATCTAATATTAGTAACTGTCCACCCATTGACTCAAGTACAATATTTGATAAATACAAACCAATTCCCATACTATTATCTTTAGAAGTTACAAACGGCTGTATTACTACTTCACTATCCAAACTGAAACCTGGACCATTATCAGTTATTATCAAAGCATTACCATTAAAATTATCAACATCAGTCGTAATATGAATTGCTTTTTGAGTATTCTTATCGTTATAACCTAGAAAATAGATAGAATTATCAATAATATTATTTATAGCTGACAATATTAGATTGCTTTTACCCCTAATTTGAAAATCACTCACTTCCTCCGTAAGAATAGGGGATGAGAATAAGACGTTGTGTGAACTAAATCGACGTTCATAGATTTGATAAGCTCTTTTGATTGAATCGGAAACCTTGAAATCTTTTTCTTTTGTTGATTTCAAAAGAGGTGTGAAGGTATCAATTACACTTACTAGACTTTTTACCTTTATCCTGACATCGTCAATTTCCGATTTAGAGTCTGTATATTCTAATCTTTTCTCAATATCACGTAACTCTCTATCTACTTCATGAAACACAATACTTAGATTTAAGCCAGACATTCCCGATTGAACCATAACATCTCTCATAACAATATAGTCTTGCTCGATTCTTCCGACAAGTGGCTCAAACTCTTTTTCTATACCTTTATCCTTTAACTTATCTTTAAGTTCGTCAATAGTTTCTGACAGTCCAGCTTTCTTAACAGGCTTAAACCCATCTACATATTCCTGTATCAGATCTCTATCGCTACCTGCCTCTCTTTCAAACTTTCTAAAAACTTCTAATATAGTTATCTTAAGTATGTCGAAGTATTTATTTTCTGTAAAACCTTCTCTATTTGTTTTCTCTATTAAAGTCTCGTTGGTGTCACCAAGTGGTAAATTGATTGCACCGATAGTAACCTTTCGAGAAAAGTGGTCACCAGCTCTTTGAATTTTTTGATAATCCAAACCTAGCCAATCGTCACCTACTTCGCCATAGTTAAAAACTCTCACTCCATCTCTATATATTCTTACGCCATAATTATCTTTAATAAATTGTTTAATAGCTGTTTTTTCATTTTGAAAAAATAAACTGACAATATTACCATTTAAATTATATACATAGAATTCACCCTGAACTTTACCAATACCATCGAGATCAGCATTTGTTAATTTTCTTTTACTGTCTTTTTCAGAATCATCATAGTATTCGTTTAGTAAATCTTTAACATCTAATGTATCTTCATTTTTAATAACAGTTCTATTACTAAATTTTGAATCAGCAACATTTTGTTCATTAAAAACGTATCTCCATGAAAATTTTGCTACATCTATATCTTTATCACTGGATTTTTCTAAGACAAAGTTAAACTTATAAACCGCTTTTTTTAGTATTGCTTTAGGTCCGTGAATATCTGCTATCCAGTCATTTTTATCACCTAAATCAATTGAGACGTTAAACTCATCCTCGTTATTTTCAGTAATTTCAAAAGGGGATTTAATAGAACTAACCTTACGGTAAAAATCACGAATTTTAGTTTTATTCCATTTCTTATCTTTAAAGTCTGTCAGAATTATCTCTGTACCTTGCCCATCTGAAAACTCTTCTTTATTGTCTTCATAAGAATTCAGTTCAACTTCAATATTTTGTATGTACTCTTCACTATCTATTAAATTTTGCCAGTTAAAAGAAAGATGATGAACTATATTTGAATCTAATACTTTAGTTTTCAAGTCTATGTTTGAGGCTATTTTATGCACTGCAAGACGTCCAACGCCTTTATTGCCAAGAGATATCCGACCTTTGTTACTTACCTTGCGATTTGACCCTCTTTTGAAGTCAGTCCCTAGCGTCAACCAAACCTTGTCAATTACTTTACTGGTCATACCGTGACCATTATCTCTTATAGTTAACCTCTGATTATCAGTGCCAATACCTTCAAAAATAATATCAACATTTGTAGCATCTGCATCGTATGAGTTTTTAACCAGTTCAAAAACTGCTAAGGCATCACTACCAATTAACTCATCACCTAATAGTGATAAAATATGGCTTCTAGCTTTTAACTTTGCTTTTGTCATAAACTTCCCTTTATTTCTTCAGCTATTTTTAAAGCCATCAATGGCGGTACAGCATTACCAATCTGTTTAAAAGCGGCGCTCCTGCCACCTTCAAAATAATAATCATCAGGAAAAGACTGAATACGAGCTGCTTCCCTTACTGACAATGATCGCACTTGCTCTGCACTAGGATATATATAGTAATGACCATCTTTAGCAATATGCGCAAGCACGGTATGACTATAGCTATTTATATCAACTACCTTAAAACGGTCTATAAATGAATTCTGATTTTTATGTGTTTTTAGTTGTTCTGGTAAATCACCATATTTAAGTCTTTCTCTGTTATTTAACCACTTATCAATAGCTATTTTATATATCTCTAAATCTCTATCATTATGCGGTCTTGCCACATGCTGAGTGACAAAATTCATATCACTACGTATTTCTGATTTTTCCAAGTATTCATTAGTATTTTTAGCATACTTAGTGATATTGTTTTTATCGCCCGGCTGGAGATAAGCTAAATCTTCTAGGATGTTGGCTACAGTATATGGATTAGATTCTGCTACAAGATCAGGATAAGAAAAATCACTACCTTTCTTCCAGCCAATAATAATTACACGCTTGCGGTTTTGAAGTACACCATAATCAGATGTATTTAATACTCTTGAATCTAGCTCATAACCTAACGTTTTAAAATACTCTTTTATATCGCAAAAATAGCTTCCATTGTCTGCACTTAACAAACCTAAAACATTTTCAAAAACAAATACTTTTGGACTATATTTTTCAAGAAAAAGACCATACTGCTTATACAGCAAATTTCTTGGATCATCCTCTTCAAGCTTGTTGATACGATGCCGACCGACGACAGAATAGGCTTGGCAAGGAGGGCCACCAATAATCAGATCAATCTCTCTGCCTTGGCACAACTCATCAATACGATTGAATATATTTGTATTATCCTCACCAATCGACGCATTGATAACATTATCAAGTTTATTCGGTACACTTTCAGATAAGTCTTCGTGCGAAATATTACCCAATAAATAGTCGTAATATACCTGTAATTTATTAGCACTTTTCAAAGCATAATAGTAATTTCTAGTTTCAAGTGTTTTACAAGCATGAGCATCCATTTCAACATGGGCAATTGGCTCAAACCCTGCTTTCACAAAACCTTCTGACAACCCGCCAGCACCAGCGAACAGGTCAATAAAAGTCATTTTTTTCATCAAGCACTCACTTAAAAACATGTAACTTTAAATGATATCATGTTATCAGAATCAGGCTCATTTTGATTCAAGATTATTAATATTCACCTTCCCCCGCCGACACCGCTCAGAACAATAAATCACCTGTTCCCAGTCTTTCTCCCACTTCTTACGCCACGTAAATGGGCGCTGGCAAACGGGGCAAGTTTTTTGCGGTAAGTTTATTTTTTTATGTGCCATGAGCTGCCCCCTTGTGCCGTATATCTAATATCTATGGTTAATTATTACTGCCTATTTATCTTCTTTTTGATGATCCAGCCCTTCATACTTTTTCACCCGTCGGCATTGGTCTGAGCAATAAACCATGCTCTCCCAGTTTTTATCTAGCTTCTTAGTCCAACTAAATTCGCGCTCGCAGACGGGGCAAAGTTTTTTGCGGACGTTCTTCTTTTTGTGCGCCATAATTTTCTCATTGGTTTGATATAGTCGATTCACTACCATCGGATACGGTGTCAGGCTCACTTAATCTACTATTTATAGTGATTTCACTCGCCGTTATCGTATCCAAAGTAGCTGTTGCCGACTATATTACCACTGTCTCTTAATCATAAGCCCTATTTATAGTGCTATTCATAAGTGATGTTCATAAGTGATGTTCATAAGTGCAAGTCATCAGCATTGCTCATAAGCGTTAATAATTAAGCATTAACGCTTAATCGTTAGCCATCAATCATAGCTGTTAACCAGTAGTGACTAATCGTCAGCTATTAATCAGTAGTGATTAATCATAATCATCAAAGATTTTATTAAGTCGATTGAGACTATTGACGATTAGCTTACCAGATTGATCGGTGCTGGTATCAATCGCCAGCTTCTCATCCATCCGCATCGTCAATGGCTCTAATGCTTGCTTGAGGGCAGTTGCCATCAATGCGGTCTGCTGATGAATATTAGGGATATCGCTATCGGCTGTTTGATTATCATTATTGCTAACCAAGCTATCCGCCATTTTTTGCGCCAGTTGTTCAACGGCATTGACCAGCTGCACCATGAGCTGTTTTTGTGCATATTGGTTTTGCTTGAGATACTCGCCTTCTGACTTATGATCGTGCTTATATATTTGCAGCAATTGACTCACGCTTTTCTCAAAGCCGTTATCAATACTGTCGCTGACGACTTTGGCATTATTAATGACGCTATCGGCAAGGATTTTCTGTGCTTCTAATTGGCCGTTTAGCTGGGCATCGAGTTGCGCTTGTTGACCTGCTTCTCGTAAGCGAGCGATTTGCTCTGGGTCGTTTTTCGTTAAGTATGTCTCAAACTGGCTACTGATGGCATTGAAGCCACTGGCCAAGTCGACCAACTGGGCAACGATACGCGCGCCCGTATCACCATCTTCACCGCCCATGGCTTTGTTACGCAAGAAATCAGCTTTGATTTGTGCCCAACGCTGCATTTCTTCTTCGGTCAAGACACCACGCATCTCACCAAGCTTGAGCAAGTTGCTCTCTGCGCCTTGGGTCAATAGCTGCGACTCGCCCAGATAGTGATCATCTATCAGCTGGTTCAGCTCTTCTTCATTCATGACCGCCGATAGTTTTTCGGTCATCTTGTTCATATTACGATAACTGCCCTGTAGCTTAAATATCGGCTCAACGCGATATTTATCGTCTTGCGAGGCGGAGGCAATATAGGCTTGGTTGACGTCCAGAATGACTTCTTGCACCCTAAACATATGGCGCAAGATGGCGATAATCTCGTTAACTTCTGAAGTGCTATACGGATACGTCAGATCGCTGCTTTGTGCTTGGGCAAGATTCGCATTGTCCGTTTTTGCCATTTTAATCAAACGATGTACATCGCTTAAGTCACGGTTGGCCATTGGTGCGAGGACGGTATTAGAGGTCAGCGAGTTTTCGATATAACTGAGTGCAAACACTTCTTCCATGCCGCTCATGATATCGCCTAAGTTGTAGATATCGGCACGATTGGCAAGCATGTCAGGCACTTTAAAGGCCTCGCCGCTTTCGGTATACGGGTTACCTGCCATGACCACGCAGAACTTTTTGCCACGCATGTCATAGGTCTTGGTTTTACCTTGCCAGACACCATCGATACGGCGTGTACCGTCGCCCAATGAGATAAACTTCTGCAAAAATTCCGCATGTGTATGTTGAATATCATCGAGATAAAGCATGACGTTATTGCCCATTTCAAAGGCCAAGTTGATTTTATTCAACTCTTCTCGCGCAGTAGCATTGGGTGCTTTTTCGGGATCTAATGAGGTGACGTCATGACCGAGTGACGGACAGTTAATCTTCATAAAGATAAGGCCGAGACGATTTGCCACGTACTCCATCAAGGTGGTTTTACCATACCCTGGTGGCGATATCATCATGAGAATACCCATCAAATCAGTACGCTTATCCTCGCCGACCGTGCCCATCTGTTTGGCAAGATTGTCACCAATAAGTGGCAGATAGCTCTCGTTAATCAGACGGTTACGCACAAATGAAGACAATGGACGCGGCATAAATTCGTCCAGTCGCAACGTCTCTTTTGAGTCATGCAATATCTCGGAGCGCATGGCCAGATATCGTCTATAGGCAGGGATAACTTGGGTATCATGATGATGCAGACGATTTAAGAAATCATCGACGGCAAAGGTTAAGGTCTGCTGATGAATACGTATATGCTCACCCAGCAAGTTATTAACTTGTATCTCAAGCGATACCTTACCCGTGCTACGCTCAAAGCTTTGCACTTGATTGAGCGGATTATTAATACTGGTCAATGAAGCCGTTGATGAGGTAATTGAGGAATATGACAAGGCCGATGGTGTGCCACTCGCGCCTTGATTGCCTAGTCCGTTACTACCTAAACCTTGGTTACCCAACCCTTTATTGCCTAGCCCTTTATCAAAGCTAGCACCTGAATCAATGAGGCGCTGTACCAAGGCTTCACGCTGGGCATCATTTAACTGGGTAAGTAAAACAGCAATCGCTTCCGGCACATAATGACGGCCACTTTCTAATTGCTGCTTGCGTAGCGCTTCTTTTTCCTTACTCTCAGCAAGCTGCTCTTCACTGAGTGTCTCGCCTGCCTCATCCGTGCCATTAGCTGTTGCGTTAGCCGACTCATTACGACCATAGGTTTTATCAAGTAAGGCATGAAACCATGTGGCTAGTAGCTCATAGGCTGATTTGGGTTGGAAGCCAAGCTTGCCGATTGAAGACTGTAATTGGTCAAAACTGGCCGTATTTTGCGTGCTGCCTGACGTGCTATTCAATGTTTGGCTTAGCTGCTCACACAACTGCTGTGCTTGTTGACTGGTTTGCCATTTTATTATGTTATGTGCGCCTGCATTCGATTCCGCTGACTGCCCCATGACGCTCACCAAGTATTCACAAGCAAGCTGAACATAACTTGGTTTAAAAATATTGGCGTTATGAACATCACTGGTATTTGAATCTGGTTCTGAATGCTTACTAGCACCGTTGTCAGCGCTAAGACTGTCATCATTATGAGCCATAACAAAATGACGCATTACTTGGCTCATGTCCTCGACCAATAGAGACTTCGCAGTATCGCTGCCCAATGCACGGCGCAGTTGCTCGGCGGTAGCGGCTCTATCCGTCCAGTTATTTGCACGTGTCAGCACTGATTCATTTAACCAAGCGTCATAACCAAATTGACGCAAGCTGTCTAGACCAAGCGCTTGTACGATGTTTAGTTGCCAATAAAACAACTGCGCCAACGCACGTACTTGCGGGGTATAAATCAGCAACCCTGCTTCACGCAACGTTGGCAGGATTTGCATCAATAACAGCGTGGCATCATGGTCATGAATGCCTTTGTCATAACCAAGCTGATAGCGAGGGGTGGCATAAGCTTTGACCAGTTTAGACAATGAGCTGTCATTATCAATGTCGCCATTAACATCTAGGGTAATGACAGTCGCATCGTATGCTTGATATAGACGGGCTTCGGTCAGTCCGTCTTGACTGCTCTTAGCACTTTCGATAATGCTATAGGCTAAGTACTCGGCGCGGTACACCTTGTCAGACTCGGAGGCGATATTCATGTCCCAGTACGGGCGCAAGGCGTTTAGCTCAGCATTATTAAGCACTTCATAATAATCTGTACCCGTTAGATGCAAGTTCAGCACGCGCTTGCCATCTGACTGTTGACGACTCAATAAGGTCAAATCAAGCGGCTGAGTATTAACCGAAAAGCGGTGCTTACCCAGCTTAATGATTTGACCACCATCTTCAAACAAGTCCGACTTGTCTTTTAGACTCTTATAGCTCTCGATTTGAATGGCTTTTAGACGGGCATCGATGTCATCTGCTTTTACGCTAAAGCCCATCGCTTGCAGCTCTTTTGCGATGTTGCGGACTTTTTGTACCAGACCATCAGCCGCAAAATAAGTATTTAACGCTTCTTCTTCTGTAAAGCCTGTGACACCCGTACTTTGCGTACGCTTTTTAATACTCTCCAGCATCCGCAGCGCGCCATCACCTAAGTTTTGTGCTTTGCGGTTGCGAGCATCGAGCAATTGCTGCTTATGGTTTTCAAAGGTTTCGTAAATCTCTTCACGCTTGCTGATGATATCGGCTAAAAACTGATCGCCGCTGTTGGTCTCTGGATCAGCGAACTGGCTCTCTAACTCTTCTAGCTGGACCAGCAATTTTGCCATTTGCTCGTCTGATTTCTCAGGCGTATTGGCAATGGATAAGGCGTTGGCAATGGACTGACCGAATAGCTTAAACTGCGCGCCAAATTGCGCAACGGCCTCTGCTGAGCCTAAATTTTTGCGTTTGTGATTAAGCTTGGCTTTGCTTTGGTTTAGGCTGGCATAAATGGTCGATATGTCATCGATAATTTGCGTACGCACGGTAGCATCGGCTACATCTAGCGTGCCTAGCAGCTCGGTTAATAAATCTAACCCTTGCGCTGTCTCATCGATTTTTTCTAGTACAGGTTTTAGCTCAGCATTAGTTTCAGCCGTGTTTAAACGCTCACTGACATCGACCAATATGCCTTCGTAACTTGATAGCGCTTCTTCGCCACTTAAAAACAATACCGTTTTTTCAGCCAGCTCGCTTTCTGCCTCTTCTAGCTGCGTCTGTAATGCTTGTAGCTTATCGGCATCTAGATATCGCAAATCTTCCAAGCTGACTAAGCGGCCTTTTTGGCGTCTTAATGCTGACAGCTGATCGACATAATCACTGGCCGACTCAAAGCTAGTGACCCGTATCTGCCGCAAAATATCACTTTGCTGCGTATCAGCATCAGCTAGCGCCGTTTGGGTTTGCTTTTGGATACTTTGTACTTTAGCGAACTCATCAATGACCAGCTCCGCTGTCGCTGTCACTTCCTTAATACTACTGGCGACTTCGCTCAGCTCAGGCTCAGACAACCAATAATAGCTGTCAAAGAGTCGGCTGGTATTATTGGTAAGCTCTTCATAGAGCTTCTGTGACACGCTTTGATTATCAATCAGGCGAGTAATGCTATACAGGTCTGAGATGCCGCGCACCAGCTCTTTATTGCCAATCTTGCCATAGAAACTCGTGCTCTCTGGCAGCTCACTCACATACTCGTGTGAGGCATAAGGCGTGTGCCATATCTGCATTGGGTGAATACGAGACGGCTCACTTTGGTCACTAAACAGCACCAAGCGGCCATTCTCAGCCAAAGCCATACCGTTACAATAGATAGGGTTTGCCAACTGCTTTTTAATCAGGTTATAAGGAAACAACCCCGTGACGCCCAAGTCTCTATCATAAAATAAGAATAGAATATCTTCCCCATTCGGCGATACAATTTTACGCTTAAACCGTAAGTCAGTAGCGCCAACATTATTGGCCTCGAACAGCTTATACTCACCCGTCTGTAGATAGTAACCACCCGGAAACATGATGCCGTGGTCTTCTGGTAGCTGAACACACGACTGTCCAATCGCATCCAAACGCAGCACCGCTTCGGTCAAGGTGTTATAAACAAAATAACGGTAGTCTTCTTCACGATAAGGCAATATTTTGAGCAGTATTAGACTGCCGACTTTGGCATACGCAATCTCAGCATCGGTCAGCGACTGGGTGCGGTCATTGACTGGTTCGCTATAAATACCTTGCCCTGACTGTGTATTGTCCTCAATCTTAATGGTCAAATCACCACCGACCGTTTCTACAAATATCGTGTCTAAGATATTCATATGGGGATATTTGCCATTCACCATTTGATCGCGTGTGGTCTCAATCCAGTCAAAATCATAAGCAGGTGGCAGTTCAATGTCACGCTCGCCTCGATTGTCCACATAAGCGACTTGCGCCGACTCTGGTGTGCCTTGGCTAAAATCTAACGCAAAACGGAACACCCGAATATCAGTGATGCGCTCACCAATCTGAAATGCCAACAGCAATTTGCTGTCTTTCACCGTTATTTGAATCAGGCGTGTTTGCTTGTAATATCGATACAGCTCATTGAAGTCTTGGACAAAAGCGTCTTGAGCCAAAAAAGTGCCTTTTAAGTCAACCTCTTCGAGCTGATACTCTTCTTCATTACCAGCTGGCTCGTTCAGGCGATATAACGACAATACGTCTTTGATGTTGCTCGCGCGTTTGAGCCCCATAAAAACGTTGTAGCCAAACAGTAAATAATCGCCGACCTGCACCATGTCTTGTGCCACACAGTTGTATTCGGTACGAATACGGGTACGGGCGATGACTTGCATTTGGGTGCTGCCAAACTCTTCGAGACGCGCATTATTTAGCGTCTGCGTCTGCTGCTCTAAACGGCCGCCTTGTTCCGTCAGACGTTTTTTGATCAGCTCATAAGCATTGCCTGAAGCAACTGCCTGATCGGTTTGGTTGGCTTGATTAGCGTTATCGTTGCTGTCTGAATTTGTTGAGTTTTGCGTGTCCGCCATCGTTGCTCGTCCGTTTCTGTTTTTACATAATATAGCCAATCCTTTATAAAAGAGCTACAGAGTTAACCTCGCTTGAAGTATCACATATACATCTGCACTCGGTTGCCTTGTATCTCTTTTAAACTGAATCCACTATAAGAGAATTTTGGGCAATAAAGAATCATTGAAAGTAAAGAAGCACTTGGCTAATCTAAAAAAACGAGTCGTCACTGCTATTTTTTTAGATTAGCCAACTCATCATCTAGGAGCTTTTTGCAACAGTATATTTACCATGTCATCGAAGTCTGCTTTATTCACAAAATTGACATCTGGTATGACAATCTTTCCCTGAGAAGAATCGATGCGTAATTGACGAACTTTGGATATTTTTTGTATTTTAATCTTACTTAGTTCACTATACCTAACCGTTAGCATTTTATTACTAATTGAACTTTTAGGTGTTGTCATTTGAGAATCGTATAGCGTAATCAGGCTGGAATCTTGAAACGATTTCTTAATTGTTAATAAACCTTCAGTCGCTACCATCAAGCACAAAACAGATATTCCCCACCAAAAATAATTGGCCATATTGGGCGATAACTCAATCATGTTGAAAAAACTTAAACCTTTGTTGCTATACAAAGCGTTATAAATACCGAATAAAGCAATTAGTCCAGCGAAAATAAAAACTCGAATTCCGTGAGATTTAGAAACTTTATACTCGTACTGCCTTAATACTTGATCGCTCATAAGTTTTTCCATACCCTATACTTTTACTACTATAAAATATTAATATTTCATACAGACGCAGACGTCATAGCCTTGGAATGTATAAAAAAACGTATTGTCAAATTTCACTACAATTTTAACGTTGCAAGGTTCAAAAGCTGGGTTAAAAGCGCCAGCCTAGAACAACGAAGTCAAATTAGCCAAAAAAATCTGCCGCCTAAACGACAGATTTTTTATTTTAAAGAATATTACTCATTCATACTGTTGGATAAAAACCTGCTCACTAATATTTGCCCATTAAGACTAGGCATTTTGACCCTATTAATAAGTCGTTTTATCATCATTTTTCTGGTTTGATTTCATGGCTTGACTGGCCATCACGCCATTGATGATACCGCTCAATGTGTCTGACTTACCCGCTAGGCCATCGATGGCTTTACCGATAGACAGTGACTTGGCAAAGTTATCAAAGAAATGCGCTTCGCCGCCAACAATATCGATTTTGGCTTTCTGTAACGCGACTGCCAATACTTCAGCATTTTCTTTCGCAATCTCTTTACCAGCGTCAATCGATGCCAATGCTTCTTGCAATGCTGTCTCAAGGCTCATACGGAATTCTTCGTGCTCACGTGCTTCTTTGCTCATGCTACCCATGGCATTGAATTTCTCGACCAGACCATCTGCTTCGGCTTGGAAATGTGCGCGAGTAACTTCGGCTTTTGCCAATCCAACTTCGCGTTCTGCTTTGGCATTTGACTCACCGCGAGCCGCAATGACTTGAGCCTCTGCCATACCTTTTTCACGCTCAGCTCTGGCGGTAGATTCACCGCGAGCGGCGATGATTTCTGCATCGACCATACCGATATCACGCTCAGCTTTTGCCTTGGATTCGCCACGAGCCGCGATAACCTCAGCATCTGCCATGCCTTTTTCACGATCTGATTGCGCTTCAGCTTGTCCAGTTGCTTTGATAACATTGGCTTTCGCAATGCCTTCTTTTTCCAGAGAAGCCGCTTTGACTTCTTGGATAGCCGCTTCAGCGAAGCCATGTGCTGACTCTTCTGCTTTGGTACCTTCGGCCATCTTGATTTTGGCTTCTGAATCTTTGGCAGATGCTTCAAGATTCGCGGCAGCCAATGTGGTAATTTCGACGGCTTTGTGCTTGGCAGACAGCTCTTCTGCTTCGGCTTTTTTCACCTGACGTACTTTGATTTCTTCCGCATCGGCTTCTGCTGCTAGGACGCGTGTTTGCTTAGAACGCTCAGCCTCGCTAATTTCGCGAACTTCTTTGATACGCTCTTCTTCTTGCGCGACAGTTTTGTCCACTGCGATACGCTCACGAATGACGTTGGCAATTTCTTTTTTCTCAAGCTCAATCGCACGTTCAGCTTCGATACGTTGCAAGTCAACTTCACGCTCACGGGAGACAATTTCTAAATCACGAGCACGCGTGACTTTTTCTTCTTCGATGACGACTGCACGCAGACGATTTTGACCTGCTACTTCGATTTCACGCTGCTGATTCTCACGTTGAATGGCCAAATCCTGCTCAACCGAGATAACGGCAGTTTCAGACTTTTTACGCTCTTCTTCTTCAATCTTGCGAGTTTCAGCCGTTTCACGTGCAATCACTGACGAGATTTCACGTTGCTGTTTGGCTTCGGCATCGGCTTGCTGACGCTCTAGCTCTAGCATCGCCTCTCTGGTTTCGACATTCTTTTTCTTAACGGCCAGCTCTTCATCACGTTCAAGCTCATTGGTGATGACGTTTTGAAAGGCCGTTAATTGAGTAATCTTTTTGATACCTTCAGCATCTAAGATATTACTTGAATCTAATGACGCTTTTGGCGTTTGCTCTAAATAATCAATCGCCACATCTTCTAAGACATAGCCATTCAGATCGTTACCAATTTCTTGGACGATACTGTCACGAAACTCACTGCGGTTTTCAAACAGTTTGACGAAATCAATCTGCTTACCAACTGTTTTCAACGCTTCTGAGAACTTAGCATTAAACAGCTCGTTGACAGCGACTTTATCTGACGCACGCTCAACCCCAACCGATTTGGCGACTTTTAGCACATCTTCTTCGGTTTCATTGACGCGTAAATAAAATGCCACGGTGATATCAGCACGCATGTTGTCTGCGCAAATCAAACCTTCTTTACCGCGTCTGTCCACTTCTAAGGTGATGAGCGAGATTCTCATCAACTCTTTTTTGTTGATGACTGGCCAAACAAAACCACCATCAAAACGTACGGCAATTTTACTCACACCGTTAATAATGAGTGCTTTGCCCTGCTCGACCTTAAAGTAAAAGGCCTTGAGCATCAGTAGTGCGACCATCATAAAAACAAACGCCAGCACTACAACCACGCCGACGATAATGAGTGTGTCCATATCCATTCCTTTAATTAAAACATTCCATAATCAATTCTATATAAATCAGATACGCTATCAGGCCTGTTAAATGTACTGTTTATAGCACCTTTTATAGCACGTGTGCTTTATAGCCCTGTCGCGCACTATTCGTATATCTGCATTACTCTGAATCGACTATAACCAAATTTAAAACCGTTTAAATCATTGCTAAAAATATTATTCATAAACCAGAAATTCTTCTAAAAACTCTGACTAAATCCCTGTTTATTCTGTGAACTTATTCTGTGCTAATAGTAATGATGATGTGCTGAAAATAATGATGGCGAATCATCGTGACTAAATTACTTACTAGTGGCTAAATTATTTATATAGTCGATTCAATTTAAAAGTAGTACAAGGCAACCGAGTGTAGATGTATATCAAATACTTCAAGCGAGGTTAACGCAGTAACACTTTTATAGTGGAGTGACTATAGTGGTTATTTATCTTTTACAGGGGCGACGCGATAGGTATTGGCTGCCTCTAAATATTCCACCAACATCACTCGATCGCCTTGTTTCAGCGAGCCATCATTGATGTCTGAGCGAATTTTGAGTATCAATCCTGCACCGCCATCATTCAGCTCCACTTCGCCATGTTTGTCCGTGACACTAAGGGTACGCACAACCGCGATTTTGCCAATATTGCTAGCAGCATTGCGTCTAGGTATTTTGGCTATTTTATTGCGGATGGGAGAGATGATGATACCTGTCAGCCACATGGAGATGACCAATACAAAGATTAGCGCTCCGGTGCCGAATAGATAATATAAGATGCCTGAATCAAAATTTTGATGTAAAAAACTGGTATAGAAGTAACTTAACAACCAACCAATTAAACTGATTAAGCTAAGGATAACGATAAGCGGCACGCCATACAGACCGAATTTGAGCAGCAGCCCCGACACAAAACCTGATGAGGTCAAATTGCTACCCTCACCACTTGCATCGCCAATATCTACCGTATCCATATCTGCCATACCAAGTAGAGAAACCATCCAATACAAGGTCACAAACATCACCAATCCTGTAAAGACTATCGTCGGGTACAAGCTGATTTTGGTGATGAATATCAAAAACGACTCTTGCATTATGTACTTTCTCCTTTTGCTCACCTAACCCAGTATCTCTATATACAGCATGTTTATATATAGTATTTTGATACGCAGAATCTTGATGAGCCGTTTATAAAATTTATGTGATGTTCATGAAAACTTAAGTCATAGAATCAACTTATGTTTCTTTATTAATTATATAGACATCTCACCCTATAATACATAGATTTCGCCATTAGCGTCCCCAAATCGGTGAACGCACCATCCCGCCAGCGTCACTATTAATACTGTAGCTTGTGTTGCCAGATAACGAGCGGATGACGAGGCTACCTATATTTCTAGTGCCTTGGCTGCTCACTTGCGAGCTACGCATTGGATAAACTGCATACTGTCCAGACGGTGATAACCGTGCAGGCTCATCGAGTCCTGTTTCTGCGAGATCGATAGTTTGACGGCTAGCCAATGTCATAACCGCAGCCTTGCGACCGTTGAGATACGCTAACTGCTGACCATCTGCACTAAGCTGAGGACTCGCGACATATCCACTAGTCGGCATAGGTATCGCATTGCCAGTGGCAAAGTCATAGCGATAGATGCTTGGGCGTCCAGCACGGACTTTATCACTGGTATAGACAAAGCTTTTGCCATCAGACGCATAGCTTGGCTGTACCTCAGTGCTTGATAATGTAGTCAACTGTTTGGTATTACCATCGCTGAGACGCATCTCATAAATATCTGCGTTGCCACCGACAGTTGAGCTATAGATGAGTTTTTGACCATCAGGTGAGAATGACGCGGACATGTTACTGCCTTCAGCATTTACGATTAGACGTTGGGTGTTATTTTTTCGGTCATAGATATAAATTTTTGGGTTCTGACGTGGTGCTTGTTTACTATAGGCAAGCCGTTGACCATCAGCAGACCATGCAGGCGCATAGATATAGCCATTTATCTGATCAATCAACTGACGATCGCTACCATCAGGACGTATGCTATACAGTGTCGATATTTTTGCGGTGCCTGTACCCTGCTCATCCACATAGGCTATGCGCCCTTGACGGTCCATCACAGGCATACGCGCAGTTAGTGGATTACTCTCGACGGTACTGGTAGACGTATTGGCTGGTTTGCTAGGCAGCGTCTGACAGCCAGCTAAAGCGCTGAAAGCTGCTATAGCGACCGTGCTGCTTATCATACGTACACTGATCGTTGGTTTTAACAAATAGGTTTTTAGCATAAGGTAAAGTCCAATAGGTACGCTATGAAAGATACGTCGCAAAATGTTGGTTAGACGCAGCGTGGCTCAGATGCAGTGTTGGTCAAATACAACCTGTTACACTAGTGTAACGTAAATTGGACTTTAGTTTTGAACAAAAAAAGCCCCACTATAAAGTGAGGCTTGATCAAAATACTACTTTGCTTTGAAAGCTTGTATTGCAACACAGCTTGTAGAGAGACTAAGTTGCTTAAAGATTGGATTAGTTATAAACAGCTTTATTTAGCAATGGCTTTGAAATGTGCGATTTGACTGTCATTCTTGATGGTCAAAATAGGGACATTATTGGCATTTTTATTGAGGCTATACTTACCTTGTACAGTTGCCAAAGCCGCTGTGTCAAAGCTGGCTTGTGGCTCTGGGCAAGCCATCATAGTACTAATGCCGTTTTTAATTTGTACATCGCCATTAACAACACTATAGCCCGCACTCATATTATTGCAGGTGTTCATAAATGCTACGTAATCGCTGCCGTCATTATTCATAAAATTTAGCGTTAACGGTTTGGCAGGATCAAAGAACAGTTGGCTAATTTTATCACCGTTGGTGAGCTTAGCATCGACCAATTGCCATTTATATGCCTGTAAAGCAGCAGAAGTTACTGGTTGAGTGACAGGTGCCGTAATATTTGTGGTTTGGCAACCAGCAGCAAGCGTACCTATAGCTAGCGTTGCAGCCATCATTATTTTAGTTGTGTTCTTCATATAAACTCCTATATCGATTCCATTTAAAGTGTTAAGTATAGATGCCTAGTACTAATCTAGTACAAATGGCGTTTTATATTTTCCATCAATGAGTTTTATTATTAATAATTATCAAACTTGTCAATCTGCATAGCGCATTCTATTGTGCATAATTAATACCTGATTGTCATCATAGCTTCAGTATAGTCATTCCACTATAGAAATATTATTGCGTCAACCTCGTTTGAAGTATTTGATATACACCTACACTCGCTTGTGAACCATGCTGATAGCGCCTGTTATGTAGGTAGCTATTCGATAATACGAACACAATACTCATCAGTACAAAAATCTTGAAATTTTTGAGAACAGGACTATTAATACCAGTGTACGGATAATATAGCGCCAGACTTGCTCGCCACTCTCTCAAAACAGTCGCGCCTGCATTTATGCTATAATCCACCACATTAATTCCATAACTATAAGTACGATTATGATGACTAAAAAATCCTTGATCCAATCTCCAGAAGCCATAGAAAAAATGCGTATCGCTGGTAAACTGGCCAGCGACTTACTGGTTATGTTAGACGAACACGTTAAAGTGGGTGTCAGCACCGAAGCATTGAACCGTCTTGCTCATGACTATATCGTTAATGTACAAGACGCTATCCCTGCGCCACTCAACTATAATGGCTTTCCAAAATCAATCTGTACCTCGGTCAACCATGTGGTTTGTCACGGTATCCCAAGCGAAAACAAACTGCTAAAAGATGGCGATATTATCAATATTGATGTGACCGTCATCAAAGATGGCTATTACGGCGATACATCAAAAATGTGGATTGTCGGTAATGGCTCTATTATGGCCAAGCGTATCTGTAAAGTGGCACAAGATGCCCTCTATGCAGGTATGAGTGTCGTCAAAAACGGTGCACGTCTAGGCGATGTAGGTGCTGCGATTCAAGAAGTGGTTGAGCCGGAGCGTTTCAGTATCGTACGTGAATTCTGTGGCCATGGTATAAGTAATGAATTCCATCACGAGCCACAAGTCATGCACTACGGCAAAAAAGGCACAGGCTTTGAGCTAAAAACAGGCATGACGTTCACCATCGAGCCAATGATTAATGAAGGCAAATGGCAGACCAAAATCTTGCCGGATGAATGGACGGCTATTACCAAAGACCGTAAGCTGTCTGCCCAGTGGGAGCATACAATGGTCGTGACAGACAACGGTTGTGAGGTGTTTACCGCCCGCCCTGAAGAAGATTTAAGCTTTTTGACTCAGTAATATAATAAAAGATCGCCTAGGCGGTCTTTTTTTTGGACTATAATCAAGGTGAATTGAGTATTGCGCTTATTGGTCTTTTATCTTTATACTTTTCGCACCAATACCATTTTATTACATCTTGATTTTTATAGTACGCTACATATAGGCGGTTCAATATAATTTGGATACAAGAGTAGTAAACTAAGCAAGACTGACACCGTATCAAATTATATAGGATTGACTATAGCACCCTAGTTGTCATAGGCTTTAAGCTTAACGAGCTATCTCTAAACTCTTAATTGGATAACACTCATGTTTAATTGTGATATCACCTCTATTGACCTAACGCCATTACCGTTGCTGTCGCATGATATAGCGACCAACACATCACTATCAGATAGCGATAACGCCGAAAAACCACTACTTGGTATTCCTAAGTGGTTGACTCAAATTAATGAAGACATCAGTCGTGCACTTGAACGTGGTGTTAATATTCGTCAGTTAGTGACCGTTCGTGCCTGCGCGATAGATGAGTTACTGATTGCTTTGTTTAAGTGGTTTGAGCTAGATAAAACTGACTTGGCATTCTTTGCCACTGGTGGTTATGGTCGAGGCGAGCTGTCACTTTATTCAGATATCGATATTTTACTACTCTCCCCTGATGAGATTAACGCTGAGACTAGCAGTAAAATCGATCGCTTGGTCGCAATGTTATGGGATATAGGACTGGAGCCTGCGCTCTCGGTACGCACCGTCAATGATGCGCTCGAAGCTGCGCTTGATCATACGATTGCTAGCGCACAGCTAGAAGCTCGGTTATTGATTGGCAATGAAGCATTGCAAGAGATGCCCGTTAAAATTGTCAATGAACAGTGGTCGCCTCGTAGGTTCTTTGAGGTAAAAATTGAAGAGACCAAGGCGCGCCATTTACAGCACAATGCTACCGAATATAATCTTGAGCCAAACATCAAAACTGCCCCTGGTGGCTTACGCGATATTCATATTATCGGTTGGGTGACCAAGCGTTACTTCCGAGTGGGCAAGTTGTATGACTTGGTACAGCAGAACTTTTTGACTGAAAAAGAATTCGATGAGCTGAGTTTTGCAGAAGGTTATTTATGGCAGATACGTCATTACCTGCATGTATTGACAGGTCGTAACGAAAACAAGCTACTGTTTGATTACCAGCGTGAGATTGCCCAGCTAATGGGCTATGAGACTCAACCAGACGACGAGCCTAATGCCGCTGTTGAGCGCTTTATGCGGGATTACTATCGCTGTGCCATGCAGATATCGACCCTGTCTGAGATGCTCACCAATCATTATTACGAAACGATTATAGAGCCAAAACTATCAGATGATGAACGCCCTAAAAAGCATCCGATCAATGCGCGCTTTAATCAAGTTGGCGATCAAATCTCTATGGCGCATCATCGGGTATTTGCCCAGCATCCAGAAGCCATTCTGGAGATGTTTTTATTGATGGGTCAGCACAATATCAAAAACGTCCGTACACATACCCTGCGCGCACTAAAAATCGCAGCACGTGGTATTGATCAGGTTTATCGTGATAATCCTGTTCACCAAGCGCTGTTTTTGGCCAATTTGAAAGAACAGAATTATCTGTTTCACCGTCTACGTACCATGAACCGTTACGGCGTATTAGGCAATTATATCCCTGCTTTTGCCCAAGTCACTGGTCTCATGCAATACGATTTATTTCATCGTTATACAGTTGATGCGCACACGTTGTTTTTGATTCGCATATTGCACCGCTTTACTGATTCGCGCTTTTATGAAGACTTCCCACTTGTCAGCTCTATCTTTCAGCGTATCGAACGCAAAGAGATATTGGTACTGGCTGCGATGTTCCATGATATCGCCAAAGGTCGCGGCGGCAATCATAGTGAACTTGGTCAAACCGAATCGATTGAGTTCTGCTTAGCGCATGGCATGAGTTTGGCGGATGCCAACTTGGTCGGCTGGCTGACCCGTTATCATCTATTGATGTCGATGACCGCTCAGAAAAAAGATATCTCAGATCCTGAGGTTGTCACGCTGTTCTCAGACCTCGTCGGTAATGTCACTCATCTCAACCATTTATATGTGCTCACCGTGGCAGATATGAACGCCACCAATCCACAGTTGTGGAACAGCTGGCGTGCCACGTTAATGAAACAGTTATACTCACAAACTCGTCGTATTTTGCGCGCTGATATCGATGCACCAACCAACCGCCAAGATATGATCAGTGCGACACGCAAGCAAGCATTGGAGATGTTAGCCAATGTAAATAATCAGCACATGAATCGTGAAGAGGTCTTGAGACTGTGGGATGACTTGGGCGATGAGTACTTCTTACGAGAAATCGCTGAAGATATTTTGTGGCATACCGAAGCTATCTTGAATCACCCACCGATTGGTCTTGCCTCCAACGCTGACAGTCCGCCACTGGTCGTGCTGCGTGAGCATAGAGAGCTGGCGCTGGATGCCGTGCAAGTCTTTGTTTATACCCAAGATCAGATGAATCTATTTGCCGTCACTATGGCAGTGTTCGATCAAATGAATCTAGATGTTTTAGATGCACGCATTATTACTGCCACGCGTGACTTTGCGTTGGATTCTTATGTATTGCTTGATCCTACTGGCACTTTGTTAATCGATGAAGAGAGTCAACAAGAGCTTAAGCAACGTTTGATTAGCGCCTTTAAAGATCCAACAGTGCTAAAGATTACGAACAAGCGCATTCCGCGTCAGCTCAGAAACTTTGAGGTGACCACGGTTATCAAATTTGAGTTTAACGAGGCCTCAGATCAGCACGTGATGAGCTTAGAGACACTCGATCAGCCAGGATTACTCGCACGAGTCGGGCAAGTATTCTTGCAAGAGAAGATTGAGGTTCACGCGGCTCGCATTACCACCTTGGGTGAGCGTGCAGAAGATATGTTTTATATCAGTGATCAGAACGATGAGCCACTATCTGCTGACAGACTAGAAGCCTTAAAATTAGCATTGATTGCCAGTCTTAGTGTGCAGAAAGACTGCCCGCTTTATTAAGTCAAATTTGGTGCAGTAGGTACGTCAAAAAAGCCCTATAGAAAAGCAGAAAGCATGCTATTGATAGAATTATCGATGGCATGCTTTTTTTGTATCTAATAGCAAAGCGTTTGTTTATAACGTGCTTTTGTATATCATCTCGCTAGCGTGCTCATTGAGCTCATCATCAGCGAGGTCTGGCGGCAGAATATCTGCCTCGAGGTTCTTTTGCGTCAATATTAAACGCCCAGCATCGACCTCTATTTTTAGCAAACAATGCAAGCTTGCTAAATGAAAGCTTTTGTCAAAATACTCATACATCTCCCTGAGAGAAAGAGGGGCATTGGCATGCACATCTGGATAAAGACTGTCTTTTGCCAGAATAATCATCTCATTCATGGCTTCTTCACGTAGCAACTCATCTTTGTCAATTTTGCGTTGTAAAGTATTCGCCATTTGACCTTTGGCTGCCAACATAACCACAAATATGATTGTCTGTAAGGTAAACAGAGCAACATATTGCCATAAAGGTAGTATGATACCCAGCAATTTGCTGAGCAACATCAGCAGCATCGCCACGATGACATAGCTGACCAATTGCCATAAGAACCACATCATCAAGCTGTTTTCACCATACCAAAACATTTTTCTTTCTTTATGGTTAATCAGTTGCTGACGCGATTGCCACCAGCTGTGCTCACGTTGCTTAAGTCGCTCGTACAATTTAGTACGGGGCAGCAAGCTACCATTAGAGTTTTCATCATTGATATCTTTAGCGTCAAGACTATCGGGCTTTGCAACACTAGGCATATCAAATTATCCTTACCATGAACTATCATTGAGACTGATAGAGATTTTTGTATTGTTATAAGTTATCAATTGATAAGATTTTCTGAGCATTTTTCAGTACATTACCTCTGCGTCTGTTTCATCAGTTATGCTCAAATAGCTTGGCAGTCTGAGCATGAAAAGAAGAAAAAGACAAAAAACAAGAGAAGTGCTACACTGCTTAAATGTAAATTTTCTTTATAACTTTATTATTAATTGTCTATTATAGTTACCCTACCTATGAATCACAACTTAACGTACCTGCATCCTTACCCTTTTGCAAAAATGGCTACCCTACTGGCCGATAGCACCCCAGCCCATAACTACAGTGAAATCAAACTGGGTATTGGTGAACCAAAGCATGAGCCACCCGCTTTTGTACTGGACGTACTACGCGAAAATTTGGACAAAATAAGCCGTTACCCAACGACTAATGGCCTGTTTGAGCTGCGCCAAACCATTGCTCACTGGCTAGAGAAGCGGTTTTTCTTAAATCATGTCGACGCCAATACCCAAGTATTGCCCGTGATGGGAACACGCGAGGCTATTTTTAGTTTGGTACAAGCGGTCGTCGATCACAAAGTCATCGATACTGACAATCATTCGCTGTCTGTATCTGGTCAACCTCCTACGGTGGTTATGCCCAACCCGTTTTATCAAATATATGAGGGTGCGGCAATATTGGCACAGGCAACGCCTTACTTTGTACCTTGCACACTAGATAATGACTTTAAAGGTGATTATCGCGCAGTACCACAAGAAGTTTGGGCAAACACGCAGCTTCTATTTGTCTGTAGTCCCAACAACCCAACAGGCTCAGTCATGACGATGGACGATTGGGAATATCTCATTCGCCTATCCGATCATTACGGTTTTATCATTGCTAGTGACGAATGTTATAGCGAGCTGTATTTTGATACAGCACCGATTGGACTATTACAAGCCTGCGCGGCACTCGGTCGTCATAAATTTAAAAACTGTATCGTTTTTCATTCTTTATCTAAACGCTCAAACCTACCTGGTTTACGTTCAGGATTTGTGGCGGGTGATGCCAATATTTTGCAGGCGTATCTGCAATATCGTACCTATCAAGGTTGTGCCATGCCGATACCACATCAGCTTGCCTCTGTCGCTGCTTGGCAAGATGAAAAGCATGTGGCGCACAATCGCGCACTGTATCAAGAAAAATTTGCCTTATGGATGTCTGAGCTTGGCGATCTATTAGAGTTACGGATGCCTGAGGCTGGATTTTACTTTTGGATAAAAGCGCCTAAGCAATTCAATGGTGATGACGAGCTGTTTGTCAAAGCACTATACGAGCAGGCCAATATTCATGCCTTAGCAGGTCGCTATCTATCACGTGAGGTGAATGGTAAAAACCCTGGGCAAGGTTATGTGCGTATTGCTCTGGTCGCTAGTGTCGAAGAGAGCCGTGAAGCGATAAGCCGTATTCAAAAATTACTTGGTGCATAGGGTGCATAAGCAGTCGCTTTACACGCATTAATCTTCAAGAACAATACCAACCTCTAATAGCCACAATATAAATGTGGTTATTAGAGGTTTTTTGCTGTAATAGTGCTATAGTTAAGTATCTCTTACCCAATATGCCATCAAGGATGATGCCATGGCCCATCTTGATTTTACCCAGCCGCCCTTTGATGTATTAAGTATGGCTGAACGTCAAAGCATTAGAAAAAACACCCAAATCCGCTATCTTGCCAAAAGCGAAAGCCTACTAGCAGAAGAGCTGAAATGTCTGTATGTGGTCATCAAAGGACAAATTGAGCAGTCACTCGGCGGTGAGTTCGTCGGCTCCTATCTAGGAAGCAATCATTCTGATCATCTCAATAATAACGACTGGTTCGACAGTCGTCGTTTGCCCGAGTCATCGGCAAACGGCAATTCTAATACTGAAGCCTTACAGACCTATCAATTTACAGCTGCCGAAGATACTTTGCTACTACAAGTCGCTGGTAGCGCAGTCGACAAAATCAGCGCACAAAATCATCTAGTACGCCAAATGCTATCCGATAAACTTCCTGAACGATTAAAAGCGTTACAGCAGAGACGTAATCATAAAGTAACCAATCCTAACGCCTATAACGATCAACAAGAAGTTCAGCAAATCATGCTGCAACCAGTGATAGATGTCAGTTTATTACCCGTACATATTGTGGATGCCAGTAACAGCTTGTATGACGCCGCCTGCATCATGACTCAGGTAGGACTGAAGCACGTACTGGTACGACCATCAAATTCTTCGGAAAACACTGAAAATGAACATCATGGCACTGGTCATCTGTTAGGGATTTTAACTGATACCGATATTTGCCGTGCGGTGAGTGAACAGCAGAATCCTGCCACGACTACCTGCCAGCGTTATGCTAACTTTAACCTGCGTACCATTAACGCTACTGATGAAATTGGTGATGCTCTATTGACCATGACTCGCTATCGTATCCATAGATTACCCGTGATTGATCATAATGGTGACGTGGTAGGAATACTTGGACAGAGTGATATGCTCGCTCATATTAGCCATCACTCACAGCTCATTAGTATTCAAATCGAGCAGGCAAAAGATCTATCAAGTCTAGATACCGCTGTTGAGCTGATCGGTCGTTATATTCGTGTGCAACATCAAAATGGCGTCAAAATCGGTAACATTAGTCGCATGGTACAGACACTCAACGCACAGGTATTTACCAAACTGTGGCAACTCATCGTGCCTGATGAAGTCATGGCAAACACCTGCCTCATCGTCATGGGGTCAGAGGGTCGCGGTGAGCAAATCATGCGTACTGACCAAGATAATGCGCTCATCATGCGTGATGGTTACACCCATGATAATCTGGCACAGTTTGCTGATACCTTTAATAGCCATTTGGCGACGTTAGGCTATCCCCTGTGCGATGGCAACATTATGATGACCAACCCGATGTGGCGACAACCGCTAAAAGCATTTAATACGCAAATCAGTTTATGGTTTAAAAACATCGATCCGATGCATGGTATTTATTTGTCTGCCATCCTCGATGGTGAGTATGTCTGCGGTGATGAGTCGTTATTAACTCAAGTACGTCAACATCTAAAAGTGGCTCATCGACAATCAGACCCTATGTTTGTACGCCAGTTCGCACGAGCTGCGCTACAGTTTGGTGATGTCAATCAGTGGTGGCAAAAATTCGTTCCACTACTAGGTGGCAAGTCAGATTCGCACGATATCGACCTAAAAAAAGCCGGTATCTTTCCACTGGTTCATGGTATTCGCACTTTGGCGTTAGAAAATGACATCTTAGAAGTCCCCAGTACCAAGAATCGCCTAAAGGCGTTGGTAAAAAATCATGCATTAACCCAAGAGCGTGCAGACAACTTGTTAGAGGCTTTGGAATTCTTTATGGCACAGCGTCTATCAGTTGCTCTGTCTACCGATGACAGACACGCACGCCAAGTAAATCCAACGACGCTGACGGCGCTTGAGCGTGACTTGCTAAAAGAGTGTCTGTCTGTGGTCAAAAGCTTTAAGACACAGCTACGTCAGCACTATCAATTAGAAATAGCATAAACAAATGAGCACGCATATGAGTTGGCTAAAACAGTTGTCTTGCACTTGGCAAAAGACGCAATTACAGCGTCCAGAGTTAGCCTCGATGTTTACCCAACCGATGGCTGAGCAGTGGGTGGCGATTGACTGTGAGATGACAGGACTCAATCCCAAAAAGCATCATGTACTGTCTGTCGCAGCGATTCATATCAATGGCAATACCATCGATACGGGCAATGGCATGCACTTGGTCTGTAGACCACCTGTGATGCCTGACCGCGATACCATTGTCATTCACGGCTTGCGTACCGCTGATGTCGAGCATGGTATGAGCTATGATGAAATGCTGGCGCTACTGTTACCGTTCATAGATAACCGACCTATTATTGGGTTTTGTACGCAGCTAGATACTGGCTTTTTGAATCCTTTGGTCAAGCGCTATATGGGTACCACGCTGCCCAATGAAATCATCGATGTGCGGCATTTGTACAGTCGTCGTATGAGTGGTCACACCCAAGGCCTATCTAACCAATCGCAGCATTTGACCAATATATTAGCGCATTATAATATTCCTGATCTGGGCGCTCACGATGCTTATAACGATGCCATTATGACGGCGATGGCCTTTTTGCACATGCGTTAATATCATTTATAGATAACAAAATCGAGCTTTTAACAAGCCTCTCAACCTACGCGAAAACGGCAACTCATGTTAGTATAGTCGGCTTTTACCACCGACTAAAAGATGCTCATGCGACCTACTTCCAAACGCTCTCTTTCTCCTGCCCTCGCTGCCAAACTTTCACCGATTTTTCACCATCTACGACCGTTTAATCAGGTGAGTAAACGCTTAGTCGTACTGGCATTAGTCGCAACGCCGCTATATGCACAGGCAGCATTGCCAGCAGCTATTCAAGTGGCATTATCACGAGCTGATTTAACGGAAGCTGATATCAGCATTGTCATCACGCCAGTCGGCGATAAAAACGCTAGTCACCTGCCCGCTCCCATTCAGGTCATTGACAGCCAGTCGGATAGCTCTTCTGAAAACACTTCTCAATCAGAGCTAACGACTAAATCTACGTCTGATACTAGTGGCAGTGGCCAGAAAACAACACAGAGTGATGCTCACGATGAAAAAAGTCATTTAGTGCAACCAAGCACATTGATTACGATTGAACAGCGCACGATTAAAAAGCGTGAGCAAGCACTGCATGCTTATACGGATGACCCTTACACCTACCAAAGTTTAGAAAGTATCCCAACCGTACTGGGTGACTCGTCAAAACCAACGGTCATTGACGATCATAATAAAAATGGTAATGCCGATGGCAGCACGGGTACACCGTCTATAAAGATGTCATTTTCACCACTACTGAGTCATCAACCTGATATCGCTCGTACACCTGCCAGTACCATGAAACTCGTTCCCAGCTTTATTGCTTTAGATACCTTGGGAGCGGGCTTTGTCTGGCATACACGTGTCTACCATACTGGCCTTGTCATCGGTGATCGTCTACACGGTGACTTGGTTATCCAAGGCAGTGGCGACCCAAAAATGACTCATGATCGTCTGGCACAATTGCTTTATAAAGTACAGTCAGTTGGCATTCATCACATCGATGGAGATATCATCATCGACAGCGCTGTCTTCAAAAACATCACTAAAGATCCTGCCGCCTTTGATAACTCACCATTGCGTCCTTATAACGCCAGTCCCGATGGTTTTTTGGTTAACTTCAGTACCATCGGTATCAAAAGCTACCCATTAGATAACGGTCAAGCCAGTCTGACTTATACGCCGCAATTAGCAAACTATCAATTACCCACTACCATAAACACCCGCTCAGCGAGCTGTGGACAGGCAAGCTATAGCCTCTCGCCGCAGTGGCAAACCAAACAACTGCTATTAAATGCCGACTTGCCAAACAGCTGCGGCGAGCATGTTTTTTATGTTGCGTATCCTGATGCCAAAGACTTTGCTGCACGCATCATCGCCGAAAAATGGCAAGCACTAGGCAATACACTCAGTGGTGATGTCATCACACAAGAAGTGCCTTATGCTAGGACAAAGTCTCTAAAATCGACACGCGGTCTCACAGCATTGTCTATGTCGCCTCTGCCTATTGTCAGCTACCCCTCCTTGAACCTCACTCAGCAAATTTATGATATTAACCACTTCTCCAATAATGTGATGGCGGAACAAGTGGCTCTATCGATAGGTGCTTATAGCCATGTCGATGGCGTCAAAGCTCATGACGAAACATATGTAAAGAACCATAGAAATGAAAGTAGCCTATACCAATTTGGCAAACCTACTACTACCGACTATCCAGCTGCATTGCAAAGTATCAAGCAATGGTGGCAATCCAATCTAAGCACCCCACCACCTCATCTAACTAACGGCTCAGGACTCTGCCGCGAATGCACCATCAGTGCGGCCAATCTAAGCGAACTATTAACATACGCTTATGATAGTCCAAGCTTCGATGCTTACGTCGATTCATTAGGTGTGGCAGGTGTCAGTGGCACCATCACCGCGCATGGCGAACGTTTGCCAGAGTCTGCAGCCATTGGCCGTGCATGGATAAAAACGGGTACTCTAAATAATGTGACCTCGATGGCAGGTTATGTCAAAGGGTTGTCAGGACAGGATTATGTCGTCGTGGGACTTATCAATAGTGAGCAGGCTCTGAACGCTTATACTGCCAGACCAGTATTGGATGCGATGCTCGATTGGACAGCTGAACATTGATTACTTTTATCAAAAATACTTTGTAATGAATAGTTGATAATATATTAACTCCAACCTTATGTTTTTACCTTTATAAAGGTCAGATTATGCCACGCAAGATAACCAATATCAGCAAGCCTAGCCCTCAGTCGGGTCGCGATGGACTAACAAAAAATAATGGATTGGCTCAACCCAAACTGGCGCAGTATATTGGTTTTTTTGCGATTGGTTATACGCTTGCCAGCGCAATATTTATGATGATTCAGACCCAGCTTACCTTGAGCTCACAGCTGGTCACGGTGCTATCTATCATTATTGGGGCTTATATCGCCGTCAGTAAATTCGTCAAGCACCAACAGCGAGCATTGGATAGAAGTGAGATTAATCGCATTATGCTGAGCGGAGTTGCTGTTATCTGGCTGGTGACTGCGCTTTACTTTGTAGCCATATGGTTTTGGTTATTTGACACAGTGAGCCGTGAAGTCTTAGTCGATATGGCAATGCAAAAACCTTTACCACTGCTCTCAGCACTCGTTATGATATTGGTGCTCACATTGGTCAGCGCTCGAATCAGTCTTTGGGTACTCAACAGCCTACTTGACCCCAAACGCAAAACTCGATAAACAATTAGCAAGCACAGAAAAACTATAAGTAGCGAAAAAATTGGCTCAGTTATCGAGCTGTGTCGCCTATAAACTCTATTGCGTTAACGCTACGCTAATGAGTAAAATTTTCGACAATGACTTACTTTGGACAATAACCTACTTTGAATAGGAGCGAGCATCATGGAAATGTTATTTTTTGACAACATAGACAAGCTTGGACATATCGTCTTAACGACCGTTATGATTTACGTATTCATCGTATTGATTACCAAGATCTCTGGCAAGCGCTCGACCTCACAGCTCAACAACTTCGACTGGGTCGTCACCGTGATGATTGGCTCATTAGGTGCCAGTACTATTTTGCTCAAAGACATTCCTTTTGTCGAAGGGGCTTCATCGATTTTAGTACTTTATGTGTTGCAGTTTTTGGTCACCAAATATGCGTCTATTTCAACGCCCTTTAGCAGTTTTATTTTGTCTGAGCCACGTATCGTCTTTTATCAAGGACAGTTTTTGCCAGATGCAATGCGAGATGAACGGCTGACCCGTCAAGAAATCGAATGTGCGATGCGCTCTGAAGGCATAAACAGTTTTGATGATATTGAAGCCATTGTCTTTGAGTCTGATGCCCAGCTCACTATTATTCCAAAGCCAAGCACGACTGATGCGAGCAAGGATAACCCAAACACAGAAGCAACTGTCTCAGACACTATTGCACCGCTAATGTAAAATATATAGTCGGTGAACTACTAAACCGCTACGGCGTTACCCTCCTTAGATGTACTACTTGTACAATCTGCAGTCGGCTGCCTTGTACCCATTTTAGAGTTCTTTGACTATAATCACATTTTTCATTTTATCAATTATTGAAATGGTAACTACTATGAAGGTAAGAATTTTAACCGTCGGTAATAAAATGCCAAAATGGGTACAGACGGGTTTCGATGAATATTTTAAACGTATTCAACCCATGCTTAGCACAGAGATTGTAGAGCTGGCTGCTGCAAAACGAGCAAAAAGCCCTTCGGATGCCAATCTAGCACAGTACCGTGAGCAAGAAGGTCAGGCGATATTGTCCGCTCATAACACGTCAGGTCGTGAGCAATTATGGGTACTGGATGTCAAAGGTAAGATGATCTCAACAGAAGGATTGGCTGATAAACTGGCTGATGGTATGCAGCAAGGCGATGATATTGCTCTAGTCATTGGAGGTGCAGATGGTGTTTCGCCAGAAGTATTGGCCAAAGCCGATGTAAAACTATCACTATCAGCGCTGACATTACCTCACCCATTGGTACGTGTTGTGCTCATGGAACAGTTGTATCGGGCGATGAGTATCAATAATAACCATCCTTATCACCGTGGAAATTAATAGCCGTACAATTATCTTAAGTGAACAACCAACACGCCCAAGTTGAATAAAAAATATCAGGTCATATATGAATTCGCATGGAGCTTTTCAGACAAAACGAACGAACGTTTTTTATATTAATCATGATATGGCTAAAGAAGTTCAAAAGTATCTCACTAGAAATAAAACTAGACTGTCGCTTTTTGAGCCATTAAGGGCCTCTGAATACTATACATTAGCCAATATAAAAGAACGTATTGACGCTTCAGTATCTGATCAAAAAGACGCTAAAGGCGTTTCTTTTGTCGTGACATTGAAAGGCTCTCAAGAAGTTATTGCCGTTATAAATTTCACAAACTTTATCTTTGGGGTATTTCAAGCTTGTTATTTGGGCTTTTCTATTGATGAAAAATACGAAGGAAAAGGCATTATGTATGAAGTATTATCAACTGCCTTAATTTATATAAGAGATACATACGCTCTGCATAGAGTGATGGCTAATCATTTACCTGATAACAAAAAGAGTGCATTTTTATTGAAAAAACTTGGGTTTGTACAAGAAGGATATGCAAAATCATATTTGATGATTAATGGTATTTGGCAAGACCATGTTTTAAATGCTTTGATATTTGAAAACTCCTAAAATATTTCTAGACAGCAAATGCTTTATAAAAAAGATATCTGCTAAAACAGATTGAAAAATGCGTACTTACCCTAATAAATGCAGCATGAAATATCCAAAAACTGCGACACCTGACGCCTCTCATCCAAGCCATCAATACGATGAGTCCCATCCCAATTCGCCAGCACCTATCACTGCGGCTGGTGTTTGGGCAGATGCACCTGAGGTAGCCCCCAATGCTACTAAATTTGCGAAGCTACCAGCGGTGTTTATCTCGCATGGTGCGCCCACGCTTGCTATCGAGCAGTCGTCCACCACCAGCGCGCTGGCACGTATCGGGCAAAACTTACCAAAGCCACGTGCTATCCTTATTATGTCCGCGCATTGGCAGTCATCCAAGCTTGAAATCAGCAGCAATCCACAACCGAAGACGTGGCATGACTTTTCAGGGTTTTCGCCTGAGTTGTACGAGCTACAATATCCAGCAGCTGGTCATCCCACGCTTGCGGAATCACTCGCACAGCAGCTCACCGCACGCGGTATTACTTGTAGCGTCAACCCTGTCCGTGCGTCTGACCATGGGGTGTGGGCACCCCTCAGACATCTGTACCCAGAGGCAGACATACCTATCGTACAAATATCTTTACCTCGGCATTATGACAGTGTCGCCTGTTATCAATTGGGCGCACAGCTAGCACGACTGCGCCATGAGCAAATACTCGTTATTGGTTCAGGTAACATCACACATAACCTGAGCGCCATGCGCTGGCAATCTGACAGTATCGATCAAGCGGCCAAAGACTTTAAGCTATGGCTACTACAGCAGCTTAAAATAGACATACCCACTGCTCTCGACTGGCAGCAATACCCTAACTATAAAGACATTCATCCAAGTGACGAGCACTTGCTGCCGCTGTTCTTTGCATTAGGTACTGGTCAGCGCGTCTCAGTCGTCCACCAAAGCATGGCCCATCATAGTTTGGGTATGGATATTTATCGCTTTGATTAACATGTACTAGGCCGTGTCCTCATCATAGCGCTACTGTTCAAACGCAGCTTTCGTAAACAATCCCGCACGCTCAAACTCACCTGCCACACTAAATAGTGTGGCTTCATCGTTCATACGCCCAATCAACTGCATACCAATCGGTAAGCCTTTTTTACTCATGCCCAGTGGCAATGACATAGCAGGTAGGCCTGTGACATTGCCTAATAATGTAAAGGCCATTTTGCCTAGTATCGGTTGGCTTAGTTTTTCAATCATACCAGAGCGAAAAGCATACTTACCCATATCAAAGCCTTTATTGAGAAACTCTGCACTACGCATCAGCATTTCATCCGTGCGGCTGGGTGGCAATACTCCATGCTTGACCGCAGGTGTGGGTACGGTCGGGCACAAAATCATATCGTAGGTTTCAAGCAACAAGCCAGTCTGATATTGGCTATGATGCCAGCCATGTTTGGCATGAGCCAAATCAACCGCTGATAGCGAGCAACCTAGCAGTGCCATATTATAAGTTTGCGGCTCTAGATTCTGGATATGTTCGATACCAAAATCACGCTCGAGATTGTCAATGGTAAAAGCAGTATGAGCACAAACCACCACCATAAAATCATGCCAGAATTGTTCAATATCAATATTAGGTTCGGCAGGTACTACTCGATGACCCATGGCTTCTAGCTGCTTGGCAGTCTGCTCGAGGACCGCCAGTACCTCTTTGTCCACCACAGTATTGGCAATCAATGGCTTCTGATGCAGTGCAATGGTTAATTGTCTAGGCGCTCGCATGGCTGCTTGTAAAAAAGTACCCTGTGGCGGCGCGATGACATACGGAGCACCGATTTCCACACCGCTTGTTGCATCGAGCATAGCAGCACTATCACGCACGCTACGCGTAATCACATGATCAGCGACTGCTCCTTCCCACCCTTCTCCAAATGATGGGCCCATTGGGTTACGACCACGGCTGGGTTTGAGTCCAAACGCGCCGCACCACGCAGCGGGAAAACGTATCGAGCCACCGCCATCACCGGCTCCTGCCATCGGTACGATGCCACTCGCCACGGCTGCTGCACTGCCGCCAGATGAGCCTCCAGAGCTATAACACTTCTTAAATGGATTATGAGTCGCACCATGAGCTTTGGGTTCAGTCGTGATAATCAAACCAAACTCAGGCGTATTCGTTTTACCAAAGGTATTGACGCCAGTGGCTTTCATCCGTTTGACGATTTCGCTGTCTTGTTCTGAGATGATATGGACGCTACGACTGCCCATCGTGATGGGTTCATCAGCGAAACTAAACGATAAATCTTTTAATAGATAAGGCACACCATTAAATACGCCAGAGGGCAATCCTGCCTGCGCCGCACGATACGCACGTTCATCAAAACGGTGGATAATGGCATTTAATTTAGGATTTAATTTGTTTGCCTGACTGACTGCTGCATCTAACAATTCCTTGGCGCTGACCTCACCTGCATTAACCAATGACGCTAATGCGAGACCATCGTACTGGGTATACTCTTTAAACATAACCGACCTTCCTTGGAGAGTAATTGAATGGAGAATTTTTAAAATTAACAAATATTTATCGATAAATAACTGTCAGTTTAGTATAAAAAACCACTACTTATGACCGATAAACGAACTCATTAGTCACTTAGGTACTGAATTGCCTGTTATTTATGTATAAATCTAAACTTGAATAATTAGAGTCTTTTTAGTGACAATATTTCAGTATTATATGCCTAAGCACTTAATTCCTCACTAAAAACATCATTATGCTTACTCAATAAAAAAGGCGAGCCACTTTCGTGACTCGCCTTCTTATATCATTAAATCTAAACGCTACATTAACAGCTCACGCTTGCCGCTTTTACCCATCGAGCTAACCAGTCCGGCTTCCTCCATTGAGTCGACAATACGTGCTGCACGGTTATAGCCAATACTAAATTTACGCTGGATGCTAGAAGCAGAGACTTTACGCGTCTCCATGATAAAGGCAACTGCATCGTTGTATAAGTCATCATCTTCACCAGAGGCATTGCCTGAGCTACCACCACCACCTGGACTAGATAACTCAAAATTCCCTGCCATATTATCAATATAGTCAGGCGCACCGCGCTCACGCCAAGCGTCACACACACGGTTGACCTCTTCATCGCTGACATATGCACCATGCACACGATCAGGCTCAATTTGCCCTGGCCCTAAAAACAACATATCACCATTACCTAGCATATCCTCAGCGCCGCCACTATCCAAAATCGTCCGCGAATCGACTTTTGAGTTAACACGCAATGCTGCACGTACTGGGATGTTGGCTTTAATCAGACCTGTAATGACATCCACCGATGGACGCTGAGTGGCTAACATTAAGTGAATACCGGCTGCCCGCGATTTTTGTGCCAGACGCGTGATTAGTTCTTCGGCTTGTTTTCCGACCTGCATAATCATATCGGCAAACTCATCCGCGACGATGACAATCATTGGCAACGTTTTTAGCTTGGGTGCTTGGCTGATACTCACGCTATCATTCGGTCGCCATAATGGATCAAGCATAGGATTGCCTGACTGTTCGGCAGCGCGCACTTTTTTATTGAATTCATCAAGCTTACGAACTTTCAGTAAGCTCATTAGTTGATAGCGGCGTTCCATCTCTGCCACACACCATGACAAGGCACTCGCGGCTTCCGTCATATCTGTCACAACAGGCGTTAACAGATGCGGAATATCATTGTAGTTGGCAAGCTCAAGCTGCTTGGGATCAATAAGAATCAGACGCAGCTCATTAGGCGTGTATTTGAGTAACATCGACAGTAGCATTGAGTTAACCAGAACCGATTTACCAGAACCTGTTGTACCAGCGACCAGCATATGCGGGGCACGTGCAAGGTCAGTAATGATAGGTTTACCGCCAATATCTTTACCCATCGCCATGCTAATTTGCGCTTTTGGGTCTTTAAACTTTTCAGTATTTAGCAATTCTATCAGACGCACCATTTCACGCTTTGGGTTAGGTACTTCAATACCGATATAAGGCTTGCCAGGTATTACCTCAACCACACGCAGAGATGCCATAGACAGTGAGCGAGCCAAATCACGTGAAATACCCGTTACCTTGCTAGCCTTTACCCCTGCCGCCAGCTCGACCTCAAAACGTGTTACGACTGGCCCCGGAATCGCATTGACGACTGATGCTTTTACATTGAATTCTTGTAGTTTAATTTCTAACAATTCTGATAGCTCAACCAGTTTTTCTTCGGTATAACTCGGTTGGCGATTCGGGTCTGGATTGTCTAAAATTGACATCTCAGGAATAGGCGTCAAACTACTACGGTAAGCCGCTGTTTTCATTGAGCGTGACTTGGTACTAAACGCTGCATCATCGCTAATATGGGGCATAACAGGAGCAGCGTCAGCAGCGCTCGTATCATCTGGCATCATATCAGCAATATGGTTGCTAGAATCTCCCTCAGGTATGTCAAAACTAACATTGGATTTAGGGGCAACAACTGGCTCAGCGACAGCCGCTGGTGGTAATGTTGGATTGGCAGGCGGTGTATTGGTCGGCGTCATATCGGCCATTTCTGACATTGGCTCAATAGCTTCTGCTGCCAGTTGAGTAGCTGACTTTGCAATCGCAGCCGACGATGCAATCGCAGCCGACGACGCAGTACTGCTTAATATATCAGTTTGATTACTAGTTGGTTTATCGACAGATGGACTCGAATCACGAGCTACTGAAGCAACAGGTATACTCGAAGGCTTATTATCAGAAAGCTTGCTATTAGGAGACTGTCTATTAACAGCATCACCACTGGTCAAATCTGGCACAGACTTTACGACAGCTTCTCGTACTGGCTGCTCCGCGACACTGCCAGACTTAAGCGTTTCTATAGACGCTTCAGTAGTAGGTACTGAAATATCTGCATGCTCTGCTAGCCAAGCATCTGCCAATGTATCAATGTTATCTACTGGTACATCAAGCCCAGAATCTGCCGTATCTTGGTAAGCTATCTCACTATACGCCAACTCATCAGTTGGTGACTGAGTAACGTTTGTTGCTTGACTCACCGTTAACCGAGTATCGGATATCTCTGCGGTCGATACGGTCGGAGCAGATGGCACAGATGACTCTAGCGACTCAGTATTGGTATGACTAAATTCAGTATGATTAGGTACTGGTGCAGTAAAATCTGAGCCATGACCGCTCATATTATCGGTGTTGTAAGCCATCTGTTCACTGGCCAATAAATCATCAACGGTATTTGCATCATTCCAAGCAAAGCTCGGCTCTACTTTACGGATAGGCGTCATTACAGAGCTTGACGTCGGTGATGTATTAGCATGATTGATCGTATTATCAGTTGTACCGCTAGGTGTCGCTGTTGCCGCCTGTAGCTGTTGGCTATTTTCATTATTAGACATGGCACTTGAATTAGACATAGCCGCTTGCGTTGCTGCTGCCATCGACGCTTTTACGCTATCAGCAAGCCCTGACGTTGATAAAAAGTCTGATAAGACATTGCTGAAACGACCACTATTTTCTACTGCTTTTACACTATCTTCAGAGTGTAGTTCAAGCGGTAACTGCTGCTGTTCTGAGATTTCTTTAGCTGTCTTATTCGTTGCTATACTTTCGTTATTTTGCTCTGAGGTAATGCCTTCTTGAGCAGAGATATCATTCTGCGCCATGCCTTTGTGTTTGACCCCTGAACCTAGCCATGACAATGCTGTCACTTTCTGATAAATCGCAAGCCAATGAATATTAAAGGCAAAAGTCGCTGTGATAATAACGAAAGCCGTTAAGAAGAGCACACTCCCCCACTGCGATAAAAGCTGAGCCAATCGAGACTGTAGCTCCAACCCTATAATACCGCCAGCAACTCCTTCTAGCCTTGTCGCTGCAGGATCCGTTACGTGCTGAACCAACGCAACCAATTGTGCAAATAAAGCACTCGCACTTAATAATAAAAACACATAAGCAATCAAACGCATCAGCCAAAATGTTGGTTTGTTGTCCCACCAGATAAGGATAGACTCATAAACCAAAAATGCTAGCAGCCACCATGCACCAAAACCGAAGAAGCTATAGAGCAAGTCCGATAACCAAGCACCCGATGCACCACCCACATTATTAATCGTGGTCATATCACTACTGATATGCGACCAGCTAGGGTCGTTACCTGTATACGTCATCAAGATGACAAAGAGATAAACGGCCAATATTAACCCAAGGAGGGTAAATATTCCCTTTTTTAAATACTCAATAAGCGGTGCTGATATCACGTAAGATCTGCCTTGTTATTAATACTAAATGGTCGTCAACGCATGACTAAGCTTAATCATGCTGACATAAAGTGCTGACATAGAGATACCGATATAGAAGTGCGGATATAAATATCTCTGGCAAAGTGTTTAGAACGCATTGTCTGTCATAAAGACGAGTCATAACAGCCTTCTTTCTGCGCCCCAATACACTTGGCATAACTTCTTATAATAACAAATACATAGGTATAGTGGCGACAGTCTTCTAAAGAAAGAGTGCAAGAAAGTTAGCTAATATACGATTTAGATAAAAAACCCTACTTTTAGCAATACAGCTCATAGAATAAGGCTAACAATCTTATATAGACCTTATAAAATAGTCGTCATTTATGGCAACAATACTTCAAGGTTTATATGCTTTAATTCTAATGATATCCATGTTGATTTTAGCAAACTTGCACTTTGCACGCCGTGCCCTTATGTTATTATCACACAGCAATGAGAAAAACCATATTAGTCGTCATTTTGAAAAACTTTACTATATTAATTACTCCTATTTTTAACTTTTATATTTAGCAAGGAATTACCCATGGCAACTGAAAATACAGCGCCACGTCACGAAAAACTCATCATCCTAGGCTCAGGCCCTGCTGGTTATTCTGCTGCCGTTTATGCAGCACGCGCCAACCTAAAGCCTGTCATGGTTACAGGCATGGAAGTGGGCGGACAGCTAACCACCACCACCGAAGTCGATAACTGGCCAGGCGATGCTCATGACTTAACCGGCCCTGCATTGATGGAACGCATGAAAGCCCATGCAGAACGTTTTGGTACAGAATTAGTCTATGACCATATCAACGAAGTAAACTTGAATGAGCGCCCTTTTCAATTAACGGGTAATAACGGTAGCTACACTTGTGATGCCCTAATCATCTCAACAGGTGCATCTGCTCAGTATCTGGGGCTAGAGTCAGAAACCAAATTCAGGGGCCTTGGCGTTTCAGCTTGTGCTACTTGTGACGGTTTCTTCTATAAAAACCAAAAAGTCGCCGTCATCGGTGGTGGTAATACTGCTGTCGAAGAGGCTCTATATCTATCAAACATCGCTTCTGAAGTAACCCTAGTCCATCGCCGTGATAGCTTACGCTCTGAAAAAATCCTACAAGACAAACTGTTTGAAAAAGCCAAAAACGGTAACGTCAAAATCGAGTGGAATCACAGTGTCGAAGAAGTGGTTGGTGATGACATGGGCGTCAATGGCGTTGTTATCAAATCAACCATTGATGGCAGCACCAAGCAACTAGATGTATTTGGCATGTTTGTGGCCATCGGTCATAAGCCTAATACGGACTTATTCAAAGGTCAGCTAGATATGAAAGATGGCTATCTTACTGTCCAAAGCGGCTTAGTAGGTAATGCCACGCAAACCAGTATCGAAGGGGTGTTTGCAGCAGGTGATGTCGCCGATCATGTCTATCGTCAAGCCATCACATCTGCTGGCACTGGCTGTATGGCAGCACTTGATGCTGAAAAATACTTGGATGCATTGGGAGAGACCGTTGCTCGTGATCATACTTACGATTCAACACTAACTGCAGATAAAGAAGCCTAAATGGGCAACCTTACTCAACAGAATTATCAACACATCACGCCTGAGACTTTAAAAAGTCTTGGGCGTTATGACTTTCCTGATCCTATTTCTATCGACCCTGACGGCATTGGCATCGTCGCTATGGGTGGCGATTTGGCACCAGAAACCCTCATCTCTGCTTATGCACAAGGACTGTTCCCTTGGTTTAATGAAGATGAGCCGATCGCTTGGTGGTGCCCTGAACCACGATGTGTAATAGTGCCAACAGACTATCAGCCAAGTAAATCATTGCGCAAACAAGCGAATCGCGCCCGTTGGCAACTGACACTCAATCAAGCATTTGATGACGTCATACATGCCTGTAGCTTACCGCGCAGTGACCGCCTTAATGACAATCAGCCTGAAGGAGAACATACTTGGATTCATGATGAAATGATTGAAGCCTACACCAAGCTGCATGCGCAAGGGTTTGCACATAGTGTGGAAGTTTGGGATGATAAAGGGCAATTGGTTGGCGGACTTTATGGATTAAAAATAGGCAATATCTATTTTGGTGAGTCGATGTTTCACTGCGCTTCCAATGCCTCAAAGTTAGCTTTTTGGGGTCTGATGCGCTTATGTGAACAAAGCCATGTAGCGTTGGTCGACTGTCAATTACCGAACGATCATCTTATGAGCTTAGGCGCAACGACCTTACCACGTGTAGAGTTTCTCACTCAGTTAGATACATTGATAGCTGGTGATGCCATCACATGGCAAAATAACTCCCACAAACCGTTGCCAGTGTCGCAACTCGATAACGAAGAACCTTGGCAGCTCAATTTATAATGAGCATTATGGCTATTAACAAGCACTTAACTATAGACCTATGAGACCATTATGGCATCTGATAAATCATTCTTGTTAATTGGAGAATTAGCGAAAAAAGCCAATACTACTAAGGATACTGTGCGCCATTATGACCAATTGGGTCTGCTAAAGTCACGTAAGCGTCAAGCAGGGTCACGACTGTATACAGAGTTCCATCCAGAATGTGTCGAACGTATCGAGCTAATCAAGAGTGCACAAACGGTAGGCTTTACTCTCAACGAAATGAAAGATGGCTTCAATGATTTTTATGCTGGGAAAATTAGCCTCGACGAACAATTAAGTTTTAATCAAAAAAAGCTGGATCAAGTTCAAAAACAGCAAGCCAATACTAGCATCATGATTGAGCTCTTGAGCGAACGAATTAAAGAGCTTAAAGCTATGCAGGCAGACGGCGACTAAAATTATCGTATAAAATCTGATGAACAAACATCTTAAAACAATAAAGCCAATTCAACTTATATGTCACTACTGATAAACATGCTGCATAATTAAAGCATCGACTGCTAGCTGATAGTAGCCTTTGCGTTTATGGATCACTACAAACTCTTGCCGCTCGTATAATGCTATCGCAGGAGTATTATCTGCACGCACTTCTAATAATAGATTGTCCACCTGACTGTCTTTTAATACTATATTTAACCTAGCAAAAATCTGCGACGCAATACCTTGACGTTGATAGTTAGGGCGTGTGCCAATACGTAAAATTTCTGCTTGTTCAAACACCACTTGATATAAGCAGTAACCAACCACTTCGTCAGTCTCTGTACTCATAACGACCATTAAATCTATACTATCTTGTTTGAGCAAATCGTTTAGAGTCTGTTCAGTCCATGGTTCTTGTAACTGTACAATACTCTCGATCATCGCAACTGCTTGGACAATCGCTGCATGCTCTTCTGCTTCAGACTCTAGTATTTTTATATGAAACATCTGCACTCTTCTATCTCTTTTCTTAAAACACACATTATATTATCACCGATTATAGCCACCCATAAAAAAAGCCGTTCTCAATAAAGAGAACGGCTTTTGACTAACGCGTTAAATACTAGGATCAGTATTAAACGTTTACGTTAGCAACAACACCAGCGCCTACAGTACGGCCGCCTTCACGAAT